>NZ_BSRI01000001.1:0-3423416 GCF_036245075.1 Dictyobacter halimunensis
CATAGCATAGATCGTACCATTTTACAAGAGGATGGAATACGAGAGCATGGTGAGTAGGCAAGAAAAAAGAGCAGCACCTGTTCTCTTCGGGGTGTCGGTTTTTCCCGAAGGTGTCGCCCGTCTCATGTCAGATGACGTCCGTCTCAGCGATGGTGTCATGGTGGTGTGTGAGAGGACGGTGCGAGGAAGCTCCTGGTGAGCGCGAGAACGCCGAGAGCGAGGAGGAGGGTATGTGGCGGCGGGCCTGGTGTATGTTGCTTGCGCGGGTAAGAGCGTGAGGGTTGATGGTATGGAGCTGCTGGGTGAGATGGTGGCCTCACCTTCCTTCCCCCTGGCTGTAAATTGACGAAATACATGACGCATGGTGAGACGAATTGGGTGTCGTAGGAAACGCTGATCCATGCCTCCTCTCGTTGCTGCTCGTGTGCCTTTGCAAGCTCTTCCCGGTGGTTCTTGCCCCCCGAAAGAACACTGGCTGTTGCGCCAAAGAGTGTGCAAAAAAGACCGCCCTTTGCTGCGCGTAGTGACGAGGCTTTGTTGGTCTGCTTGCGTGCGTGCTTTCTCTGCTGCAGGTGTTCCGTTGTGGAGGAGTCGAGTGTTTCGTGGCGCCGTGATGCTCCTCGCATGGGTGTTTTTCCATCGCTGTCTTCCTTTCTCTGCCAGTATGTGCTGGGCTCTGTCGGTGCGTGGCGCACGTGTGCAGACCGCGTCTGGGCAGCTGAGAGCTGGGGAGAGCAGGGGATGATCTCGATCTACATCTTGGATAATATATATCCCTTTTTATGATAATTTGTGTATTTCCATGTTTAATATCCTTTTAATAGACACTTTCTGTGGTATTGCCTAGAGTTCTTGGAAAGAAGCTCTGCGTGTATGGTGGAGAGCGCGTGTCGTGGAGGAGGGAGGCCTCGAATGGAAGGCCCTGGGGGGCCCAGAGAGCAGGCACATGGAGCAGGAGGGGATGGGGGCAGGCGGGCGTGGGAGCGTTTTGCGATCATTCGTCCGCATCTTGAGGAAGGTGTGTGTCAAACGGAGATTGCCCGTGTGCATCAGCTCTCACTGCGGACGGTGCAGCGCTGGGTGCAGGCGTATCGAGAGGAAGGACTGTGGGGACTGGGAACGAAGACGCGTGCTGATGCCGGGCAGCGGCGGGGATTGCCCACGGAGTTGGTCTTGCTGATCGAGGGGCTGGCGTTGCAGGCGGTGCGGCGACCGCTGAGGAGTATGCATCGCCTGGTGTGCCAGGTGGCTCGTGAGCAGCACTGGAAGGAGCCGAGGTATGCCCAGGTTTCACGCATTGTTGGGAGTCTTCCCAAAGATCTGGTGACCCTGGGGCAAGCGGGAGCCGAGGGGGTATCGAGAGCGCTTTGATGTGGTGTATCGGCGCGAGGGGCGGCGAGCCAATGCGATCTGGCAAGCCGATCACTGCCAATTGCGCTGCTATGTGCTCAATGCGCAAGGGCGAGCGCAGCTGCCGTTATTGAGCGCGATCGAGGATGATGATAGCCGCAGTATTTGTGGGTATCGATTGAGTTTTGAAGCCCCCTCGTCGTCCTTGACGGCTCTGACATTGCATCAGGCGATCAATCCGAAAGAAGATGGGCGTTGGCCGATGTATGGGATCCCGGAGTGTTTGTATACGGACCATGGCTCTGACTTCACGAGCAAGCATTTTGCGGTGATGAGCCAGCGGAGAAGCTCAGCGAGCATGGCAGGCGGCGTGAGGATAGAGCGGACTCCGGTGCAGGAAGGCATACATGCATACATGCAGATATGCGGATATGCGGATATGCGGATAGACATATCCAGAAGGGGTGGCGGGTGTGTTTTTCGTATAGCCTAGAGTGGTAGGAAGAGGCGCCATTGCCGATGGCTCAGCCGTTTTCGGCGTGTGGCTCGCGACCAGCGCGGAAGCCTTTGCTGGTGGCTTCGATGCGGCTCATGCTTTCTCGCGTATCTCCGTTTCGGGACGAACGTTCGGCGTTCGGATCCGTGCTGACGTTCTGGAGAAGAGAGACGGTTCTTGTGGCGTATAGTGCTGTCTGCTGCATCAAGCCGTGAAATCCTGCTGTTTGATGTGATAAAAGCTGGAGACCGCTCCGTGATCTGCTTTGTCGTTGAGAGAGGCCATCCCGATCTTCTCCATCCCGCGCTTTGCTACCAGGTGGTGTGGGAATGCGAATCCCATGCTGAGAGGAAAAGCGGCCTGCTGAAAGCCATAGGCGAGCATGGCCCGTCCGATTTCGGTGGCCTATCCTTTCCCCCAGTGCTTGGGGCTGCTGGTCCACGCAATTTCTGGGATATGCGTATCTTCAAGGAACGGGTTCAATCCGACACGACCGATCAGGCGATGGGTTGAGCGCAGAATGAGGGGACAAGGAAAGGTGCCTGATTCCCATCCGATGCGGTGGTCGAGAAGCCAGTGAAGGTGAGCTGTTGTTTTGTCTCTTGACCAAGGCTCTTCACCGGTGTAGAGATGAGTCTGGGGAGGTGACATCACCTGATACCCTGTGTCCAGGTCGCTTGGTTTCCACGTGCGAACGTAGAAACATTGGGATTGGAAGAGTATTTTCTCGTTCAAGAGAGGTGTCTCCTCACTGGTATCTC
Organism: Dictyobacter halimunensis; assembly: GCF_036245075.1. Classification (NCBI taxonomy): domain Bacteria; kingdom Bacillati; phylum Chloroflexota; class Ktedonobacteria; order Ktedonobacterales; family Dictyobacteraceae; genus Dictyobacter; species Dictyobacter halimunensis. The sequence continues at coordinate 2,608 of NZ_BSRI01000001.1, forward strand.
TTCAGGAGCGCTCTTTGGATAAAGCAGCAAAAACTGCTCTTTCTTCTGATACAATCTTTTTCCTCAAGAGTCTCATTCTCTCTGCCTGTTGGCTCGTGTTGTCGCTGGAGGTGTTGCGTACCTCCTACCTGAGAGAAGAGAGCGTGGAAAAAGAGCGTCGAGAAAGGAGGGGAAAGCGTCTATCTCGTGGTGCAAGCGATGGGCGCAGAGAGCCTTCTGAGGGAGATGCGGTATACATGCAAAGAGATGATGAATGCACATGGAGAAAAATGGAGCGGATGTTTTCTGGTGAGTGATGGTGAGAGGCGAGGAGGAGAGAGAGGGGAAGACGCTGGTTTTTCGTATAGTCGTGGTTTTTTTTATTGTCCAATCTCATGAGGGTGGTACACACAATCCCTGCGAACAGGGTATCGTGCAGACGGTAGCTCTCGCCGCTTCCGTTTCATGATGTGTTCCCCCTCCAAAGACACTCGATACTGGCAATGTCCGGAGATCCCCCTTCTGGTGGTGGGAGAGGGGTGTTTGATCTGTTGAGATATCTGGCGGCGTTGCTGGGAGCGATTGTACGAGAATGGGAGTAATCGGTGTTGAGGGAGAAGGGGCCCCGATAGGGGCCTGAGGGGTTACCAGCATAGAGGGGAGTCCGTTGTATTCATAGAGAAGCTGTAATAGAGGTGAAGTGAAAGAGGAGGGGTATGAGCCCAAGCAGTGGAGCCTTTCGGTGTATCTCGTGTCCGGAGGGGGTCACGAGCCGCTATCAGGTGGTGGTGGTGGATGGAAGGGGGACACCCCAGTATGCATTAACAGAGTTTGCTTTCCAGATGGATCGGATCCTTTCGGCGGGTGCTGCACGGACGTATGTGCGAGCCCTCTTGCCGTATTTTACCTCCCTGTGTGGAGAGGAGAGCGCGTGTTCCCCGGGAACGAGTCAAGAGAGTACCTGGAACCGTGAGCCGGAGGAGGTGCGCGAGTCGGTGCGTGCGTATGTGGTGGAGCGGTTGCGGTGTCAGGCGCGTCGCTTGCAGGGATATGAGGTGATCGGACTGGGGCCGGAGAGTGCGAGTACCGTGCGAGTGTTTCTGGCGGCGCTCAAGCACTTTTACCAGCTGGCCTGTCGTGCCGGGTGGTATGCCTATGCCAATCCCTTGACTGATACTGTGAGTGCGGTGCTCCATGAGGTGGAAGCGGCCGAGAATCGTGCGACCGGAAGGCGACCCCGGATGCCAGCGCTCAGTGGTCTGGAGCTACCGCGCAGGCGTTGCTGTTCGGAGAATTATTTTCGTGTGCAAGAGGAGCAGTGGGTGCCCCAGCCGATCGACGATCCAGGCTTACCGGCGCGACTGGCGCAGGGGATGCGAGCGTGCAGATGGGGACTGCGTGATCAGATTGTGGTGCGGCTGGCCTATGAGTCGGGTGCGCGGATTCGAGAAGTGCTCTGCTTGAGGGTGGGAGATTGGCGTGCGCGTGGGTGTTCACAGGAGGCGACGACCTGTAGCAAGGGGAGCCGAGGGCGACGTGTGAAGGTCATACGGTTTTCTGCGGAGACGGCCCGGATGCTGCGTGCGTATGTGAACACCGAGCGCTGCCGCTGGGATGGTCAGTGGCGGCGGTTGGAGCAGTTGGAGGATCAGGATCCGCTCTTTGTCTCACAGCGGGGCAAGCCCTATGATTATGAAGCCTTCAAGCCGCATTGGTACACGCTGTGTGCGAAGGTGGAGATTGATTTGAATATCCATGGATTGCGGCATTGGTATGTGACCCAGGCAATGCGGATGGTGAGTGAGAGTGCGCAGACGCCAGGCGAAGTGCAGCGTGGGAAGGAAGACCTGGTTCGGTATATGGGCTGGCGGAGTGCTCAAACGCTGGAGGCTTATGAACACTATTTTCAAGCGGAGCGGCATGCCAGGATCCAGGATCAGGTCTATCAGCGAGTCGCGATGGCAACGAGGGAAGCGATGCAGCGGTCTGAAGAGGGTATCGTGCCGAGAGCAAGGTTGCTGCCGGAGGATGGCGTGGTGCAGGATGGCTGGGCCATGTTGTTGGCCTTGGGAGGGGCGATGGGAAGAACGGGAGGAAGTGGTGATGCCACGACGACGAGGGAATCTTGAGCTTCTGCAGGCTGGGGCCTGGCGTGATCTGCTGGATGTGGTCGATGCACGTATTTTGCAGGCACCTGGTTTGGATTGGGACCGGGTCGATCGGCGGGCCATTCGGTATTTGAAGCTGTACGTGGCAGGGACGCCCTGGATCAATCCATTGGCGTTGATGGTGGGTGTCTTATTATTCTCGGCCCGCTTGAATGTCGCAACGGTGCTAAGCCGCCTCTATGGGATGCATGTGCGGTGGCAGGTGCTGTTTGCGCACTATCAGTTGCGGACCTTTGCTGATTGGGATCCCTGTGAACATTTGCCGCGGTATTTGCAGGATGAGGCGTGTGCGGATAGTCTGAAGACCAAACAAGACTTTTTACTGTGGTACCGCTCGTCCGCGGATCATGTGCATGACTATGTCCGAGCGTTGCCGGCGGATCTGCAAGAGATCTATCGTCAATGGGAATGCCCATTGTTGCCGCGTGGATTAGACCATCAGTTGGATCGCATGGCCGAGGTGCTTGAGGACCAACGTCATCGGCGCAAAGTCGAAACGGATGCGGTGACCCCACACTTTGCCAGGCTGCGTGGGGAAGCGCATGTGCGCTGGAATCAACTCTTTCGGCTGCGAGCCAAAGTCAGAGAGGTAATCGCCTTGGTCACTACCGGGCAGGAGAGTTGTCCAGTGACGTTTTCCTATGAAGAAACCCATCCGCGTCAACGAGTCCATGTGCGGTTGTGGGATCGGCGCAGTTTTGTGTTGGCCCATGCGGAGCAGTATTGCCGTGAGACGGTGTGGGAGGCACGGCACCAGCTCCGCGGGTTTCGCCCGGGGCGCAACACCTCTTTTCTTGAAGTGGTGGGAACGGACGTGCTGGATGATCCTTCATCGGGCCTGCTGCCGGAGCAGTTTCTCTGGTTTGGAGATGTCCTGCGTTATGATTTGTTGGGTGAAGGACCGTGCTCAGGGACGCCAGCAGAGGTTGAGCGCAAGCAGGCGTATCTGCAGTCATGGGGCTATGAGATCGAGCCACGGTGCAAGCCATTTAGTTCTGGGATTGCGGGTTTGCTGGCCTGGCCGTTTGAGCACGCGAATTTTTTGCGCCAAGCACAAGCACGAGCACAGGGACCGTTGTTGTTGGTGGAGCCGCTCTTTGCCGCCGTAACCTTTGGTCTGGCCGCCCTTGATTTTTTTACCACGACTGGAGCGCGGATGAATGAGCTTTTGCAGGTGCGATTGACCCCCGACTGTTTATATACGATGGAGGTCGAAGGAACACAACGTCTCCTCGTGCGGTTGCTGCCCAAAGGGATGACGCGGCTTGCTGAGTATGTGGTGGGCCCAGAGACTCGTCGTCACTTTGAGCGTGTGGCCTTTCTGTTGCAAGAGCACTATGGTTTACCGCCGGGGCAATCTCTGCCTGCTGTGGCCTTTTGCAAGCATCACGGACGCGCGGCCCTGTTTCCAGAACAGCAACCCTATCTCTTTCAATATGGAGGGCAACACCTTTCCCCTTCGGCGATTACGGCGTGTCTGCGTTTTTTATGTCATGGGATGGTGTTTGAGACGGTGGAAGGGAAAGCTGTCGTGCTTAAAGCGCACTTATTACGGCATGTGTTTGCGACCCATATCCATCATGTCGAACAGGTTCCCCTCGATATTGTGGCGGTGTTGTTGCATCAGAAGAATACACGTGTGACGGCGTATTATGCAGCTCCACCCTGGAATCAGGTGATGGCGTCAGCGAATGCGGTTTTGGATCGTTTTGCCACGCATTTAGGGTCGTTGGATGAGGCGTTCCTGCGCGCCCCGGCGGAATTACAGCGTCAGTATGAAGAGGCGAAAGAGCGGGTGGGAACGCTGGCAAAAGTGCCTGGGGGTGATTGTACATGTCATGGGCAATGTCCCGTGTCATTTGCGTGTACGGGATGTGTCTTTAAAGTGCCTGACCCCAAGCGTCGAGAGGAGATCGAGGAACAGGAACAGTGGGCGCTGATCCGGCTTGAGCAGGTGAAGCTTCGTGGGCTTGGCCCGGAAGTGGTGAAGATGCAAGCCTTACTCCAGCGATGCCACATTGAGAAGGAAGAAATGCAGCTGATTGAAATGTATCAAAAGGATGAGCATTATGAAGCAACCCTCCGAATCGAATCCCACGTCTCGCCCATGGCTGAAAACCTACCATGAAGCCAGGAAGCAACAGACGATCGATATTGTCCGAGCGACGGTAGATCATTTAGTCCGTGAAGAACGCACCGTCACCATTGAGGCGATTTGTCATCTGAGTGTGGAGGTGGATCCGCAAGGGAAAGGGGTCAGAAAGGCGGGCATCTTGGGCAATGAAGCTGCCTATGCCTATTATCGAGAGCATAGCAGCTCCTACCGGAGGGCTCATCAACGAAACCATCGCTTCGAGAAAGAGAAGCAGAGAACGGTTTCCTCTGTCTCTATCGACCCAAACCGCGATATCAGTCGTGTGCGTTCTCGATATTTGTCGAGAACGAAGGCTGACCTGGTCGAGCGTCTTTTGACGGTGGAGCAGGCCTATGCAGAATGTCAACAGCAACTTGCTCGCCTTCAATTTGCGTTGGTTGATGTGCAGCATGAGGCAAACAAGCGATGAGCAAGACACAACAAGAGAGAGACCTGTGTGGGTCTCTCAAAAAAGCGTCCCTCTAAAGGAGAGCTGATCTGAGCCCAAAGAGCACGTGGGCGAAGAAGCGGCGGCATGGCGTTGTTCTTGTATGGCGGGAGAGGATTGGTAAAGTATTCTTATAGCCATGTGATATGCTCTGAAGAACCAGGACCCCAAGGGGAGGTAGACCGTGGGGTCCTGTGGCAAGATGGTTGTCTCGTTGGATCCGCTTCATGTGTCAGCGAGGGCGCGAGCGGTGTCGCAGGAAGGCTCAACCGATTGGCCCGATGATGATGACCCCTGGAAGCTCTCACCTTTTAACCTGGCCACGAAGGGTGAACGTCACAACATGGCTGGCTGCCCATGCGTCTCGTCCCTCACGAAAGCAGCCGTTTGGTCGGTGTGTGGCCAGCTCTCCCGGGCATTGGCGTGAAAACGTACAAAGCTCTTGTTGGCGAAGATGGCATCTGGATGACGATGTGTCGCGAGCTCGAGGCCGTCTCACGTTTCTCTGGATGTGCCAGGTCCTGTGTGCAGCCGTCCAGGGCTCGATGGTGTGAGGGTGTGCTGAGGAGGAAGGCTGAAGGGAATGGGGGGATGCGTAAGTGAAAAAGGATGCCCGACGTGATCTGTCCTGTGTCTGATCAGCCGTTGTCTGGACCGGGCCTGCGAGAGGAGAGCGGATTGGTTCTCCTCTCGCAGTGCCCTGCGATCGTGTTTGATTGTGGTGTGTGTGTGTCTCGTTCCCCTCCACCCAGGGCGTCAGATGATCCGGCGCCCTGGGTGGAGGCGTTCACACGGCATGCCTCGGTGTCGAGGCAAGAAATGGTGCGTCTCTCTCCTCCTGCACGTGTTTGTGTCATTCTCCACGGAGAAAGGTGCGTCAATCGGGTTTCTCTTCTAAACATAGCATAGATCGTACCATTTTACAAGAGGATGGAATACGGGAGCATGGTGAGTAGGCAAGAAAAAAGAGCAGCACCTGTTCTCTTTGGGGTGTCGGTGTTCCCCGCGCGTTGTCGCCCGTCTCACGTACGATGACGTCAGTCTCAGCGATGGTGTCATGGTGGTGTGCGAGAGGACGGTGCGAGGAAGCTCCTGGTGAGCGCGAGAACGCCGGGAGCGAGGAGGAGGGTGTGTGGCGGCGGGCCTGGTGCATGTCGCTTGCGCGGGCAAGAGCGTGAGGTTGATGGTATGGAGTTGCTGGGTGAGATGGTGCCCTCATCTTCCTTCCCCCTGGCAGCGTCTCTGAGAGCGTAGTATCTCCCTTCCTCTTTGTGGCGTTTTGCTCTTGCGGAGGAAGAGCATGTTCCTACGTTACTACTTGACAGTAACGTAGGAACATTTTATACTGAGGAGAGAAGAAGAGGATGCCATGATGGCGAAGAAGGAGGAGAGAGGCAATGGCAGCGATGTTAGGATGGGTGCAGCGGCGTTGGAACGAGGTGTTGGAACCGATGGTGCGTCGTGCCACCGTGGAGCAGGAAGCGCAGTTGCGAGTTCTGTGGGAGCGCGAACTGGAGTGGTGGAAGACGCAGCGGGGGCTGGCTGGGGATTCCTTGCGCAAACCGATTACGCAGGTGCGGTCCTTGATCAAAGGGCTGCCGGTGACGGAGCACAATAGCTGGGAGAATCCGCGCACGGGGGAGCGTGAACATATCGGGCTGCGGGTGTTCAACCTGTCGGAGGGGGAATGGGTGACGATGAACGCGCGCAACCAGGGCGTGACCCAGGAGCGGTTGATGCAGCAAGTCTTGCTCAAAGATCCAGACGGCCTGGTGGAGCGAGCCCTGTCGTTGCTCTTCTCACCGGCGTGGGCGGATCTGGTGGTGGGCATTGCGGTGTGTACGGGGCGTCGGCTGGCCGAAATCATGAAGACGGGGACATTTCTGGTGAAGGAACCGTACACCGTGTGGTTTGAGGGACAGGTGAAAGGGCGCGGTCGTGAGTCGGAGCGCTATGAAATCCCGACCCTGGTGCGCGCCTTTCTGGTGGTCGAAGCGGTCCAGCGGCTACGCGCCCTGGTGGATTGTACGGGGCTGGAGATCGAGCAGGTGAGTCAGAAGTATGGCAAGGGGGTCAATGAGGCGGTGGACCGCCACTATGGTGACCTGGAGGAGTTGGTGCGAGCGACGCGCGAGAAGGTGAGCGTCCATAACTTCCGCGGCATGTATGCGCGTATTGCCACCTTCTGGTATGCCCCGCCCCCCGTCGCTGACATCACGTACATGGCGCAGATCCAGGGCCATCGCTTTGTGCTGGAGCCACGCGTGGAGCCAGGCACCTCGGCGGAGGAGGTGGAGCAGATTCGGCACCACTATGCCAGCCATGCCAACTACGCCGATTATAAGATTGCCGACAAGGATGGCAACATTGATGGACGGCAAGGGGTGCGCTTAGGGCAGCCGGGCGTCACCGTGCTCGATGTCTTCCGCCGTGAGTATGAGGTGTGGGTGACCAAGACGCATCCAGAGCAGGAGTCGCCCAGTGAGGCACCGAAGAAACGTGCGCGCAAGAAAGCCACCACAGAGAATAAGACGGGCTATTCCGTGTTCCGGCCAACGATTCAGACCCGGGCCTGGGGTGACGATCTGCGCGAAGGGATGCGCCGCGAACTGGGCCATGAGATCAAGGATGACGAATTGTTGCGCCGAATCTTTGCCGTCTATGAACAGCAGGAGCATCACGGGGGGCAGATGCAGGGGAGTGTCGTCCGCCAGGATGGCAAGCCAAGTCTTTCCCTGGAGCAGCTGGACCTGCCGGCGGAGACGCGCACGCTCTTGCAGGAAGGAATGGCGCTCACGGGGGCTGCGGATCTGCTCACGTATCTGCTGGCCGCCGGAGAGCGGGAGGCGCGCACCGTGCGCAGCCAGGCGCGGCGCCATGACAGTGAACGCTATGCCGCCATGCCGACCTCGAAACTGGCAGGGATGAAGGTGCCAGAGGCGGGCACGGAACGTTATCGACGGGCCGTGTATACGCTGATGCAGTGGAATGAGGCGCACCGTCCGTTAGAGCAGTGGTACATTACCACGCTCTCGATTCAGAAGCTCGTCGGTGGCCGCAAAGAGGCGATCAATGCATACCTGGAGGCGCACCGTGATGAGATTGAGGGGCATCACAACACATTGGGTATCAAACCATCGTACAATCGGAAGGCCGAACCGATTGACCAGATCATCACGATTGCCGAAGAGTCAACCGCCTTTCCCTGGGGGAGAACCGCTGAGGATGAACAGGCGATAACCCCCTAATGTCGCAGTAACATCGGCTTGTAGTAGTGTAGTAGGCAGTAACATTATTCGTTACCGCCTACTATGCGGGAACATCCTTAATGTTACGCCGTAATAAGCAGTAACATTAAGGATGTTACGCTGTGCTGACAGATATATATGTGCCTTTGTCTCCCTGGGGGAGAGGCAAGCGGCATATCCAGGCCCAAATCGACCTCGTTTTTCGGAAAATTCTGTGTTTTTGCCTCATTATTGAGGGAATAGACGGCTCCTTGGGTGACTATCCCCGCTCATTTTTACTACAATAACCGTAACATACCTATGTATCACTATTACTACCTAAATATATTGTAGTAACACTCGCAATGTTCCCACAAAAAAGATACACCACATATTATTACTTTCTGAAAGTAATAATATGTGGTGTATCTTTTTGTGGGAACATTGCAGTGTTACTACAATATATTTAGGTAGTAATAGTGATACATAGGTATGTTACGGTTATTGTAGTAAAAATGAGCGGGGATAGTCACCCAAGGAGCCGTCTATTCCCTCAATAATGAGGACAAAAACACAGAATTTTCCGAAAAACGAGGTCGATTTGGGCCTGGATATGCCGCTTGCCCCTCCCCCAGGGAGACAAAGGCACATATATATCTGTCAGCACAGCGTAACATCCTTAATGTTACTGCTTATTACGGCGTAACATTAAGGATGTTCCCGCATAGTAGGCGGTAACGAATAATGTTACTGCCTACTACACTACTACAAGCCGATGTTACTGCGACATTAGGAGGTTATCGCCTGTTCATCCTCAGCGGTTCTCCCCAGGGAAAGGCGGTTGACTCTTCGGCAATCGTGATGATCTGGTCAATCGGTTCGGCCTTCCGATTGTACGATGGTTTGATACCCAATGTGTTGTGATGCCCCTCAATCTCGTCACGGTGCGCCTCCAGGTATGCGATTGATCGCCTCTTTGCGGCCACCGACGAGCTTCTGAATCGAGAGCGTGGTGATGTACCACTGCTCTAACGGACGGTGCGCCTCATTCCACTGCATCAGCGTATACACGGCCCGTCGATAACGTTCCGTGCCCGCCTCTGGCACCTTCATCCCTGCCAGTTTCGAGGTCGGCATGGCGGCATAGCGTTCACTGTCATGGCGCCGCGCCTGGCTGGCACGGTGCGCGCCTCCCGCTCTCCGGCGGCCAGCAGATACGTGAGCAGATCCGCAGCCCCCGTGAGCGCCATTCCCTCCTGCAAGAGCGTGCTCCGCCGGCAGGTCCAGCTGCTCCAGGGAAGACTGGCTTGCCATCCTGGCGGACGACACTCCCTGCATCTGCCCCCCGTGATGCTCCTGCTGTTCATAGACGGCAAAGATTCGGGCAACAATTCGTCATCGCTTGATCTCATGGCCCAGTTCGCGGCGCATCCCTTCGCGCAGATCGTCACCCCAGGCCCGGGTCTGAATCGTTGGCCGGAACACGGAATAGCCCGTCTTATTCTCTGTGGTGGCTTTCTTGCGCGCACGTTTCTTCGGTGCTCACTGGGCGACTCCTGCTCTGGATGCGTCTTGGTCACCCACACCTCATACTCACGGCGGAAGGCATCGAGCACGGTACGCCCGGCTGCCCTAAGCGCACCCCTTGCCGTCCATCAATGTTGCCATCCTTGTCGGCAATCTTATAATCGGCGTAGTTGGCATGGCTGGCATAGTGGTGCCGAATCTGCTCCATCCTCCGCCGAGGTGCCTGGCTCCACGCGTGGCTCCAGCCAAAGCGATGGCCTTGGATCTGCGCCATGTACGTGATGTCAGCGACGGGGGCGGGGCATACCAGAAGGTGGCAATACGCGCATACATGCCGCGGGAAGTTATGGACGCTCACCTTCTCGCGCGTCGCTCGCAAACTCCTCCAGGTCACCGCGCGGCGGTCCACCGCCTCATTGACCCCCGCCTGCCATACTTCTGACTCACCTGCTCGATCTCCAGCCCCGTGGCAATCCGCCAGGGCGCGTAGCCGCTGACCGCTTCGACCGCCAGAAAGGCGCGCACCAGGGTCGGGATTTCATCGCGCTCCGACTCACGACCGCCCCCTCTCACCTGTCCTCAAACCACACGGTGTACGGTTCCTTCACCAGAAATGTCCCCGTCTTCATGATTTCGGCCAGCCGACGCCCCGTACACACCGCAATGCCCACCACCAGATCCGCCCACGCCGGTGAGAAGAGCAACGACAGGGCTCGCTCCACCAGGCCGTCTGGATCTTTGAGCAAGACTTGCTGCATCAACCGCTCCTGGGTCACGCCCTGGTTGCGCGCGTTCATCGTCACCCACTCCCCCTCCGACAGGTTGAACACCCGCAGCCCGATATGTTCACGCTCCCCCCGTGCGCGGATTCTCCCAGCTATTGTGCTCCGTCACCGGCAGCCCTTGATCAAGGACCGCACCTGCGTAATCGGTTTGCGCAAGGAATCCCCAGCCAGCCCCCGCTGCGTCTTCCACCACTCCAGTTCGCGCTCCCACAGAACTCGCAACTGCGCTTCCTGCTCCACGGTGGCACGACGCACCATCGGTTCCAACACCTCGTTCCAACGCCGCTGCACCCATCCTAACATCGCTGCCATTGCCTCTCTCCTCTCTTCTTCGCCATCATGGCATCCTCTTCTTCTCCCTCAGTATAAAATGTTCCTACGTTACTGTCAAGTAGTAACGTAGGAACATGCTCTTCCTCCGCAAAGAGCAAAACGCCACAAAGAGGAAGGGAGATACTACGCTCTCAGAGACGCTGCCAGGGGGAAGGAAGATGAGGGCACCATCTCACCCAGCAACTCCATACCATCAACCTCACGCTCTTGCCCGCGCAAGCGACATGCACCAGGCCCGCCGCCACACACCCTCCTCCTCGCTCCCGGCGTTCTCGCGCTCACCAGGAGCTTCCTCGCACCGTCCTCGCACACCACCATGACACCATCGCTGAGACTGACGTCATCGTACGTGAGACGGGCGACAACGCGCGGGGAACACCGACACCCCAAAGAGAACAGGTGCTGCTCTTTTTTCTTGCCTACTCACCATGCTCCCGTATTCCATCCTCTTGTAAAATGGTACGATCTATGCTATGTTTAGAAGAGAAACCCGATTGACGCACCTTTCTCCGTGGAGAATGACACAAACACGTGCAGGAGGAGAGAGACGCACCATTTCTTGCCTCGACACCGAGGCATGCCGTGTGAACGCCTCCACCCAGGGCGCCGGATCATCTGACGCCCTGGGTGGAGGGGAGCGAGCACACACACACCACAATCAAACACGATCGCAAGGGCACTGCGAGAGGAGAACCAATCCGCTCTCCTCTCGCAGGCCCGGTCCAGACAACGGCTGATCAGACACAGGACAGATCACGTCGGGCATCCTTTTCACTTACGCATCCCCCCATTCCCTTCAGCCTTCCTCCTCAGCACACCCTCACACCATCGAGCCCTGGACGGCTGCACACAGGACCTGGCACATCCAGAGAAACGTGAGACGGCCTCGAGCTCGCGACACATCGTCATCCAGATGCCATCTTCGCCAACAAGAGCTTTGTACGTTTTCACGCCAATGCCCGGGAGAGCTGGCCACACACCGACCAAACGGCTGCTTTCGTGAGGGACGAGACGCATGGGCAGCCAGCCATGTTGTGACGTTCACCCTTCGTGGCCAGGTTAAAAGGTGAGAGCTTCCAGGGGTCATCATCATCGGGCCAATCGGTTGAGCCTTCCTGCGACACCGCTCGCGCCCTCGCTGACACATGAAGCGGATCCAACGAGACAACCATCTTGCCACAGGACCCCACGGTCTACCTCCCCTTGGGGTCCTGGTTCTTCAGAGCATATCACATGGCTATAAGAATACTTTACCAATCCCTCTCCCGCCATACAAGAACAACGCCATGCCGCCGCTTCTTCGCCCACGTGCTCTTTGGGCTCAGATCAGCTCTCCTTTAGAGGGACGCTTTTTTGAGAGACCCACACAGGTCTCTCTCTTGTTGTGTCTTGCTCATCGCTTGTTTGCCTCATGCTGCACATCAACCAACGCAAATTGAAGGCGAGCAAGTTGCTGTTGACATTCTGCATAGGCCTGCTCCACCGTCAAAAGACGCTCGACCAGGTCAGCCTTCGTTCTCGACAAATATCGAGAACGCACACGACTGATATCGCGGTTTGGGTCGATAGAGACAGAGGAAACCGTTCTCTGCTTCTCTTTCTCGAAGCGATGGTTTCGTTGATGAGCCCTCCGGTAGGAGCTGCTATGCTCTCGATAATAGGCATAGGCAGCTTCATTGCCCAAGATGCCCGCCTTTCTGACCCCTTTCCCTTGCGGATCCACCTCCACACTCAGATGACAAATCGCCTCAATGGTGACGGTGCGTTCTTCACGGACTAAATGATCTACCGTCGCTCGGACAATATCGATCGTCTGTTGCTTCCTGGCTTCATGGTAGGTTTTCAGCCATGGGCGAGACGTGGGATTCGATTCGGAGGGTTGCTTCATAATGCTCATCCTTTTGATACATTTCAATCAGCTGCATTTCTTCCTTCTCAATGTGGCATCGCTGGAGTAAGGCTTGCATCTTCACCACTTCCGGGCCAAGCCCACGAAGCTTCACCTGCTCAAGCCGGATCAGCGCCCACTGTTCCTGTTCCTCGATCTCCTCTCGACGCTTGGGGTCAGGCACTTTAAAGACACATCCCGTACACGCAAATGACACGGGACATTGCCCATGACATGTACAATCACCCCCAGGCACTTTTGCCAGCGTTCCCACCCGCTCTTTCGCCTCTTCATACTGACGCTGTAATTCCGCCGGGGCGCGCAGGAACGCCTCATCCAACGACCCTAAATGCGTGGCAAAACGATCCAAAACCGCATTCGCTGACGCCATCACCTGATTCCAGAGGTGGAGCTGCATAATACGCCGTCACACGTGTATTCTTCTGATGCAACAACACCGCCACAATATCGAGGGGAACCTGTTCGACATGATGGATATGGGTCGCAAACACATGCCGTAGATAAGTGCGCTTTAAGCACGACAGCTTTCCCTTCCACCGTCTCAAACACCATCCCATGACATAAAAAACGCAGACACGCCGTAATCGCCGAAGGGGAAAGGTGTTGCCCTCCATATTGAAAGAGATAGGGTTGCTGTTCTGGAAACAGGGCCGCGCGTCCGTGATGCTTGCAAAAGGCCACAGCAGGCAGAGATTGCCCCGGCGGTAAACCATAGTGCTCTTGCAACAGAAAGGCCACACGCTCAAAGTGACGACGAGTCTCTGGGCCCACCACATACTCAGCAAGCCGCGTCATCCCTTTGGGCAGCAACCGCACGAGGAGACGTTGTGTTCCTTCGACCTCCATCGTATATAAACAGTCGGGGGTCAATCGCACCTGCAAAAGCTCATTCATCCGCGCTCCAGTCGTGGTAAAAAAATCAAGGGCGGCCAGACCAAAGGTTACGGCGGCAAAGAGCGGCTCCACCAACAACAACGGTCCCTGTGCTCGTGCTTGTGCTTGGCGCAAAAAATTCGCGTGCTCAAACGGCCAGGCCAGCAAACCCGCAATCCCAGAACTAAATGGCTTGCACCGTGGCTCGATCTCATAGCCCCATGACTGCAGATACGCCTGCTTGCGCTCAACCTCTGCTGGCGTCCCTGAGCACGGTCCTTCACCCAACAAATCATAACGCAGGACATCTCCAAACCAGAGAAACTGCTCCGGCAGCAGGCCCGATGAAGGATCATCCAGCACGTCCGTTCCCACCACTTCAAGAAAAGAGGTGTTGCGCCCCGGGCGAAACCCGCGGAGCTGGTGCCGTGCCTCCCACACCGTCTCACGGCAATACTGCTCCGCATGGGCCAACACAAAACTGCGCCGATCCCACAACCGCACATGGACTCGTTGACGCGGATGGGTTTCTTCATAGGAAAACGTCACTGGACAACTCTCCTGCCCGGTAGTGACCAAGGCGATTACCTCTCTGACTTTGGCTCGCAGCCGAAAGAGTTGATTCCAGCGCACATGCGCTTCCCACGCAGCCTGGCAAAGTGTGGGGTCACCGCATCCGTTTCGACTTTGCGCCGATGACGTTGGTCCTCAAGCACCTCGGCCATGCGATCCAACTGATGGTCTAATCCACGCGGCAACAATGGGCATTCCCATTGACGATAGATCTCTTGCAGATCCGCCGGCAACGCTCGGACATAGTCATGCACATGATCCGCGGACGAGCGGTACCACAGTAAAAAGTCTTGTTTGGTCTTCAGACTATCCGCACACGCCTCATCCTGCAAATACCGCGGCAAATGTTCACAGGGATCCCAATCAGCAAAGGTCCGCAACTGATAGTGCGCAAACAGCACCTGCCACCGCACATGCATCCCATAGAGGCGGCTTAGCACCGTTGCGACATTCAAGCGGGCCGAGAATAATAAGACACCCACCATCAACGCCAATGGATTGATCCAGGGCGTCCCTGCCACGTACAGCTTCAAATACCGAATGGCCCGCCGATCGACCCGGTCCCAATCCAAACCAGGTGCCTGCAAAATACGTGCATCGACCACATCCAGCAGATCACGCCAGGCCCCAGCCTGCAGAAGCTCAAGATTCCCTCGTCGTCGTGGCATCACCACTTCCTCCCGTTCTTCCCATCGCCCCTCCCAAGGCCAACAACATGGCCCAGCCATCCTGCACCACGCCATCCTCCGGCAGCAACCTTGCTCTCGGCACGATACCCTCTTCAGACCGCTGCATCGCTTCCCTCGTTGCCATCGCGACTCGCTGATAGACCTGATCCTGGATCCTGGCATGCCGCTCCGCTTGAAAATAGTGTTCATAAGCCTCCAGCGTTTGAGCACTCCGCCAGCCCATATACCGAACCAGGTCTTCCTTCCCACGCTGCACTTCGCCTGGCGTCTGCGCACTCTCACTCACCATCCGCATTGCCTGGGTCACATACCAATGCCGCAATCCATGGATATTCAAATCAATCTCCACCTTCGCACACAGCGTGTACCAATGCGGCTTGAAGGCTTCATAATCATAGGGCTTGCCCCGCTGTGAGACAAAGAGCGGATCCTGATCCTCCAACTGCTCCAACCGCCGCCACTGACCATCCCAGCGGCAGCGCTCGGTGTTCACATACGCACGCAGCATCCGGGCCGTCTCCGCAGAAAACCGTATGACCTTCACACGTCGCCCTCGGCTCCCCTTGCTACAGGTCGTCGCCTCCTGTGAACACCCACGCGCACGCCAATCTCCCACCCTCAAGCAGAGCACTTCTCGAATCCGCGCACCCGACTCATAGGCCAGCCGCACCACAATCTGATCACGCAGTCCCCATCTGCACGCTCGCATCCCCTGCGCCAGTCGCGCCGGTAAGCCTGGATCGTCGATCGGCTGGGGCACCCACTGCTCCTCTTGCACACGAAAATAATTCTCCGAACAGCAACGCCTGCGCGGTAGCTCCAGACCACTGAGCGCTGGCATCCGGGGTCGCCTTCCGGTCGCACGATTCTCGGCCGCTTCCACCTCATGGAGCACCGCACTCACAGTATCAGTCAAGGGATTGGCATAGGCATACCACCCGGCACGACAGGCCAGCTGGTAAAAGTGCTTGAGCGCCGCCAGAAACACTCGCACGGTACTCGCACTCTCCGGCCCCAGTCCGATCACCTCATATCCCTGCAAGCGACGCGCCTGACACCGCAACCGCTCCACCACATACGCACGCACCGACTCGCGCACCTCCTCCGGCTCACGGTTCCAGGTACTCTCTTGACTCGTTCCCGGGGAACACGCGCTCTCCTCTCCACACAGGGAGGTAAAATACGGCAAGAGGGCTCGCACATACGTCCGTGCAGCACCCGCCGAAAGGATCCGATCCATCTGGAAAGCAAACTCTGTTAATGCATACTGGGGTGTCCCCCTTCCATCCACCACCACCACCTGATAGCGGCTCGTGACCCCCTCCGGACACGAGATACACCGAAAGGCTCCACTGCTTGGGCTCATACCCCTCCTCTTTCACTTCACCTCTATTACAGCTTCTCTATGAATACAACGGACTCCCCTCTATGCTGGTAACCCCTCAGGCCCCTATCGGGGCCCCTTCTCCCTCAACACCGATTACTCCCATTCTCGTACAATCGCTCCCAGCAACGCCGCCAGATATCTCAACAGATCAAACACCCCTCTCCCACCACCAGAAGGGGGATCTCCGGACATTGCCAGTATCGAGTGTCTTTGGAGGGGGAACACATCATGAAACGGAAGCGGCGAGAGCTACCGTCTGCACGATACCCTGTTCGCAGGGATTGTGTGTACCACCCTCATGAGATTGGACAATAAAAAAAACCACGACTATACGAAAAACCAGCGTCTTCCCCTCTCTCTCCTCCTCGCCTCTCACCATCACTCACCAGAAAACATCCGCTCCATTTTTCTCCATGTGCATTCATCATCTCTTTGCATGTATACCGCATCTCCCTCAGAAGGCTCTCTGCGCCCATCGCTTGCACCACGAGATAGACGCTTTCCCCTCCTTTCTCGACGCTCTTTTTCCACGCTCTCTTCTCTCAGGTAGGAGGTACGCAACACCTCCAGCGACAACACGAGCCAACAGGCAGAGAGAATGAGACTCTTGAGGAAAAAGATTGTATCAGAAGAAAGAGCAGTTTTTGCTGCTTTATCCAAAGAGCGCTCCTGAAGAGATACCAGTGAGGAGACACCTCTCTTGAACGAGAAAATACTCTTCCAATCCCAATGTTTCTACGTTCGCACGTGGAAACCAAGCGACCTGGACACAGGGTATCAGGTGATGTCACCTCCCCAGACTCATCTCTACACCGGTGAAGAGCCTTGGTCAAGAGACAAAACAACAGCTCACCTTCACTGGCTTCTCGACCACCGCATCGGATGGGAATCAGGCACCTTTCCTTGTCCCCTCATTCTGCGCTCAACCCATCGCCTGATCGGTCGTGTCGGATTGAACCCGTTCCTTGAAGATACGCATATCCCAGAAATTGCGTGGACCAGCAGCCCCAAGCACTGGGGGAAAGGATAGGCCACCGAAATCGGACGGGCCATGCTCGCCTATGGCTTTCAGCAGGCCGCTTTTCCTCTCAGCATGGGATTCGCATTCCCACACCACCTGGTAGCAAAGCGCGGGATGGAGAAGATCGGGATGGCCTCTCTCAACGACAAAGCAGATCACGGAGCGGTCTCCAGCTTTTATCACATCAAACAGCAGGATTTCACGGCTTGATGCAGCAGACAGCACTATACGCCACAAGAACCGTCTCTCTTCTCCAGAACGTCAGCACGGATCCGAACGCCGAACGTTCGTCCCGAAACGGAGATACGCGAGAAAGCATGAGCCGCATCGAAGCCACCAGCAAAGGCTTCCGCGCTGGTCGCGAGCCACACGCCGAAAACGGCTGAGCCATCGGCAATGGCGCCTCTTCCTACCACTCTAGGCTATACGAAAAACACACCCGCCACCCCTTCTGGATATGTCTATCCGCATATCCGCATATCCGCATATCTGCATGTATGCATGTATGCCTTCCTGCACCGGAGTCCGCTCTATCCTCACGCCGCCTGCCATGCTCGCTGAGCTTCTCCGCTGGCTCATCACCGCAAAATGCTTGCTCGTGAAGTCAGAGCCATGGTCCGTATACAAACACTCCGGGATCCCATACATCGGCCAACGCCCATCTTCTTTCGGATTGATCGCCTGATGCAATGTCAGAGCCGTCAAGGACGACGAGGGGGCTTCAAAACTCAATCGATACCCACAAATACTGCGGCTATCATCATCCTCGATCGCGCTCAATAACGGCAGCTGCGCTCGCCCTTGCGCATTGAGCACATAGCAGCGCAATTGGCAGTGATCGGCTTGCCAGATCGCATTGGCTCGCCGCCCCTCGCGCCGATACACCACATCAAAGCGCTCTCGATACCCCTCGGCTCCCGCTTGCCCCAGGGTCACCAGATCTTTGGGAAGACTCCCAACAATGCGTGAAACCTGGGCATACCTCGGCTCCTTCCAGTGCTGCTCACGAGCCACCTGGCACACCAGGCGATGCATACTCCTCAGCGGTCGCCGCACCGCCTGCAACGCCAGCCCCTCGATCAGCAAGACCAACTCCGTGGGCAATCCCCGCCGCTGCCCGGCATCAGCACGCGTCTTCGTTCCCAGTCCCCACAGTCCTTCCTCTCGATACGCCTGCACCCAGCGCTGCACCGTCCGCAGTGAGAGCTGATGCACACGGGCAATCTCCGTTTGACACACACCTTCCTCAAGATGCGGACGAATGATCGCAAAACGCTCCCACGCCCGCCTGCCCCCATCCCCTCCTGCTCCATGTGCCTGCTCTCTGGGCCCCCCAGGGCCTTCCATTCGAGGCCTCCCTCCTCCACGACACGCGCTCTCCACCATACACGCAGAGCTTCTTTCCAAGAACTCTAGGCAATACCACAGAAAGTGTCTATTAAAAGGATATTAAACATGGAAATACACAAATTATCATAAAAAGGGATATATATTATCCAAGATGTAGATCGAGATCATCCCCTGCTCTCCCCAGCTCTCAGCTGCCCAGACGCGGTCTGCACACGTGCGCCACGCACCGACAGAGCCCAGCACATACTGGCAGAGAAAGGAAGACAGCGATGGAAAAACACCCATGCGAGGAGCATCACGGCGCCACGAAACACTCGACTCCTCCACAACGGAACACCTGCAGCAGAGAAAGCACGCACGCAAGCAGACCAACAAAGCCTCGTCACTACGCGCAGCAAAGGGCGGTCTTTTTTGCACACTCTTTGGCGCAACAGCCAGTGTTCTTTCGGGGGGCAAGAACCACCGGGAAGAGCTTGCAAAGGCACACGAGCAGCAACGAGAGGAGGCATGGATCAGCGTTTCCTACGACACCCAATTCGTCTCACCATGCGTCATGTATTTCGTCAATTTACAGCCAGGGGGAAGGAAGGTGAGGCCACCATCTCACCCAGCAGCTCCATACCATCAACCCTCACGCTCTTACCCGCGCAAGCAACATACACCAGGCCCGCCGCCACATACCCTCCTCCTCGCTCTCGGCGTTCTCGCGCTCACCAGGAGCTTCCTCGCACCGTCCTCTCACACACCACCATGACACCATCGCTGAGACGGACGTCATCTGACATGAGACGGGCGACACCTTCGGGAAAAACCGACACCCCGAAGAGAACAGGTGCTGCTCTTTTTTCTTGCCTACTCACCATGCTCTCGTATTCCATCCTCTTGTAAAATGGTACGATCTATGCTATGTAAGGAGGCGAAAGACAGGAATAGTGAGCGAGAAAGACATGCATTCGGGGATTTCCTTGAGGATTTGAGCTCAGACAAAGACACGATTTTTGGTATCCTACACTCAGAGACGCTGCCAGGGGGAAGGAAGGTGAGGCCACCATCTCACCCAGCAGCTCCATACCATAACCCTCACGCTCTTGCCCGCGCAAGCGACATGCACCAGGCCCGCCGCCACACACCCTCCTCCTCGCTCCCGGCGTTCTCGCGCTCACCAGGAGCTTCCTCACACCGTCCTCTCACACACCATCATGACACCATCGCTGAGACTGACGTCATCTGACATGAGACGGGCGACACCTTCGGGAAAAACCGACACCCGTGTACCATTTTTCGTAGAGAAGCACGGTTGGGTCGCTCCTAACTGAGAATGATCCTGCAGAACCCTTCCAAGCGCCTTGGAGCACGACTCTTGAAAAAAACTTGGGGGGCAGGACAAACACACCTGATATGAAGTTGGAGTTCGACTTCTTGTCCGAGGTTGGTAGATGTCGGTCCACAGGATCATGCTTCTCCACCACCATCTAGTCGCATCGTATGGCAAATGACAAAGAACATGCAGGGATGTAGGAAAAGCGAGCAGCTGTATGCCACGCAAACGTGCCGCTGACTCTCCAGCCCGAGATACTCACCTTGGGCAAGAAACTCTCTATGTCGGGGTGGATGTCGGCAAAAGAAGTCATGTGGCAGGCTTTTTGTCCTCCACATTGCTGACCCGTCATCAGCGTTTTGAGCATTGTCCGACCTTCTCTTTTGAAAATTCCCGTGAAAGATTTCGTACGCTTGTCGATCGTATTCAAGAGTATACCCCACTCACACAGGTGTATCTGTTACTTGAGTCCACGGGCCATTACCACCGGGCCTTGATGCAGTATGCCCAAGAACTAGATATTCCTGTGTTTCTTATCCATGTTCAAAAGCGCCCCCAACGGATCATGAAAACGGACAAGCGTGATGCCTTGGGATTGGCGAATATCCTCTACAATCAGCTTGCAAAGGGTATCCAAGTCGATGATCCGCTTCAAGCTGTGCGCCGGCTTGCTCCGCCAACTGACGCTGCAGCCCGCTTACGCGGCATGGTTCGCCACCACTACGAGCTGGTCATGGAATGTACCCAGCGCAAAAACAAGCTGACCTCTATTTGTGACGAACTCTTTCCCGAATTCACCCGTTTGCTCAAGAATCCCAACTTGCCGACGGCGCTTGCCCTACGTGAGCGTTTTCCAACACCGGCTTTGCTCGCCCAGGCAAGTTTTGAAGAATTGCGAGAGGCGAGAGGTCGTACCAACAGCGTGTCTGATGCCAAACTGAGACAGTTGAAACAACTGGCGGCGCAGAGTATTGGGAGCAAAGCGCCAGCTCGAGTCCAGGGCCTGGTCTTTGAACAGAAACAACTCATTGCTGAATTGAAATTGTTGGGTCAACACATTGAGCAACTGGAAGCAGAAATTGTCCAGATTGTTGAACAGTGCCGCGAAGGAAAAATTCTCACTTCCATTCCTGGCATTGGTTCTCAGGCAGCGGCAACACTCATCGCCATGATTGGCACCATCGCGAATTTTGAGCATGCTGCTCAACTCAAATCCTATGCTGACTGGGTTCCGAAAGTAGCACAATCAGGATCGAGCCTGGACTGGACTCGTCTTTCGCCACGTGGAGTGAGGCAAATGAAGCAGACGATGTATCTGATTGTGTGGAGGGCTATTCAATGGGATGCGGATTGGAAAGAGATGTATGATTCATTGATTGTTCGTAAGTGCCGAGTGGACGAGCGTACTCGGAGATTAGTTGGCCGCGAGAAGGTCATTGGGCGCCTGGCCGGGCAGATGCTCTCGGTCATCTATGCGTTACTCAAGAAAGATTATGAACTGCTCGATCAGTTGCCTCTGGGAGCCACCCTTCCCGAACCACAGCTCTATGATCCAGAGATCCATCGGAAACACCGCCAGGGACATTATCGACCAACGAAACCGGGCGTCAGGCCCTATGGGGAAATTCGATTCCCTGGCGATTAACTTATCAAGGCGAGAAATTCTATATGAAGTTTTTTTAGGATATCGCGCTCCTGACGTAACATCTCATTTTCTCGGCGCAAGCGGCGCATTTCTTCAGCTTCTGGCTGCAGGTTCCCACTGCCAACAAAGGCTCTTTCTCCATTGGTTGCCAATTCTGAGCACCAACGGCTCAGTGTGCTCATTGCTATGCCCAGATATTCTGCTACCTGCCTCTGAGATTTCTCATGGGTCTGCACCAATCGTACAGCTTCTTGCTTAAAGGTTTTGTCGTATATCTGTCCCGTTGCCATTAGTTCCTCACTTCTTCTCCGACTCTTCACTTTCATTTTGCTGAGTCATCTAAACCGGGACAATTACATAAAAGAAAGGGAAGCAGAAGTGATCCCCTGATGCGCGATCAGTTTCTTTCTGCTTCTGCTCTCATCTCCACCATTTGTGAGGTATCGGGCACAAGTGTCCATGGGTGAGGGAACGACTCCTTGCCCTCTGCCCATCTCAGTTCGTCGCTGTTCCTCGGAATGCGCGTCGGTATGCCTGTGGGCTGATGCCAACGAGGTGCTTGAATTGGTCGCGGAAGGTGGTTGACGAGCCGAATCCGACATGACTGGCGATCCATTCAACTGAGTGACCAGTGGTTTCTAACAAGCATTGCGCCTTGCGCAACCGAGCGCGATTCAGCCATTGCAACGGGGTAGTGCCGGTCTGCTCATGGAAGCGCCGGCTGAGGGTGCGGGTACTCATCATTGCCTGGGCAGCGATGTCTTCAAGTCGGAGTTCTCGCTGTGCGTTCTCTTCCATCCACCGCAACACGGGTTCAAGCGTTATTCCATCCGGGGTGGGAGGTTCATGGACAATGAACTGTGCTTGCCCGCCGCCGCGCTCCAGGGGCATCACTGAAATCCTGGCGGCATCAGCAGCCACCGCAGAACCGTAATCCTGACGGATCATATACAGACACAAATCAAGCCCAGCGGCTGCCCCAGCGGAGGTCAAAAACTGCCCATTATCGACGAAGAGCACATTGGCATCGACATCCACTTTGGGATATCGTCGTGCCAGCTCGCTGGCTGCAACCCAGTGGGTGGTTGCACGCAGACTATCCAGCAGTCCTGTGGCAGCCAGGATGAATGCTCCTCCGCAGATCGACGCGATTCGTGCGCCACGCGCCGCAGCGCCGAGTAACGCTGTCACCACTTCATCGGGAAACGGCACCGGAAGTTCAGCCAGACCAGGCAGGATAATCGTATCAGCCTCAGAGAGCAGATCTAAATTCCTGGGAACGTGGAGCGTAAATGTGCCTGCATCAATCTCAGCCTTAGGAGCACAGATGCACACCTGGTAAGCTGCCTGTCCGCCTGGCAAACGGGTTCGCCCAAACACTTCAATTGGGATGGATAAATCAAATGCTACCACCCCATCCAGGGCAAGAATAGCGATCGTATGCATGAATCTACGCTCTCACTTTCCTCTTCTTTTCAGCAATCACGTGTCAAGTTTCTTCTAAGAAGATACCCTAGTCCGGCCATTATTGCCTATATAGCTCACACGATTTGGCTTGAATTCGTTGATATCTGGCAATCATGCCACTTTTCGGCGAGGTGAGTCTGTCCTATAGTAGAGCAAGACGAGACGCGTGCGGAAGACTTTTTTGGTCTCCCTTGACACAAACTGCCAAAAAGAGAGGTCTGTTATGCAAGACACCACCGTATCAAACCAGGAAACAAGCCTGAGTGGTGGAGACGAGGGTATCTATGTTCCTGAAGCACTCCAAATTCCAACGCGAACCGTTGCACTTTCCATGCAATTGCTCATTGGTGCCGCGAATCTCGTCGTCCATCTGAGTATCCTCCCTGTCAGTCTCTTGCTGCTCCCAACCCAGGTCGCGGCCTTCGATCCAGTGCATAAAATTAGCAATTATGGGTTCGTTGCCACGCTTGGAGCGTTCGCGGCCTTGCTCGCGAATCTCTTTGCTGGTGCTCTCAGTGATCGCACGACCTCTCGCCTCGGTCGCCGTCGTCCCTGGCTTATTGGTGGAACGCTGGCCGGGGGCATCATGCTTGCTGTCCTTGCCTCTGCTCCGAACGCCTTGGTACTGACTCTTGCATGGACACTGCTGCAAGCCTGTCTTAATCTCGTATTAGCAGCACTAGGGGCAATCGTTCCCGATCAAATCCCTGTACGTCAGCGAGCGACGGCCTCGGCGTTTGTCGGCCTTTCAGCACCGGTGAGTATCCTCTTAGGAGATATTCTTATCGCGGTACTTGTCACGTCTACATCGCTGTCGTACTACACAATCATGGGCCTACTCCTTATCGTCATGCTGCTCTTTGTGCTCGTCATGCGTGATTCAGTATTGCCAGCAGCAGCGGCTCCGCCTCTGCACATACGTTCCTTCCTGACCAGCTTCTGGATCAACCCCATGCGATATCCAGACTTTGGCTGGACCTGGCTCACGCGCTTTCTGGTCTACCTGAGCTATAACCTGACGTTCAGCTATCTCTTCTACTATGTCCAGGATGCTCTGCACTACGAGCAGCTTTTCCCGGGCCAACGAGCGTCTCAAGGTATAGCCATCTTACAACTCATTACGACTGGAACTTCACTTATCGCAGCAATTAGCAGCGGCGTTCTGTCGGATCGCTTGCAAAGACGCAAAGTGTTTGTCATGTGTGCCAGCACATTCATCGCTCTTTCACTGTTAAGCTTAGCATTCTTCCGAAATTGGCAGGAAGTTAAAATCGTTGCGGCGTTTCTGGGTATTGGACTTGGAAGCTACTTTGCGGTGGACAATGCACTGGCGACGCAGGTCATCACCAATACCTCTGTACGAGGCAAAGATATGAGCATACTCAACATTGCTAACGCGCTACCTGCCGCTCTCGCCCCGACTATTGGTGCCATTATTCTCACTATCGTGCATAGTTACACGCCGTTCTTTGTGCTCGCAGGTATCCTGGCATCACTTGGAGCTGTGCTTGTTCTGCCAATTAAGAGCGTTCGGTAGTATGGCCTTCGGATGAAGAAATTTGTATCGTTTGAAGTAGTATTGAAAGGATAGCAAAGGATGCATGCTCAGATCGTATTATTCGATGGATTCGACCCGCTTGATGTTATTGCTCCGTATGAAGTGCTGTGGGCGGGAGGGGCTGCTTCTGGCGGAGCGCTCACCGTGGAACTGGCCTCGGCAGAAGGGCCGCGCGAGGTGACGGGTGGATCAGGTGGCCTCGTCCTGCGAGCGACAGCCATCCTGGACCCGGAAAACGCGGATCTCATCATCGTGCCAGGGGCATCGGGGCCGATCAACGAACCGGAGGATGGGAGTCAGGTCGACACTATTCCTGTCTTGCTGGCACGGACGATGGAGACAAATCTCCCAGCCTTGATGAGAAAAGCCCTGGATAATCCCAGGGTCACCGTCGCGACAGTCTGCGGTGGCTCCCTTGCGCTGGCGATGGCCGGGCTCCTCGAAGGCCGCCATGTGGTAACGCATCACATGGGCATGGATGTCCTGGGTGCTACCGGCGCCATCCCGATTCACGCACGCGTGGTTGACGATGGCGATCTGATCACCGCTGGTGGAGTCACCTCTGGCCTGGATCTTGGGCTGTATCTGCTCGAACGCGAGTTTGGTCCTCGCATCGCCCGCTCCGTTGAAGAACTTTTCGAGTACGAGCGACGCGGAACCCCTTGGCACAACAAGGGACTTGAAGCCGTCGCTATGTAATGCAACTTCCCCGACCTCCACAGGTGGCATCCGCCTCAACGAGTTCGGGCAATGAATGAGAGGATATCACATGTCTCTTACAGGCACTTGGAACATCACCATCTCAACCCCGATCGGCACCCAATCCGCCGTCCTTGAGTTCACCGACCACGGGGGCGTTCTAGAAGGGATCGCGAAGGGGAACACAGAAACCATCCCATTGACCGAACTCGTTCGTGATGGCAATCGGCTGATCTGGAAACAGTCGATCACCAAACCGATGCGCTTGAACCTCACATTCGACGTGATCATCGACGGCGACACCCTCACCGGCACATCAAAGGCTGGAATGCTGCCCTCTTCCAAAGTCACTGGCACGCGAGTCGTTGAAAGTGGACAGCAGATATGAGCTCGACTCAGCAAACCGAGCGAATCGGTCGCCGCTTACGCATCGTGCGCGTGGTTGCACTGGTCGATTTTGTACTTCTGCTCGCGCTTGTGTCTGCGGCGCTTACCGGGCAGCGCGAGATGGTCCAGATTCTCGGACCCCTGCATGGCATCAATTTCTTGCTCTTGCTTGTCATCGTGAGCGTAGGAGCGATCGATGGCGTCTGGGAATGGTGGTTTCCCGTAGCGGTCTTGCTGACCGCAGGACCGCCAGGGGCATTCGTCGGTGAATGGATCATAAATCGACGCGTGAGAACACAGAAGGCTCTGATCCACAATGCTGTCTCAGACAAGACAGCCGTTGTAGCGGCTGAAAGGGAGACTGGCACGTCCAGTGTGCCTTTTCCATCAACAAAAGAGCACGTGCGGAATGAACGAAAGGAGCCGGTGTGACAACCATCGTCTCATGGCTGATACGTTACGGACATGTCTTAGGCGCGGCAATATGGGTGGGCGGCTACGCACTCCTGGCATTTTTCATTCTACCGCTTCTGGGAAAAGAGCCGAACGAGATACTCATACGGCTGGCTCTGACGACCATACGAGTTCTTACCTATGCAGGAACCCTCACGATGGGCTTTGGTCTCGTTCTGATCACGAGAACGAACGGCTTTGCCAATCTCTTTGGGAGTGCATGGGGAAGCCTGATCATCGCAGGCTTTGTGATCGCGATTACACTTCTCGGTATCGGCGATGGCGCGTTACGTCCTGCGATCCAATCGATCAGCAAGACGGGAGATGTCTCGGCCCGCCGCTGGGCTCTTGCAGGGTTTATCTTGACCGTCCTGGCTGTCGGAGTGATGACTGGCGCGACGTTTATCGGGTAAGAGAGAGGAAGAAGGCGGCAGTGAACGATCTCGCTGCTGCCGCCTTCACCTTGCCTTTCTCGCGGGAGTGCAAAAAGGGAAGGTTCGATGCCAAAACAGAGCAAAGAGACTGCGATTGCCAGTACACATGAGTTGGTACCTCTTCAAACAATCTGCCCGAAGTGTGCGGGGCCGTTCTGGATCGTCTATCACACGAGCCGACGGATCACAACCTTGCTGGGAATGTGTCGCTTGAGCATAAAAGTACGACGTTGTCAGAATGCGGACTGTTCCTTCTATCATCGCCCTTACCGCCCAGAGGAAGAAGGACATTGGGCCTTACCACACGGCGAGTTTGGCCTGGATGTGATTGCTCTGGTTGGTTCCTTGCGGTATGTCTCTCATCAGAGCGTTCCTGAAATTCACCAGGCCCTCTGTGATCGAGGTATCAGGATAGCTGAACGAATGGTCACGCATTTGCTTCAGCGCTATCACGCATTTGCTTCAGCGCTATGAGGAATTGGTTGCACTGCATCTGGCTGACCAGCAACGATTACGTGAACGCTTCAAAGAACAGGGACAGGTCATCCTTGCCATCGATGGATTACAACCAGATGTCGGACACGAAGTCCTCTGGGTGGTGCGTGACTGTCTTTCTGGGGAAGTGCTCCTGGCTCGGAGCCTGTTAAGTGCTTGTGAAGTGGATCTGGCGAGTCTGCTCCGCGAGGTGCAACAGATGCTTGACATTTCCATCCGTGGGGTGATCTCGAACGGACAACACTCCATCCGCAAGGCTGTTCAAGCCGTGTTGCCGGACGTACCACATCAGTTATGCCACTTCCACTACCTGCGCGAAGCGGCTAAACCGCTGTATGAAGCGGATCGACATGCCAAGAAGGAACTGAAAAAGCAGCTTCGTGGAGTGCGTCCGCTTGAACGAGCGGTCGAAAAACGGAACGATGCAGAGGCCGAAGCAATCCGTGGCTATTGTCTCGCCGTCCGAAGTAGCTTGACGGATGATGGCAGAGCACCATTAGAAGCATCTGGTCTCAAGCTCCATGAACGCACTTCTGCCATTATTGCATCACTCGCACGGGTCTCTGAAAAGGGGAGCTTACCGCGCGAGTTAGAACGCATGCAGTTTTTCCTGACCAAAGGATTGACAGAAACAGCTCCCTTGTGGTCAGACATCCAGCAAGGGTATGCATGGGTATATCGTGCGGCACATCTTCTCACTAACGATGAGAAGCAAAAAGCCGCACAGGTGCGCCAAACCTATGAATCGCTTCTGGCCGAGATGGAGCAAGTTTCCACACCATCCGAACCACTTACCATGATGCTCTCCACGTTCGCAAAGTAACTATGAGCTATTGGCCTGGCCTCTTTCACTGTTACGATCACGTTGATCTCCCACGTACCAACAATGAGTTGGAACAGTATTTTGGTTCAGCCCGCTACCATGAACGGCGCACAACAGGACGAAAACGGGCTTCACCAGGGTTAGTCGTACGTGGAGCCGTTCGGATTGTTGCCTCAGTCGCTTCACGTCTGCATCCTTTTAGCGAGACGGAGCTTTGTTCCACTGATCCAACGCGATGGCGTGCCTTAAGGAGCGAACTCGACCATTGTCATGATATACGGCGTATGCAACATCGCTTCCGTAAATCCCCTGAAAACTACCTAGCAGTTCTCGAAGAAAAGCTCATCAAGAAAAGATTGCCGTCGTAGTTTTTTTCTGCCTTCGACCAGGTATCATCGGTTCCATCCATCTTCCGTTCTCACCCTTCAACTGTCATCCTCCAGGGGAACGCCGTCGGTTCCTCGGCGATCGCGACCATCTGGCCAATCGGTTCGGCCTTGCGATTATACGACGGTTTGGTCTCCAGCTTCCGATGATGCTCCTCGATCTCGTCGCGGTGCACATCCAGGTACGCGTTGATCGCCTCCTTGCGCCCACCGACCAGCTTCTGAATCGAGAGCGTGGTCATGTACCACTGCTCCAGCGGTCGATGCGCTTCGTTCCACTACATCAGCGTAGACACCGCCCGCCGATAGCGTTCGGTCCCCGCCTCTGGCACCTTCATGCCTGCCAGTTTCGAGGTTGGCATCCCGGCATAGCGTTCACGGTCATGGCGCCGCGCCTGGCTGCGCACTGTGCGCGCCTCCCGCTCTCCAGCGGCTAGCAGATACGCGAGCAGATACGCAGCCCCCGTAAGCGCCATCCCTTCCTGCAAGAGCGTGTGCGTCTCCGCTGGCAGGTCCAGCTGCGTGCAGGTATCGCCAAAGGCAAAGAAGGTACCTGCGACGTTCGCGATGGCTACCTTGGTACCCGCGACCTCACTTAGGACACAAAATCATTGAAAAGTTCATAGGCTGCGCAACGAGATTTACACTCGGCTGAAGTGGCTCGCGAACGTTCTTCGTTGCGGTTTTGCTTTTCGTGATGACGGAGCAGTTCCACGAAATCATTAGCGAGTAAACACGGGAGTCGCACGCCCTTGTGAAGCCGTCTCATACACTAGAGTTATCTTTCTACAATCTCGTTGCACATCCCGTGGGTTTCTGTCCTCAAACGGCTAGGCCAATTGAAAATCATCGAGAGCAGACGGATAGCTGAACGTAACCAGGACGGAGCAGCCATTCTTCGTCGTATGGGGACCGTGAGCAGTCATCGGCTTGACATTCCATTCCGTGCCCACCGGATATGAGACGCCCTCATTTATGAAATCACCGTCAAGGACGTACGACGTTTCCGTTGTTCGCTCGTGCAGGTGTCTTGCAATCTCGCTCCCCGGCTCCATTCTCAGTAGAACCACTGCTGGACCCAAGGACTGATCACTGTTTAAAACCTTGATCGTGACAGTCCCTTTGGTGTTGGGAAATGGTGCCGATATAGCCTCGATCTTCGAGGTTTCGACTGTTTGGGTAAAACTCATAGAACTGTCCTTTCTTTCTTCGTCTCAGTCTCAATAGGTGAGCTCGACCTCCATCTGGTCTAGAACAAAATGCACGAGAAGTCATGGGCCAAAAAGCCTGTGTTGGAAAGCAACAAACACTATCACTTTCGTCGTAGTATCAGTCTCTTTAGACAAGAACAAAACACAAATATCATTGTACGTGAGTTCGTATGGAGAATACAAACTCACGTACAATGATTTAGTCAAAAGCTAACCCCTTAGCGTACATGTAGGTAGAAATCAGGGTGGAACCTTTTATACAGATTCCACCGAATCTAATTTCACCATCGGATATGAAGCAACCCCGTACGGGCTCGCATACTGGTGCGTCAACGCTTCAGTTGAGGACATTGTATGTGGGGTATTGTCAACTTAAGGAGAGTTGTAGAGATTCTAGCAGAGAAAATATGGGAAAAGTGGTGAAGCCTCCCTATTTTCAGGGGTCATTTTCTCCAAAATCACCCGCAAAGTGAGGAGGAAATGGTGAAAGCTCAACAACAGAAATTTTTAAGTTGACAATGCCGTTTGTACAGCGGAATTGACGCGTTCTGGTCGAGGGTGATTTCCGGCCTTTTGCCAGGTAGTGCTCTTTTCGGCAGACGGTATCTGCGTTCCCTCAAGCCTCTGCATAGATCGAAATCTTTCTTAAGTGGCTCCTTTAGTCTACTAAAAATGGCCCTTTTGACAAGTCCTTTATCAGTGTATACTTCTGATGTCAGTCAAGGGAAGCTTCTCAAAGAAACAGCTCCAGGAGTTGTAGCCATGGAAGCGAGAATGGATAGTCGTGTTGCAAAAAACTAAAAGCTCAGCAACACGACGGTATCCTCACTTAAGTCTAGACTATTACTAGAAACACACATGTGAAAGAAAAGGAGCATGAGATAAAATGAAAGCGATCCATATCCATGGCCGTGGTGGTCCAGAAACACTCGTGTACGAGGAAGCCCCAAAACCACATCCCGCACAGGGAGAAGTGCTGGTTCGCGTCTATGCAGCAGGGGTTATAGCGCCGGAGTTAACCTGGGATACAACTTATCAGACAGACGCAGGGCAAAAACGTGCTTTTCCTGTTCCCGGACATGACATGTCTGGTGTGGTAGAAGAAGTTGGTCCTGGCGTCACTGATATCCGCGTCGGATCTGAAGTCTATGCCCTTACGGCCTTTGAGCGGGATGGCTCAGCGGCGGAATATATAATTGCGCTCCCCAGCGAACTTGCCCCCAAGCCGCGCTCCCTCGACCATAGACAGGCTGCATCCGTGCCGTTGGCGGCCCTGACAGCGTGGCAGGCTTTCTTTGATCACGCCAAACTGTCTGCGGGGCAAACTGTCCTGATTCATGGTGCGGCGGGAGGCGTTGGCGTCTTTGCTGTGCAGTTGGCCCACTGGGCCGGGGCACATGTGATTGCAACCGCCTCTCCCCGCAATCACGACTTCTTGCGCGAACTAGGTGCAGACGAGATTATTGACTACACCAGCGCACGCTTTGAGGACGTCGTCCATGACGCTGATATTGTCTTGGATACGATTGGTGGAGATACGCAGGAGCGCTCCTGGTCAGTGCTCAAGAAGGGGGGTATGCTTGTCGCGCTTGTCACGCCTCCTTCGACTGAGCAGGCACAGGCGCATGGTGTCCGTTACGCCTGGTTTGTTGTTGAGCCCAGCCGCGAACAACTGATCCGGATTGGCCAATTGATCGATGCTGGGCAGATGAAGCCTATCATTGACACGGTATTCCCTCTGGCCCAGGCCCGTGAAGCATACGAGCAGGGAACAAAGGGACATACAAGAGGCAAGATTGTGTTGCGCGTTCATGATGAAGGAGAGGAGGAATAGGAGCGATGATTCTTGTGACAGGTGCGACAAGTGCTGTGCTCAGAGGGTGGATGCTTGATTCTCTCAATCCTTCTCAAAGAGGGAGCGTAGCAAGTAACCAGTAAACCCCAAACCCGATCCTGGTGGCGAAGTCCATTTTCACGCTCAGAATGAACGCATTCAAAATGAAAAAGAGCATCGTTTTCGACTTCGCCACCAGTAACAAACCCGGACAAGAGCCAAGTTATGAGTTAAAACTGGCGAAGTTATGGTCTTTCCGACACACACGACCGAAACCCTAACCTTACGCTTATTAATGGAGGATTTTCCTATGAAAGTTTTTGTTACCGGCGCGACCGGTGTTATCGGCTCCGCCGTCGTTCCCGAACTGATCAAGGCGGGCCATCAGGTTCTCGGCCTGGCGCGCTCAGATGCAGCCGCTGCCTCGCTTGCAGCCGTCGGCGCACAGGCGCATCGTGGTTCCCTCGATGATCTTGACAGCCTGCGCAGCGCAGCGGCTGCATCTGACGGCGTCATCCACCTCGCGTTTGTCCACGACTTCGTCGCGGACCACAAGGGGATCTTCTCGGACTACGAGGGCGCTGTGCGCACGGATCTGCACGCCGTCCAGACAATCGGAGCAGCGCTCGAAGGCTCCGGCAAGCCGCTCGTAATCACCTCGGGAACATTGATGCTCACATTCTTTCTCCCGCAGGGGTGTCTCGGAACGGAAAAGGACGTGGCCGACGCCGGGGCGGTCGCGCCCCGGCTCGCATCGGAGAACGTGGCGCTCGCTCTCTCCCAGCGCGGCGTGCGCTCATCGATCGTGCGACTGGCTCCCTCGGTTCACGACAAAAGAAGAGGCGGCTTCACGGAGATCCTGATCGCTATCGCCCGTGAGAAGGGCGTCTCTGGCTATGTCGGCGATGGTTCTAACCGCTGGCCCGCTGTGCACCGGCTCGATGCCGCTCGCCTGTTCCGTCTGGCGCTGGAGAAGGCCCCAGCGGGATCGGTGCTGCACGGAGTCGGGGAAGAGGGCGTGCCGACCCGCACCATCGCCGAGGTGATCGGTCGGCATCTCGATCTCCCGGTGGTCTCCATCTCTCCAGAGGACGCGGGCAAGCACTTTCGCTGGCTCGGACCCTTCTCCTCAGTAGACAACCCGACGTCGAGCGCGCTGACCCGCGAGCTGCTGGGGTGGCAGCCAGTACACCCCACGCTGATCCAGGATCTCGAAGATGGACACTTCTTCTAGAAGAGGCAGAGGATCTATTGGACTGCTAAGAAGATGACTCGCATACCGATGGCATTTGAGAGAAACGTTGAGCTTTCTCGCATGTGCTCTCACATCGAGATAAAGATAACCAAGGAGACGAAGAATGATGAAAAGCCACAATGTAGGGGTGTCAGCACTGATTGGTGGTCACGGCCCTGATCGCTACAGTGATGGGGTGGAGGTCCCAGGCAATGTTCGCTGGTTGTATGCCTCTGGAACGCCCGGCATCAAGCTTGATGGGACCATACCAGAGACGATTGAGGAGCAGGCCGACCTGGCCTGGAAGCATATTCTGGCCATCCTGGAAGCTGCTGGCATGGGGGTAGCCGATATCGTGAAGGTCAACCAGTATCTGATTCACGCTGAGGATAAAGCGGCTTATATTCAAGTTCGAGGCCGTTACCTGGGTGAGGTTTCTCCAGCACCAGCAGGCATGTTTTCTGTGGTGACCGAATTGATTTACCCGAACATCCTCGTTGAACTCGAGGTCATTGCGGCAAAAGCGTAAGAAAGCCAGAGCCAACAGAGAGCCATAGAAAAAGAAAAGTGTGGAGATGAATGCTGAGGCTGCAGATGTACGTTTTAAAGACGACATCCATTCGATCCACCTCTTGAAAGCAGGGCAGCATACATGCAGAAAAATCCGTGTATCGACACAAGAGCGCGAAGAAGACAAACGTCTTCCTCGCAAGTGCATGGGCAACCGTTCGCGTGAAAAGCTCCTCAGCCCAGGAACCTGGTGTAAAAGCCTTGCCGGAAATAGAGAAACGATGCGTCCAGCTTTTTCAGCGTGAGAACAACTGAAAAAGCTGGACGCGTTATGAGCAGCATGCATAAAACAGGTGTGACAGCAAAGATCACTCCCATTAGTGATAGAACTGGAGTTTCAGGCAATACTCGTTGCATGTCGACATAAAAATAGATGCGTATATAAGATAGCCATAGCACACAAAGCAAGCGCAAACCGGCGGGGAAGAGGCAAAAATAAAGGGAGATGATGAGTATGGTGGCATTGGTGCTAAAACAGAGGCTACGGCGATGAAGGAAAAGATTGGCATGAAAAACAATTTCATAGAAACACAAAGTCATAAGTGGCCTCAGAAAACAGCCCGCCCTCTTTCATGGGCCGTCTACGCGCTGATGCTCAGTACGTTTGCTTTCGGTATGGCCGAGTTTATAATCATCGGTCTACTCCCAAATGTCGCGCACGATCTGAACGTCTCGATCTCATCGGCGGGCTTCCTGGTCACAGGCTACGCTCTTGGTATTGTCATTGGAGCGCCACTTTTAACCGTCGTCACCGGCAAACTTTCCCCTAAAAGCGTGCTCCTGCTGCTCCTTGCTCTTTTTACGCTCGGAAATGTGCTGGCGGCAATTGCGCCGAATTATCTCACACTCCTGCTTGCTCGTATCATTGCCGCCTTTGCGAATGGAGCCTTCTTCGGCATTGGTACGGTTGTCGCAACCGAAATGGTCGCTCCGGATAAACGTGCCAGCGCCTTTGCAACGATGTTCACTGGTCTGACCCTCGCCAATATCATTGGTGTTCCTCTGGGCACCTTTCTCGGTCAACAGGTTGGCTGGCACTCACCATTCTGGGTGATTGTCGCCTTGAGCCTACTCGCCTTTATGAGCATCACTTTCCTGATTCCACGCACGCAACATACAAGCACCTCTGGCCTGGGTCAGGAATTTCGCATCCTTGGCCGCAAACAGGTCCTGCTGGCACTGCTCATGACAACATTCGGCTTTGGAGGAGTTTTCACAATCTTCACCTATATCACCCCTTTTCTTGAGCGCATTACAGGCTTCTCGCCCACAGCTGTCAGCCTGATTCTGGTTCTTTTTGGGGTGGCAAGCACGCTTGGAACCATTATCGGAGGCAAAGCCGCCGACTGGAAGCTGATGTGCTCCCTGCTGGTGAGCCTTGTCTTGCTGGCTCTTATCGAAGCTCTTTTCACCATTACCGGGCACAATATGATTACCGCGGTCGTCACTATTTTCCTCTTCGGTATTGCAGCCTTCGCCATCATCCCGATGCTACAAGTCCGTATTGTGGACAGAGCAAAAGGAGCAACAGCACTGGCTGCGGCTTTTAATGCCGCAGCCTTCAACCTGGGGAACGCCGGTGGTGCGTTTCTGGGCGGGATTATCGCCGCCAGCCCACAGCTCGGGCTGAATGCGATCACCTGGGTTGGCGCGATCGTCACGGTAGTCGGCATTCTGATCACCCTCTGGAGCATGCTCTTAGACAGACACTAGACAGATACATCTGGCACGAAAACGTCGTCCAATACATCATCGATCAGCCGTTCAATGCAGGAACAGCTGATCAATAATAGTCGGATTGCATAACACCATGGAACAGAATGTTCTCATCTACAGGCTGGAAAAAGCATGGGCGAACGCCGCTCGCATCGCGGCTCGTGAAGCCGTAATGAGCCAGGAACCCCTGATCCTGAGACAAGCGCGGCAAGACAAAGCGAGAAGAGGCATCCCACCTGGCTTCACTCAAACCCATGAATCGCATGCTCTATGCTAGCATGATGAACAGGAAGGAGAAGCGTGTGCCACAATGACTCTCGGTCAATGTTGGTCTGCCACGCGATATCGCGTGGCGTGGAGAGCCGGTACAAGGTCGCAGAATGGTGCGACACCTGAATATTGATGGAAATACGCAAGGAGACTCCAACGGGCATGGCAGCATATGCCGCGCAGTTTTTGTTTACCAGCTGGATTTCTACCACTACAGGGAACAGCAACTTGGCCGCCATGACTTTTACTTCGGGCAATTCGGCGAGAACTTTACGGTGGACGATCTGTCTGACGCAGCGGTCTATATTGGTGATCGGTATCGCATTGGCAACGCACTCTTTGAAGTCACACAACCACGCACAACCGGTTACCATGTGGGCATTCGCATGCATGAGCCCCGGATGGCAGCGTTACTCGTTTCACGCCGCAGACCTGGCTTTTACTTCCGCGTCCTGCAAAAGGGTGACGTCCCAGCCGGCAACGAGATCATTAAGGTCGCCGAAGGACTCGAACGCATCACGGTCACCGAGCTCGATGGGATGCTGTGCTGGCTACTTAGAGCATTGTACATAACTATTGAGCTACCTCATCAAAAGAAGGAAGTGGATAACCACAATGAGTAAACCAACCGAGGGCATCAGCCTCAGTGACCGGTTCCAAGGCCTGGGCAATTGCCTCTTGCAGCACTCCACGCGTGCGAGCTCCTTGTCGGCGCAAAAAGGTTTTCACTTTGGAGAACGCTTCTTCAATGGGCGAAAAATCGGGAGAGTAGGCTGGCAAGAGCAAGAGGTGACATCCTCTCGCTTCGATCTCCATCCTCACCTTGGTCTTGACCCAGAAAAAAGGAGAGGGTAAATGTGAAGGAGTGGACCTACGAAGAAAGGGTCGAGGTCATGCCAAAAGAGCAAAAAACATTTACCCGAGAATTTAAACAAGAAGCGGTGCAATTGGTGAGATTCTCGCGCATGGTGGTTGGCTGGGCCATGGGTCCCAAAGATGATGGGCGATGAAAGCATCGTACATCTATAACTAATATTTGTCAAGTTACTAATTTTATATTAGTATACTAATCAGAATAAGATAGGATTGCAACATGTGGGGGGATTCACAAACCATGGTAGAAGACGAGCCAATGTGTACATACTACCGGCAATCTGCTAATCTCATCAGCAGGCGCTGGACACCACTGATCCTGAAAGTATTGTTACTCAGGCCATGTCATTATAGTGAGATCGCGCGCATGGTAGGCAATATTAGCGACCGCATCCTTTCCATACGTTTAAAAGAGCTTGAAGAACAGAAAATTATTCAAAGAACGGCCTTTGACGATATACCAGTGCGCATTGAATATACGTTGACTGCCAAAGGTGAGGCTCTCAACGAAGTAATCGATGCTATCGAGCGTTGGGGAACAGAATGGTTGCCTGAACCAGAGGAGGGTGCTACCCAACAAGCATGTCCTCCTCAAAAGATCAGCTAGCACGTTGGTGCTCTATAGCTCCTGCTCTCAACAGATCTCCAATAAACAAGGTGTAAAGATTGAGCAGCAGAGCAACGCGCTCAGTTGGGCGTGTTGCTCTGCTGCTCCTTTCGCTTATCTGGGCAACAAAGCTTCCAGTTGGGCGTTACCGCCACACACGCAAGCCAATCTCAGCGCTATCTTGATGTTGAGCCAGAGGCCATTTCACGCTGGATACTGAGAAACTGTGAACCTGCACCAGGGAGCACAGGAGAACGCACGCTCAACGATTGGGCCAGACGAATCATGGTCATCCAGCAACATCCTGCAGACCAATACACACCAGAACAATGGCAAGCCCTGGCTCGCGGATGAGACTTGCTCACAACATGCAACATATGAGGAGTCCGATGACGTCATCTTCCACACGTCGGCGTCACAGAGCACGGGAACACAACGATCAGCAGATGGAAACCTATCTCTCGATTCTCCAGCTCGCCGTGGCTGTCACCACCCTCGCGCGCTTTCAACAAAGAAGCCTGATGTGATTCAACTTCCGCTCCTTGACCTGATCGAGCCTGGACAACAGGCTATTGGAGGCTGACCAGGCGTGGGGCAGGAATTTTTGCCTCACACAGTTAAGGATTCGTGCCGACGTTGGCAAGGAAGCCGTAACTGCTTCATCTCTCATAAGCTACGAGCAAAAGAACATCTTCAATGAGGAAGAGAACTCAAATGCTCACCACACCACCAGGAACAAAGGGCATCTCCTGCTTGGCGGGACACTGAATGGTCTGCCGTTCCCAGTCCAAGCTAAAAGCTTGCTTATGAAATCGTTTGCTTTCGCGAACCGGCCAGGCTTTACGATAGATCTCCAGCTCATCTGAGCGCTCGCGAACCAGGTGGCTACTCAAATAGGCCCGGTCGATGTGTAGTTCCATCAAAGTTGTCGCTTGCCGAGCCAGATCCTCGCTGATTGCTTCGGTCACGCTCGTCTCAGGCACATTGGCAGGGGTCAAGCCCACAGCGCGGATGAGGTCGGTATCGAGATCGTGGAGCACATGACGCTTGTATCCATTCACGCGCACGCTCCGACTTTTGCGTCCATGGCGCATCTGCCCATCTTCGACACTGATGCGCCGGTCTTTGGCGACACCTTTGACCAGGCTCGCTTTCCCTTGCTCATTGATCTGGACGTCCTGTTCCTGAACTTGCTCGGCAATTTTCACACCCTGTTGCGCTACAGCTTTTTCCTCGTCATCTACCAGAGCCTCCATCCAGGTTTGCACGGCGGACAACACCTGCAAGACCTGTTCCAAGGCTTCATCTTTCTGCCGTTGTTGGTCCCAATCCCGATCCAGTGCTGCCTTCAGGCTCGTCGCACACACGAGCTCAGCTCCTGCCTCTCTCGCCACTTCGACCAGCTCCCACCCCCGCTGGTCAGCCACCGCGCGCATCACTTTTTTGAGCGCGTGTCCCACCAAATTGTACGTATCCTCGACTCGTCCAGCTCCCCACAACGGACTGCTATCCAAGGCTGCGCGTAAGGCCCGTGAGCCAAACGCCTGGCTCTGGCTGGCAATCTCGATGGTTCGTTCGATGAGCCGTCGATCCATCTGAGCCTCGATCAGCCGCTGGCGGAAGGCCACCAGGGTTCCTTTGCTGAAAGGCGCCTGCTCGGTATCCAGGCAATCGAGTGCCAACTGCCAGCGCCGATCCATGAGTGTCGCTTCGATCACTTCATCATCCGAGGCTCCCGTGTATGCTTGAAGGATGGTCGTCAGGGCCAATTGTGCTGGTGCAATGGGTGGCTGCCCTCGTTCACTTGCCCGGTAGAGACGGGCCAATTCCTGCTGGAATACTTCATCGAGCAATTCGTGCCGATGCTGGCGCAAAAACACAAACCGTTTGGCTTTCCGAATCTTTTTCACAATCTGCTCTTCTTGCTCCGATAGGTCTACTGGTGGTTGCCAAGGTGATGGTTGCATTTGTTCTGCCTTCCGAATATGTTTTTCTTGAGCTAATCATCCCGGTCCATTCATACTCAAGAGCCTGTATTCGTCACAATGGGGAGATGAAAGAAGTCGGCACTCGCTTGGGCATATTCACTTGAGTCGAAAAGGGTAAGCCCGGATACTCGACCTTCAGCTATGACAAGTTCAGTCACCATGTGAAAACCAGCTTTGCGAATACCGTGAGCTGACGCTTCATTGCCAGGTTCATACCCGATCCAGAAGCGATCGACAAGCGCTTCTTGGCGGATGATCGTCTGAAGCAAATGAGGATAGATGCCACGACCACGCCATTCAGGAAGGGTCAGAAAATCCCACAGATAGCAATTTCTCGGGGGGATCAGAAAGGAAAACTGAAAATGAGGGAAGTTGACTTCTCGCGTTGCCACCCATCCATAGGCAACTGGCACCTCACTTATGAATGCAATATAGAGATGCTTCCCAGTCTGAAAGCGGTCGTCGATTTCCTGCTGAGAGAGCTTCGCAAGACGTGTGATCAATTGAGTATCTGTCGAGATGCTGGCAGAGAATGCTGGCAGAGGCGAAAGATCGGGTAAGGGAGTTCCTCGCCACCAAGTTCCAAAGGGCATAGCAAAAGGTTACCTCCGATTCATGAAGATGCTAAGAGCATACTTGATTCCCCTCACAAAAACAATCCATTGACAAAATCATTGCTACAAGTGGCTCTCGCTTTTTCTGTCAATCTTATCTTTTTCATTACTTGACCGGCGCTCTAGGCGTACATCAAGCGGCTAAAGGCTGTTATAAAGCGGCTCATGGGTCGAAGCAGTAGGGAATATCACCATTGCATTTGCCAGCGTTTTGACCGATCAAGTTGAGAAAGAGAGGGCGTTCAAGGAGCTGTACAGTGGCAATGATGATGTTACTCAGTCCAATAAAACAGGCTGCTCGTGCGAGGCAAGCCGCACGGAAGCGTGGGTTGGCAGCGAATCTTACGGGGCCAGAATGGATGCGGACTATCGAGGATTGGCACGGAAAGTGCGCCTATGATCCTGCCCCGATTTGATAGAGTCTCGAAGGCTGAGATATACTCTATCAAATGAAGAAGAGGATCAACAATGGGAAAAATCCAAAAAGTCTACACGCGAGAGTTTAAAGAAGAAGCGGTGCGACTCGCCCAAACGAGTGGCAAGCCGATCACGCAGGTGGCACGCGAGCTAGGAATCTCTGACACATCTATTCATCAATGGCGCAAGGAATTCGCTCAGCATGGCCAAGAAAATGTTCCAGGCAGTGGACACCAGACGCCACTGGAGGAAGAAAACCGTCGCCTCAAACGCGAGTTGGAGAGAGTACAGCAGGAGCGTGATATCCTAAAAAAAGGAGTAAGCATCTTTTCATGGGAATCCAAATGAAATATCAGTTTATCGAGCAGCACAAACAGGAATTTCCCATTATCGTCATGTGCCAGGTTCTGGGTGTTTCAGAAAGTGGCTTTTATGCATGGCGCAAGCGTCCAGACTGCCAACGCAAACGAGAAGATGCTCACCTTCGCACCCAGATTCGGCAGCTATTTACAACGCATCAAGGCAGATATGGAAGCCCGCGCCTGCACGCTGAATTGAAAGGCCAAGGGAAACGGATCTCTCGCAAACGGGTGGCTCGGCTGATGCGTGAGGCGGGGCTGGGTGCCAAAGGAAAACGGCGTCGAGTGATCCCGACCCGCCGAGACGCTTCCCATCCTGTGGCTCCCAATCTCTTACAGCGCAATTTTACGGCAACGGAGCCCAACACAAAATGGGTTACGGATATCACATACATTCCAACCATCCAAGGATGGCTCTATCTTGCGGTGGTCCTAGATTTGTATTCTCGGGCCGTGGTGGGATGGTCGATGTCAGCCTCCTGTGATGAAAAGCTGGCAGAAAACGCTTTACAGATGGCTGTAAGCCGACGCCGCCCTCATGTGGGATTGCTGCATCACAGTGATCGAGGCTGTCAATATACGAGCTATGCCTACCGAGGCCTTCTCAAGCGGGCAGGGATGATCGTGAGTATGTCGCGCAAAGGCAATTGTTGGGACAATGCCAGCATGGAATCGTTCTTCGGTTCACTCAAGCAGGAGTGCGTGGGTAACGTGATCTACGCTTCGCATGAACAAGCCAGGCAGTCGCTGTTTGAGTATCTGGAAATCTATTATAATCGGCAAAGACGCCATTCAACGCTTGGATATATGAGTCCACTAGCCTATGAACAACAGAGAATCGGCATGTTGAAATGATCGATTGACGTATTACGTTTTCTCTATTAGAATAGAAACATAATGCGTTACGTTACGTAGAAACGTCTCCCAATTCATTCAGCTCCAATTGATGGAGACTCTACCAAACTGGGTCAAGGTCACTCTGAGCAGTTACCGCGAGCTCATCTCGCTTGGTCAGTTGAGAAATTTCGCCAACTCGATCTTTGTCTCGGTTGTCACGACGGTTATCGGGGTCTTTCTGGCAGCCCTGGCCGCCTATGCGTTTACGAAACTCCGTTTTCCTGGTCGCAAGGTAATTTTCTATCTTCTGCTGATCACGCTGATGGTTCCTGCTGAGATTACCATCCCTCCGCTCTACCTTGTATTTGCGAAGATCAACTGGCTGAATACGTATCAGATACAGATTGTTCCTTTCATCGCACCAACGTTTGGATTGTTCATGATCCGACAATACATGATTTCTATTCCAGACTCGTTGATGGAGGCTGCACGCATTGATGGAGCGAACGAGTGGCAAATTTTCTGGCGCATCATGGTACCTGTCACGTCTCCTATCCTCTTTGCATTTGCTATCTTGCAATTTCTGGGCATCTGGAACAGTTACCTCTGGCCGCAGATCATGGCAAATACACAGTCAGTTGCGCCGCTGGTAGTAACATTACCGACGTTGACTGATCCTACGCTTGGTGAGATACCACTCTATGGGACCATCATGGCTGGCAGCGTTCTTGCCACTGTACCTTTCGTGCTGATCTTCTTGAGATTCCAGGATAAGTTCATCTCAGGTGTCACTATTGGTGCAACCAAAGAGTAATCCTCGCATATGCCTGAACATGTTCTTTTGCTCACGATAGAAATACGATAAGAAAGAAAAGGCCAGGCATTTCATATGCATAGTCAGTATAAAGGAGAAAAGAATGAACGCAGATCACAAAGGAACAGCAATGAACCTTCATGCAACAGGAAAGGCGGCCAGGGGCACTGGCTGGATCAAATGGCAGAACAATCCCGTCCTTGGAGGGAATCTGGGCACCTGCTTTGACCTTTGCCTGATCAGGGATGCCGATAGCTATCGTATGTGGTTCTCCTGGCGACCACAAAAAAGTATTGCCTTGGTCGAAAGCAAGGATGGTATTCATTGGAGTGAACCAGTCATCGTCCTTGGACCAGAGACTAGCAGCGGTTGGGAAGATGACATGAACCGGCCATGCGTCGTCAAGCGGGGACATACCTATCATATGTGGTATACCGGACAAGCCAGAGGTCAGTCCTGGATCGGTCATGCTGTAAGCACAGACGGAAAAAATTGGACACGTACGAGTAATCAGCCCGTATTGAGTCCGGAGTTGCCCTGGGAAAAAATTGCGG
Source organism: Dictyobacter halimunensis (assembly GCF_036245075.1). Taxonomy (NCBI): domain Bacteria; kingdom Bacillati; phylum Chloroflexota; class Ktedonobacteria; order Ktedonobacterales; family Dictyobacteraceae; genus Dictyobacter; species Dictyobacter halimunensis. The sequence continues at coordinate 44,574 of NZ_BSRI01000001.1, forward strand.
TCATGTGTCCCCATGTGATCTGGGATGAAGCCGCAGGTCTCTATAAGATGTGGTACTCAGGCGGCGAGCAGTATGAACCTGATGCCATCGGTTATGCGACCAGTCCTGATGGGCAAACGTGGACCAGACATGCGGATACGCCTATCTTTTACGCTGATCCCACGGAGCGCTGGGAACAGTATAAGGTAACTGCATGTCAGGTTATTCCCTTTGAGGGATGGTATCTCATGTTCTATGTTGGCTTTCGCGATATAGATCATGCCCAGATTGGCTTGGCTCGCTCACGTGATGGTATCACCAACTGGCAACGCCATCCGGTCAACCCCATTATTTCCTCCGGGGAGAACGCCAGTTCATGGGACTACGATGCGGCCTATAAACCATTTGCACTGCATGAGCAAGGACGCTGGTTGCTCTGGTACAACGGCCGCCGTGACACATTCGAGCAAATAGGGCTCGCTATACATACTGGCGATGACTTACAGTTTGATGCTCTGACCGAGGAAAGCAACTGATAGCATTTACAAAGGATTGATTGATGTTTGTCTTACACGCGAACCTCCTGCCTGTCTGCTATGCAGCACAGGCAGACTGGTTCTTGCACCATATCCCTTTTTTCGACTGTCCAGACCCTTCTTTCCGAGAAATCTATTACTTCCGCTGGAACGTCTACCATCAGCACATCCGTCGAACTCCAGCTGGCTATGTCATCACAGAGTTCCTGCCTGATGTTCCCTGGGCAGGGAAATACAATACGATTAGTTGTGCCGTTGGTCATCATCTTTATGAGGGGCGCTGGCTCCATACACCAGAATACCTTGATGACTATATCACGTTTTGGGTACGTGATCCCGAGGCCGCATCTCGCGCGTACAGCTCCTGGATATCCGATGCCCTCTATGCTCGTTCCCTGGTAACGGGCGACACAGATCTACCTCTCCACCTCCTTGATGACCTGGTGCGCAATTATGAAGGGTGGGAGGCAGAACGACTCGATCCAAGCGGTCTGTTCTGGCAAATTGATGATCGCGATGGCATGGAGTACCAGATTAGTGGCAGTGGCTGTAGGCCAACCATCAATAGCTATCAGTATGGAGATGCTCTGGCTATCGCCAAATTCGCTCAGTTCGCCAACAGATTTGATCTCGAACAAGCATATATCGCTAAAGCTGAACGTCTGAAAACTCTGGTACAGGAACTTCTGTGGGACAAAGATGCGCAGTTCTTTAAAACATTACCAACACCAGTGGCGCTCCACCATCATTATCAACAGCATCTCGAACCAAGGCAGATAGTAGGCCAACTTGCCGATGTACGTGAACAACAAGGCTATATCCCCTGGTACTTTAACTTGCCAGATGCAGGTTATGAAACGGCATGGTCACAAATCGCTGATCCACTCGGGTTTGCCGCCCCCTATGGTCCCAGTACAGCCGAGCGACGTCATCCGTACTGGCAAGCAGCACCTCGTCAGGATCAACATGAATGTTTGTGGCGCGGTTCATCTTGGCCATTTGCCACCAGCCAGACACTTACTGCTATGGCGAACCTGCTCAATTACTATACCCAACACGTTATAAGCGTCCACGATTACTTTAAGGTCCTGCAAGACTACACGCAAACCCAGTATCTCCAACAACCTGATGGCACACGTATTCCCTGGATTGATGAGAGCGCACATCCTGATACGGGAGAATGGGTGAGTCGTACTACTTTATACCAACAACAACGCGCTGACAAGGACCGTGGACAGGCATATAATCACTCGACCTATGCTGATCACATTATCAGTGGATTGGTTGGTCTACGAGCGCGTAGCGATACGGTAGTGGAGGTAAATCCGCTGCTCCCCATTGGCACATGGGGCTACTTTTGCCTGGACAATGTCAAATATCACCACCGCATGTTGACCATTTTGTACGATCATGATGGCAATCACTATAGGAAGGGGGAGGGATTACGTGTGTTTGCGGATGGGCAGTTGGTGGGACAGCGCCCAGATCTGGGACGGCTACACATCACCTTGTCGGGTTCAAATCTATAGCCACGTCCAGTTCCGGCTTGACCAACATGATGCGGATCGGGGGTTCTGTCAGATCTGAGATCACAGAAAAGCGCACCGGACTCATGAGAATTGTTTACCTCTGCATCACTAGCTTATGAGACTGCTTGTAGCAGCGTCTGGAGGGCTCCCAGACGCTGGCGGAAAACCTGTCGTTGTTTCAGGAGAGAAACCACCTCTCCCGTAGTGCGGCGAGGACGAAGATAGTTGCGCAACTCATCGAAAGCACAACAAAAGCGTGCCGCCGCTTCAACGGTTCCAAAGCCGCGCATAGGATCATACCGTTGTTTGATGCCACGGTGATCTTGCTCCAGACGATTATTCAGATACGTATTGGTCCGATGCAGCACATCATGACCCATCATCTCGCGGATGGCTCGCGGGTAGGACGTGTGACCATCAGTCGTCACGTGATCAGGGATAGAACCAACCACGGCAACTGCTTGCTAGAAAAATCGTGTGGCTGCTGGCCTATTCCGCTTCTCGCTCAACATGGAAGCCACCACATTGCCATCGTGATCAATTGCCCGATACAAATACCACCATTTGCCATGCACGTCAGGGAGGTCTCATCTACATACCAGGAGGTTCCTGCGTGTCCCCGGCGTTTTGCCCGCCGTTGTTCGGCAATGAGAGGTGCAAATCGTGCTTTCCACGTTGCAAACCCACAGGTGAGCGCAGGCTGATTGAAGCGCACACAGAGGGGATGTACAGAAGTGTATGTCGGTGACTTCTGTACTCTCTCATTCCCTCTCGGCGGGGAAGACGCTCCGTGAAGGGGACGAACGGGAACCTACACCACTCGATGGTACAAGACGGGGGCTAAACGGGGATAGCCTACCTCATGGTGCCAGAAAATGGCTATGATCTGTGGAGATCTGTTCATGGGTGTCATAGTCGGGCACCCAGATTGAATCTGGGTGCCGGGCGTAAAAAGGTGAGCATGCTGGCTGGATCAGTGGCGATGTTTTGCCCGAAGACGCGGCGCCCACGGAGTCGCTGCATGCCGCGCTGTAGAACTGGCTGAATGATGAGGTGCGGGGCGATCTCGTCTCTCTACTCCACGGATATATGGATTCCCTGACTCCCTTTAGACAGGCTAGGGCAAGTCCGGCACCGGCTAGCTTACTTTTACCACCAGATCCATTCCCTGATGAATCGTGCAATAAATGTGGAATGTCCCGGCCGTGTTAAACGGTCCGATCGTCGACGTTTGATTGCCCTGGACAGTGAGGTTAACGCTGGGCGCGCCGGGTGTGGTCGTTTTTACCTGTTTCGATCCCTGCCATTGACCATTGGCAAGGACATGCTGATCATTAGCCGTGTTGACCAGGTCTATCTTCTGCCCTTTTTTGATATCGACCTCAGGCTGTAAGAAATTGTTCGCCCCCATTTTGACTATAGGGGTATGTGGTAGCGCTGTTGTATCGATAACGCTACATGATGCCAGTATCGTCAACAATGTCAGCAATACAATGCCAGCCAGAAAAAATGTTACGCTTTTCACATCGAAGTCCCTTCTAGGAAGCCGCGTGATATTCCCTTATCAGTAATCCTAGAAGGCACAAGTTAAATAATAGTAAGGAATCAAGCGCCCCGGCGCCTTTCACCAACTATATCATCTCCCCTCGCAAAGGCGCGCCAGAGTGGTACGTTGAAGGTATTGGGCTTTGCCCTCGCCTGCCTCATAGCGCCTGTAGATGATCGGGAATGTGCCGCGCTTTCCACGACCGCAAGAAGGTGTTCCAGATCGGGAACCGCTTGATAGAGTGCGCCATTGATAAAGTATATTGGTGTCTCTTCGACGCCACTAGCAGAAGATTAGAGAACAGGCTCTCTAAGTGTATCGTGATTTCACGGACGCAATCGTCATCTCTTCTGAGCAGCGGGAAATCACGTGTATGTGAGGAACAGTATGGCAAGGAACGCGAACCATTCATCATCCAGCGCGTCGTCCCCTTCTCCGGCCACCTCCAACGGAGCTGGCCCGATCGCCCAACAGTTAATCCAGTTGCAAACCCAACATACTCCCAACGCGAACACACAACGTGCGGCAAAAAGTGCATCCCCAACGACGAACGCGCCGTCAGCAAGCACTAGTCAGCACAAAAAAAACCGCACCTCGGCCAAAGAGGTCCGCGATCGGAGGGTAAATGATCGAGAATATGGAAGACGAAATCCTTGAGGAGTTAAGAAAAGAAGAGAAATTCAAGAAAATCATTGATGCGTGCCTCTGGAAGGCTGGTGTAGCGGCACGACTTCCCACCGACATCTCGTGCCGTTTTTCCCTGACGACTTCCGCCTGCGATCTTCGTCTAGGTCACAGGCGCTCGCGATACTCCGTCGTAAAGCAGGCTGAGCAGTCAATTGAAAGGAGAGATATCTTATGTCGAACCATCGCAAGGGCGGTGGGAGCCGAACCAAACTGTTTGTGTTTCTTCGCCATTCTCGGAACGTCCTCTTCAGTGAGGAGTTTCAGGAAGAATTGGCAACCATGTATCCAGATAGCCCGTTTGGGCAACCAACCCATTCCACCGGCACAACTGGCTCTGGCAACCATTGTGCAAGCGTACACAGGCGTCTCTAACGTATTACGTATATTACCAATATACTCATCATTTTTCTCGCATTTTCTCTCTCTCGACATTTCCGTTTGGGTTCCCTCCAAAAACGGGTCAATTCCAGTTCACGGAAATCCTGAGAGTACGCTTTCATCAGTTGACTCCTGAAAAGGAATGAGAAGGAACGCGCGAGACAGAAATGGCGCGCCGAGTCCGCGCTCTTTTGAGCAGGCTCGGCGCGCGCTGGAAGAGCCCCTACACCCCCTTCGCCAATCTTCCCCATCTCCACGGCCTGGCGAAGAGGATCGCCAGCAGAGCACTCCCCATACCCACAAGAAAGGGACCCACGCCAATGACATTCATCTGGCCCCACGCGAACAGCGGGGTCGCCGCAGGGAACAGGAACCATGCCCCAATGACGCCGAGCACCAGTGCTCCAAGGTTGATGCCCAGCCGCAGTACGCGTCCGACAGAGAAGCGGGAACCGAGCCTACGGCTCCAGTCGGAGGCGATGCTCCGGGGGACCTGCTGGAAGTGCGCAAAGCTATGGACAGCGATGAGCGGAAGCCATACCAGCGCACTGAAGACATGTGTCAGAAGGAACGGCTGAAGCGGGCCGATCACGACAAGTCCAATCCCACTGCCAACCATGACGAGGGTGGTGACAAGCAACACCGGGCCGAGCACGCGCAACACCAGAGGGGGTGGTCCCCGACGCACGTAGGCGGAGACTCTGGTGTAGTAGCGCAGAAACCGCCAGCCCGTTGAGCCTATCTTCACCAGGAGCGGGCCAGCCAGCAGGACTCCAACAACGGTATGAGCCGGGAGCCAGACGCGTAAGAGGGCCGATGTCACTAACTCCACGATGATCAGCACCAGGAGTACAAGGCTGACCAGAGCAGTGATCCGCTCATTGCCGACCGCTCCCGCGTGCGTTTCCTCATCCTTGTGCTCTAGATGCCTCGCTTGGGACAGATACTCAGGCAGTTCGTTTCCAGGTGTGCGTGAAGGCATGATGTTCCCTCCCATCTATCACGCGTTGATATCCTGCCATCGGAAGGCTATGAAACTTCCCGCGACAATGACTGCCATCCACACCAGCGCGGTCAGCAAGGCAGCGGTGTAGCCCTGAGGAGGAATGGGACCAACGTCGGCGGGAAACACCGAGCCGGGCAAGAAGTTGAAGGTGCGGATCGGGAACCATCGCGACCCCTCTTGCCATACCATCGCAATGATGCCCTCCGGAACCAGAACGTAGGCTAGAGCGACTCCGACTGCGATGCCCGTTGAGCGCGTCAGGATTGCGATTAGCATACCCAGCAGACAAATCCCGATGAGGCAGAGCACCTCGTTGCCAAAGAAGGCGAACCAGGCAGAGATCCCCGATACGCTCGTCCAGGCAGCGGTCTGAACTCCTTGCGCGCCTGCTGTGACGAGAATGAGAGCGCTACTTGCTACCAGGGCCAGCGTCATAGAACCGAGCACAAAGAGCAGTAGCGCCAGCATTTTGCCGACGAGCAGCGGCAGACGGCGCGGCTCGCGCACCAGCAAATTGCGCCAGGTGCCTTGGGACCACTCCGCAGCAAGATTCACCGTGATCATGATCAGTGAGACGACAATGATGAATGAACGTGCCTGTCCCACCACCGTAATCAGTCCCAGTGAGGTGGAAAATGCGTGGGTGAGAGGGTCTACCTCCTGACCAGTGACGCCGGACGTAATTTGATGGAAGGTCAGGTAGGCAAAAAAGGCGCTGACAACCAGCATGATCCCGGTTCCGGCGACCATACTCCAGCGGCGGCACTTGAGCAACTCGCTACGAAACGCGCGTACGATGGGGGTGAGTAGAGTCATTGTTGTTCTCCTTTCAACAGCGCCAGGAAATGCTCTTCAAAACTGGCCCCCGGGTGCTGGTCAAGGAAGACGCGAGTGGGACCGTTGTAGAGCGCTTTGCCCTGATGGAGCATGACCAACCAATCCGCGACCTGTTCCAGCTCTCCGAGCAGGTGGCTGCTAAGGAAGATGGTCTTGCCCTGCTCACGCAGGCGGCGCAGCAGGTCGCGGGTCGCGATAATGCCCAGAGGGTCGAGGCCATTGGCCGGTTCGTCCAGAATCAACAGGTCAGGATCGGGAAGCAGCGCCATGGCGACTCCGAGCCGCTGCTTCATGCCCAAAGAATAGCTGCCAACCCGGTCATGTGCCCGATCGGAGAGCTCCACCAGGTCGAGCACCTCACGCACGCGGGAGCTAGGGTAGCCGCCAAGACGGGCGAGCACGTCCAGATTGGTCCGCGCGGAGAGACTCGGGTAGAAGGCGGGCGCTTCGATCAGTGCCCCGACACGCGGCAGATAGCCGAGCAAATGGGTCAGCGGCTGACCCAGGATCGTCGCGCTTCCTGCATCTGGTCGGATCAGTCCGAGCAGCAGGCGAATGGTGGTCGTCTTCCCGGCTCCATTGGGACCGATAAACCCGGCGATGGTTCCGACAGGGACGCTGATGGTGAGCGCATCGACAGCGATGCGCTTGCCAAAATGCTTGCTCAAGCCGTGCGTCTCAATGGCAAAGGCCCCTGAGCCGCTGCTTGGAGCGGAACCCGTGGTTGGTTCCAGATGGGATGCCGGAAGTCGATCAGGGGAGAGGGACATAACCACCTCCTTGCGTTGGCCTCCCATCTGGGAGGACCGAGAAACCATGCGCTCTCATGGTGTGATTATTCCTTTCTGGAAGGTGAGGTTCTCTCGATCAGATGCACCTATTGAGAGATTACTGATCGTTTAGTAAGTTACCGCGCGAAACGGGTCAGGACAGAGGCTACTCTGCTCGCCTCGCGATGCCATCGAACAGCACACTGACTAGGGAAGCCGCCGGTTGCGTCCTTGGGAGGTCCTTGGCCTCTCGCAGCATGCCCATATAGAGACCAACCAAAACGTTGACTGGCAGATCGGGGCGAATCGCTCCCTCCTCGTGGGCGGCTTGAAAGAGACCCATGACCTGCTGTCTGATCCGGTCAAGCAAGGACAGGATCACCTGCTGATGTTCCGGGTCCTTGAGATGTTCCCTGGCATCGCGTAACAGCACGCTCAAGCGCTCGTCAAGGGGGAGGGAGAGCAGTGCGGCGGTGAGCAGCGTCAACCGTTCTCGGACATCCTGGGTTGCGGCAAGCACCTGATCGATTCCAGCAACTCCTTCGTCCACGAACACGGTCTGAATCATCGTGGTGAAGAGATCTTCCTTGCCTTTGGGAAAATGATAATACAGGGCGGCGGAGGTGACCTCGACGGCTTCGGCAAGCTCTTTCATGGACACGCCTTTGTAGCCTTTTGCCAGAAACAGCTCTGCCGCTTTGATCACAATCTGCCGCCGCGTTTCCTGGTCCACAGGGGAGGAAGGATGCTTTACCGGTTGTTCCATGATGGTATGACCCCTCAGTACATTACTAAACGATCAGTAAGTTCTACCCAAAAATAGCATAGGCAAAGAAAGACTGTCAAGAGGGAAACACAACAGGTCCGCTGAAATGATCTCACCCTTCTGAGAATGATGAATGCTTCAGCTATTTAGCTCAATCTTTGAGCAAGCCGCTGTAGAGTTGATCGATAGCGGATTCGACTTCTCGGTGCTCTCTGAATTTCGGGGTCGCCTACTCATTCAAAAAATATTGTTTCTTTTCAAGACACTCATGATCTGTCCTGACTCCACTGGCTTGATACCAGGATCATTAGCTCCGTGCGCCAGCAAAAGAGGAACCTTGATCTGCTCTGCTTTGAAGAGAGGTGACCGAGACCGTAACAATTCCTTTTCTGCTTCTGGATGACCAACACGTGCATAATAGGGGGCTAGGAACGCATAGGGAGGAAGATTGGTCAGAAAGGTCATGAGATTGCTGACGGGACAGAGCGCGACAGCACAGCAGAAGAGATCGGGGGTGAAGGCTGCTCCAACGAGGGCAGCATAGCCGCCATAAGAGCCCCCTAGATCGCAATTCTGTGGGGATCAGCAATCCCTTGCGCGATAGCCCAATGAACCGCATCCACCAGGTCATCATGCATTTTTGCTCCCACTCTTTGTTGCCCGCATTGAGGAACGCTTTTCCATAGCCAGTCGAACCGCGAAAATTGATCTGGAGGCACGCGTACCCCCGATTCGCCAACCACTGCACGTCAGGATTGTATCCCCAGGTATCACGCCACCAGGGACCACCATGTGGATAGAGCACCATCGGCAACTTCTGTCTTTCTCGTCCAGGTGGGGTCGTGAGATATCCATGAAGCAGCAGGCCATCTCTGGCAGGGAGCGTAATAGGTTCCATTGGAGAAAGATCATGCTGTCGCAAATCTGGTTGATGGCCAAAGAGATTGGTATTCGTGCTGTCGCGACTCGCAATGAAAGCGTCTCCCTGCTGTACAGCGCGAATGTGCTCTATATCACGAGCAATGGCACTCTCGAAGGCGGTCCATTCGACGTGCTCTCGGTGAATAGCGACCGCTTGAAGCGCATGCGTTGTTGGGTGAAGCAGAACCGATCCCATGTCATACTGAGGATCTTCAGCCAGCACCTCGCATGCACCAGTCGGCAGATCCAGCCTGACAAGGCGAGCCGTGTTCGCATGGCGAGAATCTTTGAGATAGAGGGAGTGGTCGCCAGGAGCGAAGTCAAGAACGCCACTGGTAAAGGCGTCATCAAGCCCCCATGTGACCACGGTCTGCCACTCCTGGTGCTCCGTCTCACGCATGACGAGCGCAAAGCCCCCATCAGGAAGTGTTACCAGGCCACCACGTACCTGCGATTGCGTATCAACACGCCAGGAGACGATATTCCCCGGATTGCTCACAACCAGCTCCAATGCACCGGAGGGCACGTGAAGCTTGTAGACGTCATGACTTCTAGGGTTGTCTTTGTTCATCGTTATCAGGATGTCATTGGGGGAGTGCGTGATAGGGGAGAGGAAACGCACTTGTACACCATCAAACGGCGTCAGATTTCGTACCACACGAGTTTGCAGGTTCATAGCGTACAAATGCCAGTTCTGATTGCCACCTTGATCCTGGAGATACAGGAGATGCACGTTGTCTGCTACCCAGAAGTAGTTCCACACCCCTCGATTGGTGTCGCTCGTCACGGGGTGGCCTTCCCCCTTTCCAATGGTTTGTACCCAGACATTCATCACGTTGTGTACGGGAGCCAGATAGGCCATTCTTGTTCCATCAAGGGAAATCTGTGGATTGGTTTTGCTAGGATGACCTAGGAGGAGTTGCTTGGGAAGCAGTTTGCCAGGCTCTGAGAAAGACATAAGGTTGATCCCCTTTCCTGTTTTCTGGGAGCATGCCTCACCTGGTGTCAAAAAAAACCGGCCATTCGGACGATGTGCTCTGCTCTCTGTATGAGATAGAATGAAGAAAGAGGCGAAATCCTCACCCCATGCTTGGTGCATCTGATGGGCCGCTATCTCGCAGGTATGGAGACGGCAATCCGCATGCAAAGTCACGTGGAGCACTCTCTCTGGCGCGAAGTCTGGTTATCCGTTCACCAGAAAACGCTTCCTGACCATGCCCTGGCCTGGCATTGAGAAGGAACGAGTAGCATTTACACATTTCGACGCTATTCTGTGGAATATGGTAGGATACAAGTAGTGAAATACTTGTGAGCCATCTGGAGGCATTTCCATTGATCTTTCTCCTGTTTTGCATTTCCTTCAACACCGAGCTTTGATAGCATCGAGCCGCATGATATGGAGGTCCTTCAACCGAACGGAAAGGAAAGCAACATGCACTTTACGTTGCCGGATGCGGCTCTGGTTTCGGCTCTGACTGCCTGGTCGCTTCCCCAGCCATGGACGCTCACCCGCATTCGCGGAGGGTTTACGGGGGATGTCTGGTATGTGGATACCAATCAGGGACGCCTCGTGGCCAAATTTGCCTATGAGAGCCGGGAGGCTTTCGAGGCCGGATTACAAGCTGCTGAGATCGTCGAGCGTGCTGGTATTGCGAGTGGCGCACCGCTGCGAACCATAGCTGGAGAACAAACCATCATGCTTGAGGGTCCACCGACCCTCTTTCATCCTTTAGCCCTGCTGCATTTTGTTCCAGGAGAGCCCCTGGACGTTAAGCAGCCAGGAAGCGCGTATCTCACAGGTTCCCTGCTGGGGCGCATCCATACCATTCTGCTTCGTGAACAGTTCAGACCACAAAGCGGGGACCGCATCTTTGCCTATCTAAAAGAAGAAGCGGTAGAGGTGACTGCTCAGATTGGCTTGTCTCTGTTACTCCAACGAGCAGTTGAAGCTGTAGAAACCTTTGAAAAACGCACCCGGGTCCCGTACGGAACACTGTATGGAGATAGCTTGCAAGCGCTCTTTGACCGAAAAACGCACCAGGTGGGCCTGATCGATTGGGGGGCAATTAGCTGGGGACCGCTTCTCTTCGATGTAGCGCTTGCAACAGAGCTTTTCTCTTTCAGCCAGGCTCAAACTGACTGTTTCTTGCAGAGCTATCTGGCTGAAGCCCTGATCGAGTCACAACAGTTGGAAGGTGTGAAATTCTACCAGGCCTTGCGCCATGCGCAATTGGCAAAGTTCTTCGCCTGGCGTCTAGCACATCAAGCGACGCTCGGTAATCCTGATCCCATGGCCAATGAATTGGCGCTGAAAGAAAACAGAATGACGCTTGCGCATCTTCTAGAGTAATTGCTTGCTGTGATACCTCTTCCATCAATCCTTTCTGAGGCAGAAGAGTATCACACGATTCCTTCTCTCTACCGGGCGCATCTGAGAGGCGCACCGAATGTGTCCATGAACCCACATATTTTTAGCCAGATCGTCACAAGCTAGCTAGAGAAACCAGAAACAAAAAGATGTTTTCTGTTTCTAGTGGACAAACCAGAAAGAGATCGCCGATTTCTTTTGTGAAAATGTGTATGTAACGCTCGGCTGTATAACACATCAGAAGAGAAAGGAGTGCAGGCAACTAAATATGTCCTCATTTTTTGCTGGAGAAGACGAAACTCGGAAACAGACTCTATTGGAGTTGGCATTTCGACAGTACGCTGACGATCTCTACCGCTACATCTATAGCAAGGTGGGCCAGGTAGCATTGGCTGAAGACCTCACCAGCACCGTCTTTCTAAAGGCGGCGCCCTGGCTCCAGCAAGAACGTTCACAAGAAAGTGCACGCGGCTGGCTCTATGCTACAGCCCGCACCACTATCGTCGATTACTGGCAGGAACATGGACAGTACGAACATCTTCCACTGGAGATGTTCGCTGAAGAGATAACTCCAGTTGCTGAACTGGAGGACTCGGCACGAGCAGCACATTTTCGTGTGCAATATCTGCTTGAACATCTACCCCCACGTGAACGCCTCATCCTTACTCTACGCTATCTGCATGGATATAGCTCTATGGAAGTCTCTCAAGAACTGGGGCTAAGCACCGGAAATGTACGCGTCTTACAGTTGCGTGCTCTGCGCCATGCTGCCAAATTAGAAAGAGCAGAAAGGAACGTTACAACGACGATGCAACAACCAGAAGGGCCAGCTACTGCCTACACAGAACAGACACAACGTGCACTCGACCTGGCTCGCGAGGAAGCCATTGCGATGCACCATGATTTTGTCGGCACTGAACACGTGCTGCTTGGTCTCATACGCGAGGGAAGCGTCACACTCTTCCTCGACAGTTTGGGCGCTAATTATACACGTATTCGCGGCTGTCTAGACTTTATCTATGGAGGAATGCCCTATCCAGCGAAAGATCCTAACTCGCCACCCGGGTTGACTCCTCGTTCGCAACAGGCTCTAACGCTAGCAGGCAAGGAGGCACACCACAGAGGCGAGCAAGCAATTCAGCCGCAATATGTGCTCCTTGGTTTGATGTTACTGGAAGATGGGATTGCAGCTGACATATTAATGGCGTTATCCATCGATAAAGGTACCGTGCGTTATGCTATTGAGCATCCCAACGAACCAGTAGTGCGCATGTTTATCTGTTCGTTTTGTCGCCAGAAAACAGCCCGCATCATCCCGTCTAGCGCATCATTACCACTACGTGGCCTTTTTCCAGAACGCACCTTTATCTGTATCGATTGTGTCGAACGCTTCCATAATCTCATTGAGCACAGGCACCAATCTATCAAAGCGTGATGCGATTGTTTTGTAATTGTCCCGGTTTGGATGACTCAATAAACTGAACATGGAGAGTCGGAGAAGGAGTGAGGAAATCATGGCAACGGGACAGACATACGACAAAGCCTTTAAGCAAGAGGCAGTGCGATTGGTACAAACGAGTGAAAAATCACAAAGGCAAGTGGCAGAAGACCTGGGAATAGCGATGAGCACGCTGAGCCGCTGGTGCTCAGAATTGGCAGCCAACGGAGAACGAGCGTTTATCGGGAGTGGACATCTGCAGCCAGAAGCGGAGGAGATGCGCCGCTTACGCCGAGAAAACGAGATCTTAAGACAGGAGCGTGATGTCTTAAAAAAGGCGCTCGCCATCTTCTCGCACCGGTAGAAGACCGTTTCCACTTTATCGAGCTCCATCGAGGCCACTTTGAGGTCCGCCTCATGTGCCGCGTGCTCTCGGTCTCGGTTGGTGGGTTCTACGCCTGGAGGAAACGTCCTGCCTCGGCCAGAGAGCAAGAAGATGGCACCATTACCGAACAGATTGTGAACATCTATCGCCAGCACCAAGGGCGCTACGGCAGCCCACGGATCCATGCACAACTGCGTGATGAAGGCATTCATGTCGGGCGTAAACGCGTCGTACGCCTCATGAAGCAGGCACAACTGGCAGCCCATCACACGACCCATCGCGTGATGACCACACGAGCAGACCCAGCCGCAGTTCCTGCGGAAAACGTGCTTGACCGTGCCTTTCTGGCGCAGCGACCTAACGAAAAGTGGGTTGCTGACATTACGTACATTCCGACAGGGAGTAGCCGGATGTATTTGGCGGTGGTGCTTGATCTCTTCTCTCGACGCGTTGTCGGGTGGGCGATGAACCACAGACAAGATGAGGTGCTCGTGGAGCAAGCAGTAACCATGGCGGTCACCCACCGCAAGCCTGCAGCAGGGCTGCTGCATCATTCAGACCGTGGTTGCCAATATACCAGCCAGGCGTACCAAGCCTTGCTCAAAGGTCTCGACTTTCAGATCAGCATGAGTCGGAAAGGCAATTGCTGGGACAATGCAGTCATGGAGCGGTTCTTTGGAACCCTCAAGCGAGAATGTACCTCACGGGCACACTTTGTGACCCATGAGGAAACACGTCTGGCCATTTTCGAGTACATCGAAGTGTACTACAATCGAGTGCGCAAGCATTCCACATTGGGCTATCTCAGTCCAATGCAGTTTGAAATCATGAAGAACTGACTTTTCCACTTCATGGGATCATTCAAAGCGGGACAACAACATTTTGAGCACGTATCCCTTTGGGATCAAAAGGAAAGATGGTATGTCAAAGGGACTTGAGATTGCACAAACATTCTTTCGAGAATGGGGCCTTCCCTATCTCCAGCAGAACTTTCCTCACCTTGAGACGCGGGTGATAGCAGGGCTCTTTCACGGTTCACAAATATATGGTGCCGACGACGAACTCTCTCAGGATCATGGATGGGGACCGATGTTCACCCTTTTCCTTTCTGAGAAGGATTACACCGCTTATGGGGAAGAGCTTGCTCGACGCGTGCGTCGTGATGCACCTCGTGAGTGGCAAGGATTCTCCTTTCACTTCCCTCACGAGAATATCGATGTCACGTCCCTTGAGCGCTTTTTCAAAGATGAACTTGGCTATGATGATCCCGATGCATGGCAGAAGATGAACGATCGAACGTATAATCGCGATCTCGCCCTCTATCGCATTCGTCACGGCCATGTGCTTTACGATCCCACTGGAGCATTTGCCCGCTGGCGCGTGGCCTTTCATACCTACCCTCGCCACATCTGGTTGGCACGTGTAGAGCAGGAACTCTTCCATGTTTGGCACTACGGACAGTACAATTTCTTGGATCGCTTGACACACCGACGCGATCCGCTCGCTATCCAGATAGCGCTAGGGCATTTTACCGAAGCTGTCATGCGGCTCTGCCTGCTGCTCGAACACGACTACGGCCCCTATTGGAAATGGTTGGCCTTTGAGTTTCGCCAACGGGCCTCTGCCGCGCGGCTTGATCCCCTCCTGCGAGCGCTGGCAGAGACGCTCGACATCGAAGCCAGAGCCGTACTAGTACGCACCGTTTGTGATGAGGTTCATCAGCTTCTCGACCAGTCTGGCTTCTCCCGCGAACGTCTTGGCTGGGACGGATGGCATCCCCATCCCCTGATGTGTGATTTGCAGGCCCTCAAGGAGTATATCCAGCGCGAGGAGCAGAACGGTTTTTCGATGTAAATCCCTGTGAGAAGCTCGCTCTCAGCCCTTGAATGCGCTCACATTATGAGGCATATATCAGCCTGATTCCTTGACTTTGAGAGAGCGGCATCTGTTCCTTGGTTCAATCTTCTATGCCAGGAACAAAGATGGAACGAGAAAAACAATGCTTGTAGTTTGTTCTCAGTCTGGGGCAGGGAGGCTTCGGTGAGATTCGGGAGGCTTCAGGTAAAATACCCCTTAAGGGGAAAAATGACCCTCCACGCCGACGCCCCGCCGTGCTTTTTGGGCCACATTCAGCTCTTCTTCAGAGTACGCTTTTGTGCGTGACCGCCACGCGTCGCTCTTTTTTTCTGCCTTCCTCCACGCTCCTCCACTCCGACAGCACTCCTCTGAGCGAGGCCTGCGCGCCGAACGTGAAGTGCTCACCGGCATCCGTGATCCCCTCCCCGCAGCGCACGTTCACAGACGCAATCATCCGCCGGCGACGACGTGAAGATACCGCGCAGTCCGTCGCACCTGCTGGCAGATCCACAGCATCCTCCGCGACCGCACCAACCAGATCTGGCTCAAGTGCCCGATCGTTCCCTCGTATCTCATCCAGACGCGCGTCCCCACCAGGATTGGCGCAGCTGGGCGCTCTCCCTCTGCTCGTCGTTCCTCCGTTGCCGCATCCTGCTGCGTGCTGCCCTTCTTCTTGCACCTCTCGTCCCTCTCCAGGATATCCTCTGGCAGTTCCGTGTTCGCCATGTCCTCCTGCATCAAACGCACCAGTCGAAGCACCAGCAGACTCTTTCCCATTGCCGTTCCCGCTGCTTCACCACCCCAGATCACCGGAAAATCGACACACTCGCACCGTCTACCCCGACACTCGCATGCCCGCCGGCGATCCTCTCCGCGCTATGCTCTCGTCCCCTCTTGCCTCGCACACGCAGCATACATACAAATATGTCGCTGCACCGCCACATTTCCCACAAAAAGACCGCTTCCTTGCCCAAACAATGCTCCCAAATTGCGCCCATACACAGGAACAAGTGAGCTCCAATGAGCACGCAACCATCATTTCATCACCGGCCAATACCAGCGGCGACAGCACCACGCTCCCAGGCACCTGCACTTCTTTCACCTCCCACTTCCACATCCGTACGTCCAGGGACCCTGGCAACCACATCTGCTCCTGCTCCACCAGCACAGCGTGTGGATATGTGGGATGTTTGCTTTTCTCCTGCATGGGTTTCCGCTTTTTGCACGGGTGATGCAACGTCTGTTTCAGATTGTGCAAGTCATTGGTTTAGCGACTGGCGGTAGACTTGGGGTTTGTGTCATAGACCGCCTGGGAATACAGACCACGCGCCAGATCATTCTCCGACGCATCATGGCACTGCCCACGGTGCCAGTCGGGCAGGTTACACAGATTGGCATCTCGATGATTTTCGTTTCGGTGCGGTCGCAAGTTTGGCACCATCGAAGATCGCTGTTTATCTACCTGCAACGCATTGAGAAGGGGCCGACGGCAGTGTCGAAGGTGACGGACGAAGCACGAAAACGGGGCGAGATCATTGCCAGATGAGCAACCTTGTGACATACTGGAGAAACAATCAGTTGGTATTGTGAGAGAAAGAAAACATGTCAGATTTATTCCCTCCCGATGAGGCATCGGGCGCACTGTTTTCACCATCACCACCATTAGAGCCAACGGGAGTCCCTCATTTGGATCTGGTGCTAGGTGGAGGTCTCCCCAAGGGAGCATTAGCCGTTATTCTTGGACCTCCTGGCAGTGGAAAAACCACGCTCGCCTGTCAGATCGCGTTCGCTGCAGCTCAGCGTGGAGAAAAGGTGCTCTTCTTGACCGCGCTGTCCGAACCAACGGCAAAGTTCTTAGAGCATCTGCGTCCCTATCGCTTCTTCGCAGAAGACCTCGTTGGCCGCACGGTACACGTGTTCAGCTTGCAACAATTTGTGCCACCGGAAGGCCCCATCACGGGGCAGGCCATCGTGGCAGAAGCGCGCCGCTTGCAGGCAAGTGTCGTGGTGCTTGATGGCTTTCAAGGGCTACGCGGCCAGGAGATCGATTTTGTTGCTGCCCGCCGCCTCCTCTACGACTTGGGGACACAATTCAGCCTGTTTGGCACCACCTCACTCGTTACAGCAGAGGCAGATCCACGTGATGCCACGCTCTTTCCCGAGATGACAACTGCGGATGTGCTCATCGGACTCTACAATACCCTGCTCGGCGTCCGCACCCATCGCAGTCTTGAGGTGCTGAAAATACGAGGGCAAGCGTTGTTACCAGGCCTGCACGGTTTAGCCATCAACGAGACAGGGATCCAGGTGTTCCCTCGCTTGGAGACCCGCCTCCGGCACCCGTTCATCGTGGGTTGGAACAAGAAAACGTTCTCGCCCCCCCCGACCAAACGAGCAAGCTTTGGATTGCCCGAACTTGATCGCTTGCTTGGCGGTGGTTTGACCCGCTCCACAGGGACCGTCCTGACCGGGAACCTCGGAACGGGCAAGACCTTCCTCGCGCTCCAATTCCTCCTCACCGGTGTGGCAGAGGGAGAATCTGGCATGTTTCTGGGCTTTCGAGAGACAGCGGATCAGTTGGTTCGAAAGGCAGAGGGCTTCGCGTGGAATCAGCAGTTGCAGCGTGCGTTGTCGACAAACGGAGGAGTGACGGTCCACCACTGGGACCCGGTTGAGTTGGACCCCGATCAGGTCGCCACAGAGCTGCTGGCGGCTCTTGCGCAAACAGGTGCCCAGCGTCTGGTCATTGATAGCATTGCAGAATGGGAGCGAGCCATCCGCAGGAGCAGTGGAACCGAACGCGTTCCCAATTATCTCGCAGCATTCCTGAGCCTCTTACGGGAACGGGGCGTGACGCTGTTAGCCATCAAAGAGTCAACGCAAATCGTCACCACGCAGCCGGATTTCTCTGCGGATGAACTCACGGTCCTGGCAGAAAATGTGATGCTTCTGCAGCACCTCATCTATCAAGGGCAGATGCATCGCGTCCTTTCCATTCCGAAGATGCGCTTTTCCAACCACGATGAAGCACTCCATGATTTTTTGATTGTGGCGCCCGAAGGAATCCATGTGCTGACACCCGATGAGCGCGATCAGGAGAGACTGCACACATTTGCAGAGCAGCACGCAGCGATCCACCGAAAGGCTTCCCCCCGGAGGAGTTCCCAGTCAGAGCAAGAGCAACAGTAAGAAAGAAGGGTGTACACGTGCATGAGGCAATAGGCGAGCCACCCGTCGTCTTGATTGTTGACGATGACATCCCGATTACCGAGATCCTGGCGCTCGTGATCGAGGGCCTTGGGTACCAACCAGTGGTCGCCTGGAATGGACACCAGGCGCTGACCCTCGCGCGTAAACACTGGCCAGCGCTTGTGCTCACGGACATGATGATGCCCATTTTGGGAGGAAAAGAGGTAGTGAAGGGGTTACATGAGGAAGCGGGCGCACGAGGCATGGCACCGCCTCCCATAGTGCTGCTCACTGCGGGCACCATATGGCCTGAGATCGCTTCACTGGTGGATGCCATCATCTCGAAACCATTTGAGATGGATGAACTCGAGCAACTCATTTACCGCTTCCTTCCTCCATCTGCTTCCTGGTAGTCCCCTGCTTGCTGCTCTCTCGCTCGCTCGTAGCGCTGCGAAGCTGCTCCTGACGAAGCTCCCCACACCCAGCCGATCGCCGATCAATGTCATGTGCAGAAAAACGTTACAGAAGCCACGTGAGCGCCGAGGAAAGATTATTCAAATTCCACAATCGCAAAGTTAAGATTCCATAAGATTTCATGAGCATCAGCTTATAAGTATTGTCACGAAAAGCTTCTCTATCGAAGATGTGCTATAATGCAAGAGCAAACAACCTGTCAAATGCGCTCGTGTGCATCGAGGAGCGTACCTCCCCTGGGAGAACAACATTCAAGGAATGAAAGCGTGTGGAGGATAGCTGCGGACCTATCCTCTTGCTCAGAGAGGATGGTGATAAATGGCTCAGACAGTTCACCAGCAGGCATACTTGACCCTGATCGCAGATCAGCTCCTGCCATCGATCTGGCGTCAGAAACACGCCTTCTCGCCTGACGTGCGGATCTGGTCACTCGGGTGTCAAGCCGGAGACGAGGCCCTGCGACTGTTGTTGCATCTCATCCAACAGCAGCAGGTTCCCACAGACACCACCTCATGTACGATCTTTGCGACCGACCCTGATGTGGAGGCAGTCACCAGAGCCAGGAAGCTGGCGACGACAAGCCATCTCGACCAAGAACCCTCCCTGGCTGCGTACCAATCCCTCCTCCAGGAAAACTGGGAAGGGCGATCCCTCCCCAAAGTGTGGCGTCAGTCCCTCATCTTTGGTGCGCATAACGTGCTCACGGAGGTGCCGTTTCCCCGCCTTGACCTTATCATCGTGCACCTCCCGCTCTCCTCCTATGGAGAGACCCACCAGGCGAACATTCTCAACCGCCTGGCCTATGCGTTGCGCCCCCAGGGCTACCTTCTCTTCCTGGGGGAGCAGGAGGGAGTCTCGCCCGATGCAGCGCTCTTCCAGCGACACGAAAGCAGCCCGGTGCCGTGCTACCAACGAACCGCGACGCCGGTGCAGTTCTCAGCGCTTGCCCTGGCGCGCCAGCAAGGCTATCAGCTCCCTGCGGCAGCGCTCGACACCCATCCAGATCAGGATCGTGATGCCCTCATCGAAGAACTGCAGGTGATGCTGGAGGAGCAAACAGTGCTCATTGGGGAACTGGAAGCCCAGGCTCGTCTCAATCAGGACGCGCGATTGGCCCAGCTGCATCTGGCTGCCATCGTGGCCTCATCGGAGGTGGCCATTGTGAGCATCGATCTGCAGGGCCTTGTGACCAGTTGGAATGCGGGAGCCGAACACCTCTATGGCTCCAGAGCCCAGGAGATGGTCGGGCAATCCGTGGAGTGCTTGTTCTCCTCAGATCACCAGGAGAACATCATCCCCATGATGGAGCGCATCCGACGAGGTGAATACGTCCCCCCCTACGAGACGAGGCAGGTGCACCAGGATGGCCGCCTGGTCAGTGTGTCAGTGACGATCTCTCCCGTCAAGGAATGGGATGGCACCATCGTGGGGGCCTCGATCATTGCCCACGACCTGACCGCCCGTCGCGAACTCGACCAGCAGCGCGAGGCGTTCATGAACCTGGTGACCCATGAGCTCAAACATCCGCTGACGGCGCTCTCTGGCAATATCCAACTCGCTCACCGCTGGCTCACCCGCCTGCTGGCTCGCCCCGAGCACCTGGACGACGAACAACACCACGTTCTGGAAGCGGTCCTCACCATGTTGGGACGCAGCCAGCAGCAGATGCGAACACAACAGCGCTTGATCGATGATTTGCTTGACCTTTCTCATCTGCAGCAGGGCACGCTGGCGCTCCGGCAGGAATCCTGCCATCTGTGCAGCCTGGTGTACGAAACTGTCCAGAACTATCAGGCTGCCTATCCCTCCCGCCTGATCGAACTGACGCTGCCCGAACAAGACGACATCCTGGTTTCTGGCGATCGCGATCGCCTCGGGCAGGTCCTCAGCAATTATCTGAGCAATGCCCTCAAATTTGCTCCCAGCGAGCGGCCCGTTCACGTTGGGCTGTGCCTGCAGGCAGAGACCGTGCGGGTGTGGGTGCGGGATGAGGGACCAGGCCTCTCGCCGGAACACCAGGCCCAGATTTGGGACCAATATTCCCAGCTGTCCGAGACGCCTGTCCAGCACGGATGGAAGGCAGGTTTGGGACTGGGCCTCTACATTTGCCGCCAGTTTATTCACCAGCAGCACGGCGAGGTGGGCGTGGAAAGCACGCCAGGACAGGGTGCGACCTTCTGGTTCAGTCTGCCAAGCGCTCGTCGTGCCGGGTAATAGAGAAGAGCTACAGGGAAGAGGCGCGACGGGAAGTGGGTTCGCTCGCACCTTGCTGGTCGCTGCCGCGCTAGCTTGAGGAGTCGTGCTACTTCTCCAAATAGGTCGTCAATGCAGAGAGTATGGAGGAATAGACAGTGCATGAATCCTGAAAATGAACACGATGCGCTCTTTGAGCAACTCCTCAGCATCAACCAGCATCGCATACAAGAGGAAGAAGCAGAACACGGAATGAAGAAACTTTTTCATAAAAATACCCCAGAATAGTTTTAAGATAGAGATCTATAGAGGGAAAGGCACGACAGTGCTATGTTTCTGATCATGCCAGAGGAGCAGGATAGACATGCTCTCTTTTTAGAATGTCGTTCCCAAGCGATGCCGGCAAGGCATTGCATACTGGCTAAATCCTTCAATCTCTTTCCGTTCAATTGGTTTTCTGCACTGTGGACAGATGCCTTTGGATAGATTGGGCAAGGCCTGCTTGATGAGCCCTTCAATCTCCTGCATCTGAGCCTGAACTTCGGTAACTGTCGGGAATGAGGCATGAGTACATGTTTCTGTCGAGCAGTTGTCTTTCAGGCAGGGGAGCGCGCTTGCCTGGAATGTCATGTACGCGATACCTGCTCGACATTGCTTCTGAAAGCGTCCGGTAAAATGCTTGCACCAATTGCCAAGCTGATACTCAAGTGGTAATACGAGATCCATCGTGAGTCTCCTCCATGTGATTGAAAATAGAGTCATAGCAAGCCCCTTGAGGCCCCGGAGATAGGGATGGCATGGAATGTCCCTTGGTTATGGGTATGAGCAGAATAGGCTATGTATGAGTTCATTTACGCCCATGCCTGCAATTGATGTGACTCTGCTCCTTGCGAGGGATATGGGCGTACAGGCATACTGACGAGGCGCCCCTTCTTAGGTATGCTACATATATTGTGTAGACCTTGCACGAGAACCATCGTCTTTCTTTCTGCATGTATGGTATGTTGAGTGTGGTTACAAAGAAACCCTGGAGTTCTTCACCAGGATCTCTTTAAGCCAGCGGTTGCTCGCAAACATGGCCTGATTGGAACATCCAACCAGGCCCATGCCTCTGCCTCGCTTCCAACACGTCGACGCCGATCTCCTGCGCACCCAATTGGAGCTTTAGCGGCACAACACAGCAGCGAGCAGTCCCGGTGAACATGGGCGCCTGCTCACCTTGTTCCCCTCTCACTTTCCGTTCACAGTTTCATCTCATCTATCGATCAAACAGTGACACAAGGAGGCAGGCACAGTCAATTCCTTGTGTATTTGGCTTGCTTTTTTCTTCGCTGTTTGAGCGCGCCTTCTCTTGCATCACCTGCCTCCATCCTCTCCCCACGCGCTTTCTCTCCCTTTCTCCCCCTCCCGACTTCTCCCCACGCCACCACGAAAAAATGTGATCATGGAATTTTCGCGTTTACAGGAGGAAGCTTCCTTGCGAGCTCCTCGTTCGTGGTGAGACTGTCCATAAGACGAGCATGGAAGTCGTTCCGCTCCCCGCCTTCTTGCACCTGCGGCTCTTACCACTTGCTCCCCCGATATCTCCTCGAAGCACAAACTGCCACGTGCTACTTCTGTTGCGACCAGAACGTTTGCCAGAGCTGAGCTACCTCGGCTAGTGGCTCCGTCACCAAGGGGGCAGTTCCGCCAAAACAGCGGACAGTCGGTTCTTCTGGTCGATACATGGGCCAACCCGGATCACCAGTGCGGGCGAACGTCGTCCACGCCTCAGTCATCTCATTACGCACCTGCTGGTCTTGCGGGGTTGCAGCAGAGCCGAAGAAGGTAAGCTGATCCAACATATCCAGTGTGTAGGCAACATCTGCTCCGTGATGGGCACCCAGATCAGGAGAACGAGCATGCGCAAACAGATAGTTCCATGCCTGCCCTCCACTGGCAATCTGCGTCTGAGCACACTGCACGGCGGGCACGCGGTAAATCCAGTCGCTGAGGAAGCGGGTGCGCAAGCGTGCCAGGCTTGCCCCTGGTTCTCTGTTTTGGTACGCCTGCAACAGTACAGCGGCTCGCTCTTCACCCACGCACCGCGCCATCTCTACCAGCAAGGCCGCTTCACTCGCCGGGGCAAAAGTGGTCGGCTGCAGCATCGCCTCCCACAGTTGCACTTCATCGCGACAGGCTCCCACGATCAATGGAATCGTCCTGGTCCCTCCGCGGGCAACAACGTCGAGCGGCAAATCAGGCAACACGTGCCCATCAACGACCGCTCCATACGAGCGCCCTCCCGGCGTGTTGCGCGCTCCAATATCGGTATCAATCCCCTCCAACTGTACCTCCACGATGCGCTCGGCAGGCACGGTAAGCAGTTGTTCCGGTTCAGAGAGTTCCAGCCTGTCCAGCAGATCGCGCGCGATCCCGGTGGCCGTTTCGCGAGAAAAGGTGCGCGAGGTCGCTCCACTTTGCATGATGGCTTTGTCAAACATCCCTGCCGCGGCTGGCATCGCCAGCAAGGCCCCGATGGAGAATCCCCCCGCTGAATCACCAAAGACGGTCACATTGTTGGGGTCCCCTCCAAAAGCTGCGATATTGTTCCGAACCCAGTGCAGCGCCGCAACCTGATCCAGTAATCCACAATTGGTGGTCGGAGCCCAGTCTGGTCCTCCCAGATCGGCCAGATATAAGAACCCCAGCGCTCCCACCCGATAATTGAAAGCGACAAACACGATATCGCGGTGCATGAGAGCCTCGCCATCGGTGAGCGGAGGCGAGCCCGACCCGCTCTCGAAGCCGCCGCCGTAAATCCAGACCATGACGGGACGCCGCCCCGAGAGGTCGGGAGTCCAGACGTTGAGATAGAGACAATCTTCGCTGGTCTGCATGGTGGAGGGTCCGAGAGAAGGCAGGAGCCGTTGCAGAGGTGCGGGCGGGAAGGAGATGGCTTCACGCACCCCTGTCCACTGGGGAACTGGCCGCGGCGGACGAAAACGCAGCGGACCAACAGGCGGAGTGGCGAACGGGATACCCGCGAAGCAGAAGCCTCCATTGGCAAGCGTCCGACCGCGTAAGGCACCATCAGCAATCTGCACACGTGGTTCTACAGGCATTCGTGTTCCTCCGAGAGTGCGACAGCAGGGAGGTGCTCGTCAATCTCCATCTCAAGCAACAGCGAACTCAAACTTTTCCCGTGCCGATCCAGTGCCAGGGAACGGGTGACGCCCCCCCCCAGAGCATCGACGAGCACAAAATTCAAGGCTGCAATCTGTGGCAGTTCATAGCGTCTCACCTCGCCCTGCACGATCTCCCCGAACCACGCTTTGACGCGCTCGGCTGTCACCTGTGCTTGCAAGAGCGAATAGTGCTCCACCTGATAGGCAATCAAGGACAGGTTCAAGATGTTTCCTTTATCGCCCGCACGCGAATGAGCAATCTCTTGTAACTTCATCATTTCAAATCTCCTCATAGACCAACTCAAGCTGAACATCACTGGCAGGAATCAGGATGGAGGCAATGGCAAGCTCCTCGCTGATGTGAACCCTCACACCTCCTCCTCCTGCGGGTCCATTGGTATAGAGCGCTTCCACCTCATTGCCAACGCGTTCGGCTTCAGCCCGCGTCGCGGTACGAGCAGCGACCCGCAGGCGAACCTCTAAGGGCTCCTGCCTCTCTTGGACGATGTGTTGGGAAAGGACATCGTGATAGAGGGAGTTGACACCGATATACTCGACGCGCAACGCCTTCACCGGTACGTGAACGTCTGCCAGACGCAGCGTGATGATCTGCCCGGCGAGCCGGGCACGCCGGTACGCAGATGTCCCACCATAGCTGATCTCTGCCTCGACAAGAAAGCCGTCCCGGTAGCCGACGGAGGTTTTATACTGCCCATTGGGGGCATGCCCCCTCGCGCCGCTGACCTGAATCTGGTTGGGTGCAACCTCTGTGACGGTAACCTGAGAAAAATCGGCCGTCACATCGGGAGTGAAATACTGGCTGGGGTCATGAATTTCATAGAGGAGTTGCTCTTTGACGGTGGCAGAAGTGACCATGCCACCGGCCTCGACCACCTTGGTGACGGTGACCTCTCCCAGTTCGGTCACTTCGATAATCGGGAACCCCAGGTGCGCCAGATCGGGCACATCTTTATAGCCTGGGTCCGCAAAATACCCCCCGGTGACTTGCGCTCCGCATTCGAGGAGGTGCCCGGCGAGCGTTCCTTTTCCAAGCAGGTCATACTGGCTCATGTCCCAGCCAAACTCAAAGAGCAGGGGAGCCAGCACGAGCGCGGGATCAGCCACCCGCCCGGTAATGACCACATCCGTCCCCGCTTGCAGCGCTTGGACAATGCCTTGCGCGCCCAGGTAGGCGTTGGCCGAAACAAGGGAGGACTGCACCGTTTTCAAGGGCTGCCCGGTCTCCAGAATCGGAAAGGAATGATAGCGAGCAATCTGGGGGAACAGATCATCACCCAGGACAGCTGCCACTTTCAAGGAGGTGAGGCCCAAGGAGGTCGCAAGCTCTTTGACCACCTCTACTGCGGCTCTGGGATTGGCAGCACCCATATTGGTGATGACCTTGATGCGCTTGCGCGCGCACAACGGGAGGACGTGCCGCATTCGGTAGGCCAACAACTCGTTGTACCCCTGCTCAGGATGCCTGGACCGGCGCTGCTGGGCTAAAGCGATGGTGCGTTCCGCCAGACACTCAAAAATGAGATAGTCCACATCGCCATGTTCCATGACCTCCACCGCCGGTTCGATCCGGTCACCGCTATAGCCCGCCCCCGACCCGATTCGTATCGTTTTCATGGTCTGTTCACTCCTTTCTGTTCTCCCATCAGCAGGCAAGCAATCCCTGCGTTCACCCGCTCTCCATCTCCTCCTGAGGATAGGCGAAGCAGAAGACGTTGTCCAATATCTATTTTCGCTCCGACTTATATCTCTATGATATAATTCGAGTGGGAGCGCCACCGGGAAAAGGGGTCTTGGTGAGGCGCGGGTACTCGTTCAAGCCACGCCAAGCCGAGGACAAGAAGAAGATGGAATTGCGTTCACTCCACTATTTTATTGCGGTTGCGGAAACGTTGCACTTTAGCCGGGCAGCTGAGCGATTGCATATCGCTCAGCCTCCGTTGAGCCAGCAGATTCAGCGTCTGGAAAAGGAGATGGGCGTTCAGCTCTTTGAACGCACCAAACGGAGTGTGCGTCTGAGCGCCGCTGGAGAAGTCTTCCTGCAGGAGGCCTATCGAACGTTGGCTCAAGCTGAACAATCCATTCATGCGGCCAGAGCAGCGGATCGTGGGGAAATTGGACGACTGGCTCTCGGTTTTGTGGGCTCATCAGCCTATGGGATGCTTCCTGCGATGATCCAGGCGTTTCGTGAACGCTTCCCTCAGGTCGAACTGATCTTACGGGAATGGACCACCGTCGAGCAAGTTCAGGCACTGCACAAGGAAGAGATCCAGATCGGGTTTGTGCGTCCTCCCATTCTGGATGCGACACTCCACCACCTGACCGTGCAACAGGAACCCTTCCTGGTGGCGGTGCCGGTGAAGCATCCTCTCGCCACAAGTTCTTCTGTCTCCCTGTCAGCACTGGCCGATGACCCGTTTATCTTCGTCCCATCCAAACTTGCGCCCGGACTCTCGCATCAAATGATGGATATGTGCCTGCAGGCAGGCTTCCAGCCACGGATCGCACAAGAAGCCATTCAGTTCCATGTGATCATCAGCCTGGTCGCAGCCGGGCTAGGGATTGCGCTGGTTCCCGCTTGTATCCGCACCTTTCAGCGTCCTGATGTGGTCTATCTGCCACTGCAAGACAGCACGATACAGGCCGAAATCCAGATGGTCCGGCAACGCGCTGGGCACTCTGTGGTAATGCATAATTTCCTCGACGTGGTAAAAGCGCACACAACTGAAGCACAAAACCGTCTCTCCTTTTGACTGCTAAGGTTGTCTTAAAGTCGTCCGCAGCCTGTTGAAAAAGTCCCAAATGGGTGGTAGAAAGGAGGAGAGCAAGACAAGGCCGGAGGGAGGGCCACCACGATGATGGGAACAAAAGAACGGAGTTTTGCTCCGCTGACGCATATCTCGCTGGAAGAGCTAGTCCCACAGAACCATTTTTATCGCTCTCTTGAGCAGAAGTTGGATCTCTCGTTTGTGCGGAAGTTTGTTCAGGAAACTTACGCTGGTCTGGGACGCCCTTCTATTGACCCGGTTGTCTTCTTTAAGCTGCAATTAGTGATGTTCTTTGAAGGGGATTCGATCTGAGCGTCAACTCGTGCTCCAAGCAGCTGATCGCCTCAGCGTTCGTTGGTATCTCAGCTATGATCTGGATAAACCCTTGCCTGACCATTCCAGCCTGAGCCGCATCCGGACCCGGTATGGGCTCTCTGTCTTTCGCCGTTTCTTTGATGCCATCGTGGAATAATGCCAGCAGGCCAAACTGGTGTGGGGCAAGGAACTCTATATTGATTCGACTCAGGTGAATGCCAACGCTGACATGGATTCGCTTGTGACGCGCTTTGCTTACGAAGCCCAAGAGGCTATTCAGGCGCACCCGGCGGCTCTTTTCGCTGAGACTCATCCTGCTGAGAAACCACAGGAAGCTAGGGAAGAGGAGACCTTCGCTGGACCCGCGCCTACAGCTTTGCCCATTGTCCTCTCCAAGCCAGAGCGCGAAGAGCTCGAGCCAAACTCGCGACACAACACGACTGGATCAGAGAAGAAGGCCGGCAACAACGCGACGTTCGTGGACTCTATCAACGTCGTTCCGATCAACGGATCAGTACCACGGACCCGGATGCAACCCCCATGCACCTCAAGAACGGTGGGCTTCACCTGGGCTACCACACCCATTACGTTGTCGCTGGGAGCAAACGTCGTATCATTCTGACGGCACTGGTGACTCCCCCTGAGGTGACAGACAACCTGCCAATGCTTGATCTTATCTTCCATACCCGTTGGCGCTGGCACCTCTTGACTAGCCAGGTGACTGGCGACACCACATATGGAACCATCGAGAATATCAAGGCTCTGGAAGATCAAGGCATCCGAGCGTATATCCCTGTGCCCAATTGGGAAGAGCGCTATGAGGTTTGGTCGGCCTCCCACTTTCGTTATGAACCGCAGGCCGATCAGTACCGCTGTCCGCAAGGCCAGATCTTGCAACGGGTGGAAGTGATCGGTCCCGACGGACGTCAGCTCTATCGTGCTCCAACTTCTGTCTGCAATGACTGTCCAGTGAAAGGGCAGTGTACGACCAGTACCCAGGGGCGTCGCGTCTATCGTCATGTTGGAGAGGAGTATCTCGAGCGCGTTCGTAGTTAACGTGAGTTCTGTTTAAGGTAGACCGATCAAGCGGCCAGCAAAGCGCGCTCATCGAGATGCAGACCCGGCTTTTTGCCCTGATGGCTGTAAGCAAGCAACCCAGCAATCAAATGCACGACAAAATTGACCGGGCTGCGATGGCGAGAATGCTCAATCTGCGAAATGTTCTTGAGCTGGTCAATGATCGACTCAATGACAGCCCGTTTGCGCAACAGCAGTTTGTCCGAAATGTGCATGAGATGGTTCTTCATGTTCTTGCGCAGCTTGGTGATGAGCTGGAGTCCCTGCTTAAAGAGCAACTGGCTCAAAGGAGCAGAAATGTATCCGCGATCACCAAAGAGCTTGCCATGCAAGTGTTTGACCATCTGGGCAACCGGCGTTCGATCATCGACGTTGCCTGGCGTCAGACAACATGCCAGCAGCTCGCCTCGATCATTGACCGCCAGGTGTAGCTTGAAACCAAAGAACCATCCCATGCTGGTCTTACCCCGCTTGGCGTCAACAGCAAAGACACGGTGTTGATGGATCCGTTTGGGATCACATACGACCAAAGATGTCGCATCAATAAAGCTGATGCCTGTACAGGCTCCATAGCGGCTGTGCAAATACGCCAGCAAGGGAATCATCATCGATGGCATCAGGGCCACAAAGCGCGCATAGCTCACCAGATGTGGAAACTCCTTGGTCAGATGCACCTGTACATGTTCGGTGTAGTAGGCCTTGAATGTTCGATAGTGCGACTGATGAAAATGAATCAAAATCGTCATCACCTCGCTTGGGCACAGATGGCCTGCACGCTTTCGGCGCTTGCCAGCTTGCATCTGACTGTTTTCCCACTGCGGTGTAAAGGTGAGCATAAAATCGTCGACATCACAGAACAATTCGAGTAAACTCATTGTCAGATCCCTCCGATGGTGAATAGATGGTGTTTGTTTTGTTTCTATTCTAATTCATCGGAGTGGGATCTGTTTATCCAGAACTCACGTTAGTTATCAGCAGACCCTGGCCTACCAGAAAGCCCTCAACAAGCGCAAAGTGTGGGTCGAACCGCTCTTTGCTGAAGCGAAAGACTGGCATGGGATGCGCCGCTTTCGTTTACGACGCCTCTGGCGGGTCAACTGCGAGGCTCTTGTCATTGCCGCAGGACACAATCTTCAACAGTTGCTCAAAAAGCAAGGCTGGGGCCGACGCCCGTTCCCAACGGAAGCTCTCAGTGCCTCTTTTTTGCTCTTCTGAGTGACATGCTCGCTCACACGTGAAAGCAAGATCTCTTCTTTTGCCTGCTGCTTCAACTCTTTCCTAGAAACTGAAGCACATCTTACTTTTTACTTATGAGTTTATCAAAGACTTTTCAACAAGCTGCTTGGTTTGATGAGACATTTCTCTTTGAACAACACTCCTGATATTTCTGCCACTGTGCGAGGAGAAAGATGACGATACGCGGTTGTGTCGTCATCTTTCTCCTCGCACAGTGGCCTCCTTCTTGCGCAGTTCACGGCACGGAGCAGTGATCCATCCACAGCAAACAATGCAGGATCGGACGCTCGGAAACAGGAGCACAACGAGAGAGCGCCCAGCATCAAACGGTGAGACGCGAAAGAATTTCTGCACATCGAAGTACTCCCTGCGGGTTCGCGCTCAACTGGTTATTCGCCACCATGCTCCACGCGTTGCGCACACATTGTGCCAATCCCCATCCGCGTATGCGCGCTCGTTCCATTCCCAGTTCCTCGCTCAGTTGAGCGACGCGCCGGGCCAGCATCTGCTCCAGGTTGGGCACCTCAAGGATGCGAGGCAGAGGGTTAAAGAATGAGGCTCCCACCTCATACCCGGGATCACCAACCACCCCTTTAGGATCAATAGCCAGCCATGTATCACCCGAACGTAAAACATTATAATGTTGGAGATCGCCGTGCAGCAGCATGGACACTTCTGCCGAGGCGCTTAATGTCGCGAAGAGATCCATCGCCTCCTCGACCAGGCGCGGCGGAAACGGGCCATAGCCGCCAGCGTAGCACGCTCGGAGCTGCGTCAGGTCTTGCCCCAATTGCTCAACGGTCGGGAAGGTATGTATACCTTGTACCGGTCGCCAGAGTTGACGCATAACTCCGGCCAGAATGGATGTGGCTTGCACATCCTGTTCTGGCACCAGTGACTCAAGCATGGTTCCCGGTTGCAAACGCTCCAGCACCATGACCTTTTTTTCTTCGTCACACTCCAGCAGACGAGCGATGCCTCGCCCATTGAAGATGCGCAGCGCGGCCAGTCCATGCTCAAACTCATCGGAAAACTCGGATGTCTTCAGGATCACTGGCGTGCCATCCGCACGGATAGCTGGTGCCACGTAGTGAAACGAGAGATTCTCAAACGGGGGCAAGAGCGTGAGTTGCCAACGCTCGGCGTATTCCTCCAAAAAGAGGGGAGGCGTTGAAACCAGGCATTGGCCGCCTCTGTGCCGTAGACCTCGCGCATAAAGTGGAGAAAATCTTCAGGCAGGTTAAACATCAAAAATGATTCCTTTCGCACGCGCATATGGTTGAGATGATGGAGAGCTGAAGAGGGTCGAAAGTGTTGGCGCGATGCGAAGAAGAGATGGTCTGTGCCCAAAAAGAGTGAAAAAGGGGAGAGCTTGTCTCTGCTCTTACTCCTCGCGATGCGCCGCATGCGGCGCGAACACACCCGCAGGATGAGCAAGGACGCTGACGATGCATGTCAGCTGGAGGTGTTGTGGACGTTTCATCATTGCTTCCTTGATATTCTTGCTGCTTGCTTTTTGAAAAGATGCCTGAATCTTATCACAGGACGCTTCTGTCCGTCAAGCGTCGTTTCTTCGGTCCACTCAACATCTCACAATCGGCTGTTTAATGGCACTCACTGTTCAGCTTTTATGGTGGGAAAGTGCATAGTCTCCGCAAGCATGAGCATCGTGATTGGAAGAGTATCAAAAAACGTATCATAATCAAAGTGTCATTTCCTAAGAGGTGAGATGAGTATCTGACACCCACAGGAGAGGTTTTTTGTAAGCTGGAACAACCAGCGTATCCTTAACGGATTTGAGAGGGTTTTTCTGTTGGGCCCCAAATAATAAGCACTGCATTTACAAAAACAGTACGTTGCGATTCGCTTCTAGAGCGGCTTTCCATTCGATCAATGGCTGCGTTGCTCAAGATTGAGGGCAAAAGTTGCTTACATGGTGGATCTGCCCACGGGATGCGCAATGAGGTGACAGCAAGCAATCAATAAAGATATGGAAGAGGTTAGTGGAAACAGACAGGAGTGCTTGGCCCTCATGATCAGCTCAGAGGGAAGGAAAGATCACTCATCAAAAAAAGGTGTTGTGCTTGCTTGTTCCTCCTTCGTTAGTTGATAGCAAGAGTGGTGGGAACGCCCGCGACCGTAATACGGAGTTGTGGTGGTCCCCACCAGGCATTCCGTGCGAGCCGATCAGGCCAACTCCAGCGATAGTGCGAACGGATGGCACGAGGGGGGCGAGGTGGAGGAAAAACACGCTGCGGGAACTCGACGAGTGGGATGAGTTCAACATATTGGCTTCGCCAATGAGTCGTCCAAGTACGGCGAAGTGCTCGCCCCGCCACATCTACCCAGCGGATTGATCCCAGCATCATGGGCGTTCGCAACATGGTGGCAGGTGGGGGCAAGAGACGACGCACAGCACTCACCCGGCGGGCACGGTTGCCTTTAGCGCCTCGCCCCAGACACTGCTCTTTGAGAGCACAAGGCTCACAATCTCTTCGGAAGCCGAGGTATGTGGCACGTTGCGTAAACTCATTTTCTTGACGAACTTCGCTCAGCCAGAGGCTTGATCCTGCTGGACAGCGGAGCTTGCCATCCTCTTGCAGTACGAAGGCGTCGGCTCCGAAGCGACCAGTTGCCGCTCCGAACGCTTTCGCCCACTGCCAAGGGCCATACTCCCGGGGAGCGTCCTCCACAGCCTCGAGTGAAGGAGGCGCTTGTTTGGGAGGTGCCCACTCGATCTCGCGCAGCTCAACTTGTTGCGTGGCCTGCCCAAGGGAAAGCCGAAGGTTCCACACCCATTGACACGCGATCTGCCAGAGCTCTTGTCCGCACTGGGTGTACGAACACCAGCGGTCGGGATCTTCTTCGACATCTTCATTTGCAAGCACCGCTTCAAAGGCTCCTCGCCCATGATAGAGATTGAGCACATCCTCGACGAGGAAGCCGTCGGCAGGCAATGTCGTAATGAAGACCTCATAGACCCACTCGCCGATGCACTTGCCGACTGAAGGCCTCTTTCCTGATGTGGAGGTGCGGTGTCGCGCCACAATGATGCGGGTTTGAGGCACTCCCTCATCCAATGGTAACCAGCCTCCATCAAACACCTCGACGACCTCCTCGCTGTTCACTCTCGTCATGGATGCGGTTGGTGGATGAGCCAGGACGCGTTGGATCTGAGGATGTTCCAGGACTCGATACCCTCTGGCCCGTGTGACCAGATGCACGCCTGCTTCAATCAGTTGCGTAATGGCTACTGTGTCACTGTATTGCCCATCAAGACGAACCAGCGCGGCCTCTGGAGTGAGAGTAAAGAGCTTCAAGTAGGTTGTAATGGCTCGAAGTGCCGAAGTAAGCTCTCCTTGATAGTCGCCATTGCCTCGGCCCGCGTACGTGCCAACCCATTGACGGGTGTGCATCTGAAGAATGACAGTGCGAGTGCGGACAACCTCGCCTCGTTTTCGCCCGGTGTAGCCTGGTGCACAGACCGCATCGAGTCGGCGCCGAGGGGGAGGAAGCGTTGGATCACAGGGCAAGGCACGTTGCCGGGCTGCTTGGCGGGTGGCATCCACATCAAAGACGATGAAACGACGACCCTGCCGATCCCAAATGCCACCGATCGTCTCAGTGGTCCACCCCTCAGCAAAACTGTTCTGCTCGAAGAGCGTGCGAAACGCTTCCAAGCAGGGATGGTCGACGCTGGCGAGGAAACGACTCAAGCTGGAGTGATGGGGAAGGCGAGCCCGTCCAAACAGAGCCATGAACGCAGCCCCAAAGGGAGCTAAGCGATCAAAGAAGTCGGCCAGCGTTCGTTCTCCGCTCGCGGCATAGCCGATTAACAAGGCCAGAAAATCAAGCGGTTCATAGCTGCCGAAACGGCCTCTCACCAAGCGAACTTGATGGGCAAAGGTTTCAAGCAGCCCTTTCGTTGCGAGGTGCTGAGAGAGGATAACCACTTCGGCAAACCACACAGGAACCGAGGGATGATCTACAGGAGAAGTTTGAACCTCGATGCTTGGGTTCGGTATCATACCTAAAGAGACCTCCTCATGAGAGTATGTTTTGTTTCTTTCTCATTAAAGGTCTCTTTTTTCTCTACACTGCTAGCTTGCTGTCATCTCATTGCGCATCCCGTGGGCAGATCCACATGGTAGGTCAATTACCAGCTCACTCTTTCAATACCTGGTATGCCAGAAAAAGCGAAAACCACTCACCCACACTTATGAGAACACGTCGTTGGAGCAGGCGCCACGAGTCGTCACCAGGCAGCCAATCGTCGGATCAACGACGGCAGACCCTGGACAGACCCGAGCGCAGGTGACACTGGTGGTGACACTTCTGGGGATGCCGGTTCTTACGACAATCCATACGAGCAACCATAAACGCAACAATAGTCAAGGAGGCCTTTTTATGCGTGTGGATGAAGCAGGCGCTCTCGCTATATGGGTGCCCCAGGAGATTACCTTTGAATACACCGACGCCATCTGGCTTGTTGTCCACAAAACGGCAGGCTTTCACACGGCGCAAGAATGCGCTGCCTACTTTGGTGATTTGAGCCGTAACACAGAGCACGTCAGTTCACATTATGTTGTCGGCCAGGATGGCACTATTGTGCAATGTGTTCCTGAGGGCGCCGGAGCCGGGGCCAACTGCTGTACCATCGGCAACTATGCCCCGTTCCTGCCATTTTGCAACGGGCAGAATAACAACCTCAATGTACACACAATCAGCATCGAGCATATCGATCCATCAATCGACAACAGTACACCGCTCACATCCGCCCAGAAAGCAGCCAGCTTTTCGCTGATTAAGCACATCTGTCAGCGGCATAGCATCCCTATGCGCGCTGGGGATAGTAACGGCGGCATTATCGGCCATTTCCAGATCGATTCGATTAATCGGGCGCACTGTCCAGGCAACTACCCATGGCAAGCACTATGGGACTACCTGGCACCCCCAATACCTCAATTGGAGAATAGTGAAGTGTTTACGACGCAGTCAGCCGACTTCCATCCCTACTTTGTGGAACAAACGCCGGGCGGCCTCTGGCAATGCAGGCATACCAGGTGCCTGTTAGGCGGCAACATTCGCAAATATTACAGCAATCTGACGATCGACGGACAAACGTTGCCAATCATTGGCCTTCCCACCACCAACGAGATTGCTGTCGGAGCTAAACGGGTCCAGCACTTTGAGAAAGCGGTGCTGTGCTACGATCCGACGATCACAGCGCAACCTCCGGGCGCAGAGTATAAGGTATACCTGCTCAAATTGGATGATCCGTTACTAGGGGCGAAATAATGCACTGACCACACCCACCTTTGCTACGAGCCGAACCACGTGGGGTCCCTCCCGCTTTTGCGCAACACCACTGGAGGGATCCTCCTGTTGTTGTTGCTATTTCAAAATTACCCCTAATGCTTTGGCAGCGTGTGTGAGTATCGCGGCTTCGTCTGCCATCAGGAAAAGTCCTGCCCAAAGAAGAACAGGAAGATGGAGGCGTGGACGTGTTACAACGACTGCTCAGTGTCTTTGGCGTGACGCTGGATGCGCAAGGATACTTTGCCCCCTTGAACGCGGGTTCTTCGGGACAGATCCGTCCCCAACCTGAGTTGCTTCGCGTGATCTCTGCAACAATGCCTACTCTTCTCCCTTCGCACGCTCACCCGCCCACAACACCTGGAAATATGGCGACGCATCGTCACATTTCCAACCAAAAACAGACACCGCTCCGCTGCCACAACATGCCGAGGCAACGCCATCCCATGAACTGACACGGCAGCATGTTACCAGATATCGATCTCACCTTCCACAACGAGTATGCTGGCCATAATCTCATCCTCTTATCGTTAAAGCTCTTCCTTCATACTCCTAGAAAAGGGTACACTAAACAGGGAGACAAATCCAATAGGTGTGGATTCCTTGTGTTGTGCATATGAATATGTAATTATAGCTAAAAGTATTGCCCGGAAGAAACGCACCTATATTTGAAGTGGAGGTATATTGTTCATGTCTGATCCATGGGTACGCGAGGCACTCGCGAAGATCAACGCTGATTTTACTCGCTCGGCGGACACACATTTAGTACCAGTTCTCTGGCCTGCATGTTCCCAGGTCAAGCTTTACATCAAAGATGAGTCGACGCATGTTACCGGCAGTTTGAAGCATCGACTGGCCCGCTCGTTGTTTCTGTACGCATTGTGCAATGGCTGGATTACGAGTGATACGCCAATTATTGAAGCCTCATCGGGAAGTACAGCTGTTTCTGAAGCGTACTATGCACAATTGCTGGGTCTGCGCTTTATCGCGGTAATGTCACGCACGACATCCCCTGAAAAGATTCGGAGGATCACGCGCTACGGCGGTGAGTGTGTGCTGGTCGATGATCCAAGTCAAGATCAAACACGAGCGCGTGAACTTGCCCGAGAGTTGCATGGACATTTCATGGATCAGTTCACCTTTGCGGAACGAGCAACCGACTGGCGTGGCAATAATAATATAGCCGAATCGATCTTCAAACAACTCGAAAACGAACCGTATCCAATCCCCGACTGGATCATCTGTGGCGCTGGCACTGGCGGCACCGCCGCGACACTGGGACGCTATATCCGTCTGCGCAGCTATGAAACGCAGGTGTGTGTCGTCGATCCTGAACGTTCCGTCTATTATGATTACTATCACAAGCGTGATGCTGGCCGCTGTTTGCAAGGAGGATCTGGCATCGAGGGGATTGGACGACCACAGGTCGCGCCTTCGTTTCTGCCCAACATCATTGATCGAATGATCAGAGTGCCCAATGAGGCATCGATTGCCGCTATCCATGTCCTTGAAGAACTGGTTGGGAAACGTTATGGAGCCTCAACCGGGACAAACGTCATTGGAGCTTGTCAGCTGATCGCGGAAATGCTCAAAGCCAATAAGTCGGGATCGGTCGTGATTATCGGCTGCGACTCCGGGGAGCTGTATCGAGATACCTACTACAATCAACAATGGAGACAGGAGAACAACATTGAGATCGAGCAACACTGCCATCAGTTGCAACGATTTATCGCACGTGGACGGTGGGAAAGAGAAGAGCCGTATGGATAAAGAAGGGTTGCTTGCATTTTTTCCGCCAGTGTAGCTCGTGTATCAGAGCACCCGAACGCACACTGACACAGAACAGGGGCTACCCATCAGGTGATCGGTAGCTCCTGCTCTTCCTTCCTTATCCACACACAACTATTCCTCCCGTTCCCAAAATTCGTCCCTCTTCGCGCGACACGTTCACGCGGCGGCTGTATACCTCTCGTGAGACACCTTCAAGACGCCGCTTCTGGCAACCACACAGAAAGAACACCACCATGACCGACGACACGTCCATCCTCACTGCCTGGGATGACTTCGCCGCCAGCACCCCTGGCTTTCTCGGCCACGCCCTCCACCTCCACCACCAACACTCCAGCCTCTCGCTCGCACAGCAACGCGCCCTGCTCGGCCTGCACAACTCCTCCAATGATGCCCTCTAGACACGCCTGCAGGCCATGCCCCTCCCTCGCCCCTAGCATTTCGACACCGATCTCCAGCGCATCGTCACCTACGTGCTCACTCCTTGCCCAGATGGCACCATCCACATCATCCAATTAGCCGCCATCCTGCGCGCCCAATTAGAGCCATAGCGGCCAGCATCCTCTCACACAGCAGCAAGTTGGCGCGGTCACCGTGCCGCGCCTGCTCACCTTGTTCCCCTCTCACGTTTTGGTTACAGTTTCATCTCATCTATCGATCAAAGAATGACACAAGGAAGCAGGCACAGTCAATTCCATTTTTCTTCGCTTTTTGAGAGCTCCTTCTCCTGCCTCACCCTGCCTCCATCCTCTCCCCACGCGCTTTCTCTCCCGTTTCCCACCCTCCCTCTTTCTCCCCAGGCCACCATGAAAAAACGTGTTCATGGAATTTTCGCGTTTACAGAAAGAGGTCGTTTGTTTCGCATACATTATGTGTTAGCCTTTGTAGCTATAAAAACCTATCTATACATGTTCATTTTTATACGAATACGATGAGAATATATTGCATATTAAAATAAATTAATACATTGTTCCTTACTTACATTTTTTGAATACTTGTAGTTCTTGTCTTGTCATATTCAGGAATGTATTTTATACTGCTGAAACAGGAAACGGGTCATGTTCTAGCGGGGTGGCAGATATACCTCTGTAGGCGCGATGTCGTTTTCCTTTTGCGGCAATGGGAGCGGATGGTACTGCAGCAAGCTAGCCTGTTTTGAGGCTACGAATGTGGTTTTTCTACCTTTCCCTTAGCTGCTACATATCGCATGAAATGAATACGGTATACATGGAGGCGGTTTTCATGGCACAACAGATTGCCCAATTTGAATTGGACGAGGTTGTTAAACGCTCTCCTCGCAAATGGGTCTACCTCTTTAGCGAAGGCAACGCCAGTATGCGCGAACTGCTGGGTGGCAAAGGCGCAGGCGTGGCTGAAATGACCAACGCCGGACTTCCCGTACCTCCCGGATTTACGATTACAACTGAAGCCTGTAACGCGCACCACTATCACAACCGACAGTTCCCGGAGGGCGTCTGGGACCAGGCAAAGGCCGCCCTGGCGATTGTGGAAAAACAGACCGGTAAGGGCTTTGGCTCAAAGGAGCATCCGCTGCTGGTCTCGGTACGCTCGGGCGCCAAATTCTCGATGCCGGGCATGATGGATACCGTCTTGAACCTTGGTATCAACGACGAGACCGTCCTGGGGCTGGTGGCACTGACCGGTGACGAGCGCTTCGCCTACGACGCCTATCGTCGCTTCATCCAAATGTTTAGCAACATCGTGCTCGATACCAATCCTCAGGATTTTGAGGCCGTGCTGGAACGCTATAAGCACGAAGCGGGCGTTACAACCGACGCGGAGATCCCGGCCGCAGACCTGAAGAAGCTGGTCGGCGACTTCAAACAGATCGCCGAGCGCGCCTCCGGTCAGCCCTTCCCCACCGATGTCTATCAGCAGTTGCACAAAGCCATCGAGGCCGTCTTCTCCTCCTGGAACAATAAGCGTGCCATCGACTATCGCAACTTCAACAAGATCCCGCACAGCCTCGGCACCGGCGTCAACATCCAGAGCATGGTATTTGGCAACATGGGCAACAACAGTGGCACCGGCGTGGCCTTCACGCGCCATCCGGCCCATGGTGAAAAGAAGCTGTATGGCGAGTATCTGCTTAATGCCCAGGGTGAAGATGTGGTGGCCGATATCCGTACCCCATCCCCCATCAGTAAGCTGGAACAAGAACTGCCCGAGGTCTATCAACAGTTCCAGGAGATCGCGCAGCGCCTTGAGAAACACTATCGCGACATGCAGGACCTGGAGTTCACCGTTGAGCAAGGCAAGCTCTACATGCTGCAGACGCGCTCGGGCAAACGGAACGCCGGCGCGGCCGTGAAGATCGCCGTCGACATGGTCGAAGAGGGTCTGATCACGCCGGAAGAGGCGGTCAAACGCGTTGAGCCTGCTCAGGTCTATCAGTTGCTGTTGCCGCGCTTTGCTGTTGTTGATAAGCAGCGGGCGACGTACGAAGGGCGGCTGTTGTCCAGAGGGTTAAATGCCTCCCCTGGCGCCGCCTTTGGTAAGGCTATCTTCGACGCCGATCGCGCCGAGGAGCTGGGTAAAGCCGGTACCCCTGTCGTGCTGGTTCGCCCAGAGACCAGTCCAGACGACGTACACGGCATGCTGGTCGCTAAAGGTATCCTGACCGCTCGTGGTGGTGCCACCAGTCACGCCGCCGTCGTAGCCCGTGGCCTGGGACTCCCCTGCGTCGCCGGCTGTGAAGGCATCCGGGTGAGCGAGGAGCAGCACCTCTTCCGCGTGGTCGGCTCCGATCTCGTGATTAAAGAGGGTG
Organism: Dictyobacter halimunensis; assembly: GCF_036245075.1. Taxonomy (NCBI): domain Bacteria; kingdom Bacillati; phylum Chloroflexota; class Ktedonobacteria; order Ktedonobacterales; family Dictyobacteraceae; genus Dictyobacter; species Dictyobacter halimunensis. The sequence continues at coordinate 83,906 of NZ_BSRI01000001.1, forward strand.
ACGATATCTCGATCGACGGCGCCACCGGCGAGGTCTTCGCCGGCATCATCAAGACCGTCGACGCCGATTTCGACAAAGAGACCGATCTGAAGAAGCTGCTGGGCTGGGCCGACAGGTTTCGTCGGTTGAGGGTATTAACCAATGCGGATACTCCACGCGACGCCAAACGCGCCGTCGCCTTTGGCGCCCAGGGCATTGGCCTCTGCCGTACCGAACACATGTTCATGGAGCGGGATCGACTGCCGATCGTGCAGAAAATGATCCTCGCCAAAACCAAAGAGGAGCGCGAGGCCGCCCTTGAACAACTGCAGGCCTTTCAACGTGACGACTTCCAGGGCATCTTTGAAGCGATGGTTGATCCCAAAACTGGTGAAGGGTATCCGGTTGTTATCCGCCTGATCGATCCTCCACTGCACGAGTTCCTCCCATCCTACGAGGAGCTGCTGGTCGAGGTCACCCGCCTGGAAACCGAGGGTGGTCACGAGGCCGAACTGGCAGAGAAGCGTCAGGTGCTCGATGCCGTGGGAGCTATGCGCGAGATGAACCCCATGCTAGGTCTGCGCGGTTGCCGATTGAGCCTACTCTTCCCCGAGATCAACGTCATGCAGGCGCGCGCGATTTTTGAGGCCGTGGTGCGCGTGTCGACAAAGGGGATAAAGCTGCACCCGAAGATCATGATCCCCCTCATCGGCCATGGTAATGAACTGAAAGAGGTACGCCGGCAGCTGCAATCTGTTGCTGAGATGTATGCGTCACATCCTACTGAGTATCAATTTGGCACCATGATCGAGGTCCCGCGCGCCGTGTTCATCGCTGATGAACTCGCCGCCGCATCTGATTTCTTCAGTTTCGGCACCAATGACCTCACGCAAATGACCTTTGGGTTCAGCCGAGACGACGCCGAAGGCAAATTCTTACTCCAGTATGTGGAAGGGCTGGGGGTGCCAGGCAAAAAACAACTGGTCAAAATTTTACCTGTCAATCCGTTCCAAACGTTGGATCGGGAAGGGGTTGGGGCGCTTGTGAAGATTGCCTGTGAGAAGGGGCGCCGTGCGCGGCCTGATCTCGAGATCGGCATGTGTGGAGAGCACGGAGGAGACCCTGATAGTGTCGAGTTCTGTCATGAAGTTGGCCTCGACTACGTGAGCTGTTCTCCCTTCCGCGTCCCGGTGGCGCGCCTGTCTGCCGCACAGGCCGCCCTTTACTAGCCTGAACGTGATAAGTAATGCGTCTCTGGTAGAGCGCGATAACGATCATGGATGCATGCATGATCGTTATCGTTTCTGCCGTATACTAGGAATCGAGCACCGTCACCCCCGGTTACCCTAAGCGCACCCCTTACCGTCCATCAATGGTGCCATCTTTATCAGCAATCTTCTCGTTGGCATGGCTGGCAGAGTAGTTCCGGATCTGCTCCACCTCCCTCAGATCGCCGTTAACAAAGATGAGATTCGTTCTACAGTGCAAAGAATTGTTCAAACGCTAGAACAATGCTAATTGGTGTCGTTCCCCATATCCTCATAACAACTATATTCCCTGTATTCAATCTCTCCATTGTCTGCACTCACAGCAGCCTGGCTATCTCCATGTGCCTGTCCATTCTCCTGATCTGCTGGAGAGGTAGATCCAGCAGGCCGGTTGTCATAGTTCGGCGTCTCCCGATTCACGACGTATGAGGTCGCCTGGTTCATTTCTCTAGCGATCATCGCAACACCAGGACCATCGTTGAACGTCCGCCGATACTGCCATTTCCCCAGCCAGACACCCGGTAAACCACAGAGGAAATTTATGCCGATCAGAAACAGACAGCAGACAAATAACGCAATGGCAATGAACACCGGAAAAAACAAAGAGGGTAATCCATCATACACAGGTATAGTGGCAAAAAACGCTAGTAGTACGACAATGACGGCACCAACATGATAGCCAAAATTTAACAGCAGGTTAGCCAATAAACCTGAGCCAATTCGGCCGGTCTTTTTGACCACCAGAAAAGCCATACAAAAAGCCGAAAGAACAATCACCGGTCCATCAAACAAGAGGTAATACAGGTCAAAGTTGGAATACAGCACCATCAACATTGTCACAACCGTAGCTACCATTTCAACGATGCCGCCGAACAACAAGAGAAGCCCGCACTTCTTCAATTCTGCCAATGTGCTCGGTTTTCGCCCTAGAGACGGTTGATAGTTCGCTTGATAGGAATAAGCCATAGGACATGATCCTTTCATATTCAGAGATACCACTATTTTTGTAGAAAATTCTGCTCTGGATCTTTCATAGGGTATAACAATAGATTTCACCCTTTATACACACAATCATCACCATAAGGATTATAAAGCGCAGAAAAAGAACAAATCCAGATAAACACAGGCTTTTTGCTCTGTTGACATCTTCATTCTGTGTACAAATATATTCCCATGGGCAAACACCCATGGGCGATCCAGGGTGGTCTCATCTTACCTTTCCCTTTTTTCAATGGGACTCCTCCTCTTCACCTCCTGGCGCGTTCCCCCACTCCAATAGTACCCAATCACGCACAGAAGATCGCCGCTGCAATGAGCACACACGATCGCGTGGGAGATCAATCGGCTCTTGCCACACACATCCATGTGCAGAGAACGTTAGCGGAAGGCGGCCTGCCAGGGGGCGGCAAACGTGGCAATGGAGAGTGCCCACTCTAGCTCTGGCGCCTCGGCCAGAGCCACAGCTCGCTGCTCCGTGACACGTGAACACAGAAGCAAGTGCCGAGCGTACTTGAGTGGTGTGCGGGCAAGCACGAGAGGAAGCAACGCTCGCTCCTCCTGCGAGAGGCGGCGTTCAAGACCGGAGTCGTAAGCATCGATGAGTTCCCGTAGCGCCTGCATGCGTTCACCTGGAGAATGCAGCTCAGCCAGGGTCGATCCAGAGTTGGTATAGTAGAGCACTAACGCAAGATCATCAATCCGAGTCCCCTCCTCCATAAAGTCGAGATCCAACACCGCCATCAGAGAGCCGTCTCGGAACTTGACGTTGTTGTCCCAGAAATCCCCATGCAGCAACTGTCGAGGGAGCTGCATGGTGGCCACATCCCCTGCGTCCCGCAACGCGTGCGCCAACTCCTCAGAGAGCGATGCGATGCGCTCTTCCTCCTCCGACGATGCCCACGAGCGGATACTCTTGCAGGCACGCAACGTGGTCTGCAAGGCATCTGCCGCATCGATATGGTTGGCCGCCGGGGCACGTCTGGTACCGGGCACAACGGCGACCCTCGAGAGAACGGTATGGATCCTGCCCAACATCTGCATCCCATCTTTGAGCTGAGTCCATGTCGTCATGTCCTGGCCGCCGATGAATGGCTCCACCTCGACGAGCCAGTTGACGCAATGGATAAACGGGTGTCCATCAGCCGAGAGCCTGGTCTGGGCAAAGGGAAGCCCTGCGTCACGAAGCGTCGCCCGGATGGATTGGATTCCTTGGAGACGCTCCCGCGTGACCCACTCTCGATAGATGCGTGCTACCTGACAGAGCCCCCTCTCCGAGAAGAGCAGGTTCAAGTTCGAAGAGCCACCCAGGTCAATGGGGTCGCCAACAGAGGTCAAAGCGTAGGCACTCATGATAGTATCGATGAGGTGTCGGCTGTTCACGGGCCGATGATACATATCGTGATCATTCAACATCTTGTTGTTCTCTCTTTCACTCATACTCTCACTCCCACAGCGCTCCCCTCTCTCCCGATCCAGCGGCGAACACCTCCTGCTCTTCTCCCCTCGCTTACCTGTCTATCTGCAAATATGGCGACGCGCCGCCACATTTGCTCGTCGTGGCGAGGCGTGATGGTATATACTACCGGGGAGACACGCACAGCTGTGCGTGTCTGTTCCCAAAAAGACGAGGGCACACGTGTCTTTCTTTCCTGCTTCTTTGCTGGTCGGAAACATCCTGACGTTTGTCGTCTCTGGCCTGGATACGCGTTCAGCTCACAACAACACATGCACCCCCGCTCCGCTGCTGCGCCGCCCCAACGAGTCGCCACTCGTCGTGAACGAATGCAAAACAACATGTTATCCCTCCATAATAGCAACGAGATACCAAAAAGCCCTCTCCATCTGGAGAGGGCTCAACCCATCCTTTTCACGCGCTATTCTATCCACCGCGTCACCGCGCCATGATGGCTCGAATGGTTTCGGAAACCGCATTCCCTGTGTCAGCAACCATCCATGTGTCTTGCACATGCACAATGCTTGTTCCTCCTATACGCTCAATGGCTCCCACCGCTCCCTTTCTACCCACACTTGCTAGCGCTTGCCCTAACTGACCACGCCTCTGCCGCATCTGATGGGAGTCATCTGTATCAATCAACAGGACACTGCGATCAGCATGAATAGCTTGACACTGTTCAAAAAACCGACGAAGTTGCAGATTCGTCAATCCCTTCGAGCTCGATTTGCACTCAACCAGGAGCCATTGTCCATTCGCCACCGATAGCACATCAATTTCTCCTAGCCCCCACACCAACACATGGCGCCGTACCAATGCACCATACTCGCGTTCCAGCACTTGTTGCACCAGCCACTCGAATGTCCACCCAAAATTCCCGATGCGAACAAGACGGGGATGCCTATACCAACGCTGGCTCGGCTCATCCTCCACCACCAATTCCCACTGGACACACTGCCGCAGCGCCTCATCCAACGCTTGCAACGACGGAGGCGCGGCCTCCGTCACGAGATCCTCTCTGCTCCAGACAGAACGCCCACCACCACCAACAACACAACGCAACAAGCGGCGATGGAAAGAAACATCCAGAAATTGGACATAGCACGCTTCCTCATCTGGAGAAACATCTGCAGGGCGGACGACAAGAGCATCAAGCAACTCTTGCCCACCAACAGACACACGGAGATCAGGATCATGGGAATGGAGAAGGTCCACAAACGAACACATCGAAGGGGTCATTGTCTGCTCCTTTCATGAACACAACACGTGCCTGGTGCTCTCACTTGGTCTCGTTCCCATTGAGAAGCAATACACCCAAATGGCTCGCTCTCAACAATACAGCAAGAGGCACCAACATATTCACCCATGCAGGAAAACACAGACAACTTCTGGTGGGGCAGCAGGGTCCAGGATTCTATGCAACAACAGCAATGCTCTGCGGTAACCAGTGTTGCTGCTCAGGAATGGACCCTCATGTACAGACCTGACCTGGCGGCTGGGAGCGTGGAACGTGCCCAGTCGACGCGCTGACCTGGAAACAGGACAGCCACGGAACAATGGACACTCACCCGGCTGGCAGAGCACCTGTAGACACGACAACACAGGCCTGAGCAACACACATGTTGTCTATGCCAAACATACCTTCATTGACCACGGATTGCAAACACGACAGTTCTTTCTGCTACCGTTCTCAAACTCAAACGTGTGCAAGACACACCTGAGCGGTCAGTTGTTCCTGCTTCACAGCCAGTTGCCAGAGCACGGGAACCTTTGGATCAGCCCTCCCATTTCGGGTAGAGTAGACGGCCAGCGCGTGTGATCCACATCGAGACTGTGGTTATCACGTTTCCAACCGACCCTCCCCGAACCGTGCTTGCACCTTTCAGCGCACACGGCTCTCCAGTTTTACAGTGTCTTTTCACTACTTTGTTTTCGACTTGCCACAGGTTCACCATGCATAAAGCCGGTTTGCGTCTCCTTTCGGCGCATTGGGCGTCCATATGTGATGTCTTCGTGACAAATCTTGCAAACGATCATCGTTTTGCGCTGGCGGGCTGCCATTAGCACCATCCATTGGGGCCGTGGCTTTCTGCCTTGTGCGTGGAGGTCTTTCAGTGCTCGAACATGATGCACCTGACATCTCTCATGAGCACCACAGTACTCACAAGTATCCGCCAGTAATCTTTCCTCTAGCTCTGATGTTGTACTCCATATGCGCTCTGGTTGATCGTCAAGGATTGCCTTGATATTCCACAAGAGAGGGATGCCGCCCCATTGCGCGACAAGTGGCTTCTTTCCTTCTCGCTCAATAGTGACTTGTAAGCCTTTGTAGGGCTTTCCTTCCACCATGAGTGTGGCTTTGTACCTTCGATACACCTGCGGCACGGGGATTTGCCCTTTAGCTGCAAGTGTTTTTGTTAGCGACCTTTCCATATCCCATTTGAGTTTGGACATGGTTGCACTTAGGTTATGAGCCATTCGGTAATATTCCACGACTCCGCGATATACTGCCTGATAGGAGCTGATGATAGTGAAAGCGCTATCCCGCAGCATTTCAGGCCGATCGATAGGTTTTCCTTCTTCTGTGTAATCCTGACATTTTTCTCGTATCACATCTTTTGGTACGCGAAATCCAATTTGCCCATTGACACTCCGCCTTCCATTGGTTTGCTTTATGTCATTTTGGAGCGTCTGGATTTCGTAGCCGAGAAATCTTGCCGCCTGAGTCCGCGCATGGGTAATCAGAGTTTTTGCCGGAGAGAGTTCCAACTGGAGTTCATCACGTAGGAACGTTTCCAGCTTTTGCTTGATTTCTTCCGCTTCTTCTCTTGGGCCATTAAATCCTAAGAGAAAGTCATCGGCATATCGGACGTATCGGAGACGCCGGAAGCCAGGATCGTCAGGATCACGGGAAGGCAGTTGGAGTTGGAGCTGTCGAAGCGACTTTGCTTCTTCTGTCTTTCCAGCTTTTCTGGCACGAGTGGCTTTTTGTCGTATATTCTTGTAGACTGCATTTTCCCTTCGTACTTCCCCTCTCGTATGGGCTGGAATGAGTTGTTGTTCAATGTATTTATCTAGCTTGTCGAGATAGATGTTCGCTAGAAGTGGACTGAATACGCCGCCCTGTGGTGTACCACTGAGCGTTGCATGGTATTTCCAGTCTTCCAGGTAACCTGCCTCCAGTAGTTCATTGATGAGGTGTATACACTTTTCATCATGGATCTTCTCTCTGAGTATCGTCAGCAAAACCTGATGGTCGAGCTTATCAAAACACTTTGAGATGTCTCCTTCGATGAACCATGCCGTTCCATCCCATTTCTTGATTTCTCGTAGGGCGGTATGGCAGCCGCGTTGTGGTCTGAATCCGTGTGAGTGGTCGCTGAATTGAGGTTCATAATAGGCGTTAAAAAGGAGCCTTAGGGCTTCTTGTACAAGCTTATCCGACCAATCTGGCAATCCGAGTGGGCGTACCTTCCCATTTTTCTTTGGGATATATACCCGCCTCGCTGGTCTCCATTGGAACGTGCCATCTCGCAACGCTTTGATGATCGTTTCAATTTTGTCCAGGGACATTCCGTTCACGGTCTCTTCTGTCACGCCTTTTGTCAATACGCCCTGATTTCGATAGATCTTTCCATAGGCGGTCAGGTACAAGTTAGGGTTGTAGATGAGCCGATATACTCGTTCCAGAGGTAATCCTTTCTTGCCTCTTTCGTGAATGAGTCCCAGGATTGAGTTCGTTTCTCGCATCTCGCGACTTCCTTTCTCCTTGACTCTCTGTAATACCTGCCTTCCTTCCCCCTATACCTGGCTTTCCCAGGCTTCCTGGTAGGGCGTTATTCCTACGAGTACTATGAAGGCTCCGTAACCTTGGGCCTTGCGGCCTTTTAGGCCATCCCGAATTCCGGTCGAGTTGAACGTTTAGTGCGTTTAGGCCCTGTTTATCCTTAAACCCCTTCGTTAATGGGGCCACTCACCACAGGGAGCGTTTCGCCCGCGTGAGACCCACGGACGTATTGTGGTGTCACCGGTTACAAGTAGGTTACGGTGGATGGCCAATTGCATCGTGTCGGACGTAGGCTTAGCTTTCGCGTTGCCACAGGTTCAACCTTCAGTTTTTCCTTGCGCACAGGGTTGGCGGATGCTACTACACTACCTACTTTCGTGCTTCTCCGCTTCTGGTCATGCTACCGTTCCCCAGGAGGTTTCCTTCCTGAAGTAAGACCCTTTACCCTGAAAGGTCATTACACCCAACCTTTCGCCATTTCATGGCAATTCAACTCGCCGTTAGACGGCGCACTCTCACATTGGCTCCACAGGCAATTTTCGTCCGGTCGTAGCCACTGCTCAGGACGACCAACTTCAGGCAGGAAGTTGGCGAAGCATGTCGCTGGCGAACCACGCCAGATTGTGAAGTAGGCGGCTGATGCGTTGCCTTTCGGTACGTTCTCATCCGCCTCTTCCCGAACCAGTGCTTGCATCTTTCAATGCACACGGCTCTCCGTTCACACACGCTTCATGCTTGAGGCTTCATCACAGGTCGTCCAGCATGGATGTTCCTGTGACACGACCAGCATACAACGAGGGTTTTCCTCCTGCGAGCTGACATCACCTTTGCCCAGAGAGGTTTTTCCTGTCTACCTTTCCGTTCCAGGTCTTTCAGTGCCCGGATATGATGTACCTCTACTCGATCTGTCGAGCCACATAACTCACAGGTATCGGCTAGAAGACGCTTTTCCAGTTCTGATCTTCCTCCCCAGATAATTGGTGGCTGATCGTTCAAGATGGCTTGAAGTCGTCTTTTGAGAGAAATGCCTCCCCATCTGGCAATGAGTGGGTTCTTTCCTTCGCGTGGGATGGTAGCTTGAAGCCCTTTACAGGCTCTTCTTTCTACTATCCAGGTGACTCCGAACTTCTTGTGGACCTTTTTTACGGTCGTTTTCAGTTCCGTTGCCAGTGTCTTTACCAAGGATTGTTCCATCGTCCATTTCAGGGTGTTCAACCTGTAGAGATCGTTTGCCAGTTGGTAGTATTCGGCAAATCCCCGAAACTCCGATTGGTACTGGGCCACGATGGAATACACCGTATTGTTGGTCAGTTCCTTTCGATGGATACGTGTCAATGGAACGAGAAAATCTTCATGCGATGCCATATGTTCCAGACATTGGAGCATACAATACGCTATACTTGAGGTTGAGGCTTACCTGCGGGTCATTACTACTCAGAGGAGGATAAACATATGCAGATTGCGGTTATTTCAGATATACACGGTAATTGCTATACCCTTGACCAGGTCCTCAAGGATATACGCCGTCAGGACATTGAGCAGATAGTATGCCTGGGTGATGCCCTGCAAGGCGGGGCACAGCCTGCCGAAACGCTACAACGACTGCGAGACCTGAATTGCCCGGTAGTGATGGGCAATGCCGACGCGTGGCTGATTACGGGTGAGGAAACATCTCCAAATGAGCAGGTCAGTGAGCGTCAGGAGATGATCAGAGACTGGTCGCTCAACCAGCTTTCACGTGAAGATATCGCATTCATACAGCGGTTTCAACCAACCATTGAGGTTTCGCTAGAAGACGGAAAGAAGATGCTGTGCTTCCATGGGTCCCCTCGTTCTTTCGATGATGTTATTCTTCCCGATACAACGGATGACACGGTGCGTCAGTTCCTGCAGGGTTTTGATATGGCACTGTTAACAGGAGGCCATACACATACACAGCAGATGCGGCGCATAGATCAGCGCTGGTATTTCAACCCTGGCAGTGTAAGCCTGGCTTATAACTGGGAGCTTTCCGATATAGAAAAGGGACGGATACGCGTTGATCCCTGGTCGCATTATGCCATCGTCTCCTCAGAAGGGGCTTGCCTGGGTATCACCTTCCGTCATGTACCCTATGACGTCGACGAACTCGCGCGCATTATCCGCGCCAGCGGCGTACCATACGCTGAGGAAGCGATAGCAATCTATCAATAGAGCATATAAGCACATCGTATAAAAAAAACGCTATGACCACGGCACGCTCTTTGCATCATGATCATAGCCTCTATCTACTCATTGGTTTGTGTTTGCCTGGCTCGTGGCAATAAACAGGCCATACTCAAATGTAAAAGAAAGAGGCTTTTGAGACCCAGCATCATCGTCATGTTCCGAAGGCGCATCCATATGCGTAAATGAACTGAGCATAGCACTCAGTAATCCAGCATCTGGAATATTAACCTGCCTATCCAGACGCTCAAGCGTTACCTGCGGGAAATAGTTAGCCTGCAAGGATGCGCCGCTCGTCAGGGTAAATTTAAAACCATCATCTTGTGGCTCTGACTGCTCTGACTGTGCAGCCTGCATCAATCGAGCAAACATATCAACCACATTCTGGCCTATCGTTGTCGCGAAACACTGCCCGCCCGTCTTCAAGACTCGCCGGATCTCGGATAGCGCCAATGAGAGATTCGGTATATGGTATAGCATGTTATTTGCTATACCATAATCAAACGAGCTATCCCCATAGGGGATCTGCTGTGCATCAACGATACGAAACTCAAAAGTGTGAGGAATATCCTTCAGGTTCGTCTGTGCCTCCTCAAACATTCTGACAGAAAAATCCGATACAACAATCTTCCAATCCTGCGGAATACGATCACGATTCTCTTGCCAGAGAAGTCCATGACCACATTCCAGTTCGAGAATATGGAGCTACGGCTCCCGGGGCAGGTGATCAAACAACCAGCGATATGACTCGGTAAAGTCTAATCCCATCTGCTGCATTCCTTGCAGTCGGCTTTGCAAAGATGAGCTATCTTTGTACTGCTCGTGTAAAAGATACTTCTGATCACTTATCTGCGGAGAATCCTCCATATGCCTTTTTCCTTTCACGCAATTATTGTCCTTCCAGCATATTATATAGAATTACATATATTCTCGGCTTATCCTCTAAAATATAGAGAGGCGATAAATTCATTTGAGATGCATCATTCTAAATCATATCCTCTAAAATACACTCCACTAGCGTATCTCTTTATAGATCGAAAAGGATGCATAGAACAGAATGCAGGGATGCGGTTGTCGTTTTTGAAGATCCCGCTTTAAGGATAGCGCGGGATCTTCAAAAACAAAAGGAGGAACTATGCCTGGCGTACCAACGCACTTTGTCATCGCGGATCAGGTATTTGATGCCCTGCGTAAGGCCGGGGCACCACAGGCCAGCTTATTGAACACCAGGGAAAATCTTTCTTTTGCTTACCTGGGGGCAATTGGGGCTTCCTGGGGTGATCTTATGGCAGCCCGACCAGAGGTAGACACCAATGAACCCAATACGTTCTACTTCCAGGCCTGGCTGCCGATACTGAAACTGCTGTCAGGAGCGGCACAGGCTGGCAGTCCGGCTGGCAATGGTCTATATCAGGACCTGAAGCAGATACGTGGTACCCTTGATAAATTAAGCGGGGTTATCAAGGATAAAAAGAAATTGGCCCTGCTGGGCATGCTAGATGAGTTGGATCAACTCAATACGATCATTAAGGATGTCCAAACCCTGGTAACAAGTCTGTCCGGACTGCGTGACACCATCGGCAAGGCTATCGCCGCGGGCGCCCCTGCTGAGAAGATAGCTCCAGCCAATCAGTGGCAACCGCGTGATACCCTGCATGGCAGCCATAGCGGCCGTTTCCTGCAAGCACTACAGGAGTTGGCGAATGCTGGAAATGATGATCGTCTGAAGGCTTATGCATTGGGAGCAACGATAGGCTATGCCGCTGATCTATGTGGCAATCCTTATATCAGTAATGTTGTGGGTGCTCCCTATCGCAATCATTGGTGGCGCCATCGCTGGATCGGAACCCATATCGATACCTGGGTACATGGGTATTACGCTGCCGGTGGTAGTAGCCAGGTGCAGTTCGATAACAATGACATACCCACCCCACTCTACACTAATTGGCCCAATCTTTGTAAAGCTAACCTGCAACAGCGTATTGAATTGCCGGGAATAGATCAGGATAGCATCCTGCAAAGCTTGCATGATGGTGTTGCCGTTCCCGCCCTGTTGCCGCAGGCTTTTCTGGATTACTGGAAGCAAGCCTATAAAAAGGCATACGGATCAACCGATCCTACGGCCAGCACAGGCGTTGATGACCAGGGACTCCAAAGCGCCTACGCCATGACCTGGTTGATCCTGTGGCTGCAAACCTCTGGCGAGGCCATTCCTTGTATGCCACCAGATCAGAGCAACGGTCCGGATAATTGTGGTGCGCGTCCCCCCTGGGTAGCAGCCGATGGCTCAGTAGTAGTAGGCGGAACCGTCACACCTCCACCACTACCGAAACCAGCAACCGATCCTTCCATAGGAGAGGTTGTGAGCGGTATCCTGGCAGCCATGCTTGGTGTGGTTCAGTTGATGACCGGCTATGTCTCAGGCGGTATCGCGGATATCGTCGCGGCCGTAGCCCTGGTTGCTGATGGAGAAACCGATCCCGATTGGGAACAGCTGCGCTGCTATGAGGGCTGGGTGATGGTCTTCTTTTATAACCTCACCAATGCCTTGCACGATATGCTGAAATGGAGCGGCCTGGGCTTCCCCTATACACAGGAGTTGGCACACGACCAGTTCGCGCGCCAGTTTACGGGTAAGATAGAGCCCGTTGATGCCGCACTGAACACTGTGCGCAGCAGGCGTCGAGAGAATAATACGTATCCAGCTGGCTTCTGGAATCCGCCTCCACCACCCAATGCGAGTAACTGGCCAAATCCTCCAACCGAGCCTTTGGAATCACCTGCCGAGAACATCTATCCAGTCGATCTTGCCTGGCCGTTCCATTTCGTGGATGGCTTCCAGTTTGCCTCGACAGGCGCTCCCCCACAGCAGCTCAATCCCTTGTTTAGTCTACCGGGCGCCTCATCACCCCTGGTACGCGACATGGACGAGTGGCAGGCCCGCCAGGGAAGAATTGATACTCCCGATGCCACCAATACATTCTTCGGCAATGCAGTCGATGTTAGCATGGAACTGATCCTGAAAACACAATCAAGCGAGCTTTTGGACTGGGATCTGGATGGTGATCCGGGTATCGGTTTTCCTACCTGGCTTTTGCCTGAATCAGGTGACCCGCGCAGTTCCGCCATACCCGAAGCTTAATTACCAGGCAGAAACTACTCATATTCAATATGCATAACAGGAGAAGAGCATATGCCAGAACCACCTGCGCGAGGCGACCGGACTCCATCTAGTTATACACCATACCTTTATATCCCTTACGATGGAACAGATAAGGGAAAGCGCCCTCTGAGCAAACAAATCCAATTCTGGGCATCTCCCCATATCTTTGTGGATAAAACAGATGCCTTTGGCAATGTGGTGCCCGGCGAGGAGATTACCATTAGCGCGCGCGTGTTTAATGGAGGTCAGAAAGCTGCTTTACCATTTGTGTCGGTGCAATTCTTTGTGTTCAATTCGTCCCTGGCCTTTACCGCCGCCAATAGCCTGTATACGGCTACAGTACAACCCCTCCAGCAGATCGCGGCTGGCAGCTATATCGAGGTCACCAGCCCGAAACCCTGGATACCGGAACCACTCGACAATGGTCATCCTTGCATTGTCGTCCAATGCGACACGGTTGAAGAAGGAAGCGATGGCCTCAAGTATCCCTTCTTTCCTGCTTTGGATCGTCATGTTGCCCAGCACAATATGACGGTTGCGAATCCGACAGCTGGACAGAAACTGCTTCTTCATGCCAGTAATCCATTCAAGCGGGCAGTGGCCTACAGGCTGGCGCTTTCTAGCCTATTGATCCGAGGCGACTTCGACGATCTACGCCAGGGAAATGTCCCGACCCTGATGAGCCTGCTGGCGAGCATCGAAACAGATAGCAAGCCAGGCTTTATCGAGCAACAACTAAATATGAGGAAGAAAAACATCACCGGCATGGAACTGGGAGTGAACCTGGAGGATATCCAATATCAGCAGGAAGCGCCAGGCGATCAGACGGTGAGTATAACCTTGCAGAACTACATCCAACAACTCAACGCCAATGATCCTGACTTTAATCCTCAAACCCTTGGAAATACACTAGGAACGTTTGAGCTCGCCCCGGACACAGCCTGCGATCTACTGATCTCGGCCCAACCAACTGATCTCGGCGGCGATGGCTATATCGTCCACCACTTTACCCAGATTATCGAAAACTGTGTGGTCGGAGGCTACACCCTGGTTGTACCACCAATGAACTTTTAGAGATATAGAAGGGCGGTATGATCTAGTTAAGATCGTACTGCCCTTCTATGCCAACACCAGCTTGATTCGCTGTTGGGTACAATCGCCCCTCCCAACATAAATACCCCTATCACCCTCTCAATCACGAACATGGGTGAAGTTCCTTACACCATTCTCAGCTATACTCATGGCAGTCAAGAACAAACAACAACTTCATACAGGAGATTGATATATGGCAACCTACTGTATTTTGCAAGGGAAAAGTGGCTCATCCGCGAAAAAAGTGAGCCTGGTTGCTTGGACAGGTCTTTGATTCCCTGATAGACTAACATCGATGAATTGTGGTGTTGCAACGTTCTAAGGAGTGCATCATCGATGAGTGGGTGGGAGACCTCTTCGCCGTTTTTACCTCTTCCAGATGATATCTGTATCTCGTCAATCCGCCCGACCACAACCGAATTAATCGTTTCCATTGCCTGTACCAAGACATATGCTCACTGCCCTCGTTGTGGAGCGCGTTCAGAACGGGTCCATGGACACTACGTGAGAACCGTCGCGGATTTGCCCTGCGGTGGTCGGCGCGTGATCTTGAAGCTTTCCGTGCGCAAATTTGTCTGTGGGGCTGCCATCTGCGAGCAGACGATTTTCACAGAACGCCTGGCAGAATTGGTGCAATCCTATGCGCGCATGACCAATCGGTTGCGTCAGGCACTGATCGCCCTCGGTTTGGCCACCAGCGCTGAGGTGTGCGAGCGCGTGGCACCTTCGCTTTCGATCCAGGTTTCAGCTTCTACCCTGCTGCGACGGCTACGCGAGGTGGCCTGTCCACCGCCCGTCTCAGTACGCGTCCTGGGGATAGACGATTGGTGTTGGAAGCGTGGCCAGACCTACGGCACACTGTTGGTAGATCTTGAGCGGCGTCTGCCAATTGAGTTGCTCCCAGATCGCCAGGAGGAAACAGTCACTGCCTGGCTGCTTGCTCACCCGGAAATAGAGGTGATCAGCCGCGATCGAGCAGGAGCGTATGCCGCCGCCGCAAAGAAAGGGGCTCCTCAGGCTCAGCAGATTGCTGATCGGTATCATGTCCTGAAAAACCTGCAAGATGCGCTCAAAGATCTCATCGCACGCAAGCAGAAGTATTTACCAGAAATTGAAGAAACCCTCTCCGATGCTGTTCCTGCCAGCGCGCGCGGCAAGCGGCGACCCGCCTCTTCCAGCTCGGACGCCCTGGCCTTGGAGCAAGGCAAACCTTTCCGCAACATGTCTGCCTCTCCCCACAAGGATGCCAGGGAGGCGGCTTTGCCTTCACCTGAAAAACTTCGCTCCCAGGTGTCTCGTACCAACCGTTGTGCTCTCTATGGAACGGTTCGGGCGCTCCATACGCAAGGGTGTTCGGAGCGCGTCATCGCACAGCGCTTAGGCATCGCTCGTCAAACAGTACATCGGTACCTTTCCGCGGAGACTTTCCCCGAACGTGCGACCCCACCTCCCAAAGGGAGCTTGCTTGATCCCTACAAACCAGCTATTCTCACCCTGTGGCAACAGGAGTGTTACAATGGCACCCAGATCTATCACCAAGTCCTGAGCCTCGGCTACACCGGCTCAGAGTCGCTCTTCCGACAATTCATCGGTCTGCTCCGCAAACGGCATCAGGCTGCCCAGACACCCTCACAGCTTCAGCCGGCCGAATCGGCGAGAGAGGCGGCCTCTCCTACTTTGCCCAAACGTCGCCTCTCTTGCAGGCAAGCCACTTGGCTCTGTCTCAGTCAACCGCACAAGTTGACCGAGGAGCAAAAGCATCAGGTGGCTCTCCTCTGTGGGGCCCACCCTGACCTGGAGAAAGCATATCAGCTCTCTCAAGCCTTTGTTTCTATGCTTGCCGAGCGACGAGAAAAGGATCTGGACGCCTGGCTCCAACTCTCCGAGAGCAGCGGCCTGGCTGAACTGAAAGGCTTTGCTCAAGGCATTCGGCGCGATTACGCAGCTGTGCGTGCTGCTTTCACTTCGTCCTGGAGTAATGGTCCGGTTGAATCGCAGGTCAACTGCTTAAAACTCCAAAAAAGGCTGATGTTCGGTCGCGCCAAATTTGACTTATTGCGGTTGCATGTCTTGCGTCGAGCGTAAGCTCTCTCGCGAACACGCCTCCTTCAGCCCGCGCCGCTTCCTCTCCATTCCTTTCCTGGTTTTTTCTTATCTGTAAGCAACCAGGCTCACTTTTTTCGCGGATGAGCCTGGAAAAGTTGTACCAATTTTTACTCGAAAAGTGTGCCAAGAAATTCATGAACACCATGCTCAGATTGAGTCCCAAGAAATAATTGAGCAACCGTATCTATTCATACTCGGAGGCCATATTGGACTACATGCAACAAACAGGCATCCGCAATAGTACATGCTGAATAGCCTGTTCACCATTGCTTTTCAGGATCAGCCAGCAGCTTCTGCCAATTTTGTGGGCCTACGATCAGAGGATACATCTTATTCAATACCCATGAAAAGTTAGTGCGTATTTACGCTTCTTCTGCGCTTCTTTGCGCTGCCACATTCATCTCTCGCGCCACCTCGTAACCCGCCCGGGAAACTTTTCATCGCCCAGCCGGTGGCAGATATCTTTCAGCCGTGTGTAGGCACCCTGCCATTCCAGATCGGCGAGCGTTTCCTTCAATGGCACATCCTCGCGCAATGTCGCCAGTTTGCGAAAAAGCAGCGCCTCATCCCTATGCTGTGCCAGACTCTCGGCCAGACGCGCGGCGCGGCTGGCACTCAATCCCCAGGTTTGCGGGTCTACAGGGATCGCCTCCAGGTGCTCGTATTTTGCAAGCACGGCCGCCGCGGATTTTTCACCCCAGCCCGGGATGCCGGGGAAACCGTCGGCCGCATCGCCCACCAGCCCCAACCAGTCGGGGATCGATTGTGGGTGTACGCCAAACTTCTCTACCACGCCCGCCTCATCGATGAGCATATTACGGCGACGGTTCCAGCTAACGATGCGGCTTCCAGAGACCAGCTGGGCCAGATCCTTATCCGGCGAACAGATCACGATCTGTTCGACTCCATCTTCGTTCTTGAAACGAGCGGTCGCGCTGGATAGGGCATCGTCGGCCTCGAACTCTACCATCGACCAGACCACCATCCCAAGCGAGGAAACCGCCTCTTCGGCCAGCGGGAACTGGGCGATCAGGTTGGGGTCAACCCCCGCGCCGGTCTTGTAGCCGGGGTACTGGTCGTTCCGGAAGGACTCGATTACGTGATCGAATGCACAGGCCACGTGGGTGACGCCAGGCGTCGTCAACAGCATCAGCAGGCTGCGTAAAAGGCCCAACGTTGCGCCGACCTCGCGCCCATCCGGTGCCTTGCGCGGCGGCGCGCCGAAGTGGCTGCGAAACAGCTCATAGGTACCATCCACCAGGTAGATCTTCATAGAATATCTGATGCTCCTTCCATATTTTCAGAATTGTCCAATCGCTGCTCAAAGAGACATCACCAGAGGGCGCGTGAAGGAATATCCTCCAACTCATGCGGCTTCGCATAGTGAAGCGGAGAGAGGTTATCAAGCCCCAAGTGCAGGTCGCTCTTGATGAGAAAAATTGATCCATGCCTCAGCAGCTCGCAAAAACTCCCTCAGCATATAACTCTTCCGTTTTGTTCCCATGCGATCCAATACCACTCCTTGTTGTTCTGTTTAGTATAGCGGCGCTTCCGCGCTTTCCGTGCTATCGAAAAGCATCGAACACATTCTCTGGAGAGGATGTCGCTTTCGATGCCTTCTCACGAGAAAGCTCATCAGGTATATGCCCCCAGCTTAGCACGAAAAGTGCGGGAGATCCAGTATAGCAGGTACGTTATACACCACTCCCATAAACATGAGAGTTCTCATTCAATGAGAATAGAAACACGGTGAAACACTGCCGTGATAATGGGCAGGCTTTACTGAATCTTTGTCGATTTGTTAATGATTTGTCATAGGAAACGCAATACTTTGTCATTCCTTTTCTTCCTCACCTCGGCTATCCTTGTGTTGGCGAGACACCTTATGTATGCGTCCTCTCTGTTTGGACATTCATATGAGTAAAGATTGCTGTTCTACTTCAACCACAAGGAGAAAATACGATGCGTAAACATTTGCGGCTGTTGCTGTGTGGGGCTTTTCTTGTTGCTGCTCTATTCACATTCAATGCCTTTACATCTGTACCTGCAGGCATGAATCCTCATACGGCACATGCAGCACCAGCTACAGCGATGTCACCTTCCTACTCGTGCCCATTGCCAGTGCTCCAAGAAGGGAATAGTGGATGGGCTGTGAAACTCATGCAACAGTCGCTCAACTGGTGGTACAACCATCCTAGCACCGGGTTTACGGCCTATGTTAACCACTATGATCGAGGAGCGCTTCCCATAACAGAGGACGGACAATTTGGCGCGCATACGCGAAATGCTGTGTCATTGTTTCAAGATTGGGATTACAAAGCCACTGGCGGAGTTGATAGATATGTTGGCCCAAAGACATGGCATGCTCTCGGCCACTGTTAAAACTCTTGGTACGCTGCACTCTGTTGCGAGAATGGGTTTATAGGTCTGCTGATGTAATGCTGGTGAGAACATGTACTCTATCACTGCGGTAAGGCTCTCTGCTCTTCCTCCGCGGAAGGGCAGAGAGTTTTAGAAGCGTTGCCGCCCGCATCTCAAAACGACAACAGACTCGTGGCGCGTGGATGAGCCCTATGTAAAGATCAAAGGAGTGTGGATGTACCTCTATCGGGCAGTGGACTCCCAAGGAAACACGCTTGAGTTCTTCTTGAGTGCTGCTCGCGACTCCCACGCAGTGAAACACTTTTTGAGAAAAGCGCTCACTTCCTCCCATACCGTATCCCCTCGGGTCGTTACGGTGGATAAAAACGCAGCGTATCCTAAAGCGCTTCAGGAAATGAAAGCGGCCGAGCCTGGGCTCGCCTCTTGCGAACTGCGGCCGAGCAAATATCTGAACAATCTGATTGAACAAGACCATCGCTTTATCAAACGACTGGTCAAGCCAGGATTGGGTTTCTTTTCGTTCGAGACTGCATGGCGAACGCTCCAGGGATATGAGGTCATGCACATGTTCAGGAAAGGGCAAGGGCGAGGAGTGAGCGAGGAAGATGTACGAAGCCAAGCGGCATTCATTGCTGAATTGTTTGGAGTCGGTGCCTAAGCTGAACAAGGAAAACTCTGCATAACCTTGCTCCATTCCATCCGGTCACTGATGCCGCCTTCGATACCGAGTCCTATCATCGGTTTGCCACGGGCTACCATCTGCGGCGCGACGCCATGATGTGGTTCTGGAATCAGTACACTCGCCACCCGAATGAACGCAACAAGATCACTGCATCACCATTAAAGGCCAGCATTGAGGAGTTGCGCGGGCTTCCTCCGGCGCTCATCATCACCGCCGAGGCAGACGTGCTGCGCGATGAGGGAGAAGCCTATGCCAACAAGCTGCGACAGGCAGGGGTGCGCGTCACGGCAGCACGCTTTCAAGGAACCATTCACGATTTTGTGATGCTCAATGCTCTGGCACACACAGCAGCGACACAGGGGGCTATCACCCTGGCTACTGCCTGGCTGCGTGAAGGATTCCAGCAGAAATAGGATAGTATGACCGTATATCATGTTTTCCTACTAGCAGTAATATAGAGCCTGCTTGCTCTCAAGAGGTTCAAGGCAGGCAGAGAGCCATCTCTGCCACATAAAGGCGGAGCAATGGCATCAGAGAAGGAGATATGCTGTGTCATTTGAACGAGACCATTCAACCGCGAGCAGCGACGGCGAACCCGCGTTTCCCGCGCGTTCGACCCGGCGCCGCTTCCTCAGCTATCTTGGAGCAGGAGCTGTCGGCACGGCACTCGCCTCAGGAACTCAAACACTGTCTACACTGACAGCTCAGGCCGCTACCCACCAGGGAGCGACGCAGGTCGCACGCTTCACTCCCTCTGGGAGCGCGTCGGGTGTCAACGTCGTACTGGTGCATGGCTTCTGGGCTGATGGGTCTAGTTTTAGTAGAATTATTCCGCTGGTGCTGGCTGCAGGCCATACCGTCTTCGCTGTACAACTTCCGCTCACGACCAGCCTGGCTGACGATATAACCACAACGCTGGGAGTGCTTGGACAGTTGCAAGGACCTACGGTACTGGTTGGTCACTCCTATGGTGGAGCTGTCGTCACCAATGCGGGTGCTCAGAGTCCGAACGTGAGCGCTCTCGTGTATGCCTCAGCTTTCGCACCAGACCTGGGAGAATCAGTGGGTCAATACCCTCCAGGATCGGCTATACCGAACCTGTACCAGGTAACCTACCCGAACAATATGGGCACCTTTGTGTACATCAAACAGCAACTGTTCCATGAGTCATTTGCTCAGGATGTCGATCCGCTTGAGGCCAGTCTCATGGCAACGGTGCAAAAGCCTGCCAACGCGGCTATCTTTGGCAATTCCACAACGGCAGTGGCGTGGAAGGCGCTCCCCTCGTGGTACCTGATCTCAGAAAACGATCGGATGATCCCGCCATCACTGCAGCAGATGTTTGCCAGCCGCATGAAGGCAAAGACGATCTCAATTCCCTCCAGCCACTCCTCGATCGTCTCCCACCCTGTGGCGGTATTCGGGCTGATACAGGAGGCTGCAAACGTCAGTGTAACCAAGTAACATCTCTCTTGCATGCTCGCAACGGTCGTTGTCGAAAACAGGAAGAGCATTCATTCCCATCAATACATGTAGATCAAGAAAAGTAGCGCTTCTGCTTAAGAAGCGGAAAAGGAGAACATACATGGGTATCTTTACGTCAAAACGTACAGATAAAGTGAATATTGTGCTCGTACACGGTTTCTGGGCCGATGGGTCTGGATGGACCAAAGTCATTCCGACCTTCAGGCACAAGGTCATTTTGTGGCCGCCGGGCAATTTCCGCACGACTCTCTAGCTGATGGTGTGGCCAGGGCGCGTCAACTGCTCTCAGAACTGGAAGGGTCAACGCTGATGGTTGGACACTCCTATGGCGGCTATGTCATCTCTGAGGCTGCTAGAGATCTGCCAGATGTGGCGGGCCTAGTCTATATCTCGGCCTTTATCCTGGATGAGGGAGAAACACTGCTCAGTTCCGGTGTTGCGTTTCCACCTCTGGAAGTCTTCCAGCATCTGCTCGTCTCCGGACAAGGTCTGGCCTGGATCGATCCTGATGTTTACCCCCAGCACTTTACCAATGATCTTGACCCGGTCGAGGCGCGAGCACTGGCAGTGACGCAGGTACCACCCAAAGCCAGCATTTTTGAGACCAAAGCCGGGCAGCCCGCATGGAAATCCCTTCCATCCTGGTCGCTCTTTGGTTCGTATGATCGCATGATCCACCCGGATCAGCATCGTTGGATGGCGCAACGCAGCAAAGCGACGGCACGCGAGATCTCGGCCAGCCACGTCCCGCTGCTTTCGCATCCCGACGAGGTTGCCCAGATCATCCTAGAAGCTGCGCAGAAGGTAGCCACCGCCTAGTCCGACCCTTGTAGAGATGAAGGCCAATGGGGAAATGTGGTGCACGCCGCCTTTCCCCGCGTAAGCAAGTGAAAGGCAAAACAGACGATGCAAGCAGCAATTTTTCATGGCGACTTTGATGTTCGAGCTGAACACATTCCTGATGCAACCATTTGCGCTGTGCGCCGGCGAGAACAACCCGTTGCATTTGGCTCAACGCATGCAGGCGAATTGCCAGACGAACCAGCAACAGGCAGTGGCAGCGCTGACGGGAGACATGCACGAGCATCATCGCTTTCTCTTACGAGAACTTCTCAGCCTGATCGATGCTCAGAGCCGCTCGATCACGCATGTGGAACAGGAGATCGAGCGACGTGTGTCCCCCTTTGAGGAACAGATCAGCCGATGTGAGCAGATCACGGGAGTCAGTCGGCACGTGGTTCATGTCTTGATGGCCGAGGTAGGAACTGACCTCGTGCGTTTTCCCGATGCCGCGCATCTGAGTTCGTGGGCCGGCGTCTGTCCAGGTCACCAGGAAAGTGCGGGCGAACGGCTCAGTGGACGATGCAAACATGGGAATCGCTATGTGAGAGCAACGCTGGTCCAAGCCGCTCATGGGGCGCGCCGATCTCGTACGTACTTAGGAAAGCGTTATCGCCGACTCAAGAAACGTCGGGGAGGTAAGCGAGCCGCCCTTGCCGTAGGGCATAGTATCCTGGTGATCTATTATCAAATGATGAAAACCGGGGAAGCCTACCAGGAAAAAGGAGAAGCATTTTTTCCGCAACAAGATCAAGGAAAAGTGGAGCATCGATTGATCCAACGCCTGAAACGTCTGGGATATGAAGTCGTATTGACTCCGCATCCGGCAGCTTGAACAGGGAAGGAATCCTAAAGGAAAGGCGAAAAGCACTGCCAGAACTGGCAGCGAGAGGGAAGACTTTTTGCTTGTTTTGCTGCTATTTTCAGAAGACACTGCTGCGGACAAACTGCTTCAGACAGCCCTGTAGAGCCTCTCAAAAGCTGAAATGCGGGTAGGAGCAAGTGGGTTGCCATCAAGCCAATCGACAAGGCGAACCATCGTGGGAAGATCCTCTTCAAAGAAAAGCTGGACGATGGGTGCATTGGCGTGTTACAACGGCTCATCAACGCCTTGTGATTGCCGGATGCGCGAGGATACTTTGCCCCACTTGAATGCGGTTTCTTCGATTCACATCCGTTCCCAACCTGAGGTGATTCGAGTAATCCCTACACATATGACGACGCCCCGTCACAGGTGCTCAAAACAACATGCCCCATTTCACGCAGCACAACACCTCTCACTGACTGCTTGCCCCCCATGCATTCCTCTTCACGGAGCGTTCGTCTCCTACCCCTGATACTTTTTGACCACAGGACAGACAGCTGGCCTGCTTCAGACAGAAGACCATCAAACGCCCCTTCATCACACGCCTGCGGGTTATCCTCATCGTACATATAGGGGTGCTGCTGCTCTCTCTGCTGGTCTTTTCTATGCACAGGCCTAGGCCAGGGCCCTTCGGCCTTGATCCTCCCTCAGTCCAGCATTGCTTCGTCTCTTTCCCATAAGATCATGAATCGATACAGAGCAGATCTCGCGGCCGATCTTTGAGGATGAACCTCATTCCTGTGGCTCCCAAGCCAAGCACATCGAAAGTGCTCCAGAGCCTTTATAAGTGGGAAATGCGAATTTTTACGAGTCAAACGATATTGATACTCTTGCGTCTGTAGCGGATATACGTCTTTTCTGGCCGGGCCGCACCCAGACTATAATCCACACGTGGCTCCTTTGTTATTAATTCAAGGTCAAATTGCTGGAAGAGGAGCGCGGTAATAATCATCATTTCATTGTTCGCGAAGTTCATACCGGCACATTTATGCGTTCCGCCGCCAAAACCGATCAATGAGAAGCGATGCTGGCGATCCTCTTCCCGACCAGGAGCATACCGTAATGGATCATAGAGAGTGGGATTCGCAAAGAGATCGGGAAGTTGTTGAGCAAGATCAGCAGCAACCATCAGGTTCCACCCCTGAGGGATACGGTATTCGCCAACCTCAATATCCTCCTCAACTCGACGCGCCAGCACATCAGCTGAGGGATGCATTCTTGTGGTCTCCTGCACAGCCCAGAAAACATGCTTCATGGAACCGAGGTTTCTGGCTGTAATTGGTTCGCCCACAGGGAAGCAATCGCTTATCTCCTGTTGGAGCAATTGTAAATACTCTGGCGTTTGTAGAAGCTGGATAATGGTCCATGCAGCCTGACCAGCGGTTGTCTCATGGCCGGCAAACATCAGACCCATAATGGTTGCAATAACCGCGTCATCCTCCATCGGCGTACCGTCTTTATATTCAGCAGTGGCAAAATCCAGCAGAAAATCATCATATCGCTCGGGATGAGCGCGTCTTTCGACGATCAGGGGCCAGATCATTTCGCGCAACTTCTTTTTCGCGCGATCACGGCGAATAAATTTCGGCAAAGGTAAATAGGGGTAGAGGGCAGGGTCAATGGCTTTGCCGATGATTAGATACTGTTTCCAGAACTCTGGCCCTGTGCGATCACGGAAATCTTTCCCCATTAATGCGTGCGCTGCCACATTTTGTACAATCTGGGTTACTGTCGCACGCAGTTCAAATTCTCCCTGATCTCCAAGCGTATCAAGCCATTACCGAACTTCTTCCTGCATAATGGCAAGGTACTTGATCATTTTTTCGCTTTTGAATGGTTTGAGGAGAATAGGACGTTGTGCGAAGTATGTCTCTGGCGGTGCAGTAAAACCAACCTCGCCCAGGGCAGCTTTCAGATATGCATACGATTTATGCATACTCAATTTTTTATCTGTCTCAGTAAAGAATATTTGTTGATATTCTGGCCCTATAAGGAAGGCTACTGGTTGATTGAGCAAGCGAATGCCGAAGATAGGACCCAGAGTATGAAAACCTCTTTGCAAGAGACCATGGCGATCTTTCATAAACTCAAGCAGATTACCGACCACGGGAGAGCCAGAAAGCATGGGGGGGGTTGCATCCATCTCATTGCTCCTTCGAAGCCACAAAATACGTATTTGCGTTTGCAGCAAAAACACTACATATATTATGGTAACATAAATATATGGATTTATCATGTGAGGAGTTTGAAATATCGCAGTATTTAGTTTATCTTTACTGGTGAATAATAAAATCTAAGTTGCTTTAGAGTGTGTACTAAGCAATCATGCTTCCTCAGACGAGCCAGGGAAAATCATTTTCTCTGCTGAAACGTAACTACTGCCGCTGCACCGTTGCGGTGCAGCGGCAGTAGTTACGTTGTAGTTCTCGATAGAGGTGAAATAACAGATGATATACTGCTGAAATGATAGTAAGAGGAGGAGCAAAAGAACAGATGACGCATTCGCACTCATGGTGGCAAACGGGGGTGATTTATCAGATCTACCCGCGTAGTTTTCTCGATAGCAATGGCGATGGAATAGGGGATCTCCCTGGTATTACGAGCAAGCTGGATTACTTGCGCTGGCTCGGCGTTGACGCACTCTGGCTCTCACCCATCTACCCGTCGCCGATGGCGGATTTTGGCTATGATATTACAGATTACACCAATGTGCATCCCCTTTTCGGGACGCTGAAGGACCTGGACACATTCCTACATGAAGCCCACCAACGCGACCTCAAGGTCATCCTGGACTTTGTTCCCAACCATACCTCCGATGAACATCCCTGGTTTCAGCAGTCACGCGAGAGTCGAACCAATGACAAACGCGGCTGGTACATCTGGCGAGATCCTGCTGATGATGGTGGCCCACCAAATAACTGGCAGAGCAGGTTTGGCGGTTCGGCCTGGACATTCGATCAGCCCAGCGGGCAATACTACTTGCATCTGTACGATGTGAAGCAGCCTGATCTTAACTGGCGCAATCCTCAGGTCCGTCAGGCGATGTATACGAACATGCGCTTCTGGCTCGAGCGCGGAGTCGATGGCTTTCGCGTCGACGCGCTTGAGGTGCTACTCAAGGATGAGCAATTCCGAGATAATCCGCTCAATCCAGCGTGGAAGCCCGGCGATCCCCCCCGTAGACGTCTCATCGAGCACTACATCGTAGACCAACCGGGCATGCATGACATTATGCAGGAAATGAGGGCACTGACCGAGACATATGATCAGCGTGTGCTCATCGGTGAACTGGCTCTGCCAGTAGAACGTCTGATGTCCTACTATGGTGAACAGCTTGATGAGATCCACCTGCCCTTCAATTTCCAATTCGTGCATCTGCCAACGTGGGAGGCACACGCCATCCGCCAGACAGTCGAGGGCTACGAGGCCGCTCTCCCCGAGGGAGCCTGGCCCAATTGGGTTCTGGGCAACCATGATATGTCTCGCATTGCGACGCGTGTAGGCCGTGAACAGGCGCGGCTGACACAAATGCTTTTGCTCACGCTGCGCGGTACCCCGATCTGCTACTATGGAGAGGAACTCGGCATGCAGAATATTACACTCGCGCACGAAGAGATGCAGGACCCACTGGCCAGGGAGCATCCTGAGTATAGCCGTGATCCGGTACGCAGCCCGATGCAATGGGATGGCAGCGCACATGCAGGCTTCTCTCCTGCCGGGATGAAGCCCTGGTTACCGGTTGCCACTGATTACCAGATCTCTAATGTGGCGGCTGAGCAACAGGACCCTCGCTCCATCCTGATGTTGACGCGAGCCTTACTCGCTGTTCGACGTTCTTCTGATGCCCTGACCCTTGGTTCGTATCAGTCCGTTGAGCAGGAAAGCGCCACCTGTTTTGTCTACCAGCGCCAGTATGTTCATCAGTGCTGCCTGGTGGCTCTTAACTTCTCAGCGCAAGATCAGGTCGTGACGTTGCCCAGCCAGCGTCAGGGTCGGATTCTCCTCTCGACACACCTGGATCGTGAAGGATTGATCCCGTTATCAGCGATGCATCTCCGAGGAAATGAGGGGATACTGCTCGAGGTCGAGGCTTGACCTTTGCTCGGATCACAGGTTCTCTAGCCACACAGATTGCAATCACCCATGTCATCTGCGCCCAAGGGCGCAGATGATTTTTCCTCCCTCTGAGCTCAGAGAAACCTCGATTTTGCTGTGTCCCCTGTCCTGGCTCGCTGGTTGCCTGACGGATGGGGAGGGCTTTGCCCTGCTCCCACACCACGCCTCCACCACAGTACATATGTCGTCGCGCCGCCATATTTGTGCACAAAAAAAGCGCCCAGCGCACTGGCTGAGAAACCTATACATCCTCTGAAAAACATGGTATGCTCCTCCCTACACCACACGGAGAAACCACATGATGGGATCATCTATCGCGTAATTTGTGCCTTTGCAGTGCAGCCGGTGCTGTGATATTTTGCAGCAAGCTTACAGGGCACTCGTATCTCTCATAAATGCTGTTTTCTCCAATAAAAGATCATCACACGCTCTAAACATTTTGCCTCCGGCACAAGACATTGTGCTCAATCCTCTTCGGTGAAAAATAGGAGGAAAGCACATGCTGGCATGCAAGCCCCAATCCAGCGGAGGATCCTTTCCCTACCAGGTGTTCACTGCAGTGCTTAACGATCGCACCCATATCAGATCAGGAACTTGATAGGATATGCTAAGGAAAAACAGGAGATGAATACGGCCAGAGACGGCAATGATCGATACGATCGGGTTCCTGATCTACCCATCAGCCATACTCATCTCACTCGCATCATAGTTTTTGAACCACTGCTGTTCCACCGAAAGTGGACAAGAATCTTCTAGATACTCAGAACTATTTTCCCGCGCAGATGCCCTTCTGAGAGGCGCTCGTAAGCTTGACGAGCCTGTTCCAAAGGATACACTTTCTCAATCAGCGGCTTCAGGTGTCCTTCATCGGTGGAACGAGCAAGCTGTGTAAGATCATCAGTATTGGCTTCAACAATGAACATGATCATTGGGCTTATGAAGCTATCCGCATCAGGAGTTGCAGAGCAGCAAATCTTTCACAGAACAACCGTCGTTGCTCAGGAAGAGACGGTACTTCTCCTCCATACATCTGAGTGGAATACAAAGATGGGAAAAACTCAAAGCCTCCGTCTGATGTTACTTTTTTTAATCAAGATCGTACAAGGTCGTATAAGAAGCGGATTGGTGTACTTACATTTTCTATGAGCAACACAAAGGAGCAATGTATGGCAACCCGCGAAGATAATATGGTAGCACTGCAACGCTTCGATATAGCGGTAAACAGCGGCAACTACGCGGCTTTTAACGATGTGGTTGCACCAAATGCTATCGATCATAACCCTGTGCCGGGTCAAGTATCTGGCCCTGATGGCTATCGATACTTCTTCACCGAACTACACTCAGCTTTCCCTGATGCAAAGATCAGTGTCGACTATACGGTTGCCGATGATGATAACATCGCGATGGCTTATACCTTAACAGGCACACATCAAGGCCCTTTTATGGGATTTGCGCCTACTGGCAAGCATGTAAAAATACACGGAGTTGAGATTTGCAAGTTCGCCGATGGGAAACTTGTCGAACGTTGGGGTAGTTCAGATCAGCTAGGCCTACTGGAACAATTGGGACTTTATCCTGCTCATTGATACATTCTCGGCCGAAGCCAGGGGAGTGTCAATGATGGCAATCTACTCCATTATCCATAGATCTCGGGGACACTGACCGATATGATTGTGGGTCTCCCGACAAGTTGATGAATGCTGCTTGTTCGTTGACAGCGCCATAAGGTAGCATGAGAAGCGAATTCAGAAAATGACCAGCAATGGTCAAAACCACTAAAAATCCTCTTCTTGACGATTCATCCCCAAATCATCAACTTCGTGGAAGACTCAGCATAGAGTACATATATTTGCTCTGACCCCTCGCGGGAAATACGAGCCAAAAGCATACCCT
Organism: Dictyobacter halimunensis; assembly: GCF_036245075.1. Classification (NCBI taxonomy): domain Bacteria; kingdom Bacillati; phylum Chloroflexota; class Ktedonobacteria; order Ktedonobacterales; family Dictyobacteraceae; genus Dictyobacter; species Dictyobacter halimunensis. The sequence continues at coordinate 112,221 of NZ_BSRI01000001.1, forward strand.
CTGAGCTGGACGTGTCAGAATTGAGAACACAGAAGATCACATCATGTCTGGCTCCATCCAACACTCCGTTTAGGCTACCAGGAACATGGCTTTCAATGTATCCAATCGATGGCAGAACAGACGGCGTTGGTCGGCAAGAGAAATGTATTGCTTCATCGTGGTACGAAACCGGAAAAACTGGCGTGCCTCGTCGAACGCCCTGCAGAAGCGTGATGCCGACGTGAAGCTTCCAAATCCGCGCATGGGATAATAGCGCTGCTTGATCCCACGATGGTCTTGTTCCAAGCGGTTGTTCAGGTACGGGTTACAGCGATGGAGAACCTCATAGCCGAGCATCTCATGGATCGCTCGTGGATAGGAGTTATGCCCATCGGTCGTGATGCGTTCTGTGCCAGAACCAACTGTCTCAACCGCCTGCTTGAAAAACCGTTGAGCTGCATCCATATCCCGTTTCTCGCTCAGCATAGAATCAACGAGATTGCCATCCCGGTCGATGGCCCAATAGAGGTAACACCACTTCCCGTGGACTTTGACACAGGTTTCATCGGCGTACCAAGAGGTTCGCGCTTGTCCGCGTCTTCTAGCACGGAGTTGATCCGCCAACAGCGGTGCAAAACGAGCTTCCCAGCCCCGAACCGTCTCATAGGTAAACACAAAACCGCGTTCGAGAAATATCTCAGCGAGGTCACGTAGACTCCGCTTATAGCGCAGACGCCAGAGGACAACAAGAAGAGCAATCTCTGCCGGATATCCTAAGTAATGAAAAGGAGCGCCGGTTCGTTCATGAAAGATGCGTTTGCAGGTTGAACAGCGGAAGGTTCGGTAGCCGAGTACTGTTTTCTTTCTCTGTTCCCTGATCACTGTGGATAGACAAGATGGACAGTTCATGAGGCACGCCTACAAAAAATACTTGCGTGACCATCAGTTTACCACAAAAGAAGGGATCTCGGCTTGAGGTCTTGTTCTCAGTTCTGACGCATCCCCCGAGCAAAACCGTGGATTTGGGGACGGTCTTCCAAGCCACGTCGTCGGCACCTTTTTTGTTACCGTATTTAAGGAACGTAGCATTAAGCAGCCATGTGCAAGTTTTTGTTTGAATGACCGGGATGGTATGTATAGTGGCGACACTATTAACACTGTATTCGACGTGTTTCTTATAGATGCAACGCCATTATTGATGTATCTATTAACAGTGAACACATTCTATTTTATGTAGAAGCAGAATAAGAACATTGGGATGCCACCAACCATAAACTATAATGCGATTGTAATCAGTACCAGTCAGGGCGGTAGGTTCCTCCTAATCGCCTTCGCGAAGGCAGGCTACAAAGTGGCACTGATCAAGCGCGGCCCCATGGACGGTACCTGCGTCAACTCGGGCTGTACCCCGACAAAAACGATGGTCGCCAGTGTACGCCTCGCCTATCAGGCGAAGCGAGGTGTTGACTACGGCATACACGTTGGCCCCATTTCGGTCGATATGGAGGCCATACGCAAATGGAAACAAAGTATCGTCGAGGGCGCTCTCAGACTCAAGCTTAACAAGAACGGCTACCGGGGCCGATGTATCCTTAGCCCTGGCAGCTTACCAGGAGGAGATAAACACAAATGACTTCGACAAACTATGATGTAATTGTGATCGGCGCCAGTAAGGGCGGTAGATTCCTCCCAATCGATTTTGCAAAAACAGGCCGGAAAGTGGCGCTGATCGAGCGCGACCAGCTAGGCGGTGTCTGTGTGAACTTCGGCTGTACCCCGACAAAAACGATGGTCGCCAGCGCACGCCTCGCCTATCAGGCACGACGTGGGGCCGAGTACGGTGTTCACACCGGCCCCATTTCGGTCGATCTGCGGGCCGTCCGCCAGCGCAAACAAGGCATAGTCGAGGGTGCTCGCAACAACTACGAGAGCCGCCTGGCAGCGCGGCAAGGACAGGGTCTCGATTTGCTGAGGGGCGAGGCTCATTTTATCGCTCCGAAGACGCTTGAGGTCTCTCTCAAGGACGGCGAGAGGCGAGAGATCACCGCACCACTGATTTTTATCGATACCGGCGACCGACCAGAACAACTCACGATCAAAGGCGCCGAGAGTGTCCCTGTGCTCAATTCAACCACGATCATGGAACTGGACACGCTGCCCGAACACCTGCTCATCATTGGTGGTGGCTACGTCGGGCTGGAGTTTGGGCAGATGTTTCGCCGCTTTGGCAGCCAGGTCATGCTCATTCAGTCTCATCCACACTTACTCATGAGCGAGGATGAAGACGTGTCTAACGAAATCACGAAGATTTTGCGCGAGGAAGGGATCACGGTCCTGACCGAAACCACGCCGCAACAGATTGAGCCACTGGACGGTGGGCGCATGCAGTTGACCGTACGCACGCCTCAGGGAGAACAGCAGCATACCGGCTCGCATCTACTGACGGCAACCGGTCGTATCCCCAACACGGAAGCGCTCACCCCTGAAGCTGCTGGCATCCACCTGGACCAGGAGGGCTACATCCAGGTCAATGATCGCCTGGAAACGAACGTTCCTGGCATCTACGCGCTGGGAGATGTCAAAGGTGGGCCTGCTTTCACCCACGTCTCGTACGATGATTTCCGCATTGTGCGCACTAACCTGCTTGAGCAGGGCAGCGCCAGCACACGAGATCGCCTGGTCCCCCATACCATCTTCATCGATCCCCAGCTTGGGCGGGTTGGCCTGACCGAAAACGAGGCCAGAAAACAGGGACGCAACATCCGGGTGGCCAAATTGCCCATGAACGCCGTGTCCCGTGCCACAGAAACCGGTGAGACGAGCGGCTTCATGAAGGCCATCGTCGATGCCGAGACCCAACAAATTCTGGGCTGTGCCATCCTGGGAGCGGAAGGCGGCGAGATTATGAGCATCATCCAGGTAGCGATGATGGGCAAGCTACCCTACACCGCCTTGAGAGATGGCATCTTCACGCATCCCGCCCTGGCTGAAGGGCTCAATGCGCTGTTTATGACGCTCGACTCTTAGGGTTACGTTAATACTCCCTTTTTGTTACATACTGACTCAAAGCATAGGAGCTCTGCCGAACTTTTGATGATTCGAAGATGTGTCCGCCTCCGAACCTGTGGCTAGGCGCATTGTAGCACCCGCTTGCGCAGGATATCGAAGCTTGCCTTCCAGGAGAAAGGACAGTGTTTTTGCTGATATATCATTGGTGGTTGACACGAACGGAAGGCCTCTGCTTGCATACGGGATCCTCAGTCACCAAAAGTTTGGAAGAGTCGCGAGAAGGAGATACGAAAAGCATACACCGATGCCGTGAGTTAGTATGTTTTGTTAGGTTCGATCAGTTTCCCATCCTGATCGGTATTCAACTGTGGCGCTTTGACATTCTTGAAGATGCATCGATAGCGCGGAGCGTGGAACATCTTGGCCGTCAACACATCGTGGATGCCCACCAGGCTCAACAATCGGAAGAGGATGACGGCAAGCAGCGCCCCGATGGGAGAAGCAAGATAATACACCCATTGGTCGCGCCAATACCAGGAAACCAGTGCAGGGCCAAAGCTACGAGCGGGATTCAGGCTGGAGCCAGAAATGGGCGCAGCCAGCCAGTACATGAACGCCACGAGAAGCCAGGATATCAAAGGAGTCCAGAGCATCAGGCGATGGCTGCTGACAAAGAGAAAAATCATCAGAACCAGCAGGCAAGTAAGTCCCATCTCGATCAGAAAGACGCTCCAGATGGGATATCCGACCCCTGGAACGGTAACGCCATTGTGGATACTTGCCGCCCGCTCCCTCCAGATGAGCACGACTAATCCTGCACCAAGCGCTGCGCCGAGAAATTGGCTTGCGATATAGCAGACAAGATCGTGCTGATGCATCTTGCCCTGCAGCCAGAATGCCAGCGAGACAGCGGGATTGACGTGGGCACCGCTCAACTTGCCAAGAGGCGAGATGGCTACAAGCGGTCCGCTTCCCGCGAGGATCAGCCCCGTAATCAGCCGACGCACGCTGCTATCGGGAAACACGACAGCCAGTGGCGAACCAAAACCAAAGTCGAAGGTAACCGCGCTTAACGCGATGAAGACGAGAAACGCGGTTCCCAGAAACTCTGAGCAATATTCGGGCCAGTGGAGTCGTTGCCACCAGGAAGGCTTCTGCATGCATATCTCCTTTCGGACCTGGCTCACGTTTGGTAATCTGGAGAGTGCAGAGCTGAGGTACTCCCCGTGACCAATGCCGTTTCCCCCTGTAAGCGCATAGATGTCTCCTTTTCAGGCATATGCTCCCTCTCAATAAATAGATAGAAATACACCTATATTTGGTTCTATCCATTCAAGAAACAGGAGTGTCAAGCTTTTCCCCTGGCATCAAGGGGCCCAACGTCTTCATTACTGATGATTCTTTCAAGCGAATTTCGCTCTTCCCTCTGTAGTTTACACCTTCTCAGGGTGGGTCAATCTCCTTGATTTCTCATGCTTGCTTCCGTACGGAGCCAGTGTACTAAGTCGCATATGTTTTGACAAGTATACACAAAAATGTGATGTAGTAACTAAAAGGAAAGAAGAAAAAGTCATGCGAGATCCTATCTACACGAGACACTATCACTGCTTAATGGAAGCAACCGCTGATGTTATCGGGGGTAAATAGAAAACCCTCATTTTGTACTACCTGCTTGAAACCCCTGGACGCTTCAACGAACTCTGACGACTCTTACCTGACGTATCGCAGAGAATCCTTACCCAACAACTGCGGGAACTGGAGCACGATGGCATCATCCATCGTGAGATTTACAAAGAAATCCCTCCGAGAGTCGAGTACTCGTTAACGGATGCCGGAACCAGCTTAAAGCAGATTATCCTCCTGATGCTCGCGTGGAGAGAACAGTACATGGAGCATTTTGAGGGGAAAAGATCACGATGTGCAGGCTTGGAGCAGTTAAACGGGATTAAGCAAATGGAAGTAGAGGAAGCGCAGCGGTGATCGGGTTCCGGCAGTTTTCCCCCGGTTTCTCCGCTCTCCCGCACTTTGTGTCCCTCCTCGTTTTTTTGCAGCACAGCCTTGTTGCTCTCCAACATCGTCCTTTTGGTCGATGACTTCTTGCGCATTTCGCCCTATATTAGAAGCAGGCTAAACACACCTGTCCTGGCTGAAACGAAGAAAGGAAAAAAAGATACAGAAAGAAGGTGCAGATTCATGAGTTGGAACCAAACGGTCGAAACCTCGAAGGTCCAGGCTATACCGGCACCATTTCCCAACACCAAAGGGACTATCACGCTCAATATTTTGAACGGTGATCAGTCCTTAGGTCCCGCAATGGCTTTACTGAGAATGGAGCCGGGGAGCGAGATTCCAAGACATCTACAGGAGCGAGTAACGGAAACGCTGTATATCCTTGATGGTGATTTCATAGACGAAGGTACCTCATATCCGGCGGGCACGGAACTCAATGTCAAGCCGATGGTGCCTCACGGTCCACATACGACGCAGAATGGCTGCTCCGCCCTGGTCATGTTCAGTTATCCGTCTGCTCTCGATGATTTCAAATTGGCCTGAGTACACACATTACCCAATAATATAGAGATTCCGACCCACGACATGATGAAACTTCTTGTATAAGATCACACATAGATCACCACTATAGCGCCAGGACGCGCCATAGTGGCTGGCCAACGTATCATAAAAAAACGCCTGTAGGATCTTCTTTCATGTGCTCAACCATATCTCCAAACTCGGCAGAGATGTAGGGATTATCAACATCACTCCTCTTTCTTCAAAGATTCATCATAGACGACAAAATCAACAACTCACTGTCTCTCTGTTCCTCAATAGAGCGTGCAAAGATAGCGTTATCAGTACAAGGTGTGGTTAGATAAACTAGACGTCATTTTATGCACAGTAAATTTCATGGAACTCATCAGTAAAAGTGGTGCAGAGAAAATATATCTTAAGCTGCTACCTGGTTCATCTTTGGATCACGCGTCAGCACCCAGCGAATGGGTCAGGGGTCAGTCGAAGCGGCGCGCCACTTAGCAAAAGAGGCGACAGCCGCGTTTGGGCCGATCGATATTCTGGTCAATAACGCAGGGGCCTTCCCCTTTGCTCCATTGGAGCAGGTGAGTGAAGCGGACTTTGACAACACCTACGCAGTCAATGCGAAAGGGCCATTTTTTCTGACCGCTGCGTTAGCCCCGCAAATGGCGGAGCGTGGTTCTGGCAAGGTCATCAGTATCACGACCATGGTTGCGCACGTTGGGCAGCCAATGATTTCGCTCTATGGCTCAACGAAAGCGGCCTTGACGCTATTGACCAAGTCCTGGGCCACCGAGCCTGGGCCCAAGAGGATCAATGTCAATGCGATCGCTCCTGGCCCAACCTATACGCCCGCAACGAAGGGCATGGGGGAAGGACTTGAGCAGTTAGCTGCTACTCTTCCCGCCTAGAGGGTCGCCGAGGCTTCTGAGATCGCAGCCGCGGCGGTGTACCTGGCCAGTGATGATGCCAACTTTGTGCACGGAGCAACCTTGCCAGTTGATGGTGGACGTATCGCCGTCTAAACGCGTTCGCTGCTCTCTGCATGGTTCCAGAAGGGAAAGCGTTAATTGTTGCGGCTAGCCAGACCCCCTCGGTCTGGCGCAGAATAACAGCAACGTCACATGGAGGAAAGCGTTAAAACGTGCAAAATAGCATGCCCTTGCGGTTTTCTCCGTGTTTATCGGACGTTTTCAGACGACTGAAAACGTCCGATAAACACGAACACTTTTCCCGGTTGATTTCTACTTTATTGTACCTCAGGTAACTATCCCAGCGTAACTGACGGAGACACATCACCTAGTGCTACATCGGGCTGACCGATGCGGAACACGCTTGTTGCGGTGTTGCTCAGGCTGGTGAATGTTTCTGAAGAAGGCGCCTTGATGAGCAATTGGGCGCGCTGGGCAAGCACCACGGGAGGCGTCTCTGAGCTATCTGTTGTGTGTCGATCTCCCACATGTCTGGCATTCTGAAACAACTGCTCTGGTTGCAGACGGGCAACTTTCGTGTCGTCTCCCACCCTGTTCTCGATATATCCTTCCAGCAGCAACATCTCATAAGCAAGAGCAGCGGTGTTGTGTGATGGCCCCAGTTCGCTGGCGAGAACACGTGTCGAAGGCAAACGCGTACCAGCCTCTCATTGTCCCGCCAGAATCTTCGAGCGCAACCGCTCATAAAGCTGTTTGTACAGTGGGATGGATGCGTTCTGGTCGAGGGTGATTTCCGACCTTTTGCCAGGTAGTGCTCTTTTCGGCATACCGTATCTGCGTTCCTGAAAGTCTTAACATGGATTGAAATCTTTCTTTAATGGCCCCTTTCGTCTCCCAAAAATGGCTCTTTTGGCAAAACCATCATTGGAGTATGCTTCTCGTGTCAGTAAAAGAAAGTTTCTTGAAGATGCAGATAAAAGAGGTGTCCAGAGGGAAGAGAGAATAAATGGTCGTGTTGCAAAAAAATTGGGCTGAGAAAATGGTGCAGGGTAATGTGGCTCTACCCAATGTGCTGAGCTTTCAATTTTTTGCACCATTACCTCATTTGTTCACACTCATAATTCATCATATCCTGGCAGAAAGCAGCGTACGGGGAGAAAGTCTCTCCATTTGAAAGAATCAACCTCACTTCTCCAGGAGCCATATGTAACGTTGGTAGAACAGAAAGAACAAAGCATTGTGAAAGGACAAGGGACAACATATGCGAGCTATCGCCATTACCGCCTTTGGCGGGCCTGATCGTCTCTCGCTCATGGACCTGCCTGCGCCAACCTGTGCCCCGGACCAGGTCGTTATTCACGTTCAGGCAGCAGGCGTTGGAATGTGGGATGTGAAGGTGCGGCAGGGGAGCCTGACGCTGGAAGGACAACAGTTTCCGCTCATTCTTGGTTGGGAATCAGCAGGGATCATTGAACAGGTAGGGGCTGCGGTGACCGGGCTGGACGTTGGAACCCGCGTGATTTGTACGACGTATCAGGTCGGCGTTGGTCATTATGCCCAGTCTGTCGCTGTTCCTGCGAATCTCGTCGCACCAGCTCCATCCTCTCTCGATGCCTTGCACGCAGCCGCGCTTCCTGTCAACGGGCTTACCGCTTATCAGGCGATCTATGAAGTGCTGAAGATGCAGAGAGGAGAAACGCTCCTGATTACCGGTGCTGCTGGAGGAACGGGCACGCTTGCCGTCCAGCTTGCTGCTCGTTTAGGAGTCCACGTCATTGTCACTGCGAGCAGCAAGAACCATCCATACCTTCAGCAACTTGGAGCTAGTGAGCTCATTGATTACGCACAAACGGACTTCGCGAGCGCGGTCCAGGCAGCTCATCCCAAAGGTATCGATGCAGTTCTGGATTGTGTTGGTGGAGAGACAGCGGCAAATAGTCTGAAGGTTGTGCGTGATGGTGGGCGACTCGTCACGATTGTTGATCTTGAGCAGGTAACACCTGCCCGTCACATTGATCCACAATTGCTCTACTTCCGCCCCGATGGGCAACAATTGGCAGAACTGACGAAGCTCATCGATACCGGTCAATTAACAGTCCACCTCGATCAGGTGTTTCCATTGGAAAAGGCCAGTCAGGCTCAGGAGCGATTGGAGACGCGCCACCATCAGGGAAAAATTGTACTTCGTTTGGAAGAGTGAATGTAATCTCATCCTGCGACTTGAACCCGCACAGCAGCAAAAGCCGATTCAGGTCGCAGATGTTGAAGTAGCCGTGCGCATGTTCATTGGCTCGCCTATGACTATAGGCTTGTTGATGGTCTCATCCTGGTTGCAGGACCGCCTCGTCAACCGAATCTTTTGCAGGTCACAGCCGTTGTCGCTCTTTTCTTGAAAGCTCTTCGGCTTGAACCAGATCAGAGGGAAGACGCAGAAGCCATGTGGAGGGAAAGAGCATGAGCCAACACATCAGCTTTCATGATGAACATTCCCATGATGAACATCCTATTGAACGTACATTTGATCGTCGGTGCTGGCCCACCGGAGTGAACAGCTACGATGGAACTGGCCGGCGTGGTATCACGTTTCGAATGAGTACTTGAGCATCTTTCTACCTTTGATATAGCAGGTGGTTTTCAGACAGTATCGTTCTTATGATAACGTCTGAAAACCATTAGTAGGCATGTGTTTCGCGCCGATTTTCTCGCGTGTGCTTTACAATCCGTGCAGATGGGACCTTATGTACTCATTGGATCACGGTTTTTCTCTTTCTTGGTTGTCAATTGGTACTTGGAGCAGTTTCTTATGCAAGAATATCGATCTCATAACCGCCGGAGTACGTCGTCTCTACAAGCATCCCGCCGATCCTGGTTTGAGGCTTTCACGTTGTCCTGGAACGCAGCCTTGCGCATGGATATGTCGCAAGCGATGGTTTTGACGGCGCTTCGTGGAGCCGTAGGGATTGTGCTTCCACTGGCTGTGGGACTAACTACAGGTCATATAGTGGAGGGAGCAACGGTTGCTGGAGGAACCGCGCTCTGGACGGTCATGAATACGACGAACCCTAATCATGCACGGCTCCGCGTTTTATTTTTGAGCTGTGTGAGTATGGGGATTGGAGCTTTTATCGGCTCCCTCATTGGCACGCTTCCCATCTTGCCGATCCTGATCGTGGGTGCCGTAGCGTTTGTCGCAGGTCTCTTAGCGGCAGTCAGTCTATCTGTCGCCATGATTGGCATGCAATCGTTGGTCGCCGTCTTGTTCCTTCAGTCCTTTGCGCGTGATCCTCTGCACGCATTCTTGCAGGCGGCACTTGTGTTCGCAGGAGCTTTGCTTGCATTCCTGCTCGAAATACTCCTCTCGCCCTGGCGCCGTACTGGTGCTGAGCGGAAGATGTTGTCCCTGTTCTTTGAACGCCTGGCCGAAATGGCCGGAGCGACTGATGACAATCTAGGAGTGCATAACAAGGTTCTACGCGCTGCGTTAGTACAGTCCCAGGCGATCCTGCTCGATCGTGATGATCACCGCCCACAAGGGAGAGCACTTTTTGCGCTCTATGGCGAGGCCGAACGGATGCGCCTGCTGCTCATTGTCTTACATCGACTGAAACAGGAGTTACGAGAAACGTCCTCTGAGCCAGAGGAAGGCATCATCTCCCTGGAGCACCTTTTGCAAGAGCTTTCGAGGAAGTTACGAAGCGTCTCTCAGCACCTTATCCTCAGATCCGACGCTTCCTTCCGAGAAACGGGAGCAGAGCAATTACGGTCAAACGAGAAAATCGAAACGCTTCTCTCTCAGGCGCAACAATGGCAAGCCAGTTCGCCTGAACTGCAAGCACGCGTTCAAAACATCCTTGTCTATGCTCAGCGTGCGACTCGTCTCTTGTATAGAATTGAATGTTTAGCACAGACATGGCGCTATCCTGATCCTGTAGTACTTGCGGAATATACCCTCCATCACCATTCAGCATGGGCGGAATTGCACAACGTACAAGCCATACTGAGAGCGAATCTCTCATTTCGTTCAACTGCGTTTCGCCATGCGATTCGCCTGGGAGTGACGCTGGCACTCACTACCGCTCTCTATCATCTTCCAGGGTGGCCTATCGGGCGTGGTTACTGGATATCGTTCACGGCCTTTGCTATTCTCAAACCAGACTTTAATACAACGCTCACGCGGAGCGTGTCTCGTCTGGTGGGAACGTTGGGTGGGGTGATCCTCGCAACGGTGCTGCTCGTGGCACTGAAACCGACACCAGCTATGCTTGTCCTCATTGTTGCCATTGCAGCCTATATCACTCTTGCTTCATTTTTTGTCAATTATGCACTCTATTCCGCCTCGATAACGATTGCGGCCGTGTGTTTGCTCGCCCTGGTGACTCCACATCCCCTAACGAACATCTTTGATCGCACCTTCGATACGCTCATCGGTGGGGCGTTGGCGTTATTCATGTTTCTGATCTGGCCGACCTGGGCGCATACACAACTGTATCCAAATATGGTGGCGCGTATAGAGACGCTGCGAAAGCATTTTCTTGCCGTCATGGACACGTATATTCACCCCGATACTTCTCATGCAGAGCGCGTTGCGTCTCGTCATCGAGAGGCGCGCCTTGCTTATTCAAATGTCGAGGCCTCGCTGGAACGCATCATGCATGAGCCGCATCACGCGTTTTATTTCGATGCCGTTCGGGTTCAAGGACTGCTGGAAGCACTCAATTCCTTTTCGTTGAATGTTCTGGCCCTTGAAGGCTATCAGTTCAACGAAGTGGTTTTATCTCCCGCCATGCGTGATCAGTTGGGGCCTTTCGTCAAAGCGGTGGATACGACGATGCAACGCCTCTCGCAATTGCTCACCACTACCCAGACGGATGCGATCTCGTGCGCTGATTTAGAGACGGCCCTGCATGCTCTGACCGAGATTGAAACACCTGGATTGCCATGGCAGGAATCCGAAGCTGTCGAGCAATCTTTTCTGGTGAAAGAAGGAGAACAGATAGTACACACGCTCGAAATCATTAGCCAGCTTCTTCCTGTCTCCGACCCGGAACGCGAAGTGGTGACAGGCTGATGTGAATAGGACACAACATGTTGTAAGGATGCAAAGCGGTGCGGCGTGCACCGCGCATGAAGATCTTTTTCTGTGCCACCCTTTCTTAATTTGGCGCTTGCTAAGCACAAAAGGAGCTTAGAAACAATGCTAACGGGATACACAAAACAGCTCTACATTTTGCCATTTGATCATCGCGCCTCATATCTCAAGAATTTGTTTGGCTGGAAGGAACCGCTCAATGTTGAGCAAATGCTTGTGGTCGCTGAGAGCAAACGAGTCATCTACGAAGGCTTTAAAAAGGCACGTATTCCCAGAGAGGAGGCGGGTATCCTCGTCGATGAAGAATACGGCGTTGGCATCCTGCGCGACGCGACGCCACACAACACGGCAGCTGAGGTACAGACAGCAAAGTAAAACGGAATAGAGGAGAAATCATTGAGAAGCATTGACCATCAAGAGTTGAAACAGAAAGTGGACCACCATGAAGCCTTTCGCTTGGTGATGGCTCTGAGTGAGTGGCAGTACCAGACAAAGCACATTCCTGGCTCCCTCTACTTCGCCACCATCCAGGATGCGCTGACCGAGCTTCACAAAGAAGACGAGATTGTTGTCTACTGCTCCGACCGAACCTGCGTTGCCAGCGCTGCCTTCGGCAAGTTGCTTGAATACCAGGGCTATGTTCATGTGTTGCATTTTGCAGGTGGGCTGGCCGAGTGGGAGCAAGCAGGCTACCCCTTAGAAGGCCAGGATGTCAGGGCGTGATGGTGGAACGACCAGCGGTCTGTGAATACGTACCGGGCACCTTGTCAGGAAAAAGCACATATAAAGCATGAAGAGAATGAGTCGCAACGTGGCATCTGGGGCAGCGATCTGCCAGGATCGCCCGTTTAGGCATGGGACTCTACATTGTAGGCGAAATCGTCAAATATCATGGGGGAACCATTACGGTGGACAGCACCGTCGGGAAAGGATCAATCTTTACGGTGACCTTTCCCCTCAGGAAGAAGGCCTGACGTGGAAGGCATGTCATCTGCGTAGTCAGCAGCGGCCCCCATGATAGTGAACGCTATGCATCCCAGAAGTGTCACAGGGCTATCCATATCGGGAAGCCCACAGGACAGAAGATCAGGACATAAATCACTGGCGAGCCGGATGATGCTAACGTATCAAGTCCGGTTCTGAGGGAAGCCGAGGGAAAAGGATTGGACACAATACCTTGCCAGCGGCCTACCTTACCTCATTGAGCATCCCGTGGGATGAGCCATTTCATCGCCAATCATTCTCCTTTTCAGTTTGCGTTGCTGATTCATAATGAGAGGGAAAGTATGACGTTTTTTCATGGGTCGATTGCGGTCTGCACGGAGGTATCTGCAGGCTCGCGATCACGATCGGAACCTCTTCTGAGGGTGGGAAGAGTACACATGATACGGTCGGGGTGTTTGCGAGCGGATGTGAGGATTCTTCAAGTTCACAAAAATCCAAGAGGGAAAAAGGAGAGAGAAATGAAAGCCATTGGCATTGTTTCTGAACAGATTGGTGGTCCCGAGCTTTTGGAAGTGGTAGAGGTTGCGAAACCGGTACCTGCTGCTGGGGAAGTGCTCTTGCGGGTGAAAGCTGCGGCGTTAACACCGGATGAGCTCACATGGCCGGAAACATGGTATATTAATGGGGATAGCGCCCAGCCACGACCACGTCCTATTATCCCCGGCCACGAGGTCTCGGGGATTATTGAAGCTGTTGGTGAGGGAGTGACAGCGTTTCAAGGAGGCGATGAAGTCTATGGGCTTCCCCGCCCTGATCGTGATGGCGCCTGGGCTGAATATGCCATTGTCACTCCCAATCAGATTGCCCTACGACCCCGATCAGTCAGCCATGAAGAGTGTGCGGCGCTCTCCCTCTCGGCGCTCACCGCCTGGCAGGCACTCTTCAAGCAGGGGAACCTGCAAGCCGGACAGCGTATCCTCATCCAAGGTGCCGCTGGTGGTGTGGGGAACTATGCCGTCCAGCTTGCTCATCTCAAAGGCGCATACGTGATCGCCGTGGCTTCTGGACAGCACCGCGAGACCCTGCTCTCTCTTGGTGCCGATGAAGTGATCGATTACACCACCACCAACTTCGCTGAAGTGGTGAGTGATATCGACTTTATCTTCGATGTAGTCGGAGCCTCGGTGATTGAAGCAAGCATCAAACTACTCAGACCAGAGGGGACCTATGTAGGAATTGCTGGTACCCCCAATCTGGTGAGTACATATGCCGAGCAGTACCAGAAGAAGGGGATCTGGTTCATCGTTGAAGCCAACACCGATGATCTTACACAGCTTGCTCGCTTCACCGATGAAGGACACCTGAAACCGCTGATCGAGAAAGTGTATCCTCTAGAACAGGCTCGTCAAGCCTACGAGCGCCTCTCAGAAGGTCATCTGCGCGGAAAACTAGTTCTGAGTGTCTAGAACAGACGCAAGCTCTGTTTGGGAATTTGTGCAAAAGTTGGCTTTTGCCCGGTTAGGGAGCCTCGATCAGAATGACTATTCTTCTCAAAGGCTCCAAAATCTTCAGGTGGCCTGGAAGCTCTGTAAGTGCTCAGCAATGAACGCGGCTGCCGTACAAGGCTTGCGGCCTGTGACCTCATCCACAACCGGGGTAACAAGGTTCCCACCGCCCTGACGATAAAACTGGAGCAGCGTCACAACCGCGCGCGCCATCCAGGAGGAGTAACGCCCCAGGAGTGCTTTTTCTGTCTCCTCGTCAGAGATGGTCGCGTAGTGAACCGGGGTATGCAATAACGAAGAGAATATCTCCGCCAGTTGTGTGCACGTGATCGCCTCTGGACCGGTCACCTCATATTCCTTGTACTGGTGTTTCTCCTCGCTGAGCAGATGTGCCGCAACAGCGCCAATATCACGTGCATCAACGTAGTTCACACGCGCATCCGCCAGCGGCGCGTATAGCATGCCTCTGGTGATGATTGAATGGGCGTACATTGGGGCAAAGTTTTGCATGAAGTAGAGCGTACGTAGAATGGTATAGGGAACACCTGAGGTGCGAATTGCGTCTTCTGCTCTCCCATGATCTTGAAGTAAAGGGCTCAACGATTGAGGATCTGCCCCTATTTCAGATTGTTTGACGAGGGAGCGTACACCAGTTCTTCTGGCTTCCTCGGCCCATAACTGCTCGGTCGCGAAGAGATGCGCAGTGACGGGTGAAATAAGATAGACGCTCTCGATTCCCTGAAGTGCTTTATGAACGCTTTCTTGCTCTGTCATATCTCCTAAAAATGCTTCTACGCCCTGCGCTTCCAGCCTTTCAGCAGCAAGTGGTTGATGCACGAAGGCACGTACTGGGATCTTCCGAGCCAGCAGTTCTTTCAGAACGGCAGTCCCCACAGCACTCGTTGCGCCTGTTACAAGAATCATATGTCATCTCCTTCCTTCCTCGTCCTCTACACGCAAAATGGTTTTTCCGCGCGTGTGCCCTTGTAGGGCCTGCTCAAATGCCTGGGATGCCTCTGAGAGCGGGAAGACCCGCTCGGTGATTGGCCGGAGCTGACCTGTATCTATCAGGTTCCCGATGTGTATGAGCTGTTCTCGATTGGGCTTGACGACAAAGAAGAACGCACGCACGCCAAAGGCGGCAGCCTGCTCCTGGGATGGGGGGCTAAACACACTCAGAAGCAGTCCGCCCTTCTTTAGGGCGCGCCAGGAGCGTGTTACTGTCTCACCGCCTCTGGTATCAAGTACCATATCAACATCACGCACCACATCCTCGAAACGCGTGGTGGTATAATCAATGATCTCATCAGCTCCCAACGTGCGTAGGAATTCATGATTGCGTGCAGAGGCTGTCGCGATCACAGTGGCACCGGCCCACTTTGCCATCTGAACCACCATGCTTCCCACGCCACCAGCGGCACCATGAATAAGAAGAGATTGCCCACTGGTAAGCCCTGCGTGCTCAAAAAGCGCTTGCCAGGCTGTCAATCCAACCAGGGGAACTCCAGCTGCCTGTATGTATCCAAGGGTTCGAGGCTTGGGCGCCACATCAGTCGCACGCGCAACGGTGTACTCCGCAGCTGCGCCACCCCGCCAAAATTCGGTGAGCGCATAGACGGCTTCTCCTATGGCCACACCGGTGACGTCGGGTCCTACTTCAACGACCTCACCAGAAACATCATGACCTGGGATGGGATGCCGACGTTCGATACCAGCCGGTGTTTTCCAGGTTTCCGACCAAGTCGGTTCCTGCCACATCACACTGGTCGCATGGACTCGAATCAGGACTTCTCCCACCCCTGGCTGAGGTTGTGGTGCATCTTCGAACACAATTTGATCAGGACCACGCTGACCATACAGACGGATAGCTTTCATCTCTCACACGTCTCCTTGTTCTTCCTCATGCTTCCAGGGCATTCCCAGGCTGATCTCTCCAGCAGGACCGACACATGACTCACGAAGTGCCGCAGGCGCTGAGAAGCCTTGAGCTAAAGGGGAGCTTCTGAATGGATACATACCAGTATGAGACTCTGAAAAGTACGTCACCTGGCAAGACTATAGCATGATGATGGTCTTCCTACAAGGGCCATTTTATGAGGAAAGCACGTGTGCCAGTTGATGAACGCCAGCCTGAATTTCCCGCTCATCCACCGCCCCATAGCCAAGCGCGAGACCGCCTCGCTGCAATGAACCCAGCGCCAACCTGGAAAGAGGCATGACTTCAAGTCCACGTGTGCCTGCTCGTTGTGCTATCCGCTGGTCATCCATTTCTGGTGGGAACCAGCACACAAGATGCAAGCCTGCCTGAGGCGGCTGTACTTCCACCAGGCCCCCAAGTTCCTGCTGAAGCAATTCGACGAGTATGGCTCTTCTGGTCGCATAGATCTCCCGCATGTGCCGGATATGACGCAGAAAATACCCCTTGGTGATAAACGCTTCCAGGATGAGTTGCTCAAGAATAGGCACATGCCTGTGCATACCACTGCACAGATTGGTAAAAGGTGCTATCAGTTGAGGTGGCACGATCAGATACCCT
Source organism: Dictyobacter halimunensis (assembly GCF_036245075.1). Lineage (NCBI taxonomy): Bacteria > Bacillati > Chloroflexota > Ktedonobacteria > Ktedonobacterales > Dictyobacteraceae > Dictyobacter > Dictyobacter halimunensis. The sequence continues at coordinate 128,745 of NZ_BSRI01000001.1, forward strand.
ATGCGTAATGCCGGAAAAAGGACTTTGCTGAATGTTCCAATGTAGATTACTCGCTGAGCGGTATCGAGTCCCTGTAATGCGTCGAGGGGGCGACCACTGAAGCGGTAATCACTGTCATAGTCATCTTCGAGAATCCAGGCATTGGCCTGATTCGCCCATTGAAGGAGGGCGAATCGTCGCGACAGATTCATAGTGACACTCGCAGGAAATTGATGGGATGGAGTGACGAAGGCCAGACGAGCTTGTGGGTAGCGCTCTTGTCCTACTTCGACATTCATCCCTTCCGATGTCACAGGGATAGGAGCCAGTTGTGCGCCAGCATTGCGCAGGGCTCGTTGCGCTCCTGGATATCCTGGATCTTCAATCCAGGCAAAATCCCCTGGATTGAGGAGGAGGCGCGCTGCCAGATCTAACGCTGATTGTGCGCCTGGCACAAGAAGAACTTGCTCTGTCTGGCAATGCACGCCTCGTGTGATGCTCGCATGAGAGGCGATAGCCTCGCGCAATGGAAAGTAACCCGCGACCTCCTGATAATCGGCCACGTTTCTGAGCGTAGATCGTACGCAGTGGGAAGCAACCTGGCTCCACTGCTGAAAGGGAAATGCGCGTAGCTCCGGGACACCCGTACGAAAAGCGCGTGGAGCATCCGGTCGAGGAAAGGTCAGCGTAGAGAGTAGAGGTGCCTGGCGTGTTACCTCCTCTCCCAGGTGAGACAAGGAGAAAGGAGCGTGTGTGCTCTCGCCAGGAGCTGTTTTCTTCTGGGGAGTTGCGCTTGGAATGAAAAAGGTCTCAGGAAGGTTGCATGTCACCCTGGTCCCCTGGCCGACCTTTCTCTCAAGATATCCTTCAGCATAGAGCTGCTCATAGGCCTCACTTGCTGTATTACGAGAAATACCTAATTCACTCGCTAAAATCCGTGTTGATGGGAGGCGTTGACCTGGCTGTAATTGGCCACTGAGAATAGCATGGCGTAGTCGGTCATACAACTGGCGGTGCAACGGCATGCTTACTGCCCGGTTAAGTGCAATATCTGCCGCCATTTGCGGTACGCGATGTGGTCTCTTAGTCATGACGACAGAAATTACCTTTCCAAAATGGATCCATACTACCTCCAAAAATGACCCTGGAAGATGTCCTCTTTCTAGAGTATGCTTCTCTTGTCAAGTACCTGGTAGTTTGCGTGAATGTTGAGCAACCGGGCTACCGACCGCTGGAATGGCTTTTCAGATGGCTGGTAGCCCGGTTGCTCAATATTCACGTCAAAATCCTACCATTCGCACTAAAAAGTGTTCAACATTCATCGACATTACCAATACGCTCTGTACAGCAAAAACAAATGATCTTCCTAATAAAGAATCTTCACCCTATATTCTTCACAAACAAAGATGTTCGTCACAACAAAAACGAGCAGGGAAAGGAGGCGGCGCGTTTCCCTATCTGAATGGTAGAGAGAAATGGGCCAGAGAGATGGCGAATGCAGGAAAGGAAATGAGGAAGCGCATTTTAGTCGTCGACGACGACCACGAGTTGCGATCGCTCATACAAGCACTGTTGGAGGAGGAAACCTATGAGGTCGAGACAGCCATCGATGGCATAGACGCCTTCGAGCACCTGGACCATCAATGGAACGCGTATGATGTGATTTTGCTGGATTTAACCATGCCACGTCTCAATGGGCTGCAATTCTTGCAAAAAATCCAAGAACACGATCCGCCCCTCTTGCGCTCGATCATTACACTGAGTGGCGATGAGGAAGCGCTCCAGCAATCTGCTGGGATGGGCATTGGCAACACCTTGAGCAAACCGTTTGATCCAGATGTATTGCTCGCGCTGGTCGGAGGGATGATAGGCGGGGGTGGTCAGCAAACGAGAGTTCGCTCTTGCTGACCACTGCGAGAAAGAGGGATTGCCGCAATCTCAACATGTAAGGAAGACCTCTTCGTTCTCAGGGATGGGGTACGTGAAAGGGAAAGGTACCATTTTATGACGCTGTCGAATACCAAGCAAACCACATGTGTGACTCTTACGTCGTGTGACCAGCTCCTTGCCAGCGAGGAGAGCTGGCGTGTCCTGGCCGAAATACTCCCACAGTTGGTATGGACTACGCGAGCAGATGGCTGCGTGGATTACACCAATCAACGGTTTTGTGACTATACCCACGCGACGCCGGAGCAACTGCAGGGCTATGGCTGGGGCCAGTTCCTGCACCCGGAGGATGCTGAGCGCGTCCTGACGGTGCGCGCGCACGCCTTCCGCACGGGTATCCCGTATGAGGTCGAATATCGACTCCAAGAGGGCCAGACAGGCCGCTATCGCTGGTTCTTAGCCCGCGCCATGCCAGTGCGCGATGAGGCAGGTCACATCGTCCGGTGGTTTGGCACCAGCACCGATATCGACGAGCAGAAACGCACGGAGGAGGCCTTGCGCCAGAGCCAGGAATGCGTCAATATCCTGATGAGCTCCAGCATTATCGGGATCGCTATCACCGAAGGTGAGCAGATTGTGAACGCCAATGACACCTATCTGCGCATGACCGGCTACACACGCGAAGACCTGCGTGAAGGGCGCATCAACTGGATGCAGATAACGCCTCCCGAATATCTGGCTCAGACCCTGCAGGCGCAGCAGGAACTTGCTATCCAACAGTCGACGACGCTCTATGAGAAAGAGTTTGTGCGTAAAGATGGGAGCCGCCTGCCGATACTTGCTGGACGTGTCACACTACCATCCAATTCGATCCAAACAATCGGCTTCGTGCTGGATAATTCGGCGCGCAAGGAGCTCGAACGACGTAAGGATGAATTTATCGCCGTGGCCAGCCATGAACTGCGGGCTCCCCTTACCGTCTTGAAATTGCAGGCCGCTCTGCTCAAAAAACGGATCGGTCGGCAAAGCATGCAAAAGTCCGCGGCGGATCTTGAGCAGATGGGGGCCCAGGTCAATAATGGCGTGCGACTCATGGAAGAGTTGCTGGATGTCTCCAGAATACAGACCGGTACCTTGAAGTATGCCCAGGAGTCGGTGGATCTCGGTGCGCTGCTGCGGGAGATTGTTGAAACCATGCAGCAGACGTGTCCGACCCATACCCTGATTCTCCATGGGGCAACGCAGACGATGTTTGTCAGTGATCGAAACCGGCTCAGACAAATCTTCATCAACCTGATAAATAATGCCATCAAATATTCCCCTCAGGCGAAGACGGTCGAGATTGACCTTCGCACCACAGCCGAGACCGTCACTATCAGTGTGCACGATCACGGTCTCGGTATTCCACCAGAGCAGCGCGAGAAAATCTTTGAACGCTTCTATCGCGCCGCTGGTGCCAGAGAGCACGCGATCCCGGGACTCGGAATTGGATTGTACCTGGTCGCTGAGATCGTCTCCCATTATGGAGGCACCATTGCCGTGGATAGCCAGGTGGGACACGGCTCAACATTTCATGTCACCTTTCCGCGCACATCGCAGGCCTAAGCTGAGACGGTGGGGCCACCGTCCCGGCGTCCTCGGCTGCTTGCCTGGCAGTCATCCCACTACCACTGTCATGACGGATAGCCACAGCACGGCTATGCTTTGAGCCGTCTCCTTGCGCTGCTGAACCGGTCCCGAATCTGCGATCCGCAGGCGGGACCACCGGTTCTCCTGGATTCCGACCACACACGCACATCCCAGTGACACTGCACGATCAGCGCACCAGCAAACGGCTCCCCTCCAGAACACGCAGAGCAGCGGGTTTCTCGCGACTGGTCAGCAGTAGGCAACTCTGATGCGTCGTCTGGGCCACCTGCTGCAGCAATTGCCCATACGCTTCAAAACCTGGACGCAACCAGCCCTTCACCTCGCCAGCTTCGAGGCAGCCCGCTGTATCACCATTGCTTACACGACAAACGTGTAACCAAAGATAATAGAGAAATAACGCGGTCGAGCTTTGTTCACAACCGCCTCTCTTCGTCGCTATCGCTATGTGTCCCTATTAGTTTCAATCGATCCAACCCGTGATTGATCCAAGCCATGAAGGAGTTACTTGATATGCCCCATCATCTGCATGAGAAGCGAAACAGAGCGGGAAGGGAAATCGACCGCATCGATCAAACCTACGGGAATCTCTTTTGTCACGGAAGTACATAATACAATAAGGAGGATAATGCAAATCGCTAGAGAAGATCAGGAGGTGAGGGAATGAGTGAAGGCTTCATTTCGCGTGGGTTCCGAGGTCGCCGTCAGAAGAGTGACGAGAGCGCACGAATCCCACCAGGACAATACCTTGAGCGTGGCTTTCCCGTCCTTTCGGCGGGGCCAACGCCGCATACACCGCTTACAAGCTGGGATTTCTCTCTTCTTGGAGAAATCGATCAACCTAAAAGCTGGAGTTGGGATGAGTTTCGCGCGCTACCCCGCGAGACGGTGGCGAAGGACATCCACTGCGTGACCAAGTGGTCGAAACTGGATACGCACTGGGAAGGAGTCTCCCTCGATACCCTGCTGGAGCAGGTTGAAACCAGCGCCAGCTATGTGATCGCCTTTTCCGATGGGGGCTATACTACCAATCTGCCCCTGGACGAGATAACGGGGGGGCGAGCATGGGTGGTGGACACCTACGAGGGTCAGCCGCTCTCACCCGAGCATGGTGGTCCGGCACGCCTACTAGTGCCCCATTTGTACTTATGGAAGAGCGCCAAGTGGGTGCGTGGTCTGCGCCTGGTCGAGGATGATAAACCGGGCTTCTGGGAGTCGTTGGGATATAGCAACCACGGCGATCCATGGAAGGAGGAACGCTATTGGGGCGACTAACCTGGCAACTGGGCGAGGTGGTGGACACCTGGGCAGAAACCCCTCAGACCAAAAGCATCGTGCTCTCTCTGCCCAACTGGACGGGACATCGCCCTGGTCAACACGTGGACATACGACTGACCGCCGAGGATGGCTATCAGGTCGAGCGCAGCTATTCGATTGCCTCGCCACCTGAGGAAGCACCGCGCGTGACCCTTACCGTCGAACGAATCGATGATGGAGAGGTCTCACCCTACCTCACCGAGGAGTTGCGCGTCGGCGACAGGTTGGAGTTGCGCGGCCCTATCGGCGGTTACTTCGTGTGGGAGGCGCAAATGGGCGGCCCGCTCTTGCTGATCGCCGGGGGATCGGGTATCGTCCCCCTCATGGCGATGCTGCGCCACCGGGCCGCCGCAGCCAGCACCGTTCCCACTCGCCTGCTCTATTCATCGCGATCCTTTGAGGATATCATCTACCGTGACGAACTCGACCAGCTAATGAAGAGCAGTACCATGCTGGAGGTAGCGCAGACCCTGACACGTACACAACCACCCGACTGGGCCGGCTATACCCGCCGTATCGATCACCAGATGCTGCGCGAAGTGACCTGGGCCGCCGAGCAGCGTCCGCTGACGTTTATCTGTGGCCCCACTCCATTCGTCGAAACTACCGCAGCCAGTCTGGTGGCATTGGGATACCAGCCAGGATACATCAAAACCGAACGCTTCGGACCGACAGGAGCAGTATGATGGAAAACAAATTGGATGGCAACGCGGCCGCTGGCCCCTTACAAGCCATCTTCCCTTTCGACATGACACTGGTACAGGTCACATGCGCAGGCTGCGGCACGATCAATGTCCTTGGAGCCGCCGCGGCTTATATGCATGGGATGGGGACAGTCATCCGCTGCCCCTCCTGCGACAGAGCACTCATCCGCGTTGCGCAGGTAAAGGGACGCTATTTCCTGGATATGCAGGGGGTACGTGTCCTTCAGATCAACGCCGAGGCCGGATCTTAACATCTGGTCTCTGGCGAACATTTGATTCACAGGAGGTAGTAGGATGCACGTCGCCCAAAGCGGCATCTTCGCATGAGGAACAGGGGCACACTCCTACCTGGAGTTCGATCTCCATGAGTTCGCCGATCCGGTTGCGCTGGTGCAGGCTATCGCCAACCTGCGGTAACCCAGCATAACAACCGGAGGAGTGACCCTGGTAGCCGGCTTTCGGCCTTCCCTTTGGAGACGCGTGCGCGGCCATAGATATACCGGCAGGCGTCTCCGATTTCGGAGGTGCGGGGAGTCGATAGATAGACGATGCCAACCACCCGGCATGATCTGTGGCTCTGGGTGGCCGGGGAAGAGGCACATGAAGAAGCGTATACCCACATCACGAAACAAATGTGCTTTTTGAGCACAAACACAAGAGGTATCTTTGCTCAAAGGAGAGATTTCACCGCGAGTGCGCCAGAGTGGCGTCGCTTCCATCTGAGTATAAGGGAAAAAACGCCAAAAAAAATCATCCCAAAAGGCAGTGTGCTAGTAGACAGGATAGGTGACTACCGTACAAGGTTTGTGAGCTGTTACATCCTTAATCACCCGAGTAACACTGGCTCCACCCCCTGGAGAGAAAATTGCAGGAGGGTAGTAGCCGCATGAGCAGTCCAGGCAGAATAGCGTTTCAAAAGCGTTTGCTGCGCATCCTCATCAGAGATGACAGTGTAGCGAACTGGCACATCCAATATCGTGGAGAATATCTCCGCCAATTGTACACATGAGAGTGCTTCTGGACCAGTCACCTCATATTCCTGGTATTGGTGCCTCTCTTCGGTGAGCAGGTGCGCCGCAACCACACCAACATCGCGTGCATCAACATAGTGAATACGCGCATTCGCCAGCGGAGCGTATAGCATGCTTCTGGTGATGATTGCAGTATCATTCTCATGGCCGTCTTCCCTTGAATTATGCTGGATCCGGGCCTCTCTCTTCCTGACTGGTGTTCCATGCTCGCACAAGGCGTTGCACGCCTTCCTCAATCTCGCGTTCGGTCCAGGAGGCATAGCCGAGCAAAACACCGCTACGACCCGTGGGCTCCATACGATACGCCGAGAGGGGAGAAACGATGATGCGTTGTCTCTCTGCTTTGCGCGCCATGTCGCGATCATCGGTGCCTTCTCTGAACCAGCCAACCAGATGCAATCCAGCGGCGGGCTGCTCGATGGTGAGCACTTCTCCAAGAGAGCGCTCGGCGTAATCCCGCAAGAGATTCCCCCGTTTCGCATACAACGAACGCATGCGGCGGATATGGCGGGCGAAATCTCCCTCCCTCATATAGGTCGCTACCGCTGCCTGTTCAAGCGTCGGCAGAAAGATATTTGTTGTGCACAGGGCAGTGACAAAGGTATCGATCAGCGAGGGCGGAACGACCAAATATCCGAGACGTAATGCGGGGAAAAGAACTTTGCTAAAGGTTCCCAGATAGAGCACCTGTTCTGCACCTTCAAGCCCTTGCAGCGCCGGAATAGGACGACCAAGGTGGCGATACTCGCTATCGTAGTCGTCCTCAATAATCCAGGCTCCGGCAGCTCGGGCCCAGTGCAACAGTTCATAGCGCCGGGCAAGGCTCATGGTCACGCCAAGAGGGAATTGATGTGAGGGAGTCACATAGACGAGCCGGGCGTCTGGGTGCCTCGCTCTCCCGCTCACCACATCTATCCCTTCCTTATCAATGGGAACCGGCACGATGGTGGCTCCCACGTCCTCAAACGCCGCTTTTGCATAGGGATAGCCGGGATCTTCTATCCAGGCGGCATCTCCTGGGTTCAGGAGCAGGCGCGCTGCTAGGAACAATCCCGCCTGCGCGCCTGCGACCACAATCACCTGATCCGCTGTGCAGCGCACGCCCCGCGAAACGGTGAGATAGGTGGCAATCTCCTCGCGCAACGGGCGATAACCCGCCACATCTTGATAGCCGAGCTGTGAGGGGGAAAGGTGACGTGCCACTCGCGCGACTGTCCGTGCCCACTCCTGCTGCGGAAAGCTCTCAAGCGCAGGGAGTCCGAGACAAAAAGGGATGCTCACATTGCCTCTGTTAAAGCCAGGCGGCAATGAGAGCGCAGAGCCACGCTGCGATGAGCTTGCGTATCGACTTACTGGCCCAGAAGACCTCGTCGCTGCTGCAGGCATGGTCGTCTTGTGGAAGGGGCTCTCAGAAAGGTGCTTCGTGACATAGGTGCCTGCTCCCACCTGTCCCTCAATATACCCGTGGGCAAAGAGATCCTGATACGCCTCTTCAACGGTTGTGCGCGAGACCCCCAACTCACGGGCGAAAGCACGTGTTGAGGGCAACCGTGTCCCTGGAGCCAGGTAACCGGTGCGAATGGCTCGGCCAAGCTGTTCATAGAGTTGGCGGCGCAGGGGCAGGTTGGCGCTCGCATCCAATTGGATGCTGGGCAATGGGATATGTGGTGTTGGCTTTGGCATAAGCAGTCTCCGCTGTTCTCAGAACAAATAATGGCTACCTCAGTATATTCCATAATGGCTATTTTGAGCAAGCCAATCTTCTGATAGAGTGTCATCAAGAGAGGCAATCTCCACTAAGAAAGAAAGTTCAGCCTGAACTAGCAGCCCACATCCCCAGGATGGCGCGAAAGCTTCTCGCATACCGCCTTGTGAAGAGGGGCAGTCAGACAAAAAAGAAAGGACCAGGATACGACCATGGCAACCATTTTAGTGACAGGGGGAACAGGCGATCTGAGCTGCGCGTCAGTATACACTTTCGACGTATCGAAAACAACGCTTGAAGACAGGGCATGGTATTGATACATATTCGGTCAAGGAACGCTTGTCGTCGGGAGAGATGCTGGCTGCATTGCTTGCCGAACCGGCACACGCATGTGTGACTACACAGCCAATCATACTGTATCACCTGACTTGATGTGTGTGTGGCCACACGACCGAAACCCTAACCTTACGTTTATTAATGGAGGATTTTCCTATGAGAGTTTTTGTTACCGGCGCAACCGGTGTTATCGGCTCCGCCGTCGTTCCCGAACTGATCGAGGCGGGCCATCAGGTCTTCGGCCTGGCGCGCTCAGATGCAACCGCTGCCTCGCTTGCTGCCGCCGGAGCACAGGTGCATCGTGGTTCCCTTGATGATCTTGACAGCCTGCGCAGCGCAGCGGCTGCATCTGACGGCGTCATCCACCTCGCGTTTGTCCACGACTTCGTCGCGGACCACAAGGGGATCTTCTCGGACTACGAGGGCGCTGTGCGCACGGATCTGCACGCCGTCCAGACAATCGGAGCAGCGCTCGAAGGCTCCGGCAAGCCGCTCGTAATCACCTCGGGAACATTGATGCTCACATTCTTTCTCCCGCAGGGGTGTCTCGGAACGGAAAAGGACGTGGCCGACGCCGGGGCGGTCGCGCCCCGGCTCGCATCGGAGAACGTGGCGCTCGCTCTCTCCCAGCGCGGCGTGCGCTCATCGATCGTGCGACTGGCTCCCTCGGTTCACGACAAAAGAAGAGGCGGCTTCACGGAGATCCTGATCGCTATCGCCCGTGAGAAGGGCGTCTCTGGCTATGTCGGCGATGGTTCTAACCGCTGGCCCGCTGTGCACCGGCTCGATGCCGCTCGCCTGTTCCGTCTGGCGCTGGAGAAGGCCCCAGCGGGATCGGTGCTGCACGGAGTCGGGGAAGAGGGCGTGCCGACCCGCACCATCGCCGAGGTGATCGGTCGGCATCTCGATCTCCCGGTGGTCTCCATCTCTCCAGAGGACGCGGGCAAGCACTTTCGCTGGCTCGGACCCTTCTCCTCAGTAGACAACCCGACGTCGAGCGCGCTGACCCGCGAGCTGCTGGGGTGGCAGCCAGTACACCCCACGCTGATCCAGGATCTCGAAGATGGACACTTCTTCTAGAAGAGGCAGAGGATCTATTGGACTGCTAAGAAGATGACTCGCATACCGATGGCATTTGAGAGAAACGTTGAGCTTTCTCGCATGTGCTCTCACATCGAGATAAAGATAACCAAGGAGACGAAGAATGATGAAAAGCCACAATGTAGGGGTGTCAGCACTGATTGGTGGTCACGGCCCTGATCGCTACAGTGATGGGGTGGAGGTCCCAGGCAATGTTCGCTGGTTGTATGCCTCTGGAACGCCCGGCATCAAGCTTGATGGGACCATACCAGAGACGATTGAGGAGCAGGCCGACCTGGCCTGGAAGCATATTCTGGCCATCCTGGAAGCTGCTGGCATGGGGGTAGCCGATATCGTGAAGGTCAACCAGTATCTGATTCACGCTGAGGATAAAGCGGCTTATATTCAAGTTCGAGGCCGTTACCTGGGTGAGGTTTCTCCAGCACCAGCAGGCATGTTTTCTGTGGTGACCGAATTGATTTACCCGAACATCCTCGTTGAACTCGAGGTCATTGCGGCAAAAGCGTAAGAAAGCCAGAGCCAACAGAGAGCCATAGAAAAAGAAAAGTGTGGAGATGAATGCTGAGGCTGCAGATGTACGTTTTAAAGACGACATCCATTCGATCCACCTCTTGAAAGCAGGGCAGCATACATGCAGAAAAATCCGTGTATCGACACAAGAGCGCGAAGAAGACAAACGTCTTCCTCGCAAGTGCATGGGCAACCGTTCGCGTGAAAAGCTCCTCAGCCCAGGAACCTGGTGTAAAAGCCTTGCCGGAAATAGAGAAACGATGCGTCCAGCTTTTTCAGCGTGAGAACAACTGAAAAAGCTGGACGCGTTATGAGCAACATGAATAAAACAGGCGTGGCAGCAACGATCACTCCCGTTAGTGATAGAATTGAAGTTTCAGGCAGTACTCGTTGGATGTCGACGTACGGAACACCTGGCATTATGCCTGACGGGACGCTAACAGATATGAATACAGGGTTTCGCGCCACCGCCTTCTCTTGCGCATCTAGAAGTGGAATGACAGCCCCTGCGTGCGGAACAAGAGGGAGCCTCCATCCGGGAGGTGTGGCTGCGGCATTGTCAACTTAAACATTTCTGTTGTTAAGCTTTCACCATTTCCTCCTCACTTTGCGGGTGATTTTGGAGAAAATGACCCCTGAAAATAGGGGGGCTTCACCACTTTTCCCATATTTTCTCTGCTAGAATCTCTACAACTCTCCTTGAGTTGACAATACCCGTTTCTCATCGGAAACTGACCTTTCACTCGCCGAGGCCAGTGAGCCGCCCACTCATATCTTTGATCTCTACGCGGCGATGTAAGGCGGTGGCACATCCCTCAATCAAAGCTTGAAGACCATACTCAAAGGACGCTTCGTTGTAGAGACTTCCCCCTTCAGCAAATGCGACATGGAGTGGAGCTGTCCTCCCTAAATGAGAAAGCTCTGCGAGAGCTTCATGGGAAACAGATGCATGAGTCGTGGGTCGCCGCGCGCTTTGCTCCTGAAGGATACAGCCGTTGACATAGTTGGTGAGCGCCGTGATGGTACGCAGGGCCACCATCACCTCAAGCTCCTCAGTAAGGTGCAAATGGTGGCAGGGCTGAGTTGCCGTGCTTCGGTGATGATCCGAGCACTATCAGGATAGGCCAGGAGCGTGGTTCGATAGTCGCGCACACGGCGTGCCAGCCGATGGTGACGGTTCGCTGTTTCAATAGACTTTATATGTGTAATAGGAGCAAAGGTTTTATGAGCCCGCTTTAATTCCACATAATGTCACAATCTTTCCTACTCGTTATATAGGAAGCTACTGCAGGGCACTTTTTAGCCTCATCAGCAGTGATAGGGTAAGGAGCCTTGTTGCCTCTTACCTCATAGAAGGTCATGGCAACTATTCACTTAACAGCTCATCCTTACTTTTATGGTAAGGAGCCTTTAATCATCACTGATGAACAAGCCACTCTAAAAGAGCTTTTTGTGCATGGCGACGGTTTTCAGCCTGATCGAACACCAAAGAACGTGGGCTTCTCAATATCTCTGGCGTCACCTCTTGGCCTGGATGAGCTGGTAAACAATGCATAAATAAGACCTGAGATGGCGCAAATGCAAGTAATTGGTCATTGACCTGATAGGCTTCAAAAGCGGCAAGGCGTTCTTGTGTCTCTGCTTCATCACCTATTGAAACCCATGTGTCGGTGTAGATAACATCAGCATCGTGTACCGCATCTAGAGGATGAGTCATCCGGGTAATGAGACCTTTTCCGGCAGCAACTGTTTCATCGTCCAGAGCATAGCGCTCAGGTGAGCACAAATTGACCTGAACACCCATATGAATAGCCCCATGCACCAGTGAGCGACAGACATTATTGCCGTCGCCTAAATAGGCAATGCGCAACCCATCAAGATTCTCGCCAAAATATTCGGTGATGGTCATAAAATCAGCCAGCACCTGACATGGGTGTTCGCGATCACACATACCATTAATGATAGGTACTTCGCTTTCTTGAGCCATAGTAACCAGCATTTCATGGTGAAGAGCGCGGACAACAATCAAATCGTGATAGCGTGATAGAACTTTTATCTCGTCGGAGAGATCTGCTAGTACAAAGTTGGAAGTCTTCCAGTCGATATAGCTGGGGAATGCACCCAATTCCACCGCTGCTTTCTCAAAAGAGCAGCGAGTCCGTGTCGAGGTTTTCTGGAACAGTAACGCGATCGACATGCCATGCAAAACCTGAGAAAAATCGCCGAGCCTGTTTTTCATCTCAATGCCACGGCGCATGATCGTTTTCATTTCTAAAGGGGTTAAGGTCTGTAAAGAAATAAAGGAACGTGGTTTACGCTTCAGGCGTTCGGCAAACCTTTGTTCTGCAAGTTCAAAAGCCCTATCTTTCTTGAGTCTGTCTACCATTCAACACCTCCATTAGCACAGTTATTCGTATTCATATGGGCTCAATGCGTATGCCCGCTGTCCTAGAAAACAGCTTCTCCTTGACCAGAGATGCTTGAAGCAGGTGATAGGAGCTGCTTTAATGTTCCCCAGTAGGTATGCTCTGTTGCCAATCCTCGCCAATATTTTTCTTTCACTACTTCCAGACAAACTCGCAATGGCCGCATTAGCCATATGGGTCCCTTGCATGAATAAATGCATGTATATATTTATTTGATTTATAAGATAAATTATTAGGAATAAATCAAATAAAATCAATTGCTATTTCAACCATTATCAATCAGTATTTATGTATGATACTTGGTAAAGCCCATGATGTATAATCAACCGCCAAGCCCTTTGGAAATTCTGGCACATCGCAAGCCTGGCTCCGCTATCAGCTATCACTCGGTTCCAAGAATCAGGTCTCCTTCTTGGTTTCTGGATCAAAGCGGAACAAAGGAAAATCAGCACCATTCTCTGGTGTAAGAACAACAGCCTTGTTCAGCAGGTGACCAATTGTATGTATGAAATCGAGCAGGAGGGACACCTGTTGCTCGTTTTGAAAATCTTTCGGAAAGGAACACATGGACCCCTTCTCCACGTTTCAAGACACCTACCAACTCTACACGCACGGCGGTGCCCCAGAGACAGCAAATATGGCGACGCATCGTCACATTCGCCACAAAACAACAAGTTCCACACCCCCACCGGCACGAGGAAAACACAACCAGACAGGATTTCTCGCCTCAATATGTCACACGTCTTCCTCACGCAACAGGCCCTGGATCACATCATCCCAATCCACAAACGCATACACCTCAGCTGGCTTGACGCTAAAACGATACAACGCATCATAGAGGCTCTTGGGAGCACTGCCTTGTCGTACCTACTTCTTCACTGTTTCTGGTGCTTCGATCACTCCCGCTTCCTCAATCAGCTCTCGCACTTCTTCCATATCTGCGCCCCCTTTGAGTCAGCGTACCACTTCCTGCATCTACCAGATAGGATGCATTCACTCTGCGTTCCCCCCACACAAAAACGACACATCACACAATCTATACCTATTTCTTTCAGTATTGCTGCTTTCTTCACCTTTACAACAAGCTTCAACCAATGGGCACGAAAAAGGTGGATCAACGGAAATCATGGTACCATTATAGGGATTCCGATCAAGGCTGTACGATGTACGATAATGAAAAGAAGGGAGAAATCATGTTGTATCCAATCATGACGACGTTAAGAGAACTCGTTGACCTGGACGGTATCTGGAAATTTAAGCTTGACCTGGGCACCGGATTTGCAGAGAGATGGTTTGATCACCCTCTACAGGAGACGATACTGATGCCCGTCCCTGCTTCCTACAACGATCTGTACGAATGGGCGGAGATTCGAGATCATATCGGCTGGGTCTGGTATGAACGGGAGATCATTGTTCCTGCGCATTTCCTCTCGCAACGAATCGTGCTGCGTTTTGGTTCCGTAACCCATGCCGCCAAAGTCTACCTCAACGGGCAACTGGTCGTCGAGCACAAAGGAGGATTTACTCCTTTTGAAGCAGAAATCAATGCATTCGCCAAAAGTGGCAAAAATCGCCTGACGGTCGCGGTCAACAATATTGTGGACCACACGACACTTCCCGTCGGGGATTATCAGGAAAAAGATATTCCAGGAAAGGGGAAAGTGGTCACCGATACCCCCAACTTTGACTTTTTTAACTACGCGGGCATTCAACGCCCAGTCAAACTGTATACGACTCCGACAACTTATATCCGCGATATTACTCTGGCAACGGTGGTCCAGGGAACGCATGCGCAAGTGACATACACTATCGAGTCTGAGGGAGACGCGGAGGTTCGTGTTTCTATTCAAGACGAGATAGGTGAAACGGTCGCTAGCAGCACCGGATCAAGCGGCCAACTCTCCATCGCAGGTGTGCATCTCTGGCAGCCTCTGCACGCCTATCTGTATACCTGCATCGTGGAATTGTGGCAACAAGGGCAGCGTCTTGATACGTATGAGCAGCCATTCGGAGTGCGGACAGTTGCCGTCAAGGATGGCAAATTTCTGATAAACGAGAAGCCATTTTATTTTAAGGGCTTCGGCAAACATGAGGACTCGCATATCCATGGACGTGGATTGGATGAAGTACTCAATGTGAAAGACCTCAATCTATTGCGATGGATGGGCGCTAACTCCTTCCGTACCTCGCACTATCCCTATTCTGAAGAGCTCATGCGTCTGGCAGATCGCGAGGGATTTGTGGTAATCGATGAGGTACCGGCGGTAGGATTGCATTTGAACTTTAGCACCATGTTGAACGGTGGCTCCAGGTCTCATAAGACATGGGAAGAACTTGAGACCAAAGAACACCATGCACAGGTCATTCGTGAATTGATTGCCAGAGATAAAAATCATCCATGCGTGGTAATGTGGTCCATTGCCAATGAGCCGGCATCTGAAGAGGAAGGGGCACATGAATATTTTCAACCCTTAGTGCAGCTTGCACGAGCACTCGATCCACAAAAACGCCCTGTGACGATTGTCACGCATATGATGGCAACACCCGACACGTGTAACGTTTCCGACCTGGTGGATGTGCTGGCATTGAACCGCTATTATGGTTGGTATGTCCAGGGAGGACAACTGGATGTGGCCAAAGCCCTCTTACGTACCGAGTTGACGAGATGGAATCAGCTAAGGCCAGGAAAGCCCATCATGTTCACTGAATACGGCGCGGACACCATTGCAGGCTTCCATGATACGATGCCCACGATGTTTTCTGAAGAGTATCAGGTGGCATGTCTGCAAGCTAATCATGAGGTGGTGGACGAGTTTCCAAACTTTATCGGTGAACAGGTATGGAACTTCGCGGATTTCCAAACCAGTCAGGGGATTATACGCGTTCAGGGCAACAAAAAAGGGGTGTTCACCAGAGAACGCAAGCCGAAGATGGCGGCTCACTATCTCAGAAAACGCTGGATGGCCATTCCTCACTTTGAGTACAAATGATAAGTATCGATCGATACGCCGTATCGAAAGGCTAAAGAGCAAAGCCCTCCCGAGGAACGTTGGTGTTTCCTCGGGGGCGTTGGTACCTGTGCGCTCTCATGCTTCCTCCCTCTTCGTAGGCCTGCCTCTTTAGCTCGCCAATGAGCCCTCGACGCGCAGTTGCGCACAATACCTCTTCTCTAATGAGCCCGTCCAGGGGGTGCCGATCAGCGGCAGTAGATAGCAGTCTCCACTGTAGTAGCCAGCGATCCGCCAGGCCAGCACCAGGAAAAT
The DNA here is from genome assembly GCF_036245075.1 of Dictyobacter halimunensis. Lineage (NCBI taxonomy): Bacteria > Bacillati > Chloroflexota > Ktedonobacteria > Ktedonobacterales > Dictyobacteraceae > Dictyobacter > Dictyobacter halimunensis. Next base: position 144,651 of record NZ_BSRI01000001.1, read on the forward strand.
CGTCAGCACACCCAGCACCGGGTTGATGCTCACTGTCCCGGCAAACAGGTAACTCACGTTCATAAAGAGCCCAAAGAACGATGCGATGCCTGTCAGCACGCCGAAGAGCAGTCACAGCCCCACCAGGATCTCACCAAAGGTGATAAAGTAGGCGAAGAAGGCGGCATTGGGCAGCATCACCTGTTGCGAGAAAGCCACATACTAGCCCTGCACCGCCGGATGCGCTCCGATCACTTTCACGCCCATCAGATGGCCTTGACTATTGACGAGGGCGTGACGCTTGCGTCCCCAGATTTTTCCCCGCATCGTAACCCTTCTCAGGGCCACGCACGGCGCTGATTTTGATCGATTGACTATCAATCACGGCCGCAGACGGCTCCGGGTCACGTCCCTGTTGCGTGCGCATCTGCCATCGCAAGGCTTCAAGCACCTGGTCCCAGACCCCTTGCTGTCGCCAGATAGAGAGGGAGATGAACCCGAGCCCCTAAAGAAAACGTGAAATCACAGGCCTCCTGAGCTCATTATTGCCCGGCTTTCTCTGGTCAACCAGAAAATGCGTCAATACCTTCCTAACGGCCCAGGGTTGCCAGGTAACGAACGGCGTTGATACCAGGCATAAAAAAGTAAGCACCACCTCGGACAAATATAAATCTGGGGAGACCGACTATCCGCTTCCTTACAGGTTTCGCCTGTATAGTAAACGTCCCTCTATCAGGAGAATGGACGCCGAGAATTGGATCAACATCCTCATAAAGACCATCGAAATGGGGATTATTGGCCCAGGTATGCTGAATAAATTCGAATTGACGGGCAATATTGGCACAGAAGCAAATGAAATAGAGTCCACGATCCTGGTCTTCTCTCACTGACGCATTCCCATCAAACAGATCCCTGGGATCGATCTGTTGGCCATATTCGCGTCCACGACGCAGGATACGGTGTCGCTTACCTACGTCAATGGATTTCTCGGTACCCGGTTGAGGCTCTAGAGAATCTCGAGGATTAACACGACGAATATGAGCACCTATAGGACAGTTGTAACCATAGGGATCGGTCTGCTGATAGCCAAAGTCATTGGAGTCCGCCAGTTTCATATCATCCTCGTCGGGCGCTTGCACGAGTGGAGCACCACTGGGCCATCGCCCGATCATCTTTGATGCAAGCCTGGTTCGAGCAGTGGGGTTACTAGTGCCATCTTGATTCTTTGTAGCCTGATCGAGAAACGTCCAGAAGCCACGAACATCCTGGCTCAGTTGTCGAAAAACGAGGTAACTGCCGTTCCGACCCAGGTCTCTGTTACCAGAGCCACCTGCATCATGGGGCAGTAGACCCCGTGGGTCAGCAATGGATTTCATCAACGGTCTCTCTGTATAGAGACCATATTCATTTGGATATCCTAAGAGAAATTCGCCCGTTTGTATCGTATTCATGGGGCTCTCAGACTCAGACAATCCTGTCATCACAGGCTGCGAGATACCATCATGGAAACCGAAATGCTCCACGTAGCCAAGGTTGACAGTATCCAGTTTCTTTACTTCCCCAAGTCCATGGACGGGGAAAGTTTTCAAGTACATATTGTACTTATCTAAGAGTTCCTGGTCGTTTCTGGCAAAGAGCATCAGCACCATATCGATGGAACGAGAGGTAGGCCCTCCCCAGATCCAATGCTCCGGAGAGCTTTCTTCCACATCACCCAGGATGCGACTGCGGTGTGGGATAGCCATACCATCAATAAACTCGTTGGAGAACATCGCCAATACCTCTGGCTCTAGACCAAGCTCTTTTAATCCGGAAGCAGTAAAAGCGATATTAAGAGCATCATTTTCCGGTCTGGTTTGCCCATTTGTAATCGTGCTGGCTATCGAAGCTAGCCAGCTTTTGGCAGAGTCAGAGTCGCTAATTTCGAGCAAAACGTAACAAGCAGCGGTGAGATTACCATAGCCTCGTATGATAATTCCCTGGATATCTTCAAGGTTGAGTGTATCAGCCATAAGAGTTCCTCTCGCTCGTGATAGTTCAGTCCTGGCAGCCCATTGTATGAGTAAAATCCTTGATGTAATCTTTAGCATGCACATTATAAGAAGAAGAGTTGGCGTAGATCCGCCGTATATGCGGCCCTCACAGGAGACGGAACCACTCCTCAGTTTCGAATAGACTCATATCACGAAAGAGTCCCGCTCGGATCTTTGCATTATTCTCAAGGTTGGCCGCTGTAAGATTATCGTAAGCTGAGTACCAGACCTGTGTTCGTACTTGATGTCCACGATTATAGTTTTTGAAGCCTTGTTCTTCTCTCGCACCATCCAAAATCAACCATCTGGTCCTGGGATATCCCACGATATTACCGAAGGCTGTATTGAGTACCCAGGCAACTTTGTCGATAAAATCATCCATATAGCTTTCAAGACTGCCATCGTAGTAGCTGGTGAAGATCACGCGCCGATTGTTATTGATCCTTATCAAATGGCCGAAGTGAACAGTCCTTAATCCAGCAAGATTTCCTTTGTTAAAAATGTGGCGAGTGGCGTAATTCGCAAGCCAAAAGGTGGCTATAGTAGTGAACCGCCAGAACCACCCGGGCTTGATGTAGCCAACAGTGCCGAACTGGTTTTGTACAATAAAATCTTCATCGCCCTCCAGTGCCTGTATACGTGTGGGGTCAAGCTCGATAGATGGCACAGGATCGGTAAGCTCATGGATACGGAGCAGCACCAACCATAGAAGAAAGGCCGGAAAAACAAGTGGGAAGAAGATCAACAAGCCAAGCGGAACTCCGACCATATGCAGCATTTCCTTCAGTCTGAAAAAAAAGCTCGGCGGTGTCGCGGATTTTCTGGCCCAGTGTAACCCGGGCTCGTTAAACACGAATGACTGGATTGCAGCACGAACTTTCACAGGATCCTGCTTCTCCCAGTCTTGCTGAGAATGATCCAAAAATTCTTGGATAGCCTTTCTCAGCTGTGCCTCCTGGCGGATTTGTTGTACAGTCCTGCCAATGGTATTCACGTAGAATAAGTTGGTCTTCTCCATGTTGGAGCGAAGGTACGCCAGTCGCTTCCCGCGCGTTACTTCACTATGACAAGGATAACCTTCACAATGGCAATAAATCTTATCAAGTCCCGCACCCGCGACATCCACAAGCTCTTTCAGATTTCGATCAAGTGGAGCATCACAGTCGATCATGAATACCAGACTCGGTGCAATGCGCGAGCCATCCAAATCAACCGATTCATCCAGTACCATGAACCGTGCAAAGTGCGTCTTGGAGAGCTTCCCAAAAGGGATGATCACGTTATTTGCAATAGTATCACCCATGCTTGTAAGCAGTTGCTTGAGATCTTCCATCTCGCTAGTCTTAATCGCAGTAATTATCGTCAGTGCTATCTGATGCGACATGACGCCCCTTCTCCTCAATAATCTCCTATCCGAACTGAGGGAGTTCAATGAGTTGCTTTACAAACAGGAGTGTGTCCATACAGACACGCACTTCCGCAATCTTGTTGTTCGCCATATGGAAGATGTTTGTTCCCGGTACGGTCACTACCTTGTGGGTTGCAACGATACCCAGGATTGTGCCCCTCTGAGTCCCACGCCACGTAAAGCGGGCCGAGACCTTGTCATCTTCGGCCAACAGATCTTCGATAGTAAATTGAACATCGGGAAATGCGGCAAAGAAGGTATGAAAGAAGAGTTTGACGGCTTCCAGGCCGCAAACACTTCCACCAGGAATAGCGGGATCATGAAATCTAATAGTGGAGTCAAACAACTCGTCTACCACAGCAACGTTATGAACGTTTATGAGTCTCTCAAAGTATCCCTGAGCAAGTGCCTTGCTTTCCTCTGCCGACATGAGTTCTTCTCCTTTTTAGGGTGTATCATTCCAGGCGTACGATTGTTACAAAGGAACTATCTTCACAAACCAGAGCTAACCTAACGAGAGAGTCGATCTGGTGTACTAGACGTACTGACCGCCGTGTACGAAGATTTGTAGCCTAGTGCTTGTCCAATGGCTGCCAACACTCCGAACAATGGTCGTTGAAGCCAAATGGGGAGTCCTGCAACATAGGCTGAGGGCTGAAGCGCCTGCAACAATACAACAGTTTGCAGTGGATTTTTGGGCAAACCGTTTTTTCCTACCTTTCCCTGTTGGGCTAAAGCGTACAACGACTCGAAAAACGCTGCGGAAGCCAGGAGCATGTGGCTATCGGGTTTGTCTAATTGCGTAATCTTCCGCCAATGTAAGACATCATTGCCCATATTCCATGGATGGATATGCGAAACGTCTTTCGGTAATAGAATCTCATCGCCTGCTTTTGCTTGCAGTTCGGTCTGACCCAGTTTATAATGGGCTGAGCCAGCGATGATCTCGGCTCGTTCAGCGAAGTGTGGATGGAAATGGGCGGCTAGCCCTTTCTCAGAAGAGGGTTTGACAAAGAATTCAATATCTAACAGCGTCCCGTCCGTCTCGTGTGCTGTTTTATTGAACACCATTCTCTCACCCGTCACGGGATTCTCAAATGTTTGCCCAGCTGTCGCCATCGTTCACCTCTCTGCTTCTATTCCCGTTGAATTACCAACCATATCCTGCACATTCATTATGAGGTTGTTGCATCTCCGGCAGCGTCTAGCGCTGCCGGAGAGCACCTGGCTCCCCCATATTTATTCACAACAGAAGCTTATAAGGTCCTATCCGAGACGGTTTTCTCTGCCGCGAAAAGGTTGCTGAAGTAGCCATTGAGCAGGCGGTTTGCTGGATCAAAGCGCTTGCGATAGCTCTCGAAAGTAGCGATGCGATCTCCAAATGCGTGAGCTACTTGTTCAGAGGTGAGTAAGTTAGTTTGATTAAACAACGGTACACCCCCGAGGCTACTACACAGCTCATTATAGGCAGTCAGAAATGCTTCCCAACCCGGGTTTCCAGTAGAAACCGGGTCGAAGGTCATGACTGTCCCTCGAAACGAGTAGGAGAACATTGAACTATCATCATGGTTGATGCGATAGCCAACACTGATCATATTGGAGCGATACCCTGTCGATCGATAATAATCCTTACAGAATTTGAAGTAGGCACGCAGGTTATCGATATAATGCTCTTCCTGGAATGCCCAAATGCTAAATGTGTATTTGCTGTTTGTTGCCACTGCGGGGTATCTAATTTGTTGGGCGATTGCAAGCGTATTATTTCCTCTGATGACCAGGACACAAACGATGAAAATGAGCCGATTAAACAGATCAAATAAGAAATCTCTGATGGGAACAACTGGAACATACTTTGTGACACAATAGGCATAGAATGGCGAAAGAGTGCTCCAGATATAGTTTCGTATTTTCCATTGCCAGGATGTAAGGCTTTGTGGTTTTTTCGTATCATGATAGCGTCTGAACTCAACCACAACTCTATCCAGAAACGGGTTAAGATACAGCATGATTGAGTTCCCCTGTGTCCTGAGTGTGGGGAGTTGCGTGGCAAACTCATCAAGGGTGTATGACTTATGATACACAGTCATAGCTTGCAAAGGCCGTACTTTGAATGTCACTTCATAAATGATTCCGAACAGACCATAACTTGATCGGGCTACATGTAAAAGTTCGGGCTGATCTTCTGTGATCTCCAGGAGTTCTCCTGAAGGCGTTACCATTTTAATGACAGAAGCGTAGGAACAGACCTGACCAAACTCACCTGGCAGCGATGCATCCTTGGTTCCACCACAGGAGGCGCTTCCAATCGTCAGGTTCCCTAGTTCCACATTCACATTAAATTGCAAGTTATGCTTTTGCAACTCCTGGTTCACGTCGATATAGAGTGCTCCGGCCTCAGCAGTCACAGAATCGGGCCTGATCTCTATGATCCGATTCATTTTGCGCATATCGACCAGTGTGCCACCCTCAGCTACTCCACAGGGTGTTGTAGAATGGTTAGAACCAACAGCACGAACTGGACTGGGGTACTTCTCGTGATCTTGCATGATCTCGATGATATCCTCGACGCTGTCGGGTTGCACTACCACATAGGGAGACGAATCAATGCTACCGAACCAATTGTGTACATGAAGTTGTTTCACTTCGCGCTCCTTCATTTCCGAAAAATAGCTAAGCTTAACAATATGTATTGGTCGTCGTCAGAATTTCGCACTCGGCCAGGGTGCAAAGGCATTCTTTATACCCTTGAGCAATGGTGCCAGACCAGGACAATGCCTCAGCAAGACGGTCGTCATATCATTATTGACAATCCAATTCATGCCAGTTTGGGTGTAAACCGTGGGAGTATAATCAGTTGTGAAGAATCGGTCACTATTCAAGCGGCGCGACGCCATGAGGATAAAGATACGAAAGGCCGTATCACTGAAGCCAAAACCGTTCGGGGGCCTCTCTGCATACAGGCCAACCATGAGATCGACTTTGTCGATATCGTTGTCGTAGATGCGTTGAAGCTCCTCTGCCCATACCTTGTTGTCAGTCAGTTCATCGAAACTCTTGACAGGTGGACGATGAACGAGCTTGCGAAAATCATTGTAACGCGGCACCCCACGCTCTCGATCGCGCACAATTTCTACCGTTGCCAGATCAAATATGGTTCCATCCAGATCTGTACGCTGTTGAAGGAAACGGGGATAATTGTGCAGCGTGATCGCGCCAGGGTGCGAGGTACCAAACGAATAGAGAGCATCCGTCATACAGATCTGCTCTAAGACCTCATGGGCCTGTTTGTCCACAACCTCTGCAAAGGTTCGCTTCTGGATAAGCTCGTCATTTACTGCGGAACGGAAACTGATCTCGTCAGGCAAGAGTGGATGCATGCGATAGACAGAAACGAACTCTTCCGTCATAGCGTAAGGCACCCCAAAGTGATCTTTAGGAGAACCTGGAATTCCACTGATGACCTCGCTCTTACTGATGCGCCCAAAGAGTTTATATATTTTTTCCGTCGCTATTCCCCACCAGTTCCCATTCATCGAAACTTGTAAAGTAGGATGGCTGAGGATCGCAGGAGTCCAATTGATGGTATGGATCTTCGCCATAAGAGCCGCGTTGACGAGTCGAGCATGATCGAACAGGTCGTCGTCAGACCAGGACGGATATTCTGCCAGCAGACGGTCACAGATCGCATTGTGTTCTAGCGTGAAGAGTGTGTGCAACAGAGCCAGGCCAACCCACCAGTTGCCATTGACGCCAGTTATATCAATGCCAGTGGCTGCATCAATAGGAAGTAAGTTATCACCACCCAGTATCAGTTTGCCATTCTTTCCTGATCGCACCTGGGCCTGGGTCGCTTCATCGCTTCCGTAAATCTGAGAACCATCCCACCAGTGAGTCACAGTGTTAAGATAGGTGGGCGGTAAACCATCGGACCCTTGCGCCCGTGTTGGATCGCTCTTCGTGCGCAGGATCGTCATAGGATGTTCCGGCCAGGGATCATTCTCGGCCAAAGGCACCTTCCATGGATTCTCTTTCTGGTTTTTGCCATGGCTAAACCAGTCGTGGATCATGAACTGAATCCACGCAGCCGCAAGTAGATTAAGTGTTGTTGCGGGTTGAAAGGTGTCGCGAGCAAGTAATTCGAGGCTAACAATACGAGGATTAGGAGTGAGGATAACACTATCCACACCAGGGTACGCATTCTGAAGTGAGACGTTCCTCCCGAACCGTGTTCCGGCACTGCCCATTGTGGGTATATCCAGATCGTTATAGGTTCCATCCGCCGTGCGTGCAACCAGATAGCGTGTGCTATCTTTACCTGATGAAGATTCGCTTGAATCTGCCGACTTCATACCAGAGGTATCATACAAATTCTGCTTCCTCAAGATGATACGCATCGCGATCAGCATCACAAGGCCGAGAAGGAGTGGCATCCTATGCCAACCAACCGATTGATCAAGTGCTTGAACTGTCCGTGTATACAGCCGCAAGAGTACTGTCCTAATCATATATCGATCCTTCAATATAAGAGGTCGCTTATGAAGACAAAATAACGGATCAATCACCCCTTCAGTCAATACTTTCCTCAGGCATCTACAGTATTTTTATTAGTTGATACCTTTTTCCTCCTTTCTAATCAATATGTCATATTTTTTTCTAAAAAAATTTGCACTCCAATCACATCACTCACATGAATTTTATTTTCAAAAGAAACACTCCCGGAGAAAAAGCATAAACCCCTGATTGGCAACCAGAACATGTATTACAGAAAGCTGTGTGAAGGTACCACTATATAAGACGCTAGTAAAGAGGTTTTTTTAATGCAAATTTGTTGTTTATCTTGCGTAACTAGAAATACACGCTATATTTGCATAAAGTATGGCATATCTTATAACATGGAAAATGGGAATGATTCCAAAGACCTACTCCAACCACCGATGCCCCAAGCACACCAGGCCATTTTATGAACAGGTAAAGCGTTTCAGCAACGCCGGTTGCGATATGGGCCATTGGGAATGATGCTAAAACCGCCTCCAGCAATAGCTACCTGCCACGCCTGAGAGGTACGCCAATCACGACACTCCCATAGCTATTCTTTGCTTTCGAAGCGGCCTCCTTCGAATCATCGGGCAACAGTGTAAAGGCGTTGATGATCCATTGTGCCATGGTCTGTTCGCTCATGTGAAGCTCCTTCTTTCATCTCTAGCCATGAGTTCCGGTTCTGTCAGAACTGAGGGCATGAAAGCCAAGAGTACAGTCCTCATATCCGTTGAGTTAGGAAGCCATCCACATCCAAAGTTGTAGAGGAGCAAGTTTTTCACAGAACAACCGTCGTTGCTCCAGAAGAGACTGTGTTTCGCCCATGATGTGGCATGGGCGAAAATAATGGCGCAATTCATCAAAAGCATGCCAAAAACGCGCCGCTGAGAGTGGATCTCCCCACGAGATACGCAACGAGCTGGCAGCAAGCTAGCAGCGTGAAGAGAAAAAGATCTCCGCATGAGAGAGAAACAAAACATACTTGACCTTGACGCGTTTTTGTGGCTCTTCCGCACAAATAGTGCTCAGCAATTCAACTCGTTGGGCAAAAGACCAAAGCGGACGAGCAATGAGCGGTAGTACCAGCGCAAAGACGCCTTTCAGCATGTTCAAACGAGTTCCGGAGAGATGCCAGACCATGTGACGTCCGGACTGGCATATTGTTGAGCACTATCTCTACGGGAGAGCCCTTTTACCAGGTACAGGACAGTATCTCAAAACGTTATCTATGCATGTTTCACACGCTCTCTTTACGTTGGACTGTGGAGTGGTTGAGACATCGTTTCTGGGGAGTCGTCACCGCATGAATATCCATAGGGCAGGGAAAACCAGAACGAGGCCCCTTCACCAGGAACGCTCTCGACTCCTACCTGCCCCCCGTGTCGCTCAACAATTGCCCAACAAAGTGAAAGGCCAATGCCCAATCCAACATGGGGTATCTCATCATTGATTCCTTCTTTGCTCGCCTGCCCACGATAAAAACGCTCCCACACACATCGTTGCTCTTCCGTAGAAAGACCCGGCCCCTCATTATGTACCGCCACACGTGCAGTATGTTGATCAACGATGAGGGTAACAATGACAGGTGCTGATTCTCTCCCATACTTGAAGGCGTTTGAGAGATAGTTGGAGGCGACCTGCTCCAGGCGATCAGGATCACCACACACCAAAACAGGATGTGTGGGACAATTCCAGACAATGCGTTCTCTGGCGCAGATCCCTTCGAAGCGCATAATTGCTCGATCAATACAATCGACAAGGTTACACTCTCTTCGTTGTATCTGGAAGGTCTTCCTTTGAATCCGTGACGCATCCAAGAGATCATCAACGAGGCGAGTCTCTAGCGTAACCGACTGCTCAGCATAGTGAAGTATCTTCATAAGAGACATGACGGTTCGATGAATGTGAGCCTGTTCGGAAAGGGGGAGCAGATATTTCCGCATTTTTCTCCGCGCAAATTGGATATTTCCCAGTGTACCAGCCAATGGGGTTTTCAACTCGTGACAAATAATGCTAATAAATTCTTCAAGGTGATGCTGGGCAGCGCGGCTGAGCCTTTCTTGTTGCTGTGCATAGATACGAGCCTGTTCACGCTGATGCACAATAAGAATGATTGCTGCCCCTGTCCAAACAAGCCAGGATATTGACCATGCATCACCAGTGTCAAATGTCTCCCGCGCTGCTTGAGGAAATAGCCTGCCTAGCAACAACGGCTGAATGAATAGATCAATAATGCCCCCTACTCCCATGAGGAGTAAACACAGGGAGGGACCAACACCCCAGGTAGTTGCAGTGATGGTCACAATCAGCAAGATCAACATATAAAGGTGTGTTGTAGTAATAGGGACGTGTTGCCACCATACCATATAGGCGGTGAACACGAGTAAGAGTACGAGTGGAACAATCAGGGCATAGCCGTAAAGGGGGCTATGCCAATCTGGAAGCCACCGAGCAAGAGGAAACCTCTGAGAGAAAGAACGCTCATTGTGCATGATCTTCTCACCAACACAACCTTTTTGTCTTATGCTCTACTCTAACTGTGTGCGTAAGCATGCTTTCAGTCCCTATCGTAGCCCATGATCGTTCATGATACAAGCTCTTGTAGATGTGCGAAGAGTTATTTGATCCTATTTAACATCCTGCGCGGGATGTTAACAACGTGCTTGTCGTACACAAGTCCTGGCATCCAAGTTCCGTACCTCCATGTTTTCGGATCTTCCGCATCTTTCGTGCTCAGCAACTTAAATAGCAGGCGCGAAACGCACACAGGAGGCCTCTTGAGGCTGTTTCGCCCCGCATACATTTGCCGATGAGGGGAGAAGCTCTCCAATCCGCTTTCTACGCTCGCTGGTCTCTTTTTCATCATAGTGCTGAGTACGAAAGATGCGAAAGATCCAACTTCCATTATGGTGCCCGAAGGGGTATACTTGACAAAGTATGCTCCTTGTCCTCTGAATATTTCTGTGCTTTTTCTCATATAGACGCTCTCTCAAGGGAATCATCGTATTGCTTCCTTCGTTTGTCAATGCCGATGTAGTCGCGGCTCATGAAACTTTTTGGTGAATGCCTGGCAATGTGATGGAAATCTGCTACACTTCTTTCATAAAGTGTGAGGAGACGTCGCAAAGGAATGCCAACAACTCCATTGCTCCCATTACCTGATGGATTGGAAATCATTTCCATCCGCGAGGAAGAAAACGACCTGGCGATACACATCATCTCAAAGCGCATCTGGTGCCTCTGCCCAGGCTGTGCTCAGTCTTCCCGGGCGATCCATAGCTATTACCGGAGACATCCGATGGAATTGCCTTGCACTGGGCGTGTGGTGAAGATCATTTTATCCGTGAAAAAATTCTTTTGCCGCAATCCTTCCTGTCAACGCAAAGTATTTACCGAACGCATTCCTGAATTGATTGAGCCCTCGTCTCGGTTGACGACTCGGTTACGTACACTTGTCCAGGCGATAGGGATCGCCTTCAACGCGAATGGTGGTGCTCGTTTAGGGGCACAAATGGGAGTTCAGGTATCCAGAATGACTGTCCTCTTTTCTCTACACCTCCTCCCCTTCCCATCTGTCGGCAAGATCACACGGGTCGGAATTGATGATTTCGCCTGGAAGCGTGGTGTCCGGTATGGTACCGTCCTGATCGATTTAGATTCACACGAGATCATCGATATTCTTCCTGACCGGGAAGCAGAAAGTGTGAAAACATGGTTGGCGTCGCATCCCGAAATCGAAGTGGTCAGCCGGGATCGCGGTGGAGCATATGCCGATGGAGCCGCTCAGGGAGCTCCTCAAGCGATCCAGTGTGCGGATCGATGGCATGTATGCAAAAATCTTGGAGATGCCGTTGAAAGCTACCTCAAACGGCAATCATTGTCCATTCCAGCACCTTCTGCGCCAGTGCTGACCTCAGCGAGCAAGGAAAAACCGACCTATGAACAACGGAGGCAAGAACGTCGTTCTCAAGCGACATTCGAGAGAAAACAAGAGATTGTCGAAAAGGTACGAGAAATGCACAAACAGGGAAGAAGTGGGCATGAGATTGCCGTTGATCTCGGGCTGGCTCGTGGAACGGTTCGGAAGTATCTTCAAATAGAGGGCCCTGTCCGTATTGCTCCACGCACACGAAAACCCAGCTTGCTTGATCCTTATTATGAGTATCTCTGTCAACGCTGGAATGAAGAGACCCCCACAGCACAGCAGCTTTTCGAAGAATTACAGGAAAAAGGATATCAAGGGGGGATCTCTATCGTCAAAGATGTGGTGACGCGCTTGCGTCGGGGGCTTTCCGGCATGAAATACCCTCCTCAATCCATTCAAACAAAAAAAATGCCTTCAATGCTTTCGGCAAGAGAGTTACGCTGGCTCCTTGCTAAAAAAGAGGACGATCTCACCGCTGAAGAAAAACAAGGCCTGACGAAGCTTTTCGAGAGTTCTCAAGAAGTTGGTCAACTCTATCGTTTCCTTCAATCATTTCTTCGTATGGTACGTGGGCTGAAGCCTGATCTGTTGAACGGATGGATGAAAGAAGTCCGTGAAAGTAAGATTCAAGAACTCGTCAGTTTTGTCAATGGGATTGACCGAGATTATGATGCAGTACGAGCAGGATTGACCTATGAATGGAGTCAAGGTCCAGTAGAAGGCGCTGTGAACAAAATCAAAACGCACAAAAGGCTCATGTATGGACGAGCGAGCTTCTCTCTGCTCCGAAAAAAAATGCTTCACCAAAAAGTTTCATGAGCCGTAGTCGCGAGCCGATTTGGAACTGGCCGCCCCGAGAAAACACATTTCCTAAACGCCGGCGACCAAACGCCGGCCACACGCAGCGCCAGACTGGATGATCAGAGCGCCGACGAACCTCATGCCGATGCTCCAACGCCGGCAGCTCGTGCGCCTGTGGCACTGAGCGTCGCCTCCGCAGGCGCCGGAACGCCTGCGCGATCCATCTGCCGTTCTTTCATGCGGTAACTGCGTCCATTGATGGCAATCACCTCAGCGTGATGCAGGAGCCGATCGAGCAGCGCCGTAGCCAATACATCGTCACCCAGTAACGTTCCCCAACTTGCGAAACTGGTGTTGGAGGTCAAAATGATCGAGCCGTGTTCATAGCGCGCCGTCACCAATTCAAAGAAGTAGCGTGCTTGCTCTTGCGACAAGGTGGTGTAGCCCACCTCATCAATCACCAACACACTGGGCGTGATGTAGTGGCGCAACCGGCTGCGCACCAGGCCAGGATGCGACGCCGTGGAGAGCGCATGCGCCAACTCGGAGAGTGTGGTGAACAGGACGGAATGGCCAGCTGTCAGCGCCCGGTTGGCCAGGGCCACGCTCAAATGGGTTTTACCCGTCCCCGGAGGACCCAGCAACACGATATTGGTGCACGTGCGCACGAACGACAGATCAGCCAGTTCCCGTAGCCGGCGTTCGGAGAGCGAGGGCTGAAATGAGAAATCAAACCCCTCGAGCGTCTTGGCGCTGGGAAGACGAGCTGCCTTGAGGCGCCGCGCGATCGCTTTCTGTTCCCGTCCCTCCAATTCGGTGGTCAGCGCTCGTTGCAGCAACGTTTCGTAGGTCCACTGCTGCGTGCTCGCCTCCTGCAACAACTGAGGCAAGGCTACCTCCAGAGAGGTCAGATGCAACTGGTGGTAGATACTCTGCTTCATGCCAAGACCTCCTGCACGGGTTCAATGCGAGCATACTGATCATATTCCTGCAGCGAACGGTTCGCCACATCAGGTGCTGGCTGCAGATGGCCGACTGGCGCCGGCGTGCGCCGTTGCGCTGAAACGGAGGGGACAGTCGTCCACTGATCTGGATGCGGCACGCTCTCCTGAGATCGCGGTCGCTTCTCAATCTCAAAGATCCGTTTCCCCTCTGACCAGATGGTGAGCACCCCTTTGCGCTCCCGGACCAGGACCACGTTGCCCGCCAGATGCAGCGGGCCTGGGAGGCCGTAGAGGACGCCATCGTAGGACACATAGCCATCCCAACTCACTTTGCGTTCCTCGGTCGCGAAGCGCTCCCAGGCAAAATCGGCAGGCAACGGCAACAACGGTTCTTCGGCCAGACGCTCGACCGGGCGCACATGCGTCGTCCGATGCACCCGTGTATTGATGCGTTCACACCAGGCACGTGCCTGACGGTTGAGATCATCGAGGTCAGTGAAGGTGATCCCCGCCCACAAGCTCGTTTTCACATGGCTCACCGAGCGTTCCACCTTGCCTTTCGTCTGGGGCGTGTAGGGTTTGCACACTCGTGGACTCACGCCGATCGAGACCATGAAATCAGCAAAACGTGGATTCCATTTCGGTTGGTTCTCCACCATCTCGAGCAGGACACTTTTCATGCGATCGGTCAGAGCGACGCGGGTGAGCCCGCCAAAGTATTCAAAGGCGTCCATCAAGCAACGAATGAGTGTGGGCGTATCGCACCGTTTGACGAACGTCACGAACCGCATGCGCGAGTAGCCCAGAATCGCGACAAAACCGTAGTACTTGCGCAGCACGCCGGCCTCCTCGTACACAAACTCGCCCCAATCAAATTGCACCTGGTCACCTGGCTTCGTCTCGTAACGCTGTACGGGGGCATGCCCAGCCACCGCTGGCCGAAGAGGATGGACAAACTCCTTGAGAATACTGATGCCACCGGTGTAACCCATCTTCTGTAATCGCACAAAAATGACCTCACAATTGGTGCAGTGGTCTTGAGTGACCCATCGCGTGATCTGCTCGTGAAAAGGAGCAAGCTTGGAAGGCCGCGGTGGACGCGATGAGGACAATACCGCTTCTGGATGCTTGAGATATTTGCGCACGGTGGTGCGTGAAATCTTCAACTCCTGCGCAATTTCCTGCACAGATTTGCCTTGATGAAAAAGATCATGTATGGTTAACACTGTCTGACTCCTAAGCATGGGTGGATCTCCTGAGGGTGTTTTGGATTTTCCTCAGAATACCGCCCTTCTTGGGGGTCGGTCAATTTTCACCGGCTCAGTATACACCCGGCGCTAACACGTTGTCAAGCTCGTATTGCGCTCATTTCTTGTAGAACCTCAACGGTAGAACCGTTTTCTGTGGAGTGCCCTACATGTTGTACTCGTGGCATAGGTGATCACTTTCTAAAGGAACAACGAGATGAATATGGATCAGGACCAGGCTCTTCAGTACCGACCAAAAAGAAACAAGCAGCGCTCTCAGAGAAGGCATATACAGAACGTTGTTCTCCAACAGGGCAGTGAATCGCTGCTGGTATTGATTCATGCCATTGCACGCATTCCGGAATTCATAGATACCTCTTTGGATGAAGGAATACTGCTTTTGTCATCATCGATCAATTTTGTTGGACAGTATCTTGCTGATCTCATTCGCCAGAAGTTAGGAGGAGAGCAAGTGATCCTCTTCTCCCTTACACCTTCAACAGGACGCCTGCATTATGTGACAATAAGTGGCTTCTCGACTGAGCAAGAGCAGCGTTGCCGGGAGCGTAACGGACGCTTCACGCTCACCGATCTTTTTGATGAGGCGTCAATTCGGCGTCTCACTGCGGATAAAGAGGTGATTATCGCTCCTGAACGCACACGTCCCCCATTTGTAGAGGTACTGGATGCGAGCTCCAAGCACTGGTTGTTGACCCCGATATTGCTGAAAGGGCAATTGGCTGGAGGCCTTGCCATAACCAAGGTTGGTCGGGACAAGGAGTACACGCCAGCAGAGATCACGTTAGTGAGAGCCATTGCAGAGCAGACTGCCTTTGTGCTTGCAAGTTATTTCATGGCGAACAGATTGAAGGAAATGCAGAACAGAGAACAGATTTTGCAAGAGACGGAGCATCTCATTAATGATTTCCTGAGTCTTGTCAGTCATGAGCTGAGAACACCGTTGACTGTCGTGATGGGAAACATTCAATTAGCCCAGCGCCGTTTACAGACCTTGCAACAACAAGTGGTAGGGCAGCCCGAAACGTTGAACCAGCAGGCGAACGCTTTGAGCAAGCAAGCTGAAGCTTTGAACCAGCAAGCTGAAGCCCTGAGCAAGCAAGCTGAGGCTTTGAGTAAGCAAGCTGAAACCTTGAGCAAACAAGCTGAAGCTTTGAACCAGCGAGCTGAAGCTTTGAACCAGCAAGCTGAAGCCCTGAGCAAGCAAGCCGAGGCTTTGAACCAGCAAGCTGAAACCTTGAGCCAGCAAGCTGAGGCTTTGAGCAAGCGAGCTGAAACCTCGAAGCAGCAAGCTGAGGCTTTGAGTAAGGGAGCTGAAACCTTGAGCAAGGGAGCTGAAACCTTGAGTAAGGGAGCTGAAACCTTGAGCAAGCAGGCTGAAACCTTGAGCCAGCAAGCTGAGGCTTTAAACCAGCAAGCTGAGGCTTTAAACCAGCGAGCTGAGGTTTTGAACCAGCGAGCTGAGGTTTTGAACCAGCAAGCTGAAATCTTGAACCAGCGAGCTGAAGCCTTGAACCAGCGAGCTGAAACCTTGAGCCAGCAAGTCGAACAGATTCACCATCCTTTAGAGAGCGCTGCGCTGGGTGCCCGTGTACAGAAGCGCATGATCGATGCGATGATTGATGACGCCGATCTCCAGATGAACACGTTCACATTACATATGAAACGGTGCAATGTGGTCAAACTTGTCCAGGAAGCTGTGAGAGAGCAACAGCAGCAGGTACCTGAGCGTACGATTCTCCTGAATATCATGCCCACCATGGAGCCCGTGCCTATTATTGCTGATGTAGATCGTATTAAAAAGGTCGTCACTGTCTATCTCGTGAATGCACTTACCTATTCCCCTGACGATCAACCCGTGACCGTTCAGTTAGCGATAGAAGATGCTGTGGCTCGTGTTTCGGTGCATGATGAAGGATGGGGTATTCCTTCACAAGAGCAAAAAAGGGTGTGGGAACGTTTCTATCATATCAAAGGACATGAGTTTGATCTGAGTATCGGATTAGACTTCTACCTTTGCAAGCAGTTTATCAAGCGCCACCAGGGTGAGGTCGGGCTAGAGAGTACTCCCGGGAAAGGTTCCATCTTCTGGTTTACCTTGCCCATTGCCAGGTCTTAGGCGATACGTCGGTGGAACGCTTCTACTCGCTTCCGTTTGGTATTGAAACATTGATTACCACAAACTATGTTGTTCCGCTTGAACCCTCAAGAAGGGGGTACAATACTTTAGGGTCTTCGCCACTTTTCGTGCTGAGTCTCCAACCCATAGTCGTAGATACAAATGGAAGGACTGCTGTGGTCCTTCAAGATGTTTTCTACGAGGACTTTTCTCGACTCATGCTTCAGTTTTTGAGGTCCAGCACATCATTCAAGATGAAACCATCCTGACAATTACCGCCTGCACGACAACAGAAACGGGAGCCTGTCAGTGAAAAGCCAGAAAAGTGAGTAAGCCAACGCCTGACGATCGCTCAAAGCAACCGGTGCACTCAAACACGCGGACCAGATCAGCACGTTGCCCAACGCACCCGCACGTGCAACGCGGCAGAAACTGATCGCGCATGGACAGGTGCGCTCCTGGCCTGACCCGACGTTCCCTCGCGCCGTCTCCTCCTCGCCTTCGAGTTCGCCTGACGCAATCGTTATCCGATCTCAACCACATGCTTGCCGGAGTCATCTCTTCGACAAGCTCCCGCCGCGCCGTGCGCCAGCATCTCCCTCCTCTCCCCTGTTCACGCGCACACGCCCTTCACACCCGCTCTCTCTACATCCATCCTACCAGACCAATCCCTCCTACTTTGTGGCTGACACCTCAATATGCAGGCTCGCAGGCCGTCCTCCATTCGTCACCACCAGCGGCGACAACATCACTCTCCCATGCACCTGCGCTTCTTTCACCTCCCGCCTCCACATCTGCAGATCCAGGGGCCCTGATAGCCATGTATGCTCCTGCTTCATCAGCACACCCGCTCCCATCACTGTCACCAGATCTAAACATACACTCAGGCAAACATTAAATTAGCTAAAGCGCTCTTTATAACTATAAGAACTATGCGCGCTAGATTAAGTGTGTAACTGCTTTCTATGCCTATAGCTGAAAGGGTGCATAGCCCTCATTACATTACATTCTTTGTTCATGCATATCCTCCTTTCAACTACTAAAAAACATTATATAGCATATTGCGTATACCAGAGTGGCGGCCACAAGGCAAACGTAAATCTACATATATACGATTATTTACACGATAAAAACTCAAAATTTGTTCCCTTCTTTATACTTTTAATGATGCTACAACGTAGGCAACTACAAAAATTGTGTGCTTTTACGTGTGAGATGCACGCAATTTTTTCGCTCATTCACACATTTTCATGGCAAAGGAGTACGCACTATGGGCTATGGAGCTTTCATGACGGTCAAAAATGAGCTGCCGACCCCGCTGCAATTATTTGTCGAGGATACACAATGTATGTACGACGGTGGGCAGGAGGGGTCAAATCTTTCGCTCTTCAACGATGTTGTCTTACAGTCAAACCAGATACTTCCCGCCAGCGGGCGGCAGTACATTGAGGCGAAAGCAAGTGGTGGATGCTTCCTCGAACCATCGTCCTTTACCCTTAACGCGTCGAATATTGGTAAGGTTACTATCGTCGAGAGCGGTAACAATTACTATGCTAACGATAATACGAATCCCGATGCTCTGAGCATCAATATCAACAATAGTGGCGATCAAGCGGTCATTACAGTTATCGTTCACATGTAATTCGGACTCTATACCATCTGGTATATGAGCCGTGAGAAAAGATGTAACACAAAAGGAGTAGAATAGCATGAAAACGGCGACTCAGGATATCTCCTGTGCACTTGGCACCTCAACTGGCGGTAATTACCTGACTGATACTGTCAAGCAGGGTATCATGACGGCTGCTCAAGGTGGCGAACATACAGCGGCCTATTTCAATAATCAGTTTACGGTTGGCAATTTCATAAACTGGCTGAACTCCGAGGGCGATAGTGCCTGGGTAATGGAAAATGACAAGGATGGTAATCCTGTGATCTGGGCGGCTCAACTGGGTGCCGCTCCCGCCAATAATAAGGCGGGACGTCAGCAGCCAAAAAATTTGAAGGGGCTCAAGCTGGAGCAGGTCCTGGCGACGCCAAATGCAATCAGTATGGTGCTTCGTCCCAATCAGAACAAAAATGTGATCAGTGGCAAGGATCAACCATCTCAGTTTAACTGGGACGGCAAGAACTATAATGTGGTGGGCTCGATTACAGGTACACTTAGCTATGATCAACAACCACTCTGGTATGTTGATGTGCCTGTGGGCGTAATCGAGTTGGTTCCGATGAGTGCATTAGCAAAGATTGCCTGGCCTGCTTTTGTCAAACCACTCCTTCAGGGCTTCTGGCGCGGCGTTAAATCATGCTTCTCAGGTGCACCCAAAGCCGCTGATCTAGCAGATATCGCTGGAGATGCAGAGGAGAGCGGTGAGGCGGCCGCCGTCGATAGCGAAGCTGTTGCCGAGGACGCTACGGTGAGCATGGGGGCCGGGGCCGCCGCTTTCTCATGCATGCTTGTCCTGGCGGCGATTCCTTTTATTATTGAAATTTTGTCTCACCCTTCCTACCATACTTTCAAGGTCTATAACCTCACCGACTACGATATCAACTGGGCGCCCCCGACTATTGATGAGGGGGCCATGAATGCGGCTCCAGTGAAATCTAGGGACTCCAGTGATTTTAACACGGTTATTCCCGCGCAGTCCTGGTTTTCGCCCGATCCTGATATAATCCCTCCTGTGCTCGTTGTACACGAGGCTGACTTCAGTTTTGCCAGTGCCAGCGAATTTCATGGCCTGGAATATGCTATGAAATTCACGCTGACCAATCCTAAAAATAAAGATGCCGTTGTCGCTACGTCTGCGGTCGTCTTTGAGGTGCCGCTCAACACGCCAAACCAGCTTAACGTGACGTTCTCTCCTCCAGCTGACCTGTCTGATCTCTTCGATCAACCCCGCTACCAGAAAACCCAGATGCAGGTGCAGAATAGCGGTGTGACACTTACGATCACCTTTGATTATCTCACTGGCCAGCATCCTACTCCCAGTGGGCAAAACGCCTATACCTATAACTCGCTCGTCGTCTTCTCTTGATACCGCTAGCTCGCAAAGGATGAATACAGAATCATGACAATGACGATTCCGTGTGTACTCGGTTCAGCCAGGCAAGGATTGCCGCTGACCGACCGTACACATGTCATGTTGATGCAGGCCTTGTCCGGGGGCTCTAATACCGCCACGTTCTTTCAGAAGCAATATGCCCTTAAGCGCTTTGTCGCCTGGGTCAACGCTGGTGGCGCTGCTGTCTGGACAGCCAGCACAGATAATCAGGGTAATCCTATCTTCAGTGCGCAGCAGCCAAACAGTCCTCTGCGTATGCAGCTCTCGACACTGCCCGCGCAGCAAGTCTTGCACGGCCAGCAACCGCCACACCAGTTTACCTTTCAAGGAAAAAGCTATAATGTTGTGGGATCGCTCACTGGCACACTCTCCTACTCAACAGATCCATTATGGTACGTGGAGGTTCCTTTAGGGGTTGCGGAGATTGTTCCTATCAGTCAGCTCGCCAGTATTGCCTGGGCGGGCCTGGTCAGGCCTCTTTTGCAAGGCTTCTTAAATGGTATACGCTCCTGCTTTACTGCGCTGACCGAGGCGGGAGAAGTGACTGCTGAGGTCACCGCTGATGCTGCTGCTGCTGCTGCTGAAGATGCGGCAGTAGACGCGGTAGTGGTCGAAGATGTGGCGGTCAGTATGACGGCAGGCGTGGCCGCTTTCGCCGGTATCGCTCTTCTGGCTGCTATTCCGATTATTATCGAGCTGCTTGCGCACTCTTCCTATCATAGCATCAAGCTGTACAACCTCACCGATTATGACATCACCTGGTCCCTACCTTATTTCGATGAGGGTGTTCTTAGTGCTGCGCCTGTCACTGCTCAGGAGGCGAGCAGCTACAATTTCGTTATCCCGGCCCGCTCGCTCTATTCTCCCGATCCGACTATTCCTCCTGTGCCGGTTGTACATGAGGCTGACTTTAGTTTTGTCAGTACCAGCGACTTCAAGGGCATTGGATACGCCATGCCGTTCGCCTTTACTCCTCCTGATCAACCTAAAAATGTGTTGGCCACAACCGCTCTACTCTTCGATGTTCCCTGGGCGGGCGACAATTCTCTCTACGTTACCTTTACTCCGCAGCAGGATCTGGCGCGCTTCTATAGCGAGTTCGAGGGCAAAAATACCCTGACACAGATGCGGTCACTACATAGTGTTCAGGGACAACCAATTACCGCCACTCTTACCTATGATTACCTCAACTCTGAACATCCCGGACCCGACGGACAGAGTGGCTACATCTACAACTCCCTCGTTGTTTTCGCGCCTCTCGCGACATAATAGTGCTTTGTCAACCTTTGCGGATAAAGATGCTTGAGCTTGATACGGGCATCGTCCGTCGTAAAATGCCAATCAATGCGCGTCTGCTGATGATCATAGTCCTCTTGCCACTCAGCGACGCGCCGTTGTACCTCCTGGAACGTCGCAATGCGCCCACACAAGGATTGCCGAGCGAGTGCCGACAGTTCAATCTCCGTCATATTGAGCCAGATGCCATAGATCGGCGTATAATGGATCTCTAACCGTTGGGCCAATCTCCACGCCTCCTCAGGAGCAAACACCTCCTAGAAGGAACTGGGAGAATAGGTATTGAGATTATCCATGACCAGGATCACTTTCTCCGCCGTTGGATAGTACCGCTCGATCACCTCATGCAGAAACAGGGCCCAATCCTCTTTGGTCCCGCGTTTCCTCACCGCTATGACCCTCCGACCCGCTAAGGGTTCCACCGCCAAGAAGATTGAGGCATTCCCTGCTGATCATACAGGTAATCCTCACACATGGGTTGCTTGGGCTTCATCGGCAACAGTTCAAAGGCTTGGGATTGTAAGACCTTGGCTCCTTCATCCATGCCGATGACAGGATACCGGGCATCGTACTACAGTTGCACTTCACTTTACATGCCAAAGAGACAGCAGGATCGGTCAAGCTTTGCCAAGATAAGCAGCGAATGTCCCGGCTCATAAAACAAAAGAGCGTTAGTCGAGTGGCTCATCACAATTGAACGAATGCTGGTTGAGAAACACCTCATACAGTATGATTCCCAGATGCATGATCTCACACAGCGCCGTTCAATAACAAGCCACCCAGAGAAACCAACAAAAGCTTTTCCAGGCGGCTTATCGAGGACACTAGCGGCCATCCTTACTTCTGGCAGGCCGATTGAAACTGCACATACGGAACCGCGTCGATCACCCATTGCGAAGAATTACCAAACTCCGCAATCTCCTGCCACCTCCCACATCCTGCTCCACATACAACACCTATCCCAGTTGCTCACCCAGCGCCACCAACCGTAGCTTCACATACTCACCCATCTCTACGTACACTTCCTTCCTCCTTCCGCTCTAGCACGCCTCCCCAAGTACCCCAACACGCCGCGCCATGATAACTTTCGGCACCGCCAGCCGCTGGTCCTGGCGCCATCATCCTTGACCAACCATCCGTCCCTTAGAAATCTCCTACCAGCACCTACCCTTCCGCGCCAGGATCACGGCTAGCGTTCGCACGCGTCTGTTCCACTGCGCCCACGTCTGCATCGCTCGCTGCACGTGCTCCCCCCATATGCTTCTTCCCAGTACATCCACACCCACACTGGCACGTTACATTGGATCGCCAGTGACCATTCACACCTATACACAGCAACCGGAAAATCTTAGAGAACATCAGGATGGCTCGTATTTATCTCAAACTTTGAGTCACCGCCTTGTTCAGCATAGAAAACTTTTCCTTATCTTCTGGCTCCTTCCAGCTTCTTCAACAACTAACGAGCCACCACTCCTCGTCTAACACATAGGCACACGTTGGATCGGGAACGAAAAAAGTGATCATTTCATTTTCGCATTCACAGCGATTTCCAGGGTCATTGATCACGTTGGTGTGATGTGACCAATCGTCGAATGGAAAACATCGTCAGGATCATACGTCCGCTTGAGTTGAAGCAAACGCTCATAGTTGGATCCGAAAGCAAAAGGAACACGCTCCTGCTCCCTCTCATCCAACAGATTAATATATCCTCCCTTCAAGGCATATGGAGCAAGGGTACGTGAAGCTGACTGCGCCCACTGCAAGTGTCTCTGATCCTCTCCTGCCAATGGTGGTTCCCATGCAGCAATGATTTCGGCCAGCAGATGATCTTGGCGCAGCGCAAAGGCGGTCTCGGAAGGTGCCACACGGCTTGCAGCGCCATGAAAGTGATGAAGCGAAATGGCAGAAAAAGGAGAAGAGAATTGCTGCGCAAGCTCCAAAAGCGCATCCACCGTCTCTACACCAAGACTATCCAGCGATTGTGTTTGGATGAAGTAGTGACGGCCTTTGGGCATTGGAGCATCCAACATATGAATGAGATCGTCATACATGACCAGCTGGATTTGATCGACGAGAGGCGTGGCAAAGAGACACAAGGGTTTGAGTGCTTGCTCTCCTTCTTCAAGCGAACCACAGTACACAGGATGAAGAAATAGTACGGTCATGCCTTCGGGCGTCTGGAGGAAGCCAGCCTGAATGGTAAGTTCGTCGGGGGCGGTTTTGATGAACTCGCCATAAAAACGTAACATCTCTTTGGCCTGATCCATAGGATACAGCAGCAAACCCGCCAACACCGTGGTGAGAGGATAGAGGCGATACTCCAATGACACCACTACTCCAAAATTGCCACCACCACCGCGCAGCCCCCAAAAGAGATCTGGATACTCAGTTGTACTTGCCGTCACCAGTTGCCCGTCCGCTGTGACCACTTGCGCTGATAGCAGGTTATCAGTAGCCAGACCATATTTCCCCAGGAGAGGACCATAGCCACCACCCAACGTGAGTCCAGCCATCCCGACGCTTGAGACGACCCCTGTGCTCGTCGCAAACCCGTATTACCGGAAGGCGCCAATGAGATCGCCTGCCGTTGCACCAGCCTGGATTCGAGCGGTCCGCGTCTCTGGATGGACGATGACGGCACTCATCAGAGAACAATCGATCACAACTCCATCTTGACAGAGCGCTCGTCCCGCAAAATCATGCCCACCACCACGAACAGAGAACGCACGTCCATGCATACGAGCCCAGCGAACAGTGGAAACGACATCTTGCGCATCCGCACAACGAACGAGCACTGCCGGATGGGTGTCGACTCTCCCATTCCAGAGTTGACGCGCTTGATCATAGATGGGGTCCTCTGGGAGAACAAGAGAGCCTGTGAGGAGAATCTTCAGGTCCTCAAAAAAGGAAGGGGTCCCTCTAGGAGTGGATGCCATGCTTTTTTCCTTTCATCTCTTTTTGTTTTCCGCCAGATCCTGCTGTGGAAAACGGTGAAGAGGACGACACTCTCGCCATAGAATGGACTCCGAAAATGTCCCCTTTTCGGAGATGGATTCTGTAGTCTACAGACCTGGGGTATCAGGCAAAACGGGCAGCAATACCATGCACCTTGCTCTATTTTATTGCTCCACACAACCACACCACTTCCATGCCCATGCAATCTTACACATGAACAAGCATACAGGAACAACCGTAACCCACGTCCGGCTTAGGCCTTGATCCCCTCTCAGTTCAGCACTGCTTCGTCTCTTTCCCAGGCGCATCTGGAGCTAGAGCATTACATATTTGCCTCTATTACGTTCGCTGCAAAGATTTCTTCCCCTCTGGCACTGGCTCGTCCCAAAAGGGAAGTATTTTTCTGATAACTCAAGGATGTGTCCAACTATAAGAACTGGTATCGTACTGTAATCCATTCTGCTGATACGTAAAGGAGTACGTAGCAACACTACCTGAACTGAAGCCCCCGGCAGTGTAGAGCCAGCGCGACGAGCCGCTATCGTAGGCGCTGAATAGTGAGCTTTCTTTGCATCCTGTGCTCCTGCTTCCTTGCAATGAACGGACGAAATAGATGCTACAACAGCATTGTTTATACAGTAATTGCTCATAGAAACTATATGACAGTAAACCTATAACTCGGAAACCGGTTTCTGTCAAGTTCTAGATCGTTAAATGCAACAGGAGAAAGAATTCTAGAAGGATGGCTAACCGCAACCATGTGCAATGGAGGATGTTTACAAGCAAGCTAGTAAAAAGCAGAAGAGGAGGGATGAGAAGCGCTCAAAAAAAGAGCGACTCAATGGCAAGGTCCTGCAGACGCCATAACATCAGTGACATCCATCGTAATATCGAGCCGCTCCTGTTGAAACCGTGATAAGAGAGTGCTTTTCTTATCACGGTCTCAACAGTTATAAGACTTATGCAATGTTGACGGCGTAGTGCAACTGAACGACACCACCACCAAGGCTCTTACACTCCAGTAGCTGCACATCCTTATATTGATAGTGTTCCTGATTCAGGAGCAGGTTGAGCCCTTTTCCTTCCAACACCGGCGCGACATTGAATATTATCTCGTCAACGAGCCCCTGGGCGAAAAATGCATTGTGCAGGTCGGCGCCACCAGAAAGAAGCGCGGCTGCGTAGCCTTTTTCCCGCAGATAGTCGAGAGCCTCCCGAGGAGAGTGCGCAACTTTGACGCCCGGAATTTCTTTGCCGCTGGCAGAAAGTACGACGATATCCAGGTTCCCAAAATCACCACCGCCGCTGGCCTGTGCGGCCTCGAACGTGCGGCGTCCAATAATGAAATTGCCGGCAGCTGTAGCCTGCGCTACAAAGTCGTTCTGCGCTTCGGCTTTAGGTGGATGCTCAGGGCTGGATTGAGCATAGTTGCCATTGGCGGTTAAAGTGGCCCAAAGAATTATCTTCATGTTCTTTCTCTATCCTTATACTTGAATGATGAGTCTTTTCTTGCATAATTAATAATGAGCACTACCCTGTACATACAACTGTGAGCAAAATGCCCACAGTTCTGGTCGTAACAATTATTGGAGCTGCTCAAGCCAGCTGGCGATCGCCTGCCCGATCTCGTCGGGGGAGTCTTCTTGAGGCGTGTGATGTCCGCGCACACTCACCTCGCTCTGCGCGGGCCAGCTATGGTTGGCGGCCAGGTGACCTGGACCCTGTGTGCCGGGAACGGACTGAATCAGAAGCTTGGGGATGGGACTATGGGAAAGCCACTGGCTGGAGGCGGTCACGATCTCGGTGACATCAGCCGGCTCGCCTTCAATCGGTAACTGGCGGGCCCAGGAGAGCATGGGACGCCGCGCTTCTCCCACCTCAGCAAATGGACGGCGATATTCGTTCATCTCTTCCTCCGTCAACGTGCGCAGGATCGTTTTGGGCAGATTAAACTCGATAAAGGAATTCTGCTCTAACACCATCTGTTCACCTTGCGGAGAGCGCATGGCTTGGAAACGTGTACGAGCAACCTCGGACGTCTCATTCCACGAAACGGTCTCAATCACCGCTTCCATATAGGCGATGCCGCGCACGGCGTCTGGATGGCGACGCGCCCAATCAAAAGCCAGAGCCCCTCCCCAGTCGTGTCCAACCAGCACGACGCGCTGGCGCACATCTAGCGTCTCAAGCAGCGCATCGAGATAGCGGCGCTGCTCAACAAATGTATAGGAAGCAGGGCTGCTCACCGGCAGTTTCTGTGAGTCGCCCATGCCGATCAGATCGGGGGCGATAATGCGTCCTCGATCCTGCACATACGGAAGAATGTTGCGCCAGACATAGGAATAGGTGGGATTGCCATGCAGAAAGACTATCGGATCGCCCTGGCCCTCCTCGACATAGGCCATCTCTAGCCCCAGGATAGATTTGCGTTGTTTTTGATAGGGGAATGCTGCGCTGATCATCATTTGCTCTCTTTTCTATTCTGATACACTTGCTTGTGCCCGGAAGGGAGTCACCGCACAATCCTCATTGCGGGGCGCTCCGGCTCCAGCCACGGTAATCGTTCGTTCATGGCAATAGCATAGCTTTCAGAAGGATGATTTTGCGTCATCCATAGTAGTGATCAGGTGCATGATTTGTGGGCGATTCGATACGGCTCTATAGGGGATGAAGAGCTAGGGGATCAGGCGCAGTTCACGCGCCACGTCGCTGGCAGCGCCGCGAGTGTGGACGCCGAGCTTACTATAAATACTCTGCACGTGGGTACGCACCGTATTGACCGAGACCACCAGTTCGCGGGCAATGTCTGCGTTTGAACGATGTTGCACCAGCAGTCGCAAGACGCGCATCTCCTGGGGAGAGAGGGGTTCTATCAGGAAAGAGGCTCGCTCACTACTATGCGACTGAGCAGGGAAGGCATGCAGCAGGGTACGTATATATGCCTGCAGAGCTTGCTCGTGAAGTTGGGGCAGCAGGGTGCGCAACAGGATCACCATCTGCTCATCGGCATCGAGGAACAGGCGCGTGACATTGCCGTCAAATGCTTGAGCAAGGACCTTGCGCAACAGACGCTGGGCCTCCGCCTTGCGTTTCAGCGCGGCGGCAAGTAACACCATCTCCACCTGCACCTCAAGCAGGCCGCGTACATGTCCCGACTGCCGGCAAACATCCAGGAGAGCATCAAGCCGGGATGATGCCTCTTCGAGCTTTCCCTGACTACGTAACCAGCGACACAGCAAGAGTTCTTCCTCTTTTTCCTGGGCAAAGTCAGGTTGAGGTATGCGAGCAATCGCCCAGCGCTGTATGGTCATCTGATCACCAGCCGGGAACGCTAACCGCGCCAGCGCAGTCTGGATCTCCTGCCTGAGATGGGGCAGAGAGACAGGCACTCGCTCAAGCAGGGCCGTTAGCTGTTGTTGGGCAACAACGAGCTGATCCTGCCGCGCCTGCTGCACACGGGCCAGGACCAACATGGCGCGCACTTCGTAGTACAGCAGGGAATGAGCCTGCCCAATACTTACGGCCTCCTGCGCGTAACGATAGGCATCATCCAGATCATTGGATGCATAGCAGATGGTAGCCAGGCCCAGCAGAGCACTGGCACACACATATGCAGGACCTTCCTTGCGCGCCTCTCCAAGCGTCTGACGATACAGTGAGGCGGCATACTGGAACTTCCCCTGCTCAAAGGAGACCTGAGCAAGCTTGAGTTGAGCGATGCGCCGGAAATAGCGATTTCCCGCCGCCTCACAGAGCTTCTGCGACTCCAACAAAGCCTGCTGAGCCTGCTGAAATTTGCCCTGCCTGATCCATTCCTCAGCCACAATGCACAGGCTGAGACCGCGCCAGATGGATTGTGTCTGAGCCAATCCATCCAACGCCTGCCGCGCATAACTGATGCTGGCCTGCGTATCGCCCTGTCTCAAGGCCAGCAAGGAGCGAAAGGCCAGCACTTCACCAACTTTCAATACATTGGTGTCGCTACGGAAACCATGCTCTGCTATGTGCAAGAGCTTCTGCAACAAGGGCATGGAAGAGGCGTCGGGCTGCCATGAAGCGCTTTGAAACAGCAGCGTGGTAGCATAACTCAGACAGAGAACCGGCTTCTGCCCCAGGATGGAGGCTGGAATCTGCTCAAGCCAGCGCCGCAGGGTATAGGGCTCATGTATTTCGCCCGGAAAAGTATGTTCCTCAACCGAGCGAGCAACCAGATTCGCAGCCCGCTCATAGACCCCACCCGCCAAAGCAGCCTCAATAGCCTCATGCAGAAAACCATGCATCTCGTACCAGTCAGAGGCACGCGCAGAGAGCTGACGCAGGTGATCCGATCCCAGGCGCTGGCGTGCTTCAGCACGCATGGCCTCGGCGAACAACGCGTGATAGCGATACCACTGCTGCGTGGACAGCAAAGGGAAGGGAGCAACGGCATCATCGAGGGCTTCTTCGAGGAACAGATTGCCGTTCTCCAGCCGTTTGAGCATGTCCTGGCCGTTAGATCTCCCAGTCACAGCATCACACAGCGGGCCCGTTAGACGCGTAAGGAGGCTGGTCTGGAGCACAAATCGTTGCACCTCCTCCAGTTGCGAGTCGAGTACCTCAGCCACAAAGTATTCCTGTAACGATGCATTGCGGGCAAGGAGCGCCACAGCCTGCTCTCCCTGCGCCTGAGTTGTGGTCCTCTGCAGAGCCAGTTTCATCAAGTGCAGTCCAGCTGCCCACCCCTGTACCTGGGACTGAAACTGCTGAATGGTCAGGGGGGCCAGGTCGAAGGGATAGAACCGGTGAAGAAAGCTGGTCGTCTCATCCAACGAAAAACGCAGATCGGAGGCGCGCACCTCACACAGCAACACGCCGCGAGTACGCAAGCGGGCCAGAGAAAAAGGAGGATCACTACGCGTGACCATAATCAGATGGAAAGTAGCAGGCAGATGATCAATGAAGAAAGACAGCGTTTCATGGATCGTTAGATCGCTCACCGCATGATAATCCTCTAAAACCAGCATGCCCCCTACCAGACTTCGCGCCAGCGCATTAAGCAAAGAGGTCAGTACTCTCTCAAAGGAGGAAGGAAGAAAAGGGGGCTGCGGGATCATAGCCAGCAATGCGTTTTGCGCCTCTTGCAGATCGACCTGAAAAACCTGGCAGGCCGCTATCAGATAGCGCCAGAAGCGCAAAGGGTCATTATCAGACCCCTCCAGTGAGATCCAGCCAACAGGAGGGAAAGCAGCATCGATGCGGCGCGCCGCCAACCACTGGCAGACCAGCGTCGTTTTGCCACATCCCGCTGGCGCCGTAACGAGTGTGAAGGCCCCCTCGCGTCCGGCATCAAGCAACGCGAACAGGCGCGAACGGTCCAGCAAAGAGCTCTGTAAGCGCGGAGCAGAGAGCTTGGGAAAGAGAAGTGGAGCTGTCTCACTAGAGGAGACAGCACAACCGTCCTCCACTTGTGCAGCAGCTAAGGTCATATCCCCGGCAGTCTGCTCGGCTTCTGATAACTCCAGGGCATGCTGATCCACGTTGGGCAAACCTTCCAACCGATGAGCGATCTCTTCTAAGCGTGCCAGCGTAAGATCAGCCGATCTGCCAATATACCGTTTGATGATACGCCCATGCAGGCGCCGATATGCGTACCAGTAGCTTCCTCCACGCTGCGCCCGCTGCCTGCGCACCGTATAATGCATGCCCCATCGACTATGAAAAGCAAAGGAAGCAATCTGCTCCAGCCAATCGCTGCAGAGAGACTGCTCTGTAGCCTGCTCATCAATGAAAATGAGATAGCGCTGTGCTGGCTCAGACCAGCGAAGCTGAGCATGAGCGTACCTGGGCATACATAGCTACTTTCTACGCGCAAACGATGGTACACAATAGAACTTGATAGGTGTTGCCCAACGAGTATAGCACAGCTTAATTTGTTAGGCAACAAAAAGATCATCCAAATCTCAAGCATTTTATCCGGCTTATACATCCCGCGTACAAACGGTATGCAGAGAAACATGTAAACGTACAATCGCCGTCGATGTCTCCCGATAGGGGCTACGTCTTCATCCTGGAGAAAATCCTGTTAAAGAAAGATGAGAGGAATATTGAACAAGGAATATATTTAAGAAGGGAATAAGAGCTAACAATAGATTCTAACCATTCAAACAGGAACAGGTTCATCCACCCATCTGATAGGATTATGCCTTGGCTGAAAGATTGGAAGTATTGGAAAACCTTTTCTTTTCTGTCACTAAATCCTATAATACAAGCAAATCTTTCATTCCATTCATACACACTGATGTTAAACATTGAAAAAGAGTAAGGCATGAACATTAATATACATGAGGATCAGACACTTCAGGCTCTCATAGATCGGGTTATTCCCGCTGATGAGTATCCTTCCGGCTGGGAGGCCGGTGTTGGTGACTTCATTGAGCGCATCCTCTCCACAGATCTCACGGTCAGGATCCGGTTTGTTGAAGAAGGGTTGGGTCTACTACAACAGGAGTCCCGTGCCCGTCACAATGATACCGACTTCGCCAACCTTCCACATGAGGCACAGGACAAGATCATCGAGGACTTGCTAGCAGGCAAGACTGCCATTGATTGGATGATATCGGCCACCGAATTTATCATGTTGATCATTCGGCTCACTATCCAGGGATTTTATAGTGATCCCGATAATGGAGGAAACCACGATGCTATTTCATGGAAAATGATCAATTATCACATGGGTCCAAGAGATGCCTTCTGGCCAACAATTGACGCGACTCCACCACAGACCATATCCTGGGATACTATTTCTTCATCCTATGAAATCATTGTTGTTGGGGCCGGTGCTGGTGGTGGTGTGGCCGCTTGTGTGCTGGCTGAAGCCGGGCATCGCGTGCTCCTCATCGAGCGTGGAGATTGGTTAACTGCAACCATGCTACGGCCCGATCATCTGCGCAACCAGCGAACAATGCTGGGGTATGATACGCCAGCCGGGCCACCTGCGGATGGAAATCCGCGCGTGCATTCAACCTCTGCGGGTGACGCTATCGTGAACCCCACAGATCCGCAGTGGAGTAATAATGCGATGACAGTTGGTGGAGGAACAAGAGTCTTTGGCGCTCAGGCATGGCGCTTTTGTCCGGAAGACTTCCGCATGGCCACCACCTATGGCATCCCTGAGGGGAGTTCTCTCGCCGACTGGCCAATAACGTATGAGGATCTTGCACCCTTTTATGATCGAGCAGAATGGGAGATCGGTGTGTCTGGTGATCCTTCAGGTGATAGCATCGCTGGCCCTCGCGCACGTGGCTATCCTATGCCACCACTCCATAGCAATACCGCTACCACCGTATTGCGCCGCGGTGCGGAGGCACTTACCCAAAAGACCGGCCCTGTTCCATTGCTTATCAATTCAGTGGCACGCGATGGCCGAGGTGCCTGCCTTCGTTGCGGCGCGTGCGTCGGCTTTGGTTGCCCCGGTGAGTTTAAAAATGGGACACACAATACCGTCATTCCACGAGCGATTGAGACCGGTCGCTGTGATGTCCTCATCAGCACCCAGGTCGAACGGCTCCTCACCGATACAAACGGCGTCGTCACAGGCGTTGCTATAGTGACTGATGCCAATGGATATATCCAGCGGCGCACAGTGAATGCAGGCCAGGTTGTACTCAGCGCTGGTGCTATCGAAACTGCACGCCTCCTGCTCAACAGCACCTCAACCCAGGAACCCAATGGAATCGGCAATAATTACGATCAGGTTGGGCGTAACCTGCAGGGGCATGTCTATACTGGTGCTCTTGGCATATTTGATACACCTATTCAGGATTGCTACGGACCAGGGCCAACTATATCTACCAATGATTATCGTCATCACAATGATGGCATTATTGGGGGCGCAATGCTGGCAAACGAATTTGTACCGACTCCACTCAACGTCTGGAGCACGCTCACCACATCGCATATTATTTCCCTCTGGGGAATCGCCGGCAAACAGGGGATGCGTGATCTTTACACGCGACTCTCTCTTATCCAGGGACCGATCCAGGAGATACCCAACCCAGAAGCACGTGTCACACTCGATCCCAAAGTACGTGACAAGTTTGGTATGCCAGTGGCCCGTCTTAGTGGCAACATTCATCCAGAGGATTATAAAGCAGCCGATTTCATTGCGAATAAGGCAGCCGAATGGCTCACAGCGAGTGGTGCAAAGACTGTCATCCCATTATCCAGGAGTAAAAGCGAAGGACCAAGCGGAGGCCAGCATCAAGCCGGTACATGTCGGATGGGAACAGATCCAGCTACATCAGTGACGGATAAATGGGGAAGACTCTGGGGACACCAAAATGTGCATATAGCTGATGGGTCAATTCATGTCACCAATGGTGGCGTGAATCCGGTTCTCACCATTCTGGCCAATGCATATCGCATCAGTGATCACCTTGCAATCAAACTTGCGGCAGAGGAAAACGTCATAGAGAACACGTCAAAAAATAGTGTCAACGTAGTGAGAGAATAGAAGAGCTTTTCTAAAAAGAAGGATGTGAGGAAAGGAAGAGACGGAAGATTGAGGAGCAAAGTTCTCTGTTAAGCTGCTTGCAACAAATGAAGGAGGTCTGGTATGTCTGCACTCACCGAATACAGATATAATCGGCTCACATGGCCAGAAATGAATGATGCCATCAAAATGCAAAAAGTGGTCATTTTACCAACCGGTTCAACAGAACAGCATGGCCGACACCTGCCACTCGATACAGATGTTTTTCTAGCTGAAGAGGTCTGCCTGGAAGTGGGTCGTCGGGCATCGGACCGTGTGCTGATACTACCACCTATTTCTTATGGGCTCAACATGCATCATATTGACTTTCCAGGTACCATTCATATTGAGCCAGATGTGTTTATCAACTTCTGCTTGAATATCACGAAAAGCGTAGCTTATCATGGTTTCCAGAAGATTCTCCTTATCAATGGTCACGGCTCCAATACTGCGTTGATTGACATTATCGCACGCAAAACCATTCTCGAAACGCAGTCGATATGCGCGGCACTGACATATATTCCTTTAGGAATGGACGCATTCAATCAAGTAAAGGAAAGTGAGACGATTGCCCATGCCGATGAGTATGAGACCTCACTCTACCTTTACCTTGCCTCAGAGCGTGTACAGGTACATGAGATGCGAGTAGACGATGATGTGACTGGTAAGTATATGAGCTCTGATAGCACGTCTAACTTCCCTGTTCGCATGAGCGATTATTGGGGGAGATGGACAAAGCATGGGGTACATGGTGATCCCTCCAGAGCAACGAAGGAGAAAGGAAAGATCATCTTTGATGCGGTGACATCCCGTCTTATTGAGATCGTCGATGAATTGCGTGCCTGGCCAGTCGCTGAACGTGTTGATCAGCATATTTCCCCGATCCAAAGTCAGATTCGCTGGTAAAGATTCTTGTGGAGGATGTTATGAAGATACGAGAGATCCATGCTATCGGCTTACGTGGTGGTACCCCTGAGGGAGGGTGGAGTCATGAATTGAAACCAGATGAATGCGTGCATACGCTCCTTGTTGTGCGGACAGACGAGGATCTTTTCGGTCTGGGCAGTGTGTTTTCTAATGATGCACTTGTACGCAGTGCCCTGGAAGTGTTAGCGCCTTTGTATACAGGTGAGAATGCGTTAGAGCCAGAACGTGTAAGTGAGAAGTTGCATCAACACACATTCTGGCTTGGGCGAGGTGGAACAATTACCCATACGATTAGCGGTATCGATATTGCCCTCTGGGACCTTCTTGGCAAAGCAACGGGGCAACCTGTTGGGCGCCTGCTAGGGGGATATTATCGTGATCGTGTCCGCCCCTATGCCTCCTTACTTATCCAGGATCCAGATCCGCTAGCTGAAGAGTTGTTACATTATAAGATGCAGGGGTTTCGAGCATTTAAGATTGGCTGGGGGGATTTTGGACGCCAGAGCGACACACGAGATGAAACAATCGTGCGCGCCGCGCGCGAAGCCATTGGAGAAGATGCGCTTCTGATGGTGGATGCTGGTGGTAGCGATGCCTTCTGGAATCAGGGGTACAAGTGGGCGTTGCGCACGGCACAGATGCTGGCAGACTATAAAGTGACCTGGTTCGAAGAGCCGCTGAGGCCTGATGCCATGGAGGATTATGCACTATTACGGCGTGCGGCACCGCTCCCTATTTCTAGTTGTGAAGTTCTGACACGCCGTCAAAGTTTTCTTCCATGGTTACAGACCGGTGCCGTTGATATTGTGCAGCCTGATGTGACCAAAGTCGGTGGTCTTAGTGAGTCACGCCGCATCGGTTGGTTTGCTCAAGCATATGGTATTCGGCTCATACCGCATGGGTGGAATACTGCAGTAGGGCTGACTGCTGATTTGCATCTCGCAGCAGCTTTATCTGATACCGATCTTATAGAATATAAGACGGGTTCGCCCTACATAGATGAGATTGCCGTTGACGATTGGCATCTGGATGCAGAAGGGATGTTATCCATTCCCAGGACACCGGGCCTCGGTCTGAAACTGGATGTAGATGCGCTGATAAAATACACTGCCAGCGAGGCACTGGCTCCAGAGCTACGTGGCCTCCTTCAATCCTGACCGGATGGAAGGAGCCAGTATCGATCTATTGGCTCCTTATTCTCATTCTTCTGGTTAAACTTTAGAATATGCGTAGCATACTTATAGAGTACTACATGCTAATTCACGCAAATATTTAACAGCCAAGAAAGAAGGATCTGCAATGCGAAAGAATCATGTCAAGCAACAACTTAAGCAAGGTGAACCATCGTTGGGTGCATGGTTAAGTCTGGCCAGTACCACGGCGACGCGGGTGATGTCACGGATTGGTTTTGATTGGCTTTTGATTGATATGGAGCATAGCGCCCAGAATCCTGTGCTCATGGCAGAAATGGTGGCAACTATTGCCGATGCGGGTACGAGTGGGCCTCTCGTGCGCCTTCCCTTCAATAGAGTTGAATGGTTCAAATGGGCCCTGGATGCCGGTGCATGGGGTGTCGTCGTACCTATGGTTAATTCGCGTGAAGAGGCGCAATATGCGGTAGATTGTGCAAAATATCCTCCCTTTGGGAATCGCAGTATCGGCGGGACATTTGCTCCCTATGGATTTGGCACAACCAATCGACCCCAGTACAATCAGGCTGCCAACGATGAGACGCTCCTGGTCGTACAGATTGAAAGCAGGGAAGGACTCGAGCACGTGGATGAAATCCTGTCAGTTCCAGGGATTGATGTTGCATTCGTAGGGCCAAACGATCTTCATGCGCAACTCGGTTTTCCTCCCAGTTATGAGGGGACAGAGCCTGAATTTGTCGCTGCGCTGGAGACCATCAAAGCCGGAGCCATAAAGCATCATGTTGCTCTGGGCATTATGAGTGGGGATGGGAAAGCTGCAGCCGCGCGAGTGCAGCAGGGCTTCCAGATGGTCTGTGTCACCGCGGATGTGGGTAGCATGATAGCTGCAGCAACCCAGAATCTGGAAATAGCGCGGAGAGCTGAGAAGTAGCCGAGGCGGGAAAGGAGATGCTGTTTTATGACTCCACAGGTTTGGACAGGCGTGGTGCTGCAGCCGCAGCCTCTGGCATTACTTGAGGACATCGCCACTGTCATCACCAGCGCCATAGGGGAGAGCGCTGAGTGGTATAGAGAAGCCATGAATGCTGACGTTATTTTCGTGCGAGGGTCCATCTTCGTGACCGGTGAGGTAATGGATCATATTGGTCCACGTTTGCGTCTCATTGTCCGCGCTGGAATTGGGGTCGATCGGGTTGACCTTGCTGCGGCGACCGAACGTGGTATTATGGTGATTAATACGCCTGATGGTCCCACAGAATCTACCGCGGAACATGCCGTTGCGCTTATTCTGAATCTCTGCAAACAGGTCGCGGTGGGTGACCGTCGTCTTCGCTCGGGTCGTCCATTTCCGCCACTCACAGAGCTGATGCCAGGGCTAGAAGTTGCCGGGGCCGTCCTGGGACTTATTGGTTTAGGCCGCATTGGGACGCGTGTGGCGGCGATCGCGCAGGTCCTTGGTATGAAAGTACTCGCATACGATCCCTTTATTGATCCTGCACGAGCAACGGATCTTGGTGTGGAACTCCTTCCCGATCTTGCTACATTGCTTCCTCGTGCCCGGGTCATCTCGTTACATTGTCCTGCTATGCCAGAGACGCACCATATCATCAATGCAGAGACGCTGAACCTGATGACACGAGGGAGTTATCTTGTCAATGTTGCGCGTGGTGCATTGATCGATCATGATGCGCTTTTCGATGCCTTGCAATCGGGCCAGCTGGCAGGAGCAGGACTGGATGTCTTTGATCCCGAGCCGCCAATAGCTAATCATCCCCTGTTTAGCTTACCCAACACCATTTGTACCCCGCATATTGGCTCATATACGACAGAAGGCTTGTTCCGTATGCAAATGATGGCCTGTGAGCAAGTGGTAAGTGCCTTGCATGGAAATCGACCAGTCAATCTTGTCAATTCAGGCGTGTGGGGGCACCAGCGACGCTGAACCCACAAGGACTTCGACAGAGAGGCCAGTAGTCAATCATACTGGCCTTCTTTTATGCAAAGGTTAGTAAATAGCTCCGCCTGGAAGCACTTCATCGTCAGGGTGCTGTATCGCCACTTCGATAGCAATCTTGGCTGCGCTCAAAACATCCGCATAACTCATGGCTGGCTTTGAAGAATCAGTGATGATGTCCTCTGTATAAGGAACATGGATAAAGCCACCGCGTGCGCTAGAAGCCCTGGTGTAGTGCCGGAGAAGGTAGAAGAGTCCATTGCACAGATACGTGCCAGCAGTATTAGAAACAGAACCGGGTATGCCGGTATGTTGCCAGGATGCTTGAATTCGCTTAATGGGAAGTCCGGAAAAATAGGCATCCGGGCCTTCCGGAACGATAGGGGTATCTATCAGTTTCTTACCATCGTTATCGGGTATTGAAAAGTCGAAGCAGTTAATGGCCACTCTTTCTATAGCCATGCCTTTTCTTCCACCGGCGAGACCAAAAGCAATGACCAGGATCTCGTCATCAAGACTCTCTTCATAAAGCAATTTGGCATAATCATATATTCCCTGAACGGTAACAGGCAAGAGATGCAACTGAAGTGATGCGCCGTCAATACAGTAGCTATCAAGGTCTTCAATCAAGCGGGCCGTGGGATTTGTTTTTTCCTTTCCAAACGGTCCGAAGCCAGAAATGTGTACTTTCATGATTTTCAATCGTGCGGATACCCCTGACTTCAGGCAGGGGAGGAAACACGCCTCCTTTTTTCAATACAGTTCTTCAAGAATGCCCCCGAAGGGGAGGAGAAGAAATATGCGGTTTCTCCTCCTAACCAGAGATGGCTGGTACCCTTTTCCGCACAAAGTAACGTGTGCCTCGCCGAGGATACCGGGCTGCATATCCGCTGAGCACTGCCTCGAACCCCGTCTGGCTGATGAACTCAGTAGTTGTAGAGCTTGGGACTGGCAAGCATCCCAAGGTACGTTCTTGAACACTCCCGATATCATAGCCCGATAGCTTTCCGAAGAAAGCCCTGGCTGGGGCTGGTCAAGTCCAGGCTTGCAATAGCCGGGCAGAAGTCACCCCTATTTACAAGTCTCCGCCTTCAGGCGTGGGGTACTTGACGCGATAACTAACCTTCCATCTTTTTGTCTTCTCTCGTCTGTGATAAGTGGATGCACATCTATATATATTCCTCGTGAAGCTGCAGTGATAACATCAACTGCTTCGGCATCGCACGCCGACTGTTCGAACTCCGGACATATATGAGACATATATGAATAGCATACGGTATGCAGGCAGTCTCAAATCGTATTTCGGCTGGTCTCCAATGGTGGTTCAGTCTGGAGTAACGCTCGACTCGGGTGGGGAAAACGCGTGGAGGGACATATATCTCGCCTCAGAGAATCAGGCAGGAGCGCATGAACAGCTTTGTTCCCTCCAACTTCACCGATATATTCTTCCAAACGGGAACATCTATATTATAACATGGAAAGAATACCAGAATTCTCCAATCTTGTTCAAAGTCTCCAGTAGCTCTTCGCCCATGAATATACCTGGTGACGTGTGGGCTAAAAGTCCTGGTTTGATGAAATTGCTCCCTTTTTACTGGTAATAAACTGTATAGTGGAGCAGAAAAAAGAACAAGGAACATTGAAGAGCACCGAGATAGTGCTTCTCACAAATACAGTGTGCCTGATACCTTCTGTGAGGAACGAGAAGTGGCAGAGCCGGTCATGTCATATTTGTACGTGCGCCCTGCTATTTCCTGCTAACCTGGAATAGGCAAAATAACATATTTGGATGACGAAGCATAGAGGCAGGCGCGTATCTAGCTATCTGGTGCATTTTTCTCTGATCCTGCTTTGGGATTATTTTTCATGAGTAAAGAACATGTTACACCGCCACGGCGGCAGTTCATTGATCCAACGACAACATTTTATGGCAACCGGCTCGTACATGCTTCTCAGGCATCGAAGCCTGTATTACCGTCTCCTCTGTTGACAGAGGAGCAGGCCGGTCCGGTCCAATCGGCTGCAACCGCAGAGCCAGCGTCCTCGCTTTGGACCCTCATTCAAGACAGCCAATTATCGGATGCCTGGCAAATCGGGCCGTATGGAACGCCAGTACAGAACCAGCGGGATACAGAGCGGCCACGGATGCATTCGTCTCAAACACGAAACCGCCGACCGGCACAGAAGGCCAGACGACGGCCATCCCGTAAGAAGCATGCGCTCCCCTGGCTGATAGTGTGCAGTATTATCACGATCGTTGTGCTTGTACTCACCCAGGGCAACGGTACGGTAGGCGCCTGGAGTGCCGACGAGTTCCGAGAAATCGC
Organism: Dictyobacter halimunensis; assembly: GCF_036245075.1. Lineage (NCBI taxonomy): Bacteria > Bacillati > Chloroflexota > Ktedonobacteria > Ktedonobacterales > Dictyobacteraceae > Dictyobacter > Dictyobacter halimunensis. The sequence goes on from NZ_BSRI01000001.1 coordinate 183,842, forward strand.
CGGTCCAGTTGCGGCGGCACAGGTTGAGGCCTGGTACCTCGATCTGCAAAATAAGTTCAATCAACTACAGTATCAACTGGGTCTGCAACATATCACTGCGCCCTCACAACTACCATTGACAATGGCAAAGTCCGCTCCGCCTCCAGCACGAGTTGCATGGAAGGCCATGCCCCTGCCTTCCATGCAACCACTCATCTCCCCTGTCCTCAAGGGTGAAGGAAGCTGGAATATGCTGGAGCAGGCGCCGGGCCCCTATGCCTACCTGCCTATTGATGCCAGTGCATTTATCCGGCCTGATCCTCACTACCCCTATGCTATTGTTACGCTCTTGCAGTTCGATATGCGCTTTTCGCGGCTGCATATCGTTGCTGGCACGCAGGAACCGGGCGGACCACTCCACGCTTATGGCACAGGAAGCATTGCTCAAGCTGATCAAGCAGGCAACACGCTCCTGGCCGTTTTGAACGGAGGGTTTAAGTACGCAGATGGTGCCTATGGCCTCATGACCGATGGTAGAGTCTATGTGCCGCCACAACCAAACGTCGCTACGATTGCCATTACACGTAACGGGAAACTGATAATAGGGTCCTGGGGCGTCGATCCAGAGCTCAATAGCCAGAATAAGAACCTGCTCGCCTGGCGTCAGAACGCTTCACTCCTGATCGATCACGGGGCGATCAATCCTCTAACAAGGGATGGCGCGGCTTGGGGAGGTACAATATTGAATAAGGAATATACCTGGCGTTCAGGCCTTGGCATCACCGCCCAGGGGAATCTAATCTATGCGGCCGGCAATGCGCTGCTGCCGGAAACACTGGGAAAAGCGCTATCGGCGGCCGGTGCGGTTATGGCAATGGAAACAGATATTAACCCATTCTGGACCCGCGCTTTCTTGTATCAGCGCAATAACAACGGGACGCTAACCATCAACAAGCTCAATACCCAGATGCAAGGCACGGGCAACGAGTATCTACAGGCGGATCAACGCGACTTCTTCTATCTGACGCGCTATACTCCAGCCACTATAACGGCAACTAACAGGTATCCGTCACGATAAGGCGAGGCTTGAGATGGACTTCCCCCGTGTCCATGTGGGAGCAGCATTGCAGAGACGCGGCCGGTAAAGGTTTGCTCGCCAACCATTTCCGTTATAGACTTATCCTTGTGGGGCAACAGGAGAGATAGGACTGGCATGCACGTTTTTAGAAGGCTTTGTGTTTTTCCATCTCTACCATCTCATTCGTCGCACGGCAGGGAAAATAAAGACTTCCTTCGCAGAAACATGGCAATACTTGCCACGTTCTCCCATGCAAACAGAGGAAAGAGCAGTTGATGTCAGACACAAGAGAAGGAACGCAGTCAATGCGATCTACTCCTGCAGAAACATTCCCAAACATCCTACCAGTCCACCCAACGACCTTTATCGGACGGGAGCAGGAGATCGCTCGGTTTTGTGCCTTACTCCCGATTACCGCGCAATTCCGTACGACCCTGGTGTTCGTGAAGCTCCACGGCTCCTTTCAACTGGCTAGCTCCCAGGTGAGCGCTCTTGGTCGATCACCCAGCTTCGTACAAACCGCGCCCACTCCTTAAGATTTGACAAGGATTTACACACACGCATAGCAAGGGGTTCGGCAGGAACATCTCACTGTGTGAGATATCGCAGCTAATAGCCCATAAGGAACGTCTATCGGGCTATTAGCCGGAGTGAAGCAACGGTCGCTGAGCGCATCGATACGTTCCCAGGCACAGGGAATCATTGTTTCCCTTGGCGATGGCGCATCGGGTTCTGGTCACCATCTCCCATCTCCTTAAGGAGCACGAGCCGTATCACGAACGAGGGGAACTAATGCGCCTGGTAATGGGCTTCGGCAGCTTTGAGGGCTGCGCCGGGTTGGGAGAGTGTGTAGCCGCATTGAGGCAGGACATGTTCCAGGGTACTCAAGACAGTGTAAACATTCTGGCGGCTGGCGTTGTAGCCCATCAGTCCGATGCGGATGAGGCGGCCTTTCAGCTCACCGAGTCCGCCTCCGACCTCGATGCTATATTCGTTAAGGAGGGCCTTGCGCACCGCTACCTCATCGACGCCTTCGGGAATGAGGATGGCCGTGAGCACTGGAAGCTGATAGCCGGGCTGGGCAAGCAGTTCCAGGCCCATAGCTTTGATGCCGGCCTTGAGGGCATCTCCATGGAGCTGATGGCGCGCAAAGCGGGCTTCGAGTCCCTCGGCATGCGCGATGCGCAAGGCTTCGTACATCCCATACACAAGGTTGCTACAGATCGTATGGTGGTAGGAGTGATCACCGTTCCAGTAGCGATTGAGCGCCAGGAGATCGAGATAATAGCTCTGGACGGGCGTGCGGCGCTTCTTGATTACCTCAACGGCGCGCTCATTGAGCGTCACAGGGGCCAGGCCGGGCAATGCGCCGATACACTTCTGGCTGCCAGCATAGGAGGCGTCAATATGCAGAGCGTCGACCTGCACGGGCAGACCGCCCAGAGCACAGACGGTATCGACCACAAAGAGCGCGTTGTGAGCGTGGGTCACACGCTCAAGGTCTATGAGTGGCTGATGCAGCCCTGTCGAGGTCTCCGCGATGGCGGTGGCAAAGATTTTCGCCTCGGGATGTTCCTTGAAAGCTTGCTCAAGGACTGCGGCATCCAGGGGCTGGCCTGGCTCAGTTGCCAGCACAACGACATGAGCCCCGGCGCGGCGCGAGATATCAACAATCTTGCCGCTGAAGTAACCCAGGCTTCCTGCGATCAGGGTATCACCAGGCTCAAGCAGATTGGTCAGCACGGCCTCGGCCCCCGAGAAGCCCGAGCCAGATACGCAGCAGGTCAACTCGTTCTCGGTCTGGAAGAGCCAGCGCAGCAACACAGCGGTCTCCTGCATAATCGCAAAGAGCTCTGGATCGAGATGTCCCAGTTGGGGTGCGGCGCCCACACGCAGTACACGCGGATCAACATTGCAGGGACCAGGCCCTAGCAGCAGACGATAGGAAGGATTCAGTTCAGGAGGCGTAGCCCCCTCTGAGGAACTTGTATAGGTGTGGGCACATATTTGTGACATAGGGAACATTCCTTTCTCGTCATGTTCTAATGTGGTACCAGGTGGTTTTCAACTACCCGGCACCACACCAGAACGGATTATCCATTGACCTGGTTGGGTGGACGCTGGCCCTGGACGTGGGCCACAATGTTCTCAGCGGCCATCATTGCCATGCGCGTGCGCGTTTTGAACGAGGCGCTGGCAATATGGGGCACGAGAACCACGTTCTCCATACTCAGAAGCTCAGGTTCAACGGCGGGTTCGTGCTCGAAGACATCGAGACCAGCCCCGGCGATCCGCCCTGATTGGAGGGCGTGTACAAGAGCCTTCTCATCCACCACGGGTCCGCGCGCGGTATTGATGAGGATTGCCGACGATTTCATCAGCGCCAGCTCGCGCTCGCCGATGAGGTGGTGGGTAGTGGGTGCGTAGGGAACGTGCAGGCTCACAAAGTCAGACTGGCGCAAGAGTTCCTCCAGTTCAACATAGGTAAGCCGATAGGAGGCCTCGATATCTGCCGGAAGACGACGCGTATTGTAGTAGCGCACGTGCATATCAAAGCCTCCGGCACGCTTTGCCATGAGTTGGCCGATACGGCCGGCTCCAATGATCCCCAGCGTCGAGCCGTGGACCTCGGCCCCGCAGAAGAGAAGAGGACCCCAGCCAGTGAACTTGCCTGCACGCAGGAAACGCTCAGCCTCGGGTACGCGCCGGGCGGTTGCCAGGAGCAGGGAGAAGGCCAGGTCGGCGGTCGTATCCGAGAGAACACCCGGAGTATTGCTGACCATAATCTGCTGGCGGGTCGCGGCCTTGACATCGATATTGTTATAGCCGACCGCCATGTTCGCCACCAGTTTGAGGCGCGGTGTGGCGCTGGCGCAGGCCTCCAGTACGCGTGCGTCAATGGTATCGGTCAGCAGGCAGAGCAGATAGTCATGGCTGGGGGCACGACGCAGCAATTCTTCCGAGGACCAGATAACGCCCTCGTCCATATTGGCCTCAACCTCGCCAATGGAGTGCAGGAGGGAATAGGCATCGGCGGGAATTTTCTGCGTCACAAGAATCTTCGGTCGCTCAGACATGCAAAGACCTCCAGGAAAAATAGGAATGGGAAAAAGGAGTAGCTGTACTTCATTCTAACAAACGAGTCGCTGGAGGTGCAAGCTATAGTATATATTTTGAAAAAATTCCCTTGATGTTCTCCTAGGGATAGTGCATCAAATTGGAAAAGAAAGCTGGAATAGATGAGGTTTCACCACTTTTGCAGCGGAGTGAAATCTTCGAATATACCCTTCTCTGAGAAGGAAAGAGCATGCAGAGTCATGCTAAAGGAAAGCACTCGTCTCTCCCTGATTATGCCGGTGCCTTCTCGCTGTCCAGTGCAGCATGAACACATACCGTTCCACCATTAAACCATTCTCCGGTCTCCACGCAAACACAATCAAAAAACCCGCACCTCAGCCAGGCTTGAAACAAGATCAACTATCCACACGAAACCATCTATTTTGACATTCGTTCCACAAAACTTGCTGCGAAGCGGTAGAGAAAGGACCAGAGACCATTATACGTAGAAGACAGATACAAAAAATGCCTGGACATATCCAGCACCAATCTCGCTGAGGCGGAAAGTGATATACTAGAGATGAGCTGTCTCGCTGTTCCTTTTGATGGAAAGGATACCTCATGGCAGATCAGTCAGTGGTCGAACAACTCAAACAAGGAACACCCATCTGGAATGAGTGGAAAGCCAGGCAACCCAGAGACCCTTTGCTCGATCTCAGTGGAATCAATTTTGCTGAGGCCAATGTCCACCTGGAGGGGATTGACCTGACCTTCTGCGATCTTCGAGGATGTAACCTGAGCGGGTTTCAGGCACCAGCCGCTCACTTCAATTTTGCTGACTTGCGAGGAGCAAACCTGAGTCGAATGAATCTCCGCTCGGCCAATTTTGAGTTTGCAGACCTCAGTGGAGCCATCCTGGCAGGGGCACTCCTGGAAAGAGCTTCCTTTGGAGTAACCAATTTGACCGGTGCAAACCTGAGTGGCGCAAACCTCGGAGAAGCCAATTTGAGCAATGCCAATCTTCATCACACGACGTTGGCGGGTGCAGATCTATGGAGAGCTTTGTTCCTCCAATCATCACTTAAAGGGACGGATTTCAGCGCCTGCCTTCTCTCGAGTACCGTGTTTGGGGAAGTCGATCTGCGTGAAATCCGTGGTCTGGATCACATCAGGCCTGATGCAGAGGTGTATCTGGATATTCACAGTCTCTATTGGTCGGAAGGGAACATTCCTGAACCGTTTTTGCGCGCAGCTCATCTTCCCCCGTCCTTTCTTGCTTTGCTTCCGACCCTCAATTTTGAAGAAGATGATGATGACAGAGAGGGGAATGAACCTGAACCCCCTGAAGAAAACGTGAAATCACAGACTTCCTGAGCTCATTATTGCCTTGCTTTCTCTGGATCACCCAGAAAATGCGTCAATACCATGTCTGATAACATTCACAGAACGAAGACGGCCTCGGTTGCCGATTACCAGGACTGAGCCTGCAAAGAATTTTTCATAAACCCATCCTTCTGAAGCCGTGTTCTTAACCGCGAAGCTTTGTCAGCTCTTTGATCAGCACATTCATGGTATACATGATCTGCTCTTCCGTGTGAGTGCAAGAGATGAAAAAGCGCAGGCGCGCGGTAGCATTTGGCACGGATGGATAGACCATAGGCTGGACGCTGATACCTTCCTGGAAGAATACCTGGGCAAGATACATCGCATCCCTGGAGCCACCAACAAATACCGGGATCACGGGGGAGTTTTTGCTTGCAGGCGTGTTCAGATGAGCTTCCCGCGCTAACTGTGCAAAAAGATTGGCCCGTGCCTGAAGGCGAGTGACTCGCTCGGGTTCCGCTCTGAGACATTGGATAGCAGCCAGTGCTGCTGCGGCATTTGCCGGTGTGATACCCACACTGAAGACGAAACCCGGATCGGTATATTTGAGATACTCTATCAAAGCATGACTACCCGCGATATAGCCTCCACAGCTTGCCAGTGCCTTACTCAACGTGCCCATCCACAGGTCAACCTGGGTCGTTTCGATGCCGAAGTGCTCGCCAATGCCACGCCCATTCTGGCCAAGTACGCCTATCGAGTGGGCCTCGTCAATCATCAACAATGCTTTGTGGCGTTGCTTGACCTCTATAAATCTCGGTAACTCAGGGATATCGCCGTCTGCGCTGTAGATACCTTCGAGGACTACGAGTACGCGCTGGTACTGATGGCGTATATTGCTCAATATGGAATCGAGGGCTTGCCAATCGTTGTGCGGGAAAGGTATGTGACTGGCTCCCGACATTTTACTCCCCTGGAGCACACTGTTATGGATGAAAGCATCATAGACAATCAAATCTTTCGGTCGCAATAAATGACCGATGGCATTGATATTTGTCGCGTGCCCCCCTACATAAACGAGGGCATTTTCAGTTCCTACAAGTGCTGCCACGGCCTTCTCCAACTCACGGTGCAGCGGCGTCTCTCCTGAGGAAATTCGGCTTGCTGATACAGAGGTGCCATACCAATCAATCGCTGCTTGCGCCGCCTGCGACACACGTGGATGGCCTGACAGGCCCAGATAGTTATAGCTTGAATAATTGATGAGCCTCTGCCCTTTGCTGAGGGTGGTATCGCTGCTGACGCCTTCATGCACTCTAAAGTAAGGATTATCGACGCCGTGCTGCTCGACCTCTTCCATTCTCTGTCGCAACATGCGATATTCGGGGAACAGTTCAAAACGATAGTGTTCAGGTGGGACTTCATCTGATATGCATTGATGCGCGGATGGCTCCATTACCATCCTGGATGCTATATACTGGGAGAGGGTCTCGATAGTTGGATAATCCCATACCATGGTCTCTTCTAAGCGTAATCCTAGCCAGGCCTCGAGGTCGCCAACCAGACCCAATGCTGCTAGCGAGTCAAGCCCGTACTCTGAGAAAGGCTGTGTACTATCAATGTGCGTCCGATCAACCCCGAGAGACTCGGCAAGATGCGCGATGAGCCAGTTCTGGATCGTTTCTGGCGTGATCTCGTCTTCTTGTGTTTTTCCTTGCGTGCTCATGTTATCCATGGCAGTAAAAGCGTAGCGTTGCTGTTTGCTAGAGTCCAACATGCGCATATCCTCATTATTGACGTGTTTCCCTCCCGCTTAGCGGGAAGGAGTGTATCGAAAAGAGCTTGTTTTCTGTAGTTAGCTTGAAAAGCTGGGCGGCCAGCTTTTCAATATACGAGTCAGGAATGGAATGCTTAGAGATCTGTAGCGGTTTGAGTAAGCGATGAAGACTGAATACCAGCCATTCTCCGCTCGCGAAAAATTCCCCCAGCAGTTTGTGGTTATGCAACCATATCTGTAGGCAGGCAGAGGCGGCATGGAGAGTGACCTGATCTTTTGCCAGTTCATACAACCTGGGTGATTGGTTCAATGCCTGACCATAGGTTTGCGCAAGCTCGAGTAGAAGTTCATCCTGGGCGTGAACCTGCGTCAAGACATCTTTGGCAAGTTCTATGATCCTCTCCAGCACCTCGCGCGTCACTGCACCTTCCGGCTTCAACGATTGTAGCGCCTTCAATGTAGGCTCTAAGCCTTGCATAATATCGTCTTGCCCGTGATTAAAAAGCTCAAGATGTTTTGCATCAAAACGTTGCAGTGGCTTTTCCAGGCAGAAAATCGCTTCGAGGCGCGTCCATAGGGGTGTGTTCTGGCTGCCCTCAGTTCTGGCGCGATGGTGTACCAGAGAGCGCAGTTGCAGTCCGATTGCCTGCAAGTTGACCACGGTGCTGCCATCAAACAGACTTGTAATAGCATTATCCCGCACAATTTTTTGAAAAATGCCCGCGTTGAGACCAGTTCGCAGGTAGTAGCGCGCGCCAAGGACGATAGATAAGTTGTGAATGATGCCTTCAACTGTTGTGGGCACAAAATATTTCACTACCGCGGACCAGACACTCATCTGGGCTGGAGCAATGTGAAGTAATCGCACGGCACTGATAGCGACGCACTCGCTCATCAGCACATCCGTAAAAGCCTCAATGAGCAACATACGCGCGTATGGTATCTCGAAGACGGTATGACCATATACCCTGCGCTCAAGAGCAAAATCCATCGCAGTGCGTAGCGCCGTATCCGCAGCTCCCAAAGAGAAACCTGCGACTAACGTGCGCGTAATCTGTAGGCCTTTCAGTGTAATTTCCAGGCCATAACGTGCCGAACCTATTACTGCTGAATGGTCAATAAAACAGCTGTGAAAACGGATACCGCTGATATCGGTTCCTCGAATGCCCAGCGTTTTTTCTTTCGGTAAATAGGTGAATGATGCTGCATCCAGCCTGTCTTTTTCCACCAGCAGCAGCGAGAAACCACGTGGGCCAGCGCTTTGTTGTGTACGCGCGAAGACAGTTATGGCTCGGCTATGAGTAGCATTGCCTATCAGCCACTTTTCCCCGGATAACAGATAGCCACCTGCAACGGGTGAGGCCAGGGTTTCGTTCGCCAGCAGATCACCACCATGTTGCCGCTCTGTGAGCCCAAGCGAAATCCTTCCCCTGGCTTTGACGATGCGAGCAAGCTGGTGTTTTTGATCCTCGCTGCCTGCTATCCAGATGGCTATTGCCCCCAGAAAGGTCCCTCCATGGGCTATCGCTATCGTCAGATCACGCCGGGTGACGACGCGCATCAGTAACAATAGTTCTTCGAACGAGGTCAGTTTTCCGCCATATTCCTCCGGAATGTAGTAAAGATGCACACCCCAGTTCTCAAGGAAAGCACAGGCTTCCTCAGGATACTGCTCGTGCTCATCCCGCTCAACGGCACGCTGGAACGAAAATTCATGCTCTGGATTGGTGGGATCCCCCAGGTACGCTTCAAGTTCCTGAGGGGCACGGAAATAGCTAAATGCCGACATGTGACGCTCCTACCGTTTCCAGCGACCCGGCAAGATATTTCTTTCGACAAAGATGGCGTTGAGTTTTGCCGCTGGAGGTCTTCGGGATACTCCCTGGTCTGAGCAGTGAAACTGCATGTACCTGCAGCGCATATTCTTTCCACACTGCCTGACGTATAGCACTCACGATTGCGCTGGCATCTGAACGTTGAAATGCACGTTCTACTTCCTGGGCGATAATGAGCCGTTCTTCTCCCGCTATCGTAATGGAAAAAGCTGCGCTACAGCCAGCGCGAAGCAGGACATGGCTGCGTTCAACCGCCTGTTCGATGTCGTGTGGATACACGTTGCGACCTCGAATGATGATCAAGTCTTTGAGGCGCCCCGTGACAAAAAGTTCACCGTTGTGCAAATAGCCCAGATCACCGGTACGCAGAAAAGGACCTTCTCCTGTAGTAAGGTAAGCATGAAAGGTAGCTTTTGTCTCCTCAGGTTGCTGCCAATAGCCAGTAGCAATGCTCGGTCCCGACACCCAGATTTCGCCCACTTTATCACTCTGACAAGGTATCAGAGTTGTCGGATCAACTATATTGATGGATTGATCACCCAGTGTTCGTCCACAACCTACCAGCGTTTCCCCCTCTTCATCTGCCGTTGCTGTCATAATAGTATTCAGCTCTAAGGCTGCCTTTGTAACGGTATGCAGTACAGGTGCAGCAGCTTTTAAGCCACCAGAAACGATCAATGTTGCCTCGGCCAGTCCATAGCAGGGGTAAAAGGCTTCCCAACGGAAACCACACGACTTGAAGGTCTCGGCAAATTTTTGCAGGCTGACAAGTTGGATGGGTTCTGCACCGACGAATGCGACACTCCAATTACTCAGGTCGAGGTTGGCTCGCTGCTCGGGGGTGATCTTGCGTGCGCACAGTTCATACGCAAAGTTCGGACCGCCACTGTTCGTTGCCCGTGTCCGCGAAATAGCCTCAAGCCAGCGTACGGGACGCTGCGCGAAGGCAGCCGGCGACAGAAGCGTCATCAATCGCCCGGCATAGAGCGGCTGCAACACACCTCCTAACAATCCCATATCATGGTAGGGCGGGAGCCACATCACACCTCGGCTCTCAGCCGTATGCTCCATACCTTGTTCGATCAAGGCGGCGTTGTGTAGCAAGTTACCGTGGCTCAACATGACCCCCTTGGGATCATTGGTGGAGCCGGAGGTATATTGTAGAAACGCGAGATTCTGGCTCTCCACAGCCGGCCGTTGCCATTCATTAGCCAGTTCGCAGGGAAGATCTTCGGTGCTTAACCAACACATGCGACGAAACTCCGGCGCGTATTTGAAGAGCGCGTCGACCTCGGACAGAAGAAGAGTGGTTGTCAATGCAAACTGCGGTCGTGCGTTGGCTACGATGGTCTGCAGCCTGGTCAGCGTTCGATCCTGACGATTTGGCCGGGGAGGATAGGCTGGAATAGCGACAACGCCAGCATATATGCACCCGAAAAAGGTTGTAATATAATCTAGCCCAGCAGGAAATAGCAGAAGCGCACGTTTCCCCGTCGCTCCCAGACGCTGAAGCCGCGCTGCAATAGCTCGTGCCCGCAGATCCAAATCCCCATAGGTAAGATGAACTTCTTCCCTCTCTCCATCGAGCAGGAAGGTATAACCTGTCTGCTCATATTGATGTCGCGCTCGCCAACTCAACACATCTATGAAAGTGCGCACCCCCGACGTCAAATTTTGTATATGGTGAGTCATCGCGGCCTCTCCCTGACAGTGTTTGGAGCAATTCGATCTCGAAAAGTGTCAATTGCTTTCTTGCAACGTCACTCAGATAAACGCTCACACGAGCATTTTTCAGTGATCTAAATCAGCAAAGGATTTTCATAGGGGAACCACAAGGAAAAGCGCTGACGAGAGGGTTGACGACAGCAAGTAGGCGGAATATAATACCCTGCGGTGGAACGGAAAACAGACCGTTCTCTGGGTGAAGCATCTTCTATTGAGAAGGAGTGTCACAAGTGCCAGAAATGCTAGCAACCGTGGATCAGATCTAACAGGATGCCCTTGTGCAGAACTCTTTCTCATTCCATCCCATCAACATATGCATGTCATCGCGGTGCATGAACGCATTGCTGAAAGACTACCACAACGCTTCAGTGTATAATGCGCGCAACATGCACTGCAAACCGCTTCAAAAGTTATGAAAACTGAAAAGAAAAAGGAAGGTGGAACACATGGAATCAACTGAAGGGCATGAAGAAATAGTGGAACCCATCCAACTAGATGAAGCACGCGAAGACGAAGGGTTAACCATTTTGCAGATTATGCCGGCGCTGCCAGGCTGGGGAGCTGTCTGGGGCAATACCCAGGAACCAGCTGAGAGCGAACCTGGCTTCTTTACCGAACAGGTGGTCTGCTGGGCCCTGGTGGAAGCCAGTAATGGGCGTCGTTTTGTGACGGCAATGGCTCCGGATCTGGAAACCAGTGAACTCAAACTCATGCTCGACATGGGCAACTTCCTCGGATATGCGAGCCCAACCTATTCGCTTGACTGGATGCAACGTGCCTCCGACAAGCGTACGGAGCAACAAACAAAGAAGAGCGCACCTCTCTCATAAGAGCGTAGTATACCAGGGCGGCATTCCTCGAGGAGGAATGCCGCCCTGAGCATGACCCGCTTTTGTAGACTCTACAAAAGCGGGTCATGCTCATAATACCGGCCATGGATATGCGGCTGACGTTGTTCTATCTCTGCGCGGCTTTATCACGCACGCCCCAGGATCTCTTCGATCTGGTTCATCTGGTGCTGACTTAACGGACCATACTGCATGGCTGCAACATTCTCCTCCACCTGTTGTACGGTCTTGAAACCAGGGATAGGGATACACTGCTTATTAAATGCCCAGATCCATCCCAGCGCTCCTTGTGCCAGGGTGCGCCCATCAGCAGTTAAAATATCGCGCACCTGTTCCAGGCGAGTGAGGAGCTCTGGAAAACGTGCGCTATTGAAGTAATTCCAGGTGAGCTCCGAACGCCGAATATCTTCTGGGCCAACCTGCTCGCGTGACGTATATTTTCCGCTCAACAAACCCATAGCCAGAGGACCACGGTTGATGCACGCGAGATGGTAGTCCTGACACACCGCAAGCACCTCCGGGTGGTGGTCAAAGAGATTGAGTTGGGTCTGGATGGCCAGACAATGCTCTCCTTGGGCAAACAAGCGCGCTCGTTCGGCATCATCAGTGCTCCAGCCATAGAAGCGGATCTTGCCCTCCGTTACCAACTGCTCCAGAATCTCACGGACCTGGAGCGCACGTTCAAGATCATACCCGCCCAGGTGGAGTTGATACAGATCGATGTAATCAGTCTGTAAGCGTCGTAAGCTCGCTTCACAGGCCTGGCGCACGTAGGTGTGAGGATGTTCCATGTCTCCAGTCTTCGTGCGCGTAGCTTCGTCAAACTGACTCCCAAATTTCGTGGCGATGAACACTTGATGACGGTGTGTTCCCAGTGCCTGTCCAAGGAGACGTTCGCTATGTCCACAGCCATAGACATCGGCGGTATCGAAGAGCGTTACCCCAAGCTCCAGAGCTCGATGGATCGCGCGAACAGACTCCTCATCATCGACGAAGCCATAGCCACTGATCACGTCTTGTGATGAGAAGGGCCCGCCGATGGCCCAGCATCCTAAACCAAGTGCGCTCACCTCGATAGCGCTTTTCCCAAGTGTACGTCGCATCATTGCATCGGTCATGTTGTGTTTCCTCTTTTCAGGTATGTGGGAACAAATCCCGTTGATTTGCGTACCACCGGCCGTGTCGGCATGATCAGCGGCTCTGGCGGCGTTGAGCCTTCACCTGCTGCTAGCATCTCTATCAGGCGGCGTACGGCGCCTCCTCCTATGGCCGCACGGTCCTGCCACATCTCGTCAGCGGCGGACTCGTGCCCTCCCCAAAGTCTCTCCCGTCAAAGCTGGCCAGCGACATATCCTCCGGCACCCGCAGCCCAATGTTCACTCAGCGCCCGCAGCGCTCCAATCGCCACCACATCACTGACGACCACCACGATCGTCGTGGAGTCTCGCCGCTCATCCATTTCGCGGCGTACACGCGCTGCTCTTTGGCCATTGGACCCTCCTGAGTCGAAGTCTATCACACTTTTCTTCCTCAACTCCACAAAAACGGGGGAAGTCCAAACTTGCCCACCAACACATCTGCAAATATGGCAACGCGTCGTCACATGTACCCAAACAGCACAAAGCCATCGCACCATTCATCCCTCAAAGGAGGTTCCTCTGCATTGATACGTAGATGATACGCCATTGCTATCTTCTTCTCACCAAAAAGCAGCTACACTAGAGAAAAATCAGGCAGGGCTCACGGCACAATAGCTGCCCGGTAACTCGGATACAGTCCTGATAGGACACATACCTATTCTTCACGTCATAGGGGGCGTAAGTGCGACCGCGATGGGCATGCTTTTCCAGAGAGGAAAAGCTCTCTTACAGAAGCACAACACATAGAAGTTCGAGCATGTCGTGATTGTGAGCTGGTGATATCCGGGACAATTTCCCGTTGACACAGGACTTTGTCCTATACAATTTCCCAGGAGAATGAGGATAAAGTCCCTTCTTTGTCAGCTCGGTTACATGTTATGCTGAGATTATGGTTTATATGCTGAAAGAGAGGAAATAGACCTTGAATGACCTGCAATTCTACAATTCAACCTTTGTGGATACTGCTGAAGCGCTTTTCAGCAAAGAAGAGAGCATACCGGAGGCGATGAGCATGCTGTCGGCCCAACTGCAGCATCTTCGTACTAGCCTGCCCGTTCATGCATGGAAAGAGTATATCGTCCAGGAGTTTCGTCGTCATACTTTACTGACAACATTACATAATGATCCTCTCTCGCGGCGAGCGTACATAAAACCTCGCGGCTATGCGGGGGATGCCGTGATGCTGGATTATATCTATAGCATGGATGAAGGGGCGCTTCCCCAGGATTTGAGAGAATGCACATCGTCTGCTCAACGCATGTGTGCCTCTATTGTACAGGCAGATGCAGGTCAGGCGGTATGCGCGCGCAAACGTCTGCTCGCTCAAAAAATAGATGAGGTAGCGGAGCACGTATCGCATCCACATGTGTTATCCCTGGCCTGTGGGCATCTGCGTGAGGCTGCTAGTAGCAGAGCAGCGCGCACAAGGCGCCTGGGTCGTTTTGTGGCCGTTGATCAAGATCAAGAGAGCCTGAAGATCGTAGAACAGGAATTTCGTCCACTTGGTGTAGAAACGCTGCGCGCTTCTGTCCGAGATATATTGATGGATCGGGTTGTGCTCAATGGATTCGACTTTGTCTATGCAGCTGGCCTCTACGATTATCTTGCGCTACCTGTAGCACAACGCCTGACTGCTCAGTTGTTTCGCATGCTCAATCCAGGTGGTCGTATCCTGCTCGCCAATTTTATGCCCGGCATTACCATGGCTGGTTACATGGAAGCGTGTATGGATTGGTGGCTGATCTATCGTGACAGGGCCGAATTATTGCAATGCGCCCAGACATTGCCTGAGAAACAACTGGCTCACCTTTCTCTCTTCGCGGACGACTATCAAAATATCGTTTACCTGGAGATCACGCGAAAAAAATAACTCAAAGAATTACTATAGCGCAACATGAACAGCGAAAGAGAATAGCCAGCATGGGCGAAACACTGGCGAAGCGTCTGTTTGCGATACATCAACCGTTTCTTGATAAGCACGATGTGCCTGGCAAGTTCAGCGGGGTGGAGACAACAAACATTCTTCAATTCACGGCGCTTGAGCAAATTCCAAACGCCTTCTTGAGGGTTCAATTCCAGTGCATAGGCTGGAATCGCTCCAGATGCAGTCGTTGGGCTGCCCCTTGCACCAGAAAATCCTTGGCACATTGGCAGGAATGGATGCGCGCCCCATCCCACACGAGCAGAATCTTGCCTGGAATCTCACGCAAGAGCAGGCGCAAAAAACGAACGACATCGGGCCCTTTGTAGGATGAATCTTGCCATTGCATGAACAGGTGACCTTCTGGGGCCAAGCCTCCAATGACCGAGAGATGATCACGCGTCAAGGGGACGGAGAGCTCAGGCGTTTGGCCCTGGAAGGCATAGGTACGCACGACCATCATATTCATACGGATTGGCCTTGAGCGTTTCGGCGAGGCTTCCGCCCACGAAACATGAGAATGGAAGGCGTGTAAGAACACATGATTTGGTATCGAGTCGCTCTACGAAGGAACCATGCGGCTCCCTTGCGCTGGAAGTCTCCCCTATACAACTCCCTGCATGGCGTGTTAGGCATATGAATCTCTATCGAGCGGTGCCAAAGGAACACATCCGTGTGTTTCTCTTCACCTCAACAGAGCAGATGGATGTGATGCTCCAACGAGCAAATCAGGAGAAACAATCCACCGCCATTACAGTGAAACAGCTCTGGGATGCTCACTCCATACATTGGATACAAGTCAGACGACTGGAGATCGAACTGGGAGAAGGAGGTGATCATGATCAGCCCTATGATGGACACATAACTTCCACTCATATCCAGACACTCGCCTGGACCAGATTACTTGCCAGGCGGGCATGTGGGGAACTCCTATCCTAATCCATTTCCGTTACGCAGGTTTTTGTAGAGAAGTGCCTCTGAAGACGTAGGGAGAGCCAGGAATCTGTGGGGACCTGGCCCTATTCTTGTTCATGACGAAAACGGTCAAGCTCAAGGGGACTTGAGCGAGACAAAAAGACTGTCCTCACCGGGTGAAGCAGAAGCATTCTTTCCTTCTTACGAACAGCAAAACCAGCGGTTTGTAAAAACATCTTCCATCTGCTATTCTTGTAGAAGAACGTGTACAATCCTCGACGAAACGAACAAAGAGGAGAACTTTGAAGAATGCATTCATTTTGACGGACCCTCCCGCTTCTGGAAAGAAGACGATTGCGACGCGCTTGCACATCACCTGGAGCGTTGTGCAGGTATCGAGAAGGATTATTTAGCGGTCGCTGCACCGAAAGTCGTTTTACTCTTTCTATTGATAAAATAGGCAATATCAATGTATTTTCGAACAACTGGTCAGGTAGTTTCTGGGCAGATATTCTGAATGGGACCAATTATATTCTTGAATACGCATACACTATTTCACCAAAGCGATATATGGGTCCCGAAATGATTCAAACAACAGGCATGTTCTTTTTTGAGAAAAACGGCTTTGCACAGCCCGCATGTGTGTATGCAAGGAGAATCAATACCCGGCAGGATATCCTTCCAGGGCCTTAATGGAATAAGCAGAAAGGGATATATTTTATGCAAGACATTGTGCGCACGAAGCGCAAAAAGAGACTGGCGGGGCTTGTTGCCTTGCTTATGCTGGTGAGCGCCGTCGGCCTGGTGGCCCCTTTTTCCCCCACTACTGCCAGAGCTGCGGCTTCCCCGCGTGTGACTGTCGCCGCGATCGACCCGTCGCTCGTCGCAGGACGCGGCTCCCAACTCGGTATCGTTCAGCAGGAGGCCGAGAACGCCACGACGAATGGGACGATACTCCCGTTCGACACGTCGGCTTACACGCTGTCGGGCGAGGCATCAGGCCGGCAAGCTGTGCGACTCACTCCTGGGCAGGACGTTGCGTTCACGCTCACACAGCGGGCGAACGCGGTGACGATACGTTACGCGCTCCCCGACGCCCCGACTGGCGGTGGAATCGACGCCCCGTTGACCGTGAGCGTAGACCACAACAGCCGTGAGAACACGCATCCGCAAACGATCACACTGACCTCAAAGTACTCATGGCTCTACAACCAGTATCCGTTCACGAACGACCCCAATGCAAACTTACTCCACCCGGACTGGTGGATTACCGAGTGTTCGTGCGTCCCGGCATCTACGACACCGCCACCAACCATAACGAAACCGTTCAGGCCAATGCACTTCTACAACGAGCAGCGCCTGCACCTCCATAACACCTACCAGGCGGGAGACGTCGTCCACCTGACCATGCCTGCCAATTCGAACGCAGCATGGACGGTCATTGATCTCGTCGACTTTCAAGAGATCGCTGAGCCCGCGCCACAACCGAAGGACTCCCTCTCTGTAACCACCTTCGGCGCCGATCCAAGCGGCATCCGGGACTCCGCGGATGCGTTTGATCGCGCGATTGGGGCAGCGAAAGCCTCAGGGAAATCAGTCTATATCCCAACCGGCACGTTCCAGGTGAACAGGCACATCATCGTCGATCAGGTTACTGTCGAAGGCGCTGGCAGCTGGTGGTCGATCGTCAAAGGTCATCAGGTCACGCTCACCTCACCGGCGCCCGACGGCTCTGTACACACAGGCGTCGGTTTCTACGGCAAAGAGGCAGCCGACGGCGGGAGCCATAACGTGCACCTGTCGGACTTCGCAATCGAGGGCGACGTCCGAGAGCGAATCGACACTGATCAGGTGAATGGTATCGGCGGGGCGCTGAACGACTCGACGATCGATGGCCTCTACATCCATCACACGAAAGTCGGCATCTGGCTCGACGGACCGATGCACAACGTGACGGTCGAGAACACCGCCATCGCTGACCAGATCGCGGACGGCATCAACTTCCACCAGGGAGTGACACACTCGAGTGTCGTCAATTCGCTCATCCGCAATACGGGTGATGATGGACTCGCGATGTGGTCAGAGGCGGTGGGAGGACAGCCCGGAATTGAGGACGCCAACAACGTGTTTGACCACAACACGGTACAAAACCCGGTGCTCGCGAACGGAATCGCCATCTACGGCGGCCACAACAACACCGTATCAAACAACATTGTCGCCGATCCTGTACGCGAGGGCAGCGGCCTCCACGCTGGATCGCGCTTCGGCTCGACCCCGTTCGCTGGTTACCTCAGGTTCACGAACAACACGACCGTACGTTCCGGCTCGTTCGAGCTCAATTGGAAAATCGGCCTTGGCGCTATCTGGCTCTATGCGCTCGAAGGCTCTCTTACAGCGGACATTGAGGTTACCGGCGACAACTTCCTACAGAATACGTACAACGCAATCCTGATCGTTGCTGATTTCCCAGTGAAGGATCGCTACTCCATCTCAAACGTCCATTTTCAGGACGTCCACGTCGACGGAACGGGCACGTCAGTACTGAGCGCGCGTTCCGCCGGAAACGCGACGTTCCAAAACGTCATCGCGCGCAATGTCGGCGCCGTCGGCATCAACAACTGTGGTTCCTTCCACTTCACGTCGGCGGGCTCAGAGTTCAATGTAACCGACCTCGGCGGCAATACCGGAGGCGGAACCACCGGCCCTTGGCTAGCGCCATGGGAACTACCGAACACGATCACCTGCAACGATCGACCGACGGTCGTTCCCCCACCACCCCCTTCCACCTGGTAAGTGGTGAGATCGCGAACGATGAGTTATCCCTGATTTTTCTGGCGACCCACAATGGAGCAGGCGCAAGAAAAAAGAGGTGAACCACAATGGATCTGCTCGTTTAAACTGTTGAGTCATCAAACCAATCAACAGTTTAAACGAGCAGATCCGTTGTGGTTCTGCCAGTGCGCTCTGTTTTACCTATCTTCTGGTATGATTCGAAATCTTTGGGAGCTTAACATGGTAAAATTCTCTGGTGGGCCTAAGGGATCAATTCAGCGTATTCTTTCGTTCCATTGTTCATTAGAGACAAATTAGCGCATCATTGAAGTCTTATCAGAAAAGGAGCAATTATGTGATTGCAAGACGGCACATCCATATACTCGCTCTCATTATTATTTTAGGCCTATTTATTCCATCTGCAAATGCAACGCCACCAATTCCCTCTCCCGCCATATCTTCATGCCTCATCAGCACGCCACCGCATGCCATTGGGAAGGCAACCACACCACCACCCTTGAACCTGGGTCTGGATGCCTACAGCCAGGTGGATAAGCTCTCGTATCTGGAATTGGGGGATCGCGTCGAAGGGCAATCGACGGCCGATCCTCTTGGAACTAACAATGATAAAAGCCACGTCCTGTACACAACGTCTGATGGTGGGAATGTGCTCTTCGATCAAACGGGTCCGGGGCTTGTCTCATTTATGCGCATGCAAGAAACCTATGGAGGACCCTGGAACCTCTCGCTTGATGCGTCTGCGCCAGTGACCATCCGGCCGCAGGATCTGGGCTCGATGCATACGGCGAATCCCTCGCCCATAACGCCACCCTATCCACTATCCCTCGATACCAGGGAGAGCCAGGGGAGCAGTATTCTGGCAGGTGCGCTTCCCTTTCAGAAGAAGATCCAATTGACATCGACGCATCCCAATGGCAATTTCTATGCCCTGTACCGGAAGTTGCCGTTTGGAACTCAGCTTCCTCCATTGCACAATGCTTCCCAGCTTACGGCTGTCATTCGTATGCTGCGTGAAGCTGGAGGCACCATCGCGCCACGTAGCACCTCCTGTCAGCAAGGGAGCGCCACGACTGTCTCCGGGGGTCCTACCAGCATTGCCACGCTTCAGGGTCCGAGCCAGATTCGCGCACTCACCTTCCAGGTGCCATTCAATGAGAAAGTGCGCTTTGGAAATAGCCGTTTGGAAATCTACTGGGATGGTGAGACAACGCCCAGTGTGAATGCGCCGGTGAAGTTTTTGGTTGGCGATGGTGCGGGCGTCTATCAGCCGAGCCATCGTCCGCTCGTTGGTGGATGGTTAGCCGGAGCCAATGGAGATGGTCAGACATATATGAACTATCATCTCTACTGGCCGATGCCCTTTGCTTCACAAGCCCGCATTGTTCTTGTCTCAGATAGTGCGTTAAGCCATATTTCCTGGCAGGTGCGCTACGAACCTTTCCAGGTTCCAGCGAACTGGTATGGGATCTTTCATGCGACCTATCGTGACATCAGCCATCCAACGCCGGGCCAGGACATGACATTGCTCGATGTGCAGGGGAGCGGCAAACTCGTTGGAACGGTCATCAACTTTCACAAACCAGACGGCACGCTCGAAGGCGATCCTCGTATCTATCTGGATGATAGCACCACGCCTCAGATCGCTGTTACCGGAACCGAGGAATGGGGACTGGGCGGTAACTACTGGAATCATGGCGTACAAACAACGTTGCCGTTGGGTGGAATGCCCAGTAGTATCAGCAATCCTTCCGGAACCGACGTCGATGGGTCCGCATTGTATCGTTTTCTCGTTTCCGACAGTATTCCCTTTAACCGTCATCTCGTTGCCCGTTGGGAACATGGAGGAAATGATCAGAGCACCTATCCCTATCGTAGTACGATGCTCTGGTATGGCAATGCTGCTCAGACCGCAACGTTGAGCGATACCCTCCAGGTCGTATCGAGTATCAGTCGGCAGCACCATCATTACTCGGCTCATGGAGAGAAGCTCTATACCGTGACGGCCGCTAATGAGTATAGTGTCAAGAGTACAACCAGGACCTCAACAAGCTCAATGATCACGAACAGTGCCAGCTTTACCATGGCACTCGATCCCCACAACGTTGGAGCCTACCTGCGGCGAACCTTTGATTACTGTCAGCCAAATCAGCGAGCAAACATCTATATTTATAATCAGTTCGCGGGTACCTGGTATAATGCCGGGGGCATCACCCATCAAGATGCAGCGGGACATCTACGCTGTTGGCGCGATGAGGATTTTCCTTTACCACCTTCGTTGACACAGGGAAAATCCTCAGTCAATGTGCGTGTGGTCTATCTGCCGACGACCGCACCAGCGAATAGCGGTTGGACAGCATCCGATTATCAGATGTACAGCTTTGTTATGCCGACGAACTAGTTGACACTCCCTCTGGCTAAAGCCCCGATTCTTACCCTCATGTAACATTCACTGATCCGTAACACGGAATGCCCTGAAAACTTGTAATTACATTAATTCATGTTTATACTATGAAGTAGGATGCTCATATTTTTGTTTCCCCTCAGATCTACTGTGGCTTGAATGATCTTTACAGAAGCCTGCACCTGTATGTATTTTCAAGGAGGAAAATATGCTCAAAGGACCGAGCCTGCCACTTCTCCGTGTTGCTACACCTATTATTTTCGTATTGAGTCTGCTTCTCTTCTCGGTTCCATCAGCATTTGCCGCCACCCATGCAACCACACAGGCAACCATGGTTGGTCCCATGGCAAACTACCTGGCGGTTGGTGACTCACTGGCCTATGGATACCAGCCCAATCTCAACTACAGCCATGGCTATGCAGATGACTTTTACGCCAATTTGAAGAGCCATGGTGCAACAAGCTATGCCAATATGGCTTGTCCGGGCGAGACCACAACCTCGATGATCAATGGTGGTTGTACCTATTCGGTTTTGCGCAAATATGTCTACACCGGATCTCAGCTCAATGCAGCAATCTCTTATCTGCGATCACATGCAGGCACAGTCAGTCCAGTCACGCTGGATATCGGAGCCAACGATATGTTGCACGATATCAACACATCGACGTGCACAATTAGCTCAACGTGGGACAGTGATCTGGCAACGATGGATGCCAATCTGACACAGGTCATTTTGCCGAAGTTGACCGCCGCCATGACGGTAAATGGACAGCGCAGCGGTGATCTGTTGCTGATGAACTACTATGATCCCTATCAAAATATCTGCCCAACCATGGTGTCATACTCTCAGGAGATCAATCAGCATCTGGCTGCGGATGCCAGTGGCTACGCGACCGTCGTTGATGTATTCACACCCTTTGGCGGTGCGGCGACTCCTAATCCCAACACTTGCAACTACACCTGGATGTGCAGCATCTTCAAGGACATTCACGCGACCTCGACCGGCTATAGCGTTATGGCGAACGCGTTTGAGCAGACAGCTGGCTATTAGACGTTGCCCAGAGGTATCTCCGTAATGCGCCCACGAGGGGCGCATTACGCCCTCGCCGCGAGAGGCAATACATTCCATTTACAAAAGCATCGAAGAACCTCTCTCGCACAGAAGGCTGAAAATGGTGCATGCTCTGCGAAGTTGAGCAAGTTAGGCCCTCAAATGTGAGCACTTGCTCCCACCTCTTCGCGATCCCATAGACAGACAATACAATGGAGCAAGATCCATTGTATTATGAAAAAAGGCTTTGTCACGAGCGCCACTGCTCCCTACTATCCTTCATACCCTGTTCATCGCCCAACAGTTTAGAACTGCCAACTCCCACACCACAGATGGCAAACGTATCTCTACACGCCATTCATTACCAAGAAGGAACCTGTGTTTGCTCTCGCGAACGATCTTTTTGCACTCCAAAGAAAACTGACAATGGGTTCATGGAAGATGGATTTTTTACTCATATTCGAGTATACTTCTCTTGGTGCTTTTTTATTTCTAGAAGCTCCTTTAACACGATTTATTTGATATGGCTTTATACAACCTCGTGTCTTACGAAAAGGCGAGCGCTTTCCTCAAAGTCATTAAAGGATGCGAAGAGAACGTGCAGAGACCTCATCACCGCAGGTGTTCCAGGAAGGAGAGGCAATATGAACCATGACATCGAACCATTCGGCTTTTTACGAACCTGTATCGATAGACGCTTTGTCGAAGCCAGCCGGAGGAAATTTGAGGAAGCGACTGGCCTCTTGCCCGTCGCGTACTGGCATGAAGCCTACGCCGGTGGCACAGCCAGAGATCCCTCTCTGGTTGCCAACGATGCCAGGACGGGGAACAACATCTATGCAGACCAGTATGCCGCCGAGCATGGTGCGACCATTTTCGGCTGGCAGGCCCATATCGATACGTGTGGGGGCCTACCCGGTGCCAACAACACAGAGATTGTCAAGGCGTTGGATGAACACATCCGTGCAATGATAGCTAAATATCCCAACTCCTTGCATTATCGGATTCTGGCTTCAAACAGCGGCATTGAGATCACACGAGTTCACCCGAACTGAGTAAAGCTGTGAGACACATACTTCGCGTCAGTACCTATTTCACTCTATGATCTTTTCGTATGAGATCTTCATCACCACTCTGCCTATCAATGAATTCCTCTTCGCATCACGAAAAGCTAACATGAAAGCACCTGGGAGTAACCAGGTGCTTTTTAATTAATCCTTACATCAAACTTCTTAAGCTAAAGCCCTTAGCTGGGCAGTTCTCTACTCTTCATCTGATGCGAGTCCTTTGAGGTGTAAACGCTGACGTTGTCGACAACCATAGAGGCTCCAGAGGCAGTTGCGGCGGTTGGGCCACCACCGAATGCTGCAGGGAAACCGCCGCCCATTGCCAGGTCAAAGATAATAAAGAAACCATGATCTATCGCCTTGGTCCAGGTAGTCGGATCGACTTGATTGGCATTTACCGTGAAGTAATTCACTCCATCCAGATACCAACGAACCTGTTCAGGCGAAACGCTGCGGTCAATAATCACTGAGTAGGTGTGGAAAGCAGTCTGGCAGCCAGCGCAGGGACGCTGCCCACTCCCAATACCAGTAAACTCGTTGCATGGTCCGCCTGGGGATACGCCACAGTGGAGAGTCCCAAACACAGAACTCAGCCCATTGATGTCCTCCATAATATCAATCTCGCCATCTGTGGGCCAATTTTGATGAGAGCCGAGCAACCAGAAGGCCGGCCAGTAGCCAGCAGCCGCTGCACCTGAGACATTCGGCTGCTGAATCGATGCGGTGATCAACAGTTTACCACCGACAGGTGCCATGAAGTCCGTGCGCTGCGACTCGATGCGCCCTGAGGTCCAGTTACCGCTCGCATCGCGTATTGCTTTAATGACGAGATGACCGGATCCATCCCGATAGACGTTCGATGTGCTGCTTGTCATCGTCTCGATCTCACCGGTACCAAAGTCAGTTCCGGTATCGTATAACCAATTGGACGGTTTAACGCCCGATCCAGCGGGTCCATTGAAGGTATCGTCCCAGACTTTGTGCCAATTTTTGTCCAGACTGGCAGCGTTGGCTGTTGGTGTTCCGACTCCACTGAAACTCAATGGAAGCACAGCGGAGAGCAGTGCTACTGCGAACATGTATAAGAAAAGCTTGCGTTTCATCCCTGAATTCTCCTTGTAATGTAGGAAGCGAAAATGCCTTTTCGCATGATGAGCATAAGGTGTGCTCTCAAGGCCAGAACAATGGAGACATTGCTATCCAGAATATCCGAGACCGTGTCATTAGGATCTTTTGCTGGTCGAACGACATCCTGTATGGTCAATGTGTCTTACATATACTCATCTCGCTTCCTTGCAATGAATACGTTGAAGGTAGGCAGTGTATCAGTTCTCTCAATGACTGAGTAGGGAGCGGTTTCTTTACCCGAAAATATGGTTTTCATTAAACCAATTTTCATAGCATTTTGCATATTGTACTTTTAAAAAGCATAATCAGGAAACCGGCTTATGTCAAGTTTATCAATGGTTTTCATTAACCATGCGTTTCTACAGAAAAAAATGCTGTAAAGGAAGGCGACATTAGAAGCCCCCACAAAATGATGAGCTTATGAGGCATTTCTCGCAAGCTCATACTTGAGAAACGGCAACTGAAGCCGTCTTTATTCTGCGAAAGTTACATGAGGGTAAGAACTCAGGGCTTTAGCCATGGGAGTGTCAAACTTTCACCAATATGGAACGCGCAATTTACACAGAACCGAGATTGTTGAATTCAGTGGCCACATGTAACCCGAAATTTTTCCCATGCCCTGACCTGCGTCGCATCCGAGTGGATAGTGTCTGTCACCCGGCCACCACCACCCACAGCCGTGAGAAAATGCCCGTTGATCGTTTCGATGGCATACACCCCGTTTCCCAGAGAATCCAGGCTGAATTTCTCCCATGCTCTGAGCTGCGTCGCATCCGAATGAATCACGTCCGTGATGCGTCCACCACCGCCAACGGCAGTGAGATAGAAACCATGGAATGTCTGTAAACCGTAATGGATATTCGGACTTCCGTCTCCGGAATCGATGAGCGTGAACTTCTCCCATGAGCCGATGCGTGTCGCATCACTGTGGATCACATCCGTTGTGCGCCCACCGGCACCGACCGCCGTCAGGTAGTGCCCGTTGCTGGTCAGGAAAACACAGCCAGCAATTGGTCCATTAATGGCTGATAAAACGGATCCAGCACGGTGTGACATGGTCCTGGTTGCCGCCGGATGGGTGATACTTGCCGCTGCCACACCATCCAGGCACAACCAGACGATCAGGACAGCGGCACCCAAGATTACAGATCGCATGAACGTGTTATTTCCAATACTGATGGTCATCCATCTTCTCCTGCTGTTCACGTTACAATGAAAGAGCTCATGTGCCCAGCAACAAGATGCTGGCTCGTCCCCTCTCTTTCGCACTTCAAGGACAGCTCAATAACTCCTCCCCACAGGGAAGACGCTTCGAGTGCACATCGAAACACAATCCTTTTTGAGTGGCGTGGACGTAAGTGCCAGAGATACAGGCGAACGCTGAAAACCGCAGATGAACTTCCCGATCCCCTTTGGCATTGGCACTTATTCCTTCTTCCACCCTCACTTCCAATGTACACATTCAACCAAATTGGATCAGGCATATGCTCTCTCCCATGTACCGGGCGACCTGTGTTTTTCTGAAATAGCTTTCCGCTTTTTGCACATCCAATGGTATTGATCTTGTAGACGCCTGTTACAATTTCCCCTCTCTATGGGTAGCCGCGGTGAGCTCGGCAAGGTCTGCACGTAGCTTGAGCAGTGCCAGTTCCTTCGCCTTACACTCGAGCATCACATCATAGTCGGGCCAGGGTATGTTGATCATAAATGTGCGAAACGTAAGCGCATCGATGTAGTCACTATGCGCTCCGGGTCGTTTGCCAGGATTTTGCTCTGAGTAGTGCAGCTTTGGCAAGCGGCCACCCCAGGTGGCCAGGATACGTGACCAGGGCAGTTGCGCGAAAGGGACACCGCCCTCATTTAGCTGATGGTGCAGGGAATCAACGATCAGTGGTACTCCTACCTCCTCACAGATGGGCAGCAGATCGGTAACGGACCAGGACCGTTCGTCGTTCTCCAGGCGTAGGCGGCGATGGATCTCAGTTGGCAGGGAGAGAATGTTCCGCTTAATGCGCTCGGCCGTTGCTGCGCGATCACCATACACACCACCACCATGTAACACAATATCCCCATCGATACCAAGCATATCCATCAGAGCCGAGTGATACTGCAGATCCTTCACGCTCCTCTCCCATACATCACCCTGCCCGGATGGCAGGGTAAATTGCCCCGGATGAGTTGAAAGGCGCATCCCCTGAGCCAGTTGCGCTATATCACCATAGGCAGAAAAATTCAGGTCACGCAGATTGACCGACTGATGCGAACCAAAGGGAACCAGGTCCGAAGAGAGCCGGTACATCATAATGTCATGCGTGCGATTCCAGCGCAGGATCTCGCTAACTAACGCCATATTCTCATCAACCAGCCGCTGGAGATATGGCATTCCTTGCGCGTTAAGCGTAGCCAGCCGCAGCGTGCGAAACGTTTTCTCAAGTGTCAGATTAATACAGGCATAACCAAGACGCATACATCCTCCATCTATCGGGCGCTCTGCAAAAAAGCTTTTCTATTCAGGTATGCATAAACGTATGCATAGTCAGACGCTCGAGAAAAACGTTTTGTGTAAGTTCGTGCCTATCAAGGCAAAAAGATGGATACAGCGCACCCACATCTTGCAAGTACACACTGTATCCCAGCAGTCTGCTTATGAAAACTGTATGATAGTCTTGATTCCTTGGCGGGATCGTAACGTTTCTAGCGCCTTTCCATAATCCTCCAGGGCAAAGGCATGCGTGACCATCTCATTTACTTTCACCTTCCGGCTTTCCAGATAGGCCAGTGCGCGATCAAAACAGTGTGTCTGCGCGAAGGAGCCGGTGATGGTCAGTTGCTTCTGGAAGATTTCATATGGATTCCAGTGGACCTGCGCATCTTGCGGATAGACACCATACACCACGACATGGCCACCAGGGCGAGCATATTGCAATGCTCCGTCAATAAGGTAAGGCGCTCCCGTCGCCTCGATCACGTAATCGAAGCCGCGTCGATGGTTCCGCAATAAATGCTCCCGGTGAGCCTCAGGCGCTTCGCGGTCAATCTGCACCACTTCGTCAGCCGCCAGGCGCGAAATCAGATCAAGCTTGGGACCAGCAGGGGCCGCGACAGTAAGATGGGCGGCTCCGTTCAATTTGAGCAGTTGAGCCAGAATGATGCCCGTTGGGCCCGCTCCAAAGAGGAGCACCTCACTCCCTGGCTTCAATGCGATCATGTCCATCCCATGGATGGCGCAGGCGGTCGGCTCAACCAGGGCCGCCTCCTCCCACGATAAAGTCTGGATGGGGAAAACTTTTTCGGCCTTGATGGTGACATATTCGGCCTGTCCACCCGCGATATTGCACCCATGTGAGAGAAAGTTTTCACAGAAGAGCGGCTCGTCCCTCCGACAATAAAAGCAGTGACCGCACAATTCGGTATTATCGCAGACAACCCGCTCTCCAATACGCAAGTTGCTGACAGCGGACCCGATTGCCTCGATTTCTCCGGCAAATTCATGACCAGGAATCAGAGGAAACTGAGCCAGGAACTCACCTTCATGAATGTGAAGATCGGTGCCACAAATGCCACAGGAACGCACACGAATGCGTACTTCGTCTGACTCGATCTCTGGCGTTGGCACGTCTCGATAGCTGAATTGCCTCGGTGCATCGTATACAATCGCTTTCATGGTCCCACCTCTCCATAAGCATGAATATGTTCGCAGATGGTGCGCAAACTTTGTTCGATATCTCCATCCGCCGCTTTAAATGCATCGGCATCTATAGTGAGCGGAGCCCCTAGCACGACCAGCGAAGCCCCGTATTCAGGAGTACGGATGGCCTGCTCCAGAGAGAGACCGCCAACAGCCTGCACCGGAATATGGACCGCGTCAACAACCGCTCTCAATTCATCAAGGGGGCTGGGCTGTGGCAATCCGGCGGCGGCCAGGCCGCGCCGCTCGTCGTAGCCAATATGGTGAATGACATAATCACATCCCAGATCCTCCAACATACGAGCTGCCGCGATCTTGTCTGGAGTCCCCAGATTGTCGCCCATCACTTTCAGATCATGGTCTCGACCAGCCTTGACGACGGCTTTGATCGTCTCTGGATGCGCGCGCGCCATGACTACGACATGCGTTGCGCCGGCGCGTGCCATCATCTCCGCCTCCAGCCAGCCACCATCCATGGTCTTGAGATCAGCCACAATCGGCACTCCGGGAAACGCCTCGCGTAGAGCCCGCACGCCGTGCATGCCTTCCGCTATGATCAGTGGCGTACCCGCCTCCAGCCAGTCTACGCCGGCGCGCCGAGCAAGCTGAGCCGTTTCAAGCGCTTCCGGAATCGTGGTGACGTCTAGCGATATCTGTACAATGGTTTGCATGGTCAATGTTCTCCTTCCTGCCACAGTTACTCATGGTCCATCTCCAGGGAGAGGAACTTACAGCTTCACACACGCTGGAGCCGCTCGCGGATGCACTGTCCCATCTGCTTCGTGGTGGCAGTGCCGCCCAGATCTGGAGTACGTATCTGCCCATCTGCCAGCACACGCTCGATAGTGCCCATGAGCAGCGTGGCCGCCTCGTGTTCACCAAGAAAGTCTAGCATGAGCTGTCCTGACCAGATCGAAGCGATGGGATTTGCGATACCCTGACCCACGATGTCAGGCGCGGAACCATGAATGGCCTGAAAGAGACTGGGATAACGTCTCTCCGGATTGATGTTGGCGCTGGGCGCCAGCCCCATACTACCAGAAATTGCCGCGCCGAGGTCTGTAAGGATATCTCCGAAGAGATTCGAGGCCACCACCACATCCAGGCTTTCGGGACGGGCGACAAAACGAGCACTCAGCGAGTCGATCAGCTGTTGCTCGTGGGCAATATCTGAATAATCGGCCGCGACTTGTCGAAAAACATCGTCCCAGAAAACCATGTTGAATTGCATGCTGTTGGACTTGGTAGCGCTGGTGACCTTTTTTCGCCCATACTGCCGCGCATAGTCGAACGCATAGCGAATGATGCGCTCGGTGCCTTTGCGCGTAAAGATCGTCGATTGAATAGCGACCTCGTTGTCAGTCCCCTGATGTATTCGACCACCTGCCCCGGCATACTCACCCTCGGTATTCTCACGAATACATACCATATCAATATCCTGAGGCCGCTTATTGGCAAGTGGACTCTGAACGCCGGGCAGCAGGCGCATCGGCCGCAGGTTGACATACTGGTCAA
Organism: Dictyobacter halimunensis; assembly: GCF_036245075.1. Taxonomy (NCBI): domain Bacteria; kingdom Bacillati; phylum Chloroflexota; class Ktedonobacteria; order Ktedonobacterales; family Dictyobacteraceae; genus Dictyobacter; species Dictyobacter halimunensis. The sequence goes on from NZ_BSRI01000001.1 coordinate 213,082, forward strand.
ATGCCTGGCGAATGGGCAAGATCAAGCCCCACAGGGTAATGTGGTCTGGTACACGAGGATCACCTACAGGTCCAAGCAAGATACCATCAAAACCCCCATGCTCAAGTATGGAGAGTCCATCGACTGGCATCAGCGCCCCTTCACGCAGGTAACGCTCTGTCCCCCAATCAAAGTGCTGACTCTCAAATTGGGTACCTCCGTGTATCTCCGCGAGATGAGCGAGTGTCTGCTCACTCTCCGCGATAACCTCTGGCCCTATACCGTCACCTGGAATGACGGCGAGATGATAGTGTTTCATAAACAATCCCTTCAATCTGCGGTGGCACGCTCTTTCCGGCTGCCTGGTTGACGGAAGCCTTGCGCGGTATTATCTAACACAAGCACCCAATCCGGGCCTTCTGACGGTGTAGTAAACGTTTGCTGCACGACGCGTGCAAATGTACCGCACGGCGTTGCGCTCCCCTCCCGTGGATCATACCACCAGGCCTGAACGCTCTCACCCGCCAGGCTACTCAAATCCAGCGTGAAGGTTTGCCCGGCAGTGGGAATATATACAAACGCATAGCTTCTATCAGCGTTACGAGTGGCTTGCATGTGGAAAAGTTCCCAGGCCGTATCTCCTAGCCAGAAAAACGGTTCATTACGCTCTGTGACAATAAACCGCTGATTCTCACTGACATGGAGATGTCCCGGTTGGCTTGTGCTCATTTACCCACCTTTCATTGAAATATATGACAATTTCGATGGAAAACACCTGCCTTTTTAACATTGTACATGCTAAAAAAAATGGGTACAGTAAAATTACTGTAACATCTGAAGCTTTTTATTGTCAAGAATAACGCTTTTGTTGATAAATTACTATTTTATGTGGGCCCTTCACATTCCAATATTCAGGATACTCAGGACGATGCCGCGCTAGAGTCGCGCAAGACGATCAGCTGCCCGCTCATGAAGGGCATATGCGACGCCATGTTGCAGTAAAAGGTAAAGCTCCCCACCTTACTGGCAACGAAACTCACTTTGGTCGTAGCCTGAGGTGCGAGCGCAAGGTCCACGCCGAAGTCCCGAAGGGTGAATGTGTGATTATCATCTTCTGGATTGACAATGGTCAGGTCTACCTTGTCCCCCTGATATACTGTAATGTGATCAGGTGAGAACGTGTATACTTCCTTGCCGCCCAGCACACCGCCTTTGGCAAAATCTTTGTGGAGGAAATCAAATGTCGTCGCCGATTCTTTTACCAGGAGTGGAATGGTAATCAGCGTAAACGCCCGTGTGTGCGGCGTGTATTGCGCATCAGAGGTTAGTCGCTGCGTCTCACAAGCTATAAGAAGAAACACTATAATGGATATCAGACAGAAAGCCACTATCCACCTTTTCATCCTCTCCACCTTTCTTCATCACACTGCGTCTAACTGTCTTTCTCTTTATAGTATAGCGCTGTGACGGAAGCCACGCTGAAGCGATCACATATCCTCTCTATGTTGACTGGTAGGCAGATTATGGCGATCCTGGCTGTCGAAAGCGACCAGATACATAAAGATCCCATACCTGGCCGCATCCCCAGTCAATAAAGCTTGTACATAACATATGGTTAAAGGAAGATGCCACCTGAAGCTTCTATTTTCTGACCATTGACCCAGCCCATCTCTTCGGAGAGCAAAGATGCGACAACTCCACCAATGTCTTGCGCCTGACCGACGCGACCCAGCGCCGTCTGCGAGGACAGTCGCTGGTTAACTGCTTCGTTGTCGCGAACCATACCACCTCCGAAGTCTGTGGCAATGGGACCCGGGGCAACCGTGTTGACGGCGATCCCTCGCGAACCCAACTCGACAGCCATGTAGCGCGTCAGCACCTCTATCGCTCCCTTTACCGCTCCATAAACGCTATTGCCGGGTAGCGAAAAGCGCGCCAACCCTGATGAGATGTTGATGATGCGCCCACCATCTGCCATCAAGGGAAGCAGCTTCTGCGTGAGAAAGAAGGCCCCTTTGAAATGAACATTGACTAATTGATCAAATTGCTCTTCGGTCGTCTCGGTGATAGGCGAGTTGAGGCCGAAACCAGCATTATTGACGAGAAAGTCAAATGTATCTCTTTGCCACGTGTGGTTGAGCGCTGCCTTGACCGCTTCAGCAAAGTCAGCGAACGACTTTGCGTTGGATGCATCAAGTTGTAAGGCGACGGCTTTACGGCCCTGCCGCTCGATCTGGGCAACGACCTCTTCCGCTTCTTCTTTCTTGCTGTTGTAAGTCAGGATAACGTCCTGCCCTTTGGCGGCAATATTCATGGCCATGGATTTACCGAGTCCTCGGCTTCCGCCGGTAATAATTGCAACTTTCATCAAGCACTCCTTTCAAGCGCGTTTTACTTATCTTCAATAATCTGTCTGATCAGGCCAGAAGTAATCTCGCCTATTTCTCGTGCCTTCGCGTCGTCGCCGCTCTGAACCGCCTTCCAGAATGCGACTTTGTGCTCCAGATAGCGCAGGTGCTCTCGCTTCCGTGCCAGCTCTTGCTCCAGCGCTTTTCTCTGCCCTTCGAAAAGCTCCAACTGTTGATCGGCGGCCGCTTTTCCTTCTTTCAACAGAGCAAAGTACATGCGCATATCCTCGATCGACATGCCGGTTGTACGTAAACAGGCCAGCGTCTCGATTTTCTGGACATCTTCAGCGCTATATCTCCGATGGCCACTACTGCTATCTCGCTTCACCCTATCGAGTAAACCGATGCGCTCATAGTAGCGGAGGGTGTCTTCACTCAACCCGCTTCTCAGAACCACTTCCTGGAGCGTAAAGTAGGGAAGCGTTTTTGTATCTTTATCGTTTGCCATAGCAGCATTATGCAATACCTGGAGTGCTCCAGGTCAAGAGTTATATTGTGATATTCCGCTATGCTTTCCCATTTTGTGATGAAACCGGATGACCGCATTGCTCTTGAAGAATTTGAGAACGAAGAGATGGATAGCACAGCACCTGAGTGCTTACCAATACACACGCGAGATGTCGCCCGCAGAGGAATACCAATGTTATGCTTTGAGCAGTTGAAGGATCGACGCACAGCCGATACAGACGCTTTGAGAAAGAGAAAGCGAGAAAGGCTTCATTATCACATGAATGTCACAATCAAACAGCCCAGCGTCTTTTTGCCAGTCGTCATGTCCCTTGCGGCCCTTGCCCTGGTATTAGGCCACGTTGCTTTATTTGGCGTTGTTCACCAGGCCGATGAGGGAGCCGCCGCCCACATCTGGCAACTCCTCATGGTGCTGCAGCTACCAATTGTAGGCTTCTTTGCCATTAAATATTTACCACAAAAGCCCAGACAGGCCCTGCTGGTTCTGGCTATTCAGATTATTGCCGCCCTGGCGGCCTTCGCCCCCGTTTTCTTTTTCAAATTATAAAGATGGCAGCTATACAATGGTCACAGCACGTTGTTTGGCTGTGACCATTGTGCCGTTACAAGCACTTATGCTCGTATCGCCGGGGTAAAGGTCTCCCATAGCCACTCGGTGGAGAGTCTGTGCCAACCACTGATATGCTCATCCTGGCCGGTGCCATCATCTGTCTCATCCGTTGCCAGTGAGAGGCCATGGGCACCATTGGGGTAGATATGAAGTTCAAAGGGGATATGCTGGGTACGTAAACCCTGCGCGAAGAGCAGTGAATTTTCAACGGGTACAGCACTATCAGCAACGGTATGCCAGAGGAACGTTGGCGGCGTCTGGGCATTGATGTGGTGCTCAAGCGACATTGCATGCATGTCTTCGGGCGACGCATTTGGTCCCAGCACATTCTCAAATGAGCCGCGATGGGCGAAGGGACCCGATGAGATCACTGGATAACACAAAATAAGCGCATTCGGCCTGTTTTGGCCACGCGCCAGGCCAGAAACATCCGAGCAGTAGGGCTGGTCCCAATAGACCCCCAGGCTGGCTGCGAGATGACCACCAGCCGAAAAGCCGCATACAGCGATGCGGTGCTCCTCAATGTACCAGTCATCGGCATGTGCGCGAATAATGTTCATCGCACGCGATACGTCTCGGAGTGGTTGAGGATGGCGCGCGGGGGCTACGCTGTAATGCACCACAAAGGCGTGGAAGCCGGCGGCCGCGTATTGTAGGGCCACCGGTTCGGCCTCGCGCGGTGATGTGAAGCCATAGCCGCCTCCGGGACAGATCAAGACCGCCGGGCGCTTTTGGGTGCTCTCCAGCACATACGTGACCAGCGTCGGCATAAAATCGACCTCTCCCTTTGAGGTATACTGACCCTGTTCCCACAATGGTATTGTCTCTGAAAACACAGCAGGCCTTTCTTGCTAGAAAAACAGATCATTCATCGCTAAAATCATAGCACATGCTGGTGCAATAACGCATTGCGCCCACTGCTATTTCTAACATAGGACACCAGTACGCACGCCAGGACAGCACGCTAACTATCAGCGACATCTCTTGTTGTCAGTGCAAAATATATCGTAGTATCCGGAACAATATCACCCGTTGTGTAGCGTACATCGTAGTAAGCGCCCCCCGACGTCGGGGTCGCCTGTATAGCACAATCGAACGTTGCACGCGTGTCTACATCAACCGTCAGGCCACTCAATTGCCATCGATCCTGTTGCAGAGAATGCCGGGAGCCATCTGGCATAAAGATTCGAAAGAAAATATCTGGATGATCACCGTCGACTCCCATGATGTTGCAGGTAATCATGTTCTTTTCAGCGCGGGCATTAATCACTATATTCGTATGATACACCAATCTGATCCAACAGATCCTGCCCTGCTCTCCTACCCACTGAATGGTGGCAGGATGAAATTGGCCGCTTGCTGGCTTGTTATACTCCGTCTCTTCGCCACCCAGAAGAATATGCTGGCCAATCCAGGCATGTGCTACACGATGCGGACGATTGGTGATTGTACGTACGACCTGGCGTTCACACTGGAAAGATCTGAGGTGGGGTAATACATCATCCGGCACGCTGATGCCTACACCTATATAACATGGCACAAAGGCAAAGTCATGCTGATGTGCGAAGGGTCGGGTGACATCTGGAAAGGGAGCGCACTCCTTTGCCGTCGCCATCCATATCCACAGACCGATCAACGAAGCATACGATTGCATGTCCATCCCATAGGCACGATCGAACGGACCCGCCATATTTTTCATCCCCGCGTGATACATCAGTGCAACGTCTCTCCATAGGCTTGCTTCCATGTCAGATCCTAACCGCTGCAGCAGGGAAGAAAAGGAGTAGCGGCGCCACAGACCCAGCGCATAAAGGTCCACGCCATAATAGGTGGGAGCATTAAATTCTGCGAAAGCATGGTTCGGCTCGAACAGCTGATAAATTTCGCGCGCATATGCCTCACCCCTGCTTTGCCAATCTGGATCATTGAATCGGTGACCGGTAAAGTCCAGTAGAAAGGCATGCATCAGCGCGATATTCGTATATGAGGCGGGCAATCTGCGCACCAGAGCTCCCCGCATGGCCCGGCGTAATGCCCGCTCGATACCCATCACCAGTTCTGGGGGCAAATTCGCTTCATAGTCCAGCAGAATGATCACCAGGGTACTACCAATGAACTCACGCCAGTTTGGATCATAGTCGCGCCAGATCCTGGCATCCTCGCTGGGATGCGGCTCCTCCGACAGACGATACCAGGTGCCATCATATGGCTTCCCTGGCTCATCAAACTGATAGGATAGCACTGTTTGTATGGCCTGCAGTGCGCGCTCGTAATCGCCTTCTGCCTGGCGCTGGAGCAAACCAAGCGCATACCAGATCGTTTCACGGATATGGTGCACCAGAGGAACTGGCGTGGTCGTACTATCCTCGTCTTGCTCTGCCTCCATTTTGAGCAAACCCACTTCAGCGTCCCAATAGCGATCCAGCCACGCTAGTGCCATCTCCGCCATCTCACAAACCACCGGATCCAGATTCGGAAACTGCATCGCCATCATTTTTCCACCTCTCAGATATTTTTCTACAGCATATCATACATCTCGCTTCTCTGTCGCACCATCCCGATTGGGGCTATTCATTTTTGCGCGAAGGGAAAGTGACGCGAAAAGAGATGGAGCCTCGCCTTCCCATCATCCACTAGAAGTGGAAAATCTGGTAGGGCTACTATCAGTAATCAGTCACTTCTGATTTCAACAACAGATGAACAGCAGCAACGACTTCCTTCGCCGTGCATGCGTCGGAAGCCGTGCATGCGTCGGAAGCCGTGCATGCGTCGGAAGCCGTGCATGCGTCGGAAGCCGTGCATGCGTCGGAAGCCATGCATGCGTCGGAATAAGATATAAGCTAGTCGTATTTATACATATAATTTTTAGTATCTTTCAAGTACATTTAAACTATCGATATGCAACTTACCCTTTTAAAGGAGAACCGACACATATACCGTCAGCAGTATGTATACTCTTTAAGGAGAAACAATAGAAGGAAGTAAAATGAACCAAACTCGGACAACGTCTGCGGCGGAACGGGATACGCCACTACTGTTATGGTATCGTCAACCAGCCTCCCAATGGTTGGAGGCTCTCCCGGTGGGCAATGGTCACCTGGGCGCGATGATCTATGGCGGTATTAAAGAAGAGGTTTTGCAGCTGAATGAAGATACGCTCTGGGCCGGTGAGCCATACGATAGTAACAATTATGAGGCGGCCCAGCACCTGGCGGAACTGCGCGAACTGGTCTTCGCGCGCAAGTACGTGGAGGCGGACAAGGTTGCGCGCCACATGCAGGGACCGCGCAACCAACCCTATGAGCCGCTAGGTAATCTGCGTCTCACCTTTCAGCATCAAGATGTGACGAACTATCGCCGCCAGCTTGACCTGCGCACAGCCCGCGCTGAAGTGCGCTATCGCAGCGGTGACACGACCTTTACCCGCACCATCTTTTGCTCAGCCATTGATCATGTGCTGGTTATCCATCTGGAGAGCGATCAGCCGGGAGCGCTCTCGTGTACCGTGTCGCTTGATAGCGAGTTGCATGCCAGCAGCGAGGCACAGGACAGCAACCGTATCACGCTCCACGGTCGCTGCCCCAGGCACGCCTCGGTCCCCGAAGGCTCCTCTAACCGTCCCATCGAGTACGATGATCAACCAGACGGCAAGAACATGCGCTTTGAGGCCCAGCTCCATGTAACCCTGAACGATGGTCAGTGTGATACCAACGCTGATGGGTCATTGACCATCAGAAACGCCACCGCTGCCACCCTGCTGCTGACGGCGGCTACAAGTTTTCGTGGCTTTGATCAAAGCCCCAGTGAACAGATTCCTGATCTGGCGGGCCAATGCTCCACGCATCTCGATGTAGTAGCCAGCAAAGACTATAAGAGTATCCTCAATGCTCATGTGGAAGATTACCAGCGGCTGTTCGCGCGCGTGGAACTCGATCCTGGCGATGATCCTCATAACGATCAAGCAACAGACGAACGCCTGGAAGCGGTTCGCGCGGGAGGTCACGATGAGCAGTTGATCTCCCTGTATTTTCAGTATGGACGCTATCTGCTGATCGCCAGCTCTCGGCCCGGGACCCAGCCCGCCAATCTGCAGGGCATCTGGAACGATCGCATCCAGCCACCCTGGAACAGCAACTGGACCACCAATATCAATACTGAGATGAACTACTGGCTCGCCGAGACCTGCAATCTGTCAGAATGCCATGAACCCCTGTTCTCCTTTGTCGAGGACCTCAGCGTAAACGGAGCAAAAACAGCCCGCGTTCATTACAATTGCCAGGGCTGGACGGCACACCACAATGTGGATCTGTGGCGCATGACCTCACCAGCCAACGGTTCGCCAAAATGGGCCAACTGGCCGCTCGCTGGCGCATGGCTCTGCCAGCATCTGTGGGAACATTACGCCTTCACAGGTGATCGTGATTTTCTGGAATACCGTGCCTATCCCCTCATGAAGGGGGCCGCACAATTCTTCCTTGACTTCCTGGTCGAGCACAACGGCTGGCTGCTGACCAATCCATCAACCTCGCCCGAGAATGTCTTCATCACCGAGGATGGTAAAGAGGCAACCGTTAGCGCCGGTACAACTATGGATATGACGATTATTGGCGAGCTGTTCACAAATTGCATTCAGGCAAGCCAGATCCTGGCCACCGACAGCGATTTTGCCAGCGTGCTGGAAAGCCAGCGTACTCGCTTACTCCCACCACGCATCGGCAAACATGGACAATTACAGGAGTGGAGCGAAGATTTTGATGAACAGGAGCCGGGACACCGCCATATGTCACACCTGTATGGACTCTATCCTGGTGAGTCCATTACAGCCAGGCAAACACCGGAGCTCTTCCAGGCCGCGCGCAGGTCGCTGGAGCGCCGTCTTGAGCATGGCGGTGGCTACACCGGTTGGAGCCGGGCCTGGGTGATCGCGTTATGGGCACGGATAGGAGAGGGAGACCTGGCTCGTGAGAATATGCTCCAGCTGCTCAACATCTCAACGTCAGCCAACCTGTTTGATCTGCATCCGCCGCTGATCTTCCAGATCGATGGTAACTTCGGGGCCACGGCTGCCATCGCCGAGATGCTGCTGCAGAGTCATGCCAATGAGATAGCCATCTTGCCCGCCCTACCATCCGCCTGGAGCCATGGCTCCGTACGTGGCCTGCGCGCTCGCGGCGGCCTCGAAGTCGACATCGTCTGGCACAATGGGCAGGCACAATCTATCACCCTGCACGCCCATGCCGATGGTCAGCACCGCCTGCGCCTGCCAGCAAATCAGCAACCGACTGAGATTAGAGATCAACACGGCCACGGCCTCTCCTGGCAAACAAAGCAGGATCACATCATCCTGACCGTTCAAAACGGCACGCGTTACACTTTACAGCTAGCCACACAACATTAAACATCGCCCTTACAAGGCGTACGGGGTTCACAGGGCCTGACAGGCCCTGCGAACCCCGTACGCTTTTTTTTGTCTCTAGCCTTTGTTACCCTGCGCCAGTCCTTTGCTGACCAGGTAGGTGTAGCTCTTCTCCACCGCCTCCAGCATGTCGGTGGCGCACTCGTCCAGCTCGATAATCAGCCATTGGGCCGAATTCTGCGCAGCCTGGATAACACCCCCAAGATCAACTTTGCCTTCACCGGCCGCAGTCATAGGCTGCCCCTGTACGGCGGGTCCATCCTTGATGTGCAACAGCGGCGCACGCGAGCCCAGTGCGCGAACCTCGGCAATGGGATCGGCCCCACCGGTCTGAGCCCAGTAGACATCCACCTCAAAGTCGACGGTCGGTGCGACATAGTCACGCAAGACCTCATGGGCGCTTTTGCCATCAAAGCGGTTCTCGTACTCCCACCAGTGATTGTGGTAGCACAGGGTCAGGCCCGCGCGGCGAATAATCTCGTCGGCCGCGTTTAAGCGCTCCGCCACCCCTTTGACGCCCTCGATGCTCTTAAAGTCATCAGGAGACTGAGAGACCATGACGTATTTACAGCCCGACCGGGCTGCGCGCTCCAGGAGTCGCTGCCCCGCCTCACTAATAGGGAATTTCCCTATTCCAATGCTCGGTATCTGCAGCCCAAGATCGTTGATGAGGCGCAGGCGATCACTTTGCTCATCTGAGAAGAAGTCCGCACCACCCTCTACGCCAACATACCCGATGTCCGCGATCCTACGCATGACTCCTTCAAAGTCGTCCGCGGTCTGGCGGCGCACGGTATACAACTGCAGGGCGATTGGTTTTGCCATATTCAATGCTCCTCTTTCCTCTAATGACTGAGCGCTACAATAAATAGGCCTTCTAAGTTCACATGGAAGCAGGCATTGAGAAGAGAGGAGCGAAATAATGCATGTGCAGGTGCGTTCTTGTGTGGAGATAGAACGCTAGTATTTATAGTGTTGGATGGGAGCCGTCGTGCATTGCATCGTCCCTGAACTCTTACGTCCCTGCTTCTGCGCAGGTCGGAAAAACCCGTTTCCCGGCTACTATCGTAGTGTATACGGCTCGTGATAACGTTGTCAATCGGAAATTACGACAAAAAGTTTTTTCGCTCGTTCCTCCATACATCATATTGGAGGGAATGCGCATTACACGCATTCCCTCCAACACTACGGGTCGCACCAGATACTATGATTAGCGTCCGGTCCTCTGGCGCTCCCAGAGGCGCAGTGGTGTATAGATCACCACCGCCGCTACCACTGCGAGCGGGAAACCGATATCAGCATCGGATAGCATATGCGAGAGGGGTCCTTCGTACCCGATCACAGATGCCTGATTAATACCGAGCGCAGCAATCACCAGAGCTACGATCAGCGCAATAACAGCGGCTGCGCCCAATGGCAACTTGCCTGGTGTCAGATAGTCCTCGACATTGTACTGACCTTTACGTAGGATATGCTCAATGATTACGATGGCGCTGAATGCTCCCAGCCAATACGCCATCATCAGCAAGAAGCCTTCCAGGTTGAAGTTCAGGTTGGTCGAGACAAAGATGCCCACGGCTGTATACAGGATCATGCCAATAATGGTCAGGACCCAGCGTGGGACGCGCGCACCAACAACTTGCGAGGAGAGCGCGAAGCTATAGTCGGTCGGCGCATTGTTCGAGATGATGCTCAGGCCCAGCAACAAGATGATGATGCTTCCAAGTGCTCCATTGCCAACGATACTGGTAACCAGTGACCCGGCATCTGGCAGCGTGTTGCCTTTCAGTGGGGTAATCAATAACACACCCAGAATTTCCAGAACAACGTTAGCGACGAGGATCCCGAGGAAAGAATACCAGAAAACTTTCGAGCGCGACACCGTTACCGGCTGGTGACGTGTATAGTCGGCCGCGTACGAGGCCCAACCGATAGCATAACCAAAGACCGCTCCACCAAAGGTCAGCACGCTGGAAACAAGCGCACCACCAGAAACGGTAACAGGAACATTGATATTGAAGTGTTGGGCATCCATCACACAGATAATGGCGAATACGATCGCGATAGGGATCCAGGCAATGCGCGAATAACTATGCACAATAAAGTAGCCGAAAAGGCTTACCACACAGGTCAGGACCACAATGATGATCACACCTACCCAGGCCGGGATCTTCCCACCACTCCAGGCAGTTAACAGACTGGCACCCAGAGCGGAGTTGACAGCGGTCCAACCTACACATGAGAGTGCATTGAACAACGCAGGCAATTTTGCTCCCCAATAGCCAAAAGCGAAGCGACCCAACGCCATCTGGGCCAGACCAGTTTTAGGGCCCCAGGTACTCAAGAAGCCAATAACCAATGCCGCCAGGAGGTTGAAGACGAGGATGACAGCCGCCGACCCCCAGAAGCCAAGGCCGTAGTAAAAACTGAGAGTGCCCAGGGCGACAGTGGCGATCACGGTATCGGCGGTCCACCACAACCACATGGTGTCCAGCAATTTCGTATGCTGGCGCGCGTTTTCTGGAACGCGTTCGATTCCAATCACCTCAAAGCCATTCGCGGTGGTAACCGCGAGTTGCTCTTCGTCCTCTACTTTAGGCTCCGCGGCCAGGACCGCGGCCGCGTTTTTATTGGAAGCAACAGCTTCATCAACTGCGACCTGCTTCGGGGTCCGGCTACCATTATTGGTCTCAACCATACGATCCTCGCGAGCCAATTTGTCGCGCCGCACACCGCTATTTGTTCTAGCAGAGCTGCTCTTTACAGGATCTTTACGGACAGCAGATTTGACATTCGTCGAACGTTTTTTACTCTTTGCCACAAATTTCTCCAAAATAAGTTCTAAATTCTGAAATAATCGTGAAAATATTTATTGGACAGGGACAATTTTCCAGGCGTCAACGTCGAGTACTCCAAGATCAGTGATCTTAAGCGATGGCACAACACTGAGCGCCAGGAATGAGAGAAAACCAAATGGATGCGCGATTTCGACACCCATCTCGGCCACGGTGTGGTCGAGCCGTTCCAGTGTCTGAGCAACTTCGCTGGCAGGCAGCGGCGAGACGATGCCACCAAGGGGCAACGGTAGGTTATCAACCACGGCTCCATTTGCCGTGACCACCAGTCCACCTTGTAGACGCTCAATCTCGCGCACTGCCAACGCCATATCCTCATCATTTGTGCCCACAACAACGATGTTATGGGCATCGTGAGCAACGGATGAGGCCATCGCCCCCCTTGCGTAACCTCAAACCATGTAGCAAACCAACGCCGACCCGTCCACCACCATAACGCTCAACCACCGCGATCTTGAGAATGTCGCGCTCTGGATCGGAAATGATCTGACCATTATGAGACTGCACTTCCACGCGCCGATCTTCGGTCACAATCTGGTCGTGGATCAAACCGATGACGCGCGCCGTCCCACTCTGACCCGGCAAGCGCAGACGTTCAACGCTGAAGTCGCGCAGGCGGACCGTTCGCTCGACCGCCTCTGTCCAGTCCGAGGGCAACGCAGGAGCGGTGAAGAGCGCCTGACCATCCTCAGCGATCAGCTGACCACCAACATAAACCTGCCTCGGCCGAAAGTTTCGTAGATCAGGCACCACCAGCAGGTCTGCAAGGTAGCCAGGTGCAATGGCACCGCGATTGGTGAAACCAAAATACTGCGCTGGATGCAGGCTCGCCATCCTGATAGCCTGAATAGGGTCAAGCCCCTTGCCAACCGCTTTGCGAATAATGGCGTCCAGGTCTCCCTCGCGCAACAGATCCCCCGGTGTGCGGTCATCCGCGACGAAGCCGCAGCGCTCGGGCGCATGCTCTAGAATAATCGGCAGCAACTCATCCAGATTGCGGGTCGAGCCCTCACGCACCCAGAGCCACATCCCCAGGCGCAACTTTTCGAGCGCTTCAGCCGCCGACACCGATTCGTGATCGGACTGTACCCCGGCGGCGACATAGCCACATAGGTCAAGGCCCATCAATTCCGGCGCGTGCCCATCAACCGCCAGTCCACGTGGCGTGACCGTCGCGGGCTGACTGAGAGCGATCACGTCGAGCAATGTTTGATCACCTTCAAGAACGCCAGGATAGTTCATAACCTCGCCAACCGAGGCAATGAGCGGATGCGCCGCCAGAGGTGCCAGGTCCGAGGCGGTCAGACTGGCTCCCGCGCTTTCATAAGGGCTGGCGGGCACACATGAAGGCAGCGTGAGCATCAGGCGCAAGGGGAGATGTTCGGAGGCCGCCAGCATCCAGCGTAGCCCTGGTACACCAGACACATTGGCGATCTCATGAGGATCACTGATGCAGGTAGTGGTACCATGTGGTGCCAGCGCTCGCACAAACTCTCCAGGTACCAGCAACGCGTCCTCTACATGCGTATGCGCCTCGATCAAGCCTGGTACCAGGTAGTGACCACCACAGTCGATGCTCTTTACGCCCGTATATGTGCCAGGACGCCCGATCCCTGCGACTCGACCATAGGCAATCGCCACATCCGCCTCATAGACTTCGTTCGAGAAGACATTGACGACCCGGCAATTGCGGAATACGCTTTCTGCCGCCTGCTTCCCGCGCGCAATTTGAATAAACGCGCGCCTCTCAGCGGCGGAAAGAGCATCATTGCCCGATGGCCCGTTGTGCGGCTCATCCATGGACGCTCGTGATTGACTCATAATACTCGCTTACCTTCTTTCAATAACCTGATAAATAATACCCATCATCTTCTACAGCCTCCTCCGGTCAAGAAGTCCATTGCATTACCTGCACTAACATATCAGCAGTTCCGATCACTACTACGCTCTGTCCAGAGGCTCCATCCGCGGCCGTTGGCGCCAGTCCTATTGAGATTGGCTGACCTAATGATGCTCCAAATGGCGCGATCGTACTCCAACAGCGCAACATACCATCTGCTGCCAGTGCTCCCACCCAGGGAGCGCCTTTGGGACCGAACAGGCTAATGATCTCGCTCTTATGCCCCTTTAGATCACCCACCTTTCGGCCCGTCTGTGTATCCCACAGGGAGGCATTCAAATCCTTTTTACCCGCGCTGGCGATCAGCAGTCGCCCATCAGAATCCCAGTACAGATGACGTATCTCGTCTCTATGGCCGGTGTACGTTCCCATAGAGCTTCCATTCTGGGCATTCCAGAGGTGAATCGCACCATCGCTCCCACCAATCGCGATGACATCCTGCACTGGAGACCAGGCCAATGCCGTAACGCTTCCATGCCCCGGTAGTTGCCAGGAGGTAATGTTGCTGCCATTCCAGTCCCAGAGCCGCACCATGCGATCCTTGCCTCCCGACGCCAGTAGCTTCTCCCTTGACCAGTCCAGAGCCGTCACCGGGCCATCGTGCCCCCACCAGGAAGTGGCCAGGCGGGCCTCAAACTTGGGAACAGGAGAAATATTCCAGATGCACATAGAAGCATCCGCGCCCGCCGAGGCCAGAAAGCGACCATCGGCTGACCAGCTAAGCGCATTCACGGCGCTCGCGTTCTCTTTTAGTGTAGCCAGGGGCGTTCCTACGCGCTGACGGACATACCAGAGCCGTACATTGCCATCGCGTCCGGCCGAGGCTAGATGATTGTTATCACCAGCCCAACGTACAGCGGTTACCGTCGCCGTATGACCAGGCAAACGGCATAACGCGGTCATCTTAGTGGGCGGATCAAACCCTGGCGCTGCACCCATATCGCGAGAGGATGAATGCCCTGGCTGTTCCAGGTAATGACTTCCGCTCTGATGTGGTCCAGGCTGCGGCGATAGATAATGGCTTCCGCTCTGATGTACACCAGACTGTGACTGACCACCAGACTGCGGCACCGAGCGTGGGCGAGGCAATTCGCTGAGGCGCATCTGGCTGCTGGCTCGTTGAAGCGCTAACGCGAAATCAAGCATTTTAGGAAAACGCTCTTCAGGCTGGGGTGCCAGCGCCTGAGCAAATACCTGCTGCACGCGCACTGACAGGGGTGTCAGAGCGTTTACCACAAAACGCGGATAGGGCTGCGTCGATGTTGGAGGCATACTCTCCTGTTGAAAAGGAGCGCGTTTACCACTCATGAGGTGGCAAAAGAGCATCGCCAGAGCATACTGGTCTGATGCCGGAAATAATTGGCTATGCCGCTGCTCCGGCGCTATGTATAGAGGCTGTATGCCAGCTATATCCCGACCTAAAAGGGTAGGTGCAAAATCACAGACCTGAATAGTTTCGGGGGCCACAACAAGGCAATTCTCTGGCTTGAGATGACCGTGCACGATACGCTGCTCATGAGCTTGCTGCAAAGCCTGAGCGATCTGCCAAACCGCTGCCAGCGCAGTCTGTAACGAAAATGGCACGCTGGCTTCAACATAGCGTGCCAGAGACCCCCTCTCTTCGTAGCGCATCAATATGTAGAAGATGGCTTGCTCTTGATTCAACCACCCGGCATGCTGAATAGGATGAATATAGGGATGCTGCAGTGAGAGTAATCTCTCCAGGCGCACAAGCGACCCGGGCGCACATTTTTTCAGGACCTTGATCAGCACCTTACTACCTTCGGCAGCTAGTGGAACTGCAAGATACAGATCTGTGGATTCACTATGCCTTATCAGTGCCGTTATCTGCCATGAGCCGAAGACAGCCCCATTGAGAAGATATCCACAATGGGGCTCTGGACACATAAGAGTCTGCCCGGCTATCCCTTGCGAGACATGGCGCTCAGATGGGTTTAAGCAAAAACTCATGACCTATCACAATCCTATAATTTCGGCTTATTTGCATGCTGCACGATGGCACAAAAGGGGCATCTCACCACGGCGTGAAATCCATGCTTCATCCAGCACTGACACTATTACATCTGTGGTTTGTTGGTTGAAATCAGGTCCTTCACAGGCGATGGCTCCAGGTACACAGCCGTTTGCTGCTGCAGTTCTCGTAGGGCATCTTGATTGTTCGCCAACCCTCTTTCCAGAATAGTGAGCATCTGCTCGGTCTGCTGCTGGGTGATGGACCGGGTTTCTGACGCTTGCTTCAACTGCGATGTGATCTCACTCAAGGTGTTCATGCGTGATATGAGCAAAGCCAGCGCTTCCTGAAGACGACGGAAACGCCATTGCAAACGTTTCTGCAGGCGCGTGATACCTAACAAAGCAGCACCAGTAGGCAGAGAGCTTGGCATAGTCGAGGTGGACGAGATGTTTTGCCCCTCACCCAATTTTTCCAACTCACTGGCGAGCAGCCTTGCCTCATTCTCCATGACTTTGTTTTGCTGAAAGACCTGCGACCAGCGGTTAATACGCTCTACCAACAGATTTAAGCTATGGGCAACCGGAGAGAGCGGTCCTTCTACGCGGGCGCGCGCGCTCATGTCGCCTCGGGCCAGGGCGGCATGCACCTCTTGCAGATTTTGAATACCTGAGCGCAACTCTTCATAAAGTTCGGCCTGTGTCGTCGTTGTGAGCAGTTCCTGCTGGCTTTCCTGGAACGCCTGCTGTGATTGATCCAGCGCCACGCGCAGACGTTCGTTAAGCAACAGGTTATCAACCAGAGTCAGCGCCTGGCGAATAATAGGCAACAGGAACAGGCCTGCGCAGACAAACACAATCTGGACGAGCGGAGCCGTCTGGTGGAACACAACGGTTAGCAGCAACAGAGCACAGGTCAGGAGCGCGATCACCATCGGAGCAATGGCACGAATCACAGCACCAGTGCTGCGCAAGCGCTGAGTATTGGCGCCGACCGGCTGACGTTGCGCCGAAATATTGGAAATGTTGTGAAGATAGGTCAGAAGCGCCCAACCGATAAAGAGCCAGCTCATCGGCCAACCAACGTCTTGTAGTAAACCGGTATGATAGGCGCCCTGCAACTGAAAATAACCATAGAGCGAGTCCGTCCCCGCAAGAATGGTAACCCCTAATGCCAATCGTCCGATCATAGCACTGAAGGATGCTGAGCTAGAGGTACCAAACAGCAAGATAGCCGCGGCAACACA
Source organism: Dictyobacter halimunensis (assembly GCF_036245075.1). Lineage (NCBI taxonomy): Bacteria > Bacillati > Chloroflexota > Ktedonobacteria > Ktedonobacterales > Dictyobacteraceae > Dictyobacter > Dictyobacter halimunensis. Next base: position 229,936 of record NZ_BSRI01000001.1, read on the forward strand.
AAGCGAGAGATCTCCCAGGGGATATGCTAACGAAACAGATTTCTCGAGAAAACTACCACTGAGGGACCCGATGGTAGGACCAAGGATGAAGTACCATGAGATCGCCAGGAAAGAAACAACAGCAGTCGCGGAGTCCAGCAGCAGACGTATACGACCTACCGCTGTGCTGCGCTGTGGAACGAGCAGGGCAATACCAACCCAGCTGAATGGGTACACCGCCAGATAAAAGAAATCGTAAATCGCCGGATAAGGAAACTGCGAGGGGGGATAAAGGGCTTCATAGACAGTCCAGATGACTTGCCCAATGGTATAAACCGTGGCAGCACACCCAAGACAGGCAACAGCTAGCCAGGCGCGTTGCACCATAACATCTGCGGCATTTCGGCGTAAAGCGAAAAACCTCATCAGGACATACACACAGATGCATGTACAGATAAGAGCTCCAATAACTACAAATATGTCTCCAGTGACACGCCACCCTGTTCCTGCAGGAGTGGCTACATCGGTGCGTGTTTGCAAATACACCAGGTAAAGAAAATAAACAAGAAAGAAAATGCCCATCAACCATTCGTAGCGTCTGATGAATTGTCGCAACACTACCTGCGAAGATGCTGCATTTGACCCAGGACCGGTCCCTGCACCAGTTCCACTCCTTGTTCGTGCAAACTGAGGCTGATTACCAGGGGTGGGTACATTTTCTCTCTGACCCGGGTAAGATTTCATAAGGCCTCCATGCTATTATTAATTGAATAAGAAGACTCTATTTCTTATGATATAAGAAATTCAGTCTAAAAATCAGCAATGACGCAATAACCTCTTTGTATTTATTTCAACACATACCCGAGATATTGCGTATCTGATACATAACTATACCAAGCGCATTAAGCCTAAAAACTGCCGCAATGGCTCCTGATATAATCAAAATAACATGTTTGCAGCAACATGTTATTGAAATAGGTATTCAAGTTACTTTGCAAAAAGCAAGCACATGTTGCTTAACAAGTATAAATTTTCGAACATCTAAATTCAATATCATATATATACAATGGTTAACGAAATAGCACCATAAATGTAAACTAGCACAACCTCAACTTCCTGTCAAGAAAGGTGCAAAAATAGCCCAGACTTTTTTAAAGTTCCGGCGGCTCATAGTGCATATGATGATAATATATCTAAAAGCAACCAGGCATCTTTCTTTGCATATTCAACTATACATGCATAATCTTCAACATATCTTTTCCATTGAACACGCAATTCTCGATAATCTTTTGAGTCCATTGATGACAACGCCTGCGCGAAGAAGTCCAGACAAAGAAGAAGGATACAACAAAAAGCAGTACCACGTATAAGCAGCGTGGTACTGCTTTTTGTTGTAGATGCACATATGCGCAAAGAATCATTCACAGATCGCCGGGGGAACCGAACCTAGTGATACTCGTTGTATGCGTTCGTCTTGCGATTGACAGCGGGGGGATTCTCTTGCTTCTTCACACCGCTTTGCGCTTTCGCGAGATTTTTTTCTGCCCTGACATTCGGATGGTGCGGTTGCCCTCCCTGCCCCTCAGCATCGGTTGGAGGATGCACTTCCTCTCCGTGCTCGACATCTATCACGCTATGCACTTCCTCATCAGGCGAGACAAACAGGTTATGGCGTATATCTTGCTCTTGCTTTTTGTTCTCTTCCTTTGCCATCAACGCTTCCTCCTGTTTCTACTATAACTACATGGCAACCGCACTCAGCTTAGAGACTCGAACCATTATCCGCCCCTCCACCCATATATGCGCTACCACCCTGGTGAATATGGCTCTTTTTGCGGTTCGCCTCCTCAGTACTCTGCTCAACGGCGTCAGGAGTGTCAACACCTCCACCTGTAGCGGCACCACTTGCGTCGTACAGCGTATCTTCGCTAATAGCGTCGCCAGCATCGTTGGTTTCGGGCATCTCCGCATCGTTATCGGGCCCGTTCCGCTGCACTCTGGTGCTTTCTCTGCCAGTATCAGCTTTCGCGGTTAATCGCTCTTTTTGTGGATCCGCCTGGGACTGTTTTCTCTGTTGCTGTCCCATCTATACTCCTTTCCAGACCTTACCAGAATTCTTATCAGCATAGTGGCCGGATGCCATGCTCTCCGTTTAGCTGCCTATGGCAGACATTATGGAGAGCATGGCCGGCAACCGCTTATCTGGTCGCGACAGCTAGTACCTGTTGCGTAACGGTCGGCAGGTTTTGCTGCAGCCAGTTGGCCATCGCCGCATCCTCTTGTAGGATTTGCTGGCAGACGTTGGCTACCTGCTGCTCACCCAGAGACTGGGCAGCTGAGATGAGGGATGTATACGATGCGACCTCAAAGTTCTCTGCGGCATAATCAGCCAGGGCATTCTTCACCAGTTCATCCTTTGCCGCACCGGTTGAGTGCGCCTGCACCTGTCCAAACAGTGAGGCCATGCCAGCCTTGACGGCCGACGTCTTGCCACCAAGCGACTCAACACAGCCCTTGACCAGGTCGGCATGACGGCGTGTCTCTTCTAAGTGTGACTGTAACCGGGTCTGCACCTCTGGGTAATCCTTGGCATCCTTAATCTGATGCTCCAGGATCTTCACGAGAGAATTTTCCATACCATACGCATCATTAAGCCAGGAGATTAACATATCTTTAGCAGTCATGTTTGCCTCTCTTTCTATTGAACATTACCAGTACATTTAAACGCTCGCACTACTTCTCGTTCTTTACCTTTTTGACGGCATCCATCATTTCATGCTCAGCCTGCTGTTTGCTCATCTTTACATCATCTTTTCCAAGATCTTCAGCAGCCATCTCCTGCGCAGCATGCCTGGCGGCCTGGCGAATCTCTTGCTGCTCATGCTTACGCTCGGTCGGACTTACCGGCTCCTCTGGAGTATATGGTTTAAATTGTTCTTTATCATTACTAGCCATATTATTTATCCCTTTCATTGCTGCAAAGGTTTTCTGGTTACATAGCTATTTCATAGCATTGAATGTCTTCTGCTTGTTCATCAGACATCCATATATTTACCACGATGTAGAAGTGTATTTGTGTACAATATATAACCAGAATCGATATACAGTTGAAAAAAGCCCATCCAGCGTAAGCCAGTACAGGCCTGGCTTTACTTCTTCACCGATGAACCTTGCATCTGTCTCCAAATCCAGACGGCCAGCAGGATAACAGGAAGAGCAGAACTTGCCATTAAGGTTGTTCGGCGCGTCGTAATCTTTTCTTCTCCATGCCATCCATCACTTTCACCATTGCCAGTCTGCATCGGTTCAAACAATGCTCCCCTACTGGGTGCCGCTGGCTCGGGCTTAAAATGCCCTTTATCAATCTGTTTCGCCATCATTGGTTCGGCCAGAGCAGGAGCGATGGCATGAAAGGTCCCCATCATACGACCCATGCTGCCGACAAACACCTCGCGCTGAGGCCGCAGCACGCACTTCAGCATAGTCAGTGCTACCTTTGAGGCAGGATAGACAGGGGGCAATGCGTTAATGGCACGGCCGGAGTAGTTCGCTGCGTGGCGGAAGAAGGGCGTGTCAATCGTCGCCGGCATGACGGTACAGATGTGAATGTGGGTCTTATCCAATACCTCTAGCTCATCTCTCAGGCTTTCTCCCAGCGCACGAATACCAGATTTGCCGACGGCGTAGGCGCTATGGCGAGCAAATTCAAGTGCCGTAGCCCGCCCAATGCCACTAGAAGCCCCGGTAATAACGACCACATTCCCCTGTAAATCATTTCAGGCTGTTAGAAATCTAATGTTACGCGTATTGATAACGTTGTCATAAGTAGAAGGAGATGCATATAATGACTAGAGAGGTGCGTGGATGTACCCGTTCCTTTGTAGGAAATATTCCATCAAGGAGGATTTATATGCCCCGATCGATATTCCACATTGGCCGTCCCCTTATTGTCGTCTGCTTTATTTTGAGCACGCTCGTCTTTGCTATATTTTTCCCGGCTCAGGCACAGGCCGCTGCTGGTAAAAAGGTAAATGTCTGGCTCACCACGCCTGACCAGAGCAAGCTGCTGGCGCAGCAACCTTCCCTTTCTTTTTCGAGCCAGTCCAGTACAGCTACTCCGACCGTTAGCGTCGATGATGCTCAGAAATACCAGCGCATGACAGGTTTCGGCGCTTCTTTGACCGCGTCATCGGCGGTGGTGCTGTCCCAATCCAATGTCGCACAAAACAAAGTGATGCGCGACCTCTTTGACCCTCATACGGGAATCGGGCTGAGCTACCTGCGTCAGCCGATGGGCTCGTCTGACCTGGCACCGCCACAGGATGCCAGCAAGGGCTGGGTCGGCGAGTATACCTATGACGATATGCCTGCCGGTCAGACTGATCCTACTCTCAGTCATTTCTCGATCGCACAGGATGATCGCTATCATGTCACTTCTTTGTTACGCGAGGCCCTGCGCATCAATCCTAACCTTAAGATTATGGCTACCCCGTGGTCTCCACCCGCCTGGATGAAGCTGCCCGGCAATAGCTGGGGCCATTGCACCAACTGCGATGGCAGCGGGCAGGGATTTTACAACGGCAGCAATAGCTGGGATAATACCCCCAACGACTATGTGTCCGTTACTTTTAATGGTACGCAGATCAAGTTTTACGCCGTCGTTGGCACGGATCATGGTATCGGCGCTTTTTCGATCGATGGTGGCTCCGAAACGATGGTTGATTTCTACTCGCCCACCAATGCCGGCAATACCCTGGTCTACACCAGCCCGGTTCTGCCAGCGGGCCAGCATACACTCAAACTACGCGTCACCGGTCAGCAGAATAGCAGCGCCCACTGGAACGGCATCAATCCCGATCGCGTCGATATTATCTCGGCCAGTGGCGTGACGACCATCGACGATAGCGTGCAGGGATCGGGCCTTAATCAGTTCCTGTATGGTGGCTCCGGCACCGCCAGCATCAACCAGGGCAACCTCAACCCAAAGTATTATCAGGCCTATGCCCAGTACTTCGTCAAATTCATTCAGGCCTACCAGCGTGAGGGTATTCCGATCTACGCCATCACTCCACAGAATGAGCCGCAGAACGGCAATTATATGCCCACCATGCTCTTGCCCGCGACCAGACAGACAGCTGGCAATCCAGACATCGGCAACGAAGCGGACTTCATCGTGAACCTGGGTCAAGCCTTCCAGCAGAACCACGTCAAAACCAAAATCCTGGCCTTTGACCATAACTGGGATACCCCGGAGTATCCGAGCGCCATCCTCAATAGCCCGGCCAGCCAGTATGTCGACGGGATCGCGTTCCACTGCTACGGTGGCGATGCCAGCGCGCAGGATCAATTCTACGGGAAGAAGGATATCTATGAGACCGAGTGCTCCGGTGGACAGTGGGAGAACAATAACAATCCTACCTTTGCCGCGACCCTCAAGGACGTGATGGATCTCGGCATTAGCTCGACCGCCCATGGGTCCAAAACAGTGGTGCGCTGGGGCCTGGCGCTCGATCCCAATGGTAATCCTCATTTGGATACCTCCGGATCGTGCGGCACATGTCGCGGCGTCATCTCGATCGCCGCGGATGGTACCGTGACGAAGAACTCTGACTATTATGGTCTGGGTCACTTCAGCAAGTTCGTCGTACCCGGCGCCACGCGCGTCGCCTCGACGAGTAGCGCCAGCAGTCTGGAGAACGTGGCCTTTGTGAATCAGAATGGCTCCCATGTGCTGGTCGTTTACAACAACAACGCCAGCGCCACTACGTTCCAGGTTCAGGTGCAGCACCGTACCTTCTCGTACACGCTGCCCGCTGGTGCGGCAGCAACCTTTACCTGGTCTGGAGAAGACGACTAACGTAATCATCAAATACCTGGTAAGGGAATGAAGAAGAGGTCAGTACAGCTGCGCTGTACTGACCTCTTCTTCATTCAAAGCAAGGAATGCTGTAAGCGATGCCCGATATAAGGTGGAGCGACATGGAGATCTACAACTGATTACTGCTCTCAAACCTGCTGTACTCGATGATCAACTTACTATCCACTTCGAATAGTGAGAGTGTGTGGCGTTACTCGCAACGCCACACACAAATGAGAAGCTATGGTGTTACCTGTTGCTTATGCAACAAAGTATAGAGCTCGTTGACGAGGTTGCTTCCATTGGGGGTGCCCAGACCGGAGCAGGCATCCCAGCCGGGTCCGGCACTGTAGGCGCCGTTGTTGCCCTGTGTTATGTCGTGAAAGGCGTTATTTTGCTGCAACGCCTGGTAGTTCTGGTAGAGTGCAGGATTAAGGAAGCCAGCGGATTGTCCGAGCCGCTGGTTTAACAGGGCAAGCAAACCAGCCCAGAGCGGCGCGACCGCGCTGGTTCCACCGATGACCATATCTTGTCCATCAACACGCACTTTGTAGCCCGTTTGAGGATCAGCATCTCCCGACACATCGGGCACGCCCCGTCCAACGAACTTGCTTGGGTTAGCCGATGGAGGGACGTTAGCGTTAGCCTGCCAGCTGGGCAAGGCGAATTTTTCGCTCACGCCGCCGCCGGTCGCTGAACTGGCTCCTTCGTTCCATACGACCTCGCTTGTGATCTGCTGACCGCTCGCCTCCAGCCGGGTACCACCACATCCCATAACATAAGGATCGGACGCGGGAAAATCAACGTGCGCCTGCCCATCAGTCGCCCCGTCGCTGGAACCACTATCACCTGCCGCGACACAGACAGTGACCCCAAGTGAGGCCGCAGTCTGAAATGCCTGATCCATCGTCTGTCGGCTCTGGTCCGTCCATTGATCTTCAGCGCTCCCCCAGCTAATCGAGATCACAGAGGGTTTGTTGGTGGTGTCATGGATCGCTGTGGTGATCGCATCTACGAAGCCGCGATCTGTGTTGGGCGCGAAGTAAACAACGATATGCGCCCCTGGCGCGATGGCCCCAGCCACCTCGATATCCAGTTCCACCTCTCCATCTGCGCTATTGGGATCGCCGCCAGGCGCATTGTTGGCTCCATCAACTGATACGCTGGTAACCTGTGGAACAGCAATATTCAACTGCTGAAAGTAGGTTGTAAGATCACTGGTATTGTAGCCACCTCCCAGTTCGATGATGGCGATGGCCTCCCCCTGTCCATTCAGGTCTGAGGGAAAATTATATAGTTGGGCCAGCGTACGTGGGTCATAAGAAACAGCGTTCGCGCTCGGCCTCGCGATAGCCGGGTCATAGAAACGCAGATGATAATTGGCCTGAGGGCGATCATCAAGGCCGAGGACGCTCTCTACCGTCTGAGCAAGATCATGTGGAACCATTAATGGCCCGGTGCGCCCACGATAAGTGATATCGTCATATTCATAGTGGTGCAGTTCAGTCTGAAAAGCCGAATTGAAAGCGGAGGCTGTTCCGGTCAGGACTACGCGTCGGCTCACGGGATCTATCTCTGTAACAATAAGGTTGTGCTGGCGCGCAAAATGCTCGATTTTCGTAATATCTTCAGGTCTCGCGCTATGCACCCTGGCATATTCTTCTCTCGTGAGCCGGGTGGAACGACCCTGTATCTGCTCCTGGAGATTTTGCTCCAGTTCTTTTCTAGCTGGGTCCTTCAAGTAGAGACTGACCTCGATAGTCTCATCGGGTGCGACAGGAGCAACCCGGCGTGCGCCTGGTAATGGCTCTTTCCCACTTCCCGGCAGTTCTCGGTATCCGTAATGCGATGTATTGCTCACTTCCTCTTTCCTTACCTTTCAAAACCATCCTTTTCATGCTCTTACTAAAAAAAAGGCATATACCAATAGTTACATTGTTTTTCTAAACAAAAACAAATATACCCTATACACACCTTTTACGTTCCCTTCTATTACGCATTTCCAGCCCTATTAGATGTCGAGCTTAACGGTTATATAGATCACGCAATAGATATACACAGCCCGCTTGTTTATTATCCAAAATACGCATTTTCTTTTAAAAGATTATTGCGAGACAAGAGTGTTTAACTGCTTTCCAATATTGACAAATGATGATTTACATGTCATTCTTGAATGAGGATGACATCGTTGTCATCTCTGTATCGGATGCGTTCCGCACATTTATGGCACGAGCTAATCACCTTCAGCCATAAGATGGCAGGCGCTTGATCTGTTGATAGCTCATGCTTATGAGAGGATACGGATGCATCCATATATACAGCCATAACTATAGCGCTCTATATTTTAAGCGGCAGCAATCGGTGCGCCCGTTGCAGTATAGGTTGTTGCCAGCAAAGACAGGGAGGTCTCTGATATGAAACGTCGTACCATGCTCGGTGTGCTCGGTGGCACTATTCTCGGTATAGCTGCATCCCCTTCCCTTATCGCCTACGCTTATGAAGATAGCCGCGCACAGGCCAGCGCTTCGTACGATGCGTTGCAAAAGTATTTCTATGTTCCCAATGGCTCTCACCTGTACCACGAGCAGTACCCGGTGGCGACAGGCGATAATCCTTACTCCTACGAATGGCCCTTTTCACAGGCTCACATCGCGACACTCGATCTGGCCAATATCCCCGGTTCTACCGGTCGCTCCTATCTCACAGCTTTGCAGGACCGCTGGCTGGGACAGGAACGGTACTGGAATACGACCGGGGCCACCGGACTCCCCGGCTATGATTCATATCCTCGTCCACCTTATGGCAACGGTGGCGATAAATTCTACGACGATAACGAATGGGTGGGGCTGGCCTGCATCCAACGCTATTTGATGAATGGCGACGTCGTAGCCCTGGAACGGGCGAAACAGATCTTCGCCCTGGTGGTCTCCGGCTGGGACACAAACGCGTCGCATCCAGCACCCGGCGGCGTCTTCTGGACGCAGGCATCATGGAGCCACGATCGCAATACGGTCTCCAATATGCCTGGAGCGGAACTGGGCCTGCGACTGTACCAGTTGACCAGAAACAACTACTACTTTGATTGGGCGCAGAAGATGTATACCTGGACCAATACCTATCTACTGGCCCCCAACGGTCTGTATTGGGACCACATCGACCTGGCAGGCAATATCGAGAAGACACAATGGAGCTATAATCAAGGAGTACCGGTAGGAGTGAACGTCCTCTTCTACCAGGTGACGGGTGACGTCACCTATCTACAACGTGCCCAGAAGATTGCCAGTGCGGCTCTGGATTTTTATGGAGCAGATAATAAGCTCTATCAGCAGCCGCCTTTCTTCAACTCGATCTTCTTTAAAAATCTGCTGCTCCTGCAGTCGGTAGATCATAATCAGCGCTACGTTAAAGCCATGCAGAGCTACGCGGAACAGGTATGGCAGACGTCGCGTGACGCCACCACCGGCCTCTTCCATTTCGGTAACTCATCATCCACCCAGATGATCGAGCAGGCGGCCATGACCCAGATCTACGCAGTCCTTTCGTGGAGCCCATCACAGTATCGCATTCTTTATTAGCCTTACCTCTTAAATAGGTAAGCATAGCTTTGAGCACCTCATCATGAGGTGCTCAAAGCTATGCTTACTGTTAGATTAGTTACATAATTGGCTATGACTGGCCCTTGATATGCTATAAATTGATATACTATAAACAGAAGTGTATATGAATATATCACACTTTATCTTATCTACAGCTTGACGATCCCACTGATGACGTTTGTCTAGATGCTATGTATAATTACTTCAGCATGAAAATTTTGTTAGCTACGCATAACCCATCAAAATTTGAGAGATATAACAATCTTTTGCGAGAAGTAGCAAATCTTGAGCTCGTTTCGCTGCAAGGTGTGAGCATTAGCGAAAAAGTCGATGAACCATTTGCAACAGCAAAGGAAAATGCAATTCACAAAGCAGTAAAGTACGCAAGGATCTCTCAATTGCCCACGCTCGCCGTTGACGAGGCGGTAACAACAAACTTTCTCCTACGTTCTTTAGTCCATTGAATGACTCTCCCCGCTATACGAAAGCTGTGCAGATTACATCTGTAGCGAGTGAATTTTCCGAAAACAGGCAAAAAGGGTATCCCATGTCTAGTTTCCTTGTTGTTGCTGGAACAGCGAAGCCTAATGCGGATCTGAGCAAAAGAGAAAAGCTAGAAGTAGATCAACATACATTCCAAAGTTTCCTTTCAGAGTTTCCTGATTGGTTAATGAGCTAAATTGTTCTGGCGTAATCCTAATCAAGCACAACCTATTTCAGGCAAGTAAGGCCAGTATGCAATACTGCACATACTGGCCTTACTTGTGTAGTTATCGGCGGTACAAACAGGCTGGCAGCCTACCACCAACCCCCACACATACCATATAATAAACGAAAGTTTATTTATCGAAACATAACAATATGATCCATTGGCTTGGCAGGATAGGAGCACCCATGATTGACGCACAGCAGATTCGACATTACGCAGCCCTGTCGCTCGAGCGACTGTGGCCGCGCCTGGAAACTATTCTTCACGACGAGGTCAGCGCCGCGCCCGCAGACTGGCGCGCGTTTGAAACACGGCTACGGCGAGAATGGGATCGACTCTTCGACCTGCTGTTTGGCCTCTATGGCAGCCACTATGACTTTTTCTATCATCTTGAGGAGCTGCTAACCGCGACGGCGCGCAGCTGGTTGACACGCGCGTCCTGGCTCAAGCAACTGGACGAGCGGCGCTCTGCTACTCCCGAATGGTTCCAGTCACAGCAGATGGTCGGAGGCATGTGCTATGTCGATCTCTTTGCCGGTACCATCCAGGGTCTACGTGAACGGCTACCACTGTTCAAGAAACTGGGCTTAACCTATCTACACTTGATGCCGCTGTTTGAGTCACCAGAAGGCAATAGCGATGGCGGCTACGCGATCAGCAGTTACCGCCGGATCAATTCAGAACTGGGCACGGTCGCAGATCTCTCCGAACTGGCTCGCGAATTTCAGGAGCAGGGCATCAGCTTGGTACTCGATTTCGTCTTCAACCATACCTCTGATGAGCACGAGTGGGCACGGAGCGCTCAGGCCGGTGATTCAGAGTATCAGCAATTTTATTTCCTCTTCCCTGATCGAACCATCCCCGACAGATATGAGCAGACGCTGCGCGAGATCTTTCCTACCGTGCGCCGTGGCAGCTTTACCTGGCGCGAGGACATCCAACGCTGGGTCTGGACGACCTTCAATAGCTTCCAATGGGATCTGAACTACGCCAATCCAGCCGTCTTCCGCGCGATGGCGGAAGAGATGCTCTTTATCGCCAACCTTGGCGTAGAGTTTCTCAGGCTCGACGCGGTCGCCTTCATCTGGAAACGCGAAGGAACCAGTTGCGAAAATCAGCCGGAAGCCCACCAGATCATTCAGGCCTTCCATTCACTGGCGCGCATCGCGGCTCCCGCGCTTCTGTTCAAATCCGAGGCGATCGTCCATCCCGACGATGTGATGAGCTACATCGGTCCACACGAGTGCCAGGTCAGTTATAATCCTCTGCTCATGGCGCTGCTCTGGGAATCACTGGCGACGACCGAGGTTAAGTTACTCGACCACTCAATGGGCCATCGTTTCCGCCTACCAGCAGGGACGGCCTGGGTAAACTACCTGCGCTCGCATGACGACATCGGCTGGACTTTCGACGACAACGACGCCCGCTGGGAGTGGATCGATCCCGTTGGGCACCGGTCATTTCTGAATCAGTTCTACATGGGACGCTTTCCGGGTTCTTTCGCGCGCGGCGTCCCCTTCCAGGAGAATCCTGATACTGGCGATGCCCGCGTCTCGGGCACTTTGGCCTCGCTGGCCGGACTCGAGCAGGCCATCCAGTCTGGCGACGAGCAGCAGGCAGATCTCGCAGTTCGGCGTATCCTGATGCTGTATAGTATCGTCCTGAGCATCGGTGGCATCCCCTTGATCTACCTGGGCGACGAGGTGGGTACGCTAAACGATTATACCTACAGCACAGACCCCGATAAGGCCAACGACAGCCGCTGGATCCACCGTCCTCAGGTCAATTGGACATGGCACAGGCAGGTTGAGGAAGACATCAGTACGCCACACGGCCAGATCTTTGCTGAATTGACACGTCTCATCGCGCTGCGCAAACAGCAACCGGCAATCTTCGATGGTGAAGCCGAGTTCGTGGAGACCGGTAATGGACACCTCCTGGGCTACGTGCGCCACGGTGGCGGTCAGCGGCTCTTCGTCGTGGCCAGTTTCTCTTCACAACCTCAAAAGATGAATGCCGATCTGCTCCGCGAGTATGGAACTGGCTACCACTTCATTGATCTAATCACCGGTCAGGCATTCAACACCGAGCACGCACTACAACTGGAACCGTATCAGTGCCTCTGGCTTGAACAGGAGACTACAACTACTATAAGCTGATATCTTCACCTGTAACATAAAACATCCAGGCGACCCGCTTAAACCGTGTTAATGAGGAAATGTCATGAAAAAATCTTGTTAGTCTGGAAGGAGCTTATGTAGCATGCGTATCAGCATTGGATTGCCCGCCACAATTCCAGGGGTGCCGGGCGAGTTGATCTTTGATTGGGCCCGACAGGCGGATACAGGACCCTTTTTAAGTCTGGGAGTTATCGGTCGCCTGGTCTACCCCAACTATGAATCGCTGATGGCGCTGGCCGCTGTTGCGGGCGTGACCCGGCGCATTCGTCTGATGACCGCCGCCCTGCTGGCACCGCTGTATAACTCCGGCGTACTGGCAAAGCAGGCCGCGAGCCTGGATGCCCTTTCAGGCGGTCGCCTCACTCTGGGGCTGGGCATCGGCATGCGTGAGGAAGACTACCTGGCCGCGCCCGCCACATTTACCAGGCGCGGCAAAACGTTCGATGAACAGCTTGCTCTTATGAAGCGCGTCTGGTCCGGACAGCCACTTAGCGAGCAGGTCGGCCCAATTGGTCCGGCCCCTGTGCAACCAGGAGGTCCAGAATTGTTAATTGGTGGACGCTCACCCGCCGCCTTTCGACGCGTAGCGCGCTGGAGCGCAGGCTATATGAGCAGCGAAAGCAGCATACAGTCAGCCCTGGACAACTACAACGCGGTGAAAGAACAATGGAAAGCCACCAGGAGAGAGGGAACACCACGCTTCGTAGGCATCACCTACTTTGGTCTGGGTACCGGCGCCCAGGAGCGCGTCAATCGCTACCTATCAACATACTACGCGTTCCGTGGGCCGGCCGCCGACATGGTGGTGCAGGCAGCCTCAACCACACCCGCAAAGGTTAAAACCACCATCCAGCAATTCGCCGACATTGGCATGGACGAAATGCTGTTCTGGCCCTGCATCCCCGAACTTGATCAGATCGATCGCCTGGCAGATCTGGTGCACTAAACTGCACAGCAATAAAAACGTTTTCACACATCGTCGCTTCGCAAAGCGGATGGCTTATAATATGTCTCTCTCATGGCAATGATTCTTGGTTTTTCCGCTTCAATTGCGCTATTACACCCTCGTATTCACCCTAAGAGAGCTTGACAATACGTGCAAATCTAATCTATACTCGTTTTATGGGAAGGATAGCGATTACCTTTTTTATCACTCTTCTTGAAAACGTTTTCACACAATATCAAGAGGGTGGTAGAGGCGCTATTCTTCGTGCCCACGTTGAGATGTACTCCCTATTCCATAGAAACGCATGGATCAAGCGTTGGCTTTGCTTTTGAAAGGAGTATTTGTCAGATGACGAAAATCGGTATCCTTACTTTCTCTGATGGGCGTCCCTTTGTGGCGGAAGAGGTTGATGCGTTCAATCGAGATGCGCAGAACCGTCTCAAGAATCGGCTGGAGGCGGATGGCTACCAGGTAGTCGCGGGAGAGGAGATCGTCTGCACCAATGAGCAGGCGGTACGCGAGTCGAAGCGACTGGCCGCCCAGGGCTGTGACTGCACCATATTTCAATTCGCCGTCTGGGTCTTTCCACATCTGCCGGCGCTGGCATCGCGCTTTGCTCCAGGCCCCCTGCTACTTTTCAGCAATATCAATCCACGCTATCCAGGTCTGGTTGGGATGCTGGCCAGCGCCGGTGGCCTGAGTCAGGCCGGGACGAAATATGCGCGCGCCTACGGTGATATTGGTGATGACGCGATCTACGCGAAGATTCGTACCTTTATCCGCGCCGCTGGCGCGGTGTCAGGTCTACGTGGGCAAACCTTTGGCCTCTTTGGCGGGCGCCCAATGGGTATGTATACCGCGACCGCCGACCCGGCTACCTGGCTCTCTGTATTTGGGGTCGACGTCGAGCATATCGATCAGGGAGAGATCGTACGCCTGTCCGCCGAGGTGCCACAGAGCAAGGTTGACTCTGCTTTTACCTGGCTGGAGGAGAATATCGGCCACATTCACTACGATGACAAGCAGTTGACCCCCGACAAGCTAAAAACCCAGATTCGCGCCACCTACGCGGTGAAGCGCCTGATCGAGGAGTATCGGCTGGACTTCTCGGGCATCAAGGCACAGCCCGAGCTGACCAATAATTTCTGCACCATGGATGTCACGGAAGCTTTCCTCAATGATCCTTACGACTGGGATGGTCCGCATGAGCCGCACGTCTGCGCGACTGAGGCCGACATGGACGCAGCGCTGACGATGCAGATCTTTAAGCATCTCGCCCATACACCGGTGCTCTTCGCGGATGTGCGCCACTATCATGCCGACCTGGGTATCTGGGATCTATGCAATTCTGGTGAGCATGCCACCTACTTCGCCGGGCACTCATTCGATCCTAAAGATAATCTGCCTCATGTACATTTCTATCCCGAAAGCTTCTATTTCCCCGCCGGCGGCGCGAGCGTTCATCACTTGGCGCATCCTGGTGAGGCCACCTTCTCACGCCTGACGCGCAATAATGGAACTTACTGGCTGGCGATCTTGCGCGGCGAATTCCTGCAATATGAGGCGGACAAAAATATGGAACTGATGAAGCAGACCGATCTGGCTTGGCCACACGCCTTCACTCGCTTTACTTGCTCCGCCGACGAGTTTGTGGCAACCTATTCAAGCAACCACATTCACGCCGTCTATGGAGATTGGGTGAACGAATTACGTACCGTGGCCGAGTTGCTTGGTATCGAAGCACGCGTCTACGGTGAGCAATAGAGGGAAGACGCATGGAGAACGATCTTGTACTAGGTATTGATGCCGGGACAGCGGGTGTACGCGCCGGCATCTTCAATCTGCAGGGACAACCCCTTGGCTTCTCAGAGCAAAGCTACCAGACCTTTTATCCGCAACCGGGTTGGGCCGAGCAGGATCCTGCTCACTGGTGGGCGGCCCTGGTACAGGCTGTCAAACACTGCCTGCATGTCAACAGCATCGATGGCCAACGCGTGGCGGGACTGGCCATCGATGCTCCTTGCAATATTCTGCTGACCAATCACGCCGGTGAGCCGCTGACGCGCAGCTTGATCTGGATGGATCTACGCGCCACCGAGCAGGCAAAGAAGCTCACCGCTACCGCCGATTCTGTACTGCGCTACTGCGGTGGAGATGTTCCCGCCGAGTGGCCTGTTCCAAAAGCGCTCTGGCTGAAGCAGCACGAGGCAGCGCTATGGAACCAGAACACCTACCTGGTCGATCAGATGGGCTGGCTTACGTGGAAGCTTACAGGAGAGTGGGCGGTCTCGCTCAACTGTGCCGCGGCCAAGTGGCACTATCGGGCAAGCTCCGATGAGATGACTCCAGCGGGCTGGCCCATCACCCTGCTGCGCGCGGTCGGACTTGAGGATCTGGCCACCAAAATTCCCGGCCGGGTGTTGCCGATGGGCGCGCAGGCCGGCGAGCTCACTAACGAGGCAGCCGAACAGTTGGGGTTACGTCCCGGCATCGCTGTCTCTATGAGTGGGATCGATGCCCATGCGGGCATGGTAGGCCTGAACGTACTGGCCCCGGGCACCCTCGCATTGATCACCGGAACCTCGACCTGCCAGTTAGTGCAGTCATCGTCTCCAGTGGTTGATCGTGGCCTCTGGGGACCCTTCGAGAGCGCCGTGGTGGTCGGCGACTGGACGCTGGAGGCGGGACAGGCCAGTACCGGCGGCACGGTACGCTGGTTGCTCGATACACTGGGTGGCGCGTTACCCGCGGGAGATGAGCGCTATTCCGCCGCCGATGCCGCCGCAGCAGCCGTCAAGCCAGGCGCGGATGGCCTGACCGTCCTCGATTTCTGGCAGGGCAGCCGCACACCGATCAAAGATCCCCATGCGCGCGGCACGATCTGGGGGCTGACGTCCGCCCATACACCGGGCCACTTGTTGCGCGCCGTCTACGAGGGCACAGCCTACGGCAATCGCCATATCCTCACCCGCCTGAACGAACTACAGGTGCCTACCAACCAAATTATCGCCTGCGGTGGAGGAACGCGTAGTTCCCTCTGGCTGCAAATTCTGGCGGACGTCGCGGGACTGCCGATCAGCCTGACAGCGGTGCCAGACGCGGTATCGCTCGGTAGCGCGATCTGTGCGGCGGTCGGCGTTGGCGCTTTCGCTGATCTACGCGCCGCCGGTCAAGCCATGGTGCGGCTCGAAAAAACAATCGAGCCAGATCCGACACATCGAGCCATCTACGATGAGGGCTACACGCGCTATCGCGCCACGTACGAGGCCATGGCACCACTCTTTCAGCGCGCGGCGTTTGCCGAAAAATAGAAAAAAATAGGAAGAAGGATATAACCACATTGGCTACCAACTACTCTTTTAATGGTCTTGGCATGGGATTGGGTAACCTCTCGCGTTTGTCTAATGCCAGAACGCGCTCCATCAGCGCGGAAAACTTTACCGGTGAAAAAGGAAAAGGAGGTATGGCTACCGAGGGAACAGGGGCTTCGTGCGCCCGTGACCTGGGACAGGGATGGAAGGTCTCTCCTTCGATTGTGATCGCGCCACATAGTACCGTCACGCTGGCCGACATCGAGGGGTCCGGAGCGATCCAGCATATCTGGCTGACAACATTCCCAACGAACTGGCGCACGCTCGTCCTGCGTGCCTTCTGGGACCATGAGGAACAGCCATCTATCGAAACGCCCTACGGCGACTTCTTCGCGCAGGGTTGGGGTGAGCGCGCCAACGTCAACTCGCTGCCCATCGCCGTCAATCCTGCTGGCGGCTTCAACTCGTACTGGGAGATGCCATTCCGCCAGCACGCCCGCTTCACCATCGAGAACATTAGCTCGCAAGAGGTAGTCCTCTACTACCAGTTTACCTATACCCTGACCGAAGTGCCCGAGGATGCCGCGTACTTTCACGCCCAATGGCGCCGCAGCAATCCATTGGGCTATAAAGAGGTGCATACCTTGCTGGACAACGTACAGGGCAAAGGTCACTACGTCGGCACATACCTGGCCTGGCAGGTGAACAGTCCCGGCTGGTGGGGCGAGGGCGAGATCAAGTTCTACCTGGATGGCGACAATGAATTTCCGACTATCTGTGGCACCGGAACAGAAGATTATTTCGGCGGCGCCTGGGATTTTGAGCAGCCACGCGGCCAGTATTGTGCCTTCTCAACACCTTTCCTGGGACTGCCCCAGATCATTCAACCCGATGGCACCTATCGCAGCCAGCAGCGCTTTGGTATGTATCGCTGGCACATTATGGACCCCATTCGCTTCGATGAGGACCTGCGCGTCACTATCCAGGCGCTGGGATGGCGCAGCGGCCGTCGTTACCTGCCACTACAGGACGATATCGCCTCAACCGTCTACTGGTATCAAACCGAACCCCACGCTCCCTATCCCACCTTCCCCGATGCCGACACCCTGGAGGTCTTTAGCGGCGAGGGCCCTGCTCCGGCCTAGCAACCCTGACTACAATATCCTTTCATTACAATGTATAAATGAACAGCCAGCCACGCTGAGCGCGCCTGGCTGTTCATCTGCGTATAAATGCGAGAAACAGAGATATTGTTAGTAGGAACGCGTTAATCGCTGGCTATGCTCCTTTTAGAGATGGACGTGGACGCGTGGAATCGCGCACCTGTAGCGTGGGCGATAACACAATCTCTTGCTTACTCAAAGACGTTGGATTTTGCAATCGCTGGAAGAGACGCAGGGCCGCGCTACTTCCTAACTCGTAGACAGGCTGGGTTACTGTGGTCAGCGAAATAGCGCTGAGCGCCGCCCAGGGCATCTCATCAAAGCCCACAATGGCAATATCATCAGGAATGCGTAAATGGCGTTCATGGATAGCTTCAAGCGCTCCCAGCGTCATCAAGTTATTGGTCACAAATAACGCGTCAATCGGAGGCGTAAGGTCTAGAAGCTTAAGTGCCCCCTGGTAACCACCCATGCTCTTAAAATCGTCGACGCATTCAAGGGCGGGCTCAAGAGCTAGTCCCGCCTCTCGCAACGCTTTGCGATATCCCTCCAGGCGTTCACGACCCGTGGTCGTGCTAACAGGTCCGGTAATCACCCCGATACGATGGTATCCATTGGTAATTAAATGCGTGACCGCTTCATATGCACCACTCACATTATCGATGAGGATCGCATCCGTGGTGCGATCCTTGATACGCCGGTCGACGGAGACAAAGGGAATGTCATGATCCCGAAACAGGTGTAATTTCTTCGGATTCTCGCTGGTCGAAACCACGATCGCGCCTGCTACTCGCTCAGAGCAAAGCACCTCAATGTACTGCTGCTCTTTACGAGGATTTTCGTCCGAATTACATAATATCAGGCTATAGCCATTGCGATTGGCAACATCCTCAACGCCACGAATGAGTCCAGTAAAAAAAGGATTTTGAATATCGCTGATGAGCAAGCCAATTATCTTCGAGCGATGAGCCCTTAGAGCCTGAGCGGCTCGGCTGGGCTGATAGTTCAGTTCTTTGATGGCCGCTCGTACACGCGAAGTGACCTCTTCATTTACATATGTGGTTCCGTTGAGAACCCGCGAAACAGTCGCGATCGAGACGCCAGCATGTTTAGCGACATCCTGAATAGTTGCCATTTTCCACTTTTCCTTCTACCCCCTTCTTCACAATGAAACGGTGGCAGATGATATAAACACGAGCAAAGAGAACCCATGTAATGATAATACCTTCAGCGGTTTTTGCCAATAATGACGATCAGCGTCCTCCCAGACCACTGAGAGCGATGCCACGAATAAAGTAACGCTGGGCAATGAAAAAGATCAGGATCAAAGGCAGAACAGTCATGGTTGATGCGGCCATACTCAAGGGAACACTGACAAAAGTTTCGCTGCCACCACTGGTGAAACTCGCCAACCCCAACGTCAGGGTCAGCACTGAATCGCTCTGCAACATTACTAGCGGCCACATAAAATCATTCCATACTGTCATAATAGTAATAACAGAAAGAACCGTCAGAGCCGGCTTGCACAGCGGCAGCACGATCTTCCAGTAGATATAAAATGGACTGGCTCCGTCGAGCATAGCGGCATCATCCAGTTCACGGGGAATCGAGAGCATATACTGGCGCAGCATAAATGTGCCAAAGGCGCTTCCCAGCATGCCAGGGATCGTCATGGCCCAGATGGTGTCCAGCCAGCCAAACGTTTTCATCATAATAAAGCTCGGGACCAGCGTGACGGTTGCCGGTATCAATAACGTCGTCAGGTAGAGCACAAACAGAACATTGCGTCCAGGGAAATCCATGCGCGCAAAAGCAAACGCGGCCAGCGAACAGCAGACAAATTGTCCCACCATGACGGCCAGGGCATAAAAAATGGTGTTCGAGAGATAGTTCAGAAAGGGCACCGCCTGAAACACGTCTGCATAGTCGTGCCACTGGGGAACAGATGGCAAGAGCGAAGGAGGAAAGGTCGAAGACTCAACGACCGTCTTCAGCGAGGTCGATACCATCCAGAAAAAAGGGATCGCTACAATCAGGCTGATAATGATCAGTAGCAGATAAATGATGACCTTCAAGCTCAGGCGCTTCACCAGGACACTCCCGCGCGTATGTGTACGTGGATGTGCCAGCGACTTTTTTGACTCTATTCCTACACGCATATTACTCTCTCCTGCGTATTTAACACACTAGACTTCAAACTCGGCGGCCGCATTGACGCTGTTACGGCTGAGGCGCATCTGCAGCATAGTTACCGCAAAGATAATCGCGAACATAACATATGAGAGCGCGGCAGCTTCACCAAAGCGGTTCTGCACGAATGCGCGTTGAAAGACCAGAAAGGTGAGCACCGAGGTTCCGTAGTCGGGACCTCCATTCGTCAGATAGTAGATCTGAGTAAAGACCTGGAACGAGCCGACGAACGAGATGATGGTCACAAACAGCAATGTTGGAATGATCAGAGGAACGGTAATCTGCCAGAAGCGCCGCCATGCGCTGGCACCATCAATGGCGGAAGCCTCCTGCAAAGAATCAGGAACGTTCTGGATGGCGGCCAAAATCAAGATTGTGGTGAAGCCAAATCCTTGCCAGATGCCAATAATACAGAGCGCGATCAAGGCCCAGGTGGGATCGCTCAGCCAGGGAACCTGCGGCAGGTGGAGCAGTGTAAGCGTATCATTGATTAATCCATTATCGTAATCATAGATCCATTTCCAGATGACCGCGATGGCCAGACCAGAGGTCACAACTGGAATAAACATGATGGTGCGGAAAAAGGCTAATCCCAGCACGCGTTGATTGAGGAGTTGAGCAACCCCCATGCTAATCAAAGTACCAATCGGCACGGTTACAATCGTGTAGACAATGGTATTGCGAAAGGTCACCCAAAAAATCGGATCCTTAAATAAACTTATATAGTTGTCCAGCCCGATAAACTGCGGAGCCGTCAGTCCATCCCACTGTTGCAGGCTCATGTAGAGCGCAAACAAAACCGGAAAAGCGATAAATATCAATACACCCAGAAAGCTCGGGGTAATAAAGAGATACGCTATCAATGCATGCTTCGTGCGTTTCCGTTGCCAGAACTGGTTGCGGCCCGGTTTGGTAGCAATGATTGCCATAATCAACCTTTCTTCCCTGTAATAATAGGTTACCCGTAGCAGGCGTTGTGACGCCTGCTACGGGCTTCATGGGTCAGCAAAAATCTTTTTATCCAAATTTCTGGATGTCCTGGTTGATCGTCTGATCCAACGCCGCCAGAGATTGACTGGTCGTCTTCTTCCCATCCCAGATGTCTGTTGTCACGGTGTTCCAGGGCACGCTAAACGTGGCCCAAGCGGGACTGATTGGCAACGAATGGGTGTTCCCTGATTTCAGAACATCAAGGAAGAGATTGGCATGCTGCATCGCCGCATTCGACTGCTTGTATGCATTTGAATAGCCGATGTTCTGCAGAGGGGGTAACCAGATATTGCGCATGGTGGTGGCCTCAACACCTCCCCAGTACTTGGCGAAGCGCCAGGCCTGCTCTGGATACTTCGTTTTGGAAGAGATAGCGATGCCGGTGCCTCCAGTGTTGGTGCGTGAAAAGCTGCCACCGTTCGGGCCTATAGGAATGGGAGCGATATCAAAATTGAGTCCCGACGCCCCCGCAAATGCTCCATAGAACCAGTGCCCAACCACTCCCATCGAAACCTTTCCACTCATAAATAACTGATACCCGGCCTGTGCCGTGAGTGATTTCGAGGGAGCCGCTACATGATGGACGTTGGTGAGATCAGCGTACCATTGGATAGCCGAGGCGATTTTAGGATCTGTCAGGTTGCTGGAGTTTGCGGGTGGATTGACGGGATTCTCAAACCAGTTTCCACCATTGGCGGCCGCAAATACGTTACAGGCGGTGAGCCCCCACCACCACATCTCGGCATATCCATAGCGCGTCACACGACCACCCGAGGTCTGGGTCAATTTCTGAGCGTAAGAAAGAAACTTGTCCCAGGTCCAGCTGCTATCATCCCAGGAGGTGGGCATCTGCAGACCCGCTTCCTTTACGTGATCCTTATTATAGAAAAGAACCGTATCTGTTACCTGCTCGGGCAACACATAGAGCTTGCCATCCCAGGTAAACATATCAAGTACCGGTTTATACTCCTGAGAGAAGACCTTGTTCTGGAACTCCGAGTCGTTCTTGATAAACTGGTGCAGATCGGCGAAAACCCCTTTTCTCGCGTAGCTACCATAATCAAGCTCCCACATCATTGATAGATCCGGAGGAGAGCTGCCCGCCAGTTCAGTATTCAGCTTCTGTAAATGGTTCGCACCATTCCCCGTCTGAATTACGATCTTGATATCAGGATTCTGAGCCATGAATTTGTCGGTAATCTTCTTGGCGAGAGCAATCTCATTAGGATTTCCCTCGCGGTACCAGACAAGGGTTACCTGGCTCTTGCCACCGCTGGAAGAGGTTCCACAGGCGCTGGCCAGGGCTCCTAATGATGAAGCACCTGTCAGTGCCAACGCGGATTTAGCAGCGGTTCCTAAAAATTGACGGCGTGTCGTTCCTTGCTGTAAAGAGTGATGAGTAGCAGACGTTTGCTGAATACCTGTCGTATCCTCAACTGGGGCGGTGGGCACTTCATTGATAGGGTCCTGGAAAGTCATTAGCGTTCTCCTTTTCCTGTGAAATCATTTTCACATCCCCTTATCACTATGTTTAAGAGTATAAAGTGCAAAATCAGCGTTTGTCAAGCCTTGAAAATCTCTATTTGCGGCTATCAAGCGCTTTATTGCTGCTCATAAAGTCATATCATTATCTTTTTATCCGCTACAATAGATCTACACAGCTCACTTCATCGCTTTTTCATGTAAATGATTTCACAAAATAAAAGAAGCGATGTATGACAAAATCTGTTAATTTCCCACCTTTTCTTTTACTCTTTTTATAATGAATTTTACCTTTATATAAAATATTTTTTATTATGCCAGATAGTACTACATATATTATGCTCTCGTATATATCTCCACTTCTGCAGGGAGTATCATATGATTATGTGTTGTTTATGTGTGTATTGAGGAGTGGAGAATGAAAATATTATCAAGAACCTCTCATAGGCTGAATATACGCTTTAATGCACTTTTCAAATTACGAACAGGAAATACTGTAGATCCAACCCGGGTTGTCGTTCTGGTATTCATGCTTTGTAGTCTGCTCATGTCAACCAGTATGGGAGTCACCATTCCTGTTTTTGCCCATCTGTTTAAAGAATCCTCTTCCGGTTTAAGAAATCTAAGCTTCATGATGATGGTCCCTCATCTGGCTATGCTGATCCTGGGTCCTTTTATTGGTGAATTGGAGGATCGCTATGGCAAACGTCCATTCCTACTGCTTGGCTTTGTCGGGCTGGTTGTCGCGGATATAGGATTTCTCTGTGTTCATGCCGCTGGGGCATACATCGGCCTGCGGCTTTTCCAGGCCGTCGCCAGCGTAGGTATTATGCCAGCCATGATGGGAATGTTCGCGGATGTCGTGCCCAGTCAGCAGAGAACGCATCGCATCAGCCTGATGATGACAGGCAGCGCCGGTGGCATGACACTTGGCCCTGTCATGGGAGGATTTCTCCTGACACACTGGGGAACTATCGCTCCTTTTGGCATGGCCGCGCTCTTAAACTTTAGCGTGCTTTGCGTGGTCTGTATTATACTTCCCAAAGTATTCACCAATCAGCCATGCATACAACAGGTCTCCAGGCGCAAAGTTGCAGTATGGCGACCCTCAAGAAACATGCTCATACCTTTTATGGTCCCACTTTCCTTCTTACTGGGTCTGCTCCTGCTTGATTTTGTGTCAGCGTTTGGACAGTCATTCGTCGCCCCACAGAGAGCTCTCTATCTTTACAAAGTGCTACACCTTACACCCATGCAGTTCGGTCTGCTTACAAGCACCCATGGATTATCCATGTTGCTGGGCCTCATTGCCTTGAGCTTATGGGGAGAAAAAACAAACAAACGCACAACGATTGTGCTTGGCTTCTTGAGCCACGCCTTCCTCATCTTTTCGCTGCTATTTGTCCACCAATTTAGCTCCCTGTTTTTGATCTCGCTCTTCGCAGGCATAGGAGGAGGAATGGTAAGACCACTGCTCAGCGCCTACTACCTGGATCGCACCACACCTGAGCATCGCTCAAGCTTGATCGGCATCAAGGAGGCCGTGACCGCGCTTGGCGAGATCGCCGGTTCCCTGACCGTCGTGCTTGCCAGCGCCTGGCTCATCCCCCACAGAACCTTTTTACTTGGGGGCAGCATCATCGTCATCGCCAGCATGATCGCCTTCATCATCCTGAAGTCACATCGCATCGCCTTGCCATCACCAACCATACTCGCTCATGCCATCCACACGGATGAAGCGCTAAACGACATGCTGCCAGAAGTCGCCCTCGCCACCGAGCAGATCTGCCCATCCCACGAATCCACCAGCAGATAGATCCTGCCTTCGAGCGATGCGAACATTCCTGCGCTATCTATCATAAGAATGTTCGCCTCGCCTCAACTTCCCCGCTTATACCCTTTTTTGTGTGAGGCGTGGAGCCTGCGCCGCGGCGCAGGCTCCACGCCTCACACAAAAATAGATTCGGGCGCGTCAGCGCCCTCCGCCTCAACAGACATACCGATTTCATAGTCATGAAATCGGTATGTCACAATTTTCATTGCTGTACGATATTAGGGATGAAAATCTCAAGAGAGGAAACATCCAGGTATGCAGCACCATCCTCCCACCCAGGAGAGTGACGCCTATCCGACCGATGAGTCGGCGCTCTTTGATCGCTATGGCTCCTTTATCTTCTCGTATATTCTCAAACATATAAGCTCACGCGAAGATGCGGAGGATCTGACGTTAGAAGTCTTTACAGCCGCGCTAGAACAAAACACGCTGCGTCAACTCCCACCAGAGAAGCAACTGGCCTGGCTGACCCGGGTCGCCCACAATAAACTGATAGATGCTTACCGCAAGATGCAGCATCGCCAGAACGTCAATATCGATATATTCAGCGACATACTCTATGGTGATGACGAACCAGAACAGATCTTGATGCAGAAAGAGATTGACCATCAATTACATCAACTCATTCAGCAATTATCCCCATTCCAACAACAGCTCTTATATCTCCGCTACGCCCACAATCTGAGCTCGGCTGAGATCGGCGCCCTGCTAAACAAAGGTGAAGATACCATTCGCCAGCAGTTGTCGCGCATCAGAAAACACCTGCGCGACAGCTATCTCAGACACGAACAGAAAGGAGGCCGCTAATGTCTAACCCAGAAGATCTGATCCGGGATGAGGTTGAGTATCCAGCCCAAACCCAACAACTACAAAAACACTATATGCGTTCACAGGACAATCAGCGCTCCCTGCTGAGTATCCGCACCCGCCTGCTTGAACTGCAAACAACACAACACACTACATCAACGGCAACAGAAAAATCTCAACCCATACCAACGGCAGATCTACCCGATGAATCGTTCGATAACCCGGTGATTGGACAATTTCGCCAACCTTTAGATATTCATCCAAACAGACAAAGGAAAAACACGATGCGTACCTGGTATCGGGCAGCACTCATTGCCGTGCTATGTATAGCCATACTCGGTAGTCTATGGTATGCCCTGCTACAATTGCCCCACCAGGCAGGACAACCAGTCCAACCACACAAGACACCACAACAAGATTCTTCTATCCTTGAGATTCTCACAATGACGATGACCAGCCCTACCAGCGGATGGGGGGTGGTAGTAACAGCACAAAACGAGACGATGACGCTCGCCCACACAACTGATGGGGGAAAAACATGGCAGCCCTTTAATTCCATACAGCGCCAGGTCAGCCGGATGGTTACCTCTGCCTTAGATGACCAGACAGCCTGGATCATCCTGAATACCAGTTCTGATCCCCATGCGTATGGGTCGGCCATGCGCACGACAGACGCCGGAAAGCATTGGACCGATCTACGCCTGCCTCCCGAGGTACAAGATGTTACCTTCATTGATCACCAGCATGGCTGGGGCTGGAACATTAATCCAATCTCGCAAGTAGAAAGTTCACGCACAATATATGCTACCGCGGATGGTGGTACCACATGGCACAGCGTTAGCGTGATGGACCCCAACCGCAAACCAGGCGATACGGTCACTGGAGCGTTACCCTTTGACGATGTTCTTGATATACAATTCGTGACCGCGCAGCATGGCTGGGCCATTCTCAGTGCTCTTAACGGCATCCCACACGCATACCTCTACCAGACACAGGATGGTGGGAAAACCTGGACATTACAACAGCTGCCTCAACCGGCGTCTGGCCCAATCTCCGGCATCCATGTGCCAATGCAAGAAGATAAGTCAGCTGGCGCCAGCCTTTTTGTGCGACCGCCACAATTTTTCAGTCCACAAACAGGGATCTTAAGCGTTACATCGCAGCAGAACGCGCAAAGCCCACTCAAGCTATACTTGTATGCCACTAACGATGGAGGCCAGCACTGGTTGCCACTGGGAAATACTATCGAAAACGAGGGCAATCTGCTTATGCTGGATACTTCACACATTTTGCTAGCAAATAGAACGGCGATCACCCCGTACACACTCATAAACAACCAGTGGCAAAAGCAGCCTTCCCCAAAGATAACGGGACCAATAACATTCGCTATTGCCAATGGCAGCCATGTCTGGATTCACACCCAGCAAACGTCCGGCAAACAGATGGTTGAGACCCTGTATATGAGCAGCGACAAGGGGAATTCCTGGCAGCAGATCCTGCACAGAACTGTCCCTCCACTCACATTGACATATCCTTAATCCTCTATACAAGAATGAGGTCGTGCTGAGAGCATAGGTGAATACGATTTATGCTCCCAGTACGGCTTAAGTTAGCGAAGAGATCGAGATATTATATGTCGACCGACATGCGAATTGGCAGGAGCAAACCAAAGGTGAGGATAATCCCTGCGGCCAACGCTAACGGGAGAAAAGCGATTATGGGCACATAGGTAATGTCCCACAGCCAGCCTCCGATGAAAGGACCCAGAAACGAGAAGAGATAGCCTACAGTCAACATTCGGCCCGTCCACAGCGCGACCCTCTCTTGCTGCACCAGCAGCGCGGGCAAGGCCATGGTCAGTGTGTAGATGATAATGGTTGCACCTCCCAGCAGCGCCGCCCACAGCGGCTCCAGGGATATAGGTGTCCAGATCCATCCTGCCAGTGCAAGCAGGCAGAGCGCTCCACAGATAAGGAAAGGCATCCTGCGACCAGCCAGCCTGTCAGCAAACAACGTAATCGCCAGCACAGATGGAAGCTGCGCCGCATTCAATGCACCCAGCGATACCCATGTGAGTGAGGATGCATGAACAGCCTGGTTATATGGGGCGATCCAGGCATTGGTGCCGAAGTAGATCAGTTGAGCCCCACCAAGCAATAAACCAAGGCTCCAGGCATTAACAAGAGGAGGTCTATGCACAGGCACGGCAGGCGATGGTTTCTTCACTGATGAGGAGATCTCCCCTGTCCGCTCAACAGCATTTGCAGGCGCCAGCCATAACCACAACATAAATGTAATCGCCACAGGAATACTCCAGAAAACAAAGCTGCTGGCCCATGCGTTACTTCCCAGCCAGATCTGCATGACTGGAATAGTGAGACCTGCGCCCAGCGTCTCACCTACGACGACTCCATCCGTATACAACGCGGTCGCCAGTCCAATGCGGGTGGCGAACCATTGGCGAATCAGTGCGGGAATGGCGGTCTGAGAACAGGCGCTCCCCAAACTCAATAAGGCGGTAAAAATGTACAGGGGCAAGGCGGCCGGCCACAAAGCCCGTAGAGCGGTTCCAATCGCGACGAGCAGCAGGCCAGAGGCAACCATGAAGCGGCCTCCCAGGCGCCCGATCATGATACCTATTGGCAACGATACAATACCCATTATCAGCGTTGGTAAAGATGTGAGCAGGCCCGTTTCAGTATGGGACAGATGCAGATCGTGGCTGAGCAGGGGCAGAATAGGCGGAACCCCCAGCAGACCTGTACGCAGGTTGATACCCACCAGAATAAGCAGTGTCAGCGTCAGGCCCACACGCCAGAAACGTGGTTTCTTCACAATGTCTCGTTCGCGTACGTGGTTCATATCCTCTCCATATCTAAAGAAAGGTTACATCCCTTCAGTTGGGATGCTCCAATCCGTTTAGCTATGCCCATAACCTCACGATATACCATGTTTAATGATCTAAAGCCAAATTAGTCATTAATACGGTATCACATTATGGTATAATGAGTCAAATAATCTTTGATCATTATAAATTCTCTCAGGAAGAGGCTGAATATATGGATGAAAAGAGAAGAGAGATAGGGACAATCGCGTTGAGAGGCGAGCAACTCTGCCTGAATTTCACCAATACCGTGAGCTGGCATGCCTCGGATCATCCCCACGAATGGATCCATAGCTACAATGATCTTCTTAGCTGGAGTCGGCACACCGGCATGCTGGATGAAGATGAATATGGGCAACTGCTGCAAGCAGCGAAACACTGGCCCACAGATGCCGCAGCTGTATTATCCTCGGCACTTACCTTGCGCGAGGCGATTTATCAAATCTTTTCAGATGTTGTGGCGGACCATTCTCCTCAACAGGAGAGCCTGGCAATCTTTCAGCAGGCCTATGCGGACGCGATAGTGCATGCCCAACTCGTGTTGGAGGCCGAAGGCTTTACATTCAGTTGGCGACACAATGCGCGGAACCTTAGCTTACCACTATGGGTGATAGCGCACTCGGCACTGGAACTATTGCGTTCCCAGGAATGGAGGCGCGTGAAGAAGTGTCCGGGAGATGGCTGTGGGTGGCTCTTTGTGGACCGCAGTCGCAATCAGAGTCGTCGTTGGTGCAACGGACAGAACTGCGGAAATCGCGTCCGCGTACGCCAGCACTATCAGCGCCGCCGTACTTCCGCATTATGATCAGCGGTGCTCAACAGCGTCTAGCCTGTACTGGTGTGAAATCACACCAGTACAGACGGCTCAGGTTATTTTACCAGGGGCAGGCGCGACTGAGCGGCCGCGATCTCCTGTTCGGGATGCTCATGATCCAGCAGGCGTCCGGCAAAGTAGGCATCATAGGCTGCCATGTCGAAGTTGCCGTGACCGCTGAGATTGAAGAGGATAACACGCTCTTCACCCGCCTCTTTGGCCGCCAGGGCCTCGTCAATGGCGGCACGCACGGCGTGTCCAGTCTCGGGCGCTGGCACGATCCCTTCGGCACGCGCGAACGTCACCGCGGCGGCGAAGACGGGATTTTGTGGATAAGCACGTGCCTCGATGTGGCCCTCGCTATAGAGCTGTGAGATCAGCGGTGACATGCCGTGGTAGCGCAGGCCACCGGCATGGATCGCAGGAGGCATGAAGTCGTGGCCCAGCGTATGCATGCGCATCAAAGGGGTCGCGCCCACCACATCACCGTAATCATAGGCATAGAGGCCTTTGGTCAGGGTTGGACACGAACTGGGTTCGACGGCCAGGAAACGCGTTTTGGGTCCACCACGCAAGGTCGCGCCGATGAAGGGAAACGCCAGTCCGGCCATGTTGCTGCCACCACCGACGCAACCAATGACCACATCAGGATAATCGTCGGCCTGCTGCATCTGCAGCATAGCCTCCTGTCCAATCACGGTCTGGTGGAGGAGGACATGGTTGAGCACGCTACCCAGGGCATACTTGATGCTGCCGCCGCTCTTGCCCGCGACCTCAACAGCTTCGCTGATGGCCAGGCCCAGGCTGCCAGCGCTATCAGGATCGCTCGCCAGGATGCTACGGCCCGCGTCAGTCAGATCAGTTGGACTGGCATGCACGGTCGCTCCATAGGTCTGCATCAAGTTCTTGCGATATGGCTTCTGCTGATAGCTGATCTTGACCATAAAGACTTCGACATCCAGGTTAAAATAGCTACCAGCCAGCGCCAGAGCTGAACCCCATTGACCGGCTCCAGTCTCTGTCGATAGCTTCTTGACGCCTTCTTCTTTATTGTAAAATGCCTGCGCCACGGCTGTGTTGAGCTTGTGGCTGCCAACGGGACTCACTCCCTCATACTTGTAATAGATGCGGGCAGGCGTATCCAACGCCTTCTCGAGCCGACGCGCGCGATACAGAGGAGAGGGCCGCCACTGCGTATAGATCTGACGAATCGGGTCCGGGATCTCGATCTGGCGCTCGCCGCTCACCTCCTGCAAAATAAGAGCCTGCGGAAACAGTGGGGCCAGATCATCTAGCGACACCGGCCGCTTCGTTGCGGGATGCAATGGAGGTGCCGGTGGATTGGGCATATCAGCCACGATGTTGTACCAGCTTTTAGGAATATCTGCCTCACCTAGCAGGTATTTCGTATGTATATTGTCTGGCATAGCACTCCTCTCTTTATGCAAATGAAGAAATATCAACAGCTTCGCTTCTAACACTAGAACGAGGCGACGTTGCTTGTCAAGCATAGCTACATCATAACAGATACTACTGTACTAATTATAGAGGAGCTGAAACAGTGTTTCAGCTCCTCTATAATTAAGGTCACAAGCGCCGTAGGCACGAACCGTCAGCTGTACATGGGCAGCCCATTCGCCTTGCGCATGAGCTGAAAGTATTGATCACCACGAACGATGCTGTAGCGGCTGCCAAGACGTTGAGCGATATAGGCCGCGTCCGACGCTGGTGCTGGGTTCCAGGCCAGTAGGGAGACGGCAATAAACAGAGGTGACTTTCCATCCCAATGGGCTGCGTTTTGCTGAATAGCGGCTACGATCCCATCCCGGCTGGTTGCGTCCAGCTGGGTTGAGATAGGAAGCCTGCTGTTAATGGTCGAGCTACTCTGTGGATACCACCAGTTAAGCAAGAGTCCATTCAAATTCATTTGATTATAATAGGCCTGCGCGACATAGGCGGGCAATGGCGAACCCACATCTATGGCGTAGACGATGTTTGTGCCCGCTTTACGTAGGTATCGACCCGAGACATTCAAGAATCTGTTCAGGTTATCCTGTGGCCAGACGGACGGATTAAAGTATCCCAGGCCCGAGGGGCCAGCGACCAGCAGATCATTTCGAGTAGCCGTCCGTTGATAATAATTCAACATCACCGGTGCGATATCGAGCAGCGCGGGACTGATCGACCAGTTGAGCGGCACACTACCACGGGCAGGATCTTGATCCCAGACGTACCGCATATGGTGTTCATCGTATTGGGCATTGTCACCATCACTCATGGTAAAGGTGACATAGATGTTATTTCCCAACTTCGGCGTCGCAATTGGCTTGATAGGATAGGAAGGCGCCTGCAGTCCGGAAAACACACTCATGTTGTCAAAGCTATCCGAAGCAACAACATATACTCCATGCCTGGAAATCAGGCGTACCCCGGCAGGCTCATTATCGAACCAGCCCAGGTAAGGAGTGCCCGGTTGTACATCAGAAAGAATCCTTTCAAACAGGGCGCTATCGGCGGCATTATTGTTGGTTTCCAGCCAGAATACCATCGCCTGGTTAGCGACCGCGTACTCACGCAAGGAAAGCGAGCCTGGTATCAATTGATCGGAAGAAACCAATGGCTTGATATTGGAAACAGAAACATTAAACTCGTTCCACATCTCAGCATTTACAACAAGCTGCCTGGTACCGACTGGCGGTACAAAGCGATAGACAAAGTACCGAGGTCCGTCAGAAAAGCGGTGTGGGTCAATCCCGCTCATGTCACACCCAGATCTGCCGTGATCAAAGAGATACTGCTCCTCATCCTGTGTACATGTCACAAATTGAATGATGTTCTTTCCATCAGCACTGACGCTGATCTGACGGACAGAAGGCCCCCAGCCATCTTGAGGAAACGCGTCCGCAAAGCGCAGATAGACGGCATCACTACCCAGTTCGCGGGACAGGTCCATCGTATAGATGGCTCGATTTAAGTCATCGATAATCGGCTGGCTTTCTTGCAAGATCGTTCGGAAGCTCTGCCAGTTGTTCTGGGGAACCATAACGCTCTGCGCTGGTTGCAGACCAACCAGCATCCGATGGTTGGTCTGAGGCCAGAGGTGCTCATATTGCCAGGTATTGGCCTCCAATCCACTGGCAAATCTGCCACGAAAATCCGCCAGTAATGGGAGGTTATATGGTGCCGCACTCAGTCTGGTGGCCAGCTCCGGGCTGACAACTATGCCACTATGGATACCGGCGAATGTCGTAGCTACATTGATTGTATCCAGTACGCTGTGGTCAAAAATGACCATCCCCTGCGCTTGATGAATATACTTGTTTACTACCTGCCAGGGATCGTTATACACTTGATACGGGATATGGATATCGTTGAGCCAGGTATATTGTCCTTCGTTCGGCACGCCGTTAATGACATAGATCTGCGGCCGCTGCCGGTTCACGATACCTTGAAGGGTCTGTAACAGAAGGATAAAGTCCTGAGGAGCGTTGCTCAGTAGCGCAACATCAAGATATTGAGCCCTGGCAAAGGTGGGTAAGGCCTGATTTTGCGGCCAACGAATACCGCTGGCAACTTCCGGCCGGGCAAACGCATGCGCCGCTGAGATGCGATCAAAGCCGGCGATTCCCAGGCAAAGAGAGAGCAGGAAGAGGGCCATCAGAAAATGGTATAAGCCCTTGTGGGTAACTTTCAACATCAGGAAACCTTCCTTAAATCTTTTGCTCTTATTGCAAATTAATATATACATTATAAAAATGTGACGCTTTCCTGAGATCAAAAGCGATTTTATTTTTATGGCGTGGATTATGCGAATGCAGGAATAGTTATTAATTCCCCATCACGCAGGGCCGATGCATGAGCACAGATGCCCGGAACTGTCCAATTAGCAGCGGTGGTGGCATCAACAGCGGGGGGGCGCCCTTCGACGATGCTGCGTACAAATTCATGTACCAGGTGGGGATGCGAGCCGCCATGACCGCCTCCAAAACGAAACGAGCGCTGCGCATCGCTTTCATCATAGGGGACCGCTCGCGTAAAACGCGCAATCTCGCGCGGCAGGTGCTCAGCAAAATCGGGAGTGTGGACACGGGTCGAGCTAGCGGTACGCCCATGGCGTCCTGGCTGGAGAGGCTGCAGGGTGAAGAGAACTGAGCCTTCGTGATCGAGTTGCTCCCACTCAAAGCCCTGCCGCTCTCCATAGACAGCAAAGCTTTCCATATAACTGCGCGCGGTCTGGAAAAAGGACATCGTAACTTCTGCCGCCAGCGGCGATTGGTACAGGCGAAAGAGGGCCGTTTCCAGGGGAAATGTATTGGGGAATCGCCCGCGCAGATCAGGACGTAATTCACCGGAACCCAGGCAATGAACCTTGCTAGCATGTGTTTCGGCCAGTGCCAATAGTGGAGAGAGTGCATGCGTGATATAGTGCATCGGTGGATATCCCCGCCAGTATGAAGGATATCCCTCCAGGTCTTGTATATGCGCACCGCGCAGAAATGTAAGTGGACCCAGCGTTCCTTCATCGCGCAAATGTTTGACATAGAGAAACTCACGTGTATAGACAGAAGTCTCCATCATCATGTAATTCTTCTGTGCCCGCTGCTGGGCCGCGATAATGCGCTCCACATCTTCAATAGTAGTCGCCATGGGGACCGCGCTGGCACAGTGCTTGCCAGACGCGAGAACGGCGCATACATGTTCAGCGTGAAATGAGACCGGCGTAAGCACGTGGACGGCGTCATACTCATCGCCGGCTAGGACATCTTCAATGTGCGTATGGCGACGCGCGACACCAAATTTATCCCCGACCTCCGCCACCCTGGCCTCGTTCGCATCACAGATTGCCACGTAGTCAATATCAGGATGTCGCAGATATAGTGGAACAAACTCTTCCCCAAACCCCAGACCGACGATCGCGACACGTACTCCATTGGTCCTTGCCATACAAATACCCCTTCCCACAACATAAAAAATGCGAAAACAGAACGGCAATACAGGTATGTGATTATATAAGGGCGAATGTGGATTTTAAAATGAGCAGAAGATATATTTTAGAATAATAAAGCTTTACTTAAAAATTTAGCATATCATTATGTAATTACCTAAATAATAACATATAATGCTAAAAAGTTCCAGTGCGTACATAGAGAATTTCTAAGTTAGAACGCTTTACTGCTCAACTGGCACGCTGATCATCACAGCGGCATTGACAATGGTCAATATCATCCTTATACTTTGAAAGTGATGTAATGACCACATCACTTTAAGAAAGAGGACAACTGTGGTTGAAATAGCCAGACAACGTTTGAGCGATCAGGTTGCTCAACATCTGCGTGAAATGATTATTGAAGGGGAAATCTGTGCTGGGCAAGCATTACCATCCGAGCGCAAGCTGGCTGAACAATTTGATGTTAGCTCTGTGGTAATTCGCGAAGCACTCAAAACATTGAGCGTCAATGGGCTAGTGGAGATACGGCATGGATCTGGCTCATTTGTGACTACACCTGATCAGTGGCGAGTCGCCGAACCTATCGCAACCCTGATTCGCGCTGGGCAAGCCGATCTGTTACATGTAGTGGAGACGCGAGCGGTACTGGAGATTGAGATCAGTGGTCTGGCGGCTACGCGCCGTACAGCGTCCGATCTGCAAACGCTCGATACAATTCTAGATCGCATGGAGTCTTCTCAACATGATCCTGTCGCCCACAGCGCCGCAGACATGGGATTTCACCGTGCGCTGGCCACCAGCGCCAATAATCCAGTCATGGCACTTGTCCTGGAGCCGCTGCTAGGACCGATCCAGACCCTCATGCTGCGTGGGACACGCCTCGCGGAGGCAACATCTCGCGCCGTGGAAGAGCATCGCCGCATTCGT
Source organism: Dictyobacter halimunensis (assembly GCF_036245075.1). NCBI lineage: Bacteria > Bacillati > Chloroflexota > Ktedonobacteria > Ktedonobacterales > Dictyobacteraceae > Dictyobacter > Dictyobacter halimunensis. The sequence goes on from NZ_BSRI01000001.1 coordinate 264,553, forward strand.
GATGCGGTTGCGTCCGGTGATCGTGAGGCTACGCGTGAGGCTATGCGCCTGCATATGCAGACTAGCCGTAAAGAGGTCAGCTCGCTACAACAGGTGCTTTCCAGCGCCAAAGCCTGAATACAATATCTAAAGAGAAGGGAGACCCTGATGATGAACTCAAGGATGAGCCAGGACATACACACGCCCAATGGAAAGGCGGAAAACATACACCTCACGCCTGCCCAGCGCCTCCACTTTGATGTGTATGGATATGTACTGCTCGAGAACGTCTTGACCTCCGACGAGGTAGAGCGTATGAAGCAGGCCCTCTATCGTCTCAAGGCGGAACCGGACCTGGATGCCCACCGCGTATACGTCAACAAGCGGGGCGAGCATATGTTTCATGTCGGTCACGTGGTCGAATATGATCAGGCACTCCTCGAATATGCCAGCCATCCGCGCCTGACTCCTCTGGTAAAAGAGATCGTCGGTGGAGCAATTCGCCTGGAGGAGTCGGAAGCTATCATCAATCGACGCGATCCCCAACTTATTCCTGCTACCGATGCGTATCGACGCACCCTGCCCACCGGTTTTCATACTGGCACGCGCCACGGCTGGGGCACCTATATGTCGAATCAGCACTTCCACTGTCTCTTTGTAAAGACGCTGGCATACCTGACGAATGTAGGGCCCGATGACGGAGGTACCGCCGTTATCCCCGGCAGCCACCGCCTGGGCTGGAAAGAGCGCGACATCATCGACGCCGCTTTATCAGACGAATCGCTCATCTATCAGGTCGAGGCAAAAGCGGGTTCCGTCCTTTTGTTCGCGGAATCGCTGGTCCATAGCACTACCGCTGTACGCAGCGATCGGGAACGCGTGGTATTGATCAGTGGCTATACACCGCCCATGATGCGCGAGTGGCCCGGCAATGAAATCAGTCCAGATTTCGTAGCCACCTTACCCGCAGACATCCGCCCCTTGATCTCTGGCAGCGACAGCTGGCACTGGCGCCATGATGATGCCTAGCCATTCATGGAGAAGGATATCAGTGAAAATTGCCGATATAGAAGCGATTCCTCTGCGCTTGCCGGATGTAGATGATGTCCGCTGTGACGGAACTCAGGATGCCTTGATTATCCGCGTCCATACCGACGTGGGGCTGATTGGCCTGGGGGAGGCTGATTCGTCCCCGACAGTGGCGAAAGCTATCGTCGATGCTCCTGCCAGTCACATGCTGGCGCGTGGCCTGCGTACGATCTTGATCGGACAGGATCCGTTTGATGTGCAGATGCTCTGGCATAAGATGGTTGAGGGCACCATCTACTTTGGACGCTCAGGAACTGCCCTACAGGCTATCGCTGGTGTGGATATGGCACTCTGGGATATCGTTGGACAGGCGGCGGGTCAGCCTGTCTCAAAGTTTCTTGATGGCTCCTATCGTGACCGCGTTCGCGTCTATGTCAGTATGATCATGCCAGAGACGCCCGAGGAAGTACATGAGCAGGTCGGTCAGCTGGTGGCGCAGGGATATACCGCGATCAAACTGGGCTGGGGACCGTTAGGACGCGTTTCAGATGACCTGGACGTTGCCCTGGTACAGGCGGCACGTGAAGCCGCCGGATCACGTGATCTCATGCTCGATATCGGCCTGGTCTGGGATTCCACCCAGGCGATCAAGATGGCACGCCGCTTTGAGCCATTTGACCTCTTCTGGCTTGAGGGACCACTGCCACCCGATGACCTGGCCGGCTATGCCAGGCTGGCGGATCGCGTCGATGTGCGCATCGCCGCTGGAGAACAGGAGACGACCTACCAGGGCTTTATCAATCTCATTGAAAAGGGGCACGTGAATGTGGTGCAGCCCGACCTCGCACGCTCCGGTGGACTAACGCCCACTGTACGGCTGGCCCAGTACGCCTATGACCACAATGTCCTCTGCATCCCACACGCATTCTCAACCGGTATCCTGGTGGCAGCTTCCCTGTACTACGTCGCCAGTATGCCACATGGAAAGCCAGCAGAGTTCACGGTCAGCGAGAGCTCGATCGCCCGTGACCTGCTCACGAAACCTTTCCAGCTAGAGAAGGACGGCACCGTACGCGTACCCCAGGCACCGGGTCTGGGAGTGCAGCTCAATGAAGAGATCCTGCGCCGTTATGCTCAGGTTCAAGTCAGGGATCTGTAAAAGTAACAGAAAAACGGGTGAAAAGGATGGGAAGCAATCATTGAACTCCAGTAATGTATCTTTTCAGGAACCAGCGAAAAGCTTCTTTCACATGTTGCCAACAGGCGCGATTCGGCCGGCTGGCTGGCTGTATGAGCAGTTGCAGTTGCAGGCGCAGGGACTGACTGGACATCTAGATGAGATCTGGCCCGATGTCGGTCCTAATAGTGAGTGGCTGGGTGGAACTGGCGAGGGATGGGAACGTGGACCATACTATTGCGATGGGCTCATCCCACTGGCCTACCTCCTGCAAGATGAACGCCTGATCAAAAAGGCCCAACAGTGGGTTGAGCACGCGTTGAATAGTCAAGGAGAGGATGGACAGTTTGGTCCGCGCAGCAACCAGGATTGGTGGCCACGCATGGTGATGCTGAAAGCACTGATTCAGTACTATGAAGCGACGCAAGACCCGCGTATCCCCGACTTTATGACGCGCTATTTTCGCTACCAGCTAGCCCACCTGACACAACAGCCATTGCGGGATTGGGCGATCCAGCGTGGCTACGATAACGTGCTCTGCGTTTACTGGCTCTATGCGCAAACCCATGAACCTTTCTTGCTCGAACTGGTCGCGCTACTTGAAAAGCAAACGCTGTCCTGGGCGGACTACTTTGAGAACTTCGCCTACAAGGAGCGGCAGCCGACGGGTGACAACAATCGTCTCACCCATGTCGTGAACGTCGCTATGGGATTGAAAGCCTTCGCGTTCCATGCCATGCGCGATAGAAATAATCGGCACCAGCATCTACAGGCCGCTAAAGAAGCCATCGCGACGCTGATGCGCTATCACGGGCAGGTACAGGGAGCATTCTCAGGCGACGAACACCTGGCAGGTACAGACCCGACCCAGGGTGTCGAGCTGTGCGCCATTGTCGAATTTATGTTTAGCCTCGAACAGCTGATCTGCATGTTTGGTGCGGGACAGTTCGCCGATCAGTTGGAGTCGCTGGCCTACAATGCGCTGCCCACAACCATCACAGCGGATATGCGCGCCCATCAGTATGACCAACAGCCCAACCAGGTGACCTGTACGATCGCCAAACGCAACTGGACCCTGAACGGCGATGATTCCAATATCTTTGGGCTGGCTCCCCACTTTGGCTGCTGTACCGCCAATATGCATCAGGGCTGGCCAAAACTGGTACAATCGCTCTGGATGGGGACGGATGGCGATGGCCTGGCCGCTATCGCTTACGCTCCCTGCACGCTTCAGACGCGACTGGCAAACGGAACCGAGGTCACATTAGAAGAAACCACTAGCTACCCATTTGAAGAAACGGTCCGTTTTTCGCTGCAGCTCAGTCAATCCGCAACATTCCCCATGCGACTACGCATACCAGGCTGGTGTAAAAATGCAAGCGTTACAATCAACGGCCAGCAGATCGGCATCGTCGGGCAGGAGGCGGAGCAGGGCTTTATCTCTCTTCAGCGCACCTGGCAGAGCGGAGATCGCGTCGAACTACATCTCCCAATGGAGGTGCGGGAGATCCCTCGCCCCCGGGATGCAATCGGCGTCGCGCTAGGCCCACTGGTCTTCGCACTACGCATTGGAGAGGAATGGACGCGCCTGCCAGATACTCCCGGCTTTGGCGATTGGGAAGTACGCCCGATGACCACGTGGAATTACGGCCTATCCACACCAACCGACCAGAGTCCTGCGGATCTCTATCGTGTTGAGCGTGGTCCCTTAACAATGCCGCCATTCGGGCACGAGCAAACGGCGGTCCGTATCCGTACCAGCGGATACAAGCTACCAGAATGGTCGCTGGTGCAGAACTCCGCCGGTCCCGTGCCATCAGATGCAAGACTGCCGGCGGATAGCACACCAGAAGCGATCATGCTTATCCCATACGGCTGCGCCCGCCTGCGTATTGCCGAGTTCCCACACGTCAAAAGCACCGCGCAGGCATAATTCCAGAACCGTAGGTGCCAGGCGCTTACGTTCCACCAAAGATAATATTTTTTCCTGAGAGCACACTAAAGGAAGAGCTTGTTACTAACGCTCTTCCTTTATCATACCGGATTGAGTTCGGGCGCGCGCTGCCGCAAGAGGGTCAGAGCGATTATCGGAAAGATAATCACAGAAAGTACTCCGGCGGCGATCAGAGCGGCGACGTTCGCTTTCGTGAGCAGACCCAGGTCCAGACCGATCTGCGAGGCGGCGACGATAAACGACAGCGAGGTGGCCTGCAGCAAACCCGCGACGATAGAGCGCGGCGGGCCAACCAGCGGGCGATAGAGCAGCGCTGGCAGGCCGCGAATGAGGAGCAGGGCCAGCAGGAATAGTGGCACGCGCAGAATGGTATCCGTGCTGGCGAGCAAGGCTTTCAGATCAAATTGTATGCCGCTGGTGATAAAGAAGGTGGGGATAAAGACTCCAAAGCCAATGGCTTCGAGCTTCTGCCGAAAGTGTGGGTGGGTTAGCATGCGATCGCCATCGATCTGCCGGAGGATGACCCCGGCGATAAACGCGCCCAGAATGGTTTCCAGCCCCAGTACCTCTGACAGCGCGGCGAAGGCAACCAGTAAGGCAAAGGCTCCGCGCACACGGATCTGGGCCGTGGTATCTTGCAAGCGTACCAACACGGCAGCGAGGCGTGGTGATCTTTCAACGCGCAACACGACAAAAACGCACATGATAGCCACCAGTACGAAGCCTCCCAGCAACACAAACTTCGCACCTGTGCTGGTAGCCTCATGTGAAAAGAAAAGAGAAAGCAGAATAATCGAGCCAAACTCGGCGAACATCGCGCCCGCAATGACCAGTTGACCAAAACCGGTCTCGCTCTCACCAGCATCTTTCAGGATCGGCACAACGATGCCCAGCGCGGTCGCGACCAGGATAATAGCGATAAGTAACGGTGAGACCACCTGCCCGGCCACGTAAAAGGCATAGCCCGCGAGCAAGGCCAGACCCAACGAGATCAGAAAGGCCAGCGCCACATACGTCAATAAGCGACCCCTTAAACGCTCCAGTTCGACTTCCAGGCCAGCCAGAAACAGCAGAAAAGCTAATCCTAACAGGGCGAGAATCGAGATTGGCTGATCAACTCTCACCCACCTCAGTACAGAGGGACCAATAATGATGCCACCCAATATCTCCAGCACCACTGCTGGCAGGCGGCGTAAGGGAGAAAGGCCTAACAGCAGTGGCGCCAGAAAGGCCACCGCGACAACAATCAACAATCCGGTAAAGGAGATCGTCGGCATGATAACCTCGCGCTTATATTCCACACGACCATCTCAGCCAACTCCCGGCTGCTCATGGCTGGCCTGTTCAAGCAGGGTGCGTACCTCTTTGTCGCTGGTCTGATCAAAATGTCCATACCAGCTGCCAACAGAGTAGAGTATATCAAGTTTCATGGGGCAGACGACCTCGTTGCCCTGGGCCGTCAATTCATCGCAGGTAGTAATGGCGGCAACCGGGACGGCGATAATAGAGCGGGCGGCCTGCAGTCGTTGGACGGCGGCGACGGCGGCCCGCATACTAGCGCCTGTCGCCATCCCATCATCTACCAGCACAACAGTGCGCCTACGTACGTCATAGGGCGGACGGTTGCCGCGATAGAGTTGCTCGCGCCGCTCCAATTCCTGCTGTTCGCGCACCGTCACCTGATCAATAATAGCGTTCGGAATCTTCAAAGTGTTGACAACCTGTTTATTGAGGATGCGTACGCCGCCGGAAGCTATCGCACCCATCGCCAGTTCTTCCTGACCGGGCACGCCCAGTTTGCGTACGATCATCACATCCAGAGGCGCGTGTAGTTGATGAGCCACCTCAAAGGCGACGGGTACACCACCTCGAGGTAATGCCAGCACCAGCACATCCGGACGATCGCGATATGCCAGCAATTGCGCGGCTAATTGCTGACCGGCGTCTTTGCGATCACGAAATTGCTTCATCATGATACCTCCTCTTCACCCTTCACGACTCAGCTTGTATGATCACTCCTTCCCCATTATGACACAAATGGTATATGCCCTAAAATGTGAGCAGCGCGTCCCTGAAAGCTAGATTCCTACGTTAAATTCAGAGACGCTAAAGAGAAAACACCCGCGATTATCAAGCAGCGACCTGTGCTTAAAACCACGCGAAAATGGTAGAATAAGATAACAGGCACTCATCAATACATGGTCTCAAATATAGCATCGAAGGATATTTCAACGTATGAAAATGAATCCCTTGATTGAAATGCTCTGGAAAGGCTTTGTGCAGCTACATATCGCCCTGTATCGCCTGACCAGAGGCCGCTTCATGAGTAAACGCACAATCCTGATCACGACCATCGGGCGCAAGAGCGAAAAACCACGTACCAGGGCGCTGTACGGTATACAGGACAATGGCAACTATGTCTTTATTGCCTCCTATGGCGGCTCCTCTACACATCCTGACTGGTATCGTAACCTGCAGGCTAATCCACGCGTAATCGTTGAGGATCATGGGCGCACCATCACCACTCGGGCCAGCACCGTCACCGATGAGGAAGAATATAAACGCCTCTGGTCTCGCATGACAGCCATGTACTCTGGCTACGATGACTACCAGAAAAAGACCGAGCGTAAGATTCCGGTGGTGCTGCTCGAACCAGAAAGACCATAGCAATTGCTCAGCAACAGTGGTATTTTTCTATCTCTAAGAATGTATCTTACTCTCATGCTCATCGACTGCTGCCTGCAGGAACATTCACACCTGAGTGGCTCCCGAATCCGTTTTGTGTTGGCGCATGCGGTGGCTCCCGAATCCGTTTTGTGTTGGTGCATGCGGTGGCCCACGAGTCCGTTTTGTGTTGGCGCATGCGGTGGCCCACGAGTCCGTTTTGTGTTGGTGCATGCGGTGGCCCACGAGTCCGTTTTGTGTTGGTGCATGCGGTGGCCCACGAGTCCGTTTTGTGTTGGCGCATGCGGTGGCCCACGAGTCCGTTTTGTGTTGGCGCATGCGGTGGCCCACGAGTCCGTTTTGTGTTGGTGCATGCGGTGGCCCACGAGTCCGTTTTGTGTTGGCGCATGCGGTGGCCCACGAGTCCGTTTTGTGTTGGCGCATGCGGTGGCCCACGAGTCCGTTTTGTGTTGGCGCATGCGGTGGCCCACGAGTCCGTTTTGTGTTGGCGCATGCGGTGGCCCACGAGTCCGTTTTGTGTTGGTGCATGCGGTGGCCCACGAGTCCGTTTTGTGTTGGCGCATGCGGTGGCCCACGAGTCCGTTTTGTGTTGGCGCATGCGGTGGCCCACGAGTCCGTTTTGTGTTGGTGCATGCGGTGGCCCACGAGTCCGTTTTGTGTTGGCGCATGCGGTGGCCCACGAGTCCGTTTTGTGTTGGCGCATGCGGTGGCCCACGAGTCCGTTTTGTGTTGGTGCATGCGGGGCGCGGATGCGCCCCGCATGCACCAACACAAAAACCAGCGCGGCTGCGCAGCAGACGCGCGTATGGGGGCGCTCACGTGCCTCCAGGGTGATGGTAGTAAGGCCCACACTAAGCAAATCTATCATCCAACGAGTCTCTTGAGAACATTTATCGGGCAAGGGCTATTTAGAGAGAGAAGACATATGGAAGTATCAACGATCCCTAAAAGTCTCTGGCGGCACAGCAATTTCCTTAAATTATGGATTGGACAAACTATCTCTAGCTTCGGGTCCGCCATCACGGCCCTGGCTCTACCGTTGACGGCTATTGTCATATTGCACGCGACTTCAGACCAGATGGGCATCCTGCGTGCCGCGCTCAGTCTGCCAGCACTTTTGAGTCTTTTTTTTGGCGTCTGGGTAGACCGCATGCGACGTCGTATGTTGCTGATTCTGGCTGATACGGGACGTTTGCTGCTGCTGAGTTCGATCCCGCTGATTGCGTGGCTGGGCCTGTTGCGCATCGAATACCTGTATATGATTGGCCTGCTGATAGGAGTGCTGACACTGCTGTTTGATCTCTCTATTACCTCGTTTTTGCCTTCACTGGTAACACGTGAGCAGTTGATGGATGGTAATAGCAAAACGCAGCAAAGCGATGCGCTTATCGCCATCGTTGGTCCAGGCGCGGCTGGTGCGCTCATCGGACTCCTCACTGCACCGATAGCGATCGTGATCGATGCTATCTCGTATCTGGCCTCGGTTATCTCACTGCTGCTAATCCACGCACCAGAAGAAGAGTTGCAATGTCGGCCCGTGCGCCGTTCGATCTGGCTGGAGATTGGCGAGGGGATACAGGCTCTCTGGGCTACCCCCATCCTGCGCGACATGACGATCCTGTCCGTACTGGGCGCGCTCTCTCTCAGCATTCAACAGACAATCTTCTTGCTCTTCGTGGTACAGGATTTAAAGCTGACCGCCTTTCAGGTGGGTCTGGTTTTGAGCACCAGTGGCATCGCTGGCTTGTTAGGTACCCTGCTGGTCAGTCGCACAGTACAGCGCAGAGGTCCTGGGCCGACGATTCTATTGGGCCAGAGCCTGACAGCACTGGGAGCGATAGTGATAGCGCTGACAGGTGGCTCTCTACCACTGATCCTGGCACTATTGATCGGTGGGCAGGCGCTTTTCAGCCTGGGAGTTCCATTCTATAGCATTCCGCAACTCAGCTTGCGTCAGGTCATGACACCCGCCCATCTGCTGGGACGCGTCAATGCCAGCCGTCGCTTCCTCGTCTTTAGCATCATCCCCCTGGGGGCACTCATCGGCGGTCTACTTGGTGACAGGTTGGGTCTGCGTATAACCCTCCTGATCAGTGGTCTGGGTATGCTCCTCGCGCTCTTCTGGGTCTTCTTCTCCAGCATCCGTCGTGCACACGAGTTCCCCAAAAGCGGATGAAATCATGATACTATTTAAAGATAAAACATGTTCTAAGGATGGATAGATGGTAGAAAAGCAGATCCCTTTTACCCCAACACAACTCGAGAAAATTATTGAAAATTATCCAACTCCATTTCATATTTATGATGAAAGAGGCATTCGCCAGTCGATTCGTGACCTCAAGCAGGCCTTCGCCTGGGCCGATAACTTTATCAACTTTTTCGCGGTGAAGGCGCTCCCCAATCCCTATATCCTGCAAATCATCAAAGAAGAAGGCTTCGGGGCCGACTGCAGTTCGCTACCGGAACTGCTGCTGGCCGCAAGCGTCGGCCTGACAGGCGAAGATATTATGTTTACCTCAAATGAAACTCCGGCTGAGGAATATCGCCAGGCCAAAGAGATGGGCGCCATCATCAATCTAGACGACATCAGCCATATTGAGTATCTAGAGCGGCATGTCGGCCTCCCCAATCTGATCAGTTTCCGCTACAATCCGGGGCCCCAGCGAGAGGGCAACGCTATCATTGGCAATCCGAAGGATGCTAAATATGGATTGACCTACGATCAGCTGTTTCAGGCCTACGCGCTGATGAAGCAGAAGGGAGTGCGCCGTTTCGGACTGCACGCCATGATCGCGTCCAACGAGCTCAACCCGCAATATTTTATTGAGACCGCCAGCATGCTGTTCGATCTGATCGTTGAGCTATCGCGAAAAGTGGGCATTACCTTTTCATTCGCCAATCTGGGCGGTGGTATCGGCATTCCTTACCGACCCGATCAGGAGAAGTTCGATCTAGGAGCGTTTTCTCGCCAGCTCAAAGGGCTCTATGAGCGCAAGATCGTCAACAACGGTCTGCACCCATTAAAGCTCGTCATGGAGTGTGGCAGGCTGATCACTGGTCCCCATGGCTACCTGGTCACCACGGCGCTGCATAAAAAAGAGACCTATAAGGACTATATCGGGCTCGACGCCTGCATGACCAATTTGATGCGGCCGGCTCTGTACGGCGCCTACCACCACATTACCGTCCTGGGCCGAGAAAAACAGCCGCGCACACACACCTATGATGTGGTCGGCTCACTATGCGAGAACTTTGACAAATTCGCCATCGATCGAGGTTTACCGGAGGTCAGCATTGGTGATACACTGATCATCCATGATACCGGCGCCCATGGACACGCGATGGGATTCAATTATAATGGGAAGCTGCGCTCGGCCGAGTTGCTGTTAAAGGAAAACGGCGACGTGCAGTTGATCAGGCGCGCGGAAACGCTGGCAGATTATTTCAGTACCCTGGATTTTGCCGGGCTGCCGTCATCCACTACACCAGGAACAGAAGAAATTAAGTAGTAGCGATAATATATCATGGTCCATAAAAAAGGAGAGACCAGACTAATCCGGTCTCTCCTTCTGCTAATAGCTAGCGCACAGATCAGGGCTGACTGTAGACGTGAACGTAATCAAATTTGGCGGGAATGGTATTGACTGGTCCAGCCGAGAAGGCGAACAGCCCAATCTTAATGGGATAAGCTGCCGAGGCAGGATTCAGATCCCATGAATTTCCCTTCACCCAATGCACATCATCCAGACTGCTATAGGGGGTGTAGACGTTGCCAGCCCGATAGACACGCAGCCACATAGTGACCGTTGGATTGGTAGCTGTGCTGCCATTCACGGTTGGTTTGGGATTCGAGAGGTAGTCCCAGCTCTCACCCTCCAATGGACACTGCTGAGCCGTGTAGGTCTTGATGGCGACGTTGCTGCCTGGTGCCGGCTGTACATCACAGCTGGTTTGATCTCCTGGAGCCGGGTCCAGACTTTCATGTCCAGCAATAACCTTGTTCAGCGATTCATGGTGCGTGGCGCCCACTTTGATATAGTGGTCATCATCGCTATAGACGAGCAGACCCGCCTGCTGGTAGTTGGTATTTGGATCGAAGGTCATCTTCGTTTCCATCATATAGTTACCAGCAGGAGCATTCTCTAGCAACAGATTGGTACCGTTATTCGCGTTGCGATAGAGATCTCCATTGACGGTGATCGAGAGCTGTCCATTCGCCAGCGAATGCCGCGTGGGATCTTCACGTACCCATGACCATTGCGGTCCCAGAGCACCATTGAACTCATCGGAGTACTGAGCAAGCGAAGCACCCGCTGCTGGTACCTGCTGTGGCGGTGCCACATGATGCGTCAGAGGTGCCGTCGTTATATTGTCGAAGTCGGCCGTAGCATTCTCGGTGATAAAGCCAACCTTGCCGTCGTTGTGGCGGAAAGAAGCTGGGAACGCTCGCTCCTGTACCGCAACCGGATCGCGCTGCGAGTCCGAGAGCGTAAAGCGGAAGCTTACCTGTCCTGGCTGGCTGGTCATATCATCGATGGTCAGGTAGTGCCAGTCCGTAGGATCAAAGCTAGCCGGCAACGGCGTGGATTGCTCCTGCTGGATCACATGACCGTTCTGGTACGCTGCCGTTACTAACGTCTTGTGAGTTGGATCAATGAAGGCTGAGATAAAGGTCCCCTGGGCGTTGCCCTGACCTTTTTGCACATAAGAGACAAAACCACCATAGCGCCCGTTGCTTCCAGCCTTTTCCAGCCGCAGATTGAAATCGGTACGCCCACCCTGAGGAACCGTCTTCTGGCTGACAAGCAGTGCCTGGCCATTTGCGTTCTTTTGCGCTACGTAGCCACCAGCGGTCACATCGCCGCTGACGACCTGCCAGTTTCCGCCCACCGTCTGCCAGTTGGTGCTCAGATCGCTATTGTTGGCGGTATTGAAGTTGTCACCAAAGGTTGGCGTGGTTACCGGAGCGACGTTGGTGAGCGATGGACCCTTGCCGTCGTTAACGATCGGCCAGCCGTCGGCCGTCCAGTCGATACGATCCATCAGCAACTGGCGGAACGAGATGCTCGAACCATTAACCCAGCCGTTATTCTCATCGACACCATGATAGATGATCCAGTCCTGTCCGGCAAGGTCGGTAATAATAGCGTTGTGTCCTACACCGCGCCACTTGTTGCCATTCTGCTTGAGCGTGGGATAGCCACCACCCTGCGCCCCGCTATTGACTCCAGCTGGATCGGTGGAAGGACGCTGTGTCGGAACAGGCTGACCAGTCGGCGTCACCATCGGGAAACCATTCTGATCGACAAACGGTCCCAGAGGCGAGGTGGCACGGCTCACCACGACGCTATAGGGACTCTCAGGACCATTACAGCAATTGGCCGAAGAGGAGAAGTTATAGTAGTATGCCTTGCCATTTACGTCGTGGCGTATGACGTACGTACCCTCATAACGATCCCAGTGTCCTACCTGGTACGCGGGCCCGGTCACCTGCAGACCATCAGATGCCAGCTTCTGAACCAGCGTGCCACCATAGTAACTACCGTAGTATATGTAGCGCTGACCATCGTGATCGGTAAAGACCGCCGGATCAATGGTCCAATAATAGCAATTGGGATCGGTATTGTAGACGCAGGATCGTGGCGGCACAATCGGCCCATGCTGATAGCTACCACCCGCTGAAGGGCCAACATCCTGCCACGGACCCGCTGGACTATCAGCCACCGCCACGCCTATCGAGCTGGGACCGGACGAAGTACCATATTTGGGCAGAGCTTTGGTGGCCGAGGCCGTATAGTACATGTAGTATTTATGGTTGAAGTACTGGATGTCCGGCGCCCACAGACCAGCACTGGGATCTACCCAATCAGGTCGGGAAGCCATGGCGTCACCCACAAACTGCCAGTGCACCAGGTCAGTGGAACGGTGAATGGGCAGGATATGGTAAGATCCGTCCTGCCAGCGATCCGAGGTAGCGATAACATAATAATATCCATCAAGCCCTTTAATGATAGATGGATCCGCCAGGTTCTGAGGAATAATTGGATTGCTATAGGTAGCACCAGCCTGCGTAGCCGTTGGTTGCGAGGCGGTACTCGTTGTAGCGCTGGCCTGGGCGCTACCAGACAGTGAGCAAATCAGTAGCACAACCAGCGGAATAACACTATACCCATAAGCTGGTTTCAATAGCGCTGCCTTCGCTATTGTAAATAGACGCGACATATGCAGCTCCTTTGCCTGAAAATAGATCCTCCGTGCACATTACAAATATTCTTTTTTGATTTTTACAACGATGTAAAGCAAATGTAACATGCGAAATTCACTTTTGTCAATGCATAACGATATCAAACAAGCTCTTCAAAGTGAGAAAGTGATATAATTCCTATTCGCAGGTCATTCGCCAAACCAGAAGAGGGAAGAACCACGAGGCATTGTGGTTGAAGGTAACCGATGTATCCATTACGTGTAAAAAATATCTATGATGTGGGAAACGATTATTATACGCTTTATATTGAGGACCATGGTATAAACTCGCGTAATCAGAAGGTGCGCCAATCCGTCAAGGAAGCCTTTGCGGCTTTACGCAAAGCCATCAATGCCTATCGCCTTCGTCCAGAATATGCTGAACTATATCCGATCGATGAACGTTATAGTGTCAAAGGGAACTATTGGTGCCTGCACAAACACCTATTGCTGCACTTTGCTTCCTGGTTAACGTTCTCTGCCCCGCTTGAAACACTACTACAGGAGGCCACTCTGCGAGCAGAGCAGCAGTACTACAACTTTCAAGCAGAGCCATACCGTATCTCGCAAGCTGGCCTGGAGCATGCGCTACGCATCTTTGAGTTGAAGCAAGGCTTCACGTCTGAGGATCTCAAACAGCGTTATCGCCAGCTTGCCAAAAGCTATCATCCAGATACAGGTGGTGACGAGGCGTCGTTCAAAAAGCTCCAAAATGCCTATACACTCCTGCAGGCATACCGCGCCACCAGATAGCCGTGACGATCTGCCTGCTTACCTCTCTTCGACGGAAGCGGGCAGATAAAAAATGCCTTCGTAGACAGAGACAGCGCTTCCGCCTACCTCAACTAATACGCTTGAAGTGGAGAGATCACCGCTCTCTATGGAGATGCCCTCCAGTAAGTTGCCCGGCGAACAGCGCTATAAAACAGGACGAGATCAGTATCAAACCTAGAGCCAATCTCAAGGTGCTGAGTTGAGCAAGCCAGCCAATAAGAGCTGGACCACAGAGAGACCCGAAGTAGCCCAGAGTGGTAACAGCAGCAATAGCAGGTCCTGCTTGTTTACCTGATCCGCGGTGCCCCACTTCACGCAGCACGATAGGAGCAATGCCAGCCACACCCAGACCCAGAAGACCATAGCCGATCAGAGTCATCAGGGCCGTAGCAAATAGTAATACCAGGCTCATTCCTCCTATAACAAACAATGCAGCACATCTGACGAACCAGCGCGCCCCAACACGAGCGACAAAAGCATCAGCCATAAGGCGTCCTGCAGTCATCATACAGGTATAAATGGTGTAGCCTAGAGCAGCAAAACCCAGATCGGTTCTGACCGTGTCGTGCAGGTACACGCCGCTCCATCCATTCATAACTCCTTCTATCAAAAAAGCACAGAAGGCAAGCAGCCCCAATACCAGGAGCGGTTTTCCTGGCCATGCTAGAGCGAAGAGGTGAGGAGAACGCACAGAATCGGTAAGCAACCACAACGTTGCGAGTAAGCCCGGAAGAAGAGAGAAGAGAGAAACGATTCCAAAATGGAGAAGTACTGGTATCCCGATAGCTGCGGCGCCTGCACCCAGCCCCGAACCCAACAATCCACCTATGCTCCAGAAGGCGTGAAAAGACGAGAAGATAGGGCGAGGGTAGCTTTGCTCGACAGCGATTCCCGCAGCATTCATCGCCACATCGAGAAAACTGTTGCCGATGGCAAAGATCCCCACCAACCCTGTCAGAAAAGGAAGAGTGGGAGCCAGCGCGACCAGAGGTAGAGAGAGACAATAGATTAACAGCCCGGCTTGAGCCGTACGGCACGCTCCAAAGTGAGCAGTGAGCACCCCGGCGAGAGGAAGGCCAATAATCGCTCCTGCCTCCAAACCAGAAAGCGCGATTCCCAAAGCACCCGTAGAGAGGTGGAGGTGACCACTAATAGCGGGAATACGTGCTGCCCATGTTCCAAAGAGCGCTCCCGTGATGAGAAAAATGATAGTGACGGCCATACGAGCACGATGGAGAGTAGATAACCGATCACGGCGAGGCATCCTTTTTCCTTTCCGCAGTATTTACAGCCAAAGTAAAACCAATCACTATGTTCTCACGCAAATAGGACATAAGCTTTCCCCTTTCGCGATTCTGTGAGAATTTTACATAATTGGAGCCATAGCAAAGCTTCATTGTCATACATGTACAGCCAATAGAGCATGTGGGATATTGCGTGGGCAAACGGCCCTGTCCACGCAATATCTGAATATCTGCTCAATGCTTGACTTTTAGATAAGTATAGGTTATTATTCGTCTATCTTAATTTTGGAGGTATCATTCATCATGCATTCATTCACAGCTAAGGCGTTGTTGCTAAACTAAGTGAGCTGTGTCCGCGATTAACTGGCTATCCACGGTCGTTTACAGGCGATTCATGATGTGAGTTTGCTTCTCCTGATGCGACTATATCCTTTCTAAAGACATGCTACAGTCAGCTCTTTTCTGTAGACCTCTTTTTCGACATCTACTCAGCCCACTTAGCTTCATAGGGCTTTTTTTGCTTGCCTGCTTATCACCATGGGCAAGTTTGTGCACTGCCTTCCTTTTAGCATCATCGCTCCCCCATGCATAGCCGCCATACCTGTGTGCGGCTATCTTCTGTGTGTATCGAGCACCATCATACCGTAGCACAAAGCGTGTGCGTTCATGACCCAAAGTGCATTTACGACGCTTTGTTGAACAAAAGGAATACATTAGCTGCATGCATATTCACTTAAGACACGATCCGAATGTCTTCTTCTCTGCATCTATTCAATTAGCTGCCGTCCGCGGCGAGATGAGGGAGGTTTAATGCGCGCATTTCAGACCTTAAACCGCTATCGACGGCTGCTGATCCGCTATCTCGGACCCCGCTGGCCGTGGATGGTGCTACTAACCATCATCCTATGCGCCACCATTGCTGTACAGGTAGCCACGCCACTGGTGACCAGCTACTTCATTGATCAGGCCATCTCTGACGGCGATCTCAACAAGCTGATCCTGCTGGCTCTGCTGACCATGGGACTGGCCCTGGTGGGACAGGGATTGGCGGTCGCTGAGACCTATGTGGCCGAGAGTGTGAGCTGGACGGCCACCAACATGCTGCGTGCCGACCTTATCGAGCATCTGCTACAGCTGGATGCCTGGTTTCACACATCCCATACGCCGGGCGAGCTGATTGAGCGCGTGGACGGCGATGTCGCGACCCTGGCTCGCTTCTTCTCGCGCTTTGTAGTCTATGTGCTCGGCAACGGCGCCCTGCTGCTGGGTGTGCTCGGGCTACTCTATTACGTGGACTGGCGCGTGGGACTGGGATTGAGCGCCTTTGTGGTGCTGGCCATGGCAATCATGCTGCGCATCCGTGCCGCCGCCACACCATCCTGGACCGCTGAGCGCCAGGCCAACGCCGATTTCTACGGCTTCCTGGGCGAGTATCTGGCTGGACTACAGGATATCCGTTCGAGCGGAGCGGGTGCGTTTGTGATGCGCCGCTGCGCTGAACTGATGCAGGCATGGCTCGCCATCACCCGCAAGGCGCAGATGTGGGGCTACGGCCTGGGCGCCACCAGCCTGGGAATGTTCGCGCTCGGCACGGCGACCGCCCTGGCTGTGAGCGCCATCCTGTTCAGATCAGGTACGCTGACCATCGGCATGATTTATCTGATCTTTCAGTGTACCGAGATGCTGCGCCAGCCAACCGAGCAGATCCGCAACGAGATACAGGACCTGCAACAGGCAGATGCCAGCATGACCCGCGTAGAGGCGCTCTTAAACACAACTCCGCGCGTGTTTGATGGTCCCGGCGCCGAGTTGCCAGCAGGTCCACTGTCTGTGGAACTGGATGGAGTCTCATTTCATTATTCCGAAGACGCGCCGGTGCTGCGCGATGTCAACGTGTTACTGGAACCAGGACGCGTGCTGGGCGTCGTGGGCCACACCGGCAGCGGCAAAACTACGCTGACGCGGCTTCTGCTGCGCTTCTATGATCCATCAACTGGAGCAGTGCGCCTGGGAGGCGTAGATCTACGAGAGGTTCACCTCTCAGCGCTGCGCGCGCGCATCGGGCTGGTCACCCAGGAGGTGCACCTTTTCCATGCCAGCGTGCGCGACAACCTGACCATCTTCGACGCCAGTGTGCCAGATGAGCAGATTCGCGCTGTACTAGAGAAGCTAGGAATGACCGGATGGCTACAGGAATTGCCGGATGGATTGGACACGCAGCTCCTGTCAGGTGGTGCGGGATTATCCGATGGGCAGGCACAGGTACTGGCCTGCGCGCGCATCCTGCTACGCGATCCCGACCTGGTGATTCTGGACGAGGCTTCCTCGCGCCTGGATCCGGCCACGGATCGGCTGGTTCATGCCGCGCTAGGTCGCTTGCTTGAGGGCCGAACAGGCATCATCGTGGCACACCGGTTGGATACCATCACGTATGCCGATGATATTCTGGTTATGGAGGATGGACAGGTGCGCGAGCATGGACCTCGCCTCGCCCTGGCCGCCGATCCCAGCTCACGCTTCGCCGGGTTGCTGCGGATCTCGAAGGAGGAGGTTAGCATATGAACAAGCTCCCAACCTGGCGCTACCTGTTAGAGATGGTACGCTACAAACTCTGGCTCTACCTGCTTCATGGAACATTGTGGGGCACATTCAATCTGTCCACACTGCTGGCAGGTCTGCTCGCCCGCGCCTTTTTCGATACACTGACCGGACAGGCGCACCTGCCTGGAGGTATCACGGGAGTCATCATCCTGTTGGTAGTGCTCGCGGTCTGCCGCGTGATCCTGATGCTCACCGCTGGCTCAGCCGAAATTATGATGCGCTTCACCATGAGCAATCTACTGCGGCGCAACCTGCTGCGGCGCGTCCTGGATCGTCCCGGTGCCTACGCGCTGCCCTACTCTATCGGGGACGCCATTAGCCGCTTCCGCGACGATGCCTACCAGGCCGAGGACAACATAGACTGGAGCGATGAGATCGTAGGTCAGGGCCTGTTTGCCGTGGTAGCGTTTGTAGTGCTCCTGAACATCAATGCTCGTATGGCCTTGATTACCATCGTACCGCTCATCGTGGTGGCGATCATAGCGAGACGCGCCAGCACAGCATTGGAACGCTACCGTGCCGCCAGTAGCCAGGCTACCAGTGAAGTCACCGGTGCCATCGGTGATATCCTGGCCGCGGTACAGACGGTGCAGGCTAACGGGGCCGAGGGGCGCACCGTGGCTCACTTCCAGAGACTAAACGAGCAGCGTCGTACAACCATGCTGACTGATCGCCTGGCGACGCAGGCCCTCAGCGCCATCACGAACAACACGGCCAGCCTGGGTACAGGCCTGATTATGTTGCTGGCCGCCAGCAGCATACGTGGGGGCAGTATGACGGTGGGCGACTTTGCCCTGTTCATCTCGTATCTAAGCTTCATCGCTGACTTTACCTCGGGGATCGGCCAGTTTCTAGCCGTCTACAAGCAGACCGGGGTTGCATTTGAACGCATGGGCGCCTTACTGGGCGATGCCCCACTCTCTACATTGGTGGAGCACGCTCCTATGCACTTGAAAGGTTCCTTGCCTGTCGTACCAGCACCAGTGCACCGCGAGTCAGATCACCTGGATCATGTGGAGGCACGTGGGCTGACCTATCTCCATCCTCATTCGGGTCGTGGTATCGCCGGGGTGGACCTGAGCTTATCCCGTGGCACCCTGACCGTGGTAACGGGACGCGTCGGGTCGGGCAAGACCACGCTCTTGCAGACCCTGCTGGGCCTGCTACCAATGGAAAAAGGTGAGATCCGCTGGAACGGTCAGGTAGTGGAGGACGCAGCTACGTTCTTCGTGCCACCCCGTGCAGCGTATACGGCACAGGTGCCGCGCCTGTTCAGCGAGACACTCAAGCAGAATATTCTGCTGGGCCTCCCCGACGACCACACAGCCCTCAAAACCGCCATACGCGGTGCCGTGCTTGAGCACGACGTAGAAGCGTTGGAGGAGGGGCTGGAAACGTCAGTGGGCACGCGCGGGGTTAAGCTTTCAGGCGGTCAGGTGCAGCGCACGGCTGCGGCACGCATGCTGGTGCGCGACGCCGGGCTGCTGGTCATCGATGACCTGTCCAGCGCACTGGACGTTGAGACCGAGCGCGCCCTCTGGCAACGCATCTTCGAGCACAAAGATGCCACCTGCCTGGTAGTCACCCATAGACGCATCGCCATGCAGCGCGCCGACCGCATCATCGTCCTCAAAGATGGGAAAGTCGACGCCGTGGGTACGCTGGCTGAATTGCTGGCAAGCAACGCAGAGATGAGGAATCTGTGGCAGGGCGATTACGAGGATTCAGTAAATGAGCTGATATAAATTGTAGCGTACAGGACTCCAGCTAGAACTTTAACTTTGTTCTCACCTGGAGCTCCTGCGTATCTTCTCACCATGATCTTTAATAACTAAATTCGGCATAAAGCAGGGGTGCAGGAGGGGTGGTCAGCCCTTCCTGCACCCCCTTCCACTCCCGCCCCAGGCGGGGATACGCTTCATGACCTTCGTGGTATGATAGAGCATAGATCAAACACAACCTTTGTATGTAGAGGATAATAATTTATGAACACTTCCGCGCCAATTGGCGTTTTCGATTCAGGAATGGGGGGTTTAACTGTATTGCAAGCCCTTCGTAAAGCCCTTCCCCAGGAGCGTTTGCTCTACGTAGCTGACTCTCGTCATGCACCCTATGGCGACAAATCGCTGGAGTATATCCAGCAGCGCGCGCTGACACTTACACATTTCTTGCTTGAGCATGGCGTAAAGACATTGGTGGTAGCATCCAATACTACGACAGCAGCTTCGGTAGATTTCCTGCGCTCAACCTTTCCTGTGCCGATTGTCGCGGTAGAACCAGCTCTGAAGCTGGCAGTCGCCTCTACCAGAACAGGTGTTGTCGGGGCCCTCGTAACGGTTGCTACCTCCCAAAGCACACGCTTTACTACACTACTTGAACGCTCTAGACAAGATGTCAAAGTGATCATACAGCCCGCTCCAGGACTCGTCGAACAAATTGAGATGGGCGAGCTCACAGGCTCAACCACGCGTGCGCTTATCGAGCGCTATGTCACACCACTACTAGCGGCCGGAGCCGATACCATCGTCCTCGGCTCCACGCACTATCCCCATCTCCGTCCACTTATCGCAGAGGTGGCCGGGCCAGAGGTTGTGCTGATCGATACAGGAGAAGCGGTCGCACGCCAGTTACATCACGTCCTCGAGGCTCGCGAATTGTTGAACGAAGATCCGACCCCTGGGGACGTACAATTCTGGACGAGTGGCGATACACAGTTGGCACAGCAGGTTATCTCTCTATTATGGGGTACTCCTGTTGGCGTGCAACAACTACCAGAGGCATTTATTTGAGAAAAAGGAAGGATGGTCATTGCTCATGGACCAGCAATTGCAAGCCCTGCTCACTGAGTTGTATGAGGAGGGACAGCGCAACGATGCGCAGGCACAGGAACGCCGCAAGAAGAGGCTGAATCTGGAACCTGAAACCGCTCAGCTACTCAGTGTACTGGTGCGCAGCGGCAAACGAACTCGATTGCTGGAGATCGGCACCTCCAATGGCTACAGCACCATCTGGCTGGCCTGGGCAGCTCGTCTCAATGGGGGAACTGTGATCAGCATAGATCGCGAAGCAGAAAAACATCAGCTGGCCGATGCTAACCTGCGCCGGGCCAGCCTGCGCGACGTCGTACAACTGGTACAGGGAGATGCTACCAGCATCGTCGCGGACCTGGCAGGTCCCTTCGATTTTGTCTTTTTCGACGCCGATCGCTTCAGCGCGCCCGCCCAGTTAAACCTCCTGCTGCCCAGACTCACCCCAGATGTACTGGTGCTGGCCGACAATGTCCATTCCCATCCCGATGAAATCGCCGACTACCTGGCGACCGTCCAAAACCTCCCCGACTTTGAACATATGGTTCTGCCAGTAGGCAAGGGGCTCAGCCTCGCCTATCGCCACCAACCCTCACAAAGTGTCTGTCGCTCATGAGTATGCCCTACGGCATATCAATGCCTGGGCATCTGCAATGCTCAACAGCCCATTGTATGTTGGTGCTCCAGGGCGCTGATGCGCCCTGGAGCACCAACATACAAAACCAATGCGGGGGCGCTCACGTCTCCCCGGGGTGACGGAAGTAAGACCCATCCTCAGGAAAAACAAGCATTGACGCATGTGAAATTTGTCAGTATAATTAATTCAATCACTATCTGAATTAATTATACTAACTGGGGAGGATTTGTTTGGGCAAAGTAGTCTCCGTTGATCGCAATCTTATGCGCAGTATGAATCAGAGCACACTGCTCAACCTGATTCGTACCCACGCCCCGGTATCACGCACGCAGCTGGTGCAGCTCTCGGGTCTGAGCACCGGCACTGTGGTAAGCATCGCCACCGATCTGCTGAAGCAAGAGCTGATTATGGAGCAGGGAGTTGCTAACTCAAATCTGGGGCGCAAAGCGGGATTATTGCGCGTCCACCCCAACGGAGCCTATGTGCTCGGACTGAGCCTGGTCGAGAACGATGAGATAGTGGTTGTGTTGCTCAATCTATTAGGAGAGATTGTTCAGGACTCTTGCTGGCAGGTACAGCTGCATGATTCCACAGTCAATGTGGTGCAGGTCATTGCAGAAAAAGTGAAAACATTCCTGGAGGATTGCCAGGTGCCACGCGAAAAGATCCTGGGGCTTGGCTGCGGCTTTCCGGGCAATGTCAATTCCCAGACCGGCAGCAGCGTGGACAACTGGATTCACAACTGGCACGATCTGTCCATCACTGATCCACTTTCTCAGGCTCTGCGGATGCCAGTCTATCTCGATAACGTCGTGAATTGCCTGGGAAGCTATGAAAAGCTCTATGGTCATGGCAGGCCGTATCGCGACTTTTTGGTAATCACGCTGGGCCGTGGTGTAGGTATGGCTATGATCCTTAATGATGATCTCTATCGAGGCTCACGTGGCTGGGGGGTGAATTTGGCCATATCCCCTGTGTTCCGGATGGCCGACGCTGTGAATGCGGCAATCAGGGCTGCCTTGAGGCCTATGTGGCTGACCACGGCGTCCTTGCTAGCTATCATGAACTGCGCCAGAAGCATCCAGACGACGCGTGGTTAGCCGCTGATCTCTCGCTCGACGAGATCCGGGCCGCCGCCCGCGAGGGTAACGAACACCTGCACTCCCTGCTGGCACAGACCGGGAAGTACCTGGGAACCGCCCTGGCCTCAATGGTCAATATCTTCAATCCAGAGTGCGTTATCCTGACCGGCGCCCATGTTCACCCGGACGACGTGCTTTTTGCCTCGATGAGAGAGACCATGCACAGGTACATCTTCTCTCGCCTGGACGATGACCTACCACTGGTCATCGCACCAGTGACCAGTACGCGCTGGGCCCAGGGAGCGGGCACACTTGTGTTACGGCACTTCTTTCTATCACCAGCTCAGGTGGGCACCTGAACGATCCAGGCTTTAAATTTCTAGCTGAGTAGTAAGCACAACATGGCAACAGCTCATCAGTAACAGTTGTATTGATCACCAGGGAAGGAGGAATTACAGCTAACAGGTTATAAATCTGTGACATTGCCAGCGGAAGCGATAGCTTATCTTATCTTTAAAGAGACACCATACAAGGAGGTCATGGAATGTTTCAACACTGGAAGTTTCCTCGTGCTACCACTATGTATTCTGCTCGTATATTTTTCCTTCTTATGTTAACTGTCCTGAGTCTGGGCGCCTGTCTTAGCACTACCTCTGCAGCCGAGGCTAAAGGCAACCCGGCACCATCAGCGACGAATGGACTGGCCCAGACCCCATATATGGGATGGAGCAGTTGGAGCCTGGAGTCCACCAAATATCCAGGCTATAATACAAACTGGCTCACCGCCGCCAACATCGAAGCACAGGCGGACGCTCTGCATGCGAAGCTGCAATCCCACGGGTACAACTACGTCAACATCGATGCCGGCTGGTGGATGGACTACAACTGGAACCCGACATACGATGCCTATGGACGTCCAGCCCCATTTCCCGATCGCTTCCCGAATGGGATGGCCAGCGTGGTCAACTACATCCATCAACTGGGTCTGAAGGTGGGCATCTACTATGGCGCGGGCCTGGATGTAGGTGTCTACAATAACAACTATCCCATCTATGGCACCAGCTGTCACGCGCAGGATATCGCTGTAAAACCGCTCCAAAAGACCAATGGCTGGCTGGGCTCCTACGCCATCGATTACTCGAATCCATGCGCGCAGGCCTACATCAATTCTATCGCCAACGAGTTCGCCAACTGGGGCGTCGATTTCATGAAGCTGGATGGTGTAACTCCTGGCTCCTTCATCAATAATGCGGCCACCTCCGACAATCGACCCGACGTCAAAGCGTGGTCGCAGGCTCTGGTCCAGACCCAGCGCCCGATCCAGTTCGTCATCTCTTGGGCACTGGACCATAACTATGCCGATTATTGGAAGACCTATAGCAATGGCTGGCGCGTCGATACCGACGTGGAATGCTACTGTAATACCCTTGTAACCTGGAACAACTCCGTCAAGCAGCGCTTCACCGATGTGGTCCCCTGGATCAACGATGCGGGTCCGGGCGGCTGGAACAATCTGGATTCGCTGGATGTAGGTAGCGGCAGCATGGATGGCCTGAACAACGACGAGCGCCAGACCACCATGACGCTATGGGCGATCGAGGCAGCCCCACTCTATACTGGAGACGACCTGACGAAACTAGATGACTATGGTCTTTCTCTGCTCACCAATGATGAGGTCATCGCCATCGATCAAGCCGGTCACCCTGCTCGACCAGTGGCGCAATCCAGCAACCAGCAGGTCTGGTACTCCCAAAACAGCGACGGCTCCTATACGGTCGCGCTCTTCAACCTGGACAACACCAGCGCCACGGTCACAGCCAACTGGCAAGACCTGGGCTTCGCGGGTACCGCTAATGTTCGCGACGTCTGGCAGCATAGCGACCTGGGACAGGCCACCGATAGCTATAGCACCACATTGCCGGCTCATGGCTCTCGACTGCTGACCGTCAAAATGGTTCCACATTACTCCCACACGGTTCCACCGTTCAATGGCGATAAGGCCGTATCCTACGAGGCCGAGTCACCCACCAACAATACGCTGGGCGGCAATGCGCAGATCGTCGTCTGCTCTACCTGCTCAGGCAGTGAAAAAGTGGGCAACCTGGGTGGCGGTGGCAGCGTCCAGTTCAATACCATCACCAAAAAGAAGGCCGGCATCTATACCATGACCATGTATTACACGGACGGCGATAGCCAGCGGTCTATGTATATCAGTGTCAATGGAGGATCAGGCGTGCTGCTCGACTACCATGGGCTCAGTAATAATAACTGGAATCAAGTCCAGGCGATGCAGGTCTCGGTCCAACTGAAGGCCGGCACCAATACCATCAAATTCTATAACGACGAAGGATACTCGCCCGACCTTGATCGCATCACCGTCTGATCATCATTAGCAGACCTCATTCCCTTCGTCTAGAAAAAGTTAGCGAAAACAGGCGCAAAGATTGACTTTTGCGCCTGTTTTCTAGCTTTTCTGGATAGCCATTGCTATTATATATAACAACAGCCTACGCCGTCATTCTATAAATTATCAAATATAAAGATTACATTAATATTATGAAAACGGTCACTAACCACAAGATATAAGTAGTATCAGTGTATCTGATACGGCGCAAATCTCATATTTTTACAAAATGCCCCATCCATGACAACGATGTCATAATCTCTGACAACGATGTCATAATCCCTGATACCGTTGCCATGAACATAAGTTCTTTCCTGCAGCAAAAATTTCTTTTAATCTCTGCAATTCATCCCAATTCATTAATCTCACACTATTTCTTTAATTAAAAAGTTATTTTATACACAGCAAAGTGGTGCATATTAGGCTCACATTATGTTATACTTTTCTATAAGCAAGCGTCGATCCAGTGGGTTTGTTCGTGCTCGGTACAATAATGATCGTTTGTTGTACAGCTACATTGCAAAACAACGTTGTTTGCGCGCTGCGCTGAGTGGTATAGACTTGTAGAGGTCTATGCCCTTCAGTGCTCAATGTAAGGAGCCCTATATGAGTATACGGCATTGGTTAAGGAAGCCACGTATCCTTCTCATCTCGCTATTTCTTCTTTCAATGGTCCTTGCCGCCTGTGGTAATAGCGCGGGCGGCCCTAAACAGGTTGTCTTCTGGACCAGTATTACCGATGATATCGGTATCAAAGCCCAGCGTGACATCGCTGACGCCTTTAACAAGGCGAACCCGGACCTGCATGTGAATGTCGTGCCTGAACCAACCACGGGCACGGGCGATTCAACCGCGCTCATCACGTCGGTCCGTGGCGGAGTCGGCCCGGATGCATATTTGATCGACCGTTTTACGGTCGGACAGCAGGCAGCTCTTGGCCTGTTGTCGGATCTCTACCCTTACACCAGCAAAGAGAACCAGGATCTTTCCAAACAATATCTTCCATTTGCCTGGTCTGAAGCCCTTTTTCAAGGCCATCCATACGCCCTTCCAATGGATACCGATGCGCGCGCGCTATACTATAACAAAACAGTGCTGCGTCAGGCGGGCATCGACCCATCCATCCTTGATCCAAAGAATGGGCCGATCAAGATGAGCAAGTTGAAGGAGCTTGCTTTCAAGGTGAATCATACGGATTCCCATGGCAACTATGATCGCATCGGCTTTATTCCCTGGTATGGACAGGCCTTCCATACTACGTGGGCGCTTGACTTTGGAGCTCAGTTCTATAACAATAATACCTGCCAGTTGACCCCACTGGAGCCGGCGATGTTGAATACATTCAACATGTATCATGACTGGTCGCAGGCCATGAATTATCAGAAGGTCAGCACCTACCTGGCAACGTATCAACCCGCCAACGCCCTTCCTTCGCAAAATCCTTTCTTCACCAACCATCTGGCCTTCGCTATCGATGGCGACTGGAATCTGGCCAGCATTAAACAATATGTACCCAAACTGGACTATGGCGTGACTTATATGCCCATTCCCGATGATCGCACGACTCCATTTACATGGTCGGGTGGCTTCGCGCTGGCCATTCCAACAGGCGCGCAGAACGCGGATGGTGGCTATCGCTTCATGCGCTTTATGGCCGGTCCAGAGGGACAGAGTATCTATACGAAAGAAACCAGCCATCTGCCAACCTGGAAAGACCTGCTGAATGACAAGCAGCTCTTCGATCCGGGCCATACGTTCTTTGCCAATCTCCTGCAGTACTCGGTCAGTCGCCCACCACTGCCAGTTGGTGGTCAGATCAGCGATGAGCTGAGTTCGGCTCAGGATAAGGTGGATTTCAATACTGCGACTCCTAAAGAAGCTTTGCAGGAGTACTATAATCGCGTTCAGCCACAGATGCAGCAGTATTGTCCATTTAAGCTTGAAGGCTGGAGTAACCCGTACAAATAAATTGACTGCCGAACGTTGTAAACCCACGTATCACCGCTTTGCTTGCCTGGCTTATAAACGATGATGTTGTACTGCTGGAGGTGTATGCTTCCTGCGCCCCTATATACACAAGGAGACAGTGTTGTGTTAGCAGTAAAGTCTTCTCCGAAATCTGCGCCGAGACTCAGTCGGCGCGATCGCCTCAATCTCACGAAGGGTCTGCTCTTTATCAGTCCCTGGATTCTCGGTGTGATCATCTTCACCCTCTATCCGATGATCTATTCTATCGCGTTCAGCTTCACGCGTTACTCGGGATTCAAAACTCCTGTCTGGCTGGGACTGCAAAATTACACGCGTATGTTCACCGACAGCCTCTTCTGGCTATCGCTGGAAAATACGCTTTACTATGTCCTGTGGGCCATCCCTGTGGGAATCGTAGTAGCTCTCCTGCTGGCGGTGGCTATGAACCGCGAAGTGCGCGAGGTGGGTATCTACCGCGCTATCCTCTACCTGCCTTCGATTCTGCCAGCCTTCGCGATGGCCTTTATCTTTATCGTGCTGGTCAATCCACAGTACGGTATCGTCAACTACGTCTTCTCACTGTTCGGGGCGCCCACCCAGAATTTCCTGGGCGATCCGACGGGCGCGAAGAATGTGATTATCGCGATCGCGCAGTTGGGGGCCGGCAACGCGGCCCTGATCTTCCTGGCCGGCCTGCGCGGTATACCCGATACGCTCTATGATGCGGCACGCATCGATGGCGCCAGTGCCTTGCGCCGCTTTTTCTCGATCACGATCCCTCTGCTATCACCGATTATCCTGTTCAATCTGATCACTGCCCTCAGCGGTGGGCTGCAGATTTTCCAGCAAGCCTACATTATGACCAATGGTGGTCCTAATAACGGCACCCTGTTTTACATGCTCTATCTCTACCGCAATGCCTTCGCCTATGCCCAGCTGGGTTACGCTTGCGCCCTGTCCCTGGTTCTCTTCATCATAGGCCTGGCCCTGGCTGGCGTGCTCTTTAGCGTTTCACAGCGTTTTGTGAACTATGAACTGGTTAGCTAAGTGCAAGATAGCGTGAAAAACGACATTATCACCGGGAGGATATAGCGATGAGTACACAGGTTATAGACAAAAAAGATATAGAGACAGATGAGATGATGCGCTATCGTCGGCGGGCCGCCACACAGCGTGTAATGAAGACGGCCGGGCCACGCATCTTCCTGATCATTATGTGTCTTATTTACATTGTGCCGTTTTATTGGATGGTGAGTACCGCGCTCAAGTCGACGACCGACCTATCGCAGTTTCCGCCGAGCTTTTTCCCGACGTCACTGCACTTTGAAAATTTTGCGGCGGCAGTCAGTACGATCCCCTTTGGTGTCTACTTCGGCAATACCTTGCTGATTACAGTCCTGACAATCATTGGCTCGGTGCTGGCAAACCTGGTGGTGGCCTATGGCTTCGCCTGCATTGAGTGGCCAGGGCGCGATAAGGTCTTCTATATCGTGCTGGCAACGATGTTCATCCCGTTCCCGATCGCAATTGTGCCGCAGTTTGATCTGTTCGCACGCCTGCACTGGATCAACACGATTCTGCCGCTGGTGGTGCCCCACTTCTTTGCCGGCGCCTTCTTTATCTTTATGCTGCGCCAGTTCCTGCTGCAGATCCCCAAGGAACTGATCGAGGCATCGCGTATGGATGGAGCCACTGAACTGCAGATTATGTGGAGCGTCATCCTTCCGCTGTCGCGCCCGGCGCTGGCGGTCGTGGCCCTTTTCTCTGGTATCAGCGCCTGGAATGACTTTATGGGACCTCTGATCTATCTACAGGATGATATGAAGCGCACGCTGTCGATCGGCCTGCAGGTGTTCCGTTCAACCCACGACATCCAGTTCAATCTGCTGATGGCAGCCTCCCTGCTGACGGTGCTGCCGCTGATCATCCTCTTCCTGTTTAGCCAGAACTTCTTCATCAAAGGAGCTACAGTAGGAAGTATCAAGTAGCTGGTTGCACCAGCTACTTGATGGCTGGCCAGCCTGGGGCACTGTCGCTCCCAAATCTCTTTTCTATAATTGTTCCAGATAGCAAAAACCCTGTGGAGCGTACGCTCCACAGGGTTTTTGCTATCTGGAACAATTATAGAAATTCGCTGACCAGACTATGGGGACCAGCAAAGATGGCACGGCCATCCTGTACCGTCTGACGCATCAGACGAAGCATCTTCTCTTTGTCGGAGTTCATGAGCGCGATCCAGGCGGGCGGAGCACCGGTTTGCGGATCGTGGGCGGCGCTCCAGTTTGCCATCTCCGCCAGAATGGGGATCAGATCGAGTCCTTTTTCGGTCAAGCTGAACGTTTCTTTGCGTTTGTCAGAGTCAGATGGCCTTTTTTCGATGATGCCCTTTTGTTCTAGCAAGGCAAGACGATCGGCCAGAATGTTGGTGGCAATCTTCTCATCAGAGGCCAGAAACTCTCCATAGGTTTTCTTCCCAAAGTAGACGATATCACGAATGATCAAGAGGGACCATGGATCACCAATAGCCTCTAAAGCGTAGTTAATCGGACAATCTGAACGCCGCTGTCGTTTGTGCTTCATACGTATTTTATCCTGCTGTCTGAGGATCAGCACTCTGTGGAGATTTCGTAATCTCTAAAAATGTCTGCCAAAATTACCACTTTTCTTTCCTCGTATAAGAATATTATAGTATCTACACTTGCAAATTGCAAGTAATTAAATACCTAGCAGGTCAGCATGAAGAAGAAGGAGATAAAGAACATGAGTCAGGTAATCAGCAATCAGCAGAAAAATGAAAACCACACAGTTTCGAAGCGTCGTCGAATGGTACTAACCACGATCCTCTGGCTTGTTCAGCTACTGCTGGCATGTACCTTTCTGTCCGCCGGAATCATGAAGCTCACCACACCGGTCGAGATGCTCCAGTCGATGATGCCACTGCCACTGCCAGCATTGTTTGTACACTTCATCGGCTGCGCCGAGATCGCCGGAGCGATCGGCCTGACCCTCCCCATCCTGCTACGCATCCATCCGGGGCTGACACCATTGGCCGCCTCTGGATTGGTCATTATTATGATTGGTGCGACGATATATACCGCTGTGGCGGGCGATCCCGTTGGAGCACTGATGCCGCTGGTAGTAGGTCTGCTTTGCCTGTCTGTCGCCTATGGGCGACGAGCTCTGCTCACCGCTGACCCGCTCTTCGGACGCTTATCCAATGTGTCGCGCCAGGCCGCATAAGTAATGAGATAGCAGGAGGCACCGCTCAGTATTTCAAGCATCCAGCGGTGCCTCCCCGTTAACACCTCTCGCATTGAGGGCATTCAAAGCAAGAGGGTTGCAGATAGAACGAAGCCAACAGGCATATACTTGATCGATCTCGCTTCCATTTCCGGTTTTACCATCTTCAAATAGAAGAGTTAGAAAAGATACTTGCAATTTACAAGTTTCATTTAAAAATACGAAGGATACCAGGGAAAGGGTTGAATTCTCATGCATACAACGCTTGTGGAGCAAGATACCATCAGCTTGACAGATATAGATGTCATCAGTGCTGAGTCTACGATAGCAGTTGCAGAAAAAACACCACGCACAATCACTACCGCTCTTTTGTTCCTTATCGGCTGCATTACCCTGCTGATGACGGGATTCGCGATCATTATGCCAATCTTTCCACAGCGTTTACAGGCCCTGGGACTGGGGGCCGAAACCCTGGCACTGATGGAAGGGGCCTTTGGTCTGGGCATGTTCCTGTTTAGCACCCCTATGGGAACCTGGTCTGGACGCGTCGGTCGCAAGCCGGTACTCTTTATTTCGCTGGCTGGATTCATCGTCACTAATATTCTGCTTGCCCTGGTGAATATTCCGGTCTTCTTTATTCTCATCCGCTTCGTTGAGGGCATGTTGATTGCTGGTCTGATGCCCGCTTCTATGGCCATGATCGGCGATACCATTCCACTACAGAAACAGGGACGCTGGATCGGCTATATCACGACGGCTCAGGCCACCGGAATCGCGCTGGGGCCTGGCATTGGTGGCTTTCTGGCTCAGTTATTAGGATTTACAGGCCCCTTCTTCCTATGCGCTGGTATAGCCCTGCTGGCCTCCCTGCTGGCCGTGTTCCTGGTACCGGAGACGCTGCCCAGAGAGAAGCGTGTGCAAACAAAGCAGCCGATAACAAAATCCAACGCCAGGCGCTCACAAACAAGGGATACCGGCTTTTACAGCCTGATCTGGCTAGTGGCGCCGTTCCTGCTGATCGACTTCGGACTCATCTTCACCTATCCCTTCGTGATGCCACAGTATCCCTTCTTCTTTGAGAGGGTGCTGCACTACAGTACGGTCCAGTACGGCCTGGTGATCAGCATCTTTGGTTTGGCAATGGCCATTTCGCCACTCTTCCTGGGACGCCTCTCAGAACGATTGCCGAAGAAGCCGCTGATCATCACTGGTAGCATACTCTTCGCTACCCTCAATGCCTTCATGTTCATTGCTCCTCTTTATCCTCTCTTGCTGGTGGGATCGGCGCTGGCAGGATTGGGTAGTGCCCTGGCAAGTCCCGCGCTGGGCGGCATCTACCTGGGTGTCTCAAATGAACAGAATCGTGGCCAGTTGATGGGCATACGTGGCTCGGCCATCTCGGCCGCTGTCATGCTTGGACCGCTGGCCCAGGCCCTGGTCGGCCACTGGATTACGGCCCATATCACTTTCGCTATCGGTCTCATCCTCTCGCTGGCCCTGGTCGCCATCGCCTCCATCCTGCTGAAAAGTTCACGCCAGGATAGATAAATAATGAGCAAGGAACAGCAGGGTGACATGCCCAGGCCGGGCATGTCACCCTGCTGTTCCTTGCTCATTATTATGGATGTTAAGATATACTCATGAAGTGATTTAACGAGAAAGGATGCTCATAAGTCATGACAACATTTCCAGTTAGTGTAGTTATATTTCCTCCGACCACCCAGAAGGTCCTGCAGGGGATCAAAGAGGCGGAGGAGGCGGGAATTCCGCGCGCCTGGGTCCCCTCCTGGCCGGTTGGTCCAGATGGCTTTAGTATCGTGGCGGCTGCGGCGGTCCAGACGAACCGCATTGAGCTAGCAACGGGTATCGCCATCACCTATCCTACCCATCCGCTGGCCCGCGCCAACCAGGCACTGGTAATGGGTGAGCTGGCCCCCCGGCGTTTCCGCCTGGGCATAGGCGCCAGCCATAAACCCGCCATCGAGGAGACGTATGGACTCGACTTCGGCAAACCCATCAACCACTTGAAGGAATATATCAGCGTGCTGCGCGGTATGCTGTGGGAGGGGCGTATCGACCTCGACGGCACATATTACAAGGTCCACGCGGAACTGCCCCCAGGAACCACGCCACCACGCACTCCTATAGTAGTGGCGGCCCTGCGCAGAAACATGCTGCGCCTGGCAGGCGAGATGGCGGATGGGGCGATGTTGATCTGGTCTCCACCCTCTTATGTGCGTTCGGTCGCCATTCCCACTCTGGAGGAGGGCGCTCGCCAGACCAACCGTTCCCGACCACCGCTGAGCGTGAGCGCACCTATCGTGCTGACAAAAGATTTTGGGATTGTACGCAAGATCGCGCAATCAGCCTTCTCGGTTTACTCTTCCTTCCCTACCTATCATCAGTTGTTCAAGGAGGCGGGCTATCCGCTCAATGCCGACAATACTCTCACTGATGAACTGATCCATGAGCTCTTCCTTTATGGAGATGAGGATACAATCCGCCAGCGACTCTACGCATTGCATGAGGCCGGGGCCGACGAGATTACTACCACTATCAATCCACACGACCCCTCACGCAGCCACCACACCATTCTAGAGATCCTCACCAGTCTCTAGGTGTTCTCTGTGCAGTCTCACTCACAAAAAAATGTGTGACTGCACTTGCCTGCACCATTGTATAATCCAGTAATGAGCAATCGGCTGGTAATAACTATTTAGCTATCGAGGTCACCGCGATGAGTTCAAATGAAAATTCACACGCGTCAGCGGACAAAAAAATATATGAAGTAAGCTCCAATTCTATTTTGCATGAGAGAGCGCAGCAGTATTATTGGGAAGGATTAGCGCCGCTCTCCATAAAGACCTTTTTCGGCGGGCGGGCCCTCTACACCCTTGGCAAGGGATACTACGCGGTGGACGATGCTTCATACCTGATCGTTAATCAGAACCAGCCATATGCTATCACCATTGAGGCTCCGCAGAATGTTGAATCATTCTGCCTCTTTTTTGAAGCTGGACTGGCCGAAGAAGTCTATCGCAGCCTCGTCACACCCACCCGCGACCTACTTGATAATCCGGAACCAGAACGCATTATCCCACTCCACTTTTTCGAACGCACTTATCGGCATAGTGATTCTGTATCTCCGCTCCTGCTTTCGCTGCGCACGCGGATCTCCAGAGGAAACTATGAGCAGGCATGGCTCGATGAGCGGTTCCACGAACTCCTGCAACAACTACTGCAGGTTCACCTCCATGTCTATGAAGAGATAGAGACGCTCCCCGCTCTCCGGGTATCGACTCGTCAAGAACTATATCGCCGACTCTACCGGGCCAGGGAATATGCCATAGCTTATCTAGAAAGATCTGTTACACTGCGAGAGATGGCCCTGGTTGCGGAGCTTTCACCCAATCATTTCCTGCGTATGTTCAAGCATCTTTTTCGACAAACGCCGCATCAGTTCCTCATTCAGCAGCGCATCGAACGCGCCCGAATATTACTGACCACAACCGATCTTCCGATAACTGAGATCTGCCTCTCCCTTGGCTTCGAGAGTATGGGCTCATTTAGCTGGCTCTTTCATCAACGCGTTGGCTGCTCCCCAAAAACGTATCGTACCCAAAAAAAGTGATTTTCGAGAAGCACATCGGTCTTTTCTGTGCCATACTCATCCTTAAATGGCAACACTATATATCTTCTGTACAAAGGAGCAGATTTTATGGAGAGAAAAGCCGCCCTCGATCCAACGTTAGTCAATGAGTTTGTCGCCAATGCCCACGGTGATGCCGAACGAGTCGCCACGCTTTTGGAGCAAGAGCCAATGCTGATCAATGCCGCCTGGGACTGGGGTGGAGGTGATTGGGAAACAGCCCTCGGGGCCGCCTCGCACATGGGCAGAAAAGACATCGCCCACTATTTGCTTGAAAGAGGCGCCAGGATAGATATCTTCGCGGCCACCATGCTAGGCCAGATAGAGGTCGTTCAGGCTATCCTTCAGGCATTTCCCAATGCCCGCCACTTGCGCGGCCCGCATGGTATCTCACTGCTCGATCATGCGAAAGCCGGTGGTGAAGAAGCGGCCCCTATCATAAAGCTGTTTCAAGAGTAATCATCGATATACACTCCCGAGGGGAGTTAAGCGCATGCTCAGCTCCCCTTTGCAGAAACATCAGGCGCGAAAGGCGCCAGCATGATCACTGACCCATTCACGATAGGTATGAGCCGGTCTACCGATAATCTCCTCTACCGTATGTGTAACCGGCTCGGGGGTTCTGACAAATTCGGCCCAGGCATTGAGCATGCCATCTACCATCTGAGATGGCATATGAATCAGGAACTGCTGACGCATAACTTCCGGCGAGACCTCTTCGTAACGCAATTGACGGCCAATGACCTGGCCGATAGTTTGCACCTGCTCAATCTGGGTCAAAGCCTGGGGACCAGTCAGCACATATTTCGCGCCGCTATGCTTATCATCGATCAGCGCGCGCACCGCTACCTCCGCGATATCGCGCTCATGGATCAGCGAGCGGGTAGCCTCCCCATAGGGCCAGCGTACAACGCTATCAGAACGGATTTGCTGAGACCAGTTTAAGGTATTAGAGGCAAATCCGCTGGCACGCAAAAAGGTCCACCCTATACCAGAATGCTCGATTAGCCGCTCAATCGACGCGTGAAACTCATTGATCGGATCAACTTGCTGCACTCGTTCCTCGCGCACGCCCATCGACGAGAGGTAGACGATGCGGGATACACGCCGCTTAAGCACCTCGATAACAGCCGGAGCCAGTCCAACCGGCAGCGCCGGCCACACCAAAAATACAGTTTTGACCCCATCCAGATCCCTTTCCAGCGTCTCTGGCTCCGATAGATCACCACATACAATCTCAACGCCATGCGGCAGGTCAGCGTTATCAGGATTATGCACCAGTGCACGCACGGGAACATTTAGCTCCGACAAACGAGACACCACGTTTCGGCCAACATTCCCGGTCGCTCCAATCACCAGAACCAGTCCTCTTTTATCTTCAACCGTTTCTTCTAAGCCCATGTCATATTACCCTTTTTTCATTCTCATACGCTCAAAAATCTATCATAATCCAATGCTTATATAAGTCAGAGTAGCGTATATATCAAGCTTTGACCTTGCCTGAAAGACCAGTTCCCTTCCTGTACTTTTGACCATATATCTTCTAAAATCCTATTTCAGGTCTTAGAAAGATATGCATAAGCGTTCCTCCCATAGAAAAGTTTTTTTATTAGCAAAAAGACCAGGTACGCTACATGGCGTACCTGGTCTTTTTGCTACAGCTCTATTATCGGGTATTATTCTCACGCCGAGGATAAAGAGAGGGATTAAGTGACTGCGACGGACGCGGTCGATTCGGCGGAGTGCTACCTGTGCCCGAAGAGGCTGGCATATTGCGTAGTTCGGCAATTAAACCATCCGCCAATCCCCCGCTTGGTAAAGGCCAGATAACCTGTTCGCCCCGCTTTGAGGCACGTATCGCATCGATGAGCCGCGCTACCTCGATTTCTGTTTGCTTCAAAACAGCATCCGATTGGCGTGACGTCTGCAGGCGAGTCAGCAGCATATTGGTTTGACTCGCCACGCGCCATAAAATATTGCCACGTTCAACATCCGCCCGCACATTAAATCGTCCATTGGCAGCCTGCGAGAGAACCTCGGAAAGCTTGTAAATATCTGCTTCCAGCTGTTCCTTCTGGTCAGCTATAATACGCTGTAGAGCCGCGATCTCTTCGGCGCGATCGGCCCGTGCAATGGCCTGATCGGTAGAACGTACCTGGAAAAAACATAGCAACCCAATGCCAATCTCTAGAATAAGGGGACGTGCAAAGGCCACAGATTGCCCCCAGTGCGCCACCAGAGTATCCAAGTCGGCTGAATGTGGAAGTAAGTAAAAATCACCAAGAATAAAAGCTACATGCAACACCAAAAAGAACCAGATAGCATTACGAGAAAGAAGCATGCCGGGTAAAAATAGAGGTAGTAAAAATAAGTCGAAAGTGAGCAACCAAGCATCACCCAGACCACCAGGCGCGCGCAGCAAAGCGCTCTCGATAACCGCATCCATAGCCAGAATCAACAATAGCGCTGCAACCGTCTGCTGTCCCAGACGGTTAAAAACAAGGGCAACAACCGAGGC
Source organism: Dictyobacter halimunensis (assembly GCF_036245075.1). NCBI lineage: Bacteria > Bacillati > Chloroflexota > Ktedonobacteria > Ktedonobacterales > Dictyobacteraceae > Dictyobacter > Dictyobacter halimunensis. The sequence goes on from NZ_BSRI01000001.1 coordinate 300,544, forward strand.
CGCCATGCATACACCGATAGCTGTTAATGTACTTGGATCTGCTGCTTGTCCTGCTAGAAGAAGAGGAGCGAAAAAGACAAAAGGGGCAACACCACTGATAAGACCCGCTTTACGTAAACGATCTCGTGCTTTTCTATCCGGAATAATGTCATAGGATTGCGTTCCGGGTGGCGCGGTTAAACGTAGCCACCAGGATGTGTTTTCAGGGAAGCTCAATGAATCATTCATGGTATCATCCTTTTAAAAATAGAGAAGGGTTCTGACAGAGCTGCACCATACGCTGAGCACGTTCATAATCTCCAGCCGATTGAATAGCCATGATAGTCGCTGACAAATCAATAACTATCAATGCATAACCGCCTTTTTGATGCCTTTCAAACCGAGTATAGAGCTCATCAAAAATGAACTTGGACCGCTTGCAAACTACATAATAGGCGTAGTCAACAATAGCCAGAGCATATCTACATTGCACCTTTTCTGCATGCACATATGCACATGAATAAACGTAATCACGTACAGCTGTAAAATCAACGAGCGATGTATCTAGTGATATACGCTTTTTATTACGCACCACACAAAGACGAGTCAATTCTATCATATTGCGAACCTGATAGGTATTTTGAAGTACTTCAAGTGCGGAATCGGGAATCATACCTTTCAAACGAAATTCATTAAAGGTCATAGATTGACCCCAATCAGAAAGCTCAAATACACGTACTCCACCTAGAAGATTTTCCTCTTGCTCGCTACCTGAAATAAAAACGCAATGGGTATTAATCCAGGGTGACTTTAACTCATCATACTGGTCTTTTTCGCGGTCCAATTCATCAATTGGAAGAGACCAACCCAGAGAACGCACAAAAATATCACCACGTAACTGTTGATAGGCTGTATGCCTGGCATCGTCCATCTCATCAAGTTTCCTTATCTGATATAGTTGATTTTGATGCTGAATACAGGCAAAGCCACTTTCTAAATAAGATAGAGGGGTCAAGGAAGGCAAAAACGTTAATTTAGGTTCATGCCGTTCCCGTTGTTGCATATTCAAATTTACATCCTTTTGTTATAGTACAAATAACATTTTTATATTAATATTAATTGCAGATAATGTTGCATGAAATGAGAGTATTTAGTACTTTTTATCTATTCATGATTAAACATGATTCAACAAGATGGAAACTATTTAGCAGTTTATAAGCGACAGTGCTACAATTAGCAGAATTTGTAGCTAAACATATCCTTCATCAGCTACACTCATTTTCTACCACATCATAAAAATACTTGCTTCAATGTATTAGAACATGTATACTAAAACATAAAAGAATTATATTGATTGGAAGCTATAAGAAATACAGCGCTATGTATTATGCATGCAATCCTCCAATTCCACTGACTGCATTCATAGAAAAATTATGGCTTTTTGAGGGACAGGCCTTTGCTCACTTCAAAGAGCGCTCACTACCACAGGTCGATTGGAGTTGCTGATTAATTTGCATACGGACGAGATTCGTGTGTACGATCGTACCCATCATGATCAGGTGCAGCGTTTCGCTGGCAGTATATTCAGAGGTGCGCATTCTACATTTTCAATTATCGATACGACCGAGCAATCAGCGATCATGGGTGTTCATTTTAAGGTTGGTGGGGCGGCGCCTTTTCTGCCTATGCCTGCCAGTGAATTGCATAACCAGCATGTTGACCTCAGAATGTTGTGGGGAAGTAAAGCTGATAGACTATATGAATATTTACGCGCAACAGATAACATGGAGCGCCGCCTCCAGTTACTCGCTGAGGCCCTTATGGGACGACTCCAGGATGCCCGGCACTTCCCACATACCGCCATGCCCAATATCATCAAAGCTGTTACGCAGGTCCCCCCTACTCAGACCATGCAGGCCATCGCCAGCGAGGTTGGGCTGAGCCAGCGGCACTTCATTCAGGTATTCGGCGAGGCAGTGGGACTAACGCCCAAACTGTTTTGCCGCGTCCAGCGCTTTCAAGCGCTGCTGCGATCGCTCGAATATGGACGGCCGGTACATTGGGCCGAAGCGGCCCTGAATTGTGGCTATTACGATCAGGCGCATTGCATCCACGATTTTCAGGCGTTTTCTGGCCTTACTCCCTCAACCTATCTATCGTCTCGTGGCCAGTTCCATAATCATGTACCTCTGTGATAATTCACAGTACAAGCTTCTTTCCCGACCACCAGGTCAATTTTTTACAAGAAAAGCCTTCCTTTTTCAGATACACTACCACCAGGGTTGCACCTCGAAAGCACTATTCAAAATAAACACCTGGTACAGCAAAAGCAAGTTAAATGGTTCACACCTGGAAAGGGAGCTAAAAATGGAACAGGCTATAAGCCCCGCTGACTATCCAACCGTCATCCCGTATCTGATTAATCAGGATGCGCCCTCGCTGATTGAGTTTGTCAAACAGACCTTTGGTGCCATAGAACACATGCGTACCATAGGAAACGCGGGGGGAGTCCACTGTGAGGTAATCATCAGCAATTCGGTGATCATGATCGGCGGTGGTAGAGGTGATGATCGGTGGAAAGGAGAAGCAGCCACAGCCGCCCTCTTCCTCTATATCGATGATGTGCAGGGCGCCTATCAACGCGCCATACAGGCCAATGCTACATCGCTGCTGGAACCGATCAATGTCCCCCAACGCGGCTTATCGGCCGACTTTAAAGATCCCTTTGGCAATACCTGGTTCCTCTCCGCGCGCCAACACGAAACCTCTTAACACCTACAGGGAAACGCGAGACAGCAATGTGCCATTGATGATACTCACATTGCTGCCTCGCTCTCCTCTAGGTACGCGGCGCCTGACATGATTGTCTGATCACAAGCGATGTGGAAAGTTCCACATTTTTTGACTCGAGGACCTGGCCGGCTATCAGGCGCAACAGCATCTGGGTGGCCATCTTTCCCATTTCGACCAGTGGCTGCCGAATCGTTGTCAGTGGAGGAGCCATCTGGGCGGTATAGGTCACATCATCAAAACCGACCACACTCATGGCATCGGGTATGCGAATATCACGCTGGTAGAGGGCCTGGTAAACGCCGGTCGCCTGCGCGTCGTTACCCGCGAAGATAGCCGTAGGTGGCTCTGCTAGATCGAGAAGTTTGTATGTCTGCTGTATACCGTCACCGAGAAGATAGGTGCCCTCGCAAATAAGCGCAGGATCGACAGGTATGCTCGCCCGTTCCAGGGCCTCGCGATATCCCGCCAAGCGCGCGCGCGATGTCATGAGATGCAGGGGACCAGTAATGATGCCGATACGGCGATGACCTAACGAGATCAAATATTCTGTCGCGGTATAGCCTCCCAGCCAGATCGTTGAGCCGATGGTAGGGAAATTTGTGGTCGGCTCGTTGCGGTCCCCTATGGCGACGAACGGTACTTTCTGCTGTAGCAGCGTATTCGCGATCTCACCATGCTCGTACGGGAGTAGCAGCAGAACGCCATCGGTCGATTGATCCAGCAACCGACGCAGCCAGAGCCGCTCTACTTCTTCGTCCTCGTGCGTGGCAAAGACCGCCAAACGGTGCCCGCTCTCCATCAGGGCTTCCTGCACACCATGCATGATGCCCAGGTCATAGCCACCTTCAAGACGCATTAAAACCAGATCGATCAAGCCACTCTGCCCCTTGCGAAGATGGCGCGCGGAATGGTTTTGAACATACTCATGTTGGGCAATCACGTCTTGGATGCGTGCACGTGTCTTTGCGCCGACACCGGGAAGCTGGTTTAGAACTTTAGAAACCGTTGTGGTCGAGACGCCAACCTCTCTGGCTATCTCTGACATGGTTAAACGTTTAGGTGGTTCTAACTCCAACGCAGGCCATCCTCTCGATTTAAGTAAACGATAAGCTTAACTTTATTCTCATGAAGCGTAACATTTTCCTAATATACTGTCAATGTGCCACTATCGTAGTCACATCCGAAACAAGATTCTCCTCTACATGCATACATGAGGCACATCTTTTCCATCTTTCAACCCAAAAAAGCCATAGGGCTTGACAGGCTTATTTTTCTATGGTACGTTTACTCTCAAGAAACAAAGTTAACGTTACCCTTAAATGCAACCCTGTCAGGTAAAGACATTCAACATAAGGAGCGCCCATATTCTTTGCGTGTACATTGTAGAAAGCAAGGAATGATGAAAAGCGCTGGTTGTCTTAGGGAATATACACTACCCATGTTTTCCATTGCAAGATATACTGGCGGTTTTCCTATCCTTTTCGTCAAGGATTGACGAGTTCAAATCTGGAGGTTTGGAAGCTATGATGCTAACCGCTTCACAATGGACATACCAGCAACACGTCGCTACAGTGCGCGTTTTTCCCCCTCACTTACCTTATCTTTTCCTTCACAAGCTACGTTTTAGAGCCTGATACCCTGGTGAAGCGTCCCTGAAGCATCATCGACTATTGCTATCTGTCTTACATCAGATTTATGATTCTGTGCTTTAGTACTGACATCATGATGTTAGTACCATATCGTAGCGCCCATGAAAAGGAGATCTTATGAAGACTGCATTATGGTTGAATCGGAGACATTTTTTACAGAGAAGTGTAGCGTTTGGAGCGGGGATCATCGGTTTAGAGGCTCTGGCCGCCTGTGGTTCTACAGCGGCCGGTACAGGGAACACAACATCGATCACCGCGACCGTGAACACACTGCCACCAGCCAGTAATCCAGGCGCGATCCATGTGTTTAATCAGGTTATTCAGCAATTTGAAAAATCTCATCCTGGCAAAAAGATCGTCGGTAAAAACGATCCCTATGATCCAACAACCTATTTCGCCAGGGTGGCGGCCAATCAGGCGGAGGACGCGACCCAGAGCTACTTTACAGAGCCGCCTCTCCTGATTCAGAAACATGCGGTGGCTGATGTTACCAGCCTGATTAAAAGCTGGTAGTATTTCCAGAGCTACAATCCCAGCATTATCTCTATTGCGACCAGCAACAATAAGATTTATGGAGTGCCACAAAACGCCTACGCGCTGGGCATCTACTATAATCGAAAAATGTTTAAGGCGGCCGGATTGAATCCAGATAAGCCACCGACCACGTGGGAGGAGTTTCGTGGCTATGCCAAACAACTCAAGAGCTCATCGGTGGCGGGCTTCGCCGAGACCAGCACCTCAAACCAGGGCGGCTGGCATTTCACCAATTGGATGTATACAACGGGTGGCGATATGCAGTCCTCCGATGGCAAACAGGCGCTCTTTGCCAGTGACAAGGGCATCAGTGTCCTGCAGTTGCTGAAGCAGATGCGCTTTACCGATCAATCGATGACGAAACAGCAGCTCTTTACCCAGGCCGATACCCTGCAACTGCTGGCCACCAACAAAGTCGCCATGGTTGTTATGGCCCCCGATCAGCTCAATACCTTGAAAACACAATACCAGGCGAACCTGGAAGACTTTGGCATTGGACCCATGCCACAAAACGGTGGGAACGCGGCTCTGACCGGCGGCAATATCTTCGTCTTCAATCCTAAGGCGTCGCAGGATGTCATCAAAGCGGCCTTTGATTATGTCATCTATTCGAATTTCGATCTGTCCGTCATCGAGGATAGCTACGCGGCCCAGTCGGCCTCCGGACAGGTGGTTGGTGCCCCTACCAATATCCTGTTCATGGGAGATTTCCAGAAGAAGCTGGATGCCTTAAACGCCAAATATGCCAATGTGCCGCTGCAGAACTATAAGCCGTTTACCGATGCGCAACTCACCCTGCGGGCGGAACCGCGCAATCAGACACAAAAGATGTACTCGGCTCTGGATAGCGTCGTGCAATCGATCCTTACCAACGCGAGCGCTGATCCGCAAAAACTGTTGCAGCAGTGCGCGCAACAGTTTCAACAGGTCCTTGATCAATCCTCTGGCTCTTAAATATGGCGGGGAGAGGATCAGTTTCACCGCATTCCTCCCCCGCAAGTCCCGATGACGAGAAGAAGGAGATTGACATGGGACGTCCGTTATCTTCGCCGCCTTTCTCACCTTTACCAGGTACGTTAGAGGTCAGGCCAGAAGGAAAATTGTTACCCGGCAATGTACAACAGAGGAAGAGAAAAATAAGCATCCAACAAATCGTCAGGCGCAATAGCGCAGGCTATCTCTTCTTGCTGCCCGCACTGCTTACCTTTGCTCTCTTTGTCTGGTATCCGGTCATACTGGGGATCGCGATGAGTTTTCAGAGCGTCGATATGATCAATCCAGCGCTCTGGATTGGCTGGGCAAATTATCATACCGTGCTGCTCGATCCGCTTTTCCGGATCGCCTGGCTCAATACGCTGGCCTTCACCGGTTATGCCTTGCTCTTTGGCTACGCTATTCCTGTTATCCTCGCGCTCATTATTAACGAGATGCGCCACGGCAAGGGCTTCTTTCGCCTGGCCTTTTATCTGCCGGTGATGCTGCCACCTATCGTCACGGTCTTTCTCTGGCGTTGGATCTACAATCCCGATGGCGGCCTTTTAGATGCGCTGCTCAATCTGCTGCATCTGCCGACCACCGCGTGGCTGGAGACGCCAGGGATCGCGCTGCCCGCGCTGATGGTGATTACGACCTGGAGCAATGCGGGTTCGGCGATCCTGATCTATCTGGCCGCTCTGCAGGGTGTACCGGCCTCTCTCTATGAGGCGGCCGAGATCGATGGCTCGAACATCTGGCGCCGACTCTGGCATATCACGCTGCCAACAATTCGACCGATCATGCTTTTGATGCTGATCCTGCAGATTATAGGAACAATGCAGGTATTTATCGAGCCTTTCACCATCACCGATGGAGGCCCTCAGAATACAACGATCAGCGTCCTGCTCCTGATCTATAAATACGCTTTTCAGCAGGCTAATTTTGGCGCGGCCAGCGCGGCGGGCATGATGCTCTTCGTGGTCCTCGCTGTTTTCGCGCTGATCTACATGCGCATGACCAACCGCTTTATGCAAGGAGAATAGGCACATGGCAACGTTATTGCGCGATCCTCAGGCGGGATCGTTTCGGGAGCGTGGCAGACGAACCACTCTCGATGAAGACGCTAACGACAGGACGCTCGTTTCACCCTTTGCTCTCAAACGTCCCGGCGGCCGCTCCATCTACTGGCTTGTGTTCACGCTGCTGTCCCTTTCCACCATCATAACCCTGGGACCAATCTACTGGATGTTCAGCGGCGCGCTCAAGTCCAGCAGCGAAATTTTTCAGGCGCCGCCAACGTTTTGGCCCCAACATCCGCAATGGACGAACTATAGCAATGCCTGGAATATCCTTGATTTTCCGACCCATTTTACGGCCACCCTCCTGCTGGCCGTGGGGGCCGTACTGCTCCAGATCATTGTCTCGGCGACCGCTGCCTATGCCCTTTCCAAATTGCATGTAGCGGGTAAAGGCATCATCCAATTCAGCTTTTTCTGTACCCTGATGGTTCCCCCGGTCGTCTATTTAATCCCACAATTCGTTAATATCAGCGATCTGCCGCTGATCCATATCTCGCTCTTCAATTCCTGGCTGGGGGTGTTATTGCCAGAGGCCGCCAATGCTTTTAATATTCTGGTGCTCAAAAGTTTTTTTGATGGCATTCCCGCCGAGCTATCGGAGGCCGCGTGGCTAGATGGCGCCAATGCCTTGCAATTCTTTATGCGCGTCATTCTCCCGCTCTCGCGTCCCGCGCTGGCTGTCATTACTATCTTCACGGTCATCGCCTCCTGGAAAGATTTTCTCTGGCCCCTGCTCGTCCTGTCCGATGACCATCTCCAACCACTGATAGTTTCGCTCTATCATCAATCAGGCACCAATTCTAACTTACCTTTTATGTATCTGATCGCAGGCCTGGTACTGGCCAGCATTCCTCCTATTGTCCTCTTTTTAGTGTTTCAGCGCCAGATCATTCGCGGTATCAATCTCACTGGTTTAAAAGGATAGCTTCTAGAAGAAAGGACTTCGCAAGATGCATGATGCAAAGAAGGAAAAGCGCCGGAAAATCCTCAGCGTTTTTGTCGCGCTGCTCCTGTTACTGGTGACGCTTGGCCTACTATCGAACGTACCTCGCACGGCGAGCGCGGCTATTTTGCCACAGGAGAACAGCGGCGTGATCTCCCATGCCGCCACGGGTGGCAGCGGAGCCACACTGCCCTATGTTGAGATGGAGGCGCATAGCGCCAGCACCAATGGCACCGTCACCGGACCCGACTACCAGTTAGGCGATCTGGCATCGGATGCTGTCGATCGAACGATGGTTCAGTTGACACAGGGCAAATGGGTCCAATTTACCCTGCCACAGTCCGCCAACGCGCTTAACCTGCGCTACAGCATTCCCGATGCGGCCGGCGGTGGTGGTATCAACGCCTCATTGAGTATTTATATCAATGGGGTCAAGCAATCCAAAGATCTGCAGCTGACCTCAAAATATAGCTGGCTGTATGGGCAACCCAATTTTTCAGATTGCAACAGCAACGACTGGTCAAATAGCCCCGGCGGCACGGCGCACCATCAATTTGACGAGGTGCATACCCTGCTGCCTCAGATAGCGGCAGGAACGACCGTGAAACTGCAGGTGGACTCGGAAAATACCGCGGCATGGTATGCCATCGATGTGGCCGACTTTGAGCAGGTAGCGAATCCCCTGCCCAGGCCCTCTGGCTATATCTCGGTGACCGACGCACCCTATAACGCTGATCCAACCGGAGCGGTCGACGCGACGAGCGCTATCCAGAATGCCGTTAATGATGGTTCGGCCCAGGGCAAAGGCGTCTGGATTCCACAGGGGACCTACCTGGTGACCAGCCACATCCTGGTGGATAACGTGACCGTGAAAGGCGCGGGACCATGGTATACGGTCCTTGGCGGCGCGCCCGTTGGTAGCACCGGGACCGGCGTGGGCATCTATGGACACGATACCTACGATGGCAATCCCAGCGCCAATGTCAACCTGTCTGATTTCGCCATCGAGGGCCAGATCACGAACCGCGTCGATTGCGTCCAGGACAATGGCATCGGTGGCTCGCTCAACAATTCAAGCATCTCCAATGTCTGGATCGAGCATACCAAAGTCGGCATGTGGTTCGATGGTCCCTTCAGCGGCCTGACGGTCAGCAACAGCCGCATCGATAGCACACTGGCCGATGGCATTAACTTCCACCGCGCCATCAGCAATTCGAGCGTCAAGCAGAGCATTATTCGCGGCACTGGCGACGATGGACTGGCGATGTGGTCAGATCTTGGCGGAGCATCAGCCGGCGACAGCAGCGATAGCTTTGATCACAATACCATACAATCGCCCTACCTGGCCAACGGCATCGCCATCTATGGCGGTACGAGCAACAACGCCACCAACAACGTGGTCAGCGGTTCGCAGTACCGGGGTGGCGGCATCATGCTAGACTATGAGAACTTTGGCAACCCCACATCCCCATTTAGCGGCTCCACCACCATCTCCAATAACACTATCAAGCAGACCACGGGATTTGGAGATCAGGGCATCCAGCAGTTTGGCGCTCTCATGTTCTGGGCCGACAACGGCTCTATCAATGCCCCCTTTACGGTCTCAAACGATGAGATCGATAACAGCAACTACGCGGCAATCTCGTTCGACGGCGGCAATCCCATCAGTACGGTGAACCTGAGCAACGTCAATATCAGTGGCGCCGAGTTTGCCTTCTCGAACAAGGTAAACACGATTACGGGATCGGCCACCAATGTGACGGCCAGCGGATTGACAGTGGGTGGACTGGAGAGCTGCGAGAGCTCACAATCCTGGCAAATCACGCTCGGTTCTGGCAATTCTGGCTGGAGCCCGTCATCACAGATCTGCGGCTTCCCCACCGGAACGCCGACGCCCGTTCCCACCACCACACCGACTCCTACGCCGCCCCCACCGACTCCTACACCAAATCCTACTCCAAGTCCAGTACCGGGAGGAACCTTGGTCACAGCCATCAATGCCGGAGGTGGCACGTCGGGCAGCTATGTGGCGGACACCGACTATAATCAGGGCAACGCCTTTAGCGATACCTCAACCTCAATTGACACCAGCGGGGTAGCCGGGGCGGCTCCACAGAGTGTCTGGCAGACCTGTCGCTGGAATAGCTCATTTACCTATACCATCCCTGGACTGACAGCGGGCAAAGCCTACACCCTGCGACTCGATTGGGCGGAACTGACCTTCCAGTACGCCGGTGCGCGTGTCTTTAACGTGGCGGTCAATGGCACTTCGGTCCTGAACAACTTCGATGTCTATGCGACAGCAGGCTACAAGAAGGCCGTAGCTAAAACCTTCGCGGCTACAGCCAATAGCAGCGGTCAGATCGTCATCTCCTTTACCCAGGCGGGCGCCGACAATCCCTTCATCAACGCCATCGAGGTGTGGGACCCGGCTGGTGGCCCACCACCAACCCCCACGCCGACCCCAAAGACGCTGGTTAAAGCCATTAATGCCGGTGGAGGCGCGACTGGCAACTTCGTCGCGGACACCGGCTACAATCAGGGCAACGCCTATAGCGATACTTCGACCGCGATCAACACCAGTGGCGTGGCCAATCCCGCGCCGCAGAGCGTCTGGCAGACCTGCCGCTGGAATAGCTCATTTACCTACACGCTCACTGGCTTAACCGCGGGCAAGACCTATACGCTCCAACTGGATTGGGCGGAACTGACCTGGCACGCCTCCGGGCAACGCGTCTTCAACGTCGCCGTCAACGGCAACACGGTCCTGAGCAACTTTGATGTCTATGCCATCGCCGGCTACAAGACCGCGCTCACCAGGCAATTCACCACCACAGCCAACGGCAGTGGGCAGATCGTCATCTCCTTTACCCAGGCCGGCCCCGATAATCCCTTTATCAACGGCATCGAACTCTACGCCTGAGTCATGAAAGTTTAGGCTCTCTAAAGAGTTGCCCCGCACTTTTAGATAAGTAGGGGCAACTCTTTAGATGGTTCGTGTACATTTATTTGATGTCAATATGGTAGGTATAACCTTTGTCTACAGCATGTTTGTTTGGATATTCCAACGTGTAATTGGCCCAGTGCAGAGCCCATTGCCCAGGCTGATCAAACAAAGGCTGGAAGTAGAATAATTCAAAGATCGGCGGGGCTTTTTGCAAAAGATGATCCTCCACATAGTGCTGGTCGGTGACATGCTGCTTACCAAAGTAAACCCCAAAGGTATCCATCCCCTTCAGTCCATCCACATTAACATAGCCAGCCATGTCATTTTCTATACTGATGCCTGACATGATCAGACGCGTCGCGGAAGGTGTGACGACAATGCGTTCCCAGGTTAGCTTCCCATCCTGACCGATCCTCCCCGTCTGGACAGTTTGCGTCTGCCCCACGTCAATAACTTTGTACTCAGGCTGGATCTTGATGCTGAAATTAAAGAATACAGTGTGCTTCTCTTGCAGCAACATCGAGGCTGTTTGCTGAGCTGTTGGAGTAACGTTTTTCCAGAGCGAAATCTCATCAATAAAATGCAAGGACAGATTGCCGCTCCGCTGCGTCAGATTGGCAGTCTCAAATGTCATAATGGTTTCATTCTCTGTGGGTATTGGTTGGTCACCATTGATACCTGGGAACTTTAATCCATGAGCGGTGCTGAGCTGTGGGTAATCGGTAATCTGGTAAAGCTTGCCAGTTACGGCTGGCGTGTACGTGTATTTGATGATCGCGCGGTTGCCATCGATGTAAGCACTGTCCACGGTGAATTTCAATGTACCCAACGTTCTGGTATTGATAGTCTGATTTTGCCGAACCGATTGCTCATAATGGTGTTGACAGATTACCACCCAACCTGTATCCCTGGAGTTGCAGGTAGGATCAACAGGCACGCTGGTTGCAGGGGGAGGAGCAATCGTCGTAGAAATAGCTAATCGACTACCAACAAGCCATAGCATGCTGGCAATGATTAAGCCTGCCGCCAGTGCTGCGAATATCAGTTGCCAACGTGGTCCGCGCGGAGCCCTGGCTGAATGCTGCGGATATACGATCGGTAGCCCTGGCTGATCTGGTACCATTGAAGGCTCCTTGTCTTCGCTAGAGGGTTGCTGCTCTATACCGGCTGAGATACGCTGCCAGAGGCGATCGCGCTGACGATTATATTCGTCATAGATCAGAGAAAGGTCGTTGATGAGTTGCTCATCGGCGGAATCGGATTGCTGTGCGCGCGGATAATGGATGGAGCGTTCAATCTGTTCATCGATCTGGTCGGGTGTAAATGTTTCATGCTGGTACTGATCATTATTCATGGCTATCAACAGCCTCCTTTCCCAGTCTGTAATGGGTGCGCAGACGATTAAGGGTGCGTGAGAGCAAGGTGCGAACGGAGCCCTCGCTCTTGCGCCAGCGCACAGCGATCTCGCTACAGCGTAATCCATCGGCAAAGCGTAAATAGAGCAATTCTTGCTGCTGTTCTGGTAACTCCGACAAAGTCTGCCGCAGTGTGTTTAGCTCCTCGTGCTGTATGCTCAGGTGCTCAGGCGTATCTTGCTCATCCTCATGTGTCTGGGTATGGCACTGCTCCAGGTAGAGCGTCGGTGTACGTTGATGGCGGCGATAGCGGTCCACGCTTTTATTGTGTGCCGCGCGACGTAGCCAGGCCAGTTGCTGCTGTTCACTAAGCGTCGCAATGACAGGGCTCTCATATGCCGCCAGAAATACTTCCACCAGAATATCCTCGGCCTCCTCTTTGGAGGCAATGCGCTGCGAGATAGTGTTGAAAAGCAAGAGCCAGTAACGCTGGTACAGCTGCTCGATTAAACTATGCTGCGCAGGAATATCATGCATATTCTTCACCTCATGCACTGTTTAACCTCCCTGAAAAATTTCTCGTACTGTAGTCGCAAAAAAGCAACAAACGTTACATCTATCATTCCGAATACATCGGCATAAAGGGAGGTTTGCTTTGAGACACATGGGAGTAGTGGTGGCCTTTGCCACCAGGAGAGGGAGATTGGTTATGGAGAAAGGATCTGAGCCGGAACTATGTCCGGCTAACGAGCGAAGCGCTGGGCGTTGCGAGCGCGTGCTTTGGCGGCCTCCTCGGCACGATCCTTAGCGGGCGCGTTCGTCTCCAGCGAGTTGAGCAGAGCTCTGGTAGAAGCAGCTATCTCCTCGACGGCAGTCCGAAATGCAGCTTCGTTGATTTTTGATGGCTGGTTAAAGCCGCTCACCTTGCGCACAAACTGCAGCGCGGCCTGCTGAATCTCTTCCTCGGTCACCGCTGGCTCAAAATTGAAGAGAGGCTTGATATTTCTACACATAAATAGTTACCTTATTTGATTTATATGAATGATACAAAACAGGTTCTGGCTGCCTATTCTTCCTCCTCTTGAAGAAAACGGAAAACAAGCTACCTGCACGCGGCAGGTAGCGAGGCGCATTATTATTTGATGCCCAGAGCGCAGACGGTGGAGACCGGCTTCATAGATTTAAACTCTAGCCTGGTTTGTTGAAAACCTGCATGTTTCAGTGTAGATAGAAGCCCGGCACCAATGTCTTTGACTTCCTGGTCCGTTTTGGCCCAGACCGGCTGAAGGATGAGGGCAACTCTTCCGCCGCGTTTGAGGACACGATACATCTCTTTGACGCCGGTCAGTTGATCGGGCCAGATCTGTATCGAGTTGGCGGACAGCGCCACGTCAAACTGGTTATCTTCAAATGGAAGGGTGAGCGCGGAGCCCTCTTTCAAAGCGACATGCTTGCTCTGGATAGCCTTCTTATTGCGTCGTGTGGCTTGCTTGACCATCAGTGACGAAGCATCAACCCCGGCCACAAATCCTTCCGGTACCCGCGCCGCCATCTCGCGAATCAAAGCGCCAGGGCCGAAACCAACTTCGAGGATATGATCATTGGGGCGAAGATCAAGCAGTGAGGTTGTCCACAGGTTGCGCTGCCTGGTCATGTATGCCATAATCATGGCGCCCAGCCGACCGGCCAGCCCCTGGGGATGTGCGAACGCCGCGTCTAGCAGTGTCATGAGTCGTCTGTCCTCCTTCTCTTTAGTATTCGCTTTTCTTTTTCTCTATACAATTTATCTTCTCGGTAGTTATAAAACGAAAAATGCGCTTTGATTCATCTGTCGATTCACAAGTCGATTACGAGAAAGGCATTGGAGGTGCGTCCCGGAGTATCCTGTGGTAGAGCTCAGAGGTGCTATATCTCAGCGACGGATCACGCACAAAAACACGTACAGTGGGATGGTCAAAAATGGAGAAACTGGGATCGGAGTCGCTATCATTTAAGGTGATCCCCAACAGATGAGGATGGTTTTCAAAGCGAGCGGCCAGGCGAAAACCCAGTTGGCCCTGAAAGAGCATGTGATAATAGTGACTGGTAACAGGATAGTGCTGGGGCAGGCGCATCGCCGGTTGATCCCAGCGGTCTGATGTCATTATGAGCACATTGCTGTTAGCCAGCGCGGCTGTCAGGGCCCTGATCTTTGCAGGATTATCATAGCTATACATATCCAGACCTGACACAGCGAGGTGAAATTCTTGCTGAGGATTATGATTGTCGGTCGCGACCGGTATAATGACATCGCCCTGTTCATAGATGATGGTGCTACCAGGCGTGAGGTGTGTAAACATCCAATGGGATGCCTGGATTAAGGTGCTGGGCTGGCTATAAATGTTGGCCATCGCCAGGCCCTGAAAAATCGTTGTCAGCAAGACCAGTCCGATTAAAGCATAGGCTGGAATCGCTACATGAGCCTGGTTGGTAGAGGTTCTCTGGCTCGTGCGCATAGTAGTAGCCAGAGCAGCCAAAGACGCCGCTGCAATAATAATCAGCGCTGAGTAGAGCGGTAGCATGTAGCGCGCATACTTCACGTAGAGGTCCCCCGCCATACCACCATAAATCAGTACCCAGGACAGCATGATTAACCAGCATCCGACCCGCCTCTTTACGACCCTCCAGATCAGCCAGAGCAGACCACCACCAGCACTCAGTGCCAGCATTGGACCCAGTCCCCAGAGAAAGATATTCTGTATCTCATAGAGGTAAGGGATCGTATCCTCAAACTGGATGGTGTAGGGCATGAGAGCCTTACCTGTAGACATGTTTCCTTGATCGATCACCTGCTGCAAAAAAATACGCCAGTCCAGCAGAGCATATGGCATCGACAACATAAAGGTCAGGCAGGTCGCGAGGATTACCATCACCAGAGCAACCAGGACAGTTACACGTCGCACTCGCCACCAACGCAGCAGCAGCGCGATCCCCACCGGAACCACCAGGGGAGCGGCGCTGGTTTTGGTGGCCAGGGCCAAACCATATCCAAACCCGATCAACAATGCTACGCGCAGCGGCGTCCGCGTCTCCACCAGAGTGACGCAGCCCAGCAGGGTCAGTGTCACAAAAAAAAGCAGCATCACATCTACCGTACAATAGTGTGACTGCTGCACCTGGAGCGGCGAAAAGGCGACCAGCAGCGTAGCCACTGTTGACACCGCACGCGGTGAAAGGATAGCGTACCGATCATATATGCATAACCGGTATGCGAGCAGACCAGTAATAAGAATAGTGCCGCTATCCATGATTGCCGAGATACAGCGTCCGGCAAGATTGAGGTTAGTGTAGGTAAAAAAATCAGGAAAGAAGAGCGCAATAGCGTGCCCAAGCAGGGACAGTAGATAAATGGGGAAGGAACCATAGGCAAAGAAATGTGGATTGAGTGGCGATCGCAGCGGATCAAAAAATTGAGCCACACTCGCAGACCACGCGACGCTCAAGGCATGGGAAACAATAAAAGGCTCATCAGGATGAAACAATTTTCCCTGGTCCCAATTTAAACCATATATCCGGAGTAGCAATCCCAGACAGGCCAGTATCCCCAACATCAATGGTTGGCAGTCGATCAACCGCTTCGTTAATTGCAGGGTTACTGGCTTCTCAATCAGTACCATATGCTTCATCACATCACTCCCTCCACGTAGCCCGGCCGCCGGTTCTTGTTGATCAACACATACCATCTAATTTGTCATTATGCGCACAGCACTAAAATATCCCTAAAATCTCATTCTTCTCATTTAAAGTATAAATTACATTGAAACTCAAAACATGCAAATGCTCTAACTAGGGATGTGGGCGGATAAGCCGTTGGAGATAAATTCTATCATGGATTCAAAGACGCTCTCTGGCAACTCATCATTATTCACTTTTTGTCCACCCTGGGGAGGCCAGATTAACCAGCGCAGAGCGATGAAGTGACCGATACCCATCAATGTATACGCGATCGCTTCTGGATCAAGTTTGCGAATAGTGCCATCATCCATCGCTTCCTGCAGGCCGCGTACATAACCCTGGCTGATCTTATGGTAGTAGGCATAAAACGCCTCGGGCGCCACACGCTCCGCCTCCTGGACGATACTGTAGATGCGTCGATGCCTGGCGACAAACGTGAAGAAGGCCCGGAAACCGCGCCGCTCAACCTCGATGCGATCAGGCGCGCCCGCGATAGCTACACGCATCTCTGCCCGCAGGCGCTCGCCAATATCGGTGACCAGTTCTTCGAAGATGGTACGCTTGCTATGAAAATAAATATAGTAAGTGCCCTGCGCGACGCCCGCGCGCCTGGTAATCTCTGAGATGCTGGCCTCGTAATACCCCAGTTCGCCAAAGACCTCTTCGGCGGCGTCCAGTATCTTGCGTCGCGTCGCCTCTCCACGCGCTGTGACGGGCATCAAAGGATTCTCGGTCTCATTGCCTTTACTCATCATCTTCCCTTTAGCTTCATTATAATATGATACATGGGTCATGTATCATATTATACAATACCTGCTCTATCTCTCTGGTATGTGGATCAAAGCGGCCGCGTACACAGTTCAGCCTCTTCAACAAATACTTTTTAGATCAACGCGAGAGCGGAGGTCCAGGGTCGCGGGCTCGAAATATGCAGCTTTCAGGACACATTATATGGCAATTTATACGACTATCACAAATTGTGAGAACAGTAGAAGATTTGACCCATTTCTTATACAATATCAAAGAAGAGATTCAACAAAGAACAATGTGGTTCGATACGGAGGTGATCTATGGCGTTCATTACCCTTGGCGAGTGGCTGGCGCACCGTGAACTTCTCAGTCCTCATAAAGTGGGATTGATCGATGAGGAAACTGAGTCACATTTTACTTATCGCACGCTCAATCTACGTGCCCGTGCCCTGGCCGCTTATCTCCAGCAGCAGTATCATCTGCAACAGGGGGAGCGTGTAGCGGTCGTAGCCTTCAACGCACCTGAGTACCTGGATGCTTTTTTTGCCTGTGCACTGTTGGGAGCGATCCTGGTTCCACTCAACTGGCGCCTGACCGTACATGAGTTGGGAATCATCCTGAACGATTGCCAACCAGCGGTGCTGCTCTATGACTCCGCCCATGCGGAACTGGCTCGGTCCCTGCAACGTACTTGCCAGGTTCGCTCTCTGCTCGCCTTCGATAAATTTCCCGGTGAACAGGCCGACCTGTCCAGCCAGGTCCACCCTTTTACCACGACACATGGCGAGGAGATAGCCCTCATACTCTACACCTCGGGCACAACCGGCCTGCCCAAAGGGGTGCTGCTCTCACATCGTATGATTACCTGGAACGCTATCAATACTCAGATCAGTTGGGGACTGCGCGACACAGATATTGTGCCGACCTTTGCCCCTTTCTTCCATGCCAGCGGCCTCAATGTGTTGACGACTCCCCTCTATCACCTGGGTGGAACCGTCGTGCTGCTGCGCGGCTCCTCGCCCAAGGCCATCATGTCGGTCATCGAGCGACGGCGCTGTACGGTTGTGTTCGCGGTCCCCACCGTCTTTCAACAGATGTTGCAGCATCCAGCGTTCACCGGTTGCGACTTTTCCTCCGTGCGCTTCTTTATTACCGGTGGATCCCCTTGTCCGCCGCGCGTTATCGCGGGTTACGCCGAGCATGGTCTGGGATTTCGCCAGGGGTATGGGTTGACCGAGGTGGGGGTGAACTGCTTTAGCCTGGCCCCCGAACATGCCGTCAGCAAAGCTGGCTCGGTCGGACATCCCGTCTTCCATTCGCGGGCCCGCATCGTGGATGAATTCGATCATGATGTACCAGCCGGCGAGATTGGGGAGCTGATCCTGGCCGGGCCACACGTCTGTTCTGGCTACTGGCAGCAACCAGAGGCCACGGCCAGCGTCTACCGCGATGGTTGGTGGCATACAGGGGACCTGGTGCGCCGGGACGCGGACGGCTTCTACTATATCGTTGGACGCCAGAAAGATATGTTCATCTCCGGTGGCGAGAATATTTATCCAGCCGAGGTGGAAAACGTGATCATCGCCCATCCGGGGGTGTTGGAGGCGGCGGTCATTCCACAACCTGACCCGCGCTGGGGCGAGGTGGGACTGGCGGTAATCGTGCCCCGCGTTCCCGACAGCGTCACCCCAGAGGAGGTCCTGAGCTTTTGTGCGGGGAAACTCGCCCGCTACAAGCTTCCTCGCGCCGTTCGCATCGTGGAGGCCCTGCCCCGCAATGCCATGGGCAAGATAATGAAAACCGAACTGGTGAAAGAGTTTCAGGTAACATAGGAAAGCACCTCTCCGTTCGCCTTCCAATTTTGCCCGGCTGAAAAAGAATCCCACCTACATACCGCAAAACCTGCGGTACGCATCCCATCACGCTCCGGCGATTGGGAAGTGGCCAATATTTGTAGAGGTCATTATGTTAACCATCAACATTGAAACGGCCCGTCGCTTCATCCTCGGTAAGCAGGGCCTGTGGCCCGGACGGCGCTGGCGCGGTATCGAGGGAACCGAACAGGCCATGCATGCCATGGAGTATTTGCAACTCGATCCGCTGAACATCATTGCTCGCAGTCAGGATATCATGCTGCACAGCCGCGTGCTCGATTACACGCCTGGTATATGGGAAAACGTAACGTATCAGCAACGCAAGTTCTTCGATTGGGGTAGCTGGCTAGCTGTCCGAGCGATGGATGAACTGCCATATTGGCGCGTTGTCATGCGCCGCGAACGCAATAGCGGCTTGCGGCTCCCCGCTATTGCCCGCGACCACGCTGATGCCATCATCGAAATGCGCGCCGTCTTGCGCGAACGTGGCGTGGTGAGCAACCGTGACTTCGCCATGGCGACTCGCACCCGCACGCAAAATTATCGCGGTCGCAAAGACAGCGCGCTGGCTTTGTATTATCTGTGGTGCACAGGTGAAGTGATGACGCATCATCGCGACCGTTTTGAGCGCGCATATGCGCTTACCGAAAAGGTCGCGCCCGCATATCTTATCCGCGAGAGCAGCGACGACGAGGCGGATCGATTCTTACTCAAAAAGGACATCAGCTTTGGTGGTCTGTCGCGGATCAGCCGTACGAGTGATTCATTTCGGCGCGGTGATCCAGCTAGCGCTGCAAAAAAGTTGCTTGGGACGATGGTAGCCGATGGCGATATCGTCGAGGTGCGCGTTGAAGGCTGGAAAATGATACACTACGCTCTCGGGAGCGACATTACCATACTGCACGATTTGAACGCGGGACGTGTGCCGCTGGCCTGGATGCCGTTGGAGACGAACACGAAAGAAGAGGTTGTCTTTCTCGCGCCACTCGATCATGTCAGCGCGCGCGGCCGAGCTAAAGTAATATTTGATTTCGACTATGTGTGGGAGGTATACAAGCCTGAGCACCAGCGCAAATTCGGCTATTACACGCTGCCGATCCTGTGGGGCGACCGACTCATCGGTCGCTTCGACAGCAAACTCGATCGGCTGACCAACACCTTTGTTATCCTGGGCCTGTGGCTGGAGGATGAAACCCTTGGCAGCGATGAGGTTTTCGCGGAAGCTTTAGCCCGTGGATTCGCGCGCTTCATGCGCTTTCTCGGCGCAAGCAAGCTGGATGCAACAGCAATTCGCGAACCGCTGTTGCATCGACGCATATGCTCGTGATAAGGAAGCGCGCACTCGATCCTTTATAATGCCCTAGTGGGCGGTCCAGCCGCAGTCGATCATCTGCGCGCTGCCGGTGATGGCACTGGCGGCATCGCTGCAGAGAAAAGTTGCCAGTTGAGCGACCTCGGCAGGCTCCAGCAAACGCTTGATGGCGCCTTCGGTGACCATGATCTTCTCGACCACTTCGCTTTCCGGGATGCCGTGGACCTTGGCCTGCGAGGCGATCTGCTTCTCAACTAGCGGCGTGCGTACATAGGAGGGACAGATGGCGTTGCAGGTAACACCATATTCGGCGGCCTCTAGCGCGGTAACGCGTGTCAGACCAAGCAGACCATGCTTGGCCGTCACATAGGCGGATTTAAAGGCGGAGGCGCGCACGGAATGGACCGAGGCGATATTGATGATGCGTCCCCACCTGCGTTCGTACATGTCAGGCAGAACCGCCTGCGTCAGCAGGAAAGGCGCGGTCAGCATGATCTCGATAATCTGGCGCCACTTCTCTTCGGGGAACTCCACAATCGGCGCCACATGCTGAATACCGGCGTTATTGACCAGGATATCTACCGGCCCCTCGGCCTGGCGCGTGGACTCGACCAGCGCTTGTACATCTTGCGCCGAGGACATGTCGGCGGCCTGGAAACGCGCACCCGCAAGCTCGCTGGTGGCCGCCTTGCCGCGCTCGACGTCCACATCCGACAGAGTGACCTTCACTCCCTGGGCCGCCAGATCCTGGGCGATCGCCAGGCCAATGCCGGAGGCCGCCCCGGTAACAATAGCTACTTTTCCACTCAAGCTAGTCATAGCAACAAAGACTCCTTCTCGTTGACGGTAAAGAAATAGCCCGTAAGACTATCAATATAAATATGCTCATCCACCCATGTATAGTTCTTGTACGGATGAATTGGCGGTCAGGGTTGTCGCCTCGCCATTAAGTACAATGCTGCCACCCTGTAAAATATAAGCATCATGGGCCACCTCCAGGGCCTGGTGGGCGTTCTGCTCTACCAGGACGATGGTCAGCCCTTCCGCCTTATTCAACTGCTCGATAACATCAAAGACGGTCTCGACGATGATCGGAGCCAGCCCTTGCGACGGCTCGTCGAGCAGGAGCAGACGTGGATGAGACATCAGAGCACGCCCGATCGCCAGCATCTGGCCCTCGCCTCCACTCAGGCTGGCGGCATGGGCATGCAGGCGCTCCTTCAAGCGCGGAAAGAGATCCAGGATGCGCTCAATATCCTGCTCCATCTCGGCACGCGAGCGGCGCGTGTAGGCCCCCATTACCAGGTTCTCGCGCACGGTGAGGGAGCCAAACAGGTCGCGCCCTTCCGGTACCAGGGCCAGCCCCTCACGCAGTCGTTTTTCCGCCGAAAGCCGCCCCAATGGCTGGCCCGCGAACTCGACACGGCCGGATTTGACCGGAATCAGCCCGCTGAGCGCGCGCATCAGGGTAGTTTTGCCAGCCCCATTGGAGCCTAAGATAGCGACGATGGATCCCTGCGCAACCTCGAATGAAACGCCATGCAGCACTTCCAGCGAGCCATACCCAGCATGCAACTGCTCAACCTTCAGCATACGAACCTCCCTGTGAGAGCTGTTCCTGCTGTACCTTTTTGCTGGCTGCACGCCCCAGGTACGCCTCCAAAACAGCGGGATCGCTCAACACGGTGGCTGGATCACCCTCAGCCAGCTTCTTGCCATAATCCAGCACACAGACTCGGTCGGATACTGCCTGCACGAGCCGCATATTGTGTTCGATCAGGAGCAGCGTCGTGCCCACCTCTTTTTGCCAGTAACGCAGTCGGGTGGCCAGTTCCTGCACATCCTGGGGAGGCACACCCGCCGCCGGTTCGTCGAGCAATACCAGGCGCGGATGCAGTACCAGAGCACGCGCCACACCGATCAGCTTCTGCGTTCCAAAGGGTAACGAGCCCGCCGGACGCCGGGCATAGCTCTCCAGTCCCAACAGCTTCAGGGTCTCCAGAGCATGCTGGCGAGCTCCGGCATCCTCGCGTTTACCCGGTCCAAAGGGCAGGATGCCGGAGAGGATGCCCGCGCGCAAACGCGTATGCTGCGCTGTCAGCAGATTATCCAGCACGGTCATGCTGCCGAACAGCTGCAGCTGTTGAAAGGTGCGCCCGATGCCGAGCGTGGCCCTTCTATGGGCAGGCAAGCTCAACAACTCTTGATCTGCGAACCGAATGCTGCCAGCCGCAGGCTTGATCAGTCCACTGATACAGTTAAGGACCGTAGTCTTGCCAGCTCCATTGGGACCCACCAGGGCGAAAACCTCGCCCTCATGAATCTGCAGGTTCAGCTCATTAATAGCTGTCAGGCCGCCAAAGCGCACGGTCAGATTCTGAATCTCCAGCAAGTGATGTGTCGGCACAGCTTCAGTCATTGGCACCCTCCCTTTTCTGGCCTCTCTGCAGCCAGCCACCAGCGCGGGAGCCCAGACTACTCAATCCGCTGGGAAAGAAGATCAGAACGAGCAGCAACAGGAGCCCGTAGATACCTGTATACAGGGTCGAGATCTGCAGCTGAAACGAACCGATGCTCATGGGACTTGGCAACTGGCCCAGCAATAGTGGCAGGAAACCGACAAAGATGGCACCCAGGACTGAACCAACCAGGGAGCCAAGCCCACCAACAACGATCATGGCCAGAAAGGCGATGGTCTGGTCAGCACTGGACATGCTCGATGAGGCGGTGGTGGCCCAGGTAGCGTACAGGGCTCCAGCCAGTCCGGTCATGGCGGCGCTGATCACAAAGGCCTGCAACTTATAGCTCGTCAGGTTGATGCCAAAGGCTTCGGCCGCCGTCTCGTTGTCGCGAATCGCCACCCAGGCTCGTCCGACCCGCGAACGCAGCAAGTGATAGCTCAGGGAGAGCAGGATAACGACGATGGCGAAAATAACATAGTAGAGCGTATGATCATCGTTCAAGAAGTCTGGCAAGTTGCTCAGATCGTAGTTCTGGCGACCCGCTGTGGTATCCCAGAAATTCAGCAGCGCGCCAACGGTCGTCACCAGTCCCAACGTGGCTACCGCCAGGTGCGCGCCCGAGATACGCAGGGCCGGACTGCCAACCACGATGCCCAGCACGGCAGAAACGAGCACCGCCGCCAGAATGCCCACCAAATAGGGCTGGCCGAGATCGCTGCACAGCCAGGTCAGAATATAGGCGCTGACACCGAAGAAGGCGGCGTTGCCCAGCGAGGGTTGGGCCGCGTAGCCAGTCAGGATGTTCTGCGCCAGCGCCGCCAGGATAAAGATGCCGATCAGTGAGACATGATGCAACTGGAAACCGGAGCTGAACCCAAATATTTGGTCATAGATCATCGGCAGTACAATAAGCACGAGGATACCAACGATGCTGACTAGCCAGCGCGGACGACGTAAAAAGGCTAAGCCTGAAGCGGCCTTCCTGCGTGACTCTGGCTGTATAGCTATCTCCTGATCCATGGCTGGCTTCTGTGCCATAGTTTCTGCACTCCTCTGCTATACACGCCGCAGAAGCGCGCGACCGCGCAATCCCTGTGGCCTAACCAGCAATACGATCACAAAACCGGCGAAGATCAATGTGTCGCGCATCGCCGGATTGCTGATATCCAGTGATCCGAGTGTATGTCCGGCTAGAAAGTAGGCCAGCAGATTACTGACCAGTCCGACGAGAATGCCACCAATGAGCGCACCCGGTAGACTGTCTAGCCCACCCAGCACGGCTCCGATAAACGCAGGCAGCAGGATAGGATTCATGAACTGCACATCGATCTGGCTGTTCTGACCCGCCAGTAGAATACCGCAGACCGCCGCTAGCAACGCGCTCAGGGCCCAGATCAGCATGAAGATGCGTCCAACGGATGCGCCCATCAGACGCGTCGCCGGGATGCTATCGGCCATGGCGCGCATGGCGATCCCTAAGCGCGTGTGCATCAGGAAGAGGTTCA
Source organism: Dictyobacter halimunensis (assembly GCF_036245075.1). NCBI lineage: Bacteria > Bacillati > Chloroflexota > Ktedonobacteria > Ktedonobacterales > Dictyobacteraceae > Dictyobacter > Dictyobacter halimunensis. Next base: position 324,415 of record NZ_BSRI01000001.1, read on the forward strand.
AGGCCAGCATCAAGGCGGTGGTGACCACCAGGATGACCAGGTCGATAGCTGAAATATAGAGTCCCCCCAGGTGAAGAGCCTGGCCTTCGAATGGGGTTGAGAAGTGCTGCACCTCGGCCAGCTGCGGCCAGAGGGCCTGGGTGACTGTCTCCAGCACCAGTGCCAGCGCCAGGGTAGCGATGGCTTTAGTAAATACAGGTGCATGCAGGACGGGACGAGCAAAACCACGCTCCAATACAATTCCGAGCAGCGGCGCAAATATCAGAGTCAGGCACAGCGCCAGCCAGAAATTGAGCCGTAGACCCGTCACTAGAATATACATTAAACAGGCGCACAGGGCGGCGATGGCCCCATAAGCAAAGTTCAGCACCCCCGTGGTGCGGTAGATCAAAACGATCCCCAGTGTTAATAGCCCGTACAGACTGCCTGTTACCAGTCCCGCTATGACGACTTGCAAAAATGCGACCATTGCATCTGCCCCCGTCGGCTATAAATCCATTCATTAGCGCAAACATGACAGGTGAGTCATGTCTTATGTATCATGCCATGAAGATAACCCTGCTGTCAAGAGATGTTTTTTCTCCCCCTTGACATTTCAGATACATATCGGTTATATGTGAAACATGACTCATGTATCATATTCCTGACCACATAGATGTGGTGTTAACAAAGGGAGCAAAGACGGCATGGATCTTTTTGCACGATTGCGGATCGGGAAACGCTACGCGGCGCTGCTGATAGCTGCGGTGGCCCTGCTTACACTGGCGGCATGCGGGAGCAATGGAGCGTCAAACACATCGGCGGCCAGCGTACCCGGTGTCAGCAACGACACGATTACCATCGGCGCGGTGCTAGATACGACAGGTCCGCTGAAGGTGATCTGCGCGCCTATTCTGGCTGGCGACCAGCTTTATTTCAATAAGATCAACGCGGCTGGCGGCATCAACGGTCGCAAGATAAAACTGGTGCAGGTAAGCGACGATGGCGACTCGACCAAAACCAAGGGCGCGGTACGCCAGTTGTTTGAGCAGGACAACGCCTTCGCGCTGTTCCAGGTCTGTGGCTCGGGCAATGCCAATGTCGCCGAGACCTACACCAATCCCAAGGGTATCCCGATGGTTGATCCCATTGGTGGCGGCTCAAAGTTCAAGGATGCGCAGGGAAAAGCGTTACCCTGGGTCTGGATGACACAGCCCAATTATGGGGATGAAGGTCATGTCATCGGCTATTATCTGACCAATAAGCAGCACGCGAAAACGGTTGGCCTGCTATACGAAGATGATGTGCTGGGCCTGCAGCAGAAAACCACCCTGGGCGAAGAGCTGCAAAAAAATGGCGCCCAGCTGGTCGCTTCGGTGGGATACAACGCGGCCCAGACCGACTTTACGGCAGCGGTCCAGACCTTAAAGAGCAAGCATACCGACGTCATCGTCCTCAATGGACTACCCGGTCCCACGGCGAAGTTCATTGCGACAGCTGCCAGCCAGGGCTATCACCCATCTATGGGCTATCTGGCCAACTACCCCATGGCCGATAACTCCTGGGCCAAGGTCCTGGGCTCCGCAGGAGAAGGTACGTACGTCAGCGGCTATACCAGCACGACATCACCGGTCGGTCAGGAGTATCTCAAAGCCACCGCATCCGACCCGGTGTTTAGCGCGTACAAGTTCTATGGCTATATCAATTCTAAGATCTTCTCAGATGCGCTGAGTAAAGCGGGCAAGAATCTGACCCGCGATAGTCTGCGCAACGCATTGGATCACGATTTCAATAACTACGACACTGGATTTGGCCCTAGTCTGACCTGGACGCCCGACCAGCACGGCGGCGTTAGCGATTTCATGTTCCTGCAGATCAAGAACTCACAGCTCACGCCAGCCAGCGACTTTATCAAAGCCTCACAGGTCTGGCCATAACAAGAGTCTCGCAAGATATGCGCACCTGAGCGCATATCTTGCTCCCATAGCCTCCTATCCTCCAGCCTTGTTATTTTTCTAAGGGGTCAAATCTATGCCTACACAACCTGTCAGTGATACCTTTGTAACTACCAGCAGGCTTACTCACCATTATGTCCAGTGGGGTGAAAAGGGACCCGCCATCGTCTGCGCCCATGGCCTGACGGCTAACGCCTTCTTCTTTCAGGCCATCGCTGAAGATCTGGCACGTGACCATCGCGTCTTTGCCTACGATCTGCGCGGACGCGGTAAAAGCGACCGGCCAGAACATGGCTATAGCGTACCCATCCACGCCGCTGATCTATCCGCGCTCATCAGTGCGCTGGAGCTTGAACGACCCATCGTCCTTGGACACTCACTTGGCGCGCTGGTCTCCCTCTATTTCGCGGCCCACTACCCAACACAACTCAGCCAGTTGATCCTGGCCGATGGGGAGCCCCCTCCCCTGGAGCAGGGTCGAGGATCAACCAGCCTGGTTGACAGCAGCCATCAACCGCCTGGGGACGACAGTCCCATCGTATCAAGAATACATTCAACGCCTGAAGGCGGCCCCTTTCCTTGGACCCTACTGGAATGAATATGTAGATGTCTACTTCGAGCATGATGTAAAGCGGCAAGACGATGGATCGGTAATCTCCCGTAGCTATCGAGAAGGTATTCTGGAGGAGGGATTAAACTATGCCGAGGCCAGGCCCGAAGAGCAATGGGGCAGAATACAGGTACCCACCTTGATTCTACGTGCTGGACAGCAACTGTTGTCGCCCGGCGATCAGATTCTCTCCGAAGCGGCCGCGTCTACTATGCACCAATCAATCAAAAACAGCCAGCTCGTAAATTTCCCAACTCTCAACCACTACACCCTGCTATTCAACATAGAGCCGGGGCCGCTAGAGGCCATACGCTCCTTCATCGCCTGAGGGTCCCCGCACAGTCTCGCACTTGTAGCGCTTGCTTTGTGAGATATGGTGCAATCGCTTCATATCTCACAAAGCAAGCCGTATCTTTTTTGCGCAAGATGGGAGAAGTTTTTCCTTTTTTCCATGCTATGATGAGCAGGAAATAGAAGAAACGGATCTCTCATAGGTGGTCGATCTTCTCCTGTAACCAGCTACTACAAAAAGGATATAAGCCGATGAAATATACCGCTTCTACACCAGTAGCAGATATTGGTCTTGCCGCGCCCGCAGTACGAGCGCTACACGGGGCTGGCTACCACACACTCCAGGAGGTAGCCGGAGTCAGCGCAAAAGAACTGGCATCGTTGCATGGCTTTGGACCAAACGGTCAGAAAAAGCTTCACCAGGCTCTGACGGACGCCGGCCTGCGCGATTCAATAGACGCAAAACCAGCTTCTGAATAACCAGTTGAAACTGCGGCTATGTTCTCTGCTCTGCCTGGCGTTCATGATGACGCCTGGCTTTAGCGCGATTGCCACACTCTTTCATCCCACACCAGCGCCGACGATGGTTTCTGCTGGCATCTATAAATAGCCAGCCGCACCCATCGTCTCCCGGACACTCTTTGATGTTGACCAGTTCTGGAGCAATGAGTAATTCAGCAGCTGAGCGTGCCACCGGCCAGAGCATGCGATCAAGGTTATACCGATTATCATCCCAGGTCCAGGAAAAGCCTTCGGACTCGGGGCGAATGCGAGCGCGGGCCATTCCCTCGGCCAGCGTCACATTTAACACCTCCAGATCTTGCTGACCCACAGCTCTCTTCTCTATGTAGGCGGAAAACATACGATAGAGCGCCTCGCGTAACATATGCGCCCGCTGCAGCGTGATGGCTGCAATGGCTGGATGCTGCTCCGCTTCTTGCAGCAACCACTGTTCTTCATTAGCATTCACGATGTCCACCGAGCTCCCCCAGACAACCAGATTGGTATAGCTGGTGAGATATTCAATCCGCTGCTGACTATGACGTGGATCTACCGTGTTGACGAAATCGAGACAGAGCAGGCCGCCCAGGCGATGCGGCATCTTTGGTCTGCCGTTCTCCTGACTAATAGATTCATCAAGATCATCCATATAATCTATCCTTCTATATAACCATCCAAATCAGTTTTAGTAGTTAATTTTCTTATACATCCAACTGAAACTGATTACTTTAACAACCGGTATATATTAAATAGATGGTTTTATAAAGCTTTATTTGAAAGAGGGCAAAAATGGTTCAGGGAGCCACACACCCACGACATGGTACGCGCACGGAAGCCTTATGGCACCATGCCGATTTTATGAAGCTCTGGATAGGAGAGACGGTCTCGTTGCTAGGATCGGAGGTGACGACGCTGGCACTGCCGCTGACGGCGATTCTCCTGTTAAAGGCCACACCGTTTCAGATGGGGATATTAAACGCGGCCACTTTCGCACCCTTCCTCGTTATTCCACTTTTCGCGGGTTTACTGGTTGATCATACCTCACGGCGTCGCTTGCTGATCATCGCCAACCTGGGACGAGCGGCCCTGCTGGGACTGATTCCCCTGCTCGCGTTGCTAGGTCAGCTGCGCATAGAGTACCTGTTTCTCATTACCCTATCGACTGGCGTACTCGGCGTCTTCTTCAAACTGGCCTATGAGGCTTACCTTCCGCGCCTGATCTCCTCAGAACAGTTATTGGATGGCAACAGTAAATTAAGCCTCAGCGGATCTTTTTCTGAACTGGCAGGGCCCGGTTTAGCCGGCGCGCTCGTGCAACTGATCACAGCTCCCCTGGCTATCCTGGTCGACGCAGCCTCCTTTCTCTTTTCAGGTCTTACCCTTCTCTTCATTCGCCAGCCAGAACCAATATCCTTACCCGCGAAGGGATCGCTACGCATCTTCCACAGGATCGGCGAGGGGCTACGCTTAACTGGAAAAGATCGTTATCTGCGCGCCTTTGCCGGTGAGGCCGGAACACATAACCTGTTCTGGCAAATGATGCAGGTAATTCTGATACTATACGCGATTCGGCAACTGCACTTTAGCTCTCTGCTCATCGGCTTTATCTTTGCTATTGGCAGCACTGGCGCTCTGCTGAGCGCCCTGTTCACGCAGCGCCTGTCCGCGAAGCTAGGGGTTGGTAGAACGATGATCGGAGCACAGCTTATCAGCGATCTCGCCACGCTGCTCATTCCACTCACTGCTTTAATCGGCAACACCATCGGGTCGGTGACCTGCATCTTACTGGCATTCTTTTTTCGCGGCATCGGCAATACGATCTGCAATGTGCAGGTTAGTAGCGTGCGGCAGATCATGATTCCCGATCATCTGCGCGGTCGCATCAACGCGGTCTATTCCTTGCTGGTCAGTGGCGCGGTGGCGCTTGGAGCGCTGCTCGGGGGCGTGCTGGGTGAGCAGCTTGGCATGCCACAAACGCTCCTGATAGGTGCGATAGGGATCCTGTTATCCTGGCTCTGGCTACTCCTCTCGCCACTCTCACACCTCAAGCGCCTCTCCGACATTGAAAGCATGCACGAGTAACCATCAGCCATTGCTCAAGCAATATAGCAGCGGCTTAATAATCACCAAATCAAGCTCTTAGGCTGGTATCGATGGTATTAGGTACCATCGATACCAGAGTACAGTTTATCACTTTTTAGCGATATTGAACCGTTAAAACGGGCACATAGGAGCCGCCGGAGTCACCACTGTAGAAATCCATTACATCCATCTGATAGGTGTTGTTAGTGGCCTTCTGGAAGTGCACACGGAACTGGGTATGCCCATTCAGATTGATGTATGGGAAGGCACTGGAGGTGATGCTGTCACTGGTCGCTTGATTGGTCTGGGTAGGCACGGCATTGAAGTAGCCAACGTTGGTCTGCCCGGCACTGGCGTTGTAGTCCGCCTGTTCCAGGGCATTATTCCTGTTGAACCCACCCAGCGGTGAGATATCCGCGCTGATCGAGCCCAGGTCCCCTTGGTAGTAATAGGGATCGTAGCGGTACAGGGTCAGCGTGGCACTGACGATGGTCGAGCCAGCCGGTATCTTGCTGGTGTCAAACGAGACGATGCTGACCTCGGCCTGGTTAAGCGAGGTCGAGCCGGCCTGCAGATAGGCCAGCGAACCCATCGGGACGCCATCATTGGGATAGATATAGCCATCCTCGGCAGCCAGGGATGAGAGGGTGATGCTATGGGTCGGCGCAGGCGTTGGTGTGACACTCGGGGTGGGCGTTGGTGTATTGGTCGGTGTAGGGGTGTTGGTCGGTGTACTGGTTGGCGTCGGAGTGGGGCTCTGGCCGTTCTTGGGATGGTTCATGAAGAAGGTGTACATGGCGTTGGTGGCGCTGGGCCCCTTGGGATCGGTATAGGAACCACTGCTGCTGCCACCCGACCAGGCGTGGCCCATGCTGCTGATCTTCCAGTACTCCTCGATCTCGCTGCCACTGTTATTATTCCAGGTCTGTACGGTGTAGGAGTAGCCACCGGACACCTGGCCGTTAGTGTTAGTCGAGGGGCTACTGAAGCTGGCGTTATATGTGCCGTTGGAGGCCAGATGATCTGTCTGCATCCACTGTTGGATGACCTGGTCGCCATTGACCGGATAGACGGTGTAATCGCTCTGCCCCTGGAAGTCGATGGTGGGCACGACGCGGGCGGCGCTACCCATGGCGTTATAGGCGGCCTGCCCCTGCTGCGTCGGACTGGGTCCACCCTGCGACTGCGCCGTGGTCGCCGCCGTCAACGAGGTCGCGGCCTGGTATTCCAGTCCGGAGTGTACGCCGATAGCAGCAAAGATATCTGGATAGGTGGCACCCATAATCACCGACATAGCAGCTCCGGCGGACATTCCTGCCACATAGACGCGGTTGCTGTCGATCGTCCACTGCGAGGTAGTCTGCTCTACCGTCTGAGCGATCCCGGCGATGATGGCTGGCTCACCACTACCACGCGCCTGGTCAGCGGTCTGAAACCAGTTCCAGCACGAGGACGAGTTATAGGTGCTGGTCTGCTGTGGGTAGACGACGATAAACTGCTTCTGGTCCGCCAGTGCATTCATCTGCGTGCCGTTGGCGAAATCGGTCGGGTTTTGCGTACATCCATGCAACATGACGACCATAGGAACAGCGGCACCAACCTGGTAATTGGCGGGGGTATAGACATAATAGGGACGACTACCAGCCGAGCCATTGTAGGTGTACTGGGTAAAAGTGCCACTGCTGGCATGCACCTTCTGTAGAAACGGAACAGTAAACATTAGTGCGGACATCAGGACCAGTGCCGTCAGGGCTGCAAGGCTACGAAGTAATTTCGACATGAAAGCCCCTCTCTCACAACCATGTGTTATGAGGTAGCTATCCGCCGCCTCGGCGTGCGGATAGCTGCAAACGCCGCTCAACGATGAGCGAATACAGGATCAGGCTAAAGAAGGTCGACAAAATACTTTCTGGAATAGATTAAACAGGCAGGATATACAGTTGCCACATTACAAGGACATGACACATGATTCATATATCAGATAAAAGCCCATATTGTCAAGGGAGTGGTTATGGATCATGACAGGATGTCAATTACCCGCAACCGCTCCTAGAGTACTGCGAAATTGGGTTGCGATGACGATAAACTCGTCGAGGGCGGATGGATTACTCAGGGTATCGCGGCTGGCAACCTTCTCCGGAGACTGGCCCTGAAACAGCTTTTTGATCGGTACCTCTAGCTTCTTGCCGCTCAGGGTGCGCGGAATCTCCTGAACCGCTATCACAGCGTCGGGAACATAGTGGGGTGAGATCGCAGAACGCAGGCGCGTTTTGATCTTTTTGATCAGCTCTTCGCTGAGCGGCTGCGCGTCTTTTAAGACGACAAATAGTGGCATGTAGTACGCACCGCCGGGCAACTCGACACCGATCACCAGGCTATCGACCACCTCAGGCAAATCTTCCACCGTGCGATAGATCTCGCTGCTGCCCATCCTGATGCCTCTACGGTTGATGGTTGAATCCGAGCGACCAGAGATAATCACGCTCCCTCGATCGGTCAATTGTATCCAGTCGCCATGACGCCAGGTGCCAGGATAGGCGGCAAAGTAGCTATCGTGGAGGCGTTGCCCCTGTGGATCGTTCCAGAAATAGATGGGCATCGAGGGCAATGGCTCACGAATGACCAGTTCTCCGACTTCATTCACCACCGAGCGTCCCTGTTCATCAAATGCCTCTACTTTAGCACCCAGCGCCCTGGTCTGGATCTCGCCTGCATATACTGGAAGTAGAATAGAGCCACCAACAAAGGCCGAACAGACGTCGGTACCGCCGCTGATCGAAGCCAGCCAGAGATCCTGCTTGACCGCCTGATAGACCCAGTGAAAGCCTTCCGGCGGCAGGGGCGATCCGGTTGAGCCCAGGGCACGCAAGCGCATTAGCTGATAGGTCTGAGCTGGCGTAATCCCGGCCTTCATACAGGCAGTCAGGTAACCTGCGCTGGTTCCAAAGACGGTGATACCAGCCTCCTGCACCAGCTCCCATAAAACGCCAATATCGGGATAGTTTGGGCTGCCATCGTAGAGCACGATAGTGCATCCGACCAGTAGACCGCCGACCAACAGATTCCACATCATCCAACCGGTGGTGGTAAACCAGAAGAAACGATCTTCCGGCTTCAGGTCCATGTGCAGGTGCAAAAACTTGATATGCTCCAGCATGATACCACCCTGGCTCTGCACAATCGCCTTCGGTAGCCCGGTCGTTCCCGAAGAATAAAGCACCCAGAGCGGATGGTTAAAGGCTACCTGAGCATAGGTCAACGTCTCATCATAGGTCAGGAGCTGATCCCATAGCAGTGTATCGGGATCGCTACCAGTTTCGGATGCGGCATAAACAGAAGGGATAATGATAGTTTTGCGCAGCGTCGGGAGTGCCTGGCGCAGTTCCGCCACCGTTGAGCGCCGATCCAGCACCTTGCCGCCGTAGCGATAGCCGTCGATGGCAAAGAGCACGCATGGCTCGATCTGCTGAAAACGATCCACCACACTTTTGGTGCCAAAATCGGGGGCGCAGCTGGACCAGATAGCTCCGATGCTAGCGCAGGCCAGAAACGCGATCACCGCCTCGGCACTATTTGGCACATAGGCGACAACACGATCCCCCACGCCGACTCCCATAGCCTTCAGCCCATTAGCGACCGAGCCAACCTGTCGCTGCAGTTGCTGCCAGGAGACCTCGCGCAGGGGTTGAGACTCAGAACGTACCAGCAAGGCTGGCCTATTCGAGGTGGCATGCCGAAATACTTGCTCCGCATAGTTCAGGCGAGCCCCTGTAAACCATTCCGCATCCGGCATCTGGCGCGCCGCAAGAACCTGCGTATAGGGCTCGGATGCCTGTATCCGCATGTACTGCCAGATAGAGCCCCAGAAATCTTCCAGCCTGTCAACCGACCACTGCCACAGTTGCTCAGACGTCTCCAACTGCAAACCTTTTTCGCGCTTCAGCCAGCGCATATAATCGGTAAGATTGGCTCGCTGCTTTACCTCCTCCGGCGCTTCCCACAGTAATGCGCTCTCCTCGGGAATGTATTCCATGGCTTCATGTCTCCTTCATGGTTCAAATGTCGAGCATCGTTGCCCCATCGCATCTAAATATGACATGTGAGTCATGTATCATATTTAGATGCGCATTGTCAAGCTATCGCGGATCACATGCGAATCATGAAGGAGACATGTAGCTGCAAAACTTCCAGAAAAGGTTAGCCGACCATATAATAGCCAATACCGGGCTCAGTAAGGATATGGGCGGGCTGAGAAGGATTCGTTTCAAGCTTGCGGCGCAGGCGACCGATGTAGACGCGCAGGTATTCGGCCTCGCTGCGATACTCGGCACCCCAGACGCGCCTGAGCAGGGCCTCGTGGGTAAAAATCTTGCCAGGATGCAGAGCAAGCTCTTGCAGCAGATCAAATTCGGTTGGCGACAGCTTGACCAGGGTGCTATCTTTCCAGGTGCGCCGCTGCTCAAAGTCGATCTCCAGATTGCCGAAGCGGCGCGTCCCTACTGAGATAGGATGGTCGGCCCAGTGATTGCGCCGCAGGACCGCCTTAATGCGCGCCATCAGTTCGCCGATACTGAAGGGCTTGGTCAGATAGTCGTCGGCGCCCTGCTCAAGGGCCGCGATCTTATCAGCATCCTCTCCCAGGGCGGTCAGGATGATAATCGGGACGGTGCTGCTCTGGCGAATGCGTCGGCAGACCTCCAACCCATCCATGCGTGGCATCATGATATCCAGGATGACCAGCGCGAAATTGTGCTTCTCAAACAGGGCCAGGGCCTCTAGCCCATTGTCGGCCAGCGAGACCTTGAAGGATCGTAGCTCCAGGTTGCGCTGCACGAAATCCTGGATGCCCGGCTCGTCATCGACGACGAGAATGTGCTTTTCCTGTGGCATACATTGACACTCTTTCTTTGTGTGCTAAAAGACCTCTTCCAGCTTGAAGGGGCGCGACGGCGCATTGGGCTGGTGGAGCAAACGCGCCGGCAACCAGATATGGAAGATGGCGCCGGTCGCGCCATCGGCGCGGTTCTCGGCCCAGATACGCCCCCCATGAGCCTCAACAAACCCACGGCAGATAGCCAGTCCCAGTCCAACGCCACTGCTGCTGCGCTCGCGTCCACTATCGACCTGGTAAAAGCTCTCAAAAATACGCTCGGTCAGATCAGATGGCAAACCAGGACCATTATCCTCCAGGCTAACACAGATCCCGTTCTCTCCCGTTTCCTGCGTGTAGCGCACGACAATGATTATCTTGGCGTGCGCGCCCGCATAGCGCCTGGCGTTCTCCAGAAGATTACGCAGGACCATCTCGATACGGCGCTGGTCTATATAGACGACTGGCACTTCTTCAGGTAGTGAGAACCGTATCTGAAGCTGCCTGTTCTCGTCATTCTCGATGACCCTGTTCAACAAAATATCCAGTCGACACAGACTCGGGGAAAGCTTGAGGGTGCCAGCCTCCAGTTGTGACATCTCCAGCAAGCTAGTCACCAGCTCAGCCATGCGGTCCTCCTCTTCAACTATACGAAGCAAGAAGTCGCGCTGCATGGCTTCATCCACCTCGATGTCAGTCTCCAGCAGACTGGTGGCATAACCTTTGATAGAGGTCAAAGGCGTGCGCAATTCATGCGAGACGATGGCCAGGAGATTCTGCTTGACGCGCTCAGCCTCGTTCTGCCGGGTGACGTCACGCATGAGCTTGCCGCGCCCGATAACCTGGCCAGCCTTATCGCGTACCTGGAACAGGCGCATGCGGATGTGACGCCGCGAGGGGACGAGCTGGCCGAGCTGGTTGTAGTAGCCATGTACCTGAAACTCTATCGTCTGAGGCCCACTGTCGCCCTCGGCATGGTACAATGCCTCTCGATATACCTCTGGCTTCTCTATCAAAGCCTCCATGCGCTCCATCAGCTGCTGGCGCTGAAAGGCGTCCTCGTCAATGCCAGGAGTCGACATACCAACAAACTGCGTGAAGCGCTGATTGGCGTAGACTACCTCTCCGGCAGGGTCTTCCAGCAGTACCCCCTCGTCCATGCTCCCCAGCAGAGCATCCAGCGTTTGTAGACGTGTATAGCTCTGCTCGTCGCTTTTGCGAAAAAGCGTATGGATCTCCTCCTCCATCTCGGAGAAGGCGTTCATCAGCCGCCCGATCTCGTCTTTACGACTCTTCTCGCGCACCAGCAAGCGGTGATCAGTCACCTTCCTGGCCTGGTCCGGCTTGATCAGGGCCGCTGCCTGAGCCAATCGGGAGATGGGAGCCACGACCCAGCCATGCATAACAAACCAGAAGACGCTGGCACCAACCAGCAGCATGATCAGGGCCAGAATCAGGCTATGCTGAAAGCTGATGACAGTGGCAAATGTCTCATCAACCGGTCGGCCAACCGCGACCGTCCAATCGGTTTCACGAATCGGCACGTAGCTATAGAGCCAGTCGCGCCCCTCTTCCCTGGCAATAACGTTGCCCGGCTTACCATGCAGGGCATTACTCAGACCGGGGATGCTCTGCACCAGGGGAACGCTGGCGGACGTCCCTGGCGCGTTGACGATAGAGATGCCCTGTTTATCCATGATCCAGATGCGCATCGCGCCGCTGTTCTGCACCTGTCCCTGCACGGATCGCAGATGGGGATCTAACTGTTGCTGCTGCAGGGTCAGCATGATTATTCCGACCGGATGATGCTGGTTGTTGATGATGGGAGTCGCCAGCGCCACGCTATAGCTATGGGTCAGCTGATCGCTGCGCCCTACGAGTAGATAGTCCTGATGGGAATCATACAACTGGCGCAAATACGAGGCGATACTGGCATCTGGAGGCTGACTGGAACTGGACTGTGGATAGGTGAGCAGTAGCTTGCCCGCTGCGCTGTAGACGCGATACTGGCCAATCTCGGAATGGACGCGGGTAGAGATGCTAAATTGCGCGGCAAGCTGAGTAAGATTGAGCTGAGACGCGGCAGGACTCAGGGCCTGCTCCTGAGCCTCCTTCACCGTTCCCTGCACATAGGTCTCAACATCCTGAGCCAGAGCCTGAGCCAGACTCAGGTCCGACTGCTGCGCGCTCTGCTGCAGAGCATCGTATTGAAAGAAATAGAGCTCGGCTCCGCCAAGCACCAGCGGAATCACAAACAGGCCATAAAAGACGAGTAGCTGCAGGGTGATTTTGCGTTCCAGTATTTTTAGCATGGTTTGGCCTCGCTCAAGAAACTGTGCCTTAGTGGTTATAGTATGCGTCAATATGACAAGCAATTCAACTCTTTGTTCGACTACCTCCAGAATATTTATATTTTTGTTTACGCTAACCTATCTTCCGTTTACGGCTTTGTTACTCACCACCCGTATACTTACCCTTATGCAAAGCGATCATCGACCCATATCTCAAAAGCGAAAGATTCGCGCCTACGGCGCTCACATGGTGCAATGGGTACGCAGTTGCGCACCCATTGCACCATAGAAAAATCGAAATAAGCTGGTATCCTAAGGGCAGTATGCAAAACAAGGAGGTTCAATGACAACTCTGCGTTTCGATACCGCTGAGGATACCACCAGAGATGAGTCGATGGCGCCAATCATCGCGGCCAGCACGATCGGCTCCGCAATCGAGTGGTTAGATTTTTTCTATTACGGTTTTCTGGCCGTGACGGTATTTCCCGCTGTGTTCTTTCCGGGACTCAATTCCTACACGGGCGTGTTCGCTTCGTTTACGACCAATTTCGTGGGCTTCGTAGCGCGACCGCTGGGCAGCGTCTTCTTTGGTCGCTTTGGTGATCGGGTTGGACGCAAACCAACGCTGGCCACCACGCTGCTCCTGATCGGCATCGCGACGATGTTAATCGGTGTGCTTCCCGGCTATAAGACAATTGGAGTACTGGCTCCGCTGCTGCTGGCGCTGCTGCGCTTTTTACAGGGCGTGGGGGTCGGCGGTGAATGGGGTGGCTCGGTCCTGCTGACGATGGAGTTTGGCAATCCACAACGGCGGGGCTTCTTAACCAGCTGGCCACAGACGGGAGCCTTTGTAGGTCTGGGGCTGTCTGTCGCTTCACTACTGCTCTTTAAAAATCTCTATCCCGGGGAGGCATTCCAAAGCGTGGGCTGGCGCATGCCATTTCTCTTGAGCACAATGTTGCTGCTGGTAGGACTCTATATCCGACTACGCATCCCTGAGACGACCGCTTTTTTACGCGTTCAGGAACAGCAACGTTCGCAGAGTATCGTGCGTCAGGTATGGCGCGGCTACTGGCGAGAAATTGTGCTCTCCGCGTTGGTGCGCTCGGGAGAGCAGGCGCCATTCTACATCTTTACGACCTTTATGCTCTCGTATGGCGTCGCGACGCTGCATTGGGAGGCCGCGTTGCTCTATCGAGGTCTGATCCTGGCCGCGCTGGTGGCCTGCGTTACCATTCCAATCGCGGGTGCGCTTTCGGATCGCTTTGGGCGGCGGCTGGTCACCATCTATGGGGCGCTATTGATGTGCGCCTGGGCCTTTCCTTACTTTTTATTTTTTAATACCGGCAATCCCGTGTTGATCATGCTGGCGATCGCGTTCTCGCTGGGAGGCTGCCATGCCTGCCTCTACGGGCCTCAGGCGGCCTTGATCGCGGAACGCTTTCCAACGCAATTTCGCTATACGGGCGCCACCCTTGGCTATCAGCTCGCATCAATCATCGCCGGGGGGCCCGCCCCAATCATCGCGACGTATCTACTCAGCCGGGCGCAACCCTTCAACGCCAGTTATCCAGCATGGGTACTCATCGCCCTGTATTTGATCGTGATGGCCCTGATCTCGCTACTGGCAGCTCTCTATCTGAAGGACTATACGGGCCGGGCGGCGGTTGAAGATCCGGCATAGTGAAAGGAGGTGCAATTCATACGACATAGTGCCAGGTGCATCAACGAAGATACACCCTCTGATCTCAGGAATATGGCCTTTTCAACCTGAAGTGTAATCCAAAGGAGGACTGTTATGAGCACGAATATAGCATCTATGGATGAACCAACTCCACAACAGATGCGTACGGTCATTATCTCCAGTACGGTGGGCACAGCCATCGAATGGTATGATTTTTTCCTCTATGGCACGATGGCCGCATTAGTATTTCCGAAACTCTTTTTCCCGGCCTCCGATCAAGTTGTCGGTACCCTGCTCTCATTGTTAACCTTCCTGGTTGGTTTTATCGCTCGCCCCTTTGGTGGCGCTATCTTTGGACACCTGGGAGATCGCATCGGACGTAAGTCGACGCTGGTAGCGACGCTGCTGCTGATGGGTGTCTCCACCTTTATTATCGGTATCCTGCCCGGCTACTCCACACTCGGCGTGTTCGCGGCCCTGCTGGTCACCCTGATGCGCCTTTGCCAGGGACTGGGAGTCGGAGGCGAATGGGGCGGCTCGGTCCTGCTGGCGATGGAATATGGCCATAAGAGCAAGCGCGGCTACTGGGCCAGCTGGCCACAGCTCGGTGCTCCACTGGGATTGGCCCTCTCCACGATCGTGGTGGATATCGTCCAGTCAGCGATGGGCAACGCGAGCTTTCTGTCCTGGGGTTGGCGCATCCCCTTCTTTGTCAGCGCGCTGCTTATCTTGATCGGCCTCTACATTCGCCTGCGCGTGATGGAGACTCCCCTCTTCGCGAAAGTCAAAGAGCAGAAACGCGAGGCCGAGGCTCCGCTGCTGCATGCGTTCCGCCATAGCACGCCTGAGATCCTGCTCAGCGCGGGCTCTCGCTTCGTCGAACAGGCACCATTCTATCTCTTTGCTACGTTCGTGGTCACCTATGGGGTTGATAAGCTGCTCCTCAACAAAACGATGATCCTGAATAGTATCGTGGTCGCCGCCGTCCTGGAGATGATTACCATCCCCATCTTTGGCGCGCTCTCAGATCGCTTTGGGCGCCGTCTCTGGTACCTGATCGGCTGCGTACTGATGGCTGCCTTTTCCTTCCCATACTTCTTATTAATGAATAGCGGCTCAACGGCACTCTTTGTAGTCGCAGTTGTTCTGTCACTGGCTATCTTCCATTCCTGGGTCTACGGTCCACAGGCCGCGATGATCGCCGAGCGCTTCAGCACGCGCTCACGCTACAGTGGCGCCTCGCTCGGCTATCAACTGGCCGCCCCGCTGGCGGGAGGACTGGCCCCGATTATCGCGCTGCTGCTGCTCAACGGCAAAACCAATCTGTCGGCTCTGGGACTCAATGGTGTCATCCTCAACATCGGCTCCGGCTCATGGGTGGCCGTCTCGATCTACATGATCGTGCTGGCCGTGATCTCTTTCGCCTCAGTGCTCGGGCTCAAAGAGTTGGCGCATGCCGACATCTCCAGCGTCGAAGAAGACAAAATATCTTCTGACATGCTGATCCTGGCCACCGAAGATTAATCTCGTCACCTCCCTCTGTATCCATAGCCCTGCTCTATCTCACACATGGAGCAGGGCTTTTTTGACATTCCATTGTCAAGCCAAAAGCCCGGATTGCCAGAAAGTTGCATATCCTTCCCATTATACAGAGTGTTGTAACTTTTCAGTCCATTGTCAGCGTGTCTACATTGTGGATTACATCACATTGTGAACTGTTTCACATTATAAGAGCAATTATCACAAGCGGAGATGCATCATTCTATCTGTAAAGAATGATGCATCTCACTTTTTATTATACATACTAACCGAGTGTGAGGTATTCCAGGAGGCATCCTTAGAGGATACTACCAGGCAAGATATTATTCTTATAATGCGGCATGCGAAATATAGAAAGAGGAGAGAGATGATTAAATACTCTATAGCGAAGTTAAAGAGAGGACTGACAACGCTACCACTATTCCTATCTATGGCACTGGTCCTGCTGCTGTCCGCCTGTAGCAATGCAGGCTCCTCAGCATCAACGCCATCAGCAGGAACGACACCAACCGCGACGGCACAGGCAAACGCGACTCCGACCTCGTCCAGCACAACAACAGCGGATTCAAGCTCGACAGGATCCAACAGCGGAAGTAGCAGCAAACCAACCGTGCCTCTGACGGCGATCCGCATGCTCGACGCGCAGAACGGCTGGTCTCTGACAGCTAGCTCGATCCTGAGAACATCTGATGGCGGCGCCCATTGGAAAGATGTAACGCCAGCTAACGCGGGCCTCAACAAGGACGCCAAAGCCACCTTCATGAATGGCCAGTACGCCTGGATCGCCATCCCACCAGCCAACATGCAGGAGGGCGCGGGCATCACGATTCTACGCACCAGCACAGGGGGCACCAGCTGGCAGAGCTCAAAGATCAACGATCCGCGGGTGTCGATCATTGATATGCCTCACTTTTTGAATGCACAGGAGGGCTGGCTTGAGGCTTCCAGCACACCCGGCGCCGGCCATGCCGGATCAGACATCTGGCATTCAACAGACGGCGGCCAGACCTGGACGCAACTCTCCAGCAATGCCGACTCCAGCGGACTCAGATTGGGCTATGTCACTGGCATCTCGTTGAAAAACTCACAGACCGGGATCGCGACCGGCAACCTGGGCGCGGGTGGTGACAATTCAGTTCCTTCGATCGCCCTCACGCAGAACGGGGGGAAGAACTGGCAGATGCTGTCTCTACCGCACCTTCTGGGCGGCTATACCGAGATCAATACAAACTCGCAGCCACCGGTCTTCTTTGGTAATACCGTTATCATGCCGGTCAGTGTCAGCGCGCAGGATAATCCTGATCTGCTGGTCCTCTATCGCTCGAATGATGGTGGCCAGCACTGGACGCAAACGAGCGTAGTCCATATCGCGGCCACCAACACCTACGTCCTGGATGCAAACCATGCCTGGGCGACCGATACCAAAACCGGCAAGCTCTATAGCACCACTGACGGTGGCGACCACTGGAACGTCGCATCCAATGCCGCATACAATCTACAAGCATTGAGCTTCACCAATGCCAGCACCGGCTGGGGTGTCTCTAGCCAATCCCTCTACCACACCACCGATGGCGGACAGACCTGGCAGCAGATACAGTACACCATTCAATAACATCCTTGTATCACGCATTGAATAACCAGGGAAGGAATGAAGTGCTCCATGCTTTATTCCCTCCCTGGTTAAAGGTCAGAGATCAACTACTATTTCGTCCTGAGGGCGTGAGCAACAAAGCAGTACATTCCCATCAGCCGGGGGTTCAAGTGGCTCGGGTTGATAGCTGACGCGACCAGAGATCAAGCTACTTTCACAGTTATGGCAGACACCCGTTCTGCATGACCACCTCACCGGGACATCGCAGGCCTCGGCTAGTTCCAGTAAACTCTGGAATGATGAGTCCCAGGGGACAGTCAGGCCGCTGCGGGCAAATGAAATCATCGGTCCTGTACCCTCAACTCCTGCTGGCAGATGCGGGGTACGTAAAGACGTTTTAATCACGCCTGGATTCAGAGGTGTTCCTGGGCCAAAATTCTCTGAATGAAGATGATCGGCAGCAACACCCCAGTTGGTAAGGCTGGCGGTGAACTCCTGCAAGAATCTGGGTGGGCCACACAGGTAAAAATCCGCTTCACACGGTACACCAATCTCCTGGAGCACGGGTACACTGAGGTGCCCTGGAGCGTCAAAATCCAGACCTGGACGATCCTGCGCGCCTGGTCGGCTATAGTATATATGGCGATGGCCGTTGGGTAGCTTCTCCAACAAAGCGCTGGCTTCCCGTGCAAAGGGATGCTCACTTTGATTGCGCGCCCCATAAAGCCACCATATCTCTCGTGGAGAGGCTTCACGGGCCAGAGCATGCAACATTGACAACACCGGAGTTGCCCCAACACCCGCGCTGAGCAGCACAAGCGATTGCTGGTTCTGGGGATGGAAGGTGAAGGTGCCGCGCGGCGCGCTTACCTCCAGCACATCACCAACACGTACACGCTGATGAATGTAAGCGCTGCCTATGCCGTGCTCCTCAAGCTTGACACTCACTCTGTAAGTACTGGCATCTGGAGGGCCTGAAAGCGAATAGTTGCGCAACACTGGCGGCGCATGAGGATCAGGGCGCAGGCGAAGAACGACAAACTGACCCGGAAGGGCCGCAGCAAGGGAACGCTCATCAGCTGAGACAAGTACCAGTGATAGCACACTAGTGCTCTCGCGCTCAATGCGCGTTACCTTCAAAGGGCGAAAGCCTGCCCACGCGGGTAAGAAACCACTGTTCTGCGTCAAGCCAGCATTTCCTCCTGCGTTCCCTGTTGTTACCTGTTCAAGCAGAGATTGAAATGAATGTTGCCAGCCAGCGCTCAATGCAGGGATACGCAGTGATCGCTCTAGGAGCTCACGCGAGTGATCAGAGAGGTAAAGCAACGCGTCGATCTCAGAAACGGTCATGCGTTCAGGACCATCAGCCACTTTGACAATCTCATCACCAGCCTCAACCTCTCCCTCTTCCAGCACGCGAAAATAAAAGCCTGGTTTTTTATGCGCGACCAGCAACGCAGCCATCCTGGGTTCATTCATACGAATGCCCACCCTATAACACGTGACACGCGGCTGTGTGACCTCAAATAAGGCACTGCCTATTCGATAGCGATCACCAATGCAGACCTCATCATCAGGTAAGCCATCGACTGTAAAATTTTCACCAAATTGCCCAAAGACAAAGTCGTTGCGCCCCAATTGCTGCTCCCAATATCTGTAAGCGGCAATCTGATATACAAAAACGGCACGATGTTCACCTCCATGTCCAGCCAGATCTCCCTGCCCATCGCCATCGATATTGAGTCTTCTCACCATCCTCTTGCCTGACACGGAAGTCTTCCAGATAGCAGTATGTACCGTCTCTCCGCGCCAGGCAATGTCGCGAGGCAGTCCTACATTCACTGATAGTAGTTGAGCCATTCATCCATCCTTTCCATGCAGACAAGCTTTGAGAGCCACTCAAAAAGACAATCAACTCCATCACGCAAGGTAAATATCCCTGGTAACATACTACCTTCCTCTTTTCCACAGGCTGGCTCATACTCACTAACCTTCTTTATTACCTAAAAGTCAACCTCTATGGTATACTTGCAAACAAACCTATGTTTTAGGTAATATCGCCCCGCTCATTTCCGGAGTGTATGCATGCCCAGACGAACGCCGTATCTCTTGCGCTGGTCAGAATCAAAACACAACTATGAAATCAGCAGCGAGCGTGTTCCTGTTGCATCTAGCGTTGCTCCTGATAGCCCAGCATGGCGTGAATGGCTGGATGGCATTCATAGCTTCGCCTTTCACAGCAGGTCGGGCATACATTACACGGTGCGCAGGGAAACTATTCAGCAGCGCGGCTCCTACTGGTACGGGTACCGTTTCCTGCATGGACGCACCGTCAAGCGCTATCTCGGTCGGACGTCCAACCTCTCCACTACGCGTCTTGAGGAGATTGCCGGGCTCTTTGAGGATACGGCAGCAATTAACGCGCTACAACCTCACCTGCCATCCGCACCACTGCTGATCTCCAGATTGCATCCTCCGCGTCTGCCACTGGGACTGGTCGAGCGACCGCACTTGCTGGCCCAGTTGGACGGCTGGCGCGCGCATAAGCTCACGCTTGTATGGGCTCCGGCTGGCTTCGGCAAGACAACCCTGATAAACTCCTGGCTGGCGCGCAGCCAGGCTCGCTCCGCCATCCCAAACATCGCCTGGATAGCGCTGGAAGCAAGTGATAACGATCCGGTCCAGTTCTGGCGATCGATTATTGAGGCCTGCCAGAACTGGCAAGGGGAGGTAGGAAAGGTCGCGCTGGCATACCTGAATGCCTCCTTTCAACCACCTTTTGTCTCGCTGCCCCTGGAAACGATATTGACGTTCTTCCTCAACGATCTCGCTAACCAGGTCAGCGCAGGCGTCCTGGTCCTGGATGATTATCATGTCATCACCGAACCTCGTCTGCATGAGGCCCTGACCTTTTTTATTGAACATCTACCCACCTCGCTCCATCTGGTGATTATGACAAGAAGCGAGCCGCCACTTCCCCTCACACGCTGGCGCGCCCAGGGAGATATGCAGGAGTTGCATACCATGGAACTGCGCTTCTCGCCTCAGGAGAGTGCTGCTTTTCTGCAATGTACCATGGGAGCCACATTTTCAGAGCGCACGGTCGTACGACTCAATGCGCATCTGCAGGGCTGGGCCGCTGGTCTGCGCCTGCTGATCCTGGCTGGACAGCCAACGCAGGCTGAGGTAGAGCGCCATCTCACCAGCCTGGATGAGCAACAGCGGCCTAACCCTTTTCACCAGCAACTCCTCGACTACTTCGTCGGCGAGGTGCTCGGCGCGCAACCCGAGCCCCTACAACGCTTCTTGCTACGGACCAGCTTGCTTAATCGCCTGACAGGCCCGCTCTGCGCCACGATTACCAGCCGCGAAGATAGCTCCACGCTGCTAGGAACAATAGAGCGGGCGGGACTGTTTCTGGAAGCGCTCGATGAGGGGGCAGAGCCATGGTATCGCTATCACACTCTCTTCGCCGAGACGATGCGCGTCGAGGCCCGGCGACGTCTAAATGAAGAGACCATTCACACTATATATAGCCAGGCCAGTCACTGGTATGAACAACATGCCCTGCCCTCGGAGGCGATAGAGGCGGCATTGAGCGCCCACGAAGCCGAGCGGGCGGGCACATTAATCGAGCAATTCGGCAGCGAGGGGCAACGCTTTGATCTGCCCGCGCTACACCGCTGGCTGCAACAAATTCCGGAATCTATCCTCTCCATGCATCCCGCCCTCTATCTCTACTCCGCCATCGCCCATCAGTTCATCCAACCGGGTCCGCTCTCAGAAATGGAGCAGAAGCTCATTAGCGAGCTACTCTCCCGCGCCGAGGCCGGCTGGCGCTATCAGAACAAACCGGCCTGGGTCGGCCTGGTCTACGCTATGCGAGCGTTGGGAGCCTCACTGCCCGGGTCGATTCCTACGCCGGAAATAGAGACTAATGCTGCCACAGCGCTGGCTTTACTACCCCACACCCATTCCGATGGCGGCTCGCTGCCATCAGGAGTAGCAGAATGGCGCATCATCTGTCTGGGCCTTGTCGCGGCGGTGGCTACGCACCAGGGACGCGTAGATGAGGCGCGGCAGCAGTTGCTGGAAGCGCTCGCGCTCAGCCAGATCGGCGATCAGCAGTTCACAGGAGAGATTCGCCTGCGACTGGCAGCGGCCTGCATGGCCCTGGGCAAGCTACACCAGGCAGGGGAATACTATCGCCAGGCACTCGCTTCCGCCAGCGAGCATAACGAGCACGAGGAACAAGGGCTGGCAAGGCTTGGTCTGGCCCGACTTGCACTTGAATGGAACGACCTGGCGGCCGCGCAACAACACATAAACACAGCAATTGAGCTTGCTCACCAGGGAGGAGAGGTCGGGAATAAAGGCGCCACCTATCTCATGGCGTGCCTGCACGCGGCACGCGACCAGCACGGTCCCGCCCTGCTTCGACTGGCCGCTCTCATTGCTCATCTGCAAGCAATAGCAACACCCGCTGCACAGGAGCTCCAGTTGGATGCGCTAGCCCTCCAGGCTCGCCTCCAGCTGGCAGCAGGTGATCATCTCTCCGCCCGGAGCAGCCTCCAACTGTTAGAGCAAACGGCCCACGAACCATCTTTTGCCCAACAGATGATGATAGATATCATTCAGGCGCGCCGCCTGTTACTAGAAAAACACATGGGTGACGCCATAGACAGACTCGAACAACTGCTGGCTACCGCCCAGGCTCGCCAGCATGTGCGTAGCGAGCTAGAGATTCTGCTGCTGTTAACCAGGGCCTGCGCGGAAAAAAAGCAGAAGGACCAGGCGTGGCAGTGGCTCTGGCAGGCTCTCTCCCGCGCGCACGGCGAAGGATTCTTACGCGTCTTTCTTGACGAAGGGAAAGAGCTGTCCTCATTGCTGCGCTCTCTGCTGCCGACCATTCGCGAAAAGACACTGCGCGCCTACGGGCAGATGATCATGCGCGCCTCCATACTGCCCCCAGAAATCGATGCCCCCTCGTCCTTTGATAGCCTGACGCTGGCGCCACTTTCGGCCCAGGAGCGGCGTGTGCTACACTTCCTGGCCACTGGACGCACCAACCCCGAAATCGCCGACGAGCTGGTGATCTCCGTCAACACGGTGAAGGATCACGTCAAACACCTGTATCAAAAGCTCGGCGTCAACAATCGCCACGAGGCACGCAAGGCGGCACGCCAATTGGGACAAATTTAGAGTAATATCCGTTCCGCGCGCAAACCACCCATAAAACCACCTCATGGGGCGATGCCTACGCCCCCTGCGCCCATTATACTTTCCATATGCTTTTAAATGTACAGAACAAGCAAGAATGAAAAGAGGTATGGTTAACTCATGATGCATAAGAGCAAGCCTACAGATACAACACTTATCGGACAGGAATCTCCCTTTGGCATCGTATGGGGGCCGCTCTATGGGCATATGGGCGTCAAGGCCAGCGTGTTCATGCCGCAAATCCATCAACTCGGAGCTCACCTGACCAGGCTCTTTCTCTTCTGGGATCAGATAGAGCCTGAGCGTGGCTGCTTCATCTGGGATGCGGTCGATACCTTTCGGCAGCAGTTAGGACCCCATGACGAGGCGTGGATCACGATAAACTCCAGCTCTTCATGGGGCACAAGGCACGCCACCAGTTTCCAGCCGCCCTCGCCTGCCCTGAATGCGGAAGATTATTATTGCTTTATCAGCACACTGGTCTCCCGCTGTCAGGGGCGCGTACGCTACTGGCAGGATGATAACGAGCCAACCAATCCCCTGCTCTGGGAGGGCACGGTTGAAGACTATAAAAAGCAACTCAAAACATTTTCGCGGGCCGTGCGGGATGCTGATCCCAATGCTGTCATCATCCTGGCAGGAGCCGTGGATGCCTTTCACGCAGCCGCCAGCGTCATGAATCCTGACGCACCAGCCGAACAGAACTTCTTTGAACAGTTACTGCGGGAGAACGCCGCGGACTTTGATGTATTCGACCTTCACCTGTATGGAGAACCCTATGCTATTATCGAGAACGTTACGGTTGTGCGCCAGAAAATGGCGACGTTAGGCTATCAGAAACCCATCTTTGTGGGCGAGTACAACGGCCCCAGCTTCTTCAACTTCGCTGAAAATCTGCCTATTCTGCAGGGCATCTTCATGAATATGATGGCGAATTCACAGGCGAATGCGCTGGAGCAGGCCACGCAGGGGAACGCCATAGCCGAGCTGTACGCGCAGATGTCCAACCTGCCACCACAGGCGCAGATGTTCATGGAAGGCTGTCCGCCCGAACTGGAACAGAAGCACCATCGCATCAACTGCCGTGAACTGGTGACACGCTGCGTGATGGCGCTATCCGCGGGCGCCCAAAAGGTCCTGTGCTGGAATCTGGCCAATGAAAAAATTGATCCCAATAATCTGATGCATCTGCTCTTCGACAAGCATAAACTGGTGGATTATGAACGTGGAGAGTTCAAGCAGCCCTATCCGGCCGCGGAGACCTTCCTGCTTATGACGCAGAAGCTGGGCGGAGTTGAGGAGGTGCGGCGCATCGAGCTAGCGAAACGCCCGGACACCTACCTGTTTGAAGTCAAGCGCTGGGAACAAAAGCCGATGTTCATCATCTGGGAGCGACGAGACACCTTCTCCGGAGAAGACGAGCCGCCCATCCCCTTTACCTGGGCCTGGCCCACCCCGCAGGCGCGAGCCAGCGACGTATTCGGTCAACAGGTTTCAGTTCAAGTACAGGATGGACAGATCCACCTACCCATATCGATCACGCCTGTATTCGTCGAAGCCTGAACGACACCTGTCTGAACATGAGAGCTGACCGTGTGCTTCGGCATACACGGTCAGCTCTCATGTTCACTAAAAAAGGAACAGCAGGTCACTGTAACCTCAACACGTACATCCTTATAGGAAATATCACTTTGTTGCGCTCACCATCCCCAGGCTCAGTTTCTGGCGTAGCATGTTGAAGTAACATATCAAAAGAGAGGAAACAGTGACCAATGTCTAAACGCATTCTCCTACTTCCACTGGTGGTCTTCGCTCTATTGCTGGCGTCATGCGGCAATTCAAGCTCAGGCTCCTCGTACTCTACAAGCAATTCTAATAATGCACAGGCTAGCAGCACTCCAACAGCGACACCGACCTCATCCTCATCTTCACAAACTTCAGGTTCGGTCATCAAGACAACAAAAGCTACTGTCAACGGTTCATCACAAGTTATTCTGACCAACGCGCAGGGCATGACCCTGTATTACTTCACCCCTGATACAGCCACAACCTCCGCCTGCACCGATAGCTGCGCTTCAACCTGGCCTCCAGCTTTCTCTGGCGGCACAGACGCGGTTCCTCATGTGTCCTCGCTCCAGGGAACATTTAGTCTGCTGGACACATCCGGCAAAAAACAGATCGCCTACAACGGTCATCCTCTTTATACATATGCGGGAGATAGCGCAGCCGGGCAGACCAACGGCGAAGGAATCGGCGGCAAATGGTTCGTGGCCACATCCACATTAAAGGCACAGGGCTCCCCCCAAACTCCTTCCAGTAAAAATGGTTATTAAAAATACGTTGATTGAAGTCACAAGGTCGCCTGATCGCTATGCGATCAGGCGACCTTGTGACTTCAATCAACGTAAAATACATTCTAATGCGCCTGCGGCACCATCACATAGACGTTACCACCTTCGACTTTGGTCTGCAGTTGGGGGAGAGGAGGCAATTCATACCGGTAGTTGAGGTTCTGGTGGATGCCAGTTTCTGCGAAGATAGCGCTATGGCATGGGCAATGGAAGCTACGATCGGCATCATTCCATTGCACGATACAGCCCATATGTGTACAGGCGGCAGAGAGAGCGGTAATACTGGCGTTGGGATCGGCACTGTTTTTGGAACCCTGTGGATTGCGCAGCACATAGCCGGTAAGGGTGGGCGCGCTAAAGCGGACCGCTGACTGGCCTAAATCGGCCAGCCGCACCACGAAGTGCCAGGTGATAGGGATACCAGACTCGATCTCAAGCCGGGTGGCGGGATATTGCGGGGGGAGTGGAGTCTCGGCCACTTTTTTAGCCGCTATCTGCTGCTCAACCACATGTTCCGCGCCACCACCAACTACCAGCGCGGCGGCCGCGACAGCGCCTCCCATCAACAGGCGGCGCCGTGACACGAAGCGCACCGGCCTCCAATGCACCTTCTTCCTATCATCATCTCGCGACTCGGCAACGGGGCTGGCCTTCTTTTCGTCAGGGTGTGGATTGCTAGCAGGCGATGACATCTCCTCAGTATTGAGCTCCAGCAATTGCTGCTTCAGGTGCTCGACAAATTCTGGCTGCGGCTCAACGTTTTCGGGCGCGGCCGCTCGAAAAAACGCCGCCATCTGATAAATGCGCGCCTGTTCAGGAGTTAATTCAGCTGGAGGATGCGCCACCTGGCCAGACTGCAATCGCTCTATATAGCGCTCCAGCTCCAGGTAATCTTCAAATCTTTCCTGATCATCGCCCGCCATGATTGCTCTCCATTACATAGGTATGTAGTTTAATGCTGACAATTTGATTGAATGCATTATATTGCACAATGCTCATGTGCTTCAAAAAATCGTAACATCAAGTTCCGCCGCCCGCTTGAGTGCGCGAAACTGCAGCACCTTCACATTTGCTTCTGTCAGACCAAGCTTCTGGGCCGTTTCCTTGACCGAAAGATTGAGCAAGAAACGACACCTAAGCACTTCGCGGTAATGTTCTGGCAACAAGCGTAAAAGCGCATGAGCTTTTTCTACAGGTGATTCATTTATCTCCGCCAGAGCTGGTTCGGCAGGACCCTCCCAGCCCTCATCCAGCAATGCCTCCAACGAGCTGGTCGACGCGCGATAGTAGTTGCGCCAGTAGTCCGCAATGGTCGTGCGCGCTACCTGGAAGAGCCATTTCTGCATGCTCTGCTGGCCCCGTTCTGCTTTCATGCTGCGGGCAGCTTTCATAAATATTTGCGCACACAGATCTTCCGCTTCTTCCCGATTACCCACCTTACTGTAAACGTAGCGGTAGATCACTCCAAGATGCTCCTGGTAAAAGGTTTGAAACACCTCTTGTGCTTGCCCATGTGAATCGCTAGGTGTATTCACACTGCCTCTCCGACTATTCCTTTTTAACATAAAAGAAGTTGCATAGTTCTATATAAAAACATACGTTGCCAGGTTACACTTTCAGCACAGACATACCCTATTCCGAATTCCCACTTTCCTTTCATAGAATCTCTACCATTAAGAGGATCTGAAAGAGGGAATAGAAATGCTGCCCAACGTTGTTGATAATGGTGTAAGCATAATGGCAGAGGTCGTTGGTAAGAGATATATACTACGGTTAGGGTCTCATACAAACAACTCCTTAGTAAAAGAAAGCGGTCTTCCTATGTTGTGCACCTCATCCTCTTCTTCTGTGCCGTCTGCTCAAGACTTTGTACAGTTCACATTAATACCTCCACAGAATGTGGTTCAGATTGCGGCCTCAACGTTACGTGCGCAATTGAATGATTCAACTATCCTCCTGCGTTCGGAGCCTGAAAACGCTGCAGAACCGCTTATCCTCCCTATTTCTAACACGCATAGTCTGTCACTCTCTAACCATGGCTGGGAAAGCATAGCGCTCAGTCTACAACAGGCACAAGGACAGGTTGAAATCAGCACCACAATCCAGGAGCAGATGCTTCTTGTCAGCTATGATCGCCTGTCAGCGTCCGGAGAACTCTATCCCACCCGCATGATGATCCGCGGTGGCGTCGTTTTGTTACAGACATCCGATTCCCCAGACCACCAAGAATCCAACTAATAACAACAAAACGGAGAAGAGGTGGCGCCAGGCGGCGCCACCTCTTCTCCGTTTTGGATATCCCAGGCACGGCCCTCCTCTTTTTCAGAACATCAAGACGAATATAGATCAACTAAAACCCATCATTATACTCTACTTATAGATGATGAGCTACAACGATAAATACTTGACAACAGCGTAACCATCACCGTATACTTTATTTAATAATCAAAAGAATCACTTAAAAACATGGCCCTCCGGCATAGCTACAAAAAAACCTATCGTTCGTCCCACTTAAGTATGCATTTCAGGCACATCATTTATAGAAAATGGGGTCGCCTGCCATGCATAAAATGACGAATTGTGACGAAAAGAAGTCTCAACGAGGCTTTTTTGAAAGGACACTGGTAGCAATGGCGAAAGTACTTGGCATTGATCTGGGAACAACCAATTCGGCAATGGCTGTGATTGAAGCTGGTGAACCAACTGTATTGGAGAACAGTGAGGGATCGCGCATCACCCCTTCAGTTGTCGCGATGACCAAAGGTGGCGAACGACTGGTAGGGCAGGTGGCAAAGCGGCAGGCTGTGACCAATCCAGAAAACACCATCTATTCGATTAAACGCCTGATGGGACGCAAGTTCAACGATCCCGAGGTGCAACGCACCATCAAGATGGTCCCCTACAAGATCACACCTGCTCCCAATGGTGATGTGCGCGTGGTAATGGGTGGACGCGAATATAGTCCGCCAGAGATTTCCGCGATGATTCTGCAGAAGTTGCGCGTCGACGCAGAGGCAAAGCTAGGCGAGCGCATCACCCAGGCTGTCATTACGGTTCCCGCTTACTTTAATGATACCCAGCGTCAGGCGACAAAAGACGCCGGTACCATCGCCGGCCTGGAGGTTCTGCGTATCATCAACGAGCCGACGGCGGCCTCCCTGGCGTATGGACTGGATAAGAAACACGATGAAATTATTGCCGTCTATGACCTTGGTGGTGGTACGTTCGACATATCGATTCTGCAGCTGGGCGAAGGTGTCTTTGAGGTTAAGGCGACCAATGGCGATACCCATCTGGGCGGCGACGACTTTGATCAGCGCATCATCAACTGGCTGGTCGATGAGTTCCGCAAAGATCAGGGCATCGATCTGAGCAAGGATCGTATGGCACTGCAGCGCCTGAAGGAGGCGGCCGAACGCGCCAAGGTTGAATTGTCTTCATCGCAGCAAACAGAGATCAACCTGCCCTTCATCAGCGCGGATGCCAGCGGTCCACGCCATATGGTGATCACGCTGACGAGACCCAAACTGGAACAGCTGGTAAGCGACCTGATTGAGCAGACACGGGGGCCGGTGATGAAGGCATTGGAAGATGCCGGCGTCAAACCCAATGAGGTCAACGAAGTCGTCCTGGTAGGCGGGCAGACACGCATGCCGGCGGTCGTCGACCTGGTGCGCAAGATCTTCGGCAAGGAGCCGAATAAGGGCGTCAATCCCGATGAAGTGGTGGCTGTGGGTGCCGCCATTCAGGCGGGTGTGCTCCAGGGAGAGATGAAAGATGTGCTGCTGCTCGATGTGACCCCGCTCTCACTGGGCGTTGAAACCATGGGTGGCGTGATGACAAAACTGATCGAGCGCAACACAACCATTCCGGCACGCAAGAGCGAGGTCTTTAGCACGGCGGAAGATAATCAGTCGGCCGTGGATATCCATGTCCTGCAGGGCGAGCGTGAACTGGCGCGCGACAATAAGAGCCTGGGGCGCTTCAGGTTGGAAGGGATCGCCCCGGCGCCTCGCGGCGTGCCCCAGATCGATGTCGCCTTTGATATCGATGCCAATGGCATCCTTAATGTAACGGCGCGTGATAAGGCGACCGGTCGCGAACAAAAGATTACGATTACAGCCTCCAGTGGTCTCTCCAAAGAAGAGGTGGAAAAGCTGGTGCGCGACGCGGAGCAGCATGCCCAGGAAGACCAGCGGCGCCGTGAAGAGATTGAAGCGCGCAATCGCGCAGATAGCATGGCGTACCAGGCAGAGCGTACCCTGAAGGACGTCGACGACAAGATTTCCTCCGATCTGCGTAGCTCTATCGAGGGGAAAGTAAAGATGGTGCGCGATGCTATGGCCAGCAATGATACGACGCGAATGCGTTCGGCGACCAGCGAACTGGAGACCGAGATGCAAAAGATTGGTCCAGAGGTATACAGCCAACCTGCAACGGGAACCGCAGGAGCAGGAGCCGGGCCTTCCTCAACAGGAACACCACCTGATAGTGGCGATAGTGGTACCGTCGAAGGTGAATATCGCGAAGTCTAAAAGCTCATTTCGTCATTGCTCACATCGAAAGCTTGTCATTGCGAACAAGCTTTCGATGTGAGCAACATATGTTTTCAAAGGTGTAGAGAAAGAACGATGAACATTGAGCATTTTACGGAAAAATCGCGGGAAGCGGTGAGCTCGGCGGCACAGATTGCACGTGAGCACAATCATAACCAGGTTGAGGTAGAACATCTGCTGGCCGCACTACTGGCGCAAGAGGGTGGCATCGTCCAACAGATCATCACAAAGGCGGGAGGCAACCTGTCCGCTGCACAAAAAATCATCAATGACGAGCTAGAGCGTATGCCAAAGGTGTACGGTGGCAGTGAGCCAGGCATCTCTCCCCGATTGCGCAAGCTGCTGGAAGATGCCTGGAATGAGATGAATGCCTTCCATGACGAGTACCTCAGCGTAGAACACCTGCTGCTGGCCATGTTCAACATCAAAGATGGTGCGGTGGCACGTGTGTTACAGGCGGCAGGACTCACACGAGACAATGTGCTACAGGCACTCGCCTCCATCAGAGGCGCGCAGCGCGTCACCGACCAAAATCCCGAGGGTAAGTATGAGGCGCTGGAGAAATACGGGCGCAACCTGACCGCGCTGGCCCAGCAAGGAAAACTCGATCCGGTCATTGGGCGCGACGAAGAGATCCGGCGCGTTATCCAGGTGCTCAGCCGGCGTACGAAGAATAATCCGGTCCTTATTGGCGAGCCCGGCGTCGGCAAGACGGCGATCGTCGAAGGGCTGGCGCTGCGCATCGTGCGCGGCGACGTTCCTAAGACCCTGGCCAATAAGCAGATCATCTCTCTCGATTTAAGCGCGTTGGTAGCCGGCGCCAAGTATCGCGGCGAGTTCGAGGATCGTCTGAAAGCCGTTCTCAAAGAGGTTACAGGCTCTGATGGCAATATCATTCTCTTTATTGATGAACTGCATACCCTGGTCGGCGCGGGCGCGGCCGAGGGTGCGATGGACGCCTCGAATATGCTGAAACCGATGCTGGCACGTGGAGAGCTGCACTGCATCGGCGCCACAACTCTGGATGAGTATCGCAAACATATTGAAAAGGATGCGGCTCTTGAGCGGCGCTTCCAGCCGATCATCGTTGAGCCGCCTTCGGTTGAAGATACGATCAGTATTTTGCGCGGACTGAAACAGCGCTACGAGATCCATCATGGGGTGCGCATTACCGATGGGGCGATCGTCGCAGCGGCCGTGCTGTCAGATCGCTATATTACCGACCGCTTCCTGCCCGACAAGGCAATCGACCTCATCGATGAGGCCGCCAGCCACCTGCGTGTTGAGCTGGATAGCACACCAACTGAGATCGACGCGCTGGATCGGCGCATCCGTCAGCTTCAAGTAGAGCTCGAAGCACTCAAGAAAGAGACCGATCAGGCCAGCAAGGAGCGCATGGCCGGCGTCACACAGGAGATCACATCCCTGCAAGAGCAGCTGGATGCACTGGAGCAGGCTTTCGAGCGTGAACGCGCTCCCGTTGAGGCTATCCAGCGCCTGACCAAAGAGCTAGAGCAAGCTCAGGTTGAACTGGAGCGAGCCGAGCGTGAATATAACTTTGAGAAGGCCGCCGAGCTGCGCCATGGCACGATCCCAAAACTGGAACAGAAGATTGCCGAAACCGAAGCACAGCTTAGCAGCATCAAGGAAAAGCGTCTGCTTAAAGAGGAGGTCGACGCCGAAGATATCGCCGAGGTGGTCGCTAAGTGGACGCATATCCCGGTCTCCAGGTTGATGGAGGGTGAGATCGAGAAGCTGGTCCACATGGAGGAACGCCTGCGGCTACGGGTAGTGGGACAGGAACTGGCGCTGACAGCGGTCTCCAACGCCATCCGCCGCGCACGTGCCGGCCTGCAGGATCCTCACCGTCCACTCGCCAGCTTCCTCTTCCTGGGTCCTACCGGCGTCGGAAAGACGGAACTAGCTCGCGCCCTGGCGGAATTTCTGTTCGACGATGAGCGCGCTATCATTCGCATCGATATGTCCGAGTACATGGAAAAATATAGCGTATCGCGCCTGATCGGAGCGCCCCCAGGATACGTTGGTTATGAGGAGGGGGGCCAGCTCACAGAGGCGGTGCGCCGTCGACCCTATAGCGTGGTGCTGTTCGATGAGATTGAGAAGGCGGCCCCCGAAGTGTTCAATACACTGCTGCAGTTGCTCGACGATGGTCGCCTGACCGATGGGCAGGGACGAACCGTTGACTTTAAGAACACGGTCATCATTATGACCAGCAACGTAGGAGTTGACTGGCTTAAGGAACTAGAGGGAATGGATGAGGATGAGGTGCAACGCCAGGTGCGTCAACGCCTGCGATCAGAAGGATTCCGGCCAGAGTTCATCAATCGCATCGACGAGATCGTAGTCTTCCATCCAATTACTCGTAAGCAGATGAGGGATATAGTCACCATTCAGCTCAATCGTCTACGCCCACGGCTAGCCGATCGTCATATAACGCTCCAGATAACGGATGCCGCTCTGGATCTGCTGGCGAATATAGGCTACGATCCACAGTTTGGCGCTCGCTCGCTCAAACGTGTTATCCAGCGTGAACTCGAGAATCGCATCGCCAGTGAGATTCTCAACGGCACCATCCATGATGGCGACGCCATCAAAATTGACGCACGAGACGGTAAAATTGTGGTTGAAGCGGTAACACCTCAAAAACAACAGGCTACCTATGCAACCTGATCAAGCTAATCAAGAAGGCCATAGGACTGGCATCCTATGGCCTTCTTGTACAGAAATAAAGAGTACACACCCATTCCTTAATCCTGAGAAGCCTCTTCTTTTTCATTATTGTTTAGCGGAATGGTAAACCAGAATGTAGAACCCTCTTCCGGCACACTCTCAACCCCTACCTGCCCGCCATGCTGCTCGACAATCGCCCGGCAAAGGGATAGCCCGATGCCCAATCCAACATGAGGGACCTCATCATCTTCATTCGGTTCCACGCGGGGCTGAGCACGATAAAAACGCTCCCATATACGCTGTTGTTCCTCCAGTGAGAGACCCGGACCCTCATCACTTACCGAGACGCGAGCAAAATCTGCTTCAGCCGTCAGGCAAATCGTCACCAGCGTTGATGCTCTTGCATATTTTAACGCGTTTGAAAGGTAATTTGAAACAACCTGTTCCAGGCGATCGGGATCTCCATATACCAGCAACATATCAGAAGAGCGATTCCAGACAATACGCTTCCTGGCGTTCATGCCTTCAAGGCGTTCAACCGCCTGGTCGACACAATCGACAAGGTTACAGTCAGTTCGTTTTATACGGAACGTATTGCGTTGAATACGAGATGCATCCAGAAGGTCATCAACCAGCCGCGTTTCTATGACCGCCGATCTTTCGGCATAGTGTAAAGTCTTGAGCAGCGACTTTATCTGCGGATGCAGATGCACAGCCTCTGGAACGGAAAGCAGGTGTTTCTGAATTTTTCGGCACGCGAACTGGATATTGCCCTGGATACCAGTCAGTGGTGTCTTTAACTCATGGCAAATGATGCCTATGAATTCTTCAAGCTGATGTTGAGCATTTTTGCTGATATTTTCCTGCTCCTGAGCATGGCGGCGCGCTCGTTCGCGTTGATAGACAATAATAGAGATCATCATACCAGTCAGGGCAAACAGGGCGATCGAAACCAACTCATTTAGATTCAATCTCTGGAAGGCTACGTGCGGAAACAATCGACCAAGCAGCAAGGGCTGGAAAAACAGATCCAGAATCAAGCCGGTCCCCACCAGAAGCAAACAGATAGAAGGTCCAATACCCCATACTACTGCTGCAACCGTCACAACCAGCAACAAGATGGTATTAATATGGGTTGAAGTAATTGGAAAACCCTGGTTCCACACCAGAGGCGCAAGCGCCAGCATGAGGGCAGCCAGTGGCAGTGTAATTAGATAACCGATAAGGGGACGGCGCCATGCCGAAAGCGATGCCGTCATAGGGCCACGCGTGAAAGAAAGCCTGGCGGGCCGCTGGCTTGGAGATCGCTTCATTTCCTGGTTTCCTTTGTATCTTCTACGAATCGATCATCTGGCTTTTCAATATGCTCAGCAGGTCATCCATACAACACTTATCATATAAGAGATTCTACCATCGTAGAACAAGCAAGAGGAAACTCAGCCGATGGAGGGTTTAACCCTCCGCCCTTCAGGGGAAAGACGGAGGAAGAGTTGTGAGAACCGTTAGGGCAGATAGGTCGCGCTGACCGAGTAGATGGTGGGCAGAAAGTCAGCGATCAATTGCCAGTGATCACCGCGATCGTTGCTGGCGAAGAGTTGTCCTGTATTGGTGCCAACATAGACGCCGCAGGGATCAAGCACATCCGTGCACATACCGTGACGCAACACACCCAGGCGCACATTAGGCCCCTTCGGCAGACCCTGCGTCAGCGCCTCCCATTCCTCGCCCGCGTTCTGCGTGCGATAGACGGTAAAATGCTCGCTGAGGTTGTGGCGTCCCTCGCCTTCAACGATCGAATACAGCGTTTCTGGATGGTGTGGATCAAGGGCGAGAGGAAAACCGAAGTCAGAGGTCAGGTTGCTATGCACGTCGATCCAGTCGTCACCGGCATTCAAGCTCTTGTAGAGTCCGCAGTGATTCTGCTGATAGAGTACATCCGGCTCTGTGGGATGCTGCAGGAGGCGATGGATACATTGACCGAACTCTGGATAACGGTCAGGCTGAAAGTCGGCGCGTGTATTCTTATTAGCGAACTTCCAATTCTTGCCCCCATCATCGGTGCGCAGGCAGCCCACGGCTGAAATACCTATCCACATGCGTTCGGGATTGGCATAATCGGCCACGATGGAATGCAGACAGAGGCCACCCGCGCCGGGCTCCCAGCGTTCACGGGTTGGGTGCTCAAGCAGGGCCGTATTTGGCTCCCATGTCTCGCCGCCATTCGTGCTGATCCACAGACACGCCGGATCGGTACCGGCGTAGATAACGCCGGGCTCCTGCGCACGACCCGGCTCGATATACCAGATATTTTTCAGGTTTAGACCACTATCGGGCGCGAACTCAATACCCCGACGCGGCTCCTGCCAGGTCTGGCCAAAATCATCACTATAGCGTATAAAGGATCCGAAAAAATCACCATTTTCAGCAGCAAACAGGCGATAATCGGCACGAGGATCAAAGATCGCGTAAAAAATACGGCCACCATTGAGCGTAGTATTCTCGACCGTCCAGTTGACCCGGTCAGATGAGGAAAGTAGGAAGAGCCCCCTCTTCGTACCCACCGTCAGCACTACCGTACCCGAGGGGTACTTTTTCCGTTGCATCATGTTTCAATCTCCTTTACGAAAGTGGAACTGTTGTCAGCCTCCGGCCACCGAGGGAATGACGAGGATACGCGCCCCAGCGGTAACGGGCGTATCCAGGCCTCCTAGATAGCGAATATTGGCCTGGTCAATAAAGATGTTGACATATGAACGCAGTTCACCGGTCTCGTAGCAGAGATGGAAACGAAGTCCTGGAAACTGTTGCTCCAGGTCCGCAATAATATCGCGAATCGTGGCCCCTTCTACGTTCAGGCAAGACTGCTGATTGGTTTTCTCGCGCAGTATCGGCGGGAGAATTACCTGAGCAGTTGGCATAGCCATATTCCTCTTTTACGTTGATAGCCTTCCCATGCCTATGATAGACAGCGCAGTGCGCTCCCTATTAGTCAGTATAATCGCGACAGATCAAAAAAACTTCTTCCATCTTGCTCTTTTCACCTCACCTTCCACGTCCTCGGAAATACTTCTTCCTTATCGCTTGACAACGTTCTGTAGCTAACTTATAATTACGTCATAATCAAGTCGTTATAACGACTTGATTATGACGTAATTATAAGTTAGCTACAAGTTAATGCGGGGTCAGTATATATATCTGTTCCCTTGCCCAGAAATGATTGAATGCATGGATTCTGTAGATCGCGCGCATCTAGATGCTGAACATAATACACACTTAAGTTCCCGGACGCCATTGCCTAAGTACCACATCATTAAAGAGGTTATGCTCGGGCAGATTGCTGACGGTAAATGGGCGGTTGGTGCTCTGATCCCTTCGGAGCCAGAGTTGTGCCGGGAGTTTGGCGTTAGCCGTATTACTGTACGCCGTGCGATCGCCGAACTGGTCCAGGATGGCAAATTGCGCGCCGTGCAGGGGAAAGGGACGTTTGTGGCTTCTCCCAAGCTACAGGAGCACTTTGTCCAACGCGCGTTCGGCTTTTTTGAAGATATGCAGCGGCGCGGGCTGGTTCTGACGACAGAGGTGTTGCGGCAGGAAATCATCCCATCTCCAGTAGAGGTCGCTTTACAGCTTGGGATCTCCCCACGCGAACCAGTTCACGTGATTGTGCGTGTACGTTCGGTAGCAGGAGAGAAGATTCTGGTCTCGACCACCTATATCCCTGAATATCTATGCCCCGGCCTGGAACACGATGATATCTCTACCGGTTCACTCTATCAACACCTGCAACATCGCTACCAGTTGAGCATTGCCCATGGCAAACGCAACCTGGAAGCGGTCTCGGCTGGACAATGGGAAGCTCGCTTACTCGATATCGCGCTTGGTAGCCCCCTGCTGCGCCTGGATAGTACCGCATACCTGGCGAATGGGCGAGCATTTGAGTATTCGCAGGCGTTACAACGTGGCGATCGCGCACGTATCGAGGTTGAATTTCTGCCCGCCAGCGAAGAATAACATCCTAAAGGAGTAGATTATGGCTGACAGGGTGATCTCAGCGCAAGACGCTATCCTGGCCTTTGATGTGGGAGGGACGCGGATGAAAACCGGGATTATCCGTGGCGATACGCTGATCAAAGGAGAGGTTGTAGCTCTCAATCATACGGCTGGAGACCAAACAGATGATGTGCTGGGTAGCATTATACGCTTGAGTCGGGCAGCGCTGGCACAACATACTATTTCCGCTATCGGCCTCTCACTTCGTGGCATCGTCGATCCGCAATCAGGCATCATACTTGATGTTAATGAAGCGCTACGTGAGTTGATCCATGTTCCTCTGGGCGAGCGACTCTCTCAGGAGCTTGGACGACCTATCTTTGTTGAAAATGATGCTCGGATGTATACTCTGGGCGAGTTTATACATGGGGCGGGACGCGGCTATCAAAATATGCTCTGCCTGACGCTGGGTACCGGCGTCGGGAGCGGCGTGGTGATTGGCGGACGCCTGCTACGCGGTCAGCGTAGTATCCGGGGTATTCTTGGCGGACACCTGACGATTCAGGCCAATGGACCACGTTGTAGCTGTGGCAATGTGGGCTGCCTGGAGGCACTGGTGGGCACGAGCGCATTAATACGCCAGATCGAGGAAGGACTGGCCAAAGATCCCTCTTCTCTCTTACATACAACCGCACACACACCACGTCATCTCTTTGCAGCAGCAGCCCAACATGATCGACTCGCTCTCGCGATTGTTGATACATTTGCCCATCACCTTGGCTGTGGCATCGTCTCCTTGATCCATGCCTATGATCCAGATGTGGTGGTGCTAGGGGGTGGCTTTATACACTCACATCAGCTGTTCCTGTCAGCAGTACAGGCATATGTCAACTCTCACGCCTGGACAATTCCACGTGGCCGCGTGGCAATAGTACCGGCTGCACTGGGAGATATGGCGGCACTCTTTGGCGTCGCTGCGTCGATCTCCCAGCCAGATATTTATCTTTAAACATGGTCTATAGCAAAAGGAGTTTTTCGATTATGAAGGATTTGCGTTCTCTTAGTGGCATGGATCTGCGACTCAATGAGGAGCAGTTACGGCTCGATTTCGGTGCGGATATCTTCCATCCCGACGGCGAGGTGCGCACTCTGCAACAGGCACGGCCGATGCTGGCGGACACACAGGCACAGGGACCTGATCATCTCTACACTATTTATATGGACATCGGTCGTAAGGAGGATTTTTCGGCGATTGAGCAGCAAGGTCTCCTCTACGGTTCGGTTGTCTACAATCATGGTACGCTAGGCAATGAGCGTTTACGTAGTCAGGGTCATATCCATTCAGAAAAACCTGGTACGGGCCTGCGCTACTCCGAAGTCTACGAGTTCTGGACCGGCCATGGCCAGGTCTACCTGCAAAAGGAGTGCGCTCCGGATGTGACACGCGCATACCTGGTGCCGTTTGGTCCGGGTGATAAATTGGTGATCCCTTTCGGCTGGGTCCACCTGGTAGTGACAGAAGGTGACGAGCCGGTCTCCTTTGGCGCCTGGTGCGCGCGTGAAAATAAGCTGGAGTACGAGCACCTGCGGGCCCTTGGCGGACCAGCCTATTTTTTCCTTGCTGATGGCACGCTGGCTCGCAATCCCCGTTATACGACGATACCAGAAGTACACAACGCCACGCCTGCGGACTTCCCCCTGCTCGGCATCCCTGCCGATCGGCCTATGTATACCTCCTGGCTGGAAAACCCCGAACTCTACAGATTTATGGCCAACCCTGAACTCGTTGGTGATATCTGGCGCGACTTTTAACGTTGATCCGTCATCCCAGGATGATCGCACTATTCAAGAAGGTCTCTTTATGTCTAGCAAGAATTATGTTTACCGCACCGAGCCGATACATGTGTTTCCCGAGCTCCAGATAGAACGTGGCCATAATGGCCTGGCGCAACAAATTTTCACACGCTTACAAGACGACAACTCGCTGACGTTGATCAGCATAGATGGCTTTGTTGGCCTGCCATGGACGCCCTTTATCACGCACCTGCGCACAGCTCTTGATCAGCTTGGTATTCAGGCGCACTGGCTCTCAACGGATAGCTGCTTTCTCCCTGAGGAGCGGCTGGATCAAGCGTTGGAAAGCTCTCTGACAAACGATCCTGTATTCGGCAGGTTGTATCATGGCACGCTTACAGAACTCTGGGATGCCTCGGCTGTGCAACAGTTGCGCACGTCGCTGGAAGATCTGGCTGGTATCCGTATTGTCTATGGATATGGGGCCTCGCTCCTCGTCCCACAGGGGATGCATATCTATGTTGATGTACCGAAAGACCGGGGGCAGGCCCTGGCCAGCCAGGGAGTGGTCTCCAACGTAGGCTCCCATACACACCTCTCCTTTGGCCAGACCTATAAGCGTTTCTACTTTGTTGATTGGCCAATGTTGAATCGCATTAAGCGTCAGGAGCTCAGTCGGCTAGATCTCTATGTGGATGGCACATTCTGTGATGCGCCACGGACAGTCTCAGGCGATGATTTTCGCAACGCTCTGCATGCGCTGGCGCAACAACCATTCCGCGTTAAACCCTGGTTCGCGCCCGGCCCCTGGGGTGGGCAGTGGATGAAAGAGCAGTTTGGCTTGCCTCCTGAGCAGCCCAATTATGCCTGGTCCTTTGAGCTGATCGCGCCAGAGAATGGATTGCTGCTGGGCAATGGTGAGCAATCGATCGAATGTGCTTTCGACTATCTGCTGTGGCTTGAAACCGATGCCGTGCTGGGCGTTGCGGTTGCCGCGCGCTATGGTAGCTACTTTCCGATCCGTTTCGATTATCTAGATACGATGGGAGGAACAAATCTTTCCTGCCAGGTGCATCCACGCGTTGACTATATTCGCAATGAATTTGGTGAGCCCTTCACGCAGGATGAAACATATTATATCGTAACCTGTGATCCCGAGGCACGAGTCTATCTGGGACTACGTGAGGAGACTGATCTGGAGAGCTTTAAGGCTGCGGCATACGCGGCCCGCGATCAGCAGGTGCCGTTTGATATCAATACCTATGTCAATAGCCAGCCCAGCCATCCACATGATCTCTTTCTGATCCCCAGCGGCACGGTCCATTGTAGTGGCGCCAATAATCTGGTACTGGAGATTAGCGCCACACCATATATCTTCACCTTTAAGATTTATGATTATCTCCGTAGTGATCTGTCAGGGAAGCTGCGCCATGTCCATCTAGACCATGCCTTTGCCAATCTTGAACCCGCACGCCGTACGGACTGGGTAGGCGAGCATCTATGTCCTTCTCCCACACTCCTGCGCGAAGGTATTGATTGGGCAGAATATAGCATTGGCAATATTGAGCAGCTCTTCTTCGCTATTCATCGGCTGGAGTTCCGTTCTCAGATCAATGATCACACCGCTGGCAAGTTTGTCGCGCTCAACCTGGTTGAAGGGGAGCGCTGTGAGATTCTCACTCCTGGCAACTCCGCGGTTGAGCTACGCTTTGCCGAGAGCATTATTATTCCGGCCAGTGTTGGCAACTATACGCTGCGCAACCTGTCACCAGCGACCCCATGCAAAGTGGTAAAGGCCTTTGTCAAATAGCGATGCAACACACATTATTTTGAATGGAGCGGATCATTATGTCTACACAGCAAAGAGAAGATACGGCTTTTGTTCTTTACGATCGTTATCAGCAGCTTGGCTTGCAGCTGAATCCACAGACCGGCCTGATCCAGGGTCTGCTTCAGGGTGATAAAACACTTCCCGTACGCCTTTCTGTAGATATCAGTACTGATGGCTATGAGGCACGAGGCCTCCCCTTTGGCCTCATCTATCAGGATACCCATCAGATTACGGATGTGCGGCGCACCAATGAAGCGCCCATCTATAGCCTGGATGGCGATCAGGAAACGTACACGGTCGTTACGGAGGCTGAGAATTGGCAGATGCGCTGGCATTATACGTTCCGACCACGTCATCCACGTCTGGAGCTCTCATTTGAGATACGTCCTCTGCTGGCTACAGAGGCAGATCCAGCCACGTTGCGCAATGTTGAGCTCACAATTACATTACAGCCTGATGATCTGAAGAGCTGGAACTTTGAGGCCCCAGGCAATGCGGTTCGGCCAGGAATTTCAGCGGCGGAACTTGAGCGGGCCATCAGAGTATCGTCTGTTGCTGGTGTGGATGGCTCCACTGGATTGATGGCGCTCCATAATGCAGCGGAACGCCAGGTAGTGGTGGTCTGGCCATTCTGCCGTACTGAAATTGGCTCTATTAGCGCGCAGACGAAAGACGCTACGCTGCAGATCATGCTCAATACTACCTTAGCTGGTCGTCTGACCTCCAATGATACACTCATCTATCGCGCCATTGAATTCGATGCGCTAACAAGCACCTGGGAAGAGACACGTGACAATGTTGCGAGCTGGTATAGGACGCTTAATCTAAGTACACCCAATGATCGTCCTGAGTGGATTACAACGGCCAGTATCTTTGAGGTTCAGGTTGGCTATGCACCCTTCTGGGGCGGCTATCGTTACGCGCCATATCCAACGGTCCAGGATCTCTACGCTGACCTGGAACGTATTAAGGGACTGGGCTTCAACACGCTGGAGATTATGCCACGCCAGCCGTATCCTAGCTATAATGTGCATGACTACGCTGATATCTCGACATCCTATGGGGATGAAGAGCAGTTGCGCGCACTGGTACAAAAATGTCATCAGCTCGGCATCCGTGTCCTGCTAGATATTCTGATGCATGGAGTGATCGATCAAGAGGTGATGGCACAGGTAGCGGAGACGGTTCGCTCAGGTCCATATGCCACTCGCCTGGATGATGACATTCCAATAGAAGAGAAGATGTTTGCAGCGGATAGCGATGCTTACTTAATTGCCTGGTGTCGCCATATTCTGGACTTTGAGCCGCATTGGAACGGTGGATCACATCCTCGTCATCCACTGGCTGATGAGCATCGCGAGTGGTTTATGCGCGATTCGGCGCAAAATATTATTGGTATGTATACCAAAGCCTTTGATGTCGCTAATGTTTCCTGGCAGAATTATTTCTGTGAGGCGACGGAGATGCTGGTGCGTAAGCTCGATATTGACGGCTTCCGCTTTGACGCACCAACCTATAATGATTTGCCGAACTGGTCGACAGCGACCCAGAAGCGGGCTAGCTACTCTCCACTGGGAGTTCTTTCGCTCTTTGAGCAATTGCGCCCTCACTTGAAAGCTCTGAAAGATGATATCTTACTCTACACCGAGCCATCCGGCGCTTTGTTTCGCCAGGCACTTGATGTCACATATAACTACGATGAACACTGGCTGATCAATGCAGTACTAAGATCGGTGCCCGGACAGCCAGATCAGCATACTAAAACCAGAAATGGCAGGGAACTGGCGGCATGGTTCCGTGATCGCAACGCGGTCTTGCCTCCGGGATCTTTGATTACCCACCATATTGACTCGCATGATACATTCTGGTGGCCTGGCGCGGGTAAGAAGTGGCGCCGTGAACAATTTGGCATTGAGGCGACACGTGCATTGCTGGCGATTTTCTCGCTCAGTGGGGGTGCCTATATGACCTTCGTCGGTGGTGAAGAGCAACTTGAAGATGAGATACGCCTGGTCCATCATCTGCGCAATGATCTGCCTGAAATTCGTGAGGGGAGCGTACACTACACTGCCGTGAGCGTAGAACACGAGGCTATTTATGCGGTGGCTCGTCATCAGGGGGAATACAATTCGCTTCTACTCGTCAACGTATCCAATCAGCCCATCCAGACAAGTGCCCAGATCGATACGCACCAGTTAGGACTAGAGCACGGATCATATTCATACCATGATGCCTGGCAGAGCACACCTGAGTCTCAATCAATCCAGGATCTGCACAACCTCCCATTGACCTTCGAGCCCTATCAAGTACATCTGCTGGTTATACGCAAGGATCAATAAAACGATCCCTTCTATGGTGGTACACCCGGGGTGCGTGAGCGCGCATACGCGGGCGCCTCTCGTTTCTTCAAGTGCTGGTGCATTGCGCGCAATGCACCAGCACTTGAAGAAACTATTGGTGTCGGGTCTCAGGGTGGGAGGCCAGAGATTTATCGGTACTATAGCAGCGCCAGAACTCTTCCGCATAGGGGAGTACAGCGGCAGACTGATCTCCCCCATCATCAGGGCATGGATCATCGACTCATGGGTGCCGGCCGTCGCTTCGATCTTTGTGCGTTTATGGTGACGCCAGTCGAGCAGGCCAGCGATCATCCACAGCGGCAGCAGAAACGAAATCAGAAAGCGACGTGTGGCCTCCTCAATGCCTACGGTGCGCTCCACCTCTTCAGCAAGCGCCGAAGGGCTCACCGCTCCCTTTTCGGGTTTTGCAGCCCGCTTGCGCGAGCGCACAACGTTAAATAAAACTCGGCCCAAAGTAAACATTAGTCGTTGTATCATAATATTGCTCTTTTCCTTTTTTTCTTTTCTCTATCTGATTTCAGACACGCTCTGGCCTCAGATATGTTGATCAGCTAAGCAAAGAAGCACTAGAGATCTCGGTACATTACGTACAACCATTGCCTCTGCATAGATAAAAGAAGGGAAGAGCAGACTACTGCTAATGTTGAGTATAAAATGAGGCTATAAAAGTGCTAGGATTATACAGGCGAAGCTGGTACAATTACTGCAGAGGAATTTGGCTGCATACATGCAAAGGAGGGCATGAAGGTGATACGTCATCATGGAAGACGACGCTTGCAGACACTGGCGCGCTTAGGGGCGCTAACGCTCATCATTGCAGCAGGCACACTGTTGTCAATCAGCAATGAGCAAAAAGCATACGCAGACTATAGTGTAACCGTGTATCCGAGTCAACAGTTTCAAACGATCCAGGGCTGGGGCACAAGCATGGCCTGGTGGGCCAACTGGGCCGGTAGCCTGAACGACAGCCAGCGTATACCACTCGCCGATAAGCTATTTGATCCCAACAGCGGCATCGGACTCAATGTGCTGCGCTACAACTTTGGCGCCGATGGTCCGGGTAATGTGTGCCACAATTCGATCGCCAACGGCAAAGCCGGCATCTACACCAACATTCCAACCTATGAGCCGACCAGCGGCAGCTACGACTGGACCCAGGATGCCAATCAGCGCTGGGTGCTGCAGGCCGCCCAGGCCAGAGGAGCCAACGTCTTCGAGGGCTTTGTCAATTCACCGCCTGCCTGGATGACCACCAATAACTGTACCTCTGGCGCCAGCGGCAACTCGGAGAACCTCAGCAGCAGTCACTATGACGACTACGCCAGCTATCTGTCCACCATCGCCCAGCATTTCCATGATACCTGGGGCCTGACGCTTCAGACGATTGAGCCGTTCAACGAGCCAACGCCGGGCTATTGGAACTACAATGGTGATCAAGAGGGAACCAATGTTTCTACCAGTACGCAGAATACAATTGTGAATAAGCTGGGCGCGAAGCTCGATCAAACGGGGGCCTCGGCCTATTCGCAGGTGTCGGCACCCGACGATACCTCAGTTGACCGCTCCAATAATGACTATAATTCCTATGATAGTAGCGCAAAGGGCTACATGGCGCAGTACAATACGCACACCTATGGCGGCAGCACTGGCGATCGGGACTACGCTTACAACAACATCGGCCAGGCCGGCAATAAACGGCTATGGATGTCGGAATGGGGAACGGGCGCTCAAAGCAGTCCGATCGCTGCTGGCATCACCCTGTCACAAGAGATTCTCACCGATGAGCAGCATCTGCATCCCTCCTCCTGGGTCATCTGGCAGGCAGCGGATAACTACTTTTCATCAGGGGGATCGGGCAACGGTGGCTCAATCAACGACCTGTGGGGACTGGCGAGCACTGATAGCAATGGCAATATCATCTACCCTTCCCGCTACTATGCCATGGGCAACTATAGCAAGTTTGCCCGTCCCGGCTATAAGATGATCGGAAACAGCGATAGCAATACCTTCAGTGCTTACGATGCAGGTTCACAAACCCTGGTCCTTGTCTCAACCAACAGCTCTTCTAGTAGCACCAATGTTACCTATAACCTGTCCAACTTCAATAGCGTAGGTAGCTCGGCAACCCCCTACCAGACAACAGCCAGTCAGAATC
This sequence comes from Dictyobacter halimunensis, assembly GCF_036245075.1. Classification (NCBI taxonomy): domain Bacteria; kingdom Bacillati; phylum Chloroflexota; class Ktedonobacteria; order Ktedonobacterales; family Dictyobacteraceae; genus Dictyobacter; species Dictyobacter halimunensis. The sequence goes on from NZ_BSRI01000001.1 coordinate 368,756, forward strand.
TGGCTCAGATCGCTAACGTCTCTATTACCAATAGTGCTTTTACCAGTACGCTGCCGGCACAATCCATCACAACTTTCGTAGTTCACAACGTCGCCTACAGCGGATCGGGAGGGGTGACAGAGGTGGATGACTCGGTACAGGGGACGGGACTCAATCAGTTTAACTATTCAGCCAACTGGGGACACTGTACCGGCGGCTGTGGCAATGACACATCGGGCCTGTACAATGGCAGCAACAGCTGGAGTGGCACCGCCGGGGCTACAGCCAGCGTGCAGTTTAACGGTTCGCGTATTCGCCTCTTCGGGGTCAAAGATAGCAACGAGGGTATCGCCACTGTCTCCATCGATGGTGGAACGGCCAGGGAGGTAGATTTCTACGCCGCTCACCGCGCCGGCAATCAGTTGATGTGGGAGAGCCCACAGCTCTCATCAGGTGCGCATACGCTCAAGATCACGGTCACCGGTCGTAAAAATCCACAGAGCAGCAATGTCTGGCCCGCGCTCGATCGAGTCGAGATCGACCCACCGGCAGCAACCAATCTGCTCTCCAATGCTGGCTTTGAAAGCGGCAACCTGCCTCCGTGGAGCGGCGAGCTCCATCCATCACTGGCAGGAGTCGAGACCAACTATCCACATAGCGGCACCTATGATGCTTACCTGCATCCAACCTCTTCCAGTGATGTTGGTATGTTCCAGACCATTACGGCCCCGGCCACACGCACCTATACCCTGACCGCCTATGCCGCCAATAACACCGGTAATGTACAGTTCGGAGCCGACGTCAATGGGACACAGGTGAGAAACCTCAGCATCACTGGTAATGTTGGCTACCAGTTCTACAGCACTACCTTTAGCGCCACGGCAGGACAGAGCATCAAAGTATGGTACTATGCCCACGCCATCAATGGCTGGGCCACCATCGACGACGTCAGCCTGACCTGAGTCTGATCACGCGTAATAATATATCGAGATGTATGGCCGCCTGAAGAATAAAAGTTCTTCGGCGGCTATCTTCATTCCATCTTGCTAGATGGTAGAGTAGAAAGAAGACAAATAATGTTTTCTTATTATAACAGGCTATGAGCCCGTGAAACCGCTCACAGAAGACAATTACCGCCTGTATATTTTACTGCTTGACTCTTTCTGTAGCCCTTCTACGTACAAATAGTGAAGCACTAGATCAGTTTGTGCAATTAATTGGTTTTAGGGAGGTTATGGTAGTGTTAATCACCACAAATCAAAGGAGATTCGGTTATCGAGTAAGTGGTAGCATTCTATTTTTAACGATGCTATTGCTCGTTTCCTTTATCCTTAACGCTTGCGGGAGCACAAGCACGAATTCAAAAAAGGCGAATCCTTTATGGGTGGGCGAAGTTGGTGATGAGTATATCGACAACTTTAATCCTTATGCGTCAGCATCCGGCGGTCCGCCAGCTGATATGATCTATGAATCATTATTATTTACGAATTATGCCAACGGGACAATGAATCCCTGGCTGGCCACCAAATATCAGTTTAGTGATAATAATAAGCAGCTTACCTTTACGCTCAAGGATAATGTAAAGTGGAATGATAACCAGCCCTTTACCTCTAAAGACGTCAAATTCACATTTGATGCGATGAAGCAGTACCCAGGTATGGATGTAAGCGCTATCTGGAAATACCTGTCGGATGTTATGACACCCGATGATCATACTGTGACGCTTCATTTCAAAACCGCGAATACACCTATGCTCTGGTATCTGGGACGTTTGCAGATGCTACCCGCCCATATCTGGTCAAAAGTTGGCGATCCAACCAAATACGTCGATAAGACTCCGGTGGGTACGGGACCATTCAAGCTGAAGACCTTCACACCACAAATGGTAACGTTGACAAAGAATACAAGTTACTGGAAGCCTGGTAAACCAGCGTTCAATGAGATCAATTATCCAATCTATAAATCGAATGATACACTGGTCCTACAGCTTATCAGCAATAAATTGGATATGGCGCAGGTGTTTACACCTAACCTGGAGAAGAACTACGTTCAGAAGGATACAACCAACCATCATTTCTGGCTGTATCCAAACGCGACGCTCATGTTCTATCCCAATAACGCCAAGAAACCATTCAATCAGGTAGCGGTGCGCAAAGCTATCAGCCAGGCACTCGATCGCTCAAAGATGTCAAAAGTCGCGGAGAACGGCTATATGCAGGTCGCCAATCCGACCGCCCTCATTTTGCCAGCGGCAAAGGATTACATGGCTCCAGAGTATACTAATCTCTCGTTCAAGCCGGATGTGCAGCAGGCGAAAAAGACCCTGGAGGACGCTGGCTATACACTGGGTAAAGATGGGGTGTACGTCGGCAAGGATGGGACACGCCTGTCGTTCAAGATCGACGTGCCCAACTCATATAGCGATGAAATCCTGCTCTGCCAGGTGGCGTCTGAGAACCTGAAGGCTGCCGGCATCGATGCCAGCGTGAATACGCTCTCGTATACCGATTGGTACAATAATAAACAGAATGGGCAGTATGACATTACCGTCGACTCCGATGGCGGTGGCCTGACTCCATACTATTATTACAACCGTACGCTCAATAGCGCGCGTAGCGCACCCATTGGTACATCATCACAGTCCAATTTCGCTCGCTGGCAAGACCCACATACGGATGCACTACTGAACCAGTATGCCGCAACCAGCGATCAAAGCGCACAGAAACAGGCGATGCAGGGAATTGAGAAGATCTTTGTTGAACAGGTGCCAACGATCCCTCTGCTCGACGCTCCTGTGTGGTTTGAGTACAACTCGTCACGCTTTACCGGCTGGCCATCAAATGATAACCCATATGTAACGGCTGCTTCTCCCTTACAGATTATGCTAGCTATCAAGCCTCGCTAGAGGTGCCATATTTCCGGCGCGCCGGAAATATGAGTCTCTTCCGAACAGGAGGGTGCTTGAGGCACCCGATACGGTTTGAAGTGTTGGTGCATCGGGCGCGCAATGCGCGCCCGATGCACCAACACTTCATCAGCCCTTTTCAAGGAGTTAGCGGATGCGCTACTTACTACGTAGAATCAGTTTCTATATTGTTACTGCCTGGGTTTCGCTTACCATCAATTTTTTCTTGCCCCGGCTGGTACCTGGGGACCCGGCTCAGGCTATTCTTGCTCGCTTTCGCGATAAAAATCCAAGCCCGGAAATGATTCAGGCTCTGGAAATTCAATTTGGTATTTCTCATGACCCCCTCTGGGTACAATATCTTCAATATATTAACAATCTCTTTCATGGCAATCTGGGCGTATCAACCAACTATTTTCCGACCACGGTATCGACGATCATCGCACAGCGCATGCCCTGGACGCTAGGATTGGGCCTGCTAACCCTGCTGATCAGTTTTATCCTGGGTACATTGCTGGGCGTTTTAAATGCCTGGAAACGTGGTACGAAGGTCGATACGATCATTTCACCAATGATTATGATGCTCTCTGGTATTCCATATTTCTGGCTAGCTTTTATCTGCCTGTACGTCTTTGGTTTTACGTTCAACTGGTTCCCGCTAAATGGCGGCTACGATGAGGGACTGGTGCCTTCCTTCGATCCCGACTTTATCGTGAGCGTCCTCTCACATGCGATACTGCCAGCCCTGACGATTATTGTGTCTTCCCTGGCCGGCTGGATGCTGACGATGCGCAATACCATGATCACGACACTATCGGAAGACTATATACTGATGGCACAAGCGAAAGGCTTGAGCCGGGGGCGAGTGATGTTGCTCTACGCGGCCCGCAATGCTATCCTTCCTAGCATCACCAGCTTTGCGCTCGCGCTGGGCTTTATCGTTTCGGGTCAGTTGCTGACCGAGACCGTCTTTTCCTATCCAGGTATTGGCTTCGCCTTCGTTCAGGCGATCGGCGATAAAGACTATGCGTTGATGCAGGGCGTGTTCCTGATTCTTTCGCTGGCCGTACTGGCCGCCAACTTTATTGCCGATCTCACATATGCAGCACTTGATCCACGAGTGCGCGTAGGAGGAAAGTAAGATATGGCCTCAACCCCTCCTTTTAACGCCGCGCCAATGCCGGACAATAGCAATGAACAATTTATCGCATTGACCGAAACCACCGATAAACAGAGTGGTAGTTCATCTGGAGGCAAGCGTCCCAGATCCAACCTTCTATCGCGCTTCTGGCACATCCTCATCATCAATCCCAAGATGATGACGGGCTGCATCATTGTGGGCATTTTTGTCCTGCTGGCCATCTTTGGTCCAATGATCGCTCGCTATGATCCAACAGCTCTGACACTGGATATATTGGAGCCTCCCTCTTCGGCCCACTGGCTGGGTACAACGCAATCTGGACAAGACGTTTTTGCGCAGTTGATGATCGGGACACGTTCCTCTATTTTATGGGGTTTCGTGGCAGGCGTCATCGTAACATTTATTTATACCGTTGTTGGTCTGACTTCAGGCTACTTTGGTGGCCTCGTCGACGATATCCTGACCTTTATTACCAACGTGTTCCTGGTCTTGCCAGGCTTTCCGCTGGCCCTGCTGCTGGCTGCCTACATTCCTTATAAGGGACCACTGACGGTGGCTATTGTCATCGCGATCACTGGCTGGGCGGGACACGCACGCATTATTCGCGCCCAGACGCTCTCGATGCGTCAGCGCGACTTCATTGAGGCCGCACAAGCCAGCGGCATTAGCACGGCGAAGATCATCTTTGATGAGATGCTGCCCAATATGCTGGCAATCATCGCCGCTGGCTTTGTCGGGACCATGCTCTCCGTCGTACTGGCGGCTGCGGGTCTGGAATTTTTGGGCCTGGGTGATATCCGCAGCGTCAGCTGGGGTAGTATGTTCTACTGGGCACAGAATGGACAGGCACTGATTCAGGGAGCATGGTGGTGGTTCGTGCCACCCGGCGCCTGCGTGGTGCTCTTAGGCGCTGGCTTAACCTTTATTAATATCGGTATCGATGAGGTGGCGGATCCACGCCTGCGCCAGCATCGCAGACGCTTCAAACACAACCGACAAGAAGAGAATCAAGCGGTGGCAGTTTCAACGGCAGAAAAGGAGCGCGAATCATAATGGAGCAGGATAATAGTGATACAACGACGTTGCTGGATGTGCAACACCTTTGTGTTGATTATGAGGCGGAAAATGGGGCCGTGCACGCCGTCAATGATGTCAGCTTTAAGCTCCGACGTGGCGAGATCCTTGGGCTGGCCGGTGAAAGCGGTAGCGGCAAATCTACGCTGGCCTATGCGGTAGCCCGGCTGCTGCGTCCACCGGCCGTGATTACTCAGGGACAGGCGCTCTACTATGCCCGTCCCTCCTCCGAGAAAACGAACGGCGCTGGATGGCTTCGGCGACCAGCGGCCAGTGATGCTACAATTGTGGGCAACGCGCCGCTCGATGTTTTACATGCTTCGGCGTCGCAGCTACAAAAGCTGCGTTGGAGCGAGATCGCAGTCGTTTTTCAAAGCGCTATGAACGCGCTGAATCCGGTGATGACGATCAAGGACCAGATCATCGACGTGCTGCATACGCATCGTCCAGGAATGGATAGGCAGGCGCTGCGAGAACGAGTGGGTGAGCTGTTACAATTAGTCGGCATTTCGCCGGATCGTCAGTACAGTTATCCTCACGAGCTAAGCGGTGGCATGCGCCAGCGAGCCATTATCGCCATCGCCCTGGCGCTCAATCCCGAACTGGTAATCCTGGACGAGCCAACCACCGCCCTGGATGTGGTGGTGCAGCGCGAAATTTTGACCGAGATTCTGCGCCTGCGCACGCAATTGAATTTTGCGGTGATCTTTATTACCCATGATCTTTCGCTCCTGCTGGAGGTCGCTGATCAGATCGCCATTATGTACGCGGGCCGCATCGTTGAGACTGGTACGCGGGGAGATATCTATCGGCATCCGCGCCATCCCTATAGCTATGGCCTGCTCAATGCCTTTCCGTCGCTGGTTGGTCCAAAGAAAAAAATGTATAGTATTCCGGGCTCGCCCCCCGATCTACGCCATGTCCCATCCGGTTGCGCCTTTAGAACACGCTGCCCCATGGTCTTTGACGCCTGCCCGAAATATATCCCGCCCCTGGTCTCACATAAAGACGAGCAACAGCCTCAAGCAGAGACGCAGGAAGAAGATCGGTCAAAGGTGGCCTGCCATCTCTACGATAAAGCCTACCGGGAGCAGGCGCCCACTATTGAGAAGATCGAACAGGGCTATGCCCTGGCTTCAGAGAAACGTGGAAGGAGAGCATAGTGCAAAAAATCGATCAGCCGGAGAATCATTTAGCCGAAGAAGAGCAGCCGGATGCCATTTTAGAGGCACTGCATATACGGAAGTATTTTGCCAGTCGGCAAGGGAGTCCATTGCGGGCGTCAGCCTTTATCCACGCAGTAGAGGATGTCTCCCTGGCCCTCTATCCCGGTAAGGCCACCGCCCTGGTCGGTGAAAGCGGCAGCGGCAAATCTACCATGGCGCGTCTGCTTGCGCGCATGTATGATCCAACGGAGGGCGAGATTCGCTTTCGGGGACAGCCCATCAACCTTAAGAAGCGCAGCTATGGAGTGCTGCGTGAATATCGCCGCCATGTGCAGCTTATCTTTCAGGATCCCTTTTCCTCGCTCAATCCGGTCCATACCATTCGCCACCATCTGGCGGGTCCCCTGCGTGTATATCGCCGCGCTCGGTCGCGCACGGAGGAAGAAGAGCTGTTGCTTGAACTTTTGCGGCGCGTGAACCTGGAGCCAGCCGAACAATTCATTGATAAATATCCACATCAACTCAGTGGAGGTCAGCGGCAGCGTATCGCGATCGCGCGTGCCCTGGCGGTGCAACCCGAGGTACTGCTTGCCGACGAGCCCGTGTCGATGCTCGACGTTTCTATCCGGCTGGACATCCTCAACCTGCTGCTCAGCCTGAAAGATGAAGAGAGGCTGGCCCTGCTCTTTATCACGCATGATATCGCCAGCGCCCGCTACTTCGCTGAGGAGACGGTGGTTATGTACGCGGGCCAGCTCGTCGAGGGCGGCCCCAGTGATGAAGTCATCCAGCATCCGGCCCACCCGTACACGCAGCTCTTGATCTCTGCCGCGCCCAATCCGGCCCGTGTCAATCTCGACACCAATGAAGCGCCCGAACTGGTTGAGCTACCGGCGCGTGGCGAGATCCCCGGCCTGTTGCATCCACCCAGCGGATGTCGCTTTCATACACGCTGCCCCCATGCCATGCCCGTTTGTAAGCAGCGCTTCCCAGAGCGTACCGACCTGGGAGGCGGCCACTGGACCAACTGCTTCTTATACAACACTCCCGAAAAGTAGAAGAATAGTTTTAGAGGTTATACAGAGAGCAGCGGTGCCGCGGCACCGCTGCTCTCTGTATAACCTCTAAAACTATCTCTGACGAGATTACTTTGTTTACTTTTTTTGCTCTGCCTCGTGAACAGATATAGTAACAAATCATAATATGTTACATAAATGCGAGAAAAGAAAATATTACTTAAAGAAGAGATCAGGAGATATAAAACCCATGAAAGCAGTTGTATTTCATGATATCGGTGATATACGCTTAGAGGATGTAGCAGAGCCAAAGATAGAGCAGCCTACTGACGCGATCGTGAAGTTAACCTCCAGCGCGATCTGCGGAACCGACCTACATATGGTGCGCGGCACCTTTTCCGGTATGGTGCCAGGAACGATCCTGGGACATGAAGGCGTCGGCATTGTGGAACAGATCGGCTCCGATGTGAGAAACCTGAAGGTCGGCGATCGGGTGGTCATCCCCTCCACCATCGCCTGTGGCTATTGCTCTTACTGCCGCGCTGGCTACTACTCCCAGTGTGACAATGCCAATCCAAATGGAAAGTCAGCTGGCACCGCCTTCTTTGGTGGTCCTAAAGAAACCGGCCCATTTAATGGACTGCAGGCTGAGAAGGCTCGTGTCCCATTCGCCAATGCCAATCTGGTTAAGCTTCCACAGGAAGTAACCGATGATAAGGCAATTCTTATCTCTGACATCTTCCCAACCGGGTACTTCGGAGCCGATATGGCGAATATTAAACCGGGTCATACTGTGGCGGTCTTCGGCTGTGGACCGGTCGGATTGTTCGCTATCGCGAGCGCTAAATTGATGGATGCCGGACGCATCTTCGCCATCGATACCATTCCCTCGCGCCTGGAGAAGGCCCGTGAATTAGGGGCTGAAGTTATCGACTATAACGCCGAAGATCCCGTGGAAGCTCTTAAACGCCTGACCGGTGGTATTGGTGTCGATAGCGCCATCGATGCGGTTGGCGTAGATGCAAATAAACCCCAATCGGGTCCCGCAGCCGAGCAGGCACGGCAGCAGTCCGAGACCTACCAGCAAGAAGTGCAGAAGGTCGCGCCGCAGGCCAATCCGCAGGGAGATAACTGGCATCCCGGCGATGCGCCCTCTCAGGTCTCTGAATGGGCTGTGCAGGCACTGGCCAAGGCCGGTACGCTATCCGTCATTGGCGTGTATCCGCCTACAGATCAGTTCTTCCCGATTGGTATGGCAATGAACAAGAACCTCACCATCAACATGGGCAACTGTAATCACCGCAAATACGTTCCTCACCTGGTTGAGTTGGTGCGTGTAAACGCTATAGACCCGACCACGATCATTACCCAGGTTGATGAGATGAGTAATGCCATCGATGCCTATAAAGTCTTCGATCAGCGCCAGGAAGGCTGGCACAAAGTAGAGCTCGTACCCGGCATGTAGCTGATAACAAACCAAAAGAGAGCATTGGAGGGGCGCCCGTAAGGGTACCCTTCCAATGCTCTCTTTTGGTTTGAGACAGGGTTTAGTGCCACTTCCATTCTACGATCTCTTTGGGATCGGAACCGTTAGCCTGGATGTAGTCGTGGTGGGCGGCCAGCCGGTATTCATACTGGCTGATCATGCTGTTAGCGCACACGGCTACACGCGGATTTCTGGCGGCGGCATGGCGGATCGCCTGGATAACCAGGTCATAGCGGCTGGTGCCATTGCGCACATTCATGTCGAATGGCGTGGTCGTCGTTCCTTCCTCACGATACCCGTTGATGATCAGGCGATCAATATTGTGACGTCCAAACAACAGCGTCTGTACCGCCGATGGATAGCCGTGGAAGTTGATGATTACGGGGCAGTCTTTGGTGAAGAGCGCCTCGAACATATCCTGCTGTAAGCCATGCGGATGTTCTGATTTATGCTGCAGCACAAACAGGTCGGTTACGTTAACGACGCGCACCCGCAGATCGGGCAGTTCGTCGCGCAAGATCTGCGCGGCCGCCAGAACCTCCAGCGTCGTGTTATCACCAATACCAACCAGCACGACATCGGGATCAACACCTTCGTCAGTGCTGGCCCAGGGCCAGATCGACGCACCAGCCCGGCAATGGGCGATGGCCTCGTCCATTGAGAGCCACTGCGGCATGCGCTGCTTGTTAGCGATGATGAGGTTGACTTTACCGGTACTCTGCATGCAGTGATCCATCGTGCTGACCAGGCAGTTAGCATCCGGTGGCAGGTAGACACGGGCCACATTGGCCTTCTTATTGAGCACCGAGTTGATAAAGCCCGGATTCTGATGAGAGAAGCCGTTGTGCTCCTGTCGCCACAGGGTCGAGGTCTCCAGGTAGTTGAGCGATGGCGGTGGCAGGCGCCAGGAAAACTCGCCGGAGATCTTCAAAAACTTGGCGAACTGGTCCATCATCGATACGATGATGTTCAGGAAGGCCTCATAGGTCGGAAACAGACCGTGACGACCGGTGAGGATATAGCCCTGCAGCCAGCCCTCACAGTTATGTTCGCTGAGCACCTCAACCACCTGTCCTCCCTGCGCGGCCACCTTCTCGTTATGCGGCGGCACCGGCCACTCATATTCGCGTGGCTTCACATCCAGTACCGCACCCAGCTTATTGGATTGCAGTTCATCGGGACTGAAGATGCGGAAAAGATGGGGATTGCGTCGAATAACCTCGCGCAGATAGAGCGCGACCTGTTCCATGCTACTGATATTGGTGCCACCACGGCGTGAAGGCATGCCCCGGTCCACCTCGACGGCAAAGTCGCTGATCGGTGGCAGGTCGAGCTCCTTCATAATCTTGCCACCGTAGGTATGAGGATTCTTCCCCATGCGACGATCTCCGACCGGACATTGCTCTAAGATCTCTGCTTTCGGTCGCCCCTCATCTGTCACCAGTTCTTCAATATGGTATGAACGCAACCACTGCTCCAGCAACGCCAGATGCTCAGGATTGGTCTTGGGGTCTTCAATGGGAACCTGGTGGGAACGGTACGATCCAACGATCGGTTCACCATCGAGCTCTTTAATGGCAGTCATGCCCTTGGGGGTGCGCATAATGATCAGCGGCCATTGTGGCTTGACCTGCGGCGTCCCCTGGCGGGCCGCCTGCTGGATGGATCGGATCTCTCCATATGCCCAATTCATAGCGGCATACATCTGCGCATCCAGATCATCATTCTCGTCACCCTCAACGAACCGAATCTGGTATCCATAACCGGTAAAGAGGCTGCCAAGCTCCTCATCTGTCATAGTGCCATAAATGGTTGGATTAGAGATTTTGTATCCATTGAGGTGCAGAATCGGCAGTACCGCACCCGATTCAACCGGATTGATGAATTTATAGCAATGCCAGGCGGTCGCTGTTGGGCCAGTCTCGGCCTCACCGTCACCCACGATACAGGCAACTATCAGGTCTGGATTATCCATGGCCGCGCCAAAGGCGGTCGCCAGCGCATATCCTAACTCTCCACCCTCGTGAATGGTACCAGGCACACCAGGATAAAGATGGCTGGGAAAGCCTCCGGGCCAGGAAAAACGACGGATAAAATTATGCAATCCCTGTTTGTCAAAGGTGAGCTGGGGGTAGAAATCGTGCAGCGATCCTTCGAGGTAGAGGTTAGACAGATTGGCTGGAGCCCCATGGCCCGGCCCGGTCACCAGGAACATGTCCAGGTCATGCTGCATAATCAAACGATTCAAATGGGCATAGACAAGGTTGATGCCAGGGCTCGTCCCCCAGTGCCCCAGCAAGCGGTCTTTGATGTGCTCGGGCTTCAAAGGCTCCTCAAGCAACACATTATCCCTTAAATAGATCTGTGCTGCGGCCAGGTAATTGGTAAAACGGCGATAGCGGGCAATCGCATCTAATTGAGCCGCGTTTTGCTCGCGGACACTGGCTGTCTCGATAGGCTTTATGGTAGGAACGTCATTAACTAGCTGTTTAGCCATAGACCCCCATTTCTCTTTCGTGCTAGGAAAAGAGGCTGCATATCTCGTGTAACACTCTTTTCTATCTATCTTTGCCGTATGCGTTCGAGTTCAAAGCAGAGATGAAGAAAAACTCCTCCCGATGTTTACACGGAATACAGCAGCAAAAGAGGAACATACATGCGCACGGCCTGATCTATCTGCCAGAAGCAGAAGAACCAGGCCATGCACATAATGACTTGCTACGACAATACACTAGTTGGTAGCGACGGCGACATCATCCACATAGAATGAGGTCGGATTCTTGCTGCCATTGGTGGCCGCGAATGTGATCTCGATGGTCTGCCCTTTATAGGAGCTGATATCGAATGATGATTTCTGCCACAGGCCCGTCGTGCTACCATCGCTCAGTTTTTGCGGCGTAGCCAGAACGGTTCCACTCGTGTTGCGGATCTGGATGGATAAGAAATCATAGGAATGCGTGGGTTCGGTCGTGGTAACGTACCAGTAGTAGCTCAGGGTCGCCGCTGTGCTGCCAGCTGGTATAGTGATCGTCTGATAGATCGTGTCCTGGCAGTTATTGTAGCCGCAAAGGTATGCCTCATAGGAACCGGTATGAGGATTTGAGCTATCAACGATCTCGTATGCACCGCTGGAACTCTCGACCCAGGGTGAACTGCCACTCTCAAAACCACCATTCTTCAACAAGTTACCGGTCGGTGTTGGCGTTGGTGTAATGGTGGGTTGAGGCGTAGGAGTGCTGGTAGGATGGGGTGTCGGGGTGCTGGTAGGCTGCGGTGTAGGTGTAGGATTAGAGCCAGAACCACCCGAGGCCAGCCATTCTGTTCCGTTGGGGAAGAGAATATTGTCCTGCGCCGCCGGATCATTCCAGCCATTGTAACAGGTATTTCCAGAAGAGCAGGTGCCGTCATCAATCGCGGAGCTATCACCCATGGCCAGCACGCGTCCGCTTCCATAGCTGCTGCCCGAGAAGAAGGCGCCAGTTGTGCCGGTATTCGAATAGCTGGCGCGATAGATGATACCATGGGCGGCAGGATTGTCGGTCTTGTTCAGCGTCTCCGTGGTGCCGTTACGAATAATACTTCCCTGCGCCGTCCCAAAGGGCCCATTCAAAAGAGGATCACCATTAGGGGTGTCGTTGCTGGGATTTTCAGAGGAGATATTGAGAGCATCAAACTGGATACCAAAGACATCGCTCTTGACTCCATTGTTGTTCATTAGATCGTTGAAGATCTTGAGCGAGTCATTGCCATCGTTGTTGCGATCGCTACCGGTGTGGTCGGCAATCATAAACAGGCCGCCACCATTGTGGACAAAATTCAGGATGGCGGTCTTCTCGCTACTGGTGAACAGGGTATTTGGCTCAGGAATCACAAAGGCATTGAAGTGGCTCAGATCCTGGGGATTGCTGCTATTGCCATAGGTAATGGCACTGGTGTTCGTTTTGAGGCTATAACGACCCGTTTTCTGCAGCGCCACGCCCCAGGCGCTGATGCCACCGGTCCAATCCGTCTCTACCTGAGGATTGGAATTCTGAGCCAGCGGATCTGGCTGGCTGGTGCTGATGACCCAATCGGCGTTGCCAGCGGTCTCAGCGTGCGCATTATCAAATAGAACGTTGTAGGTCGCTGCTGCACGGGCAACATGATGAGATAAGGATTGGGGAACAAAAAGGATCGTACCAAGGCTAAAGAGAAAAACGAAGAGTAGAACGAAGAGTATGCGTAGACGTACATGTGGTTGCGACATAGCATCCTTCCTTTTCGCAGTCACGTTTGAACCATATAATGCCAGCACATACGTCTGCTAACAACTATGCGCTGCATATCCACTATAGGTTCTTTTCGCTCCTGTTGTTGGCAACAGACAGGAGGCACAACACGAAGGGTGATGACGAGCGAGAAAATGCTTATCTATGCTTTAGATCCGCATAGCATATAGCTTTCCTTCTATTAAGAGTATATATGGTATTAAGCAAAAAATCATCATTTGAAAGGGCTAGATTCAGGATAAGCTGTAGTTTCTAATCTTTTTTAATAGAACTATGCGGGATAGATATGCACTAACATGTGTACAAAAAGAGCTGACCCACTTTTTGAAAGTGGGTCAGCCAGGGAACAATGATACTATTCTTGATGGTTTCCGATGACAATGATACCCTGTCGGGTAATACTATTCTCCAGCTTGAATATGTGCGCCGCACCGGGAGGAAGCGGTTGTGGATTAAGCCCTCCGTTTACCTGTCCTAATTGTTCTTCCGTCAATTCCATCCTGGAAAAGTCAGTTTTTTCGTATCCTGCTCACTCAGCCTTTTCTCCATTGTTCATACTCCTTATAGGATCTCACGAGTCTACGCCGATATTCACCTATTTCCAGTATACACCTCTATTATTACGCAAACTATGATATATTCCACTAAAGCTCTTTATAATACCTCACAGTTGATAATTATCCTACCGCTATTAGACTGGCGGCCAGTATTTCAGATTGTTGCACACCTTGCTCCGCTCCTGGCGGGTACGCAAATGACACCTGTCGCAACAATATAAGCAAGACCGTAGCCAGGATGGGAAACAGGGCTTGACTTCAAGTTGACTTGAATATGTACACTTCCTGTTAGCTCCACTTTATGGCTTAAGCGAGAGCATTCATCGTCTGATACAGAACGTTGATACGTGCAGTTTTTGATAGAGAAAGGTAGAAGGTAATGAAGATTCTGGTAATTTCTGGCAGTCTACGCGCCAGTTCGAGCAATACACGCCTGGCAAAAGCAATTATGGATCTGGCGCCTGCAGGGATCGAGACACACCTATATCAGGGACTGGGAGACCTGCCTCATTTTACACCTGATCTGGATGGGGATGACCCGCCAGCGTCGGTGGTCGCGTTACGCCAGCAGCTTCAGGCGGCTGATGGCGTACTTATATGCACACCAGAATACGCCTTCGGTGTGCCGGGCACGCTGAAAAACGCGCTCGACTGGACCGTATCATCGGGTGACTTCTCTGAAAAGCCAGTGGCCGCGATCAGCGCATCTCCTCTATGGGGGGTGGGGACAAGGCCCACGCCTCGTTGCTACTGACATTGACCGCCCTGGGAACCCATATCCTGGAAGAAGGAAAGATCATCATCCCCATGATCAACAAAAAACTGGACGCCGAGGGCAACATAGTAGATTCCACCCTGATCGGGAATTTTAAAGCCCTCTTCAACGCCTTCCAGCGTTCAATCTCTTTATAGAGATAAAACAAAGGTTGTTTTGAGGAGTTGGTGCACCAACTCCTCAAAAACAACAGTAAAGAGATAGGGGCATCAGAAGGTGAAGGCTTCGTAGAAGTCCCCGATCTGAGCCAGCCCATCACGGGGCCGTGCTGGCGGTCCATACGCCTTCCCCTGCGCGGCATCATTGTTCTGAGCCGGCGTGCTGGTATCAAACTGATGGTTAATGCTCGCCAGAGTGGGCAATCCAAAACGGCGCTCAATGAACTTCAGAACAGAGCTATGCTCATATAATTGCCCGGAAACGTAGCCACGTTTAGCATGGGGTGAAATCACCAGTGTAGGGACACGGAAGCCCATACCATAAGCATCTACCTGCGGAGGGGCAACATGATCAAAATAGCCGCCGCCTTCATCATAAGTAAAGAAGAGAGCAGAACTTTTCCAGGAACTTGAGTTCATGAGAGCCTGGATAATCTGCTTCATTGCACTCTGTCCCATCTGAATATCTGCGGGTGGGTGCTCGCTAATGGCTGATTCAGTGATCAGAAACGAGACCTGAGGCAACGTGCCCTGCTTCAAATCGTTATAATAGGCGCTTTCTGGTAAGTAAAGCCTGGAATCATTCACCCACTTTTTAAAGTAAGCAAGTGCATTGTATCCCTCAAGCTGTGTCGGCGAACTACCGGTACCAGAACCAAGGTTGTAACACTTCCAACTGATCTTGTACTGGTCAAGTACATCCGCGATGGTTGGCCAGTCGAGCTGTCCACCATTGATATTGTTGGTGGTATTACCGCCACAGGTACCGCTCCACAACGCCAGGCGATTGGGGGTAGTGGGGCCAAGCTGATAGCAGAAGTAGTTTCCGCACAGGGTAAACTGATTGGCAAGCGAGTAGTAGTACGGCAGATCAGAACCATTGTAATAGCCCATAGCACCGATACCATCCGTAGTATAGACGCCATCCATAGCACCATTATTCCACTCGCTATGAATAGATTGCCAGGAATGGGAAACATCATTACTGATGGGCAGCGGAAAATGATAGGGTTTTACAGAGCCGCCATTGCCATCTGGTTGCGAATAATTCTGAGGAACACCAAAGCTACCGGCTCTGGGATAGTAACCATAGTATTCATCAAACGTACGATTTTCCTGGCAGGCAACCAGCACGTGATTGATCGGATTGGAAGCGGCACTCCCGTGCGCGGACGTCTGCTCCACGGCCGCGAGAATCCCTTCCAAAGCAAAACCCGCTCCGGCAGCCGTGCCGAGCTGCTTTAAAACCTTACGGCGGGATTGAGGTTTAGTAGTCCATTGCTGCTGGTTCATACACCTCCTCATCATATAAGTGTAATTTATATTTGCTTTATAAAAATAGAGCCTGCACTTTATCTTTATAAAGCAACACTCTATGAACCATCATATAATCAGTATATTTATTCACCGTTAAGGATTATGCAAACATACGGTTAACGTGATGTTATAGCGCTGTAATGTGAGCTTGTTATCGATGCAATATTGGGCACGAGAAAGATAAAGACAGCTATAGCGGCATTGATGATACTCATCAACTGTATGGTATGATAGCTGATGGAGACAAGTATGCTTCCGCTGGCCTCTCACCTTTGATGAGCAGGTCTCTATCACCTTTATTTCAATAGGATTCCTTTGCACACAAGCTCTTCACTTACCACAAACGTTGATGCACAAATCTTATGCAAAGAATAGGATGGAATCTATTTATGCCAACCACGATCGCATTTCAGCAACGCTATGGTCCATGGGCCCTGGTCACAGGCGCGGCATCAGGGCTTGGGAAAGAATTTACCAATCAACTCGCGGCACACCAGTTGAATATCGTCGCCATCGATATCCAACCAGACAAACTTCAGGAACAAGTTGAGTTCCTACAGCGAGAGTATGGTATACAGACAAAGGCCCTGGTTGTTGACCTATCCGATCCCTCATTTCTCGCTGATATACAAAGGGGAACAGAGGGTCTGGAGATAGGATTGGTCGCCAATGTGGCGGGGCTCTCTTCGGTTGCTCCGCTGCTCGATGTGCCATTGGAGACGTTGCAGCGGCAGATCGCCATCAATTGCTACGCGCCCCTGACGCTCTCGCACCACTTTGGACGCCTGATGCGCGAGCGTGGACGAGGAGGAATCATCTTCTTTTCATCCGCCTCCGCGCTGCAGGGGACGGCGCTCGTCACCAACTACGCGGCCACCAAAGCCTACAATCTGATTCTAGCTGAGGGGCTCTGGGATGAGCTGAGCGGCTCGGGAGTCGATGTGCTGGGCTTCGCACCTGGAGCCACCAATACCCCCGGCTTCCATCACGCGCAACCACGCTATAAATCGGTTACCATGCCCTATATGGAAGCCACCCCAACGGTCGCAGAGGCGATAGCCGCCCTGGGACGCACCCCGAGCCACATCGCCGGACGCGGCAATCGAGCCGCCGCCATTTTAACCACGCGTATCCTACCACGCAAGCAGGCCATCAAACTCTTCGGCGATAACATGCGCAAACTCTATCCCCATCACCTCACACCGGACAAAATAGAAAATTAATAATACCATTGCTCGCTCTTGGTACTTAGAGCGAGCAATGGTCAGGATGGGTCAACCAGAGGAGGTTCGGTGATATGGCCACCCAGATCGCCAAGTTCAGGGACATCGATACCTTGAATGCCCAGAAGAATAACGAGTTCGCCACCATGATGCAGGTCATGAGACATGATGCGCCAGATCGTCCATTGGCGCGAGATCGCATAGGTCTTTCCCCAGTATGTATGCTGATAGGTCTGGGCCAGATCACTGATAGTCCAGGTATGAAGCGTGGTCTCGATCATATGCCAGGTCACTTCCAGGCGTCGAACCAGTTCCGCCGCATTTTCGACGATTCGCGACTCCTCCTCCCATCCCTCGACCTGGCGAGCTACTTCCTCGCTGCCCGGAGCATGCATCCGTTGGAACCAGCCTACCCGTCCCAGGCTCAGGTGGCTGGCGATCTCTCCCACTGATCGCAGGTGCGGCGCGGCCCGATAGGACAGTTGCGAAGGAGAAAGCGGAGCGATAGCCCGCACCAGGCTGCGCTGATGACCATCCCATCCCTCATACACACTTGCCAACGAAGATGTACCAGTTATCATCAAAGAAGCTCCTTTCCTATGTACGCCTTCCACTACTACTGGTATAAAACAAAAAGCGCGCCCACACCACTTTATTAGGAAGTATGGGCGCATACGTGCAGTCTAACTACAGACTACTAACTAAGATTTGGGTTGACCACGCAGATTAATCTGGAAATAGATCTCATCATTATGGTTCCCATATACCCCATCGACAACATCGCTTCTGGTGTTCCCACTTCTAGGTACCGTAAAGGTAGGCGAATGACAGAAATCATCATCCGCGCAGCCAGGATTGCTAGAGATGGGAAGCGATACTGCGGACATGAGCTGAGTTCCATCGGTATCATTGCTGGTCCCCGGATAAACGTTCAACGAATTGCCATCCTTGCTCATTGTGATCACGTAAAAATGCCCCTGGCTATCCTGCGTAATACGCGCCTTTGTACCCAGCGAGATATCTAGCTTTACATCTTTCACTATCTGACCATTCTCGATAATGGCATGATGTGGCCCATTATACAGATTATTATAGAGAATATGCACTCTGCCCTGGGTATCAATGTAGCTATCCGTCAAGTAGGTTACATCGTAATCAGTAGTATTCTTCGGCTGTACCTCCGTAACCTTGAAAAAGGACATCTGTGGATCTGCCACGGTAACATCTTTGATATAGAAGTATCCGATCGCATTAAAGATGTAGTCAAAGCCAGAGGAAGCGGTCAGTCCAAGCTCTTGCCGCTTGACGTCACGCATGGCTGTAATTGTCAGATCGTTGTTCTCACCCAGGAAGAAAAAGGCATAGGTATAGCGACAATCCAGGGTATTCGTATGGAAGGTCCATTTACCGTCAGACGCAGAATAATAGGACCAGAGGAATTGACCCGGAATATCCTGAGAGGTCTGATAAATCACCATATCACCTTTGGCATCAATAGTAGCACCACTATAGCCCTGATCTGTTGACCAGTTGCCAGTGATGTCCTCTTGCTCAAAGGTATTACCCAGATCCTTTGAGTATAGATGCACTAACTTCCCCTGTGTGCCCGGCCACGTAAACAGGTGAAGTTCGTCGTTGGGTCCAACAAGAATATTGATCGGTTCGGTCCCCGCGTCGCCATTCTTCAATTCTTCCCAATGGCCATTGGAGGTCAGATGCATCAGATGCCAGGTACGATTCTGTAAATCTGTACCCGCACTAATATAGACGGTAAAGATATCTTTAGAAGTGCGTACTATCCGGCTCTTTTGCACTCCCCAACTGTTAGGTACATATGTAGAACCATCAGCTCCAAATGCGCGATTAGTGACCTGCACAAGGTTCGACAGGACAGGGTTGCCAGGAGCGGTTGGTGTCGCCTTGACAGGCGCTGTCGATGTAGCAGTCGCCGTTGGTGAATTAGCCGTACAGGGTCCGGTAGAAACCGGTGTGTCCGTCGGCGACGGGGTATCCGTCGGAGGCGGGGTATCTGTCGGCGTCGGCGTAGCAGTTGGCGTTGGCGTATCCGTTGTTGTCGGGGGGGCCGTCGGGACAGGGGTCGGCGTCGGTGTGGCAGTCGATTTTGCTGGCTGCGTCGGATTGGTTGGTTGCGTCGGATTTGGATTCGAACCCTGGGTCGAAGGCAGATTGGTTGGTTGCGTTGTTATTCCATTGTTAGAACCCGGATCAGGTTGCGTCGTTACGGGATACGAAGGTTGATCCGCTACGGGACCGTTTGAAGTCGAGGGCGGATAATCGGTTGAAGTCGGATAATCAGTTGAGGGTGGATAATCAGTTGAAGTTGGATACGTGTCTGTTGGCGTCGATGTATCCGCTCCCGATGGATTTTTTGATGGATCGGTCGCAGTGGTAGTAGGCACATCCGTATTGGTTGGAGTCGATATAACCGGGGGTACAAAGGGTTTGGCCGGCCCATCGCTGGTATGGACCATGCTGGCCTGCAAGCCATGCCAGAGTGGCGAATTGGCCCTGGCCGGCATAAATTCGCTGAGGCCGGATGCAAGCGAAATAAAAAATATAGCCAGAACCAGCACAGACGCCATCAGGCGCTGACGAGTCTTCCAGAATAGCGGAAGAGTGGCTGGCACATTTTTCCCTCTGGCGAGTTGGCGTTGAAAGGATGAGAAACCATCTCTGGAAACGCTTAAATACTGAAACAACGCCCTACGAAAAGCAAATAAAAGCCTATTCAATATGCACTATCCCTTCTTCCTTGAATAGCTTACCACTGGGCACTCAATTTATTACAGCATTGCCCTATCTGATGCATGCGCTTTGTTTGTTATGCGTAGTTGCCATGAATTAAAAATAGTTTTCTTTATCATTGTATGCATTAATTCTATTATATGCGCTTCAAGGGATTCTTTCAACCTCCACACCTTTAAAGTTTTTTGCATTATCATTACACATGAGCTCAATTACACCGTCTGCTCGCATAAAATTTATATTTATCTATATTACCATCTTTTTCTCTCAACTATTATGTCTACAGATGAAAGTACTTTGAAATGTACTCAACTACCCCCACCAAATATTTTTCCCTGTGGGGCTGCCTGTGGCGGCCCTACAAGAGAGAGAAGGCCAGGGGAGACCCCTGGCCCCCCACAGGGGCTCACCGCCTCTGTGAACCCCGCATCACCAGTTTGACGGATTTTTGAAAAATCCAGGATAACTCATAACATCTTTGGTGACGCTATGCCGGATTGTGTTACATCGTTAATAGCGGAATACGGCTGCGGCTAACTGGCCGCCAATAGCATCGGGTTGATCGAGGATATAGACGGCGCCACCATGCAAAACACATTGGGTGGCCGCCCGCTCCAGTAAATCATCATCCCCGGGCATGGCGGTTTCATGCACCTCCATAGCCTCGGTGAGCGGATTGAAGCGGCCCCATTGCTCGCGGTCGCGCGCGATGAACAAGGAGGCGATACGCCCCTCGTGGGCGGCAGGCACGACCAGGGTAATATTGTTGGAGGCCATCTCTGTTCCTGAGTTCTCCTGATACTGTGCCAGCGCCTCCTGCTGTCCCCGTTCCAACACCGGCCCAACCAGTGACAAGGTTTTCTGATGCAGTTCCTGGGGCGATAGCTCATCCGGGTTGCCCGCCAGGCTATTTTCAAGCAGGTGAGGATATGTATTGGCCTTGCGATACAAGGCCGTCAGGTATTCTACCCCCGCCAGCACCATCGGGACGGTTTCGTCATGCAGCAGTTCACGCAGACCGTGGTTGATCTGCTGGAAGTAGCGTGTCAGCTGCTCTTTTGCCTCGTCACTTTCACCTTTGCCATGAAAGACCAACGTGTGCCGTCCACTTTTGCCTACCAGCGCACCTGAACCAGTGCTATGGTACTGCAGTTCTTTCTCCGGCTGCTCATACTGCAGCGTCGCCGCGAGGCTCTCGGGAACCTGCTCTGGCAGGAGGACGTCCTGTATCGTGTAGCGCGTCCCCTCCAGCAACCTGATCTCATTTTGTGACAACGCCAGCACATAGAAACGTCCGTCGTTGGCTAGAAATGATAGCAGGGGCTTGAGATAGAAGTGTGAGCTGATCACCTGCTGCTCCTTGACGCGTTCTGGCAGGCGATAACAGTGAAACTGCTCCAGGCTACGGAAGATAGCCATTCCCTGACCTGGTTCCAGCCAGAATTCGTGATCATCGGGCAACTTTGATAGTGGCTTCAGCAGTTCATCTTTTATACTTGCGAATTGTGTATGTTGCTCCAATTGCTTCTCGATCTCACGCAGTTGATTGCGCAATCGAACCGGATTCTGTTGTGTCTCTGGCCCAACCTGCTCAACAGGCATAAACAATGAAATACAGGGATCATAATGCTCTTCCATCAACGTCTTGACTTCAAATCTGGATGGTATCTGCATGAGTTTTTCTCCTCTTGCGTTCATAAAAACAGACCACCATTACGTCTTCCACAGCATGCACGACGGTTCATTCAATGAACGAATCAGATCATCACGATGGGACAGTATGACCACGATCACCAAACTCTCTGTGCGCGTCCTATCTATCCCCGAACAAAAAAAACCAGGCCGAAGCATCTCTGATTCAGAGATGCTTCGGCCTGGTTCTTATGCTGGCAGCAGACTACCTGGCGGGTCGATCAAGCGCGATAACGGGGATCTCACGCGACGTCTTCTGCTGATATTCCGCGTAGGGAGGGAAGACTTCCGCCGCGCGCTTGTATGCCCTGGCACGCTCTTCTCCGGTAAGAATTTTCGCGGTGGTAGTAAACTTCTCGTTCCCTACTTCCACGGTCACTTCCGGGTGGGCGAGAATGTTTAGATACCACTCGGGATGTTTGGGATTGCCACCTTTTGAGGCCACTGCCAGGATGCGGTCCCCATCTGGTACATACATCAAAGGAATAATGCGCTCCTGGCCCGTTTTGGCTCCCTTGGTGGTCAGCAGGATCAATGACGCCCAGCCTCCAACCTTACCACCGTTGGCGCGAAACTCCTTGATAACCCCTTCATTTCTCTCTTGCCATGGATTCATGATATTTGCCTTTCCATCTATTTAAAGATAAAGAAAAAAGTTTTAGTGTGTTGCGCTTTCTATTCTATCATATGAGACTGGATGTCCCGCCAGATCAGCTTAACAACCTCCTTTACGGCACATTCAACAACGGGCGAAATAGTGGTGCCAGCGCAAAAGCATTCGCCCTCGATACCATAGATGAGCAGGTCTGGCGGCAACCTGTTGAGTGCCCGCGCCAGTTGTATGGCTTCCCAGACCCCAAAGGCATGCGAGGAACAAAATCTGGGACCAGCAAAAGCCATGCTTGTTACGTGGGGATCAAGTCGATGCAGCGCTCCGGGGCACGCTCCTGACGCAACGGCGTCGATCAGAATGACGCGCTCAGCGTGCGCCCAGGCGTCTAGCAGCCACACGCCATCACCATCAGACTCAAGGCAGGTCACGCCATCAGGGAGTTGCATCTCTTTCAACATCCGGAGAGCCAGCAATCCCGCGCCATCATCGCTGCGATAGCCGTTGCCGATCCCGATCACCAGCATGCGCCCGGACATACTTACTCCCTTTCTGCCGCTGTCCCCTGCTTTATGCGCGTTCGATATGCACACGCAAAAAATGCGTCGCGCAAGAGATGCAGGGATCATAGTTGCGGATCGCCTGCTCACATTTCCAGGTCAATTCATCGTCGGGCAGTTGGATGATGCGCGCCACATAGCCTCTGAGGTCCTGTTCGATCATCTTTTGATTCTGTGATGTTGGCGGAACGATCCTGGCGTCCCGAATAATGCCATGCTCATCAATGGTATATCTATGGTAGAGCAGGCCGCGTGGCGCCTCGGTACAAGCATAACCGGTCGCGTTCCGTGGCTGCAGCGACACGCACGACTGTTCAGGCATCTCGTATTGCTCGATAAGGCGCAGGGCTTCGTCGAAGGCATAGAGCACCTCGATGCTGCGCACGATAATGCTCTTAAAAGGATTGCGGCAGGTCGCATCCATATCCACGGATCGCGCTGCTTCTCGCGCCAGAGAAGAGAGACGGTTGAAATTGAGATTGTAGCGCGCCAGTGGTCCAGTCATATAGGCGCCCCGTCCTTTCAAGCGTGAATGGAGCGCGTTTGAATATGGCACCTGCTCTTCAATAAAATGATCGTCATACTCTCGGGCGGTGATATCGAGACCCTTATTGGAGATTACCCGCCCCTCATTCATTGGATATTCATCTGGATGACCGAGGGCAACAAATTCGTAATCCTGCTGAAAGTCGGGAAAGGGAAGTTGCGCCACCCAGCGCACCGTTTCCAGCGCGTTATCTCTACCTCGACGCAGCTGTTCTGCCAGGGATACGAACTCCTGCTGCATGGGCACTTTATAAAAACCGCCGACCTTAACGTTGACGGGATGAACGGCACGACCACCAAGAAACTCGATGATGGCATTGCCCGCCTTCTTCATCTGCAGACCGCGCTGCACAACATCGGGATAGTCCTGCGCCATCTGCCACACTGATGAGTAACCGAGAAAATCAGGAGAGTGCAGCATGTAGATATGCAGTGTATGGCTCTCGATCCATTCTCCGCAGTAGAGCAGACGCCGCAGGGCACGTAGTCGTCCCTCCACCCTGACCCCGCAGGCATCCTCCATGGCGTGTACGGCGCTCATCTGGTAGGCCACGGGACAGATGCCACAGATGCGGGCGGTAATATCGGGCGCATCACCGAAGGCGCGTCCACGCAACAGCGCCTCAAAAAAGCGCGGCGGCTCGATAATCTTTAATTCAACATCCTGCACCAGGTCATCTTTCATCTTGATGAAGAGGCTCCCCTCGCCCTCGACGCGAGCCAGGTAATCAATAATGATATTTCTATTATTATTCATAATGACGTGCTCTCCCGACGAAACGGCTCGGCATACGCGTTGAAGGTCTGTAGCTGGCGCCTGATCTCCGCGTTCGTCATTCCCATGCGCCGAAACTGGCGGCTCAGCGACACCAGATTAGGGGTTTCTTTGGGACCATAGCAACCATAGCAGCCGCGATTGAACGAGGGACAGATTGCTCCACAACCGGCATGCGTCACAGGACCTAGACAAGGTGTACCGTGCGCGACCATGACGCAGACGTTGCCCTGTCGCTTGCACTCTACGCAGACACTATAGGCGGGAATGTCGGGCCTGCGCTGCCGCAAAAAGGCATTGATGACCTCCAGCAACTGATGCTTGTTTATGGGACAGCCCTGCAGTTCAAAGTCGACGGTGACATGAGAAGAGATGGGCGTCGAGGTGCTTAGCGTCTTGATGTACGCGGGAGAGGCATAGACTAGATCGGTGAACTCGCGCACATCCTGAAAGTTGCGCAGGGCCTGGATGCCACCAGCGGTCGCGCAGGCCCCGATGGTCACCAGGTATTTTGAGACCTGCCGCACTTGCTGGATACGCTCTACTTCCTCCGGGGTAGTGATCGAGCCCTCGACCAGCGAGAGATCATACGGTCCGCTCACTACGGCGCTGGACGCCTCATGGAAGTTGGCGATCTCCAGCGTCACGGCCAGTTCCAGCAGTTCGTCCTCGCAGTCCAGCAGGCTCAGTTGACATCCATCACAGGAGGCGAACTTCCAGACCGCCAGTTTAGATTTCTGTCCCTGGCCCATCTTAGATCTCCCGTTTGAATAACAGGTCTCGCACCTGTCTGTAGGCCAGCACCGGCCCATCCTTGCAAACAAAGGTGGGACCATACTGGCAGTGTCCACAATGACCGATGGCACATTTCATATTGCGCTCCATTGATATATATATCCCCTCACATGGGACGCCACATCTCTCTAGCTCATTGACGACAAAGCGCATCATGATCTCTGGCCCACAGACAAACGCCAGCGTGTTCAGCGGATCAAAAAAGGCGCGTCCGATCAATTTGGGAACGACGCCAACGCTGCCGCGCCAGCGCTCACTGGCTCGGTCGACCGTAACGACAACATCCAGGTCCAGTCGGCCACGCCAGTGCTCACAGTCCGCGCGATAAAGGATATCCTCGGGCGTGCGCGCACCATAGAGCAGTGTCACGCGGCCAAAGTCCTCGCGGTGGGCAATAACGTGATACATGACGGAACGCAGCGGCGCCAGTCCCACTCCTCCGGCTATCAGCAACAGATCTTTGCCCCGCGCCTGCTCAAGCGGCCAGGAATGTCCAAAGGGACCGCGCACTCCAAGCACAGCTCCGGGTTGCATGGCACAGAGTGCGCTTGAAACGTTACCAACCGCGCGAATGGTATGGACCATCTGCTCCGGATGATCCGGATCACCGCTGATCGAGATCGGTATTTCGCCCACACCAAATGCATATAACATATTGAACTGCCCGCACGAGAAAGGAAGTGGCTTGCTGTTGTCCGTCTCCTCAAGCTCAAAAGTCACAATATTGGGAAGTTCATCCTGCCTGCGCCGGATGCGATACCAGCGTGGCAGCATAGGATCAATGCTGTCTGTCAGTATCATCAACTACCTCCCATCCCTGTTTGATAAATATCAAGCAGTTGCAGGCGCGTTGTTTGTAGCCTTCGCATAACGATATATGCCACTCGCTTGACGAGCCGATATCCAAATACGTGATCGCTCTCACACATGTAGCGCAGGGACTCTCCATGCAGCGCAATGGCCTTGACCTTCTCAATCACATGGGCGCTAAAATGCCAGCGATACGGCTCGAATAACCATGACCAGCCCAATACCTCACCCGCCTCGATGGTCTCGATGGAGATAGCACCGCGATCGGCTGCAAAGGTCTCCAGCGCAACTTTTCCCTCGATAATCACATAGAAATATTCGGCCGACTGGCCTTCATGAAAGATATACTGATTGGGCTCATACTCAACCGGCGTGGCCAGGTCAGCCAGTTGATGGAGATAGTACAGGGGCAAACCTTTGAAGAAAGGATGGGCAATCAGGATCTGTTCACACGTTGGCATGGCTACGACTCCTTTTGCTCACTGTCATAGATGGCGCGCGCCTCCTCCGTGATGTCGATACCCACCGGACACCAGGTAATGCAGCGGCCACAGCCGACACAGCCAGATGAACCAAACTGCTCGTACCACGTTGAGAGCTTATGCGTCATCCACTGCCGATAGCGTGATTTGGGCGAGGTACGTACGCTACCTCCATACAGATATGAGAAGTCCACGTTAAAACACGAGTCCCACTTGCGTACGCGTTCGGTCTCTTTATCCGCCAGGTCGGTAGTATCCTCTATAGTGGTGCAAAAACAGGTGGGACAGACCATGGTGCAGTTGGTACAGCTCAAGCAGCGTTGAGCCACTTCATCCCAACGTGGATGTTCCAGGTTGCGCGCCAACAGATCTTTGATGCCCTCTGGAGAGGTCGGCATCTGTCGTCCCATCGATCGGGCCGTCTGCTCTACTACCTGCTCAGCCCGTGCGATATCTTCGTCTCCAGCCGGCTGGCACTCTAGAGCGTGCATGATGTCTGCGCCCGCTTCACTTCCAATTTGAACTACAAAGAAGTGGTTGTGTGCATCTATGATTTCTGTCAGCGCCAGGTCATAGCCAACAGTTACGCGCGGCCCCGTCTGCATTGAGGTGCAAAAGCAGGTTCCACCAGCCTGCCCGCAATTGAGAGCGACAATAAAAAGATCCTTTCTGCGCTCCTGGTAGATTGGATCGATATAGGCATCCTGCAAAAACACACGATCCTGAATGGCAATGGCGTGCAACTCACAGGAGCGCACGCCAAGAAAAGCATATTTAGTAGGAGGCTGATTCTCTTTAGCTATGCGAATTCCCTGTTCGTCACGCCACGCGCTCCAGAGACGCATAATTGGAGGTTGCAGAAACTGCTTCCATGAATGCGGACCAACAGCATAGCCAAAGCAGGCATCGTCCTGGCGCCTCTTAAGGCGATAGCTGCCACCATCCTGTTCATCCGTATAACCTCTGGGAAGATCACCCATAGAGGTCAGCATATCATAGACGATGACCTCATTGCGCACGGTTGGCCCGATCACCTGGTATCCTCTATGGCGCAAGGCAGCAATTAACTGCTCCA
Source organism: Dictyobacter halimunensis (assembly GCF_036245075.1). Taxonomy (NCBI): domain Bacteria; kingdom Bacillati; phylum Chloroflexota; class Ktedonobacteria; order Ktedonobacterales; family Dictyobacteraceae; genus Dictyobacter; species Dictyobacter halimunensis. The sequence continues at coordinate 395,932 of NZ_BSRI01000001.1, forward strand.
GCCGCTCACACGGCATGAGCAGTTGTTCATTGATGAATGGTGAGGAGTGCATGCTGTTACGCCTCCTGTCCAGCTCAAACCCGGCAAGGTTTCATGGGAATAACCACACACGTAGCCCAACAATTTTAGCCAGAGACGCTCTTACTACTTACACGCTCTCCTCCATCATTTTGAAACAATGACCCATCGAAACAGGGAGGTAGAATCACCCACAAGATCTTTTACAAGAGAAAAGCGGTAGAAAAGAGGTCTCGTCTGTTGTGAAAGATCATTGGGACGCTGTTATGCTGTGTGTACGGTAATAGTGTATGGATAGGGAGCAAGTTGGAACTGCTCTGCGCGCGGCCCACTGATAACGACCTGGGCCGGCGAGACAATCGCCTCGACCGTTTCGGTGGGTAGCCAGGGGCGACCAGTTTTTACCACCACCAGCTGACCGGAGATATCTCCCAGGTAGCCAAAACCAGGGGAGACCTGATCTGCAACGGGATAGGAGATGATCCCCTGCCGCTGCTCCAGCTGAGCGGCAATGGCCGGTACATCCTCCACCGGCAGGCCAATCTCACTCACGCGCAGAACATCCTGGGATCCAAATTCTCCTGGCGTTTCGTGCTCCAGGCCGTTATGCACCATGTATTCCAGGATGTTATTGTCCGCATCCTCAAAGTAGAATGAGCGCGCATTGAGGCCATCAAAAAAGATCTCGTCTGCGCCCGTCTTGAGCGGCAAAAGTGGTACTCGCTGCGCGATCCAGTCCTTGGCCTGCTGAAACTTGTTGCGCGGAATCGTAAAGGCGATATGATAGAGCACCTCTTGTCGCGTCTCCTGCAAGGTGAGACGGGTCGTGCCAGCCTGAACCGTAAATGAGGTCGTCGTCTCAGCGACCACAGGTAACTCCAGCACAGTGTTATAAAAAGCTTTCTGCTCGCTCAGCTTCCTGGTCTGTATGGTAAGTTCTTGAATATACATGAATTTTATCCTTCCAGCCTAGTTATTATGTTAACTTCTCTCCTCACCACCCCTTATTTATAATAGTATCTCTCACCTCCTCGACGGTGACATTGTTCAAAAGACGGGGATCCTCCTGTACAAACGGTCAATTCATAGCCATTGCCACCCCGGTTTCTCTGCCGACGCATGGCAAAAGTTCTGGCCGTTATGCAACAGTATGGCTCCAGGTATTCTCATAGATGCAAAAATACCCACTCATGTATTTCACCCACATCAGATAGAAGTTACCAACGTAATATACATACGTGTCAAGAAGAGAGTCTTTGACAGGAAAAGTAAAAGGAGTTCATCTGTTATGGCTAAACAAGCGCAAGCAATACGTATTCACAATTATGGCGGTCCGGAAGAGCTTAAGCTTGAGCAGGCGCAGATTCCTGAGCCCCAGGCCGATGAGGTGCTCGTGCGCGTTCATGCGGTCGGAGTAAATCCGGTCGATTGGAAGATTACCGAGGGCTGGCTGAAAGACTTCCGCCCGGTACAGTTCCCCTACATACCCGGTCGCGACATCGCGGGCATCGTCGAAGAGGTTGGACCCGGGGTAACGGCGTTCCAGAAGGGGCAGGCGGTCTTTGGGCAGAGCGCCAGGGGTGGCTACACAGAGTATATTCCAGCTTCGGTCAATACCCTGGCTCTGAAACCTGACGCACTTAGCTTTGAAGAGGCCGCGGCCATCCCGGTGGGTGCGACGACCGCCTGGCAGGGTCTGTTTGACCATGGCAATCTTCAGCCTGGACAGACCGTTCTCGTTCAGGGTGCCTCCGGCGGTGTTGGCCTGTTCGTGGTCCAGTTCGCCCACTGGAAAGGGGCCCACGTCATAGCCACCACCTCGAGCTCAAACATTGACTTTGTGCGCTTGCTAGGAGCCGATACTGTTATCGATTATAAATCTGAGTCGGTCGATCAGACCGTGCACGACGCGGACCTGGTCTTTGATACCGTAGGCGCTCCAACCCTGGCCTCGTCGCTCAAAGCGCTGAAAAACGGCGGCACGCTGGTGACGATCGCGGGGCAGCCGGAGGAGGCGCAGGTGAAGGAGAAGAATGCGCGCGTTGAGCGTTTCTCCGCCCAGGTTTCGCACGATCTCCTGGAAACCTTCACGAAGTTGATACAAGAGGGCCAGTTGAAAGTCGAGCTTGAAGCGACATATCCGCTCGCTGATGCGGCTCAGGCGCATCAGCGCAGCAAGACCGGCCACGGCCGTGGTCGCATCGTGCTCAAAGTTACCGACTGATAGCAAACAACGATGCCGGACGTATGTAGCGAGCTACACACGTCCGGCATCACCTTATAAACAGCTATCTTACAAGTTCACCGTCATATTTTGCCGACCGGCTTTTTGCGCATTGCTGGAATGTTCATGGCAAGGCGGCAATCTCCCCTGACAATGGAGCCAGAGGGCTGGCGTCTCTTCCGAGATGTCTAGTAGGTAAATGGTTGTCTCACAACTATTTATGATCATACGCGCCATCTTCTGTAGAAAATGGGGAGCATTCTCATCGAGGTGCTTGATCAGTTCATCCGCCTTCCATCCCCTGGTATCAATATTAGCGAGGGTCATAATCTCCAGGTTGATATCGATGACATGATCGGGATAGCGGCTGTTGAGCCCTTGCAAACATACGCTGAGAATATCTTCTAAATACATCAGCAGGCCTCCTGTGAAATATCTTCATGAGCACGCTTCACAAACTCGATCGCCTAAGCCCTACACGCTCACCGGCCATCGATAGAGGACAAGATGTATGCATTCCCGCACGTTTTCATCCGCCATCAGCAATTGTCGCAGCTACCCGCTACATCACAAATCAGGCCTGCCAGCGCGCATCGGCCTGCGCGTGTGGCGAATCGCTGACGATCTGCATCAGTTCGATGGCATTGCCATCGGGATCGTTAAGCCAGTACTGCAGGTTATGATCTATACCTTGCTTGGCTTCGCCGGTAATCTCTACACCCCGCCCTTTGAGCTCCTGCAGGGTTGCCGCCATATCATCAACCAGCAGGCAGAGATGATTGTAGCCAACGTTCTGTCCACGCGGCCGATTCTCACCGGCACCACCAGGAAATAGCTCAATAAAATTACCTGGTGAAACCTGAAGATATACGATCCAGGGCGACGGTGTACCTTCACGATCAAGCCTGAAGGCCTCTTTCAGGCCCAGCTTCTGACAATAAAAATCCAGTGACTTCTGCAGGTCGGAAATGTAAAATGCGAGATGTCCGATACCAGTAAGCATTACAGTGATCCTTTCTGATCGACATGAATATCTTCTCTTCTATGAGTTGAACACGAAAAAATACTCCTGTCAAGCAATTGACCATTTATTTATACCCATTATCAGGCAGAAAAGCAAGACATTAATCATATTTATTTCGTTCCCACGAAAAAAAGACTTCTTTCTCTACTGACTCCAGAACGGGCTCTGGCTCGTATCTATATATAGTTGGGAATAAATACAATGAGAGAAAGTGTTTGTGTAAGAGTAAGACACATTGGGAAAATATAAATGGACAATGTCGGAGTATTTGTGTGCTCTTCAACAGGCTTGTCTCTCCCTAATACACATTCAGGAGGACCAGACTTTTGACCAATATTCAACATATTACTGATACAACAAAACTTAATAATGGCATTCAGATGCCCTGGCTTGGCTTTGGCGTCTTCCAGACTAAAGAGGGTGACGAGGTCATCAACGCAGTACGTGATGCTCTGGAGACCGGCTATCGCTCGATCGATACGGCTGCCGCGTACGGCAATGAGACCGGTGTGGGCACCGCCATCAAGCAGAGCGGCGTATCACGTGATGAGCTTTTTGTCACGACGAAAGTATGGAACTCTAATCAGGGCTATGATACGACTCTGCGCGCCTTTGATGAGAGCCGCAAGAAGCTGGGCCTTGATGTGATCGATCTGTACCTGATCCACTGGCCGGTCAAGGGCAAGTATAAAGATACCTGGAAAGCCATGGAGAAGCTATACCGCGATGGTAGCGTACGCGCGATCGGCGTCAGTAACTTCCATGTCCACCACCTCAATGACCTGCTGGAGAACAGCGAAGTGGTGCCAGCCGTCAACCAGATCGAGCTGCATCCACTGCTCAGCCAGGTTGAGCTACGCAACTTCTGCCAGCAGAAAGGCATCCAGGTCGAGGCCTGGAGTCCTCTGATCGCAGGCAAGCATAACCTTCCAGTACTGGACGAGCTGGCCAAAAAATATCACAAGTCACCGGCACAGATCATCCTGCGCTGGGATCTGCAGCATGGCATTGTGACCATCCCGAAATCCATCCACACCGAGCGCATCCGTGAGAACGCCAACGTGTTCGACTTTACACTCTCTGACGAAGACGTACAGCGACTGGATGGTCTGAACCGCAACGAGCGCACCGGCGCCGATCCAGACAACTTCAATTTTTAGGTGTCAGACACACTTTTTTTCGGGACGTGATAGCCTCCGTTCGGGCGGCCGCATACGCGGCCGCCCTTGTTTTTCTGTTGTTGCATTGGGTGCGCTAATGCGCACCCAATGCAACAACAGAGGAAAGTCGGCGTGCATCCGATGCAACAACACTGGGAAGTTAGCGTAAACTCGCACATGTCCACTCGTTGCAACAACAGAGGGAAGCTGGCATGCACCTGATGCGCCAGCGCTAGGAAGCTGGCGTACACCCGAACATGGGCGTCCGATGCAAAAACAGAGAAAGTCGGCGTGAACTCGCACATGCGGAGAACCCGGGCGGGAAAAGGCGTGCATGGCAGCTATATACTGTCCTGCTTTTTTGCCCACACTACCCGTGCAGGCAATCGCCGCTCAAGCCAGAGCAGGCTCATTCCTGACACAGATACCAGTGCCGCCAGGAAGAGCCACGGCAGCGATGGCGTCACGACATAGAGGTTCGAGAATAAAGCCGGGGTCAATGCGCTGGCGACGCCCCATGAGAACTCATACGTTGCCAGGTAACGTCCACGCAGGGCTACAGGACCAAGGTCGGCGACCAGCGAACTGGTGGTCGGCCCATACAATATGGATGCCAGTGTATGAATAGCTACTACCAGAAACAGGTAAGGAACCACCAGGAAAGGAGGTATAAATAGCGCCAGGGCAAAACAACCACACGAGATCCCCCACATAAGAGCAGCCAATCCAAGGGTTCTGGTACGGCGGAATGGCTCCATTAAACGCACCATAAACGTTTGACAGCCGATCACCAGCAGTGAATTGAGCAACAAAGCCGGACCAGGCAACCAGTCAGGAGCGTGTACAGCCTCGGTTACATAGACCGGGAAGGCCGTTGCCAGCATCATCGAACAGAGAGGAAAAGAGATGCTGCTGATCAAAAAAAAGATGAACTGGCGATGCTGAAGAATAGCTTTATACGGCACCTTCTCTACCTGCTCATAGTCTCTTTGCCCTGGTTCTGACAAATGCAGCAACAGGCTCGCAGCCAGCAGGTAACAGAGGGAACTTGCGCTAATCAGCATATGGTAGATATCTGGATTATGCGTTGCCAGCACAATGCCTGCCAGTAAACCACCAATCCCTAGCCCGACATTGCGTATGACTCCGACCAGTCCGAACCAGCGGGCCAGTTCACGGGGAGTAGCAATATCAACGATGAGCGACGCGCTGGCCGCGAAAAAGATCCTCCCGCCAGCCGTGACCAGCAGAGCCATGATGAAAAAGACAGGCACCGTATGCACAAAGAGATAGCCCAAAAGCCAATCGCCTGGATCAACTGACTGATGGCGGTTATCCGTCGCGCCCCAAAACGATCTACCAGGCTGCCAGTAATTAGCGATACCGGCAGCGCGCAGACGGTCGCACAGGTCAGGGTCAGCCCGATAATCGGCAAGGGAAGGTCAGTCGTGACCTGAAAATAGAGGATTGAGAGCGGTATAAACAATCCCGCTCCCAGAGCGTCGATGACCAATACCACTAAGAAACCATACCGTCCCTGCGTCTCTGGCAAGCCCAGCTGGTCCTTCCATCTATACATGAAATTCCTCCTGACAAACAAAAAAAGAAGAGGAGCTGGTAGCATACCTGTTCGGCAGCTTGCCAGCTCCTCTTCTCTAAAAAAGGGCATTCCACAAAATGAATGCAGCTGTTTAGATTTCACATGCTTCCCGCATCACATTATGCCCTGGGAAGCCAGAGGAAAGGGGTAGAATACCCACAAGAGAGGCCATATATACAACATCGGGCGCGATCGATTCGCTTTATTTGGCGCCCTGTATATGAAAATGCCTCTCGGCTGGAGATTACAATAAATTCCTTTCGTCATACAATTATAGCACATCAATGTTTCTTTGGAAAACGCACATGATACAAAAATGAGCGCTACCTGGCGATCACTATCAGCCTGGCAATCATGAGGAGGGAAAAAGATGCCGCGTACATTGGAAGAGAAACTGACCGCTATTGCCACGCACTTTGCGTTGGGACCCGTCATAGACTTTGAGCGCACCAGCGGCACCAATGACAATTATCTGGCGAGCACACCATCTGGTGGTTATCTCTTCAAGATCATCACAAACTCTCCCTTACAAAAAGTCTTAGATGGTCTGCCATTTTTGCAACGCCTGCAGGAATACCATTTTACCGCCAGCGCATACTACCTGTCGGCACCCGATGGCAACCAGTTCTATCATAGCCCCGATTGCGACGCGGTCGTACTGACCCGGCTACCAGGATCCATGCCACAGCCATCACAAAAGGTTAGTCAGGCTATTGGCGCCCAACTAGCCAGACTCCATCTCGTTCCCAGCCAGAACTTACCCACCAAACCCCACTGGCTGGATGCAAGCTATATATCAAGATCTCTGCATAGTGCTATTCAGCTCTATGGACCTGAGCGTCTGCAACAGACCTTGCGCATCGTTCATTCACTGAGCGATTTTCAACCTGAGACATTTCCACAAAGCATCGTCCATGGTGACCTGGATACGACCAATTGTCTGTTTGATGGCTACTGGCTGGTTGCTTTTGTCGACTGGCAAGAGATCGGCGTGGGCGCGGCCATCATGGACTTTGCCATGACGGTGTTGGGATTCTGCTTTGTGGATGCACCCGAGGGCTCTGATTACTGGGCCTGCTTTGATCCCGAGCTGTTTCAATCCCTCTTCTCCGGCTACCAGAGCATTCGCCCCTTTTCGGACTATGAACTGACGCATCTAGATGCGGCATTCACCCATACGGGTCTGACGCAGCCACTCTGGACCATGCTCAACTGGGAGCAATACCATCCAGGTGAGGAGATGGTTGAGACCAATCTGCTGTATTGGAAATATGGCCTACCCGATATCCGCTTATCCTCCCTGATCTAACCGATTACGTGTGGGTGAGCGCCGACGTCCACCCAGGACGTCGGAAGACGTCATCCGGACCAATACGTGATCTTCTTCTTTAATATGCAGGGATGAGGATGGCGACGCCAAGGGGTGAGAGTTGTATATCCTGTTCATAGACGCGCCGGGTAAGCACATCGCGCATGGGTTCCGGCAACATGATCATCTGTGTCTCGGGCAGATGATTGAGCAAGAAGTAGGCGGTCAGCTTGCCTTCGCGGCACGTGACCTCAACGCCTGGTGGAACCAGCAGAGGCGCTCTCAGTCCCAGACGGCTCTGCAGCATATTTATCAACATATCTACCCCCGCCGCATCTGGCCGGGTGGCGACATAGAATGACTGGCCCAGGCCATGATGATATTCAGTAATCGCGGGCCAGCCAGCGTAGAAATCCTGTCCGAAGACGGCGAGCGCCTGCGCCCCTTCCAGGTGCACGATATCACACCAATGCTCACAGCTATAGGTGCCATTCCAATCATCCGTCTCTCTCAGACAAAACAGGGTGTTCATCTTTCCTGGGGGCAACGGATCAAACTCTTCCACCCAGATACCCAGTGTACGCCGTAGGGGGCCAGGATAGCCGCCCAGCCAGGCGCGATGGCTCTCATCGACCATGCCACTAAAGTAGGTGGTCAAGAAGGTGCCCCCCTCTTTGACATACTGCTCGATGGCCGCGCCTTGCTCCTCGCTCACCATGGTCAACAGGGGCGCGATCACCAGCTGGTAGCTATCCAGTGGCTGGTCGGGCGATATAATATCAACGGCGATGTTGCGCTGCCATAGGGCTCTGTAGTAGTGCTGCAGCTCCGCAATATAATTGAAGTAACGGCTGGGCGTGTGGCGATTCTCTACCGCCCACCAGTTGGGCCAGCTCATCATCAGTGCGACGCGCGCCTGCATATGCGTCTCCAGCAGGGCGGGCTCCAGCAACTTGAGCTCCGCACCCAGTTGCGCCACTTCCTGAAAGACACGCGTATGCTCATGACCGGTATGGCTGACGATGGCGCCATGATACATCTCCCGGCCACCCCGCGCCTGTCGCCACTGAAAGAACATTACGGAGTTTGAGCCGTGCGCCAGCGCCTGGTAGCTCTGCAAGCGCATCACGCCCGGACGCTTGAGCGGATTCTCCTGGTGCCATTGCACCTGGCTGGAGGTCTGCTCCAGCAACAGCCATGGTTGACCAGACTTCAGACTGCGCATAAGGTCAAAATGGAAGGCGGCCATATCGGGGGTGGCATTGTGGCGCGGATACGAGTCCCAGCTGATGATATCCTGGTGTGGCGCCCAGGCAAAATAGTCTATGTAGCGCGTCAGACCGTGGAAGTTGGTCATCACCGGCACATGCGGCGTGACCTCACGCAGTATGGCGACCTCGCCCAGATACCCTTCGAGGTTCATATCTGACAGGAAACGTTGATAGTCAATCTGTAGAGCTGGCAGGCTATGCTCGCCGATGCTGCTGGGTGGCCGCACCTGCTCCCAATCAGTGTAAGTGCGGCTCCAGATGGACGTAATCCAGCGGCGATTGAGCTCTTCCAATCGCCCATAGCGCAGCTTCAGCCAGTCGCGGAAGCGCATTGCGCAATTCTCACAGTAGCAGGTCGGACCATATTCGTTGCTGACATGCCAGAGCCGCAGCGCGCGATGATCTCCATAACGTTCAGCCAGCCTGCGCACCAGTTCCTGGCTCAGGCGGCGAAAGTCCTCATTGGTCGGACAGTAGTTGAGGCGCACGCCGGGCTTGTGTCGCATCCCCTTCTCATCCATCGGCAGGACCTCTGGATAGGCCGCCGACAACCAGGACGGCTGGGCCGCCGTAGCGGTCCCCAGACAGACTCCAATCTGCTGTTCCGCCAGCATCTCAAAGATATCGTCCAGCCACTCAAAGGTAAAGCGATCCTCAGCCGGCTGTAGCGCCGCCCAGCTAAAGATTCCCAGCGAAACCAGGTTCACGCCAGCCTTGCTCATCAGGCGCACATCCTCCTGCCAGATCTCGCGCCAGTTCTTATCCCCCATCCACTGCTCTGGATTGTAGTCCCCCCCATAAAAAGCAGCGGAAAACCTGAGTCCACCTCCCCGCTGTCCCGCTTGATAGTACCCCATAGCTCCACCCTTCCATATGTTCGGACCGCGCGTCCGATTACTCCTTCGCCTTCGAAAATGTCCCCCGTTTGTTCGGATCTCGCGTCTGCTTAATAGCGTTTTTTTCAGTATAAGCTGTAAATACAAATCTGGCTGCCATGTGCATGGCAGGGCGTAGAGATGGTCATGCTATAATGATTGGCAGAGACGCCGCAACAATGATGTGAGGTGCTGGCAACCGCTCCTGTAGGGTCACATCTAAACACTCCCTCTAGGATGCAATCCCTATTGCTCTGTCCACAAAAGACCTTGTCTCTGTCTGCTGGCAAAGATAAAATGGCCTTGTACATGAGAAATTATTGTCTGCCTGGCGGTCAATGGGAGCACATAGCTCTCCAGCCCCTGGCAGGCATGGAAATAGAAGTAAAGGTTTATGGTGGACAAAGCATTCTGGCGCTCAATCGCGCTTAATCAATTTCAGGTTCCGGCTGGCTATAGCGTTGAACAGCTAACGCCCGAGTTATTAAGCCTGCTGGGCGATCCCGATCCCGAGTTGCGCGACTACTATATCTACTCTACACTCGAAAACTGGATTCAAGAGGGCCTGTATACCCACACGCAGCTGCGCTCGATGGTTATGCAACTGGCCGAGAATATGCGCCACGATATGGGCAAGCAGGGAGACGATACGGTGCTGCTGCGCTCCTTCTCGGCCCTGACCCTCTCCGATATCCTCAAATACGATAACAGCCATCCCTTTCTGGCCAGAAGCGAAGTCCACGGCATTCTAGAACAGGCCATCAGCTACCTGGTGAGCGAGCAGGATCTGCGTGGCTACGTCACCGGCAAGGGCTGGCTGCACGCACTGGCCCACGCCGGTGACCTGCTGGGTGTGCTAGCCCGCAATCGCCATCTTGGTGACACAGAGCTCAAGCGCATGATGGCCGCCCTCGCCGAACGTGTAACGCTGCCAACCGATTACGGCTATATGACATTGGAGGAGGAGCGCCTGGCGCTGGTCGTTATCGCCGCTCTGACACGTGATATTCTCTCGCCTACCTTCTGGTCCTGGTGGGGCCGGCAGATGGCCCAGGTAGAAGAACGTATGCACTGGGAAAACACTGTACGCTTCGCACAGCCTCCCGATATCAATGCCTACCACAATACAAAACTATTCCTGCATGCCCTGTATTTTCAATTGACCATTGCTGGCTATAAGATGCGCGGCGTACCAGAGCTGGTCGAGACGATCAGGCAGACCCTGAATCGGCTCGATCCAGGCTTCTTCTCGGCCGATGTAATCAAAATTCTTGATCCCGATATCCGTACCGAGAATCTAACATAATTATTCAGGCTGCTTGCACCCTTTACAACTCTGTCAATAAGCGTTACTATAAAGAGAACATCCTATGTTGACTAAATAAATCAACTTTATCGACATAGAGGGTCGAGCTTGCTAACCAGGTAAGCGCGATTCTTTATGTTTGGACAACTAGACGAGTAGAAGACGTTTCACGCTCCGCGGATGTTGGAGGGATGTTATAGGGTACAATGGAGGTGAAAGTGTTTAGAGTGAAAGGATGCAAGCAATGACGACCACTGATACCTCTAACCGTCAATCCACTGGTGGGTCGAAGTATACGGGTCCGATCATCGATACGGATATTCATGAGACGTTTACAAAATGGACCGACCTGGTGCCTTACTTGAAGGAGCCATGGCGCGGCCTGATTACCAATGGCGCCTGGCAGGGCACTGGTAATCCTCATGTGCATTGGGCCAGTCACGGCGTGAACCGTGGCGATTCTCAGCCAGCCGATGGCTCACCAGCTGGATCAAGCTTAGAACTGCTGCGCGAGCAGGTGCTGGACCTCTACCCCATCAAGTATGGCATCTTAACCGGACAATTCATGCCGGCGGTGATGCCGATGCAGTTTGAGTTCGCGACCGCGCTGGCCAATGCCTACAATAATTTTGTGATCGATCACTGGCTAGCTCGCGATCCTCGTTTGCGCGCTAGCATCCAGCTGGCCCCGCAAGATCCTCAGGCGGCGGCGCGCGAGATCGATCGCCTGGGCGATGATCCCCGCTTTGCGCAGGTCCTGCTACCGATTGGACAGTGGTCCTATGGCGATCCTTTCTACCATCCCATCTTTGAGGCCGCCGCACGCCATAATCTGGTGGTGGCCTTCCATCACACGGGCGCTGTGGAGAGCGCGCTGGGCAAGGGACGCTACTATATCGAGTGGCATATCAATGTGCCACAGGGCGCCATGGCGACGCTGACTAGCCTGGTCGTCAATGGCATCTTTGATAAGTTTCCCACGCTGCGCTTCTGCGTGCTGGAGAGCGGCTATAGCTGGCTCCCGCACCTGCTGTGGCGCATGGACCAGAACTATCGCTCCCTCCACCTTGAAGTGCCCTGGGTCAAACAACTCCCCTCGAAATATATCCGTGAGCGCGTGAAGTTCTCGACGCAGCCAACCGAGGATACCAGTGTGGAAAACTGGCTGCGCCTGCATGAGATGTTGGAGACTGATAAGCTGCTGGTCTTCGCTACCGATTATCCCCACTGGGACTTCGATTCGCCCGAGGAGTCTGTGCCGCGTGGCCTGCCTGCCGATCTGCGGCAGAAGATCTTCTATGATAATGCGCGCGAGCTCTTTGGCTTTGAAGACTAGAAGGGGGTTTGAGAATAGATGCAGTACCATGTTTGCCACGAGACAGATGTTCCTCGCGGCGAGAAACGCAGCTATACCGTCAAAAATATTCCAGTTGTGGTGGTCCATAGTGAGCAAGATGAGTTCTATGCCATCTATGGCATCTGCCCCCACCAGCGGAGCCCTCTTAGCGAGGGCTTACTGGTGGGTTTGACCGAAGCCACACAGCCGGGCGAAGAGTTCTGCATTGCACGCGCCGGCGAAATTATTCGCTGCCCTTGGCATGGCTTTGCCTTCGACGTTACAACGGGCGCCTGCCTTACCGAACCCGATAAATACCGGGTACGCACCTATCCCGTGAAGGTTGATAACCAGGAAATCTATCTGGAGATTTAATCATCTCCATTATTGCGTCATTATTTCTTTATCATTTCTCTGGCAGCCAGAATCTCCTGGCGCAAAGGAAAGGCGGATATCATTTATGGGAATCCTTCCTCAGCAGCCCATAAACGCTCGCGAGACAGATCCTGTTTCAACGCAGAAGCTGACACGCCGTACGCTCCTCGGCAATGGCGTGAAGGCTGGCGTAGGTGCGACCGTGCTCGGCCCCTTGCTGGCGGCGTGCGGTGACGATAGCTCTTCTTCAGCTAAACCTAATGGTCCGGTCACGATTCAGTACGCGGCCTTGAGCGATCAGACCGGTGAGCAGACAGCCGAGATCGCTCGCTTCAACGATCTGCACAAGGGCAAGATCAAGGTCGAGTATCAACAGTTGCCACCAGTGGCGACCGATCAATACAGCAAGTTTGTCAGCGCCTTCCGGGCTCAATCCGAGGTGCCCGACGTCGTTCATATCGATGTGACGTGGCCGGCCCAGTTCGCCGGATCCAGCTGGCTGGAGCCCCTCGATAAGTATGCCTCCGCCGATTATTTGAAGCAGTTCTATCCCAGCGCGGGCAACGTGGCCAAAATCGACGGCAAGATCTATGGCATCCAGCGCTACCTGGACATCGGCCTGCTCTACTATAGGACCGATCTGGTGAAGAAGTATGGTGGACAGGTACCACAGACGCGGGCGGATATGGAGGCCATGGCGGCAAAGATTCTGGCCGGCGAGAAGGCCAATGGTATTCAGTATGGCTACTTGATGCCGGGCAAGAAGATCGAGGCTATCGTCGATGAGTGGCTAGAACTCCTATGGGGCGCTGGCGGCAACATCGGCAATCCGGGCAGCCTGAAGGTCGACGATACCTCTAGCATCGATGCGCTCCAATATATGCACGATCTGATCTACAGTAAGAAGCTGTCGCCGACCGGTACCAATACGTACGCGCCAAACGATATCCTCAACCTGTTCAACAATGGACAGGCTCCTTTCATGCGCAACTGGACCTTTGCCTACGCGCTGGCTAATAACCCCAAGAGCTCAAAGGTAGCTGGCAAGGTGGGTATCGCTCCTACACTGGCCCTCAATGGCAGCAAAGGGCAGGGCTGCACGGGCGGCTGGGTGCTAGGCATCAACGCCAACTCAAAGTATAAAGATGAGGCCTGGGCCTTTATCGATTTCTTGCTCAGCAAGGAGACGCAGACCTCAATGGCGCAGAACGCCGGACTGGTCTCGACGCGCCCCGATGTACTCAGCGATCCTGCGCTGCAAAGCAAGCGCCCACAATTCAAGGACCTGGCAACGATCCTGAACAGTGGTCATAATCGTCCACAATTGAAAACCTATAACCAGTTTACGACTCCACTGCAGGCCGCCATCAATGGCGTTCTCAGCAATCAGCAGTCGGCGGCCGACGCGCTGCATGGTGTGCAATCGCAGGTTGCATCCCTGGCTTAACCGCCCCGTTAGCCTGGCAGGAGGGCAGCCAGCCCTCCTGCACCCTTCGATCCCTGAGGGGATGATCTATTTCACGTCTATCCATACAGAGAAAAAGGATTGCAACGTATATGGCGGTAGTTCGTTCACGCGCAAAGAGGAGTATGCTGGAACGCCGAGAGGAACGACTGGCATGGGCAATGCTGGCACCGGTCCTGATCGCGCTGCTGGCGATGGGCGTCTATCCAGCGGTAAGCACCATCTGGTACTCGTTCCACAAAGGCGGCTCATTCGGCCTGGGTATGTCGCTGGCCGGCCTGGATGGTTATGTGCGCCTGGCCCATGATGCTCAGTTCTGGGGCGCCCTGAGATTCTCGCTGCTCTTCAGCTTGATTACGGTGGCGGGGCAAATGATCTTTGGTACGGCGCTGGCGCTATTCGCGAATATGAAGTTTCGTGGTCGTTGGCTGGTGCGTACGGCGATCCTGCTGCCATGGGCCATTCCAACTGCGACCAATTCAGTCATCTGGGCCTATATCTTTAATGATCAATATGGGCTGGTAAACAGTCTGTTGCTGCGGCTCCATATCATCGATCACGCACACCTGATCAACTGGCTCGGCTCGGCTCCGCTGGCGGTCACCCTGATCTACATACTGGCGATATGGAAGGCCAATTCACTGGTAGCACTGCTGGTGCTGGCCGGTCTGCAGGCCGTTCCGGAGGAGACAATCGAGGCGGCACGCGTAGATGGTGCATCCTCCTGGCAGGCGCTATGGCGCATCACACTGCCATTAGTACGTCCGACCCTGGTGGTAACGCTAGTACTGCGCACCATCGAGTCGCTGCAGGCTTTTGACCTGATCAGCGCCTTTACCAACGGCGCGCCTGGCACCTCTACCCAGAACCTGGGACTCTACATCAACCTGCAGATTCAGCAATACGGCGATTTTCCCTATGGCTCGAATATCGCTATCGTGCTGATGCTGATTACCTTCGCCTTTATCATCGTCTACCTGCGTACCCTGTACCGTCCTGGTGTTAGCTAAATGTTGGGAGGATTGTAACCTATGGCACAGACACTACAAGCAGAGCACCAGCGGCAGGAGCAACCCGGTCCGGTGAGAATAAAGCCGCCGCGCAGACCTCTGTTCTTTCTGACTAGTACGATCATTTATATCGTCTCCGCACTCATCCTGCTGATCCAGTTCTTTCCCATGCTCTGGGCACTGGCTACCTCTTTGATGACGCCTCAGGAGACTACAGCGGTCCCGGCACCGCTGCTGCCAGCGCATCCGACGTTCAGCAGCTATGTAGAGGCTCTGCAGGGCGAGATCGGCCGCTATTACGTCAATAGCCTGATTACGGCCAGTGTTTCGATGATCATCACAATGGTGCTGGCGACGCTGGCGGCCTATGCCTTTGCGCGGCTGCGCTTTCGCTGGAAGGGGATTATTCTGTTAGTGGTGCTCTTCTTCTCACTCTTCCCTCCACTGGTCCAGGTTATTCCCATTTACCAGGTTCTGCACAGCCTGCATCTGTTGAATACGCTGCCGGGCCTGATCCTTCCCTATTCTGTCTTTGGCCTGCCGCTGGCGGTGTTGATCCTGATGGCCTTCTTCCAGGACGTGCCAGTCGAGCTTGAGGAGGCCGCCATAGTCGATGGCCTGTCGCGCTTTCGGGCATTTATCCAGATCATCTTGCCCGTGACCGTCCCAGGACTGTTCGCGACCGCCATCATTGTCTTTGTCGGCAATTGGAATGAATACCTTTTCGCTCTCAACTATACCAGCACCAAAACGTATACGCTGCCAGTCGGCATCGTGACCATCAGCCAGACCGAGTTTACGACCAACTTCGCCATTCTCTCGGCAGCCACGGTCTTATCGGTAATCCCACTGGTCATCCTGATCATGTTGCTAGAACGACGCGTGGTCTCCGGCCTGACTGCAGGCGCGCTCAAAGGTTAATATGTCTTGTCATTCTTAGATTTTTTGTTAGTGGGAGAAACATATGCAGCTTCCTGCTCAGTTGATTCAACGTCTATTGCAGACTGATGGCAAGTTTGCCCGCCAGCTTGGCACGGTTACCGCGCTTGAGGGGGGGTTTCAGGCTACGTTGGGTACGATTCCGTTTCGCAATCTAGGCGATGATCTGCGCCCCATCATTCTGAGCAATGAGTCGTTGTCAGATCAGATCACGTCTACCAATGTGCCCAATCGACCACCAGATATCTTGCCATTCGAGAAGCATATTGAGGAGGATCTGGCCCTGCGTGTCGAAGTCATCTCACCATCCTGCGTGCGCCTGCGTCTCGGGCCTCCTACGCAGTTGGAGCAACCAAGAGACTTCACAATGCTACAACCTGACAGCGTTGCGTCTGCGCCGCTCTCCTCACTACCCGTGATAGAGGAGAAGGCAGAGACGGTCGTCATCACACTGGAAGGTTTGCGCTTCAGATTGCAGCACGATCCGTTCGCCTTCTCTATCACGCAGCAGGACAGCCGCTATAGCTGGTCAACAGCCACCGATGATCGGGATGTACATGGTCTGCTGTGTACTCCTCCTCCCGGCATCGCTACCACCTCTGCTGAGGAGAAGCCAGAGGCGTACTGGACGTGGAGTCTGGCCCCCGATGAGCATCTCTATGGCCTGGGAGAGCGCTTCAACGGCTTCGATCAGCGCGGTCGCAGCCTGACGCTGTGGACGCAGGATGCCTGGGGTACAACCACGGATGCGGCATACAAAAATATCCCCTTCTTGCTCTCCTCTGAGCACTATGGACTCTTCTTCCACACACCCACAGCGGTCCAGGTGCGCCTGGGCACTACATCGGGCCGATCTGCCCGCGTCCAGGTCAGCGAAGAGGTGCTGGACCTGTACGTGATCTTTGGCGAGACTCCCAAATCTATCCTGGCCGGATATACCATGCTGACAGGACGGGCCACGATGATTCCACGCTGGGCCTTCGGCGTCTGGCTCTCTCGTTGCCGCTACCAGAATCGGGCGGAGGTCGAAGAGGTCGCCAGGCGCCTGCGCGAAGAAGAGATTCCCTGCGATGTGCTCCACCTCGATCCGGCCTGGCTCGAGCGTCCCAATCTCTCGTGCGACTTTGTGCCCAGCGACGAGAACTTTCCTGATCTGCCCGAGATGATTCGGCAGCTCGATCAGCAGGGCTTCAAGATCTCGCTGTGGGAACTGCCCTATGTCTCGTCGCATGCCCGACGATTTCAGGAGGCGAAGGATGCGGGCTACTTCTTGAAAGGTGCTGATGGCGAGCCGATCAGCGGCGATTTCGGATCACCGCCCGCCGATGGCAATATCCGCGCCATCCTCGACTTCACCAATCCGGCCGCCCGCTCATGGTGGCAGGACCTGCATCGTCCCCTGCTACAGGCGGGCGTCGCCTGCTTTAAGACCGACTTTGGTGAGGCGGTTCCGCGCGAGGCCATAGCTTACAACGGTATGGATGGCGCGACCCTGCACAATCTCTATCCTTTGCTCTACAATGAGGCAGTCCACGAGGTCATCCTGGAAGAGAACAGCCAGCCGGGCATGATCTGGGGGCGCTCGGGCTGGGCGGGCATTCAGCGCCATCCGGCCCAGTGGGGCGGCGATCCCAAAACCGATGTCTGGTCGATGCGTACCACCCTGCGTGGCGGACTGAGCTACGCGCTCAGCGCGCCCGGCATCTGGTCCCATGACATCGGCGGCTTCTATGGTCCCTCGCCATCACCCGAGCTTTACATGCGCTGGACGCAGTTCGGCATGCTCTCTCCCCTTACGCGCGCCCACGGTACCACGCCTCGCGAGCCCTGGGAGTTCGGCGCAGAGGCGTTGGAAAATTTCAAGCGCTACGCACGTTTACGTATACGTCTCAATCCCTATCTCTACAGCCTGGGCTGGCAAACGCATAAAGAGGGGCTGCCGATGCTGCGTCCACTACTGCTTGAGTTCCCCGATGATCCCGGCACAGCACTGATTGATGATAGCTATATGCTCGGCGATAGTCTGCTGGTCGCGCCCATCTTCAGCGAAGATAGGGAACCGGTCGCGCGCCACCTCTACCTGCCGCAGGGTGAATGGATCGACTTCTGGACCGACGAACGCCTCACCGGCGGCCGCTACATCACGCGTCAGGCGCCGCTGGATACCATTCCGCTCTATGTCAAAGCGGGTAGCATTCTCCCACTGGGACCCGAGCTGCAGTTTATCGGCTCAAGCGTTCCCAGTGATATTACCCTCGAGGTGTATCCAGGAACCGGAACAACGACTTCTATCGTCTGGGACCACCAGGGAAACGCCACCATTTTGGAATTAAGCCAGATCACTGATCAGCAATGGCAACTCGCCATCGATGGACAGCGTCCCTGCAATTGGACAATCCGCTGGCACATCAATGGTAGCATAAGCGAGACCCGGCTCGTCTACAGCGCCAGCGCAACGGTCTCACCAGAATAACCATAAACATGGCTGCGATGCCTTTGGAGCCTGGGAATGGAACCTTCCACGAAAATGTTTCCAACAGTAAACATTTTCGTGGAAGAGAGATTAGGAGAGATCATGAGCAAGCAACCAGAGGTCACCAACAATACAGCCGAGCAGCGCTACGAAATACATCTCGACGATCAGTTAGCGGTACTCACTTATGAGCGCGACGGACAGCGCATCGTCTACCAGCACACCGAGGTCCCCTCCGAACTCGAACATCACGGCCTCGGCAGCAGCCTGGCCCATACTGCTCTGGAAGACGCCCGCACCGAGCATCTAACCGTCATCCCATCCTGTCCATTCGTCGACAACTACATCCAACAACACCCTGAATACCAATCCCTGGTCGACAAGACAAACCAATAACCTCCGCCACAAGGAAAGAGCAAACGTCGTGGATGCTGCAGCATCCACGACGTTTGCTCTTTCCTTGTGGCTTTTGCTTTTTACGACTCTCCGTGGCTAGTAAGCGGCTTTACCGTAGAGGTAGCCACCCTGAAAGTCAAGCCCTACGTATGGTTCATCACCCACCACCCAGGCATCGTGGCCAGGGGGCAGTAGTTGCGCGTCTCCTGGCCCGATTTCGCTTTCGGTTCCATCGTCCATTCTTACATGGAGACGACCAGAGAGGCCGTAGTTGAAATGCGGTACGTCGCAGCTATTGGTGCCAACGGTCGGTTTGACGTGCTCTGACCAGCGCCATCCTGGCTCAAAGGTCAATTTCATAAGGGAAAGCTCGCCAACGTTAATCACTTCTATTTTCGTTTTGGGCAAGGTTCTGACTTCATCTGGCGTGTTGAGACTTTTTGTCTGCATGTTGGCCATGGTCTTCCTCTTTTCTGTAAACGCTTGAGGCAACCCACAACAGTCAGATTTCTACCTAACTAGCTTACCATGCCAGGTAATACATGTACACGTCATCAGATTATATTGTTGCCTGCTCTAGCAATCCATTCAATCGCAGTTAGCATATAGACTTTGCAGGCGTTCCACCAGAGTGTTTCTGGTCTCTTCAGGCAGGAAAGAGGACCGCAATGCGTGGAGGTTGCATTGCAGGAAATGTTCTTTACCCCACTGAAAATGCTGGTGAAGATGCTCATACTCCTGCTTGAGGGTGACCGGGGTAATCGTGCGATTATCTGTATTGACGCTCATTGACACGCCATGCTGATAGAGCCGATTAATGGGGTGATCGATATAGGTATCATACATGTTGGTCTGGAGGTTGGAGGCGGGACAGAGCTCAAGATGGATCTGTTCCTCGCGTAGCTTTTCAATCAGGGCTGGGTCCTCGATACTTCTGGCTCCATGGCCGATACGTGTCGGCTGCAGATATTCCAGCGTTTCCCAGACGCTCTCGGCCCCCCTGGCCTCGCCAGCGTGCGCAGTGCGAAAGATGCCCTGATCGGCCGCGTATTCAAAGGCTGCGATATGTTCGTCCAGTGGATAGCCGGCCTCGTCGCCCGCTATATCCAGCCCGACCACATTGGTGCCTTGAAACTGCTCGACCAGGCGTACGGTATGCATGCTTTCATCGGCGTCAAAATGGCGCAGGGTACATAGGATGAGCCGGGCTTCCACACCAGTGGTGGAGATCGCGTTGGTGAGCGCCTCGTTGACGACTTCCACGACCTCTTCGGGTGACATACCTTGCTGGGTATGCAGTAGAGGCGCGAAACGAAGTTCCGCGTAGAGAACATTGTCGCGCTTGAGCTGACCCATTACGTCATCAACGACCATGCGTAAGTGCTCTGGAGTCTGCATGAGCGCAATTCCCCTGAAGGTGCGACCTAGAAAATCCACCAGATTGGTGCACTTTACCGGCCCGGTAAAGTCGCGGTGATAGATTTCTTCGGTGACGGTGGGATCAATGGCGTGCACAACCTTGTAGCTCAATGAGCAGTCCAGGTGATGGTGAAGTTCAACTTTCGGGTAGGCCTGTATATTCATCCTGCGTAATTCCTTGCAATACAATTTTTATTTATCTGCGATGGTTGTTGTTGAGCCTCGCACTACCAGCGATAGAGGTAGCGAGTCAAAATAGGGAGCCTGTTTCTTTTCCAATACGCTCAGAAGCAAGGCGATCGTCTGCTCACCCAGTGTTTGTGTAGGGATCGCAACCGTGGTCAGTGGCGGCACAAGAATGCGGCTCACCAGGCTATCATCAAAACCAGTTACCGACACATCTGCCGGAATGGTGAGATGCAATGTATGAGCCGCCTGGTAAACACCAGCCGCTAACATATCGCTATCACACACGATGGCGGTAGGCGCATCCTTCAGCGTAAGCAACTGATACGCCGCCTGGTAAGAGGACTCCAACGTAAAGGCCGATCGTACCTGGTAGTCGTCCCGGTAGGGAATCTTGTGCTGCTGAAGCTGTTCTCGATAGACGCGATGACGCAGCAGAAACGTTTCATCATCAGGCGCGGCCGCCAGGTGAGCAATGCGTGTATGCCCCAGTTGGATAAGGTGCTGCATCATATCTGACATCCCATGTGCGATATTGAGCAGAAGAGAGGGCATCTCATTCGTGAAGCCGTCAACAAGAATGGCTTTATCGCGCAACAGTTCTTGCAGAGGAGCGGTAGGTACGCGCATGGTATAGAGCACCCAACCCTCGACCGCGTACGTCGTGAAGGCTTTATTGATAAGCTGTTGCCAGTCCTGAATATCCTTGAGGGTAATCAAAATAACCGAGTAACCCTCTTTTCTGGCCGCGCACTCCGCGCCTTCAAACACAGCAGCGAAAAAAGGATTATTGACATCTGGCACCACCAGTGCGATCACCTGAGAGCGACCCGACCGCAATGTACGCGCCGCGCTATTAGGCGCGTATCCCAACTCTTTGGCCGCGCGCAGGATCGCCTCCTGGCTCTTCTTCCCCACGCGTCCAGCGGCCTTCCCTCCCAGCACAAGCGAGACAGCGGCCTGCGAAACTCCCGCCCGCCGCGCCACATCTATGCTGGTCGGCGCACCACGCGATCCACTATCAGTTGACTCTTCTCCCATAACACCCTTTCGCTTCCAATAAGTTATACGTATAACTTATTGGAAGTATAATAGAAACAACTGCTGCTGTCAAGTACGCAAAAGCTCTGTTTTAGGAAGGATTGAAAATTCAGTCGAGCATCAAACGCAGTTGATCTTGAGCTCTGTAGGCCATCACAAAGCAACCCCGACATCGATCGGTGCTGTCGGTCGATGTCGGGGTTGCGGGTTAAAGCCAATCGCCTTATCATTCAACCACGTTAGCGCACGAATTAGCGCTGATGAACTGAATGAGGCGCGTAGATGCGGAAATTGCCACTATCCTCTAACAGAGAAAGCATGTACAACATGCCGTCGTAGTAGCGCCACTGACCGCTGGGAATCGGCATATTCCATACCTCATCGACAAAGTTTTTGGACTGCTTATCCATCGCTGCCAGACCGGCAACGGAATTCATGGCCGCCAGTCCACCAGAATGGTCCTGGGAAAGTTCAGTGCCGGTGAGCGAGTACTGGTTACCATAGTGATACATATGATTGGTGGAGTCGTACGCCCCCTGACTGGCGAAGAAGTTTTGCAGCCGATTGCTCTGGTATACCTCCCAGGGATCGGTTGCGAACCACGAGTAATCCAGGGCAACGTTACTAGCCACACGCCAGGCATCGAAGCGAAAATCACCATGCCCACCCTGATTGACCGGCGTACCATCATAGTTCGAATAATCCGGCGCGAGACCGGTCTGTGCGTTGGTAGTCTTTTTGAAGTATTTTATACTGGTCGTCGCGGCGTCCGCCCAGAACCGATTGTCTTCGCTGGCCCAGAGTGCCCAGAGGCGATAAAAAGCCGGCAGGTGATAGGATGGATCGGTGTAGGTCGCGGCCGTTCCCGAAGGCACAAAGTCAACCTGCTTCTGCTGAAGATCAAACATATTCGTAGAGACGCCGACGTTGCCATGATGCAACATATTGTGCAGGATCGACTGTGCCTGCGCCTGATAATTATAGATACCAGTCCCATTGCCCCAACGTCCGGCGGCAAGGAACAGATCCATGGCAAACCACTGATCCCCATCCGAAGCGGGATTGGCATCGATCACGGTTCCGTCAGTCTTATTGTGCCAGGAAAAATATCCTTTATAATCGCCGCTGGTCTGATACATATACGTTTTGGCCCAGGTCCACAAACGATTGAACTCCTGCGGCTTATTCAGTTGGACCGCAATCATCATGCCATACGACATACCTTCTGTACGCACATCCTGGTTGCCAATGTCTTCTATATAAGCCATATTGGTTCCGACCGGATAGTAGACGCGCTGGGTATTGTTGTCGCCATAGAATAGCTGCATCCAGGCTGCATCCAGTTTGCTCTGAATATCCTTCTGACTATGGCCGTTTTCCGCGAAGAGGTTGCGATACTGCCTGGTGTAAAAAGCCCCTGCTGGGGCGGCTTTTGCTGAAGCGGAACTGGACGCATGCGCCTGCATAAAAGAATTTGTGGTTGACAGCACCGCTGCTATCAAGAGGAACCCTACCAGAGGGATCTTTTTTTTCCAGTATTTAGAGAATATCAACTGCTTCAATCGTCATCCCTGCCTTTCTTTTATCAGAGATCTCAATTGATCTCCTATCACACAGCACAGGCCCAATCCATAAAGCCTACTTGCGCCATCATACACTCTTACAGAATTACTACTGGTTATTTTCTGGCAAGCGCTTGCCATATTCTCTTCTGCATTTGTACCACGCAATATCGTTATTTGTCAACGTAATTGGAGGTTTTGTTATATGGTGAGCATTGATGGGCTTAAAAAGCGAATATAAATAAACAGTACAGTGAATAAAAAATAACGAACTACTGAATAGGAGATGACGGAAAATGCTGAAATACTCCTCACTCATTCTCTAAATGGCTATCGAAGCGAACTCAACATTTGGCCCGTACTAAAGATAGATTAAAAGTGCGCCTACTTCTCCATTTCAAATCTTTGTTTCTATCTGTCTAAAATCTATCATGAAAAGGAGCTCGATCGATTATGCCGCAGCAATCATCGTCTTCTCATGCTTCAGGCGAACAGGAAACAACGCGGGGACAACTGGGACCCTGGCTCTGCTGGGCTGTGGTGTTCGCCGATATCGGTACATCTATCTATTACGTTCCAGGCATTCTCTATAAGACAGTGAATGCACTGTCGGGCTTCTTTGTCTTCCTGACTATGGTCGTCTTTATTTTATTGACCTTTAAATATGTCGAGGTGACATATCGCTTTCCTCAGGGCGGCGGTGTGGTAACAGTGGCGGCCCGCGCGCTTAATCGCTGGTTTGGGGCGCTGGGAGGCATGTTTATTCTGGTCGACTATTTTCTCACGGCGGCGATCAGCTGTCTGTCAGGTGTACTCTACTTGAGCGTGGTCATGCCTGCACTCGGACCCCAGAATGTAGTCATCGGCTTTCCAATCACGGTCTGGATCACCCTGCTGTTCTTACTCTTGCTGGGCATCTTAAACTGGATCGGTGTGAGCGAGAGCGCGAAGGTCAGTATGGTCGGGGCCCTCATCGCCTTTCTCAGCGACGTCGCGATCCTGTTTACAGTCTTCACCCACCTTTCCTTGCCGCAGTTTCTAAGCCTCTTCTCGCAGATGTTCTCATCTCATCATATGACTCCGGTCACGCTGCTGATTGGATTCGCGGGGTCGTTCCTGGCATTTTCAGGACTGGAGAGTATTTCTCAGCTGTCCCCGGTGATGAAGCTTCCTCGCAGCAAGGTTGGGCGGAGCGCGTTGTTCCTGGTCGTTTTAACCATCGGCTTCACCAGTCCATTGCTCACCATGCTTTCGACCCTCCTGCTTCCTCAGGCGGCCGCCAATGATGTGCTCTCCAGCCAGATCATATCGTTACTGGCTGGCAAGTGGGGTGGTCCGGTTCTGCAGACCGAGGTAGCGATCAGTGCCGGTGCACTCCTGATCTTCGCCAGCAATACCGCCATTATCGGCTCCTACCATGTCTTCCTGGCGCTCTCAAAGATGGAGTTCTTTCCACAGTGGCTGCTGCAACGCAATCGACTGCGTGGAACGCCCCACTTTTCCATCGGGCTGTCCACGCTGGTGCCGATCGCCGTTTTGCTGGCGGTACACGGCAATATCGGGATACTGGGAGATATGTATGCCTTCGGATTGCTGGGGGCCTTCTCTCTGACCTGCCTCAGCATGGATATCGTACGCTGGCGGGCGCGCAAAATCCGCGCCCGACTACGCCCAAAGATCAATAATACCCATGAGCTGGAACAGGCAGTGGCACAGGAAGAAGATGCGCAGGAAAATGAGCAGCAGGTAAGTACTCCGCAGTCAAGCCTTAAAGATATCCAGCCAGAAGATAATGCGGAACAGAAAAGACAACCAGTGCCATCACAGCAACCAGAGATTGAGGGTCCCTGGACGCGTTCAACGCCCAATTTTGTGCTGGGCATTCTGACCACCTGTCTCGTTCTGCTGGCATGGGGTACCAACCTGGTAGCCAAGCCGCTGGCCACGGCGTTCGGTGGCTCAGTCGCGCTATTGGGTATGGCGATTGCCTACTTCAACTATCGCCGCGAAAAGAAGAAAGGCCGGGTCGCCGTGCTAACGACGGGCGTCGAAAAAGACTTCCCGGCACAGGTATTGGCTGTACTGACACCAGATGATCCGGCCAACGAAGCCATCATCGACGCGGCCCTGGCGCCCGATGGCCGAAAGCCCGTTGTTTTTCTCTATCTGGGCACCCAACAAGACGAGGAGCATATCGAGCCATACCGGCTGATAGAGTCCCACATCAATGATATACAGGCCAAAGATATATTGGGACGTGTCAACGCACAGGCGGTCGAGCGCGACATCGATTGCCGCTTCGTCTATCGACGCCAGGGAGAGCAGGCGATCGCCGAGGTCTGGCAGTCCGTCCATCCAAAGGATACGATCATGTCGCCGGAACAGGCCGCCCGGCTGGGCAAGCAGGAAGCATCCCTGGTGCCCGCTGGATCAGTCGCCGATCAGGACCTGGTGGTGCATCTATCATCACTTTAGGATTTGGTCTCGCGTATCAGAGCAATGCCCGATAGCGCTCATGCAGCAGTTGTTCGGCACCGTCGCCTAATTGTTGAACGACAACGGCGGCGGCCTGCTGCTGCTTCACCAATCCTACGGCCTCTCCGGCATAAATATAGGCCAGGTCGTAATCTTTTTCTTTGATAGCCCGCGCCAGCTGCTGACGTGCTGCATCATTGGTTTTCAAAGCTTCAATATCCCCATGCCATTGATCAGTATAGTGGTTGCGCAAGGCTCGTCCGGGATATTGTGGCGGCCAGCTTAATCCCTGGGCCACGTCAAAAACACGCGTCAGAACGGTATCGGTTTCCCGAGACCCGACGATACGCTCGCGAACCTGCTCGGTGTTCTCGCATTCAGGAGACGCCAGCAGACAGGTACCAACCCAGACGCCCGCCGCCCCGGCGGCCAGAGCGGCCGCCACGCCACGGGCGGTGGCGATACCGCCCGCCGCCACCACCGGAACTTGAACGGCATCCAGCACAGCCTGCAGCAGAGGGAGCGTCCCAACGTCTCCGGTATGACCACCAGCCTCGGTTCCCTGCGCCACAATCAGATCAACACCTATGCGAGCGGCCTCGATAGCCTCCTCCCGCGAATGAACCTGTGTGGCCAGGTAAATGCCGTGCTGATGAAGCAGTTCCGCATACGGCTCAGGTGAGCCGAACGAGATGGATATCAAGAAGGGCCGTGCCTGGATAGCGGCCTGCAACAATTCAGGTCGCTTCTCAATCGCCCAGGCCATCAGACCAAAGCCAAAGCGCTGCTGATCAGTGCCACGAACAATAGCAGCCTCGCGCTCAAAGAACTCCGCCGGTTCATTGCTGCCAATTCCAATCATTCCCAGACCACCTGCTTCAGAGACCGCCCGCGCCAGGCGACCACGTCCAGCATAGGCCATTGGAGCCCCAATAATCGGATAGCGCAAATTCCAGACACTCGTAAGATGTGTGCGTAGCATATTACCTCCCTCATCAGATGCATTATATGGTTATCACGACTCGCATCGGTTTCTGCACTGATCACAAACCATATAGACACTTGCATTATTTACACTATACCCCTCATCAGATGCTACCTGTAACATATTCTTGCGCTGCCAGACCATATTCTTGCGCATTTAACGGTGCGCAATCAGGCCCGACTGTTTCCCTCTCCTGAATGTGTCTGACCCTCTTGATCATCGCCTGCGGCTTGCATGAGCTTTCGTGCCTGCGTGGCTCACATGTCCGTTTTTGATTGGTGCATCGGGTGCACATATGCACACCCGATACACCAATCAAAAAAATAGCGCGTCCGCTACGCGGACGCGCGTGTGAGAGCACTCACCCTGGTTTAATTTAAACGGCGGCAAAATCCTCGGTAAGCCAGACGAGGTTATGGGCACTATCAACAATAACATCGACACCAACCATTTTACAGCTGGTCGAGAGGATGTTTTTACGGTGCCCGTCATCAGGTGGCCGCTCCGCAAACATCGACTGGTTTAATCCCACAGCCGCGTTGGTTGGATCACTATAGCTGCTGTAGCCAATATTCTCAGCTGCGGCAATCCAGTTGACACCCGCCTGCTTCTCACGGTCACCAAAATAAGCTTCGCCCGGCAATTGATGTGAGAGTTGATTGACGGCCGCCATGGCCAGATTATGCTGATGGGCGCTCTGAACCAGCTGCGAGCTCCAGGTCAATGGCGATAATCCTGCTCCCGCGCGCTCCTGGTTGATCAAGTTAAATACGGCCTGCGCGGCTGCAGGAATAGAGGATCCGTTTCCAGCAACTTGAACTGCCGGCTGCATGGGCTGTGATGGTTGCATCGTTGGTTGCACCGACTGCGCTGGTTGCATCGTTGGTTGCACCGACTGCGCTGGTTGCATCGTTGGTTGCACCGACTGCGCTGGTGGCTGAGTCGGCTGAACTGCGGGCGTGGTAGGCACAACAGCCGGAACAGCTGGCTGCGGCACAGTAGGTTTAGCCTGCGGCTGCTGCGGCGCCACTTTAGGACGTGGAGTAGGCTTTGGTGACAGCGTGACATTGACCTGGGTAGGAGTGCTTCCAGCTTTAACAGCATTGCCCCCGGCAATATTCTTGGAATGTGCTGCACTACCAGCATTGTCTGTTCCCTGAGCATTCGTGGATGAAGTCGGGTTTCCACAACCGGCCAGCAGAACTAAAAATAAAGCCGCACCAATAATCCATTTCAAACTATGTGATTTCATTACTACGCAATACGATCCTTCCAAAAAATAATGAACTGCCATGACTGACATTGTTCTATTACTGTTTATTGCTTGCCATCTAGTGTAAGAATACAGTAATAAATGTCTACATGTACAATCCTGTACAGGGATCTGGTACTTTCTTATTATAAAAATAAATGAAAATTAACCAGTCTAAAAGGTTCTAACTCTTTATGGCGCCGAAAGCGGCGTCTGCACGTTTTTTTGCGCCATAAAGAGTTAGAACCTTTTTTTAGTACTATTTTTCCACACAAATAGGGTGACTTTTGGATATACTATGAACATGAGCTATCAAATCCTACTGTACTATAAATATGTTGAGGTGGCTGATCCTCAGGCGGTCAAGCTATGGCAGAAAACGCTCTGCCAGTTGCTGGGTCTGAAGGGGCGCATCATTATTGCCCCGGAAGGAATCAACGGGACCGTGGAAGGGACCGTTGAGGCAACCCGCCAGTATATGCGGGCCATGAAAGAATACCCGGCCTTCAGCGAAATTACGTATAAAATCAGCGAGGGCACAGGTGATGCCATGCCACGCCTGTCGGTGAAGGTTCGTAAAGATATTATCAGCGACAGTGTAGCCCACTGGGGTGTCAATCCCAGCCAGAAAACTGGCAAGTATCTGACAGCCGATGAGCTACATACATGGTATGAAAGCGGGAAAAAATTCTACCTGGTGGATCTGCGCAACGATTACGAGCATCAAAGTGGTCACTTCGACAACGCCATCTTACCGGCCATGGAGAACTTCCGCGATCTGCCTAAAATCATTCCAGAGCTCCAGCAACTCACGGATGCTCCCATGGTCACAGTCTGCACAGGAGGGGTGCGCTGTGAAAAGGCAACTGGATTTTTAATGAACAATGGGCTGCAGGATGTCTACCAGTTGCAGGACGGCATTGTGACCTATATGGAGAAATACCCCAATCAGCATTTCAAGGGCAAACTGTATGTGTTTGACAATCGTATCCTGATGGGATTTCACACTGACGCGCCAGAACATGAAATGGTGGGGCACTGTATCATATGCCAGAAACCATCAGAACACTATGTCAACTGCACCAACGATGACTGCCACCGCCACCTCATTTGCTGCGAAGATTGCCTGGCAAGCTATACCGCATTTACCTGCCCTCAAGGCTGCCGTGCCTGACAACTCGCAAACAAGCCTCTTCTTCTCCTCAAGGCAACAAGATCTCTCAGGAGCAGCTTAAGCAAATATATAGGATGCCAGCACTCCTGAGAGACCTTGTGAAGAGGCTAGCTGTACTCTTGTCGTCTACTCGATCGTGTCTGTTCTAGCCAACATATAATTGGACAATCGTTGTGCGCTCATCCAGTGCGTTACGGAGGTCCATTGTCAGGCCGATATTACATAGTAGTTATTCAGAATACGATGAAGGAGACACAAGCTGATGCGTGTTGTTGTAGATTTAAATCGCTGCCAGGGATATGCTCAATGTTGCTTTCTGGCCCCGGAATCCTTCAAGCTGGTCGGTGAAGAAGCCTTGATGTATGATCCAGGTCCCAATGATGATCAGATGAGAAAGATAGAGCGAGCCGCCGCCGCCTGTCCGGTGCAGGCGATACGCTTCGAGCGCACGTCTCCTCACCCTGCTCAACCAGATCGTCCAATGTCACAGAAGCAAGGGGGACAGAATGGTTAGCAGAGAGGAACTCAAAACAAACTTCAAGAAGAACGGCCGCATAGCGATTGTGGGCGCGTCTCTGGCTGGTTTGCGCGCGGCCGAAACGCTACGCAGGGAAGGCTTTGAAGGCAAGCTAACGGTCATCGGCGACGAGCCTTATGAACCATATGACCGACCGCCATTGTCCAAACAGGTTCTCAGCGGCTGGGTAAAGGCGGATCATACCACCCTGCCTCGCCTGCATAATCTGGATGATGTGGAATGGAAGCTGGGAGTAGCCGCGACTGGTCTGGATATACGCAACCGGCAGGTGAAGCTGGCCGATGGTCAGTCCGTTGACTTCCATCGCCTGTTAATCGCCACCGGCGTCCGTGCCCGTCCCTGGCCCAAAAAAGAGGAAGCGGCCCTGGATGGCGTGTTTGTCGTACGCACCTGCGATGATGCACAACGGCTACAAGAGCGTCTGGATAGCAAACCGCGCCATGTGCTGGTGATTGGGGCGGGCTTCACCGGTTCAGAGATAGCCTCCGTTTGCCGCGATCGCGGCCTGACAGTCACCGTTACCGAACGTAGTGAAGCACCCTTGATCGGCGCCCTCGGCGCCACCATTGGTTCCATAGCAGGAGAGCTACAACGTCAACATGGGGTAGATCTACGCTGCAATACCACTGTCATAGCGCTTGAAGGTGACGCTCAGGGACGCTTGCGACGGGCCCGACTCTCCGATGGCACCACCTTAGACGTGGATACTGCGGTAGTAGCCCTGGGCTCGATTCGCAATACCGAGTGGTTACGCGGCTCGGGTTTGGCGGCAGGACAACTAGGGGTCGCGTGCGACGCGGGTTGCCGTGCCTTTGATCTCAATGGCATCGTGACCGATGATATCTTTGTAGCCGGTGACGTGGCTCGCTTTCCACATCCCCTCTACGGGTATCAATTGATCGCGCTTGAACACTGGGGCAATGCCCTCAATCAGGCCGAGGTGGCGGCACATAATATGGTCAACAATGAAGCGGATCGTCGACCCCATATCTCGGTGTCCGCGTTCTGGTCGATCCAGTTTGGCGTCAATATCAAATCCGTTGGCCTACCACCCTTTGCTACGGATGTCGCTATCATGCAGGGTTCGGTTGAACAGCATCGCTTCGTGGCCGCCTATGGCTACAAAGGGCGTACCGTCGCCGCGGTCAGCGTTGATCACGGGCGCTGGCTACCCTATTATGAAAAGCAGATCGCCTCGGCCGCCCCATTCCCACCATCCGCACCGGCCTACGATAATCCAGCGCCTATACATGTAATGCCGGCCAATTTCCCGCGTAGCGGTGTACCTAGCACAACGCCAACCATTGCTTTGACTGGACACGTACCAGGCGAGCTCCGGGCAACATACCTTGAGCCCTCCCCGATGACACCTGAAAAGGCCGTCACCGAAAGTCCAGCCGAGCACAAAGTATAAGGGGTACCATTATGGTTGAAAGAACCTTGTTCCAGCAGGTTAACGACTATAAGAATAGAGCCAATCCTTATCCATTGTACGCGGAAATGCGCAAGACGCCGATTGCCCGTGAGCCGGATGGCAGCTATGTCGTTAGCAGCTATCACCTGATCACTTCTCTGCTGCACGATCCGCGCCTGAGTTCGGATGCGCGCAACTTCCCAGCTGGCAGTAGGCAAGCGCAGCTAGCGGCAGCCGGAAAGTTCCCGATCCCGTTTATCCGCCTGGATCCACCTGATCATGATCGCCTGCGTCGCATGGTGACACGGCAGTTTGGTCCACCACACGCGGCGGGTTTGGTTGATTCGATGCGCCAGGAACTGGCGGATGTTGTGGAAGACCTGCTGGATCGTGTTCGGGGCCA
Organism: Dictyobacter halimunensis; assembly: GCF_036245075.1. Lineage (NCBI taxonomy): Bacteria > Bacillati > Chloroflexota > Ktedonobacteria > Ktedonobacterales > Dictyobacteraceae > Dictyobacter > Dictyobacter halimunensis. The sequence goes on from NZ_BSRI01000001.1 coordinate 427,162, forward strand.
CCATCAGATCGATATCGTCGACGACTTCGCATATCCTTTTCCGGTGACCGTCATTTGCCGTTTGCTGGGTGTTCCAGCGGAAGATGAGCAACTCTTCCATGCCTGGGCGGATGCGCTGGTGGAATCGCTTGATCCAGAGGTAGGGCAGGAGGCGGCGGCGCAGGGTCGCCAAAGGGCGTTGGCAGCCCGTAGCGAGTTGAATCAGTATATGAGCAAGCTCATCTCTGCGCGCCAGCAGCAACCTGGAGACGATATGCTCTCCAGACTCGCCACTGATAATGGTCCCGATGGGCGCCTGACGAGCGGTGATCTGGTAAGTACATCGGGACTGTTGTTGATCGCCGGCCATGAGACCACAGTCAATCTGATCACCAATGGGATGCTGACCTTGCTGCGCCACCCGGAGGTACTGGAACGCCTGCGTCACGATCCCGAACTGGCTATTCCGCTTGTCGAGGAATTGTTGCGCTTTGAGCCACCGGTCCAATTCAACTCGCAACGTGTGACCACCGCGGATATCCAGATCGATGGCCAGACCATCCCGAAAGGGACGCAGGTCTACCTGATGCTGGCTGCCGCCAACCGCGATCCCGAACAATTTGCTGATTCCGAGCAATTCATTCCGGATCGTCAGAACAATGAGCACCTGGGATTTGGCAGTGGCATCCACTACTGCTTCGGAGCTCCGCTAGCCCGCCTGGAGGTTCAGCTCGCCTTGAACACCCTGGCCCAACGCCTGATCAATCCGCGCCTTGTCATCGATCCCCCACCTTATCGTCCCGGCGCTGTCCTGCGTGGACCCCGCCATCTGCTTGTCCAGATCGATGGCGTGGCCCCCAGGCAACAAACGAATAAGAGCGGGATCATGGCGCGACCATGATCCCACTCTTATTCGTCTGCTAACTTGTCTTAGGATCGGTGGATAATATCAATGGCTTGTGAGGCGTCTGCTTGAAATCAAAATCATTGACGAGGTTACCTAGAATGCTGGCATTTTCGCGCACATCTGGCCGTGGATCAGGCCGTCCATCGGTCTTTGGATCAAGGCGCGATCCATTCAGGAAGTCATCCTCAATAAATTTAAGGTAGGCGTCAAAGCTCAGGGTCTGATGATCGATATACCCCTGGCGCGCATAGGCGCTGATCACCAATCCAGGCACCCGTAATCCATAACCGTTTTGATCGACCGTCGGTGGAGTGACGTGATCGTAGAAGCCGCCCCAATCATCCCAGGCCAGAAAAATGGCGGTGCTATCCCAATCAGGACCGTTCATGACGGCATTAACCAGCTGGGTAACATAGGACTGACCGGCGCTGACCAGTGCTGGCGGATGTTCGCTGTTTTTGCCATTTGGCGTAATCCATGAGACGGCCGGCAGCGTTCCCTTCTGGGCAGCGCCATAGAAGTTGTTGAGTGATTGCACGTTCTGTAGCTGCCCATCCTGCTTGACGGTATCAAAATCGGGCAGGGGGTTCCAGATGCCTGGCGTCTTTGCGCCCTGTTTGACTTGCTGGCAGGAAGCGGCATCATCCTCGCAATCCGGCTCTGTTCCTGGCGCGACATAATATGCCCAGCCAACATTAGCTTTATGCAGCAGGTACGTCAGATCGGTCCAGGCGTAGTCCGCCGTATATTGATTGGCCTTCTTCAAAGGTACCGGTCCCTTGATGTTATTCGTACAACTGGATGGATTATCCGGCTTGCTACAAAACGCTGACCAGCCTGAAACCATGAACAGGTGCGCGGGCAGACTCCATGATGAATCTGGCTCAAACATATGGTCCTGTAGCACAAAGTTCTTTGCGTACGACCAGTAATTGGGGATCTCGCTGGCGGTGTGGTAACCCATCACATCGGTTTGTCCTCCGGCGCTACAGGCGGGATCGTCAGCATTGGCACAGCTGCCCTTACCCTTTTCAGCCTGGCCGACAAAACCATCCATCTTCCCTCCATTCACGTCCGCCGCCGCGTTGGCCTCACCATGCGGTCCGCCGCGATTGAGATCCTGGGTATCATGATATGGTTTGATACATTGATGCGTCTTTGGATCATTGACACACACGCTGGGGGCGCCGTTCTTCATCGGGATCCCATCCGCTCCAGGATAGGTGCCAAAGTACGAGTCAAATGAACGATTCTCCTGCATGATCACGATGACATGCTTGATTTTATGGATATCATTGGTAGCACTGCTGGTCGGCGTATTGGTGGTCGATGGCGTACTTGTCTGACTGCTGCTACAAGCCATCAATCCGGTGGCGATTATGAGGTAGATCAACCCCAGATGCCAGGCTCGACCCGAGATACTATACCCGCTCTTTCTTTCCATGCTATTACCCCTTATCTTCCTCTGTCGCGATCTCTTGCGCCAGAGAGACTGTAGCAGCCTGCGACTGCTTTAGCCGTTCCGCGCGCAGCAGGGCGCGAATAAATGGTCCGCCGCCGTGACGCTTGATCCATTCTTTCAGCGGTGGATCGATACGCAATTCGTAGCGCTCGGTAAGATCCGGCTCATCATCCTCATCTTCCGCGCCGGGCAGCGGGTAACCTGAGCGCTCATGCAGATAGCCAAGCGCAAACGCGCCCTGTTCGCGGCGATTCAAGGGACTGCTAAAAGCATCAGTGGGGAGCAGTTGTGTTAACGCATATAGATCCGCTTCCTTACCCTGCTGGATAGCCAGCGCCAGGGCGGCTGGCAACACCTGCGGCGGCGTGGTCGATGCGGTCTGATAGATCTGCGCGGGATCTCCCTGCAGCGTGTCCTGGCGCGCTAGTTGCGCAAAAAGTCGTCCCAGCAGATATCCACGATTGTATGACATCTCGCTTCCTCTTCAGTTAAACTGTAAAATCACGTTGTACGTACATTCCTGTACGCAACTATAGCCGTGCAATCTCAAGAAACCCTGAAGATTTGCTCAAAATAGTGTCTATCCTGACTATCCCAACGCGTTTACCTGGAAGCCGTGCTCGTTTCCTCTCAAGCAGACTATATGGATATAGAGCTCTTGCGTAGGCTGTTATAATAGCGCGATGCCCATAGAAGAGATAAAATTGTTATTGAGATGAATTAAAGTAATAGGAGTAGGGAGATGTCCAAAGACAATGTGCTTTCCACAGATAGTGGAGAAGTAGAACTGTCCGAGTATGATAAGCAGCTATTACAGCGTCAGGACCAATTGCAGGTGGAATCTCAGCAGGTGCTGGCTGAGTTGAAGGTTGTTGACCTGCTCTCACAGGAGGGGCGGCTCAGACAGACAGGCAGCACTACTGTAGGGTTGATGGTCTGGCGCGACATCGACCTGCAGGTATACAGCCCGGGGCTTAGCGCAGAACAGGCCTTTGCCACGATGCAGCCCCTGTTGACACATCCTTACGTCACACAGGTGCGCTACCTGCATCAAAGCGACCACTTTAAAATTGAGGGCCTGGGCGAACGCTATTTCTTTATGATCATGTATCAATATAACCAGACGGCCGAATGGAAACTGGATATCTCATTCTGGATCGAGCCTGGCATCCGTCCCGAGCCCGTTCAGGGTGAGCTTGAACGGGTGCTAACGCCTGAAACGCGCTTGCTCATCCTGCGCATCAAGGATGCCTGGTATCAGCTTCCAGCCTATCGTAACACGGTCGCCAGTACCGATATCTATGATGCGGTTCTTCACCATGGGGTGCGTACGCTGGACGATTTCGATCACTACCTCGCTCAGCGCGGCAAGCCCACCCGCGCCGAGCAGCACGATGATGTGCGCCAGGATTGAGCTATAAGGTATTCTTGAACTCCTCACTTAACTACCTGATAAGAATTTGCCTCTCGTCGCCGAGCCGGCGCAGAGGCTTTCCCCCACGTATCCATAAACCCCTTCTTACGTAACATCCTGTTCTCCCACAAGCGCTCGCTACTCCCCTTTTCCAAGAAGCGGGCCGATGATCTGCACGAAGCGGGCAAGCTGTTGCGTTATCCAGGGAACGCGCAGGAATGGACGCAAACGTCTCAGCAGATCATGAACGAATTGTAAAAGCTCCTCAGTCTGGTGTGTCTCGGCGCTGAGATCTTGTAACCAAAACAACACAATGGCGAGTTGCACTCCATAGAGCAGTGTAGCCAGATCGTCAACCTGGGCAGCGCGAGGAGCATCCCTGGACCCAGAAACCAGAGCACGATAGCTTGCCTGCGCCCGGCGGCGGACCTCTGCGCCCTCTGCGCCAAAGACTCCAGCACGTGAGAGGGGATTCAAGGCGATCCCAGATAAAGCTACCAGGGTCAGTCGATGTGGCTCCATAACAGCCAGCAGATCGTGCATAAGCCGGTGAAAGCGGTCGGCGATAGATGCGGCAGGTAGCAAGGGAGCAAGCTCATCTAGTTGGACAACCAACCATCGATAGAGCTCCAGGACCAGATCCTCTTTACTGGCAAAGTAGCGATAAGTAAGCCCCAAAGAACACCCAGAGGTTGCCGCAATATCTCGCATCGTGGTCTGATCATAGCCTTTGGCCGCGAACAGATGCCAGGCCGCATCCATGATGCGTTGTCGCGTCGCAAGCGCTTTCTGCGTGAGTTGGCGCGTCTCACGCGTCTCAGACGATTCCATATTGATCTCCTCAAACGCTTCTGCCTGCACACGGGAGCGCAGGTATCCTTGACTTCAGCATAGCACATCTGGTACAGTGATAAAAAGTGAACAATGTTCACTTTTTATCACTGTACCAGGGAGACCATGATGCAACATTATAGTTTTCTGGTTACCATAAGAGATGGAGCTACTGATGTCTTTTCATACACGCGATCTGGCCAGATTGAACCGCGTCAGCCTCGGCGTTGGGGGGTGCGTATGGGGAATGGCTGCGCTTGCCAGTGTGCCCGGTTGGCTGAGGCTAAGCGATCTCCAGATTGTTCTTCTGCTGGCGCTGTTGGTCATCATCCCCTTAGCAGTACCACTTGTTTTACGTCCGAAAGAGGAGCGTTCCTTGTCTCAGCCTGCTGCTCTGATGCTGTTTATGCAGCCACTGGCATCATTGCTGGGGGGCATCTCCTTTTTTCTCCCTATGGGATTGTTCGCCGCGGCGTTCGCGTCTATATGGCTCTTCTTCACCGTATTGCTCGCACTGATCGGGTTGGTCCGGCTTTGCCAGTTCCATCACCAACAACAGCTGTCGCTCGCGGATCTCTGTCTGGCTGGAGCGTGGCTCTATCTGCCAATTGGCAGTACATGGATGCTGCTGGCCCGTTGGGGCCTTCAGCCTCTTGGCTTCGACGTGCATACCGACCTGCTTACCGCAGCCCACTTTCACTTCATCGCCCTGGCAGCGCTGATCATCACGGGGCTGACCGGCCAGATGATCCAAACTACCCGGGCAACACAACACAAAATTTTTCGGACAGCCTATCGCATCGCAGCCATGGGAGTCCTGATCGATCCACTTTTAGTAGCAGCGGGACTGACCATGGCGCAAGTCACTAATCTACCCGCCCTGGATACTGCCCCTGCCGATCTGCTGGCTTTGAGCCTGATCCTGGTCTCGCTGCTGGGCCTGCGCTTTGTGGTGCCCACAACCACTTCACGGCTGGCGCAAGTGCTCCTGATCCTCTCGTATACAACCGTCTTTTTCACCATGCTGTTTGCCGGGGCATATGCTCTAGGAGATGCCACAGGAGCATGGACTATCACAATTCCCCAGATGATTCTGATCCATGGATTCGAAAATGCCCTGGGCTTTGGCTTCTGTGGATTACTCGGCTGGCGCATCAGAAGCGAGCAAGGAAAGATGAATGGTGAGGAATGCGCGTAATCATTACTGGAGGCACCGGACTTATCGGGCGTACACTTGTTCACCATCTGGCCCGGCAGGAATATGAGATCATCGTCCTGAGCCGGTATCCAGAGCGGGCGGCTCAGATGTTTTCCCGTCGGGAACTACCAGGCGTTCAAACGATTGGCTGGGATGCAACATCTGCGCAGGGATGGGGGGAGTTCATTACTGGAGAGAGTGCCATCGTGAACCTGGCGGGAGCAACTCCGGCCCATTGGCCCTGGACACGAAGGTATCGGACACGTATCCTGGAGAGCCGTTTAGGTGCCGGGCAGGCGCTGATGCAAGCGATAGAGCGCTATGGGCCGCCAGCGGTGCTGGTGCAGGCCTCAGCCTCAGGTTACTATGGAGATCGTGGACAGGAACTGCTCACAGAAACCAGCCTTCCTGGTCGGGGCTTCCGTGCGCAGGTGTGTCAGGAGTGGGAGGCATCGACCGCCCAGGCTTCAACCAGGCGCTGTATCATCCGAACAGGGCTCGTGCTCGATACCAACGCCGGGGCCTTCCCTCCGCTTTTGCTATTTGCCCAACTGTTGGGGAAGCAAGTGGGCAGTGGAAGACAATGGATTCCCTGGATTCACCGCGAGGACGTTGCCAGAGCTATCCAGTTTCTGCTGGAACAGCGTACGCTCCACGGTTCTTTCAATCTTTGTACACCGGAACCCGTGCCCAACGTAGAATTTCTTCGTGTGGTACGGCGTGTTATCAAGCGACCAGCGCTCTTCTCGCTACCAGCGATCGTTCTACAGACACTGTTAGGAGAACTCGCAACAGTGATGCTAGACAGCCAGCATCTTGTGCCTGACCGTTTGTCGAAGGAGAGCTTCCAATTCGTGTATCCCCAACTGGAGCAAGCACTGCGCAACCTGTTGCTAGAGCAGAGAAGATCTCCAGTCAAGAAACCTTTTTGAGTGGCACGAGCTATATATAAAACTCATGGGAGACGCCTTTAGACGTTAGCGACCGGTACGTCGGCGACGCAGGAGCGCAAAAAGGCGCCGGTTCTCGCTATTGATTCTCTCGCTTCTGGGACGAACGGGGTGAAGAGCTGCCAGACGTGAGGAAGGTTGCGCCAGATCTGGTTCTCGACGCTGACGCCGTGCTGGCGCGCGCGATCAATCAGTCCCAGGCCGTCGTCGCGCAGAAGCTCACTATCGCTGACATGCACCAGCAACGGTGGCAGGCCGCTCAGATCGGCGTACAGGGGCGAGGCTAGAGGATCGGTCACCTCTGCCTTTCCATCCAGGTAGTAGCGCCCCGCGTCAGGAATCATGCGGGCAAAGAAGAAAGCGTCACTCTTTTCATTGGTCTTCAAGGAGACGCCAGTCCCCGCCAGGTCAGTCAGCGGAGAAAAGAGGGCCGCGCCCGCTGGTAGCGGCTCCCCCAGTTCACGCAATTTAAGCAGCGTCGCCAGGGCCAATCCTCCTCCAGCCGAGTCTCCGGCCAGCACGATCCTGCCTGGAGCTTCTCCATTGGCGAGGATTTGTTGATAGACGGCAACAACGGTTTCCAGAGCGGCCGGAAAAGGATGCTCGGGGGCCAGAGGATAATCCAGGCTGAGACAGCGCATGTCGGACTGAGTCGCCAGGGCGACGGTCAGTGAGCGGTGGGTACGCGGCGAACAGGCGAGATAGCCGCCGCCGTGCAGGTAGAGGAGCAGTGGAGCTGGCCGCGAGCTTTGTAGAGACTCCAGCGGCTCGATCCACTCGTCGCGGAAACCGGGCCGCTGCTCTACGATGCGTATCTGCCAGCCCGGAGGAACGGTGACGCGCTGCCGCGCGCTCAGACGCCGGCGAAACTCCGCCACATCCACCGGCCGGCGAAAGTGGCGCTTCACATTCTGCTTCACCAGTAGTGACATCAATTGTGCCTGCCAGCTCGACATATCATAGCCTCCTTGCTTGCTTGACATTATTTTCCACATATCTCGTCCACAATCAGAACAGCTCGACTAAGAAGGCATCAAACGATTAAATAGCTTGATCAGAGCTGGATATCTTGTGGGTGAGAGCCGTTGCGTGATATCCATGATATATGCTTCGCGACCGATCAGGATGCGGGGCGCGTTGCGCTCGATGCCGCGCACGATGATGTCGGCAGCCTGTTCCGGCGGCATCCTGAGCACGCGTTCAAAATAGGCGCGCCCCCGTTGCTGCTCTTTCTCCGACAGAGACTCAAAGCGAGCGTTGCGTGCGATATTCGTCTTGATGCCACCGGGATGGACGCAGCTGACCTTGATAGAGGTGCGCGCCAGTTCCTGACGCAGCGTTTCAGTAAAGCCACGCACGGCAAATTTGCTGGCGCAATAGGCGGCCTGTCCCGGAACAGCAAAGAGGCCAAAGACGCTGGAGAGATTGACGATATGTGCCTCCGGCTGCTGCTTCAATACCGGCAGGAAGGCCTTGACTCCATAGACCATGCCCCAGAAATTAATATTGAACAGCCAGGTAATCTGTTCTACCGAGACCTGCTCAACCGTTCCACCCAGAGCTACGCCCGCGTTGTTGATTAAAATATCGACCTTCCCATGCTGCTCAATGACGGCGGTGGCGAAATCCTGCACGGCATCATTATCCGCCACATCCAGTACATGGGTGGAATTGGGGACCGAGACCATGTCAGCCGTCTCCTGCAGACCTTTAGCATTGATATCTGCCAGGGCCAGCGTACATCCTTTAGAGGCGAAATTAAGGGCCAGCGCACGCCCGATACCGCTGCCCGCTCCGGTAATCACGACAACATTTCCAAGCTGAATCTTCATAAATACAAACTCCTAGCATCATTGCTCACAATAATTTACATGTTAGAGAGGCGAGGAAAGAAGCGCCCGCGAGGGGCGCGCCTACGATGATGGGGAAGGTACGGCGCTTGGATGTGCGGCATGCGAATAATGCTTCCAATCAAAGCGACGCGTGCGGTAGCGAAATTCAAAGGTAAAGCCAGGCCAGATGGTAGTGTTGCGGCCGCTGGATGTCAGATACCAGCTGGCACAACCAGAGGTCCAGGCGGTCCCCTGCATGCGCCGCTGCATCTCATTGTCGAAGGCCGCCTGCGCCTCTGGCAAAACTTCTATCGACTGGGCATGATGGCGCTCCATCTTGCGCAGGCAGTCCAGGATATAGTTGATCTGCGATTCAATCATATAGATCATCGAGTTATGGCCCAGACCAGTATAGGGGCCGATCAACAGGAAGAAATTAGGAAAGTCCGCGATAGTGGTGCCTAGATAGGCGGTCGGGCTGGCGTTCCACTTCTCAGCCAGCGTCTGCTGGTGGAGACCGCGTACGTGCTGGGGAAAAGGCGCGTCGGTAACGTGGAAGCCGGTACCACAGATAATAGTATCTACCTCGTGCTCACGTCCATCCGCCGTCACCACGCTATGGGCCCTGATCTCACGAATAGACTCGGTAACCAGTTCCACATTCGGTTTGCCCAGCGCCGGATAAAAATCATCGGAGACCAGGATACGTTTACAACCCATCGCGTAATGAGGCGTCAGCTTCGCGCGCAACACTGGATCTGGCACCTGTCGGGCCAGGTGTTCCTGCGCAAAACCCATTCCCCTCTTCATCACCTCCGGTCGATACACGAGTCCCAGCGCGGTCAGTTCATTTCGCAGATAGATCCTAGCGCGAGCCAGCCGCTGCGCCACGGGCAGCAGGCGGAAGAGCCGCTTTTGTCGCTCAGAGAAAGGATGGTCCATGCGCGGCACGATCCAGGGAGGCGTACGCTGAAAAACCGTCATATGCGCTACCTTCGGCTGGATCTGCGGCACAAATTGAATCGCGGAGGCACCCGTTCCGATGACGGCCACGCGCTTGCCCGTCAGATCGTAGTCATGTCGCCACTGCGATGAATGGAAAATGGTGCCCTCGAATTGTTCAATTCCCACAATCGCCGGCAGAGACGGCTCGTTCAATGGCCCGTTACCGCAGATAAAAAAGTCGGCCGTGAAATGCTCCTGCGTGGTCGTGATGTGCCAGCGCTGCTCATCCTCGTTCCAGACCGCCTCCACCAGCTCACTCTGCCAGCGAATATGCGGCAGGATACCGAAACGGCGCGCGCAGCGACGCAGGTAATTTTGAATCTCTTTCTGCTGAGGATAAAGCCGGGTCCAATTGGGATTGGGCGCGAAGGAAAAAGAATAGAGCAGCGATGGGATATCACAGGCACAGCCAGGATAGGTATTGTCGCGCCACGTTCCCCCGATATCACCAGCCCGTTCAATAATCATAAAATCGTTGTAGCCGTGCTTCTTAAGCTGGATAGCCATACCCAGTCCGGAAAAACCGGTGCCGAGAATAGCGATATGGGTGTGCGGAACCGAATTGTCATTTGTTGAGCGGAAAGTAAAATCTGCGAAGGGATAGCGATCGGCAATCGATACCGGACGAGCGTCTCTACTCGCGCGCACATGAAACATCGTAGTAGCCTCCCATATTCTAAGTCGCATCCTTGTGGAGGAGACAATTCTTCTTCATCATTATACGGTATGAAAAGTTCGCAGGCTCTGGCTATGCTGCATCACCAGGGCAAAGGCAGAGACAGCCAGCTCACACAATTCCTCTCGGCTGATGCTGTGCTGCTCCAGCCAGGCGATACTGGTCGCTTCAACAAAACCGATCCATCCCCTGACAGCGATCGCGAATAACGCAGAAGATTGTGGATCGTGCATAAAGCTCTGGAGGATATTCTGTATATACGTCTGACGCACCATGTCAATGATGGCCGCCACCTGCTCATCCACGCCTACCCCTCCACGCAACAGAGAAATATAAGCCCTGGCATGGCGCTCTACATAGATAAAGTAAGCGTCAAGACTGCTACGCAGGCGCTCTACCGGCTCCAGATCTGGATTGGACTCGGTCGCCGCCAGCAGTTGCGATGCGGCATGTTGCACGATGGCGATATAAAAATCGTGTTTGGTTGGAAAATAGTAGTACAGGAGGCCCTTTGAAATATCGGCAGCATTCGCGATATCATCAATTGCCACCTCTTCATATGATCGATCGCAAAACAGGTCTACACCAACTTCGATCAGCCGCTGGCGCCGTGATATGCGCTCCCGTCCCATATTTACCCCCTATACGGTTCAAACATCCCAGAACATGCGCTCAATCACATCATCTCATTTGAATATAATTCAAATTTGAACACAAGTCAAGTTATAAATAATGTGCATGTGCCAGGGCGAGGTATGTTCATACCTCGCCCTGGCACATGCACAAAAACGTAGGTGTCGGGCTTGCCCCAACTTGCTGCGCAGCAGCCTCGTTCCCAGGAGCGCATCTCCTTCTAATTGGTAAACCAGGACATTGGTAGAAAGTAGCGATTCATCTTTATTTGCATCGAAGGGACGATGGAACGAGCCCGCCGCTTCGCCTCTTCCGCCTTTGGACCCTGGAATTGTCGATCGACCTCGCGCTCGAACAATTCCAACCAGCGCTCAAAGTGCTCGGGGGCCAGTTTTCTCTTCTCATCCAGAGCAAAATGTTTCTGCATCATGCCCCCACGATATCCCCCGGTCTGAAACAAAAGATTTTCCCAGAAATCATACATAACAGGCAGGTGCTCTTCCAGATTGATGGCGGCAATTTCCGTAAAAAAGGGGCCGATCAATTCATCGGCCATGGCATGGGTATAAAAGGCACGGATCAGGCGCGCGATATCCGCGCGACCCTCGATATCCTTCTTCTGTGTTGGCTCCAAGTTGTGATCCCTTATATATCTAGTTACATTGTGTATTTATCAGTGAGGGCCGGGATCGCTCACAAACATAGCCCGGCATATAAAATTATGGATGATTGAGATAAGATTGTAAATAGGGTGAATGCCCCTTCTCTTTGTATTTAACCGGGCACAAAAAAGGTGCCAACCGCCAGAATCAGGTAGAACGCGCAGAGCAACAATCCTTCAAGCCAGGTGGAGATGCCGTCCAGGCTGATAACCGTATACAGTCCCGCGACCAGCGCAAACATCGCCACCTCTAAGAGAGAGAAGTTGAGGTCAAGGGGAGTGCCAATGATGATACCGGCCAATACCAGCAGGGGCGCCACCAGCAAAGCGATCTGAATCGATGATCCGGCCGTAATCGCCATCGAGATCTCCATGTGATTCTGACGCGCAGAAGAGACGGCCGAGAAATGCTCGGCTGCATTGCCGACGATAGGCAAGATAATCAGGCCGACAAAAAATGGATTGAGTCCGACTTGCTTCGTCAAAGGATCAATGGCACCAACCAGGATCTCACTCAAAACGGCCGTTCCGGCCGTGGCCAGCGCCAGCACAACAATGGGAAGCCAGATGGCGGTCCTCCATTTTCTTCCCAACAGAGTCCACCAGGGAGCTTTGGCGCCAGCAGGGGATGTTCGATGGGTGGTGATGGCGGTCTCCATTTCACTCAACTGTTGCAGTTCTACTTCCTGGCTCAGTTCCTCGGTGGGATTTATCAAAAGATCTTTCTCAGCCGCCCGTAAACCAAAGATGGAATAGGCTATATACGCTGCGTAGCAGATGAGCAAGACGATCGCGATCCCAATACTGGCCAGGTGCAGCTGATTGCCACGCACCACCTGCTCACCAGGACGGGTGCTTTCACCAATGGTAGCCAGTAGCGATGGAATCGCCATACCAATAACGGCCAGCACCAGCATGGCCGCGTACTGTCCAGTCGCTCGGGAACTGAATTGCTGCTCGCGGTACTTCCACCCACCAAAGAACATCGACATGCCCAGTACCAGCAGCGTATTGCCAATAATTGAGCCGGATAGAGATGCCCGCACGACTTCGGGCAATCCAGCTGCTAAAGCCGCCAGGCCGATAATGATCTCTGCCGCATTGCCAAAGGTTGCGTTGAGTAATCCCCCGATACGTTGTCCCATGCGCTCGGCCAGCGCTTCAGTCGAAACACCAATTAAACCAGCCAGCGGAACTAACCCCAATCCGGCCAGCACAAAAACGATCAGGGCCGACGCGTGCATATACTCGGCGCCCACCGCCAGCGGGACCGCGACTAATAATATATAAAGCCAGCGAGTCATTTATGTCAAAGAACCTCTCTGTTAAAATATTGGCCCCATCAACTATAACTATTGATAACATGAACCAATAGCCTGCTCAGTATATCTGGATAACTACTTTATCTATACACGAGCTATCACTCTCAAAAGGTGCATGCACTGATGAACTAATAAACGGTGATGCGCTTTGCAGGGAGGCAATGACAAAAATCTGTTCGTTGGAGTTCTTTAGTCCAAGAGAAACTATAGTCATGCACTGTCCATGTCGAGGTTTGTTTATACGTATTAAAGGTGAAGTGTTTTCAAATTTGTAGCTAGAGAATTGGGAGTAACAAATTGAAGTACCTTTTTAGATGGTGTTATTATTGTGGGAGGAAAGAGAACCTCGCGAAAAAGTCTATCTATGTATTAGATGGATTACACACATATCAACGATTAGTCGATGTGTGTGTAGAGTGCCAGACGATCAGTCGCCACTGTCACTATTGCACCCTGAAGCATACTCCGGGGCATTGTCTGGACCAGGATATCCAGCCAGCTGGCCTATGGCACGCTACAACATCAATCACGATGCCAATTGAACAGGTGTTGTAGGTTGCCCCGATCATTTTGAACACCTCGCATATTATGGGATCTGTAGTTGGGCGGCTAAAACATGCTTCTGGACCTTACCCAGAGCATTGCGCGGCAATGCATCGACCACAACAATCTGACGTGGCTTTTTATAGCTGGCCAGTTGCTGGCGACAGAAAGCGATGATGTCGGATGCCTGTGGACGATGATCGGTCCGTGGTACAATAACGGCCACGACCTGTTCACCCATATCTACATCAGGTAGCCCTATGACCGCGGCTTCAGCTATATCGGGATGGGATTCAAGCACATCCTCTATTTCGCGAGGATAGATATTATAGCCTCCGCTGATAATCAGCTCACGAGCACGTCCCGTAATAGTGTAGTAGCCATCCTGACTATACCAACCCAGGTCACCCGTCTTAAACCAGCCATCGGCATCAAATACCTCGGCGGTCGCATCCGGTCGCTGCCAGTATTCCGAAAACACATGAGGTCCACGTACCTCGATCTCACCTATCTCTGTGGCAGATAGAGGGCGGCGTGTCTTTACATCGACAACCCGCGCTTCCTGGCCCGGGAAAGGAGCACCAACGGTACCCGCGCGCCGCTCCCCATCGTAGGGATTGGTCATGTTCATAATCGTCTCAGTCATGCCATAGCGCTCAAGGATTCTTTGTCCAAAGGTCTGCTCAAACGCGTTAAATACCTGCGGACTCAAGGGAGCCGATCCTGAGACAAAGAGGCGCAACTGGCGCGGCTTGAGCGCCTGACGCTCAACTTCCGCCAGCAAGCGGGAATACATCGTGGGAACGCCGAAGAACATGGTGATGGTATGATTGTCTTGCAGCTTGGAGAGCACATCGGCCGCCTCGAACTTCGGCCGCAAGACCATGCTAGCGCCGGTCAGCAGGGTGCCATGCACGCCGACCATCAAGCCATGTGTATGAAAGAGAGGCAAGGTCAACAGCAGGCAGTCGTTCTCGGTCCAGTGCCACGCACTGGTTACGGCGATAGCGTTGGCCAATAGATTACGCTGCCGCAACAGGGCTCCCTTCGAGCGTCCCGTGGTGCCAGAGGTATAGCCGATCACAGCAGGGTCGTTCGCCTCAGGAAACACGAGCGCATCTGCGCTTTCAGACGTTTGCTGAGGTGTAGGCTCGCCATTGGCGAGAAAATCAGAGAGGGAGATCTGCTCGCTAGCACCTGCGCTGGTAGGCCCCTCAACCAGGATCAAGGCTCGCAGTGACTCAATCTGTAGCGGTACTATCTCCTGCGCCCCGGCCTCATTGGTCACACACAGACGCACGGCAGCATCATTGAGAATATGGCTCAGCTCAACCTTGCGGTACTGTGTATTCACCAGCACGATAATCCCATGAGCAAGCTGCACGCCCAGATAGGCGATAATAAATTCAGGCGAGTTCCCAAGAAAGAGGGCGACGCGCTCTCCCGGTTGAAGCCCCCGGTTCCGCAATGCCTGCGCGAAGCGCTCAACCCGTGACGCTAGATTGTCATAGGTGATACGTTGCTGATCAAAAAAGATCGCCACACGCTCTGGCTGTTCCTGCGCATGCCGAAATGTAGCCTCAACAATTGAATTCATGCAATCCCTCCCTCTCTGTCTGTTCTTGTATCATACCACATCCACATGGCTTATACCACGCTTGCATTATAAATAAATGCTCTAAACACACTCCCACTTGACATGCCCGCATGACTTTTTGTATAATATGTAGAACACAATATTTTACGACATTTATCGAAATTCATACAACACGGTAAGCAGCCTCATAGATACCTGGCTATAATCCTGCTATCAATGCCAATGGTGGCTTTGATATAGAAGACACGCGTATTGTAGTGTTTAGCTACTCATCATTGATGAGTGGGGTCAGGAGGTCTCAATGGCGGCGATCTCATCGTCAGAGAACGTCACTGTACGCAAAATGCTTCCCATCCTGAGTGCCAGCACTATTGGCACAGCCATTGAATGGTATGATTTCTTCCTGTACGGTTTTTTCTCGGCAACCATCTTCAATAAACTTTTCTTCCCTCTTCTCGATCCTGTTACCGGTATCCTGGCATCCTTTACTACGTACTACATTGGCTTTATCGCTCGACCAATTGGTGGTGCCTTCTTTGGCTGGTTCGGTGATCGCATCGGGCGCAAATCTGTGCTGGTCACTACCCTGCTATTAATGGGTATCTCGACCTGTCTGATGGGCCTGGTCCCCACATATGCCCAGGTTGGCATCCTGGCTCCGTTACTGATCACGATCTTGCGTTTTCTGCAGGGCGCGGGCGTAGGTGGTGAGTGGGGCGGATCAGTCCTGCTCTCGCTTGAATATGGCGATAACCGCCGCCGTGGCTTCTGGACCAGCTGGCCGCAGACAGGTGTACCACTGGGGTTGGCGCTGGCCGCGATCGTTGTTATTATTACGCGCGCGCTCTTCACAGGTGATGCCTTTTCAGGACTCGGCTGGCGCATTCCTTTTTTCCTGAGCGTCGTCCTGATCCTGGTCGGGCTCGTTATTCGCCTGCGTATCCTGGATACGCCCGCCTTTACTAAATTGAAAGAGGAGAATAGAATCTCCCAGGCCCCATTGGCCGATGCCTTCAAGCATCATTGGAAAGATATTATCCTGACGGCTCTGCTGCGATCAGGAGAGCAGGCTCCGTTCTATCTGTTCACGACCTTCGTTTTAGGCTATGGGGTCACCTCGCTCAAGATCCCTCTCAATGTGCTCTACGTAGGCATTATTGTGGCAGCCGTCGTCTCCTTTATCTTTATGCCTACCGCCAGCTATGTCTCGGATATCATCGGGCGCAAGCGCTGGTTTATGATTGGGACGCTGCTGATGGCCGTATTCGCGTTTCCCTTCTTTCTTTTGCTGCAAACCAGAAATCCGGTGGCGGTTGTGTTCAGCATGGCATTCGCCATTGGCATCTGCCACGCATCGGTTTATGGTCCTCAGGCGGCCTTCATTTCCGAACACTTTGGCCCCAAATTGCGCTACAGCGGAGCCTCGCTCGGCTACCAGCTGGCATCTCTGACGGCAGGCGGCCCCGCTCCGATCATCGCGACCCTGCTGGTGGCGCAGTACCATTCCTATGTGCCTCTGGCACTCTATATCATTCTGATGGCTCTTATCTCGTTCCTGTCAGCCCTGGCGCTCAAAGAATACGCCAACAAGGACGCGCAGCTTGATCATGATGAAGTAGCTGTCCCGGCCAGCGTCACCGCATCGGATGCCTGATCGGCTAACAGCCAACCTGATCAAAACGCTCTATTTCCTACCAGAGATAGAGCGTTTTAGTTTAAAATATCGATATAAACCTTTATGAGGATAATCTCAAAATATCAACCGGGGGAGCTAAGCCCACACTACAAATTAATCAGGGAGTTAGAAACACGCTTATGTTGACACAGCCGGTACGCGAAGAAAAGATAGCGCTTGATGGGGTATCCCTTCATTGCGTTCAATGGGGCCAACAGGGTACGCCCGTCATCTGTATTCACGGCTTAACAGCAAACGCCTTCTGCTTTCAGGCATTCGCCGACTACCTGGCGCCATCTCATCGGGTCTGTGCCTATGATCTGCGTGGACGAGGTGACAGCGAGAAACCGGCACAGGGATACAGCGTGCCGATTCACGCGGCGGACCTGGCGCAGTTGATTGATGCCCTCCAGCTAGAGAGGCCGGTGATCATTGGGCATTCACTGGGAGCGTTGATCGCGCTCTACTTTGCCGCGCATTATCCCGAAAAGTTAAGCAAACTGGTCCTGATCGACGCCGGAGCACCTTATGCATGGAAGACGCCGGAGGAGGCACCAGACTGGCTGAAAAACGCTGTTAGCCGCCTGGGAAGCAGTACACCATCTTATGAGGAGTACATCGCGCACATGAAGGCTGCTTCATATCTGGGTTCTTACTGGAATGAATACATGGATCTCTATTTCACACACGATGTGATCCAGCAGGCTGATAGATCGGTCATCTCAAAAGTTTCTCTACCCGGCATTATCGAGGAGTCGATGAACACACATCTAGCCAGACCCGATGAGCAATGGGGACATGTGCAGACTCCGACCCTCTTGCTGCGCGCGGGTCAGAAGTTGCTGTATGAGAACGATCAGATCCTTTCAGAACGGGCGGCGCATAGCATCTGCCAGGGGATCGCATCCTGCCAGTACAGCGATTTTCCAAACCTCAACCACTACACAATCATCTTTGGCGTTGATCCAGGACCCGTGGAGGCGATCGCTTCATTTATACAGCAGAATTAGTGCCACATCTGATGCTGGCATGACTATGTTTCCGTCCGCTCGTTCTCTGTCTCCAGGAGATTGGGCGGACATGACATCGTCTCCCCCGATTGAGAGTGCTGAGCATCCCCCTCCCTGACCGAAACATCTTCGGGCACATGCTCCCAGAGCACCTTTTGTTGGGCCGCCAACGTCTCAGATCTCGATCTGAGCAACGTTGGCTGGATCAGCATCCCCGATACAGCTACCGGAACATCGCCTCCAAATACGTCCAGCTGCTCATTTACCCTGCGCAACGCCCTCCAGAAGGCCTGCAACTGTTGCCAGATTGGCCGGACATCAACCGCCAACACGCTCACCAGCAAGAGGAAGAGGGGCGCAAATTTGCTCAACACCATCCACTCCCACGCCGTGGCTCCAGGAATCATACCCAGGTAGCCTGAATTCTGAACATCGATATGAAACAGGTTCAGCAACACAAAACAACTGGGCAGATCGATCAAAAGGATGCAAAACATGGTCCACCTGGTCTGGAACTCGGGACAGGTTACCATGCAGATAGCCAGGATATAGGCCAGGGTGCTCCACTGGTACTCAAATACCTGTTCATAGAAGCAGAGAAAATAAACCATATAGAGCAGAGCCGCCTTTGGCAGAGCGATCCTTTTCAACGTGCCTAAGAAGATGATCACAAACAGCACCATATCCTGAATGGCGTGATAGATAACATCCGGCCATTGCGTTATGTAATGTAAGAGGGCCGATAGGGTAATGATTTGATTGGGACCCAGCGTACCAGACAGGCTAAAGTTGGTCATCAGATTATCAGTGTAATATTTGCCAACTCCACCAAAGGTCCAGAGCAGCGTCAAGACCCCAAAGCATCCACCACTTATCAGCGCCAGCTTCCAACGTCCTTTAAAAATCAGCGTTGGGACCAGTAAAAGACCGATCGGCTTGACCAGCATCCCTGATACATAACAGACACCAGACCCCACTCCTGATCCTTTTTTGACCAACAGGATCAGCATTAAAAAGAGAAAGAAGTTCAAGATGAAATGGAATTGCCAGGCGGCCAGTTCCAGGTAGCTGCTAAAGTTGGCCAGGATGATAAAAGCGGCAAAACCGATATATTTATGTCCACGAAAGTTCCAGGCAAAATAGGCAACCAGCAGAAGCGTCAGGATAGCCTTGATCCCCAGCCAGATGTATGGCGACTGTGCTGGACTGAAGAGGGCCAGCACAGAACCCACAATCAGGGTGAACAAAGGATGATAGACATTGGAGTTGGCAAGATTTGGTCGAGCATACTGCGCTCCACCAGGCAACGGGTCTCCAGTCAGACTCCCCCCATGCCAGAAGGCCCAGGCCCCGTTGAGCAATTGATAAAAATCAATGCCTTTCGCCCCCTCGTGCAGAGCGGCACCGCTAAAGAAGACATCCAGCCATCCGGTCCACATTACTGAGAGCAGAAATAGCGCGTAAACACCTATTCCCAGGTAGAACAGACCATATGTTTTTAACTGGTACCGTATCTCTTCCATTCTTTGCTCCGCCAAAGAACTATATGTAGATGGTGTTACAAGGAGTATGTGTCTCTTGTAACACCATCTATAAGATTATCGGCTAATATAGGAGACGTGCCGGCCACTACCGGGCTGCGCCAGGCAGGTATCATGCTCAAAGGCCAGTTGACCACGCACAAAAACCTGCTGGATCTTGCCTTTGATTTTTGTACCGGCGAACGGCGTCCAGCCGCACTTCGACAATATCTGCTCGTTGTTGATCTCGTATGTCTGCTGCGGGTCAATCAACACGATATCCGCGTCTTTACCTACTTCCAGCGCACCCTTGTTCTGTAAACCAAAGATGCGCGCAGGATTGGTGACGCAGCGCTTGATGATCTCGCTGAGTGCGACCCTGCCTTCCTGTGAGGCGTTAAAGAGCAGAGGTAACATAGTCTGAACACCGGTCAGACCAGAGGGGGCCTTCTGGTAGGGCTGCATCTTCTCCTCTTTTGTATGCGGCGCGTGATCCGTACCAATGGTATCGATGACATCGAAATAGCGCCATAGCGCCTCTTGATCGCTCTTGCTGCGCAGCGGAGGATTGACCTTGCCAAAATTGCCCAGCCGCTGCTGATCCTCTTCCGTCAGGAAGAGATGCAGCGGGGTTACCTCGCAGGTGACGCGTACCCCTTTCTGCTTTGCCTCCTGGATCAGCTCTAGCTCTCGCTGCGTTGTAGTGTGGGCTATATGCAGACGGCGGCCAACCTTTTCAGCGATGGCCAGGGCACGGCTCAACGCGATCTGCGCGCTCAAGGGAGGTCTGGCCCGATTGTGCTCGGTGCTCCCCTGCGCGCCAAAATAGAGCAGCGATTGTTCATCCTCCGCGTGCACAGCGATCGGCTTATTGGGCGGAAAGGTCGAGAAGTGCCGGAAGATGGGCGAGAACTCTGTCACTAGCAGCGAACCGGTTGAAGAGCCCATATAGAGCTTCATGGCGGCCACCTGGTCGGCTACGGAGGCCGCCTCCTCGATATTGTTATCGGTCGCCCCAAAATAAAAGCCATAATCGACGACCGCCTTCGGCCCCACCTGTGCCATCTTCTCTTGCAGATGCGCGCGGCTATCGGTTGGTGGCTGCGTATTTGGCATGTCCAGAATGGTGGTAACCCCGCCCGCCAGCGCGGCCCGCGTTCCGCTCAGAAAGTCCTCTTTATGCGTACCACCGGGATCGCGAAAATGGACATGCGAATCGATAAAGCCAGGCAATACCATCATTCCTTCGGCTTCAATGACCTGCTCACCCGGTTCAGGCACGAGTTGCTCAGCCAGTTCGCTGATCTTCTCGCCACGCGCGCGCACATCTAACCGTACTGGACCATCTGCCAGCACAACAACACCATTCACGATTAACATATCTACATTCTCCTCGCTTAATATATCGCCAGATTAGTATAAATCATCACGTCGTTGCGTTATGAAAATATTCGCTAAAGAATGCTTGCTGTCTGGCGAGACCAGCGCGACCGCGCTGGTCTCGCCAGACAGCAAAACACAGAGGTTGGGAATGTCTCGCCCCAGGGCTGACGTAGGGACGATGGGTCTATTTTCAAAATACCGATTTCCTATTATACTGGAAACGTTGATTTACTGCGTAGCCAGCTTGAAAGATAGAGAACCAATGCTATTTAAAACCCTCATTCGTCCGGTCATGTTTCGCGCCTCCGCCAATGATCCAGAAATCGCCCATCACTGGTTGATGGAGCGCATGGCCATGCTTTCTCACAGTCAGACCATCCTCAAAATTATTGAGGCCACCAACGCCTATAAATCGCCGGCCCTGGAGCGCGATGTCTTTGGCGTCCATTTCCCTAATCCAGTCGGACTGGCCGGCGGCTTTGACAAAAATGGGATCGCACTCCCGGCCCTGGCCGCGCTCGGCTTTGGTTTTATTGAAGCTGGAACCGTCACACGCTATGCCCAGCCCGGCAATGCCCGCCCGCGCATCTTCCGGATCTCGGAGGATAGCGCCCTCATCAACCGCATGGGCTTCCCCAACGATGGAGCCGATGCCATCCACGCCCACCTATCCCGGTTGCCCAAGCCAGGGATACCGATCGGATGGAGTATCGGCAAATCCAAGATTACCCCGCAAGAGGAGGCCATTGAGGATTACCTCTATTCGCTGCGTAAGCTCTATGAGTTCTCGGATTTCTTTACCGTCAATGTCAGCTCTCCCAACACCCCCGGCCTGCGCCAGCTGCAGGATAAGGAGCCGCTAGATCGACTCCTGCAGGCGATTGTACAGGAATCGGAGGCCATAGCGCAAAAAGCGGGCAGCCCGGCCAAAGCGGTGCTGGTCAAGATCGCGCCCGACCTGACAGAGAGCCAGCTAGACGATGTCATCGAGGTCTGCCTCAATCGTCACGTACGCGGCATCATCGCCACCAATACCACCCTGGCCCGCACAGGTCTGAGTCATAGCTCATCCGAAAGTGGTGGACTCAGCGGCCGCCCCCTCCACCAGCGCTCCCTGGAAGTGATTCGCTACCTTAACCAGCAGTTGCAGCATAAGGTCCCCATCATAGGCGTTGGTGGCATCTTTGGACCCGACGATGCGAAAAGAACGCTGGATGCGGGAGCCAGCCTGATCCAGATATACACCAGCTTTATCTATGAAGGCCCCGACATCATCAAACGTATCAATCGCCAGCTTGCGCGCTCTTAAGGGCGCACCCACCCCATATTCACGGCGTACCCGTGTGCATGCCCATGCATCCCCGGGCCCATTTATACAGCACTCAAGCCGCTTGACGGGCATTTAAGATTTTCTTTATACTACGTCCAACGTACTAGTACGTTGGACGTAGTATAAAGAGGAGTTCTACATGCTTTCACGTTTACCTTTGCGGCCGGGATTGAAGCGGCTAATCAAGATTATGTTGTCGCTACTGCTCATTCTGATGATTATCATAGCCTCTGGGATTGCGTTTATCGAGATTCAGCGCCATCGAACGGTGGCGCTGCCCACACCGAGCGGTCCGTTTGCAGTCGGGCGCATGGAGTATGATTGGACCGATCAGTCACGCATTGATCCGTTCGCGCCTCACACGAGCCAGAAAAGAGAACTGGTCGTCTGGAGTTGGTATCCAGCCACCCGTGTGCCGGGCGCGCAGACCGCACCCTATCTACCGGCGAAATGGGGACAGGCCAACGATAACCAGATCGTCCAGAGTGATGATTCTATCCAGACTCACAGCGTCGATCACGCACCGCTCTCCAACAGCATGGCTCGCTATCCTGTGCTCATCTTCGAGCCCGGCATGGGTAAGATCCCCACCCAGTACACTACTCTGCTTGAGGACCTGGCCAGTCATGGTTACATCATCTTCGCCATCAACCCAACCTACAGCTCCGATGTAGTGGTCTTCCCAGACGGTCGCGTGGCGGAGTCCACCACCGCTGGAAAAATTGAGGACAGCGCGGGCCTGCAGGCAGCCGATCGGATCATTCAAGTGTGGGCGCAGGATGAGATCTTTACCATAAACCAGATTGATAAATTGAATGCGCAGCCGGGAGATATGTTCAACCAGCACCTCGACCTCACGCGGCTGGGCCTGTTCGGGCACTCCTTTGGGGGCGCCACGGCCGCGCAGGTCTGCCATCTGGATGCGCGCTGCAAGGCCGGCATAGACATTGATGGCGACCTGTTCGGCAATGTAGTGCAGTCGGGAGTCACCCAGCCATTCATGGTTATACAGCACGATCAAGGCTCCTGCTCCGACGCCGACTGCCGCGCATTCCAGAACGAGGTTCACACGCTCCTGCGCACAGTCCCAAAGGGCGCGGGCTATAGCCTCAGCGTCAAAAATACCGAGCACTTCAACTTCTCAGACTACGGCGCCTATTTCTCGCTGCTGCGCCCCTTTGGGGTGCTTGGCTCCATCGACGGCCAGCATGGCATCCAGATCACACGCACCTATGTGCGCGCCTTCTTCGATACCTATCTGAATAGCACACCATCAGCGCTACTCCATGGACCGAGCAGCGCCTATCCCGAGGTCCAGTTTTCGACCCCGTGAAGATTGGCGTTACAGCTTATTCGGTGATCGCGATCACACGCAAGGGGCTGCCCGAGCCTTTGAGAATTTTGAGCGGGGCGGCGATCACGATCGCGCCTGTGGGTGGGAGTTGATCCAGGTTGGTAAGACTGGTCAGTCCGAAGCGGCCAGAGCCATGCAGAGAAGTATGCATAGGAAATGGTGGATTAAAGCCACCGGCTTGTCCAGCGTCAGTGCCAACTGTCTCAACTCCCAGTCCCAGGATATCGCGCTCAGTAATTAAGAATTGGATACACTCCTGCTGCAGGCTGGGTGAATGGGCCCCATCATCCTGTATATTCAAGAAAGCCTCGCGCCCCTGGCGTTGGCTCCAACCGGTGTGCAATAACACCCAGGCTCCAGCGGGAATCCGACCATGCTGGCCCTCCCAACGCAACACATCCTCTTTCGAGAGCAAGAAATCTGGATCGCGGGCCACTTCAGCAGTCACATTAATCACGCAGGCCGGACCAACAAATTTGCGGGCCGGGATGGTATCGGTCGAGTTATCGCGCAGGTCCTTACCCGTAATCCAGTGGATCGGTGCATCAAAGTGCGTACCTGTATGCTCCCCCAGGTTGAGCACATTCCAGTACCAGGCCGGACCGCGCTCATCATAACGCGATATCTCTGTCAGGCTCAGGCCAGGAGAGGGCGCGAACATCGGTGGCAGATCGATCACCGGCGTTTCGGGTTCCAGCAATGAGGTCAGATCGATTACCTTGAGCTGACCGGTCTGTAGCCCTTCCAGAAACTGTGCCAGGATGCTCTTTGAGGCAGTGCTCATGGATTACTCCTTCTTTAGAAATGCTCTACGCTAACTGATGCTAGCAAAATTGGTCCGGTATTACTTAGCGAGAGAGGGTCATCTCCGCCAGCTTACGCTTGAACTGAAAACGATTTTCCAGCAGCGGCAAATCCATCTGAAACGATTTAGGGCCCGTAGCCTCGACCTTCGAGATCACGGTGGTCATCACGCCATTCGATAGTGCCTGCTGAACGGCGTCTCTCAGGCTCTCCGGAGTATCGGCCTCCTTAACCATCGGTATGCCAGAAGCGCGGGCGATACCAGCCAGATCCGTGCCGGTCGCGGTCGCCGTGGGAAAACCGCCAACCGAGAGCAAACTTTCATTGTCGAAGACGATATGCAGCAGATTGCCAGGCCTGTAGCGCGCCATCGTACTGAGGGAGCCCAGATTCATGAGCAGCGAACCATCACCATCCATCACGATCACCTTGTGCCGGGGCATGGCAAGAGCAATTCCTAGCCCCATCGAGGATGCCAATCCCATGGCGTGCTGCAGATAGAAAAAGTTGTGGCGATGCCCCAGACTATACAGTTCGGCCGCCACAGCCCCCATAATGGTGACAACGATATGGTCCTGAATATCGGGATAAATAGCCTTCAAGGCATCCGCTCGCAGCATGTTCAGTCCTCCCACATCAATTCTCGTGACAACAAGATAGCGACCGGATGTAGCGCGGCATGAGCCAGCGTCTGCGCGTCCTTGATGCGGCGATCGATGTCAGCCGCGCTATTCAGGTGCCAGATAGGGATATTCAAGGCGCGCAATATAGGCTCGGTCACCAGACCACCCTGCGTCTGCCAGGCATCCTTTTCCCCCATGTGCCCTCTGTAACTTATCAACATGACGAGGGGGATTTTGTACAAAAGGGCCAGAGAGACGATCGGATTGATGGCCGCCAGGAAGCCATGATTCTGCATCAACAGCGCGCTATTCACCCCGGCCAGATGGGCACCGGCGGAGATACCGATGGCCTCCTCTTCTTTGGCGATGCGTATCAGTTGCATATCTGGATCGTCATCGGCCATGCGGATAAGGTGTACCAGCCACGTCTCCGGCAACGCCGAAATAATTTTCACATCACAGGCTTTGAGCGCATTATAGATCAGCCTGGAATTGGAGACAGAAACAGGCAAACTGGCCTCCTATCTATACAAAAGTGAAGCATAAGAGAGGAACAGATAACAAAAGCACTTTAACAGTTTGAAATCAGTATAACATAAAGGTTTGAGGCAAATAATATACCCCCGTAAGGGAAAATATGCAGTCCCTGCTCAATCTAACTGTAAATAGAGGTTAGCTATAGCAAACGCCATATGAGCGAGCAGTTCATCATTGAACTGCTCGCTCATATAGTTTACTGGTATTATACTATATTTTTTTCACTTCTGCAGCCCATATTGCCATTATTGGGCTGGCTGCTGAATAATCTGTGATAGGGCGGTCTTCACCAGGCTGGATGGGATGGCGAAACCAACGCCATTGGCCGGCGTATTCGACTCGGTATTGATAGCAGTCAATGTTGGAATGCCGATCAGCTCACCCTGCTCATTGATCAGAGCGCCACCGCTATTGCCCGGATTAATGGCGGCATCGGTCTGAATGGCGTTATTGATGGTGACGTTGGTTGATTCGGTTACGCTGCGATTGAGGGCGCTAACGATACCACTGGTAACGGTCTCAGTGATACCCAGTGGATTACCAACGGCCAGGACATTCTGTCCCACGGTCAGTTTCGTTGAGTCGCCAATGGTGGCAACGACCATCTTCGCAAAGGGCTGTACATGCACCACGGCCAGGTCATCCTGGGCGGCGGTACCAACCAGTTGAGCCGTCATCGAACGGCCATCGTACAGGACCACTTTGATCGTCTGGGCGCCATCGACAACGTGGTTGTTGGTAATGATATCGCCATTTTTATCAATGATAACGCCCGAACCCAGTTGCTGTCCCTGGTTGGTGGTGACGTCCAGTTCAACGACCGATGGCTTGATCTTCTCGATCGCGGTTTCTTGCTGCGTTTGAGGCAAGGTTGAGCTCACCGTCACGTTCGATGAACCCGAACTCGTCGTCGAACGGGTAGTGGTCGGTGTAGCCGCTCTACCGCCGGCATACTGCCAGCCAGCAAACAGTCCAATCCCGAAGATAGCCATTAGCACAACAGTTAACAAGAATATCGAACCGGTACGCATACCTGAGGATTTTTTAGGAGCAGGCCGTGGTCGAGGAGGCTGCGGCGCCGGACCCTGTGGCGTGCCACCTCCCTGCTGTCCATATTGAACACCTTGCTGCCATCCTTGCTGCTGCCCATAATAAGGACCCTGCTGCCATCCTCCTCCCTGCTGCCCATATTGGGGCGAGGCTGGTCTCTGTGGCTGCTGCCCATATTGGGGAGCAGTATGATCTATTACGGCAGGAACGGGCTCGGTCTCAGGTCGAGGTACGTATGGCCTATGAGTTGGAGCATATTCATTTTCTTCGTCCCTAAACATAGCTCTTACCTTCTATTTTTCTCTCTAGCACGATTTACCATTACTTTTCGGTACACATTCTTTAGTAGTTTCTTTATTTATAAGATAGACCAGAATAATCAAATAAGTTCTACACAAATGTAAAATGAATGTAAGAAACTACTTTGTTCCAAATTGGGCACGACTAAAGAGAATGAGGAGGGAAATACCGTGCAATAATTTCCCTCCATATGGCATGATCAAACGTCGATCTGTAATATACACGCTCTATGCGCCGGTTTTTTTCTGACGTTCCATCTCTCTTAACGCGATTCTACGGATCTTGCCCGAAATGGTTTTGGGGAGCGAATCCACAAATTCGATCTCGCGCGGATACTTATATGGCGCGGTCACACGCTTGACATGCTCCTGCAATTCAGTAGCCAACGCCGGGGATGGCTGGTAGCCGGGAGCCAGGATCACATACGCCTTGACGATCTCGCCGCGCATGGCGTCGGGACTGGCGATGACAGCTGACTCGGCCACAGCGGGATGCTCTTTCAGAGCGCTCTCAACCTCGAAGGGTCCAATACGGTAACCGGCGGAGATAATGACGTCGTCTGCACGACCGACAAACCACAGATAGCCATCTTCATCTTTGTAAGCACGGTCGCCCGTGATATACCAGTCCCCGCGAATGCTGGCAGCGGTCGCCTCGGGATTGCGCCAGTACTCCTTGAACATCCATTTTGGCCGCTCGGGCCTGATGCGTACCGCGATATCCCCCTCCTGCATCGGTGGCAATTCATTTCCCTCGTGGTCGATGACACTGACATCAAAGCCGGGAGATGGCTTGCCCATAGAGCCGGGCCTGACCTGCAGCGAAGGGAAATTGGCGCATAGCAGCACCGTTTCGGTCTGTCCATATCCGTCGCGAATCGTCAGACCGGTATGCTGCTCCCACATACGAATCACCTCGGGATTCAATGGCTCGCCGGCGCCAACGCAGTGACGCAGGGCCTTCGGCTTGTGCGTCTTGAGATAGGCCAGCGGCTCATCCAATACCAGCATACGATAGACAGTCGGGGGCGCGCAAAGGGTGGTAATGGGATAGGTATGCAGCATGTCCAGCGTCTCATTGGCGCTGAACTTGCCACGCGCATCCTGGATAAACATGGCAGCGCCCATCACCCAGGGACCAAAGAGATTGCTCCAGGCGGCTTTCGCCCAACCAAGCTCGCTGACATTCCAATGCAGGTCATCTTCGTGCAGGTCCAGCCAGTATTTGCCGGTGATAGTGTGTCCAAGAGGATAACTGGCATGGGTGTGCAGAACCATTTTGGGATAGCCAACAGTACCCGAGGTAAAGTAGATCAGGCATGGATCATCGCTCCTGATCTCTGGCGCCACATAGTCGGAATTGACATCCTTTAACGCGCTACGATAATCGATCCATTCAGCATTTGCAATCGCCTGATTCTGATCGTTGGCCAGCACCAGGTGCTTGAGCGAGGGGCAGTCAGCGCGCACCTGGTCCACTTTGACCATGCCTTCGCTATCGGTAATGATTCCCTGCACCTCAGCGATGTTGGCACGATACTGGATATCACCGGGTGTTAGCAAGGTGGTGCAAGGAATAGCGATGGCGCCGATCTTCATCAGGCCCAGGATACATTCCCACCACTCGGTCAGCCGTGGCAGCATCACCAGTATACGATCGCCTTTTTGAATCCCTTGCTGTGTAAAAAGTTGCGCGGCCTGGCTGGAGCGCGTCGCGAAATACTCAAAGGTCAGCCGCTTCTCCTCGCCATTGGAACCCACCCACAGCATCGCCAGCTTATCAGGGTCCCGCGCCCACTTCCCAATCACATCAACGGCAAAGTTAAAATGTTCAGGAACATCGATCTGAAAACGCAGTCGCTCAACTTCATAGTCAAGCATATGTGGACCTTTAGACTGAGAACCAGACTCAGATGTAGCCATGTTTCTACAACCTCCTTGGGCAACGATACCAAACAATACAAACAACAGCGTTTACAATTGCCTCTACTAGCATACCATGAAGATGCCGCAAACTTATATCCTGGACCATTTCATGATCAACCTGCACATATCTGAAGTCTCCATCTTTTGGATGAAGACAAGCACATTCGCGTGCCCTATACTCGCAGTACAAAGGCTTACTAGAAACAAGGAGGCAACTGCCATGATTGATGCGTTCAACATTGTTCAGCGTCGGCAAGCCTGGTGGATTGTGCTACTTGAAGGGATTGCGGCCTTCATACTGGGTTTGTACCTCATCATCTCACCGTTTAAAGCTATCATTCTTATTGCTACCGCGGTTGGTTTCTATCTGCTGGTCATGGGCGTTCTGGCGCTGGTAGATGCGTTTACCCATGAGAGCCCTTCAAAGGGATGGAAGGCTGTTTCCGGAGTCGCCGGCATTATCGGGGGCATCCTGGTTGTGATGAGGCCTCTCTATGGGGCTGCCCTTATCCCATCCATCCTGATCCTCTACCTGGCCATTCTCTGCCTGATCCACGGCTTAACACAGTTGATCAGCGGGATACGGGGAGCCGGATCGGAGGCCGTCAGCGTCGGGGTGCTCAGTATCGCCCTGGCCGCGATCCTCTTTATCGTCTTCCCGATGGTGGTGTCCGCACTCCCATTCTTGCTGGGCATCTGTGGCATCATCGGGGGAATCTTGCTGGCGGTAATGGCTTTCAGGATGCGGCCACTGCAGATTCAGACGCAGCCGCCATATCCTCAGACACCTCACTCCTGAACGTAAGCAACGTTTTAACACGAAGGCGGTACGACATCGCGAATTGGGTGAACAATCCACGCTCCGGCCGGGGAGACTAATGTCCCTCGGCCTCACTGTGTGTCAAGCTATCGGCAAGGCTATAGAGCCAGTTCGAGCGGGCGCGCGCGAGCAGGGTATCGCCGCGCCAGACCTGTTGATAGCGCGTAAAGGATCTGTCCGCTGATGGGAAGTCGTCGAACCAGGTTCTAATCTCCAGATTCTCTCCCAGGAGTGCACTCTCCAGGTATTCAATATCATACTGGCTGGCCGTCAAAACGGCCGTCTCAGGAGTGATGCCCGCGCGGGTGTAGAGTTCCCAGGCCGCGTTATCCAGGATCTCGACATAGGCGGCATTGTTCATATGTTTCATCAGATCGGTATCCGAGAAGCGGACGCGATAGGTGGCGGTCTCTGGAGCGCCCTGTGGCACGGGCGCGAAGGGAGCTTCAGGGCTGGGAGCAACAGGTCCGTCAGGCAACCAGATGGCGGCCGTCCCCTCTGGCAGGCGCGTTGGCCTACCACGCTTATCGACATAGACCCAGAGCGAGTGCGCGCTGATCACAGGCTGATCCTGAGGAGCACCGGCGATACGCGCCTCGTAGCCACGCTGCGCGGTAATGCGTGAAAAACCCATACCATAGGTCTGCATCTCCAGACGCGTATGCATCTGGACGGGGGCGGCGAAATCGATCACCGTACGCTTAATAATCCAGTAGCCATCTCCTGGCAGTTGTATATCTTCGGCATCCAGGGATGCGATATCCTGCATATACCGTAAAAATGCGGTCGGGGTAAGGTGGCCATAACAATCCCCTTCATCGTAGCGGGCTGTATATGTATGGCAGAATTGTCGTCTCATCATATCTCCTTCACTGGCTTTCCTTGATTATAAGCCACAGGCTCTGGCTTGCGCCACATAGGAATAGCCAGGATTCAGCTTTATCAGCAGTCAATTCCACCCTTCGGATGATGCACCGGGAGAGCAAATCCCCCTATACTACTGATAAAACCGCATAGCTCATAACCAGCAATCAGACCTGATAAGGAGCGTAGCGATGACCAGAAGAAAGCGCCCGGCACCGCCAACCTATATGCAGCCAACCTACCCGCCCAAATTTCCAGGCAAGGCCACCCCTGTAGAGAAAAAGCCATCACCATCAAAACGCGCGAAAGAGCCATCAGAGGCAGATAAAGGCGCCAGATCCGCCTCTGAGCGCCTATCCAATTTACAAAAGCTCGGCGAGCTACACGCCTCTGGCGTGCTCAACGATCAAGAATTCGAACGCGAAAAACGGCGCCTCCTCGAATAACCACATGTTTGGATCTCTCAGGCAGTCACCTCTTCTTTTTTCTCAGGGAATGCAAACATGGAGCGCCAGCGCTCCATGTTTGCATTCCCTGAGAAAAACTTTGTGAGCGCCGCAGGCGCGAAACCTACAGCTTTCAGACGCTTTCTGTTAAAATAAACAGAGTGGCTGCATTCTCTTGCCCATCTAACCTTAAAGTGATAATGTTATCACGACTTCCAGAAAGGACTGGTACAGACGATGGCTTCCCTTAAAAAGGGTGTTTCTCCTGAGGTTCTGCCCGCTGAACCCGCTCAATCTTCCTCCTATCAGGCACCTGTGACGATCGCGGATATCTGGCAGGCGCAACAATATTTAAAACCGTTTATTGAGCATACACCGCTGGTACACTCGCGTACGTTAAGCGAGGCGACGCAGGCACGCATCTATCTTAAATTTGAGCAGATGCAGCGCGGTGGCTCCTTCAAGGTGCGCGGCGCGACCTATAAACTTTCCCGTCTTACGGCTGAGCAGCGCAAGGCAGGCGTGATTACGGCCTCCGCCGGCAACCATGCTCAGGGGGTGGCCATTGCGGCCGCGCAACTGCATATCCCCTGTACCATCGTGGTGCCGGAGAATGCTCCGCTGACCAAGGTGACGGCCACGCAGAGACTCGGGGCGCAGGTCATTCTTTCTGGCGCCACCTACGATGATGCTGTCCAGCATGCATTGAAGCTACAGCAGGAGTCAGGAGCAACCTATGTTCCGGCCTTCGACGATATTGATATCGTCACGGGCCAGGGCACGCTCGGGCTGGAAATGCTGGCCGAGGTGCCGGAGGCCGATGTGATCGTGGTACCAATCGGCGGCGGCGGCCTGATCTCGGGCATCGCGCTGGCGGCGCGGGCTCTGAAACCTTCAATTACGATTATCGGCGTCGAGGCAGCGGGGGCCGCCAGTATGCGGGCCTCATTAAACGCGGGAACATTGCAGACGCTACCCGCGATCGCGACGATCGCGGACGGCATCGCCATCAAGCAACCCGGCAAGATCACTTTTCCCATTATTCAACACCTGGTGGATGACGTGGTGGTAGTCGACGACGAACAGATCATCAATGCGGCCTTGCTGCTGATGGAACAGCATAAAATCCTGGTTGAAGGTGCGGGCGCGACCGGGGTGGCCGCCCTGCTCAATGGCAGCATTGCCTTGAAGGATAAGCATGTGCTGGTCCCCCTCACCGGTGGCAACCTGGATATCAATCTGCTGGGTCGCTTTACCGAACATGCCCTGGTCAATGCCAGTCGCTATTTTGCCATCCACGTTAGCCTGGCCGATCGGCCCGGTGAACTGGCTCACGTAATCAATATCGTTGCTGGCATGCGCGTCAATATCATCGATGTCCATTATCAGCGCGTCTCCAGCCAGATGCCATTTATGCAGCATGAAGCGATGATTACGGTCGAAACGCGCAACCGGACCCAATGTGAAGAGCTACTGAAGAGCCTGCATGCCGCGGGCTACGTCGTTGAAGAGGCTCGCGCCCTCCATTGATCAATCACCGCATCCATTTCTATGCCTCTACAGGAAGCAAAGAAGAGCCTCCTCACCATGATGAAGTGGCTCTTCTTATCGCTAGCTGCACCAGCAGATCAGTAACAGACAGCGACACTTCTTCTTTGGCGGTGTCGGTGTCTCGGTTGGTGTTGGACCTGGTTGGGGCCCGGGAGTCGCCACTGGCGTAGACGTCGCCGTACCCGTCGGGGTCGCGCTTGCGGTCGCGGTTGGTGTATCAGTTGGCATTGGCGTATCGGTCGGCGGCACGGCGGTAAGGTGCGGCAGGTCAGTGGTAATCACCAGGTGAAAGCCGCTGGCCGCAAAGGTATCGGTGTTAAGCGAGTGATCCACCGTCAGGGTCACGTTTCTCATCACCAGTCGTGGAACAGTACCGCCCGCAGCCAGGATGAGCAGATCAGCCTTATTGGCAAAGCTCTTGAGACCGGTGCCTATATCCCTGAACAGACCCGTCTTGATCGCTACCCCGGTCGTCTCTACCGTCCCGGTCGCTGAGAGCAGGAGCGCCGTGCTGTAGAAGGGATGGCTCAGACTAAATCCTTCCATGGTGGCCGAGCTAAAGGTAAGGGTCGGAAATAAAGGATCAGATAATAAGTTCAGGTGCGCGTTCGTACCTATAATCTGCGTCGCCTCCAATGTATAGTCACCGGACGCCGCGAATCCTTGCGCTGTATTATGCGCGTTTGTGCGCACGGCGATGCCAGCATGCGCGAAAGCGCTCAATGTATCTTGCATCTCAGTGGGATGCGCGTAGACGGCCACCGGATTGATGGTCAGCAGCAGGCTCCCAACAAACAGACAAAATATAAGAATAGGGATACACAGGCGTATCACGCGGTGTCGCACAGGGTACACGTCATCTACTCTCCTTCTATTCTCGAAGCGGGATCCCCCTCCTGATGAAGAAAGCAATCCCACTGGCAAGTGTCGCTCATTTGATGAGAGCACGCGTTCAGTTCGAGGTACCGGGGAAACTGTCGATACAGATAACAGTTCCCCGGCACAGGATAAGGTATTTCTGCTACTTGACCGAGAGCGACAATCCCGGCAAGGTCATACTGTTGGCAATCATGTAGGGCGCATTGATAGTGATATTGTTCAATGTAGCGGACTGGGCATCAATCTCAAAGGCATTGCCGTTGGCGTTGCTGCTCACGGCCTGACCACCAAAGGTGGCTGAATCGGAAGAGAGACCGGCCAGATCGGTCGTTAGACCAGTCGTGGAGACCGGGGTGTTCTGTCCCGCCTTCAGGGTCACCGTGACGTTGCCGATAACGGGCAGAGGCACGATCTTGGTAATCACCAGGTTGGCGAGCGTGCCGTCGAGCTGGTTCACGGCAACGGGTGACGTGTTATCGGCCTGGGATATACCTGGATAGAGGCGGAACCTCGTCGTCTTGATTGAAGATGCCGTTACGGTGACGGGCACAGGCACCGCCGCGGCCATGGCGATGGCTCCCTTGCTAATAAGCGTCGTAATGCCGCCGAGCACTAACAGGGCAACCAGCATGACCGACCAGAAGATTGAACGGTTGACCCTACCAATAACCGGTTGCTGCTCAAATAGCTGCTGCTCTACGTTAGAAAGATTCGGCTTACCCAGGCTTTCGCCAATGAAAGGTTCCTGTTGCATGATCTTTTTACACCCGCTTTCAAAAAATAAAGATAATGTTAGATCAAGAACGCGTTAACGTGATCGCAGGAAGGGAATTTTGATGGATGATGGAAATTTGTACAGGGAACGAGGACGCGTCTGGACGCGTGTAACGGGCTGCCAGGCAATACCCATTGCTCCCCCGATGATACCCAGGAGCATGCCAATGCCAAAGCCACCAGCAGCCACCAGCAGAGATACCAGCGAGAGGACGACCGCGATGGCGCCGGCAAGCAGCGCGTTGGAGGGGACCAGCAACTGGATGATGCCCATAGTTACCAGCAGGCCCCCAACCAGTATGCCAGCCCAGATATTGCTGCCCGGCAAGAGGGCAAATGGCAACAGAGCCACAGGACCCCAGAGTACCAGCACACCCGCCAGCACAACCAGAATCCCTCCAGTGAATGGGCGCGTCTTGCGCCAGAGGCGAAATTGTGACCACTGGTGCCAATCATCCTTCTGGCCTGCATTCCTCTTCGGGCCCCTGAACATCTGAAGCCGTGGCTGTGCCCATGTACGTGCCGCCGCCAGGCGTTCCTGCATCGTCTCCTGAATACGCGCTTTAGATACAGAAGTGTTAGCCAACTTCCCAGCCCTGGCATCCCTGCTCTGAACATCTACGATAGTTGGATCATCTTGATTGGCCATCGTCTGAGCCTCCTTTGCTCGGCACTGAGTCCTCTTTTCTCTTTACCCGCAAACTACATCTTTCTCACAACCCGTTTGCCAGTAAGCATCGCAGAGCGTGAGCCAAAATATATTGCGTAATGCGCCGGTTAAGAGCACGTCCAGATAAAAATAGGAGATAGACATTCATCAATGACATGAAACTGACTGACTCTCAATCAATGAACTTATATACAAAAAATAAATTATGCCACTGCACTTGTCAAGGCAAAAAGAAAAAAATAGTAGAAATGGTAGGGGTGGGAAGAAAATTCATGGCAGGCAATGGCAGATAGGGCACAGAAACAGCCTACTCATATAGTATTTGATTTAATGGGGTGGTCTTAAATCAAACCCAGCGCCTGGCGCACAAATTGCGAGGTTCCCGCGATATATTTTTCTACCGGCAGCGTTGAATGATAGACGTAGCATTGCAGGTTCGCATAGTAAACTGTTCCCACAATCAACTCTGCCGCGATATCAGGATCAATAGAGCCAGTAATAGTTCCACGCTCCTGCTCATGGTGCAGCAGTTCGGCAATCAGGCGGTGGTAGGGAGCGAAAACGAACTCGTTTCCCGAGGCCGAATCGATGAGACGAGATAGAACCAGCACATCGTGATAGCTGCTCAGGATAGCGAAGATATCCCTGATGCTCCGCTCTATTTTACGATCCAGAGATTCAGAGACCATGAATGCAGCGGTCAGTGCCGCCTGGACTTCATCTTGCATCTCTACTGTCAGGGCCTTTACAATCGAGGCTTTGGAAGGAAAATACCAGTAAAATGTTCCTTGAGCCACACCGGCCCGCGCAACAATAGCGGAAACGGTCGTGGCCTCGTACCCTTTCTCGGCCATAATCTCTCGTGAGACCTTCAAAAGTTCAGCGCGTCGATCCAATTTAGGGGATCTGGGGGATTTTGTGTTATGATGCATGGGCCCTCTATCCTGGCTGCATAAACGTTTTTGAATGGTTTTGTCTAGCATAACACATCACAATCACAAAGTACAAAATTAGTAATTGAATACTATTCAAATTTGAATTTTGTTCAAATTTATGTTACACTCCTGGAAGGTAGTCAGGTGCATATGGATCTATGAAAGCAGAAAGGGTGCAAAGAGATACTGCCATGGCACAACATATCTCGGCCGAGTCGACCCGCGTTGTTCCGCGCTTGAACAAAAGTGAAAGCCTGTCGTTCATCCTCTCCAACGATCCACTAAATACGCCTCTGCGCCTGGCACGCAAATATGGAGATGCATTTTACCTGCAGACAGGGCGTGATAAGGTCTTTTTCCTCGCTCATCCAGATGACATCCGTGAATTGCTGGTTGTGCAGCATGAAAACTTTCACAAAGGCCATGGCGTCATGATGCTCGACCGTATGCTTGGCAATGGATTAATTACCAATGATGGCGATTCGCACAGGCGGCAGCGTCGGCTGGTGCAACCGACCTTTCACCGGAAACGCATCGCAGGCTATGCTCGCTCTATGGCCGAGGCCGCCCAACAACAGGCACACACGTGGAGGGATAGCCAGACCGTCGATATGTCCCAGGAGATGATGCAGCTCACACTTACCATCGTTGGCAAGACCTTGTTCAACGCTGACGTCACACAGGAGGCCGATACGGTGCAGGCTGCGCTGGTGACCGCGATGGAGGCTTTTCGCAAGCTAGGACTCTCGCCGCTGGGCGAGCTGGTTGAACGGCTACCGCTGCCCATCAATGCGCGTCTGCGTCGCGCCCGCGCCCAGCTCGACAAGGTGGTGTATCGCATCATCGAGGAGCATCGGCGCCAGGGATCGGACCAGGGAGATCTCTTATCGATGCTCCTCATGGCACGAGATGAAGATGGGAGCACCATGGATGACCGGCAACTGCGCGATGAGGTGATGACCCTGTTTCTGGCCGGTCACGAAACAACCTCAAATGCCCTCACCTGGACATGGTATCTGCTGGCGAAAAATCCACAGGTGCGCGCGAAACTGCAGCAAGAAGTCGATAGCATACTGGCGGATCGCACAGCCAGCATCGAGGATCTCCCCCACCTGACCTATACAGAAAAAGTCCTGACGGAAGCGATGCGCCTCTGCCCACCAGTCTGGGCCATCGACCGCATCGCCATCCGCGACACCAACCTGCGTGGCATCCATATTCCCCGCCTATCACGGGTCGTCATGAGCCAGTACGTCGTGCATCATAATCCCAGCCTCTATCCCGATCCCGAGAAGTTTGATCCCGAACGCTGGACACCCGAAGCCCGGGAGACACGTCCAAAGTTCGCCTACTTCCCCTTTGGTGGTGGTCCACGCCTCTGTATCGGTGAAGCATTCGCGTGGACCGAGGGCATCCTGCTGCTGGCCACCCTCACCCAGCACTGGGAAGCGAACCTGGCCCCGCGAGCACGCATCAAGTTCCAGCCCGCCGTCACCCTGCGTCCCCAATACGGCGTCAAAATGACCCTCCACCAACGCCACCTCCACTCGTAGGTGCGCCCCTCGCGGGCGCTTGCTGCGCAGCAGCCCCGTTCCCGGACATCCATATGCCATCAACAACGCCATCTCCTCATCGATTCATGTCTCGCGCTCGATTATACCCTCTGCCATCTACGTTCGACTTCTCGTACACGTGATCGTTTTGGTAACGCTTCTTGACAAATGACCATGGGTCAATTATAATTGACCCATGGTCATTTAAAGCGGGTGACATGTAGGCAGCTAGAGCAAAATACAGAACATGTTGAGGGAAAGATAGATGAAATATTTCGTGACAGGTGCAACTGGCTTTGTCGGAAGCCATGTTGTGCGCCAGTTGGTTAAGGACGGTCACCAGGTGGTGGCGGTCGTGCGCAATCCGGCGAAGGCTCAAGAACTGGTCAGACTGGGTGTACGTGTTTTCCAGGGTGACGTGACAGATAAGGAGAGCATGCATGAGCCGATGCGCGGCACGGATGGTGTCTTCCATATCGCTGGCTGGTACAAGGTAGGCGTCAAGGATAAAAGCGCTGGCGAAAAGATCAATATCCAGGGTACACGCAATGTACTGGAACTCATGAAAGAGCTGGGCATCCCGAAAGGGGTCTATACGAGCACTCTGGCTGTGAACTCCGATACCCACGGTAAAGAGGTGGATGAGACATACCACTTTACGGGACAGCACCTAAGCGAGTATGACCGCACCAAGTGGGTGGCCCACTATGAAGTGGCCGATCCGATGATCGCCGAGGGACTGCCCCTGGTCATCGTGCAACCAGGTCTGATCTATGGGCCAGAAGATACCAGCAGCGTGCGCACAACGTTTATCCAGTACCTGCAGCGTAAACTACCGATGCTACCAGGAGGCACGGCCTTCTCCTGGGCCCACGTCGAAGATATCGCACGTGGTCATATCCTCGCCATGGAAAAGGGTAAGGTCGGTGAGAGCTATATCATCGCCGGACCGACCCACACCCTGGTCGATGCTATGCATATGGCCCAAGAGATCACTGGTGTGCCCGCGCCCCGCATGATTGTTCCGCCCGCCGTGATGAAGGCATTGAGCGTGATCATGGGGGTAGTTGAAAGGGTTACCCCTGTGCCGGATGACTACAGCGCCGAATACCTACGCATTAACGCCGGCACTACCTATATCGGCAACAACGCTAAAGCCAGGGGCGAGCTCGGCTATCAGCCGCGTCTCCTCAAAGAAGGCTTGACGCAAACCCTTGAGCATGAGATACAGCTACTGGGAATGAAATAGGATGAAACTAGTACCATCTGAGTAGATACAAAACGTTTATCATATATGGGGGGTAAGATAAGGGGGGTACAATAAGGAGGTATGAAACGTTTTGTCTGCACCATCAAATCCTGATCTTGACCAATATAGACAGCGCTTGATGCATCGCCGTCGCTATTATCCTATTTATGGACTTTTAATGATCATTACCGGCGGATTAGGCGCACTGGGATTGATTTCACTCTATATTGATCATCCTCTATCTCTGCTGGCCGTGAATCAGCCAGGCAGACTGCTGCACTTATTCCTGTTGCTGGCTTTTCTAGCGTTTATCATTGGTGGAGGTATCTGTATTTCTTATGGTTTCAGGGCGCCCGCCCTGTCTGACATCCAGCGTTATCGGCAGGCAGAACGACATCGCCTCTTTCAACAGGCCTATGGACAGGCCATCCCCTGGTGGAGCCGACTGATTATCCGCATCCTGACAGTGTTGCTCGGCCTGATCTTTTGTGCCGGTGGCATCCTCGTCATGTCCCAGTTTGGACTGGGAGCGCTTGACGGCTGGATCTATCTGATGGTCGGCGCCTTCCTGATCAGCCTCGTCTGCTACTTTATTCCGCGCGAACTGCGCAAACTACCGGCACTCAGCGCCGAAGAACTGGCGCAGAACTGGATCGCCGGAGAAGCTACTGCTGGAGAAGATACCTTCCCGGAAGACAACACGCTACAGCAAAAAGAAGATGAGTAAGCACCACTGAAGGAGCCACAACGATGTCGGTCAAACAGTTGCTGGTAGCGATTGATGGGCAGACAACCATCGAAGTGTTTGTAGCTGGCGATCAGCCGCCGATTCTCTGCGTCACCCATCCCTTCGCTCCCACAGAGGGCAATACACTCTCGTCACTGAAAAATAGTTCGTATTTACAGGCCCTCCTCCGTGCCTCGGGTACCCTGGTAGTTGTCAATCCGAGAGGCATGGGTCAGTCTTCACCATTGAGATCACCCGAAGACGCAGGCCTTCCATGCCTGGTAGAGGACCTGGAAAAGGTACGCCTGCACCTGAGCATACCGCGCTGGACCTTTATTGGCGGCTCATCGGGTGGGGACACCGGACTACTCTACGCCCTCAACCATCCAGAAGGTCTGCAAAGCCTTATCGTCTGCAGTACCACCGCCGATGGTCGGCGTATGCTGCAGAACCCACAATCGATCGCCAGCCCCAACCATTCCAGGTGGGCGCAGGAGATCGCTGCCTTTAAAGCACAAGCCGCTCAGGGTAGCAACCAGCAAACCGGCTATCGCTGGTACAACCTACGCCCTGCTGTCTGGATCTACCTCAAAGATAACGAGCCACTGATGGTCGCTCCACTCAATCCGGCCCAGCTTAGCCGGCAACAGGCCGCCGAGGGTATGTTCGCCAGTTCCTTACTCGCGGAGCGGTTACATGATATTAGCGTTCCTACCCTGGTGCTCTGTGGTAAACAGGACCCGATTATCCCCTGCCACCACTGCCAGTCGCTGGCGGAGATCCCGCACGCGCAACTGGTCACCTTCGGGCACAGCGGACACGACATCGCCGACGACGAACCCGAGCTGTTCTGCGATGTCATCCAACGCTTCCTCAATGAATAAAGAAGATTAATCGGAGGCAAGCTCCGAACCTATCGGTTTCCGACTGTACTTTCGCGCACGATGAGGTGGCACGGGACTTCCACACGTTCCGGGGGACCGGTGCGTGTGCCGTCGATGCGTCCCAGTAAGAAGGTAGTGGCGAGGTAGCCGATCTTTTCCTTGTCGGGCGAGATGGTGGTAAGGGAGGGGACTGAGTAGCGGCCGTCTTCAATATCATCAAAACCAACAACGGCGATATCTTCAGGCACGCGATAGCCCGCTTCGTGGATGGCACGCATCACTCCCAGGGCCAGGTGGTCATTGAAACAGAAAACGCCATCCAGCGGCGTATCGAGGGCCAGCAACTGGCGCAGCGCCTTCGCTCCAGTGCTGCGACTAAAAACAGATATTCCTCGAATGATGAGATGGGGATCAACCGGGAGACCAGCCTGGGTCAGCGCTTCAGTATAGCCTCGCAGACGCAGACGGGACGTGGCGGTCTCACGTGAGTCGGATTCCTGCACCCCAATGGCGGCGATGCGCCTGCGACCCAGACCGATCAGGTGCTGGGTCGCCATGCGTGCGGTCGCCACATTGTCATATGTCACATGATCATAGGGCACATCGTAGATGCGATCACCCAGCAACACTATCGGAATCGATCCAGCACGCGGTGCCAGGTCCTCCGGTTCTGAAGCGAAGGGACTCAAAATGGCGCCATCGATCAGGTGCGGCGTCAACCCCTGCAACACCTGACGCTCGCTCTCCCTGCCTTTGGTGCTATCAATCAAGACGGTATAGGAGCGCTCATGGGCCGTCGCGAGAATCGCTTCACCGATCTCGGAAAAATAAACATTACTCAAATGAGGGATCGCATAGGCAATGATGCCTGAGCTCCCCTTGCGCAGATACCTGGCGGAGAGATTCGGCTGATATTGTAGCTCTTCAAGGGCTTTTTTGACCCGTTCACGCATCTCAGGAGTAACGTAGGGATAGTTATTTACTACATTCGAGACGGTTCGTATTGAGACGCCAGCCCTGAGCGCGACATCCTTTAGTGTGACAGCCAAAGGTCAACCCCCAATCCTTCCAATCAGATATGCAGCATATTGTAGCAGAGATTAAACAGATCGAAAAACAAAAAACAGATACAGGGTGCAGGAGCTTTGCAACGTTATCAAAACTATACCATCAAAATGTTTTTTCCGTCAATAAAAAACAGAATGAAACATGAATAATATTGACAAATGCGATTTTTATATGGTATGTTTCTTGCAACGTTGCAAAACCCTCATCTGCAGATGCTTGAGCGCCCAAAACTTGTGACAAGGTTGTGACAAAAACGCAAGGAGACAGCATTTGGCACGCATAAAAATTGATACGGCTCGCCGCCTTGGAACCATTGATAGGAATATTTATGGCGGCTTCATTGAGCACCTTGGCCGCTGTATCTACGGCGGTATTTATGAGGAGGGCTCCCCCCTCAGCGACGAACATGGCTTTCGTAAAGATGTTATGGAGGCGGTCAAAGGGCTCCATCATCCTATCTTACGCTGGCCCGGCGGCAACTTCGTGAGCGGCTATCGCTGGACCGACGGCATCGGTCCGGTGGAGCAGCGCCCGGCCCGCTTAGAGCTGGCCTGGCATTCGGTGGAAAACAACCACTTTGGTACCGATGAGTTCATGCGCTACTGCGAAGTGATGAACATTGAGCCCTACATCTGTGTCAATATGGGTACGGGCACCATGGACGAGGCCCGCGACTGGGTCGAGTATTGCAATGGCACCGGCGATACCTACTGGGCCAATCTGCGCCGCCAGAACGGCCATCCCGAACCCTACAATGTCAAGTATTGGGGACTGGGCAACGAGATGTATGGCCAGTGGCAGATCGGCCACCTCAGCGCGGAAGATTATGTCAAAAAGGCGCGCGAGTTCGCCAAGGTGATGAAGTGGACCGATCCCAGCAT
This sequence comes from Dictyobacter halimunensis, assembly GCF_036245075.1. Taxonomy (NCBI): domain Bacteria; kingdom Bacillati; phylum Chloroflexota; class Ktedonobacteria; order Ktedonobacterales; family Dictyobacteraceae; genus Dictyobacter; species Dictyobacter halimunensis. Next base: position 468,984 of record NZ_BSRI01000001.1, read on the forward strand.
AAAACTGGTCGGTTGCGGCCAGAATGGATGGAACGATTGGGATCAGACCGTGATCGATGGCCTGGCACCATTGATGGATTACTATAGCCTCCACCTCTATACCGGCAGCGATGATTATTATAGCAACGTGCTGGCCCCGGCCCTGGTCGATTTCGCCCTGGAGACATGCCAGGCTACGATCGAACGTGCGCGCTTCAACCAGAAAATAGACCATCCGATCCACATCGCGTACGACGAATGGAACGTCTGGTTTCGGCAGCGCAGCGCCGAAAGCGCCCTTGAGGAACGCTATGACCTGGCCGATGCTCTGGCGGTCTCTTCATACCTCAACAGCTTTGTGCGTCATAGCGATACCGTCAAAATGGCCAACCTGGCCCAGATGGTCAATGTGATCGCTCCCATCTTTACCAGCAAAGAAGGTCTGTTCCTGCAGACCATCTACCATCCACTGCGCATCTACGCGGAACAGATGCAGGAGGTCGCGCTGGATGCCTATGTTGATTGCAAACAGCTCACGCTGACGCAGGATCAGGAAAGATCGCGCTGGCCACAATCTATTGCCTCGTTGGGACCCTTTAATGTCCTGGATGTGTCAGTTACCAGCGATCAGGAAGGCCATGAGCTGGCGATCGCCGTCGTCAATCGCGACCAGGAAGAGGATCATAGCACGACCATCCAGTTTGCCGATCCCATATCCATCAGTCAGGGAAGGCTCTACCAGGTCAACGCCACAGATCCCAACACCAGCAATTCTTTTGAACAGCCGGACGCCGTCACTGTACAGGAGCGCCAGCTAGAACTCGCGAATGGGGCCCTTACGTATACCTTTCCCGCCCACTCACTTACCGTCCTGCGTTTACACGTAGAATAGCCTATTCAGTTTGCCTGATGAGGAGAGGATCAGGGGGGTCACGACCGCTGTTTGTGTTCCCTCCCTCCCCTCTCCACATCATCATTTAATACAATCCTTTTTCTCTTACGGTCCTCCTATATAAGCCATCTGAGCCTGGAAATCGACTGGCTGATAGATCCTTCTCGTTCTGCGCTATCTACGACGAAGCAGGGTGACGGGAGCATAGTCAGCCGCGCTTATTTCTTACAGTCCACTGTAGCGCTGTAGTAGCAATATTTGCGATGAGTTTCAGGAGGAAGCTCTATGACCTCAGAACCCCATACAGGACCTGGCATGCAGCACAACACAACCAAGGGCATGACACGGCGCCAATTGTTGCAGCGCGGCACCGCGCTAGGACTTGGCGGTACGGCGGCGCTCAGCCTGCTCAATGCCTGTAGCACCCCGGCTGCGAACGCAGGACAGTTAAGCGCCAACATTACCTATTGGAACCTCTTTGGCGGCGGCGATGGCGTGCGTATGGTACAGATGGAGGATAGCTTTAGTAAGAGCCATCCCAGTATCAAGCTCGAATCAGTGACGCTGGCCTGGGGAGCGCCCTACTATACGAAACTGGCCATGGCGGCCGCCGGTGGTCGTCCGCCCGACGTCGCCATCTCGCACATGACACGCGTCCCCATCTATGCCGCTCAGGATCTGTTGGATCCATTTGACCTTAATGAGCTGGCAAAGGTTGGCATTACCGAAGATAAATTCCTGCCCAATATCTGGGAGCGCGCCCACTACAATGGCAAGCTCTATACCATTCCCCTCGATACCCATCCCTTCGTGATGTACTACAACGTGGATATCTGCCAGAAAGCTGGACTGCTTGATGGATCCGGCAACCTCAAACCGATGGAAGGAACCGCCGCAATTATCGATGCACTTAAAAGCGCCCAGAAGGTAACGGGGAGCGCGGGCGTGGCGTTTGAGGACCAGGGTGTGACCCCCTGGCGCCTCTTCTATTCCCTGTATTCTCAACTGGGTGCTCAGGTGCTTTCGGCCGATGGCAAGAAGATGATCATCGACGATGCCAAAGCCATACAGGCGCTCTCCTTTATGGCTGATCTAACCACCAAAAGTAAGGTCGCCCCCCCACGATTGACTACGCCGGCGCGGTGGCGCTCTTTGGTAGTGGGAAGGCCGCGTTCCACTGGAACGGCGAATGGGAGGTTTCTACCTTTATTGCTCAGAAGGGTCTGAAATTCAATATGGTGCCATTCCCCAAAGTGTTTGATCAATACCATACGCAGGCCGACTCCCACGCCTTTATCTTACCGCGCCAGAGCGCCGTCGATCCCAACACCCGCGCGGCCGTACTTGAGTTTATCAGCTATATGCTCAAGACCAGTTTCACCTGGGCGCAGGGCGGTCATATCCCTGCCTACCTGCCGGTGACAACCGATGCCCAGTATAAACAGCTCAAACCACAATCGAACTATGCCAGTGTGGCCTCGGCCGCCACGGTTGACCCGATCGCCTGGTTCAGTGGCTCCGGTTCAGAACTGGAAAACGAGGCTGGCTCTGCCTTCCAGCAGGTGCTGGCGGGACAGTTTACGCCACAACAGGGACTGGACCAGTTTAAGGCGTCGCTGCAAAAGCTGCTGAGCCTCACCGCCCCGATGTAGTGCGGTACATCTTTTTTATTGGCTGACATTGTTGTCAAAGAGAGGAGCTGATATGGCAGACGTATCGCTTAAAGAAGGCTTGAATGCACCCGCCCTGCAGCAGCGTGTAGAGGACGCCAGGAAGCGTAATCGCTGGCGCACCAACCTGGTGGGGCTGAGCTTTGTACTACCGTTTTTGATCGTCTACGCGATCTTTGTCATCTGGCCCATCATTCTCGGCTTCCGCATGAGCTTTTTCAACTGGACGATCGGCAAGGGCGGCACGCAATTTCTCGGTATCGCGAACTATCAGGAGCTATTTGGGGATGCGGCAGTATGGAGTTCGCTCTGGAATACCATCCTCTTTACCATTATCAGTACGCCGCTGCTGGTCGCCATTGCGCTGATCCTGGCGCTGCTGGTGAATCGTGCGATCCCCGCGCAGGGATTGTTCCGCACCATTTTCTTCGCTCCCTTTGTGCTGCCAGTATCGGTGGTAACAATTATCTGGGGCTGGCTCTATCAACCCGGTTTTGGCCTGATCAATGGCACCCTGACCTCGCTCGGCTTGCAGGAAGTTCCCTGGTTGAGCGATACCCATGTTGCCATGCTCGCCGTGGTCATCCTGACGATCTGGTGGACAGTCGGATTTAACTTCGTGCTCTACCTGGCCGGTATGCAGCAGATCTCTCGCGAGCTCTATGAAGCCGCCAATATCGATGGAGCCGGTGGCTGGGCCCGCATCCGCTGGATTACCATTCCCCTGCTCAATCGTTTCACGGCCCTGATCGTGATTCTGCAGGTCATCGCCTCGCTGCAGTTGTTCACCCAGACCTATCTGCTGACGGCTGGCGGACCAAACTATTCGACGCGCTCCATTATTCAGTATATCTATGAATCCGGCTTTACCTCGTTCCGCATGGGTTATGCCTCGGCCATATCCTATGTCTTCTTCGTCATCATCTTGCTGGTCTCAGTAATTCAGTTTGTTTTGTATAACCGCGATCGAAAGGAGCAATAAGATGGCCGCACAACAGATACAGGCTGAAGCGCCTGAAAAAGTGGCGCCACGCACAGGCAATTCCCGGGGCAAAATAGCATACTGGGCCGCCTTCGCTCTACTGGTCCTGCTGGCTCTGATCTGGCTGATTCCGCTGGCCTGGGCCATCGATACGGCGCTTAAGCCGGAGAGCGAGACAACAACGGTCCCGGTCTCCTGGTTCGCCTCTCACTTTACGCTGGATGCGTTTATTACGACCCTGGCAACCAGCAATCTGCCGCGCTGGACATTTAATAGCGCGCTCACATCAATCGCGGTCAGTGTATTGACGGTCATCCTGGCCAGCCTTGCGGCATTCGGCATCTCACGCGTTCGCTTCCAGGGCCGCAACCTGGTCTTCTGGATCATTCTAGCAGGCATTATGGTACCCGGCCAGATCTTGATCGTGCCGCTGTTCACCCAGATGCAGGCGTTCAATATGGTGGATACCTACTGGGGCATCATCCTGCCTCAGATCGCATCGCCGGTAGCCGTCTTTATCTTCAAGCAATACTTTGACGGCATTCCCCATGAGCTGGAGGAGGCGGCCATTCTGGATGGAGCCAGTCGCCTACGCGTCTACTGGCGCATCTGGATGCCGCTAGCCCGTCCGGCGATCGCCGCCGTCGCCATATTCACCTTTGTCACCTCGTGGAACAACTTTATCTGGCCGTTTATCGTCATCACCGGCAACAACATGATGACCCTGCCGGTCGGACTGGCCACGGTGCAGACCTCGTTCGGCATTCGCTATGCCCAGATCATGGCCACCGCCGTCATCGGCAGTATCCCGGTCTTGATCGTCTTCCTGTTCTTCCAGAAACAGATCGTCGAAGGTATCGCCGGTACCGGCCTGAAAGGATAAGAGAGCGTCAAACACACTTTTTACTGGGGCGCGTGAGCGCCCCCGCACAGGCGTTCGCATACGTGGCCGCCTCTGTTTTTTATGAGTTGGTGCTGGAGGCGCGAATGCGCCTCCAATGCACCAACTCATAAAAAACTATAACAGGTTATAAAGATGTGGTGGTCCGGCGTGCACACTGCACGCCGGACCACCACATCTTTATAATCTGTCGTTATTGTCTGGCTTTTTCTAGGGCATCACCGGCGGCGATGTCGCGCTGCAGCCAGCGGGCGCCAATGATACCGACGATGCCAGAGATGACCAGCGCGGGGGCACAGGTGATCAGAAGAGCCTGCCCCAGGTCTCCACCAGCCATGTTGTGCAGAAAATGCTGTCCATGGGTGGGATCGAAGTTAGTGGCCATCACGCCGATGATGGCGGGCGCGAAGGCGTCGCCAAACACATGGGCCAGTAGCATGGTAACCGCGATGGCGGATGAACGCAGCCATGAAGGGACGACATCCTGCGTTGCGGCGGTACAGGGTCCACCATAAATTGAGAAGAGAACGACTGTAATAAAGAGGAAGGTGGTAAAGAGGGTGAAGTCACGCGCCAGCACGGCAACGATAAAGGTGGGCGCGCTGATCAGGAAAGAGAGTCCGCAGACCAGGACGCGAGCCCCTTTAAAATAGCGACCCAGCAGATCGCTGATATAACCGCCAGAGAGATTACCGACGATGCCCGCCAGGACGATGACGCCGCCCGAGTAGATGCCTGTAAACTGCTGGCTCAGATGAAAGGTATCGGCCTGCTGCAGATAGAGTGGAAGATAGGTCACGTTCGCGCTGAGCACAAAGAAGGCGAAGATCTGCACCACCGTTAGCACAAGGAGCGTTTTGATGTGCAGGAGGTGCCAGCATTGCTTGAGGATCGATTCTTTGACAGCGGTCGCGCGCTCCGTGAGTGCTGGCTGCTCCCGCTCAATGGAAGGAAGCCGTCCCTCCTCAAGCATGGCCTCCTCATCAGCCTGGTTGCGACGCGGCTCGCGAATACGCCAGACCAGAAAGGTCATCACCAGTCCCGGCGCCGCTGCCACCAGAAAGGCCTGGCGCCATAGTCCCAGGCCACCCAGCACACCACCAACGGCAAAGCCAAGGAAGATACCGGTATATTGAGCTACGCCCCACCAGCTCATGATGCGCGCCCGCTTCTCCCGGCTGAAGAAATCGCTGAGCAGGGCACTTCCTGCTGGATAGTAGCCCGCCTCACCTATCCCTAATATCATACGCGACAGAAAGATCATGACAAAGCTTGTGGCCAGGGAGGTCCAGGCCGTGGCAATGCTCCAGATGGTCAGGCATATTGCGGCGACATTCTTGCGCGGCACGCGATCGGCCCATAAGCCCAACGGGATCGTCGCGATGGTATACACAATAAGGAAAGCGGAAGCAATATAGCCAACCTGCCCCAGCGATAAACCCAGGTCTTTAGCGATAGCGTTTGAGGCGCCCGTAAAAATATTGCGATCCAGAAAGTTCAATAGATTGATGGTAAAGAAAATTGAAAATACATAGCGAGGATAACGCGAGCGTGTACCTGTTGCGGCGACAGATACCTCTGGGGAAGACGCGATCTTCCGCATATCCACCTCCCTGTAGGAATATCACAACGTTGATATCGAAAATGGGATTGCCACCTCTACCATAACATAATAGGAGGTAGATTGTATATGGGACAAGAAATATTCTCAATGGAAGGCACATGAAAGGGGCATCTTCGTCATTGAAGATGCCCCTTTCGCGAGGAGAATAAGAAGAGGTGCTGTCTGCATAAAACTAGGGTTGTGAAAGGGCGGCAGCCTGCGCGGCCGTCAGGGTGTTGACATTGGCGACGAAGTTCTTAGGAGTACCCAGACCTGTCACGTAGTCATAGCCGGGACGAGTGGTGCAGTAGAAACCACATTTGCCATTGGTGCCCGAGGTGATGTCGTTGAATGAGTTGGGCTGACTTTTGGCCAGGCCGTAGAGCAGCTCATTGGTGATCGGCTTATTGACCAGTGCGGCAATGCCGGTCCAGATCGGTGCCGACACGCTGGTGCCCATCTCGGTCTGCCACTTGCCTAACTCGTAGATGGCTACGGGCGAACCGGCAACAGCAGCCACGTCGGGGTTGCCACGGAAGCCCTTGGCCCGCGGGATACCGTATTTCGTCTGATAGGATGGCTCAGAATACAGTTTAGAAAGGCCACCACCAGAACCATCCCAGGCCGTCTCAATAGTTCCATTGACAACAGTGCCGCCAACCGCGATCACACCAGGGTAAATCGATGGCGGGGTAATCTGTCCATAACCATTGTCGCCAGAGGCGCCAAACATGGCCACTTGATTGGGATTGTCATTATACAGGGCCGCGAATTGCTTGCCATTGCCATCAAAGCCATAACTCATATTAATCGCCTTGAGTCCTGGAGTCTTGATAATCTCAGATGGGCCCTCCGCGATAGAAGTATTATTGCTATTCATGATATACACCAGAATTTTGGCTTGAGGAGCTACAGCGTGCATGAGCTGTACATCCAGTAGACCCTCGGCGGGATCGCTGCCGTTGGGAATATACTGGCCACCCTGATTCTTGATGGTCAGACAACCGCTGGCCACGGTACATCCCGGCAGACCAAACTGGCGGCTATAGGCGTTGAGGTCCGATTCCATGGTAGGAATCGCCCCATCAATCACTTCAGCGATCAACTGTCCCTTACCGCCATTGATGCCAGGCAAATTATACATTTTCCACAAGTTCTGCGGAGTCAGGCCCGTGGGTGAAGCTTTAGCAGCCTGCTTCATATGGGTGAAACCCGTCTCACCCATGGTGATGTGGGTCTGTGGTTTTTTCATCCCGTTGAGGATATGGGCAGCACTGCTGTTCGAGAGGCGGAGGATAGTGGCGGGTATCAATAGAACAAGCAACAGAAGGGTAAAAAATAAAATGTTGGCGGCCTTTTTTCTTGTCATCGCCCTTTCAATAGGCAAATATCGATAAAAACCAGACAGCGGGGCACACTCTCTATTGTGGCCCAGGTTAGCTTCCTTATGTGAATTCAACATTACAACCTCTTGTCCGTATTAATTGATCCCCATCTATATAACTGACAGCAATCCTACGCCGGGCATGAGTATGAGGAACTGGGAACTGCTTGCAAGCACCTACGGGTTGGATCCTTGCATCGAAGATAAGCCGGTTCAAAGACGCCTGCCCATTCCCCGGCCCGTCTTTAAAGAACCACTGCTTACTTACGGTTGACTATAGGATAACATGGACTATATTGAAACATGCTGAAACATAATTAAACATAGCCATATTGGGCTACTCAACTATATAAATCTCAACAATAGGTTCGGAGCTTGTCTCGGATTGACCATATAATCCGAGACAAGCTCCGAACCTATTTGGAGGACACGCATCTTGTTTGTGTTATACTGGTGGGTGCCCGCCAATGGCGGGCTCATTGTGGTTTGTCTGCATTCATCCATTGAAAGGGCTTATCATTATGCAAGAGGCTGTAGCATCACCGCTCGCTGGCTGGGCGAACTTTTATGTCATCATCGGGTCTGCGGCGGCAGCGTTAACTGGATTGATGTTTGTGACCGTTACCTTGATCGCGGGGCTGCGCACACGTAGAGGCGGTGGATCGATCAATGCTTTCGGCACACCGAATGTGGTACATTTCAGTGTCGCACTCCTCATCGCGGTCACGCTCAATGCCCCCCTGGCATGTGCTCTGGAACGCTGGTCTGATACTCGGCCTGTGTGGTATAGGAGGGGCCGCGTACATTATAGTCATCCTGCGCCGGGCTCTACGTCAGGACGACTATAAGATGGTCCTGGAGGATTGGCTATGGCATATGATCATCCCGTTCGTCTCTTATACAGCACTCATCGTAGCCGCGATTCTACTCTTCAACCAGCCAGTACCAGCACTCTTCTGTATTGGGGCGGTCACACTTCTGCTCCTGTTCATCGGTATTCACAACGCCTGGGACAACCTGACCTATATCGCCTTCGAACGCTATCCACTGGAGGGCAATCCGCCTCAGGACTAGCGCTACGGCATATTTAAATTTGTTTCCTTCCTTTTCTCGTCTGATGCCGAGTGCTCTCTTCCTTATCACTCAGCATCAAGACGCAATCACGATTCTCTCACAATATTATGCATGCCAACAACGACCATCAAGGCCCTACACACATTGCAAAGTTCCCTGATTGACAGCGGCATATTCTTGAGCTATATTATGAATGATAAATAAACAGATACTCCCTCTATTAATAAAAGGGGAGTATCCTTGCTGGCTAATGATACCGCTACGAAACCATACGTCGTTTATTTGCACTTATAGATAATCAGGCACCTGTATCATGAGTAAAACGGCTTTATCCGGCAAGAAGGAAGGATAGTGTCATGGCTGCGATCATAGAGGTCAATAACCTGACCAAGCGCTATGGTAATAAACGTGGTATTACCGATGTCTCATTTCAGGTGGAAGAGGGTGAGGTCTTTGGTTTTCTCGGACCCAATGGTGCGGGCAAAACGACGACAATTCGCTTGCTCATGGCGCTGTTGCGCGCGAACTCGGGCACGGCATGCATCGCAGGATTGGATGTATGGCGAGAGTCTGTGGAAATTAAGCGGCTGGTCGGTTACCTGCCTGGTGAATTGGCGCTAGACCCCAATTTGACCGGCGGCCAGATTCTGACATACTTCGGACATCTACGTGGGGGCGTCGATCAGGCATACCTCAAGCAATTGATTGCACGCCTGGAATTTGATCCCAGCCGTAAGTTCCGCCACTATTCCAGCGGCAATAAGCGCAAGATTGGGATCATCCAGGCCTTTATGCATCGTCCTCGCCTGCTCATCCTGGATGAGCCAACCAGTGGCCTGGACCCGCTGAACCAGCAAGAATTTGAGCGCATGGTGAAAGAGGTGCGTGATGATGGGCGCACAGTCTTTCTCTCGTCACATATCCTGACCGAAGTGGAGCAGACCTGCAAACGCGTAGCGATTATCCGTGAGGGCCAACTGGTACGTGTCGGATCGGTGGAGGAGTTGAAGGATATCAAGCGCTATGAAGTGACGATCACGTTTGCCAGTGCGGTGCCCGTAGAGGATTTCAAACAGTTGGACGGGGTCGAGCAGGTAGAAGCTCTGGCCGCTGGCCGTACCTTGCGGCTCACCGTACAGGGTCAGGCGGACGCGGTAATCAAAGCGGCGGCCAGGTATCCCGTGATCAGTGTAACCAGCCACGAGCCCAGTCTGGAAGACATCTTCATGCGCTACTACGAAGGTGACAATACGGCCACCAGGGAGGCCAGTCATGTGGTTCACTAGCATCTATCTCAAAACCTTGCGTGAGGCACGTATCGCCATTTTAGGCTGGGGCGCGGGCATTGGCCTGCTGCTATACGCGGTCCTCTCCGCTTATCCTTCACTGGTCGAAACGGCCCAGGCGCGTGCCTCGCTGGTCAGCCTGGCAAGCTCCTATAACTGGCTGGCCGAGCCAGTGGCGGTAGATACGCCGGGCGGCTATGCGACCTTTAAATACGGCTTTACGATCCTGGTCATCGCTATCTGGCCACTGATCGTCTGCAGTCGTCTGCTGCGCGGTGAAGAGGAGCGTGGTTCGATGGATGTCCTGCTCTCGCTCCCACGTGGACGCGGGCGTGTCGTGCTAGAGAAACTGGCCGCCATCTGGACCGCTCTGCTGGGTATGGGGCTAATAATAGGGCTGCTGACTTTTGCCGGTGGTCAACACGTCAACGCGAGCTTCACCTTGACCGATAGCCTGCTCTTTGGCCTGAACGTAGCCCTGGTCGCTGGCATCTTTGGGTCAATCGCGCTCCTGCTCTCACAGTTTACTCAGGAGCGCGGCACGGCCTCGGGTATAACCGGAGCCCTCTTGCTGATCTTCATCGTCATAGACATGGTTCACCGCGTCATCCCCAACACGGAATGGATCAGCCGCTTTTCGCCTGTCTACTACTATAATCTAAGTAAGCCACTTATCCCCTCATATGGCACAAATTATGGCGCGCTCGTAGTTCTTTTGGTCCTGAACATTGTGATAAGCGGAGCGGCACTTGGTCTCTTCATGTTACGCGATATCGGGGGAGCAGTAGCGCTGCCCCGCTGGCTGCGCACACCGCAGAGAAACATACAGACTGAGCAGGCGCTGGCGGTGCATGATTGGTCGCTGCGCTCTGTCTATGCCCGTAGCCTGGGCATGATTCTGGTGCCCGCTTTGTGGTGGACGCTGGGTATCGCCGGATTCGCCGCCTGGGTGGTTGTGATCGTCAAACAGACTGAGGATAAGCTAGCTTCGCTGTATCAGAGTTCACCCCTGTTGAAAGAGCTGGTCACCAAAGTTGGTGGTAACGATGTGGCGACCAATGCCGCTTTGCTCAGCACACTCTTCATCCTGCTGCCATTGCTCATCATGGCCTTCGCCGTCACCCAGGCCAACCGCTGGCCTGCCGATGAAGAGGACGGTCTGCATGAGATGATTCTGGCGACACCACAGGCACGTCTGAAAGTTTTACTGGCACGCTTCGGCGCCCTCACTACCGCGACCATTTTCATGGGTGTGGTGACACTGGCCGCTACGTCTCTGTCTTCGCTCGCAATCGGACTCACGCTTGATAAAGGGAACCTGGCTGCCGCCACACTCTCTATTATTCCGCTCGGTTTGCTGATCGCCGCCCTGGGCTATCTGCTGGCGGGCTGGCTGCGTACGGCCGTTGACACCGGCCTGCTAAGCTTCTTGCTGGTAATCTGGTTCTTTATTACCTTCGTGGGGCCGGAGCTAAACTGGCCAGAAACAACACTTAAACTCTCCGCCTTCTATTACTATGGCACTCCATTGATCCACGGCTTACCGCTTGGGGATACTGTGGGCGTGCTGGTGGTAACCTTCATCGCGCTGGCCCTGGCGTCAGCCCGCTTTATGCGCAAGGACATCGGACGCTAAACGTTCGGGGTTCTCAAGGAATCCGAAAAAACTGGTTCTGAGGTTCTCAGGTTCTCAGGGGCGACCGGTCGCCCCTGAGAACCTGAGAACCTCAGAACCAGTTTTTTCTCTTTATGCTGGTTAGGATGTGATAGATTATAGCTATCTTATATTCCTACATCTCTGATGTTCTCAACAGGAGAAAAATATGCCCCGGATCGCTATAGTTGGAGCGGGAATCGCCGGCCTCGATGCCGCACTGACCTTGCAGGACGCCAACCTCGCATGCAATATTTATGAAGCCGCCGATCATGTAGGTGGTCGCATGCATTCGGATACCACCACATGGACCGATGGCATGGTCAGCGAATTGTGCGGAGAGTTCATCGATGGGGATCATGAGGCCATTCACCGCTTGATCAAGCGCTTTAACCTTCAGACGGTCGATCTGGGGCAGACCGGCCAGGATCGTACGCAAAACTTGATGTACTTCTTTAATCGCTATTATAACGCTGAGGAGATGGACGAGCATTTTCAGGCTCTGGCTCCGCTACTACAACAACAGATACTGGAAGCAGATTTTCCAACGACGTACAACCACTTTACTGAAACCGGCTCCAGGCTCGATCACATGAGCGTGTATGAGTGGATTGAAAAGTATGTTGAGGGGGGACATAATACTCCGACAGGGCGCATGTTAGATAGCGCCTGCACGGGTTTTTATGGGGTGGATAGCAATGTACAAAGCTCGCTTAACCTTGTCTATATGTTCGGTCCCCGCGACCTGGTGCAGGAACCTGCCACATCCACATCCATGCCAGACACTACTAAGATTGCGGGTGGAAACGCTCGGCTGCCGCAGGCGATTGCCCATAGCTTGCCTGAAGGATGCATCCACTTGCAGCATCGACTAACTTCGATAGAACGCATGGATGATGACACTCTAAACCTGACCTTCACCACCACTGAAGGTCCGAAACAGATCCAGTGCGATCGCGTCATCCTGACATTGCCGTTCAGCGCGCTGCGCCATATCGATTATCAGCGCGCCGGCTTTGATTCCTTGAAGCAGACCGCGATTGAGGAGCTTGGCTATGGCACCATCTCCAAGCTCTTCCTGCAATTTGATCGGCCTTACTGGTTCGACAACGGTCCCTGGCCCCAGTTGCACAGGGGTTTTATCATTACAGATCTGGCTGTTCAGACGTTCTGGGATACCTCCCTTGGTCAGCCAGGCTCCAGCGGCTTACTGGTCAACTACACCAGTGGGCATAGAGGGGCCGATTATGCGCCAGAGGCGCCCTATTCGACCACGCAGGATTCCGCAGTTATCCAGGACTATGCCCGACACTGTCTGCAAGAATTGGAAAAGGTCTTTCCCGGTATTACTCCCCACTATACCGAGCGTGCCGCCCTGAGCTATCCGACCGGCGATCCTTATCTGCGTGGCAGTTATGCCTGCTGGCGTATTGGACAATACACACGCTTTGCCGGATATGAAGGTGTACGCCAGGGGCCCATCCACTTCGCTGGCGAACATTGCTCGGTCGACTTCCAGGGCTACATGGAAGGCGGGGCCCGTGAAGGGGAACGCGCTGCGCGCGAGATCATAGAGGATTTCAATCAATCGAAATAAAACGCAGAGATCAAGGAAATGTGCCGCGGCACATTTCCTTGATCTCTGCGTTTTATTTCGATTTGTACATTCCGACCTTTTAATGAGACAGGGCGCCGGACATACCGGCTTCTTCCGGGACCGTTCGAGCTTCGGCATGGGCGGCCTTACTGCCAAGTTCGGTCAGCAGATAGCCAGCCAGTTCGTGGATAGTGATGCCTTGTAATAAGAGCACGACAGGAACGGAGATCTCAGTATCGGCCTCGATCTGATTTTTGAGTTCGACCGCCATCAGGGAGTCAATTCCCAGGGAATGGATCTGGCGCTGACTATCGAGCCTGACGATAGGAATGCGCAGAATGCGTGCGATATGCTCACACAGGTAGTTCTGCACAAGTTGTTCGCGCTCATCTACGCTCTGGGACTGCAAGACGCGGACGGCCAGGTCCTTCTGGGTGTGGGCGCTCTCAGTAATCTCAATGGGATCCTCTCTATCTGCCAGCAGACTGGCAAACATAGCAGAACTACCGACCGATGGATAGAACTGCTGCCATTGCACAACGTCGAAGGGCATCGCCCCTACCTGAACCATATCATTCCACAACAACAGTTCAAGGGCAGCCAATCCCTGTCGGGGGGTGATGTTTTTAATGCCGCGCTGCGCCAGGCGAGCACCACGATTGGTCTGCGCGGCCGCCAGTCCCACCTCAGACCAGGCTCCCCAGTTAATACTCAGAGCTGGCAGACCCCGCGCACAGCGATAATGGGCCAGCGCATCCAGAAAGGCATTGGCCGCTGAGTAGTTACCCTGTCCCGGCAGACCAATTAGCGAGGCCGTCGAAGAGAAGCAGACAAAGAAATCAAGTGGTAGATCAGCGGTGAGACGGTGCAGATTCCAGGCCCCCAGCACTTTGGGAGCCATCACTGCCCGCAGGCGCTCCAGGCTGGTCTGCAGCAGGATGCCATCTTGCAGGATAGCGGCCGCGTGCAGAATACCTCGGAGCGACGGCATGCTGCTCTTGATCTGCTCCAATGCCCTTATGATCTGCTGCGGATCGGTGATATCAGCCTGCATGACAACAACGTTGACATCCTGCCTCCTCAGTTCGTCCAGAACAACCTGAGCGCTTTCAGATGGTGATCGCCTTCCGACGAGCACGATATGCCTGGCCCCCTTCTCGACCATCCATTGGGTAATGGTGAGGCCCAGCCCTCCCAGTCCACCTGTGATTAGATAGGTGCTGTTGGCATTGAACAGACTATAGCCAGCTTCAGCTACGGCGGGTTTCTCAGAAGGAACAGGCTCAAACGAGATCGCCACTTTGCCGATTTGACGCGCCTGGGCCAGCCAGCGGAAAGCATCGATGGTTTCCGCCAGAGGAAAGGTCCGTGTCGGCAATGGCGTAAAGATGCGTGCTTCAAACTGTTGCAGAATCTCGCGCAGCATCGACATCATCAATTGGGGCCGCTCACGCAGCAGCAGAGTGATGTCGATGGCGGAAAACGAGAGATTCTTTTCAAAGGGAGCCAGGTTCAGGCGATTATTGCGCTGAATATCTTTTTTCCCCAGTTCCAGGAAGCGCCCATGGTTGGCCAGCAGGTCAAAGCTCCTGGTCAGCGCCTCTCCTGCCAGCGAGTTCAGCACCACGTCAACTCCCTGGCCGTGCGTGATCTCCATAATCTCATCAGCAAAACTGAGAGAGCGCGAATCCAGCACGTGCTGGATGCCCAGAGAGCGTAAAAATTCACGCTTTTCAGGGCTACCAGCGGTGGCAAAAATTTCAGCGCCGATGTGCTGTGCGATCTGGACGGCGGCGAGGCCGACGCCGCCACTGGCCGCATGGATCAGGACACGTTCGCCCCTCATCAAACGACCGACATAAATGAGGCCGTAGTAGGCGGTCAAAAAGACGATCGATGTGGTTGCCGCCTCCTCCAGGCTGATATGCTCTGGCTTGTGAACAACCAGGGCGGCCGGTTTGATTACGAAGCGACTGAAGCAGTCTGGCGCGCTGACCGCGATCACCTCATCGCCTACGTGTAACCCTTCCACGCCATCACCCACAGCGCTAATACGACCGGCACACTCGAGTCCAAAATGGATGGTCCCATCCTGGTAGTCAAGCATTCCCAGCGCGAACAGAACATCCTTGAAATTCAAACTTGCGGCGGAGACATGAATCTCAACCTCACCGGGTCCGGGCCTTCTACGACTAACGGAAGTCAGGCACAAGTTATCCAGGCTACCAGGAACAGGAACCTCAATGCAACAAGGCTGCTCATTGTGCAGCAGAGAATTATCCTGCTCAAATGAGCGCACAACTGGTACGGCATTCAGGGTAGCCGGATCAACCTTGCTCAGGCGCGCCACATAGCGTTGATGGTCGCGCAACGCAATCTGATCTTCAGGATCATCGTTGTAGATCAACTGAAAGAGGGCTTTTATCTCCGCCGGCCGTATCATATCCGCGCTCAGGTCTACACGGGCGCAGCGCAACTCTGGATGCTCATACACAATGGTCCGCCCCAATCCCCACAGAGGGGACTGCTCAACAGAGGCCGTTGTTCTCTCCTGATCTGTGGCCTGCACACCGCTGGTAATCAGCCACAGACGCGGCGGCTGTGGCCAGGAGAACTGCTCCATCGCCTGCAGTAGGTGCAAGGTACTGCCACAACCAAGCAGTTCGGCTTCCTCTAACATAGCCAGATCTATCTGCTCTAAAGACCGTGCTTCCAGGCTCCAGAGATGAAGGATGCCGTGGCACGAGGGTAAATTCGCTCCATGAACTGCCTGCAGCAATTGGATAAATTCACCGGGACGCGCCGGATTGAGCTGATAATGGGCCAGAGGGATCAGTTCCTTGAAAGCCTCGCCTGGATAAACAAGAATTACATTGTCACCGGACGTGTGCAGGAACTCGGCCACCTGTTGTGCCACGCCGAGACGATCAGCCAGGATCAACCAGCTCCCTTTTTCGCGCTGATGGGCGATACATGCGGCAGCGGTGCGCTTCTCATCGGTCTCTACATGCCTCCATTGGATCTCGTACAACCAATCGCTAACCTCTACAGCGTCAGGACGAGTGTCAGAACTGATCGTAGAACCAAGGCGCTGCAACCTCACGCCACGCGCCTCCAGTACGCGCTGCCCCTCCTGATCAAAAATGTCCCAGTCAAGTTCGAATTGATTGTCCTGCCCTGGCTGCTCCTGGCTCATACGTGCATAGCTCCACAGGGCCGTATGCAGAGGTCGATACAGCCGCAACTGCGTGATCTGAACTGGTATAACCGGCCCTTGCGCTTCCGGATCATCCGCTATACACGACGGCAATGCAGCCAGCACAGCTTGCAGACAGGCATCAAACAGGGCGGGATGAAATTGATATCTATCTATATCCGAGGAGATAACAGGCGCAACCTCAACCTGGCAGAGGGCCACGCCATCCGCTTGCCAGATACGCTCAATCCCACGAAAGGCAGGACCATACTGAAGACCGATGGAGTCCATCAATTGATAATGCGCTGCCCCCTCCATAATCCGAGAGGCTTCCCTTTGCAGGTGTCCCAGGTTCATTGACACCAATGAGATCTGCTCTGTCTCCTGGCGTAGCAACAAGCGGCCCTGGGTATGTAGCTCCCACTGATTCTGCGCCGAGAGCTGTTCGCCCTGCGAACTGAATAGCTGGAAGGAGACGCTCCCGGGCATCTCTGGCGCGACGATAAGCTGCATTCGCTGCGCGTTGTCTTCGGAAAGGAACAAAGCCTTTTTGAAAGCGACATGTTCTAAGCAATAGCTGCCCGCACCAAAGACCTCCCGGACGGCTTCCAGGACCAGTTCCAGATAGGCTGTGGCGGGTAAGATGGCGTTATCCTGCACGCGATGGTCGCGCAGGTAGGCGAATGTATCACAATCCAGGTCGAATTCCCAGCAGTACTCACCGGGACGCGCGGCGGAAGCCGTCCACGGACCCAGCATAGGATGTCCGCTGGCATTGCCGGGACGCGACCTGGCATGTTCACGCCTGGTGGCCTGCTCGGTTCGGGTATCTTGCTCGCTAAGCCAGAAGCGCTCCCGCTGCCAGGGATAGCCCGGCGTGGGAATGTATTGTTCGTTGCCCACATAAAATTGACCAAAATCGATATTGACGCCATGGATGTAGAGATGACCCAGCGCTTCAAGCAAGGTGGCTCGTTCGGGCATAGCGCGTCGCAATGAGGGGAGCGCCGCGCCCACCTGGGTCTCTGTCTGCAGCGCCTCCTTCACCGCACCCATCAACACAGGATGCGGACTGATTTCCAGGAAGATGTGATGACCATCTTCCAGTAAACGCTTGATGGTGGGATAAAACAGTACCGGCTGGCGAATGTTCTGGGCCCAATACTCAGCATCCAGCCGCACAGCCGCATCAAGCGAACTGGCCGTTACCGTTGAATAGAAAGCGGTTGTAGCTTCCCACGGGTGCAAATTCTGGAGGGCCTGTCGCAGTTCGGGCAACAGACCATCTACCTGCGCGCTGTGCGACGCCACATCAACGCGAATCAGGCTACAATAGATCTTCTGCCTTTGTAGCTTCTGCATCAGAGCTTCAACGGTAGCCAGGTCGCCGGCCAGTACGGTGGTGTTGGGACCATTGCAGGCTGCGATCGAGACCTGCTCCTCATAGTCTATCAGTAGCTTCTGGGCCTCCAACAATGAAAGCTCAACCACGGCCATACAGCCTTTGCCAGCGACCCGCTTCAGCAACAGGCTACGCTGGCAGATAACCTGCATGGCATCCTGTGCGCTCAACGCTCCCACCACCACGGCGGCCGCCAACTCTCCCATGCTATGCCCTACCACCGCGTCGGGCCGAATGCCCCAGGAGTGCCAGAGGGCGGCCAGCGCCAGCTCGATCGAGAACAGGGTAGGCTGCACAATATCGATGCGGTTGAGCTGCTCCACATCATCAACATTTGTCAATATATCCAGCAATGACCAATCAACATATGGGCGCATCAGCTCTTCGCATCGCTCCAGCGTCTGCTTGAAAACCGGTTCTTGTTGTAGCAGTTCACGACCCATACCCATCCACTGTGAGCCCTGACCCGGAAACACAAAAACGATCTTTGGCGCCTGAGATGGAGCCATTCCAGATACAATTCCCAGTCGATCTTCATCCGCTACAAATGCGGCCAGCTGCTCCAGCATCTCGTCTTTGCTGGAGGCGACAACCGCCAGGCGCTGGCTATGTCGGCTGCGGCGACAATTAGCGGTATAACAGATATCAGTAAGTCTGGTAGCGACCTCCCCGGCACGGGATTGTGATCCAAAACAGCCTTGATATGACCGGGCCAGGGCGGTTAATGCCTCTGGCGTCTGCGCGGATAGGGTCAGAAGCTGCGCAACGCACGCCTCTTCTTTAGTCTGTACAGTATCCAGTGGCAGGATGTTCGGCCCCTGCTCCAATACCATATGCGCGTTGGTGGCGGAGATACCAAAGCTACTCACCCCGGCCAGCGCGGGCCGCCCGTCCTGGCGCCATCTGGTGATCTGCTGTGGTACTCGCAGATTGAACTTTTGCAGGGGCAACTGTGGATGTGGCTGCTGCAGATGTAAATTGGGAGGAATCAATCCATGCTTCAGAGAGAGCGCGACCTTGATGAGGCCCGCCATGCCGGCCGCCCCCTCGCTGTGTCCGATATTTGTCTTCACCGAGCCGATCAGACAAGGCTGATCAGGAGGACGATTGGCACCACACACCATTCCAATAGCGGTAGCCTCTACCCGATCACCAACAATCGTACCAGTTCCATGCGCCTCTACATACTGTACCAGTTCAGGAGCCACGCCCGCGTCCTGATAGGCTTTCCGCAACACATCTTCCTGCGACTGCTGCCCGGGTGTGACGAGAAGGCCACTGGTGCGACCATCGTTGTTGACCGCGCTCCCCCGGATAACACAATAGATAGGGTCGCGCTCAGCCAGCGCCTGCGACAGCGGCTTCAAAACGACGGTCGCGACCCCTTCGCTGCGCACAAAACCGTCGGCGCGCGCATCAAAAGTCTTACAGCGCCCATCTGGGGAGAGCAAGCCCATCTTAGAAAAACCCAATCCCTGCTCTGGCTCCAGAATCAGATTTGCTCCTCCGGCCAGAGCCAGCGTACATTCTCCGCTCCAGATACTTTGGCAGGCCAGGTGCACCGCCACCAGTGAAGATGAGCAGGCTGTATCGACGGTCATACTCGGTCCCTGCAGATCTAAAATGTAGGAGATACGACCGGACGCCACGCCGCGCGAACAGCCTGTCATCATGTATAGATCGATGTTCTCTTTGTTCTGAAACGCTAAATCTTCATAGTCGTTGGTCGACATGCCAACAAAGACTCCGGTTGCGGACCCTACCAGTTTTTCCACAGGTATACCCGCGTCTTCCAGTGCTTCCCAGGCCACCTCCAGTAGCAGGCGCTGTTGAGGATCCATTCTAGTGGCTTCGCGGGGCGAAATGCCAAAGAAATACGGATCGAACTGGTCAATGTTCTCAAGGAAACCTCCCCACCGCGTAATTAATTTACCAGCTGATCCGGGAGTTGGATCATAAACGGCATCGATGTCAAAGCGTTCGACTGGTATCTCTTGAATTGCATCCTTTCCTTCCAGTAAGAGTTGCCAGAATTCGCGCACATTCCTTGCACCCGGAAAACGACACCCTATACCCACAATAGCGATAGGCTCTCTTAATGGCATGACCTCTGTCTCCTTAAAAGCTCAAATACTATCAAGCACTCAAACAATGATCCAACAAAGTAAAAACATTTTAATTAGTTTTTAATACGCTCCTATCCCACAATGTATCACATTACATATTATACTAAAATACTAAGTAATTACCATACTTTGGTAATAAATGCCTAATGTTGCAGCATAAATGCCAAACAATGCATCTGCTATTATCCTCTACACCTTTACGATACGTAAACTTTGTAATTGCAAAGTTACATGCATATTTGATCTGGAGGAGATCTCTCTATGCGAAGCTATACAATTTTGAGGCGAGCTATAGTAGAGGTAAAACGAATGGTATTCTTATGCTGCGTTACATATCGGTCTACGTGCCTGTAGAGAGAGAATTTCTCTCAATCCAAAAGTGGACCTTCTCTCGGGGTGGCAAAAACAAGCGTGTCCTGATCTCGATTATTACTACGACTTTGACTCATTATGTCATTATAACGTGTTTTTTTGCAAGAGGAAGTAGTTACAGGATAGTTTTGTAAAATGATTGTTAAAGTTAAAATTTAACAATCATTTATTCTTCTCTTTATTGACTTTCTAGCTCAAAATGAAGCAAAATTGGAGTGCGTAAAGCTTTGCACGACATTTTAAACCGGGATTTAAGGGTCTGGTCTCCATTGGCGCTGGTTCATTGCTTTGCCGCAAATAGAAATTTCATGGCAGAAAGAAATAGGGCAACGAATATTGAATAATTCGATACTTCTTGAAGTCAATGGTCTCTCTAAAGTTTACCCTAATGGCTACGAAGCTCTGAACGATATAAGCTTTGTGGTGAACAAGGGGGAGTTTGTTTGCATCATTGGGCGCAGTGGAGCCGGTAAGTCAACTCTTTTGCGCTGCATTAACGGACTGATCCTGTCAACACAGGGCAGCGTCCGCATTCAGGATACATACATTACTGATCTGAGTGAAAAAGAAAAGCTGGCACAACGCCGGAAGATTGGCTTCATTTTCCAGGAGTTTCATCTCGTTGATCGCCTCTCTGCTATTGACAACGTCTTGACAGGACGTCTTGGCTACACTAACAGCTTTTTCGCAACCATCGGCTACTTTAGTCGAGAGCACCGCGAGAAGGCGCTAGAATGCCTGGGTCGAGTCAATATGTTGCATCGCGCATCCTATCGGGCTGATCGGTTATCTGGTGGGGAGAAGCAGCGTGTTGCCATCGCACGCGCCCTGGCGCAAGAGCCTCTTATCGTACTGGCCGATGAGCCCGTCGCGAGTCTGGACCCGGAACTTTCGTGGAGCGTCATGGGAGATTTGCGTAAAGCCGCTAAAGAACTTGGAGTTTCAACGCTTGTTAACATCCATGATATTGATACGGCGAAACACTTTGCTGATCGCATCATTGGCATTGCCCAGGGACGCATTCTCTATGATGGTCCACCGGCACTGTTGACCGATTCTCTGTTGCAAGAAATTTACCGCGGCGCTAATCC
This sequence comes from Dictyobacter halimunensis, assembly GCF_036245075.1. Classification (NCBI taxonomy): domain Bacteria; kingdom Bacillati; phylum Chloroflexota; class Ktedonobacteria; order Ktedonobacterales; family Dictyobacteraceae; genus Dictyobacter; species Dictyobacter halimunensis. The sequence goes on from NZ_BSRI01000001.1 coordinate 490,193, forward strand.
TGCCGCTCATTCGCGTTATGAGCAAAGTGCGCCACTACCTGAATAGAGGATCACCTGGTGAGTGACGAAAATATTTCAGTCTCGTTAAGCCATTCCTGGCGGTATGTGCAGTGCGCTAGCATGCGGTCAAAGGAGAGAAGACGTGTCAATTGAAGAATCAAAGAAAACTGCAGATGAAGATTTGAGAGTAGTCAACTCAGGGATTGAGGGGGGACATACGCGAACAACTCCTCGCTGGTTCAGCAAACCGGCGCCTGACCTGGCGAAGCCCTTTGGCTCATTTCACTGGCCCCTTGAGATGACCGCCCTGCTCATTGCCGTTATAGCATCACTCCTGTTTGCATGTGTCATTGATGCAGGAACACTCACCATTAACCTGGCGTTCGCGTTCAACGTGAATCTTGCTGTTGCATTGATTATTATCGTGTCGGGGTTAATCATGGTGGTGCCCAAAGCGATCCGTAAGCCGAAAGAAGTGTTTAGTCCAAACAGTACCATTTCAATAGTTGTTCTGCTGCTGGTAGCTTTGTACTTTTTGTCCGGCGCCATCAACCTGGGTCCACTCAAAGGAATTGATCTCGGTACATTCGCCTATACCATATCCGCACTGGATTTCAACCTGTTAGGCTGTGCGCTCCTCGTCGGTGTCCTGCTCTGGCTCGCATTTCGCAAGAGCATGCTCTCTATGCTCGCGCTAGTGGTCCTCTTCTTGTGGTGGGGATTTAGCATTCAGGGACTAAACTTTGGCATCTTCTCGGAGATACTTAGCAGCCAGGCCGGTGCCAGCCTGCTACGCACAATGGTGCCACCCAGCTGGAACTACTTCAACTCGGTAATTCAGCCGATGCTCTTGACCATACAAACCGCTATCGTTGCCACGGTGCTTGGCATTATTGGCGCTCTACCTTTGAGTGTGTTAGCGGCCAGAAACACAACACCACATCCAGTTATCTACACGATTGTGCGGTTCTTCGTCAACACGATCAGGGCTATTCCCGCTCTGGTGCTCGCATTAATATTCATCACATTTGTGGGCTTAGGACCGGTCCCCGGCGCGCTTGGGTTAGGCCTGCACACAATTTCATCGTTGACAAAACTCTTTGCGGAGTCTATCGAGTCAGTCAAACCTCAGCCAATGGAAGCATTGAGTGCGGCTGGCGCCAATGGTATCAAACGGTTCCGTTGGGGAGTGTTCCCGCAGGTATTTCCGCTGCTGGTCAGTTCCTCAATCTATTATTGGGAGTCAAATACGCGTGACTCAACCGTGGTCGCGTTTGTGGGCGGTGGCGGGATCGGTTTTCTCTTAAATCAGAACCTCTCTCTACTGAATTACTCTAATGTCAGCGTTATTCTGGTTACACTGGTCGTAACCGTTGCAGCCCTGGACCGGATCAGCGATTTTATCCGCGCACAGGTACTTTAGAGCTTTCAGTTCAATTTCTATAGATTGTTTTGTTATTAGCAACATTTATTGTATTTTCCTTACAAAGGAGTTCACAATGTCAGGCATAAAGCCTCAAAACAGACGGTTTCTTTCTTTCGGTGCATTCTTTGCATGTATTATGCTGTTACTGGCCGCTTGTGGAAACAGTGGAAATACCAATAATGGTTCCACAAATGCTGTAGCCCCCAAGAACTGCCCACATCCCATTAGTCTGAGCAAGATCACCGTCGGCGTGATCCCTGCGGAAAGTCAGACAAGCGTCGTTGGTGAGACGCAACCGTTTGCGACTGCCCTTTCAAAACAGATCTGTAAGCCTGTGGAAGTTTTTGTAGGGACGAATTATACGGCGGTGATTACCGCCATGTCGAATGGCAAGGCTGATCTCGCTAATTTCGGTCCTCTGAGCTATGTGCTCGCTTCTCAGGAAGGTGGCATCCAGGCCATTTCGCTGGCACTGGCTGAAAAAACCAAAGCGACTTCCTATCAGAGCTACATCATCACCACGCCGAAAACTGGTATCAAGACCGTGCAGGATCTCAAAGGGAAAACGTTCTCGTTTGTTGATCCAGCCTCGACGAGCGGTAACCTTGAGCCACGCTATATGATGAAGCAAGCTGGTTTGAACGCAGATACGGATGTCAAAGGTTCATACATTGGTTCTCATGATGCCTCGCTACTGGCAGTACTGAGCGGCAAAGTCAATGCAGGTGCCGTCGCCAGCGATACCTACAATCATTTGCTGCAAGAGGGTAAATTCAAAGCTGGCGATCTGAGCATCGTCAAAAAGAGCGATCCCATTCCTGAGGACCCGATGGCTGTGCGTAAGGGCATGAGCCAGAGCGATATGGCGTCTCTCCAGAAGGCGCTCTTAGCCCTAAATGACAATCCAGACGCCGCTAAAGCGATCGGTGCCGGTGGCTTTGGCCCTGGTGACGATAGCCTCTACAATGGCATTCGTGCTTTGGCGAAGTCGTTGAACATTGATCTGAAAAAGGTTGCTGGCTAGTGGCTTGATCCCTTTCATAAAAAAGGGATAGGGAAGAGGGGCATGCCAGGGGATTGCATCCCCTTCCCCTCTTCCCCTGCCACAAGCAGGCAACCTTTTGAGTTATGCGTAGCGTATTGATCCTGTTGTCTGGAAAGAAATACCACCCATGGATTATTATCGCATCCTGGCAAATAGCCGGGAGGAGCAAGTCTGTCGACTCGCCTCGACAATATTGGAACACTATACGAAAAGCCAGGTAAAGTTGTTGAGCGGCCCCCGGCAGGGATTGGTCATGCTACGGGTGCGCGAGACGGTCGCAGATAGTTTATTCAATGCCGGTGAGGTTCTGGTAACCGAGGTTAAATTAGAACTCGATGACCAATTTGGCTTTGGCATGGTTATCGGAGATTGTCCACGGCATGCGCTGGGCGTCGCGCTGGTTGATGCCGCGCTGCGTAAAGGCGGTAGCATAGCCGAATGGCTGACACAAGAATTGGCGGTACTGGACACACAGCTTGCCGCGCAACACCACAAAGAGCAGGCACTTGTGGCCTCTACCAGAGTAGAATTTGAGAGGATGTAATATGATCGGTGCCAATCAAGGTACACAGACTCTCTATAACACGTTGACCTTTCGTGCGCTCCTCGATGCTCTGGCGCGTCCTGGAAAGATCAACCAGCTAGAACTTCCTCATTTCGCAGGAGAAGCCCCTTCCTATTTCTCATCCGCGTGCGCAAGCCATACACCGATCAACATGTATGCCCTGGGCGCTCTGCTCACCTTACTTGATCGAGAGACGACGTTTATCATGGCGGTTAATGGTCAATGGTTGGCACATACAGAGACGGCTGTGCAATGGACCATATTGAGAAGCGGTTCAACCGCTTTGGATGCAGACCACGCCCGGCAAGCAGCCTTTGCATTTTTCTGCAACGGTGAGAATAGTCAGATGCTTGCACAACTGAGTGTAGGGACCCTGCTTGAACCAGAATTAAGCGCCACCGCATTTTACTGCGTCGAGTCGCTTGCTGACGCAGAGAAGAGAGAAGAACTGCACGGCGATTTCATGACATTAGAGTTGCGTGGCCCTGGCATTCAAGAGGTACGCATCGTCAACGTCGAGGGCTTGGCGAAGTCGGATATCGAGGCGATTCTTTTCGCACGACAGAGCTATCCACTGGGAATAGATATCTATCTGGTTGATCGTACCGGGCGTTGTATCGGCTTGCCGCGTACAACAAAGATCCTCGTCCATTCTGATGATAAGTAATACATGGCTGGGACAAAAGGTGCTCCATTCATCTCGCAGTCTAGAAAAGGGTTGTAGTAATTATGGCATATGTCGCTGTCAAAGGCGGTACGAAAGCTGTCCTGAATGCAGAACAATTGGTGGACTACTTCCGGCTCAAAGGTGGAAGCGATCCAATCAGTGTGCGCCAGGTTCAGGATCAGATGCGCCTGGCTGTTGATCGTGCGATGAGCGAAGGTGCAATCTATGCTCCAGAATTAGCCGCGTTAGCGCTAAAACAAAGTGAAGGGGATGCTCTGGAGGCAAGCTTCTTGTTGCGTGCCTATCGTTCAACCATATCGCGTGTTGAGTATTCATTGCCGGCTGATGGGGTACGCATGCGCATCTTGCGCCGTATCTCTGCTACCTTCAAAGATATTCCCGGCGGCCAGGTGCTTGGTCCAACACGTGACTATAATCTGCGTTTGCTCAATACACTCTTGCGCGAAGAATCAAGCCAATCAGCACAAAAGCGCCTGGCGGACATCGAAGAACTGATAGAAGACATACCGGGGGAGCCACAGATCTTTCCAAAGGTGATCGAGAGCATGCGCGCGCAAGGTATCCTTGCTGAACCGCCAGTACAAGAGCAAGCGGAAGCTTCTGCCGAACCATACGATATCACGCGCAAGGCTCTGACGTTTCCCGCTCCCCGCAGCGCGCGTTTACAGGTGCTCACGCAAGCCGATACAGGCAGCCTGATGACCTTTGCTTACAGTAGCGTCCGTGGCTTTGGTGATGTACATCCGACCCTGGGTGAGCTACGTTATGGCTACTTACCGGTTGAAGTTGCCCATCCTCTGACCGGCGAATCGGTCGAAATTGGCGAGATTCTGGCAACGGAATGTGAAATGGTCTCGCGCGTGGCTTCACCGGAAGATGAGCCGAACGCAGAGCAAAAACAGGATGCGCCGCTGCCAAAATTTGGCCTGGGCTACGGTTTTGGCTTCGGCCATTGTGAAGTTAAAACCATGAGCATGTCGATGGTGGACCGTGTGTTGAGTGCCGCGAAAGAAGATACTATGCACAGCGCGACGGGACCAGCCTCAAATGAAGAGTTTGTGCTGCTCCACGCGGATGGGGTTGAAGCCAGCGGCTTCACCGCACACTTTAAACTGCCACACTATGTCACGTTCCAGGCCAACATCAGTGTGCTGGAACGCTCTCGCAATCACCAGGCAGAGAAATTTGCGGCCACGGTGGCGCGGCGCCAGCAGGCAGAAGATCAGTTAGAGGATCTGCTGAAAAAGGCACAGGTGAGAAAGGCAGACGAGTAAAAAATGGCAGCAGACAGAACACACCAGAACCAACCAGTTGATCTCATAGGACAACTGCTTGAGCAGCCACACGAGAACGAGCGCATGAATACCGGATCATCGGAAGCGGCCAGAGAGCGCGAATCACTCTACAACTTTGCCTTTATTGATGAAGATTCAAAGCGCGAGATACGGCGCAAGTTGCTCAAGGCGGTGGCCTTGCCAGGACATCTTGTCCCCTTTGCCAGCCGTGATCTCCCCATCGCTCGAGGCTGGGGAACCGGCGGATTGCAGGTGACCATGTCACTTGTGGAGCCGCAAGATACTCTGAAGATCATCGACCAGGGTGATGATGAGAGCGTCAATGCCGTCAATCTGCGCCGTCTGGTTGAGAAAACAACTGGCATACGCTTTACGACCGATACCACGCAGTCCTCTATCGTACAGACACGACACCGGATACCTGAAGAGCAGATGCGTGACGATCAGATCCTGGTGCTACAGGTCCCTATGGCTGATCCTTTACGCGCGGTTGAGCCTGTTTTAGAGTATGCGACCGAGATGCACGCGGAGGCGGACTATGGTCGCATGTGGGTGTATATGTACGAAAGTGTAGTGCGCTCGGGGGATGTGGAGATCTCATCGCAATATCCAGTGCTCGTTGAAGATCGCTACATCATGGATACGTCCCCCATTCCACGCTACGACGTGCCGCGTCTCCACCAGGCAGAAACATTGTACTTATTTGGGGCAGGGCGTGAGAAGCGCGTCTACGCTATCCCTCCCTATACAAAGGTCGTGCCACTGCAATTTGAGGACTATCCTTTCAAGACGGAGCATGATCCCGCGCAACAGTGTGAGCGTTGTGGATCACATGATACCTTTTTAACGCACGTCTTTGTTGATCCTCAGGATTCAGAGACCACGGGACGCTGGATGTATCTCTGTTCGGATACCAGCTTTTGCCAGAAACGGCAGCAGGCCAGAACGCAGCCTGAGAAGGTAAGATAGAGGTTTTGTAGTTATGACAATAAAGGCACAGGCACATAACCAGGCCAGCCAACCATGGATACTTAAAGCTGACAATCTGACAAAGCGTTACGGACCGGGCTGTACATACTGTTCGATGTTAACTGGTCCTGACTATAGCAACCAGTGCCCTGTGTGTGGCACTGTGATTGCATGTGCGAATGTATCCTTCACGCTAGGGAGAGGTGAGGTGCTGGGGATCGTAGGCGAAAGCGGAAGTGGCAAAAGCACACTCATGCAAATGGTCAATTTAAGCTTACCCGCTGATGAAGGCGCCCTCCTATTTCATGAGCCTGACAATCACGATCAAGAGATTTCCAACCCGGTAAACCTATTGACGCTCGATAAATATGCGCGACGGCTATTTCGCAATGAACGCCTGGGCATTGTCTATCAGCGCCCCGAACTGGGTCTGAACATGAAGTTTACGGTTGGTGGCAATGTCGCGGAGAAATTGTTGCTCGCCAACTGGCGCAATGTGGGCCAGATTCGAGCACGCACGACAGAGCTGATGCAGCTCACCGAGCTCGCGCCGGAACGCATTGATGATGATCCAAAGAAATTTAGCGGTGGTATGTTGCAGCGTGTCCAGATCTCAAAGGCGATCTCCAGCAGTCCCGCAGTCTTGTTGTTGGACGAAGTCACGACGGGACTCGATCTCTCAGTACAGGCTCGTGTCCTGGACCTCATCAGACAGATCCGCTGGGAGTTACAGATGACGATGCTCCTGGTGTCGCACGATTTGGGAGTCATTAAACAACTGGCGGAACGCACAATGGTGATGAAGAGCGGTCGAGTGGTAGAGAGTGGTCTGACCGATCAAATTCTGGAAGATCCACAGCATTCCTATACGCAGCTCCTCGTATCTTCAGCCTTATGAACAGAGAGTAGAGAAAATGATGCAGAGCATTGCACAGCAGCAGCCTATTCTGCAAGTAGACCAGCTCCAAAAAGATTTTCATATGCATCTGATAGATGGGCGAATTATCAAGCCTTTTGCCAGTCTCTCATTTCAGGTACGCAAAGGCGGACTCTTTATGATCGGTGGGAAAAGTGGCGCGGGTAAAACGACTATTTTAAAATGTATCTACCGGACCTATCTGACAACCGCTGGCGCTATCTGGTATGAGTCACAGCAATTCGGCCGCGTCAACATTGCCACCGCCCCTGATGAGATTATCCTTAAGTTGCGCGTACGCGAGTTAGGCTATTGCTCACAATTTCTTAAGATATTGCCGCGCGTCCCCGCGCTGGAGGTCACCGCGGAACCTCTGATGCGCAGTGGTATAGCACGCAAAGAGGCATTGGATACGGCAGCACAATGGCTGCAGCGGCTGGGTATCGAAGAGAGCCGCTGGCAGGCTAGCCCGATAACTTTTAGCGGCGGTGAGCAGCAGCGTCTAAATCTGGCCAGAGCGTTTATTGCAGCCCCTCGCCTCTTACTGCTTGATGAACCCACAGCAAGCCTTGATGCTGTCTCAAAATCTATTGTGCTTGAGATGATCAAAGAAGCCAGAGCATCTGGCGTCACTATTCTGGCGGTCTCGCACGATACGGTGGCGATGGAACCTCTGGCTGATGAGATCTTTAAGTTGAATGTGTAATTCTGGCAGAACATATATGTGCGCCACTTTCTCAGGAGCGAATCTGTGCAAACATTGATACAACATGCAACGCTTGTCCTACCTGACCGCTTAATCGAGGATGGCTGGTTGCTTGTTGAAGATGAAGCCATTCTCGATTATGGTGATGCGGCAACATGTCCGACCGGTTCCAGTATACATACGATACACGCAAAAGCCGGGTTCTTGCTGCCAGGGCTGATCGATCTACACTGTGATGGCATTGAACGCTTTGTAGAACCACGCCCAAATGTACAGTTTGATATCCAGCTCGCTTTGCAAGAGGCGGATTATCGCCTGGCTGCGTGTGGCATCACCTGTGAATTTCATGCTGTCTCCTTAAATGATGGCGAGTTCGGCGTGCGGACCGATAAACTGGTGCGCGACCTTTCTCAGATACTGCTTGCTGAGCGGGGAGATTACCTTATTCGCCATAAAATCCATGCTCGTCTGGAACTGAGCAGTGAACGTGGTAGCTCGATAATTGAAGAGATGATAGAGCAGCGAGCATGTGAACTGGTTTCGCTGATGGATCATTCTCCGGGCCAGGGCCAGTATCCCTCGGAAAAAGTCCTGCGCGAGTATATCGCGTTTACGACCAATAGCAGCGATGCGGAGATCGATCTCATGTTGGAGATAAAGCGCAGCCAGTTGATCTATATTCCAGAGCGAATTGAACGGGTCACCTGTGCGGCGAGAAAAGCCGGTTTAGCGATCGCAACGCATGATGATGATACAGCCAGCAAAGTAGAGCAATGGCCAGCACTCGGGGTAAGCATGAGTGAGTTTCCCACCACGATGGAAGCTGCACAGAGAGCGCATGAATTGGGGCTGGCCGTTTGTATGGGCGCGCCCAACGTTGTGCGCGGACGCTCCAGTGGAGGGAATTTAAGTGCGCTGGAAGGAATTAAAGCCGGTATTGTCGATGTGTTGTGCGCTGATTATCATCCACTCTCAATGCTGAACGCTGTATTCAGCCTGGCGAAACAACGCATATTGACCTTGCCAGAAGCTGTCCGCCTGGTCACCCTTCATCCAGCCCGCGTCGTTCACATGGATCAGGCATATGGTTCGCTGACAGTTGGGAAGATAGCAGATATGATCCTTGTGCAGCCCACACAGCAAGGAGCCTATCGGGTGAAACGCCTCTTTCTCGGAGGAGAAGAGAAGCTTGTGCTTGCTTAAAATGTGTCTTCGTAGTGTTGGCGAACTCGAGCGCCCCCGCACAGGCGTCCGCATACGCGGCCGCACTGATTGTTATGGGTTGGTGCAACAGGGGCGTAAATGCGTCCCTGTTGCACCAACCCATAACAATCAGTGCGCATTTTAGTGAATGCAGATAAAAAGAAAAATATATGCTATCACATATTATCCGATAAGGGCAGACGATGAATACACACCAGAATGATAAGCATGTTGCTGAAGGTGATGTGAACATCACACCAGCACGAGAGACGTGGTCGACTCAACTTCCAGAGTCAACGCAAGCACTGTTGGCAGAGGATGCACGCTGGTTTCTCCATCAATCTCTGTCAACGCCCTGTTTGAATGTTGTGAGCGCGGCAGCAGGCGTTTATCTTGAAGATGTTGCAGGAAATCGCATTCTCGATTTCCATGGTAATAATGTGCATCAACTGGGACATGGGCACCCGCGTGTGGTCTCTGCAATCATCAAACAATTACAACAACTCCCCTTCTCGCCGCGTCGATATACCAATGAGACGGCTGTCCAACTGGCAAAACGCCTGGCACAGCTGGCGCCAGGCGATGACAGCTGGAAATTGCTCTTTGCTCCTGGCGCCGCTGAAGCTGTAAGTATGGCACTGAAGTTAGCAAGACGAGCGACCGGACGTTATAAAACAATCTCGCTGTGGGGGAGCTTTCATGGTGCTACGATGGATACCATTGCCATCGGTGGTGAATCTCTGTTCCATAAAGGATTAGGGCCGCTGTTACCGGGCGCACTGCACGTGCCGCCCTATCTTCCCCGCCAATGCGTCTTTGCCTGTGGTGAGAGCTGTTCGCTGAGTTGCGTTCGCTATATCAATACGGTTTTCGAACAGGAGGGGGAAATAGGTGCCGTGATAGTAGAGACGATACGCAATACCGATGTCGTTGCTCCACCACTGGAATATTATCAAGAGTTGCGCGCTATATGTGATCGACATGGCGCGTTACTCATCCTTGACGAAACAGCCATTGCATTCGGTCGTACCGGCAAGATGTTTGCCATTGAGCACTATAACATTCAACCCGATATGATTGTGGTCGGCAAGGGGTTAGGTGGTGGCGTTTTCCCATTCGCCGCACTGCTTGCTCGGGATGATTTAAATATCGCCGGAGATACCTCCATTGGACACTTCACCCATGAGAAATCACCTGTAGGTGCAGCAGCGGCGTTGGCGTTACTCGATACGCTTGCGGATGAGCGACTGATCGAGCGCGCTGCCCAACTGGAGGAACCCTTTGCAGTGAAGTTACAGAAGTATACATCCCACTTCTCGTGTGTTGGGCCAATGCGTCATATAGGGCTGCTCTTTGCGCTGGATATTGTGCATCCAGATCAGCCGAAAGTGCCTTGGAACGCTGGTGCGGAAGCCATTCTCTATGAGGCACTGGCACGAGGATTGAGCTTCAAAGTATCCAGCGGCTCTGTCTTAACACTTTCTCCGCCGCTAATCATAGAGCCTGAGCAGTGGGAAAGTGCCTGTCGTATTCTAGCTGCATCGATCGAAGCCGTGTTAAAACATCGTTAATCGAGTACTTAGATTCCCAGATTTTTTCTGATTAGAGAAATCACTATGGCAGGGGATAGGAATTTTTTCACCCACAGCATCCCTGCATAGCCTGTCATGAAAGGTCCATATGATAATGTCGGAAGAACGTTCTGCCTTGCTCTGGCAGCATAGCTTATCTGAACAACCCTTTATTGCTTCCACAGCCATCGTTCGCGAGAGTGAGCTTGGCGGCTGGACCTCCATCGGCCATGGCTCAAAGCTCCTGGAGTCCAGCATTGGTGCATATACCTATACAAGCGATAGCGTCGAGATCAACTATGCGGAGATAGGGAAATTCTGTTCTATTGCTTCTCATGTAACAATCAACCCTGGCAATCATCCGATGGATCGGGTCATGCAACACCACGCAACCTATCGTCGCGTAGCCTATGGTTTTGCAGAGACTGACGATGAAAGCATCTTCGCGTGGCGTCGGACTCATAATGTAAAAATCGGTCATGATGTATGGATTGGTCACGGCGCCACAATTTTACCCGGTAGAACTATTGGTACGGGAGCGGTTGTAGGAGTTGGTGCAGTTGTCACCCATGATGTTGAACCTTATAAGGTTGTTGGAGGAGTTCCGGCTCACCCAATTAAAGAGCGTTTCACCCGTGAAGTGGCTGCAAAACTGCTGCACATTGCCTGGTGGGATTGGTCACATAAGAAGCTTGAAGAATGCTTTGCCGATTTTAACGATCCGGAATGCTTTTTAGGAAAACATGGCCGCTAGCACTCCGGCACACCTGGTATTGTGACAAGAACGGAAAGAGAAGGACAACCAGGATAAAAAAATGAGAGAAAAAATTATCGCCATCACCGGTGGAACCATCGTATTGCCAGATCGAGCTATACAGGGTTCTATTCTGGTACAAAATGGACGCATCAAAGCAATTACACCTGCAGAACAAACCGATCAGATACAGGCCGATTATCAGGTTATCGATGCTCAAGGTATGTATGTGGTGCCAGGTATGATTGATATCCATAGTGATGCCATTGAGAAGGAAATTGAGCCACGCCCTGGCTCATACTTTCCGATGGACATGGCTTTTTATGAGTTAGAGCGGAAACTGGTAGGCCATGGCATCACAACTATGTACCATGGACTATCTCTGTCTGGTGGCGTAGGTGTACGTAGTGATGAGATCGTTGAGCAGGCGCTGCAAGAATTTTATCGGCTTTCGCAGATGCGTTCACTGATTCGCCACCGACTCCATCTGCGTTACGAAGTGATCAATTTCCCTGCTGTTGATATGGTCAGAAAACATATCAGTGACGGCTCTATCCACTTATTCTCTTTCATGGATCATTCTCCTGGTCAGGGACAATACAGCGCACCAGGCTCCTATACAACGTATGTCAGTAAGACGCACGGCCTGCAGAATGAAGAAGCCAGGGCTATGGCGCGACTCATGGTCGAGAAGCATGCACAGGTTGACTGGCAGAAGCTGAAAGAACTCGCCGTGTCAGCACGAGCGGCGGGCATCCCGCTAGCGTCGCATGATGATGATTCAAAGGAAAAGGTTGATCAGAATCTGCTCCGATCATTATCCATCGGCCATGCTCGCCTCTGTATTTCGTCTGATCAATGAGGGCATGGATATCGCAAAAGCATTCCGCATGGTCACCCTCAATCCTGCACAAGCTGTGAGAATCGATCGGGACCTGGGTTCAATCGAAGTAGGAAAGAGTGCGAACCTCCTGCTTATCGAAGTATTTACGGGACACCCACTGGTACGCAAAACAGTGGTCAATGGTGAAGTTGCCTATCAGTCAGACTATATGCAACTTCCTCAAGCTCAACCGCTTTAAATGATAGATCTGGGCTTGCGGCACATCGCCAACGCGCGATCACGGCGGCGCCGCCGTGATCGCGCGTTGGCGATGTGCCGCTACGATCCTAATTGGATGCGTCGCCACCAGCATCTAAGCCATCAGGCTGCCAGAAGATGCAGCTCTGGCCGGCCACCAGTCGATAACGCTGCCATCCAGTCTCTTCAGCGGGATCAGCTGGCTCCAGTGCGGCTGACTCAAAGCGGGTACCAATCGGTACCAGCAGCGTACCGTCACCATCTGAAGGCGTATGCAACGTGATACGCTGTCCGGTTCCCTCACGCGTCGCCTCTAAGCGTAGCGGTCCTCTGGCGGTATAAATCGTTGTGCTGAGTCGGGGCAGGCCCGCCAGTTGTGGTCGCACTTCATAGCACGCAAAGCCGGGTGCGAGCGGCTTCAGGCCAACAATTTCGGAACTCAAAATATAGAGCGGGGCCACCGGACAGTGGCTCCACTGGGCCGTGGAGTCGGGAATAGCCTGCCAGAATTCTTGCAGCGTATTATTGTAGCGCACAGAATCCATATCGGCCCAGCGCGTACGGAAATCTTTAAGGATGGCATCTGTACGGCCGCCACGTCCAAGCGCCCAATAGCGCCAACCCGCATTGGCCGGGTAGGAAAACCCCATAGTATCGGGACATTCCACCAGGGCTTTGAGGGCAGCCGCAGTCTGACCGGAGGGGCACTGATCATACATGATCGCCGTGGCCAGTGAGCGGTCGCACATGCGAGGACCCTGAAGCTCACTTGCTTCACCCAACCAGGGCAGATTATTAATGAATACGCCCTCTTCAACACACCAGAAACGCTCAACGGTTGCACCCAGCAGTTCCTCACCAAGCCGCTGAGCACGCAGTTCCAGATCAGAGTCGTCGAATGCGCGTGCCAGCGGGACCAGAGCATGCTGTAGCATAGCGGCGGCATACAGATTAAAGGCACACTGCTTGTGTCGCTGCTGCAGATATGCTTCATGATCGATCCAGACGGTGGGGATAGCCAGTCCTTCTACCGGCAACAAACCATGGGCCTCCTGTGTCCTTAAACGATCCAGATAATTGGTCAGCAGGGAGAAGTGCGCATAGGGGGCGCGCACATCCTCCAAACTGCCGGTATCGAGGTAGTGGTGCCAGGTATCAAAAACAAAGCCAACGCTATGGTCCAGAATTGGCCCCCACGATGAGGTCTGGGTCTGACGCTGTCCAATACGAACCAGGCGATCATAGGCGGGCCAGGAATCCAGGAAATAGCCGTCTGGCGTCTGTCCGTCACAATAGGTGTTGAGGAAGCGGCGCGGAAGCTGTCTATCGCCCAGAAACGTGCGCAATGGGAGCAGTTGATGACCACCGTCACCGCTGTATTGCTGCCGCTCACGGCCCATACCATCCACACACGTCTCCTGCGCACTATTGTAGAGCGTATTGATACTGGCATCAAACAAGCGTTGCAGGGCCGGTTCCCCACAGGAGATCTGTGGTTGTTGTGGCCAGTCATATATCCGGCGGCGCACCCCAATCTTCGAAATAGTTACCGGACGCGTCATAGCATGAATATGCAATTGAAGCCAGCGCAGCGACTCAAAATCAAAAGACTCAAATGTGTTGACACCTTCACGACAGATGAAGCGCGACCAGCTATAGAAATGGTTATCCATCCAGGCAGTCTGAGCCGGATCATGCGCCTCCTGATGCATGACCTCAATAATGGTGCCTTCGGGGGCATCGATGGTGAAATATGGCCAGCCGACCAGCTGCTCCTCCCATTCGAAGGTAGCATAGATACCCGTCTGCCGCTGCTGTGGCAGCCCCAATTCCCAGCTGGAACTGTCACGGAAGCGCACGACTGCCGGATCACGTGTGATAGTAAAGGAATCAGGAGTGCGCATCTCGAACCAGTCGCGGGGATCGCGCCGCCAGTGTACATAGCCCGCGTCTGTGAGCCGCAAAGCGGGGACCTCAAACTCGCGCAATAAGGGGATCTGGCGGGTACGCAATTCGGAGTATTGGGCCTCTGGCATAGCATCGGTCAGGTAGTCACGATATCTGCCACAGGCCGCTGGTTTATCAGCCGGGGCGTCAAGCACCTGGGCCGGCAGCCAGCGGTCATCAGGCTGGTAGTCAACAAGATTCCATAGCTCGGGCTGCAGACGAGCATCAAATTCCTCCTGCAGAGCGCGCAGATACCAGCGCTTATACTGTCCCGGCGCATGTGCCCGGTCCAGCAAACTTAACCATCCCTGATCTGAAAGCAATTGCTCTTGTCGCCCATCGGTGTAAGTCAGATCCAGGCGTAACAGCAAACCGGGCTTACCGCTGACCCAGGTGCCCTCCCCATGACCATAGTAGAGCACCTCGACGCCGATCACGTTGCCTCCACTCCGTAGATAAGGCATGATATCCAGCGGATCAGCCTCTGGATAGCGTGGATCGGCGGGTACAGGTCCCCATTGTACCCGCTGGCCATTGACCGTCAGGCGATAGCGGCTATCGGCCACGATCCATCCCTGCGCTCGCACAGGCAACTGCTCAGGCAGCGTCAGGATACGGCGAAACAGGACAAAAGTATTGGGCAGCGTACGCTCAGATGGAAACCATATCCAGCGAGCAGGTGTAAGATCCATAGCATACAATATCACCCCGGGCAGGTGATATCTCCTCTCTCTCTAGTACTCCAGGGCCTTGAAACGTACGTACCCTGGCGCAATTACACCTATTATAGGCCCGCTTTCTGAGATTGTTAATGTGGATACATTCCACCATCAATCAGCAAAGTCTGGTTCGTTATGTAGCTATTGTCCACCAGGGAGAGGATAATCTCGGCCACATCAGCTGGAGTGCCCAGCCGTCCAACGGGTATGCGTTGGATCAGTTCGGCTGGCGCGCCGGGCAGCATGCCGGTCTGCTCAATCAGGGCGGGAGCCACGGCGTTGACGGTGATACCATGCTGCGCCAGGGTACTGGCCAGGGAATGGGTCAGACCCAGCAGGGCCGCCTTGGAGGTGGCATAATGAGGTCCAACGATGCCTCCGGTAAAGGCTGCGACCGAAGAGACAAAAATGATGCGTCCCCAACCGCGATCGCGCATGCCCGGTACCAGACGCTGAGAGAGCAAGAAGGAGGGGCGTACATTAATATTCATGGTGGTATCCCATTCCTCCTGCGTCAGTTGCTCCAACTTCATCTGCTGACCCCGACCAGCGTTGCTAATCAAGATATCTACCCGCCCCATTTCCGCCAGGGCGGTATCCGCCAGTTTCGTCACCTGGTCTGCGTCACCCAAATCAGCCTGGACCGCCAGTGCGCGCCGTCCCATCAGTTTGATCGAATCGACCAGCTCCTGCGCTGGCTTTGCCTGCTGTCCATAGCCGATTACCACGTCGGCCCCCTGTTCGGCCAGCCTACGCGCCGTCTCATACCCGATGCCACTGCTGGCTCCAGTCACCAGAGCCACCTTCCCATGTAGATCCATCGTCAACTCCTTCATAAACAATAGCTGTTGCTTCATTCTCGATCTCTATCAGAATACAACATTGTGGAGAAGGGCTCGACACCTACAGGAAGAAACGATTGAGTCTCCTATTTAAGCTCGTCCGTAATTAAAATGGTTATATATTATTATCTATCGGATTTCATGTTCTACATGGAGGTTCACATGGAAGTCACGGCAATACAATTAATCGTCTGGATCATTATCGCGGCCATAGTTGGTTTCCTGGGTGAACTCATCGCCGGTCGGCGCGCGCCCGCCGGGATACTAGGGGCTATCATGGTCGGTCTGTTCGCCATCTTTCTGATCGTCGGCTTTTTCCATTTTCATATCACAGGTGAACCTAGCGTCGAGGGCGTTCCATTGATAAGCACGATTATCGCAGCAGTTATGCTTGTCGTGGTGTGGAGCAGCCTCTCCTATTATCGTCGTCCATAAAAAGATAGCGGCACGACAAAGAGAGATGGCTACCGTAATCTCCATTGATTATGATAGCCATCTCTCTTTTGTTGTCAGCTGTGTGTTTGAGCCTTGCTCCAGGCGAGGCAACTGCTAGCGCAGGTGCTGCGCCTTCTGGAACAACTGTTGAGCCTGCTGGAATGGATCCTGCTGCTGGGCTTTAGCGTTAGCATGGGCAGACGTGCTGTTACCAAAGGTCGCGTTATTCAGCGTAGTTTGGATCTGCTGCGCCAGGGCATTGCGCAGGGTAGTCAGCGAAATCAGGCCGTTCTCCAGATTGTTGTACGTCTGGTCGTTGGCAGAGTCGCTTTCCAGGGCCTGCGTAGAGATGGCCACGGTCTGCAAGCTCAACGCGCCAACGGGAGCGTTGATCTGCTTGTAGAGCTGACCCAGGCGGATATAGAACGCCTTGTTGCTGCGTACCTGTTTGGGCAGAGCATTCTCGGTGAAAACCTCAAACATGGCTCGTCCATCACTGGTGTAGTCGTCTTTCAGGCCCAGCAGTGACATCATGGTCGGGCGCAGATCCGTCTGGTCGGCCCAGATGCTATGATCAACACCCAGGTGACGTATACCGGGTCCAACCAGGCCCAACCAGGTGGTATTGATGTCAGGTGAGAGATCACCATGGTTCCAGGCATAGCCCGACTGAATCTGGATACAGGGTTGACTGCAGTTAGGCGCTCCAGTATACAGGAAGTAATCGGGTTTGGCGAACATGGTCAGCGTCGGTGTCCTGGCAGGATCAGCGGTCACCATGTGCAGGAAATTCATCTCGACCGAGTCAGCCAGGTAGTTGGTGATCTTCTCATCCTTACCGGTGTAAGGATTGGTCGCGGTCAGATCTCCCAGGGCACGAGCAAAGTTACGGGTCGTCGGATCCTGGCGGCTGGGATTGCCCTTGATGTAAATGTTAGGTGCCGAGTCGGCATGGACAGTGAATGGGGTGGTGATATTCTTCTGCGTTGCCAGCAGTCCGGTCAGGTTGCCATTGACTTCGCCGACCTGTTGATAGGTGCAGGGAATGGTCACACCATCACAATTGGCCGGGCTAGGTGCACCACCGGCGAAGTGATCGTTTTCATCAGCGCTAAAGTTGAAGATCGTATTGCTGGCATTGATGCCGTCCTTTTGCAGGCGAGCGAAGAACTTGCCAAAGGCGTCGTCATATGACTTCAGAGTCTGAACGTAACCCGCCTCACCAGGACCATACGCGCCGTTGTGTGGATCGCTGCCATGAGGATCATGTGCATCTGAGATGTAGGCATAAGTGATCGGTACGTTGTGCTCCTGCATCGCGGCCACATACGAGAGCGAGACAGCGGCGCTCATACCATCAAAGCCAGGGAAACCAACGTGCTGCTTGCCATCCTGGATCACCTGACCATTGAGGTCCACTAATGGACCCGATGGGCTGATCTGTGGCGCGACATATTTATGACCAAACAGGGCCTGGTAGCCGGTGTAGCCACCGGGTTCGCTGGGCAGCACATCAGGCCGACCATTGTTAGCGTTTGAGCAAAGGGCATCATCCTTGGCGCAGTGAATGCCAATGCCGACAAAGTCACTATAGGCCTGAGCACTATTTGATTTAACCTCGGCAGCCTCGGGTGAGTTGGCACCAAAGACGGTTGGGATATCAGTGCCGATGTTCTCCAACACCATGTTGGCGGTCGAAACGGCGCCAAAATTACAACCTGCGCGTGTGTAAGAGACCCACGGGGCCGGTGTATTGGTGTTGGGGGCAGAGATCATATTGTAAGGCGCATTAGGGGCCGTCGAAACTGGCGCGGTCCAGTAGGTAAATGACGGCGTTGAACTTGTGCTACCATCAGGGTTGAAGTAGCGATAGCTGTTGGCAACCGGGTTACCGTGATGTTCACCATACAGGCCAGTCAGGCTGGTCAAAATATCATCTGCAGTATGGGCGATCAACGGTGTGTGATAGTTCGAGAGCATCGTGCCATTGTTTTTAATGAAGTTCAACAGATTGGGCATCTGCTCCAGGTCAGAAGGAACATTGGGATTGTCACGAGTAAAATGCACATTGTCAAATTGAACATTAATGACGTGCTTTACTGCTCCGGTCGGCGAATTCAGCTTACACGATGTGTTGTCAGAACCTTTATTAGAGGCGGCACTGGCAAAATCACCACGTCCAATAAAGAGTGTCAACAGCAACGCCGTGAGCAGAACGCCAGGGAAAAGAACTCCCCATGATCTTTTCAAGACGAGACTCCTTTTAACTAAGATACATTAACAACAGACATGCATAGAAATAGATAGATTTCAATGCCGATTATACAATATTAAGTCTCAAAAACAGTGATCCACTATAGCTGACTCACTAAGTGTAACATACTTTTATGAAAAAGAAGCTATCTGAGTGTTAAGAGATAATAAAATTAATGCATTCCAGAGAAGTAAACGATTAGTAAGAAGTATTTTGCGTTCCTGTAGTGGTAATGAAAGCGTGACATATCTGCGCCATCTTCTTATCATATACTACCAACACATAGACACTTACTATGGACATTTGCGGGCGGCTCTGCTATGGTATTGAGCATGAAAGCATCACTCTTCTTTCAAGGGGGAACGCTGGTGCTCCAGGGCGTCCCGGAGACGTTTGAGGCCCCGCCTCCTTTTCGCTTCGTACATAATCGCTGGCGTTGTGAGGCCTACCATTACGCGAAGCTGCTTCCATGGCTACAAGAAAACAGGATCCGTAACCAGGTGGCCCGCTGGCAGCGTCTGAAGCTCAAACTGCAGGATCCGCGTGAGCCGCATGATTATCAGCTGGAGGCGTTGGATGCCTGGTTGGCGGCGGAGAAGCGTGGCAGCGTGGTGATCCCGACAGGAGCAGGCAAGACGTTTATCGCCCTGCATGTCATGCACAAGGTCAATGCTTCCACCGTCGTTCTGGTGTCCACCGTTAGCCTGCTGTATCAATGGTATGTGGTACTGAGCAATACATTTCAGACCGAGATCGGGGTTTACTATCACGCGGAGAAGAAGGTGCTGCCGATCACGGTCACGACCTATCATTCGGCGGGCGATCTGATGGCAGAACATGGCAATGAGTTTCGCCTGCTGATCTGCGACGAGGTCCATCATCTGCCGGCCAGAACGTGGGGCGAGGCGGCACTGATGAGTCCCGCGCCGTATCGTCTGGGCCTGACGGCAACCTATCCAGATGAATCGGAACAGACAGGAGAGCGCTGGCGACTGGATGATCTGCTGGGGCCGATCGTGTATACGAAACGCATCGAGGAGCTGCTGGGCAAGCAGCTGGCCGACTATCGGACGCAGCGCATTCGTGTCGATCTAACTCCAGAGGAACGGATAGAATACGACGCCACCCACAAGCTGTATACCTCCTACATTCGAGAGCACCGTCTGCGCGGCAGCCATGGCCCCAACTGGCTGCATGAACTTTTCCGCCTATCAAACGTTGACGTGGAGGCGCGCCAGGCCCTGCTGGCGCGTCAGCGGTTATGGGAGATCATCGAGGGCTGTCAGGAGAAGCTGTCCATACTGGAACAGCTGCTGCGCGAATACTCCCATGAACGCATCCTGATCTTCACCGAATCGAATGCGCTGGCCTATCAGCTATCACGCCAGTATTTGATTCCAGCCATTACCCATGAGACCGGCGTGGCCGAGCGCAAACATATTCTGGAGTCGTTCCAGGAGGGACGCTATCGCGCGTTGATCACCGCCAAAGTCCTGAATGAAGGAATAGATGTTCCTGAGGCCAAGGTGGCGATTATCCTGGGCGGCAGTTCTAGCAAGCGGGAATATATTCAGCGGCTGGGACGCATCCTGCGCAAGCGGGAGCTGAAACAGGCAGTCTTATTTGAGATACTGGTGCGCAAGACGGTTGAAGAGAGTAAGGCGCAGCGTCGCCGCGTGGCTAGAGAGGATTGTTAAATGCTCACGAGTGACCTGATCCGACCGCTGCTGCGCTTTCAGGGCCGCGACGTCTCGGTGGCACTGGTAGATCCACAGAACGCCACGCTGCAGACGACGGCATGGGAATTGATCGAGCTATTTCACTCCCATTTGAATTGTTCACAGGAGGCCTGGGAGCAGGCCCTGGCGGCATACATAGGACCCCGCCTGGATTACGTGCTGATGCGAGGGCTGGCCAAGGTGTTGAGCGATGGTGCCACCTTTACGCCGCTGCCAGCGACACATGCGCCAACAGTGGTACGCGAGAGCATGTTCTCCTATGGCCCCGTCTTCTCCGGCAGCGACATGGTGCATCCTTTCTCGCGCCAGGGTGTGCTGCAGTCGGTGGCTACCAATCTACAGATCAGTCCGAACGACGTTGAATCATTGCTCTTTGCCGATCGCCATGCCTCTTATCGCCTGACTGATACCGGTCCCACCTGGACCCCTGAAACATTGCTGGCACGCTACAATCTGGAGCTGACGCGCGGTGTGCTCTACTGGGCCTCGCAACTGACCATCGAGATCGCGGATAATTATAAGGACATCTGGAAGTTCATCAAACTATTTAAGCTGATGTTCGTGGCGCAGGCCACCAATAGTGGAGGCTATCGCATCGAACTGGATGGCCCAATCTCGCCTTTCGTGGGAACTACGTTGCGCTATGGACGCCAGATGGCCGCATTTCTGCCCGCGCTCTTCCTCTGCCAGCAATGGAAGATGCAAGCCACCGTCTATCCCCCACAGGGTCGTGGCGCTATGAACTACCAGTTGGATTCCACCAGTAGCGATCTGCAGTCACACTTCAAGCGCTCGGGAATCTTTGATAGTCGCCTGGAGGCCGATTTCGCCCATGAGTTTGAGCAGAAGATCGGCCAGCGACGCGGCAGATGGCTGCTGCAGCGCGAGAGCCATCTGCTGCTGCTGGGCGATACCGTGATGGTGCCGGACTTTGCGATGGTTGATCGTCGCGACGAGCGGCGCCGCATCCTGATAGAGCTGGTCGGATTCTGGCATCCCGACTACCTGCGCCGCAAGATCGAAAAGGTGCGGGCCGCCAACTGCTCTCACCTGCTCCTGCTCGTCTACAAGGGGCTAAACGTCACCGAAGAAGACTTTCAGGGCATCGCCAGCGAGGTCCTTTTCTTCCCCAATAAACCCGTCATGAAAGATGTATTAACAAAGGTTGATGAGATGTCCCAGCGTATCTATGGACCGGCATCGGCATGAACTTGATGAAACGAATTCGCAGCCGCGATTCTGTACGCTATCGACCACCTATATGGCTGGTAGTACTGCTTATATTAGGCTTGCTCGTGCGCCTGTACACGCTCGGCCTCGCGCAGGATCACCTGAACGGATCATTTTGGAGCGGCAGTCTGCTACCACTCTTGCTCTCATTGCTAGCTATACTGCTCACCTGGCACGTTGCGGCCTCGCTGGCCAGGTACGCGGAGCTATCCGAGCGAGGCGCGGAGCGCTTCACGGTTATGTCGACACTGCTCATGGTGGCGCCTCCCCTTGCCATCCTGATGCTGCAACTCTCATCCTGGCTCACCAGTGCGAGCGCCCTGGTGCTCCTGGCGCTCCTCTTTACCCTGCAACGCTGGCAACAGAGCAAGCGCTCAGTCCCGATCTGGCATCATCCTATTCCAAGGCGCCTGTACACGCTCACCTCTTTGCCACTGCTCTACACCTCCTGTGTCGCGCTCCTCTATGCCGGTTTCTATCTGCTACACACACTTCCTCACCCATCTTTATCAATCATTATCACGGACATGTTCACTTTAAGCTGGCCCTACACTATAGGCGCTTTTTTCGCGCTCCCCTACCTGATCACCCAATATCGACAAGAACGCGCCTTTCTCCATGGCAGGCGGACCACAAATCCTGGCACACCGGCAACGGTCGTCTTCCATGTAGCAATGCTGATAATAATAGCCATCTACTCCGTAACTCAGCTCTATACCTACATTTTTCTGATTCACTAAAGAAAGCGCTTTGATCGGGCTCTTGACTTTTCTTATCTCAGACACCTATACTTACAAATAGTACTGAGTGACCAATTTAGAAATATGGTCATGTGAAAGGGGCGAAGTAAAAAACAAGCATGGAGCATTCTTCTGGACCAGCTGAATCACAGAAAAACGTAGAGCGTGCTCAGCGCATTCTGGATGTGGCCGCCGAGCTGTTGTTGCGCTGGGGGTATAAGCGCGTGACCATCGATGATATCGCCAGGCACGCGGGTGTGGGGAAAGGAACTATCTATCTGCATTGGAAGACGCGAGATAGCTTATTCGAAACGGTCATATTGCGCGAGATGATCATCATTTATCGTGCTGTCGTGCAGCGCATGTATGCGGATCCCCTTGAAATTCTACCTCATCGCATGCTCCCTTCGTCACTCCTGATCACCGAAGAGAGGCCAATCATTAAAGCGCTTCTCACTCGTGATATAGAAACCGTAGGAAAGCTGATTCAGAATAATGCCCACGGCGAGATCCGAAATCGCGAAGAATTGACAATCAAGGAGTATTTTAGCCTGCTATACCAGCATGGGCTGACCGCAGTCGATAGCAATCAACCGGAACATCTCTATGCATTGGAGATGCTCACCACCAGTTTTACCATGCTCGATCCCTATATTGTTAGTGGTCAACAACTCTCAATCGAGCAGAAAGCCGGGGTACTTGCTCGCATTATACGTCAAACCTTCGAGCCGCCGGCACCACCTGCTCTCACTGTCGTACAAGAGCTAGCCCCGGCCATCATCCAGTTGTTTGAACAGCTATGCCTTGACTTTGAGCAAAAAATACGAGCACAAACCGATCTGTAACACCATCCTGTACTGCTTTACTAACATATCATCATTTTTACGTTGTGAAGAAGTGGTTCTAAGGAGTAAAACCATGCAACAAGTATCATCTCAGGAGCGCTGGCAGGCACAACTGGCCTGGTGCAAACAGATGCGAGAGCAGAGCCCGGTGTATTATGACGAGCAGCATCGCCTCTGGAACCTTTTCCGCTATGAGGATGTAGTCTCCACCCTCGCTGATCCAGCCACTTTCTCTTCACATATTATGCCTCCAGCTTCAGCTCAGGATTCAGAAGAGAGCTTCCTGAGCTCCTGGCTCAAAGGCGATATCACGAAAATGGACCCACCACAGCATCGCCATTTTCGTGGCCTGGTCAGTCAGGCTTTTACACCACGCGCGATTGAGCAAATGGCGCCGCGTATCCATGAGATTACCAATACTTTGCTTGATGGGGTAGCCGCGAAAGGCGAGATGGAGTTCGTCAGTGACCTGGCCGCTCCCCTTCCTATCATCGTGATAGCTGAACTACTTGGCGTGCCCCCTGAGGACCGAGACCGCTTCAAGATCTGGTCAAATACCTTGATCGACTCCTCTTCTGTCCAACCAGGGGACAAAGCCACGCTGAATAAGGTCATTCCCATCTTTAAGGAGATGTTCGCGTACCTGCAGGACTTCTGCCAGGCACGCCGTGAACACCCTCGCAATGACTTGATCAGTCATCTCACTCAAGTAGAGTTTGAAGGCAGGATGCTAAACAATGATGAGATCCTGGCCTTTGTGACTACCCTGCTGGTCGCTGGCAATATCACCACGACCATCTTGCTTGGGAATGCTATCGTGTGCTTGAATGAGCATCCCGATGCAGCAGAAGCCATCAAGGCCGACCCCTCGCTGATCCCATCCATGGTCGAGGAGGTCCTGCGCTATCGTCCACCCTTTACGGCAACTATGCGCCTGACAACCAAGGAGGTGACAATACAAGAGGTAACCATCCCCGAGCGGCAGATGGTTATTACCTGGCTGATCTCCGCTAACTACGACGAGCAGCAGTTTCCCGATCCGGAGCACTTCGACATCCGGCGCCATCCCAATCGCCACCAGGCCTTCGGACATGGCATCCACTTCTGCATCGGTGCCCCGCTCGCGCGTCTGGAGGCTAGAATAGCCCTGGATATCCTGTTGAAACGTTTCCCATCCCTACAAATACAACCCGGTGCCAGACAGGAAGCCCACGCAAGTCCCTTTATTAATGGCGTTAAAACGCTACCCGTGAACTGGTAACCTTGATACATGATACATTGAGTAGAAAGATGCCTATCTGAGACACCCTTCTACTCAATGTATATCGGTTCGTTTATGCTGTTATTTTCCGGCTAACCGAGCGACTACAGGGGCGAAGTTCTCCATCTGTCCGGCATTGACCTGGATATAGGAATAGCCAAGTTGCTCACGCTGTGCGAGGAGATGCTCGACAGCCTGCTCGGTGCTCATAGGCCTCTTCTGCATATAAGGTCCACCAGTAATAGAAAACGCTTCAGCCGGGCTATCTGTGATGACGAGACCAAAGTCGGTCTGACTGAGCTCAAGCTGCTCGAAACGTGCGCCAGCCGCTTCTCGTATCCACTCGATCTTTTGCGCCAGCGGAACATCGTTGACTTTTTCTCCGGGCCTGCCAAATTTGGGGGTAGGAGAAACAATATCCGCATGGCAACCGGCGATAGAGAGCATGCGCTGATTGGCGCTGCCAATCAAGATGGGAGGACGTTGAACGGGTTTCGGCACGGCTGGCAAATCGGTAACGGTATAGTATTTACCCTTGAAATTTACACGCTCCTCGGTAAAGAACTGTTTTATGATGGTCACAGCCTCCTCAACACGACCAACTCGGGTACCAGCAGAGTCAAATGGCAGCCCTAATTGATTATAATCTTCGGGACCCACCCCGGCCCCTATGCCAAGCTCAAAACGTCCATCAGAGAGCAGGGCCAGAGTAGCCGCCTCTTTGGCTAAAACAGCGGGATGGCGATAATCATTGCAGAAAACATAGCTGCCCACACGCAGTGTGGTTGTCGCCGTCGCGGCAACCGCCAGGGCCGCAAATGGGGCCACATTCATCTGGGTGCGATCGGGCAATAACAGACTACTGTATCCAAGCTCTTCAACATGGCGAGCAAAGCTGGTCCAGGTTTCACGCGACTGAGCATTGCCGCCAACGACACCAAAGCGAAACGGTTTCGGCATTATGCACTCTCTCTTTCACCCTTTAATCAGTACCTATCTCTGGTTGATTCTGTACATCTTTACATTGGCCAGCGATCGGTTCTATCATTATGCAGATGATCTATCCAAACAAATGAAATTTAGCTATACTGATTATACAATTAAATTCAGCAAGGTGGCAAGATCCTATATGAGTCCTCGTCCTTATCGGCTTGGTCAACGTCAGGCGGCGACCGAGCAAACCCGAATGCGTATCATTCATGCCAGTCGTGAACTGCTGATGACTGAACATGGCTTCGCGCACTTTTCCATGGAGATGGTAGCCAAACAGGCAGATGTAGCACGCATGACGGTCTACCACCAGTTCGGTTCCAGAACAGGCCTGCTCGAAGCATTATGCGATTCCCTGGCGGCCAGCGGTGGCATGGAGCAGATGGCGAACGCTTTTTGCCAACCAGACCCTATCGAGGCTCTGAAACAATACATTATTACCTTTGGTCGCTTCTGGAGCGCGGATCGGCTCGTCACGCGGCGCCTGCGCGCACTGGCCGCCCTTGATCCTGAGTTTGAACAGGTGATTCGCCAGCGGGACGAACGGCGCCATTGGGGAGTACATACCCTTCTCAGCCGAATTATCACAGAAAGCGAACAGCCTGGCGCAGCGAAGATAGAGGAAGCGACCACCGCTCTCTATACGCTGATCAGCTTTGAAACCTTTGACAGCCTGGCCGGGTCTGAACGATCCCCCGATGAGGTTACAGAGCTTGTCTACCAACTCGTCCTGGCCGCACTCGACCGCCTCATTCCCGGTATAAAACCATCATTACCGTCATCGCCATCACCGTAGCTGCGCCCCTTGCGGGCGCTTCCTGCTTCGCTTCACGTAAATGCCGCACATTATAAAGCCCCTTGCGGGCGCTTCCTGCTTCGCTCCACGTGAAGATCGTCCATCGCGAACGCCTGGTGATGTTCTCGCAAATATGGCAGAGGATGTCATGAACGCCACTGTAGAATAAGGGGAGAAAATTGATGAAGGCACAAGGAGAATATCAACCATGCGTTACGGTTTTATCATTCCCGCTGGTGATGTCCAGACTATACCCGAGATGGCAGCCGAGGCGGAGGCGGCTGGCTGGGACGGCGTCTTTATCGCTGACTGTATCTCGATCGATACACCAGACTACCCACCAGGTCCCTGCTACGATCCCTGGATCTTGCTGGCGCTGATGGCGGCGCGCACACAACGTGTCATACTGGGTCCGATGATCGCGGCGATCTCGCGGCGCCGCCCCTGGAAACTGGCGCGCGAGACGATGACGCTCGATCATCTTTCACAGGGCAGGATCGTGCTACCGGTCGGGCTTGGAGCCGCCAACGATGATGCCGGCTTCTATAAAGTTGGCGAGGAGATGAGCCAGAAAGGCCGGGCCGCCCTGATGGATGAGTGCCTGGATATTTTAAATGGTGCCTGGAGCGGCGAACTCTTCTCGCACGATGGCGACCACTACCACGTACAGAGCATGCAACTCTTGCCGCCCTCAGTCCAGCGACCGCGCATCCCGGTCTGGCCGATCGGGGTCTGGCCGCGTGAAAAGTCGATGCGGCGCGTGCTGCGCTGGGATGGTATCGTGCCACAGAAGAAGGATGGCGACATGACGCCCGAAGATATCCGCGCCATCAAAACCTATGTCGAGGCCAAGCGCGAACTCACCACGCCATTCGACATCACCTGGGAGGGTGAGACACCAGGCGACGACCCCGAGCGCGCGGCGGCCATTGTACGTCCCTGGATCGACGCGGGCATCACTTGGTGGATGGAGGCGCGCTGGAACAATACAGGTCTTGACGAAGTGCGCGAACGCATTCGCCAGGGGCCGCCGCGCATCAATTGATGCTCATCCTCCACCACAAGGGATTTATTGTACCTCGGCCAGCGGATTCACCCATTTGCCGACGGAATGGATGATATGCGCCTGCCGAAAGCCGGCCGCCGCATAGGCGTGGCGCGCCGGTGAGCGATCCAGATTGGTTTCGACGATGGCTTTTCGAGCCCCGTACCGCTTGAAGCGGTGCAGGATCTCTGATAGCAGGACACGGGATAATCCAAGCTGCTGGAAGCGCGGATGAACGCCAATCGGCTCGATCTGGGCCAGCTGGCGCGCGGGCTCTAGCCAGCCCACGCAGAATCCGGCCAGCGACCCATCAGGCGCCTCGATGACCAGATCCACCTCAGGCCGATAGGTGGGCATGTGCAGGGTTCGGGCCCGCCACTCAGGGGTCATAGAGTTGCTCTGGAAGGCAGCGCGATGCAGTTCCGCATAGGCCGCGACCTCGTCTACACCGCGCAGGGTGCGCAATATAAACCCTTCAGGCAAATCCGGTACAGGCGGCAGGTTTTCTAAAGGATGCTCCAGATAGACGTAGCATTCATATTCATCAGCCAGAAAACCATGGGCATTCACCAGCTGCTGCCGCTCGCGATCTTCCTCCCAGAACTCGGCCCAGTAGAGCAACGGCTTCCCGCGCTCAGCATCGCGCTCACGAAAGCGCTGATCAGCCCAGGCAAAGAGGTCCTCCTTCACCTCACTCTGCTGGGGACCCGGCAGGATAAAGAAGTCGAGCACCGCCCAATAGTATTGCCAGGCGGCCAGGCCGACCATCACCCCTTCATCGTTCTCCCAGAAGACGGCGTCATTACCGGCGTGGATCGCCGGAGTGCTCAGACGCCACGGCCAGTCAACGACGTGGCGGCACGATTCCGGCATCTGGCGCACAAGCTCAAGCACGCGCGTCAGATGCTCTGTGCCATCAAAAGGATGGCGTGTAATAGCCATGCAGGAATCCTTTCCATCAATAATCCTCCTCCATTCCGGAAGGGGCAAGGATTAAAACCAGTCGGAGAAGCTCAGGCAGCTATGGCTAACCGGGAAAAGCAGGCTCAGCACTGACCGGGCTTCATCCGACAGTTGTTGAGGATGCTGCTCTAATATCCACGACACCGGGCGATAACCAAAGACGAGTTGGGCAAAGCTCTGGGGCGAGCTCTGGAAGATGATGGCCTCGGACGAAGGCGAGTCTACAAGGCTCAGTTTTGTGCCCTCGATACGAAGGGTAACGCCTTCGTCTCCGATTACAAAGTGTAGCTCGCCCGACCACTGTGCCAGCGCGCGCCGCCAGCGCACCTCAAGCTCTGGCAGCATAGCAGCCAAGAGCGTGGGCAGATGGACGAAGCGTCCCATCCAGCCGGCGTAGCGATGATGAAACTGCGAGGTGCGCACGCCCCACTCCTCGGCTGGATTCTGCCACTTCGAGGTATCAAGGACCTCAAGGTGATCGATAACGTTATACAGCTCGGGGGAGTTCGGCGCGAGATAATAGGTATGTTTTTCAGGAGCATCGGGTCCATCGGTGAGGTGCACATGCGCCTGCATCAGCGCGATCTGCGCCTGCCAGTTGTCGGCGGCGATCTCAACACCATGGGCGGCACTCGGCTCACGCGAGGCGATCAAATATCCCTCAGCCGTCCCGGAGAAAGAGAGCGCGAGCAAGATGGTATTGCGGCTGAAACGGTTACGCAGTAGATACTCTTGCTTCTCAACGGAACGCTCAAAGCTGCCTGTATAGCTTCCCAGGCGACGCTCGTACAGATCGCGTACGGCCTGCGCATCTTCGGGCGTGGCCTGGCGGACCGTGTGCGAACTACCGGGATGCGCCAGGATAGCTCCCCGGTCGATATCATATGTCGTCACATCAAAGACGTCGGTATAACCATAGCGATAATAGAATTTGGGAATACCATCCAGCAGGAGCAAGCTATGCCGCTGCTCACGCGCGAACTGGATAGCATCGTGCATCAACGCGCTGGCCGCCCCCTGCTTACGCGCATCCGGATTGACGACCACAATACCGATACAACCTGCAGGGATACGCGCCGCACCCATACGCAGCGTCCATTCATAGATCGCGTAGCCACCGAGCTGTATACCATCGCGGAAAGCGCCGCGCAACTGTCTGGGATGAAAATCCGGTTGCATAAGGAAGCTTCGGCTCCACTCGCGCGCCCTATCAGGATCAGGTGGCTGACGAGAAAAAGCCTGGTCAGACCAGATAAATTGCTGCTCGATCTCCTCCTGGGTTTCAAGTGGGCGCACAATAATAGATGACGAGGCCATAAAGACAAATCCTCCAATGATTTAGTGAGCCAGGTATCCTTGCTGGCATCAACATCTTCAAGCGTAACATCGAGAGGATAGCTACGTCAAACGTAACGTATCCACCATAATGTTTATATTCTGTTTATGTCAACCTATGCGACGTTTATGTTTCGTTTACGGCTGAGCGGCTATACTTCCGTTACAGGTTCATGCATACTTGCAAGCATCGATATTTAAGCTCATAACGACTCATGAGCTGCCCGCTATGAAACATCAAACTGCGATGCACACAGCCGTGCCAGCAGACTAACCGAGAAAGGGGTTCGGTGATCGCCGCTTCATCTATGACAAACTCATCAATTTCACCACAATATATACCCGGGCTGAAATCCTCCATCGAGCTGCGCAACGTGACCAAGCGCTTCCTGACACCCAACGGTCAAGCATATACCGCGCTACGCGACCTCAGCCTGAGCATCGCGCCCGGCGAGTTCTGCGCTATCGTAGGGCCGACCGGATGTGGTAAATCCACCACGTTAGGCCTGATCTCGGGGCTGGAACGCCCCAGCGCCGGCGAGGTCCAGGTGATGGGCCAGCCGGTCCAGGGCATTGATCCGCGCATCGGCTATGTCTTTCAATCAGACGCGGTCTTTCCCTGGAAAAATGTCTTGCGCAACGTGGCGACGGGACCGCTCTTTCGCGGCAAGCCGAAGAAGGAAGCACTGGCGCAGGCCCGCGATTGGATCGCGCGCGTTGGTCTATCCGGATTTGAGGATCGCTATCCGCATCAGCTCTCCGGCGGCATGCGCAAACGCGTGGCCCTGGCTCAGACCTTCATCAACGAGCCGCAGATTCTGCTGATGGATGAACCCTTCAGCGCTCTGGACGTACAGACGCGCACCCTGATGGAAGACGAGTTGCTCCAGCTCTGGTCCTCGACCTCAGCCTCGGTTGTATTTGTCACGCACGATCTGGAGGAGGCTATCTCTCTAGCGGACCGCGTCTGTGTGCTAACCGCTGGCCCCGCCACGGTCAAAGGCATCTATACCATCGATCTGCCACGGCCACGCAATGTAGCGGAGATCCGCTTTGAGCCACGTTTTGTCCATCTATATCAGGAAATCTGGGAAGACCTTCGCAATGAGGTGTTGATTAGCTATGAACGAACAAAGCAGCGCAATCAATAATACAACCGCAACAGAGGAAAATATACAGATAGACCGGACCAACATACGCCGCAAGCGAGTACTGATCAATATACTGCGCGTTCTGGTACTGGTCGTGATCATCGGTGGCTGGGAGCTGGGTGCACGCACGAAAGTGATCGATCCCTTCTTCTGGGGCCAGCCCTCCGGCATCTGGGCGCAGATCGTGACCTGGGCCGTTAACGGAACGGCCCAGGGTCCTCTGTGGGAACAGATCGCGGTCACGCTGGAAGAAACGGTGCTGGGCTTTTTGATCGGCGTCATCTTAGGTGTTGTCTTCGGCATCTTACTGGGGCGCAACAGATTTCTGGCCGACGTGCTGGGACCATACATCAAAGCGGCCAACTCCATCCCACGCGTGGTATTGGGCTCGATCTTCGTCATCGGTCTGGGACTGGGCATCCAATCCAAGGTCGCACTGGCGGTCGTACTGGTCTTTTTCATCGTCTTCTTCAACGCCTTCCAGGGGGTACGAGAGGTTGATCGCAACCTGCTGGCCAACGCGCGCATCCTGGGTGCCAATTCACGCCAGCTCTCCATCGATGTTATTATTCCCTCTGCCCTGACATGGATCATCGCCAGCCTGCATACCAGCTTCAGCTTCGCGCTGGTCGGCGCTGTCGTCGGCGAATTTCTGGGTGCCACCCAGGGCATCGGCCTGATGATCCAGACCGCGCAGGGCACATTCAACGCCAACGGAGTGTTCGCGGCCATGGTTATCCTGGCGGCCCTGGCGCTGATCACCGAGGCCATGGTCACGGCGCTTGAGAATCGCCTGATCACCTGGCGTCCAACCAACACCGTCAACGACATTTCAATCTAAGCAGAAAGGAGGACCGGCTACATAACTACATTAAGGCTATTTCTCTCTTAAAGATGCCCACACCTGGCCTCACCTGAGGTAGCATATACTGGACCTATGTGGTCATTGTCGACCCATATCATCTCGGATAGGAGATACAAGGCATATGAAGACACGGAAGAAACAACTCTGCCTGCTGTTTGGTATTATTTTACTCCTCGTTCTCAGTTCTTGCGGCAGCGACAATAGTAGTGCATCAAGCAAGAGCAGCACCGGCGGCGGTGGGACTACCGGCGCCAAGACCCATCTCTCAATCATGGTCGGTGGGCTCAGCAAACAGATCTACCTGCCCAACATGCTCACCAAGCAGCTGGGATATTTTGATCAGGCGGGCCTGGATGTCACCCTCATCGACGAGGCCTCCGGTCAGTCTTCAGAAGACTCGGTGCTGGCCGGTCAGGTTGAAGCGGGCTCCGGCTCGTATAACCATACCATCGAGCTGCAGGCATCCGGCAAACAGATGGAGTGCGTCGTTCAGCTGGATATCGCGCCGGGCGAGGCCGAAATGGTCTCAACTAAAGAAGCGGGCAGCATTAAATCGGTTAAAGACCTCAAGGGGAAAAATCTGGGTGTGACAGAGCTTGGTTCTGGTACCCAGACCCTGACCATCGCACTGCTGCACAACGCTGGAATCGCGCAGAGCGAAGCTCATTTCCTGCCGGTCGGCGCGGGCGACACCTTCATCGCCGCCATGCAGCAGGGTCGCATCGACGCAGGCATGACCACCGAGCCAACCATCTCACGCCTGCTCTCAAGCGGCGTTGGCAAGGTTCTGACCGACCTGCGCACTCCGCAGTCAACACAGGCCGCCCTCAACGGCTCATATCCTTTCATCTGCCTCTTCATGAAGAATGATTATGTCAATAGCCACAAGGATGTGACGCAGAAGCTGGCCAATGCCTACGTCAAAACCTTGAAATGGATGCATACGCATTCGGCCGAAGAGATCGCCGATAAGATGCCAGCTGACTACTATGCTGGCAACAAGGCGCTGTACGTCACGGCCTTGAAGAGTCAGCTCGCCATCTTCAGCCCCGATGGCACCATGCCATCTGATGGTCCACAATCGGTGTACAACATTGAGAAAGAGACCAATCAGACGGTGCAGGGCAAACAGATTGATCTCAAGAGTACCTACACCAACGAGTTCGTCAGCAAAGCCAGCTAATTCTCCACGACACATATCGGGGATGCAGACGAGATTGTCTGCATCCCCTTCTTTAATTTTAAACCCTGCGGACCAGGGCGCAGTCCTACCTATGTACTTTGTTAACGGGCAGATGGATACTATACATTGAGTTGGCCCCTCAAAGCTCGACTGCTACATAAAAGACAGCATTGGAGGATCTTTTGCCGCCTTCAATGCTGTCTTTATGAATCGTTGAGATCTAGAGCGGGAGGAGCGCGGAAGAATCTCTATCGAGGTAAATATATGATTAATTGTTGCCGGAAAGCCAGTGGGTGCGTTCGATTTCGGGGGCCACAAAACGATAACCGACACCGGGCTCAGTGATCAAGTAGCGCGGTTTGGCCGGATCGGTCTCTATTTTATGGCGCAGGCGGTTGATGTAGACGCGGAGATATTCGGCCTCTCCCCCATATTCCGGACCCCATATGCGCTGTAGCAGGACGCGGTGCGTTAATACCTTGCCCGCGTTGTTCACCAATTGCCCAAGCAATTCGAACTCTGTCCGCGATAGGCGGACCGCCTCGCCCCGCAACCAGACATTATGTCCTGGAAGATCCACTTCCAGCTCGCCAAACTTTTTCACACCACCGCCTGACTGAGACTCTCCCTGCGTACGTCTGAGGACAGCACGCACCCGTGCCAGCAGTTCTTCAACCCCGAATGGCTTGGTCAGGTAATCGTCGGCACCCAGATCCAGGGCGGTCACTTTGTCGTATTCGGCATCCAGGGCGGTCAAAACAATGATGGGGACCGCGGAGTGCTCGCGCACGCGCTGGCAAACGGCCAGGCCATCCATGCGCGGCATCATAATGTCGAGGATCAAGAGATGTGGCTCCTCGCGCTCCCAGACGGCTAGCGCCTCCAGACCATTGCTGGCTTCCAGCACATCAAAACCTCGCGCCCGCAGATTGCGACTGACAAAATCTCGCAATGTGCCTTCATCCTCAGCAAGCAAGATACGTTTAGGTTGCATCGTCATACACGCCTCCATTCTTCTGGCGAGATATCTCTAGCCAGCGTTTCAATCGTTGCCGGGACAACAACAATCGGCAGTGAAAAGGTGATCGTGGTCACGCGCTGGCTACTGGCGGCCTGGATCTTGCCCCCATGGGCTTCGACGAAGGCCTTACAGATCGCCAACCCCAGTCCGGTACCACCCAGGCGCTGTTGCTGTCCATGGCGAGCACGATAAAAACGCTCAAAAATATGCGGTAATTCGTCGGGCGCAATACCCTGACCACTATTAGAAACTGAGATCGTCACAAAATCCCCCTCGCGCTCGACCAGAATCGTTGCGCTTCCCTCTCCGTAGACCAGTGCGTTTGAGAGAAGATTATGCAACACCACTTCGATGCGCGCACTGTCAATGTTGATTTCTGGCAAGGTTGGGGGAAGCTGCACTTGAACGGAGGAATCTGGATACTGCAGCCGTTCGTGTTCGACGACAGCGAACAGTACATCATCTACACTGGTCAATGATAGATTTAACTGCAGCAAGCCTGCTTCCTGGCGGGAAAGATCCAGCAGATTCTTGACCATCTGCGCCAGACGATCGGCCTCGCTACTGATGGTCTGCAGGAAATAACGCTGGTCCGCGCCTGACCAGCTCACATCTTCTTGCAACAACGTTGAGGCATAGCCCTTGATGGCGGCCAATGGTGTACGCACCTCGTGACCGACGGCGGCCAGCAAAGTCGTTTTGAATTCATCCAACTCGCGCTCACGCGTAATATCCCTCAGCAGGAGTCCGCGCCCAATCGGCTGTTCCGCCTCATCTTCAACGTCAAAGAGACGCAGGTGCAGGGTACGCTGCTGCTCCTGGGAGCTCACCGTAACCATAGCTTCGCTGGTAGCAGTGGTCTCGATCCGCTTTAGCACGGCATCAAGCTGCGGAGGATCTACCGCGCTGGCGCGTAAAGCGGCATAGAGCATGCTGATTGAATGCTGCTCCAGACTCACATCACGCAGTCCCAGCAGATTACGCGCGCCCTGGTTTGCATACAGGATGAGACCATCCATACCCGTTAGCACCAGACCATCATGCATACTCTCCATAATAGAGGCCAGCTTCTGCCTCTCTTCAGCGGCATGCCGATAGAGCCGCTCGTTTTCGCGGGCAACTTCGTGCAGCCGCTCGTCGCTGCGCTCATAGAGCACGGCATGCTCCCAGGCCAGCGTCGCATAGTTGGCGAAAGTCAGCAATAGATCGATCTCATTCTGGTTAAACAGGTGTGGCTCGGTACGGTGAACCAGCAGAACCACGCCGCCGGCGTGGCGGCTGATGATCGGGATGGCCAGCACCGATCGAAAGCCGTCCTCATAAGAGAAGGAAGAGGTCCCAGGCTCTAATATCTTTTGGACCGGTGCACCGTCCCGCAGTGCGATTACGGGGGCCGAGGTGATATTTTCCGCGGTTAGCGCCAGTTTCTGATCATACTGCTCGCTATGCCCATCACTAACCAGCACACGCAGGGTTCCCTGCTCATCAGGCAACAGAACAGCGGCGGCCTGCACATCCACCAACCGACGTGCCTCACGAATGATTTTTCGAACCACCGCGTGCGGCTCCAATGAACCCACCACGGCATTTGAGGTCTCCAGCAGTGTGCGTAGCTCACCCAGTTTCTCCAGGCCATCAAGCTCTAAACGCACCAGCGAACGGGCCAGCGCCCCCACCTCGTCACCACGCGAGGCCATAATAGTCGTATCCATTGGAAGCGAGAGCTTTGAGGAGGGGAGCGCCTGGTGCTGACGGGCCAGCGTATGCAATGGACGAATAACCCGATTCAAGAGAATGAGCCAGAACAGGAGTCCGCCGCAGGCAAACAGGACGATCGCGGCCAGTAGCCAGAGGTGAAACTGCGCGACGACCGCTAGCGCCTCTTGCGCGGGCCTCTGCACAACGACAGCCCAGCCCGCGTCCGAGATCGGCACGGCGCTAAAGAGCCAATCCTGACCATCCAGTCCACGTCCAAGCTGTGAAGCGACATGATTATGCAGTGCCTGCTCTGCTCCCGGCAATTCATCCAGCACCGTCTGCAGGATCCGCTCACGCTGGGGAGTCGCCACGAGGACGCCACGGCCATCAATCACGCTGATCATCAGGTGCCGTCCCTGCTGCTGCTGGGCGTTGACCACGGCGATCAGGGGCTCGCTTAGCTCGACCAGCGAGAGGCTGGCCGCGATAATGCCAACCAGGCGACCATCGGAACGGCGCATCGGCTGAGCGACAATCACTCCCGCATTAAAGGTGGTCTCAACAGCGATTCCGACCTCAAAGACCGGATTAACCGACATGCGGGCCCGCTGTACAACATCGGGGGGAGAGAACTCAGTGTTGAGGGCCGCGCTATTCATTGGCCACGTCACCTGCAAGACGCCGACCGGGTCCAACCAGTACACATGATCCACATCGGGACGCGCCAGCTTATAGGTCTGGAAGATATGAGCGATCTCCCGCGAATCAGGAATCTGATCTACCTGCTTGCCAAGGGACATCAGAGAGCTTTCCGCATCGCGAATCTGCAGATTAGTCTCTAAAGCGATCTCCTGCGCCAGAGCCTGGTCCGAAGCCTGGACATCGGCACGCAATTGCTGTTCGACTATGCTATTCACGGCCAGGCCACCAACCAGCACGATCATGACAAAGAGCAGATACATGCTGAGCAGTTGTATCAAGAGTGAGCGGCGCACGAAATGAAGCATGAATAGTACTCCCCCTTGAGTTCCATCAAAAATTCACCATTGTTGCCCTGAAGTATAACACAACCGCTTGTACTTCACTACAGCGTTCGCTTGCTACAAAAATAAACGAAAGGCTCGATGCATCGTGATAGCATCGAGCCTTTCGTTTATTGGGTGACCGTCTTTTCAGAGGCACATTCAAGTAGTAACATGGCGGTCGGAAGGGCGTCAGCGGCGTCTTCGTGCCACTGATAATATCCGAGCCAGTAGTGGGCCTCCAGGATCAATTCATGCACGCTGCCACCACGTAGCAGGCGCGCGATCCGCTGACCATTATCTTCCCCTTCACGCTGCAGGGGAGAGGAGAACTGCTCCTCCATCTCTTCCGGTTCATCTGTCATGATTGCTCACCTTCACTGATGCTAGCTGCGATCATCCTCCCTGAATGATCGTGAGGGACGCCTACGAGTACGACTCTACCTTGTTGAAAAGTTGTTGAAATAAACTGACGATCTCTTCATCGCTAACATCAAGTGAAGCATCTCCAACGGAAAGCTCAAATTTTTGATAGGCGGGAATCTGCGTGGGGGACACGCCACCAAAGAGCCACGTTCCGCTCTCTTCGGCGACCTCCAGGGCGGCCTCGTTCAGTTTTTCACGCTCGCCACGGATAAAGACATGCATCATGTGGGTCTGGGGTACCGCTGGCATAACCTCGATCTGGGGAAAAGCTGACAGGGCGGCCGCGATCGCTTTGGCTTTCTGGTGATAGGCCTCCATGCGCTCCAGGTGCTCGGCCAGACCCTTGCGGGCCGAGAGCACATAGGGATAGAGCTGGTAGAGGTTGCCGCCCTGCCGGCGCTGCCAGATGCGCGCCTCGTCGATGACATCAGCAGGCCCGGCCAGCACGGCGCCCGCGATACCGCCCAGACTCTTGTAGAAAGAGACATAGACGCTATCAAAGAGACCAGCGATCTCCGCGTAGTCCCGCTGATAGTATGGCTTGCACTCCCAGAGACGCGCGCCATCCATGTGCAGGGCGATGTCACGCTCACGCGCCCAGGTGGTAATGGCCGTTAACTCATCCCAGGTGGGCAACTGACCACCGATTTCACGCTGCGGCAGCTCCAACAAAAGCGCTCCCAATGGCTCTTTGACCGCCTTCAGATCCGCCAGCGTCATCAACTGATAGGGTGAACCGATCAACACCGATTGCAGACCGTGCAGGCGTTGCGCAGCCTGGAACTCGTGTATTTCTAGATGGGAGGTGGGGTGAAACCCAATGCGTGGCAGTCGCCGACGATCGGTCCAGATACGCAGCGCGATCTGCTGGCACATGGTGCCACTGGGCATAAAAACAGCGGCCTCTTTGCCCAGCAGGCGAGCCACCTCGGCCTCAAAATCATTGATCAGTGCCCCACTCCCGTATAGATCGGGAGCCTCCTCAGGCTGCACCGAATCGGCAAGCTCATGCAAAATCTGCGGTAACGTCTGCTGATACGTATAATGGCCCGCGATAGAGCGGCGACAACTTTTACGGACCGCGCGAAGATCGCGTGCGTTCGTCATACTGAAGATCCTTCTAACTAATCCTTCTGGCACCGTGGAAAACCTACCAGCCCTCCCAAAGCGCTATCTCATCGTTCCCATGCATTGTAACATACGCACGCACTGATCTCAAAAACCGTTGCGTGATTAACATATTGTTGGCAGCTGACTGATCTGCTACACTCAGATACATCGATATATTATGAACGAAAGACATGGGCACCAAATTAATGCAAGATCGTTTACACACCGCCATCCAGATGCGGGAGGCGGGGCAGGCGCAAGAAGCACGGACGTTACTGCTAGAGCTGCTAGCCCTCTATCCTAATGATGCAGAGCTCAATTATCAAACGGCGTGGGTACATGATAACCTGGGACTGGAACGTGAATCGGTTCCTTTTTATCTGTGCGCGATTAACCTGGGATTATCCAAAGATAGCCTGCAAGGTGCATTATTGGGGCTGGGTAGCACCTATCGCGCCCTGGGTGAATATACGAAGGCCGAGCAGATGCTGCGGCGTGGCATGCAAGAGTTCCCTCAAGATCGGGCATTCCCCATCTTTCTGGCCATGGCCCTGCACAATCTACAACGGCATGCGGAAGCGATGCAGCTCCTTTTGACCAATCTGGCGGAAACAACGGCCGAGCCTTCGATCCTGCGCTATAAAAAGGCGTTGCTCTTCTACGCTCCTCAACTGGATAAAACCTGGGCCAATGATGAGAAAGAATAGCGGACACCTGAAGCATAGATTTTGTGTAACTTTGTTGAACTGTGCGGGTGAGTAAAAAATGGCTCGTATGACGCCGCAACCAATTTTTTCATTTGTCAAAATCTCGTTGTGAAAACTGTCGATTCCAGCATAAGCTATTCGTCATCCTCATGAAACCAGCGCATGGGCTGGCTTGATCTCGAAAAGTGGTTGATTCACATTAAAGGAGTTTGACACATATGCGTTACTTACTGTTGATCTACGGCAATGAGGCAGAGGCGGCGAAAATGAGTCAAGAGCAGATGCAGGCTGAGATGACAGCCTACAATGATTTTACAGAGATGATTCAGAAGAGCGGCGCCCACCTGTCAGGCGAGGCTCTGCATCCTGTCAATGCCGCCACCACGGTGCGGGTGCGCGACGGCAAGGTGCTGACGACCGATGGCCCTTTCGCCGAAACGAAAGAGCAGCTCGGAGGCTTCTACCTGGTCAAGGCCGAAAACCTGGACGAAGCCATCGCCATCGCCACCAAAATTCCCGGCGCCACCAGCGGCTCGATCGAGATCCGCCCGGTGGTTGAGTGGGATTAAGCATTCCAAAGGAAAACACAACAATGGACCACTGCGCCAGATTTCTGGCACAGCGGTCCATTTTCAGGTACACTATCAGCGATAGATAGAGGAGAATATGCCTTGAGTGGGAGCACCTTGCTGGTGAATGACGCAATAAGCAGGCTTGAGCTAGATCGGCAACTGGATCAACTCTTCCGCGAGGAAGGAGGACGAGTACGAGCTGCCCTGATCAGTCGTCTGCACGATTTTGAGATGGCGGAAGATGTGCTACAAGAGGCCTTTATAAGCGCCATCGAGCATTGGTCCGGCGAGGGAATACCAAAGAATCCCGCTGGCTGGCTGCTCGTTACAGCCCAGCGCAAGGCGATCGATCGCCTGAGACGTACACAGGTGCTCATACAGAAGCAGGCTGAGCTGCAGTTGCTGGAAGCACTCAGAGAAAACACTGCTCCATTCTTGGAAGAAGAAGTCTTCCCCGACGATCGTCTGAAACTGATCTTTACCTGTTGCCATCCCGCCCTCAATCAGGATGCGCAGGTGGCCCTGACTCTGCAAACCCTGGGTGGACTCTCAACCGCCGAAATCGCCCACGCCTTCCTGGTCAGCGAGACCACGATGGCCCAGCGCCTGGTACGCGCCAAGCGTAAGATCCGCGACGCCGGCATCCCCTATTCGGTGCCCGCCGCGCACCAACTTACCGAGCGTCTCAGTGGTGTCTTACTGGTACTCTATCTCATCTTCAACGCAGGCTACATCTCAAGCCAGGGAGAAAGTCTGTTGCGCAACGAGTTATGTGCCGAGGCCATCCGGCTCGGGCGGGCACTGGTGCTGCTGCTACAGCAGGCCGTTCCACCGACCGATCAAGCTGAGGCCCTCGGATTGCTGGCGCTGATGCTCATCCATGACGCACGAAAAGATGCCAGAATTGGTCCCGAGGGCGAGCTGATCACCCTTGAGAAACAAAACCGCAGCCTGTGGGATCAGAGGCAGACACAGGAAGGAATAGCGATCCTTGATCAGGCTATGCTTGCCCGCAAACCCGGACCCTATCAGATTCAAGCCGCGATCAGCGCGCTACACTCACAAGCCACCAGCGCCGAAGAGACCGACTGGCTCCAGATCTCTCTGCTCTATAGTACCCTGACCAAACACCAGAGCTCGCCTGTGATCTGGCTCAACTGGGTGGTCGCGGTAGCCATGGCCAGCACACCCGCGCGCGGACTCGAATTGCTTGCCGAGATGGAAAACGTCACCATGCGACACTACTACCTCTTCCACGCCGCCCGCGCAGACCTGCTGCGTCGTGATCAGCAATACCAGGCAGCCAGGGAATCTTATCAGCAAGCCATGGCCCTGACTCA
The DNA here is from genome assembly GCF_036245075.1 of Dictyobacter halimunensis. Lineage (NCBI taxonomy): Bacteria > Bacillati > Chloroflexota > Ktedonobacteria > Ktedonobacterales > Dictyobacteraceae > Dictyobacter > Dictyobacter halimunensis. Next base: position 530,648 of record NZ_BSRI01000001.1, read on the forward strand.
GAATACCGTCGAGCAGGCATTCCTCAAACGCCGCCTGGCTGAGTTGCCAATCACATAACTTCACAGCAGTCCTCTACCCACTAAAGAATAGCGCCAGATCCCGAGGTCAACTTACTCCTCGGCGGAAAAGAAGCCAAGCGACCGGGCTCGTGCAACTGCCTGCGTGCGATTGGAGACTTCGAGCTTGCTAAGAATATTACTGACATGATGCTTTATCGTGTCGAGTGCAACCACCAGGGTGTCCGCAATCTCCTGGTTCGAAGCACCGCGTGCAAGCAGGTGTAATACTTCCTGCTCACGTGTGCTCAAAGGGTCTAGCAACATCGGGGATGGCCCACGATCCTGAGAGGTTGATTGGGCTCTCGGTTGCTGGTGAAACGCACGCAAAAGCGTCTCCAGATACGGGAGATCTTCTTCCTGGCACTCCTGTCCTCTGAGTTGGGAGAGCAAGTCAGCCATGAGTGGCCCTTCGTCCACAAAACGACGGATATAGCCTTCCGGTGCGCTCAAATGCACAGCCCGCGCAAGCCGTGCCAATGCTTCTTGCCGTTGTTGGAGCATTTCATACGCCTGTATCTGCAAAAGCCACATTTCCAGCACATCGTACCATCGTTGCCTGGCTGTGGCTCCTTCTATCAGGGAAAGAAGCAGGTGCAAGGCATGTTCCGGTTGCGACTCAGCAAGCAGCAACCGGACGAACGCAACGCCCTGTTTTTCCCGTGCCAGAGGAGAGACCAGCGGCGCTTCTCGCCTTATATCTGCCGCCCAGCGTCGTGCCTGTGCCAGATCACCACAGGTCAACCAGAAACGCATCTGATCAACACAGTTCCAGAGCGCTGCGCTATACGGAGATGACGTAATTCGTCCGACGTATATAAGTTGTTGAGAGAGTTTCCCTGCCTCCTCCCATCGCTCTTGTGAGAAAGCGATCCGCAACAACACGGCATAGCCGAAATGTAAAAACGCCAGCATTTCGGCCTGTTCGCCCAGTTGGATTGCCTGTTCAGCCAGGCATTGAGCTTCCTCTAATCTGTTCCATTCATGCAAGATCTTTGCTTGATAGCCATAGGGCCAGCATAACAGAGGTGGCAGGGGTGGCAAGGGCTCTTCAATGGTTTGGAGTACGTGGATCGCCTGCTGGTTCAATTGCCATGCCTGGTGCAATTGACCTGCCATCGTCCTTTCCCATACTGCCTCGCGCCAGTAGATACTCTCGAGCTTTTGATCGCCCTCCGCTCTGATCCGATTCCATGCGGCCTGCATTTGCTGCATAGCATGCTCAAAATCCCCCTCAGCGATGTTCGCCCTGGCCTGAGCAAACGTCACCTGAAGTTGTGCCGCCCATTGCCGCTCCTTAAGATGGGTCTGCGCTTCCTGACAGAAGGCCTGTGTGGCCCCTGCATCCCCATGATAGAAGCCCGCAATCGTGGCTTGCAATGCGGCGATTTCTCCCAGGAGAGCCGTCGGTGCTTCTGGTTTATAGATACCCTGCTCTCCGTCAATCTGTTCTTCCCGCTGATGAGCTCGTGTCCAGGCGCTTCTGGCATCGCGTATCCAGTCTTCGGTGACTCCTGGTGGGGCTATCCAGAACAGGCTCGATGCCTCAGCCAGACATAAACGAGGCCGCTCACGTACAACTTCGCGGGGAAGCTGCTCAATCCAGGAACGAAGCAACGCGTCCCTGGACCGACTCCAGATGTGCTGACTGGGAATCTGTTCCATCAGCGTCGCCGCCCAGGACCACTCGTGCGCCTGCAGCGCATGCTGGATCGCTTCGTTGTGCATCTGATGTGTCGCATACCACTGACTGGCTCGTAGATGCAGAAGCGGCACCTCCGTGGGGGCGGTCTGCTCCAACCGAGCACACAGTACTTCGGCAAAGAAGGGGTGATAGGCATACCACTGGCGCTGCTCATCAAGGGGGCTCAGAAAGAGATTGGCTCGTTCTACTTCCTCCAGGAAGAGCTGGCTGTCCTGCTGCTCCAGGACCGCATTACTCAGGGAGTTGCACAGGCGAGGTAAGATGGACGTTCGCAAGAGGAAGGTCTGCACCTGCTCTGGCTGGCGGAGCAGCACCTCATGCACCAGATACTCGAAAAGAGCAGGCTGGCTTCCCTGGGACACTTGCAGCAGATTTTTCGGGGAGGCCTTCCCCTTGAAGGCGAGCGCAGCCAGTTGCATGCCCGCCCACCAGCCCTGCAGGCGTGCGTCCACTTCCTGGATGTTCTGCATGGATAGCCGCAGATTCATCACACCGCGGAGAAAGGTAGCCATTTCCTCACTCGTTGCACGCAACTGCTCGGTGCGTAATTCTAGAATCTGTGCTTGGGCGCGCAACCGAGCAAGGGAAAAAGGAGGATCAGTCCGTGTTGTTAGCACCACACACAGGGTGGGTGGTAGATGATTGAGCAGCAAGGACAGCAAGCCATGGATCGCTGGCTCTGTAATCTCCTCATAATTGTCCAGCACCAGCACCAGGGGCTCACTTTGTCGAGCCAGACTATTGATTAGAGCCGTGTGCACCGCTTGCCAGGATGGCTGTGGCATTTCTAACAAGGTAGCAAAAGGGAGCGTCGAGATTCCGGGCTGGCACTGCTGCAGTGCTGTGAAAACATACGTCCAAAACTGAACGGGAGCGTTGTCGCTTGCATCAAGCGACACCCAGGCTACTGGTGGGTGGCCTGGAGCAAATGAGCGAACCCAACTTGCAAGCAACGTGGTCTTCCCAAAGCCCGCGGCGGCGGATACGAGAATGGCGCGTTGACGAAGACCAGCATTGAGCAGAGCCAGGAGATGAGGGCGAGCAATGAGTTCATGGGAGGAGGCAGGAAGAAGGAACTTGGTCGCAAGTAGAGAATCAAGAGGCGGGCATAGGATCGGCTCAGGCGGGTTGCTGTGGTACCCATGGTCCTTGTGGTTCATACTGGTTCTTCCTTTCTGACATCTCCCTGACTTTCCCTGGCAAGTATGTTAATCCCGCGCGAAAATGCGTCGACACAACACAGAGAGAAATCCCATGCATTCGTTGCGAGAGCATCGTTCTCCTGATTGGCTGCACCCCTGCGCATGCACTTTCGTGGGCGAAGGTCGCTAGCACTTTCGTGTCGATTCCTGGCTGTTAGTGTTCCCTGCGAATAGCTCTTTCTCGCCATGATTTTCCTATCTTCGTTCCAGTATACTCCAATTGTCTTTGAGCAAAGACGTTTGAGAAAGCGGGGATAGACCCATCAAGTGATCAATTTGAAAGATATGAAAACAAAGGATAATCCTTATGGAAAACCAAACCAGCACGCACGCTATTCGTCCCTTTAGCATCAACATTCCCGAAGAAGAACTCGTCGAGCTGCGCCGACGTATATTGGCCACACGCTGGCCTGAAAAGGAGACTGTCGCAGATCAGTCACAGGGCGTGCAGCAAGCGACGATTCAGGAGCTCGCTCGCTATTGGGCGACCGAGTACGACTGGCGCAAGTGCGAGGCTAAACTGAACGCCCTGCCGCAGTTCATCACCGAGATTGATGGGCTCGACATCCATTTCATTCACGTTCGTTCTAAGCATGAGAATGCCTTGCCACTTATCGTCACACACGGTTGGCCCGGCTCGGTCGTCGAGCAGTTGAAGATTATTGATCCACTGACCAATCCCACCGCACATGGTGGTAGCGCAGCAGATGCTTTCCATCTGGTGATTCCGTCCATGCCCGGCTACGGATTTTCAGCTAAACCGACCGCGCCCGGCTGGAGCCCCAAGCACATCGCAAGTGCCTGGATAGAATTGATGAAGCGCCTTGGATACACGCAATTTTTGGCGCAGGGCGGCGACTGGGGTGCGATTATCACAGAACTCATGGCTGTGCAGGCGCCTCCGGAGTTGCTCGGCATTCACACCAACATGGCTGGCGTTTTTCCACCCGAGATTGCAACGATGTTCGATGTGTTCCAGCCCCGCAATGCGCCTGCCAGTCTCTCTGAAGAAGAAAGACGCGCATTTGAACAGATGGACTACTTCTATAAGCACGTCGGCTATGCGGTCATGATGGGAACACGTCCGCAAACGTTAACCGGATTAGCAGATTCTCCTATCGGTCTGGCAGCCTTTATGATTGACCACGACACGCGCAGTTACGAGCTGATTGCACGCGCCTTTTCCGGACACCCCGGCGGCCTGACACGAGACGACGTGCTCGACAACATCACGCTCTTCTGGTTGACAAACACAGCCGTTTCTGCGGCTCGTCTCTACCGGGAAAATACGTCCGGCTTTTTCGACGTCAAGAACATCTCCATCCCGGTTGCTGTGAGCGTCTTCCCTGACGAGCTCTATCAGGCCCCACGCAGTTGGGCCGAGCAAGCGTTTCCCAAACTCATCCATTACAACAGGCTCAACAAAGGTGGACACTTTGCGGCCTGGGAACAACCAAAGCTCTTGTCAGAAGAGGTCCGAACGGCGTTCCGATCACTGCGCTAATTGGGGAGGGAAGGTGAGCTCAACATATGCCTACCTTCCCACACCGTCAGAATCGTTTGTAGCATAGCTGATTTCCTTCATAAAGGATATGGGACAATTGAAGCATAAGACAGAGGAATATCAAAAATATGGAATCCCTACCCCACTGCTATCCAACCTTTGAATCTGTTGAAAGCAATCGTCAAGAAGTGCGGCGTTTGCAAAAAGAGCAGATGAAATATGGTATCTATGCATATATTCCCGGAACCTGGCAAACCTATGAAGAGGTAATCCAATCGCTTATCGAGCTCGATTTACGCAGTCAATACGAAGAACGCAGGCGAAAAAATCACAAATATTAACTAAAGCGGGACAAACAATCAAGGTGAAAACTAGTGATCCAAAAGGAGTCTAATGATGAAACGAGAGAATGAGCTATACGGCAGGGCTTCTGTACCCGCCTATCCAGAAGAAGAGCAGCATGCGCTGATCGATGCTCTTCCCCAATTTGTTTGGATCATCCGACCTGATGGTTCTGTTGCATACGCAAATAAACGTTGGCGCAACTATAGCAATTTATTGTCCAATTACTCCAGAACGCAGGAAGGGTTTCAGGCCGGGCATCACGATGGCTCTCTAAACATCCAGGGCAGGTCGCGCACGTTGTCCTCTATTGGTTCCTCCTCTGAGAAAGAAACCTGGCTTCAGAACCTTCATCCTGAGGATAAAGAACGTATCCTGGCACTGGAGAGTCAGGCATTTGCCACAGGTGATTCCTACGAGTTCGAGTATCGCCTCAGGGAAGAAGGATCGGGAGCGTATTGCTGGTTCTTATCACGAGGTATCCCACTTCGCAATGAAACGGGAGAGATTGCCCTGTGGGTAAGAACCTGCACGAATATCGATGAACAGAAACGGACGGAAGAATCCTTAATCCAAAGCCAGGAGCGTGTGAATTCCCTGATGAACTCTAGCCTGATCGGGATCTTTATCGCCGAAGGTAATGAGATTGTGGACGCCAATGCCACATTTCTCCGCATGGCAGGCTATACCCAAGAAGATCTGTATCAACGTGATGTGCGCTGGGCAACCATGACTCGCCCACCCGTTTCCTCTTTTTCTCAACAGGCCTATCAGGAAGTGGTCGCACACCACTGCACAACCCCCTTTGAAACCGAACTGGTACGTAAAGATGGCAGCCATCTTCCTGTCTTAATGGGAGGTGTCGCCTTTCATGACCAGACGCTACAAGGGGTTGGCTTTGTCCTGGATAATTCTGCCCGCCAGGAGTTGGAACAGCGCAAAGACGCCTTTTTGGGTATGGCCAGCCATGAATTGAAGACCCCTCTTGCTTCCTTAAAGCTGCAAACACAACTTTTGCGTAAGAAACTCAGGAAACAAGATCTTCCCAATGTTGATGTGGTATGTGTTCGCATGGAAACACAACTGAATGCCATCATCCGTCTGGTCGACGAGTTACTCGATCTTTCGCGCATCCAGGCCGGGAAGCTAGAATATGCGCACGAGATGGTTGACTTGAATGAGATGCTAAAGGAAGTCGTGGACATTCTTCAGCACATGCAAACGGCCCATACCATTGTGGTCCATCATGCTACATCCCCGGTTTTCGTGGTCGGAGATCGCGATCGCCTCGCGCAAGTGGTTCTGAATGTGCTCAGTAATGCCATCAAATATGCTCCTGATGCTCCACTGATCGATGTGGCACTCAACACAGAGGCTGAGGCAGTCACAATCAGTGTACACGATCAGGGGATTGGGATATCACGAGAACTGCACGGGAAGATCTTTGAACGTTTCTATCGGGCGGTACCCCTCCAGCAGCGCGCCTTTCCGGGACTCGGGATGGGCTTGTATATTGTCGCGGAGATCGTCAAGCATCATGGGGGAACGATTCAGGTCGAAAGCGAGAGTGGAAAAGGATCAACCTTTCACATCACGTTTCCCCTTGCCGCCTAGCAGGAAGATAGTGCCAGAAGCATAGGAGATGAACAGCGATGTGCAAAAACCAATATGTAGATCATAGACCTGCCCACAGCAAACATATTCTTATCGTCGAAGATGATCCCGTTCTGGGTGATCTCCTATTGGAAGCACTCCAGGAGGAAACCTATCAGGCGTTCCATGCCCTCAGTGGAGAGGTAGCACAAAGTATCCTGCAGACAGAGGCTCCTGCATTAGTTCTCCTGGACTACCATCTTCCTGGAATAAATGGTCTAGAACTAGCAAACTGGTTAAGGAGCCGAGAAGAGTGCGAACACATTCCTATCCTCCTGATAAGTGCGGATGTGCCACGAGAAGTCAGCGGCAAAAAGCATCTCAGCATACTGAAGAAACCCTTTGAACTAGAAACGCTACTTCAATCGGTTGCTGAGATGCTCGTCTCAGGCTCAAGAGATGCTTCTGGTGCAGAAAAAACGTTTTCTCACATCACCAGTGCTCAATAAAACTGCCTTCGGTCTGGCTCCACTGTTGTGATCAGGAAGATTACAAAGTAGCCAAGCATGGATGCCCGGCTGCGTAAAAATATTTCATATGGATGAAATATGCTACAATAAAATACGCAACATATAAATGGAGGGACACCACAAATGAATATCGACACTCAAGAACTATTAGCACAGTACGAGCGGGGGCCACGTGAACTCGATACCCTTCTCGCTGAACATCCCAATGCCGATCTCGATGTTGCGCGCGCTCCCGGTGAATGGACCATCCGACAGATCGTGCATCATATCTCGGATGGCGACGATCTATGGGCCATGGGGATCAAAGCCGCCCTGGCAGCTTCAGGAACATACTATACCCACGACTGGTATACCACCGACAATGCCTGTTTCATTCCTCTGGATTACGCCGGGCGCTCCATTGAACCCGCACTGGCGCTGTTCCGGGCTACACGCGCCCATATCGCTCAGCTACTCCGCCATCTGCCTCCCGATGCCTGGGAGCGCTATATTAAGTTCAAAAATCAGGATATGCCAAAATTTGAGAAGGCCAGCGTCGCCCTGATAGTGCAGATTCAGGCCACGCACGCGCTGGAACACATTGCGGAGATACGAACGATACTGGAGACAACCAGAAAATAAGTATAACGAAGAGGTAATGAAGGGCATGGATAGCGCACAAGAACAGCAAGCGGCGGAGCGGCCGATTATTAATATCGAGGGGGAGAAGGTCGCGCTGGGGCCCATCCGACGCGACCAGGTAGCGCTCTTCTACCGCTGGGCCAATGATTTCAATGTTCTGCGTACACTGCATATTCCTCGTCCCAGCACCTTTGAAGAAAATATGGCCTTTTTTGAGGGTGATGTTGAAAATGAGAAGCGCCGGACCGAGGTCCACTTCACCGTCTATGAACGCACAACACTCATTCCCATTGGACGAGTAGACCTGGCTGAGATCAGCCATAGAGATCGCCGGGCCGAATTTGGCATTGAGATCGGTGAGGCCAGCTATCGGGGACGTGGCTTTGGCACAGAGGCGACACGTCTGATGCTGGATTATGCCTTTACCGGCCTGGGCCTGCACAACGTTGGATTGTATACCTGGGAATATAATCTGGCTGCCCAGGCTGCATACAAGAAGGCGGGCTTTCGCGAAGTAGGGCGCCGCCGCCAGGCCAAGTTCATGGGCGGCAAGTTCTGGGATATCGTCTATATGGACTGCCTCGCGACCGAGTTTGTCAGTCCGGTCCTCAGCAAGATCATGATCCCTGATGAAATACGTCCATAAGCGGCTGCTTATCCAGATATACAGGCATCAGGCAAACAGGCGAGCCAGCGAAATTTTCGCTGGCTCACGATGATCTGAACAGTGGTCCTCTCATCAGGAGACGAGGGCAGCGACGGTTTCCGGCTCCTCCAACCGGAAGACACCGCGCTCCTCCTGATAGGAGAAGAGCTCGGCATAGCGCCCCCAGTTAATGGCGGTCTCCAGTTGCGACCAGGATTCGTCGTCGCTGAAATGTTCATGCAACTCACTCAAGAAGCGCTCTTCCGGCAGGGTATGACCGGGCTCGCGCGCCAGGGCGCGCACGATATGCCTGAGCATGGTGACGCTCTTGATCGCCTGCTGGCGGAAAAGATCCTTCTCCTCCAGCACGCCCGCCTCGGCGAAGCGCTTGCCAGTCTCAGTCAGGATAAGATCCCCTTCCTGAGCCTCGGCGAAGCCCAGAATATGGGCCGCATCAACCAGCGGCAGCAGATCATCTACCTCTAATTGCAGATCACGACCCAGCTGATAAAGGTCTTCGCGATCCCCTTTAGCATGTACCAGCTCTATTAACCCCGTGACGTCACTGATCGCCACGTGCGGCAGGACCTGGTAGGGCTGCGGCTTTGTAGGAGCCAGTTTGCCGCTGGTCTTCTGGGGCATCAGAGTTGAGATATCCGCACGAGGGCTGGTCATGATTCGATAGATCAGATCCACCATTTTTGTATAATTGTCGTTATTGGCATCCCGCTGCTCGATAGGCAGGCCCGGCAGTTCAATGCGAATGGCGCCAGGATTGGCTCCCAGCACGACGATGCGGTCAGCCATCAGCACGGCATCATCGATATTATGGGTTACCATCAAGATGGTGCGCGTCGGAATCTTATGCTCACGCCACAGGCTCAGGAGCTCTTTGCGCAGATTGGCGGCCGTCAAAACGTCCAGAGCGCTAAACGGCTCGTCCATGAAGAGCAGTTCAGGCTCAACGACCAGGGCGCGGGCAAAACCGACGCGCTGGCGCATACCACCCGAGAGCTCTTTGGGATAGGCATCTTCAAAGCCGTCCAGACCGATGGTGTCGATAGCAGCCAGCGAGCGGCGCATGCGCTGCGTGGGTGGTACCTCCTGCGCCTCCAGACCCAATTCCACGTTCTGCAATACGGTCAGCCAGGGAAAGAGGGCAAAGGTCTGAAAGACGATCGACAGGTGCGGATTGGGTCCGTGCTGCGGCATCCCTTTAAAGAGCACCTGTCCCTCAGTTGGTCGCAGCAAACCCGCCAGGATGCGCAGCAGCGTCGATTTGCCCGAGCCCGAGGGACCCAGCAGAGCGACAAACTCGCCCGCGTTGATCTTGAGATCGATGTCTTCCAGGACCACAGGAGGATTGACGCCACGGGGGCGCTTGCCGTCCATATCATAGATCTTTTTGACGCTGCGCGCCTCCAGCAGCGTTTCACCCGCATGAATGTTGAAATTGGCCATGGTTCATTCCTCCTCTTTAACCCAATGTATAGCGACGCTCGGCCAGCCCATAAAGGCGCTTCCAGAGCAAGCGATTAATCAAGATAACAACGACAGCCATCAGCAGGGTACCCGCCAGCAGCAATGAAAAATTGCCATCGGCGCCCGAGGCCGCGATGACCGAGCCCAGTCCGAAAGTGCTCACGGTCTTACCATTGAACGTTACATATTCAGAGACCACGCTGGCGTTCCAGGCCCCACCGCTGGCCGTGAGCATCCCCGTCACCAGGTAGGGGAAGATCGCCGGCAGAATCAAGGTACGCCAGCGGCGCCAGCGTGTGACATGGTAGATGGTGGTCGCCTCTTTCAGATCGCTCGGGATAGACATGGCGCCGGCGATAATATTAAAGAGCATATACCATTGGGTGCCCAGCAACATCAGCAGAATGGCGGCCAGCGAGAGCCCTCCCGGCAATCCCACCAGGGCTACCAGCAAAATCGGGAACACCGCAGTGGCTGGAATTGAAGCTACCACCTGCACCACCGGCTGCAGGCGGCGCGACCATTTGGGCGAGAGTCCAATGGCCACCCCGACCGGGATCGTCCAGGCCAGTCCGATCACCAAAGCAACCAGGGTACGCAGGAAGGTCGCGCCCGCCGCCAGCACAAGCTGCCCCCACATAACGAGCGAGACGTTGCGTAACAAGAGGAGCATAAACCACAGGCCAGCCAGCACCCCAATCAGCAAGGCCGCCAGTAGCACAACCTTGAGCAGGCCCCCCACGGTAAAGCGGCGCTGATCCTCTTTATCGGTGCGGGCAACGCCGGTCGCGCCCGGCAGTGGCTGCAGGCAATTCAGAATACCCGTGATCACAGAGCCAATCGGTTGGAAGAGACGCTGGTTGAGCGCGCCCACCAGGGCCGAACGGCGCAGAATATTGAGCACTGGAGACGTCGGCGCATCCCCCTCGCTATTCATCTCAAGCTTAAAGCGATCCGCCCAGGCCACCAGGGGACGCCAGAAGAAAAAGTCTAACAGGATAATTAAAGCAACCAGGGTAAGAAGCCCAAGGATTAAAGCGAGCGCATTGCCCTTATCGGCGGCCACCTTCAGATAAGAACCAAGGCCTGGTAGTTGAAACGAACGCGAACCCAGGACAAGCTGCTCAGAAGCCATCAAGAAGAACCAGCCGCCCGCCCAGCTCATCATGCTATTCCAGATTAAACCAATCATTGAGGCCGGCACCTCTAATTTAAAGAAGCGCTGCCAGGGACGCAAGCGAGCGATCGACGAAAACTCTTTCAGATCCTTGGGCAGGGTACGGGCCGAATGATAATAGCTAAAGGTCATATTCCAGGCCTGGCTGGTGAAGATCAACACAACGCTGGCCAGTTCCAGACCGATATTTGAATGCGGAAACAGCCCCACCAGGGCCAGCACCACGCCCGGCAAAAAGGATAAAATGGGGATACTTTGTAATATATCCAGTAAAGGCACCATCACCATATTGGCACGCTTATTGGTGGCCGCGATATGCCCATAAATGAAAGTAAAGATAAGCGATAAGATATAGGCCAACAGCATGCGTAGAAATGAATAGCCAGCGTAGACCGGTAGCGCAGTCGGTGAAAGATTTATCTGTATGGCTGGATTCAGCGGAGCGGTCCAACGTGAAGCGGCCATGATAATCAGGGAAACAGCCGCGATCAGGACCAGTGCGATACCCAGATCGATAAAACCCAGCCCCTTGTGAGGCTCCTCGCGTGGGGGACGGTTCTGCCTGGGCGTGCTCGAACCACCCTGGAGCTGCTCACGCTCCTGTACGTCCTCGGGGATATATACTTGAGCCATCTCAGTACCTCCATCTATACGTCCTTGTTTTAATCAGACAGCATAGAGGAGCATACTCCAAGAACCGAGTCAAAGTAGTCGGCGCAACTGTACACAGTGGCACACGCCATCGCGGTCTTGCAGGGTCATCACTCGCGCTGCCCGATGTAACGATATTGAAAGATAAACAACCTTGCATCGTTGTTCAGGGTCGGCATTCATGCCAGAAACCTTCTCTTTCCGTCTTTGGCAGATAAAACTTCGTGATGTACAGAGATACCCTGCGACCATTGTGCGCTTTTCTTCAGAAAAAAGGGCACAAAAAAACCACCGTCAAAGGTGGCACAACTTGAACTCACGGCAAAGACAGCTATGCATTACATGCGCAATGCATACTTCTCCCGTGACAGGTCGGCCACAGAGCAAAAGGATTCGCTAATCCCACCCCCATACACATCACTCTTAATTGTGTCAGAAGAGACACACCTTTTGGAACATTGCTGGAAAGGACTACCAGGGCCCTCGTCCATAGTGAGCATACCTTCCTTTTTTTATGGCATAATAATAAACATTCGTTTCCCATGGAAACTATACCCCCCCTCAATTTGCTCTTGTCAAGCTTATCTCATACAACCTCTTATCTCCCTTTGGCTGCTTCAGACCAACCGCTCATATGGTCATATCTTTTGAAAAGCGTCCGCAAATTGAGTCCTTTAAACCTCGAGTATTCATATTTACTTTTTTACCATTAACATCCATTTATCGTAAATTTAAACTATTTAACCTTTTCTTGATTGTATTACGCCTGTATGTACAGTATAAATTACCTATGTAAAGCTTTACGCAAAAAATGCACAAGCAAGAGCATACCTGGCTCACGATTTTGTGAGTCAGCATTGGGTAGTAATACAATCAATAACATGATCATGTGAGGAAGAAAAACAGCATATTATGACTTTATTTGTTGTATTGCTACAGGTAAGTATAGGGATATTTGATATATGAAGCTCAAGGGAAAAAAGCTGCAAGCGGTCTTACTGGCTGCAATCAGCGCTGGCATACTTGCCTTAGCGCTGGGAGCCATCGCTCAGGCAGCCGGTCTATTTGACCATGCTGGACCGCAGGGTGATGGAACTGCCTATACGCCCGCTGGCTGGCATGTGACGCCTGTCGGTGCACAAAAGCCCGCGGGATACTTCCCGGTCAACGCGGTGCTCTCGCCCGATGGCGCGGCCGTACTGATTCCAGACATCATTGGGAACAAGAATGGCAAGCAAACGGTACAGGTGATGAACACCAATGATGGGAGCCTCTTTCAGGAATTTGAACTCAGCGGCTCGGGTCAGGGTACGTCCTCAGGCTTAGTATTCAGCCATGATGGTCATCATGTATACCTTACGACGGCAGGAGTCAATTCAGTCGTTGCTTTCGATTGGGACAACACCAGCCATCAATTGACGGTTCAGAAAACGCTCTCGCTTCCACAGGGAACCTACCCTCAGGGAGTTGCAATTTCAGGAGATGACAAGACCCTCTATGTAGCAGGTCAGCTTGCTCGTACACTGATAGCGGTTGATATCACCTCCGGTCAAACCGCCCAGGCACCAACCGACGCCTATCCGTTTGGTGTAGCACTGTCACCGGATGGCCATACCGCCTATGTGAGTAATCAGGGCAAGAACACGCTGTCGGTCTTCACAGTAAATGGTAGCAACCTCACCCCGAAGGGTTCCATCACCGTTGGCACCCATCCCAACAGTATGCTGGTCGATGCCAGGCGACACCAGATGTTTGTCGCTAATGGTGACAATGACACCGTATCGGTAATTGATATGCAAAGCAACGTTGTCCGGGGCGCGATCTCGCTCGCACCATTCCAGGAAGCACACGCCGGTTCCCAGCCAACCAACCTGGCGCTCTCTCCGGACGAGAGCACGCTCTACGTCACCAATGGTGGCAACAACGATGTCGCGGTGGTTAATCTCTCCGACCATGGGAATGGTAATGGCAATGGTCGTGGTGAATTTGGTCAGGTCAAAGGACTCATTCCGACCGGCTGGTATCCCACTGGCGTACAGGTCACACGCGATGGCAAAAGAGTGCTTATCGCCAGCGCCAAAGGGCTGGGAACGGGACCCAACAAAGGCACCAACCCTGCCCGCCCAGGTATACATCCTTACATCGAGAATCAGCTACTGGGCTACTTATCGGTCGTACCAACGCCAGGCGCAAGTCAACTTGAGAAGTATACGCGCCAGGTAAGCGAGAACAATGGCTTCGATCAGAAGAACAAGGTACGCGGATTCGACAGTGAGGCTCCAGGAACCATCATCCCTCGCCACGTGGGCGAGTCCTCACCGATCAAACATGTCATCTACATCGTCAAAGAGAATCGCACCTATGACCAGATGCTCGGCGATCTGGGGCGCGGCAACGGGGATCCCTCGATCACTATGTTTGGGCGGAGTATCACTCCCAACCAGCACCGCCTGGCCGAGCAGTTTGTCACCCTTGACAATTTCTATGTGAATGGTGAGGTGAGCCAGAACGGCTGGCAATGGGCCACCCAGGCCAGTTCCAACCCGTACAATGAAACCGCCACCGCCCAGGGTTACGCGGGCACCGGATCGGAATATGACTCCGAAGGCTATCATCCTGATGTCGCCGCCGGCAGCGCTGATCCGGCCCATGCCTATCTGTGGGACAAGCTGTCTCTGAACAACGTTTCATTCCGTAACTATGGTCAGTTTGTAGTGCCATCTGATTGGATCAAGAACGATGAGCCGATCAAGACAGAGGCGGGCAAGTTCTACGCCCACGATCCGATCCTGAATAACAATACCGACCACGACTATCCCTGGTTCGACATGGGTGTAACCGACCAGCACCGCTTCGATCTGTGGAATCAGGAATTCCAGTCCTATGTCGCTAAAAATAATCTGCCAACGATGCAGTTCATTGATCTGCCACGCGACCACACCGGTGGCGGAGCAACAGCTGCGCAAATGGTAGCAGACAACGACCTGGCCCTGGGCAAGATCGTCGATACCGTGTCGCATTCAAAGTACTGGCAAAATACCGCGATCTTTGTGGTAGAGGATGACGCCCAGGCCGGTCCAGACCATGTCGATGCGCACCGCACCATCGCGCAGGTGATCAGCCCATACACCCAGATCGGCAAGGTAGACTCGCACTTCTACAGCCAGGTATCGATGCTGCGCACCATGGAACTCTTCCTGGGCATTCAGCCCATGTCCCAGTATGACGCCGCCGCGCTACCGATGCTCTGGTCCTTTACTAACCATCCAAACTACAACACATATCAGGCCTTGACGCCAGCGCAGTCGCTGAACGCTCAGACCACACCCAATGCGAAGTCGGTCATGAAACCTCAGAACATGTCCGGCGAGCCTGACCAGGTAGACCCACAGAAACTCAACGAAGAGATCTGGAAGTCCATCAAAGGACCAAACGTCCCGATGCCCCAACCACAGCATCACGTCTTCGGTGTCAACTAAAGCGTAAGCACGAGTTGTTCGGTGTCCCCGGAAAGTCCAGGGGCACCGAACTTTTATATACATTACTCGAAAACAAGACCCCCTGGCAGCTATGATGTTGTCAGGGAGTCTTCTAATAGTGGCGAAGCAAGAAGCAAGGTGCTAGCTGGTCAATTTTTCAGGTCAACGTTAAGCGGACAGGCCATATTATGCAGACCATTGTAGCTACTAGCGAGATCGTTGATAAAGCCATCAGTAACCAGGGATTCACTGTAATATACGGGCGACGTTATGTTGCGCAAAACCCGGACCTGTAGACATACCTTTACCGCCAATGCCAGTCGCAATATGGGTGTTATTATCAATGGTGTGGGTATAAACGGGTAGCTGCGGATGAGCCATATAATACCCGTTCCACATGCGACAGATACGCCAATCTGGTAGATCAAGCATGCTCTGTGCGTAGCGCACTATCAGTTCGGTAATCTGCGGGTTGGTATACTCATAGGTATCCTGTGCCATCTCGTCAAGCGGATAATACTCATGGGAATCACCGAGGATCACAGAACCATCCCGAGATTGCCGGGCCAGCATGTGAATATCATACTTTTGCAGGTCCGCATCAGCACGTTGTTGTTCCAGTAGATGGTAGGACAGGCAGGAAGCAAAGGCGGGATAGCGTTTAATCGAGTGGGCAGAAAGGATAGAGTGTGGCAGGATTGTTCCCGGTTGAGATACGGTGCTCATCATCTGCAATTTGCACAACTTCAGACCACTGCTCTTGAACAACTCGGGAAAGAGGACCTGATACTGGCTACCATTGCACACAAAGACCTGATCAGCGCTGAAACGGTTCCCCTGCGCATCCTTCACCAGGCATCCCTGCGAAGAAGATATAACCTCAGTCACCTGTGTCTGGGGAAGATAGTCGATTGCCATCGTGCTGCTTGCATACGCAATCACGCGCTGAACCAGTATGCGTGGCTCAAGCGTGCAATCTTCCCAGGAATAAAGAGCGCCACTACAATAGGTCTTCTGCACAAAAGGATAGCGCCGCTGTACCTCTTCCGGCTCCATAAATACGCAGTGATAGGTCTCAGCAAACCTGCCAGCAAACTCTTTGAGCACGATACGTTCAGCCTCGGTCGAGGCTAGATACAAACTTCCGCGCTGCTCGACGCCAATCTCGCACTCTTGCTGAATGGATTGATAAATAGCGCGGCTATCCAGGGTGAATTGTGCCCACTGACTATTGGTCTCGACAATGGTCTGCATCTGCATGCCGAAATTGCGGGTAGAGGCATCACTGGGGACGGCGTTGCGCTCTAAGAGCAGCACCTTATACCCCTTTTTGGCCGCGAAATATGCATGAAATGTGCCCAGGACGCCGGCGCCGATCACAATGATATCGGCATGCCGCGTACTTGCTGATAAACCCATGTGATTATCATCTCTTCCTATTTTGTGAACAATGCCGGCAATTCGGCGACATTGGGGATAAGGCGGGTATGGCGATAGCGTCCTAACGTCTCAGCAGTATGCGCGCCGCTCAGCACGCCAATAACTTCAGCGCAGCCAGCGTTCGAACCCTCATCCAGATCGGCAGGAGAGTCTCCCAGCTTCATGACCTGGCGCACATCCTGCACATCTAATCGCTCCATAGCACGGAAAATCAGAAAAGGTGCGGGCCGGCCACGCGGAACATCGCTTGAGAAGACGGCACAATCCACATAGCGCCCCAACCAGTTGAGACGATCCAGGATAATGCCACCGATCACCGCATCGAAGCCGGTATCAAGGGCGACCTTAATACCCCGTTGCTTCAAGAACGCGAAGGTCTCTTCCGCGCCAGCAATGGGAGCCACATGCTGAGAATATGCGGCTTTCATCTGATCAACAAAGGTAGCCAGCGCCTCCTGAGCCAGCTGGTGCGAGGCTTCAGAGAATCCGCATAACTGACGAGCGGCCAGCGTTTCAAACACTTCGCGCTTGTTCATGCCCATCATCTCATTGAGCTCTTCAGGGGTGCCCGGTAAATCATGGATGCGAGTTGTCTCTATCAGCGAGGTAAGAACACGATTGCCCGTATCGTCGACCGTAGTTCCAGCCATATCAAAGACAACCAGTTGAATTGGTCCCATCTATCTCTCCATCATTCATGTAGGTGTGGAGTGTAGGGATGCAAGGCATCGCTATGTATGCCTACACTTTCCACAACCATTGACGACCGCGTTTGTTTGCGTAAGGCTTTACGCATTATTTGTACCCCATCCAGACTGTTCGAGTCAACGGTATTTATGTTAAAATTCAGCAAAAGAATTGTTAAGGCATATTATATTCTGTTAATTATGGGGGATAGGTTTGCCAGGTACTACACTCAGCAGGTAAAGGTGTGCTATAATCCAGCTCATGACTTCGAGGAATGAGCGAGAAAAGCTCCGGCAGCTGGTACTGGCGACTGAGCCAGGTGCAGCTCTCAATGTGAATCAGCCAGAACAGGCGGTAGCCCGGCTGGAACGCTACTTTAGCGAAACCAGCGGTCTGACTGTGCGCGTCATATTGAGCGAAAATTATGAAGAGATCCTGGCGGGTATGGAAGCAGGGACGATTGATGTTGCTCGCCTGGGCCCCTATGCCTTCGCTCTGGCGCAGGCACGCTTTGGAGCGCGGGCCCTGGTCAACTCGGTTGATATTACCACTGCCGAACATATGCCATCCATTCCTTATCGTAGCCTGATCTTTACGCGCGCCGATAGCGGCATCACCCATCTTATGCAACTGAAGGGCCGGACCTTTGGCTTTGTCGATCCTCGTTCAGCCTCAGGTTACCTGGTCGCCACCTTCCTCCTTCAGCAGGCAGGGCTGGATCCCAAAACCGATCTCAAGGAGCAATTCTTATTCAGCCACCAGGCGGTAGCGGACGCCGTCAGCAAAGGAGAAGTCGCCGCGGGCGCGGTCGCCGAAGAAGAGTTTATCCATTATCAAAAAGAGAAAGGCCTGCCGGCTATTCGCCTGCTCGCCACTTCTCCTCTGCTCTCGCGGGGGCCACTGGCGATGCGTCCTGATCTGCCAGCACAGCTAGAACGCAAGCTACTGATCGCATTGGAAAACATGCATCAGGCCGATGTGCTGGAAGGCAGCAAGCTGATCAAGATGGAGGAGCAACGCTTCGTAGCGGCGGTTCAGCGCGAGCACACGCTGAAACGTATCGCAGAACTGGCGGGCGTCAGCTACGCAACCGTTTCACGAGCCATCAATGGCAAGGACCGGATCGCTCCGGCTACCACGGCGCGCATCTTGCAATTGGTAGACGAACTGGGTTATCGTCCCAATGCCAACGCGCGTAGCCTGCACAAGCCCACTGGCGATCTGATTGGCTTGATGCTGCCCTCCCTGGCCTATCCAGCTCTTGATGATATTATCGCAGGTATCCAGGCCACGCTGGCGCAAGTCCAGATGCAATTGCTGATCTGCCCAATTGGCAGTGGTAGAGAGGGGGATGCGACACGACAAAAAGCATACTTTGAGATGCTCACCAATAGCCGTTTTGAGGGCATGTTGCTCACCCAATGGAGCGCACTGGACCCCAAAGCAATGGATCTGCTGGCGCGCAGCCGCCGTCCCTATGCGCTGTTAGAGCAGGATCTGCTGGGAGCCGGCCTGCATTTTGCCTCGAACTGGCTACAGCAACAGGGACACCGGCAGCTGATGCTGGTAACCGGTGCGCGTTCGTTATTAGAGCCTACGTTGACCACGCAGATGTGGAGTCAGCTCACAGCCGAAAACATCCAGCATCTTCATCTCCAGGACCCGGCCAATGATGAAACAGGCTGGTCCGAGTTGCTACAACAGGGCAAAAACGCTGCCCCGGCATTCCTCTGTACAGATAATGAAACCGCGCTGTCTGTGCGCGCTTTTTTGAAGCAGCAGCGATTAGATTGGCCTGTTATCGGCATTGGTGCCATGCCAGCCACCTGCAAGGCCGATCTGACCACGCTCACCTTCGATGGATTCGTGATGGGCAAAATCGTTACCAGGCGATTGCTAAAGATGCTCAATATTTTTATACCCGGCGAGTCCTGCGATCTCAACTTCAATGTCTCTACCACAAAGCCTCGTTAATAATTCTCAATTATAAAGAAGGGCAGCAGTATGATACTGCTGCCCTTATAATATGAAATCATAGCTTCGGGCATCACGCCCGATTTCTATTTGCCTTTAGAGCAGGGACCAGTAATCGGCGGCATCATCGGCGTTCTGGTCGGCATTTGAGGAAGTGGGAACAACGTTTTCACCTCCATTTTGCACAATGGCACGCATGCGGCCAGTCGGCTGGCGTACGACAGGTCCACTCTCATAAGCTGGCATAGGAGCAGGCCTGGCCGGCTGTTGATGCGATTGAACGGGCTGCTGAGCTGGCCGTGCGGGCGCAGCCTGCACATCAGCTTCCAGCTGTGGTTTAGCTTCAGGCGCCACTGGCGTCATCACCGCTGGCACACTGACAACGGGCTGGACGATCCCCTTGTTCATCATCTCATAGTACTCGGTCAGGCGCAGAGCGATGAGCTGGCCCGGGTTATCAATCATATGGTGTTTCACGGCATCTTGCCGTAGTGACTCTAATGCTTCAGAGTCCTTCAACAGACCAACTGTGAAATGCAGAAATTTATCTGATGAAGATTGCGACATACGATTTCTCTTCCTACTGGATACATTTCAAAATTAAAATATACGAATGGATGTTGCGCTGCCATTGTTGCTCGTGCTGCCACTCTGGACCTTGCGGATCAGCAGACGGCCGGCCAGAGTACAGTAACCGATACAGTTGGCATGAACCGGATCATCGGGCCTGGACAGATGAGGAATGCGCTTCTTGAGAAAGTTGTAGAAATAGAAGACGCCACCACCGATATTCAGGACCGGCTTGAAGCTGGCAGCAACCGCGTCACGGTCGCTCTGCCGCCAGGCCGAGGCCACAAAGGAGACGATCTCGCTACCGACCTGAGCTACCGCCTCTTTGACCAGTTTCTCCAGCTCATAATTGCCAATCGTCTGTCCATACGAAGCAATCTCTGGATAGTGGGCAAGCTCTCCCTGAGACTGGGCCGCGTAGGCGTGCATAATTTCACGCGCCTCCAACAGTGAAAGGGGGCGATCGTACTTGTTCTCAAACGAGTCCATCATCATCTGGGTAGCCATCTCGACGCCCACTGGCTTGCCCTTACAATACTCAACCACAGGTACCTGACCACGTGCCACATACAGGTCGGTGGTGCGACCACCAATGTCGATCACCGCGCTCTCGGTCATCTTGTTGGAGGAGCGATCGTTATAGGCAATCAGGGCGCCAGCGCCTTCCATCACCACCGTCGCGACCTCAATAGTCACGCGGCGAGGGGTCTTCTCATCATTAAGTGTAAAAGTATATGTACCATCCAGCGCCTCTTTGATGGCCAGGCGTAAGGCGGCATTTTTGATGTATGTTTCAGCGGGCAGGCCCGTAACGACGTAGATACCAAACTCATCGTCAGGAATCAACGTGGCAGCAACGGTGAGTAAGCTGCGCAGGCTAAAGCGGCTGGCGTAACGCTGGATATCACCGCGTCCATGGTAGGCGTCGATCGACTGCTGCAATGCCAGGTCACCGATCGCGTAGGCCGCCTCTTCATCCTCTAACTGCATTACGTGAACGTTTGATTGCTCGACATTTACACCAAGGTTACGCAAAGCGATCGTATCAACCTTGGCGAAGGCTGTCGGTATGCTGAGTGAGACCGTCTTGCCATTGATGACGGTCACACCACCTATCTCGGCATTACCAAAATCATGCCCATAAGGATACCATTTCATGGGTTCGAACTCTCTTCTGTACTTCCTGGAGGTTGAATAAAAAATTTGCGATACGAATCCGTTAGCCTCAAATAGACATTTCTATTTTGCAACGATAAATGCCTATGTGAATAACTTTTCTCATCCTCATGGTACTTATGTCAAGCTCGGGCTTGAATTCAAGAGCGTCACCGCCCTACAGATTGCTACCAGTCAGACATCTGTATGCTTGACTTTTATGCCCGCTTTGTTTATTACAGACAGTATGTAACGTCTACGAAAAAGTAGCGCCGTTTCGCCGCACCGTTGCGGCGGAGAATGGAGAAATTCTCATGGCATGGAATAAAGAGGTAGCTGCGCGCGATTTCCTGCCCATCGAAGAGCGTCAGCAGTTACAGCTCAAGCGACTTCAGCATACCGTTGAACGTGTCTATACGTCGGTTCCTTTCTACCAGCAGGCCATGGATGCCTTGCAAATTCATCCTTCCCAGATCACCAGTCTGGCGGATCTGCACAGGTTGCCATTTACCACCCGTTATGACCTGATCGAGCACTATCCACTGGGATTGCTCTCTGTGCCGCGCGAGCAGTTAAGCCGCATACACGCCTCGTCGGGGACACGCGGCAAGGCGAAGATTGTGGGCTATACGCAGCACGACATCGATATCTGGGGCGAGGTCTGCGCTCGCTCACTGGCCTGCGCCGGTCTGCGGCCCGGCGATATGCTGCATAATGCCTATGGCTATGGGCTCTTCACCGGCGGGCTGGGACTCCACTACGGGGGTGAATACCTGGGTGTGACGGTGGTTCCCATGTCCAGCGGCAACACCCAGCGCCAGGTCACCTTTATGAAAGATCTCCAGCCGACCGCCCTCTGCTGTACCCCTTCATACGCCCTGACGTTAGCCGAGACTCTGTCCGCGCTAGGCCTTTCTATACAGGACCTGAACTTAACGTGTGGCATCTTTGGGGCGGAGCCCTGGACCGACGCGCTGTGCCAGCAGATAGAAGACAGACTTGGTCTGCAAGCTCTGGATATCTATGGACTCAGCGAAATTATTGGTCCTGGAGTGGCCATGGAATGCATACAGGGTCACCAGAGCAAGCAGAATGGCCGTAGCCTGCATATCTTCGAAGACCATTTTCTGCCCGAGATTATTGATCCAGTAACCGGCGAAGCACTGCCAGATGGGACCGAAGGGGAGCTCGTCTTTACCACCATCACCAAAGAAGGTATGCCGCTGCTGCGCTATCGCACCGGGGATCTCTGTACGCTCAGCGCTGATCCCTGCGCCTGTGGCCGCACCCTGGTGCGCATGAGTCAGATCAAAGGGCGCGTCGACGACATGCTGATCATTCGCGGCATCAATGTCTTTCCAGCAGAGATCGAACGTATCCTCTTTGGCTTCCCCGAGTTGGCCCCCTACTATCAAATCCGGGTCGATCGCGAACGCACGCTGGACACCCTCGCGGTCCAGGCCGAAATGGCCTCAACCATACCGTCAGCCATTGATAGGCAGGAGGACAACAGCGAAGGCTGGACGGACAACGAGCAGATCCAGCGGTTGCAGAGAAGCGTCTCTGAAGCGCTCTCAGCACAGCTCCACTTACATATCGATGTCCAGCTCCAACCACCAGGTACCCTACCGCGCAGCGAAGGCAAAGCCGTCCGCGTCATCGATCGTCGCCCCACATAAATATATCCCATCCATAGCTTCGGGCTTTACGCCCGATTAACAGCCCCATTACATTCTTCACCGGAAGACATCGTAATGGGGCCAAATAAACCGTAAAAAAGATTCCGCCCACCTCATCATCGACCACATCTAGGGCATTTCATGTTGATGACATAATATTAAGAGCTTATTGTATAATCGCTATATGCAAATTATACTTTTTATTTGTTAATCTAAATATAAAATCTCATTGGACAAGCAAAATACAAGTACTATTTCATGGCAGAAGACAGGTTCGAATAGGATGGATAACATAATTATACTACCATTTCTGGTAATTACCCTCATTTGCTACGGTAGCCTGGTGGGAACGGATGTTTACAACAGATACAAACTGCGAAGAAGGTCTACCACGTATCTACGCTGGCAACACCTGCTTGTAATCAGCGTCACCGTTCTGCTAGCAGTATTTGTGATGCTACCATTCACAAGCATTAGCTGGGGGCAGGAAGGGATCATACTGTTGCTCTATGGGCTCTGCATCACAGGGGTACATTTGTGGGACCTGCACGCTATCATGCTACATCCCATCGAGCCCGAGAGGCTGCGGCCATCAGATAGAAGGCTCAAACGAACAGTAATTATAGTTATATTTACGAGCTGTATGTTTAATACGTTTATGCTAGCAGGCGGCATAGCCTGGACCCTTATAGCAACAGTTCACTATCTGCAGAGCTCTGTCATTGCGCCCATCTGTATGCTATTCCTTATGTTCCTTTTTATGGCACTGATCGCTCACTTATACAATCAATGGCATAAAAAGGCGCTGGAGATGGCTTATGAGCAACGACAGTTGATGCCAGCCGATTACGCAAGCGAAATTGAAACCGAATATAAGGGATTATTGGACCAGAAGATACAGAGAAAGAGTCTTGTGAGGTGGAGAATTAAAAGCTTTTTGATCGGACTCTGGCCGACTGTCATATTATTTGCCCTTCCCATAGTAGTTTCACAGCTGCACTGGTCGAAATGGATCCTGATCCTGGGATGGGCGCTATTTGGCATCCTGGCAATCGCGCAACCTTTTATCAGAATGGTCCCGGCGATGGCGCCATTACCCGCTGGAGCGGCAGGCAAAAAGTTACTACAGGAATATACCCAGCTTGAAATGTTTGACGGTATATCTGCCTGCGCTATCGCTGTTATTCTCTTCTTCACCACGCTTATCAGCAGGCCCACATCACTAATTGTGCTCGGCATCATCGCGGGCAGTATCTGTTTGACCGTAGCCGGCATCTTTTTTTCTCAGGTATCAGAAAAATAAAAATAGGGCCCAAAAACAGTCAGCCGCATCAAAAAAACAGCCACAAAAGGTTACAGGTGACAACACCATCCAATTCAGCACTATCCTGCTCACCATAAGAAGGATGCTTGTATTCTACTGGATCTTCGCCTATATTGAGCGGGTCTTCGAGGGTAGCATACAGCTATTAGTCTTTGCCTACTGGTTTATATTTATAGCGGTGATCGCCTGTGTTGTATTACTAATGTACAACCGTCAACTCACCAGCAAGTTTCCGGAGATGAAAGAACAGATCTCATAAATATAAGCCGCTATTGCAATGGCGGCCCTGGTTAAAGAAAGGAGCTATAAGATTGTTGCTAAAAGCCTGTCTGAATGGGAGTCGAGAGGTGGGAGAACATGCGGCGTTGCCCATCACACCGGAGCGACTGGCACGGGACACAGAAGCGGTAGTCACGGCGGGGGCGGGAGCGATACATGTTCATCCACGACGCGCCGATGGCAGTCAGTCTCTGAGGGCCGAAGATATCGCAAACGCGCTCGTAGCCATGCGCGCACGCTGTCCCGGGATACCTATCGGGGTCAGCACCGGCATCTGGATCGAGCATGATGTTGCACTACGCCTGCGGCGCATCCAGGAATGGAGCGTTCTACCAGATTTCGCCTCGGTTAACTTTGCAGAGCCAGGCGCGGTTGAGCTCTGCTACGCGCTGGCGGCACGCGGCATCGGCATAGAAGCGGGGCTGGCAACAGTTGCCGACGTCAGGCTGTTGCACGCATCGGGACTGGCTGATCAATGCCTGCGCACCCTGATCGAGCCAGCCGAAAGCGAGATTGAGGCCGCTCTAGCCAATACCACCGCGATGATCACAGCACTGGATGAGGCGCGCATCCTGAGGCCGCGCCTGCTCCATGGCGCAGACACAGCTGCCTGGGACGTACTCAAAATGGCTTGCTCGCTGGGTTATGATACCCGCATCGGCCTCGAAGATACGCTTACCCTCTCGGATGGGCAGAGAACACAGGGAAATGCCGAGCTTGTCACTCAGGCAACAGCATTGTGCGGTATACATTGAATAAGGTGTAAAAGATGAAAAGCAAAGAGATTATTGAGACTATTTTCTTCGAGAACCAGCAGGGCTGGGAGGCGTGGCTCCATGAGCATGGAACTGCCAGCTCGGGCGTCTGGCTAAAACTGGCCAAAAAAGAGACCGGCATTCCTTCTATCACCTACGCGGATGCCCTGGAAGGCGCACTCTGCTATGGTTGGATCGATGGGCAGAAAGCCTCGCTTGACGATCAATACTGGCTACAAAAATTTACACCGCGCCGTCCCAAAAGTATCTGGTCAAAGATCAATTGCGATAAAGCTATGCAATTGATCGCAGCCGGCAGGATGCAGCCAGCGGGACAGCGGCAGGTGGATCTTGCTAAAGCAGATGGGCGGTGGGAGCAGGCGTATGCCGGACAGAGCCAAACCACAATCCCTGAAGACTTTCAACAAGAACTGGATAAATATCCCAACGCTCGTGCATTTTTCAACACGCTGGATAGCAGAAACCGCTATGCCATTCTCTTCAGGCTGCAAACGGCCAAAAAAGCTGAAACACGCAACGCACGTATGCAGAAGTTTATAGCGATGCTCGAAAAGCAGGAGAAAATTTATCCCTAGTGTTACCAACATAAATTGGCGAACGTGTTAGAGCATGGTAATAAAAGGAACGGCACTATTTTGTTGTGTTTGAGAGTCAACGCCCCCATAGCAGTGCTCCACATACAGCTCAAAGGAAATGTTCCAATGGAAACACAGCATGCGCACGTACGCAATCTACTGCTTGCTCTCTGGCTCGCCTTGCTACTCGTCAGTTTTCCAACCGGCACAGATGCACGAGTGACAAAGCTGACCCAACAACCAACCTTTGTAGAAAAGCTCATACCCCTGCTTAGCGCCAGACAAAAGCAGATGCGCGTCCCCGGTGCAATTATTTATGTAGATGTACCCGGGAAAGGCACATGGACCGCTGGCATGGGTACCGATAACCTGAAGACAAACGCACCTATCAACGTCAAAGATCATATGCGCATCGGCAGCGTGACCAAAACTATGGTGGGCACCGTTATTTTACAGCTGGTACAGGAGAAAAAGGTTCACCTGGATGATCCAATCCGCAAATACCTGCCACATATCAAAAATGGGCAGTCGATCACCATTCGCCAGTTGCTAAACATGACCAGCGGTCTGTTTGACTATGTAGAGGACCGCTCGTATCGGCAGACGTTAGACCAGCATCCCGATAAGGCCTGGAAGTCTGATGAACTGGTAGCCATCAGTATGCGCCACGCGCCATATTCACCGCCCGGGCAGCAATATCGCTACTCCAATACCAATTTTATCCTGCTCGGCCAGGTAATCGAACGCGTTACGCATACGGCCGCCAACGTCGTTCTACAACAGAGAATCTTTCAACCGCTTGGTATGTACAACACCTTGCTTCCACTGCAGAATCAACCAGCTATGCCCCAACCATATGCCCAGGGCTACATGTTCGGCAGCAACCTGCAATCTATCCCGCGGCCACATATGACGCGCAAAGAGGCGATCAAGGTGGGTGACCTTGATCGGCAACCAAATAATGTGACTGACCTCAATCATTCGTTTTCCTGGACCTCTGGCGGTGTGGTATCCGATTTAGAGGACTTAAAGATCTGGGCCAGGGCGCTGGCCACGGGCAAACTGCTAAATCCCGCGCTCCAAAGGGAACGGCTCAACTGGCTGCCAATCAATGAGTCGTCCAGCTATGGACTGGGCATCGCTAAGTTTACCGGCCTGCTTGGTCACAACGGTTCGACACCCGGCTACACCAGTTTTGTCGCCTATCAACCGGTTACGAAAACCACCGTGATCATTCTCACGAATCTTTATATCGCACCCGATGGTACAAATCCAGCCAACGAAATGGCCAAAGCCGTCATCCAGACGATCGGGGCCGGTACAGTCAAAAATACATCTAAAACACAGGCGGAACATACCAGCCCCATCCAGCCAGAACAAGAGCCACGCCCTACCATCGATAACCATAGCAATGCATCGGTAACCAGTCTCCTCATGCGTATGCAGCACCTGCCCGCGCTCTTCCTGTACACAACCATGCCTATGGGTGCTATATTACAGAGAAAATAGCGATTGGCAGCAAGGATGCTCTTGCTAGAAGGATGAATAATTGGTATGAGAAGCTTCATCACGTGTATGGGCGAATGCCTGATCGACTTTTTGCTGATGCCGGGAAACGGAAAGAACGATGAGTTCCGGGCCTATCCTGCCGGTTCACCGCTCAATATCGCGGTCGGAGTTGCCCGTCTCGGTCAGCCCAGCGCGTTCGCCAGCAAAATAAGTAATGATTATTTTGGTCGCAGGCTACGAGCCTACATTGAAGAGAACGGTATTGATCCACGCTATCTCAGCACAGACGAGGCTCACAGCACGCTGGCCTTCGTAGCGATGGAAGCAGGGCAGGCCAGCTTTGATTTTTACGGCGAAGGGACCGCCGATGCCCTGATGACGCAAGAAGATCTACACGATAGCTTATTTGCAGAGACCAGATTACTCCAGATCGGCTCAGTAAGCCTGCTGCGAGGCACCACGCCAGATACGGTCCTCCACACCTTTGGGCGCCTCAAGGGGCAAGCATTGCTTTCGCTGGATCCCAATATACGGCCCTCGCTGGTTAAAGATGAAGCGGCGTATCGCGCCCTGCTGCAGAAGCTGATAAGCCTGACGGATCTCCTCAAGTTGAGCGACGCCGATCTGGAGTGGTTAATGCCCGGCCAAACGCCCGAGGCGGCGCTTCCCCAGCTCTCAGAGCAGGGGCCCGCCCTTGTTGTCATTACACGCGGAGCCGCCGGAGCCATCGCCATGCGCAAGGTGGGCACGCCTATCCAGATACCTGGCTTCAACATAGAGGTTCGGGATACCATTGGGGCCGGCGACACGTTTTGCGCCGGGCTGCTGACCTACCTGGCCGATCATGAGATTCTTACGCACGACGAGCTGGCCGGGATAAACGATGATGAGCTGACCAGCATGCTACGCTTCGCGGCTGCCGCCGCCGCCCTCAACTGCCTCCGCGAGGGCGCGGACCCGCCTGCGCGAGAAGAGGTTGAGCAGTTCCTGATTCAGCATAACGCTTAAAGGTTGCGCTGACGTTATCTTCCTATCGTCTTACAGGGGTACGTGATCGCCGCCGTACAGGTGTCCGCATACGCGGCCACACCGTTTTTGTGGGTTGGTACGACAGGGGCACGCATGCCGCCCCTGTCGTACCAACCCACAAACGACCTGTTCTGATATCTGGATTCGCGCGGAAGACGAACGACGATCAGGGATCCAGATAATGCTAAAAGAGAACGGGTTGCCCGCTGGTTGCAGCTTCGACGGCGGCCAGCGTAAGAGCCAGGGTATGGATGTTGTGATGGGCGGCGCAGTCTGGATCGGTGCCATTCTGCACGGCCTGCACAAATGTCTGCAGACTACCACCCCAGTCCTCATAATCAAGTTCGTCGATCTTAAGGGGCAGCGGCTGCTTATTGCGCGGCTGGATAATGACCTCGTCCGGCAGTCCATCGCCACGGGTATGCCAGCTAATCACGCCTTCAAGGCATTCTACGCGCCAATCACCGCTCCAGGTAGTCTGGGGGGCCGTGCTGACCCAACTCCCGCGATAGCACACGACCGCTCCGCCAGCAAATTGAATGACAGCGCTACCCGCTGGCGGCTCGTCAAAATTGCTATAAGGAGGATTCCAGGTCTGACAGGAAATAGCTTGCGGCTCCTGGCCTAAAATAAAGCGCATCAGGTCAAAGTGATGGATCGACATATCGATCAGCAAGGGTTGCCAGATAGTATAATGACGATTGCTACCGCGCGGGGCCGAATTGGCGTAGCGCCTGAAATCAACAGTAACCGTGCCAACGGGGCCAAAATACTGACTTTGGATCAACTCTCTGACCTGGTAGACGGCGGCCGAATAGCGATAATTTTGATTGACCATCAGCAATCGTCCCTGTTTCTCTGCCTCCGCAATGGCTTCACGTGCCTCCTCCAGAGTTGGCGCCAGTGGCTTCTCAAGCAGTACATGCTTTCCAGCACGCAGGGCAGTAAGCGCCAGGGGGATATGGGTCTCAAGGGTACTGGCAATCTGGACCGCGTCGCAATCTACCTGTTCAAGGGCTTCTTCAAGAGCAGTAAAACAAAGTTCCTCGGCCAGTCCGAACTCCTGCCGGGCGCGCTGCAAAGATTCCGGAATGGCATCCACATACGCTACTAGCTGTGCCTCGTTCTGTTTGGGATAGATGCTCCGAACCCAGTGGCGACCGCAGTTGCCTAACCCAACCAGTATAATACGCAGCATCAAAAATCTCCTTATCATTCTTCCAATGCCAGCAGTTTGCGAATCAAACTACCCATATCGGTTATTTTTGTGTACCTGCTAGCTCTTGCATAATAGAGAGCATTGTATCACAAGAAATATGTCTACCCTCACTGGCGAGCCGACATTTCCAGGTAAAAATAGGTTGCGGCATGTCAGGCCGAGAAAAATATTCAATATTAGCGTTAGGTAATATTGAGATTATCAGATTATAATATGATAGGTATGAAGTGTGCGCTGCTACTCAGGAGGCAAAAACTATGTTACGACAGGCAAAAATGCGTATTGGGGCCATCTTACTACTGGCGGGGAGCCTGCTAGCGATAGTCGGTGAAGTATTAAACCTGGGTAGCAATAATCCCACCCAGGGCAGCTGGTTTCTCCCAATGATTCTGGTAACACTGGGTACCATCATTTTTATCTATGGTCTTAATACGTACGCACAGCTATCGGACGACATCAATCCCTTAGGAATTTTAGGCTCAGGACTGCTTTTTATAGGTGCGCTGGTGTTCGTGATCGGCGTTATCGCCGTCAACATGGTACTCATACCAGTATTATTAGGGATGGCGCAAAGTATCACGACCGTTCTTAATGCCCCTGGAAATGCCGCTCAGAACGCCGCGAATGGCGCTTCCAACGGTTTAAATGCGATCAAAAACGGCATATCAGGACTCTTTGGGCAGAATACCAGTGGCTCGGATATCCCGTCCGTTCAGGTACCGCAGGTCAACGGTATGAATCTGGTGGATCAGGCACTGGCCCGCTTTCACCTGCCATCTTTTGCGGCTATCACCCATTGGGGACACTTCTTCTTTACGGGTGGTCCACTTACCATTGGCTGCATTATCCTGGGCATCTCTTTATTGCAGATGCGAGCCTTTCCGCGCCTCATCAGCTACATCCTGATCGTTTGTGCTGCCCTCAACCTGGTCAGCCAGATCTTCATCTTCCTGCCTACGTTAAGCAACATCACCGGTATCCTGCTCTTCCTCTCACTGGCGCTGCTCGCCATCGCCTTTCTCTATCCTACCCAAACCGGCAACTTTTCACGAAATGTGCTGGGTAACACCGAGCGCTATAGCCAGACTTTCAGGTCGTCAAGAAGATAGCGATTCGCGTTGTAGACGGGTCCCCTTGTGGGCGCACCTGGTGCGCCCACAAGGGGACCCGTCTACAACGGCACATATTTGAATTATGCTAGAGAAATGTCGTCCTGGGGTTGCAAGAGGGGTGGTGAAACCTGGACGGTGTCAGGGTATTTGATGCCGCTGCCCGTGTTGAGCAGGACAACGCGTTCACCTTCCTGAATCCAGCCCTGCTGGCGTAGCTTGCGGGCGGCCACCAGGGTAGCCGCGCCTTCGGGACAGACGAAAAGCCCTTCGCTACTGGCCAGTTCGGCCTGCGCCTGCAGCAATTCGTCGTCATCAACCGCCAGGGCGCAACCGCCGGTATCGCGTACCGCCTCCAGCACCAGAAAGTCACCCAGCGCCTTTGGTACGTTGATACCAAAGGCCACTGTTTTGGAGTTCTTCCACATTTCAGACGTGTCCCGCCCCTCCTGCCAGGCCTTGACAATGGGGGCGCAACCGGTAGACTGGACCGCCACCAGTCGGGGAAGACGCTCACCGATCCAGCCCAGTTCCTGCAGTTCACGCAACGCCTTATAGATACCAATGATTCCGACCCCACCTCCGGTGGGATAGAGGATCACATCAGGCACATCCCAGTGGAACTGTTCAGCCAATTCGTACCCCATCGTCTTTTTGCCTTCGATCCGATATGGCTCTTTGAGGGTCGAAGCATCGTACCAGCCATGGGCTTTAACGGCACGTCCAACGATAGCGCCTGCGTCGCTGATCAATCCATTTACCAGGAACAGATGTGCGCCGCTGATAGCGCACTCGTTGCGTGTGATCAGGGGCGCGCCCTCTGGCATAACCACCACCGCGTCAAGTCCGGCACGAGCAGAGTATGTGGCCCAGGCCCCACCGGCATTCCCATTTGTCGGCATGGCCAGCGTCTGCACGCCGAGCTCGCGGGCACGCGACACGCCAACCGCGGCGCCACGGGCCTTAAATGATCCGGTGGGAATCACCCCTTCATCTTTAACATACAGATGACGCATAGCCAGCTTCTCACCAAGGCGCGGCAATGGCAGCAGCGGCGTCATCCCTTCTCCAAGAGACACCACATTCTCGGCCGAACGCACCGGCAGTAGTTCGTGATAGCGCCAGAGCGTCGGCTCGCGTTGTTGCAGCATCTCTTTACTCAACTGCTCTTTGACAGCTGCCAGGTCATAACGAACCAGCAACGGAGAGCCGCAGGTGCACAGGTGGGCCTGCTCATCAGCATTATAATGTGTATGACAACGTGGACATTCCAGATGGGTTAAAAAGCTAAAAGACAATGTATTTCACCTTTATCAAAATCTTGTGGTTGCTAAAAAGTAATCGGCAGGTTCTTGACACCAAAGACGATGTTGCTGCGAACCTGACGGAGTGGGACGTCTTTGTCTCGCCGCCACTCAGGCAGCAGGCGCAGCAGATTCTCCAGCACAATCTTTGCCTCCAGACGCGCCAGCGGCGCGCCCAGACAGAAGTGGATGCCATGGCCGAAGGACAGGTGGCGGTTGGGATTGCGCCGAATGTCAAAGCGGGCCGGCTCGGAAAACTGGGTCTCATCAAAGTTCGCGGATATGGTGGTCACCTTTACGACCTGCCCTTTGCGGATCAGGTGGTCACCGAGCTGGACATCAGTGGTAGCCACACGACCACCAATGATGGTGCGGGCACCGCCCGTGCCCCGGTTGGGAGGCAGGCAACGCAGGATCTCCTCGATCGCCACCGGCACCAGCGAGGGGTCCTGGCGCAATTGCTGCCAGGCATCGGGATGCTGATCAAAACAGAGGAAGGCATTGCCAATCAACTGCGTGGTCGTCACGTTACCGGCGACCAGCAGCGTAATAAAGAAGGCGTAGAGGTCATCGTCGCTCAGATATTCACCATCTACCTCCGCCGTCAGGAGCAGACTTAAAATATCCTGGCGTGGATGGCGGCGCCGTTCATCAATAGTATGTGCCATCTTCTCATACAGGATCATGACCTGCTCCTGCGTCAGCGGCATCTCCGAGTCCTGGGAGGATTCCTCCTGCCCCAGCGAGGAATCAGATAACAGCGCATCGGTCCACTGCTTAATTAGAGGCCAGTTTTCGTGTGGAAAACCCAGCATATCGGCAATTACAATAATAGGCAGTGGCACCGCCAGCTGCGCCACCACGTCCATCTGATCCTGCGCTAACATTGGCTGCAGCAGTTCTTGCGTAATTTCCTCGATGCGGGGGGCCAGTTGAGCAATGGAACGAGCGGAAAAGGCCGGCGTCACCAGAGATCGCAACTGACGATGGCGAGGTGGATCCATGGCAATGATACTATTAGCCGCCTCATTATTCTCATGAGGAGCAGGCGCCGAAGAAAACGTAGCATAATCGTTCTGCACACGTATATGGTCGGCGTAGCGGAAGATGCGCCAGCTCTCATTCTGCTCATCAAACCACACGGGCTCGCTCGCCCGCATGGTTGCTCCCCACTCACGCATCTGCTGATGCCACTCTAACGGTGGAAGAGTAAAATCATTGAAAAAAGACGGGAGTTGCATTGATCCAACCTTTCCTGCCAGGGTAACTATCCGGCCGTACATGCATCATCCTTTACTATTGTACATCATGCACACCCTGGAATAGCAAAACAGGCTGGCGCGTTCGCTAGAGGACCCAGTGTCCCGTCAGATACTGGGTCAACAGGAAGAAAAGTACGCTGGCGGCGATCAAAGGATAATATAGATTGAAGGTTTTATTTTTGCCGATGCCAGCCATCAAAATAAAGGCCGGGAACAGCTCCAGCATATAGCGGGCCTGCGATTGCAGCGGGAAGAGGCCGGTTCCACCAATCGGGAAAAGCTGCAGGAAAATATAGACGGCGACAGCATACAGACAATACGACCAGTGCGAACGCGGCATACGCCAGGGGCCAACGATGCTCAGAATAATCAACGTCAGGATGAATAGGGAAGGCACCAGATCCATCAGATTGCGCTGCGACTGGAAGCTCAGGATGCCATCACTGATGAGAATCGCCTTGGCCGAGCCGATCAGGCCATGCCAGGGACCGTGTAGGTGATGCGCCCACATCGCCTGAGCATGTGAGAAGGCCAGCAGATCACCAAAACGATAGTAGCAATACAGCGCGAACACCCCCACACCAGCCGGAATCAGTCCCACACTTACGACATTCATACTCATCGATTTAAAAGAGAAATCACGCTGGCGCAGGTACTCATAGCCGAAAGGAAGCAGCAGAAACAGTCCAGTCGAACGCGTCAGACTGGCGAAAAAGCCAAATATCCCCGCCAACCACCAGTTGCCATGGCGCAGTTGATAGAAGCACAACAGGGCAAAGCAGATGAACAGAGACTCATTATAGGGAGCAACCAGGAAAAACGAGGTAGGAAAGATCCAGAGATAGAACATGGCGCGCCGCGCACGCTCCTCATCAAAGTCCTCACACACCAACTGGTAGAAGACAATAAAGAGCACAAAGCAGGCCAGGTTCGACACCACCAACTCACCACGCAGGGGAGAGGTTGGAGAGTTGGTCAGCACCATCCACGCTTTCACACAGAGGGGATACAGCGGGAAAAACGCCGTTCGCCAGGGCCAATCGTAGCCGATGACCGCGATGGTGCGAAAATGGGTCGCATCCCAGCGAAACCAGTCCTGCCAGGCCATATATAGGGGCACCCCCTTACGAGTAAAATCGGGCTGCGTAAAGAGCACAGCAAAGCAACTGGTCAGGGCAAAGACGATGTGCCAGGCGATGTACATGGGCAGAATCTGTCGGGCGGCATGGGACCATTTGCGCCACCAGCTTCTGCGCGCTGCTGGCGCCAGCGCCGGTGTCTCTGGTACAGTGCCAGCAGCAGACCCGGGCGCTGCATCAACAACAGGATCAGCAGAAATCTTTGGATCGGATGATTCCATTCGGTTGCTTCCTTTACCTCGCTGATAAACATAGATGGAAATACATCATCTACTATAGAGGTCATCACCCTCAAAGCAAAGGAAAAAGGAAAAATATCCTAGTGGCTCATTCAACTCCGTCAGGCTGGGGAGTGGTCAACAGGGTGATCAGAGCCGGAGTTTCAATCAGGAGCAGTTTCTGGCGGCGCGGCCAGCGCTTCAACGCATACTCGATGCGCAGAGCCTCATTTTTTGTGGCGAACTCCCAGCTAGCCAGCAACTCAACCGGCAAACGCGCACGTGTATAGCGCGCCCCCTTTCCAGCATTATGCGTGGCCACGCGGCGCGCCACATCGGTGGCATAACCAGTATAGAGCGTGCCATCAACACAGCGCACAATATAGACATAATGCAAGGCGGAATTCACGCACGGCAACCATTTCTAATCATTTATAACTATCTCTAAAAAGTGCTAACACATAGCACCCTGCAAGATATAACCTTATTGTAACATTTCTTATCTTCAGATGTGGAAGGAACTGCGAAAGAGATGTAAAGAGAGGCCCACTCCAGATGGAGTGGGCCTCGGGACAGGACAATTCGGGCATCTACAGGATATTATTTGGCGTACTCGATCAGGGTGAGCAGGCCGCCCATTTCTGCGCCTGTCTGGCCCGGATTCATCAGGTGCGACAGGATATGGCAATGGAACGGATACACACTACCAGGTGTCGCCCAGGCGTTGAATACCAGATCATACGTCTCGCCAGGGGCAAGTTGAACAGTATCCTTGGTGATTGGCTGTGTCACCGTGTGTCCATCCTCAGCCACAATCTGGAATGAATGACCATGCAGGTGCATGGGATGGATGCTATTCGAGTCGGCCCCAAATAGACGAATGTGGACGTTCTGACCATGTTTCACAGTGATTGGCTGCGTATCCGGGAAAGACTTACCATTGATCACATAATAGCCGCCCATCGCTGCAACAAATTGATCATATTCAACATCCGCCTTAATCTGCTGTGGGCTACCGGGACGTGGATTGACAATGAATGCGCCATAGAAACCATTGGTCTCCTGCTCCATATCGTCATAGTGACTGTGGTACCAGTGCGTACCCACATCCTGATCGTGCAAGGTGAAATCAAAGTTATAGGTCTGTCCAGGCTCGATCGGCTTCTGACCAAGACCGGGTACACCATCCTCATGGGTCGACACTTCCAGGCCATGCCAGTGTACAGCCGTCGCCTTCGGGAAATGGTTGATAAGCGTGATGCGCACATGGTCGCCAGCATTCACAGAGATCTTGGGTCCTGGAACGGTACCGTTAATGGTCCATGCCAGCACGCGATGACCCGCTGTCACCTCCCACATCACCTGCTCAGCGGTCAGCGTAAAATGTTTTGCTCCGTCGGCATCAACTTTATAGGTCGCTGGTTGATCGCCATACTTCTGGGTTGCCAACGGTACGTTGGCGGTATCAGCTGAATTAGAACTGGAGTCGGACATAGACATAGTATCGGAGCCACCAGAACTGCTGGAACTACTAGAGCTAGAGGAGTCGCCGCGATTTAATGTCATCATGGCGCCAACGCCATAGCTCAACAATGCGACCAGGACCATGACACAGACAAAGGCAAACCACTCGGTAGTATGGCTGCGTCTGCGCAGTCCAGGCCGTTGATAGGTAATTTTCACGTTGGGTGTAGAAGGCTGAGATGTAGGAAGCGCGGGAGCGCTTTCCTCGACGGATGGTTTATCAGGGACATGTAGCATGTCTTACTCTCCTATGCAAAAAATAAAAAAGATGAAGCAATCGTTATGTTTTGATGCGTTACGATTTTGTCTGCTTTAGATACACAGATCATAATGCAGACACATCACGGATGGATCACGGCAGGAGAAAAAATCATCACAAGTACAGTGATATGAAGATAATGCCATCAGCGATAGCATCTTTTGAGAATTTTTGTATCTCTTAGCCGGGGAAACGTCCCACTTGACAATGTATTGGCAGTCAAGCATACTTCAATCAAACAAAGCGAGTATTGCTACAGCCTATTTAAGGGCCAGGGCAGCGAAGCCGTTCTCTAAGAGGATTTACGATGGACGTTTATCAGCATTCGCACACATCACAAGCCACGCATCCATATACAGAGCAGGACATCGGGACTACGAAACTCTTGCCGACCTATCGTATGGATCTCAGACCAACCCATACCAAAGATGTCTTTTACGACGCCAACCCAATCTCGGATTGGAGCGAGCTCTCGTGGGAGAAAATCGGGCGCCCATATCGCGTTGAACGCTGGTCAAAGGAGAAGCTCCGCTGGGAAAAAGAACACGACCAGCAATTGCCTCCGAAAACATCCTGGGAGATGTTCAACCGCTCATTTCAGCAGCTCTTTGATGAAGATGCGCTGGCCACTCGTAAAGAGGCGCTGGGAACGTTAGGGAAGAGCCTGACTACTCTCCAGTTGCACGAGGCCCTTGAATCTGTCGAGGAGATCATTCATACCAGTGTCTGGAATAAAATTCATCGTATTGAGGATGCCATTTGGGATCCCCGTGGCAAGCGGGCCTTATTTGAGGGACTGGACGTTGAAAAGCCGGAGATCCTCTTTCTAGGAGCCGCCGATGGCTACGAGGCCATGCAGCTCATGGCCATGTATCCGGGTGGACACACCGTACTGGTCGATTACGACGATTACTGCCGCACCCACCGCTTCGGTGAGTTCCCCGAATCCTACCCCTTCCTCGGCGAAAATCCGGCCACCGGCGCTCCTAAGGTCTGGTACAGGGACGAGATGAACATCGATTTTGAGGTCTGTGACATTCGCGATCTCAAATATGGAAAAGAATTTGATATCGTGGTTAGCATTGGTCTGATCGAACATTTTCCCGATGAATATAAACCACTGGCCCTGGACATGCATAGACGCTTCCTCAAACCAGGAGGCTATGCCATTATGACCACGCCCCGTGCGCAGCTACAATCTAAAATCTTCTATACCTTGTTCGCCGACACTATGAACTTCGCCTATCGCGAGCTCATGGATGTCAAACATCTCGGCCTGTACGCCTACGAAAATGGTTTTGAGATTTTGCGCCACGGGCGCATCAAGGCGCACAACGGGATTATAGCGCGTCTGCGCTAACGCTGCGCCTGCGTTCCCGCCCTGCACGCGTTAGACACTCCATTTCTCCTTGAACAGTTGATGCGAATCGCTTTAAGCGATTCGCATCAACTGTTTTTCGTGTACTGTGACAGAAAATGGTCGGACTAGCCGACCATTTTCTGTCACAGTACACGAAAAAACATATCTGCCATAACAGAGCGGAAGTATTTGAGCTCTAAATGCTTACTAGACAAGCTATATGCATAAATAAGCTTTTACCCATGTATTGATCCATCAGTATAATAAAAACAGGTGGTGTTCGTAATGGTTGGTTGGATAGATGTATAAACGAATACATACTGAAAGGATTAACTTATGAGAAAAACACTTAAACAATTAAAACCTTCACGTTTTTCATTGGCTATGGGAATTAGTCTGGCCATTCTATGTATGGCTGGCGCATTAACCTTCTACAGCTTTGAATTTATCCCCAGTGCTTCAGCAGCCGCCCCGCAATCCAGCTGTGGGACGGTCTATGTACGCATAGGGGGTACTACACCGACCAACACAAACGCCAATACGATTGAAGACTGCTTCTGGCGAGCTTATATTACGTGCCAGTCAGGCCAATCGCTGACCTATCAGCAGACAGGGATCGATGCCGGTACTATCCGCGATTTTACGCTGGTCAAGCGAGAACATTATTGCCAGATCACCAATCAGGTGCGACCCTATACCATTGTTGGCCCGGGCACGCATCATGTCAATTTCTACATCTGTAGTAGGATGTACCGGGATTACTATGGGTTACATATACAATATTGCCAGGAAGATGGAAGCATCCTGGTCCCTGCGCTCCATCCGCACGTTATGCCATTACCGATACATCCAGGGCCAGTCAAACCTTCGCTATAGAATAGTATGCTCCTCAAACTAAAATGGCTCATCCATGCTATGGGTGAGCCATTTTATATGCCGCGCAACAACAACCGCTCCTCAAAAAATCGTTTCAACGGTTGCGAGGTTTAAATATTCATATGGTATGATAAGCAGAGTTCAGCATGTTTAACGAAACGCTCATTTTTGCATCGATTATCTCCGTATATGCTACATTGTGAGAGATACGTTATTTTGTTCAGAGGTCAAAATCATGCAAGCTAAACATACTATTGATACTGCCCATCAGATCGCCACCTCCACACAGATTCCCGAAGGCGCAGTAGCCTTATGGTGGTTAGGCCAGGCTAGCTTTGCCTTGCGCAGCGCAACCAGCACCATTCTGATCGATCCATTTTTAACCCCGATGGAGAACCGCGTGGTGCCGCCCCCCTTTACAGCCGAGGAGTGCCCGCCCGTCGATCTGATCCTTTATACGCATGAGCATACCGATCATTTAGATATACCCGCGCTCAAGATCCTGGCACGCCATCCCTCCAGACCGCGCTTTATCGCGCCCAGCCCCATTGTTGACCAGCTACTGGCAGCGGGGGTAGAACCCGAACAGTTGCAAGGGGTACAGCCAGAAGAGGACATCACGATCGGCGGTACACGAGTCATCCCCCTGCCCGCCCTGCACGGCCTCAGCTTTCCACCGGTGTCCTATAGCTTTGGACAAGAGATTAGCGATGGCCGCTATCGCTATCTGGGCTATGTTGTCGAGATGGGAGGTATACGGGTGTACCATCCCGGCGACACCCTGGTCTTTGAAGGACTGGCAGAAAAGCTACAACCGCTTGTCATCGACCTGGCCCTGCTCCCCATCAATGGTCGCAGTTATTTCCGCGAGCAACAAAACCTGGTCGGCAACATGGATGAGCGTGAGGCGGCGGACCTGGCGGCCGCCGCGGGCATTCAGGCGGTCATTCCCACCCACTACGAGATGTTTGCAGCCAATGTCGGTCGTCCCGGCTTCTTCGTCGATTACATTCGCACCAACCATCCAGAAGTATGCTGCTATCTACCATCCCATGGTCGTCGCCTGATCTACATGAAATAACTGCGGCTGGAATAGATAAAAAGAGATGAATACTGCACTTCCACTTTTTTAGTAGATGAAAAGAATAGTCAGATAATCCATACCCAGAACTGAGCGACTATTCAGGTTTATCGTGTGGAGAATTGAGGGGTGCCAGGCCTGTTTACAGGTGCATAGCACCTCTCTTTTTCACTTGACATGTTCCAGAATGATATGTTACGTTGTTACCAAGCATTTGGTAGGGAGTGTATGTATATGTTAGAAACGGAGGCGCGAGAGCGGGTGCTGACCGTTGCCGAACAGCTATTTGCACGTAGAGGTTATGCGGCTGTCACATTACGCGATATCGCGACCGAGGTCGGAATTCGCCATACATCGCTTTACCATCATGTCCCTGGAGGCAAAGAAGAGCTATTCGTGGAGGTAACCGAGCGACATCTGAAACGCCATCAACAGGGATTGATGCAGGCAATCCAACAGGCGCGACCCCATATCAAGGATGAGTTACATGCGGTCGCCGATTGGTTGCTATCTCAGGCGCCGATCGACCTGCTGCGCATGACCCAATCAGATATGCCAGCCATTGACCCCAGACACGCCGAGTATCTATCTCAACTCGCGCTAGAAGCCATGATTCAACCTATCTACGTTGCCCTGCAAGAAGCTCAGCAACAGGGAGAGATCAGGCAATTAGATTTCGGCCCTATTGCCGGTGGGCTCCTTGGCATGATTGAATCTTTTTATGCTGTTCCTGAAACAGCACTGGTCCAAAATCGGCAAGAGATGGCATATATCGTGATAGATGCCTTATTAGAGGGTTTGTACCCACATACATGAGCGTAAATTTTTTTTGCCTGCCTAATCTACCAACTTGTTGGTAGCAATAA
Organism: Dictyobacter halimunensis; assembly: GCF_036245075.1. Taxonomy (NCBI): domain Bacteria; kingdom Bacillati; phylum Chloroflexota; class Ktedonobacteria; order Ktedonobacterales; family Dictyobacteraceae; genus Dictyobacter; species Dictyobacter halimunensis. Next base: position 570,851 of record NZ_BSRI01000001.1, read on the forward strand.
AACGCAGACATATAGATATCAGTGAAGTTGCTGATCATCCTATGACAGAGGTTGTAAAAGCGAAAGGAGCACCCATGTTCAATAGTATCATGGATAAGATCAAATCAGGGGGGGACCGATTGCGGCAGGGACTCAACATTGTGCTGGCCGTGAGTCAGGTAGTGGTAACGATTGTAGGGTATATGGTAAGATCCAACGATACGTTTACCTCCAGCGATGCCGGGACATCACCGATTGTGCCAGCGGATTATACTTTTAGCGTTTGGAGCCTGATCTATGCGGGCGCGCTGGCCTACGCAATCTACCAGGCGCTCCCCCAACAGCGTGGTGATGCATTGCTGCGTCGCGTCGGATTCTATACAGCCTCGGCGTACCTGGCTACCACTATCTGGCTGATCGCCGCCCAGACCGGGCTGGCCTGGTTCACAATTGTGTGCATGTTCTGGATCCTGATTTCGCTGCTTGGAGCGTTCATCCAGATCATTCGATGGCATACACCTTTCACGCAAGCGCAACGCTGGCTGGTCATTCTGCCCATCAGCATCTATGCCGCCTGGGCCACCATAGCCTCTATCGCCAATCCGGCCTCTATCCTTCATCAGTCTGGCATCACCAGCCTGGGAGGACTTCCCGCAACAACCTGGACAATCATCATGCTGTTAGTAGGGACCGGTATCGCCGCGTTTGTAACGATCAAGAGCCGGGGCAACGCTGGCTACGCACTCACCTTTTGCTGGGCACTGATCGGGATCGTCGTCGCCAATATCACGCGCAGCCCCAATCGTCCCATTGCTATCCTCGCAGCTATTCTGGCAGTCGGTATGATTGCCCTCCTGAGTTGGGCGCGAACGAACCTGAGACGCTTATCGATAACAGGAAGCTTTAACGCTTAACTTCACGATCTTCTATTCTAAACCCAGGTGCTGGCCCTTTTCCTGGCTCTTTCTCCATTGAAGTTGTATATGACGAAAGAACAGGGAATGGGCCCTTCAAACACGAGCTTCCAATCTAGAAACGTTTTTTTGCGTTTTGTCATTTGTAGCGCGAAGATATACACAACTATGGTCAACGTGTGGTATCGTATTGAATATACGCGGATATGTTCATCCCGCATATTTATAGGAGGTCACCGGTGCCAGTAGAAGAAATAGTTGCGCTCTCTGTTGGAACAGAAAAGCTCTCAGGGTATCTGGCCTATCCCGAGGGAGAGGGCCCATTTCCCGGTGTCGTAGTTATCCATGAGATATTTGGTCTCAACGACAACATCAAAGATATCGCCCGGCGCTTCGCCGATGAGGGTTACGCGGCCTTTGCCATCGATCTGTTCGCTGGCCGCAATCGCACCATCTGTATGTTCCGCTTCATGAGCCAGATATTGACCAATCCGCTCAATAATGGCAGCATCCGCAACCTTAAGCAGGCGCTTACCTATCTGGGTCGGCAACCCCGGGTGGACGCCGAGCGACTGGGAACGATCGGCTTTTGTATGGGAGGCAGCTTTGCCGTTGCCTGGGCCTGCAGCGACACACGCCTCAAAGCGATCGCGCCCTTCTACGCGATGAATCCCCGACCCTTGGAAGCGGTTGCCCGCAGTTGTCCCGTCGTCGGATCATATCCCAGGGAAGACTTTACCACCAAAGCGGCCCAGCGCCTCGATGAGGCGCTCACACAGCATCAGGTTGAGCACGACATCAAGATTTACCCCGGCACGAAACACTCATTTTTTAATGACCAGGGCAAAACCTATGACGCCTCCGCCTCGCAGGATGCCTGGCAGCGTGTCCTGGCCTATTTCCAGGCACACATTTAAGCATAGGAAGTTCACATCGCCCATTTTCAATGGATATACGAAGCAGTAGTCCTAAGCGGTGTGGGCTTCCGTCTGGTAAGCATCGCCCGGCGTTTTATGGACGGTATAGATGAATTCGATAAAACCATGCTCATCAGGTACCGGGCTCAGCATGGTAAATCCCACTGCCCGCAGGCAGTGCATGCTGGGCTGATTGTCGTATTCAACGCCCGCATGCACACAGGCAACCTCCTGTACCTCTGGTTGGTTCAGAAAAGCGCGCATCATACGTTTTCCGTATCCTTGTCCGCGCAACCGAGGATTGACGGCAATGGAAAAGCTGGCCCGCCTGTGATCCTTCTCGAATTGAATCACGCCCACCGGGCCCACATCGGCATAGATCATCCAGGTATATACATGAGGAGAGGTCGTAATGTAATCAAACCAGACCGTATCGGGATAGTTGATCCTCCGAGACAGTTCAGGATCATGAAACCAATCTTGATAGCGAGAATGCTCTTCAGCATCCAATGGACTAAAAATAAGATCTGGCATCGCATTCTCCATGTTTACAATGTATCTGAGAAAAAAATCTCTATTCTCATTACATGATATACATGCCTACAAACTCTAGTAGAAATGAAGATAAGAAAGAGGTTCAGCCGATGGAGTTTTCAGAGGTAGTACGCAAACGGCGCATGGTACGGCACTTCACAAGCGATCCTATTCCAGCCAATGTTATTACGCGCATCTTTGACCTGGTTCAGCGGGCTCCTAGCGCGGGTTTTACCCAGGGGCAATCTTTTGTTGTTGTGACGCGTCCCGAGCTCAAAAGAGAGATCGCTCGCTTCTGTACAGAGGAGGAATACGCGGAGACGTTTCAGCATCCCTTTATTTCAGAAGCACCTGTACTGGCGATTCCTTGCACGAGTGAGTCTGCATATCATCAGCGCTATCAAGAGGCGGACAAGATCGATGAGGAGGGACAGGAGATCGAATGGCCGGTCCCTTTCTGGTTTATGGACATTGGTTGCTCGGTAATGATCTTGCTGCAAGCCGTGGTGAATGAAGGATTGGCGGCTGCTTTTGTGGGTATTCCTGGTAAAGAGAATAATGCCGGACTCAAACAACTGCTCAACATCCCTGCTGACTGCACTCCCGTAGGCGTCATTCCCATCGGGCATGCCGCAACGGATATCCCTTCACCTTCTCTCAAGCGTGGCCGCAAGAGCCAGGTCGAGTTTTTGCACTTTGAGAAGTGGTGAACGCTGCTACTCCGATAACGCCATCTGCAATGTTAGCGCCAGAACATCTGCCGATCAAAATTAATAAGTAAGGTTGACTAATCCTGGCACAATGTGACTCAATATGAATAGGCAATAATGAACAATTGCAGAAATAGATATTAAAAGGAGCACAGCAATATGAATATAGGTGTTATTGGATCTGGAAATATCGGTGCCAACGCAGCAAAACTCTTTGCGCAGGCAGGACATAAAGTAGCTATCAGTAATTCAAAGGGCCCGCAATCGCTGTCTCAACTGGTTTCAGAGATCGGGCCCAATGTCAGAGCGGCCACCAACGAAGAGGTGGTTCAATTTGGTGATATCATCCTGCTAGCTATCCCCTGGTCACAGCGCACCAGTCTGCCTCCGGCCCAGATGTTTGAAAACAAGATCGTCATCGATGCCACCAATCCTTATAGCAAAGATCAAAACGGGAATTTCCAGATCGAACAATTGAACCACACAACGTCCAGTGAGGAAATTCTAAGGCAGATCCCAGGTGCACGTCTCGTCAAGGGCTTCAACACCATGTACTTTGAAACGCTGAAAACAAGTGGCAAATCTTCACCTGATGAGCGTCTGGTCATCTTTATCGCGGGAGACGACTCTGAAGCTAAAGAGGTTGTCGCTCACCTGATCGAGGATATTGGTTTTGCTGCAGTTGACACTGGTTTTCTGAGTGAAGGTGGACGCCGCCAGCAGCCCGGCTCACCTATCTACAATGTTCCCATGACCGTTGCCCAGGCTAAACAGGCGCTGGCGAACCTTCCCTAACACTCGTTAGTATACAAGCAATCCAGCTACAAACGGACCACATACTATATGAATACCCACAGCAGGCCGCTATGCTCGTACTATAAATAGATATAGTACGAGCATAGCGGCCTGCTAGATAATTTATAAAGTGATGACCTCCTATGCATTCCTGTTTCCACGTAAGAAATGTATAGGGGGTCATCACCTTCCTTGCACCGTTAATGCTCTATCGATTGGTAGAGGCCTATATTGCTGTATTTGCAGCGAGACATAGTATTTTGTATAGTAGGTATTGTAGATAAAAATTGTTTGGTACACAATGTGCAATTTGTAGCTCAATTTTCCGAAAAGTGGTAGAAGGAAGAAACTGAAGCATGGATTTTGTGGATTGGCGCAAGATACCGAGAGAGCAGCGCGCCAGGGTGCAACGTCAGTTAGAGGATGAGGAAGCACGAAAAAACTCGGCGATCGTCTTTCATGGCATCGCCGATTATTATATCCAAAAAGCGCAGAATGCAGGCGAATTTGATAATCTACCTGGCGCGGGAAAGCCGTTTCGCAATGGCTTTCTGGAAAATTCAGGTGCCGATGATATGGCTACCAACATCATCAAAAAATTTGGGGGAGAGCCGCTGGAAGTCTCACTGCAGAAAGAGATCCAACGCAAGCAGGCGCAGATCGACAAACATCTTGCCTATCTGCAACATCGCTTACGATACGCGCAGAGGCCGCGACGTCCCCATTCTCGCAGCCGCATACGGGCATATCAACGAGAGGTGCATGCTTTTGAACACGAGTACAGGAAACGTCTGGCCGATATCAATAGCCGCATCTTAAGCCTCAACATCGCTGCGCCAGAAACCATGAATATGCAGCCGTTACCTGTCGAACAACTCCTGCAAGACTACCGAAAACGCTTCTATGTGTTTGATGAGGAATAAGTACAGTTCTCGATCACGGTGCCTCTCTGACCACGAGCACTCGCTTCATGAGGCACCGCCGCTGATCAGGTTTCTCTTCGCCCGAACTATCTTCTAACCATTGAAGGCATAACCAGGATATAGGCATATCTACCTTCAAATTAACTTGTATACAAGTTACTATTGTAAAAGTATTTTGTATATTGTATACTTGTATACAAATGATTGATACAAAGGAGTATGATTTCTCACAGGAGTATATATGGATCAGATTGAGGATTGTTTGAGTTTTTACCTTGGCAAGGCATATCAGCGGGTCGCGCAGTCTGCCAAGCAACGTCTGGCCCCATATGGGGTCACTCCCGTGCAGTATGCACTGCTCAAGGTACTCTGGGAACGCGACGAACAGAGCGGAGCTGAGCTAGGCGAACGCCTTGTGCTCGATAGCGCGACAATAACAGGCATTCTTGATCGCCTGGAGCATGCGGGGCTGATTGAGCGCAAGGCCCATGCGACCGATCGGCGGGTGAACCGGGTCTCGCTCACCGCTCGTGGACGCGCTCTCCAGGGACCGCTGGACCGTGAGTTGGATCAGTTAAACCAGGATTTCCTCGGCCAATTCTCATCCGAACAGAGAGAGCTTCTGCGGCACCTGCTTACAACTGTGGCTGCCTGGAAGCAGCAAGATCATTCTCCTGCTTAAGGGTGATTTGAGTGCGCATTGAGAAGCAAAGGATTACAACATACCTACAAAAACATCATGAGGGCGGTACATGACCGACCACTTTCAATATCAAATATTATGCAAGGATGGTATTTATGCTTTTTGATACAAAAATTGCATTGGTGATTCGAGACGATCTGGCCTCCTGGCAAAAAATGAATGTGGCAGCGTTCCTGGCCAGTGGGATCGCTGCAGCCTATCCTGAGTGTATCGGCGAACCATATGAAGACGCGTCTGACAACAAATACCTGCGGCTGATTGGCCAGCCGATACTGATTTACGGAGCCGATCGCGCCGGGCTCGTGCGGGTGCTTGATCGTGCCCTGACACGCGGAGCACAGCCGGCTGTCTATACAGAAGAGATGTTTACTACAACCCATGACGAAGCCAATCGCGCCGCTGTACGCAGCGTCGAGCGCGAGAACCTGAATCTGGTGGGCCTCGCCATCCGGGCGGAAAGAAAAGTGATCGACAAGATTGTGGATAAATTAAAGTTTCATCAATAACCAGTGAGGCTCGAGCCTGAACTGCTCAGGCCTGCCAGCTCAGAGCATGTGCGATCAGGGTATCTTGCTGGCTCGCCAGCCAATCCAGGCGCCAGATGGAAAACTGAATATAGTCCTGCATCGCCGCATCGGTCATCAGTCCAATCAGGTAGCGACCGATGCGGTGCTGCATGCCGGCAAAGTGGCGCATACGCATCATGGCTGGAATCGCTTTCAATTCATCCTCATCCAACGGCAGCGCTTCCATATAGCTGCGACCCAGCGCGTCGATAATCTCCCATTCATTCCCGGTCCCCATGCGGCTGACCGGCCACCAGCTTAAGGCGACGCTCAGGTCGAGGGCCCGAATATCGCGGGCTGCAAACTCAAAATCCAGAACCGCCGTCACACCCTCTTGTTCATCAAATAGTATATTGCTGGTGTCCAGGTCGCGATGCAGCAATTGCTGAGGCAGGGTCTCATAGAGCTTCGCCAGCCCATCCTGGTGCGTGGTCAGGATATCTTGCAGCTTGCGGATCTGCTGCCGCTCCAGGGGGAGTAACTCCAGCGCCTTCGCCATATCCGGTACCTGGGGATTACGCGCCTCTAAGCGACCAAACGGCAACAACACGTCGATCTCCTCTGGCGTCGATTGGTCAGGAACAGCGGCCAGAGCCTGGTCTAAAATGGCCAGCACACGACCGGCCGCGCTAGCCTTCCCAGGGGTACTCTTGCTTGAAACGTTACCAGGCAAAAACGGGGATAGTGCCGCAATACCAGGCTTCCCATCTCCAATCTCAAGGGAGACCAGAAAGTCGCCACTATAGGCCTGAATAGGTAATGGAAATAAAAATGGCAAATCATGAATTGACAACGCTTGCAAGATCGTCATCTCATAGCGCAAACGGGACAGGTGAGATTCGTCGGGGGACACGCGTAACGCATAAACATGTCCATCCGCCGCATCCACACGCCAGACATGATTGTTTGTACCACCAGTAAGCGGCATAAGAGAACAGGGGCCCTTAATCGGCCAGGTCACACATATAGCAGAAACATCCATGTGGAGCAACTCCAATCCCAGTATTTTGTCAATATGGCATGCCTATGGATAGCATCTTCCAAAAGCTGCTAGAGAGGAAACTTGTCTATATTGTAGCAGATTCCGCCGACGCTGGTGGTAATCAGCCGAGAACTCACAAACCAGTCAGGCACATCCAAGGTCAGGAATAGACCAGTGCTGTCATCTGTTATCACCTGCGTATGACTGACTTGCAGATCTATTGCCTGCAGCAATGCAAGCAGCAATAGAAAAAACGATCTTCTTACTTCAAACAGTTAAAGGCGTGCAAACAGGAGCAGAAACATATGCGAACAGATATCGTTCCCGGCGCAACGTTTCCCGATTATGAATTGACCGACCACACAAAAACGCGCCGCCGTCTCAGCGAGCTACAGGGTATCGATCCCATGATCTTGATCCTGGCACGCGGACACTATTGTCCTAAAGACCATCAGCAACACCTCGAGTTGGCTGAGTTCTATCCCAAGATCGCCGTCTCTTATACACAGATTGTAACCATCTCAACCGACAATATTCTAGAAACAAACGAGTTCCGAGCCGCCGTCGGGGCCCAGTGGACCTTCCTATCGGACTCGGGACGCAAGATCCAACAGGACCTGGAGATTCAAGAATATACCGATCCCCACCACAACCCCATGATCCCTTACACACTGGTACTGGAACCGGGGTTGCGCATCTACAAGATCTACAACGGCTACTGGTTCTGGGGGCGCCCCTCGCCCGAAGACCTCAGGCAGGATCTGCGCGCCGTCTCCCAGAAGGTCCGACCCGACTGGGACCTCTCCGCACCTGGTCTGCGCGAAGATTGGGAGGGAGAAAAGAAGCTGCATTACCCCTATGGGCAAAGGCGATAAGCCTATATTTCTGCCCACGAAAAAGGAAGCAAAATCCGGCTTTTCAGTGGGATTTTGCTTCCTTTTTCGTCTCTTCTATCCAGTTGCTAAATATGATTAAGAGATTTTTATGGAAAAATCGTACATTTAATGCTGGAGATCTTGATAGGCTTGCTGCCAATATTCATTGTTATAAATGGCATTCGGGCCAGGTTGCGCCAGTTGTGTACTATTAACAGTTGTATTGAAACCACCAAATTCCTGACGCAGGTTGATTGTATTTACCAAACCTTGCTGGTTCACCTGTTCATTCACATTTTCACCGGTTGTTGTGTTCTGCTCAGTATCAGCATAGATGTTGGCTGCGATCTGTGTTGATACACCATCAGCCTTAGCAATATCGGCGATAACGGCACTCTGATTGCTCGGGTTTGCCGCGTACATGCTTCCCAAAATCATAGCTGTCAGAAAACGATCAACGGTAGCTGTATTATGTTGTCCATAACTTCGGGTAATTGCGATGGATGTTCCCTGATACGGCTCGGTGTAGGTTGAAAGACTGGCGATATCATTAAGGTAAGAGACAGCGCGTGCTTGCTCGATATACGGAGATGCCAGCATCGTCGCATAAGCAGGGTCGCCCGTCGAGGTTTGACCGGCTACCATATCCTGATAACGTATCTTCGAACCGCCAACAGAATTCAGGGTATAATCCTGATTTAGATACATGCCGTTTTCAGCCATAATTTTCTCAAGAGCAATAACAAAACCACTGTTCGGTGCATCAACCAGAATTGCCTTACCCTCCAGATCATGGATGCTATTGATGCCCAGATTGGTGTTAACCACCAGATCCAGATTGGCCCCCTGATCAATACCCGCAATGACCTGAATGGATTGATTATTGTTGACGTCCTGATTTACAACGTTATCAGCAGTTGAAGAAATAATATCGTATTGACCAGAAAGCAGGCTACTAATTTGCTGTGTAGAGCTAGTAACCTGATTGTAACAGACGCTTACCCCTTCTTTCACGAAATACCCCTGATTCACGGCCTCAATATATGAAACACTTTTCCCAAATGCTCCATATTGAATACAGCTGCCACTGGCATGCGCCTGGGGGACGAAAGTTGACCCCGCTCCCATGAACCCTTCGGCTATTACTGCGAACACAAAGGCGAGAGCAATAAAACCAGAATACTTCATCTTGCCGTAGACCATTCCTTCCTTATTAGGCCCATATGAAAAATAGTTGTAAAAATAATTGTGCTTATCCATTATCTGTAGCTTATTTTCTGTATATAAGCCATATACCTGAGTTGATAAACCAACAGATGAATATCACCATGGCATCATAATATACCAATATAGCGATAAAGATTATCGAATATGACTATTTTGCTATTTACCTTATATAGAGTAAATGTGCGGAAAGTAAATCCTCTTCCCTCTGTCTCTTTTCAAGAGGTTAGAAAAAAGGGGTCCAGTTGATTACGTGGTGAATGCTGGCTAACTACGACAGCCAGAGAACAGGGGTACACTCACTATGAATATCGCCGGGCATAAATATTTTTTTCTCTATTCATAGGGTTTATATCGTTTAGTGGGGTTTTGTCGTGTTTGTATTTTTATCTATTGTAAGATAGTATACTTTTGATTGCAGCCACGTAATAAATCAGAACAATTACCCAGCTTTACCTACTCTACTATGCCAGAAAGTCAGCACATCTCAAAAGGTAATTGAGAGGAAGGATAAAAGAGCCGTGATACGTAACATGCTCTTCAAAATTTATTTCTTTCTCCTTTCATGCTTAATCGTAATGTTGGCTATCGGATTAACGCTCCCTATAGGGGGGACAACCGCGCAGGCCTTCTCTCACGCGAACTCGCCTCAGTCTACAAATACAGCATTGCAAGATCCCCGGGAATTGGAGGCATTTCTGGATGGCGTTTTCAAGACGCAATTAGTAGAAAATCATATTCCGGGCGCGACTGTTGCTGTAGTAAAGGATGGTCGTCTATTACTTTCCAAAGGCTACGGCTACGCCGACCTTAAACACGACAAACGTGTAGATGCCGCGACCTCACTTTTTCCTGTTGCCTCGGTGAGCAAGCTATTCACCTGGACGGCGGTGATGCAGCTTATGGAGCAGCATAAACTAGATCTACACACTGATGTGAATCAATACCTCAAAACATTTCATATTCCAGCTACCTACCCTCAACCGATCACGCTAGAATCTTTACTGACTCATACCGCCGGCTTTGAAGACAGGGATGATGGTGGGATGATACCAACACCCCGGCAATTGCAGCCACTGGGAACATGGTTGGCCAACCATATCCCGGCGCGGGTACGTCCTCCGGGGAAACTGGCGTCCTACTCTAACTATGGAGCGGCCCTGGCGGGATACATTGTAGAGCTGGTGTCAGGCATACCCTTTGATCAGTATATTGAAACTAATCTATATAAACCATTGAACATGCGGCACAGCACGTTTCGCCAGCCTGTCCCGGCACAAATGCAGGCGGACATCTCTCAAGGATATGCGTTTATTGACGGATGGTATCGCAGCACACCCCCCAAATATTTTCAGGTCGCACCTGCTGTTTCTATGTATACAACCGCAACTGATATCGCCAACTTTATGATCGCGCAGCTTCAAAATGGTCGCTTTGGCGATCAGCGTATCTTGCAGGATGCAACCGCCCAGCAGATGCATGAGCAACACTTTACCTCGGATCCGCATATTCCTGGGCTGGCCTATGGCTTTGAGGTGCAACGCATCAATGGTCAGCGTTTGCTTCAACATGGAGGTGATATTCCATCCTTCCACTCATTACTGAACCTGTTGCCCGACCACAACGTAGGGGTATTCGTTTCCTATAACAGCGATGGAGGATCAGCTGCCAGAACCACCCTTTTGCAGGCATTCATGAACCACTACTATCCAGTTCCGCGAGCTACCATCCCCCCTTCTCTGCCTGGCTTTGCCGAACGCGCCAGTAAGGAGAGCGGCATCTACTGGTCACTGCGCCGTCCCTATACCACCTACGAGAAGATCATGATCTTGCTCGAACCAGGCATCGCCGTCAATGTCATCAATGCCGGGTATGGTCATTTGTTGATTAGTGGCGGTGGGGGAAGCATACTCAACGTGGTAGAGGTGTCGCCCGGGGTCTATCAGCAAATGGGCGCGCAACAGCAAGTTATCTTTCAACAGAGGCAGGATGGAACCGTTATGTTTATAGGTAATAGCCTGCAATCCTATGGCAAAATGGCCTGGTACGACTCGCGCGGTTTTCACGTGCTATTGATTCTGGCATGTCTGCTGATTTTTCTTTCCGCGCTCCTGCTATGGCCTGTCCGCCTCCTCCGCACGTCCAGATTAAAGCGTTCTGGCGAGATTATCAAGAAAAACACCGTTCCCCAGACAGCATACTGGCTGGCAGGGACCGTATGTGCGATAAATGTGATCGTTCCAATTTATCTGGTATGGAGCATTGCAAGCCACAAAAATCCTGCTCTTGTATTACCTGTCATATTGGCGCTCGGCATCATCTCCGCAATCCTGACCGGAATTGTCATTCTATTCACAACACAGGTATGGAGAAACCGCTTCTGGATCTGGCCACAACGCATTCACTATATCCTGGTGGTTCTAGCTGCTCTCGCGTTTGTCTGGGAACTGGCCTACTGGAATCTCCTGGGATAGTACACATACATACTATCCTTGTCTTATATGGGTACACAAGCGCCCCTACTCAGGCGTCCGATGACGCAGCCATAACAAAAGTTGTTGCTGTTGGTGCATGGGGCGCAAATGCGCCCCATGCACCAACAGCAACAAGATCCCATAAGCACCGTAGGTGTGAAAGTCCAGGCATGCCACAGGCGATTGAGAAGAAGTCTCTACTGTGCTATCCATACCTTCACATCAATAGTGGCCGAGCCACCCTCACCCATATTGTCACCCGTGGCAATATATTTGCCGTTGGGAGACCAGGCCATGGAACGGATAGGATTGGCGTTCCCCGTATAGGTATAGAGAAGCGCGTCTTTATGCGCGTCGAGCAATAAAACCCCATCACCAGCAGCGGCTACCACCTTTCCGTCTGGCGACCAGGCGACAGCCGATAAGTGTGAATTCATACTCGCGCTGTATTTCAAAGCATGTGCTCCATCAAGAGCGTCAAAAATCTCGATCGAGCCAGATGAATAACCAACCAGCAACCGTTCATCCCCTTTCGTAGGTGACCAGGCGAGTGAAGCGGCATCGCGTGAGTCCGGAGCATTGCGTGTATAAATGTTTTTGCCCGTGGCCGCATCCCATACACGCACCGTGCTATCGTAGGCAGAAGAGGCGATATATTTACCATCTGGTGACCAGACTACGCGAGCCACCTGGTCGATATGACCCGTCAAGGTCATTGTTTGCCCGGTTGACAGATTCCAGATCACCATACTCGAGGTTCCGTTGGGAAAAGGACTGGCTGCAACGATTTGTTTACCATCTGGTGACCAGGCAAAATCATAAATGAATGTGCCGCCACTCATGCGCTGATAGCTGCCAAGGTAAGAACTTACACTCATCTGTTGTAGATTATGTATTGACGCGATGGATGACACCCCTGGATAGGTCAAGGTCTGTGCAATAGCCTTCGTGGTGGGATCCCAGATCTGGATCTGCCCGCCTTTTATCGATGCGACATACTTGCCATCCGGCGACCAGTGTACCGCCAGGATGCTTCCACCTCCTCCACTGGTGTATGGCTGGAAGGAGACAAAATGATTACCTGTGGTGGCATCCCATACATCAACACTCTCGCTGGTACTGGCGATACGCTGGCTATCGGGGAACCAGGCCAGCGCATAAATGCTATCTGGTATCTGGTCATGCTGTTTCGCATCCCAGGTGTAAACATTTTTCCCCACATCCTTACTCAATGTAACCTTTGAATTGGTGACGGTAGGTTTGAAACCGGGCGTTGCGGTTACCGCCGGATGTGGATGCGCGATACCCGCACCCACATGTGTTGTTGTCTTTGCCTGACGCGCGCTATTCACGTTATTCAACAACAGTATCATACTGCCCACAACCATAATAGCAATGCATGCCGCAGCCAGAGACCCTAACCGACTCAACAGAGTAGGCCGCTTCTCGGGTACCTGGTTCTTCTTTATGTCTATATGAAGTATCGTGCTATTCCTCTCGTTCCGGGGCGAAACGCGCCCCAACCTCTTCTCTGCGGCAACCACTTTGATGCGTTGCCAGGCATCCTGCAACGATTGTGCATCTTCATCGCTCGTAGCACGAGGAGCCCCCTGGCGATACATCAGTTGTAGATCCGCAACCAGCCTGTCGTTAGCGCTACCTTCTGGACCCATCAATCGCAAAGGCTCGTTGGTACTGACAGGCATATGTTGCTCAACCTGCTCATCCACACTTTCCGGCGTAAATTCATCGTTATGATCTGTCATCGTGCTATACCTTAGTGCCTTTCGTAGATAGCTCGTAAGAAATTGAGGGTGCGCGAGAGGATCATGCGCACATTCCCTTCTCGTTTTCCTACCATCCTGGCAATGTCCGCGCAACGTAATCCGTTCACAAAACGCAGATGTAACACCTTCTGCTGGATCTCCGGCAGTCCTTGCACATGCATCAGTAAGCGTGCGTACTCGTCGCTACGTTCCGCCAACCATTCAGGAGCCAGTTCATCGTCATCAAGCAGGATATCCGTCACTTCCTCTAGCGTCACGACAGTATGTCGCCTGCGTGCCACCTGACGATAGTAGTCCGCGACTTTGTTGTGGGCGACGCGCCAGAGCCATTGTCGCTGCCGTTCGGGTTCGAATGCACGTAATGCCTGGTTCTCCATAGCCGCGACAAAGATGTCCACCAGGATATCTTCCGCGTCCTCTCGTAGTGGCAGATGCAAACATAGATAGGTAATAAGCGTCTGCGCGTGCTGTTGATAGAGGAGCGCTATGGTCGAATCTATATTCTCATCCAGGTATAACTGTTGCCGCATATCTGATTCCTACATTTTATGATTGAGGTTCATGCATAAACACTTCAATTATCACCATCGTGAATTTGCCTGAAACGTCACAACTCTAGCCTCTCAGGCATCAAAATAGGCACAAAACAAAAACAGTATCTTATTATCTGGAGAAGTAAACATGCTTTTGCTAGAAAGGTGCGTCTCATCAACATGATTGGTATGGTTGATCTACAGGAAGCCTGGAATCTTCCACCTGTTCGTGCGACCTGGACGCCAGATAGCGGGACCATTCATAGCACAGTTTTGCTCAAAACCGACCATGGAAACTATGCTCTACGGGCGTATCGCTATAGTAATGAGAAACGGTGGAAAATCGAAGGCGAGCACGCCATAATCGCACATGTACAACAGCATGGTCTGCCAGCCATAGCTCCCCTGCCATTACCCAACGGCGAGACGATCCTTAACCATGATGGTGCGTTCTATGCGCTCTTTCCGTTTGCCCCTGGACAACAGGTGCCACGCCATAAACTGAACACCGGCAAGGCAATCGCAATGGGGAAAACCCTGAGTCAACTCCACCAGGCTCTGCGTGACTATCATCCACAGCATGCTCGCACTATTTCATTCGATGTCGATCGCGAAGCTACCGTGGCTAAGATAGATCAGATCGAGGCAGCTATCCTGTCTCAACCAGAACTGGACGCCCTGGATAAGCAATCCTTACAAAGGCTGGCGCAGCGACGAGACAGACTAATGGTATCACAACCAGAAGACATATCCATCCTGTCGGCACTCGATCACCAGGTTACCCATGGAGATTACCAGGAAAGCAATCTATTTTTTGAAGGGGATAGTGTCAGCGCTATTATCGATTGGGACCAGACCCTTTTCGCTCCTCGCGCATGGGAAGTCATCCGCGTTTTCCACTATGTATTCAAGTTTCAGGCGCAAGGCTGCTGCGCCTTCCTGGATGCCTACAGCAGTATCATGCCGCTACCACTTGTAGACCTGGAAAAGACGGCAACCATCTATGCCTGGATACGCGAGCACGATCTCTGGTTGTACGAAGAGCTCTATCTGCACAGAAATCAGCGTGTTCGCGTCTTTGTCGCCCCGGGCAGATTTGTCCCCTTGATACACAGGTGGGAAGAGCTACAGCCAGCACTTTCTTCGTTGTAAGCGATGCCGCACATTACAAATCTAGCCATGTTCAAAAGAGGACATCCGCACTCAAGCATGTTCTCGATAAGTGCGGATGTCCTCTTTCAGCAGGCAACCATGCGCGCATAGTTTAGACGTTCATTGATTACTGCTTGCTCAATGACTCCCTGGTCGCGAGCTCCTTTGAAAAGAGGGAGCTCATGTTCGGGAAGGCTTGCTTGCGTCCAACCAGGCGGCTGATAACAGGGATCTTCATCAATACAATGCTGCTGATATAGGAACATACCACAACCGTACTCCAGAGGGTGAGGACGCGCAATTGGGCGGGCCATGCCTGGGGAATCAGGTAAGAATAGTTCATGGTCAGACTGATAAACAGGGCATGGATCAGATAGACTCCGAAGGTCGCGTTAGAGAGAAGCTGCCACCCTTTATATCCGCGTGGCTTGCCATCCGCCCTTTTTTTGCTGGCCAACAGGTACGCGCCATAACAAATGAAGATGGTCAGGACAGCGTCATAAACCCCTACAATCGGCTGCAGGAAGTTTGTCGCCCTGGCATACGATTCATGCCCGACCATTATCTGTATATAGAAATGGAGCACTGTGATGGCACAGGCAACCACCATCAACGCGATAATACTCTTACCATACCGCGTCAGAAATGCTCTGATCTGCGTTTGATACAGCGCGGCGAATCCTCCCATCACGAAGTAGAACTCATACAGAATAATGTAGCGATCATGATAAGAGGCGATCTGGGACCACAAGCCGCTCAGATTCCATTTTCCGCCCGGCTGTACATAACTATAATCAACATAAAGTACGATCATTTGTATAGCAAAGCTGATGCTCAATACAAGCCAGGGATGGTTTTTGACCTTTTGCACAAACCACAAAAAGAGAGGAAAGATGATGTAAAACTGAATCGTCAACAGAATAAAGTAGAGCTGATACGATGCATCACCCAGCAACATACTGCGTAGCGATGTCCAGGTAAAGGCTTCTAACGTAGCCGGATGCCAGTTAACCCAGACATATATACATGTCCAGAAACAGTAGGGGAGCAGAATACCAAGGCTACGCTTCTTCCAGAAGGTACGTCCAGAAAAAGGTTTACCTGCGTAGACATAAACCAATGCGAAGGCCGTGACAAAGGCGAAGACCGCACGCGCATGCGCCAGGGTCAGCAACGCATATTGGGGCAATAAGAACGACAATCTGGTCGAAAAGACTTTTGTAAAGAAGAGAACGTGCACAGTAATCACAAGTACCGCTGTCAGAGCTCTTACGATATCTAATTCATAGATATGGGGTCGCGTAGACTTCTTTGGCGCGGTAACTCCCTGCTCAACCGACCGCTCTATCTGGGGCGCTAACTGCATAATTATTTTCCTCACATGTAATATTTTTGAGGTATGTACCAGGTGAGTTAAGCGGCCTTTGTCCGCATATGCCCCTCAATTCACCTTGAAACAAGCCGCATTATTGGATGAGGTATATTCTGCGTGAGAAGACTGAAGAATTCGCGACCACAGCTGAAAAATTGCTGAAAATTATGGTTGAGGCTGATAACCATACCGGGGGAGAATAGAGGATAGGAGCTCACATAAGCTCAAATTGCCACAGAGAGAACTTCTCTCATAGAAAAAAAAGCTCCGCTCTGTGGCAAACTCGCAATCAGGACTTTTAGGCCAGATCGACTGGTAAGGTTTCAAGACCCAGAAAGGTAGGATTCTTACGCCAGTGGGGCCGGTAATCCGCCATCAGATGGATGGATGGGAAGCGATCGATGATCAGTGGGAGGATGACCTGGGCCTCCAGCCGCGCCAGCGGTGCGCCAAGGCAGTAGTGGGGTCCCAGGCCAAAGGCGATATGTTTATTGTCTTTGCGTGTGATGTCGAACCGATCGGGATCGTTAAAGACCTGGGGATCGCGGTTGGCCATGCCGAGCAGGAGCATGATACTCTGATCCTCACCGATATGCTGTCCGGCGATGTCCAGTTCCTGTCTGGTATGACGACCGGTAATCTGCGATGGGCTCTCGTAGCGCAGGATCTCTTCTACCGCGCTATCGGCCAGTTCGGGTCTTTGGCGCAGCAGTTCCAACTGATCTGGATGAGTGAGCAGCGTATAGAGGCCATTGCCAAGCAGATTGGTTGTTGTCTCATTGCCGGCCGCCAACAAGAGATAAATATTGGCGATCAATTCATCCTCGCTCAGCTTGTCTCCCTGCGACTCGGCGGCGATCAAGGCGCTCAGCAGATCACCTTTCGGCTGGCGTCTCCGCTCCTCAAGATGAGGCCGGATATAGGCGTTAAACTCCATGGCCGCCCCGGCCATGCGAAAGAACACTTCAATGGTATCGGTCGGCTTGCCCAGAAAGTCTGCCCCGGCATCGCTCCACTGCTTGATCTGGCCCAGAGAATCATAGGGCATGCCGATCAAAGCAGCGATCACCATGATAGGCAGTGGAATAGCCACGTCGCGAATAAAATCAGGATGCTCCTGCTGGCCCATCTGATCCAGTAAATCACGGGTCAGGCGCTCAATCAGTGGACGCTGAAGCTCAATCATGCGCGGCGTAAATGCCTTGTTGACCAGCAGACGCAGACGCGCATGATCGGGATCATCACGCGACATCATAATCTTATTCGCCTGCCGCAGTAATGGATTATCGGCATCCAGATTGTCGCGGATCTCGGACGGCAACTGTTTCAGGACCGATGGTAGCTGCTCTGAAGAGAGGTGTGCGTCGCGCAACGCTTCCCGCGCATCACTATAGCGGGTAAAGATCCAGCGCTGCAACTTTTCACTGTAAACAACCTGGTGTTCGGTCTGCACCTGACGAAATATTGCATAGCGCCGCTGCATCACCTCTTCGTCGAGCAGTAGCAGCCGCTCAAGCGCATCAATATAATCTACATCCATAGATAAAGACCACCTCGCTTTTATATCATCTTTGATCGCGTGTCCGCTTAAATACACAGCCGTTCAAATTATACCTCATCCAGGGTATCTATTAAGAGAACGCGGGAACCAGCCACTCGTCCTTCTAGCAATCCGACGATATTCTTATCTGTCTGGTAGAACACGTTCAAAGTGTGAGGCATATCATTCAATTCATGCACAAATTCAGTTATACTATTACTGAACCATATGATATGTTCAAATAAGGTGCGCTATGAAAAACTATATGAAAACATTCTTTATATCCTCTATCATTATGATGGTGCTTATTGGCACCACCCTGTTCGTAATTGTTCATCCTTTCGCCGCTCAGGCAACTTCAAAGACGACGAAGCCTGTGAGCGCGGGTACCACCATCGCGGCGCCGCATACAGACGGTAAAAAACCGTCATCCACAGCAACCGTGATGGCTCAGCCTACCCCGACGATCCAGGCCGCGCCAACACCTACCCCGACTATTCAGCCGACGTCGACGCCGGTTGTGGCAGAAGTACAATGGAACAACGCCCCCATCACAGAATATACAACGAGCGCCACCAATGTACGCAGCACCCCTTATACCAGCGGCGCCATCGTCTCAACGCTGAATGCCGGGGCCCAGGTAACAGTATATGGAACGATCGCGGGCGAAACCATCAATGATAATGCAAGCTGGTATCGCGTTTCGGATCAGAACAGCACGCCACAATACATCTATAGTGCTCTGCTTACCACTGATAAGCCGGCCCCCGTTGTCAATACAGGAGGAAGCGATGCCAACTGTGCCATCACATCCGAAAAAACGGTGGATGTCAATCTAAGCGCCCAGTGGGCCACCTTCTGTGCTAATGGGCAGATGGCTAACAGTTTTCCCATTACCAGCGGGCAACCCGATCTTCCTACACCGACTGGCACCTATCACGTGTTCGATAAGTTGAGCCCCACCACCTTCTATTCGCCCTGGCCGGTAGGATCTCCGTATTACTACGAGCCGACCCACATCAACTACGCGCTGGAGTTTCAAGAAGGTGGCTACTTTCTGCACGATGCATGGTGGAGGAGCACCTTTGGTCCCGGCACCAATGTTCCCCATACCGATCCTCAGTATGGAGACATGACCGGAACACATGGCTGCGTCGTCATGACCATCGATCAGGCGGCATGGCTCTATAACTGGGCACCCATTGGAACGACCGTCTATATCCATTATTAGAGGTAAAATCGGCCACAAGGGCCGAACTTACGCCGAAGGGCGTTGTTCGCGTATCCAGACGCGCATCTCGCCGGGCTGGCGATTATCCCAGGAATAATAAGGGATGGCGGTTAAAGGCGTTTCCTGCATCTGCGGAAGACTGGTGGTGTAAAGCAGACCATCCCAGGCTGCCCGGTTTGGAACTATGGCCGTACCATGCAGGGCAACCACACCATCCAGCAGATCTGGATGGAATGTAGCCTGCAGTGGCAGGCTCGACGGTAATTCCAGCTCTCCCAGTGGAACGGATGCGTGATCTACCCCTTCCAGGCAATAAACGATGGGGCCACGCTGCAAGGCGACGAAGCCCCGGTCGGCTGCTACAGCGGGATGGGCGTAGACGCGCTGAATGTCCATGGGCAGTTCCAGTTCGATCACGTCGCCCGCCTGCCAGGTACGCTCGATATCGACATAGCCCTTCTTCAGGTTGGTCGCGACATCTACCTCCGTCCCATTTACGCGTACCGCAGGCTCTTGACACCAGCCGGGGATGCGCAGCTTGACGGTAAACGCAGCTGGCTGGTCCAGCTGCTCAATAGCAAGGCGTACCGCGCCATCCCAGGGATAATTGGTGCTTTGCTGTATGGTCAGTGCCTGTCCCGCTACCTGCAGTCGCGCCTGCCCGCTGGCATACAGGTGCACAACCAGCTCAGAAGGTCCCTGAGAATAGACATACTGTCCCAGGGAGGCTAGCAAACGAGCGATATTGGGCGGACAGCAGGCACAGCCGAACCACTCGTAACGGTGAGCATTGCCGGAGCTGGCCAGGGGATTGACATAAAAGAACTTCTTGCCATCCAGCGAGATGCCGCTCAGCACACCATTGTAGAGGGTGCGTTCAAGCACATCGGCGTAGCGACCATCGCAATCCAGGTGCAGCATACGATGCGCCCAGAATACAAGGCCCACCGCGGCACAGGTCTCGGCATACGCGGCCTCATTGGGTAGATCATAATCGCTGGTAAAACCCTCGTTGGAGAGTGAGGAGCCGATACCACCGGTCAGATACATACGTTTCGTCGTCAGATGCTGCCAGAGCCGCTCACAGGCTTGAGCCAGGCTCTCATCCCCGACTTCGCGGGCCAGGTCTGCCATCGCGCAGTAGAGGTACATCGCCCGCACCGCGTGACCCACGACTTCGGGCTGCTCCCTCACCGGTAGATGCGACTGAGTATACTCACGAAACTTTGCCTGTTCCTGTTCGCGTTCGGGAAATATAGCGCCGAAAAAGCCCGGGGTACCACGCTCCTGCGCCTCCTGCTCAAAGTAATACGGCTGACGACCGCGCTCATCCACAAAATACTGGCTCAGACGCAAATATTTCTCGTCACCGGTGACACGATACAGCTTGACCAGCGCCAGCTCGATCTCCTCGTGTCCACAATAGCCTCGCTTCTGACCGGATTCGCGTCCAAACACAGTCGCGATATAATCAGCGTAGCGGCGCACAACATCCAGCAACTGCCGCTTGCCGGTGGCCTGAAAATGGGCGACACCGGCCTCGATCAGGTGACCCGCGCAATACAGTTCGTGGGCGTCGCGCAGATCGGTCCAGCGGCGTCCCGGTTCAACAACGGTGAAATAGACATTGAGATAGCCATCGGGCTGCTGCGCACCGACCAGCAGGTCTACCACCTGATCGACCAGTCCATCGAGGTCGGGATCTGGATGCATAGCCAGGCTATAGCTGGCGGCCTCCAACCATTTGGCGACATCGGACTCCCAGAAGATATGCGGAACCGGCTCCTGGCCCGGCTTCCAATCCAATCGCAGTGCATCAATGCGTCCCGTCTCTTTACACTGCTGGTATTCAAAAGGAATCGTCTGCTCGCGCACCAGCTTGATACGCGGTGCCCAGAAGGTATCAGTAAAATGAACTTCATTAAATGCTACAGGATCAAGCCTGCTCTGGCTGTCCTCATGAATCATAGCTGAGCTCCCTTTTTCTATAAGAGTAGATCTGACACTCGTCATAGTAGGGCACGTAAGCGCTCCCACACGCGCGCCCGCTGTGCGCCCGCACTAGTATTATATATTGATGCATTGAGCGCGCGGATGCGCGCTCGATGCATCAATATATAATACCCCCTTGAACACCGCGGGTACGAGGCAGATAAGACAAAAATCTTACAGGCAAGCGGTAATGGTACTTTATACTATACAATAGGAGGGAATATTCTAATAGCAACATGATTTCGCCCGTTAACGGCGCGAAAATATCGCTTGCCTGCTCTAATATGCGTCAAGAAGGATGAAAGAAGACGGTTCCGCTGCAACGTAAATGTATGTGTAAAGTGAGCATAGATAGCAGGCGTATTAGAAGCCGAAGATTGGAGCGTTCGGCCATCAAGGGACAATAATCGAGGGAGGAGATAAATATGAATTCATTTGATCAGCTCGCACAGGAGATTTTTCGTCAGAAACAGCACATGGAGGCATTGCAGGCGGAGAACGCCGAGCTTCATCGCCAGATCAGCGATATTCAGGATGGGCGCGGTGTATTCGTCATGGTTGGCGATCAGCGTTACTCGCTGCGCTCCTTGCGTGAAGCTGCCGCTGGCGGCGATAACAACGATCGATTCCGCACAAACTACTAAGTGCTAAGAAACCTGGTAGATAATATAACTGCCAGATAAAAGCCAGCTATTTTGTCTCCTCTGATTACAAAGAGCAGCAACAAAATAGCTGGCTTTTTCGTATCGATTTAAAGGTTATTGGTTCACGACCTGAATGGCAATTTTACCTGCGATGCCGCCCTGCTCCAGCAACCGCTGGGCCTGCGCCACCTGACTCAGCGGCAATGTTTGCGCTACGATTGGTTTCAATTGACCGCGTTCAATCAGATTCCGCAGATAGTCAAGTTTATAGCGCTCTCGCTGCAGGAAGAGGTAGTGAAGGGTGATATTCTTCATAAAACCCATATAAGTATTGCCGGCAATATCTACCACGCTTACTATGCGGCCATACATCTTTGTAGCAGGAATGCTATTGGCCACCGTCTCACCACCGACCGTATCAAAGACCACATCCACGCCTTGTCCACCAGTCTCACGTGAGATAATGTCAACGAAATTCTCCGTCTTGTAATCGATGACCCGGTGCGCGCCCAACCGCTTCGCCAGCTCGGCATTTTTCGCGCTACAGGTAGTATAGACATAAGCACCGGCTGCCCGTGCGATCTGGACCGCCATCGAACCAACGCCGCCTGTGCCGCCATGAATAAGCACCGTCTCCCCTACCTTCAACTGTGCCCGGGTAATCAGCGCATCCCAGGCTGTACCACCGGCCAGCGGTACGCAGGCCGCCTCTATATGAGACAGATTTTTGGGCTTGTGGGCTACGATAGCTTCCCTGGCCACATGGTACTCGGCGTAGCTACCACCCCGACCTGGGATCTCAGGTGTATAATAAACCTCATCACCGACCTTAAAATCCTTCACCGCAGATCCCACCTGCTCAACCACACCCGAGACATCATAACCAATGACGGCAGGAGGCTTTACACCAGCCCATGAACCCGACTGACGAATTTTATAGTCAACGGGATTGATAGATGAGGCATAGACGCGCACCAATACTTCATCCGCTTCAGGAGTTGGCTTCGCTAGCTCCTGCTCGGCAAATACCTCAGGTCCACCAAAATCCTTAATAATCATTGCTTTCATACTATAACTCTCTTTTCATGTTTGCTAAAAAAAACTGCACCCCAGAGGGGCACAGTCATCGTGCTGTTTCTCTATTATTGATCGGCAAACTCCGTCAAGTGGATAGAGCGTGCCGGAGCTACTAACTGATACGTAAGGCGGCGTGCTTTTGTAGACACAGACCAATCATATATAGAGTAGCACCTTGCATATTGAGTTACTTGCTATGCGCAATAAATTAACCTTCGTGCCAATTTACACAGCTTATATAATGAGCTTATTCATCGAGATCATCTTCGTTATTGAATGCACTCCAACGTGTCTGGAGCATATGAACATCAGCGACGGTCAGGCCGGCGCGCTGGCAGCGCTGCGCAAAGAGTTGGTCGTAGCGCCCATCGGGACTGGCATGGGCCAGTTCGAGGTCGTGAAAGGATTGCAAGAGCACCTCTTCATTTTGAGCAAAGGTGGCATAGTTGCCCGCCGTGCCACCTGCATTGACCGCAAAGCGACGACAGGCCGCCAGTATGCGAATGCAGCGCGCTTCATCCTCGCGCAAGGCGGCTAACTTATCAGATCCGGCATCATCAGTGGTCATATCTCGGCACTCCTCCTGCTTACTCTTTACCTCTGCATTATCTATGCGTCCCACTCCTCATACAGAAAAAGCTAGCGAGAGCATAGCAGATCAATCAGCGTTGATGATAGTATGGCATATAGTTGATTGGTGTGAAACAGTTCATAGCCCGACCAATCATTACAGATTATCACCAACATACATCTACATGCTTACATTCAAATACGCATACATCAACTGGCTGGCACGCGGATAATGCAAAGCCTCCAGAGATAGATACGGACAGCGGCAAACAATATATATTTATGCATGCCGCGCATAACAAAAGGGAAAATAATGAAGAAATATACGCAAGAGGCGGGTTGGCTAGAGGATGGACAGATGAATCGGCGCAGCTTTCTTTCACTGTGTGCCATGGGCAGTCTCCCTGTATTATTAGGCGCCTGCCAATCACAGCCCGGCGCCAACACGACCACTACGCCCCGAGCCGCAACCGCTACACCCCGGGCCACATCCACTCCCACAGCTAAACCTACACCTACCAGACCACCTGTGCTCGGCGAAGCCGACTGGTCCAACCTGGGCAAGAGTCTACAGGGTACGCTGATACGCCCAAACAATCCGCAATATGCGACCGCACACCAGCTCTTTGATCCGCAATTTGATGGCATCAAACCAGCAGGTGTAGCCTATTGTGCCTCACCCAAAGATGTGCAGAACTGCCTGTCCTTCGTGAGCCGCTTTAACCTGCCGGTAACCGCCCGCTCCGGTGGCCACTCGTATGGGGGATATTCAACCACGACCGGATTGCTGCTCGATGTCAGTCGCATGAATGTCATTACCGTAGACAGCGGAAGTGGAAACGCCACCATCGGCAGTGGAGCCAAGCTGATCGATGTTTATGCAACCCTCGCTCAGAAGGGACGTGTCATCCCGGCCGGCTCGTGTCCGACCGTGGGCGTGGCTGGTCTGACCCTGGGAGGCGGCGTAGGCGTGCTCGGACGCAAGTTTGGCCTGACCTGCGACAATCTGGTTTCAGCGCAGGTCGTTTTGGCCGACGGACGCATCGTTACCTGCAATGCCAATCAAAACGCCGACCTCTTCTGGGCCCTGCGTGGCGGTGGTGGTGGCAACTTCGGCGTCGTTACCTCATTCACCTTCCAAACCCACCCGGTCGACTCGCTGGCGATCTTTACCCTTGGCTGGAGCTGGAGCGATGCTACCGCCGTGGTCAACTCCTGGCAGAACTGGGCTCCGCAGGCACCTGATGAACTGTGGTCCAACTGCCTGCTCCTCAACACTGTTGATAAAAGCGGCACCCCAAGGGTATTAGTCAACGGCGTCTACGTTGGAGGCGTCGATGCCCTTAACCAGCAATTGCAGAACCTGATCAACAAGCTAGGGATAGCCCCCACCACCCGTTACGCCTCCAATTCTGGACTATTGGATACCATGCTCTATGAAGCAGGCTGTTCCAACAAAACTGTCAGCCAGTGCCGCCTGCCCAGCCAGAGTCCTCAGGGGCAGATTGAACGCGACTCGTACGCGGCCAAATCAGACTACATCGCGAAACCGCTGTCCACTCAGGCAATCAACTCGCTGGTCAACGCCATCACGCAATATCAGCAATCGTCCACCCCTGGCACGGGAGGGATCGGCATGGATGCACATGGGGGCGCGATCAATCGCGTAGCTTCGGACGCCACGGCATTTGCCCACCGCAACATGCTCTTCTCGATCCAATATAACGCCAACTGGGATGTCGGCGCCTCCGATACGGTCATCGCGCAGAACCGCGCCTGGCTCAGCAATACCTGGCAATCCATGCGCGGCTACGCCTCTGGCTCGGCCTATCAGAATTATATCGATCCATCCCTATCCAACTGGCAGCAAGCATACTACGGAACCAACCTGGCGCGGCTCCAGCAGGTCAAAGCCACCTACGATCCCAAAAATCTTTTCCACTTCAAGCAAAGCATTCCGTTGCCTCACTAATAAACAAACAGGGTAGCTTCTGTACTCGAGGGGCTACCCTGTTCCACTTTTACGCAGCCTCCCACATCCCGAACATGCTTGACTCTCCACTAACCTGAGGGTGTATGCTCTACCAGAAGGCCCGATCAAGAACTCAATTGGGTACAAAAACTAAACCCTGAGGAAAAACAAATGAAGCGAGAAGATGATGCTCAAAATTGGTGAATTTGCGCGGCTCGGCCAGGTATCAGTCGCGACGCTACGCCACTATGATTCCTGTGGCTTACTCAAGCCATCGATGCTCGATGCAGATACAGGCTATCGCTACTATACACTGGAGCAGCTACCGCGCCTGAACAGAATTCTGGCACTCAAGGACCTTGGCTTTCCATTAGAGCAGATCGCTTGCTTACTCGCTGGAGATCTCTCGTTGGAGCAGTTGCGTGTCCTCTTTGAGCGCAAACAGGCAAGCGTTCAGCAGGTGATCGAGGCGGAGCAGGCACGCCTGACACGCATCGCTGCTCGCATACGTCAGCTTGAAAAGGAGGAGATAATGCCAGATTACGAGGTAGTAATCAAATATGCGGAGCCGTTACTTGTTGCCTCAGCGCGTGACAGACGATTACCAGGAGGACATGAAAAAGGCCGACTATATCAAGTCGTAATTGCATACCTGGATCAGCAAAGAGCATCCTATCTATTGCCAGAGCTAGTAATATGGCACTCGCGCCACCAACAATATGATGGTGAGATATTCGTCGATTTAGAGGTTGCTATCCCTCTGCGCCAGCCAGTAGTCGGCAATGAACAGGTCAAGATTCAAACACTGTCCGGCAGTCTGGTAGCCAGCACCATCCACAAAGGCAATGATCTAGCCCTGGGTAAGGCTTTTATCACGATGCACCATTGGATAGAGGAAAATGGATATCGTCACATAGGACCGGTACGCCAGCGACCGCTACAACATGATCCTCAGATGCAGCCAGCCAATTTTATCGTTGAACTACAATTTCCTATCTCACGAACAAATACTATAACAACGGAGCCGCCTGCAGCATATAAGCGTATAATTTAGCGCCAAAACCGAAAAAGAGGAACTGCTAAGAGCAGTTCCTCAAACTTACCTATAAAGTATACCTGAAAATAGGCGAAAAATCAAGCTTTTTTGCGTGCAATTTATCAGCCAATGTATAACCACATTCAATCCCTTTCTTTCCTCCTCTCCTCTTCAAAAAAGGTAGTCATACCTGGCGAAATTTTGCTCTCTGACAGTACATTCCTTCTTTACTGTCTGCTCGAGCTGCGGGATTAATTTAGTTGCTCTATTCAGCTCATTCAAAGCATCTATTATATTATATTCTCATACAATTAATATTTGCACAATAAGTTTCTTTTTACATTTAAAATGATATAGAAAGAGGCCCTTCATTTGATTATTTCACAATGACTAAATTTCTGGGAGGGATATCTGCATGAAGAAAACACTACATCGTAGTATGCTCCTGGCTGTGGTAACCATGCTGATGCTCATCATGTCTGGAACAACTAGCCACGTCACGCACACGCTGGCGGTTGGTCATCGGACACAGAAAGCATTCCAGGTTATTCCAGGACATGTAATTCCTGTACTACAGCATGGAAACCACATCTCCCCAACGGATCCTGGAAATATACTTCACCTCGCGGTAAGCTTGAAGCTGTATAACTCAGATAATCTGAAGTCATTACTTGCGGCACAATATCAGCCCCATTCACCATTCTATCGAGCCTTCTTAACCTCCCAACAATTCACCAACGAGTTTGGTCCCACATCTGACGCAGTAGACAGGGTGGTGCAATTTAACGTCGATAAAGACAGTTATCCACAGAACAATTTCACTATGGATACCATCGGCATCTTAATTCCACCACGGTCCTGATTAGATCGTCTCTTTTCCAGAAGCCATGGCACCTTCGCATATATTGTGCGGCTGCCATGGCTTTTCCTCTTACCCGCTAAGGCATGTCCCGGACATCTTGGATGCCAGAATTGACTGGCAAGCAACCCATCAGCCAATACGAAAGATGCTGACATAGCCAGCATGCACAATTGAGTAATTAGAAGTGGGAGGGAGACGGCAATGAAACCAGTAAACAGCAAGTCCTTTGATTATGCGCAAGATTTCAAGCAGATAGACTTCCGGATGCACCCTGAGTTATATCAAGTTGGCCGAGGTGAACAGGGAGTCCTACTGGTCGAGCCGTATAAATCAGAGATTCTGCCCCACTGGCGCTTCAAAACTCCCCAGGACGCCCGGCAGTCAGCTGACAAAATATATCAGCTCTTTCTGGATTACAAGCAGAAGAACGATTTTGTGGGCATGGATATGGCAAGAAAATTTCTACAGATGGGGTATACGCGCTCACGTCGCTATGCCAATCACCATAGTGGACGCAAATATCAGGCCAATCCACAAAAAGAAGAAACAGGCCAAAAAGTCAAGGAGGCAAGAAAGCGTGTTCTTCCACGCATGCATGATGATGAAAAAGCAGAGTCGGCGCGCATCTTTTATGCAATCTACTTGCAGGCAAAAAACGATGCCGACTATCAGCGCTTAAAGAAACACCATCAACAAACGCATGAAAAGAAAAGGTAAGTTATGGGCCATCCCGAACTTTTGCAAAAGTTCGGGATGGCCCATAGATATCTATTCGCTACCTGTACTCGAACCGCCACTGGAAGAAAGCGAACCCATTTGCTTATACACGCTTAACCAATCGGTCGCGATCTTGGTCTGGGCGGTACGCAGATCCATTTTGCCGCTACACACCTGGCTGTGCAGGTAGTTTTCCACTGCATCTTTCTGGTGGAAGCCTGGTTTGGGCGATGCGGCCTCCGGCCACAGGTTGGCGATATCGTTGGAACCGCCCAGTTCCAGGCTGATAAGGTGATCTACCTCGTACTGGCCGGTGGTGTGATGGGTGATGCCATATTCGGAATAGGCTTCATTCTTGACACTTACAGGCACATTGCGGACAGATTTAGAGTATCCTGATTTACAGATTTGTTTGGCGGTAGCATTGGGGAAAATCGCGCCGGGCGTGCATTGCTTATCCTGCAATCCTCCCTGCGCCTGGCATCCAGAGGTCTTGCTCCGATGTCCAATGTCAGGTACCTGGGCAGAATTTCCACCGCTCGAACTACTCCCACTCGAACTGCTCCCATTCGAGCTATTTCCATTGGAAGACGACCCATTACTAGAGCTGGATGCGCCCCCATTCCCAACGGAAACGGTACAACCCGCCAGCAAAAAAGCCAGCGCGATCATACCTACAATATATAGCATGCTTTTTTTCATATAACTTCTACCTCAATAAGACCCGATTAGCCCGCTGTAGCTCAACAGTAATAATAACACAACCTTATCACGTACATATATTACGAATCAGGACGATTTTTAGATTTTTTGGGCATGTTCTCCCTATCGGGCCTATCCGTCTCATTCACCATTTGGGGCAGCTTTTATTTTATAGTGGAAAATTCACCCATCAATCATGAAAATATTTGCGCAGAAATAATGCTGAGCTTGACTTGCCACAAATTCACCAATATAATTTTTATGTTACCTATACTTCTATTATATATCCAGGCACAAACCATCAATAAAAACAAGCAAGTTCAATCCTGTCGCTGCCAGCTCTATTGAGTGATTTATGTAAAAATCCATTCAATCTTTATTTGACAGGATGAGCCTCAAAGCCAGAGGAGAATTGCCTTGAAATTCAAACGTTTGCTCATTGGATGCTTTTTATGCGGCATTGTTTGTTTGAGCGCTGTACTCACTCCAGCCGCAGCGTTCGCAGCACCAATGCCTACCCACGCCTCCAAGACCCCATCAGACACGCTTACGATCGCGCAAAAAGCACAGCTTTACGCGATCGCTCACCACACCTGGCAGTTTTTTGACGCCGACGCCGATCCTACGACCCATCTGCCAATGGATAATATCGGCTTCGATGGCGCACCGGCCCGAGGAACTTATACCTCGCCAACCAATATTGGCGTCGCCTTCTGGAGCATCGTCAACGCTCAGGATCTTGGCTTTGTCAATAAAGTCGATGCACTCAAACGCGCCAATGCGCTGCTTAGCGAGGTTGAAAAGCTCAGTAAGTGGCACGGCTTTCTCTTTAGCTGGTATGACACCACCAACGGACATCGCATCTCGGGTCCAGGTGGTACTGATCAGGAAGGACAACCAGCCACCGGAGCCTTTATCTCAACCGTGGACAGCGCATGGTATGCGACCGGGCTGATCGCCGTCAGAAACGTTTTTCCGGCCCTGGCCCCCAGAGCCACGGCGCTACTCAGTGCGATGGACTTTGGTATCTTCTATGATAATGGAGATCAGAGCCAGAGCGATACCGCCGGGCAGATGTATGGCGGCTACAACGCTGACCAGGGACCGGCCACCTTCCACTACGGCATGCTCAACGCGGAGACGCGTATCGCGGCATATATCGGCATCGGTACCCATCGTATGCCCGGTGATGTCTGGTGGCGCACCTGGCGTACATTGCCCGCCAACTTTGATTGGCAGGGGCAGACGCCACAGGGCTACAATGCCACCTATAACGATCCACAATCAGGCAAGCCATTTACGGTCTTCGAGGGTCACTACACAACGAACGGCATCAACTTCGTACCCAGCTGGGGCGGGAGTATGTTCGAGGGGTTGATGAATAATCTGGTCATCCCCGAGACCTCGTGGGGACCACATAGCTTTGGTCTCAACGATCAGCTTTATGCCAGGGCACAGCAGGCCTATGCCACGCAGACTCTACACTATCCAGTCTGGGGACTCTCTCCAGCCAGCACCCCGGATGATACCGGAAATTACGATGCCTATGGCGCACGCAACATGGCATCCAATAAAAACTGCTGCCCCTACGACGAAACGGCTGTCACGCCCCATGCCTCGTTCCTGACGTTAACCGTTACGCCACAGGAGGCATTCAAAAACATTCAGCAGTTAAGACAGCGCTATCCCGGTATCTACAGCCGCTACGGCTTCTATGACAGCGTCAATCCAGTCACTGGACAGGTCGGACACCGCTACTTGGTGCTGGACCAGGCCATGATCCTGTCCGCTCTCGATAACGCCCTGCTCAACAATCGTATGCAGAGCCACTTCGCCAACGATCCCATCATTGCCGCGAACAAACCCTATCTCTCTCAAGAGAAATTCTCGCTGCCGTAAACATACGGCATCTTCAAACTCGATAGGCCGCGTGATACACATGTGTCTGTGTATCACGCGGCTATTTATATACCTCGGTGAGACTTCCATTGGATCTGTGGTAAGATGGATGGTGAAAATTAACTTCTAAGGTAAAGAGAGATGAGCAGATCTTCAGAACAGTTCCCACATCAGGCAACCACTACATCTTTTCACAGGCTGGCTTACGGCAGTAATCCTTTCCAGTATAGTGAACTGTATGTACCGGAGGGACCTGGACCGCACCCAGTGGTAGAGTTGATACATGGCGGCTTCTGGCGCAAGGCATACGATCTGACGCTGATGCAGGGTCTCGCTCAGAATCTGGTCGCGCAGGGTATCGCCGCCTGGAACATCGAATACCGGCGCATCGGCAATCCCGGTGGCGCCTGGCCAGGCACGTTTCTGGATGTCGCAGCCGCCACAGATTACCTGAACAAGTTGGACTCAAGCTATCACCTGGATATACGGCGCGTCGTTGCTGTAGGCCACTCCGCTGGGGGACACCTGGCCTGCTGGCTAGCTTGCCGCCACCTGTTACCTTCCGACAGCGAAATCAATACCAGCCAGACGCCGTTAAGATTAAGAGGGGTCGTCAGCCAGGCGGGTGTCGTTGATCTGGAGCAGGCATGGCAACTTCGGCTCAGCCAGAATGTGGTACAAGAATTACTACAGGGCAGTCCATCAGAACAACCTGCACGCTACGCACAGGCGTCACCAGCAGCCTTGCTGCCATCAGGTATCCCTCAGATACTGGTCCATGGTAGCGTTGATGACATTGTGCCCGTCAGTATTAGCCGGAGCTACGCTCACAAAGCCAGTGCGACCGGAGATAACGTTCAGCTATTGGAATTACCAGAGGCCGACCACTTTATACTGATCGATCCTAACTCAGAAGCCTGGCAGCTCACCGTCAAAGGGATCAAACGCCTGTTGGGTTAACATGACAGGCCTACGTATCCGCAACCCTTGACAAAACCCGGCCGCGATTGTACCATATAAACATGACGTTAACGTAACATTCGAGGTTGAACAATGAATGACCGCATGCGTATAGGTGATCTAACAGAGCGGGCAGGGGTAACCCCACGTACCGTTCGCTATTACGAGAGCATTGGACTGCTCCCTCCCGGTGAGCGTGAAGGGCATGGCCAGCACTACTACAGCGAGGAAACACTTGCCCGCCTGCGGAAGATTGACCAGTTAAAGAAGCTAGGGCTCAGCCTGGATGAGATCCGTGATGTCATCGACCTGTACTTCACTGATCCCAGCGGGATACAGCCCAAGCAGAAGGTTCTGGACATCTTGCGCCAACACCTGGCTGAAGCGAATCAGAAGATTGGCGCGCTCCAGCAATTTCGCGCTGAACTACAGGGCAACATCGAACGCTTCGAGCGCTGGTTAGAGGAACAGGAACAACGTTAGTCCTTTTTTGCCCTGAACATGACGTTAACGTCAACTTTGACACTCTACCCATTCAGGAGAAGTAATCAAGGGGAAGGAGAATCTCACTGGCTTTTCAAGCAGGCTTTTTTTTAACAGAACATGACGTTAACGTTATGTTTTTGGGATCTGCACAACATTCAAACAAAAGGAGCGATCAAGATGAGCGAAACGATCGGATTTATTGGGCTTGGACAACTGGGGCTACCGATAGCAACCAATCTCCTCAACACAGGATATTCTCTCCACGTCTACAATCGCACCGCGAGTAAAGCGGAATCACTGGTTGCTCAAGGAGCGAAACTGATGGACCGACCAGCTGATGCCGTGACGTCCGGGGGGATCGTTGTGACCCTTGTGTGGGATGATGCGGCACTGGAAAGCGTCGTTATGAGCGCTGGTTTTTTAGAGCAGTTGGGGCCAGGTAGCATCCACATCGCGATGAGCACCGTCTTGCCTGAAACGTCAAAGAAGTTGGCGGCCATCCATGCTAAACATGGCTGTGCCTATGTCGAGGCACCTATCTTCGGCAGACCTGAGGCAGCCCTCGCTCGACAGCTCTGGATTCCCTTTACTGGCCCTCAAAGCACCAAAGAACGCGTTCGGCCGATCCTGGAGGCGATGGGAGCGCAGGGGATCTTCGACTTTGGTGAAGAGGCCGGCGCGGCAAATATTGTCAAGATCGCTGGCAACTTCCTGATTGTTTCAGCGGGACGCTCGATAAGCGAAGCGCTCACGATGGTTGGGAAGAACGGGGTCGATCCAAAGGCAGTCATTGACATGCTGACAAGCACGCTGTTCAGCGCCCCCATCTATCAAAGCTATGGCAAAAGGATTGCCGAGAAGTCGCCTCCTTTCCAGAGCCCGATCCCGCTGAAGGACATTGGTCTCTTCAAGAGAACAGCGCAGCAGGTGGAAGAGCCCACCCCCATTGCCAATACCTTGCACGATCTCTTGCAAAACTAGTCTTGCTGGTATGGGCGCGATCCGGGAAATGCGAGCGGGCCGCGCCCATACTTGCTTGCGATCTGGAATCCACACATATCAATAAAAAAGAAACTGCAGGTAAGTATATTCAAGCAATCCCCCGACATTGATGGCGATCGAGAGCAGGATAATTCCCCACTCGTACCAGCGCAACCTGGCATGGAAGCCCATCACTGCCAGGACAAAGGCCAGCGGCAGGATATCGACGAAAAAGCGATAGCCGAACTGAAACCAGCCCGTGTTGAAGTATAGTAAATGGGCGATCAGGGGTAAAATAGCGCCTGCCAGCAAGCTCCAGGCCAGATAGCTTCGGGAACGCACCACAAAGGTACGCACCATGCTATAGAGCGCCGGCATGGTCCAGAAAATGCCTGTGCCAACCGGAGTAAAGCGTACAAATGGCGGCCCACGCATAGGTAGGGGCGGCTGAATCAGCATATAGTAAAAATTCGTTGCCAGGAAATGCAAACTAAACTGTCCATATTGATGCAGATCATCAGCCACACGTGGATTCACGTTCATGCTCAGATAGCCAAAGTCCAGCCAGGAACCAAAACGCACCAGGTTGTAGAACAGCATCCCTACAACAAAAAGGGCCAGCACCACGCTAAACGTAGCGCACTTCTTCAATATAAGCCAGGTGTGGTGTCGTTCCTGCAGAAAGATCAACAGGAGATAGCAGGGAAAGATCAGTAACGCGGTACTCCGCGAGAACGCGGCCAGGCCAAGCCAGAAAGCCGCCAGCCAGCCACGACGCTTACCCAGCAGTTCTAATACATGCAGCAAAAGGAAGGTGGTCGCGACAACATGGGCCAGAAACCAGACGCTCGCCTGCATAGAAACGTATAGCAGTTCGGTGCCAAATACGAAAAAAACCAGCAGCCAGACCACACTGGAGAAAGAGAGCTTCACTACCTCCTGCTTGACCAGTCGGCGTAATACCAGAAATGCGAGCATGATATTGACGATACCAAATGTAAACTCAACGCCCACCGACATAGCAAATTGATGGCTGTAGTGAAAGATCGCAACCAATGGTAGAAAAAAGACCGCTGGCAACGGTGGAAACGCCACGTACCAGTGTCCATGCCAGAATGTATAATCACCCGCATCGTGGGGAGGAGGCGCATCTACATAGAGATGGCCCTGTAGCCAACCATTGGCCAGATAAATAAAATGCTGCCCTGAATACCCCTCTGGTGCAATAGTGAAGCTGATAGAGGGGGCCGCTTCCTGCGCAAAGGGATAAGAAGAGGGTACACTTGAAACGTGTACAAAATGGATGCAAAAGGTCAGTAGCGTAAAGCCGAGGCAGACCAGGATAATAAGTACAAGGGCACGCCATGAACGAAGGGAGGTTGAGGCGACGCGTTCCTCTCGAGTTGTCAAAGCAACAACATCAGGCTGGCTACCTGTCGCATCCGAACGAACCATAGCGTGCGCATTACTATCCATGCAGTCGCTCGCCGTGGTAATTAAGCGGATTGGCGCTGACGCAGTTCCGCGGCCAGCTCATATTTATTGGCGAACACCCTGCTACCGCAATAGATGTTGTACCTGGTGAAAGACGATGGCGTCTCGCGCTTCAACCGCTCCTGAACGGCAGGTTTAAATGCCATCTTCGAATGGTACCAGGGCTCGGGCAAAGGAGCATATGCCAGTTCCGCTACCCAGGCGGGTACAGGAAGCTCATATTTCTGGCACAGATATTCAACGGAGGCAACGCAAAAGACAGCCCAGCGATGCTCATCTTCCGTTGGCTCCGCTGGCTCATGGATGGGATCTTGCAATAATTCTAGCTTGCGATCTGGATAATTTCCGAAAAAGTCGTTCATGAAATTACCCAGGGGAAGCCATGGTTCGGCCCCCTCACAGATCTCCCGATAAGAAACTGAGATTGTCTGCAGTTCAGTACATGTCTTCATTGGCCACCTTGTTTCTGTTGATCGTCTACAGGTATTGTAACATGCGAAACAAAAAATTTGCAGTGGGCGCACGTACGAATATCAATCATCGAAGCTCGTACACGCAGTTCTCAGCGCATCCCACGCGGTTAAAATAATTCGTCCAGGGTATCCTGAAACTGATAGTGATCCTGCCAGGCGGTATCAGGTATAAAACGATCGACAATCTCCTGGGCCTGGTCTCGTGTCGTTATCTGCAACTGCTTGAGCAGCGCCTCAATGTCAAGCATATCTTTTGGGCGATACACCATCAATTTGAGGGCCAGAATATATTCCTTCGAAGGCAGGTATACATGCAGCTTTTTATACTCATGCCATAACGTCGCTCCCGGATTGGGCGCCATATCGCGAATAAAATAGGCCACGTCATCATTAATCCAGGTTCGCTTCATCTGATGCTTTTTCGCGACAGCATTCACAGCCGACTTAAACGCCTTGGTTTCAGGGGTTGGATTGGTTGAGCTATCGCCTTCGATATCCATCAAGACCACATCCACATCTTCGGTGGACTCACGGTTGGCAGCCAGCAATAGCATCGCTACCCCACCCACGATCATCACGCGCACCGGCGATTGAAAGCCACGCCGCTCCAACTCATCGCCTAGTTCCTGCAAATATTTCTCTATCTCTTGCCGCTGCATAGATCCACTTTCTCCAGCATAATCAACCTTAAAATATCACCCTCAGTTTACCACGCTCCATGCCTGTTTAGCGATAAATTATAGATATAATTCTATATACAATAAATGTGAGATTGACCCAAAGAGAGCCAATCTCACATTACAAAGCTTGCATAACAGCTATCGATCAGACTGATTGCCGGCCTGACGTAGCGCGGATGATAGCGCAGAGCGTATCTAAAGCCCGGCCAACAAGTTCTTCCTCAATCACTAGCGGCACGAGGATGCGCAGAACATTGCCATATAGGCCAGCCTTCAGCAACAGAATTCCTTGCGTACGCGCCTCTGCGATAATACGGTCTACCAGTTCGGGGGCGGGCTCTTTGGTCTCAGGATGGCGCACAAATTCGAGTGCGATCATCATACCCAGGCCGCGCACATCGCCAATGAATGATACCTCTTGCTGGAGCGTCAGGAAGCGTTCGCGGAAGCGGGTTCCCAGCGCGACAGAACGGGATAAAATCTGCTCCTGCTCGAAAACATCGAGCACGGCCAGTCCAGCCGCGCAGGCGACCGGATTGCCAGCATAGGTACCTCCCAATCCGCCTCCCGCTGGCACATCCATCACCTCGGCCCTACCAATGACACCTGAGAGGGGAAAGCCACCCGCCAGACTCTTGGCGACCGTAATCATATCGGGGACAACACCGCTATGCTCAATGGCGAAGAACTTGCCGGTACGCCCAAAGCCGGATTGAATTTCATCCGCGATCAGCAAGATACCATGCTCAGTTGTAATGCGTCTTAGCTCGCGCAAAAAGTTGGACGGAGCCGCTACGAATCCTCCTTCACCCAACTCAGGCTCAATAATCACGGCCGCCACCTGGTCAGCCGTCACATCGGTCTGAAAAAGCTCCTGCAAGGCTTCCAGGGACCGTTCGCTGCTCCATCCACGATATTCGTAAGGATAGGGCGCATGATACACTTCGGGGGCAAAAGGTCCAAAGCGCTGCTTGTAGGCGGAAGCCTTGCCCGTCAGGCTCATGCCGAGCAGGGTACGACCATGGAAGCTATGGGTAAACGAGACGACAGCGGGCCGCTGCGTTGAGGCGCGAGCAATCTTAATCGCATTCTCAACGGCCTCGGCACCTGTCGTCAGAAAGATCGTCTTCTTGGGATCGTCGCCCGGCGCCAGCTCGTTCAGGCGTTCGGCCAGGCGTATATATGGCTCATACATCACAACCTGAAAGCAGGTATGGGTAAAGTTCGCCAGTTGATCCTGCACCGCCTGCATGACCAGTGGATGATTATGACCTATATTGAGAACCCCAATACCACCCACAAAGTCCACATACTCTTTCCCATCAATGTCCCAGAGGCGCGCCCCCTGCGCCCGTGCCGCAAAAATTGGATGCGCGTTGGACACGCCTCGAGGGACATGTTGCTGCCGGAGCTCTTGTAACGCGGCCGTACGCGATTGATTGCTGAGCATACTGTTTTCCCACCTTCGTATATATTTCGGTTATCTAACCAGACTTGTTCATCAGCAAATATAAACAAAGAAGCTTTTTTATTCAATAGTATTCAGGATGACAAAGAAGGTCCTCACTACTACCTGGTCCCGATGCCCTGCCGTAGCGTTGACAGCACGAATCTAGAGGCATCGCGTGGCGCCGTATACCCTTCAGAGATACTTTCCCAGGCCATAAACAGCATGGCAGTAATCGTATCAATAATCCAACGCGTGGGGAGGTCACTACGAAACGTGCCTTCACCCTGTCCACGCTGAACCAGGGTTTCAAATTGCCCTAGTAAACGGACCTCCCTGGCTTTAAAATCTTCATCGCTATTGTCAAAGGGCCAGGCCCCGATCAAAAAATGGAAGCGATGTCCAATCGGAACCAGTGTCAGCACGAGGTTTTCCAGCGATTCTGAAGCCGGGGTCTGTCCTATATGGCTGATCGTTACAATCTGCTCAATTTCGTCAAAGCAGCTGGCGATCAGGGCACGCAACAGTTCTTCCCGGCTTGCGTAGTAGCGATGCAGCGTAGTACGGCCAATGCCGGCCGCCATAGCAATATCATGCATCGAAGCAGCGTTATTGGAAATGAGCGTCTTTATAGCAATATCCTGGATAGTCTCTCGATCCATAGCCATAGATCTGTATCTCCTCTGGAACCGCAGCGTCCCAATTCAAACTTGTATGTTCATTAACATTGAGAAAAAAAACAACGCATATACAAAAGTATACACGTTGTGATAACAAAAAAAATCACACCTGTTAGTACTAGAGCAGGTTAGCGCGACGCGTGCTGGCATAACCAGGTACCAGCATCACGGGACCGAATGAATGTGCGAAAGAACCGATACCAGGCCTGTGACGGTGGATCCCCAGATCAGTAAAAAGAAGAAGGCGGCGAACCCAACAAAGAGAAAAAAACAAAAATAGTACAAAGCCGATTTCGCGATAGGTATGACAATGGTATCTCTGCACAAATGCCAGAAGCCCGAAAACTGCTGTTTCATTCCCTTGACCTCGTATGTGCTAACCATCGCACTACAAACCACATCTATCGTCCAGAGATAAAGGCTCTGGACTCATGTTTTGAGACGATTCAGCACAATGTCTGGTATCAGAGTTCTGGATTTTGCAAAAATCCGAAAAAACGGGTGCTTTAGCCATCGATACGCGCGGTAGAAACGGACCAGCCATGCAAGAAACCATGCCAGTTAAGGGTGATATGCGCGGTACAGGTAACCGTATCCGAGTACACGATCGGATACGTTACCGTATCCCCATTCCACGTGGGGGCCTTTGTCTGCAATAAGCGAATGTGACGATTGACGACGATATCATCAGCCTGCCGGCTCACTTTTCCACAAGGGGGGACCGTCTGTGAGGAGGTAAACTGGTATGCATTGTTGGTGTTAACCCAGCCCTGTATGTCCAGTGGGGGCCGATAGTAGTACATATAATTGAGGCTAAAACCGGCCAGAGCCAGCACAACAACACAGAGGGCCACATAGCGCTTCAGCATCGTCTGGATTGGATACGAAGCGATCGGAGTACCTTTAATCGGCAAGACAAGGGTGTGAGCCACGCGATCGCCAACGCGCTGGAAGCCATGGGATAGACAGCAGGAGAAAAGGCCAATAATATAACACAAAGGCAGCATGTCAAGAAAGCGTAACAGGTTACGCCACAAAGCTGCCAGCCAGCTCAGGCGCTCCCCCCGCATACCGGTAACATGCAGCCCGAACAACAGTTTACCGATGGTGGTGCCAAATAAGGTTTCCTGCACGAAGAAATAGATAAAAGCGATTACATACAACCAGATGGGATGAATGAAAGGGATCCCCCCAAAGGTCAGGCTAAAACCATCTCCGTCAAACGAGTAATTGTTGCCTGGAGCGGGATCTGCGACACCAAATATAGCACTGATCCAGATTTGAAGACTGCTAAGAATGATGAAGTCAATGATAGCCGCGCCTACACGCGTGAAAAATACACGTATCCTTATTGCTGGGGGACCGGGTTTTGTGCCAACCGCACCGTCAGTTTGCATGAGTGCTCTCTTCTATGAGAAAATCTTAAATAGATGCCTGCCAATTACATTGCCGCCCCCTTATTATACTCAAACAGGCAAGCATTTTAGACACGAAACTCCAATATGGCAACCATCCGACGTTCCAGTGATCGCCCAGATTACCTGAATAATGAAAGGGCGATGCGAGATCAAACGATGCGCGCCGTCGCCACGGAGACGCTGCGTAGCTCACCCTCGCGTTCGAGCAGGAGGGTGTGGCGCTGTCCCGGGCTCCCGCGCAGAGCATCCACCGCCATCGATAACGGCAGGCCCGTCATTTTCAGGCCGTTAACCTGCAACAGGCGATCCCCCACCCGCACCGATCGGCGGACGCAGGCATAGTTGCCATCCGAGATCGCGGCAATACGATAGGAGCGATCGGCATTAAGGGCGAGCGTCAATCCCACCATGTCCATATCGTATGGATACGCATCATCGTTCCACTCCCAGTAGGACATTGCATGCATATAATCGATCTCTATCCTGAATTGCCTGAGCACGTTGCCAGCCAAGGCCCCCATAATAGGAGCGGTCATATGCTCCGAGTGAGCTTCCCCAAATACGCTATCCGGGTGAGAGACGACGGTGATATTTCTGAGTAATACTGACCCCATAGTCATAAGTGGGGCACGCATCATCGTGGCATGCTCTTCTCCTGGCACCCCCATGTTGGCGGCGCCCACCGCACAGCTAGCCCGGGGCCAGGCGGGAAACTGCTGCATCCATTTGCCCATCACAACATCAGATAGCATGGTACACGAGGCACCTGTATCCAGCAGTAAGCTATATTGCTCACCACCAACGGTGGCCTCAACGCGTGGAAAATAACTATTGGAGTGAAACGAGATAGGCACCGGCTCACCGCGCGTAGCCATAGCGCTACCAGACGAAAGTGAAAAGGTACCCATTGTATAATCCAGGAGTACACAATAACGCGCTAGCAAAAATCCCGGTAGAATACCATCCAGATCTTCGCCAGGGAAAAGGGAATATGTTCCCACCGCCATTAAAGCAGATACCTGCGCCAGTTCAAGCTCGCACGGACCAACGAGCAAACGCGGTGGACGCACACGACGAAAAATATGCTGCCCCAGACATGATACGGTCTCATCCTCAAGAACCAGCTCTAAATCCTGGGCCAGAGCTTCGGTGATAATGAGCGCCCCCCCGGCAGTGTCAACGAGAAAACGCGCTTTACGTATGTAGCCACAATCGGTGCGTACCTCAAGTTCAACAGAAGGCCGATCGTGCGACAGGTAAAGCGAGATACATCCATGCTGCTGTACAGTCATTATGGCTCCTTTGCACAACAATGCCTCATAAAACATGATATGAACACTTTACATTGCCATAATACACAATTTAGTAGCACACAACAAATAGGCAGGGCACGGAGTATATGATTGTTAGCGGGTGCGTCTCTGGATTAGCGCAGATATTCTATTACACGGAAAACAACTTGCGGTGGTGTCACATGGCCGAAGAGAATTCTATAAATAATGCAAATCCTGCCATAGTAGGAGCTCAAACAGCATTTTTCCTGTCATTATTATTATAATACAATTGTCAATCCCTGCGCATCGTTCATTTGGACGTTGTTTCAGAAAGCATTTGCGGTTACAATAGCCCGGCACTTTACGTGCGCTTTTGTTGAATGTTGTCGCATATCACCTTCATCAGGAGGGGTCGATGCACGTCTTTCGCAAGCGCTACCTGCTGCTTTTAAGCACGTACCTCAAGCCGCAATGGAAAAATGTCTTATTATTATCCTTCTCGCTACTGATCAGCATTGGTCTGCAGCTTCTTAACCCACAGATATTGCGCTATTTTATCGATACCGCGATCTACCATGGCGCAAACAATTCCT
This sequence comes from Dictyobacter halimunensis, assembly GCF_036245075.1. NCBI lineage: Bacteria > Bacillati > Chloroflexota > Ktedonobacteria > Ktedonobacterales > Dictyobacteraceae > Dictyobacter > Dictyobacter halimunensis. The sequence goes on from NZ_BSRI01000001.1 coordinate 612,019, forward strand.
TGATCGCTGCCGGGCTCCTGTTCATAGGTGTAGCCCTGGCGCGGCAAGGTATCTCCATTGCCAGCACCTATCTCAACACGAATGTGGCATGGACAGCCACTAACCAGCTACGTACCGACCTGGTGGCCCATTGTCTCTCACTGGACCTGGACTATCATACATCCCGTACGGCAGGAGAGATGATCGAGCGCATCGATGGAGACGTCAATGCACTGACCAATTTCTTTTCACAGTTCGTGATTAACCTGCTCACAAGCATGGTGCTGCTACTCGCCATTCTCGTCCTCTTCTTCACCATCAGCATCTGGGTAGGTCTGGCGATGGTCGCCTTCTCTGGTAGCGCGCTGCTCATCCTCATGTATCTGCGCCGGCGCGCGGTCCCCCTCTGGAAAGAGAGTCGGCAGATCACTACCACCCTGTATGGCTTTCTCAGCGAGAGGCTGATTGGAACCGAGGATATTCGCGCCAACGGAGCTACCGGCTATGTGCTGCGTCGCTTCTATCTGCTGCTGCGCACATGGTCTCCCATTTTTCGTCGCTCGATGGCGGCGGAAGTCACCATGGGTATCATCACCCTGTTCTTCTTCGTCCTGGGCAGCGTCCTCTCCTCTCTATTGGGACAGCCCTATGGATACAGGGGGCACTCACCATCGGGACCGTTTACCTGATATTTTCATATACCGATCAGCTTTCCCAGCCGATTCAACAGATTCAGCAGCAGCTCCAGGATCTGCAGCAGGCCGAGGCATGCATCAGGCGCATCGAAGAGCTGCGCGAAACGCGTTCGGCCCTGATTGATGGGGAACAAGAACTGCGCCCTGATACAGCGCTCGACGTTACTTTTGACAATGTCACGTTCGGCTATGTCGCGGATGAGCCGGTATTGCGAGAGGTCTCGTTCCACCTTGCGTCTGGCCGTATACTGGGCATCGTTGGCCGCACGGGCAGCGGCAAGAGCACATTATCCCGCCTGCTCTTCCGCCTCTACGATCCCCAGTCCGGTGAGATCCGTGTAGGTAATCACCCCCTGCCAACCCTGCAGTTGCGCTCACTGCGCCATCACATCGGGATGGTCACGCAGGAGGTACAGATCTTTCACGCCAGCGTACGCGACAACCTGACTCTCTTCAACAGCACAATTTCAGATGAACAGATCAAACAAGCCCTGGTTGAAGTTGAGATGTCCGGTTGGCTGGCAACCCTTCCAAATGGGCTGGATACCATCATAGGAGCCGCCGGAGAAGGATTATCGGCGGGCGAAGCCCAATTGCTCGCCTTCGCACGCGTCTTCCTGAGCAATCCGGGCATCATCGTTCTGGATGAAGCCTCGTCCAGATTGGACCCGGCTACCGAGCATCGAATCGAGCAGGCCATCCATAAACTGCTAGCTGGACGTACCGCGCTGGTAATCGCGCATCGCCTGAAGACCATTCAAAGGGTTGATGATATCTTGCTGCTGGAAAACGGGCGCATACGCGAGTGGGGAACACGGGCAGACCTGGAGAAAGATCCAAACTCTCACTTTTCACGCTTACTGCATACAGCCCCGGCATCCGACAACTCCATCGCCAATCAGCCGGAACTGGCAACCGATCGGGATTAGAAAGGGCAGCACAAACAATATGAAAACGTACCAGTTTATCGGCCGATTGATCCGCTATCGCTCCTGGTCATATATCGGCTCTCTGTGCGGCGACATCAGCTTCTATGTCATAGGACGGTTGCTATTCGGATTGATCCTGCAGGCCTTTTTTAATGCGCTCAATACGCTGGCTCACAGTGCCAGTCGCGCCAGCCTGCTACCATGGCTGCTCCTGGGCGCGCTGGCACTGGCGGCGCTGCTCAGGGCTGCCATACAGGCCGCTTCCCTCCCCGCAACCATGACCTGCATCTTCAATACCAGTGCATTGCTACAGAGAAATCTGCTGCGCTATATTCTGCAGAGGCCGGGCGCGCGAGCCATTCCGGGGTCCGCAGGCGAGGCCATCAACTACTTCCGGGATGACGTCGATGCCATCGACGGACTTTTTGGGCAGATCGCCAATATGGTGGGCCTGGTCTTCTTTATGCTACCGGCGGCCATTATCTTGCTGCACATCGATGTCCTGATTACCCTCTGCGTCTTCCTGCCTCTCTTGCTGGTGGTGGGCATCGCTCAGGTCATGCGACAGCGCCAACATCGACTACGCGCCGCCAGTCGAGAGGCCACGGGATTACTAACGGGTGCCATCGGAGAAATCTTTAGCGCCGTCCAGGCTATTCAGGTAGCCGGGGCAGAAGACTCGGCGGTCGCCTACTTCAGCCGGCTCAGCCGCGTGCGCCAGCGACAGATACTGAAAGATACCGTTTTCTTCAGCGCCCTGCAGTCGGTCTTTGGCAACACGGTTGGCATCGGCACCGGGCTGATCATGGTGCTGGCGACGCTCTATCGCCACCTCAATCCCGGCGATATCGCCATCTTCATCTCTTACCTGGGGACCATTACCACCTTTATCGTCTCCGCCGCCTCCTTGCTTACCCAGTATACCCAGGCCAGGGTATCACATCAGAGGCTGGTATCGCTCCTGCAGGGCGCCGATGAGGAGATACTGCTCAATAGCGATCCCCTCTATCTCAAACAACCCGTACCCAAGTTGCAGACGCCGGTTAAAACAAATAAAGACCGGCTGGAGTTGCTCACCGTCAATAATCTCACCTACCACTATCCCGATACCGGGCGCGGCATCGCCAATATCAGTTTTCAGCTGCGGCGCGGCACCCTTACCGCGATTACGGGACGCATCGCAGCCGGCAAAACAACACTGGTACAAACGCTACTGGGACTACTACCGATGGATGAAGGCGAGGTCAGTTGGAACGACCAACGCGTCATCAACCCGGCCGATTTTTTTGTGCCACCACATAGCGCCTATACGCCCCAGGTACCTCATCTCTTCAGCGATACACTGGAAGAAAACATCCTTCTAGGTCTTTCCCCCAACAGGGTGGATATTCCACAGGCGCTGCGCCTGGCGGTGCTCGAGCCTGATATCGCCCGATTGGAACAAGGGTTGCAGAGCATCATCGGCACGCGTGGCGTCAGGCTCTCAGGAGGACAGGCGCAGCGCACAGCGGCCGCCAGAATGCTCGTCAGGGATAGCGAACTGCTCGTCTTCGACGATATTTCCAGCGCCCTCGATGTAGAGACCGAACAGCAACTCTGGCAACGCTTACTGGCACAGCGTCAGAACACCTGCCTGGTTATCTCACACCGCAAGACCGTGTTGCAGCAGGCGGACAACATTATCGTTCTCAAAGCCGGTCAGATCGAAGCCATGGGGACGCTACCAGAGCTCCTCGCCACCAGCGAAGAGTTCGGTCATATCTGGCACGGTGATTTCGAGCGATAAACACCTAACGAAGTGCCAACAAATCCCCCACGCGAGCAGGTGTCGCATTGCACGTATACGTATACGTGCAATGCGACACCTGTCGAGACCAGCGTATCAAGCCACTGTTGGCAATTGATAACAATCCTCGAACAGATTCGGCACGAAACTTCGAACACATGCCAAAATCCATTGAAGATGACTTGACTTTTCATTTGGCTTTCTCTATGCTTAGATGGCGAAAGATTTATTAATAAAGGGGAGACACATGGCCGGTAATTGCTAATACTTGCTAGAACATATGGCGGAAAAGCAACGCTTTCGCTGCTGTGCAGCGGAGTTTGTTTTGTCTATGCCCATTCTATGGCAAAGTGTTAGCAACTTCTCCTCAAATTTCGGCATGTATCTCGAAATGCTTCGACATCCTTTACGATTCTTCACTGAAGTTGCCTCCCACTGTAGAACAGGGACAGTTGTTCTTTGGCGTGCATTTCTGCCGAACCTCTCTTTTGAATCTACCAAAAGCATTGTGTCCCTTAAATAACAAAGCAGAGCATCATAGGCAAAATTCAACAAAAAACCGCAGGTATGTGCGGCGAACGTGGAGCAGATTGTATCTATCATACAGTTTATGATGTGCATAATAGACGGAAAGGAAAAAGTGATGACACCAATTGCGATACTTCAATCCCTTCAAGTTGGTACACCTCTAAAGTATGGTATAGAGGGATCACAGATAAAGATGGAACGGCCCTGGGAAACGTCGTTTTTCCGTACACCAACCCCCCAGCCTCGCTGGCTTTATACGACGCACCTTGAGGGAAATACTCAGGCGGATACAAAAAATCACGGCCAGATTAGCCAGGCCGTCCTACTGTACTCCGGCGCACACTATCCTCTCTGGCAAAGAGAATTGAACATGCCAGAGATAGGCCCTGGTGGATTCGGAGAGAATTTTACCATCGATGGAATGGATGAGCAGATGGTCTGTGTCGCCGATATTTATGCTCTCGGTAACGCACTCATTCAAGTCACAGGTCCGCGCTATCCTTGTTGGAAAATTGCTCGTCGATGGAATATAGATGATCTCACAAGACGCGTCGCCATAACCGGTCGTACTGGCTGGTATTGTCGCGTTCTTCAGGAAGGCCTGGTCGAACCGGGCATGTCTATCCAGTTAGTGAAGCGACCCTATCCGCGCTGGACAATGGCGCTGATCAATAACTTTGCTCACGGTCACAACAAGGATGTAGGGCTGGCACGAGAACTCGCTTCCTGCCCGGATCTGGAAGAGTGGTGGCAGGAAATGATTATGCGTCGTGTGTTGGGTCGTGACAGGGATGGCTATGCAGTGCAGCACGCTGGTTAACCCCTATCCTGATGGGACAAAATCACCAGCAAAAATCGTGGGAGGATGCCAAAACTCTGAATTTGTTCTTTTCTTAACATGATATTTGCGGATTAGACATTCAATTCTAAAGAGGGCGTTTGAAGATTTGGGGCGAGAAGCGTTTCTCGCCCCAAATCTTCAAACGCCCTCTTTAGAATTGGCATAAGAATTGGCATATTCATTCGAAATTCTGTATCACAAGTACTAATACGAATCTTCGAATGTAGAAACTTTCCACGATGTTCATCAACAATAATGTTGAGATAAAAAAACAACAGATCACAACAAGGGCTATATATGGTGTGCAAAACAGTGTTATACTCCTATCAGGCAATTGCAAATAATGCTATGTTTATTTATTTCTACCGAATAGATATCTATTACGCCATTGCTAGCGAAAAAAGGAGGCTCATGATGAGCATTTCAGCAACGATACAGTCATTTCCCCAGCATCGCCCGGTTACGCTTGCGCGTCGTGGGGTGGTGGCTGCGCCACATTACCTGGCGTCTGAAGCGGGCCTGGATATACTGAAGTCTGGAGGCAACGCGATAGATGCAGCGATCGCAGCCAACGCCATGCTGCAGGTCGTCTATCCGTTTGTGTGTGGGTTGGGTGGTGATACATTTATGATGATTTATGAAGCCTCCAGCGGCAATGTGTATGGCTTAAACGGCAGCGGCCGCTCGGCGCAGGCAGCCAGCATCGAACGCTACCAGGAACTGGGACATAAGACGATGCCGACCTTCGGTGTCCACACGGTGACCGTTCCTGGCTGTGTCAGTGGCTGGGATGCCGCCTCGCAACGCTTCGGTCGGCTCGGGCTGGCAAGATCGCTGGAAGCGGCCATATCCTACGCTGAAGAGGGGTTCGCCATCGGACCGGGATTGCATAACGCCTTGACTGCGATGAGTAAGCGGGATGATGTACACGCCTCCTGGCATCGGCATTTTCTGCCCGATGGTACTGTGCCTGAAGTTGGCAGCATCATGCGCGTTCCCACGCTGGCCCAGACGTACAAAACGATCGTACAAGAAGGGCCGGCCAGCTTCTATAATGGATCGATCGCCACCGCGATGGCTGAGTTCTTCGAGCGTGAAGGGGGGCTGATTACACGTGAAGATCTGGCCGCCCACCGGGCGGACTGGGTTACGCCGCTCAGCGTACCATTCGCGGGCTTACGTATATATGAAATGCCACCCAACACACAGGGCGTCACCGCGCTCCAGATGTTAGGCATACTCGATCAACTGCCCCTGGGCAGCGATCCACTGGCCCCTGAAACTGTTCATCCAGCCATCGAGGCAAAGAAGATCGCCTTTACCGATCGGGCCGCGTACCTGACCGATCCCACGCATATGCGCGTTGATCCCGCCCAACTGGTGAGTCCTGCTTATCTCGATCAGCGCCGCTCCCTGGTCGATCTACAGCGTGCCCAGACCTTCACGGCATCCGGAAGTTTCACAGGCGATACTATCTATCTCTGCGCGGCCGATCGCGACGGGAATATCGTCTCGCTGATCCAAAGCAATTACATGGGCTTTGGTAGCGGCCTGGTTGTTGATGATCTGGGTATCGTGCTGCAGAATCGTGGCGCCTATTTCTCGCTTAATCCACAGGCCGCCAACGCCCTGGCTCCCCGCAAACGCACCTTACATACCTTGATCCCATCGCTGGCCCTCAAAGATAACAGGCCCGCCATGGTGTTTGGCACCATGGGAGGCGATGGACAGGCACAGACCCACCTGCAGGTCTATACCGCCAGCGCGCGCTTCGGCTTAAATATGCAGCAAGCAATCGAGATGCCGCGCTGGATACATGGCTCACCCTATGGTGGCGTCGAAGAAGCCCTGCTGGTCGAGGATCGCTTCCCGGTGGCAACGTTGGAAACACTGCGCCAGATGGGACATACCATCCAGGTTGGAGACCTATGGATGACGACTATGGGCTATGCCCAGGGCATCATGTTTGATCCCGCGACCGGGGTCATGCAGGGAGGCTCTGATCCACGTGCTGAGGGGATCGCCGCCGGCTGGTAAATCAACAAAAGTGAATAAAGTACTTTTTATCCCCTCTTTTTGCGCCGGAGGAGCAAAAGAGGTATACTGCACTTTATCCAAATAACGCCGACCAAGGAGAAAATGTATGGCTGCCAGCGCTGCCCGGCCCTTGAACATCTTTATTTCTTATGTTGAGAGAGATCAAGAGTTGCTGCAAGACCTGGAAAATCATCTCGCCACTTTGAAGCAACAGGGACTGATCACGAACTGGCAGCAGCATGACATACGTGCAGGCGAGGAATGGAAAAAGGCCGTTATGCAGCATCTAGAAGCGGCCGATATCATCTTTTTGCTGATCAGCGCCGACTTTTTGGCCTCGGAGCACTGCTCCGGTGTTGAGATGGCGCGGGCGATCGAGCGTCATGATCGAAGTGAGGCGCGCGTCATACCGATCATTCTGCGTCCTTGCGACTGGCAGGGCAGCCCATTCGAGAAGCTCACATGCCTGCCGAGCAATAGGCAGCCCGTCACCAGTTGGCAACAGCACGACTCGGCCTTTTTAGATATCGTCACCGAGCTACGCAAGATTATTGAAGAGCTCAACCAACCGCGTTTCGTGACACCAGACTCTCCGATCTGCCATATTCCATACGAGCGCAATTTCTTTTTTACCGGCCGCGATGAAGTGTTGGATCGTCTCCACTCCTCGTTTCAAACCATGGCGACACAGGCAATCAGTGGACTGGGTGGCATCGGCAAAACACAGATCGCCATTGAGTATGTCTACCGCTATCAGGACGACTATCAAGCCATTTTATGGGCTCAGGCGGATTCGCGCGAAGCATTGCTGGCCAGTATCGATGAAATCGCCCAGCAACTAAAGCTGCCCGAGCGCCAGGAATCCAATCACCCCCTCCTGCGGCAGGCATTCAAGCGCTGGCTCCAGGAACATGCAGGCTGGCTACTTGTGCTGGATAACGCCGATGATCTCGCACTGGTACGTGATATACTTCCGACCGCTACCAGGGGACACATTCTGCTGACTACGCGCACCCAGATTCTAGGCAGGATTGCCCACCGGGTGGAAATCGAACAAATGGCAGGCAACGAAGGAGCACTCTTCTTACTCAGACGTGCCACCTTGCTCGATGTAAATCAATCACTTGATGACATAGCTCCCGTGCAGCACCAGCTGGCACTTGAGATTGTTGAGCAAACAGGTGGTTTACCTCTGGCACTCGACCAGGCAGGGGCATACATCGAAGAAACCAGATGCAATCTCCACGAATACCTGATACTCTATCAAACGCGATTAAGCGAGCTGCTCAAGCGCCGTGGCCAAAATGTGCTCGATCATCCCGCGCCGGTGACAACCACCTGGTCGCTATCCATCGATAAAGTTCAGCACAAAAATCCAAAGGCGCTGGAGATCCTCCGCTTATGTGCCTTTCTCGATCCCGATGCCATTCCACTGGCTACACTGAGCAAAGGTGCCCGGCATCTAGGGCCGGATTTAGAGCAACTTGGGCAGGACCCAATCGCGCTCAACGATGCGTTGGCCGAACTGCGCAATTATTCACTCATCCAGCGTAATCCCAACCAGACCCTGACCATCCATCGGCTGGTGCAGGCGGTTCTCCTGATGGTGATGGAGATGGAAACGCAACGTACATGGGCAGTACGCATCGTACGCGCATTCAATCGCCTCATCCCTCGCATCCACTACGGCAACTGGCCGCGCTGCTTCGCCCTACTACCTCATGCGAAAAGGTGCATCCACCTGATCGATCGCTGGCAGATGAAGTCCACTGAGGCAGCAACCCTGCTCAACTGGACAGGCAGATTTCTGGCTGAACAGGCTACCTATGCGGAAGCGGAAATCTATCTACAGAAGGCGCTGGCATTGAGAGAAAAGATCCTGGGTCCCCGCCATCGCAGCACGATCAGTAGCATCAATAATCTGGCCAGGCTTTACCATAAACAGGCGAAGTATACACAGGCCGAGCCGCTCTACCAGAAGGCATTGGAGATCAGCGAACAGACCATACAACGCAATATGCGTAACATCACCACCAGCCTGCTCAACCTGGCCCGCCTGTATAGTGATCGCGGCAAATATACACAGGCCAGACCACTCTATCAGCGGGCGCTCGACATCAACGAACAAGCATTTGGCACTGACCATACGGGCAACGCCATCATTCTTAATCATTTGTCTAGCCTCTACCGCTATCATGGAGAATATACATTAGCCATCGAGTGCGCTCAGAGAGCACTAACTATCCGCGAACAGATCCTGGAGTCCGATGACCCGGATATCGCCCAGAGTCTCAATTATCTGGCCCGTGTCTACCATAACCAGAAAACATACGCGCGGGCGGAAGAGCTCTACTTGCGAGCTCTAGACATTCTTGAAAAGAAACTGGAGCCGGGCAATCCATTGATCGCGATCAACCTGAACTATCTGGCCGAGCTCTATGGCGACCAGGCGCAATACGAACAGGCCGAGCGGTTAGCTGCGCGAGCCCTGGCGATTCGAGAGGCGATCAGCCCCAATCATCCTGATACCACCCTCTGCCTCAGCAATCTCGCCAGTCTCTATCATCAGCAAAACAAAGACGAGTTGGCCGAGCCCCTGTTCAAACGAGCGCTCTCCGCGTGCGAACAGGTTCTTGGATCCAAACATCCCATCACGGCCAGAAGGTTGATCAGCCTCGCCCAGTTGTATCATGATCAGCAGAAGTATCAGCAAGCGGAACAGCTCTATCGCAGAGCCCTAGCCGTCGATGAACAATGCCTGGGCCCTGATCATCCGCATGTTGCGATGGACCTGAACTACCTGGCCCTGCTGTATCATGCCATGGGGCGCTACCAGGAAACAGAGCACCTGTTTCAGCGTGCATTTGAGATTTGTACCCATTTGAATGCCAACCATCCATTTAAGCTTGTCATCGACGAAAGCTATCACAGCCTCAAAACCTCATCCTCCTCCAACCATCAAGTCAGGCGTATCGGTTGGTAGCGCCGCGTAAAAAGAGATCATGACAGATATGTACCATATGTGGGGCGCGCAAATCATGCCTGTTAACCCGATAGTTCGATTACAGCCTGCGTAGCTTGACAAGGATGATAAACACGCATAAAATTGCCAGGGTAACCCTGAATTACCCGCAGAATCCGGCAGAAACAAGAAAGAGTCTGCGGATTCCTGCGGTACGGAGAAGAAGAAAATGTTAAAAGAAGAGCGCCAGCGCTATATAGTAGATCGTCTACACCGCGAAGGCAAAATTCTGGGTACCGACCTGGTTATGCAGCTAAAAGTATCTGAGGACACTGTCCGTCGCGATCTGAATGAACTGGCGGAGGCTGGCATCCTGCAACGTGTGCATGGCGGCGCGCTCCCGCGTGCGCTCTCTTCTTCGTACGAAGAACGCCTGCAGACCAGTACCGGCGCCAAGGTTACGATCGCCAGGGCTGCCGCTGACCTCATTCACGATGGGCAAGTCATCATTATGGATAGCGGCACCACGGTACACGAAATCGCCAACCAGATTCCCCCTAACCGGCAGGCTACCGTTATCACCAACAGCATTCCGGTCGCCGCCACGCTGGCCCTGCATCCCCATATCGAGGTCCAGGTGCTGGGCGGGAAATTAAAAAAAGACGCCCAGGCCATGATCGGCGTCCCGGTCATCGAGGCCCTCAAACAGATCCGCGCCGACCTCTGCTTCCTCGGCATCTGCAGCCTGCATCCCGAGATCGGCATCAGCATGCCAGATATGGAAGAGGTCTATACCAAGCGCACCATGATCGAGCAAGCGGCAGAAATCGTTGCCGTTAGCGAAGCCAGCAAGCTTGGGACGGCCGCCCCCTACATAGTCGGCCCCATCACCGCCCTGACCTATCTCGTCACCGACACCTCCACCGACGAAGAAAGCCTTGCACCCTACCGGCAACTGGGCATCCAGGTCATTAGAGCAGATTGATAGGGATTTTAGACGACTTAATACGTATATTTTATCCGGCTGACTTTTTGCTTATGGATTCAGTACTGATCTCAGCATGAGGAGATAACAAGAGAAAGCGGCGCAACAGCCGCGTGACAGGAATATAAGCAACCAGCAAGGAAAATGAAGCGACCAGCGCGATAATCATCCAGGGCCAGAGTGTTTCAGGTGTCATAAGAAAAGGAACAATACTGCCAGCAGATACGACACCACCGTACTGATACCATAGATTAATACTAATCAGCCATATTGACGCCTGCAAGGTCCAATAAGCTACTTTAGGGTTCATGGTACTCATGCCAATAAGAAGGAGGCCAATACCCAGGTATGTGAGGGTCCCTCCCCACAGGAATATACTGCCGTAATACCCACCACGCAACCACACTACGTCCAGAAGCGCACGAGGCACACTTTCACCAATCTCGGGGCCACTATAGATCGTCACTCCGTTAGCGATAGATTCAGTATGGTTCAGCGTTACAGAACAGAAGCAATAAACACTCAATAATACAAGTGCTATACCCATAAGACGGATAAGCGATTTGTAAGTTATCGACTTTTGCAGCATAAGAGTCCCTTCTTCTACTCAATTGCCTTTCTGATTATATGGTATGTCTAATCAGGAAGTTATGCAATAGCAATTTCTCAATTGGTGAAGGGAAAACGAATAAACGTATTATTCAACTCGCGTGAAAAGAATATCCTGCGCGCCTTCCCAGAGCACCAATCGCCCGAGGTCGCGTAGTTGCTCAGAACCTTCGACAATGGTGAGGAAGTGGTTGCCCGCCAGCTGTCCCATCTTGCTGGCGAAGCAGGTGCTGCCGTAGGGAAAGAGGATCTCAGTTTCGCTATAACCGCCGGGATACAAGAGGATCTGGCCCGCTCCGGGATGGCTGGTGTGGTTCTCGAAGCCCAGGCCAACATCCAGGTCCCCCAATGGAATCCAGGCGGACTCGCCGCTCCAGCGGGCCTGGATGATCTTATTGCGGAATGGCAACAGCTGATTAAAGGCAGCACAGGTCTTAGGCGCTAGTTCATCTTCCATGCGCGCCACAAACTCAAAGGGGCCGGCAACAATCTTTAATTTCTGCATCTTATGACCGCTCCTATTCTATACAACATATCAGTAAGCATGTGCGTGCATATCACTCAACCGTCCTGGTATTTAAGGCATTCAGGACGCGCTCAGGCGTCATAGGTAGTTGATCGAGCCAGATGCCAGTAGCCTGGTGGATAGCGTCAGCTACCGCGGGGGCGAATGGGATCAGGGGCATCTCAGCCACGCCGCGCGCTCCATAGGGCCCATGGGGGTCGGCCAGTTCCAGCACGATCGGAATAATCTCAGTCGGCATGTCCAGCACGGTAGGCAGCAGGTAGGTACTGAAGTAGGGGGTAAGCACACGCCCCTGCCGCATCTGGAAATTCTCGATCAGCGCGTAACCCAGGGCTTGCGCCAGGCAACCCTCGATCTGACCGGTAACCTGCTGCATGTTAATGGCTTTCCCCACATCGTGCACGCTGATAATACCGAGCACTTGCACCTGCCCAGTCAGCGTATTTACCTCGACTTTAACAGCCTGGGCCGCGTAGCCATAGCAGTAGTTGGGAACGCCGTTGTAGGTCACTGGATCAACAGCAGTTGTGTGGGGAGCACGATACTGCACAGTCGCCTGAGCCTGGTAGTCATCGGTGTAACTCCATTTGTTGCGCGCCTCCTGTGCGGCATCCTTGACGGCACGTCCTCCCATAAAGGTCATACGAGAGGCCGAGGCGCTACCGGCGTTGGGGGACTCGCTACTATCGGTGCAGATCATGGTCACTTTATCGAGTGGCAATTGCAGGGTCTCAGCGGCAATCTGGCGCAAGATCAGATGTGAGCCCTGACCGACATCGGCCGCGCCGACGCGCACCTCGGCGCGCTCCAGTTCCGCCTGACCAAACACTTCAACCGTCGCGGTCGCCTGCTCGGGAAATCCAAAGGAATAGCCAACGTTCTTGATGCCGCAGGCGATACCGATCCCCTGCTTCAAATGTCCCTGGTTGCTGGTTGCTGTCTCTCCATATCCCCAACGACTCCTGGCTTCGGATAGGCAGCGTTCCAGCACAGGCAGGGCGCTGACTCCGACTGGCAGAGGTCGTTGCGTAGGCTCGATGCTCCCCTCGCGATAGATATTGCGCAACCGTACCTCGGCGGGGTCCAGGTGCAAGGCTTCAGCCAATCTATCCAACATCAACTCACTGGCGAACTGGGCCTGTGGCGCGCCAAAACCACGGAAGGCGCCGGCGGGAATGTTGTTGGTGTAGACCGCGTAGCCATCCACAGAGATATGCTCGATCTCATAGCAGCCGCTGGCAAACAGCGCGATATCTTTAACGACTTCGATGCTGGTGGAGGCGTATGCACCACCATCAGCGATGATCGTGGCTTCAACCGCCGTGATCGTGCCATCGCGTTTGCCGCCCCAGCGACAGGAGATGGTGACGGGATGGCGCTTGTGGTGCCCGATCATCGATTCCTCTCGGCTCCATACCAGGGCCACCGGACGTCGCGCTTTCCAGGCCGCCAGTGCCAGCACGTGCTGCACCGAGAGATCCTCACGACCACCAAAGGCGCCTCCGATGGTCGCGTAGCGCATCACAACCTGTTCTTCAGGCAGTTGAAGCATCTGCGCGATCTGGCGCCGATCCTCGTGCATCCATTGGCCGGCCGTCTCTAACACCAAGCGACCCTGGTCATCGATATAGGCGATACCGGCCTCTGGCTGCAGAAAAGCGTGTTCCTGCCAGGTGGTGGTAAACGTTCCCTCAACGACGGCATCAGCCTCCGCCAGGGCTCGGGCCGCATCTCCTTTGCGCAGAGGAAAATGGAAGAGCTGATTGGTGCCACGTGTCTCATGAACCAGGGGAGCATCGGGCGCCAGGGCCAATTGTGAGTCCGTCACCGCTGGCAGGTCCTCATATTCAACGGCCACCAGCTTTGACGCCGTGATAGCGGCCTCTCTGGTCTCAGCCACCACCAGTGCAACCTTGTCACCTTCGAAGCGCACCACGTCCTGACAGAGGACCGGCTGGTCGGCCTCGATCAGACCAAAGGCATTGTAGGGCACATCCTGAGCGGTCAGGACGGCAACGACATCTGGGGATGCCTGGGCCTCGGCGGTATCAAGGGAGAGAATGCGGGCGTGGGGACGATGGGCAAAAACAACCTGTGCATGCAGCATCCCGGGCCGAACAAGGTCGGCGGGATAGCGGGCAGCGCCCGTTACTTTCCCCAGCGCATCGGGGCGCGCGATGGATGCACCGATCAATTCAGTCATACAGGTGTCCCTCCTTGCTGCTCCCCCACACTCTGCACCGCCTCCCAGATTTTGCGATAACCGGTGCAGCGGCAGATATTCCCGCTCAATGCCGTGCGGATCTGCTCCATTGAAGGCTGCGGATATTCAGCCAGCAGCCTGGCACCAGACATTAACATACCAGGAATACAGTAACCACATTGAACAGCCGCGTGATCAATAAAGGCCTGTTGTAAAGGATGAAGATGTGCTTCATCGGACGATAGCCCTTCAATGGTGGTCACCTCGGCGCCATGGGCCTGGGCTGCCGGTACCAGGCAGGACATCACCGCCTGCCCATTCAGCCAGACAGCGCAGGCGCCGCACTCGCCCTCGGCGCACCCCTCCTTGGTGCCGGTTAAACCGGCATCTTCACGTAAGGCATTCAACAGAGTCTTTTGATGTGCTCCACTCCATTGATAAGTCTGTCCATTCACAGTGGTTTCGATCCGCGTCTGTAGGGGCGTGACACGGCATTCATCCCGCCATGGCGTTTCCAGTGACACAGGGTGCCGCATCCAGGACACGGGTTCCTGTGGGGTGGCCAGGCGCCGCAGGCCATCGTCCAACAGAGTTGAAAGCGTCTGCAGACGATACGTCGCCGAGGAGCGTACATCATCTATCGGGCTGACATCGCGCGCGGCCAGCCGCGCCGCTTCTCGGCACAGCTCCGGCGTCAGCTGTTTGCCGGTCAGCAATACTTCACTGGTGCGAGCATGAATAACGGTAGGCGCCAGACAACCCAGGGTGATCTGGGCCTCATCGACCCGTTCCTCGTCCCCCATCGTCAGAAGCAGGGCCAGATTGATGACCGAGATAGCCTGCGCCCGACGCAGACCTAATTTGATAAACAGACCACGCTGCTGCTCGGACATACGCGGAAAGCGAATTTCACGCAGTATCTCGCCCGGCTGAAGAATCGTGCGACGCACACCCGTATAGAACTGTTCTAGCGGTACACTACGTTCGCCATATGGATTGGTTAAGATGACCCGCGCATTCAGAGCCAGCAGAGGCGCGATGGTGTCATTGGCGGGCGAGGCGGTCACCAGGTTACCAGCAATCGTCGCGCGCGTGCGAATAGGCGGCGCCCCCACCTCCCAGCATGCCTGCGCCAGGGGAACCGCATAGCGGCGGCAGAGCTCAGACATAATGATGTCATTGTGGGTAGCCAGCGCCCCCAGCACGATCTCATCATGCTCCTCACGCACATATTTAAGCTCACGCAACTTACTGACATCGATTAATGTCGTAGTTGGCTTCACTCCACGCTGCAGCTCAACCAGCACATCGGTGCCCCCGGCGATAATACGGGATTGATCCCTATGCTCCCATATAAGATCCAGGGCCTCATCTAATTGCACAGGTTGCAAATAGGTCTGCCACATAGGCATCCAGCTTTCTACTGTAACGCATACCACAGTTCTAAATAACGTCTATTCTTAAGAACCCGGATTCAAAGATAAAGGTTTCACCAGCTGACCAATAGGAGGGCTAACGATCTTTCCATCAAGAAAAACGGTCTGGCCACGAACCAGGGTACGTACGATGCGACCACGCAGCGTGCGTCCCAGATAAGGACTATACGGATGCCGATAAAAGAGGTGATGAGATTCCAGCCTGTACGAGCAGGTGACGTCGACCAGCGTTAAGTCAGCATCGCAGCCAACTTCTAGCCTCCCCTTCTGCGCGGGCAAGTTAAAGCGACGCGCCACAAACTCTGAAGTAGCAGCCACAATCAGTTCCAGGGGCAGATGGCGCTGGTTATAACCTTCAGTAAGCAATAACGCCAGCAGAGATTGGCAACCGGAGATGCCACCCCAGGCCTCGAAGAAATCCGCGCGCTCCTTCATCTCAAACGGGGCTGGCGAATGATCGGAAGCGATCATGGGCAGGGTACCGGAAAATAAATGTTGCCATAATGCGGCCTGCTCGGCTAGCGGACGCAACGGTGGCGCGCACTTGGCGACCACCCCCAGCTCCTCCATATCTTCCTCGGTCAGAACCAGGTAATGCGGGCAGGTCTCGCAGCTCACATCTACGCCGCGTGTACGCGCGCTGGCCACCAGCCGCACGCCACGCCCCGTACTGACGTGCACGATATGCAAAGCACAGCCCGTTTCTTTGGCGAACAGGATGGCGCGCTCAATTGCTTCCAACTCGGCCAGCGCCGGTCGCGATGCAAGGTAGTCCCGCACGCCTACCTGTCCTTGAGCACGCGCCTGGCGAGCCAGTCCTGCCGTCAGCTGATCATTTTCCGCGTGTACCGCCACCAGTTTACCAAGTCTAGCCGCTTGCTGCATACCCAGGTAAAGCGTCGCATCATCCGCTGCCTGAAAATCTTCGATGCCGCTACTGCTCATAAAAGCCTTGAAACCCACCACGCCACAAGCTGCCAGATCATCCAATTGTGCGAGATTAGCGGGCACCAGTCCACCCCAAAGGCCAAAATCAACGTAAGAGGAAGTCTTCGCGGCCGTTAGCTTCTCGTTAAAGCTGTCGGCATCCAGCGTTGGTGGATGCGCGTTGAGGGGCATATCAAAAAAAGCGGTTGTTCCTCCCGCCGCCAGGGCTTTTGAGCCCGACGCAAAGCCTTCCCACGTTGTCCGACCGGGCTCATTAAAATGGACATGAGCATCGATAACACCAGGAAGTATATGGAGATTGTGCGCGTCAATAACAGCCTGCACGCTACCATTCAGTTCAGGAGCAATCGCCACGATACGTCCATCAGCGATCGCCACATCAGCACTACGTACACCACCGCTTGCCGTCACCAGTGTTCCACCTCGAATTACGAGATCGTAAGCTCCCATAGCCTTCAGCCTCCCATACTACATAAATGATTCAAAAGCCGATCAACAATCCGAATAGAAACGGCCACATCCTCTGTCCTGACAGATTCGTCAGCGTGATGGCTGATACCTCCTTTACAGCGTACAAACAACATCGCGACCTCGGTGAGATCGCTCATGGCTACCGCGTCATGACCCGCGCCACTGGCCAGCGAATACGCGGGTATACCCTCCGCTTCAATCGCACGCCTTACAAGTGAAGAAAGATAGGGCGAGCAGGGGACCGTCTTATTTTGCTGCACAGCATGCCAATCGACGGTAACGCCGCGCTCCCGACCAATCCTGAGCGCCTGCAGGCGCAGTTCTGTGGATATCCGAGCGAGCACATCATCATCCTGATGACGCACGTCCAGGCTGGCCGAGACGTATCCCGGAATCACATTGCTGGCACCAGGGGAGACCTGTAATTTTCCAATCGTAGCTACAAGTCCAGCTGTCTGACGTGCCAGCGCTTCTGCGGCCAGGATATACTCGGATGCCGCGCACAAGGCATCGTGACGCATATCCATTGGCACCGTGCCGGCATGGCCCGCCTGTCCTGAAAAATGCAGCATGTAGCGATGCTGGCCTGAAATCGAGCTTACCACACCTACCGGGAGATCACGCGCCTCCAGGACCGGTCCCTGCTCGATATGGACCTCGCAATAGCCAAGCAGAGCCTCGGGTCGCCAACGCGGGGTCTGTAATAGAGCTGGATCGGGCTGACCGCCGAATGACCGAATGGCTTCGGCCATACTGATACCATCATCATCAAGATAGCGCAGGGTGGCGGGATCAAAGGTGCCGACGACCGCCTGGCTCCCAAGATAAGAGGTGTGATAGCGAACGCCTTCTTCATCCGCAAAACCAAGGACTTCTATGGCGAAGGGCAACCTGCGTCCCTGCTCGTGCAGGCGCTCGACACAGGCCAGTGGTACCAGGACGCCCAGAATGCCATCGTACCTGCCCGCCGCGCACACGGTATCCAGGTGAGAACCAAAGAGCATCGTTCTGGCATTGGTTGTCTGGCCTTCGTAGCGGCCAATAACGTTGCCGATATGATCATGGTGGACCGTCATGCCAGCGGCGAGCATCCACGAAGCGACAACGTCATTGACCAGCCGCATCGGGACGGTCGCGAAACGGCGTGTCAAACAGTCCGCATCCTCGCTATAGCGCGCCAGGATATCACAGCGCTCCATGACGGTGCGCGCAGCCTCATCCAGCATCTTCATCGCTAACTCCCCCGGTAGGTGCTATATGCCCAGGGTGAGATAAGCAATGGTACATGATAGTGCTCCTCAACGCGGGCGATACCAAAACGAATGGGAACCTCATCCAGAAAAGGAGGATCAGCCAGTGCCAGGCCCTGAGCGACAAAATACTTTCCCACGGCAAACACCAGCTCATACCGGCCCATCACAAGCTCATGACCTTGCAACAGGGGTTCAGACGTACGTCCATCCCCATTAGTGCGCAGGACCTTCAAAAGGGTGCGTCGGCTCCCCTCGCCGCCAAGCAACCACAACTGAAGCGGAACATCAGCCGCGGGCCGGCCTTGCGTGGTATCCAGGACATGAGTAGTAAGTCGGCCAGGCATAATGCATTCCCTCCCGATCAAGCATTCCGGCTCACTGTCAGCCTGATCACACCATACGCCGAGAACGGATCGCTATAAACCTTGATCTTTTTATCGGTTGTGGATGCCACGATCTCGTCGCGTGTGCGATTCTGGGCCTCAAAAGAGACCTCCGCCAGTTGTGGGAAACGGGCCAACAGGCGTTGACCCATCTCATGAACCAGGTGTTGAATTGATTCGCTGACAAACTCGTGAAAGACCACCTGCAGCAGATCGCGCACCTGCTCAGCTGGCACATAACGGGCATGATCGCGGGCTAAAAATGCCTGATCATCAATGTACTTCCAGTATACGTCCAGATACACAAACAGCGGACGATCAACACGTTCCTGTAACGTGGTATATTCATCGCGTACGAAACGCGAGAACGAGCTGCCCGTAACCTTAAACAGCTCCATATCCACCTGGCCACAATGATGGTCAAGCAGGCTCACCACTCCGCGATCATCGCGTTCAAACGCCAGGGTCGCCACTGCGTAGGCGCTATGGGAGCGATTGAAAAGCACCCTGCTGGTGGCAAACACTCCCCGCTCCTTTCCCGGCACCGTTACCCGCGCGAACGGGAGCTCGCGACCACTTAAGCGCAGACGCTCCATCTGAACGTATGTCTGCAAGAAACGCCTGCCCAGCAGATCCAGAAATTCTTCAATAGTTGATCCGGTAAACTCCAACGCCTGCCGCAAGACAAAATTTTTCATGCTATCGGTCGCTACCACATGGGAGTTGTCTCCCTCGGTATAGGCAGGCAAAAAATTCTCCCCCAGCACCTCAACATCGATCTCGTAGGCAAACAACGTATTCTCGCGACCGGTAAAAGGGGATTCAGGAATCGGCGTAATCCCCTCCAGAGGAGGTGCGTAAACGCGATAGACAGGGATGCGTAGCTTGCCATAACTTGTAAAAAAAGAAAGCCCAGTGCTCATAGAGCCCTACCCTTCATCTAGCCAGTGCGAACTATCTGGCGCTAGCCGTCACATAGCATGCAGAAAATCTTATGACCGGATCAAATCGCGCAGGCGTAAAAGACATATTTTAGCCACCTCACCCAGGGCTAGCGGAATCTCCTGGTCGGGTGAATTATGGAGTCGTTGCTCAAAGCCAGCCAGGATGCTGTCTTTTTTGTTTTCACGCGCGCAAATAACAAAAGGGAAGCCAAAACGTTCACGATACGCCTGATTATAACGGGAAAATGCCGCGATCTCTTCATCGCTCAGCCGATCCAGGCCTGCGGCCGATTGCTCATGGGTGGAGGATGGGGAAAGCGTGCCGGCAAGGGCAGCCCGCCCGACCAGGTCAGGATGAGAGCGTATCAGAGCAACTTGCTGCTCAAGCGGGGCAGCGTACATCACAGCGCATAAGGAAGCATGCAGGTGATCCAACGAACGAAATGGCCGGGAAGGCCAGGCCTCAGCAACAATCCAGGGAGGTCCTTCAAAGAGAGGGCTCAACGCCTGCACAAAATCGTCGTGGCTGAGAGCATTAATCTCTTGCAGCGTATATGTAGATCCCGTCGTCATGTGTGTCCTTTCTTAAAAATAAAGAAAGATAGAGGCGTGCGCCATCGACGGTAAAAATTTCTAAAGACATTCTATAAGCTGGAAGAACAGCGGCGTAAACACTTCCAATAAAAGGACTGGTTATTTATGATATACCACCTGTCGACCGAGAGCAGCCAGGCAGAGAAATAAGCTGGTTTTGGATAGTCGGACAGCATTTACCAATGTGTATAGTATATACAGCCAGTATAGGTGCGTCAAGTGCATAATATACACATATCTATTTTTTGCATCTAGTATTCGACAGACATTTTATACTTGAATGGTTGCGTGAGCGCGTCTGGGGGCTGCGGAGCGACTACAGCCAGGAAGATGACTATGTCAGCACTTGCCTCTGTATCGCCGAGATGCTGAAATCGGGCACAACCACCTTCCTGGAAGCTATGCTAGCGCACCGGTATGGCTTTGATGGCATCGCCCGGGCCGTCCAGGAAAGTGGCATTCGGGCCTGCCTGGCGGGCATCGTCATGGATATCGGGACCTATGCGACACATGACAACTCGATGCATCCCGGCATACGTGAAGACCGAGAGACCAGCCGGCTGGGCGTCCTGGACATGCACAGCAAATGGCAGGGAACCGCCAATGGGCGTATCTATGTCTGGTTCGGTCCACGTACTCCCGGGGGCGTCACCTCGGAGTTGTACCGCGAAATGAGCGAACTGGCTCGGCAAAAAAATATGGGGATTACCATGCATCTGGCCGAGGTTGAGGCCGATAAAATCTACCTGCAAGAGAAATTCGGCCTCGCGCCAGTGCTCTACGCCGAGAGCGTCGGTCTGCTGGGACCAAGATCGGTTCTGGTCCATATGGTCTGGCTTAATGATGCGGATATCGCCAAGTTGGCGGAAACTGGTACTCACGTCTCCCATAACCCCTCCTCTAATAGCAAACTGGCCTCGGGCGTCTGCAAAATGCCCCAACTTCTGGAGCAAGGCGTCAACGTCGCTCTTGGCTGCGATGGTGGCCCGAGCAATAATAATTATGATATGATCCGCGAAATGAAGCTCGCGACAGTTATCCACAAAGCGGTCAGTATTACTCCCCTCACAATACCAGCTGAAACTGTACTGAAATGGCTACCATCAATGGTGCCAGAGCATTTGGCCTGGAACATGAGATAGGTTCCCTGGAAACAGGAAAAAAAGCGGACCTGGTCATACTGGATCTGCATCGTCTACACGCCACGCCCTCGCCTAATCCTGTTTCTACCCTGGTCTATGCCACGACCGGCGGAGAAGTTGATACCTACTGGTAGATGGGGAGATCGTGGTTCAGGGCGGCCACCTCATGACGATGGATGAGCATGAGGCAATTGCGCAGGCCAACAAACACGCCTACCAGGTATATCAACGGGCCGGGATCGACATCAAACCGAAATGGCCGATACGCTAGCTCGTAGCCTGGATATACGGCATAGAGCGTACGCATGGGCAAGGACTCGTCACCATGGAAGTTTCACAACCGCTGCAAAAACCCAGCGGTTGTGAGCCTTCCATGATCACCCAGAAACCACTCTTCTTGCGTCGCCAGGTCGTCTCAGTGCGCGCATCCGTCCTGCTAAGCTTATCGCGAAAAATGCCACTGGCCTCAACGGTCCAGAAATCCTGCTCCTCATCGCGGGCAACATCAAAATAATGTGCATGCGCCGCGATACAATGTTTTCGCTCACGTTTCGCAAACTCGCGCGGAGTCTGGAAAGGGGTAGACACATAATGCAACGGATGGGTAAAGACCCAGGTCATTTCGCCCTGTGCATCGGGAATGCCCTCAAGCGTCGCTGAATCTGAAATGCTGATACGCCCCTGCTGCATCAAGGTCGCCACCATTGGATCAAGATTGCGAACCAGGCTACGCATATCTTCGGTCCCCGTATGGCGATTCAACCATAAATGATCGTGATAACCGCGGCTGATCATTTGATAACCACCAACCCGCTCAAGATCTTCATTAATGAGCATGAGCAGATCAACAATCATCTGCTTTTCTTGTTTCCATATCAGACGTTGATCACCGGGCGCCAGGTGATTATATTTATGGCAATCAAAGAAATCACCAAGCCATAACACGCACTGAATACTAAACTCACGAATTGTTGTGCGCAGCATAGATAGCAAAGAAGGATCAAGATAAGGAAGATGAGCATCGCTGGCAACCAGAACGCGTGTCTCATATATGTTGCGGCGCAAGCCCTGACCAGTTGACACACCCAGCTCATGCACAGGGGAAACCATCTGCGACGACGAAGATGCTCTCGCGTGCTTATTGATTAGCATGTACCCCACCCCTTCACTTAAAAAATACCTCCAACCGCCCTTTTCTCCTCGCGTACAGAAAACGTTGAAAACCCTTCTTGACGAGGAAACGTTGCAAAGTAATTATAGCGTGCAAATATAGAAATATGCAATAAAACAAGGTTATGTTTCCTCAACCTGATAGTTGAGATTTCATTACTGGCGTCGATCGGCTCGTGATGCGGCAAAGAGAGTGGATGACCGCATTATCATTACGTCAGCACAGTCTAAACATCTCTACAATTGAGCTGGAGTGATATACTCTCAAATGGATGGATCTATACCATACGATAGCAACGAGTACATGACATGACAGAAAGGCAAGCAATGGACGGCGTAGGAAACTGGCTCTTGTTGATGCCACAGATATCGGTCGCTTCCAGCAAGCTGCGCGTGATGCTTGGACGACGGCTACAAGGAATCGGCGCCCTGCAATTTCAGACCAACCTCTGGATTCTTCCCTATAGTGCTGAGCATGAAAAAGTGATCGCCAATATGCTGGCTGATCTCAAAGAACAGGGAGGGAGCGGCCTTGTTTTTCGCTCCCAGGTCGGGAGTGACGAAATGCACCAATCGTTGATCGTCCACTTTCAAAGCATTCAGCATAACGAGTACGCTACATTCATATGCTCCTGCCAGGAATTTCTGACAGCGGTGGAGCAGCAGGTCCTGAACGATAACTGGAACTTTGATGTGCTGGAAGAAATTGAACGCTCGCTCCAAAAACTGAACAACCGGTTGGCACGCTTACAACAACGCGACTTTTTTCCTGATGATCAGAGCGAGACCGCCCGGACGATGCATGCACGCTGCAGCCAGGCCCTCTACGAGTTTGCCATCAGCGTATATACCTACCACGATATCTCCGTCAATGCCGAGGAGGCAAAAAATACCATTGAACATGGTGAAGGTCGGTAATGCAGCCATCATGAATGGCTGAGTAGTGGAACAACGTCATTCACCAACGTTTGCAGGGTGATCAAGTTAGGAAATCCCTCGCACGAAAGCATAAAATAATCGATGCCAAGATCAATAAATGGACGCATCTGATCGATAATCTGCCTGGGTGTTCCCACAAAAGTGTGTGAGGAATTCTGTACTTTGCCAGAGGCCAGTTCATGTACGATGGATTCCCTGGGGGCACAGAGGCAGTTCGCCTGCAGCGTACGCCGCAAGGTTGCAGGGTTACGACCAACCTCAGCACAGGCCTGTTCACACATAGCAATCTGCCTTCTGGCTGCGTCTATATCCGCCCCTATAATATTCCACCAGTCAGCGTAACGGGCGGTCAGGCGCAGCATCTTTGGCTGAAAGCCAGCTACCATAACAGGTGGGATTGGATCGGGTTTGGGACGGCAGTAGGCATTTTTGAGCCGGTGATGCTTGCCTTCAAACGTCACATTATCCTGCTGCCAGAGCGCCCTTGTAATCAATAATGTCTCTTCCAGCGCTTCAACGCGCTCACCGGCGGAGGGGAACTCGAGATTATAGGCCTGGCATTCCTCTTCGTTCCAGCCCGCGCCAATACCAAAGATAAAACGCCCCTTGCTCATGTACTGTAATGTCGCGGCCATCTTAGCCAGTACAGCGGGATTGCGGAACAGCTGGCAAAGCACAATATGGCCAAATTTCAACTCGGGTCTCCTGGCCATCAAATAAGTCAAAGCTGTCCAGCCTTCCAGGAAGTCCTGAGAACCAAACTGGAGATGATCAGCAAACCAGGCCGAATCAAAGGAGCCCGCGATGATCTCCAGCCCCTTCTCATTCGCTCTCAGATAGGCACTACGATCTATCTCCCCGTTCCCAACGGGCATAGACCAGCCAAATTGCACACCAGCCATAACACTCTCCTTTTGTCACCCTATACCCATCAATACGATAGACGGTGCGATACCGTATACAACACCAACAGCAAAAAGTGTGAGTCTTACTCCCATCATCCTGATGGCTCGTATAGTCCCACACGTGCGTCTGATACGCGGCAACACCGATTTTTAATGGTATCGCATCACGTGCATAGATGAGCACGCGATGCGCCACCGTTAAACAGATACGTGAAGCACTACAGTTTTTGAACAATGAGCAAGAACGAGTGGAAGGGAATATCAACAGAGCCTTGCTGGTGGAGGAGATGATGGATGTCTACGAGTTGATGCCAATACTTCTCAATCGAGAAATCGGGCACTTCCCAGGGCACAGCCTTGAGGTAGTAGACAATGGCACCCACATCATGAAAGCGAGTCATGAAGAATTCCTCTTTACGCTCGATGACATGACCACCAGCATCTTCCATCTGCCGTGCCGCGTAATCGATATTCCATGGGTGTTCCACTTGCTTTTGACGCCCGAGCAACTCATGCAACCTGGCATTGGTCTGATCGCCAACTTGCTGTGTGATAAACATCTGTCCTGTCTTGAGGATGCGCAACACTTCCGATGGGTTGTAGCTCCCATGGCGGTTGATGACAAGATTAAGCGTCTGATCTGGAAAGGGCAAACACTCATCGAGAGCCGTGTAAACGGTGACACCAAGTGGGGAGAGCCGTTGCCTCGCGGCAATGACGTTCGGAGCATATAACTCGGTGGCATACGCTTCCGGGACAGGTTGGAGCGCAAGCAACTGCGCGAGTTTTTCTCCCCCACCCGTGTGCATATCGAGCAGAGTAGAAGCCTGTTTCATTGCCGTTGTCACCGTGTATGTGTAATCCCAGGCAGGGTTGGTCCTGATGCTTGTCATTCTCCCGTTTAGATACGAGAAATCCCAACCATTGAAGGGATGATTGTACTCCTCAGTGAGGAAATCAAAAAGGATCTGGTCAGCTTTTTCACCCATGCGATGTTCTCCTTCTTTCTGTATGGTGTGGTGACGGCCTTATCCAGGACATAAAAAGGCCGTGAGCGAGCACTCACGGCCTGTATTGACGAAAAAAAGAACAGGCTGCGAACGTTCTTAATCTTTCGCCCACAGCCTGTCATTTCCTGGTTGCGCTTTTCCTGCCTTTCAGTTCAGAAGCTCCCTTACAGGTACCTCAAAAAAGGCATAATACGGCCCTGGGCGAAAAGCTGATTAGGCAGTGTGATGACACGACACCTGCTTGTTTTCATGGTAAGCTTTCCGCATCCAGGACCAAAAGTCTCTGGATACCATTCCTTTCTTACAAAGTTGCTTCTGACTGCACTAAACAGAGTCTACCATTGGTATTATCGTTTTGTCAAAAAGTTTATTAGCTAAGAGTTTAAATATTTGCGTAGCGCCAGCAGAGCTGTGTACATCAGGGCATACAACAAAGCAATACCAAATAGAATGACCAATCCCTCCATTAATGGAACAATTGTATTAATAATTTCCATATGCTTATAACCACCTTTTTCTTTATTTTTACTCTTTCCATAAAGAACGTTGTTGTGGCATCATCATCAAATCAAATAGAACAGGCGCGATACTGTACGAAGCGATGGATGCAACTGCATCCATCGCTTCGTGCAGTATTGCACCTGTTCTCAGTTATAAAAATTTCATCTCGCCACGGCAGACTGAGAGGGCGCGGGCGGCCAGGGCGGGGACGCCGCGCTCAAGGATGGGGAAAAAGGGATCATCGGTGGTGCCGGAGAGGTAGCGTTTATAGCTGCCTTCCAGCAGGATAGCCAGCTTCCAGATCGCCAGCGCGACATAAAAATCAACGTGCTCCACTTTACGCTGCGTGCGCTCCATGTAGCGCTGCACGAGGGCGGCCCTGGTGGAAAAGCCAGGCTGGCCCGTGATCTCCCAGGAGGCATCGCCAAGGGAAAAAGGAGGATCATTCTCTTCACGCCAGAACGAGAGCAGGTAGCCAACGTCCGCCAGGGGATCGCCCAGTGTGGCCATTTCCCAATCTACAATGGCCAGTACGCGTGCGGGTGGTTCAGGAGCCAGCAACGCGTTATCCAAGCGATAATCACCGTGCACGATCGTGGCGTGTGAGTCTTCAGGCAAATGTTGCTGCAGCCAGAGCGTGACCGCGTCTAAATCGGGAATGTCCCTGGTGCGCGAGGCGTCTAGCTGACCGCTCCAGCGGCGCAACTGACGGCCCAGGTAACCCTGGGGCTTGCCAAAGCTCTCCAGGCCAACGGACCGCCAATCCACGAGATGCAGTTCGGCCAGCGCATCGATCAGGGCCTCGCCAATACCTGTCCGCGACGACACATCGCTGGCGAAGGCGGGTGGCAGTTTATCGCGAATCGCCAACCCGGGGATGCGCTCCATCAGGTAAAATGGGGCGCCAATCACCTGCACATCATCACAATAGAGCAATGGACGCGGCACCGGGACGGCCGTATCCGTTAATGCACTCAGGACGCGGTATTCACGTCCCACATCATGGGCCGTGGGCAGCAAGGGACCATATGGAGGCCGGCGTAAAACAAATTGCTGGGTCCCCGAGGTGATAAAGAATGTTTCGTTGGAGTGGCCCCCTCGAATGCGCTCGATCTGTAAGGGCGTATCGGCATCGAGCAAAGGCAAAGCCCGCGTTAGATATGCATGCAGAGAGGCCCTGTCAACCAGGCGGCTTTCCAGATCATTACTCATTGATCGCCTCCTTGAGGAGCCTTGGAGGAGATAGCCCCATGTGGAAGCGCCTGACCTTCGCGAGCAGTTTCATCTTCTTCGGCCCGTAGAGCGGCCTCTTTTAGGACCTGGCGCGCAATAACGCTACGATGGATCTCCGAGGGACCATCATAAATACGGAAGGGACGCACGCTGCGATAAAAAAGGGCCAGCGGCAGATCCATCGATACGCCATGCGAACCGCAGATCTGTAAAGCCCGATCTACCACGCGATTCACGACCTCAGATACATACGTCTTGGCCATAGAGGTCTCGTACCGACCCTTGCCGCCGGTATCCAGCACCCAGGCCGCATGCCAGATCATCAGGCGGGCCGCGTGTATCTCCGTCGCGGAGTCCGCCAGCATCTCAGCCACCATCTGATGCTTCCCGAGCGTCTGACCGAAGCTCTCGCGCGTGTTGGCGTACTGGGCGGCGATATCCAGGGAACGCTGGGCAACACCTAGCCAGCGCATACAATGGGTCAGACGAGCGGGAGCCAGGCGCACCTGGGCATATTTGAAGCCCTCGCCGACGGCCCCCAGGACTGCTTCATCCGATACCACACAATCGCGCAGCGCGATCTCGCAGTGTCCTCCCACAAAATGAGCATCCAGCGAAGGAATCTCGCGCACGATCTGAAAGCCCGGATTATCTGTATCAATCAAGAACATACTGGCACGTGGCTGACGTCCCCCCTGCTCTACTCCATCATCTGTACGTGCCATGCAAATAGCGAAAGACGCGCCGGTAGCACCGGTAATATACCATTTATCACCGTTGATAACCCATTCAGAGCCACGCCGGGTGGCAACAGTACGCAACGAGGCAGGATCTGTACCAGCTCCGGGAGGAGGCTCGGTCATCGCGAAGCAGGAATGAATATCACCAGCGACCAGGGGACGCAGGTAGCGCTCTTTCTGCTCCTGCGTTGCTACCATTTCTAGCAGATGCATGTTACCCTCATCGGGAGCGGAACAATTCAGGGCCAGCGGGCCCAGGAGACTATGGCCGGCCTCCTCAAATACCACGCTCAGCTCGCGCATACCCAGACCCATGCCACCCCATTCTTCGTCCACGTGGGGAGCATACAGATGAGCCTCGCGTGCCTTACGCCGTAGCTCGGCCAGTCTCTCAGCAGGCAGGCCTGTATACTCATTCAAATAACGCTCTTCAGGAATGACATGATCACGCACAAAGCTGGCTGTGCGCTTCTTCAATTCGAGCAACGCAGGCGAGAGGCTAAAATCAATCATATTTTTACTCCTTTGTAAAAAGGTGCGCCAGACGTTCAACCCGGGTGGGGCAAACGAATACGGGCAATGCTCTTTGTTTATTTTTCGCAAGAAGCATAATCCAATGAGACAGACATATCCAATAGAACATGGATATGCATCAGAATATTTGTATGATAGCAGCATCAGCTAAATAAAGGCAAGTTGAGCTACATGCCTGTCCAGTGCTCCTCCAGGTATCTCAGGAGATGAGCAGGCACGCTATCAGGGGTAATACACATTTCAATAGTGAGGCAGTAAGGTCTCATTGAGATGCACAGTCACTGGCGCTGGATGTAGTGGCCCGGCCTTTTGCCGGTTCGATAAACGGTTTCATACTCGGCGGCCAGCATCTCTTCACGGATATCCAATTGCTTCCACAGGGCATCAATCAAGGCGTAGGAGGTATCTAATTCGGATAGGCGTTGTTCTAATTCTTTTCGTTCGAGGTCCAGCAGGGCGCGCTGCTCTTCTAGCTGGTGGCGTTGCTGCTTAAAAAGCCGGGCTTCTCGATCCAGTTCTTGTAGAGGGGCATGTCTTTGTGTGGCAAAAGGCTCAATGTCACCTGGATCGCGAAATAGCATATCTTACCTCCCCAATAATACCTATTCAACAGTGCATATTTCATCGCCCGATGAAAGAATAACATTTTTAGAGCATCAATGCTATCTTATTAGAAAAAAGTCATATAAGTCATCCCGAACTTTTGAAAAAAGTTCTCAAAACCAGTGGTGCCGCCCTTCGGGCGGCGGAAGAGGAAAGGAATTGGGGGCACAGCCCCCAACCCCCAGTCAAGGGGCTCGCCGCCCCTTGTATCCCTGCTTATCTGGCAAAGTACCAAAAAAATCTATACTTGATTAGCGCTTGCCGAAGCGACGCAGGCGCAGAGAGTTGCTGACGACGGTCACCGAGGAGAGGGCCATCGCCGCAGCGGCGAAAATGGGCGCCTGCTCCTTCAAGAAAGGGATCAACGGTGAGAGGATCGCCGTCGGGATAAGGATGACGTTGTAAGCAAAGGCCCAGAAGAGATTTTGCTTGATGGTGCGCATGGTCGAGCGCGAGAGGTTAAGGGCCGTGACGATGCTCTGCAGATTTCCCTTCACCAGTGTAATATCGGAAGCCTCCATAGCAATATCTGTCCCAGTTCCCATGGCAATACCGGCGTCAGCCTGCACCAGGGCCGGGGCATCGTTGATGCCGTCCCCGGCGAAGGCCACCACCAGTCCCTGTTCTTGTAAGCATTTGACCTGGTTAGCCTTATCTTCAGGAAGCACCTCAGCCAGGATATGTTCAGGAGCGATCCCGACCTCGTCGGCAATGGCCTGGGCGGTCAACAGATTGTCTCCGGTAATCATCCAGACGCTCAAACCCTGCTGCTGAAGCTTTTCGACGGCTTCAGATGAGCCAGCTTTAACGGTATCTGCGACGCCGACCACGCCAACGGCCCGCTGATCAATAGCGATCAACATGGCAGTCTTGCCCTGCTCTTCCACCAGAGTCATCTGTCCGGACAGCGAGTCGGAAGGGATGTCCTGCTCCTTGAACAGGGTACGAGTCCCCACCAGGACGGAATGACCTTCAACGGTCGCCTGTAAACCACGCCCGGCCAGGGCTACAAATGTTTCAGGTTGTTTGGCCAGGGTGATACCACGTGCCCGAGCGCCTTCGATCAGAGCGTTTGCCAGCGGATGCTCAGATCCCTGCTCAGCACTGGCTGCCAGGCGGAGCATCACATCTACCTGTACATCCGGCAGGGCAACCACGTCGGTCAGCTCTGGTTTACCACGCGTGATCGTACCGGTTTTATCCAGGAGCACAACATTCACCGCCTGAATGCGCTCCAGGCTCTCGCCGCCTTTGATCAATATACCCTGCTCGGCTCCCTTTCCCGTGCCTACCATAATCGCGGTAGGCGTTGCCAGTCCCAGCGCACATGGACAGGCCACGACCAGGACCGCTACCGCCGCTACCAGGGCCGTAATCCAGGGATTGCTGGCCGTCGTCATATCCATAGCACCAGGAGCAGGCGCAAGCAGGTTTCCAACGATCGCCCAGGCAATGAAGGTCAGGCTAGCTATCACCAGCACCACGGGCACAAAGACGCTTGAGATCTTATCAGCCAGCCGCTGAATCGGGGCCTTCGATCCCTGCGCCTGCTCAACCATGCGAATGATACTGGCCAGCATGGTATCAGCACCCACACGCGTCACCTGCACGCGCAGCAGCCCACGCTGGTTCACGGTCGCGCCAATAACACTATCGCCGCTGGTCTTCTCAACCGGCATACTCTCACCGGTAATCATCGCCTCATCAACCGCCGACAGGCCCGAGATAACCTGGCCATCCAGCGGAATCTTCTCGCCAGGCCGTACAATCAGTTCATCACCAACCTGCACGCGCTCAATCGGCAATTCTATCT
The DNA here is from genome assembly GCF_036245075.1 of Dictyobacter halimunensis. Lineage (NCBI taxonomy): Bacteria > Bacillati > Chloroflexota > Ktedonobacteria > Ktedonobacterales > Dictyobacteraceae > Dictyobacter > Dictyobacter halimunensis. Next base: position 642,718 of record NZ_BSRI01000001.1, read on the forward strand.
CTTCGCCACTGCGCAGGACATGGGCGGTGCGAGCCTGCAGCCCCATTAACTTCTTAATCGCCTCATTGGTCTGCCCCTTGGCGCGCACCTCCAAATATTTCCCCAGGTAGATCAGCGTAATGATCAGGGCGGCCGTATCATAAAAGGTCATGGCACCCACCAGGTGCGGGAAAATAGTGGCCACAATACTTATAAGATACGCAGCCGTTGATCCCAGGGAGATCAGCGTATCCATGTTGGCGCTACCATGACGCAACGTCTTGAGCGCGCCACGGTGGAATTCCCACCCAACCAGTGCCCAGACAGGGGTGGTCAGAAGAAAAAGAAGCACATTTTCACCGGTGAAACGATTCATGAAGAACATATTAAGAATAGCCACCGGAATGGTTAGCACAATACCAAGCAGGAGCAGGTTTCTTTTCCTGACCAGTTCAGCCGCACGGCGCTGCTCCCGCTGCGTATCCTGATACACAACGGGCGTAGCTGGCGTTTCTTTCGCGGCGGTAGACTGCGCCGCCTGTTGCACTGGTGCTGTCAATGGAGTAGCCTTATAACCCAGCGCATCCACTTTTTGCACCATCTGTTCTACGCTGACCTGCGAAGGATCATACACCACCTTGCCGCGTTCAGTAGCCAGGTTAACCTGGGAATCTTGTACGCCAGGCAACTTCTTCAGCCCCTTCTCGATACGCATCGCACACGAGGCACAGGTCATACCTTCCAGCACGAAATCCGTTTCCCGTGACTCTGTCTGAACATCAGCGGCATCTGCCGTCGGAGAAGCATTGACCACCAGCGGAGTAGCCTTATAACCCAGCGCATCCACTTTTTGCACCATCTGCTCCGTCCCCACCTGAGCGGCATTATACGCGACGGTAGCTTTTTCAGTGGCCAGATTGACCTGGGCATCCTGTACACCGGGTAATTTTTTTCAGCCCTTTCTCGATGCGCATTGCGCACGAGGCACAGGTCATGCCCTCGACAGCGAAAGTCACCTGACCATCACTATCAATACGAGGCCGCTGCCCGCCAAAATCTCTATTATTATCCAAGGAGTTCTCTGCTTCAATAGCCATCGAGTTACCCTTTCATCATAATCAACATACCCCTACCCCCCTGGGGTGGGTATATGTGAAGTATATGCTTTTCAGCTAGTTTTGTCAACCATGGTTCGGAGATCACCCTCTATTCAAATGAACGCATGGATTTTCATTGATGAACCACACAAAACGAACCGTAGGTGCCGGGCTTGCCCCGACTTCCCGTTCCCGAATGCTCAGGTTTCCTTTAATACATGGCCGTTCCAGGGGAAAAATGTTATTGTTGGGGGAAACGTGTATGCTCAGGAACGGGAAGTCGGGGCAAGCCCGGCACCTACAGGCCAATTACCTCTTTACAATCCATCAGATATCGCTTATGCTGTTGGAAAGTAGCGAATTTGCCAGCAAGTTCGCATTCGTGCCATGAATGTATTGACTTTTATGTTAAATGACTGTATGATTTCATCAATGAAACAAAGTTGATTTCATTGAACAAAGCAATGAATTGGCCTTGCAGTGACCACCTGTCACTAGCACATGAAGAAGGGATAAATGTGTGATTGGCTCGGTCACAGTGAAAGATGTTGCTCGTAAAGCGGATGTCTCAGTCGGCACCGTTTCGCGCGTATTCAATAACCATAGCAACGTATCGGAGGAGATACGCGATCGGGTATTGAAGGCGGCAGCGGAACTGGGCTATGATCGTATCGTAAGCCCCGAACCACCCCGTACAGGGACACGCGCGATCAAAGAAATCGGATTTCTCTATGGAGATCTTGCCGACAGTAGCGCAACCATCAGCAATCCTTTCTGGACCCATATCTTAAACGGCGTTGAGCAAGAGGCTCGCCGCTCCAATATCAAAGTAACATACAGATCCATTGAAGAACTGATTCAGACTCCCCAGGAGCTCTATTCGACAGTTCAGGAGATGAAACTGGGTGGTATTTTGATGGTAGGACCTGCCGAACGAGAGACGGTTGCGGTATTAAAAAGTCTTGATATACCCCTCATGCTGGTCGATAACTATGTTCCTGGCCTTTCTATCAACTCGGTATTGAGTGATAATTTTGAAGGCGCTCGAACAGCGGTCAATCACCTGATTGATAATGGTCATCGCGAGATCGCCTTTATCGGTGGTCCTGTTATACCCGGACCAAGACCGGTCGACACTATTTACACGTTTGAACGGCGCGGTGCCGGATATCGTACAGCCCTGCTGGACGCGGGGATACCCGTAAACTATGATTTAATCAATAATGGCAGCTTTGGCATCGATGGCGGCTATCAAGCCTGCCAGCGACTGCTGGAACGTAAAGTAGCATTTACAGCGCTTTTTTGTGCCAACGATGAGATCGCCATTGGCGCGATGAAGGCCTTACGGCAGGCGGGTTATCACCTGCCCGAAGATGTCTCCGTCGTCGGTTTTGACGATATCGTATTGGTTGAACATTTGACGCCAGCCTTGACCACCATCCGCATCAAAAAAGAAGCGATGGGGGCGGTAGCAGTAAGGCGGCTCCTTGAACAGGGAAGTGATCCATTTGACACCAGCATCTGCAATATCCTGGAGGTTGAATTAATTAAGCGCGATTCCGTACGCCGTATCAGCCACTAATTATCCCTTTCATCAAACCGGCAAACAACCGGCAAACACCACCAGTCACGCAAACAAAAAAACGCATAACATGCCAGACGGGGATGTTCCCTTTTGCGAATGGCGTTTCATTCGCAAAACCACATCTTTATCTATACAACATTGTTGTTTACACCTACGGTTGACATTTTGTCCTACCAAGTTTTTGGCTGCGTTCGAGTCCATTTTTATTTACACGAAGGAGTGATTCATATGGATTTTTCAATGTCACGACGGCGCTTTATCACACAGAGTGGAAAAGTCGCGATGGCTGCTGGAGTGGGTGGAAGCCTGCTGGCTGCCTGCGGTGGTGGCTCTAGTGGCAATTCTAATTCTGGTCCTGTAACCTTGACCTTTGGCTGGTGGAGCAACACCCCGGCGAAAGATAACTCCATGAAGGCCTGGATTAAGGATTTCGAAAAAGCCCATGCCAACATTCATGTAAAGCCGGAGATCCTCCCCTGGGGCAACTACTGGGATAAGTTAAAGACCACCACAGCCGGTGGCAATGCTTATGACATCATTGGTATGTCCAGCGGCATGGCGGCTCCCTATTTTGATAGCGGCGCCTTAACCGATCTGACCACATTCTCCGATTACAACGACTCCTCCAAGTCCCTCAGCCCGGCTGCCCTTACGTTGAGCCAGTGGAGTGGTAAAACCTTTGCCTTACCAATTGGTACCTCGATCTCCGTCCTGGGCTACAATAAAGCGTTGCTCGACGCGGCGGGCGTTCCAGCTCCTGATCCCGTGAAGGCGATGACCTTTGATGAGTTCAAGACCATGGCGAAAAAGCTGACAAAAATCCAGAACGGCAAGGGCGTCCAGTATGCCATCAATCCAGACGACATTCTGGACTATGACATGTTTGTGCGTATGAACGGTGGCAAGACCTTTGACAATCCGGTCAACCCGAGCAAGGTCACCATCAATACGCCCGAGGGCATCCAGGGCCTGACGGACTACCAGAGTCTATTCACCGAGAAGATAGCACCTCCTTACAACGAGCTGAACAATGGCCCCTGGTCCTTTGACCTCGGCGCATTGGATACCGGAAAGATCGCCTTCGCCCGCGTCGGCCCCTGGCTCTTCTCGGATATGGCGAAAAATCCCAACTATGGCATCACGCCGATCTTCACCATCAAGCAGCCTGTTATCACTGGTGGCGTCAACTCCCTGGCTATTTACAAGAATAGCAAGAACCAGCAGGCAGCCTGGGAATTCCTGAAGTGGGCCACGCAGACCAACCCTGAGATCAGCTTCGCAAAATTCAGCGATATCCCCGCTGAAAAGCAGGCCTTCTCGCAGTTGGACAGCTATCTACAGCCCTCGAAATTCGCACCGACCATGACAACAGCCTTCCAGTCCTTCCAGCCGAGCCTGATGACGACGAAGGACCAGCTTGCCACCACCATCGGTGATATTATTACCGACCTGATGGCGGGAAAATTAACGCCGACACAGGCCGCAGCCAAAATAGAGCAGCAGGGCAATTCAATCCTCGCCTCTGCCTAGCACGCTGCAACCTGCACCGAAACGCTATGGAGGGGCGCTTCAGGCGTCCACACCCCTTTTCGCTGGTGGTACACACGGTGCCTATGTGTACCACCGGGCAAAACTCTGTGCACCATTGCGTTTAAGCTCATGCAAAGAAAACAATCAAGCTGGGGATCCAATACTCCGTTAGAAAGAGAACTGGTTCATGATATCTACGTCACAACAACAACCGACACTGTCCAGTCGCTCGTCTTCGCAAGGCTACAAGCGGCCAAATTTCTTTCAGCGACTGTGGCGCAGCGAAGGTCTGAAAGGCTATCTCTATATCAGTCCCTGGCTGATTGGCTTTCTGCTGCTGGGGCTGTGGCCAATCACCCAGACCTTCTACTATAGCTTCACCAAATTTAACCTGTTCAATGATCCGGCCTGGATCGGTTTCAAAAATTACCAGGATATCCTGACACGTGACCCCATCTTCGTGCAAGCTTGCATAAACATGGTGGCCTACGTGCTCTGTTCGACAGTCATTAGCATTGTGGGTGGGCTGGGACTGGCATTGCTGCTCAACCAGAAGTTCCCCGGAAACCATTTCTTCCGTACGGTACTCTATATCCCAAGTCTCCTGGTAGGTGTGGCGATCGCGAAGCTCTTTAAGGCGATCTTCGCCGCCGGCGACAACGGCCTGGCAAATGTCTTTCTCGGTCTGTTCCACGTCGCTCCCGTCAACTGGCTGGGCGATTACAGCCGCCCCTGGATCGGTGTGATCGCGATGATTCTGGTAAACGTCTGGTTTATCGGCGGCACCATGTTGATCTTTCTGGCCGGCTTGAAAGGCATTTCGGAGACCTACTACGAGGCGGCAAGGATTGATGGGGCGGGGAGATGGTCTACCTTCTGGCGGATTACGGTCCCTTTGCTTTCACCGGTTATCGTCTTCAATACCATTCTGACCCTCATCGGGCATATCCAGGTCTTTGAAACCCCGCTGGTCTTTGCTTCCAGCCAGGGAACCGTCAGTACCGGGAATCCCCTGGGCTATCACAATAGCCTGGCCGTGTTCCTGACGTACATTTATCGACGTGCCTTTATCTCCAATGATTATGGTTATGCTTCAGCATTGTCGGTGACCGTCTTTGTCATCACGTTAATTCTGACGCTCTTTGTACTTGCGTCGATTCGCTTCAGTCACTATAGCGAGCAAGAGAATTAAGTACCGGTGACAGAACGTCTGGTGGAGACAAGACAGCGTTGTCCCTCTTAACAAGAAGGAAAAAGCAAAGCTTTGCTATTCACCTGTTGACGCCCACGGCGGCGGAGAAGAGTGAGGGAAAAAATCTTTCGTAACGAAAGGCGAGGTTATGAGTACGATACAGAGGGCTGGAAGGCCATCTTCTTCTACAACACAGGCATTTAATCAGAGACGACAGAGACGGGGCCGACGGTTGTTGCGCCTGAGCTATATCTGGACTTACGCCATCCTGATCATATTGAGCTTTCTGATTCTGATGCCGTTTCTCTGGCTGGTCTCATCTTCCTTGAAGAACGAGTTTCAGTATTTCGCGATCCCCATTCAATGGATACCCAATCCTATGCAGTGGTCCAACTATGTTGAGGTCTTTACCCAATATAATTTCGCCCACTATATATTCAATAGCATCTGGCTAGCCGTCTTTGCGGTCATCGCGACCACCTTTTCATCGGCGATCGTCGCCTATGGTTTCGCGCGCTTCCGCTTCCGCGGACGGACCCCGCTGTTTGTACTGCTGCTGGCAACGATGATGATTCCATCTCAGATGTATACGATTCCGCTCTACATTATCTTCAGGAATCTCGGCTGGATCGATACCTATCTGCCAATTATCGTGCCACAGCTCTTTGGGAGCGCATTTAACATCTTCCTGTTCCGGCAGTTCTTCATCGGCCTGCCACGCGAGATCGACGAGGCCGCGCGCATCGACGGCTGCGGCAGCTTCCGCATCTTCTGGAACATGATCCTGCCACAATCACGACCGGTTCTGATCGTGGTAGCCATCTTCACGTTCCTGAGCAGCTGGCGCGACGCCTGGGGTCCATTGATCTACCTCAGTAGCGACGCCAACCGTACGGTTCCCCTGGGGTTGCTCTTTTTCTCTAACCCCTTCAAATCAGTTGATCCACAGTTGATGGCTGCGACGCTAGTTGCGCTGGTTGTTCCAGTTATCCTCTATGCCATAGGACAGCGCTACATTGATAGTGGTGTCAGCATTGCTGATGTGAAGTAAAATGTTCAGGAGTGAACATACTAGTTTTGTATATTGGTGCAGCAGGGCCGCGGATGCGGCCCTGCTGCACCAATATACAAAACTAGCGCGGCCGCGCAGCGGACGCGCGTACGGGGGCACACACGCGACCCTGCTATGACGATAGTAAGATACATTGTTAGATCTAGAGAGAAATCTTATGGAGCACATACAGACTCGTAGGCAAACGAAGTTTCTTGTTTTTTCCGACCGATCCTATCCCGATTGGTACTCTCCCCAGACCCTGACACAACTTATCCCTGGAGAGGCACGTTTTGTGGATGCAGCGATGCTCAGTTCCGCTCTGCAAGAAAACGTTGAACTTTTTATTTCATTTCATGGTCCCTATTTTCCCAAAGATGCGTGGCCCTCTCTGCTGGAATATCTGGAGCGCGGGGGAAATATAGCGATATTTGGCGGCATGCCCTTTACACGTCCTGCACGTGCGGATGGAAGCGTCGAATCCGAACAGCAGGCGTACGCACAGCAGATCTATCTGGGACCTTCTTTTGCGCTCCAACTTCCAGAAGCCACTCTACGTGTAAACGCGGCCGCCGTTACAGGTCATCTCTTTACACATATTACACAGATGCCATCGTTACCGGCCGCACAGGCCGGTTCCTGCTGGTCGTTTTATCCCAAGCTCACCCAGGTCTCTGACCATCCAGAGGATATGGGAGCGGCCGGCCCCTTTGATACCCTCTTAACGCCACTGCTCTACCTGGACGCACAGGTGCCCGAAGTAGGAGGCGGTCACCTGGCCACGTTGATCTCCCTGCTCGATCAGCAATCAGGACGCTTTCAGGGCGGGCGCTGGTTGCTCTCTCTCTGGAAACCAACAACACCCGAGTTATGGCTGGCCATGGCGGAGCCGATCCAGCAATTCATCCTTCAGGCTGCGGCAGGCATGACGGTACTGCAGGCGTGGCCTCAGCAGGCCTGTTATCGTGCGGGTGAAACACCCGCTGTGACCATCTCATCACGCGCACGCCAGGGCCATCGCGTTGAAATAACGGTCTCCACCCCTCAAGGGGATGTTATGCAGACCTTCAATACCGAACTACCAGGATCTCCCTATGTGCAGGAACGCAGCGTTCAGCTATCAGATCCTTTGCAGGAAGCGGGACTCTACAGCGTAGAGATATGCTTCGAAAATGAGCAGGGGCTGGAATGGCATGAAAAGACGGGCTTCTGGGTATGGGACACAGCCCTGGTAGAGGCCAGCAAAGATCTGCATCTAGAGGTCGGCCGGGATTATTTTTACCGGCAGGGTGAGCCCTTCCCCCTCTATGGCACGACGTATATGGATAGCAAGGTGCAACGCAAGTTCCTGGCTCAGCCCAATCCGGCGCGCTGGGACGCCGATTTCGCCGCCATGAAGCGGGCGGGCGTCAATACCATCCGCACAGGCATCTGGACCGGCTGGCGCGACATGATGGTAGAGCCCGGCCGTATCAATGAGTCATCATTGAGGGCGCTCGACGCGTTCGTCATGACAGCCTGTAAATATCAGATCCAGCTTATCTTTACCTTCTTTTCCTTTTATCCACCGCTCTTTGAGGGCTGCAATCCCTGGCTGGACCCGCGCTCACTCCAGGGTCAACTGGATTTTGTGACGATCCTGGCGCGCCGCTATGCGCAGGTTCAGCTACTCTCCTGGGACCTCATCAACGAGCCCAGCTTCGGTGATCCCCAGATGATCTTTAGCCAGCGTCCTCTCCCCAACTACGATCGCTATGAACTGGCAGCTTTCCGCTCCTGGCTGGCCGAGCGCTATAGCATTACAGAGTTGCAGCAGCGCTGGCGCCAGACACCAGGAGATTTCGCCAGTTGGGACCAGGTTACCCTACCGCTGGCGGCCGATTATATCACCGATCCCCGTGGCACCGAGACGCGCAATATGCTCAAGGTGATGGACTATACCTTTTTCTCGCAGGATATGTTTACGCGCTGGGCGGCGCAGACCGCGGCCGCGATGCGGGCCGCAGGTTGCACCACGTTGATCGGCGTCGGTCAGGACGAGGCCTGCTCACGCATCGCACCCCAGTTCTATGCCCAGGCCCTCGATTACGGCACAACCCATCCCTGGTGGAACAACGATAGCCTGCTCTGTGACATGCTGCTGGATAAGCATATCGGACGCCCCAACATCATCCAGGAGATCGGGGTTATGCTGGTGCGCGATGTCGATATGCGACCACTGCGCAGCGAACAGGAATGCGCCAACCTGCTCGAACGCAAACTGATAACGGGCCTCATCGGACGCGGCGCTGGCCTGATCCAATGGCTCTGGCATATCAACGCGTACATGACCAGCGATAACGAGAATAGTATTGGCCTGATCCGTCCCGACGGTAGTATGAAACCTGAATTACAGGTAGTACACGAGGTAGGACGCCTGATGCAGGAGCTCACAGGACAGATTATCGAACCAACACAACCACCCGCCACCTGGGTCATCATCCCTTATTCACAATGGTTCCTGCGCCCTGATCTGGCCCTGGAAGCGACGCGCCAGAACATTCGCATTCTGGGCTACGACCTGGGTATCATTCCGCAAATGGTCGGCGAACAGCAGTTGGAAGAACTGGTCGAGCAGCAGCAGCCACAAACAATCATTCTCCCCGGCGTACAATATCTATCCCAGGCAGCCTGGCAGGCTTTACTCACCTTCGTAGAACGGGGGGCGACGCTCCTGGTCAGTGGAGTACTGGGGCAGGATCAGCATAATCTCTCTATGCCGATCCACATTGCTGATATTGAATCTGACCTGCCAGAGATCAGACCAGTTTCACGCTATGAAGAGCTGCAGGGGCGCGCCGGGCAGCGATATCGGTTCATCTACAACGGTGACAAAATCGCGTACATCAAGAAGGCACACAACCAGATACGTGAATATACACGTGGCAAAGGCCGTATTCTCTGGTCGGGCCTGCCGATTGAACAGTCACAGAGCACAGAAGCCATTCGTTCCATCTACCAGGAGATACTCGCGGTAGACGGTCGCGGCTGCCAGCAAGAGAGCCCATATCTCATGGCACAACAACCATTGAAGCACGGAAAGCTCACCCTCATCGTCTCTGAAAGCTCACAACCTGGTGAGATTGAGCTAGAGGATGGTCAGCGCGTGCAGGTCGAACCCGGCCGCGCGGGAGCGATCCTGCACAAGGATGACGGCAGCGATCTGTGCTTTGGAGGCGTCCATCTCCTATAAAAAAAGGGGCATGCGTTGCCTACAATTGAATTGCGCGCAATTCAATTGTAGGCAACGCACGACGCAAAAATACGGCAGAGCCAGCAGGCAGTTGTTTCATAACTGCCTGCTGACTCTGTCTAAGCAATTGCGATGGGTTAAAACGTCACAGGTAGGGAGACCAGGTTACGCAGGGAGCCACCTTCCTTCCAGGTCAGCTGTTGGGGATCGCAAGCCAGGCGCAGATGCGGAAGGCGACGCAGTAACGTACCGATAGCGATCTGCCCCTCCAGGCGTGCCAGCGGGGCCCCCAAACAAAAATGGATACCCTTGCCAAAGGCCACGTGCTGATTCTCTCGGCGCAAGATATCCAGCACGTCGGGATCAGGAAATTGCTGTGGATCCGTATTGGCCGCGAGCAACGCGCACCTGACCATTTCACCTTTGTGGATCACCTGACCATACAAGGAAACATCTTCAAGAGCCCAGCGTGGCCCGGACAGCGTTACAGGAGATGTATAGCGCAACAGTTCCTCGACGGCCCCGGGTAGCAAGGAGGAATCGGCACACAGGAGCCGCATCTGATCAGGATGCTCAAGCAATGCCAGCATGCCGTTGGCAATCAAATTGACCGTCGTTTCATGGCCAGCCGTGATCAACAGGAAAATCATTGAGATAAGTTCATCCTCATTCAGCCTATCTCCCGCCTCTTCAGCCAACACAAGCTGGCTTGTCAAATCGTTGTCAGGATGTGCGCTCTTATTCGTTATTAACGTTTTGATATAGCGAACAAATGCTTTCTCGGCCTCAAGGCCAGATGCGCCTTGCCCGGGAGCGGCACCCTGACTCTGGACGATAATCTGTGTCCAGGTACGAAAAAGCTTGCGATCCTCTACAGGGATACCTAGCAGGTCAGAGATGACTGCAATCGGTAGTGGAACAGCAACGCCGGCAACCAGATCCATCTCCCCCTGTGCCTGAACCGTGTCCAGAAGACCATCCATCAACTGCTGGATACGTGGTCGCAACTGCTCGATCATGCGCGGGATAAACGCCTTTGATACCAGGGTGCGCAGGCGCGTATGATCAGGCGGATCTGTATTGAGCAGATGCTTGCTCCAGGCAAGAGGCATATAAGAGGAGGCCACATCATCGGAGCGCCCAGTCTGCGCGGGCTGCACCTTCTGCCAGTCCATGGTGAAGCGTGGATCTTTCAAAATGGTGGTGGCCTGGTCATAACCGGCCAACAACCACATATCTGTCCCCATCCAGCGAAACCTGGCGAGGGGGACCTGCTCGCGCAGTTGTGCATAAATTGGATAGGGATTGTGTTTATGCGAGAAGAGCTCGCTCAGGGAGATTTGTGTCATACGGGTTAATTTCCTTTCACCGTTTTTCAATTTCTTTTTTCAATTTCTGTGGAATCAGCCATCATTCCGGCCACAACAAACCTGACGATGTAGTCGCGCGCACGTGCCAGGCTCTCGATTGAGGAAATATCCTCTCCCGGCAGCATCACTTGATAGAGAGGGAGGGATGCCAGATACGTCAGGCAGATCTGTCCCACCGTCGCCAGTTGCAATACAGGAATAAAATCAGAGCGCAGGAGTCCAGAACTGCGCGCCCTCTGGAAAAGAAGCTCGAACTGGTCGCGATCCGCGGTTGAAAACTGCGAGGAGATCTGGGCATAGGTGCGCCAGCCACCGGCCATCTCCCAGGTCATCATGCGCACAAAACGGGGATGCTCAAGCAGATAATCAAACAGGGTTTGCAGCATTGTTTCAAGGAACAACCTCAGCTGTGACGCGGACAGAAAAGCGGTATCATCCTCCAGAAAAGGAGCAAACGCACGCGCCAGCAACTCATTCGCCGTGTTATCAGCATGCTTCAGCACGGCCACATAAAGGCCTAGCTTATCGCCGAAATAACGAAAGATCAAGGTTTTATTGTATCCGGAGGCCTCAGCGATCGCGTCGACGCGCGCCCCCTCAAAACCATGTTCCGCAAACACGTCCTCCGCCGCCATCAGGATCGTCTCGCGTGTGGCCTCGCCTCTTCTCTTATCAGGTGACATACCTGTCCTCTTCGTTCTCTATAATGTAACCAGATAGTTACGTAACTATCTGGTTACATTATAGAGAACGAAGCACGAACATGTCAAGCGTCGCTGACGCCGGGTAAGGTTGAGAGAGGCTATGGATTCGCCTGCAGGAAGCGCAGAGCGATCAGAATATAGGAGCGGGCAGCTGTTAGCAGTTCAGAGACCCGAACATGTTCATCCGGCATGTGGGCGACGCGCACATCGCCGGGTCCCAACAGCAGAGCAGGAATCTGGCCCAGGTTGACCAGTTGACGCAGATCAGTACCGGCGGTAATACCTTTAATCGTGGGTGCATGGCCAGTCACTTCCTGTACGCAGCCTGCACAACTCTGTACCAGAGGATGGTCATGAGGGATTTCGCCACTTTCAAACTGGCCGCCGGTCCATGTGACGGTTAAAGGATGGTCGCGCAGCCATGGATCGGTCTCGGTCAGGGTGCGCATAGTCTGCTCAAATTGCTCGCGTACCGCCTGGCAGCTCTCGCCCATCGCCACTCCGATACGGCCCTCAAAAATTAATTCATCCGGCACGGAAGAGGACCAGTTGCCTGCCTGCACACGACCAATATTCAACGGATAGGGGAGATCAAATTTTCCCAGCAGGGGATGGGAGATGTCGCTATTGCGCACGCGCTCTAATTGGAGCAGTGCCAGGTGGATATCGAGATATTTCTCGATCGCGCTGACGCCTTCCAGGCGCATACAGGCGTGGGCCGACTTTCCACTGACATGTACCAGAAACGTCAGGGCGCCCGCCTGAGCGGGGACCACATCAAGATCGGTCGGCTCACACACGATCGCCGCATCACCACGATGACCACGCAGCAGGGTCGCGAACGTCCCCAGACCACCATCCTCCTCACCAATCACGCTCTGCAACATCAAAGAACCGGGAAGCGTCACACCAGAGTCATTAATCGCCTTGATGGCGTAGAGGGCTGCGACCAGCCCGCCTTTCATATCACAGGCGCCGCGTCCATAGACAAGGTCGCCATCCTGTTCAGCGCCCCAGGGATCATGGGTCCACTGCGTACGATCGCCCTCGGGCACGACATCGATATGGCCGTTAAAGATCAGGCGTCGGCCCGCCTCACCACCGCCCTGCCAGGTTCCGACCAGTCCAACCGCCTCGCGCTCACTGCGATCAACCTCCATACCAGGGAACGAGGCCTGGCGCCGCAGTTCCGCTACATCAATGGTCCATTCATCGACGGATAGTCCAAAGTCTCGCATGCGCCGCGCCAGCCAGTGCTGCGCCTCCGCCTCCTGCCCGGTTCTGCTCGGCAGGCGCAAAAGCTCACGTACAGACGCGAGCAACCCATCCTCATCCAGTGAGTCCAGAACCTTTTGCTCAATTACAGTTAGTGCCATCAGTCATACCTTCTTCCAGCAAAATACAATACCTGCCCCAAACACCATCAGCCTCTTGATATGTTTAGAAGGTACCATTCGCAGTTTGAGGCGTCAAGCAAAGATGACTCACCTGTAGCATACTAAAGTTGCATCTCGTGCCATATAATAAGAGTGTGTTTCTATGAGAGCCCTTTTGCCAGTATGTCCGATGCCCACATTGATGGTATGCTGCAGATCCAGGAGCGGGGGCTTACCTCAGCCTGGCGCTGCAGGTGCTAACCCTCTGGTTTCTGGACACATTCTACGCAAAAAGGAAAAAGCAGCATCACTATTATGATATGCATACATAAGAGAGGAACGGATTTGTAATGAGTCTTTCAACCGTCTATGTTGGATCCTACGCGGAAAAAGATGCACAGAGCATTTATGTTTACAGGCTGGATAGTGAAACGGGGAAGCTGACCCTTGTTAACAGCACAGCCGGCATCCTGAACCCTTCTTTTCTGACCGTCAATGCCGATCAGACACGCCTCTACGCCGTCAGCGAGACAGATAACCAGCCCGGGTCCGTCGTGGCGTATGCGCTCAATTCCCAAACGGGAGAGCTGACACGACTCAATGAGCAATCAACCAATGGAGCGGCGCCATGCCATCTCGCCCTTGCTGACCAGGAGCAGTACCTGACCGTGGCGAATTATCTCGGCGGGAACATCTGTCTGTATCCAGTACTGCCCGATGGACAGCTTGGGGACCTGGCTTACGAGGTACAACATCATGGGAGCAGCATCAATACTGAACGCCAGGATGCGGCTCATCCACATTCCACCAACATTGATCCCAGCGGAGGCTATGTATACGTGCCAGATCTGGGGCTGGATAAGATCATCATCTATAAGCTCGATAGTATGTCTAACCAGTTGGTGATCCAGGGGGATACCATGGTGGAACCCGGTTCGGGGCCACGCCATTTTGTCTTTCATCCCCAGCAAAATTATGCCTATGTGATCAATGAGTTGAGCTCGACAATTACAGCCTTCACATATAATCCCGACATCCAGACACTCACCACGGTGCAAACCGTCAGTACGTTACCGGCGCATTACACAGGTAGTGCCAATACCTGCGCCGAGATACGCATTGATCCATCGGGACGCTTTCTCTACGCGTCGAATCGAGGAGACGATAGCATTGTGGTCTTTAGCATCGATGCCGACGATGGAAAGCTGATACACGTCGAACGCGTCTCCACCGGCGGTCAGGGGCCGCGCAATTTCGCCCTGACTCCCGACGGTGACCTGCTCCTGGTCGCGAACCAGTATTCCAGCAATATTGTCAGCTACAACATTGACAAGCAAACCGGCAAGCTTACAGTAACGGGAGAAAATCTCCAGTTGCCACATCCCGTTTGCCTCAAAATCTTCAACTAACACATGGAAAAGAAGGCATATATGAGTTATCCCGGATTTTTGAAAAATCCGCAAAATAGGTTCTGCGCTCCCAGAGCGGGAGATGCAGGAGGGAGGGCGGCCAGCCCTCCTGCCGGGGTGTGGGCGAACATGCTGGGGCATGATCAAGTCCCCACACCCCGGCAGGGAGGACCCTGCACCCCTGGTTTTGGGAACTTTTTCAAAAGTTTGGGATGACTCATATATGCACATCAATATATGGTCCACCTTCTATGCAGCTTCAAGGAGTCCAGGGTACGATCAATGCCTTCGGAAACCGAGACCACCGGTTCATAGGACAGGTCTTTGCGCGCCGCACTGATATCATAGGTCTGGGTACAAGCCAGCATGGTAGCGGTGTAGCGTGTCAGCATAGGAGTGTTCCCTATCCAGCTGGCTCGCCTCTCCATAGCGGACGCCGCCATCAGCGCAAAGGGGAGCGGAAGAGTATGTAAAGATTCGGAGAGCTTTAGGCGCTGCAGAATAACACGCAGCGCATTCCATAAAACGATGTGCTCATCGTTGGTAATGATATATGTTTTGCCACAGATGTTCTGAGCATACAGGGCTAGCAGTAAGGCGTGAACGACGTTATCCACATAGGTCACGTCGCTGCGATTGCGGCCATTGCCAATCTGATAGAGGCGCTGCTGGCGCGCATATTCCAGCATACGGGGTAACCAGCGATCACCAGGCCCAAAGATAGCGTGTGGGCGGATAATAACCGTTGGGACATCGCTGGCCGCCTTCACCAGTTTCTCTGCCTGGTATTTTGAACGGATGTACGGAGAAGAGAAGCGAGGCGGATAAGGAGCTGACTCCGTAATGTTGTGTTGATTTTGCCCGTTAAAGGTAACGCCTGAAGTTGAGACATAGATACAGCGTCGGATATTATGCCTGCGACATCCCTCCAGCACGGTAGCCGTACCCTCAACGTTGATCTCGAAGAAATCTGTCCAGTCCCCCCATGGCTTTACCAGCGCGGCAACATGATATACGGTATTCATTCCAGCACAGGCAGTAAACACCGCCTCACGATCACGTAAATCACAGGCTATAGGAATAGCGCCATCACGCATCAGTTCTTGCACACGCGAGAAGTTACGCCCCATCATATATACCTGGTGCCCTCGATCCAACAAGGCTGAAACCAGGCGCCTTCCCAGAAAACCGGTCCCGCCAGTAACGAGAATCTTCACGTATTTATCCTTCTAACTCAAGCACGAGCGATCGTCCCCACCGCAATACACTTCCCTTCCATCCAGCAGGTAAATAAGTAAAACTCGTTAATCCATCTGATCCAGGCTCCCATCCAATATATAAAGATAGGCAAACAGTCGCCTTATATCTGGCATCGCGATAACATCCATAGTATCCTCACAAACGAAGTTTGGCACTTGCAGCATATGGAAAATGCATTAATGCAATCCATATATTTCAATGTATCCATACAATGGACGAATGGCACCCGATTTCATGAGAAGCAGGCAACATCCACCAAAATATACGTCGCAATGGAGGTACATATCGCATCATTGAACCAGATCTGATAGCTATTATAGCCTATAAGCTGACCACACAATCGGTTCGCGGGCAGGATCAGGCAGCCGTCAGCGTGCATGTGTGCTGAACCCACGCCTGCATGCTGACGGCTATATGATATATTTTTGATACCGTCTTAAAGAGGCAAAATACTAGCAGTAGAAGTCACCAGGTGATAAAGCGCACCCGTGGTATCAGATGGCAGAGGGGGATGGTGCTGTAACGTTGTCACACCAAAGATAGCAAAGCCGATAATCACCAGAATGATTATTGCCCAGAGAAGCCAGTTGGTTTTGCGAGGTGGAATAATTTCGGCCACCTCTTCCTCTTCGCCCTGTTGGTCAAGCTCTTGTTCATCTATATTGTCTATCTGGCCGTTTGAATGGTTCTGCACAATGATATCTCTTTCCCAGGAATGCAAGAAACAAAATTAAAATTCCACTACCTCTTATACAACAAAAGAGGGTTAACAACAAGTACTTTTTTTAGGAGCATCTTCCTTGAAGGGTGATGATGCCACGTTCGAGCGCGGTCGCTACGGCGGACGCACGCGAATCGACACCTAATTTGTAATAGATGGTGGCGAGATGCGATTTCACAGTTGGTTCGCTAATACCCAGATGGGCTGCGATCTCTTTGTTGCGCTCACCATGCGCTACCAGCAGCAATACCTCCCGTTCGCGTCCAGTTAATTCAACATTTTCTCTGGCAGGGGCCTGCTCACTTTTAGGAGCTACCACTGTTGCTTCAGGCGTCTGCATTAACGTGAGCAAACGCTTGATGATGGCTGGATGGAGCAGGGTATGGCCCTGTGCGGCGGTATGGATGGCGTGGATCAACAGAGTCCGTTTCACTTTAGGCGTTAAATAGGCAAAGACGCCAGAGCGCAGCAGGCGTAACATGTGCTCTTCATGCTCATTGGCCGTCAACACAATAATGGCTACCTGGGGCCATTCTCCACAAATCAGCTCAATGGCGCGCAGGCCATCTATGTCCGACATATGGGGATCAATCAGCAAGACGTCCGGTTCACATTCGCCCACCAGGCGAATGGATTCGGGAATGCTGGTCGCGCACCCGACCAGTTCAATCTCATGATTGCCTGAAAGTATGCTGTATAATCCTTCCACGATCACATCGCAGGCACTGGCAATCAAAAGGCGGATCTTTCTCTGCTTGTGGTTCTCCATCGATCCTCCTCAAAGGATACTTCTTTTCTCTTCTATTCTCCTTCTGATTATAGCAAAAATGGCTGTGTTAAAACCAATAATCAGCCAGATGACATCCATCAGGATGAGACGGAAATGGAAAAGGTGAGGAGATGTACTACTCCTTTTAGCATCTACCAACTCACCCGAACGGACGATAGGTATTGTACGTTTTTTTAGCTACAATAAAGGTGCAGTAAAAAATAAGATATAGCTAATCCAGCGATGGATGCGGGAAGCAAAGGAGAGAAAAGATATGAGTTCACCATTAATTGCGGCGGGCATAGCGATTGGACTCGGTGCGATTGGCGCGGGACTGGCGATGGGGCTCGCCAATGGCAAGGCATATGAGGCGATAGGGCGCAATCCCGAGGCGACATCAGCCCTGAGGACCAACTTCTTGCTCGGCCTGGTATTTGCCGAGACGATCGCCGTCTATTCACTCGTGATCGCCATTCTGCTGGTGTTTCACCAAGGTTAATACTCTACCCACCAGCGACCAAAGGGATGGGCCATGGTAAGGCCCATCCGCCAGGATATTACTGGTCACCCGTCAGGCTAAACGGAGAATGGTCTGCCTCGAAGTTGCACTCTTTCACCTGTTGAGGAACGACGCTCTCTTCCGAGTCGGTACCTGGCTCAAGGAGCTGCTCTTCATTGTGCGAACGCGGTAAAATAAGGTATTCATACACACAGGCCGCCAAAACGGCGCCCACGATCGGACCAATCCAGTAGACGAACTGGTTGGTCCAGATACCACTCACCAGGGCAGGCCCAAAGGAGCGCGCTGGATTCATGATACCTCCCGTTAATACCCCACCACCGAGTATGCAGGCCGTCATGGTCAATCCAATACAGAAGCCACCAAACTTTGGCGCGCGTGTATCAATCGCGGTGCCGTAGATAGCTAAGAGTAAGAAGAAGGTCAGCAACGCCTCCACCGCGACGCTCGCTCCAATCGATACGCTATTGGATAAGGCCGGTGTACCCAGTTGAGCGGCCTTCCACACAAATGCGGGAAAGACAACCCGTAAGAGCAGAGCGGCAAGGACGGCGCCCACCAGGTGAGCCACAATGTAACAGAAGCCCAGACCCGATGTAATGCGCCGCGCCACCAGAAAAGCGATGGTCACAGCCGGATTAAAATGTCCGCCTGAGGTGGCGCCAAAGATGGTAATCAGCACGGCCAGCGCCAGGCCATGGGCCACAGCGATTCCTGGCAGGCCAATCGCCCCCTGCATCCAGGTGTTGGCTATGACTGAACCTGCCCCCACAAACACAAATAAGAAGCTTCCGATCAACTCCGCGACGACCGCGCTGACATTCTTACGCTCAACCCCACGCCCATGCACAGATGGACCTGTAGCCCTCTGTCCCATAGCCGAATGAGCGTCAATTTCTTCTGGCTCATCATTAACATAGTCATCCATTATATGGTTATCCATATGACGAAATCCCTCTTTCATAAGCTCACTGATACGCATAAATAGCTCAAAAGCTATGAGAATAGGGGATAGCACACTCTATTTATCCCTATCCTTTTCGAATGCCCTTGCGCTCCTCCTTACAGTATAAAAAGCACGCTAAATTCCATCCCTCAACGACCGACTTCTGAAGCGAGCGCAGCAGCGAAGCGGGAATAAATCTGTTTCATCCATCGTTCTAGCATGACATGACCAGTAAATAACAGGAACTATGCCGATATATCGCCTGGTGTATAAATATTCGCTGGTACCTGGCAGCAACAAGCGGTGACTTGCACACGCTTCCGGCTCTATTTGAGACATTTTTTTACAGGTGATATGCTGCAAACACCAGGATTTTTGAAACGCTATACAACTATTTCTTCGTAGCCCAAGAGGAAGCTTTATTGCGACAATAAAACTCCTCATAAGACACAGAAAGATAGAGAGGATTTATAGCATGGGCAAACATCCCTTAAAACTTGGATATAAAGCATCAGCGGAACAGTTTGGGCCACGCCAGTTGATTGACTTTGCTGTTGAGGCCGAGCAAAACGGCTTCGATAGCGTATGGGTCAGTGACCATTTCCAGCCATGGCGCCATACCAATGGACACGCGCCCCAGGCTCTTGTCTGGCTGGGTGCCGTGGGTGAACGTACTTCGAAGATTGAACTGGGCACCAGTGTACTGACGCCAACCTTTCGCTATGAACCGGCCGTGATCGCGCAGGCCTTTGGCACACTCGGCGTCCTCAATCCTGGTCGCGTTATCCTTGGCGTCGGTTCAGGTGAATCCCTGAACGAGGTGGCCGTAACTGGAGCTGAGTGGCCAGAGGCCAAAGAGCGCCTGGCTCGCTTACGCGAGGCGGTCGCGCTGATCAAACAGCTCTGGAGTGAGGACCTGGTAAACTTCGAGGGCAAATACTATAAGACTCAGAACGCGACCATTTATGATAAGCCAGAGCAGCCTGTGCCCATCTATATCAGCGCTGGTGGCCCCGTCGCTGCAAAATTCGCCGGCCGCGCGGGGGATGGCTTTATCTGCACATCTGGCAAAGGTGAGGAGCTTTATCGCGATAAACTGTTGCCCGCTGTGGAAGAAGGTGCGAAGGCCGCCAACAAGAATCCAGACGATGTGGAGCGCACCATCGAGGTGAAGGTCGCCTTTGATGAGAATCGTGACCACGCAATGGCCGATACACGCATCTGGGCCGCGCTGGCCCTGCCAGCCGAGGACAAAGTTCAGATCCACGACGCCCGCGAAATGGAGCGGCGCGCCGAAGGGGTAGCAGATCAGGCCCATCGCCGCTGGCTCGTCTCGTCCGATCCCGAGGAGCACATCGAGCAGATCCGCCCTTATATTGAACTGGGCTTTACCCACCTGGTCTTCCACTATCCCGGCGATGACCAGTCCCGCTTCATGAAGCTCTACGCCAAAGATATTATGCCGCGTCTGCGGGAACGCTGGGGATAATTTAGTTTTCTGTGTATAGATATGAAAGCGGTGGTTGAGGTGCGCTCTGGCGCACCTCAACCACCGCTTTCATATCTATCACTATGGCATCCTGGCTCTTTCTCTACTGGTCGGTAGCATTGCTTGTGAGAGGAATGTGATGTTGCTGTGGATGGTGGTGATATCACTGTGATGTGAAAAAGGTATTTTATTGATGAAACAAAGAGCATCAACGAGAAATAGTAGATATACAGCAGCTTATCTATGTGGAAGGAAAAAATACCATGGCAAAGCAGTTGACAAGCGTCAAGTCTTATCTCGAGCCGGGATTACTTGACCGCATGCATCGCTACTGGAACGCAAGCAACTACCTGACCATTGGACAGATATATTTACAGGATAATCCGCTCCTGCGTGAGCCACTGCGCCCCGAGCATATCAAGCCCCGTCTGCTAGGCCACTGGGGAACCTCGCCAGGGCTCAATCTTATATATGTCCATGCGAACAGATTGATCAAAGAGCAAGGTGTCAACGCGATCTATCTGGCGGGCCCCGGTCATGGCGGACCGGCACTCATCGCCAATGTGTACCTGGAGGGCACGTACTCTGAGATCTATCCCCAGATTTCGGAGGATAGCGAGGGGATGCGTCGCCTGTTCCGCCAGTTCTCGTCGCCCGGTGGCGTACCAAGTCATGTGAGCGTACCTACACCAGGATCGATCCATGAAGGTGGAGAACTGGGTTACGTCCTCTCACATGCCTTCGGTGCCGTCTTTGATAATCCCGATCTCCTGGCTATCGCCGTCGTAGGAGACGGTGAGGCAGAGACCGGTCCGCTAGAGGGCGCCTGGAAGGGCGTCAAATTCCTCAATCCCACCCGCGATGGCGCGGTACTCCCCATCTTACATCTCAACGGCTATAAGATTTCAGGTCCAACCGTGCTGGGACGCGAAGAGAACGAAGAGGTCAGCCACTTACTCGCAGCCCATGGCTATGAACCTTTCTTAGTGGAGGGCAGCGATCCGTACACGGTCCATCAACAATTCGCGGAAACGCTCGATACCTGCTACGCGAAGATTCGCACATACCAGCAAGAGGCTCGGCAACACGGATTTTCACACCGTCCACAATGGCCAGCCATTATTCTGCGCACGCCCAAGGGCTGGACAGGTCCAAAGTTTGTGGATAGTGTACCGGTCGAAGGCACCTTTCGCGCCCACCAGGTACCTGTCGCGGATGTCAAAAATCGGCCGGAGCATCTGAAGATTTTGGAAGATTGGATGCACAGCTATAAACCCGAAGAGCTCTTTGATGAAACAGGGCGTCTGATACCTGAACTGGCCGAACTGGCACCACGTGGGCACCGCCGCATGGGCGCCAATCCGCATGCCAACGGTGGAAAACTACTGGTTGAACTGAATCTACCAGATTTCAAAGACTATGCCATAGACGTTCAGCAGCCAGCGACCGAACACCAAGAATCAACACGGCAGTTGGGCAAGTTCATGCGCGACATTTTTACGCGCAACGCAGAGCAGAAAAACTTCCGCCTCTTCTGTCCCGATGAGACCAATTCTAACCGCCTGGGCAACGTGTTTGAGGTCGAGAATCGCTGTTCTGTCAACAAGATCCTCCCGGGAGATGATCATCTCTCCCCTGATGGTCGCGTAATGGAGGTCCTGAGCGAGCATCTCTGTCAGGGATGGCTGGAGGGTTATCTGCTCACCGGGCGCCACGGTCTATTCGCCACCTACGAGGCGTTCGCGATGGTCTCGGACTCAATGACTGTACAGCATGCGAAGTGGATGCAGGAGGGTATTAAACTGCCCTGGCGCGAACCCATATCGTCGCTGAATATCCTGCTGACCTCGACCTGCTGGCGCAATGACCACAACGGCTTTAGCCATCAAGGCCCTGGCTTGATCGATACCGTGCTATCGAAGAAAGGCTCGATCGCGCGTATCTACCTGCCGCCCGATGCCAACAACTTAATAGCGATCTCGGATCGCTGCTTCCGCAGCAAAAATCATGTGAATCTGATCGTCATCGATAAGCAGCCACAGCTGCAGTATATGACCATGGAAGAGGCCATAGAGCACTGCGACCGTGGTTTATCCACCTGGAAATGGGCCAGTAACGATGGAGACCTTGAACCCGACGTGGTACTGGGCTGCGCGGGCGATATCGCCACTCTGGAGACCGTGGCGGCAGCCTGGTGGCTGCGCAAGCATATCCCTGAACTCAAGGTTCGCGTCGTCAATGTCGTTGACCTGATGGCTCTGTATCCAGCCTTCTTCCATCCCCATGGCCTGGATGAAAGGACATTTATCGACCATTTCACGGAAGATAAACCAGTCGTCTTCGCCTTCCATGGCTATCAACGGGCTATTCACGAGATTGTTCATGGACGAAGCAATGCGCATCGCTTCCATGTTCGCGGCTTCCTTGAAGAGGGAACCACCACCACACCATTCGATATGGTTGTAAAAAATGGCATGAGCCGGTATCATCTCTGTATCGAGGCACTCAAGCGAGCATCGCGGATCAAGAACCTGGCCCCCGAACTGATTGCCGAGTGTGAAGACATGCTGGTCAGACATGCATCCTATGTGCAGCAGAATCTCCAGGATATGCCGGAAGTACGCGATTGGGTCTGGAGCGATTAAACTGCTAAATAGATATGAGCGCGGCCGCGACAATGGCGTCGCAGTCCATTGCTCCTCCTTTCTTCAGAAGAGGAAGGCGTTGTCTGATCAGACGGTGCCTTCCTCTATTTTTTATGTCCGCCTATTTGATAGGCTGAGCACTCATACGTTTGAGTGATAAACAGACCAACGGCAACTTGAAAAACAAGTAGAAGGAGACCAATGCAAGCACAAAAAGCTATCATGATTCATAGTCCCAGCTCTGGCCGATCCAACAAACTGGTTGAGATCACTGACTGGTTACGTGAAGCGGGAATGGAAATTGTCGATGTCCTGCCAATTCACGCACTCGATGGACTGCCCCCACAGGGACCACTCTGGCAAGAACAGGGCATCCAACTGGTCATCGCCGCTGGTGGGGATGGACTGGTAGGTGGCGTAACATCGCACATTGTGTCCAGCGACTTACCACTGGGCATCTTACCATTGGGGACCGCTAACGATGTGGCGCGTACCCTGGGCCTCTCGATGGATATCAAACAGGCAGCAGCTACAATTATGCGCGGCAAGGTTATCAACATTGACATTGGCGTAGCCCAGCCCGCCGAACAGGAGCCGCACTCTATTTCTAACGAGCACAAAACCATCGTCCCAGCCAACGCCCACAGCTACTTCGCGCACGCCCTGACCATCGGCATTAACGTCAAATTCGCGCAGTTTGCCACCGATAAGCAGCTGCGCAAAAAGTTCGGCAACATGACGTATGCGGCAGCGGTAGCCAAAGCGCTGCAGGGCTATACGCCAATCGAGGTGGATCTGGACTTTGAGGGGCTGGCTATCTACGATCATGATCACGACGGCAAACCGGTGGGAACACCCAGAATTCTCTCCAATAAGGTTCAGATTCATAGCAAGGTGGCCCAGGTCACCATTGTCAATTCGCCGGTATTCTGGGGAGCCTTACAGGCCACGGTGCCAGGCGTCAACCTGCATGATCGACTACTGGATATCGTTATCATTGAGGATAACCGCATGGAACAGCTCGTATATAAAGTGCTGCGCTTCTTCAGGCGTTCAACGGCACAAAAACCTGAGTATGCTGGCTGGTATAAACAGTTTCCAGAACTGGTTTCCGCCGAGCGTACCAATATCCCGGGTATTCATCATGTGCAGGCGCAGGGTATCACCATCCATTGCCGTGGCAAACAGGCCGAAGCAACTTTAGATGGGGAGATCCGTGGTCAGACTCCCATGCATGCCCGTGTCGCCGACGAGTGCCTCAATGTCATCGCGCCTTGAGCCACCGACAACTTGCAGTCAGGCAATAACCGGCTAAAAGCATATCCAACTTACGCTGGCTTACCCGCCTCTAACCATAATCATATGTTCATCGCCGGTCAAACCAGCAGCAAACGGAATGCATACAACAGCACAATGATTGCCTCTCGCCGTTTCATCGGGTAGGGTCAGATAGAAACTACAGTGCCCATAGGCCAGCAGTTCTAAACAGACCTGCCAGTGTAAGGAGATCTCTACCGGAGGGGAACCTCTTTGCCGCAAAAAAAGCTTGCATAGCTCTTCGATAGCGCCCAGCGTATCCAGCAGCGATGGCGTTGGGCGGGACGCCTGCAGAGTATAGAGATGGTGCGTATCGTCGAGCGCGCCTATGATAGTAGGAGACGAACAGACGTCCTGCGCTGTCTTCTGCACGCTTTCAGGCGCTTCGCGTAGAGGAGGAGTCGATGAGATCAGAGGAGTAACGCACACCTCACTCGGGGTCCTATTGGTAGGAATAAAGGGAGCCGCGGTAACCTCTAGCAGGGTATCTGGCTCCACGTCAACACGCTGAGTTGAAACGGGTAAATACATCGTTTCCTGGTCCGCAACATCACCAGCCTGGCACAGGCGCATAAAAATATCCACAGTTTCCTCCCCTCACTGACAACAAAACCACGCCACTGTGTAAAGTATTAGCATATGATGGATTTCATTATACGTATCTACATGGATTAGCTCAAGAAAAAGTGCGGAAAGTGGTTATGATTAGGATAAAAGTCCTTGCACATCTAAGCATAGAAAACATTTATAGGGAGGAAAGGGGAGGAAAATAGATTTATCCATCTTCACCCCCATGCAATATCACTATAGCGGATAAAGGTACAGCCACTACCTGCGCGAATGCTCCCGATGAGATTGCTCACCTGCGTGACGGTGAGTGCCTTCATGCTCGCGGTCCCGCTCATGCTCGCGCTCTCGTCCACGGCTATGAAATCTCTCATCATCTCGATCTCGGTCTCTATCATAGTCCCGGTCTCTGTCACGCCCCTTATTGTTCTCGCGATAGCTATACCCTCGTTTATGCCCTTTGCTCCGGCCTCCACCAAAAATTCTGTAGACTACATTGATGAGCACAATAATCACCAGCAGGACGAGAAAACCACCGAGCAACAAAATCCAATTATCCATAAAACACTGTTCCTTCCAAACCGGGGTACATCTTGATTGACACTGATACCCGACGCTATAGAAAACGATGTATTGCCCGCTAGATCAAATGCATATAGTGCGCTTATCGATAAAAGTGCCTGATTATGCGCCACCGATAAAGAATAGTTTCGCATTTTTGTGCCTGTTCTGCAAACCCGGACTATTTTATTTATTGATAGAGGTTCCACATTTCGCGCAAAAGGCCGCGCCCGGCTTTAATTCAGCCTTACAGCGTGGGCAATAGGCTTTAGGCGTCTTCAATGCCGTACCACACCAGGAACAATAGAAGTCGTCGGCATCATTTAGTCTCTGGCAATTGCTACATTTGAGCTGGACCTGAGAACTAGTGGTAGCTCCTTGCGTAGGCTGTGAAGAGGCATCTCTGGACGTAGCAGTCCAGGAAGACGGACCACCCGATGTAGGCCCTTGCTGCTGTTGCATTTGCGCCTCTACATGTGAGGGCACAGACCCCATCTGGACATCGGGCCGCTGCTGTAGAGCAACCATATCCAGGGCCTCAAAGAGCTGTTCCTCCAGACCTGCCTGGCGTAATACACCGGCCCCTGTGGTAAACAGCAGAGGCCAGAAAAAGATCATGCCCAGTAGGCCAGCTGCCGCCTTGTCCTCCCAACGGTGCTCTCCCACCAACGCCACCACACCTTCTGGCACCCCGCGCAAAATAACCGTCAGCGCGGCCTGCATACCCAGGATAGCCTCAAAATCGCCGCCTTTGCGCAACTGCACCACCATCTGTCCCTGATTGGAAAAATGCTGCACCTGATAACCTTGAGACATAAAGATGGATTCAAAATCTCTCACCATACGATCAACATTAAGATTGGCAGCCTGATAAAAACGTGTACTCATCTATTACATATCCTCAATTCTATCTATGATTTTTAAAAGATGTGTTTAATAAGACGCTATAAGTGAGGGGATCTAAAAACATTAACCCATCAGGGTTAACTGTACAGAAGTCGAAACGATTTATAGAAAGGAGTGGATTTAAAAGAAAGACAACCTCAAATGTGCCATAACAACAAGCCAGGTATGCTAAAAGAGTCAGAAACATTACCTGCCTAAGGAGATGCACCATGCTGCAAGCGCCGCATATTATTAATGACCTTACTCGAAGTAGTCATCCTGACCATTGCCTTCATCTTTCTTATCTCTACACGCGAGGAGTGCCCCTGGGCTTATTATCATTAGCGGGCATATTGCTCTTGAAAGCGATGGTGCTATCGCATCCTAAAGACCATCGCAAGCATTTAAAATATAGTTGCGGCACCTTGCTGCTGGCTCTATTATGCCTTTCACACCAATGGTTCTGGATCCTACCGGGGCTGGCTCTCTACAAGCTTTTGCCAGCATTAGCGAGGATCACCAATATCTCTCACCCATCACGAAAGCGGTCAAGCTCAAAACAGGATATTTCTGATGAGCAATATGATAACTCCCCGGATAAAAAACCAGCGGAAGAGGGAAGCGCGTCTCTGCATTATCAGTATCTATCATCCTACTACTCCTACGATGAGCAACCTCAGGCACACTATCCCCAGGTGCTCCCACCACAAACATACAGCACATGGCATTAACAGTGGTGATGACATTGACACAAAAATTGTGGGCGACACAATTTTTGTGTCAATCAGAAAACATGAGGGTACATGAGGGTAAAAGAATCTCACCCTCATCAGCCCGAGGAACATCTCACAAAGACGAAAAACATGGGCGCGATAACGGTACAACCATTATCATCTTCCTTCTTCATGAAAGCATGTAGGGTGCCAACCTTCACGAGTCAGGCTAACCACTAGTGGCAGTGGGGGCGATGGCAATCATTGTGACGGCGATAGTGGCAATCCTCATGACGGCGGTGATCATCGCAATCACGATGAGGATGATAACAGTTATGTCCACCGCCATTCACCCCGGCTAATACCTGCTCCTCCAGGTCCATTTCTGGAGCATGTGCAATCGAAACGGCTTGCTGGCTCTTGTGAAAAAGGTTTAAAAGTTTCATGTAGATTTTTTCCTTCCTGTATTGCCTGCTCGAGTTACAGGCAAATGCCGATATCTCAGTCTTTAATTACTTGCTATCAAACCAACCGCGACCGGCATTCGTCTCCATGTCGATCAGTATACTTGATTTAATCATAAAGATTAGTGAGCTACTTCACATGCTTTTTGTAAAATACATCACTTCTTGTGCAAAATAGTGGTTGGAAAGAGAAAATAAGAACAAATCATTGCCTGTTTACATGTTGATTATAAGGGGAGCAACTACGATGCCACTTTCATATCGCCAATCCACTGAAGCCAGAACATTGCTGTTGACAAGAAAGGCTACACATATTAGGCTTGTATACGCAGCAACAGCCCAATATAAGCTAGTAGAGGTTAATATGTATGCCACACTTTGATGAGTTCTTCCTCACCCAGATTCGGGATCGCACCGAAGCCAGATGGCGTGACTACCAACCACTGACCTTTGAACAGTTTCTGGCACAAGATCGCATGAATTGCATCTGGCAAAAAGGCACAAAATGGTTGGGATTAAGCGATGAGGAGATCAACTCGATTGAGAAGCAGTGGTCCCTTCACTTTCCGCCCGATTACCGCCTATTCCTGAAAATTTTGCATTGCCTCGATAGACCTATTATTATCGCGACCTACGATGGCGATACGCGCAAAATTGTCCCTTGCGAGTCGTCTTTTTTACCAGACTGGCAACGGGAGGGCGATGGCATAAAAAATGCCTATCAGCAACTGGTTGATGATGTCACCTATGAGGTACTGCAAAATAATGTCTGGAAACCCGGTTGGGGCCGCAAACCCATTACCAGATATGGCTTGAAGCAACAGATAGAAGCCTTGATCGCACGCGCACCTAAATTGATCCCAATCTATGGCCATCATTTCTTGCTGGCCGAACCCGGGATCGCGGGAAACCCCATTCTGACATGGCATCATTCCAGTATGATTATCTATGCTCCTGATCTCTACTATTTCTTTTGTAAAAATTTTGTGGAACTACTGGAACTGACCGACCAGGAGCTGCAGACTATCAACGCGGAAAGCAGGCAGATCAGTAAAAAAAAGCGCCCGGAATATAAAGCTATTCCTTTCTGGGGAGAGATGCTATAAGCCGCGTTTCCATCTATGAAACCGATTGCTTCAGAGATGTGAAATACAACTCATTTGTATTTTGTTTAAAATTTTAGTCCTAGCAGTGCAACTTTTCGTCACTGTAATCGATTATAATAAATACAGAGAGATATATAAACCTATCTTTATGGCCAAAGTCTATTTTATGCTTTTAAATGTATGTCCAGGAGGCACATCTCACAATGGTTGATTACCATACCAGCCGACAGCGTTCATATAAAGTACTGTCGCTGATGAGTGTCACCATACTTCTTCTAATGATGCTGAGTGCCTGTGGTAATCCACAGGTGCAAAATAGCGCGTCAACGGATAAAGCAGCGCTTGATAAAGCGATAGCCCACGCCCAGAGCGTCGGGGTACCAGACACTCTTCTCAGTCCTATTTTGAATCAGGAACATAAAGTCAGCAGCACTAATGAACCGGTTACATTGTTTTCCAATCAACCTGCCACTGATTATTATTCAAATCTCGCCAAAAATTATCAACTGTTAACGGTACAGG
This sequence comes from Dictyobacter halimunensis, assembly GCF_036245075.1. NCBI lineage: Bacteria > Bacillati > Chloroflexota > Ktedonobacteria > Ktedonobacterales > Dictyobacteraceae > Dictyobacter > Dictyobacter halimunensis. The sequence goes on from NZ_BSRI01000001.1 coordinate 671,728, forward strand.
TACGAGGACTCGAGTATCAAGCTACACAGCAATCTGGCCACCAGGCCTCTGTTGACCTGAAAGCTTTCTCCTCAATTCTGTCGCAGCGACAGACACAAGGGTTCGTAGAGGCTCAGAACTTTACCAATACGCTTACCCAGGTTCAAAACGAAATGAACCGGGCGCAAGAACCAAAACAGTATATCCAGGTGAGCCAGAAGTCACAGCAGGCCACTGAAGCCCTGAAATTACTCGGCACCGCCAATGATCAACTGGGTTCATTCCAGACGCTCATCAAGACCCTGAAGAGCTCTAATCTGGATACAACCGCATTAGACCAGCAAGAAGCAGACGATGTCCAGCAATTCCGCCAGGCGACAACGCCCGATGATTTCCGTAAGATCATTAAAGACCTGAACGCGCAGACGCAGACCGCCAATACTATCTCAACCCAGGCTGTTCCTTATGTGGGGCAATTCAAGCTGGGGCAGTTCCAGGCTTCCATCGATAAGGTGAAAAGCTACGGTGGCAATGCGGACCAGTACCAGCAACAGTACAATAGTGACAAGGCGCTGTTGGATAGCGGAAACTTTGTCAAGTTTACGACCGACTTGAATCAACACATGGCCGACATTCGGGTACCCTTGCTCCAGTTACAGGCAACCTACGATGTCAATCAGCTCATGACCGATGCCAAGAACTGGGGCCACTCACACCAGTACCACGATAGCTTCAACGGCCAGACCTACGATACGGCTTATGATTACTGGAATGGTACCGTATACGATCTCAATTCCGAACTCACGACCGCAGTGACCACCGACGATTTCCAGGCCATCATCGATTCAGCTAAAGATCAGCGCACCCTTTTTGAGGGCATGAAGACGGATGCCGTTGATTCAACGCCGTATAACGTTCCTCATCAGAGCGACCTGAAGTTGATGCAGGAGTTCAACGCGACCAAAGGCAAAGTGGTTGTTACATCGCTCAATAACGGTGCCTTGCGCGTCTATCAAGATGGCAAGCTCGTTCACTCTATGCTGGTGGTTTCTGGCATGCCGGATAAACCATCCCCTCCGGGAGTAACAACGATCACCAATCGACAATCACCAGCCACCTTTAAGGCCTTTGACCAGAATAAGAATTCGCCTTTCTACTATCCAGATACAAAAATCAATTACGCTATGATGTATCATACCGGTGAATACTACTATCATGATAGCTGGTGGAGAGCCGATGACGATTATGGTCCAGGCAAACAATTCCCGCATTATGCTCCAGCAGCATTTAATGATGGAACCCACGGTTGTATTAACATGTCGCTGGACGAGGCGGCCTGGCTGTGGAAATTCACCACTCCAACCGATCCCAACGGGACCGACACGGTGACATCAATCGTCTATTAGTCGCTAACGCAGCATATATAAAAGGGAGAGAAGCCCATCCGGGTTTCTCTCCCTTTTATATATGTCTTACTCTCGTCATCGTGGGGGACGTGAGCACCTATGACACTGTTGACTTTTTACACAGTATAAATTATAATGTAAAGTATGAGTACGCAGAAACGCGCCTATAAATTCAGATGCTATCCAACCGACGAGCAAAAACAGATCCTTGCTCGGACGTTTGGCTGTGTACGCTTTACCTACAATTGGGCTTTGCGCCTCAAAACGGACGCCTTCTACAAAGAGCACACGCGCCTGTACTACAAAGACCTTTCCTCAATGTTGACGGACCTGAAAAAGCAGGATGACTATCGCTGGTTAAATGAGGTGTCCAGTGTTCCCGTCCAACAGGCATTGCGCCATCTGGACAAAGCATTCATCACTTTCTTTGAGGGTCGTGGGAAGTACCCAACGTTCAAAAAGAAGCGAAAGAAACAGTCTGCTACGTACACGTCGAGCGCCTTTACGTTCCGCAATGGCACCCTAACACTGGCAAAGATGCAAGAGCCGCTGGCTCTTGTGTGGTCACGTCCCTTGCCTGAAGGAGCTCTTCCATCCAGTGTTACCATCAGTAAAGACGCCAGTGACCGCTATTTCGTCAGTTTGCTGCTAGAAGAGAGTATCGCGCACCTGACCCCCTGTGAAACCGCTATCGGTGCCGATCTGGGCTTGAAGTCGTTCGTCGTCCTCTCTGATGGAGAAATCGTTGGCAACCCCAAATTCTTCCACAAGGACGAAACAAAACTGGCAAAGGCGCAACGCCGACACGCGAAAAAGAAAAAAGGGTCCAAGAATCGGGAGAAGGCGAGACGCAAAGTCGCCAGAATACACGCCCGGATCGGTGATCGACGTTCTGACTTTCTGCACAAGCTGTCCACACGGCTGATCCGTGAAAACCAAACGATCTGCGTGGAGAGCCTTCAGGTCAAGAACATGGTCAAGAATCGTTCTCTCAGCAAAGCTATCTCTGATGTGGGGTGGAGTCAATTTGTGTCCCTGTTGGAATACAAAGCAGACTGGTACGGTCGAAACCTGGTCAAAATCGACAAGTGGTATCCCTCCAGTAAGCGTTGCTTCGACTGTGGATATATCTTCGCATCTCTCACGCTCGATGTACGCCAGTGGACGTGTCCGGAATGCGGCGTCCATCATGACAGAGATATCAATGCAGCAAAGAATATAAGGTCCGTGGGGCTCACGGTCCTCAATGCCTGTGGAGAGTCCGTCAGACCGGGGGCGGTGAAAACCAACCCCGGCAAGACTCAACGAAGCAGGAAACCCCGCAAGTGATTGTGGGAATCCCCCGGCTTGAGCCGTGGGGAGGATGTCAATTGAACAGATAGAGATGCTCAGGACTGAGCTGATGGGATAATCGGCAAGACAACAGCTGATGGATGCTCATCATCATGGTAGATGCGCTGCTCAGCTACAGCCAGTTCACTGGTCATCCCCAAGGAGGCCCCGGTATTCTGATTGCGATCATATTTGGGAAAGGCGCTGGAAGTTATCTGCACACAGATACGATGACCAGCCTTGAACACCTGGGATACGTTCCAGCAATCAATCGAGTAGTGATAAATTTCTCCAGGCTTGATCAGTTCAGGCTTATCCATGCCATTGCGGAAGCGGGCGCGCACCATACCATCGCAGAGACGCTGACGGAAACCATTGGGCCACACGTCGATCAGCATGGCCATAAAATCAGTATCCGGAGCGGACGAGGAGGCATAGAGATCAACCTTGATTGGCCCGGTCACCTCTACATCTTCTTGCAGCGGCTCGCTGGCATACACCAGCATATCATCCCGACGCTGCAAAGAGGCATAGTCATCTGGCCCGCCGATCTGAGAGGAGGTTGCCTCGGTGATAAAGGGCACCGCATTCGTGGGATCGTAGAGGTAGGTATCTACGGGTTCGGTCTCTGGCCTGGAGGAAGAGAGAGCACCATCGCCGAAACGGCTGTTAGCGCGTCCCTGGCTATGTAGATAATAAGGCGTCCACTGTGTATGTGCCAGGGGCCACTCCTGCTCGTCACGCCACTCGTTGTTTCCCATCACAAAGATACGCACCGGTGACACCCATGTCGCGGGCTGTCCCTTCAAATAATGGTCATACCAGCGCAGCTGTTCCGCACGCAGATCGATAATCGACTGTGGACCAAAATCGACATCACCAATTCTGGACTCGGCATTGACGTTGTGGCCCCAGGGACCCATCAACAAGCGCTGATTGGCACGCGCTTCAGCGGTAGCGCCTTGCCTGGTCATGCCAATATAATTTAAGGGGGTGCCAACCTGCTCGTCATCATACCAGCCAGAAATGTGCAAGGCGGGCACATCAACACGATCAAACTTCTGTTGATAGCATAATGGCTCCCAGTAGTCATCGAGCTGTGTATGCTGCATCTCCGTACGCCAGGCGGGTATGCTACGGCCAACACTCTCATCCATAGTAAGCAGCGGCAGATGCTGATAGACCTGCTCCCATTCCACCCGTTCCATCGACTGGAGGGCACGACCACTGACCAGGTGCAGCCAGCACAGATGCATGGGACTCGGGGTTCCGGTAGGGGTTTCCACAAAGGGATCAGAGGGGGGAACCAGCACCACCATGGCTTTGAGATGCGGTGGACGCTCAATCGCCGTCAACCACTGGATGCGGCCACCATATGAGGCCCCGATAGTGCCAACATTGCCATCCGACCAGGGCTGGCTGGCACACCACTCGACTGAGTCATAGCCATCACGTCCCTCATTAAAATAAGGCACAAACTCACCATCAGAGTCGCCACGACCACGAACATCCATCGCTACAAAAATATACCCGTTGCGAACAAAATACTTGGCTGTCTCCAGACTCACCTCGGCCTTCATATACGGCGTGCGCGACAAAATAACCGGCCGCTGACCAATCTGCTGCGCTGTCCCGACAGGCATATAGATGTCAGCCGACAGGGTAATCCCATCACGCATAGGCACACGTTTATCAAACTGGATCTGTAGTTCCCGAGGATATACAGTAGTCATCAAAAAACTCTCCCTACACAATTACTATACCGGGGAACGCAACCGTTCCCACACTGTTTTAGCGTTGATGCAGCAGGTGCGCGAAAGTCGTAAATGTGATGGAGCACCTGCGGTGCTCAGGGGTCAATTTCATATTGGTACATGGGGTGCGCGAATGCGCACCCCATGTACCAATATGAAAACCAGGGCGGCCGCACATGCGGCCGCCTATACTGGGGCCCGGTATGACGCGAGTCTGACACTCTCACGGTATGAGAGTGTCAGGAGGGCAATACAATCTGCACTTTGACCGAGGTAGGTTTCATATGCGTCGCATACTTGAATGCCTCAATGCTTTCCTGGAAAGCAAATGTATCCGTGATTAACGGCTTCACATCGATCTTGCCGCTTCCAAGCAGCGCCAGAGCACGTGGATAGACGTGGGCATAGCGAAAAACGGTCTCTATGCTGGCCTCTTTCGCCTGGGCTGCTACAATATCAAGCGGCACGGGAGCGCCCGGCATACCAATAAAGACAACGCGTCCGGCCGGGCAAAGCGGTTCAAAAACACTGGCGGCCGAACGGGCATTGCCGCTGGCCTCAAACACGATATCCGCTCCCCAGCCATCGCTTAGCTGCTGCACCACTTCAGTTACACTCTGCTGCGCTACGTTCACCGGTACGATTGGTCCGAGCGTGCGGGCCATTTCCAGTTTCTCCTGCACCACATCCGTCATCACAACCTGGCTACAGCCACCAGCCAGCGCGGCCAGGGCTGTGACCATCCCAATTGGACCCGCCCCCATCACCACTGCCAGGTCTCCAGGCTTGATTCTGGCTTTGGTTGCCGCGTGCATACCTACCGCCAGCGGCTCAACCATGGCACCTTCAGCGAAGCTCACATTATCCGGTAATTTAAACGTGAAAGCAGCTGGATGCACGACATATGGAGTCAAGCAACCATGAACGGGAGGAGTTGCCCAGAAACGTACAGCCGGGTCCAGATTGTAGATGCCGAGCCGGCTGGCCTTGCTATTGGGATCTGGGATACCTGGCTCCATGCAGACGCGATCGCCTTCTTTTAGATGCGTAACCCCGCTGCCGCATTCAATGATCGTGCCAGACGCTTCATGCCCGAGCACCATTGGCGCGCGCACAACAAACGGCCCAATGGCGCCATGCTCATAATAGTGCACATCACTACCGCAAATACCTACTGTGTGAATAGCGATACGCACGTCATGTGGACCCAGCGTTGTCTGCAGGTCAACGTCGCGTAGTGACAACTCCTGAGCCTTCTCTAAAACAAGAGCAACCATAGCAAACCTTTCTTTATTGTAACGGATCAACTGTTGCTTCCATAGTTCGGCGCCTACAATGCTTCTCCCCTATGCATACAATTTCTAATCCATCAGCCGTAGTTGGTATACAATACAGGCCATTATAACACCTGGCCCACGTATCCCTCCCAATGTATCGTTTGCAAGCAAGCTGAAGTTCTAGCTCAGGCTAGAATCCAACGCATAGATCTGGAAGATGTAGAATATGGGAGAGCAGCATACAAAGCTACAAATAAATACACAAAATATATATTTATTGATGTTCTTCGGTAGGTACTGGATCAGTAGGGCGCTCCGCGTCAGAGGCGGGAAGAGCGCGTAGCTGATCCCAGGGAATACGTGTAGATGTACCGATATCATGCAGGTGCAACGCATCATTATAGCGAATCAGCCGCCAGCGTCGATCAGGTCCGCGCTTTTGCCAGTGGGTAATTGAAGTATTGCGCGTTCTAAAACCAGCCTGTGGCACCGCTAATGAGCTCAACCGAAAAAAATAGATAAATGAGCCGTCAATAATACCACCATGGCATACCAGCACAATTGTCTTATCCTCATATGTATGTACAATACGTTCCAGGGCGGTAGCGGCGCGCAATTGAAATTCGCCCCAGCTCTCTCCACCCGGCGCGGGCTGCTTCAAGGGTGCCTTCCGAAAATCGATCGGTCCATATATGCGTTGATATTCTTCAGCGGGCATGCCATCTGTACCACCGGCGCGCATCTCCTCAATCTCTTCATCTACCAGCAGAGGAGCGTCCAGCGCGGGCGCAATAATCTGGGCCGTCTGGCGTGCTCGATGCAGCGTGCTACAAATGAAGACGTCAGCCTTGATTTCATGGGTAGCGGCCAGCCGATCACGCAGATGCTCAGCCTGAACAATACCCAGAGGAGATAGATCACTGTTCCCAATTGTGCCCTGGATAGCAGATAGCGCTTCACCATGGCGAATTAAATACAGGTTGGTCGTCATAGATTCTCCAATCAACAGCAATACATAAATAAACATACTTCACTCTTCTACTATAACCCATGATCTCGATTGGCTGCAGGATAATCATGGTCATAGTGAGCGTTGCAACCAGCATAAAGCACGCTTAACAGCCAGCATCACACCACAACAGCGGTTGCCCGCACTTCCCTAACAAGGAAGTGCGGGCAACCGCTGTTGTGGTGTGATGTTCCGTATCACCCACAGTTCCATTGGGTAGCGCGCCGCTACATAGAAACCCTGCAGGTGGAGAGGGAACGAAACATCAGACACAATATCCTTAAGAGTCGCGGTCAGAGGCCAGTTTTCACTACAAAGCGAAAGCAAGAGTTACACGGTAAACACCTGACCATAAGACACTCTTAATGTACAACCAGGTCAATCATGATCACCCGGGCCACCTATTCCACCTGGCCCACCCATTCCACCTGGGCCGCCCGGTGGTGGGTTATGATCGCCTGGGCCGCCAGGTGGTGGGTTATGACCGCCTGGGCCACCCGGTGGTGGGTTATAACCGCCTGGGCCACCCGGTGGTGGGTTATGACCGCCTGGGCCACCAGGACCTTCTGGATAATGATGGTGATTATAGAACGGAGGCAGCCAGTGATGGTGATACCAGTCCCACCAACCGGGGATATGATATTCATCACACCAGACCCATCCATATGGGCTGTACCACCAGCCCGGCTCGTACAATCCCCTACACCAATTGTATGGCCAGGGGTCGGGATTGGGGTAATAGTTTGGCGGAGCAGCTTTCTGAAGCCTACAATTGCTCATATCATGGGCAACCTGAATCATATGGCTAGATGGGCAATTTGAAGCCATGGACGCAGCATGGGTAGAGTTACTGCCCAGCATAGCAAATGACAAAGCAAATGCCAGTGCCAGAAGGCCCACGCCACATTTCAGCATAAGCACCTTACGATCTCTCATAAGCACTTCCTTTCATACCTGATAATCTGTAAGAGGTGCATTAGATGAATAATGGTTTGATGCAACAAACCATTATTTCCTCTCCCAACCCATTATAATAAAATAAAGAAATTGAGCCCTTAAATATATAGAACAAACAGTAACTATTATTTTAAAGTATAAAATTATTTTTAGCGTAAAAAATACTTAAGAAAGCGATAAGTAAAAAATGGCGGCAGCTCTGGCTCCTAAGCGTATTACCGTCAACGCCATCGATCCAGGCCCCACTGAAACCGGTTGGATAACTGAAGAGATCAAGCAGTAACTCAACAAAATCTCACCACAGGGGCGAGTCGGTCAGCCAGAAGATGCCGCCCGGCTAATCTCCTTTTTGACCAGCCCCAACGCCAGTTGGATTACCGGGCGGGTCATTCATTCACGTGGGGGGATGTGAAATATGCGATAGGCGGCTTTCCCAAACCTGGGAAAGCCGCCTATCGCATAAAAAGGGCCCGGAACAACAGCCGCTAGCTATCCCAGGCATTCCCCAATCGGGTCAATCGTTCGCGATATTCAATACGCTGCTGCCAATCCGCTGGCCAGGCAGACATGCCCAGGTAAGCGCCAACAAATGCACCGGTCAGACAGGCAATCGAGTCGGAGTCACCAGAGCTGACAGCGGCACGCTGAATAGCTGAAACAGGATCTTCAGGGTATACCAGAAAACAGTATAGGCCTGTCGTCAGAGCCTCTTCAGCGATCCAACCGGCCCCGGTAATCTGGCAGGGATCACTTTCGCGGTCCGGATGCTGCATTGCCAGGCGCAAGCGCTCCAGAACAATCAGGCATTCATCCCAACCGCTCTCGATAAAATTCTCTGGAGACTGTGTCGCCGAGCGGCGCCAGAGTGGACCCAGCCAGTCGGCATGATATACGGAACGCTGACTATGGGCATACTCGATCAGGCGCTCGGGTAAAGTAGACGGATCAGCGCCAGCGGCCAGCTCGGCAACCACCCAGGCCGTGAGGTCAGCAGCAGCCAGCCCTGTGGGATGGCCATGGGTTAGCGCCGCCTGAAATTGTGCGATGGCGGCGCGCTCACTGGCCGTCACACCACTATTGGCAGTGGTCAGCAACCCGACCGGTGCCACACGCATGTTGGCCCCGCACCCCTTAGATCCGCTAATGGTAGCCTTATACCACGGCAGACCGCAGGCCAGATAGTCACAAGCCTGCCTGCAGGTCATGCCAGGAGCACGATTGTTGTCGGGGCTTTCATTCCAGGCAACAAAAGCATCGCGCAAAGGATCTTCCAACGTCTTAGCCGTATAAGGCCGCGCGGCCGCTAGCAAAGCTTCTCCCACCGCCAGCGTCATCTGGGTATCGTCGGTCACGCGCACCGGCGTATCCGATGTTAGCTCGCGAGGTCCAGCGGGAGGATAACGTCGAAGGATCGCATTCACAGAAAGGAATTCGGTATCCGCGCCCAGAGCATCTCCATAAGCGGCCCCAAACAGGCACCCTGACGCAAGCTTCATACGGCGACTTCTATCGCTAGTATTTTGCATATATGTACAACTCTCTTAAATTTTAAAATATATCAAAGATGATAGAACAGCTTTACTATACCATAATTTGAAGCTTCCGCTTCTCAACATGACGCGCCTACGGCGCTCAATTCATTTTTTAGTGTTGGCACAACGCAGTCAGGGGGTGCGAATGCACCCCCTGACTGCGTTGTGCCAACACTAAAAAACAAGGCGGCCGTGCATGCGGACGCCCGTGCGGGGGCGCTTTATTCCCCTAAAACTAAAAATGCACCACGCTCAGTGGTCACAATATACATAACTCGCCAGAGTTTTATTCTTAAAATCTGTAATGGCAATCTGATAAGAATCGTGTATAGTAGGGATAGAGGTTGACCCATCTTTGAGTGGCTCGCCTATGTAGTGTGAAAAATATATGAGGAGAACCTGTTTGCAGCTCAGAATTTACTTTAATCCAGCCGAACTGACCTTTATTGAACCACCCGAAGAAGATATCTATATCGTCATCGACGTTATGCGTGCCACAACAACTATGACCGTGATGTTTGAGCAAGGTGCCAGGCAGGTACTTGCGGCCCAAACCCTCGAGCAAGCATTGGAAGCGGGCCGCAAAGTGCCCGGACGCATCTTATGCGGTGAACGCCATACACAGACACCACCCGGATTCGACTGCGGGAACTCGCCCGCCCAGTTCGCCACGATGGATCTCAACAATCGCGAACTGGTGCTCACTACCAGCAATGGCACCCGCGCCCTCTTTGCCTGTCCCGAGAAAAGTACCCGCCTGGCGGGTTGTTTTTATAATGGGACCGCCGTAACAGCTAAAGCAATCGAACTGGCGCACGAACACCAGAGCAATATCGCGATCCTGTGCGCCGCCGAGTACGGCTATTTCGCGCTGGAGGATGCCGCCTGTGCCGGCTACCTGGCGCAGGAGATCCTACGTCAGGAACCTGACATACAGATTCACGACAGTACCCATGGCGCGATTACCCTATATGAGAGCTACCCTCCTACAATCCTACACGAAAAAGCGCAATCTTCCCTCGATCTCATCGCCACCGGCCAGCAGAAAGACCTGGAATATTGCCTCGTCAGGAACAAGAGTGTCTGCGTACCCATGGTTACTGGCATAGAGAACGCCACAGGGCTCCTGCAGCTTGTCCACCCAGCATCCCAGCTTATTGAAATTTAAGTGGCCCATAGGCAGGCATCACGGTCTCTACACATAGCAGAACCCGGCTACAACGATGTACAGTGTGTAGGTTCCGCAACAGAACAGACAGGCCATTAATGATCAGCTACATGAGAGCTGGCTGGCTGAAGTTCACCACGCCGAGGCGTGTTTTTGACCAAACATATGATATACTGCTTTCAATAAAACGCAATTGCAGTAACCTGCTTATTTACCTTTTGAGATTATTTTGATAGTAAGAATCAACCAGACGTTGGGATATCAGCATTTGTTCCATTGCTAAGAAAGCGTCAGATCAACCATGCAAAGACACAATCCATTTCTAGAACGATTACGCAATGGTCCACTATTATGCGATGGCGGAATGGGAACAGAGCTCTACGCGCGCGGTATTTCGTATGAGCGGTGTTTTGAACATCTAAATATTACCGATCCAGAGCTCATTAAATCTATTCACCTGGATTATGTGGCCGCCGGCGCCCAGATCATCGAAACAAATACCTTTGGTGCTAATCGTTATCGGCTCGCGGAACACGGTCTGGAGAACCAGGTCGTCGAGATCAATCGGGCAGGTGCGAAAGTAGCACGCGAAGTACGCGAATTGAGCGAGCAGCCCATTTTTCTGGCCGGAGATATTGGCCCCCTGGGTAGCCCCCTGGCACCCATTGGCACCATCCAACCGGCCGACGCACGCGCAGCCTTCGTTGAGCAGACCGAAGCCCTGCTGCAAAGCGGCGTGGACCTGCTTATCATCGAGACGATGTCGGACCTGGCTGAGATGCGCGAAGCCTTGATGGCAGTGCGCAGTGTGACCGATCTACCGGTGGTGGCGTTGATGACGTTTGGTGAAGATGGCACGATCATCAGCGGTGAAGACGCGCACACGGTGGCCACCACCTTGCGTGACCTTGGGCGCCAACGTCTTTGGCGTCAACTGCGCCCTGGGTCCCGCCAGCATGTTCGACGTGGCCAAAAGCATGTGCGGCTATAGCACGGATGATTTCTTTGTGGCGGTACAGCCAAACGCGGGGCTGCCCAGGCGAGTGGGAAATCGTTTTATCTACGTGGCCACACCTGAGTATTTCGCCGAGTATACACGACGCTTCCTGGGTATTGGTGTACGCATGATTGGAGGCTGCTGCGGCACGACGCCCAGGCATATCGCCGCCATGCATGAAGTCTTAAATGAACTGGCCCCAACGATCGAGCCTGAGGACGATACCCAATCGTCCACCGCTACACTAGAGGCCCTGCGCGAACGCATGCAGGAAAACGCATCTCAGGGTCAGGAAGAGCAACCAACTACCCAACTAGCCGCGCGCCTGCAGGAAGGACGCTTCGTCATCAGCGTCGAGATGAGCCCGCCCAGAAGCGTAAAATTCACGCGCTTTCTGCAGAACGCCACCTTTATCTGCGAGAACGGGGCCGATACCATCAACATTACCGACAATGCCATGGCGCGCGTCAGGATGAACAATGTGGCGGCCGCCCGCCTGATTCAGCAAAATGTGGGCATCGAGACCATTGTCCACTTCACGCCGCGCGATCGCAACCTGATGGCGGTACAGAGCGATGTGATCGGCGCCCACGCCACCGACATTCGCAATATCCTGGCCGTCACCGGCGATCCCCCCAGCCATGGTGACTTCCCCAACTCTACCGGTATCTGGGATGTCGATAGCATCGGACTCATATCGATATTGAACAACTTAAACAAGGGGCTCGATGGCAATCGGCGCAAGCTGGCCGCCTCTTCATCCTTCTTTATTGGCTGCGCCGCCAATCCGGCCGCCACCGACCTGGATCTAGAACTTGAGCGCCTGCAACGCAAGATAGCCAGTGGGGCGCAATATATTATGACGCAGCCCGTCTTTGACGCAGGTGCCTTCTTGCACTTCATCAACAGGTACAAAGATCAGTACGGCGAGATTCCGATTCCGCTGCTGGTCGGCTTGCAGCCTTTGCATTCGTATCAACAGGCTGAAAAGTTCCACAATGAGGTGCCCGGCATCGTTATTCCAGAAGAGGTGCGCCATCGCTTGCGTCAGGCCGGAGATGCCGGTGGGGCCGTAGGAATAGAGATTATCAAAGAGTTGTTCGATAAGCTAGGTCCCCTGGTTCAGGGTGCTTATATCATGCCGCTGGACCGTTTTGAATTAGTGAGCGAACTCATCCCCTACCTGCGCCAGCAGACCAGGAAACAATAGTAAAATAGCGGTGAGTTGCAATGCGTCTCTGCATTGCAACTCACCGCCAGCATGCTATTCGCCACGCAATTTACTATAGACAAATAGGTCGTGCCACTCACCACCGCGCCACTGAGCCTTGCGTACCCTTACTTCGCGCGTAAAACCGGCTTTGGCCAGTGACCGCTGCTCCGCGATATTGGTTACGTCGGTAGAAGCCTCCACACGTATAATAGGATACGTATTAAAGAGATAGTCGGTCAGCAACTTCTGTGCTTCCGATCCATAACCTTTCCCCCGCTGCTCCGGCGCCAGGCTGATGCCCATCGCGTAGTGCTTGCTGCCCTCATTGGGACCATAAGCAACGCTGCGATAGCTGATGGTCCCAACAAATTCACCAGCCATATTCTCAACAATCAGCGTGCCATGTCTTGCACTGAGTAAACCATCGGCCTCGAATGAACGCTGTAAGTGCCTATCGGGATTCAGACCAAAGTCATTGTATTCACCTTCAAACGCTGCATCGTCGGCCCGGCTATGCAGCATATCTATATCAGCGACCTTCGCCGGCCGCAGGCGTATTCTTTCACCTTGGATCATGCAACATCTTCCTCATGACAACTATATGTACATGCCAGCCAGCTATTCACCACGGATCTTGCTGTAAAGCACCATGTCGTGCCAGTCACCAGTACGCCACTGCGCCCTGCGGAGCACGCCCTCACGTGTAAAACCCACTTTCTCCAGGGTGCGCTGCTCCGCGATGTTCGTAATATCCGTAGTAGCCTCGACACGTATGACAGGATACGTATTGAAGAGGTAGTCAGCCAGCAACTTCTGCGCTTCTGATCCATAGCCTTTCCCCCGCTGCTCCGGCGCCAGGCTAATGCCTATATTGTAGGCCATGCTGGCATCAGGCCCGTAACGCGGCGCAGGATGGTAACTGACGGTACCCAGAAATTGATCATCGGGTGTTGTAACAACCAGGTTGGCAAACTGCGAAGAGAGCAGGCCATCCTCTTCAAACGCCGCCAGGAGATGCTGGTCGCGCTTCAAACCAAAGTTATTAAACTCACTCTCGAACTCTGGATCATTGGCATACTTATGCAGAAGATCCAGATCCGAGCGCCGCAAAGGGCGCAAGCATACTTTTTCACCACGTATCATTTTTTACCCCATCCTTTATAGCTATAGATGAGTTCATCATAAAACAACATGAGCGTTATGTCTATATAGCAGGGTGCTCAGCGATGAGCTTGATAATGCTGGTATGCTAATTGGATATGGTGGTGGTTTTGACGATAGGCCTGCAAAGCTATTGTACCTGAACGCCGACGCGTTCCAGCAACTGGCGGCAGAGCTCCGCGCGATACTTGATGGGCAGACGCCTGGTCGTATGTGAGTCCGAACCCGCGCTCCGCAACAACTGATGTTTCTGGGTGTAGGATAGATACATCGCGGTCTGTTCAGCGGTGTGCAGGGGATAGTAGACCTCCAGACCATCTAGCTCTACATCCTGACGGAGTTGATCCAACATCTCTTCGCTATAGCGTGTAATATCCTCACGGCCTGGATGGGCCAGGATACAGACCGCTCCAGCCTGGTGTGCGGCCTCGATAACGTCTTTGATATCATTGGCGAACTCCAGCAGACCGGCGTCGCCCAGAATCTTCCACAGCGTTACATTATTGGGAGCGTAGCGATGCTCAATCAACAGCGCGGCCACATCACGAAAATGCGTAACCTGTCCAGAACTGATACGCAATACGCTCTGCTGCCGGGGGAACTGATAGCCTTTGCGCACTAAATTTTCATAGACGGAGCGCACATTCTCCTGCTGTGCCTGAACCAGTGTGTCTCCCAGCGCCTTTAGCGCGTCGTATTGAGAGCCAAAGCCATAACACAGAATATCTGTAGGATACTCACGCCACCTGGTCGTCATCTCAACGGCCGCCAGCACCGGCAAACCCTTTTGTCTTGCCAGTTGTTGCAGCGCCAGCGACGCGTCAACGCGATCGTGATCAGTAACCGCTACCAGCGCGAACTGCTCACTCAACAGGTAATCAATTAATTGCTCCGGGGCCCACTGCCCATCGCTATATGTCGTATGCATCTGCAGATCGATAGCGGCATCCGCCGACAACACCAGTTGGAAAGTTGAAGGGTTCACAGGCGCATCCTTTCAAGCAAACATTTTTTCGCATCACATGCTACTGAAAGTACGCATCCTGCGACTACGCATCAAGCAGGCGCGTACTTTTTGAACGGGGGACATTGATTGGGCAGGGCTCATCGATAAGCAGAGATACCACTTTCAAAGGCCTGCTGGTCATCATTTTCGAGACCAAACAACGCTTCAAGTAGCGCAAACGTCCCCTGATAAAAAACGATGCGCCCCCAAAAGTTAGAGCTGGCAGAATACATATCGACACATCGACGCACGAAAGGTTCGCCATAACAGGCAAGCAAACCGGCAAAATCATAGGCTGGATCACCAGGTCCCATACTACCAAAATCAATTACACCACTAATCTCCTGTTGTTCGCTGGAATACAAGATATTGCTGCTCCCAAAATCGCCATGCTTGAGCACCGGTGTATAAGCAAAGTTGGCGGGATCCGCCAGAAAACGTTCAAAGTGATCGCGCGTCTGCTCACGCACCTCGAGCCGCATAAAGGGGAAACAGCGCTCACGCATCCGTGTATATATATCCAGACACTCGGCGTGTGTGTTGGAGAGCGGCAAGGCATCATCTGGTAACAGAGACAAGGGGATAGCGTGTAGCTGCTTCAGAAAGAGGGCTAACTGTCCTGCCAGGCGCTCCACCGCTCTACCGTCGGTAACAGCCTGGAAGGTCTGGCGCCAGAGTGGTTGACCAGCCAGCATACGATAGCCTACGAACGCCTCTCCGATCGTATGGGACACAAGGTTATCGAACAGGATGTGTGGAATCGGCAAAGTAACCTTATCTTCTAGCAACCGCAGGATAGCTACTTCGGTCTCCAATTGCCGCAGGCCGGCGCGATACTTTGGAAAACGAAAAATGAAAGCATCGTTCACTATGAGCACATCGTTATTCTGCCCATGCTGCACAATTTTCATGCTATTTATCGATAAGTCAGGATAACACTGAGAGATATGTTGTAGATACCGGCTCTGTACGTTCATAGCACCTCGTAACCTATTGCTGCTTTCCGTTAAGGTCTACTGATGATAAAACATGGCACACAAAAAAGAAAGGGGCTGAAAGGGAGTCCTTTTTCAGCCGCCTTACCTAAAAAACGCCGGAGGGATCAGAATTCATCATGTATTAGCGATCAGCATGTAACAGTAATACTTCAATTACATAACTACCTCTTATTATCTATATTCAAACCATACTGAATCGCTTAAACTTTTCATGCCCTAAATATTTGCTGTGTTATCGTTTCATAAAAAAACACAAGAGAAGGAGATGGCCATGGACAGCACTGATGATGTTCTCTTAGAAATAGTAGCGGCGAACGCTCCTTATACCTCAAGCTGGCTGGCGGCATTTCAATATTTTTTGCCTGTTATTCCTATGGTAGCCGCGTTCCTGAGTGCGATTATCTTTATCATTGCGTGGCCACAAGGCCAGGCACAGTCAGTTCCCTGGATCGGGATATTCTCCCCATTTATCTCTGGCACCCTGGGCGCTTGCGCGCTATGGGCTATACTGGCAGCCATCTTTCGGCGCTTCACAGCGGTTGATCTCGCCAATGCCAATAGCTATAACGCGCTGTGCAAGCGTCTCAACTATCTGGACTATTATATTGGCACGTCCTTTCCAGATGGTACGGCGCAACAAGAAACATATACTATGCTCAATCGGCTCAAAAAGTTTCCAGACCATAAGCAAGGACTCTCCCTTCCGGCATCAGTCGCCAATCAATCAGAGAAAAATTCAGATCCAACGCCGGGCAACAACGGTAAGCAGACAGCAAGCCCGCAGCCATTGATCTTATCCTACCGGGACGCGATCTACGCCGCGCTGATGGAACAGACGCCAGGCTGGATCAGCGGCGCTGGCTATATCAAACTATGGAACCTCATGAACCAGGCGGAAGAGCTACTGATCACGCTTGAACCGGTCGAGAAGGTTCTGCAAGACGCCATCTATGACGATATGCGCCTGAACCAGTCAAATATCGCCAATAGCGATGAGTGGGAACATAAATTGCAGACGGCTCTGATGAACGTCACAGAGGGAGCGGCCCTTTATCTCAACCCTACCCTGCTTTCGCCCGCCAACAGCACTACCGATAGCGGAGGGAACAGGAGCGCCTTGCTAGCAGAGCCACATCCATCTACCAATACGGGCACAGGACAGGCCGTTCTCTCCCCTTCCTCTCTTAATCGGGATCAAGAATCATCCAACGGCATCCCACAAACAGATAACGGGCAGAACAAACCGTCCCAGGCGCGAGCTATCCTTCAGCTCATTCGCGAAATGATCAATAACTTTAATACAAACAATTGGAATGGCCTGATTACGGCGCGTAACCGGCTTATGGATACCATGCTGCTGGTAGGGCTAACCACATATATAGCCACGCAAATGGCTATTATCATCCATATCAAACCTCAGCATCTCATAGGCATCATCATCTTCGGCCTGATCGGCGCCCTGGTGGGACTCTTTGGTCGCCTGTATCAGGAAGCGCAGGCAGAAAACGATATAGACGATTATGGCCTGGGGTCGGCACGCTTAATTGTAGTGCCGTTGCTCTCAGGCCTGGCTTCCATCATCGGTGTTTTAATTGTCGCCAAAGTCGCCAGCTTTGACGACCTCTACAACATCAAGAGCATCCTCAGCAATTTTGTGGTGGCCGCCACCTTTGGGCTAACACCCAACCTGGTTATCAACCAGCTGCAAAAAAAATCAGATCAGTATACCGGCAACCTCAAAAGCACGCAGCCGACTAGCAGTCAATAAAACTCTATGCCCGCTATGATTACAGATTATCGCGACGGGAGCGTGCTCTGGCCAGTTGAGCAGGGCTGACGTTGGTTTCCGCCAGGTGCGCTCCCATCAGATCGGCTTTGCTCAGGTCTGCCCCTTCTAGATTGGCGCCGCTGAGATCTGCTCCCCGCAGATCGCATTCGGCTAAACAGGCATTCCTCAGGTCTGCACCACCCAGGTCAACCTCCGCCAGGTTGGCACCACGAAGATTAGCGCCCACCAGTTGGGCACTGTTCAGGCTCCCATTGTTGAAATCAACACCAGACAGGTTGGCACCATTAAAGTTAACATAGGAGAGGTCGAATTCACCAAAATGAGATCCGCTCACGTCCTGGTTCGACAGATCCAGTACGGCATCGGTATGCTCGCGGCGCCATATATTCCACTGCCGTGGCCGACTGGTTCGCATCAAGTCAATCAAGTCAAGCTTATCCATGGCATGCCTCCGGGATCCGATCATTGCCTGTACATATTCGCTCTACATACAACCACAATGTATACGACGTATACGACCAAAAATAAATCTCTACCTTTATTGTAATCGACGCGATGCCACTCCGCCAGACTGATCAGTAAAGGAAATGTAGTATAGTGAGAAGGGCACGGGACTGGTTGGGACGCCAGGGGAATAGATCTGACGACAACAATTATATGAGCAGGAGTACATATATTATGCAGAGGGCACGCTTACGCGATCTGGGGATTAGCATCGGCAATCTGCCAACGGGCCAATATAATGCCATCACAGATGTGCCCGGGGTGTTAGTTGGCCATGAAACACTCATTTCTGATGAGGGGCACGTCGCCCGTACCGGTGTCACAGTGGTTGTGCCACGCCATGGAGATATCTGGGGCAACCATGCTTTCGCGGGCACCTTCAATTTTAATGGCTGTGGTGAGATGACCGGTCAGGCCTGGATCGCCGAGTCTGGGATCATCCATACGCCGATCGCCATCACCAACACGAACTCTGTGGGGGTGGTGAGGGATGCCCTGTGCGCCTATCCACTGGAGATGGCCGAGAAGTGGCAGACGCCGCCCTCGATTGCCGCTTCCTGGTTGGGCTCGCTACCGGTAGTGGCTGAAACCTGGGATGGCTGGCTCAATGATATTGGAGCGTTCCATGTCACCAAAGAACATACCTTTCAGGCATTGGAGAAGGCTAGCGGTGGCACGGTCGCGGAAGGCAATGTGGGAGGGGGCACAGGGATGATCTGCCACGAGTTTAAAGGCGGCATCGGTACCTCCTCGCGCCTCGTCACCTGCTTTGGTGAACAGTACACTGTTGGCGTCCTGGTGCAGAGCAACTATGGGAGCCGCAACCTGCTGCGCGTAGATGGCGTTCCCGTTGGACGCGAGCTTGACTATAGCAAGGTGCCCGATCCCTGGACCGTGCCTCCTAAGGGGGGCTCGATCATCGTCGTGGTAGCCACCGATGCTCCATTACTACCAGTGCAGTGCGCGCGCCTGGCCAGAAGGGCCACCGTCGGCCTTTCCCGCGTTGGCGGAGTGGGACACAATGGGAGTGGCGACCTCTTCCTGGCCTTCGCCACTGGAAACGATGTTCCCATAGGCGCGCAGGCTCCATTGAACGTGAAGATGCTGCCCCACGATCAGCTTGATCCCTTCTTCGAGGCCGTGGCCGAAGCCACCGAGGAAGCGATCCTGAATGCCCTGACAGCCGCTGATACCATGACCGGCTGGCAGGATCGCACCGTCTATGCACTCCCACTGGATGAGTTGCAGCGTATCATGGCAGCGTATCGCCCTCGTTAACGAAAACCGCACAGGATACAGACATATGCTCGATCCGTATCCTGTGAGGTAGCCTATGGCTGGAAATCAGAATGAGCATTGTTCAGGCCACGCCCGAGCCAGAGATGTGGGGGGCCGTATACGCCCGCGAGCGTAATTGGAAGTAGCGTACCTGGAACAACACGCCAAAGATGAATTATATTTTTCCTGATTTACAGAAAAACCAGAAAGAAACTGTGATGAGAATCAAGCATTAGTCCTATGCAAGAGGTATTTGTCTATTTCAGGCTTGATTTAGCGTCAATATAATAAAGGGCATGTGCGAAACTAATTTCCACATTTAGTGATCCCAAATAGAATATTTGATTAGCGAGGCAAAAACACGTTTTAAACAAGCGGATAGCTATTATTCATTAGCAGAAGACACTTGGAGGGGCAGAAATGAAAGATACATTGCAAGGTTTATGGACCCTGGAAGAGCAGTCTGAAACGTTAACTATCCTCCACAAAGGTGCGCGTTGCTATACTCGATCTCTGAAGAAAGCCTTTCATGGCCTTATCCATCCTCAATCTCACACCAAAATTGATCAACCAGCAGATATTGTTAGCTATCGGTCCATTGCCAGAACCAGCTTACTCCATCCAGCCCAGCAGCAACGCTTAAAAAGCAAGATCTACGTGGTCGATTATTACATCGACGATCACCGGGAAGTTGATTAGCGTCTCTCCCCTCGCCGTGGCGTGGCTTCTCTTCACGCCTTCAATACATCCATATTTCAGGAGGGTCAGCCGCGTGAGGCTGACTCTCCACCTGACAGGAAACGCGCGATTCAATGCGCACCAGCGGGAATAGCCTTAACATCAAATGAGGCCAGAAGCTCAATCGAATTGCAGATCTGCATGGCGCTGGGCTCAACCAGTTGTGTATCAGGATTAATCCTGCCATTTACCGCCTGATCCGCTTGTACCAATAAGTCATTGCGCAGGTTTTGCGCGGCCTTGAGCCGGGTATCGTCCATACGTCCCAGTTGTAATGCATCTTTGCGCACGCCTTCCAGAGCCACCCTTACAGGATCCAGATCTTTATTGATCTGGATGGCCCGCTTAATCTGGTCGCTCCTCACGCCAGGTGATTGAACAATGCCATTGAGATGCACGCTCATATGTGTTAAATGACCGGGCGGCTCAGCTTGCTGCGCACAGTCCAGCAAGCCCACCCTGGTACTAAGGGCGATCGATTGATTATCTGGAGAAGATGGAATGGACAGTCCTTTCACGGTCGCTGGTGCACATGCTCCATCTAAAAAATAGAGGATATCCGTAAGCTGCTGCCGCACACTATTTAAATCGCTCTGGCTCTTTACAGCCTGGACCGCGTCCT
Organism: Dictyobacter halimunensis; assembly: GCF_036245075.1. Classification (NCBI taxonomy): domain Bacteria; kingdom Bacillati; phylum Chloroflexota; class Ktedonobacteria; order Ktedonobacterales; family Dictyobacteraceae; genus Dictyobacter; species Dictyobacter halimunensis. The sequence continues at coordinate 692,448 of NZ_BSRI01000001.1, forward strand.
GCAACCGTTCAATATTATTCAAAAACCAGTAAGCGACACCGTGTGAGAGCTGTAGTCTGGCCAGGTTAGGCTCGACCGCCAGCAGGTGTCGCAGATGGTCCAGTTCACTATAATTGTCGCCCGGCGCACGTGCTTTTGAAAAGCCACCCTGATAGCGCCACAGCTTTTTATCCAGCGTGGGCGCAGTAGGGCGTGCGCTCGCCTTCTCCTCCGTTACCAGCAACTCATCCCTTGTGGCCAGCAGATCACGGTGATCGGGATCTACATACGTCAATGAAGACTGACCTTGATCGATAGCCAATGTACCCAGCAACGTAGCGGTGTTCTCTGATACGCCACTCCTCAACCAGGCATAAAAACGATTACCGGGAGCAGGATCAGACACGTCCGTCAGATATATTTGAACCTGATCATTAAATCCCTGAGCTCCATAGGCATTCAATTGCTGGCTGCTATTAAATGAAAGTTGCCCGACATGCGCTCGATCCACCGCTAGGGTTGAGCGTTGCCGCCATAGAAAGGTACCTCCAACCACAGTCGAGAGCACGCCGACCAGGACCATGATCAGCACTACATAAAAAAATGGATGCAGGCTGAAAGCCCTCTTGATATAACCCGGTACCTTTACATGCGTGGAATAGTAGGACAGGCTGGCAGGCGATGGTGGCAACGACGCGGGTGAAGAAGGAGGGGTAACACGCGAAGCCATAACCTCATTGTGGCGACCAGGGTCAGTATTTCTATTCGCGTCAGGCGCCGCTTCAGGACCAGCGGGCACCAGATGATCCGACACAACGGTCCGCATATTGTCGGCGCTTGACCCCACAGGGCTACCAGACTCCTGCGGCGCGGGCATTATCCGTTCTGTAGGGGTTTTGGGGCGCGAGGGCACGTGGTCGCTCCTGGTAGTATCGTCGAGACCCGCAGGTGACATCTCATCAATAGAGGAAAGGTTTCCAGTCCAGGCCTCTGGCATAGGGAGCCCGAAGGCCTGGGAGAGCGCCTCGACCTGCGCCCGCGCAGTTGAAAAACGCTCGGCGGGATTTTTCGCCAGGCCGCGCAAGAGCACCTCGTCAACGGCGGTCGATAACTGCGGCCTCACCTGGCTGGGAAGCTTCGGTTGTGCATGCACATGCTGAATCATAACGGAATAAGCGCTATCACTCTGGAAAGGGGGGATGCCTGTACATACTTCATAAAGCATCACGCCGAATGAGTAGATATCGCTAAGTTCATTGCCCGGACAGCTCTGCACCACTTCCGGTGCGATATAGAGGGGAGTGCCCAGCGATATACCCACCGAGGTTATGGTAGTCGCCCCCAGCATCTTCACAATGCCAAAATCCGTCAGGATAGGTTCCCCCATGGGATTACGCAAGACGTTATGCGTGTCAAGCAAGATATTGCCTGGCTTCACGTCTCGATGCACAATATGGCGACTGTGGGCATAATCAATCGCGCGGGCAATCGAAGCAAATAACTGAACAATTTCACTATTCGAGGGGAATTGTTTCTGATGGGATGTGTGATAAATATAATCAGCCAGCGTCGGCCCTTCAATATAGTTCATCACCATATACGTCTGATACCCCGTAACGTCGGACTCAGAGACATGGAGATCATGCACCTGAACAATATTCGGATGGCGTAAGGAAGCAATCGCCTGCCCCTCACGCACGAAACGCAGGATAAAATCAGAGGCGGAATACAGATCAGAATGCATGATCTTGATGGCAACATAGCGTGCCAGCTGTGGATCCCAGGCTTTCCATACCTCGGCCATACCACCATGGCCCAGTCTAACCAGTAATTCGTATTTTCCTAGATATCCTGATTTTTGATTCATAGAACGTTCCTCACCGTCTACTTGGTAAACCTATACCCTCAACACGTCTGAGGATGCAGGCCGTAGACAGCAGAGAAGCGTTTAATCAGTCGTGATGATTCCGTTGGACTGGACATGAATCGTCACCGCTTTGAGCGGCTTCGTGGCAGGGCCATTGAGTACCTTGCCCGTCTTCTGAGGATCAAAGTGTGAATTGTGCCGAGGGCAGACCAGTTGGTGAGTCAGTGCGTCATAGCTTACCAGCACCCCCTGATGGGTGCAGGCTCGGTTGTAGGCGACGAGCTGACCATTGGGCAGGTGGATCAAAATACTTTCGAGTCTGGTGTTAGGATCAATAAAGGTACGCGCGGTATTCTTAGGAGGAATCGTCGTGCTGATAATATTATTCTCTTTGGCGGCCGGGGCCGAGGCTGGATGTGCCGCTGGTTGCCCGGGCAAATGCAGGGTGCCATCCTGGAATAAATGCAGCAGGGTAAAACCTCCGCCCAGTAACACGCCAGCCGTAATCACACCATTTACCGCCTTCACGACGCGCCGACGACTGATTTCAGGCCGCGCACCATCCGCTTTTGGCTGCTCCGGTGTGATGATTTCAGACGTATCGCGACCAGCTCTGGTGCCATTACCGGACGGCGGCTGCGCAGGCATCGCCTGTGTATGAGAACTGGCCGGAGGAGTAGCATATATCGGCTGCTGCTGCCTCGGAGGATTTTTTGCCTCGGGGGCTGCGCCAGCGGGTGCGCCGGGCCCCATGGGGAGCGAGGTTGGTCGAGGGATGCTCTGCAGCTTAAATGTATTGCCTGGAAAAGATGATGCCACCTTTGGAATGCGACCGGACGTCATACCTGCCATCGCCACTTTATATTCGCCGCTATCACCAGGAGGTAAAGTATTAACCAGCGCCAGGTGTACATCCATCGGCAGGGCGGTCCCTGGTGGAGCCGGAGCTGGGCGGGTCGCCTCCTCCATCACATTTAAAACCCGTTCAAAAGCCGTGACGAGCTTCCCTGCCGACTGCAAGCGGAGCGCGGGATCGCGCTCAAGGGCGCGTTGCAGAGCAATATCCAGAGCGGCTGGCACATCTGGCGCGACCGACTGCAGTGAAGGGATACGCTCATCCACATGTTTCTGCAACACGGCAAAAGGATCGGGATCTGAAAACGGTGGATAGCCACAGAGCATTTCAAAGACCAGGATACCCAGCGCGTAGACGTCGGCGCGAGCATCGAAAGGATGGCCCAGTACTACTTCGGGAGCAATGTAGACAGGATTGGTCAGGAGTGTACCTGCTACGCTAAATAAGCCGGGATACTGGTGGGCCACCTGCCCAATTCCGCGCATCTCTAACATGTGAGCCAGGCCAAAACCAGCCACCATTACGCTGTAAAGACCGTCAGCCCCTCCCTGGCGCACCAGCAGTACATTCGATGACTTCAGCGTACCGTGGATCACGTTATTGCTGTGCGCGTAATCTAACGCATCGGCGATCTGGCGCAACAGAGCCAGCATCAAATCGGGAGAACAGCGCTGCCGCTGCTTCAGAAACGTAGCGACGGTTTCGCCTTCAACCAATGGAGTAATCAGGTATGGATATCCATATTGTTCGCCGAAGGCATAGGTAGGCACAATATAGGGATGCTGCAAACTACTGACTGCCGCGGCTTGCTGCATGAAACGGGCCACAAAACGTTCTCTGGCCGCTCCCTTACACTCGGCGGGCAATAGAAAAACCGTCACCATCATCTCCCGCGGGTCTCCGCCTTGCTGTCGGGCCAGGAATACCGCGCTCAAGCTCCCCTGCCCGATGAGCTGTGTCAGGCGATACTCACCAATATCCTTGCCGACAAGGTGTTCCACGGGTATTAGCATCTCATCCCCCTTGATATCTGCCGTCACGCGATCCAGACAAACTGGTAATCAAATAAATTGTATATATACCACGCCTGTAGCGTCAATAGAACCGCGCCACAAATAGGACTTGTGGATATGTAATTACTTGATATGTCAGATTGCTCCAATTCCTATCAAAAAAGCTGATCTTTCCTTTTTTGCGCCTGATAGGTTGGTAGTTTTGGGCTACAAAATGCTGCATTCTCGAACATTTCAAATGGCTTGCGCTATACTACCCCTACGTGTCCACCCAATCACGGCCAACATATACAGGCAATATTCCCATCACATTATAAATACAGGCCGTTACCATCATATTGTTACCACAGTTATGTATATAGAAAATATATACATCTGGAGATAAAAGTTGAAACGATCGCATTTTGCGCGCGAAATTATAGAATTAATAGCGATTACCCTGCTTTTGTTCGTGGTTATTCGCTTTATCATTCATGGGTATCATATGCAGAGTACCAGCATGCAGCCAGAGGTTGGTAGTGACACCTATGTGATGGTAAATCGAACCTCCTACATGTTCGCCCACCCCCAACGCGGCGACGCGGTCGTCATCCACTATCCCCCCGATCCCAATACGGATATAATGGCGCGCATTATAGGTCTGCCGGGCGATGATATCAAAGCCAACGGCACCCATATCAGCGTGAATGGCGTGGTGCTCAATGAAACATACGTGCAGCATCCCTTTAATCCTGAAGCAAAGGAGTGGAAGGTTCCGACCAACTCTTACTTTATCCTAAATGATAATCGTTCAATGACCGATGACTCACGCCGCTGGGGCTCAATCCCAAATGATATGATCGTGGGGAAAGCGATCGTGGTTTTCTGGCCGGTGAATTCCTGGCATATCATCAGCAGCCATTCAGCGGTCTTTACCCAGGTCAGAAACCAACCATAAAAAGTAAAAAACCTCCAGTGATTTTCTTTTGGACTGGAGAATTACGCAGGTTTACACGTTGCATTTCGACTAACCTCACGCTATGATATGGAAAGTACAAATACGTTTTGAGGTAAACAAGGAAGTCGTATGCAGTTATCATCGCAATCTGGCTCAGCGCAAACGGGGGTGGAGCGCTTCCTCGCCGCCTGTCGGCGTCAGCAGACAGATACAACACCGATCTGGTTTATGCGCCAGGCCGGACATTGCCTGGCTGAATATCGCACGCTTCGTGAGTCCTATGATATTTTAACCATTGCTCGTACTCCAGAGCTCTGTTCGCAAGTATCTCTGATGCCGGTGGCACAGTATGGGGTGGACGCGGCAGTGATGTATACAGATATCATCCTTCCCTTGCCCGGAATGGGGCTACAGACCGAACTGGATCCCGCACGCGGCCCTATTGTACGCAACCCGGTTCGTACGATGCAGGATGTAAACGCGCTGCGCGTGCTGCCAGCCGAGGAAACAACGCCTTTTGTGATGGAGGCTATCCGCATCGTGAAAGAGGCGCTGTCGGGGAAACAGGCGGTCATCGGTATCGCCGGTGGACCACTTACGCTGGCGCTCTATATCATCGAGGGCGTGCCCACACGTGAATATAGTACCGCTAAATCTCTCATGTACCAATCCCCCGCCGTCTGGCACGCATTGCTGAACAAGATTACCGATGTACTGGTTAGCTACGTGCAGGCAGAGGCTCGAGCGGGTGCCGATACCATTCAGCTCTTTGATAGCAATGTCGGAATACTGGGGCCAGGCGCCTATGCTCAATTTGTCCAACCGTATACCCGGCGCGTTCTGGAGGCGATTCGGCAAGCGGGTGCTCAGAGCATCCACTTCGGAACCGGAAATGCCAGCCTGTTACCAGAGATGGCACGGGCCGGTGGAGACGTGATCGGCGTCGATTGGCGTGTAGACATCGATCAAGCCTGGCAGCAGATCGGGGTTGAGCATGGCATCATGGGCAATCTTGATCCTACGCTCTTGCTTGCTCCGTGGGACACCATTAACGCGGGCTGCATAGATATCCTGAAGCGCATTCAGCGGCGGCCAGGCCACATATTTAATCTGGGACACGCCGTTCATCCGGGTACCAATCCAGATGATCTGCGCCGGCTTGTCGATACAGTCCACAATTACAGAGGTCACGCCGCAGAGTCATCCCACTAAAAATTTCTGGTGGGGTACAAATTCCCCCGCTCGTGCATCATACAATCAACATCAACCTGACCATACTGCCATCAACAGAGCAGATTGGAGAGAATAGAGCATTACCATGAATGTAACACCTTCGACGGAAGCAACATCATCCGCCACAGCCATCCAGAGCCGCTTTCTACGCGCCTGCAAACGCCTGCCGGTAGATGCAACGCCGGTCTGGCTCATGCGCCAGGCTGGCCGCTATATGGAAGAATATCGCGCCCTGCGCGCTCAGCATCCTATCCTTGAACTCATCAAGCAGCCAGAGCTGGCAGCTGAAGTAACCATGCAACCTATTCGCGCATATAACCTGGACGCGGCCATTATCTTCGCTGATATTCTCCCACCCCTGGAAGGAATGGGGCTCAACCTGGAATTTATGAAGGGCGAAGGACCTGTCATCCATAATCCCATTCGCAGCAGCGCGGACGTTGAAGCCCTGCGCCTGCCTGATCCCACGGAGAGCCTGTGGTTTACTCTGGAAGCTATTAAGCAGGTCCGCAAGCAGCTCGACCCTCGTGGTATCCCCTTGATCGGCTTTAGCGGCGCCCCCTTTACGCTGGCTTCCTATGCCATTGAAGGCGGGAGCAGCAAAAACTACCTGCACACCAAGGGCCTGATGATGGGCGACGCGCCCACCTGGCATCTGCTCATGGAGAAGCTGAGCGAAGTTGTCGGCAGCTATCTCCTGGCCCAGGCGAAAGCGGGCGCGCAAGCGCTCCAGTTCTTTGATAGCTGGGTCGGAGCCCTCAGCCCGGCTGACTATCGCGAATATATCCTGCCGCATAGCCGTCACGCCATCGACATCGCCAGGCAGGGCAACGTCCCTATTATCCACTTCGGCACCAACACCAGTGGCATGCTCAATCTGATTCAGGAGGCAGGTGGTGATGTGATCGGCGTCGACTGGCACATCAACCTGGACACCGCCTGGGACAGCCTCAAGCCAGAAACAGCGGTGCAGGGAAATCTAGACCCGGTAACGCTATTGGCTCCCTGGCCGGAAATCGAGAAGCGCACGCGCGAGATCCTCGATCGCGTCAAGGGCCGCCCAGGGCATATCTTCAACCTCGGACACGGCATCCTCCCCGGTACCCCCGTCGACAATGTGCGCCGCCTGATCGACTTCGTCCACGAATATACCTCTATTCAACACTAAAAACATGTTGATGTGCAATGGCGCGTAGTACGCGCCATTGCACATCAACATGCCAAAAATCTTCTGCACCCCATCTCCTCTCCATCCCTCCCCCAGAAGGATGGAGAGCCAAAACAATCATTTGAAGCAGCTAATATATATTTAGTTGCTTCAAAGCACAATTGTTGTCGTTAGGGCACTGTTTTGGTATATTGTGATTATGATATACGCAAGGAAGAGATTCTCTCTCGTACAAGGAGATGGCCCAATTGAAAATCAGTCATAAATCCGCAATTATCCTTATCGCATCCGTTTTGTCCCTGGTGGCGATTGTCGTGCTGGCTATGTATCTACTTGGTATCAAACCTTCTTCAGAAACTGCCTCCAGCCATCCCTTTGTCACCCCCCGGGCTTCCGCGCCGGGTAAGCCGGAGCTCATAAAGCTTGAGCAGGTCACAGATCAAGCCTTTGGAGATGAAGACACGTATGTTCCCAATAGCTGGGGCGCGCACAAAGATCGCATTATTCGTACATCTAAGGGCGATCTTTTCACGACTTATACTTCACAAGGGGATGATCAAACCGACCGCGTTTGGCATCTGATGCATAAAGCCCCCAACAAAGGCTGGCAAGAGATCCAGTCTGGAAACGCCGGTACCGAGCCAATCAATATTGTCCTGGGTAAAGAGGATAGCATTCACCTGTTCGCCTGGCCTCAAACGCAAGGAAAATTACAACATATCTACTCTACTGATAATGGGGCGACCTTCAAGAAAGAATGGATCGCAGGAAAGTGGCAAACAGGCGGGGAGCAGGGCTATAGTAGCGTAGGAGTCAACGATCGCGGTGACATAGTTATTGATCAGACTGGACCCGATAAACCCGGCATCTTTAACTGGGCTTATTTCAATGCTGACACAAACAAATGGACCTTCCATAGCAATACACTGGATTTCCGCTATACTTATGCCTTTCTCTTTCCCGGTTATAATAATGATCTCTCTTTTATAGCTACACGCGATGTGCAGCGGCATTATCTTAATCTTCCCCAGCCGTCGGATATGTCGAGTACCCCCTGGATATTTAATGAAGTGAAATATTTCCATATCGATGACGTTACGGCCAGTCAGCCAAAGCTTACCCAAGTCCTGATTAAAGAGGTGAAACCACAGGACCCCAATAATGCCGAGGATCACGACCTGGTCTATGTGACGGATAGCTATGTCGATACGGCGGGACGCATGCACATCCTCTATCTCAATGAATACGATGGTCTCCATCAGGCCATTGTCGAAGGAGGCAAAATTGTCAAGGATGTGGCCATGCCCAATGTCGATTTCGGACAAAAGGTGCGCATCACCCAGGATACGCAGGGACACTTTTACCTGATCTCGATGGGTGCGCAGGGCGCGACCCTCAATGTCTATCCCGGCTCAGCCGATGATACCGATGGCACGCAACTGGCGCCCGTGGTCAAATTCGACATCTCGCATTTTCCCGGCTGCGAAGATTATGACTTCTGCCATTCTCCTACTTTTACGGTTCCACGCAATGGACACCAGCTTTCAGATACCATCGACGGCGTCTATGGCAATCATAACCATGAATACTACTTCCGCATCGACCTGCGCGGCAATAGTACAGGGGCGGCAAAATCCATGCAGATGCCATTTACATCGGTACTGAAAGCCTATTCCGAGGAGAAAAAAGGAACAGAATTGCGCATCCACTAAGCGCTGGAGGTTAATGGCTTCACTGCCTGCGTTTCTACCGATAGAAAACCATTACTATCCATCCGTCAAGGTTTGGTGACATAATGGAAGAGAGGCAGATAATGCTGTCTATCTACAATGTTCTTTACTGTAGAAAGAGGCAAGAAGCAGTGAAATTTGCATTTAGTACCCTTGGCTGTCCCCAATGGACGACAGAACAGGTCGCGGACAATGCTGTGCGCCTGGGCTATAGCGGTGTTGAGCTACGCCTGCTGGACAATGAAGTCATCGACCCGGTACGTGACGCGGAGAAGGTGCGACAGGCTGTGGCGACCTTCCGCGCACGCGGCGTTGAAGTTTGCGCCTTTGATACCTCCTGCACATTTAATCTCAGTGATGCGGCGGAACGGGCGAAGAACGTTGAGTCCCTGCGCGTCTGGATCCAACTGGCACAGGAATTGCGGGTGCCGATTTTACGTGTCTTCGGAGGTGCAGGCACGGGAGAAAATATCGAGCAAGAGAACCAATGGGTCGCTGAAGCGCTACGGCAGGTCGCGCCCCAGGCCGCGCAGGCGGGGGTCACCATCACTCTGGAGACCCATGATGGCTTTGCGTCCGCGCGCCGCACGGCGCGGGTACTGGATTTAATCGATTCGCCAGCGGTGGCGGCACTGTGGGATAGCCACCATCCCTATCGCATGGGAGAATCGGCCTCCGAGGTGTGGCAACTCCTGGGACCACGTGTAGCACATGTACACGTAAAGGACGCCCGCCGGGATGATAGCGAAAAATCTGGCTGGAAACTGGTATTGGTGGGAGAAGGAGAGGTACCGGTACGTGAGCAATTAGCCAGTCTGCAGGCCAATGGCTATGACGGCTATATTTCTGTTGAGTGGGAAAAGCGCTGGCATCCAGAGATTGAAGATCCAGAGATCGCTCTGCCACAACATATCAACTGGCTCCACTCCGTCGAAAAACAGCTCCAGCAAAAATAAAGAGTTCTCAATAGGCTCTCGCGCCTGCGGCGCTCAAAAGTCAATTGTGTGATGGTGTAACAGGGGCGCGAATGCGCCCCTGTTACACCATCACACTTAGACGCCGCTAAAGGCGGAAAAACCGCCATCGACCGGGACAACGATGCCCGTTACAAAGGTCGCGGCCGGACTGGCAAGCCATAAAAGCGTTCCAATCAGATCCTCTGGTACGCCAAAGCGTCCCATGGGAGTATGATCTAAAATGGCCTGTCCCCTTTTTGTCATAGCACCGGTATCTTTATCAGTCAGGAGAAAGCGGTTCTGTTCAGTTAAAAAGAAGCCAGGCGCGATTGCATTAACACGTATCTTATCGCTATATTCCTGCGCCATATGGACAGAGAGCCATTGGGTAAAATTGGCAATCGCTGATTTGGCTGCACTATAGGCAGGGATCTTGGTGAGCGGGCGCAAAGCATTCATGGAAGCAATGTTTACGATACAGCCATGGCCTTGCTCTACCATGTTGCGACCAAAAATCTGACAGGTCTGAAAGGTACCTGAAAAATTCAAGTCAAAAACTGTAGACACAGCCTGCATATCCAGATCAAAAAACGAACGCTCTGGTGAAGTCGTTGCTCCTGGCTGATTGCCACCAGCTCCGTTGATCAAAATATCGATCGAGGAAAATTTGCTGAGAATTTCTTTATGTGCATCTTCAAGCGCAGCCTTATCCATCACATCACGGCCTATGCCAATTGCCTCTCCACCCGCTTGATGGATTGCCTCAACCACTTTTGTAGCCGAAGCCTCATGCAAACTGATCACAGCCACTCTGGCACCTGCCTCTGCTAGTGCTTGCGCCATCACCCTGCCCAGGACTCCGCCTCCACCGGTAATCACTACTGTTTTTCCCTCTATATTAAAAGGTGTTCGATAGTCAGGCATTTTCTACTCCATTCATTTCTACAATTGTTGATGCGCCAAAACAATTTACTCACCCCTGGGTGTTTGGAGGAAATAAACTTTTTATATTGTAGCATGGATATGACTTTGTGCTATTTTATTCGACTTGCATGCAAATTATTGCTATACGAAATATCTTGCAATTAGATACTTATTGACGAGGGCTACTTTTTTGACGTAATATAGCTAACAGGTCACTATACACTTGCTAGTAGTAGTTAGACGAGTAGTAATTGAGTAACATACATGAGTCGCCAGGGTGGCGTGTATTTCTAGAAGCGGCCATTACTGACCCAACCGAAAGGCAGCGCATTGCACGCATATTGGGTGTCAATCAAATCAGTCTGATACGCTGGGCTTCGGGGACCTCAAATCCGCGTCTGAAGCACCTCTATGCGCTGTTAGAGGCTTTACCCGATCATCGTGAAAAACTGATTGAAATGATCGCAATTGAATTTCCTCAATTTCGAGCCGATGTCGCAGTCATCGAAGAAATGCCGCAGGAGATTCCTTCATCCTTCTACGCCAAAATACTAGAAGCCTATAATCAGCGCACAAAACATCTACGGATCGCTACGATCCGTTCCATGGTTCTGCAGCAGATGCTCTCACATCTGGATGCGCGACAGGATGGTGTCGCCATCTATGCCAGCCAGTGCACCCGGCCTCTGGCAGGCAAAAAAGTTCGTAGCCTGCGTATTATCGATGGACGCGGCAATCCGCCATGGCATGCCATCAATAGCAATGTGCGGTTCTATGGCTTAGAGTCCCAGATCGGCTACGCGGTTCAGACCAAACGGCCAATCGTTATCCATAAACATCTTGTAAAAAAACAGTGGTTCCCCGTCAACTATAGCGAACTAGCCGAAAGCATTGTTACCTATCCTCTGATCCATGCCAATCAAATTGCCGGCTGCATGACGCTGATCAGCCCAAAGCCACAACACTTCAATGATGTCCACATGGAATTGATCCGCAGGTACGTGGATCTCTTTATGCTCTCGTTTGAATCATCGGATCTGTATGATTTTGATCAGATTACGCTGGGTGTTATGCCCTCATCTGATGTACAGGAAGCGATACTGGAGCAGTTTAATAGCAGGGCGACACAGTTAATCATTGAGGCCAGCAATCGAGGACTATCCCTGACGCGTCCTGAAGCGGAGAAACTGCTATGGCCGGAGATAGAACAGGAGTTACTGGATATGGCTGCGAGTTCTTGCAATGGGATGTCGCCAGCGACACAGCCAGAATCCTGCCCGAAAATTATCACACCATCGGCCTACAATCTCGATTAAGCATCCTGTCGTCGCAGGCGCTGAATGGCATGCTCCAGGTACGCCGCGTCAATCTTCTGTTGCGGGTCCGCCTGTACCTGGAGCAAGGGGGATAATGCCTGAGCATCACCTGTTTCGCCCAGCGTGAGTATGGTGGTATTACGTACACGCTCATCAGGATCCTGTAAAGTGGGCAGCAGAAGAGCAACAGCTCGTGAGCCACCAGACTTACCCACAGCGACGATGGCGGCCCGGCGTACCTGGGGCAATTCATTGGTCAGCGCACCCGTCAGCGCAGTCACGGCCAGGACACCTCCAATCTGACGTAACGCCAGAACGGCTCGCAGTCGCAACGCCGGGTCAGGATCATTGAAGAGATCCGCTAAAGGCGCAATCGCTCGCTCATCCGCCAGTTCCCCTAACCTTTCGACCGCCTCTATGCGCGCGGCTTGCTCCCCCTGTTGGAGTTGTTCCAGCCATCTAGCCAGTGTGTGTCGTCGATCATCGGCATATCTCTCATCCATATCTTTAATTCCCCTCTCTAATGTCTGCAATACATAAGCATTGTATTTGTACAAAGGTACAGGCTTGCGCTGAACGTTGGGACAATGCGCCGCCATACATAAAATTTTAAACTATCTTCACATTCGCAGTAGCAGATAAAGGACACAATGATATGACGACAGATTTGACGGAGATCAAACAGTTAATGGCCCTGGCCACGGGCGATGAAAAACATAATGCCAGCGCCCACTCCACCCTCGATGTGCTGTGGGTACTTTACGATCGTATCCTGCGCTATGATCCTCAGCAACCGCGCAGCGAAGCACGCGACCGCTTCATCCTGAGCAAAGGTCATGGGCCGGTCGCACTCTATGCGATCCTGGCCGCGAAAGGCTTCTTTCCCAGCTCGGAACTGTCACGTTTCAAAAGCTGGGATGGAATATTAGGAGCCCACCCCGATCGGCAGCGGGTGCCTGGCATCGAGGTGTCCACCGGTTCGCTCGGACATGGTCTATCAATGGCCATTGGCGTAACGCTGGCCCTGCAGGCGAAACAAAGCGATCGCCGCGTCTTCACGCTGGTGGGTGACGCTGAATGCAATGAAGGCAGCATCTGGGAGGCTGTGATGGTCGCCGGTCAGAAAAAATTGAAGCAACTGACCTGTATCGTGATCAATAACCATTCCAGCTCCATCGAGTATGGGGATATGGCGATCAAATTTGAGGCCTTTGGCTGGCATGCCACGACCATTAATGGCCGCGATCATGAGCAGATCTACGCCGCATTAAGCCAGCAAGACGCCGTAAGACCGGATGTCATCATCGCAGAAATCGCCGAACGAAAAGGAGCCTGATTATGACCATCACAGCCACCACCATGCGCGCACAGATGCAGTATACACTTGAGGATCTGGCTACAAATGATCCAAGACTGATGATCTTGCTAGCGGATATCAGTACCGATTACTTTCAGCAGCTCCAGCAGCGCTATCCGGAGCGCGTACATAATCTCGGCATCCTGGAACAAACCCTGATTGGTACGGGAGCAGGGGTCGCGATAGAGGGATTTATCCCGGTGATGCATTCCATCGCCCCGTTTCTGGTGGAACGTCCATTTGAGCAGATCAAGCTTGATTTCTGCTACCAGGGTCTGCAGGGCAATTTTATCAGCATTGGCGCCTCTTATGACTATAGCACCGAAGGGATGACCCATCATGGGGCCGGCGATGTACAGATTCTGCGCAGCCTGCCGAACATGCAGATTGTCGTTCCGGGAACGGCGGCTGAGTTTGATCGCCTCTTTCGAGCAATGTATGCTAACGGCTCACCCACCTACTATCGCCTCAGCGAACGCGAAAACCCGACCGACCATCCGGTTGAAGCTGGTAAATTGATGGTGGTTAAACAGGGCAGGCAGGCTACCATTGTCGCGGTCGGGCCCATGCTCAGACATGTCTTGCCATCTGTGGCAGATCTCGATGTCACGGTACTCTACTGTACAACGGTCGCTCCTTTTGATAGCGAGACGCTGCGCCACTATGCGCACCAGAATATCATTCTGGTCGAACCATATTATAGCGGTGGTCTGTCCTCAGACATCAGCGCCACCCTCAAACACATGCCCATCAGGCTAGAGGCGATCGAGGTTCCCCATACCTTGCCGGCCCGTTATGGCAGCAGTGAACAACATGATACCGCCAACGGATTAACGCCGGACGCGATTCGACACAGGATCCTCAGCTTCTTATCCCGGTAGGGATTAGCGCCTCGGGACCAGGAGAACGCGTGCGTTCCTCTGGTCCCAAAAGCATTTAGAACCTGACAGAAAACGAGTGGCTGGCAGCGGATATATGCACAAAGTGCTGCAACCAGTCAAGCACAAAGGCCAGTTGTGAGGAAGCGGTGGCGCGTAAAGCGGGATCATCAGAGCGGAAGATAAAATTGAGGTGTTCAATCAGGCGTATCGCCTCAAAGAGGCGCAACCATCGTTCGTGCTGTTCCGGAAGGGGACGCACACGTTCATAGCCACGCAGGAATGCATGCCTCAGCAGATCTTCATCCTGCCTTCCCGCGACTCCATCCAAGGTGATCGAAAGGTCAACCAGGTAGTAGCTCCAACAACACTTATGGAAATCGATCGCGCATACCTCACCCTTATAAAACAGATAACAGTCCTGCCGAAGATTTCCATGGATTAACCCATAGCTATCAGGTCCAGCCGGGATGGCCGAGAACTCCTCGCGTGCCCGTTCGGTCACTTCAGAAAAGATACGATACTCGCGACCGGTAATCAAGCCATCGCAGCGCGTGGTGGCGAAATCAGGGTCAAGCACGGTATCGTCCTCGCACGCCTGCTGCCAGTCCCAACGCGGCCGCACAAAATCCTCGGGAGGCACAAACTGCCTGGAGTGCTGATGAAGGCGTGCCAGAAATATACCCACACGCTCAAACAGGGTCGGAGAGAGGCCAGAGTCTACCGAGCGCCCGGGCATCCAGCTAAGCAATAAACAGACGCACTCCTCTTCAACATCCTCAATGCGAACCTCCGGCATCAGCGCCCCATCCCGGGCAGCGATAGGCTCTGGCACCAGCAGATCTGTGTCACGCTTCAGTGCGCTCAACCACTGCAACTCAGAGTTCCACAGCACACGGTCAAAGCCTTCCTTGCGGAAGAGATGCAAGGCGAAGCGCCCATCCCCACTCCCCGCGACGTCGTTGGCTGTATTCATTCCTGGCCTGGCATACGCAGCTACACGAAAGATGCTGTGCGCTCCTGGAGAAAGCAGCGTCAGACGCGCGCTACCAATCTCGTAGTGAGTCAGCGCAGCCTCTGCCAAAATACGCAATCGCCGGACCTGACTGTTATAGTTTGCAGTATCCATTCACTCTCCCCCACACCATCAGATAGCAGAAAATGTGTCTATAACAGACGCACAAAGATTATACATGAAAACATAAACATAGACATCGATCAAATAGTCGATGTCTATACACATATATGAGTATAGCATGCATTTGTTAAGAGATTGTTGCACAGGTTATAACGACAGCACTCATATCATCGCTTTTGGCCCGCATGTTTTCCAACACATTCTGATGCGAACTGGCAATTGCCTGCTGCACAATCTTTCTGGCGGCAGTCGTACGCTTCTCTTTTTCCAGGAGAAGCGCCAGCGCTTTATCAGTCAGGTTATCATGAATACCATCAGAGCAAAGCAGGACACGGTCTCCTGGCTGAATATCTATATGGCCGATATGGACATCCATTGACTTCTCATGGCCCAATGCCTGGGTAATACCATTGCGATTATCAAAATAACTTTTTTCAAGACGGCTGAGCTCACTGATGTTACTGGCCTGGTCAATACGCAATGCGTCTTCCGGGGTAATTGAGCCATCCGATATTTTTAGAGCCAGGTATCCATCATCATCAGTCAAACGTTTCAGACCCTCGTCCGGACGCCAGAGATAAATGCGGCTATCGCCAACGTGCGCATAAGACATATAATAGACATGGGCTTCTTCATCATAAGAAAAAAGGGTCAACGCGGCCGTGGTGGCGGGATACCTGGTATACTCCTGCATACTTTGCGCACGTCGCTCACCTTCCAGGATAATCTGCTGATGGGCGACATCAAACAAATGCAGGATCATTTCTTCAAGCTGGGGGAGCGTTGAGAAAGGCACAATCCGTGGCTCGGCATGCAACTTTTTCCAGGTCCGGCGAATAACACGCGCCGCCAGACGTGAAGCCACCTGACCCGGTCCGGAACCAACACCATCAAATACCGCCGCCAGGCCCCGTTGCCGATCGAGCAGAATAGTGTCTTCATTAGGGTCATCACTATAGTAGACATGCCCTTCGTGTGGCACACTATACCGAACAAAGGTCAACGGCGTTTGGGTAACACCAGACGGAGAATAAGCTCTTACAGAGACAGTCATAGTGAAGCCCTCTTTCTTCCAGAGTACTATCCAGCATATACAGAATAAAATAGCAGTTCCGCATCAACCAGACGGAGGATCATTTTGAACTATTTTAACATATCCTGAAGCTTTTTTCTGAATTCGTGCTCTTTGGTTATTTCCTATTGCGTAGGGCACATAGTAGTCCACCAGAAAAGGACAATAACTGACCAATTGGTAAGGACACAATTGTGTTATGATACAGGTAGAGGTTGGGCAGCATAAAGATGCCCGATCGCCACAACAGCATCGCAGGAGAGAATGACATTGTCGGATTTACCAGCAGAAAAAACCTTACTCCCACTACAAACAAGCGCGATCTTATTCGATTTAGATGATACACTACACCACCGTAGCAAGGCCTTTTATGGTTGGGCCAGCGATTTTGCGCAACGCTACCATGATCCGGCAAAAAAAGCTGAGTTGACGGCAATGGTTCAGTACCTTGTCGAGCTGGACAACCATGGGTATCGGCCACGTGAAGAGTATTTTACAGATGTTAAACGCAAGTATCCGGCGGTAGAGGGATCGATTGAACAGTTAATTGAGGGCTACCAGCGCGATGTCATTGATCATATCATTTTAGAGGATGAGATCATGCTCCTCTTGCAGCAATTGCGCGCGCGCCAGATTCCCTTTGGCATCGTTACAAACGGAGTGGGTTCTCAGCAGAAACGCAAAATTAAGACGCTGGGAATCGACGCATATACGAACTGCATTTTTGTCTCAAAAGAGTTTGGAAAACAGAAGCCCGATCCCGCGATCTTTCTGGCGGCGGCGAGCTGCCTGCAGAAACCAGCGCAGGAGATTTTATTCGTTGGCGATAATCCCGAATTCGATATCTGGGGAGCCCACCAGGTAGGCATGAAGACGGTCTGGATTCATCACGAGCCCCGGCAGTGGCCGGAACAGATTTCGCCCGAGGTTGCCGATCTGACAGTGCATACATTCGCCGACCTACTCCCTGTACTGGGCTTACAGCCGGCGGCAGATGAAGAACATAACACAGTCAGCCAGGGCTAAAGAGAGCAATATTAGAAGCATTGAGATTGAGGAAAGCGGTTTTGAGGTTAAGATGGCATCAATTATAGCTACTCTGGGATATATTCTTTCGCCAGATGGGTCACATGTCTTGATGATCCACCGCAATAAACGTCCCGATGATATACACTATGGCAAATATAACGGCCTGGGCGGAAAATTAAATGCGCAGGAAGATATCATGTCCTGCATGAAACGAGAAATTGAGGAAGAATCGGGTCTGCTCGTCGATCATATGCTGTTGCGCGGCACCATCGCCTGGCCCGGCTTTGGCAAGCAGGGACAGGATTGGTTCGGTTTTATCTTTATTATCGATCGCTGGCATGGTGAGGCGCACCAGGGCAATGAGGAGGGGACGCTAGAATGGGTGGAGCGCTCGGCGATTGCAACGCTGCCGGTCTGGCCCAGTGACCATCAATTTTTACCCATGGTTTTTGATGATGATCCCAGGCCGTTCCACGGCGTTATGCCATGGAAGGACGGAGAGATGCTGAGCTGGAGCTATGTACGTTCTTAAAGCTGGAACGATACATTGCGGAAGATAGATCACCATCAGGCATCGGGGCGCTGCGCGCGCGCGGCGTACCTGGCCAGGGCGTTGAGCTCTTGCGTAAAGACGTTCTTCAGGATGGCGGGGTACAATGCCTGCTGGAGACGACCCCACAGGGTAGGAGCTGGTTCCCAGTGAGCCGTGAGCTGAACATGCGTCTGTTCACCGCCCATAGCCGGTGTTACGGCAAACATGGTCACGAGCGACGAGGTAGTTTCCCTCTCCACCAGCATCCGGCCGGGCTCGGGCTCGCTGACAACGGCGCGCGCGGCACGCTCAATACCATACGCGTGCACCCGGTAGCGGATCACCGTTCCCGCTCCCTGTCCTCCCGACTCAACTTCAAACTGGCGTATATACTGCCTGGGCATAATCTTCATGTGTCCCCGGCGGTAGTCCGCCAGAATCGCGTAGACGGCCGCTGGAGGGGCGGGAATCAGCGCGACGGTCTCGTAATGATTTTGTGCCATCTTACTTTCTCTTACTTTCTGTTGATTCCTCTATCTACCTGTCCACATCAGGCTGGCGCAGCGTAAAGCAGAAGCGGCTTCCCTTACCCGCAATGCCCTCGCTCTCCACCCAGATCCGTCCGCCCATCCCTTCCACAAATTGCTTGCAGATATACAGGCCAAGGCCCGTGCCATGTACCGCGCTGGCAACATCACGCTTGAGGCGCGAAAATTTTTGAAACAGGTGAGGCATATCGGTAGCCTCGATCCCAGCCCCTTCATCCTTTACACATATACACACCATGTTATCCTGCCGCAGGCTGGCGCAGATGACTACACCTGTGTGCGCGGGCGAATATTTACAGGCATTAGAAATCAGATTTCGCAATATCTGCCGCAATTGTTGCCGATCAGCCAGAATCGTCAGATCGGGGCTGATACTCAATTCCAGCGTGTGATCATGAAGATAGATGCGTTCGCAGATTTCCTCAATCGTCGCCACCAGCGGCAATGCTTGCATGTATACCGGCTTCCCATCTTTTTCCACCTGCGACATATCGAGCACATTTCTGATAATTAATTCTAGTTCGTCGCAACCGTAGGATGCATTCTGCAAAAAAGTGCTCCGCGTGGCTTCATCGAGCTGATCGCCGTATTCCAGCACAAGATTAATGTAACCTCGTACCTCCGTCAATGGTGAACGCAATTCGTGGCTGACGCTCATCAGAAACTGGTCGCGCGCTTCTTCCAATTGCTGTTGATTATAGGACTGGTTCAATTGCTGTCCGCCGTGTTGTGATTGGGGGCCCGCTATATCAGACGCATGACGGTTGAAAGGCGGCCACAGAAAACCGAAGCAGATAAGTACAACTCCCGGCGCCAGCATCCCAAACGAAAAATCCTCGACGAGTAGAACGGGCCAGTGCAGGGTATGGATGTGCAGGGTCAGCAGGCCAGCGCACAGCAGTAAGAAGGACAGAGCACCCAGGCAGGCCATTCGTAGCCCGAACAGGCAACAGGCAACCGCCACGGGGATGGCACAGAGCGTGACGATTCGCGTCTCGGAGGTCGCAAATAAGGCATACGCGATAATACTAAAAATAACGATACAACTACTCAGGAAGAAAGCCAGACGTACACGCAACGATGAACGATGTAAAAAAAAAAGGTACCGTAAACAAAGATCGCAAAACACTTGCTCCCATTCACACAGAAAAGCTGGCACGAACCATTAAAGGGATCGATCCCTTTCCGATAACATACAATACCAGCCTATGGATTATGCCTCGGGCATGGCATGCCGAAAACCGGGGGACTTGTGCAGGAGCTTAGTCTGATTGTAAAGAAATGTTTTCTGGTAGTATAGCAACGCCAAACCAGTATTGATTGAGCATCTCAACAATAGCCAGCAGACGCTGGGTGCTCATAGGCTTCAAAATATAGCTATTCGCACCTTGCTTGAAGCTGACATCGATATCATGCTCATCGTCAGATGAAGTCCAGACAATAACTGGTATCATGCGTAAGGTCTCATCTCCCTTAATCTCCTGCAACACCTCAAGACCATCTACAGCTACCAGTTGTAGATCAAGCAGAATCAGCGCTGGCATAGGTGACTTCTGTGGATCACTGTAACGATTCCGTTGATAGAGATAATCCAAAGCCTCCTCACCATCAGTACATCGAACTATCGGGATAGTGATCGCAAGCTTTTTTAAAGCCCACTCAATAAGCTCTACATCTTCATCGCTGTCTTCTACCAAGAGCAGGGGTGCCAAGACACTCCGATCCATTTTCTTCTCTTTTCTGCTATCCTGATTGTAACTGTTTCTCCAACCAATTTTTCTGTTATCATACTTCAGTCCAGAGCCTGAGGTAAGGTAAACCAGAACGTGGCTCCCTGCCCCGGGCTACTGATCACACCGACCTGCCCATTATGCTGGCGTATAATTTTCTGGCATATATAGAGTCCCAGCCCTAATCCCGATGATCCACTATAAACGATACGGTCAGGCACCTGGTAAAAACGCGACCAGATCTTTGATTGAAGTTCCCGAGCAATCCCTGGCCCTTCATCGCAGATAGAGACCCGTACAACCATTTCATCTATCTCGAAACGTATGGTGATCGCTTTATCCACTGGCGAATATTTGATGGCGTTGGTCAGATAATTTGTGAGTACCTGGCCAATACGTTCGACATCAGCGACAGCAGGGATCATATCTTCACCCACAGGCTCAATAATTTGAATAGTGCGCAAGGTGTTACCTGTACGAAGGTCCGCAACAACGTTACGTACCACATCCAGTAGATTGCACAACTTAGATTGTAACTCAAGGCGATCCTCTTGTATACGAGAAACATCTAATAAATCGCCAATCAGCCGGCTTTCAACCGCGACCTGGCGCTCACCACGATTGAGCACCTCGTCGATCTGCTCCAGCAAACTGGGATCCGGTATCGCCGCCGGCAAGTGCCCTATCTTGCGATGGGTAAGTTGTAGACCGGCTTTAATTGTTGCCAGAGGCGTACGTAGTTCGCGGCTGGCCAGGCGTAGAAAATCATCTTTCTGACGATTGGCCTCACTTTCAGCAACGGTACGAATCTGCGCGATGATACGCTCATGTATCAGACGCTCACGCTCAATGACCAGCGCGGTCAATCTGCCTACGACCTTGATCAAGGTCAGGGCTTCTGATAACGGGTATTCCTGCTTGACGGAGGGCGCATCCATGATCAGCAGGCCCAGGCATTGTTCACCGATATGCAGAGGCGCCACCAGCATCTGTGTCATACCAAAGGTGGCTATATCCGCCTTTGGTATGCAGGCTATATCTAACAAAACGGGCTCGCCCCCTAAAAGTTGTTCACGAACATCAGCGGAGAGGTAATCATGCAGATAGACATGGGGCATCTCGCGCCAGAAACGCTCTTCTGATTCAGCGGATAATCCGGTGGTGGTCACTGGCGCAAAACGATACGTCCCCGGGTCGATGGTTACGATACATGCCATCTGCGCCCCTAGCAGATCACAACCAAGCGAGAGCAGGTGCCGCACCACCTCTTGCCGCGAGATATAGGCTTGCTGATCCGCCACATTATCGGGAAAGTTAAGCTGCTCCATAGAGTGGGCCAGGGCTTCAGCCATCGCCAGTAGCGTATCTATAGCGTGCTGGGTACGCAACTCCTGGCGCCGCCTGACCGTCACGTCGCGAAATATCAACACGCCCCCGATAATTTCGTCGGCGAGGTTACGGATCGGGGCGCCGCTGATGTTCAGGCAGCGCTGTTGACCATCCAGAGCCGTAATAAAAATGTCCTCAGCCTGTGGACCTTTCAGAATCTCTCCATGTAATACACGATGCAGCGGCGTCTGCTCCAGCGCGAGGGGCTGCTCGTCCATGCGCATCCGCACTAACGGGATACGTTTGGACATCGGCAATATATCAAATGTATCGTTGCTGTCAAAGCCCAGCAGGTCACGGGCCGCCTGGTTCATCTGCAACACCTGTCCTTCGCGGTCATAAATAACGATCCCGTCGGCAATTGCGGCAAAGGTGGTCGAGAGTTGCTGGCTCAGATGATGAATCTGTTCCTCCGCCTTTTTATGGCTGGTAATATCGTGAACTGCTCCATAGAAGTGAAACACACCGCTGGACTGATCTTTGATAGGATGACAGGAGTCACGCAACCAGCGTATCTCGCCATCTTTGGTGATCAGGCGCCACTCGCGCACATCAGAAGCGCCGGCCAATAGCGCTTGTCGCCGCTCCTGCACCGCCGAGGCATCATCGGCGTGATAGAGCGCGGGATTCAACCAGCCCAGTGCATCAATCTCTTCAGGAGTATAACCGGTAATGCTTTGGAACGTATCCGTAAGCCAGACACGCTTGATTTCACCATCTACTCGTATCTGATATGAGTAGGCAGAATCAGCCACCAGGGCGGAAATGCGGCGCGCACGCTCCTCGCGCGTGCGCAGGCGCCGCTGCTCGATCGCCCCCTGCCACAACATTTCTTCCAGATAACGGCGGCGCCGTACGTATTCGGTCATGTCGCGCAGGATCACCACCGCGCCCACCAGATCGGCGACCTCGTTCTGCAACGGCGCTCCACTGATCTGTACGTAGAGCTCCTGTCCGTCATGGGTAGGAAAATGAATAATAGGAGCGTTCTGGCCGGTTAACGTTTCACCGCCCAGCATACGCGCAATGGGAATCGTATCGAGGGTTAACAACTGCCCCTGAACATCACGGGCCCGCAGGCCAGCCATTTTTTCTGGCCTCAGGATGTCTTCCTGGGATGTTGAGACAATGCGAGCAAGCAAACACTGAGCAACCGCATTGGCGCTTTGCAAACGGCCAGTTACGTCGACCTTTACCACACCATCAGGAATCGCCTCCAGCAGAGCCTGTAATTTATTGACATGTTGTAGATGAAAATGAGATGGAATGGTGGGGTACAATTTATGTTGCAAATCAGTGTCCTCCTCTGCCAAGAGATCGCTGAAAAGAAAGTCTCGTTTGTGCATGTAGCAGGATAAAGTCGGGCCAATATCCACGTTGAAATAAGAAATCGCTCTTTCCCATTCTAGCACATTAAAGTTTGTATGAGGAGTTGGGGCAACGACAACGGATGGGTGTAAATGTACCCATCTGCTGTCGTTGCCCCAACTCCTCGCTTTTGTATGGTGAGCAAAAGCAGCAACAGCCACGATAAAAACTCTGCCATATTAAACATAACGAAAAGCAGAAAACGTTTTTTGTGTTATTATATATAATAGTCTACCTCTATTTCACTGACGAAAGGAATTCGGTCAATGAACGCCTGGAGATTATTTACCTCGCTCACACGGGAGCAACGCAACACCTTCACGGCCAGTTTCCTGGGATGGACATTGGATGCGTTTGACTTTTTCCTCCTCACCTTTGTACAGGTTAAGCTGAAGGATGACTTTCATGTTGGGCTGCCTGCGATCGCCTTCGCGCTTTCGATGACACTGATGATGCGTCCAGTAGGGGCCTTTATCTTCGGCTTGCTGGCAGAGCGTTTCGGCAGGCGCACCCCTTTGATGATCGATATCCTGTTTTATTCGGTGATCGAGTTGCTCACTGCCTTCTCGCCCAATTATGGCGTTTTCCTTGTCCTACGTATCCTGTTTGGCATCGGCATGGGTGGTGAATGGGGACTGGGCGCCTCGTTGACAATGGAGTCATTGCCAACTGAATCAAGAGGGCTCTTCTCGGGCATTCTCCAACAGGGCTACGCGTGTGGTTATCTGCTTGCGGCGCTGGTCTACGGGCTGGTCTTCAGCTTCTTCCCGGCCTCCCTGGCCACCTGGCGTACCCTGTTTGTAATTGGCGTGTTACCGGCCCTGCTGGTCGTCTACATTCGATTGAACGTGCCCGAATCGCCGGTCTGGGAGCGGCAACAACAACGCCACCGCCGTGCGGGCATTACTCCCTGGCAAAGTATCTGGCGCGCGATCAGCAGTCGTCCTATCCTGTTCATCTATGTGATCATTTTAATGACCGCGTTCAACTGCTTATCGCACGGCACCCAGGATAATTATCCAACCTTCTTGCAGGCCCAACTAAAAATCGGGGTGACCGGAACGACCATTATCTCCGCCATCTCTAACGTGGGAGCAATTATTGGTGGAACGCTGTTTGGCTATTATTCACAGCAATGGGGGCGGCGTAAAGCTATCATTATTGCCTGTTGCCTTGGCATCATCATGATCCCTCTGTGGTCCGGCTGGCTCAAGATTCCCGGGATCAGTCTGCTCTACACGTTGCCACTGGGCGCCTTCCTGCTTCAATTTATGGTCCAGGGAGCGTGGGGCGTGGTGCCAGTCCACCTCAACGAGCTTTCGCCCACTGATGTGCGTGGTACCTTCCCGGGGTTTGCCTATCAATTAGGGAACCTGTTCGCGGCTCAGATCATTTTCGCCCAGGCGCTACTGGCCGCCAATATGGGACAGCCAAAAATCCCGAATTATACGGCCGCGCTGGGCATTTTCTCATTAGGTGCTTTTCTGGCGGTCATTATTATGACGGCCATCGGCCAGGAGGCTCGCGGCATCGAGTTTATACACGAGGAAGATTCCGAACAATCAACACTGGAGCAACTCATCTAAATGACGTTCGATAGGATGGTAAACCCAGTTTTTGCTCCTGTGGTACCGCCTGCGGCGGTACCACAGGAGCAAAAACTGGTTCGAGCATGCAATTATTTATAAAAGCAGGTCATATATGCCTGGAAGTTACTCCAGACGGCATCCAGATAGCTGGCGGGAAGCCGCTGTACGCGGTTGCGCGCATACGCATAGAGCAGTGGATGCAATTGATACAGTTGCTCATCGGAAGATGAGTATCTGTCATCAGGGCCCACGCGTTCAAGGAGGGAGTCGTTGACGAGATAGCCTAGCTCTAAAGCGGTCGAGGTCAGCGTCTGAAAGGATACATAAGGATTATCCGCCCGCGTCATTTCGGCGGAACCCTTTCTCTGATTGTCGGGATCAGGAAGACGCTCCAGTTCAGCCGTCGCCCTCTGGCCTGGTCTCGCTGATATGAGGCATGAAAAGGATTCAAGTTGTTCCCACTGTTCAGATTGAATAAGTGCCGCCGCCGACTCCAGGCTGAAAGCCTGAGGTCCCAGCAGGGCCAGCAGAGCAAAGTGTTGTTGCTGCTCATGCCCTATGTTGCTGAAAGCATGTTCAAAAAGCGCTCCCAGTTCCCCATTATTGTCCAACACTGGATGAAAAGGATCAAGCGCGATGTTGGTCGCCAGGAGATCAAGCGGGATGCCTCGGCCAACTACGGAGTTGGCAGCCAGTTCAATAGCCAGAGGATGGTTGCCAAGCGCATCACAGATCCGAGCGGTTGCCTGTTCCTGCTCTTCTGCATGTAAAGCCAATGGGGCGGTGGCACACGTCGAGGACGACAGGCTGTATAGCAGCGCGCAGGCATTATGATGCATTAATGGCTGCAGGTGATGATGATAACTTAAAAACGTTGGGGATGGTATATGGCGGCTGGTCGTGAGTACAACATGGCGCGCAACGCCCTGGCGGTGTTCAGTTGGATGAACGGCGTTGTGCCGGGTACTTCCCAGCAATGCATCCAGTGCGGTCCGCAAAGGGAACTGTGCGTCCAGGTCATCCAACAAGAAAAGGATGCTCTTATCCATCAGCAGTATACGCACCTGGTCAATCAGGCCGGATAAGTGTATATCCATATGATCCAGCCAGAAAGGAAGTGTACCATCTGACTGTTCGGGAACGTCATGCTTTTGAGAGGGTGACAACAGGCGAATCACCTCGTGGAGCACAGACAGCAGTCCTCGCGTGCCACGCCGGCCTTTGCAGGAAATAGTAATGATCCCCTGATGAAAGACACGTGAATAACCCTCCGCGACCAGATGATGCACGACTACTGAAGCTACGGCGCTCTTCCCTATGCCTGGCATGCCTGTCAGTGCGCAAACACCATGCTCTAATGAGCACAACTGATCTACGATCTCCTGCACCAAAGCGTCGCGACCAATCAAGTGCTGAGGACGGGCGGGCAGCAGTTCGATAGAGGGGTGAGCCCTCCCGGAAACATGGGCATACAGCTGCTGTACCCACTTGTCCTCCTCAACGTTTAAATCTTTCAATGAAGCAACCTGAAGATAAGTCTGTACCTCACGCGAAGTTGAGCACAGCAGCCATGCCAGAGCCAGCACCTGCCGCCGCACATGCCCCCTGAAAGGATAGACCAGGCGACCCGCCTCCAGTCGCGCCATGAAATCCTCAGAAATACGTGAATCTTTTAAGAAAGGGTCATGCCGTATCGCGTCAATCAGTGCCCGCTGGCTTGACCAGCCACGCCTGCGCCGCCGCTCCCCTATCCACTTACCAAATTGAATTGCATCCATCGAAGTTTTCAAAACATTCACCGCCATATATACATAAATAATTTTGCGATTCACACTCGATATTTATACAACATCACAACTACCATCATCGTTTCCCGTTGCACTAGAACAAAAAGAGGTATACCCCTCGCGATAACCAGCCCCACCTCTATTGATGAACAAACATACGTAGCAGTAAGCATCACCCAGCCCCAACCTCACATCTCTACTCTATCACATCTCAGCTGCCGAAGGAAGAGAGCGGTAATAAAAAAGGGGCTTGCCCGGCCGGGCAAGCCCCTTTTTTACGTATGAAGTGTTGTGCCGGTGCATTGGGTGCGCAGTCGCGCACCCAATGCACCGGCACAACACTTCATACACATATCATACCGGCGCGGCCGCGTATGCGGCCGCCCGTGCGGGGGCGCTCACGCTCCCCAGAAAATGTGTGTCTGACACACTCCTAGTCTTTGGCACGTGGATCGAAGGCGTCGCGTACACCATCACCCAGGAAGGAGAAGGCCAGCACAATAATAGCCAGCACGGTACAGGGGACGATCGCGTCCCAGGGATTGGTGCGGATGTATTGTGAGCCCTCAGAAACCATCAGGCCGATGCTGGAGCCGGGAGGCTGTACACCCAGGCCGAGGAAGCTGATACCGGCCTCGGCAATGATAGTATTTGAAATGTTCAGGGTCGAAGCAATTACCACAATACTAAACAGGTTAGGAATGATGTGGCGCATGATGATCTGGGTATCTGAACTGCCCAGCGTTTTGGCGGCCTCAACATATTGCTGCTGCTTTAACTGAAGGGTCTGGCCACGCACGTACCGCGCCATCAACGGCCAGATGGTAAAGGCCAGGGCCAGCGAAACCAGGAGCAGGCGAGCATTGCCGTTCGCGCCGATGACCGGTACATGATTCAAGTTTCTATCGGCCCAGGGGCCCATGATACCAGAGATCAGGATCAAGAACAGCAGGCCAGGAAAGGCAAACATGATATCGGTAAAGCGGGCCAGCAGAAAATCGATCCAGCCACCAAAATAGCCGGCCAGCACACCCACCAGGATACCCAGCAGGATATCAATGACCTCAACCAGTACCGCGACCGAGATCGAGATCAGCACACCCTGCATGATGCGGGCCAGTATATCGCGTCCCAGTCCATCGGTCCCCAGCCAGTATTGGGTGGACGGCCCCTCGGTCACACGATCAACTTCTGCGTGGCCAAAGTTGTGATATTGGTCAGGGCCAATCGGGCCATTGGTCGTACTGTTATAGGTGCCGCCGATATGCTGATAGATCGGCGGACCCACGATTGCCAGCAGAATTAAAAACACGATCACACCCAGGCTAATCATCGCTTTTTTGTCGCGACGGAAGCGACGGAACGACTCCTGAAACGGCGTACGGTGCTTATGATCTGGCCCCTGGGGGTCATTTGCGTGACTAGATACCGGCGGCGCCGTCTCTGGCTCGATAGGCCTTACCGGGCTATCAGGCGCCATTACCCCTGATTGCGCGCTGGAATTATTAAACGGCATACCATCACCGGGAATATATGGGGAAACGTTTGGCCCTCGCTCCATGCGATTCTTCATCTACATATCCTCCTATTCTGACTTAATACGTGGGTCGACGACGGTATACAGGATGTCAGAAATCAGGTTGCCAAGCACGACAGTAACCGCGAGCAGCACGGTCGTCGCCTGGATAACCGGATAGTCACTGGCACCAACCGAAGACAGGGTGGTCTCAGCGATACCGGGAATATTAAAGACATGCTCAATAAAGAAAGCACCGGAAACCAGAAAGCCCAGCGATACGCTGACCACCGTGACCAGAGGGATCAAAGCATTGCGGAATGCGTGCCGGAACGTAATCACGCGTTCACGCAGACCCTTGGCGCGGGCGGTACGAATGTAGTCCTGGTTGAGCACCTCCAGCATACTTGTACGCGTCAGGCGAGCATAGTAGGCGAAGCCAGCGGCACCATAGATCAGGATCGGCACCAGCTTATACTGAATATCCGCCCACGTATAGTGCCAGGGTATGCCCCAGTTAGACACCGGCCAGTTCAGGCCAGGGATGGAGATATCCAGGAAGACCAGGGCGACCTGGGCAAAGGTTGCCAGCACAAAGGCTGGCAGGGCGTAGACAATCAGCATCACTACCATATTGGTGGTATCAACCCAGGTACGAGCCTTGATGGCCGAATAGATGCCCAGCGGGATACCTAGCAGCAGTTGAACCAGCAACGCCCAGAGGCCCAGTTCGATCGAAACGGGGACGCCATCCTTTAAGATATCCCACACCGGTCGGCCCTTCGATTGGAAGGAATAGCCAAAGTCCAGGTGGAACAGTCCAGTTAAGAAATTATAGTATTGTTGAAAAAAAGGCAGATCCAGATGATATGCATGCTTGAGCTGTAAATACGCCGCTTGAGTATAGTGCTGCCCCAGTAACTGTTTAATCGGATCATCGGGGGCGAAATAGCCCATTGTAAACGTGATGAAGGTGACCCCGATTATAACAAAGACCAGGCCTATTAATCTTTTCAACATAAATTGAATCATAGAAACTCCTTGCCCTCCTGCCAGTCAGAGAGTGTCTGACACACTCTTTCCTGGCGAGCGTGGGCGCCCCCACTCGGGCGTCCGCTGCGCGGCCGCACTCGTTTTCTGGTGGTGCATGGGGGCGCATTCGCGCTCCATGCACCACCAGATGAAGCCTGATGGGCGCGCCACCATTGCTAGATGGCGGCGCGCCCATAATATCGCTCGCTTTACCTCTCGACTTGCTTAAGAGGGTCAATCAGTGTTTAGTGCTGTGCGATATAGACATTCGCCCAGTCGTCTGGCGGAATGATAGATGCGGAAGTAAACTTCATCCCGATCACGTATTGCTTGAGCAAGCGAAAATCAGGGCGCTGATAGATCGGCAGCCACGCGACATCATTAACCAGCTGTTGCTCAATCTTGTTGTAAGCATTCAAGCGGGCAGCTTTATCGCTCATGACGTCGGCGGCCGACATCTGATCCTGCAACGCTTTCTGAGCAGCGACATGGCCGCTCCCGTTGTCACCATAGTTATAGGCGTTGTTAGGTGCGCCAGCACCAAACTGCAGGGTTATCCAGTCCTGGGGATCAGGGAAATCGGCACCCCAGCCAGCCAGCCACATCTGCAATGGGCCCTTGTTACCCTGAGTCTGTGCCTGGTAGGTATACAGGGTGTTCTGGCTGATCGCGGTGGTGGCGATGTTGATACCCAGCACGCTCTTCCACATCTGCACTTCGGTAGCAGCCTCGTTTGCAGATTCCTGCGACTGGTTTGGATAGGTTAGCGTAATCTGAGGGAATGTCTGACGCGTCAGACCCTCTTCCTGCAAACCTTTTTCAAACAGCTGTACAGCTTTTTTCTTGTCACCATGAACGCTTGCGCCACCCGGACAATTCAGATCAGGATTATAGCCAAACTGCCCTTTAGGAACGATATGGCAGGTGGGGGTATAAGCACCCTGGTACGCCGCCTTCACAACGGTGTCGCGATCCAGAGCCAGGGCCAGGCCCTGACGAATATTGATATTATCCAGGGGTTTTACCTGGTAGTTCATACCAACGTAAAAAACGGTCAGGGCATCAGTCTTATTGAAATCGGGACGGCTGCTCGACTGACGGTACTGTGGCAGCGGAATATCCGTGACATCTACCTGGTCGGCCAGATAGGCATTGTAGCTGGTCTGGCGATCCTTAAATGGCAGATAGTCGACTTCCTTCAACTGTGGCTTCTTCCCATAGTAGTTGTCGTTGGGAACAAACTTGATACCGGTGGTGTGGCTATATTCTTTGACTTTGAAAGGTCCATTACCGCCCTGGCCACCATTATCAGCCAGGTGATCCGTCCATTTGTTGCCATACTTATCAATAACGCTCTTCTCCACCACGAAGCTGGTTGGATACGTCAGAGCTCCCAGAAAGTAGGCGGTCGCCTTATTCAGCTTCATCACAACGGTATCGGGATCCTTGACAATCACACCTGTACCGATAACAGATTTAACTTTTCCTTCGGTCCGCTCGGGAGCGTCTTTGATGAGCCCCAGATAGGTCAAAGCCACGCCAGACTGATTGTTGATATCAGGGGAGAGCGCGCGATCGACGCTATACGCCACATCGTTGGCGTCCAGTCTGGTGCCATCGCTAAACTTCAGGTTGGGTCGCAGATGGAATGTATAGGTTAAACCATTGTCAGAGATATCATAGGACTGGGCCAGCTGCGGCTTGATATTCAACTGGTCGTCGAGCTGAACCAGGCCGGTAAAAGCCATATTAATAGCCTGAATCGAAGTATTGTCGGTCGCGATACCAGGATCAAATGAAGCAATATCAGGTAAACGAAATGCCCAACGATACACCTGCTGGTTGTCGGGGGCCTTCGTTTTGCTAACGCTGCCACTACCCGGCACCGAACCACCACCACAGGCAGCTAGCAGAACACCAAACAAACACAGGAGAGTTGGCAGCATCATCGTCGTGATTTTTTTGCCAGAGCGCATAAAGTGTGTAACTCCTTACAGTAAAAAGCATTTGAAAACGCCGTTCACCCGCGGCCAGCTCCCCCGCCACTCACTCATCAATTGAAATAATCCAGTTTTCAGAAACATCAGTAGCTGTCCGGGCGGCTCCGCCCATCCAAATTGAGCGGCATGATGTCTGTGGAGCATCGGGACATACCCCATAAAAAACAAGCTCTTATACTAAAAGCCGAAGCGACCAGCCAGCCATATTCCCAGTTGTGAATACTATCCCTGTAGATGGAGCGTTCCTTGCGTGGGAAGAAGTACCGAGGAAGGACATGGGTATGATTTCAATCACAGAACACAGGGACATAATACACAAAGTCAGCGATACAAAGCGCGGAAATCTGATCTCTCTGCGCGGAATATGCGCGGAAATTCCGCGTTACATAAAAATACAGAGAAGCGACGTGAGGGGCACCGGAGCGCCTCTCACGTCGCTTCTCTGTATTTTTATGATCGGGTCCGTAGGGCCCGGCCTAATCACTCATAGCTATAGACACACTACGCGCTGGCTGCGGCAGCCGTATGGCGGAATCCCATCGCATAGAGCGATGCATACTCCCCCTCGCTCTGCAGAAGCTCGCTGTGCGTCCCCTGCTCAACGATCTGGCCAGCCTGCAAGACAACAATGCTGTCTGCATCCTTAATCGTCGAGAGTCGATGGGCGATCACAAAAGCGGTACGACCATGCAGCAGCTTTTTGAGTCCCATCTGGACAATCGCTTCCGTAAAGGTATCGATATTGGCTGTAGCCTCGTCCAGGATCAGGATATGAGGATCAGCCAGCAACGCACGAGCAAATGAGATGAGCTGAC
The DNA here is from genome assembly GCF_036245075.1 of Dictyobacter halimunensis. Taxonomy (NCBI): domain Bacteria; kingdom Bacillati; phylum Chloroflexota; class Ktedonobacteria; order Ktedonobacterales; family Dictyobacteraceae; genus Dictyobacter; species Dictyobacter halimunensis. The sequence goes on from NZ_BSRI01000001.1 coordinate 724,207, forward strand.
GTTGTCCCATACTCAGATTTCGGCCACGTTCGCGAATAGGCGTATTGTAGCCATCGGGCAACTGGATAATCAGATCATGGGCGCCCACGATCCTGGCCGCCTCCATCACCTCTTCATCCGTAGCCTCCAGGCGACCATAACGGATATTATCCGCGATACTACCGGTAAACAGGAATGGCTCCTGGGGCACCACGCCAACCTGGCGCCGCAACGACTTCTGCGTCACGTTACGCAGATCATAGCCATCAATCGTAATCGATCCGCTCTGGATATCATAGAAGCGTGTCAATAAGCTGATGATCGTGCTCTTACCGGCACCCGTTGGACCCACAATCGCCACCGTCTGACCAGCCTTAATATCCCAGTTCAGGCCTCGCAGCACCGGATGCACAGGATTGTAGCCGAAGACAACATCCTTAAACCTGACATCACCCTTGATCTCTGGCAGATCCTGGGCATCTGGCTTATCCTTAATCTCGACCTTCATATTCAAGATCTGGAAGATGCGCTCGGCCGCCACACCGGCACGCTGCAGCTGTGTATATTGCTGGCTCAGATCACGAATAGGATCAAAGAAGCGGTTAATATACAGTACAAAGGCGACCAGAACACCAATCTGCAACTGGTTCTTTGAGACCAGGTAACCACCATAGATCACGGCCAGACAGGTAGCCAGGGCCGCTACCACCTCAACCAGGGGGAGCACCAGCGCCGCGATGCGGCTGGACTCGAGGTTGGTGTCGCGGTTATAGGCATTGAGATCGTCAAACTCCGAGCGGTTGCGATCCTCACGTACCAGGCTCTGGATCACGCGCATACCGGAGATGTTCTCCTGCAGCGTCGAGTTCACCAGCGAGATTGAGGCACGCGTACGGCGGAAGGACATCTGCGCATGCTTCTGCCAGAAGGCCGCGATGATGAACATGATGGGCAAGACCACAAAGGTCAGCAAGGCCAGCAATGGACTCATCACCAGCATCAAGATGATAATGCCTACCAGCGCTATCACGGAACCCAGCATCGACAGCAAGCCAGAACTAAGCATGGCTTCCAGCACATCGATATCACTCTGCAAGCGCGACATGACGCGACCAATCTGCGTATGGTCGTAGAAGCTCAGCGAGAGGCGCTGCAGATGCGTAAACATATCGGCGCTCAGCAAGAACAGGATCTGCTGACCGGCCCAGGACATCGACCAGACCTGCCAGTACTGGGCCTGCCACATAGCCACGTTGACCACCAGGAAAATGATGCTCAGGATACCCAGGCCCACCAGGTCACTGTGGGTAATGTAGTTATCGATCGCCAGGCCAATTAACCAGGGATTCAGCAGGTTCAGCAGGGTATATACAAGCATGAGGACCATGCTACAGATCGCTGGCACCTTGTATTTCCCGATATATGGGAAAAACATGCTCACCAGCTTCCAATCAAAGTTTCCGCCCTCTTCTTCATCAGAATGAGCCAGGCTGTTCTCGATCCAGTTATGAGAACGTTTATAGTCAGCGTAAGAAACCGCCTTATCGCTTGCCTTGGTCTTAATCACTGCAATACCTCCGTCTGCAGATCAGACTGAGTATTCAGCACCTGTGCCTCAAACTCTTCCTGTTCGCGCAGCTGCATATCATAGAGTCGGGCATAGGGACCATTATGCTTCAACAATGTAGCATGGGTACCGCGCTCAACAATTTTTCCTCGCTCTAAGACAAGGATCTGGTCGGCATTTTTGATGGTGCGCAGGCGAGAGGCCACAACAAAGGTGGTGCGTCCACGCATCACTTCTTCAAGCGCCTGCTGAATCAGATATTCGGTCTCCATGTCCACACTGGAGGTCGAATCATCCAGCACCAGGATGCTTGGATTGAGTAACAGCGTACGCGCGATCGCCACACGCTGCTTCTGGCCGCCTGAAAGGGTGACACCACGCTCACCAACCCAGGTATCATAGCCATCGGGCAGCATCAGAATGAAATCATGGATACGCGCTGCCTTCGCGGCTTCCAGGATCTGTTCCTCCGTTGCTCCGACCACACCATAGGCGATATTCTCGCGGATCGTCGCATTGAACAGGAACACATCTTGCAACACCAGGCCAATATTGCGCCGCAACGAGGCCAGCGTAACATCGCGCACATCAAACCCATCTACCAGCACACGTCCCTCTTTTGTATCATAGAAGCGAGGCAGCAAATGCAGCATAGAACTTTTACCGCTACCGGTCGGACCAAGAATAGCGATGGTCTGACCCGGCTGCGCATCAATAGTGATATCCTTGAGAACTTCAACACCATTACTATAGGCAAATGAAACATTTTCATAGCGTACATGGCCGGCTACTTTTTGCAGGACTTTGGCATCAGGTGCATCAGTAATATCTGATGGCGTATCCAGAACACTGAAAATACGTGTTCCACCTGACAGGCCACGTACCCACCAGTTAATCATGAAACCAAATGTACGCACCGGAGTACCCAGCAGCAGGATATAGTTGGTCACAGCTACCAGGGTGCCCAGGCTTAGCGTGCGGTGAATGACCGCGATACCACCAACCCATAACACAAGTACCGTCACCAGGTTCAGCGAGAGAACCAGCAACGGCTGATTCCAGGCCGACAGACGCATAGCGCTCATGTTGAGCTCGCGCAACTGCAGGTTCTTGGTACCATATTTCTCAATCTCAAAATCTTCACGAGCAAAAGACTTCACAACCCGCACACCACTCAGGCTTTCCTGCATGATTGTGCTCAGATCGCCCACGCCATTTTGCACCGACAGCCACAAAGGTCGCAAACGCTTGACAACCTGGGCCGAGAGAATTAGCATTATAGGTACTGAGATTAACGTAATAAGAGCCAGATATACATCAAGTCGCAATAATAAAATTGTCACAGAGGCAAAGGTAACCACTGCTAACAGGGCGCGCAGCAGCCCCATAGGGAAAAAGTTACGTACAGCTTCAATGTCAGCGGTCATGCGCGACATCAGCTGACCAGTTTCAGAATCGTCGTGAAATGAAAAACTGAGGTGCTGTAAATGATCATAAAGCATATCGCGCAGATCGTAAGCGACCAGCGACGAAATAGCCTGCCCGAGATAACCTTGCCCATAAGCAAAGAGACCACGCAAGGCACTGGTTACCAGGATCGCCAACGCTGCCCACAGCAGATCCTGAAAACGACCACTATGAATACCAACATCAACGACCCACTGCAACAGCCAGGGTACGATCAACGAAAAACCGGTCGCCAGCCCCATACAAACAACGGCTGCAACTGCCTTGAACCAGTGAGGTCGCAACAGTTTAAAAATGCGCCAATAAATGCGCCAATTCTCTTGTAATTGATTCTGACCTAAAGATGATGAAGATTGCTGATTAGCCTGTGTTACCTGCATTCCAGATAAATCCTTTCTTGACGCGCCGTATCCGCAGTATTCCCAATACACTTACTCATCGCACGTCGGGGCATTTCTGGTTATGCCCATAAAACAAAAATGACCTATTACGCTATCTTTACATCCACTCATGCGTGATGTGCATCGAGCAAGTAGAGCCTGAAGACAAATCACATACATCAATGGATGTGACAGGTTAGTATCATCACTCAAAGTCTAAAATGAAATGGCTGACATACGCTTGTCAGTCATTCTACATCTTTTTTGGAAATTTCGGTAATTGGTTTTTGTTTTATTCCCGGAAACTGATACCTATTTCCGGGAATAAGCCGTTTTTTCATTTCTTTGCTTTCTTATACTTTCGCTCTCCTCCTATTATGCTTTCGAATAAGGTTTCAAAGCATAATAGAAGAAGCGGAGGGGGGACACTAACGGACCCTGAAGTGACACGCCTGAATATATCTTTATGGATGGGCAGACCGATGCTCTAATTACATCGGCCTGCCTATCCGCAAAGATAATCCCTCAAACTACAGGGGCCCGCAACGCATAGTGGACATTTTTGCGCCTCCCTCATTAACGATAGTCGTCAAAAAATAGTAACTTCTTTACCTCATCCCTCTTGTTTTTTAAGGATCAGTGGCACATAATAAAAGATATGCAGAAGACTGAAAGACTTGTGGCAATCACGCTATTGCTGCAGGCGCGCGGAAAAATGACGGCGAAACGACTCTCCGACATTTTAGGTGTCTCCGTACGCACTATCTATCGAGATATTATTACACTTTCTCTCGCACATGTACCGGTTTCAATGGAATATGGACCCGGCGGAGGCTATTACTTACCAGAGGACTACCACCTGGAATCGGCGATTTTTACCCGCGAAGAGGCTATTTCGCTGATCTTAAGTACCGATATCTCTGGGAACTACAACCTGTTTGCCGGTGATACCGATCTACACCGAGCCCTGGTGAAGTTAGAGGCAGTGTTACCCGAGGAATATCAGGCGGATGTGCGCGCGGCACGCGATCACATCCTGATTGATACATCCGCATGGTGTAACCAGGCAACGGAACCCACCCACCTGGAAACGATCAGGGCCGCCGTCCTGGGTTCGCATCAACTGGATATCCTCTATTCCGGGAGTAGCTGCTCGAAGTTCGCAGCTACCGGCGTTTTATGGCGCCGTATCGAACCCTATGGATTGGTCTTTAAAGGCCTCAGTCGTCGTCATATCCGCACGGGACGCTGGTACCTGGTCGCCTTCTGCCAATGCTGTCAGTCATTTCATATGCTGCGCGTCAGCGACATTGAGCAGGTGTTTGTCCGTGAAGAATTGACAGTACCCAGGCCGGACTTTAACTTGCGTGCGTACTGGCGAGAAGCGCGCAAACAGCTAGAGAGGCGCTATCCCCCCATTTCTCTAAAACTGCATGTGAGCGCCAGGGGCCGTCAAAGCATCTTCCATGGAGATATCCAAATTCTCAAAGAGAACGCCGATGGTGGCGCTATCGTTCAGGTCAATGTGGAATCGCTTGACGATGCCATCTCCTACGCGCTCGGACTAGGGACCGCTGTAACGGTTCTGGAGCCCTCTCAGGTCAGAGACGCGGTGGCGACAGCCGCTCATGCCATCGCGAGCATATATAGCTAAGCCTGCCAATCATCACGCTTTCATATCCCTCCCCACTTCCCTGATCCTCTCCAGCGGCACAAGGAATCTGACCTACAAGATCATTGTCTGGCGCGTGTTTGAGCTTTCGCACCTGCGGTGCTCAAAAATCGGTTATGTGATGGTGCCACAGGGGCGCATTCGCGCCCCTGTGGCACCATCACATAACCCGGTGCGGCCGCGCATGCGGACGCCTGTGCGAGGGCTCTCACATGCGCCAGAAAGACGAGAGTCAGGCGCATTTTCATCAACTTCGATTGAGAAAAAATACAAAATGTGGCACACTGCAATAAGACAAGTAAGAAAATAATTTCAGCGCTGAAACCCGGAACAGGTGATCTGGTTCATGAGAAGATGAAGAAGAGGGATCAGGCTATAATGACAAACAAACGACTTATACTCACGCTTCAACCCGATATACTGGCCATCTGCCGCTTAGATCCGGCAACCCCGATCTCGGCCAGCATGCTCAACGGACATTTTGTAGCCATTACCAAAACAGATGAGGAGCTCTCGATCATTTGTCCACAGACTAATATACCGGATGAGGTTATTTATACCAGAGGCTGGCGCTGTCTGCGCATCGAGGGCCCCTTTACGCCCGATACCACCGGTATCCTGGCGGCGGTGTTATCCCCTCTGGCAAACGCCAACCTGAGTGTCTTTACCACCACAACATATGATACCGGACATGTGTTGGTGCGAGAGGAAGATCTCAATCGCGCGATACAGATTCTGGCTCAGGCCGGACACACAGTACGCAGCGAGAATAAAGCCACGGCACCACACGCCATCCAATAAACAAAAGCACCCCTCTATGGCAAAAAGAGGGATGCTTTTTGGGTGAGTGTGCTCAATAGGGAGGAGCCAGGTTAGCGCTGGCCGGGACGACCGGTGGAGGCAACGCGGCGGCGCACACGACCGGATTTCCTGTCATTGTCAGGATGTTGCGCTTCGGCCTCAAAGGATACATGCGTCCTCTGATTTGCTTTGTTGCCGCCAAAGCGCGCGGATCGGCCCGCCGGGCGTTTACTACTGTGTTCTCTCCTGCCGGCAAAGCGGTCCGGCTCAGCAAACTCTTCTGATTTCCAGATAGGAGCTGTATTGACGCGGATCTTTTTTGTGCGTGGCTTTACTTCAGCAGGATTTTTATCTTCGGCATCCATCCTGCTACCTTTAGGAGCCACTGCAGTTGGGGACGCGAATCTGCGATTACCGGCGGGGCGTGCTCCTGAACGCGGCGCGAACTGTGGCTCGGCTACCATAACAGGCTTAGCAACAGGTCTGGCAATCATAGCATCTTCGTCGATCGTCAGTTGCTGAAGCGAGACCGCCTGCCCAAGGTTGCGCGACATGCGCCGCCATTTGGAGACGTCACCCGGCGTTAGCAGCGTAATAGCCTTGCCATGGTCTCCCATACGGCCGGTACGACCGATGCGATGGGTGAACAACTCACTGGACTCAGGCAACTCATAGTTGATAACCTGGTGGATACCCCGGATATCGAGCCCACGAGCAGCTACGTTGGTCGCCAGCAAGGTCTGCACGCGCCCATGGCGAAAAGCCGCCAGCACTTCTTCACGGGCGCGCTGGCTCTTGTTCCCATGCAGGGTCCCTACCGCAAAACCAAGATTGGTGAGCTGCTTGCCTAACTTCTCCACGCCATACTTGGTCTTGCCAAAGATCAGGCTGCTTTCACCGTCGGTAGAGTTCAGCAGCGTACAGAGGGCCGCCATCTTCTGATTTTGCGGTATCTGATACGCGATCTGCTCGATAGTACTTTCAGCCCCGGTGGCCGGTTGGATAGCGACCGTGGCGGGATCCTTCAGGAATTTCTCCTGTATCTTCGCCACCCAGTCAGGCATGGTGGCCGAGAAGAGGGCCATCTGACGAGTTTCAGGTGTTGTGGTCAGGATCTGCTCGATTTCGGGAGCGAATCCGCTATCCAGCATCTGATCAGCCTCGTCCAGCACACAAATGCGCAGGCGCGTCAGGCTCAAGGAGCCCCGCTCCAGGTGATCCTTCACGCGGCCAGGGGTTCCGACAACGATCTGGGCCCCATAGCGCAGAGCTGAGATCTGCGGGTTATATGGCCGCCCACCAACCAGAAGGGCGGTTGAGAGGCGCCGGGCAGCAGCCAGCCTGCTCAAAACATTATTGACCTGAACGGCCAGTTCGCGTGTCGGGACCAGCACCAGCGCCTGTACAAAGCGCTTATCTTTAGCGAGTCTTTCTACCAGGGGAATACTATAAGCCAGTGTCTTACCCGAACCGGTCGCCGACTGTCCCACAAGGTCGTTTCCAGCCAGCAGCACTGGAATGGCGCCAGCCTGGATAGGGGTGGGCTGGGTGACTTTCATATCTGTTAAAACCGCACGAATAGCGGGTTGCAATGCGAATTCAGAAAAAGATGGCATGAAAAATCCTTTCGGCCAAAGGCGTCAGCGGTGGACGCATTAAAGTTCCCCGGCAGCGAATGGTGTCAGGGATTATCAGATGCAGACCGCGAGGTCACGGAAGCAATGCTGCTATCTGATAGAAGTAGAACTGGCGTGCAGGAAGAGATATTCTATAGAGGATTGCTCAGAGCTCTTTAGCGTCTTTTATCAGGGAACAGTTCTTAATCAATTGTCTGTTCCAGGCCGTGCAAACAGTTATATCTCCCATAGTATATCCGCTCTAGAGCTAATCGTCAAGCCGTCACCCAAAAAGCGAGCTCATTTACATTTTTGCACAAATTCATTAGAATATTTAACGTTATCAACCTATATTTTAATTTTTAATTGTCCAAAAGGTTTTTTGCATGGAGGTTTGTACAAGAATGGATTCATCTTACAATGACAATTCGTTGTCATCAGCCTCTAATGAAGAGGACAAGAACACACATAATCAACCAACAAATGAGCCCGGCAATGTTTATCCATCATCACCAAATGATGTTGATAAGACTATGCCAAAATCTTCTGAACAGGAATCAACGCAAAAGTTAAAGAGGATAAGTGCGCCATCGCCCGCAATGGGTAATGCAGCCACCGTGAAGGGGGCAGATATCCAATCTGACCGCACCGACTCCCGAACTTTTCCAGGGGCGTCACCACCACCTGAGAATCAGCCAACGATGATTCCTCCTCAACCACCCAACTACCAATCGGGTCCCAATTATCCACCAGCGCCCAACTATCAGTCGGGGGCTAACTATCAATCGAGCGCAGGCTATCAGCTTCCCAGCTATCAATCGGGGGCTAACTATCAATCGGGACCTGGTTATCCGCCCCCTAATTATCAATCAGGGGCTAACTATCAATCGGGACCTGGTTATCCACCACCCAATAATCAGTGGCAACCCAGTACCAATTCCCAGGCCAAACCCAGGGCAGCAAAAAAACAAGCGGCGCCATTGCCGCTATGGCTGTTTATCAGCGGTATTATTCTGACGATAGCACTGCTGGTGGCACTCTATATTCTTGGAAGCGACTGGGCAGAGGGAGCCTCACAGGCCTCCGTTGCCGCACTGATCATCGCTGTGCTGGTAGCCGTGGGATGGTTTGTACGCACACACCTGCGCCAGATTACGCCGTCCAGCAAGCCCCGCCGTTTGATTTCCACAGCCTTCTTGCTGCTCCTCTTGATCTTCTCTGGCTGGGGTCGCGCATCTCAGGCGACACTACACATCTGGCAGGGGCAATCCTTTGAGAACCAGCAAAAGTGGCAGCCGGCCATCAATGAATATACCTTTGCGGGAGAGACAGCACCCCTGAGTACAGACCTTGCACGTACCTACACGTCCTGGGGTCAAGATCTCAACAAGCATCAACAATATAACGATGCTCTAGCGAAATTCAACTATATCATCACTCAATTTGATACCACCGGTACTCAAATAAGTGCCGACCAAGGAGTTGCGCAACAGATAAAGCTCGCCAAGCAAGGCAGTGTCGATGCACGCATTGCGATGGCTCAACAAAATATACAGGCGCACAATTATAATGCTGCGACGTCATCCCTGGATACTACCCTTGGTCTACAATATTGCGATGACAGTTGCCGGCAACGCGCGCAGCCGCTGGACGCAACCGCCTACTACCAGCTAGGTAGTGATCAATTGCAAGCGAAAAACTATAGCTCAGCGGTAGATAATTTTAACAAGATTCTAACCTCATTCCCAGATGCGAAGGAAGCCAATGACACACGCACCAGCATGTCAAAGGCACTCCTGGGTCTGGGAGAGTCACAGTTGCACAATAAAGATTATCAAAGCGCCGAAGACTCGTTCAGTAAAATTCTCTCCACCTATCCTTATCCAGCCAAAGCCAAACAGATTCATAGTGATCTGGCCCAGACAATCATGGGTCTGGCTGCTACGGCACGCGCCGGTTCTTGCACCGATTCGCTGAAGTATTATCAGCAGCTAGCTAAGGACTATAAGGATACACCGCAAGGTCAGCAAGCACAGCAACAACTGAACATTCAACCAGATGTCAAGGGGCATTTTGTCAATACCACACCCGAGCACAACTTTTACCAGATCGCGCTGGTGCAGGGTCTGCATGGCTTAATGACGCAGGATGAGATATTCAGCAAATGGGACAATGCACCGTACAAGACCAGCATCCAACCCAACGGAGACTTTGTATTCCAGGGTATCCCTGAGGGTAGCTATGACCTGATGTGGTACTCCAATGATGGCGTTACTGAGCATGTCGAGTTCATCTACAAAGAGCTCTCATTCGACCCAGAATATGTTGCCAACATCGGCCCACTCTGCACGGTCAACATGGGCACAGTCACAAACGTTACTGGCGCCAACTCCTAAACAGAACGACAATCTATTTAGCCTGGTACCAACAACATACAACCAAAAGACCAGTACCCTCGTTCCCGTAAGAACGAGATGTGCTGGCCTTTTATGCTACCTGAATACATCCAGTTTATTTATACCTGGTGCGTGAGCAGGTAGTGGGCCATGGCCGATCCAACCGTGTACGCGTTAGCGATGGCGATGCTGGAACCGGGAAAGCTTCCGAGCAGATCCTGTACGGACTGACCGGAGGCAGGCTGATCAAAGTTACTGGCGGCACGCAGGTTCAGGTAGTGGTCCAGGTGGCCGGTGCGCTGCAATACGCCAGCTACCGCCGTGTCTTCCTGCTCCGTCGTACAGTATTTGCCCTGATTGTTGGTCAGCAGCCCCATAATATACTGGGCCTCGTTGGAGAGGTCCTGCCCCGCCCAGTAATCGTCACCGGCCATGGTGTCACATGTCAGAACAGAAGGGTGCTGGTTGGCCTGATTTGCATACTTCTGCCGTGCAGTCTGGGCCTGGGTACTATCCTGCAGCTTCAAGTTCGATGTCTGGGTCATAGCCGCTTTGGTTAACGTCGCATTGAGCTGGAAGGCACCGGTACCGGCTTTGTTATTCTGCAGATAACCATGGGGCACATTAGGAGCTGTAGATGGCAGGAGGTGGTGGCCCTGATCCCAATCAACAACCCAGTTAGCCCAGGCAACAGAACCCAGAGTATTATTGGTGGGAGACGCGCCACCGATGCCAGCTGTGATAAAATAGGCATTCTGAAAAGAAAATTGTGGATCGCGCAGGATCGCCATCATACTGGCGGCGGCATTCACCTTCTCTTCACCAGTGGTGGTCACGCAGAGGCCATTGCTGTTACAGTGCATGTCACTAAAGGCGCCGGTCGTCTTGTAATCAAGCGGCAGACTCTCATTAGATAGCCATGGCTGTGTCTCAGATGAGAACATGGTGATCACTAACACTTTGACCTGAAAAGGTCCTGTTGCCGCATGTCCGCGACTAATCGTACTTAACAACGCAACCAGGCATACCGCAAGACAGAGCACAGCCAGGCTGGCATGCTTAAAATAAGAACGTGAGAACATCGTTACTCCCTTCACATAAAATCAAGAACAGGCAAATCATTGGGTGGAGTATACCCGGCTATTCTTACACTGTCAATTGACTAATCACAAGCTAAATGACTTTCTGTCGAAGCTTATAAGTAGAAACCATTTTATCTTTAAAGTAATTATTCTTTGGTAGTGGTATTAAAAAAGATCCTCTTGTGTTTTTCCTGTCACATATCTTGTGTGCACAGGTTTATACATATCTATACTATGGTGTATGATAGAGATAATTAAAACTCTGGCATAAAGATGATAGAAATCGAGGGAAAAGGCTATGTCGACATCTGTGTCCTCTATCCATGAATCTAACGATCCGCCAGTTGGGCGTCCAACAATGCAAGATGTCGCCAACGCCGCAGGTGTCAGCCTCAAAACGGTTTCACGCGTCGTCAACAACGAGCCACGCGTAGACGAAAAGACGCGAGAGCGCGTCCACCAGGCAATCGCGCAACTTGGCTTCAGGCGCAACGATATTGCCCGTAGCCTGCGCCAGGGTCAGGCATCATCAACGATTGGACTTATAATTGAGGATATCGCCAATCCGTTTTATTCAAGCATCGCCCGTGGTCTAGAGAAGGTGGCGCAACAATATAACTATATGTTGATCATCAGTAATTCAGAAGAAAACGCGCTGCGAGAGCGTGAACTGGTCAATGCTCTGTTAAGGCGCCGTGTTGAAGGACTCTGCATTGTCCCTGCCGGTATCGACCATTCTTACCTGGCCGCGGAACTGCGCCGGGGAACGCCGTTCATTTTTCTGGATCGCCCACCGCTACAGTTACAGACCGATACGATAGTGCTGGATAATCGAGGGGGATCATGTCAGGCTATAAGACATCTGCTCTCTTACGGACACCGGCGCATCGCCGTCATTCAGGGTGATCCGCGCGTCTATACTGGAGCTGAACGTATCGCGGGCTACTATGAGACGCTGGCCGAGCATGGTATCCCCTGTGATGAAAGTCTGATCTATTCGAATTGTGATGAAGCGCAACTGGCTCAGCAGGCCACCCACACGTTGATGAGCCTGCCCGAGCCACCCAGCGCTATCTTCTCCACCAGCAATCGTATCAGCATCGCGGTATTACGAGCATTGCGCTCCTACACGCAACAGCCAGCATTTATAGGTTTCGATGATTTTGATCTCGCCGATATGCTACCCACGCCCATAACAGTGGTCGCCCATGATCCAGCTGCCATGGGAACACGAGCCGCAGAGATCCTGTTCGCGCGCCTGGCTGGTAGCACCGTCCCCTTTCAGCAGACCATCGTACCAACGCGGTTGATCGCGCGCGGCTCGGGCGAGCTACCTCCTCCACAGGCATAACTATTTCAGCCTGTACCTACCCAATCAAGCACAAAAAAACATGGGGGCATAGGATAGGCAAGCGCCGCTCAACCAGTCGTAATGGCGCCTGTCTCCATCTGGGCCTGAATCAGCCTGGCATAATACCCATCCTGGTGAATCAAAGCGGCATGTGTTCCCTGTTCTACGATGCGTCCTTCATCCAGCACAAGAATCAGGTCCGCGTGGCGGATGGTGCTCAAGCGATGGGCAATAATGATCTGCGTACAGGAGAGGGCGCTGATATTCTTTTCGACCACCCGCTCTGTTGCGACATCCAGTGCGCTGGTCGCTTCATCTAACAGAAGAATGCCAGGCCGGGTAGCCAGGGCACGCGCCAGGGCCAGACGCTGACGCTGACCTCCTGAGAAAGCACTTCCACCCTCGGATACCAACGTCTCATACTGCATGGGCATCTTTTCGACATCCTCATGAATGGCGGCTGCCTGCGCGGCCAGGACGACGCGCTCCATCTCCATGCCTGGATTATTGAGCGCGATATTTTCACGCACCGAGCCGCTAAAGATAAAAGCTTCCTGCAATACAACCCCAAGCTGGCTGCGCAGTGCGCGATAATTCAGCGTCTGGAGGGGCAGGCCGTCGAAAAGGATCTCTCCCTGCGTTGGCGTTATCAGCCCGATCAGCAATTTGCCGAGCGTGCTCTTGCCCGAACCGGTTTTTCCTACGAGCGCCACCTTCTGGCCGGGCTGAATAGAGACCGTGACGTCATGGAGCACCCTGGGCGCCTGCGCATCGTACTGGAAGCTCACATCCTTCAGCTCAATGCGTCCTGTCAGGCGTGGAGGCGGTGACACCTGCTGTGGATCCTGCTCAATCTCGGCGCTTACGACGTCGGATATGCGATCAAAGTGAGCACGTGCAATCTGCAGACTGCTACCAGTGGTGGCAAGCGAACTGAATGGGGCGAGAAAAGAAGCGGCCAGCGCATTGAGTGCCAGCATACTACCAATCGATATCGTGCCGTGAATCACCAGCAACGCTCCAATCCAGAGCAGCACGAACGGAGCGGTCAATTGGAGGATATTCATAAACGCGCTAACGATAGATGTGAGATAGCTGAGGCGCATAGAGATGTTCATCTCATCAAAGAACAGATTGGTCCAGCGATCAAGCGCGCGCTGTTCGGCACCCGCGGCCTTCAGAGTGGCGATGCCGGCCAATGCTTCGTTGAGATATCCCTGTGTCTTTCCCTGGGCTGCCAGATCTTGCTGGGTCATGCGACGGATCAGGGGCGCACTTAGCCAGAGCACGCCAACTTCAAGGAGTCCAATCACCAGGGCGATACCCGCGATCAACGGTGATTGGGAGAACAGTATCACCATGTAGACAAGCACCGTACTGCCATCGAGCAGGGTCGAGACAAGTTGATTGGAGAGCAGGTCACGAATAACAATATTACTGTTGACGCGTGAGAGCAGGTCACCACTGAGCCGAAGTTGAAAGAAACGATAAGGCAGGCTAAGCATATGCTCAAAGAAATTGAGCATCATCTGCGCGTCAATGCGTGTGCGTAGATAGATCAGCAGCGATGAACGTAAGAGCACGGTAATGCCCTGTGTGAGAATAAGCACAATCATTCCCAGTCCCAGGAACGTCAACAGCTGGGTGGCTTGCGTCGGAATAATGGTATCTACAATGATGCGCGTCAGCAGCGGAATGCCCAGTCCAAAGAGTTGAAGCAGTAACGACGCCAGCAGTATTTGTACGATAGTACCTCGCAGGTGTAGCAGCGAACGCATATAGGTTGTAAGTGAGAAGGTTGACCTGGCCCCGTGGCGTTCAAATTGTAATCCTGGCTCCAGCATCAATACCACACCGGTAAAACCATTGGCAAACTCTGCCGGTGTCAGGCGCCGCCGTCCCACAGCGGGATCGACCACGTCGACATGCTGCTCTGACCAGCGCTCAACGACGATAAAGTGATTAAATTCCCAGTGGACGATTGCCGGTAGTGTGACGAAGCGAAAGTTCTCGATATCTTTAATCGCCACCGGTCTTGAACGCAATCCATATTGATGTGCCGATGTGAGAATGGCCAGGGCGCTCAACCCATCACGTCCGACGCCGCAGCGTTCCTGTACCTCTGAGATGGTGGTGACACAGCCGTGGTAGTTCAGGATCATGGCCAGGCAGGCAGCCCCGCACTCAACTTCGCTCATCTGCCGCATTTCCGGGACCCGGCGCCATCCCTTTAATCTCACCATCAGTTTGTCAGATAGGGATGGTTTATCGACGCTTTTAGTCGAAGTAGATGTTCTGCTCTCTTGCTCCTTTTGTTGGGCGGCACGCCGCTCTTCTTCCTGGATCAATTGTGCCAGGCGGATAAGCTCCGCCATATCTTTGATGCCACCTATATGGTGATCTGGCGGCTCCATCCCCTCTGTATCACCTGTTCCCGGGGCTGAATTTTCATGAGGTTGTGTATCTTGCATAGTGCCCCCCCTCTCGCTACGACGGTAAAATGTGATTGAGTCCCGGTACGAGTGAAAGTACACTCTGCGTGCCGGTTTGTACGCTTGTCACGCAGTAACTACCGATGTAGGTATGAGCAGTGGGTGTCGGTTCAATCTGTACCATAACAGCCACCGAAGGAGTGAGGATAACCTGGGTCAGTGGACCCTGTAAATGAAAGCGTGTGCGTGCCTCATCAGGGCCGATAGCCCCTGATTCAACTTGCTTTACCGTGCCACGTAAAGTAATACCGTTTGAGCCGAGTTGTAACGTAGCCGGGTCGCCGCTGTGTAGCCTGGTACGCTGATTGAGCGGAACAAAGACAACCGCGGTTAACTGCTGTGCATCCTGCCCGGGCTCCGTGATGAGTCCCTGCCCCGAAACCGACATCGGCACCCTGACAAGCCAGGCCAGCATCCCCATCACCAGGACAAATATCAGTAAAATCCACAAGCAGGCAAATGCTGGTGGTGAGATGAGCCGCAAAAGGATACCCTGGTCACGCCGCTGTAGATAATTCTTTAAAGCCTGTTCACGAAAAATCGAGGGTTCCGAGGAAGACATCCCACTCCTTCCGATCTATGGTAGTTCATTCTAAAAAGTTAGGGATAATAAATGGCAAGGCCAGATAGAGCCTCTATTTTTCTCTATCTGGCCTTGCCAGCCATATACATACTTCATGCATATGGCTGGCCAGTTGGTGCTTGTGCTACCAGCCGCAGCCGCGACTGTATGAATTGAGATTGACAGACACATTGATATCTACGCTAATGCTGGTCTCACGATCACCACACCAGGAATTCCAACCACGATGCTCACAGTGATGCTCCCAATGATGCTCGCAGCCGTTGCCACCGGTGACCTGAGTAAGTTGCTCGTTTGTCAAATCCAGCAGGCCCATCTCTTCTTTGTTCTTCATTGTAGACATAGAAAACTCCTCTTTTCAGGTTTCAAGCTGTTGACAATTTCTTCAGTTGATGATCATCAATTCTGCACCAATTTACCTTATACGCATTTTACCGGTCTCACGCCCTCTCGCCAGCATCAGGATAAATGTCACATATCCGCATACATCCTCAGCCATACACTGCGAGCTACGCGATTCTGCGAAAAGCAGTGCAACAAATAATTCATGTGCACTTGAATTACTTGAAACGCTCACTTCCACATATCCTTTTATGGTATACTCATCCGTTCATGCGATCATCATGTGTATCTGCCATAAGGTACTGCGACGATAGCAAATCACTAGAAAAGGCGATCGCAGGGTATGCCACCAGTAAAAGTGCTCCCCGAAGGGTCGAGAGGGGGTCTTTTGTGCCCTCTCTGATAAGCATTACGTCGGGGGATTTATTTTGGATCACTTGTTTTGACCAAAATAAATTATTGGCGTAAAAAATCCAGATATTCCTTTTTACGCTGCTCCATATCCTCTTCCGGAAAGATAGGGGCTTTACCCAATAAAGAAGCCTTAAACTCTTTCACGAGGGCATCGCGTAGAGGTGTCTTGCTAAAGCCCAGCCGTGGCTCTTTTCCCTCTGGCAGCGTAATCCCTTCGCGTCTGAGCATATATCTAGCCAGAACCAATTCAAGGGGCGGCCCATCAGGAAGTTCTGTCCCCACCTGCCTGAATACTTCATCCGAGACCAAAATCGGAGCATGCATAAGCAGAGCAAGACACGCCGCATCGCCAGGACGCAGATGCATCGCCTGTTCCCGCACATCTGCTCCCTTACGCCAGTGTAGCCGGCAATCACAAAGATTATACAGCGGGGGAAGCATCGAATAGCCCTCGATGCGTACCTCTTCGAGGGTATAGTTAAGCAAACGGAGCGTCTCAGCCATCAGGTTGATCGTGTCCTGACGTGGCAGGATAAGATTGTTCAGGGCCGCCACGATGGGCAGAGCTTCGTAGCGTTCAATTCCCAGCACCAACAGACGCCGATCCGTGTCATCAACCAGAAATACGCTGTATAGAAACGCGCTGCTACTTGTAAAATTGCGCCTGACGCCCTCAACGTGTACAGGAATCATAACCAAACTCCTTGTCATTACTCCTGATAGATCCGCAAATGAAACCGGTTTGCGAGCAGATCAATACGCTCGAAAAGCAAGGGTAGCCACTGAGGTGAGGCGTCCATCATCAAATAGTCAGGCCAGATTAAAAGCCAGGACCATAATTCCAGCGCACCAAGCATCCGACGCAGATGAACAAACGAGATCTGTTTTCCCGTCTCTGCCTCCAGACTCCGATGATAGGAGGTGGTCATCGCTTCAAATGGCACCGCTCCCCCCGCCTTGAATGCTCGTTGCCAAAAAAAGGACACGTCGGCAGGTCCGGGTCCCACACCCACTTCTTGCCAATCCGCCCAGACCAGTTGTCCCTGCTCGTCTCTCAAGAAATTATCTATGTGGCAATCACCATGACACATCGTCAAGGGAAAATCGGCCAGCAAGCTTTCTACACCTTCCAGCAATGAAAAGTAGCCCATGAGCCATTTGTAGCGAGACGATGGTATCAACGGTTGAAAACGTGCATCAACCATGAGTCGCCGCCACTGTTGTGCCGCGTGTTGCACATGGCGGCGAGAAAGTATCCACCTATAGCGTCGCAACCAGGGAAATTGAGATAGCTGTTCTGTATTTTGCCAGTTAGTAGCATGCAACTGCCCAAGCTGCTCGGCAACCTCCAGATATTGCCACTGCTGCCACTGAATCGGAGGTACACATGGCTCGTAGGTATTGAGCAACAGAGCGATCATATCCGTGTCATAAGCGTGGGCGATCAGTTAATGTGGTTCACCTATACGCAACTAGCATAGAACACACATGCAAGCATGGAGAGTTTCGATGCAGAAAATAGCATGAAAGCCTCAGGCATGCGTATGAGGATTGGTACCACAAGAATAGACAATTCAGAAAAAGAGCAAAAGCCTCCATTTGTATTCGAGGATTTCACATGAAAGTGTTAGCTTTGCAGCTCCGGGAGTTAGATGAGTCCTTATGGTAGCTCGCCAAACGGCTGCCCGACTATGCTCCTCAAAAAAACCACGGAACAAGACCACGACAATACAATGATCTCTGTAGGAAGATTGGTAAGCAACCCAGGAGTAAACCTATCCTGTTCTGCTCTCAGGATGATGGCATCGGCAAAGCGCACCTCAAACACCGCCCTGGGCTCTTGCCTCTCTCAGCTTCTGTATGTTATATTGCTTCCAGCTCTCGTAGCTCATATTTTCAGGAAAGGAGGTGGTGCCTGTGACGCAATCTCTCAAAAAACCATGTGTTCGCGATGCGCGACCTCCAGGAGTGGAAAGCTGAGTTTCGGACCGATGTCTGGCCCATGACAAGCCATGAGCAGAAACGCTCCAATTTTGTGGCTCTCTTTTGCTTCTCCTTCTTCCTCTCAGGCCTGCTCTTCGTGTTCATCACGACTTTGCCGCTCATCTTTCGACCAGTGTGTGCCCTTGAATAGGGATGCCGCGTCTTTTCTTGAGCGACTTCCTCTGTGCGCACACTCAGATCTCTACTTGTGTACATCCCAAACTGCACATGCAACACTTTCCGCGTTAAGAGAGGAAAAAGAGAGATGCATATTCAGTTCAAATCTGCCTTCCGACGACTCACTCGCTCGTTGCGCGAGGTCAGTGCTCTGCCGCCTCAACATCCCGTGGTGGAGCGTGACGTTGTCACAGTATTCTTGCACTGGACGTATCTGCGGGCAGTGTTCCACCGAGGCTACGTACTGACCTCGGGACTCTATTTTGTGGTCGAGGCGCATCTGTCCGCCTCCCAGATCGTCTTCCTCGGCACGATCATGTCGGCTACGTTAGTGCTGACAAACATACCTACCGGCGTCTGGGCTGACGCGCTCGGACGCAGGTGGCCATTGGTAATCGGCCACCTGTTCCTGGCTGCTGGCATGACAATGACTGGAGTGGTGACGATATTCCCTTTGATCCAGATGACACAGGTATTGTGGGCAATAGGGTGGGCCTTCTTAACCGGCGCCGATGTCGCGTGGATCACTGACGAACTTGATCAACCTCACCGGATCGCCTGCGTGTTGACAGCAAGTGCGCGCTGGGATTTGGTCGGCGGGGCAACAGGGATGATCGCGTTCGGCGTCCTTAGCTGGGCCACGAGCCTGCCAACAGCAATTGTGGTGTCAGGCGTCGGTATGGGGTTACTCGGACTATTCGTCGCCGTGCAGTTTACTGAACGCACCTTCAAGTCCACGAGTGAGAAACGGGGGCATACCTCGCTCTCGATCGTCCGATTTGGCGTCAGCTTCGTGCGCCGCGACCATGAGATTCTGCTGGTCTGTGTAGCAACACTGCTTATCAACGGTGCATCGATGATCGCGTGGCTGTTTCCTAAACAGCTCATCCATCTGGGGTTCCCTTCAGACCCCGTTTTGTGGTACACAGCACTCGGGATCTGCGCTTCAGCGGCAGGCATCGTCGCGCTGCACTTCGTTCAGGCAAGCATTGACGGTGTGGGCGTCACCCGGCGCATATATACGTTCGCCTGCTTCATTGGGGTGCTCGGACTCATCATGCTGGCCAAGTCCTCTAACGCCCTCATTGGCGGCGTTGGGGTGTTGCTGGTAAGTGGCATCACATTCAATGTAGTGCGAACAATCAGCGTGATCTGGGTGAATCGACGCACCACGACCGATGTGCGGGCGACTGTGCACTCGTTCCTCGACCTGGCCGAGGCCATTGGTGAGATCTGCGGCGGCTTCGTGCTCGCTGTCATTGCAGGGATAGCAGGCATGCCGGTCACGCTCCTTACCTCTGCGGTGCTCATAGCGTTTGTTGGAATGATGGTGACTCTATCACGCGCTGACCGAGCGAGTCCTGGCTCAAGATAAGTAAGAGATACGACAATGAAAACACAACGACGCTTCCCGGAGTGGGAAGCGTCGTCTCGGTGTAGAAGTATACTGGACCAGATCAGGCTTATGCCTGCACCAGGCGCAGGGTAACGATCTCGTAGGGTTTGATCAAGAAGGTAACCTGCTTGCCCTGGCTCTGCAGTTGCTCGCCGTTCTCTTCCAGCAGATTGGTGTGCCAGACATTGGCCAGCTCAAAGCCGGTAGTAAGCGTGACGCGACCACGGCGGCGCTGACTCTCATAGAGGCGCACGATGATACCATTGCCATCCTCGGCCCGCTTGACCGTTTCGATGATGACGTTAGGCTTATCCACGCTGAACAAGGAGGGCAGCTGTTGCCGATCGGCAGACGAGCTGGCGGCACGATCGGGCGTGTAGACGATCAGGGGATCATTGAGCGCGTAGGCTGCGCTGATGGTCTCCTCGCTCCAGTTGCCCGCGTGCGGCAGCAGACTATAGGTAAAGCGGTGCTCGCCCTGGTCCGCCTCTGGATCAGGCATGGTTGGGCTGCGCAACAGACTGATGCGGATGACATTTTCTTTGATGTCATGACCGTATTTACAATCGTTGAGCAGGCTGACGCCGTAATCACCCTCGCTCAGGTCCACGAATTTTTGCGCGCAGGTTTCGAATCTGGCCCAGTCCCAGCTGGTGTTGCGATGAGTGGGACGTTGGACGTTGCCCCACTGGATCTCGTAGGTGGCCATGGGGCTCAGAATATCGACCGGGAAGGCAGACTTGAGCAGGATGTGCCGCTCACGCCAGTCAATGTGCGTGTCGACATCCAGGCGCGGACTGTTGTAGCTCAGCGAGATGCGCTGGGTGTAGTCGCTGTGCAGGATGCGACGCTGAATTTCCAGTGTGGCACGCAGGGGTCCCTCTTCCACGACGCGGATCGAGCTGGCGGGCTCGGCCAGCCACTGCTTGTCATCATAGAAGATATCCACATCCCAGGCGTCCCAGTTCAGCGGACGATCCTCGAAGGCCTGAAACTGGTTGGCAATGGCGCCCTCCGGCAGCACTTCGCGCTCACGCAGCTTGTCGTAGACGCGGGTGATGTCGCCATCGCTGTTGAGCTCGATGCGGATATACTTGTTTTCCAGCAGCTCCTTCTTAGCGGTCAGCTCGGTGGTGGGCACCTTCTGCTCACCCTTAACCAGTTGCAAGCTGGTGATGCCGAACTGCGCCACTACTCCGGCATCGATCCAGGTGCCCTGCTCGCTGGTCTGCGTCGAGACCGTTTCGCCGCTCTGGCTGATCTGCAGGTGCTTGCCCGCTGGCAGCGTCTGCGGCCAGTAGGCCAGGTCGTTGCGCTCAAAGGAGGTAGGATTGGCCAGCAAGACGTCGCCACCGATCTGCTCGGCGATGGCCTGGAAAGCCTGGTCGCGTACGCTGGCGCCCAGTTCGCTGATCTCTTTGTACTGCTCAGCCGAATCGACATAGACATCATGGATGCTACTGCCCGGAATGATGTCATGGAATTGGTTGAGACAGATCAGTTGCCAGGCGCGCCCGATGGCATCCACCGGATAGCTATAGCCGCTGTTGAGCAGGCTAGCCTGCGCCGCCAGGAACTCGGCATCGTGCATCAGGAACTCGCTCTTGCGGTTCGAGCGCTTGTTGCGGCTCTGCGTGGTGTAGGTGCCACGGTGGAACTCCAGGTACAGCTCGCCATTCCAGGTCGGTAACTGCTCACCCGAGGTCTCTTCCAGCTGACGGAAGAAGGCATCAACATGGCCCTGGCGCGTGCGTGGCATAGCAGGGAACGCGGCCAGCTCGCGCAGATTCTCCAACATCTCACGGGTGGGACCACCACCACCATCACCAAAACCAAAGGCGGTCAACACCGGAGGGGTGACATCGTCATGGCCCAGATCCTTCTGCCGGAAGTTGGTCCAGGTGCCCAGGATATCCTCGGGCGTCGCCATCGCGTTATAGGTGCTGGCGAAGGCGCTCCCCTTCTCAGGCGTGGGACTGAAGTGGGTCAGTACGCGCGTGCCATCGATGCCCTGCCACCAGAAGCTATCGTAGGGTAGGCGATTATATTGACTCCAACCGATCTTGATGGTAAAGAAATACTCCAGCCCGGCCTGCTTGATCAGCTGCGGTAGGGCCCAGGCATAGCCAAAGACGTCGGGCAGCCAGAGCACCGGCGTATCGGCGTGCTCACCGAAGTGTTCTTTGAAGAAGGAACGGCCCAGTAAGAACTGGCGCGCCAGCGACTCAGGACCACTCAGGTTACAGTCGGCCTCGACCCACATGCCACCGGTCGGCTCCCAGCGTCCCTCGGCTACACGTTGCTTGATGGACTCAAATAGCTCGGGATGATCCTGGCGAATGTAGTCATAGAGCTGCGGCTGGCTCTGCGAGAAGTGGTAATCGGGGAACTGCTCCATCAGACGCTGCACGGTATGGAAGGTGCGCGACGCCTTGCGCCGGGTCTGTCCCAGCGTCCAGAGCCAGGCCACGTCGATATGCGCGTGACCGGTGCCCACCACCTCGACATCCAGCGGCGCGCCCGCCTGTGCGATACCCTCTTTGAGGACCGCATGCGCCTTCGATACGCTGGCATAGAATGCGTCGCCAAAGGGCTCGCGTGTATCCAGAATAGTAAAGGCGCGATCAAGGGCTGCGAGCAGCTTGCCACGAGCGGGAGTTGCTTCGGTCAGCACCTGGACCGTTCCCAGGGCTACGCGGGCCGTGGCGATAAAGTCGCGCGTCGGTTGATCGATCTGCACCACCTCGGCCGGCTTCATCAGCAGTTGTGTGCCCTTCTCACCACCAATACCGGTCCAGCCATGCAAAGCCAGCGCGTGTTGCTGCCCATCCTGCCACTGCGGCCGCAGCAGAAATTCATGGTGATAGCGATCGCTGGCGGCATATGCAACGCCATCGATATAGGCCAAAACTTCAGGATGGATAAAGTCGCCCGCGATGCCAATCGGCAAATACAGCGCCAGCGGCGCGTCCTGTCCCCAATCTGAGGGAATCTGGAAGGTCGAACGCAACACAAAGTTCTGGCGCCACTCACCCCAATAGGAATAGGGCTCAATGGTCTTCCACTCTCGGTCATCAACCTCGACTCCGACCGGAGGCGTCTCCTGCGGGCTCGTCAAGGGCTGAAAACGGAACGGCGGCAATGCCTGTCGCCGACGATACACCAGCGGCTCGATCAACTTCAAGCGCTGCGCAATTTTCGGAATCGTCCAACGAATCTGGTGAAGCACAACATACTCCTTACTGCTATGGTAAACTTCACCCATTGTAACACACGATCTTGCCATCGATGCTTCGAATTCGCGACAATTTCTTACATCCACAAAGCAATCGAAACCAGAGAGCAACGCACACTAAAACGGTGGGCAATAATTTGGTGCGCAAATAAATTGACAAATTTGTCTATACCATGTTAGCATTTGTATAGACAAAAATATTCTGGTATGGAATATTCTGTCTGCTGCGTCTTGTGCCTTGTTGGAGGGAACCTTTTGATCTCTCAGGCGAGATTGAAGAAATGGCACAGCGAATAGCAGAGGTACAAAGGGCATCAAGGAGAGATGGTCCTCTGGCCAGTCTCCCGTTTGCGCTCCTTACTGTACTTCCTGTATCCCTTCCCTCCCACGCCATCGCCGTAGTCCTGATGCTGTGCTATGGCACTGGCATGTCACCTATCTATGACTGTTGGTTCAGTTTTGTTGTAGAAATATGTAGGATGATCTACGCTTGTAAGTAAGGGAAGGATTCCTTATGTTGAGAGCTAGTCTCAGGCCGCTGTTCTTCAGTTTTTCCATCACGCTATGTTTGTTTACTGTGTTGATGGGATTCGCAGGGTCCTATGGCATTTCTTCATCTCACGCGGCAAGCAGCACCACCCCTCAGAACAACAATAGCGATTCCCAGGGGGTGTACTGGCCGCAGAATCAGGTCTTACCCAAATTCTCCGAACCGCACCATCTGGATGTAGTGGATCTACAACAAGCTCCCGGTGATATACATCTGATGATGTCGACGCTGCAAGGCATTGTCAATCGCGAGCAGCCGAATATTTATTTAATTGAGCAGAACCACGACGAAGGACCTTATACGTGGTTGAATGATTCTCATATCCCCTATCAGATGAAAGATCCCTGGGCAGTCGTCAATCAATACTTCCATGCAGCTAAAGGCGTGATTATTTATGACCCCAACCTGATGGATACGACGAACATCGCCACCACTGAAGCGGGTCTGAAAGATGGCCTGGCAGTAAGTCCGGCCCTGGCCCAGAAGTTGACCGCCGCGCCATATAAGCTACCTGTACTGGATGATCTGCGTGGTAAATTCGCCAATTCACTGGCCGCCTATACATGGGAGTTCCAGAACCTCTGGCCCCAGACGACACATCGCATGCTGATCGGGCTGCGACCAACCACAAGCGTACAGGTTCCATCTGATAACTGGAAGAATTTCCAGACGATTATGCAGGTGCAACAACCGGTCCGTGATTCTTCCAATCGCAGCACCTATAACATCGACCTGTCCAACTACCTGGGCGGCGACGCGGTCTATCTGCGCTTCCAGGACGCTTATCCCCAGGACGGTTGGGGCCCTTCGGTGCACCAGGTTACGGTGAAGGCCGATGGGAATGTCATCGCCCAGTTTACCGGCTGTAGCCAGCAAGAAGAGCAATATATCTTTGATCACGGCGGTTCCTCCTGTGATAACAACCCCACTGATCCTCATCGCTTTGCCGATGGTTCTACCTACTTCGTGTACCGTTTCGTGCCACCCGCTAACACCAAACAGCTGACTGTTTCCGTCGATATGTGGAATGAGTACCTGATCTCGGCATCGAAGGTGGCGCCCCAGGTCTCTTCCGACGAACAAGTGGCATTCGGCTACTTAAGGGATTATGCGGTCGCCAACCATGCGTTCGTGTTCTGGTTAAATACACAGAAGCCAGACGAGGCAGCCCTGTTCAATCAGATCCTCTCGGCGGTAAAACCTGAGACGCCTTACCTGGGGTGGTTTGATGATGAGCCCACCGGAGTAAGGATGACTTCCCAACACGGCGTGTATGTTCTGGCTGCCGACTGGTTCTCTAATTTGACGGTCTGGTCCGGCATGGAAGCGCCATCGAAACCGATCCAGCCTGCGATCGCTCCGCCGCTGCAAAACAAGGTATATGTGACGCTGAACGTCAGCGATGGCGACAATCTGCAGTATGACGAGCACTATATGCGCGCCCTCTGGGACAATCCCGATAGAGGGAAGGTGCCGCTAAACTGGTCTATCTCTCCCGTGCTCCTCGATGCGGCTCCGTTCTTTATGAACTATTATCAGACCACCGCCAGCAAAAATGATATGCTGATCGCGGCCCCATCGGGGGCGGGCTACTTCCATCCTTCAGAGTGGCCAGCTGATAATCTGAATACATACCTGCAGCATTCGAACGCGTATCTGCGTAGAATGGGAACAAACATCGTCTATATCATCGATCCCAATTCTACTTTGTCGCCTTCGGTAGCCCAGGCCTATAGTCAGATGAATTTGAATGGCGTGTTCCTTAACAACTACAATCAGAGCACTCTGACGATTGCCAATGGCAACCTGCCGGTATCAACCGAGTTGAACACCGGTACTGCGGCAGATATTGTGAACTCGATCAAGCAAGAAACGGCCAACTGGGATGGGAAATCGCCGCTGTTCATCAGCGTCCTGCTGATCGCCTGGAACAGCAACCCATCTGATGCCGTCTACATTTCCCAGCATCTCGATTCCAACTATTCCATAGTGCGTGGCGACCAATTCTTCCAGCTTGCCCGTGAAGCCAACAAGCTTCCCCCGCAGAATTAATGAACATGGGCAAGTAAACTTAAGGCCCCCTTCCAGCCGGATATCCGGCTGGAAGGGGGCCTTAAGTTTACTTCACCCGGCGCGATATATAGCAGTACATATAAAATCAATCAAATTGAAAAGCACATCCTCACACTTGCTTTTCGAGTGGTGGTAAATTATAATGAGACAATAATAGCAAAAAGGTATTTGCTCCATTATTACTGGCTTTATTATTGAAAACTAGAAAGGAGGTATACATATGGCACAGATGAATTTCAGATACACATGGAGAAGCCGATGCATCCCCTTTCAGATGGAGAATAAGGACAGAACGGTTTAAAGATTAATTCATGGTTGATGATTCTCTTTAAGAAACAAATTCTCCGTTCCTCTTCTCGACACTGGATGCATAACCTCTCCTCAATACGGATCTATCACTCATTTTTCGAAATATCCAGAAGGTAAAAACTTTTGGGCTGTCTTGAAACATCACAAGCGTTGGAGCAGAGGCGAGGGAAAGGCGACGAACTTCCATATCCAGACCTCCTTCAATGTATGACGGCCGAGGAGCTGACGAGTTGTTCGAGCTTTCTGGCCGTTTCCGCGCTGGCAGGCAAATAAACGACCATTTTGAGTCCTGGTGAGTCTTCGATCTGAAAGGTGTTGTGGTCGAAAATCAGAGAACCTACCTGAGGATGAAGAAATTCTTTGCGGCCCTCATGTCTCTCCTGCACTTCATGCCGTGACCACCAGCGCGCGAATTCTGGACTGCGCTGCCGCATATCTGCGATCAATGCGCTCAGTTGTGCGTCATTGCGATACAGGCTGCTGCTGACACGCAGTTGTGCCAGTACACGCTGTGCTACAGCTTCCCAATCGACGCAACGACGACGATATTCCTCGTTGGTAAAGATGAGGCGTACAATGTTGCGCTCTTCTTCCGGCATGGCATCAAAGTCCGTGAGCACCTGGCAAGCCACCCTATTCCAGGCCAGTACGTCCCATCTGCGCCCGGTGATGTACGCGGGGTTGCTTCTTCCTACCTGCTCCAGAAAGCGGTGGAGAAAGGGACTGACCTGCTCATTCTGAGGGACTGGATGAGCGGGAGATGCCTGGCCCGCCAGCAGATAGAGATGCGTCTTTTCAGCAGGCATGAGCCTGAAGGTCTGAGCCAGACTATCGAGTACCTGGGTAGAGACGTTGATGTCGCGTCCCTGTTCCAGCCAGGTATACCAGGTAACGCCAACGCCAGCCAGCTGAGCAACTTCCTCGCGTCGTAGTCCCGCCGTTTTACGGCGCGCTGTGCGTGGCAATCCTACATCAGCGGGGGACAGTTGACTCCTACGAGTACGCAAGAAGCTGGCCAGTTCGGAGCGCTGCTCAACAGATACCATGCTACTAGCTTCCTTTCCCTGGTAGTGCCAATACCAGTATTAATACGCTCTGGAATGGCTTCAGAGCTTATGGCAAGATAATACCATAAATGGAAAAGTATTGGAAAGGAAGCATAAACATGAAAGCCGCTATACTCAAAGAGAAAAAACTACCACTGACCATCGAACAACTTCCAGATCCAACACCAGGAGCTGGTGAAGTGGTCGTTCAAGTGCTCGCGGTTCCAATTCTGGCCTATACCCACGAGGTATTTTCTGGTGAAAGGGATTACCCTCTGTTACTTCCACTTGCTCCAGGGGTTAGCGCCATCGGACTGATAGAGAAAACGGGTCCCGATGCCACACGCCTGGCGCCCGGTCAACTCGTTTTCTGTGATCCAACCGTGCGCTCACGCGATGATGTCCTTTCACCTGACATCATGCTGCAAGGGTGGATCGCCCCCACTGAGGGTGCTCAAAAGCTGCAATCACACTTCCGCCATGGCTCGTTTGCCGAGCGCATGCTGCTACCGATGGAGAACGCCTATTCACTTGAACAACTCCGTTCTTTCAATCCTACCAAGCTGGTGTGGATAAATACAATGCTGGTTCCCTATGGTGGCCTGCTGGCTGCCGATTTACAGCCTGGACAGACCATACTGGTGAATGGAGCAACAGGCCACTTTGGTAGCGCGGGGATAGCCGTCGCTCTGGCGATGGGAGCCGCCCGCGTGATCGCACCGGGACGCAATGAACAGATGCTCAACACACTGGTGCGTACCTTTGGTCCACGCGTTCGCCCCGTTCTGATCTCAGAACAAGAGGAAGACCTCAACAAGCGCCTCCGAGAGGCGGCCGATGGCCCAATTGACTGCCTGCTCGATATCTTAGGACCCATGCGCAGCACGACTTTGACGCGCAGCGGTATCATGGCTTTACGTCCCGGAGGAACAGCGGTCCTGATGGGAGGAATCGATATGCCAGTCGAACTTCCTTATAAATACATGATGCGCAACAACCTGGTGGTTCGTGGACAATATGTGTGTCCCAGGCATGCCCCCTTGCTGCTGGCGGCACTGATAGGTAGTGGACAGATCAACCTTGAGCCGTTTGCAGTACAGACCTTTCCCCTTGAACAGGTCAACCAGGCCGTGGAATACGCACGCGACCATGGTGGTCCCTTCCAATTAACGGTGCTTACCCCTACTCAAAGGTAAGAAGGAAAAAGTATCCTAAGTTAAGTCACAAATTAGCATATAAATAGAACTTAAGCACTTAATCACCAGGATTGTGCACAATCCTGGTGATTAAGTGCTTAAGTTCTTCTCTTTCTCGGTTTAATTACGTATATTTATATAGCACTACAATTAGAACAGAAATTAAGATAATAAAAAACATTTCTATTTAATAGCAGGAAGGATCCTATGAAAAATTCACTATATACCAACGATAGAACACGTGTGACGCGCTGGCTCTATGCTGCCATGTTTATTTTTCTATTTACTCCCATGGTTGTTTCTGGGGTGGCAGCATTATTGCATAGGCCATCACCCTTCCCAGTCTGGCTAAATTACATAATCCAATCTATTGGCTGGTTCTGCTGGGGCATAGCTTCTTTAGTCGTAGTCATCGCACGCCATCATCATGAACCGCGCGCCACCATCCATACACAACCACGGTTCTGGCTTGGCCTGATTGGCTTTACATTCATTCCTAACGGGATTACGCTAGGCATGGAAGACAGCCATATGCTCTCTGAGGGATTTGTATCAACTATAATCCTATTAATTTCAGTCATTGCTACCCTGATTTGCCTTATAGCAGCGCTATATTTCTGGATACGAAGCCAAAGACAAGGAACCCGTAATATATAATTTGACTTTTTATTCGGCTTTATGTATATTGCATAGGTAAAATAGGATTCTTCAAGAAGGGGAGCTATATGCCTGACCATTGCTAACAATTTCCGGTAAATGTATATGACTGAAGAGCGACCTTGTTGCATGAAACCAATTATGGCAACAGATGGTTTGTTTTGTCTGGCAACACACGGAAAATGTTAGCAACACCACCATCCAGGTCAGCAATGCTTCAAATTAAGCGCTATTCCCTCCGTTTTTGACCTCGTGTCCGGTTTGCTTCGCATTATGGTACTTATGCAATAAGTGTGCGCTCTTCTCTATGCTTCCGGAATTTCATCTATGTTCTCATGTTGAATCTATAAATAGAATGATCTGAACACGAGAAAAAGTGAAGCAATGGAAAGAAACGATGCCAATTTGCCCCTTCTATGGCTGTGGATGTGGAACTTTTCTCGTGCAGATCTCAAAGAGGAAGGTTCTTTATGGTTGCGACACAAATCCAGACCAGTCCGCGCATCAATTCATTACAACGCGCGCTCGAAGCCGGCGATCCAATGGCACTAGAGGTATTCTGGCAAGAAATTATGGAGAGCGGTACCCCGCTTATAGAGACCATTGAGGGTGATGACAGGCATGCCCTGGTTACGTTTCTCTGGCGGGATAAAGAGGAGACACAAAATGTTGTAATCTGGGGCGGACCGGCTGGCCTGGAACATCCACAGGACCACCAGATGACCCACTTGCCAGATACAGATCTCTGGTACAAGACGTACTGGCTCCAGAGAGATCTACGTGGGGTCTACACCCTCTCCATCAATGATTCTCTGACAGATCAGGAAAGCGGAGGTTTCGGCACCCGTTTCATTCCTGATCCGCTCAATCCGAAGCGCTTTGTGGCTCATAAAGATGAGGAGAAGCCTGATTCACAGGAGGTAGTCTTCTCTATTCTTGAACTGCCAGATGCCCCCGTTCAGACCTGGATCGTGCCACATATGGACGGTGCGAAGGGCAAGCTCCATGCCCATCGCCTGCGCAGTCAGATCCTCAACAATGAACGACGCATCTGGGTCTATACGCCTGCCGACTATACAGAGAGAAATGAGCCGTACCGTCTCTTGCTCCTATTCGATGGCTGGGAGTACATCGATCTTATTCCAACGCCGACCATTCTGGATAATCTGGTAAGAGAAGGGAAGATTCCACCGCTGGTCACAGTCTTGATTGATAACCCGGATGGCGAGACACGCAATCGCGAGTTGACCTGTCATCAGCCGTTTGTCGATTTCCTCACACAGGAACTGATGCCGTGGATTCAGGAGCACTATCATGTCACTACTGATCCCGCACGGACGATCGTTGGTGGCTGTAGCTTTGGTGGCTTGGCGGCCGCCTTCGCCGGGTTACGCGCTCCCGACACCTTTGGCAACGTGCTTGCTCAATCAGGTTCGTCCTGGTGGGATAAAGACCCCGAGGAGGATATTCAGCAGGAGTGGATTATCCAGCAATTCATCGCCAGTCCGCCCTTACCCCTGCGCTTCTATCTGGAAGTCGGTCTGAAGGAGGATATGGGGTGGATCTACATGGTCGGCTGCAATCGGCATCTGCGCGATGTATTAAAGCTCAAAGGTTATGAGGTGCACTATGCCGAGTTCAATGGCTATCACCATTATGTTTCCCATCGCGGCTCCCTGGCAGATGGGCTGCTAGCATTGATAGGCAAGCAAGCAATAGGTTAGTCTGAACCGTCTATGCGAGGCGAAGAATTCTCGCTTCACATAGACGGGCTTGGATCGTTAATCGCCAGAACACATATTACAGCACTGGCCAGTGGTCCGCTACGGGAATCCATTCCTGCTCTCCCGGCCAGGGTGGCATTGTGACGATAACACAGTTCAGGGGCGTTGAGCCGGTGTTGCGCACCTGGAAGTGCGTGCCAACCGGGATGCTAAAGGAGAGAGCAGGCTGAATCTTTTCTTCGTACTGCACACCGTTTTGCTGTAGCCATACCTCACCCTGTCCCTGCAGAACATACCATATTTCTTCAACCGTTCGATGCACGCCCGCACGTGACACCTGGTTCGGTAAAAGGGTGCAATGGACCATACTTCCCCTGCCCGTATTCGCGAGCAAGCGAATCTCCGTCATATCAGGGGCCTGTACATCCATATCTATGGGCAGGCGCTTGATCTGGATCTGAATGTCACTCTCCATACCTTGTACCTTATTACAGTACTATATGAATTCACGAAGGCCCCGGGTTCTTTTTTGCGAAGTGCCTCATGAAAAACATACTTCTACTATCACCAAGACATCGGCTATTCTATATGTTTGCTCCAGAGGATTTTGCCATTGTTCAACTGCAGCACAGATATCGTGTGGTTGTCTTGAGACAATAGATCTAGCAGTCCTCCATTAATTGAAGTCAGATGGCTCTGTATAACTTGCGACCAGAGTACGGTTCCGTCTCTTTTGTTAATCGCCTGTATCAGGCCCATCTCAGCTGAAGAGGAATGTAGAGAGGAGATGTACAGGCCACCCTGTATGGTCCAGACAGCCTGATTTGCGGTAAGAGCCTTTTTCCACATTACGCCCGTATCAACATTGATAGATTGCAATTCATCTCCCTCGGTCTGAATATAGACCACATTATCCTGAATATTGATGAAATTTGCGATGCCTGTTTCAAGGAGCCGAGTGTGCTCTTTCTTCCCCGTTTGCAGGTCGAAGACCTCCAGGCTATCAACTCCCCGCGTATATGCATAGAGATGATGGACATCTGCATTCAGGTCAACGGTATCATTAAATTGATGGGACCACACAACATGACCCTGCGGTTGAATTGCTAACACCTTGTTATTGTCTGTTTGTAGATAGAACGTCTTATGTTCTACTGCAAATGGCAACACGGGGTTCGATGCAAATGGTTGTGTGGAGGATGATTCATTGTTGTATGCCCAGAGACGAGTACCACTCAGCTCATCTATCGCATAATAGTATCGTTGCCTACTATCACAGGCATAGATAATGCCATCATTAATTGCTAATGTCGTGCCAATATCGGCACTATGCCAGAACAGGCGACCATCTTTGACCGCATAAATGGTTTGATCGGCGTCGGGAAGCAGAAGCATCCCATCCTGCTCAACAGCTGTAGATTTAGTGGGAAGCGAGGGGAGCTTATAGCTCCAGAGAATCTTCCCAGAACGAGGGGCAAGCAGAGAAATCTGTCCATCAGCATGTATGGCATAGATATTGAACGCCTCGCCATAAAGATTAACTGTCACTCCATAGCTCATACTGGAGGTTGGAGATTGGGAGGTACGCCAGAGCAGGGTGCCGGTCCGCGTGTCATAAGCAGTGACATTGGTATTCTTCTGCGTCAGGCTCGATACCTGGTCGTCAGTTGGTGGCCGTTCCAGTACAAATGTCACGTTATCACTGCCAGTCATGGCAGTATATAAGGGTTGACCGGCTGGCGCGGTTGGCGTTGGAGCCACAGATGTCATCAGTAATGATGCTTCCGGGAAGAGGAGAACAGCGATCACCACACATGCCGCGATAATCGCCAGCGTAAACCAGAGACGAGCACGGCGCGCCAGAGCAGCAAACAGTGGCTCCAACTTCGATGGCCTGGCAGGATGATTACCTGCCTTGCCCGTCTCTTCAGCATCAATATCGGTAATCTCTAATTCGCTATACGTATAATCATCTTGATTTCCATCGGGTCTAGCATCCATTCCGTCTCTCCATAACGTTGCAAAACATCATTGCAGGTCATCAACCTTTGTCATCAATACATTGTCTATTCTATATGTTTGCTCCACAGGGTTTTGCCATCGCTTAAACGTAGCACGGAAAGAGTATAGTTATCCGAGGAATACAGGTCTAACACGCTGGCATTGATCGTCGTTATGTCGCCCTTCATAGCCCCTGACCAGAGTACAGCACCATCTCGTTCGCTAATTGCCTGCACAGAATTTGTATTGCTTAAGATGGGGACATAGATGACCCCATTATCGACCCGGGTTGCTGGACTTACAACGAGGGCCTTTTGCCAGACGACATTCCCTGTATCCGCATTAATAGCTTTCAGTCCTGCATCAGTCTGGATGTATAACAGGCTTCCCTGAATATCTTTGATACTTACGATGCCTGCCGCATGGATAGGTGTGCGCTCTTGTTTGCCCGTTTGTAGATTCAAAACCTCCAGTGTCTCAGTCGACTGATCGACGGCATAAAGGTGATGAGCATCTGCTTTGAGGCTAAAGGGGGTATGAAATTGACGGGACCACAAAACGTGGCCCTGTGGCTGAATAGCCACGACCCTGTTATCGCTTGCCTGCAAATAGAAAGTTTTGTTTTCTATTGCCAGCGATAGAGAATGAGAATCAGGAGCAGACGCTTGCGTCGGAGATGGCACTGTGTATGACCAGAGACGGGCGCCACTTTCTTCATCTACAGCCAGGAAATGTTGTCGCGTAGTATCACAGCCATATACAACGCCATCCTCAATCCCTAATATGATGCCCATCCCGCCAGTACGCCAGAGCATCCGACCATCTTTGACCGCGTAAACGTTCTGATCAGCATCTGAAAAATAAAGCACCCCATCTTGCTCAATAGCCATGGGCTCGGGCATAGCAGAGGGCAAATGATAACTCCAGAGGGTTTTACCACTACGAGGTTCGAGCAGAGAAATCAGGCCATCCGCACGGAGAGCATAGATATGCTCTCCCTGATCCTTGAGGTTGGTCGCCAATCCATACGTGATCCTGGATGATTGGTGCTGCGGCGTGTGCCAGAGAAGCACGCCACTATGCGTGTCATAAGCAGTTATGCCGATATTATCCAGCGGGCCCGATGACTGGTCCCCATGTTCGATCTGCCCCAGGACAAATGTGACAGTGTCATTGCCAGAAACCGTCACAAACGAATAAGGCGGGGCCATGGGCGTAATCGCCGGTGGCACAGAGGTCGCGGGATGGATAAAGGATGCGGCATCGGGAAAGAGCAAGATAGCAAATACGAGACAGCCTGCCACAATCGCTAGCATAAACAAGCCACGCGCATGGCGCACAGCAAAAGCGAACAATGGCTCAAGCCTTGATGATTTGCCAGATCGGCCATTCATCTCGCCAGAATCATCAGCATCTATATCAGTAATCTCTAATTTAAAGTCTGGTTGATCACGCTGATGTGGATCGGGTCCAGAGTCCATCCTATTTCTTCTCCCATAAACAGCACACAGTAGATCAGCTACTCTGGCTGATCTGAACCATAAAGCATACTCATTATACACTGTTAGCGCTGGTTTATGGTGATTCAACAGCGATACGACATCGTACAGCCGCTCCGTAGAAAAAAGTGCATCACACAGAGGGAATGCGGCAGGCGGCTTCGTTGTTTCGAAGCCGCCTGCCTCATTCCCTCTATTTAAAAACTGATAGATCCATGTCTGGCCGGATGTTAAGCGGTTGGTGAGATGCGGAAGACAAAGGCATGTTCACACGGCTTCTGCTCCGGCAGATTGATGACCAGGCCCGCGGCCTCGCGCCTCCACTGCAGCTCCTCGGGATAGCCCAGTAGCTCGACTTTCCCGATCTGATGTTGGAACAACGCGGCGTCGCTGGCCAGGGATTTAATGGTAACGGTGCCGTCAGTTGGCCACGCCAGGGCGGTCGCGTACAGCGTTTCGCCCTGGGTGGTAAAGCGAATGTCCTGGCTGGTAAAGGCCGCACGCTTCGTGTCGTTAAAGCTGCCGCCAACAACCTGCGTGGGACCCTCGCCAAAGGTCTTCCATGGCCGCGTCCCATAGATCGCTTCACCATTGACCTTGAGCCAGCGGCCGATATTTAACAGCAATTCCACCTCTGGCTCAGGAATGGTGCCATCGGGCCTGGGACCGATATTGAGCAGGAGCGCCCCGTTTTTGCTGACGATATCTACCAGGTCTCCGACCAGTTCGGTCGCGGTCTTGTACTCCTGGTTTGCCGTATAGCCCCAGGAATTCTTGGCGACCGCCGTATCCGTCTGCCAGAATGGATAGCGAATATCGGTGAGCTGGCCGCGCTCGATGTCGAAGACGGCGCTCCCGGCGGGGAAGGCGTCATGCTTGTAGTTGATGGCCACCCCGCGCGTCCACTGCGCGCCACGATTATAATAGTAGGCGGCGAAGCGCTGTAGGTAATTACGAAAGGCCGGCTCCTCAATCCACCAATCAAACCAGAGCAGCTGCGGCTGATATTTATCCACCAGTTCACAGGTACGCGCCAGCCAGTCGTCGAGAAACACCTCGTTGGGCTGCATCGTCTTGGGCTGAGCGGGTCCATAGAGACCAATATAGCGAGGATCCTGCACATCTGAATCAAACGCCATACCGCCTTCGTAAAACCACCAGTGCTCGGCCCGGTGACTGGAAAGGCCAAAGACCAGCCATTGCTTGCGCACGGCCTCCGCCAGCTCACCAATCAGATCACGTTTGGGACCCATTTTGGCGGCGGTCCAATCCGAAAAGGCACTATCGTACATTGCGAAGCCATCATGGTGCTCGGCGACAGGAACGACAAACTGGGCGCCCGCCTGGCGAAAAATATTGGCCCAGGCATCGGCATCAAACTTTTCAGCCTTGAACAGGGGGATAAAGTCCTTATAACCAAATTGCGCCTGCGAACCATAGGTCTCCACGTGGTGCTTGAACTCGCGACTATCCTGCAGATACATATTACGTGGATACCATTCATTACCGAAGCCAGGAACCGAATAGACTCCCCAGTGAATAAAGATGCCGAACTTGGCATCCTCGTACCAGGCGGGTACCGTGTATCCTTTGAGCGATTCCCAATCAGCCTCAAATGGTCCAGCGGCAATCGTCTGTCGAATGCGCTGCGTCTCTTCTATCATACTCATGTCTAAACCTCTCTATGAACAATCACTAAAAGTGTTTCCCGGCCATGGTAAAGGTGTCAGCTGAACGTAAATAGATTCAGGGTCCCGGCAGGTTGTCCTGGTTGTTCACAAAATCTGAGAAAACGCTTTCTCAGAATACAATTTTATTAGCATAAAAAGTGCGTATCTGTCAAGGAACGTACAAAGTCAACGGAAACGTCTCAAGGTGAGTTTGCCGACCACACGAAGACTACCCCTCAGACGATACGTTCTGGAGCTGCTCGTCTCGCGCTTCCTCTTTGCGGCTGTTTCTAGACTGGTGTACAGGGATCTGCTGGGAACTGTCAGGAGTAGAAATACGTGGACGGGAAGAGTCGCGCACCACGAGCTGATGCTGGAGGATAATTTCTTGCCGGGGGGCATCAGGTTTTTGTAAGCGTTGAATCAGCCTGCTGGCAGCGGTGCTCCCGATGTCATAAGCCGACTGAATCACGGTGGTGATCGAGACCAGTTCGGGCACCGACCAGTAAAGCTCATCAAATCCGACCAGCCCGATATCATCGGGAATGTGCTTTTGCCGGGCATGTATGGCGCGCAACGCGCCCATTGTCAGGCGGTTGTTGGCGGTAAAAATAGCATCGACCGGGGGGTCCAGGTCCAGCAACTTGTTTGTCAGGCGGATACCCGCATCGGGCGCGATCATCGATCCACGCTGCTCCAGGGCGGCTTCCCGTGGGATGCCCGCTTCCTGCAGAGCCTGGCGATAGCCCAGCACGCGTTCATTGGCATTCGTCACGGATTTGGGGCCACCAATCATGCCGATTCTACGATAGCCATTCGCGATCAGGTGGGCAACCGCCTCTCGCGCGGCGGCGGCGTTGTCGATTAACACACAATCAGTGGAGCGATCATCGAGCTGGCGATCCACGGCTACAACCGGGATATTGCGCTCTTTCAGGTCGTCTAAGACCGCGATGCGGCCCTGGGTAGGGGCAATAATCACACCAGCCACAGGTTCGG
This sequence comes from Dictyobacter halimunensis, assembly GCF_036245075.1. Taxonomy (NCBI): domain Bacteria; kingdom Bacillati; phylum Chloroflexota; class Ktedonobacteria; order Ktedonobacterales; family Dictyobacteraceae; genus Dictyobacter; species Dictyobacter halimunensis. Next base: position 760,864 of record NZ_BSRI01000001.1, read on the forward strand.
CCGCCAGCACTTCGAGGTATTGAGCCTCCTTCTGCGCATCTTCAAAGGTATTACAAACAACCAGTAAATAGCCTTGCTGCTGCAGCACCTCCTCCACACCCCGAATCAGATCGAGAAAAAAAGGATTCTGCATGTCCGTGACCAGCAAACCAACCAGCACAGAACTTCTCCCAGCCAGGATGCGCGCGGCCCGGCTCGGCTGGTACTTCAGGTGGATGGCCGCCGCATGAACACGTTCCGCCAATGCTGGATCGACGGTCGCGGCGCCATTCAAGACTCGAGAAACGGTGGCAATCGATACACCGGCTTTTTTCGCCACGTCATGAATGGTAATTGCCCTTGGCTCATGGGACTCTTCCGCCCTCCTACGATCTGTCATACTAGCCTCGTATATCTACTGAAAATACTGAAAATTTTTTTCTCGCCCGGCCGGCTTTCAACTAAAATGAAAAAGCCTACTTCTCAAAAAGAATCGATACCATCCGAGAAAAACAGTTTTCAACTTCTTGACAAGCATTATAAGCTGATTTTTGGGTGATAGCAAGAGCTTTTTCGCGTACTGCGTGGAGCATTCCTTCAAGCAAGCTCTCATATCTTTGATTGACAAAAAACTAATGGTAAGCGCTTTCTCAAAAGTGTTATTTATATCATAACATACTGATTCAGTAGCAGAAGTTGATCAACCAGTAGCCAGGGTTGACTGAAGATGGCGCATGCTATCCACTACACGCGAGACACAATCACATCTCAACAGGCCGGTCGCGGATGCCGGGGCAACCACGGCGCACTAGTGCTCAAAACAGAGATAGAGGCATGGCACAGAATATGATTATACCGTCCTGGGAATGGCACAGGACACGGGCAAAGTGGTACGCTGGCTCACCCCCTGCTCAGAGGTCCAGAAGGGGGAGGCCGTCGCATCGACGGGGCACGAGGTGCCCATTTCTCTCAACTCTTGCCGACCTGATCGAAGAACCATTCAGCCTTTTAAGCTGGGGCAAGCCCATCATCTACGAGTAAGCAAGCTCAGCACCTATGAGTAAGCAAAGATGATAAAATAAAGCAAAAACAAAGGAAAAGCAGGTGGTTTTATGGAAAATTTTGATGAACTAGACAACCAGGTGCTGGCTAAGCTAATGAAAATAAAGAAGAAGCGTGACGCCAATCTGCGTTTCCGGGCAGAACAAAAAGAGCGGCTCGAAAAGACGCTCAGTGATCCCCTGCTCTCACCGATTGCTAAAAATAATATTGAAAGGCAACTGCGCGAACTAATTACACCAAACGATTAGACAAACGCTCCACTTCATTATCATCCAGGTTATTCGGTGGCATTTTCTCTTTGGGATGGGCTGGTCAGAGAATCCTGAGACTCGAGCCAGCTCATTAATCGATATATACTATAATAGCTGCCTCGATTAGCAACACGGTATTTCAAAATCGCTTATATTTAAAGAATATATTAGTCCTGCAAAAAATAGTCTTTTAACAACTGTATCAGAATCTGCTATACATAAATGTATTGTAAAATAGGAAGGATATAGGTATAATACCCCTACCATATTTTGCAGCCTATCCTTCAGTCAACACAGCACAGGTACATAGATACTTTTGGTTAGCGCTCTGTTGTGCACTGAAAATCAGAACTCATTGACGAGTAGAGCGGTGTACTATGCCTCAACAGCGAGAAACAACAACCAACAATCTAGCAGATATAATTCAGCTCATTCAGATTGCACACCGAAGTGGTACACTAACGGTCGAACGCGGTGAAGGGGCAGCATTTGAAGAGGGCACAATTATATTTATAAATGGGCAAATTATGGGTGCACAGATCGGCCCCTACACAGGTACTCCAGCACTGAGCAGATTTGCCACCTGGACTGTTTGCCGTTTTGCTTTTCTGGTCTCAAGCAATCCATCTATGCCATCCTACCCATCATCTTCCAACGGTCATTCAAGCGGATCACTCCCACCAGTGCATCCTAACGGCATGAGCCAACCATCTTCTTCGATCACCAACCCGGGAATGCAGAGATTACCTCAGACCACTAGCCCACAGGCACCCATCGCTTTACAAAAACCCTATCGCATTCCCACAAGTGGAAATGTGCTGGGATATATGGAACAATTAGGGCTGACGCGTGAACATCGACGTTTGTATATGCTCATCGATGGTCAGCGTACCACGCATGAACTGTTCGCGCTGATGGGTAAAAATCCGGAAAAGATACTGGAGCTCTTGAGGGATCTGGAACGATCAGGGCTGATTATGATGCACGGTTAACACACACAGAGCCATTGGAGATGGCTCTGTGTGTGTTAACCGTGCATCAACGCCAGGTTTGCCGAAAAATACGCAGCCAGTTTTCGGAAGCGATCAGGCGCAGGGAGGGCTCATCGTAACCACGCGCTGCCAGCGCGGCATAGAATCTGGGTAAGCAGGAGATATCACGCAGGTCACCGGGCATGGTCGCGCCATCGTAATCGGTGCCGATCGCGACTCCTTCAATCCCGACATGCTCTACCAGGTAGTCGATATGGCGAATAAGATCCTCGATAGGTGTATCGACGTTGCCTTTTCCGTCCGTACGCACATCATAGACATTAAAATTAATGCCGACCAGGCCATGGGATGCCTTGATCGCATCCAGTTGCCTGTCGGTGAGGTTGCGCGCCGAGGGACAAAGGGCATAGGCATTGGAGTGCGTCGCGACCAGCGGTGCCTGTGAGAGACGAGCGACATCCCAGAAACCCTGCTCATTGAGATGAGAGAGATCCAGCATGATACCCAGCCGGTTGCAGGCTTTTACCAGGGCTTTACCGGCATCGGTCAGACCGGGACCCGTATCGGGAGACTGACCAACGACCAGCGGCACACCATAGCCAAAGATATTGGGACGGCTCCAGACCGGTCCCAGAGAGCGCAGACCAGCCCGATAGAGTACATCCAATGTGGCCAGTTGCGGATCAATCATCTCGGCGCCCTCAATGTGCATAATGGCTGCCATGATCCCTTGCTGCAGACAGGTCTCAAGGTCTGAGACGGTGCGCACAATCTTTAAGCGACCCTGCGAACCGGCCTCCAGGCGTGAGAGCAAGGAGATGATCTGCCAGCTTGCCTGCTGGGCATACTCATAGTTAATGGCCGGTCTGATATAGCTCTCATACCAGTGCTCCGGCGGCGCATTGGTCGCCGCCGCTGGTTGTTCACCATTGGCTGCTTTAGGAGTGGGCACATAGACAGCAAAAAAGGCTCCGGCCATGCCCCCCTCCTGCGCGCGCGGATAGTCGATATGGCCATCCTGGCCGCGCGAAAAAAAGGTCTGCACAAAGGGAAGCTCACTGGCTGGCATGGTCAACGCTGGCTGCTGCAGCGGTTCCAGCTCATAAAAACGTAGCAGCGTATCCATATGCCCGATCAGGGTTGGATGAATAGATGTATCATCTGCCATGCTAATTTCCTTCTACTTCAGGAGTTGAAGCGGAGTTAAGGCACACGAATCGTCTCTATCTCTTGCCACAGCTCATCAGGAATAGCGGTCTGGGCCAGCTTTACGGTCTCATCCAGGCGCTCGGGACGCGTCATGCCGATCACAGTTGAATGGATACGCTGATCGCGCAGGGAGAACTGCAACGCTACCGCAGCCAGTGGAATGTTGTAGCGCTGACAGGCATCTTCGAACTTTGCAGCCTTCTCTACGTACTCTTTGGGAGCCTCACCGTATTCATAGCGCGCATAGGCACGTGGTCCCTTCGCCAGCATACCGCTCCCATAAGGAGCCGCGTTCACCGCCCCGACACCGTGCTGCTGGCAGACGTCCCAGAACGGATCGGCCTCGGTATTGAGCAGGGTATAGCGATTATGTGAGATGGCCGCCTCAAAAATGTCAGTTTCAACGAAGCGCGTCATCAGATCAATCGGGCCACCGGCCACGCCCAGATGCTCAATCAACCCCTCTTCTTTACAGCGCTGCAGCACCTCGACGGGTCCGTTGGGCGCCATAGCGGCCTCGAACGTTGTATGCTCAGGATCGTGCAGATAGAGCAGCGGCAAGCGATCCAGACCCAGCAGGCGCAGACTACGCTCGACACTTCTGCGCATCTGATCACCACTAAACTCGCCCGTCTTAAGATCACGATCAGCCTTGGAGGCCAGCACGTATCCAGCTGGCACGCCGCCCAATTCTTTTAGCACCAATCCGATCCGGCGCTCGCTCTCGCCATCACCATAGGATGCCGCCGTATCCACAAACGTAATCGGGCTCTTAAAAATGGAGCGAATCGTCGCGAGAGCGCGCTCTTCCGGCACCGAATACGCGAACGTATCGGGCATATCGCCCAGGGGAGCGCACCCTACACACAATGCTGGCACCTGCAAACCTGTCTTCCCCAAAGTACGAACAGGCAGGATAGGGTTCGGCTGAGAATATGACATAAAGCACTCCTTCTTCACATGCAACGTTCTGTCTCAGAGATATTTAAGATATCATTATTCATAACAAAAACTTCTCTGTAACAGTATCGCACATATCCAATCAAGCATGCAGATCAACGTATGCCCGCCTATCACCGTGCCAGACACGAAACGCCTCCGGAATGCGCCCTCTATGACCAGGATCAATCTCTGCCGGCAATGCGTGCTCGGGGAACCATTGGATATCCAGCACCTCATGCGCGAACGTGGGCGGTGATACAGCGGGAACATCCAGTAGAGGGCGACACAAGATGTTCATTTGATAGAGTTGAAGCGGATAGACGGTGCCGCAGAAACGCGAGTCATGGATGCCAACCAATGCCACAGGTTCGCTACTAACGCCGGTCTCTTCCAGGGCTTCGCGCACCGCCGCCTGAGCCGGGGTCTCACCGATATCGATACCACCTCCCGGCATCGCCCATAAACCATTATCAGCCCGCCGAATCAGGAGTATGCGGCCATCATCGTCAATCACTGCGGCATCGGCGGAAGGGATAGGAGAGGCACGTGTAAAAAGAACACTTTTCAGAGGATCGATACCCTCCAGTGTCTGCCCGGTCGCACAGGCAAACATTTCTTGCGCCACATCCAGAATTTTTTGATAACGCTCTTTCTCATATATATTCGCGGCATAATGCAGGCCATGAACCGCCTGGCCGCGTAAGATGTCAGCCCATTGTGCCAGCTTCTGCTCTAGAGGAACTTCTTTTTCATGTGTATCCATACAATCAAATCACTTTCAATTGTGCTGTCTCTAAACAACGATATTTATATATTATGCCTTTATATGTAATATGGATAATATACCATTAAACGCATGAATAGATCGCTACAATGGTATGCTATTACGCATAGCGAGCGCTTTTTCAAACGTCTGTGGACCATTGTACATAAGGATGGAGCGGTCGATGGCAATAGAACATCCTCAACAAATGACGGTTCAGGAATATTTTCAACTGGAAGAGAATGATCTGACCACATGCTATGAATACCTGCTGCTCGACGGGAAATCGCCCAGAATAGAAATCTATCATAAAGAGCAGGGAAAAGGGATTTATGGTGCATTTGAAAAGCAGCAGGAAATACCGCTCTTTAGTCTAGGCGTGTATTTCCCGCTGCTTGATGCGTATCTAGATGTCGAAGTTGAACCTGGCGTGTAACTAGCGTAGCATCCTGGCAATCTGGCGCAGATTGGGCTTCTGACCATACATCAAGATGCCGATGCGGTAGATGCGCGAGGAGGCCCAGGCGCAGATCGCGATAGACACCAACAGAATAACAATGCTCAGCATAATCTCCCAGCCGCTGACAGCGTTGGTGGCGATGCGCATCATCATCATAGTCGGAGTCCAGAAGGGGACAAACGACATGATCTTGAACCAGGTCGCGCCCGCTCCAATTGAGCCGCCGATAAAGCTGGCCATGTAGCCAACCATAAAGATGGTCGTCAATGGTCCCACGGTATTCTGCACCTCGTCCTGGCGCTTCACCAGGGCGCCCAGCGCCGCAAACAGGGTGGAATACAGCAGGAAGCCCAGCACAAAGTAGACCAGCAACAGCAACAGGAGCGTCGTTGAAGCATGGATGTAGCTCAGGTTGAGCGGCAGACCATTGGTTTGCAGAGCCGCGCTCAGGGGCCCTTGCAACAACAGACCAATCAGGCCAGCAGCTACCAGACAGACCATCTGGGTTAAGCCAGCGGCACCAATCCCCAGAATCTTACCCCACAAGAGCTGGAAAGGGGTCGCGGCATTCACCAGGATCTCCATAATGCGACTCCCTTTCTCATCGGCCACGCCATTGGCTACCCACATACCATAAAGATAGACAGCCATAAAAATCAGCACGGTTCCAATGACGCCCAGGAAGTAGCCGCCCGCCAACGACATCAGCGAGTCATTGCCACCACCCCTCTGGGTGTAGACAACGTTAAAAGCAGGGGGAGCCAGCAAATGCTGGGTTTGCGCGGACGTCAGACCCAGGCGGGACGATTTGTCCTGTACGTTCAATTGTCCGGCTACAGCCTGTATCTGGGCGAGATCGGTATCACTGAGACTGGCGGTCGCAGTATAGTAGGTGAAGCTCACATCCTTATTAGCGTTGCGATTCAGTACCAGCAGCACATCCAGCTTGCCGTCCTTCACATCATTTTGTAATTGAGCGGCTGTGCCAGGCGCGCCGCTACTCAAGGCAAAGTGGGGCTTTCCTTTCTGCGAGGTCGATCCCTGATCTATACCCTGAACGTCGGCGTTCGCGGCTGTATTGAGACTGCGGTCAAAGTATTGCAGCAGACTATCACCGCTCAGTCCCGCCGTGGTCCCGGCATCATTGACGATGGTGACATGAGACTGCGAATTGGAGCGGTCCGCAAAAAACTGGATCACGGTTGGAACACAGGAACCAATCAGGGCGAATAAGACGAACAACGCCGTTGTAATGATATAGCTACGCTGGGTAACGCGATTTTTATATTCACGACGAGCGATCAAGCCAATGTTGCGCCATGTGTTGCTGCGCGAATCGCGGCCCGAGCGCACAACCTCAGTATTATGAGTCGCAGGAGCAGCCTCATCAACAGGAGGCATCACAGTCTTGTTTGACATATATCCTCTTCTATCTATTGCATGCAGTGATAATGAATAGTTAAGCCACCGTCGTGGGAGCATCAGGAAGGGCGATATTACCGACGCGTTCAATGAAGATATCGGTCAATGAAGGCTCGGCCAATTCAAAACGATTAATCTGACCAGAATGCTGCAGAGCCGCCTCAAGAATCACGTTGGGATTCAGGTCTGCGCGGATCTGCATCTCAATATAATCCTGACGTCGCTTGGTTATCTGCACCCCATCCATATCATCCAGCCACAGCGCCTGGGGATCATTTTCTAGTTTTAAGCGCACAATATTGCGTCCATGCTGACGGCGTACCTCCTGCACGCTTCCCTTCACCACCGCTTCCCCCTTGTTCATGATCACGATATCCTCGCACATCTCTTCCACCTGATCCAGCTGGTGCGTCGAAAAGATGATCGTCTTGCCGCGCCGATGCATCTCTAAAAAGGCATCCTTCAACACAATGGCATTCACCGGATCAAGGCCGCTAAATGGCTCATCCATGATGAGAATAGAGGGATTATGTAAGATCGTCGCCAGGAATTGTATCTTTTGTTGATTCCCTTTAGAGAGATCTTCAATCTTCTTTTTACGATTCGCGTTAATCTGGAAACGCTCCAGCCACTCATCCATGGCGCTCTTCGCGTCTCTTTTTGATAAGCCATTCAGTTGAGCCAGGAAAAGCAGCTGCTCCTCGACACTCATCTTTGAATACAGGCCGCGCTCTTCGGGCAAATACCCCAGTTCGCGACGTGGAATTTCGCGTACGTCTTTTCCATTCCAGGTAATCTGTCCACGATCAGGGCGGAAAATATCCAGTACCATGCGCATCGTGGTTGTCTTCCCCGCACCATTGGCACCCAGCAAGCCAAACAAAGCCCCCTCTTTAACCTCCATAGACAGATCCTTGACTGCCTGAAACTGTCCAAAGGACTTACTGATAGTATCTACAACGAGTCCCATTCATAACTCCTCATCGTATATCATTAGTGGTTGATATATTATCTAGACATAGCAATATGTTATAACTGTAGAAAAAAGGTCATCCAATAAGTATAGACGTTATCTATACAAAAAATAAAATCATAAGCTTATCGACCTGGAGCATTGAAGATAGTTCAGGTAGAGAGGATAAAGCCCGGCATGGCACAGTTTGCGCCATGCCGGGCTTTATCCTCTCTACCTGAACTATTTCTGTTAGACGCTACCGGCACCCTCTTTTTCTTGCAGGCGCCACTGGCGTGCGTAGTAAAAAAGCTCCTTGAAGGCGCGCAGGATAACGCGGGAGTGGGCGCCGGTGGCCTGTCCAGTACGCCTGGGCAGGTGGTGAACACCGATCTCTGTAAAGGTGTAGCCGGCGCGCTTTAACTTATACAGCATCTCGGCATTGATCATGGCGCCACGTGTCTCAAACTGGCTTTGATGAATAAAAGCGGTTCGATACAATTTAAAGGCACAATCAACGTCGCATACATGCACACCCAGGACCACGCCGATCAGTTGCTTCCATCCCCAGGCGTTTAATTTACGCATCCAGGTATCCTGGCGATCGATGCGATATCCCAGCACCGCGTCATACTGGTCGATGAAAGGAAAAAATAGGCTGATCTCCCGAATATCAAACTGCCCATCAGAATCCATAAAGAACGTCAGCTCTTTACCGGCCGCCTTAAATCCGCTAACCAACGCCGCCCCATAGCCCTGATTCACGGGATGGGTAATGACACGCACGCGCTGATCTTGTTCCGCCAGAGCCTGAAGAATCTCACCTGTGCGGTCCCTACTACCATCATCGACCACCACAACTTCAAATTCGTCAGCCCATGGACTCAACGTTTCCAGAATATAGGTTACAGTCGTTGCGATTACCTGCTCTTCATTATGAGCAGGTAGAATGATAGAGAGACTGTGCGCTAGTTTTGGCACTGAGCCGTCCCTGGCCGCCTTATCACTAAAGGATGGTGTCGAATGCATCACACTAAACCTTCCATTATAACTGCCTCTATTATAATTGCTTTATGGCTATTCGGGTATCCCTTCTTCAAGATCGCTTGCATTGAGAGCAGTATAAATGAAAGATATCTGGAAATATGCGCAAAAATGTAAATTTTTTGCTAACTTTTATCGGCAGATAGAATACATATGTTTAAGCGTTGGTGCAACACAACAGGTAGGGGCAGCTGCCCCTACCTGTTGTGTTGCACCAACGCTTAAACATATGCTAATATAAACCCATGAATCAGTCATCTATGTATATCCTGTCCCTGGATGGCATCCATACCCGGGGATGGCTTATACACCGCAACAGGAATCGCAACACAAGCACCCCGGCCACGTAAGCCCGGCACCGGTTTACGTGGCCTGTGAAGGTGCTGGTTGGCGTTTTAAATGACATGCGTGCATGCCATTTATATAAAGATGCCGTATTGGCCAGCGACACCTTCATCCTCCCACATGCTTTTTCTTGACATCATCATGCTGTTCTTCGCCGGGCATATGTCTGTGATCTTGCAATCCAGCTACACCTCCCGGCAAACAGGTCTGATATATGGCTTAGAGTTGTCATGACCGACGCTCTATGTAATGTTTTCAGAACTGCTTATCAGAACAGAAGTGCATGCTATCGAGCTGCAAGACCTTTCATACTGCCTACGCGCAAACGCATGAGTTGAACCAACACCGTTTTTCAGTGCTTTTTTTATAGCAGTACGAAAGGTCCCACCATGTCTACCGAAACACCACAAACAGAGGCACCAAAGGCTTCAAAGAAGCCGCGTTCGCTCTGGCGCAATCGCGATTATCTCCTACTCTGGGGTGGCCAGACCATTTCTGATATCGGCGGTGGAGTATCGCAATTCGCCTTTCCACTCCTTGTACTCTACATAACAAATTCGCCGCTGGCGGCGGCTACCGCGGGCACCATTCGCATGCTGCCAAATATGCTTTTCTTCTTGCTCGCAGGGGCATGGGTAGACCGCTACAATCGCAAACATGTCATGATACTATGCGATCTTGGTCGCGCCTGCAGCCTGCTCAGCATCCCCATCGCACTGGCATTCCACGGTCTGACGATCTGGCAGCTCTACATCACCGCCTTTATCGAAGGGACCTTGCTGGTCTTCTTTGGCGTCGCCCAGGCATCCGGACTCAGTCAGGTAGTAGCGCCCGAGCAGATCTCCAATGCCATGGCTCAGCAAGAGGTGGTGGAAGGCACCACCATTCTGCTAGGACCTGCCATCGCCGGTCCACTCTTTGCGCTAGGACCGCTCTTCCCCTTCCTGGCAGATGCCATATCATATCTGATTTCAATTGTGACGCTGGGAGCAATTCGCACGCCTTTCCAGACGCCACGCAACAAGCCACGGCGCCACCTGTTACACGAAATCAGGGAAGGCATTATCTGGGCCTGGAGGCAGCCCGTCATCAGAATCGTCAATAGCTTGAATACCCTGGCAGCCCTGGTGAACCCGAGTAGCGCGTTAATCGTTATTGTACTGGCCCGGCAACAACACGCCTCCAGCACCGTGATCAGCACCATCTTTGTCATTGGTGGGCTGGGCGCGATCACAGGCTCGCTGCTGGCGCCGCTGGCACGGAGATTTCTGACAATGGGGCAGACTATTATCGTGGTACGCTGGCTCTTCGTACTGCTCTGGCCCTGCTACATGCTGGCTGGCAATCCATTCATCCTGGGCGTTATCGAGGCCTGCTTCAACTTCATCGATCCATTTGAGGATGTCGTGTATTTCAGCTACCGCCTGGCAGTTATTCCTGATGATCTTCGAGGCAGGGTCATCAGTGCCTGCCGCATGTTTACCGCCATCAGCAATCCATTGGGACAATTCTTGATGGGCTGGCTGCTCGACAAATATGGACCACGACCAGCTATCATAGCAGGCTGGCTGGCCCTCATGCTGGTTGCCGCACTGTTTACCCTCTCACCACACATTAGAGCCGTCAGGCATCCGGAGACGTTATCGACGGATCAGTCGCCTACTTAAAAGTTCCCTGTGGGAGTGCCTGATATGGTAAAGGGTTCCCCAGGTGGACCGCCAGCAAAAAATTAATTATAGTTGATAGTAACGGACACAGTCTGCAAGCGTTTCGCGCATGGTTGCTCACCAAAATAGTCGAAAGGGCCAACAAAAGGATTAGAATTTCAAAAAAAACCGCCCAGGACATTTACAGCAGCCATGAATTGTACAATAATAGGGAGAAGGGTTCATTCTTCCCTAATTTGTTAATCTTGAAAGGATTATTCACTATGGCCTACGTAATCACCCAGCCTTGTATCGGCACCAAAGATGCCTCCTGTGTGGATGTTTGTCCGGTTGATTGCATCCATCCAGGACCCGGCGAAGACGGCTACGATGAGCATGAGCAGCTCTACATTAACCCGGACGAATGCATCGACTGCGGCGCATGTGAGCCTGCCTGTCCCGTCACCGCCATTTTCGAGGAATCTGCGGTACCAGCTGAGTGGAAGCAATGGATCAAAATCAACGCCGATTTTTTCCAGGAAGCTTAAGACTCTATTTGCAATCTCAACGAAAAGTTGAGGATTAACAAAAAATAGGGTAATAACATATAGTGATATCTTTTGCAAGGCCTCTCTCGGAAAACAAGATTGTCAGCCGGGATGCAAAGGATATCACTTTTTGTTCTGCCTTACAGGAAACGATGTGCATCGACGCCAGATACGATGCTCTCTGCTTTAAAGGTATTTACGCGACTTTATATTCGGGATAGCTCCCGTTGCGATCGCTTCTTTCTCCTCCCACTTACGTCCATTGAGCCAGTAGGCCTCGATCTGCTCCAGGCTTTTATTCCTGGTCTCAGGGACAAAGAGGACGCAGAAGATCAGCGCCAGGATACTCATACCGGCATAGACCCAGAAGGTAAAGCTCTTGCCAATCAGGTTGATCAGTGATAAGAACGTCAGGCTGACGAGCAGATTGGCACTCCAGTTGGCGAAGGTGGCAATACTGGCACCGGTAGCGCGCAGATGGGTGGGGAAGATCTCGGCACACATCAGCCAGAATACTGGACCCAGGCTGATAGCAAACGCAATCACATATCCCAGCAGTGCCATCAAGATGAGATAACCCGATTGGCGGGGTCCAATGGCGAAGATCACACCCAGGACAACTAACGTAATGGTCATGCTGATAGTGCCGCCGATGAGCAGCGCCCGCCTTCCCACACGATCGATTAGAACACCAGCAATAATAGTGATTAAGACGTTGACCACCCCAACAATACTGGTGGCAAGAATAGCACTGGTAGCAGAAGTAAAACCGGCATATTCAAAGATCGTCGGCGCATAATAGATCACGGTATTGATACCTACAACCTGCTGAAAAATGGCCAGGCCGATACCGGTCAGCAGAGCCACACGCAGCCCGGGCCGTAGCAGTTCACGCAGCGCACCACGAGTAGTTCTCCCGGCGAAAGATGAGCGGATTGTTTGCCATTCCTGCGTCGCCTCTTCAAAGGTGCAAAGCCGTTCCAGTACCAGCGCGGATTCAGACCAGCGTCCCTTGCTGGCCAGCCAGCGCGGCGACTCAAGGGTAAAAAGCATCCCAATCAGCAACGCCAGACCCGGAAAAGCAGTGACCGCGTACATGGGAGGCCAGCCCATATGCGCACCCGCGAACGCCAGATCGACCCAGTAGGCCAGGGCAATCCCGATCGTCAATGCCAGTTGATTAAACGTTACCAGCACGCCCCGCAAGCGGAAAGGCGCGATCTCTGAGATATAGACCGGCACGATACTGGCGGTCGCCCCAATGCTCAATCCAACAATGAAGCGTAACATAAGGAACATCGGCCAGTTAATTGAGAGTGCCGTACACAGCGTACCCAGCGTAAACACACCAGCGGTCAGCCGCAGCGTCGTGCGCCTTCCCAGCATATCACTCAGTTTGCCGCCACCCAGCGATCCAATGGCCGCCCCCAGTAGCGCGATGCTCACCGTAACTTCCTGCATCCATGCATTCAAAGCAAAGCTCACGCGCAAAAACAGCATCGCCCCTGAAATAACCGCCGTATCATAACCAAACAAGAGGCCACCCAGGGCCGCGATGATAACAACTACATACAACAACAGGCGCTGACGCCAACCACTTTGCTGACGTACCCTTAACGGGCTCTGCTCCAACAATGGTGGTCCCAGAAACAAACCATCATCCTCATCCCTACCACTACTGTTCCGGTTATTCATTACATCCCTCCTCCACTTCTCCGCAGTTGAAAACACAGTCCCTGTACTTTTGACAACATCAACGTATATCATTACTAAGGCACAAAAACTGTTTTCATACACATATTATATATATTGATCAAAAAAGTAATTGCTTTAAAGAGAATGTAAAAGAATAGTAAAAAAATCTATTACCAGCATCCGAGCGGCAGGAAGGCCAGCGAGCGCTGCAGCGCTCGCTGGCCTTCCTGCCGCCTGCAAATGGGTTTATGACTGTTATTGATATCAAAAAGGAAAGTACCGAAACCATAATTTGGGCCCTCCCGTACTACCCATATGTTAAATTGATTGGCTACTCAGCAATAAAGAGGAAGAGTATGGCTTCAATTCAATCTCCTAGAAAAGTTAGATTAACGACAGTAAACAATCTGGACCAAATAACAAGTTCATCTACAAATATAGGGAAAACCGAGCGCTGGATCTCTGCTATTAGTGGCGGAGCGCTTGCCAGTTATGGAATTGTGCGGCGTGACTGGCTGGGAGCCGGATTAGCGGTGATTGGTGGTGGACTGCTCTTGCGAGGAGCAAATGGGCGTAGCGTGCTCTATAAAGCCCTGAATATCAATACTGGAGGACAACAGCTATCGGCCAATGTCACGACTATCCCAGGCAATAAAGGCATTCGGGTCAGCCGCTCACGAACCATCAACAAAAGTGCGCAGGATCTCTATGCATTCTGGCATAATTTTGAGATGGCCCCCCTCTATATGCCTGGCATCAAAGTCGTCAATGCAACCGGTGAAAGAACCACGCACTGGGTCGCCAGTGGCGGCAATGAGTGGAATGCGGAACTTTTGGCAGATAAGTCGGGGCAATTGATTGCTTGGCACGCACATGGCAAGCCAACAACCGCCAACGCGGGCAAAGTGATCTTTCAACCCGCAGGCGAAGGACGAGGGACGGTTGTTACACTTGAACTCGATTTCTTCCAGGCCGATCCACTGCATAAGATAGTAAGTCACTTCACCAGTTTCGGCGCCGAATATGAGGTCGCCGAAATACTCAGGCGCTTCAAAGATTTAATGGAAGCAGGCGAGATTCCCACTATAAAAGGCCAACCAACAGGACAGGGTAGAAAGTAAGCGAGGAAAAAACATGAAAGCAGTATGCTGGTATGGTATCCATGATGTACGTGTTGAATCGGTGCCCGATCCAGAAATACTCAATCCACGCGACGCGATTATAAAGATTTCAACCTCGGCCATCTGCGGCTCCGATCTTCACCTCTACGATGGCTATATTCCAAGCATGGAAAAAGGGGACATCCTGGGGCATGAATTTATGGGCGAGGTTGTTGAGGTCGGTACAGGCGTGACCAATCTCCAAAAAGGTGATCGCGTGGTTGTCCCTTTCACCATCGCCTGTGGAAACTGCTTCTTCTGTGAGCGCCAGATGTGGTCTCTCTGCGATAATTCAAATCCCAATGCCGCGATGGCGGAAGCCTTCTATGGTCAATCAGGCTCCGGACTCTATGGGTATTCCCATCTCTATGGTGGTTACGCGGGAGGACAGGCACAGTACGTTCGCGTCCCATTTGCCGATGTAGGCCCAATTAAGGTTCCCGATAGCCTCAGCGATGAACAGGCCCTTTTCTTGTCCGACATCTTCCCCACCGGCTATATGGCCGCCGAAAACTGCCAGATCCAGTCGGGGGATACCGTGGCGGTATGGGGGTGTGGTCCCGTAGGCCAGTTCGCCATTCAGAGCGCCTATCTACTCGGCGCGGAACGCGTCATCGCCATCGATCGCTATCCCGATCGCTTGCAGATGGCAAAAGAACAAAGTAAGGCCGAAGTGATCAATTATGAAGGCCAGGATGTCGTGGAGCTACTCAAACAGGCCACCGGTGGACGAGGTCCCGATGCCTGTATCGATGCCGTAGGGCTGGAAGCACATGGCACCAGCGTTGGCGCGATCGTGGATAAGGTAAAACAGCAGGTGCGTCTTGCTACAGACCGGCCCCATGTGCTCCGCCAGGCCATCCAGGCCTGCCGCAAAGGCGGCACCCTCTCCTTGCCAGGCGTTTACGGAGGCTTCCTGGATAAGGTGCCCTTTGGAGCCGCATTTGCAAAAGGCCTGACCTTTAAGATGGGCCAGACGCATGTCCATAGGTACATGCGTCCGCTCCTCAATCGCATTCAAGAGGGCAAGATTGATCCATCGTTTGTCATCACCCATCGAATAGGGATTGATGATGTCCCTCACGCGTACGACATCTTCAAACATAAAGAGGATCACTGCATCAAAGTCATCCTCAAACCCAACGATTAATATACTGCTTGACGCGCCGATACAGGCTATGCACTTTTCGCATAACCTGCATCGACGCATCTACAATATCATTATTTTTAAGTATTTACATCTTTCAAAACAAAGGATACAGTATCTACAGCGAAACGGACGCGGGGCAACATGTAAATTTTCTGCTTGGCAAGTAAGTAAATTCAGTTAAAGCTCGTTCGAAACCCGCCCTTGTCCGTTTCCACTCTTTACTTATATCTGTGGCTTCCATATTCATCCCCCAGGCTCCATAGCAAAAAATTGTAATTCCCAACGCGCTGAGGTACACTACTAACAATTTGATATCCCTATCCCATCACCACAGAGAAGGCCATCTCAATGTTCGTCACGCAAGAAACCATGGGGGAATATGATCATTGATAATCTGCCATTCTTAAAGTTACTTCAGCTCGCCGATAGCGCTGTGCCTATCGGTTCGGCGGCCCATTCCTTCGGGCTGGAAACCCTCACCATCGAGAATGATCTGGATGTGAACCAATTAGAAAATTTTTTGCGCCACTACCTGGCGGAAACAGGTGTATTAGAGAGCGCCTTCTGTCGCCTCGGACATCGCCTGGCGCCAGAGCAAGGTGCAGCACTGTCCGCAGATACCTGGCCAACGCTCAACCAGCGCTTGAGCGCACTCAAAACCGCCCGTGAAAGCCGCATGGCGAGCGCGACGCTGGGACGGCGCTTTTTACAGCTAGTAATCGCCCTGGAAGAGGCTCCGTGTCTGCGCCAGGCATTCGCCATCTCTCGCCAGCAGCCATGTGATATTCACTTCAGCACCGCATTTGGTCTGGTTGGAGCCGTACTGGGCGTCGATGAGACCACGACGGTCCTGGCCTATCTTCAGCAATCATTGGCTACCCTTATTTCTGCCAGCCAGCGCTTGCTTCCATTGGGACAAAATCAGGCCAGCACCATACAATGGCGCCTAAAATCAACGCTACTAGAAATAGCTGAATGGAGCCGTGAACAGGCAGAGCAGCCGGCAGAACTACAGGTATTTACCCCTTTGGTAGACGTTGGCAGTATGCGGCATCCGCACCTTCAAACGCGGCTCTTTATCAGCTAAAATAGAAGTATGGCATCGCAAGACTCAACGAGTGAGCCCTGTTTGCTATCTGGAACGATCACACGCACCCGTTATTCATCCCGCCGGTCTTTGTACACGCACCGCCGCGTCAACAGTCTCCACAGAACGATCTGGACCACAACGAGAAAGTCGAGTGGATTATCATTCAAACACCATTGATACCGAAACGGACAGTAGAGGGAAAGTTACGTCTTGACTTCTCCTGTGATGAGGCTACACAGCGCACACAGCTTCAACGCAGCGAGCAGCGTGCGCCGCTCAAAGTCATTCGGTCCTTCCCCTTACCAGCAGGAGGGGCGCTCATCCACATGCATAATATCTCCGGCGGGGTACTGGGAGGAGACCAGCTGGCAATCGAGGTCAATGTTGGCCCCGGTGCCTATGCACAGCTAACATCAACCAGCGCGACCCGGCTCTATCGCAGCCTGCCAGAGGCTCCCCCCGCCCGTCAGATTACACAGATACAGGTAGCCGCCAACGGCCTGCTAGAGTATATCCCAGATGCTCTGATTCCGTTTGCCGGTGCTCGCTATCGGCAGCAGACGCGCATTCAGCTCGCGCCTGGGGCTGGTTTATTCTATTGGGAAACCGTTGCTCCCGGTCGTATAGCTCGTGGTGAACTCTTTGCATATGATTTACTGCAACTACAGACTGAAATTATAGCCATAGATAAACCCATAGCCATTGAGCACACCAAACTGGCACCACAGCGGCACAGGCTATCATCGCTGGCCCGGCTCGGTCCCTATCATTATTTCTGTAGCTTCTACATTTGCAAGGTCGGTCTGGACGCCGCGCGCTGGCTGCCGCTAGAAGAGGAGCTTGGTACATTAGCTAATCAGCTGACACAGCCAGGTGAGATATGCTGGGGCGTCAGTACCCTGACCGCCCATGGACTGGTAATCCGCGCGCTCAGCAAGCAACACACCTACCTGCCAGCGGGACTGCTACGCTTCTGGGACACTGCCACACAGAGGCTCTACAGTAGAGAGTCTCATCCACCCCGCAAAATCAATTAATCACGCATTTTAAACTATAAGAAATTCACTGGGCAATACAATAAAGAAGGAGGCTTGATACATGTTACTGACTCAACGCGAACAAGAGAAACTGCTTATTTTTGTTGCAGCCGAACTGGCCCGCAAGCGCCAGGCGCGCGGGCTCACGCTCAACTATCCCGAAGCAATCGCCATCATCACGGCTGAGATTATGGAGGCGGCCCGCGATGGCAAAACGGTCGAGGAGATTATGAACTTTGGGGCGACGATCCTTACCCGTGTTGACGTCATGGATGGGATTGCTGAAATGATCCATGAGGTTCAGGTTGAGGCAACATTTCCAGACGGCACCAAACTGGTCACCATTCACGATCCGATCAGATAGCTGTCCCGAATAGACAGGAGGATAACCATGCAACCAGGCGAATATCTACTCGCTGAGGCAGGTGGAGACATAGAGATCAATGCTGGCAGGAAAACAACACGACTGCTGGTAAAAAATCTAGGGGATCGGCCCGTACAGGTTGGGAGCCATTATCATTTCTACGAAATAAACAAGGTGCTGGAATTTGAACGCCAGCAAGCCTATGGCATGCGCCTGAATATCGCCTCAGGCACTGCTGTGCGCTTTGAACCTGGCGAAGAGAAGGAAGTGATCCTGGTAGAATTTGGAGGCGCACGCATCGTCTATGGGCATCAAGGGCAGGTCAATGGACCACTTGATCTTGGCAAGAAGAGCTAATCTGTATTATGGGTGAACGTACACGGTACGCGCATGTTCACCCATAATACAGATCGCCTTGCTAGTAAGACGACGCACATTATTAGCTAACTGTCAGGGCCACATCATCAACATAGAAGTTAGAGGTCAACGAGGAATCGGTGGTACCGGCGAAGTACACCTGCACCTGCTGGCCCTTATAACTTGAAAGCGTTGATGTCACATTGAATGTGTACTGCGTCCAACCTTTGGCATTGGCATTACACAGCTTCTGTGGCGTTGAGATGATCGTGCCGCTACTGGTTCGCAGCCTTGCGTAGAAGTAGTCGTAACATGTGCTACCACTCTCACTCGTGCTGATGTAGACCCAGTAACTCAACGTTATATTTGTCGCGGTCGACGGAACACTGACGGTTTGATAGATGGTGTCAGTACATGAGTTGTAGCCACAAAGATAGGCGCTATTGCTCCCACTATGAGGATTGCTAGAGTCAACAATCTCGTAGCCACCGGAGGAACTCTCGGTCCAGGAACTGGAACCGCTCTCAAAACCACCGTTCTTTACGACATTGCCACCTGGCGAAGGCGTTGGAGTCGGCGTTGGTGTGGTGGTGGGAGTCGGTGTCGGCGTCGTAGTTGGCGTCGGTGTCGGTGTGGGAGTACCACCACCGCTGCCTGCCGCCAGATCGCGTGCGATATTCCAGGCATCAGGTGAACCAATACCGGTGGCATTGTCATAGCCTGTGGTGGCCGAGTAGTATAGATTATTACCGCTCGTGACATCGTGATACGCGCTATAGGTCTGCGCGGTATTATACAACTTATACAGATCGGCACTAGCGCTCCCCAGTGTGGCTTTGCCCTGCGCTGTCAGATACTCGTTAGTGTCGCCAGCGATACCAGCCCACAGGGGTGCGGCGGCACTGGTGCCACCTACGCTGATCCAACCAGAGCTGGAACATCCAGCAGCCGTGAC
This sequence comes from Dictyobacter halimunensis, assembly GCF_036245075.1. NCBI lineage: Bacteria > Bacillati > Chloroflexota > Ktedonobacteria > Ktedonobacterales > Dictyobacteraceae > Dictyobacter > Dictyobacter halimunensis. The sequence goes on from NZ_BSRI01000001.1 coordinate 780,287, forward strand.
GGTACAATAAACAGAATAGCCAGTACTGGGATTGGCATCTGCCGATACATCAGGGACTTCGCGCTTGGAGTTGGTGAGATTGGGACCGCTCTGATAGCTGGGACGGTTAAAGTAGGTGCTGATGCCGCCGCCGCCACCCTCGCTGCCACTACCCCAGGCCGACTCACTGCTATAGGTACCACCACTGCCGACGTTGAGCGTTGTACCACCAACGCCGACCACATAGGGATCATCCGCCGGTGAATCAACGGCTAGTGTCGTGCTGCCGTTACCACAATCATATGCGCCCGAATCACCGGAGGCCGCGAAGAAGGCCTGACCCTGGGCCGCACCCTGAGCGAAGATAGCATCCAGCGCGGCCAGTTCAGAGTTACCGGAACTGGACTCGCATTCGCCCCAGCTGATACTGGTCACTTTCGCCTGGTTATCGGTCACAATCTTGTTGTAGGTATCGTTGACACCGGTTGTCGAGTTCGGTCCAATGTAAATTTTCTGCGTCGCGCCAGGAGAGATAGCGGAAACCACTTCCATATCCAGTTCAACCTCGATCGCGCCAGCGCCAGCGGTATTGGTCGCGCCATCGACCAGCACATTTGAATATTTGCCCGCGCCCAGGCCGTAATTGCTCAGATATGCGTTCACATCGGAGGCTTTATAGCCATCCAGCTCAAAGATAGCCGTGGTCTGACCCGTGCCATCACCGCCAGCGCTGATCAACGAATTCACATCGTACGCGGTACGCAGTTCGGATGGTGTATAGCCGCCTCCGGGTCCGGTCTGAGGCTTATTTGAGATCTGGGTCGCGGCATGCTTATACTGGGCAACATTATCCAGACCCGCGATATTCAATATGACATCACCCAGATTAGCGGGCACCGTCGGATCGGTACTGGGAGCATGCACCGTTCGACCATTGATATTGTAGTCATTCAATGTGACACCAAAGGCCTTCTCGATATTCGAGACGGAACCACTGGCATCCACCAGGGTACGGTTAGGAGATACAGAGGAGACCTGCATACCCTGACTACGTAAATAAGCGATGACGTCATCAACTGATTGCTGAGTTGGACTAAACTGATCAACGAACTCCTGAGGAGTCAAATAATGCTGATACGACTGAGAAAGTGGATTACGCTGATTCGCGATCAACGTATCCAGCGCATCCCGGTTGCGTAGATTCAGGTTGATCGAAAGTTGCAGCTGATTGTTTGCTCCAGTCGTATGCTGGGGCTTATATTTTTTCAGCACCGGAGCCAGGTGACCAGGTAGAGTATGACGTCCTCCTTGCGGCACCAGAGTCTTCGCAAACGTCAACTCACTTCCCTGAAACATTACAAATGATACGAGTGCTAGCAACATGGCACACACCATCGCTGACAGGCGTGTTAGCCACTTTTGAGGTAAAGTCCTTTTCACAAACCCTCCAAAGTGATAACCCACAGCTACAAGAACAAGCTGGAAGAGTCAATGATGGGCTACTGTTGTTGATGAAGATAAATAGTATCGTGCACCAGCAGCAATAACAATCACTCCAACTTATCTGGTAATAGATAATAAAATTATAAATATATATCCTTACTTTTCCCTTACCTAAAAAATCTTGCTTGTTGCGATTAAATAAAGATTCACAAGCATATTTTTTAGATCCTTTATGCATAGCTATGCCTATTTATATGAGAAAAATTACAGAAGACTTCATAAGACAGATAACAGTACAAACGAGAAAGTGTATGGGAAGCATAGCTGTGTGGTACGTTATTAGCCTTCAAAGGTCGCTACCCATCGCCAAACCATCCTTTGGGCCATGGGCAAAACACGTGAAAGTTGGGGCCAGGGCAACAAGAAATCGGCCGCCGTATTATCATGCAAGAAGAAATCCGCAACAGATTTAAGGGTTTTGCTCACTTTGGAAAGAACATGAATTTTAGTGGAGTCAACCTCAGCGGGGCCGACCTGCGTTTCGACGATTTGCACGAGGCAAACCTGTTTGTGTTTTCTAGCCCTCCCTCTTCATGTTCTTGCCAGTACTGATCGCCTGCAATTGCTCATCAGTCACTCTGGCGTTCCGCAGATCAGCATTATCGAGCAGTGCGTAGGTGAGGGTAGCGTCAGTGAGATCGGCACCCTGCAAATTTGCTCCGATGAAAGTCACCTCGGTGAGGGTAGCGTCAGTGAGATCGGCACCCTGCAAATTTGCTCCGCTGAAAGTCGCTTTCGTGAGATCAGCGCTCCGCAAGTTGGCGCCACTGAGATCAGCGCCTATGAGACTGGCTCCTCGTAACTTCGCATGAGTGAGTATGGCATGTGTCAGGTTTGCGTTATGAGGAGTTTCCTCCTGGTCTGCAAGCAGAGCAGATCCGCTGAGATCAGCTTCAGTGAGATTGGCGCCCTGTAAATCTATCCCTCTCATGTCAGAGGCTTTCATGCTCGCCCGGCGTAAATTAGCCCCGGAGAGGTTAGCACGATACAACGCCGCGCCACTGAGATTGGCATCGCTGAGATTGGCATCGCTGAGATTCACAGAACTCAGATCCGTATCGTTCAGTTGCACGCTCGGCAGTTCCATCTTCTGCAGATCCGCTCCTACAAGAGCTTTGCTCCCTTGCAACGCATCGCCTATAAATGTAACAGAGAGGCCATTGTGGCTGAAAAAACGCAACATACTTAGCTGCTGCTCGGCATCTAAAGATTTCAAGACCTGACCCAATCGTTGCTGTGCAATCTGCGATACCTCCGGCTTCTCGGTGAGAAGCGTGAGGAAGTAGGTTTGGAAGACCATCTCCTGAAGCATCGTCATCCATTGCTTATCGGTCTTTGCCTGCTCAGATGCCTGCCATGCTGTGAGCCCAAGACTGAACATAATAGCAAAAACGAGCGAGGTCCATATATTATTAGATGCGTTTCCTCCGCTCACAAGGTTGATAAGGAAGCCTATGACTGCACCGAACAAGCCTGCGACAATAGCCAGCGTCGAAGGGTGAAATACGACTTTGCTAAAGTTAAAAGAATGTTCCTTCATCGCAATTCCTTACCAATTATAAATGTGATGTGGAGTGCCTCATGTTGCTCTTGTTTGCGGACACTCACATAGCCAATTTTCATAAACGTATCCTTTTGCCTCAAGCATCCTATCGAATACTCAACCTTTTGAGATTTAGATTATGAGGTGAGTTATGCAATTCGTCAAGGGGACGTTCTGTGCTTGCAGGGCTGATGCGCCATGCGGCCAAAAAAGCAGAGCCATCTGTAGCGGAAAACGACTATTTTCTGACACTTCCAGACGTCATTCGACCTCCTTACATCTGGACTCTTTATTATGTATAAAACAGCCATACGATGTTACATATCATATGCCAGGTATTCCGTTTTCACGGTATACTACAATGGTACCAACAAAGGAGGCGGGCATGCCATCAGAGACATCCGCTATCACAGTTGTTTGTGATAACAGGAACATCCACCCTTGTAGATAGTGATGAGAGGGCAACACGTATGAGCCTACGCATCCCTCGCCAGATGTACGCTGATCTCTATGGTCCTACGACCGGCGATCGCGTGCGCCTGGCTGATACCGAGTTATTGATTGAGATTGAGAAAGATTATACCGTTTACGGCGATGAGATCACCTTCGGTGGGGGCAAAGTTATTCGCGATGGCATGGGCCAGAGCAGCCGCGCCACCCGTGAGGGAACACCTGGCACTCTGGATCTAGTGATCACCAACGCGATCATCATCGATCACTGGGGCATCGTCAAGGGAGATATTGGCATTCGCGATGGCCGCATCGTCCAAGTTGGCAAGGCTGGTAATCCCGATACAATGGATGGCGTTGATCCTGAACTGGTGGTCGGCTCGGGGACCGAGGTAATCGCTGGAGAGAATATGATCGTGACGGCCGGTGGCATCGACTCACACATCCACTTTATTTCACCTCAGCAAGTCTATGAGGCCATGTCCAACGGCATCACTACCATGATTGGCGGCGGCACAGGTCCCGCTACGGGTACTAACGCGACCACCTGCACTCCAGGCGCCTGGAATATAGCGAGGATGCTACAGGCGGTCGAACACTGGCCCGTCAACTTTGGTTTCCTGGGTAAGGGCAATACAGCGACCCCCGAGCCATTGGAAGAGCAGATACGCGCGGGCGCCTGTGGACTCAAACTCCATGAAGACTGGGGTACCACGCCTGCAGCCATTGATACCTGTCTCAAGGTCGCGGACCAGTATGATGTTCAGGTGGCAATCCATACAGATACCATCAATGAAGCTGGCTTTGTCGAGGATACGATCGCGGCCATTGGGCAGAGAACGATCCATACCTACCATACCGAAGGTGCCGGTGGGGGCCATGCTCCCGATATTATCCGTATCGCCTCATTTCCAAATATCCTGCCATCCTCGACCAATCCTACGATGCCTTTTACGAGAAATACGTTGGCCGAACACTTAGACATGTTGATGGTCTGCCACCATCTCAACCCACTGGTGCCTGAGGATGTGGCTTTTGCGGAGAGCCGCATTCGTCCTGAAACGATTGCCGCCGAGGATATTTTGCATGATCTGGGTGTATTCAGTATGCTCTCCAGTGACTCGCAGGCGATGGGGCGCATTGGGGAGGTCATTACACGCACCTGGCAAACTGCACATAAAATGAAGGTGCAGCGTGGTCCACTGGCGCCCGATAGCGAGCGCAACGATAACTTCCGCGTCAAGCGCTATGTGGCCAAATACACCATCAATCCAGCGATCACCCATGGAGTTTCACAGCATATCGGCTCGATTGAGCCAGGCAAACTGGCCGATATTGTACTCTGGCGCCCCGCTTTCTTTGGGGTCAAACCAGAAATGATCGTCAAGGGTGGCTTCATTTCATGGAGCGCGATGGGAGACGCGAACGCATCGATACCTACGCCACAACCGGTACTCTATCGTCCTATGTTTGGCTCCTTTGGAGGTGCGACGGCCGCAACCAGCCTGACTTTTGTTTCTCGGGTGGCGCTAGAGGCTGGTTTACCAGACAAAATTGGGCTGCGGAAACAGAGCGTGGCGGTGGAGAATTGCCGCCGTATTGGAAAAGCAGATATGATCCATAACGCGGCCACACCAAAGATTGAAGTGGATCCAGAAACGTATGAGGTGCGCGCGGACGGAGAATTGCTAACCTGCGATCCAGCAGAGGTTCTCCCACTGGCGCAGCGCTACTTCTTGTTTTGACCTGAACGGTAAAGTAGATATGCCAGCTTTTACTGGATAGAAACAGGGAAATCACATGACGGATATAGAAGAGTTTACGCGTGCGTTTCGAGTGGGGATTGCTGGTCCGGTTGGTAGTGGCAAGACCGCTCTGGTTGATCGTCTGAGCCGCAGGCTCTGGCCACGCTACAATCTGGCTGTTGTCACCAATGACATCTATACGCGAGAAGATGCTGAATTTCTCTTGCGCCAGGGAACATTACCGCAGGAGCGTGTGCGAGGAGTGGAGACAGGGGGCTGCCCTCATGCAGCTATTCGGGAAGATGCCTCAATGAATCTGGAGGCCATCGCCGATCTGGAGGAGAGTCTGCCTGGACTCGAGCTGATCTTTGTCGAAAGCGGCGGCGATAATCTGGCGGCTGCTTTTAGTCCCGAACTGGTTGATATCGCAATCTACGTTATCGATGTATCGGGAGGAGACAAGATACCGCGCAAAGGTGGACCTGGCATCATGCGTTCGGACCTTCTGATTATCAACAAAATTGACCTGGCTCCCTACGTGGGAGCCTCACTTGAAGTAATGGACAGAGACACACGCCTTAAACGTGGCGAGCGACCATTTGTGTTCACCAATCTCAAAGCTGAAACCGGGCTGGATACCGTTATTGATTGGCTTGAGCAGCAGATTCATGTCCCTCCACAGCAGCGGCGCAGCATCATCGATGCCCATATGCCCTACACGGGACAGCCACATAGCCACAACGCTAATGATGAGGCAGATCATTACCATCCACACAACCATACCCCTGTCCATTGATAGACCTGATAATTGCTGTGTGGTAGAAAGTAGTATCAGCAGCGGCTCAAATTGAGCCGCTGCTGAATGCAATAAAAAAAGACCTTACTTGCGAGAAGTAAGGTCTTCACAATCTTTGCAACTGCATACAATGTATCCTCAATTTTGCCGAGCCATCCGTCAGTCAGAGACTGAAGCAGAGAACACGCATTCCAGCGCCACGATGAAGATCCATGTTGGTGAAACAAGCCGTACGATCATTAGGGCGACTTCGCTGCGCCTGTTACCAGGTGTCCACGTGTCGTCTATCTACCAGGTCGTCTTCCTGGGATCTTGACTTTCCGAAGAAAGTGGGAGAACTCGTCTTGGGTGCGGCTTCGCGCTTAGATGCTTTCAGCGCTTATCCCTTCTCGACATAGCTATCCAGCTCTGGCCCGGGCAGGCCAACTGGCACACCAGCGGTCGAGCCATCTCGGTCCTCTCGTACTGGAGATGACGCCCCTCAATTCTCCTACGCCCACGACGGATAGAGACCGAACTGTCTCGCGACGTTCTGAACCCAGCTCGCGTGCCGCTTTCATGGGCGAACAGCCCAACCCTTGGGACCTACTCCAGCCCCAGGATGCGACGAGCCGACATCGAGGTGCCAAACCTTGCCGTCGATGTGAACTCTTGGGCAAGATAAGCCTGTTATCCCCGGGGTAGCTTTTATCCGTTGAGCCACACTCCTTCCACTCGGGAATGTGGGATCACTAAGCCCGACTTTCGTCCCTGCTCGACCTGTCCGTCTTGCAGTCAAGCTCCCTTGTGCCTTTACACTCTGATGGGTGATGTCCATCCACCCTGAGGGAACCTTTGGGCGCCTCCGTTACCCTTTAGGAGGCGACCGCCCCAGTCAAACTACCCGCCTGATCCTGTCCACGTCCCGGCTCACGGTGACGTGTGAGAAACAAAACACAACGAGAGTGGTATTTCATTGGTGTCTCCCCCACCCCCACAAGGGTAGGTTCTCCGACTCCCACCTATGCTACGCACGCTCTGCCTCGTTTCGAGGTCAAGGTGTAGTAAAGCTCCACGGGGTCTTTTTGTCCTGTCGTGGGTAACCCGTATCTTCACGGGTACTTCAATTTCGCCGAGTCCTCTGTCGAGACAGTGCTCAACTCGTTACTCCTTTCGTGCGGGTCGGAACTTACCCGACAAGGAATTTCGCTACCTTAGGACCGTTATAGTTACGGCCGCCGTTCACCGGGGCTTAGATTCGCAGCTACGATCACCGCTCCTCGTAACCTTCCGGCACTGGGCAGGAGTCAGCCCCTATACTTCCGCTTTCGCGTTCGCAGAGACCTGTGTTTTTGGTAAACAGTCGGTTGAGCCAATTTCTTGCAACCCCCTCACGCCACTCCGAAGAGCATCGCTACTAGGGCACCCCTTCTTCCGAAGGTACGGGGTCAATTTGCCGAGTTCCTTAACAGAGGGTCGCTCGATCACCTGGGGAGTGTTCCCCCTGCCTACCAGTGTCGGTTTGCGGTACGGGCGGAGATGGCTCTGGCGAGAGGCTTTTCTTGGCGGCCTAGGGGCCGATGACTTCCGCGGACGCAACGTCCGCTCGCTGCACGTGTCATGCACAGGAAACCGGGATTTGCCTCGGCTTCGCACTTCAGCGCACAGACCCATCCTGTCCAATCGATGGGCTCACCTTCCTTACCGCGTCCCCCCATTGCTCATAACGAGCATCTCCGGTGCAGGAATCTCTGACCTGCTTTCCATCGCCTACGACTATGACGTCCTCGGCTTAGGACCCGACTCACCCTGGGACGTTTGACGGTGCCCAGGAACCCTCAGGCATTCGGTGTGTCTGGTTATCACAGACATGACGCTACTCATTCCGGCATTCTCACTTCTCTTCGCTCCACCAGTCCTTGCGGTCTGGCTTCTCGGCTTGAGAACGCTCCCCTACCAACCTTCCTTCAAGAGAAAGGTTCCATGGCTTCGGTAATCCGCTTGAGCCTCGATACGTTGTCGGTGCCACGACACTCGACCAGTGAGCTATTACGCACTCTTTAAATGATGGCTGCTTCTAAGCCAACATCCTGGCTGTTTGGGCGTTGTGACCCCCTTTTACACTCAGCGGATACTTGGAGACCTTAGCCGATGGTCTGGGCTGTTTCCCTTTTGACGACGAAGCTTAGCCCCCGCCGTCTCACTTGCATGCATGCTGTCCTGGCATTCGCAGTTTGCTTGGGTTTGGTAACCTGCACGAGGCCCCTAGCCCATTCAGAGCTCTACCTCCAGGATAGTGTATCATACAGCTGTACCTCAATACATTTCGGGGAGAACCAGCTATCTCCGTGTTCGATTGGAATTTCTCCCCTATCCACAAGTCATCCCCCAGTTTTGCAACACTGGTGGGTGCGAGCCTCGACGGACTGTCACATCCGCTTCACTCTGCTCATGGATAGCTCACACGGTTTCGGGTCGCATCGCCGCAACATTCGCCCTGTTCAGACTCGGTTGCCCTGGGGCTCCCCAGCTTTAACGCTGGTTAACCAGGCTACGACGATGCACTCGCCGGATCATTCTACAAAAGGCACGCCATTAGCCCTTGGTTTCTCGTGAAACAGTGGCCTCTGACTGCTGGTGAGTACGTGGTTTCAGGGTCTCTTTCATCCCCCCTCTCGGGGTGCTTTTCACCTTTCCCTCACGGTACTTGTTCGCTATCGGTCGCTAAAGATGTGTAGCCTTGGAGGGTGGTCCCCCCAGCTTCCCACAAGATTGCACGTGTCTCGTGGTACTCAGGATACCGACCCACGTCAACAAACCGTCCTCTACGGGGCTCTCACCCGCTCTGGCCACGCTTTCCAACGTGTTCGAGTAGTTCGTCGTTGCTTGATGTCGGTCCTACAACCCCGATGGACCCGAGGGTTCATCGGTTTGGGCTCCTCCCGGTTCGCTCGCCACTACTACGGGAATCTCGGTTGATTTCTTTTCGTCGGGTTACTGAGATGTTTCAGTTCACCCACTGCCCCCCGTCACTGCCTATGTGTTCAGCAGGCGGTCTCCAGACATCACTCTGGAGGAGTTGCCTCATTCGGAATCTCGGGGTTCATCGCTTGTATGCAGCTCCCCCCGAACGTTTCGCCGGTCTCCGCGTCCTTCTTCGGTCTTTAGCGCCAAGGCATCCACCTCGTACTCTGTGTAGCTTGTTCTCTACGTCTCTTCATCATGTACTATGAATGCTTTGACTTCTGCTCTTCTTGCGAAGAGAGAAATCGATCCTCTGCTTCAACTCTGGCTGACCATATTGCTCAGCAAAATTGAAGATACATTGTATTCAGTTGTGAAAGTGCACTGTTGTGGTGCCTCTCGCCACACGCTTGCCGCCTGCGGCGGCGCGCGGAAGAGGGAGAAGATCCTGGGGGACACCCCCAGACCCCTGGCATGGGGACTGCCGTCCCCCTGCACCCCCTGGTGCGCATGGCTGCGTGTTGCGGTGGCTGTACCCCAACAGCTCAAGAGTGGAAACCAGCGTCGCTTCTGGCAACGCACATCGTACCAATGTCCTGGTCGACCTGGAAGTGGGATGAAACTGTACGTTCTTCTGTGAAGAACCTTCATCCAAGCTCCCTAGAAAGGAGGTGATCCAGCCGCACCTTCCGGTACGGCTACCTTGTTACGACTTCACCCCAATCACTGACCCCACCCTCGACGCTTGCCTCCCAGATGGGTTAGCCCAGCGGCTTCAAGTGTTGCCAACTTTCGTGGTGTGACGGGCGGTGTGTACAAGACCCGGGAACGTATTCACCGTAGTGTGCTGACCTACGGTTACTAGCAACTCCAACTTCATGGAGGCGGGTTGCAGCCTCCAATCTGAACTGAGGCCAGGTTTGACGAGATTAGCTCCCCCTCGCGGGTTGGCAACTCTTTGTCCTGACCATTGTAGCGTGTGTGTCGCCCAAAGCGTAAGGGCCGTGCTGACTTGACGTCATCCCCGCCTTCCTCCGTCTTATAACGGCAGTTTCGCTAGAGAGATCCAACTAACGACAGGGGTTGCGCTCGTTGCGGGACTTAACCCAACATCTCACGACACGAGCTGACGACAGCCATGCAGCACCTGTGAACCCGCCCCGAAGGGACAGCCCGTTACGGCTGGTGCAGGTCCATGTCAAGCCTTGGTAAGGTTCTTCGCGTTGCATCGAATTAAACCACACGCTCCGCTGCTTGTGCGGGTCCCCGTCAATTCCTTTGAGTTTTAATCTTGCGACCGTACTCCCCAGGCGGACCACTTATTGTGTTAACTGCGACACTGAAGGGGTCGATACCCCCAACGTCTAGTGGTCATCGTTTACGGCTAGGACTACCAGGGTATCTAATCCTGTTCGCTCCCCTAGCTTTCGCACCTGAGCGTCAGGTACTTCCCAGGACACTGCCTTCGCCTTTGGTGTTCCTCCGGATATCTACGCATTTCACCACTCCACCCGGAATTCCGTGTCCCTCTGAAGCCCTCAAGTCAGACAGTTTCCATAGTACTTCGTCAGTTGAGCCGACGACTGTCACTACAGACTAATCTGACCGCCTGCGTGCGCTTTACGCCCAGTAACTCCGGACAACGCTCGCCCCCTACGTATTACCGCGGCTGCTGGCACGTAGTTAGCCGGGGCTGATTCCTCTGGTACCGTCCGTTCTCGTCCCAGAGAAAAGCAGTTTACGATCCGAAAACCGTCATCCTGCACGCGGCGTTGCTCGTTCAGGGTTGCCCCCATTGACGAAAATTCCTCACTGCTGCCCCCCGTAGGAGTCTGGGCCGTTCTCAATCCCAGTGTGGCTGATCGTCCTCTCAGACCAGCTATCGATCGCGGTCTTGGTAGGCCATTACCCCACCAACCAACTAATCGAGCGCAGGCTCATCCTCGGGCGCCGTTTCCGGCTTTGCTCTCGCGAGCATATGCGGTATTGTCGGCGATTTCTCGCCGGTATTCCTCACCCCAGGGTAGATCACCCACGTGTTCCTCACCCGTCCGCCACTCCCTACTTGTGTAGGGCGTTCGACTTGCATGTGTTAGGCACGCCGCCAGCGTTTATCCTGAGCCAGGATCAAACTCGCCATCCAATGTTTTTGTATAAACACATATCTCTGCAAGACATGTGAAAAAGCATGGTAAGTTGCGATCATGGCCAAGTTACATTAACATTGGCTTGTTTCGCAGATTATTATGGATACTTGATGTTGCCATCAAGCCTCCGAATTGACAGGAACTGGTTCTTATGTGTGTTGTTGTTCCAGTTGCTGTTCTGCTTTCCACTCTTCAGTTGTCAAGGTACTGAAACGCAAAACCGAGATTTTGCGATCGGACAGGCGATGAATGTTTTTTCGTTCGCTTGTCTCGTGTGCTGTAGTATCGCATGTTCGTTGTGCTTTGTCAAGCGGTTTTAGGACCACTTTTTCAGCGGCTCCGAAATCTCGTTGCGCGCCCCGGTTCCGATCGGAACCGCCGCAAAAAACGGCCTGAAAGGCTCACGGACGCGGTCATCCCGCGTGGTGTGTTTTTCAGAGGGGAATGGTGATCCCGGAGGGGCTACTTTACCGTAGCGCAGCTGCGATGCGAGAACAGGAGCGCCCACACTCATTGAGGCGGGTGATTGTTTCTTTTTTGACAGCTCGATGATTATGCCATATCTGTCAGGACCTGTCAAGCACTTTGGGGACGTATTTTCCTCAGCTGAAAAAATCGGATATAATGGCTCGGTGCGTATTTCTACGAAAGGTGAGCTACCAGATATGGATGAAGCAAACAAAGGCGACGCGTCTAGCTCTAGCAAAACGACAACGGAGGAACAACTCCGGGCCTATACGGTCGGTGAACTGGTACCATTGACAGGGCAGGTCCAGATTGTCGATTACGATGCTGAGTGGCCACGGCTTTTTGAGCACGAGGCAGAATGTATTCGGACAGCACTCAGTGAGAGGGCACTGGCCATTGAACATGCTGGCTCGACATCGGTACCAGGACTGGTCGCCAAGCCGATCATTGATATCGTGTTGGGGGTGGAGGATACAACCGATGAACCTGCCTACGTTCCGGCGCTGGAGGCGGCCGGCTATATACTACGCATCCAAGAGCCTGACTGGTACGAGCATCGCATGTTCAAGAGACCTGATGCGAGTGTAAATCTACATGTCTTCTCGCAGGGTTGTCCCGAGATCGAACGCATGCTTTTGTTCCGAGACTGGCTACGCAGTCATCCAGATGACCGCCAGCTATACGAACAAACCAAACGAAGGCTGGCAGGCCAGACATGGAAATATGCCCAGAACTATGCTGATGCCAAAACCGCGGTAGTAGAGGAAATTTTCAGGCACATCCATAGTGCACCATAAAAAATTACAGAAGGGTATAATTCATCTTTTTGCAAAAAAGCAAGGCAACAAAAAACACATCTGGCTTTATTCTCCAGGCACAATTGGACCAGTCTTTTCGAGGAAACGAGCTGCCTGGAATGGCTGTAGAAGAGAGGGTAACCAACCTGTGACAATATATTCGGTGATACTCCAGCCGGTCAGCGAACTAAGCAGAATGCCAACGCCATTATGTCCACAGGCCAGCACCAGGTTTTCCGTACCAGGTAGTGGTCCAAAGATGGGATGGCTATCTGGTGTTGCTGGACGGATACCGGCCCAGCTACGCTCGACGCCTAGACTGGATAAAGAGGGAATAAGGCGCAAGGCTTTTTTATATAATTGATCAGTTGCTGCTGAAGTTATATCGACAGTAAAGCCTGTCTCCTCTTTGGTAGCTCCTATCAAAATCTCGTTGTTTCTAGGGATGAGGTAGATGGATTCACCAAAGACTATATGTCGCAAACCTGGCTGTAACATTGGTAGAGCAATGATCTGTCCTTTTAGTGGACGCACCGGGATGTCCATGCCAATTGATGAGCTTAACAGACCTGACCAGGCACCTGCCGTCAGTACCAGGTGTTTGCATGTGATGGTTTCACCCTCCGAGGTTTCGATCCCCACTACCTTTTTCCCCTCATGCAATATTCTGACCACAGGTGTCTGGGTGCGCAGTTGTGCTCCCAGTTTGCTGGCAGCCATCGCATATGCCTGTACCAACAGGGCGGCATTGATTTGAGCTTCTACCGGGACATAGATCGCGCCGCAGACATCAGGAGCAAGCCACGGCTCACGCTGTCGGGCTTCGTCTCCATCTAACCATTCAAAAGGCAGATCAAACGCTTGCCAGGTCTTAAACCGTTGCTTGAGACGGGCCAGTCTTTTAGGGTTACGGGCCACACGTATGGAACCGGTCTGTGTATAGCCCAGTTGCAGCCCGCTTATATTCTCTAGTTCCGGTACCAGCGTTGGAAACTGCTGGAAGCCTGCCAGCAGTAGATCAGCAAAAGCACCTTCTCCAGGAATGGGACCCAGGGGTGCGAGCAGCCCCGCCGCCGCACCAGAGGCCTGCTGCCCAATCTCGCCGCGCTCAAAGAGCATGACTTCTCGCCCGGCTTTACGTAGAAAATAGGCAATGGAACAACCAATTACTCCACCTCCAATAATAATTATGTCCGTTGCTTGCCGGGTCGTCATCGCTTTCTTTCCAATCGTGTGTCGTTAACTATCCAAAGCTGAATGATAGCAGCAGGATCGCTATCGATGCAACATCAGCGGAGAGGAAAAATGGATGAAAGGGGGATGAATTAGTTACTCATTTTCTAGTCAGACATATCCTTTTCCGGGCAAACAAGGCATTGATATACGTGTATTATTGATGTATAATACGTGTATGCCAAGAACCACAAAACAAGAACAAAAAGCGATCTATCTGCCACCAGAATTAGTAGAACGCTGGCGTGAGTCAGCAAAGAAGAATCATCGGTCCATGAATGCCGAGGCGATTGTCGCGCTGGAATTGTACCTGGATGCCCAGGACACACAACAGAGGAAAAGCCAGGATGCAGATGATACGCGGATATAAAACCGAGCTTGACTTGAATGATGCTCAGAAGACGCTTTGCCTCAAACATGCTGGTGTGGCTCGCTATAGTTACAATTGGGGATTGCGACGCTACGAAGAGGAGCATAAAGCTGGTCGGAAAGCTCCTAATGCTATCAGTCTGCATAAGGAGCTCAATGCCCTCAAACAAACCGAGTTCCCGTGGATGTATGAAGTAAGTAAGTGCGCTCCGCAGGAGGCATTGCGGAATCTCGAAAAAGCATTCAAGAGCTTTTTCGGAAAAGCGAAGCTCAAGGCTCAGGGCAAATATCGAGGCAAGGTAGGCTATCCTCAATACAAAAGCAAGAAGAAGGGCATTGGTTCATTTCGTTTGACCGGCGCAATTCATATCTTTGACGATCGGATTCAACTTCCACGTATCGGGACTGTACGGTTGCACGAGCAGGGATACCTTCCAACTACTGCTCGAGCATTATCCGCAACCGTTTCTGAGAAAGCAGGGCGATGGTTTGTCAGTGTTCAGGTTGAAGTGTCCATTCCTGAGTCAGTGGAGGCAACAGGATCAGCGATTGGAGTTGATCTCGGCATTAAGGCACTGGCAACCGTATCCAATGGGATGACGATTCCCAATCCCAAGGCGCTACGATCCAATCTCAAGAAACTCAGGCGGGCTTGCCGCCAGCATTCCCGGAAACAGAAAGGAAGCAGGAACCGAGCAAAAGCAGCACGCAAGCTGGCTCGTCTGCATGCACACATTGCCAATATTCGCAAAGACGTTCTCCACAAGGCGACCTCGCAGATCGTGATGAGAACCAAGTCACCTCAAACAAGGCCGTCAGTGATTGTGCTCGAGGATCTCAATGTGTCGGGCATGCTCAAGAATAAACATCTTTCCAGATCCATAGCTGATATTGGGTTTTATGAGTTTCGGCGCCAGGTGGAATACAAGGCCCGGCAGGTTGGTTGCATGGTAAAATATGTTTCGCGCTGGGAACCTTCCAGCAAGACCTGCTCAAGCTGTAAAACTGTTCGAGAAGAATTAGATTTGAGTGAACGCCTGTTTGTTTGCCATGCGTGTGGATTGGTGATTGATCGTGATGTGAACGCATCGTACAATCTGGCAGACTTGGCTTGAGCAGAGAGTACCGTGAGTTACACGGGATTGAAGCCTGTGGACAGGGAAGCGCTGGCGTGTTAGAAATAATACGTGAAACTTCCCTGGAGGAAGCAGGAACAAGACATCAAATATGGCATATCCATATTTGTCTAAGTTCTTGATAACGGAAATACTGCAGAGGTGGCAGAGAATTAGGTTTACAGAACAAGAGAAAATCAAGTACCAGTAAGGGGCAGTGAAGAAGCGATCCATACTGTACGGATGCCATACTCCCGCAGAGACAGAGTATCATACAGATGAAACCTGCAACACTGGCATTCATGCTTTACTGGTACTATCAAGTTCCTCTGCAGCAATGTCATTAGTATAAAGCGAAGTTATGTGAAATTTGTGATGAAAAGTTCAAATTTTTATAAAGTGTCTTCTTTATTTAAGGAAACTTCAGCTCGAATTCCATATTTTAGCCTGCATACAAAAATGAGAAAGAAAAAGTTATACTTAAGTATGCAGATTTGGAGGGATATAAAGAAAATGAGAAATAGGACATATGAGTATCTTTCACAATAAGTATCAACCTGCCTCGAAAGCAGCGGCTCAAAAACAAACGATTACGCCTGAGACTGTTTTTAGCGTTCGCGCGGCCTCTAATGCGGTGATCTCGCCCGATGGTACGAAGATTGCTTTCCTGCGGGGCGAGTGGTTACCGGGGGAGGAGAAATACCAGCAGCGATTATGGATAGTAGAGGCGGAGGATGGGGATCCCCACCCATTAACCAGGGGCAAACGAAAAGATAGTGCTCCCGCCTGGTCTCCCGATGGCAGCATGATCGCCTTCGCCTCAAAAGTTGAGGGCGAGAAAGGCAACAACCATGCTCAGCTCTATCTGAAAAATGTACAGACCGACGAGGAACGCCAGGTCTGTTTCCTGCCCAATGGGATTAGCAATGTCTCCTGGTCCCCCGATGGAAAACATATCGCATTTTGCTCGCTAGAAGGAGATCCCCAACCGCAGGATCCACTGGTCCTGCAAATGGATCAGGGGCGCCATACGCGCCTGTGGACGGTGCGGCCGGATTATGATGTCGCAGAGCCGGTCACACCCAACGGGCTATCAGTCTGGCACTACGCATGGTCACCCAATAGCCAGCATTTTGCCCTGTATTATGCTATGGGGCCCTATGAAACCGATTGGTATCGCGGGCAACTTGGTCTGGTATCCGCTTATGGCGGCGCGGTTCACCAGATAAGTCAATTGACACGCCAGGCCTTCGCGCTTACATGGTCCCCTGATGGAACGCGCCTGGCTTATGTCTCGGGAGAGTGGAGCGATCCAGATCGCGGTGGCGGCGAGATCTTTGTCCATTCCTTGAAAGATAATCAGGTCCGTAATCTCACCCCTGGTATCGATTGGAGCCCTACATGGTTGCAGTGGCATCCAGACGGTCAGCGCATCCTCTGTGCTGGTTGGGATGGGATGACGGGTCGGGCTGCACTCCTGGAAGAGACCAGCGGTACATTGACCACCGTTTCCGATAATTTTTTGCTGGGCGAACGCGGCTGGCCGCATCTTTCTGCTACTCCAGACCTGCATAAGGTGGTAGCCACCCATTCAGAAAATTATCCATATGATGTCTGGCTAGGCGATTTACCAATCGATGATCAGTCCGCGCCAAAGATCACCTGGCAGCGTCGTTCACGGTTAAATCCGCTCGCAGAAGAAACGCTGGCCCTGGCCACAACAGAAAAGATCCATTATGAAAGCGTCGATGGCTGGTCAATTGAGGCATTGGTAACCTGGCCTAAAAAGACCAGTAGCGATACTGATCTGCCACCGCTTGTGGTTAACGTCCATGGTGGACCCTCGGGCGTCTGGCAGGATGATTGGGACTCATATCGCTCCCAGGCATTAGCGGCCGCTGGCTTTGCGGTGCTGCGGCCCAACATTCGGGGCAGCATGGGTAGGGGCGTCGCATTCGCAGACGCGGTCATTGGTGATATGGGTGGAAAAGATCTACAGGATGTGCTGGCTGGAGTTGAGTACCTGGTCAACCGGAACCTGGTCGATAGCCAGCGTATTGGCATTATGGGCTGGAGCTACGGTGGTTTTATGACGGCATGGGCGGTTACACAGACACCGTTGTTTAAGGCAGCAGTTATGGGCGCCGGCATCAGCGATTTCCATAGCTTCCATGCCCAGACCAATATCCAGGATTGGGATATGCGCTTCCTGGGTCAGGTCGGCCAGCCCGCCAATCCCCTGAGTGACGCCGCCACGTATCGAGAACATTCGCCGATCACCTATGCCAGCCGCGTACAAACTCCGACGCTGATTGTTCATGGCGATAAAGATGCCTGCGTCCCCGTCAACCAGGCCTATGCTTTCTATCGTGCCCTTCAGGAACAAAAGGTGCCAACCGAACTGGTTACCTACCCACGCGAAGGTCATGGTCTGACCGAACGCAAACACATGTTAGACTATATGCAGCGCACCCTCGACTGGTTTAAACGCTACCTTTAGCCATAATTCGGCCCGCTAACATATGTTTCCCTGATGCCTCGATAAAAAGGCATCAGGGAAACATATGTTTAGTTCGACAGATATAAGTCAATCTGGAGAACGTTGTCTGGCCTCGTTTCTCTACTTTTGGCCTGGATTTAACGTGATAGATATGCTAGACTAAAGCAGTAGTGATATTTTGTAAGTAACTAATAAAATAATATGGTGTGCCGGGAAGTCTGGTCGGCATTTGTATAATGACAACCCCATAATTACTTGATGGGGGTATAATGCACGATCACCTGTTATGTAACCCATAACAGGACCAGGAGGACTTCTAACAGCATGGCAGAAACGGTTACACTAATCTTTTTCCTCTTTACAGCCATTGTTATTCTGGCAATGATCGCGATGCGGCTGCGCATTCCATATCCCATAATGCTGGTACTTGGTGGCCTGATCATAGCCTTTATCCCCGGCCTACCGGCTATTCATATCAATCCTGACCTGATTCTTTTCGTTTTTCTGCCACCGCTGATTTATTCTTCAGCCTGGCAAACCTCCTGGCGTGAATTTCACTCCAATCTGCGCCCGATCCTGCTACTTGCCATCGGCCTGGTGCTTGCCACTACGGTTCTGGTCGCAGTAGCATCCCATTTTCTGATTGGCCTGCCATGGTCGGTCGCATTCGTACTGGGAGCCATTATTTCACCCACAGATGCTGTCGCAGCCAGCGCTACAGCTCAGAGCCTAGGACTACCTCGCAGAATCGTGACCATTCTGGAGGGTGAAAGCATGGTCAATGATGCAACTGGATTGGTCATCTACAAATTCGCGGTAGCGGGCGTTGTTACAGCCAGTTTCTCGCTATGGCAGGCTGGTCTAGAATTTGCCCTGGTTGGCGTCGGTAGTGTGCTCCTCGGTCTGGCGCTTGCCTGGCTACTTACCAGGCTCCATCATCTGCTGGATGAGCCAACTATTGAAATTAGCATTACGCTGCTCACACCGTTCGCCGCCTATCTGCTAGCGGAGGAGCTCCATGGATCGGGTGTCCTGGCTACGCTAGCGGCTGGGCTCTATCTGAGCCGGCATTCCTCTCGCTTTTTTACCTCGGGTACGCGACTACCAGCCATAGCTGTCTGGAATACGCTGGCGTTTCAGTTGAATGGCTTTGTCTTTCTCTTGATCGGGCTGGCGCTGCGTGACATCCTGGAAAACTTGAGCCTGCGGCAGCTTCCCTCCTTGCTGGGAAGCGTCCTGCTGGTTAGTGGCACAGCTATAGTCATCCGCTTACTGCTGGTCTTTGCCTCTTCTTACCTCCCACCCGTACTCAATCCACGGGTCAATATTGGCGAGGTAAGATCCAGGTGGCGCTCAACTGCACTTATTGGTTGGACCGGCTTACGCGGAGCGGTCTCTCTGGCGGCGGCCCTGGCCCTTCCGTTCACATTACAAAACGGCTCCCTTTTTCCCCAGCGCAACCTGCTGATTTTTCTGTCATTTGGCGTCATCCTGGTCACGCTGGTGGGCCAGGGCATGACATTGACACCTTTGATCCGCTTGCTTGGCTTAAAAGGGGACGATAGCGTTGACAATGAACGGCTCCAGGCACACAAAGCCGCGACGAAGGCAGCTATCAAACGCCTGGATGACCTTAGGGATGCCGAGTGGGTATCAGAAGACTTCCTTTCCACATTGTACGATTACTATGGGCGCAAACTTGAGCAGTTCGATATGTTTAAGCTAGGTGAACAAGCAGATGCCCTGCATGACCATCTCAACACGAATGCGCGTCTACGACACGAAGTGCTTGACGCTGAGCGCGCGGCAATCATCAAGCTACGAGATAATAATAGTATTGATGACGAGGTACTGCGTACCATTGAGCGCGAATTGGATTTAGAAGAGCAACGCTTAAGCCAATCACCAACCAGTACATTGACATAACATAGCATCTTTTTTTTTTAAGCAGCCGTTGAGGCTACTTTTCGGTGAGTTGATTGATCAACTGACGCAACGTGCGTGGCGCAAAAGGTTTGCGTAACAATGGGACGTCATCTGGTAGAATACGCCGAAATTGTTCTAGAGTTGGTCCGCTCACCGCCGTCACAACAATGACTGGTAACTGCCAGAACTCAAATTCCTTACGAATGGCAAAAAAGACATCGACACCAGTCATTGTGCCCGGCAACAACAAATCCAGTATAATCAGGTCGTATGGAACTCCCTGCTGGGATGACGAGGAATCAGTAGGAAAAATCGCTTCCAACATGGAAGCTCCGCTGTTGTGGGCTGTGACAGTGTGCCCATCCATTTTTAGGGTTGTAGATAAAAAAGCCAGAATAGCTGGATTGTCATCCAGAACTCCAATATTCACTGTTTTTACTCCCCCCT
Organism: Dictyobacter halimunensis; assembly: GCF_036245075.1. Lineage (NCBI taxonomy): Bacteria > Bacillati > Chloroflexota > Ktedonobacteria > Ktedonobacterales > Dictyobacteraceae > Dictyobacter > Dictyobacter halimunensis. The sequence continues at coordinate 800,248 of NZ_BSRI01000001.1, forward strand.
GGTAAAAAATACAGTAAAAGAACATACAGGCAAAAAATTAGTTACCCATCGATCCTCTTCTCGCTACTATAGCGAAGTTCTTCACTCAAAACTGTGAAATACTTAACAATATGGATGTGAGATTTGTACTTTACTCACAGCTTCTATGCAAATTAGCCGTAACTAAGGCAGGAGGTCCTATCTACTTGACCGAGGTCACAGACTCAAGTAGAGTAAAGCGCGTATTTGATATTCTCAAACCGTTCAACCATCTTGCATGCAAGCGCTGTCCAGGTTTGCTGCCTGATGTGGAGAGTGTATGATCAGTAGCATTCTTACTGCTTATAAAGAACCAAGAACAGTTGGGGCGGCCATCAAGGCATTGCTAGAACAGGACTGGCCCGAGGCCTATGAGATTCTGGTGGTGTGCCCGGATGAGGAGACGGCCCGGGTCGTACAGATATTTACTGATTGCTATCCACAGGTTAAACGCCTGGTCGATCAGGGCCACGGCAAGCCGGCGGCCCTTAATCTGGCATTTTCCCAGGTTCGGGGGCGCATCTGTGTGTTTACCGATGGCGATGTTGTGATACAGGAAGGAGCGATTTCAGCACTGCTGGCACCATTTACTGATCCATGCTGTGGCGCGGTAACGGGCCGTCCTGTCTCCGCCAGCCCTCGCACTTCGATGCTTGGCTACTGGTCTCATCTGCTCACAGATGCTGGTGCGCATGATATGCGCAGCCACCGCGCGCGGCAGCAGCAGTACCTGGATTGCTCAGGCTATCTATACGCGGCCCGCAGCGAACTGCTCTCTCCCCTCCCACCAGAAACGCTGGCTGATGATGCCTTTATTTCTCAGCTAATCTGGCAGCAAGGTTATGGAATCGCCTACGCGCCCGAAGCTCGGGTAGCAGTACGCTATCCTACTACCTACAAGGACTGGCTGTTGCAGAAAGTACGCAGCAGTGCAGGTGCCGCACAGACACCCCAGCCACTGCGTACTGATCATAAAAAGTATGTACGACCACCTGAGTATATGCGTTCATTGAAGCGCGAGGCTCTGGCCGGCTTTCGTTCGTCACTTACCTATCCACAAACCAGCAGAGAGCGCTGGTGGACCTGGTGCCTTTTTCTCGCTCGCATACACCTCTGGCTCTGTGTCCGGGCTGAACTCCATCTTAAACGCCGGCCCTATCAGGATATCTGGCAACGTGTAGAAACAACCAAGTAGCTACACCGCTTCAATTTGCCATGTCACAGAAGCGGACCCTTAGCGATTGCCAGCCAGGTTGTATAGCTGAATCAACTCGTCAATGATGCCTTGCTCACTACCACTCTTAATGCCCTCGGGCACACAATGCTGCAGATGCTTCTCAAGAATCAAGGCCTCAAGCTTTTCAATCGCCTTACGAACTGCGTAGGTCTGCCGCAATACATCAACACAATATTTATCCTCTTCAATCATCTTCCGGATACCATTCAAATGACCATCGATATAGTTGAGCCTCTTCAGCACATCTGACTTGTCAGCCTGCATACTTTTCTCACTTTCTCACATTACCCCCTGGGGAGGGGTTATACACCCTGTCAGTATACACCGCTCATACTAGAATTGCAACGCACAAAAAACTGCAACAGTGTTGCCTACTATCCGCATCCCTATTATTTTATGAAGTGCTGCGCCGTGTGCGCGGATGCGTACACGGCGCAGCACTTCATAAATCTAGAGCGCGCGCAGCGCTCTCGCAAAGGCCTTCGGCCCCCTCAAACTATTGCTTTTTATATACATTCCGTGTATGTTTATTATATACAGTATTTTATGGCTTTCTAGGTGCCAGCATTTTTTGGGAGAAAATCCTTATCGGGTTACGTTCATTATGTTACAAGCATATTTCAAGCAGTTCTTGTGATTTTTCCAACACAATCTATTTCAAAAATGGGGCTTCAGGGCTCCTTTTATGGGCACACTCATCGCGTCGGATGGACATCCAAAAACGTCAGGGTGCCATCACAAAAACAGTGGAGGAATAACACAAAAAGCTGTGGCGAAAGAGCCTGTGAGTCAGTGTCATGCGTCATAGTAGCCTGACCTAGAAGCGCGTATTTGAGCCCTCTCTCAACCTATTTTATTGCGTTAGCCAGACAAGGAGCGCCACTATGCAAAGAGTTTCCCTGCGTAAGGTGAAGACACCCGTCAGTTACTTGCAGGAAAACAGTGAAGAGATCTTGCATTTTTCATTGCAAGGCTTACTACCAGCCGGCCATACCCTTGCCCTCAACACATCCCTGGGAACCCTTTCTCATCTGGCCTGTAAAGATGAGCGTCCGTATATGTTGATGGAACAGCAATTTACGACCAGCGAGAGCTGTGTTCTGCTTCCCTTACTCGAAGCCTATCCCTACTATTGTCCCTATGAACTGCTCCTGGCGAGCTTCAATAGCGGTCGCGTGACCGAGGCAGCCATCGCACGCAGCCGCAAACGTCTGATGGAAGCTCAAGAAGCTGGTGTATGGGACCAGGAGATGCGGCCGGTGCGCAATGTGCTTTCGCGCACACGTCTGAAGACACGCTCCTTTGGAATCGAGATTTCGTCAATCCTGGAAACGGGATATATATTGATGCAGATGCCCAGACATAAGCATCCTGAACTCTAATCAGCCGTCGACGCTCTCCTCGCCGCGCCATTGGTGCGCCCGCAGACGATAGATTTTGAGCGCCAGGAGCCAGGGAAGGCGGTCAGGCATATGCTCTAGATCAAGCGGGCACAATTTCTGTATGCGACAGAGGCGCTGCAATAATGTGTTGCGATGCACATCGAGTAGACAGGCGGTCCTGGCGATGTTGCCACCACATTCCAGATACGCCTCAAGGGTATCCAGCAGATTGGTCTTTTTGCGCTGGTCGTACTTGAGCACCACCATAACCGCGTCCTGATACTGGTCGCTGATGCTGTGTGCCTGCACAAATGGATAGAGATATCGGTATGCGCCTAGCTCGGAAAAGTGGGTGCAGCGTAGCTCTGCCTTGAAACAGGCACCGATCTGAACAGCCTCACAGGCCTCGGCATAGCTTCTGGGATAGTCGCTGATCACCTGACAACACGTTCCAATGCCAACAGACATATAGATGGCGCACTCTTGCCAGATCATCTGCATCAACGGCTCAAGCTGCCCATTCAGTTGCGCCGCCTCCGGTACGGTCTCAAAAGGTAAGAGACAGCATAGGCCCGCCTCTCGTTCATCGATCAAGATGCTTGGATAGGACGCCTGCAGGCTCTGCTTGATGTGGGTCAGGGCCGTATTGTAGCGTGCCAGTCGTTCCTGCCCCGCTCCCCTCTTGTCTTCCAGTGGTTCAGTGGCTTCCGATAGTTCAATCAGCAACAACACGTGTGGTTTCGTAACGTCAAACCCCAGTAGATATGCCCTTCTCTGCAACGCCGCTTCACTCACCGGTTTTGCAGACAATAAGTCTTCAAGCAAAGCTTTAACCACGCTTTGCTGCGCGATCATATCTTCTTCCATATAGCGACGATGCTTGATTGTCAACGCCGTTTGCTGGGCAATGGTATTTAACATCAACTGCTCATCACTATCGCAATGAATCGGTCGCTGAGCGAAGCAGTACAACAATCCCAGCTGCTCATTGCCCGCGCACAAAGGAATACAGATAAAATGATGATCGCTGCTTTTCGGTAGAGGATTAAGAAGGGTCGCTTCTTCCTCGGTAATCTCAGGTATTTTGCCCTGCAGGCTAAATGTACGTAAATGTTCCCACAATGCTGTATCAATGCGCAAACTCTGAATCCGCAGGCTACTCCCTCGTACATCAGGATGGCTGGAGCAAGGATGGAAGGTGTCTTTGGATTGGCTACGCAACATGATCAGGCAGAGATCGATATCCAGCGCCTGTGTGATCAGCTCTGCCAATAGCTGCAGCATCTCAGGTAGACGTAAGGGCAGGGTTATCGTATTCACCAGCTGCGCCAGCGCCGTGTGTAGATTCAATTGCTCTTTCTTCACAACCATAGCCTGGCCCGTTTCCGGCTCTAGGATCACTGGTGCTAAGGCGATTGTGGGAAAGATGGTCTCTGACATCAGGATTTGTGTTTCCACTGTCAAGCATCCATTCCTTATTCTCGGCTCATCTTCAGCTTATTTCATCGCATCATCGGTGAATACGCTGATTATTGTGGGGGCGCTTTTGCTTCTATTCTGAGCCTGTTCTGCTCGTCAGCTACAGGGTAAACTACGCATATGCGATACGGGAAGTAGAAATCTTTCTCAGCGTAGCATATAAAATATGCTTTGTCTATCCTAAAGTGTATAAAAATTGTATAAATATTGGCGAAACAATGTCTTGCAAAGTGATATATAAGACTGGTAGAAGACTTTTATCTGCCAGAGGAGAGTTTGAGGATATGTTAGCTGTGCTTCCGATGCGCAAGCATGTCGCGTAAAACCATGGCGCTTGAATGCTCGACGTCGTGGGTCGCGAAGACGAGCGTCACCGGACCCTTCTGTGCCAGCTCAGATAGCTTTTCCAGTCCTGCCTTCGCTTCATCAGCGTCTAATTCCTTCTCGTAACGATGGCAGAATTCGGTAAACCGTTCGGGATCATGCCCGAACCAGCGGCGCAGGTCGTTGCTGGGAGCCACCTCTTTCAACCACAAATCGATCTGCGCCTTTTCCTTGGAGATGCCACGCGGCCAGAGCCGCTCAACCAGCACACGCGTCCCATCATCTGGCCCCTTCTCTTCATACACCCGCTTCAGATTTACAGCCAGCGACTTAGAGCTCATAATAAACTTCCCCTCTACCTTATGATGTGTTTCAACACTTTCTAAAAGTCATCATCTATATCGCCACACGATGCATTATAGCATATAGATTCCGGGATAAATAAGGCATCAAGAACTATTATCTACTGTAATAAGCTTGTTTTTCTTATTATGACTGGAACGGAAATCGAACCTCTCCCTATACCACACGGGGGGAGGTGATGAGTTCTGAGGAAGGTGTAGGTGATTATGTCGCCGTCAGCGGCCAGGGACTCGCTGGTGGAGAGTATGAAACAAGCATACAAGATTTCGTCAATTCTCATCCTAGCCATGAATTTAGCTGGGGTTTGGGGGACATCGTTACGGCCGTGCTGGATAGTGCTCTAACCTTGACGAGCTTGCGTGAATATCTCTACATCAATGATTCTCCCCCCTTTGCGAACATGATCACATCTGAGGGGCGTTGGTCTCTACCTCCCGATCAACCCAACATGCCTCAGATGTTTTCGCTCACCGCCCGCAAGTAAATAAAGAGCAGTTTGCCCCTCGGTCCCATCCTCAGTGAGCGGTCTTTTCAAATTTTCCGATAAAATTTATCGGAAAATTTGAAAAGACCGCTCACTATACTCCGTTCGTTTATTTCCTCATAATTGTGGTTACATAACGCTCATATGAAAAATAATACAATGAGTGTGAGATATCTTTTGGTTACTCAACCTCTTGACAAACACGATTTTTACGGGAATACTTATTACTATTCCGATAAAAGTAGCAGGTGTTTTCCGATAATGAAGCAATCTTTCTCTAAGCGTAGCACTATGACAGAAATTGCTGCGAAAGCAGGCGTTTCTATCCCCACCGTTTCTCGTGTCTTACATCAACGACCAGATGTAGCACCTGAAACTCGTAAGCGTGTGGAGCAGCTGCTGGAGGAACATGGACTTCTTCAGCGTCACGCAAAGAAGCTTTCACGGAAAGAGCACAGCGGTATTGTGGACATGCTGTTTCCCGGATTTGATAGCATGTATTCTTTCGAGATCGCGCGCGGCGTAGAGGAGGTGCTCGCTCGCACAGACCGTCGTCTGGCTATCTCGTCCACACATCATTCTTTAGAACTTGAGCAGCACTGGATGAGCAAAATTCAAAATAGCCCATCCGATGGAGCTATTCTGGTGCTTGCGCATGGTGAACCCAGGCGCTTCGATCCATTGCATCGTCACAACATTCCCTTTGTCGTCGTCGACCATGCTGGGGAACTAGGACCCGATACACCGTCGGTCGGGGCTACCAACTGGCTTGGTGGGCGTACAGCTACAGAGTATCTTATTTCACTCGGGCATCGACAAATAGCGGTCATTACCGGTCCGACTACACTCCCATGTAGTCAGGATCGCGTCGCGGGCTATCGTTCGGCCCTGGAAACCGCCGGACTCCCGGTGCGGCCGGATTATATCTGTCTGGGAGATTTCTCTCCCGACAGCGGTTATACGCAGACGAACGTGTTGTTGGACCTGTCAGACCCCCCTACCGCTATTTTTGCTGGTAGCGATGAACAGGCAAATGGCGTCTACCGGGCACTGCGTGACCGTGGCCTGAGTATTCCCGATGATATGAGCGTGATTGGCTTTGATGATGTGCCCACAGCATCCATTGTTACTCCCGACCTGACCACCATACGCCAGCCATTGCGAGAGATGGGACGCGTCGCGACGACAATGCTGTTGCACTTGATCAATGAAGAGCCACTGGATAGCGTGCGCGTCGAACTGACGACAAACCTGATTGTGCGCAATTCATGCCAATCCCTGAATGATGCAAATAGAAAGGAGAGACCGTAACGTTTCCTCAGTTTCAAGAAAAAGCGCTTCTTGCTTTTTCATTGGAATAGTGCTTGACAACCATCGATCTTTTTTTATTTGGTATTATTTGATGATATGCCAGGGTTGATATATGTACCTGGTAGGCATAGATGCCGGAGAAGCAGAGCAATGCAAACAAAGATATCACGTCGCACTTTTCTAGAGGTTACAGGTGGAGCTGCGCTGGCCACATCGCTGGCAGGATGCTTCGGTGTTGGAAGCAGCCAATCCACAACTACATCGAGCGGCGGCAACGGCGGCTCGAATAGCGTCTCTATCTGGGATATCCGTACCGGTAGCGAGCAAAAAGTCGTTCAGACGATTACGAACGATTTTAATAGCAAACATTCCAACATTCACGCAACCCTCAATTTCTTCCAGAACGATCCCTATAAGCAGAAACTCCAGGTCGCCATGGGCGCGCACAATCCACCCGATATTTTCTTCGGCTGGGGCGGTGGTATCCTGAAAAGCTATATCGATGCCAATGATGTGTATGACCTGACCAATGACTTCAATTCAGATCCTGCCTGGAAGAATCGCATCATTCCTTCCGTTCTCTCTGGCGCAACCTTCAATGGGAAGCTCTATGGCGTCCCTACCAGCGGCGTACAGCCGGTCCTGTTTTTCTATAATAAGGACATCTTTAAACAGCATAATTTGAAAGCCCCTCAGAGCTGGAATGAACTATTGAGCGCCATCAATACATTGAAGAACGCCAACGTTATTCCACTCGCGCTGGCCGGGGGCAGCAAGTGGCCCTATCTGATGTACGCGGAATATCTTGCCGATCGCATCGGTGGTCCGGATGCGTTCAATTCGGTGCTGGCGGGGAAAGCCAACGCCTGGTCGCAGGATGCATTCATCAAAGCCAGTACCTCTATCCAGCAGTTGGTATCAATGGGGGCGTTCGGTTCGTCCTTCGCTTCCACTATTGCTGATACCAATCAGGATACAGCGCTGCTCTACACCGGTAAAGCTGCTATGATGCTGCAGGGCAGCTGGAACTTCCCGGTGGTGCAGACAAATAGCCCCGATTTCATCAAGAGTGGTAAGCTCGGCTGGTTCCCCTTCCCGGCCGTTGAGGGCGGTAAGGGCAATGTCGCCAACGTCTATGGTAATCCCTGCAACTTCTATTCTATCTCGAAGACCGCGAAATCAACGGCGAGCTGTGTCACCTATCTGAAGGACGCGGTCCTGGGCGATGAAGAGGTCAAGCAGTTTATCGCCGTCGGTGATGTGCCTCCGGTTCAGGGCATCGAGTCACAACTGGCCAGCGCCCCCAATGGCGATTGGCTGCAGTACAACTATAAGATGGTGCAGAATTCACCACACTTTCAGCTGTCCTGGGACCAGGCCTTGCTGCCACAGCCGGCACAGACCTTGCTGACCAACCTCGATCAGCTCTTTTTGAAACAGATTACACCCCAGCAGTTCTCGGACAACATGAATAAAACCTTGAGCGCTTCATAGGCCGGTAACCACTGAGCTTGCAAGCTCTTCATGGTTGCTATCACACTCTGCGTACATTTCTATCCCTTTGATGAAGGGATAGAAATGTACGCGTTAGTAGATAGGAGGGCGCATATGAGCGCATCAATCAAGGTTGCACAGACATCAGCGAATAAATCCAGGATCTCCCGGCGCTCCACGTGGATCTCGGTTCTGTGGACCCTACCGGCGCTGGCGTTCTATCTTCTCTTCGCCATTATCCCAATGTTTATCGCGGTCTATTTAAGCTTCACCAACTGGAATGGCCTGTCACCAGCTACCTGGGTTGGATTGAAGAACTGGATCGCGCTCCTGTCAGACTCGGTTACGGGCCATGCGTTGGTCCTAACCATCGAGGTGATGATTGTAAGCTGGATCGTCCAGACACCTTTGAGCCTGCTGCTGGGCGTTTTTATGGCGGGTCAACAAAAGTATCGCGCAGTCCTTAGCGTGGTCTACTTTCTCCCACTCCTCTTCTCGGCGGTGGCGATTGGCCTGACTTGGGTCTCGATTCTGGACCCGAACTTTGGCCTGCTGGATACGCTCTTGAAGACGATCGGTCTGCCGTGGATGGCGAAAGGCTGGTTGGGTGATCCCAGCCTGGCGTTTTTCGTCGTAATGGCGATCATTTGCTGGCAGTTTATTCCTTTCCATGCCCTGCTCTACCTGGGTGGCGCGCGTCAGATTCCAAAGGAATTGTACGAGGCGGCCAATATCGATGGTGCCGGCCGCTTACAGAACTTTTTCGCCATTACGCTGCCCCAGTTGAAGTATACGGTGATCACTTCTACCACGCTGATCTTCACCGGTTCCCTCACCTACTTTGATCTTTTCTGGGTGACAACCGGAGGCGGACCCGGCTATGCGACTCGCGTGCTGCCGCTGCAGATGTATATTACGGCCTTCCCCAATGAGTCGGTCGGCTATGGCAGCGTGCTGGCGGTACTGCTGGCGCTCTTCGGCATCGTCCTTTCGTTTATTCTGCTGCGCTTTACCGGTTTTACCAAAATGTCGAGCCAGTTGGAAGGATTGTAAACCGGCACAGTGTTACACTGGAAAGTAAGGTACTTCTATGGGTGTAGGTATACTTCCTGAAAAAGCTGCCACCGAGCGGCAGCCACAGCAGAGGCGTTCGCGCTCCGTGGGCCAGCTGTGGGAAATTGTCCCGATCGTGTTCGGGATCATCTGGCTTATTGTCGCGTTCTACCCGGTCCTCTATATGTTTATGACCAGCCTGCGACCGCTGGCGGATTTCTTTACGGATGTGCCATGGTTGCCACCGACCCATCCAACACTGAGCAATTATGGAGATATCCTGGCGAACGATTTTGGTCTCTATTTTGCGAATACGGCCTTTGTGACCGTGATCAGTGTGCTATTAATTGTGGTAGTCTCACTCTTTGCGTCCTATTCGATCTCGCGCATTCGCAATGGCTTTACGCAGGGAGTGTTCAGCCTATTCCTGGTTGGGTTAGCGATCCCACTACAAGCGACCATTATCCCGATCTATGCCATGATCACCAATCTGCATCTGTATGACACCCTGTTCGCATTGATTCTGCCGAGCGTGGCCTTTGGCATTCCGCTCTCGGTCCTGGTACTCGTGACATACATCCGCGATATCCCCAAGGAATTGCATGAATCGATGCTGCTGGATGGGGCTAGCCATTTCCGCATCCTGCGTAGCCTGGTGATGCCCCTGTCACGTCCCGCCATCATTACGGTGGTCATATATGAGACCATCCAGGTCTGGAATGGCTTCCTCTTTCCCTTGGTGCTCACACAAAGCGCGAGTGTACGCGTGCTGCCTCTGGCGTTGTGGAGCTTCCAGGGACAATATACGACCAACGTGCCGGCCATTCTGGCTGCGGTCTTCCTGTCGGCTACCCCGATCATCCTCCTCTATATCTTTGGGCGTCGTCAGTTGCTCGGCGGCCTGGTAGCGGGCTTTAGCAAGTAGGGATGTGGCAGGTCGCGAGTGCACGTGTGCTCACTATGATTAGAAAGTTAACAAACTATGGGAACGACTTCTTTGTACCGCGACCCGCAGGCTCCTGTCGAGCGGCGGGTTGAAGATTTACTGAACCAGATGACACTGGATGAGAAGCTGGCTCAACTTGGCTGCTATTGGAGTACCGCGTTTGTCGCGACAGGGACCTTCGATCCCAGGGTGGCAATCGAGAAGATGCCCTATGGCATCGGGCAAGTGACGCGCATCGGGGCCGCGACTGGCCTGCATCCACAGCAGAGCGCGGCCATGATGAACGCGCTGCAAAAGGTTGTGCTCGAACAGACACGGCTGGGCATCCCGATTATTGTGCACGAGGAGGCAACGGGCGGCTTCTGCCATCGTGATGCCACCGTTTTTCCACAGGGTCTCGCGCTGGCCGCGACCTGGAATCCAGATCTTGTTCAGCAGGTAGCTTCGGTGATCCGTTCCCAGATGCTGGCGGTGGGTGCCAGGCACGCTCTGGCGCCAGTGCTGGATGTGGCCCGCGATCCCCGCTGGGGGCGTGTTGAGGAAACCTATGGAGAAGACCCTGTTTTGATCGGGACGATCGGGGCGGCATATGTGCGGGGCCTGCAGAGTGATGATCTCGCGCATGGCGTGGCTGCGACCGGCAAACACTTCCTCGGCTATGCCATGTCTGAGGGAGGCCGGAACTGGAATCCGGTTCAACTGGGACCTCGTGAGTTGCGCGAGGTCTACGCCGAGCCATTCTCAGCAGTGATGAGAAACACGGGCATCGCGACCATCATGAACTCGTATGCGTCGGTGGATGGATTGCCCTGCGCCGGCAGTCCCGCTATCCTGACCGACCTGCTGCGTGGCGAACTCGGCTTTGATGGTCCTGTAGTGGCGGACTATGCCTCGGTTGAGATGCTGATGAACTACCACCGGGTGGCTGCGACGCCGGGTGAGGCGGCTCGCCTGGCGCTGCTGGCTGGCCTGGATATGGAACTGCCCACGACAAATTGCTATGGCGACCCCCTCAAGGCCGAGGTCGAGACGGGGCGCCTGGCGATCGAGGTGGTCGAGACGGCGGTGCGCCGTGTGCTCCAGCTCAAGTTCCAGTTAGGACTCTTTGAACACCCCTATGTGGACGCGGAAGCCGCCAGTTCGGTCTTTCAGACACCAGAGCAGCGGACCCTGGCCAGGCAGGCGGTGGCGCAATCCACTATTCTGCTCAAGAACAATGGCCTGCTCCCCCTGACACCTGCCGTGAAACGCATCGCGGTGATCGGTCCCGGCGCGGATGATCAGCGGCTCCTGCAGGGCGATTATCATTATCCGGCACACCTGGAGCTGATCTACGCCGCACCCCAGAAGACAGAGGCGACCGGCCTCACGGTGCCCGAGGCTGCCGGAGACTATGCTCCAGGTCCATTTTATACCCCCCATGTCACCCCTCTGGCCGGTTTAAAGGCCGCCCTCGGCGATGATGTTGAGATCCATTATGCCAAAGGTTGCGAGGTACTGGGTGACGATCGCTCGGGCTTTGAGGCTGCTGTTCAGACCGCCAGCGCGGCCGATGTGGCCGTCGTCGTGGTTGCCGGACGCAGTGGACTCTTGCGGCCAGTGACTTCTGGTGAAGCCAATGACGCGACCAATCTTGATCTGCCCGGTGTGCAGCAAGAGCTGATCACGGCCCTGGCGGCCAGCAAGACGCCGCTGGTGGTGGTGGTGCTCAGCGGGCGCATCCATACGCTGGCACCAATCGTCGATCAGGTTGGCGCCCTGCTCCAACTCTATCCAGCTGGTGAAGAAGGCGGCAACGGTCTGGCGGACGTGCTGACGGGGAACGTAAATCCCAGCGGACGCCTGCCGGTCAGCATGCCCCGCTCGGTCGGTCAGATTCCCGTGTATGCTGGACACCGCGCCGGCGGCGATCGGACGATGTTTTTCGACGATTATATCGATTCACCCACAACACCACTCTTCCCCTTTGGACATGGCCTGAGCTACACAACCTTCACCTACAGCGATCTACAGATCCAGTCTCAAGATACAACCGCACCCATTGAGGTCGCAGTAAAAGTGAGCAACGTGGGAGAGGTCGCGGGCGATGAGGTGGTTCAACTCTACGCCTGTGATAAGGTGGCCTCGGTCGCGCGACCCGACCGTCTCTTGCTCGGCTTTGCCCGCATCTCGCTTGAGCCTGGACAGATACGCCAACTCACCTTCACAGTTCACCCATCCCGGCTCGCCTTCTACGATCCCTCGATGCGCTTCGTGACCGAGCCAGGCGATTTCACCTTCAGCCTCGGCGCCTCAGCCACCGACATCCGCATTTCGGAGACGGTCACCCTGACAGGTGCAACCTCTGAATACATACAGCGCGAAATCGTGGCGACCACTGTCACCATCGCATAGCACAGATGCCAGTGCGACCTCCTTGATCAAGGAGGTCGCACTGGCATCTGTATAAATTCTATCGCTTCTATTATATCATAGGCGCACATCGTTCAAATGACCGGTGCATATGGTGCTTCTGCTCAGGTATGCTTCTTCAAACACGACAATTTATCGCGGGAGAAGGAATATATGAAAGAGCAGGCCATCACCAATCCTCGGATACCCGTTCTCGATCAGCAGACGGTCACCATGTTGATGCACCAGGTCTCCGGTCGTCAAGAGATCGAGCTCTCGCGGTGGCAGTTGCAGGAACTGCCTGGCCGGACCGGAGCGGCTACAGATGGCGTCTATCGTCTAACAGGAATCGGCATGGATCAGGATCGAGAGCTGGAATGGTCGCTGGTTCTGAAAGTGCTCTCCCTTACGCCTTCCGGCAAAGCCTCCACTGCTGATAAGCTGGAACACGTCCTCTATTGGAAGCGTGAAGCCCTCGTGTATCAGTCGCAGTTACTCTCCAATCTTCCCGGTGGAGTAAGGGGGCCTCGCTACTATGGCTGCGTTGAATCCTCTGATGAAACACTATGGCTCTGGCTCGAGGATGTGAAGGAGCCCTACGGACCACGCTGGCCGTTGGAGCAATATGCACACGCAGCTCGGAGCCTGGGCCAGATGAATGGGGCCTATCTGACCGTGCTCTCACTGCCCTCGTATCCCTGGCTGGTAAAAACTGGCTCTCCGCGTGGTCTGCTGGAACACGCTGGCTGGATGTGGAAGGTTGTTCGCGATCCCCTTACCTGGCAGCATCCCCTGCTGCGTGCAGCCTTCCCCTATCCCATTGCTTCCCGCCTGCTGCGATTATGGGAGGAGCGTAATGTGTTGCTTGATGCATTTGAACGGCTCCCACAAACCTTCTGTCACCTGGATGCCTGGCGCGGAAACCTCTTCGCGGGTACGCGAGAAAATGGACAGCATCAGTTGATCGCCATCGACTGGGCCTATGCGGGTCTGAGCCCCATCGGCACCGATATTGGCGACCTCTTTGCGCCCAGCTTCGGTCTGTTTAGAGTCGAACCATGTGATCCACGCACGCTCGATATAGTGATCTTTGAGAGCTATCTTGCAGGTCTCCAGATGATGGGATGGCACGGTGATCGCAGAATAGTGCGCTATGCCTTCGCCACCTTTGCGGCCCTCAAGTATGGCTGCTTCCTCCATTGGCTCTATCAGATCCTTGATGAGGAGCAGCATACAGATTGGGAACGTAGAACAGGACATTCACTCGCTGAGTGTCTGCAAAATCAAGCTACTCTGATCTATTACCTGCTCGACCTGGCCGACGAGGCTCGCAACCTGCTCCACTTGATATAAATGGGCGCAAACTGCCATGCTACAACCAACTTTCTCCGCCCTCCCTGGCGCGTTTAAGATCTATACAGCGATTAGAGCGATACTGGTAACGCCTCCAGGCCGCGCAGAATAAAACTACCACGCCAGCGTATCTGCTCCGGTGTTGTGTTGAGACGTAGACCGGGCATGCGCTGGACCAGCGTATTGATCGCGATCTGTCCCTCAAGCCGGCTCAAGGGGGCGCCCAAACAATAATGCGCCCCCTGCCCAAAGGCCAGATGCCGGTTATTCTTGCGGGTGATGTCTAGCTCATCAGGATTTTCAAAGTGGCTAGCGTCACGATTCGCTGATCCAATGACGGCCAACACCAGTTCTCCGCGAGGAATCGTTGTGCCGGCGATCGTGATATCTTCCCGAGCATAGCGCTCCGTGGCCATCTCCACTGGACACACAAAGCGCAGAAGCTCTTCTATCGCGGGCTTGATCAGCGTTGGGTCGCTGCGCAGTTTCTCCAACTGGTTGGGATGCTCTAACAACGCCAGGGTGCCGCTACCTATCAGGTTCACGGTCGTTTCATGGCCTGCAATCAGCAGCAGAAAGATCATCGCCAGCACCTCGTCTTCACTCAGTTGGTCGCTCCCATCTCTGGTCTGAACCAGGGCCGTAATCAGGTCGTCTTGAGGATGGACGCGCCGCTCCTTGATGAGTTTCTTCAGGTACCCCATAAACCTCATGATGGAAGGAATGAGCACAAAGTAATTCATGTTCGTGCCTGCTGATAGAATGGCCTTCGTCCAACGGTGAAATTTGGGATTGTCTTGTGCCGGGACCCCTAACATGCGTCCAATCACGGTGAGAGGAAGAGGCAGCGCGAAGTCAGCGATCAAGTCCACGCTGCCCTTGCGCTCGGCGGCATCCAGCAATTCATCCGTTAATGCCTGAATCTGGTCCCGCATCTGTTCAATCAGGCGTGGCGTAAACGCTTTATGAACCAGCGCCCGTAGCCTAGTGTGATCTGGACTATCCAGGTCAAGCATATTTCTCTCCAGCGGCTTGAATACCGGGGGAATCCAGGGCATCTTCTTTAATTGTTCGGGCGTCATCGCGTTGCGACGATCTTTGGCGAAGCGTTCATCTTTTAAGGCACTCAATACATCGTCATAGCGTGTAATCAACCAGGCGCGCTGCTTCGTCGGGAGCGTCACCATAAAGACAGGGGTCTCTGCGCGCAGCTGTGCATAAAATGGAAATGGATTCGCTTTGAACCGCGCATCGACAACGTTCGCCGACGCTATCGAGTCCGTGGATACGGTGGTGCTATCAGGGCTTTTCTTCATCATAATTCGGGACCCCTATGCCATCCAATATCATATCGGTTAAAAATTCGGGCAGCGCATCCCACTCAGCCTCTATGACTTTATCACCTATAATGTGCTCGATAATCAGGCCAAGCACTATAGCAGGTATGGCGCGCATTGCCAGTTTGAGGTTGATAGGTTTGATGATATGCTGATCTGCCCATTGCTGGAAGTACTGTTCTACCATGACAAACGTCGGATCAAAAATCTTCTGATAATACAGCTCTCTCAGCTCTTTGTTGACCAGAATTTCTGAGATGACGACTCTGAAGATCTCGAAGTTGTCCGCCTTGAGCAGTGCCAGGCGGTGTCGCAGATAGGCATTCATAAGGCTGCGCATGTCCACCTCGTCATTGAGGCGGGAAAAATCTTTGGCGCGCTGATCCGATTCATTCAAACGATCCAGAATGCCGAGTATCAATGCCATCTTGTTCTCAAAGTAGTTATAGATGGTGCCATCCGCGATGCCTGCCTTGCGCGCGATATCCTTGATGGTCGTTGGATGAAAGCCTTTCGTAGCAAACACTTTGGCGGCGGCATCCAAAATCTGGTTGCGCCGAGCGGCGATCAGCTGCTCCTGAATAGAATCTTTGATGGTTTTCCTCCAAGTGAATATATATTCATTTGAATGAATGATCATTCATAAATTACCACGACAATACTGCCCTGTCAAGGTATTAAGAATAATAAGTTCCAGGAGGCAAAGAACGCGACAATCACAGGATGCATCCTGTGATTGTCGCGTTCTTTGTCTCCTGGAACTTATCTATTTATCTATCACCTCTATAGCATCCAAACCGCCATAGATGGTGTACCAGGGCTGCGCGCAGGCGGCCAGAACTTCATCGAGGGCCTGGATGTTGCGCACGCCCTGATCGAGCAACCACGCTTCCAGGGCGGACTCACCATCCTGCACGAAGACGGAGATGCCCCCCTTCCAGGTGGCCCGCCCACAGAGGACTCCGCTGAAGGGGACACCCGCCTCAGCCGCCAGTTCCAGGGTCTCACGGAATACGGCATCGTCGACACCGCCGCTTAAGTAAATAAAAGGGATCTTCGCGGCGGCCGCGGCGGCCTGGAAGTGTTCAATGGCGGCGGCGCGCTCATACGCCACCTCTCCTCCTTTATATGCCAGACTGCCAGCCAGGTAGGTGCAGTTGATGGGCACCTCCACCTTGAGCATGTCGACGCCGTAACGGGGTTTCGAGAATTCCTCAATAGTAGAGCGGACATATGCTGGCTTCAAGCGCGCGAACTCAAAACTCTTCTCCGGGTGAGCGTTATCATACACTAGAGGCTCAAGAAAGAAAGGAACATCCAGGGCCTTGCATTCGTCTCCTACACGCTCGACGAAGGCCTGCTTGCTGTCATTGATCCAGCCTTCATCGGCTGGATTATAATAGAGCAAGATTTTGACTACGTTGGTGCCAGCCTCGACCAGGCGGCGCGCGCTCCACTGGGGAAGCAGGCGCGGCAGGCGGCCAACGGCATTCTCATCATAGCCGGTCACCTCATAGGAGAGCAGTGCCCCACAGCCCGGTGCGCGCTCACGCAGAGCCTCTAACCCATATTCGGGATCAAGTAAGACCGCGCTGGCATAGCGCGTCAGCACCTGCACCACCTTACCCTTAAAAGTTGAGATGGTCTGCGCCGTTCCATAACCTTCCTTCAGGGCATTGATACTCTTCTTAAGCGACCCACGCTGATCCATGGCCACTGCGGCAATAATGCCTTTATCATTGGCACAGGCTTTGATATTCTCAAATTTACCACGGCTGATCTGTACCACTGTTCTTTATTCTTTCTTTTTTCAATCCAACAATTTCTTTGCTCTATCTCATAAAACCGTAAGGTACCATTCCTTATAAAGCAAACCTCTGGACATGGGGCAGGATATCTACAACTTGCTGGTACGTAAAACGTCCAGCACCGAGTTGTAATGTATTGGCCGCTCCAGATGCAGCACCCAGCCGGGTAGCCTCTTCCAGATCCTGCCCACGGAAGTTCGCCGCGACGATGCCAGCCAGCAGGCTATCTCCACTGCCGGTACTACAGATAGCGGGAACGGAGGGACATGACCAGCCAAATGTGTGATTAGCACGTGAGCGACCCACCACACCGGCCTTTCCCAATGTGATGATGACCTCTTGCGCTCCGCGCCTCTGCAAAACGGCGGCCGCCTCCAGGGCATCCGTTGGCGTATCGATATGCATCCCGGTCGCCTGCGCGGCTTCAAATTGATTGATCTTCAATAGCGCTGGCTCCAGGGTAAGCGCGGCGGGAAGCTGGGCCCCATGCGTATCCAGGAAGACAGGGACATCGTGGCTTCTGGCTCGCTGGATGAGCGCGCTCAAACCATCCGCCGGCGTTCCGGGGGGAAGCTCCCGTTAACTACCAGCAACCTGGCCTCTACCAGGAGCCGGTCGACCAGTTGTACCAACCCCGACCATTCCTCAGAAGTTATCGCCACTCCATTCTCATAGATCTCCGTCAACTGATGACCAGCGATAGGATCAACAATAGTCAGGCAGGTGCGCAACTCGGCGTCCACTTCCTGCGCGCTCACACGCAATCCCTCTTGCGCGGCCAGATCAAGCAAGAGTTTCCCTGCGTGTCCTCCAATCGGACCAACGACTGTTGGTTGTCCACCAAGCGTACGCAGGGCCCGCGCGAAATTAAAGCCTTTTCCTCCGGCCAACGTCATCACCTCTTGAGGACGATGAATCTTCCCGAGTGTAAAGCCCGGCAGCACCACGGTTTTATCCAGGGCGGGATTGGGAACGACGGTAAGGATCATGAGCCTATCGCTCCCCATCCAGCACAACCACGGCGCTCAGATTATGCGGGGTGTCGGGCGTCTGCCCATTCGCCCGTGCGCGGTAGTACCCCAACAGTTGGAGCAGCGGCAGATAGAGCACACCCCGACTCGCCTCTGGCAGGCCAGAATTAAAACTGATGGAGAAATCGACCTCGGTCGGCGGGACAGGCTGCTCAGAAAGGGCCAGAGTCTGGCCGCCCAGCGCCCGCATCTCGCGTAGCACGGCGAGTTCATAGTCACGGGCCTGATCTGAGAGCAGACCCACCACCAGCGTGTGCTCATTTACCATCGACATGGGACCATGGCGAAACTCCATAAAGTGAAAGGCTTCCGAGACCGAGAGCGACATCTCCTTCATCTTTAAATTGATTTCGGAGGCCAGTCCGTATTGCAGACCCGAACCGAGAAAATAGAAGCGCTCGATATGTTTGTCCTCACCCAGGCGTTGCGCCAGGTCATGGTAGATATTCAGCAGTTGCTCGCCCAATGCGGGCAGCGTGCGCATACGCTCAAGTTGTGCTTCATACGCCAGGGCGACGGCAGCCTGCGCGGCCAGAAACATGGCGCTAAAAGAGCGTGTCTGCACAACACTCTGTTCCTGCCCTTCATCTATGATCAGCGCCAGGTCGCTCAGTCCAACCAGTTCCGCCTCGGGATAGCAACCAATCGTAATTACCGGTCCATTGTAATGCTGCTTGAAGGCCTGCGTGGCGCGAATCGTTTCAGTAGTATGCCCCGAGCGCGAGATAGCTAATAACAATGGCTGACTATCGGACGCGATCACGGTGGCGGGGAAAAAAAGGAGTTCAGAAGCGGGCACTGCGCGGGCACGCACACCCAGTTGTTGTTGCAGTAGAGGCGCCACCGCCTGCGAAAGATAGTAGGTTGATCCGCAACCGGTCACCACGATCTCTGAAAATCGCCTCGCCTGCCAGAGCGTCTGGATAGCATCTCTTTGTGCCGCCACAACCTCCAGCGCCGCGCTCCATGCGGTAGATTGAGTCAAAATCTCACGCAGGGTATGGGATTCATATTGGGTAGGGATACTATGCGTTAATTGGGTTTCATTGCTCATAATAAGCTCCTTATATCTCTTCCCCACATCACTTAGATCGCGACGCCACGATTTTCGCGGCGTGCCTGCTCGGCTGCGAACACGGTCAGGTGCGTCTCCAATGATTCCTGGGGGCCGGAGAGGATCTTAGCGGGATCGCGCTCTGTGACGGCCGCTATGAAGCTCTGCATCAGCTTGTAGTCTCCACCACCATGGCCACTCGCTTCCTCTACACGCTCGATGTCGTATTCACTGGTCTTTTCCGTCAGGAAATCATAGTGTACGATCTTGTGGCCATTGCCACGGATCTCACCCCGCGTACCAAAGATGATCGTCTCACGATCACGCGTCTCGCTGGTAGCGATCATGGTAAAAGACGCGGTCGCGCCATTTGCATATTCCAGATTGACCACCTGGTGATCGACTACATCGTTATCGCACTCGTAGACGCAGCGTCCATAGGGACCGGTGCGCAGCACATTCAGTACGCCCTGCTCCGAGAAGTCGGTGGTGATTACATCTAGCGGCCAGCCTGTACTTCCGCTGGCCAGACGTTTGAGGTAGAAGCGTTTGGCGGAATAGGGGCACTCGCTCTCGTACGCGCAATCGAGACAGCGCGTGGCATCGCCCGCGGCGGCCGGTTTCTGTTCCTTCCTGAAGTGTAGCAGCGAACCAAACGAGGTAACATTTACACAGCGCTGGCCGATCATGTAGCGCAGCCAGTCGATATCATGGCAGGACTTGGCCAGCAGCATAAATGAAGAACGTTCTTCATTGCCCCAGTTCCCACGCACAAATGAGTGCGCATAGTGCCAGTAGCCAACCGGTTCCAGGTGCTGTATGCTAACAATCTCACCGATCAATCCGGAATCGAGCAAGGATTTCAGCTTCTGGGTATAGTTTGTGTAGCGCATAACGTGGCCGACGGCAAAAATGTTCTTATTCGCCTGTACCGCCTCAACGATACGCCGGCAACTTTCCGCATCAGGTGCCAGCGGCTTCTCCAGTAAGATATCGTACCCCTTATTGGCGAAGGCGATGGCTGGATCTCGATGCAGTATATCCGGTGTAGCAATCACGACCGCATCCGCGAATTTCGGCCGATCCGCCAGCTCCTGCCAGTCGGAGACCACATTTTCGTTCGCCACCTCGTGTATGGTCGCCAGGTGCGTGCGATAATAATCGCGCGGGTCCGCCACACCGACAACCTCTACCTGGTCAGGATGTTTCTGGGCATAGCCAGCGTACGTCTTTCCTCTACTGCCTGCGCCAATAATCAGTAGTGTAACCGGTTTCATCAGGGTTTCCTTCCTATTAAATAGCAACATCTTAGAGAGCAATATCTCAATATGATAATTCTATCCTTTTGTGCCGGTAATGGCGATTCCCTCGATAAAGCTCTTTTGGAAGATTATAAGCATACCTGGCATGGGTCATAAGGCCGGGGCCTCCCTAGCCATTTGTCATCAGCTATGCCCATCACCTCCCTGGTCAATATTGCTCCATAGCAATAGCCAGAAAATCGGTCATATTCAATCAAATAAGACACTAAATTGATCATTTATTTTCGAAGTTACCATTAAACTTCCTATTTGTCAAGCTTTCACGCACATAATCAATCACACATTGATCGAATCCTTGACATCGTCTGGCATTTCCCCTATACTCCGATCAGTATACCGATCATCAATAAAACGGTGGCAGATGGCATTCCCTGGTATCTCTTCTCATAGAGGCGCGATGATGTGCTCAAATCCCCGGTGAAATCTTTGGGAGGAGAACGACAAACAGGTGGAAAGAAGCGTGTTGACATGGGTACAGAAACGCCATTAACAACCAGGCGGCTTCAACAGATTGAGCATATCCTCAAACAACGCCAGCATATTCGGGTGACCGAGTTAAGCGAACAGTTGGGAGTGAGCGAGCCCACCATTCGCCGCGATCTAAAAAAGCTGGAAGCGATCGGCCGCGTGCACCGCGAGCATGGAGGAGTAAGCGCGCCCACCTCTACGACAAGCGAGCCTCCGGTCCTGCAACGCGTGACGGAAAACATTGAAGAAAAACGTCGCATCGGGCTCCTGGCGGCAGCGCTAATCCAGGATGGTGAAACCCTCTTCCTTGGCTCGGGCACCACTACCCTCGAGGTGGCCCGTCACCTCAATGAAAAGAAGAATCTGACCGTCATCACCAATGCGCTCAATATCGCCCATCAACTTGCGGGCAATGAAAACATTACCCTGATCATCACCGGTGGCGTGATCCGCCATTCCGAACTATCCATGATCGGTCATATCGTTGAGCAGACACTCCGGGAGCTGCGCGCAGACAAAGCCATCATTTCTATGCGCGCCGTCAGCCTTCAGGATGGCCTGACCAATGTCGATCCCCTGGAGACCAATACCGATCGCGTCATCATCCAGTGCGCGCGCCAGGTCATCCTGGTGGCCGACCACAACAAATTCGATAAGATCGCCACCGGCGTCGTTGCCCCCATCACCGCCGTACACACCATCGTCACTGACGATCAAACCCCATCCACCACCATCCAGCGCCTGCGCGGCCTGGGCATTGAGGTCTATCAAGCCTGAAGACGATTGCACCCATCCTAAAACAGTTAATAGCAACACCGCTACCTCTTTTCGCTGCTTGACATAGGCATCTACAAACAACATCTAACCATAGGTAGAGCCAGAATCTAACTCGAGATGGATCATTTTGTGGCTATATCGCTTTATACTCATCCAGGAATCCTGAAATAGTGCTTCAGACAAAGGATATGCTCCATAAATTAAGCATCTGGGAGGATTACATTGATATGTCCGATACGCATACATCTCACAACCATCTTTTATCTACGTCACCATTGATACAGGTTGAACACCTTACCCACACCGTTACGGCACGAACACAACAAACAACACTCCTCAACGACATCACATTTCGCGTGCCTGCAAAAAGTCTCTTCGCTATCAACGGACCATCGGGAAGTGGTAAGTCTACATTGTTAAACATGCTCGCTGGCATTGATCAACCGATAAGAGGATGTGTTATCTTTGATGGCCGCGAGCTAAAAGCTCAAAGCGAAAATGCTCTGGCTCACTGGCGTGGACGCAATGTGGGCATCATCTTTCAGTTTTTTCAGTTAATTCCTACCCTTACCGCCTTGGAAAATGTTTTGCTGGCACTGGAACTGGGAGGTGGTGGAGGGCTTCGGAGCAAGGACTGGCGTGGGCGCGCCCATGTGTGTCTGGATACGGTGGAGATGGGTCCCTTCGCCCATCGCTTGCCTGCTGAATTATCCGGAGGCCAGCAGCAGCGCGTCGCCATTGCACGTGCCCTGGCCAATGATCCACCGGTCTTGATTGCCGATGAACCAACCGGAAACCTTGACTCGATAACCGCGCATTCAATCTTTAAAACGATGGCAAACCTCACGCGCCAGGAAAAAACAGTTATCTACGTTACCCATGATCCTCAACTCGCCTCGCTCGCTTCCGCGAGGATTGACCTATTGGATGGACAGATTGTCCACGCAGATGGCACAACTGCTATCGTCACACCTTTAAAGGAGGTACATTCATGACTGCAGGCATGCGTAAGCTTATAGCCGATATGACATTGAGAAAAGGGCGCACGCTGCTGATAATGATTGGCATCCTCGCCGGCGTCTTCGGTCTGACCAGCATCAATCTGACGAAAGATATGCTTTTTTCAGCTTACACTTATACCATTGAAAATCAGGCCACGCAGCCGGATATTACGATGCTGATCGATACACCAGATCCTAACCTCATCTACACACTGCAGTCTGTTTCCAACGTCAAGACGATACAATTTGAGACCCGTATCTCTACTCTGTGGCACATCAGTAGAGCGCCCGGCTATACTCCCCTCAAAATTGTGAATTACCCTAGCGTAAAAAAACAATCATCTACCACCTTGAATCCATTTGAGCTTGTAAGCGGTCGCTATCCACAGGTTGGTGAAATTGTGATGGAATATGGGAATACCGCTTTAGCAAACTTCAATATCGGTGATACGGTCAGCATTGATACGATTCATGGGGAAGCCCGCCTGCACGTAGTGGGAATAGTACGTACTGCAGGCGTCAATCCAGCAACTTCAGGCAAAGCACTGGCTTATATGAGTGATGCAGGGATACGTCAATTAGATGTGATTACAAATAGCGATGAACCCAACCGCCCCTCACGCCAGTTTTTGATTCATTATAAAATCGATAATATCACGCAGGTGACTACGACAGCCAGGGCTCTACAAGATGTGTTACAACATCAACATGTACGCGTCCTGGCTACCACTTTTCCAGGACCTTCTATGGTGCCGCTACAGCAAATAGCTGGCATTTTTACTTTGCTCATGATCCTGGTTATTCTGGCTGTATGGATAGATGCCATCCTCATTTTTAATACGGTTACAACGTTCATTGCCGAGCAGACGGCGATTATTGGTACAATGAAAACGCTGGGGGGAACGCAGTGGCGCATTATGAGACATTATCTGGGTTTTATAATTATCTGCAGTTCGTTGGCAACTATCCTGGGCCTGGTCCTGGGGATCGCCGGGGGCGATGCTCTGGCCTCTACCCTTGCACCATCTATTCCTCTGGCCCTGGGGCCTTTTACGCTACCATTCAATTTTATCCTGCTTGCGTTTCTTGTCGGTATGGGTGTACCAACGTTCACAGCCTTGCTCCCACTATGGAATGGAACGCGTATCACTATCCACGAAGCTCTTTCCGCTTATGGTATCAATAGAGGGAAAGGAAATGCTGTATTATCCCATTTTGGCTGGCGAGCCAGCTGGATCCCACAAACAGTGTGGCTGGGGCTGCGCGGCTTTTTCCGCAAGCGTTGGCGGGCATTCCTCACTATCTCCATGCTTAGCATTACTGGCGCAAGCTTCTTAGTGGTCCAGACCTTGACTGTTTCTATCGATCATACTGTCAGCTCGGTCTTTACCAACTTTCGTGCCCAGGTTGAAGTCGACCTGGGCTCTCAGATGACGCTTGGTCAGATTACCAAAGATCTCAGCGGCATTCAGAATATTCATACCATTGAACGTTACGGTCAAGGAGGAGCAAACACCCGATGGGGACGCCTTGCGCTCTGGGGAATTGAACCACAGACACACATGTATCATTACCACCTGACTGGCGGACGCTGGTTGCGACCAGATGATGATAATGTCGTCCTTATTAGTAGTCATTTTTCAGCATTAACAGGCCTGACCGTTGGCGACGAGATTGCGGTAAGCAATATGAATAATCAGCCCGCAACCTGGCATATTATTGGCATCATCGATGAAAACGTGAATGGGTTAGGACAGATGGGGGCCGCAATCGTTCCTGTAAATACTCTCTATCAGTTTCAGGGCATCCCTGCCAATACTGTCAAAGATGCCGCGTCACGAGTTTTGATACAGGCGGGTGATGCTTCGGCACCCGCAGTACAAAAAATCACACAGCAGATCGGCAATGTGGCCATCAACATGATGAGGAGTGGTTCTGTGGAGCGCGGCGGTGGGATCGTAAATGTCTACCTCGTACAGGATGAGGTTATTCGCCATCAGCGTAGCTGGTTTATCTCGTACATTTTGCTCTATGGGGTTGCGCTCATAGTCGGGATCACTGCTCTTATAGGCCTGGCTAATGAGTTAACCGCTTCGGTGCTGGAGCGCCGTCGTGAAATTGGCATGCTGCGAGCCATGGGTGCTAGCTCCTGGCAGGTCGCGCAGGTCTTCTGGATACAGGGCCTCTCACTCAGCGTTATAGCCTGGGTCATAAGCGCTATAGTGGGACTACCACTGGCCTACGCTTTTTTACAGCTCTTTAGTCAGTTTGTGATGCCCATTGACTTTGTCCGCGATCCCTTCGCCTTTCTGCTGATGTTGCTAGCACTGCTGGCTATGGCAACCCTGAGCAGCATCGTTCCAGCCCACAACGCATCTCGCCTGCACATTGCTGAGCTTCTACGTTATGAATAAAAACGGTATAGTAAAATAATAGCGCCTTAAACTAGTTTGGCTACAGCTATATAAGGAGTTGCTCTGTATGCGAGTGATGCATTGGTGCGTTGGAAACCTTTTCTGGCGCCTCACATTAACGTATCTGTTCGCAACATTTGTCGCGGCGCTGGTAACTGAGTGCTCGATCACATTGCCGCCAGTGTTGAGGGATCTCCAACAAGCCAATGTATCACCTCTGGAAGTATTGGAAAAACAGGGGGGCGCGCGCGTCTCTGCCACGCGAGATAGCATACCAGCCAACCCAGATGAAGAGGCGTTGCGAGACGCGCTCGTGCTACCACTCTTTGATGACATCCATCAGGATGAGCCTCGTCTTACATTTATAGCGCTTATCGATCATAACGGCCACATTTTAGCTTCAACCTCCTGCAGCCGCTCACAATTACTTTCTCTGGGTACAGGAAAATGTACGCAACAAGCACAACACAAACTCACTCAGCTTCAAACCTATCAGGCAACCCAACAGATTTTGCGTGACGTCAGCACTTCCTATCCATCTACAAACCCCATTATTCATCGTCTGCCAACGGGTGAGTCTCTTGTTAGCATACCCATACAGAACGCGAACAAGCAGGCCACAATCAATCTGCTCGCCGATATAGATGGTTCTCTCAGCACACAAAATACGCACACGATATCACCCGGCATGGTTATCTCTTCATTATGGAACTACTGGCAACCGGCAGGATTTTACTTTATTTTCTTAGCCAGCGCCTTAGGTACTGTCGCGGGAATGCTTATCTCACATAATCTTACGCACCGCTTGCACCATATAACCCTGGCAAGCCAGGAGTGGAGCAAGGGCGAATTCCAAAATATAATCCATGATAAAACTCATGATGAGTTGGGGCAACTGAGTAAAACCCTCAATACTATGGCAGGACAACTACGGCTATTGTTACTAACACGGAAGCAGCTGGCAATTATAGAGGAACGTACACGTCTGAAACGCGACTTACATGATGCGGTAAAGCAACATCTGTTCGCGGTACAGATGCAGCTATCTACGGTGCGTGTTCTCTTCCAGAAAGATGCGGCATCATCATATCGGCATCTTATTGAAGCGGAAAAAGGAGCGCTGCAGGCCCAGCAAGAACTGGCAACACTTATTGAAGCTCTTCACCCGGTCGCCCTTACTGAGAACAATCTGGTTGTGGCGCTGCAAGAGTTCTGCCACACCTGGTCTGAACGCACAAGGATTGCGGCATCCGTGCATATAGAACAGCTACCACCCTTAAGCACCGAAATTGAGCTGGCTATCTTTCGCGTCGCACAGGAGGCCCTCTCGAATATAGCACGCCACAGTGGAGCACGCAATGTAACACTCAAGCTACTCTCAGCATCAGGTGAAATCACACTCAATATAACAGATGATGGACATGGCTTTCATCTTGCTACGGCTCACACCAGAAAACACGGTATAGGACTCCAGAGTATGCGTGGACGCATCGAAGCTCTCGATGGACTGTTCACCATTGAGAGTGCAACGTGCCATGGCACATCTATCACTGCATGCATCCCACTGGCCAGAAAAAAGGAGGAAAAATGACAGAGATCATTCAGGTAGGTATTGCCGATGACCACGCGGTAGTTAGGCAGGGAATACAGGCTTTTTTAGCCACCCAACCCGATATACACGTTGTTGGCGAAGCCAGTTCAGGAGCAGAAGCTATTGAGCTGGTTAAAAAATGGCGGCCCGATGTGCTCCTCCTTGACCTGGTCATGCCAGGTGTAGACGGTGTGGAGACAACACAGTGCGTGAAGCACATAAGTCCCCAGACACACATTGTAATTCTGACGTCTTATGTACAGGATGAATATATTTTCCCCGCTATCCGCGCCGGTGCACTTTCCTATCTCCTCAAGGAGTCTGGCGGAGAAGAAATTATCAACGCGATCCATAAAGCTACCCGGGGCGAAGCTATACTCCATCCACGTATCGCATCGCGTGTCGTCCAGGAATTGCAGGGAAAACATCACCCAGAGATCAACCCATTTCGCGAACTTAGCGAACGCGAATTAGAGGTTCTGCGCTTAATCGCCAATGGACTCAGCAATGCCATGATTGCGGAACAACTGGTGATCAGTGAGGGCACGGTAAAAAGCCATGTCAACAATATTTTAAGCAAGCTGCATCTCACCGATCGTACGCAGGCAGCTATCTTTGCCTGGCGCGAGGGCATCGTTCGCAAATAGAGATATCCTCCACCAGCTCTTTATCGCCTTTTTGATGTCTGGATGCGCCTACCAGCCGGGATCACCGGGGAAGATACCATGTTGTGGCTGCCAACCAAGCTGTTCGCGCAAACGCTGGTTGCTACAGCGATACGATGGCTCTTCAGGCAAAGCCGTATTATATGCTGGTCGGGATACGTGTAGCCGGTCAGCCAGTGTGGTGATATAGTCCCGGTATCGCAACGGCTCGGCAACTACGTTATAGGTCGTGCCGCCTGGTGCCTGCTCAAGCGCGCGCACAAAGGCATCGGCCATATCGGCAACGTGGATAGGAGACAGAAAGTTCTGCCCCTGACCGGGAATCTGAACCTGCCCGTTGCGCAGGCGCTCCAGTAGTTTTTCCTGACCCGTTCCCGCTCCCACAAAGAGCCCACCCCGCAGAATGCTCCATTGCAGTTGATCGGGTGGCACGGCACGCACCATGTGTTCCATCTCAATCACCGGCGCACAAACCAGGGCGCGGGCCGGAGTCGTATCCAGGGGCTGGTCTTCGTCCAGCCAGGCATCACCACTATCGGGATAAGCCATCACAATGCTCTGCTGCAGATAGCGCTGAGCACCTGCTCGCAGTGCCGCATCAAGCAGGCTCCGCGTCCCTTCCGTACGCAGGTGCGTGTTCGCCTTCCAGGCATCGGGATCAGCCATATTGGCGGGGATAGCGGTGGCTATATGTACAACAGCGTCGCATCCTCGCATCAGTTCTGGCAGGCGCTGCTGCGTCTCTGCCTCCAACACTTCCCCCACCGTTGCTTCGATCCCTGCCTCCCGCAATACCTGCGCCTGCACGTCTGAACGCACCAGCGCATGAATCTCGTGTTCCACTTCCCTCAAACGTGGCAACAAAGCACGTCCAAGAACACCGGTTGCTCCAATAATAAAGATACGCATCCCAATCAATTCTCCTTACGCATTTATAACTATGCTCAAAAGCTATATAAGTTATATACTTACCGCACATAGGTTGGTATAAATGGAGACAAACATACTGGTTGCAATGTGACAGCCTAAGCTCTATAACATCCATCTCTCTTGCAACAGTCATGAAAGGATGCAGACACTCTGGTAGAAAAGATTTAGTGGGAAGGCATGATATCCACAAGAAGTGCACCTTGTGCAGGCACAGTAAGTGTCATCTGTCCATTTTTGACGAATGTTTGCCCCATGACCTGGTCCTTGTATTTTGCATCGAATTGCCTGATTGTGCCGCTACCCTGGCGCAGTAACGCTGATACGTCGGCCGTAAGCTGCTGATTGGCTTTGCTATTCGTATTGGTAATCAACAAGGAGAGGTGTCCAGTGGTGCTCCTGGTTGTAATAGCCTTGAGGGTGGAACCAGGTGTATTGACGGTGCTCTGATAGGTCGGACGACATCCTTGTAGCGCACGAATCGCCATGCGAAGCGCGTAATAATCAAGATGGCGCGTTCCAGTATTATTAATCAACCCAAAGGCAACAGTGCCATAATTATAGAGAGAGAAAATATTGCTGCCATAGACATAGTTATTGCCAGGTTCAGAGCCGCGCATAAGATTGTTGATAATTGAAACACCCATTGATGCGGTATCGTACTTGTTGTTTAGTGCATAACTGCCCCATTCGCTAAGCCAGACTGGATCGGCTCTGTGGCCTGTCTCATTGAGCCACAAGTGTGCCATTTGCACGCGAGGAAGGATATTTGAATCATAGTCGTGCAGATCAGCCGTATCGATGTCGTTGGGAATCTGTTGGAGGAGATCTCTAGTCCAGGCATTGCCAGTTGTGCCAGCTGCTCCATAGATATGATAAGAGCGTCCCGGCAAATACGTGTGATAGACATATTTGATGGCATCAGCCGTATAGTGGAATAAGGTGATATATTGGGCCTCATTGCCCTTCCATCCCTGTGAGGCCAGATTGGGCTCATTTAGTACTTCAAAGTCGTTGACATTGTAGTCATTGCGCACATTGAGCCAATAGACAGTGGCAAAGACATGTTCCCACCAC
This sequence comes from Dictyobacter halimunensis, assembly GCF_036245075.1. Taxonomy (NCBI): domain Bacteria; kingdom Bacillati; phylum Chloroflexota; class Ktedonobacteria; order Ktedonobacterales; family Dictyobacteraceae; genus Dictyobacter; species Dictyobacter halimunensis. Next base: position 829,555 of record NZ_BSRI01000001.1, read on the forward strand.
TCATTCCAATCGGCCTGTGTTGTTGGTGGATTGGCGATCCAGGATGGGTTGTTGAGATTATCAACGTTGCGCAGCGTTAACAGCGTACGAATGTGATCAGCCTTCAGAGTGCTAAAGAATGTACGGGCGTTTCCGTGCCAACTAGGATTTTGATATGACCACCAGTAATCGCTGCCGTTGGGGGGATTCGTCATGACATTGTCCCACCAGGACCAGTTAATCACGTCGGGATTGGCCTTGATCTGATCTATGGTTGGCAAACCATAAGTCGAGCTGTCATCCTGGTACTCCCAGCGGGACATTCCGCCGTAGACATGATAAGAATTGATGCCAAGATCTGTGAAGTCAGCACTATTAAAGTCACTGCTACCCTCAGTCGCGCCGATATAGCACGTACTAACGCCCCATTGATTCCCCTTTACGCTAATCACTGTTCCTTTCTCCGTTACAGACGGAACAGTACTGGTCGGTTGAGAACTAGATGGCATTCCGGATGTTGTTTGAGAACAAGCGCTCAGTAGGAGTACCAGCAAAACGAAATACCATAGACGTGAGAAACGAAGTACTTTCATTGCGTTTTTTTTGCCTTTGTATGTATTCTGTTCATTGTCTCGTAAGTGTTGGCCCGCTTTATCTGCCAGGGATAAAGAATAAATTAAAGATATATATCGAATGGAGCTGCAGATCAATGATCGTCAATACAGTGGCGCAAGCGACTTGCCATAAAGATCCCTTGATAAAGAGTAGCACCTTCCACAGACCATACTTGCGATTGTCATACAGATGACCCAGGATGCAAACCCAGAGAATACAAGTATAGAATATGATGTTGGCTGTGGCAAACCAGTGATAGATGGCAGCTCCCCCACCTACAAAAAGTAACGAGTAGGCGAAGGTGAAAATCGTGATGAGTGTGTATGGTAGCAGAACACGGTTGGGCATGGGTTTGATGCTTGCTTGCCCCTTTGGTGTGACGCGAAATGGCAGTTCTTTCTTGAAGATGGCGCTGATCGTTGCCATGACAACACCCAAGAACATCCAGGGCCAGCTAACCATGGGGAAGACAACGGTTTCCCAGCTTAAGACTTTTGCGTTGCTCGGTCGTAACCATCCCTGTCGCTGAATCCACCATACTATTAATAGACATGCGAAGGTTGTCGCGGCGTAATGTAGCAGAAAATCTGGATACGTTACATTAGCGAAGGCGGTTTGTGTGATCAGAGCGATCAGGGGCAGCAAACTGATGGCAATCATATTGCCCGAAGATAATGGATACCATAACTGCGCGAAAAAGAATTGAAGCTTGAGCCGCAAGCGTAAATGTTTCCAATAGATCGGTGTCAGTGTCAAAAGTAGCTTGGTAAGACTGCGGCTCCATTGAAATTCCTGTGTGACGCTATCGGCGAGACATTCTGCGCCGTCTCCATGTGCGATAGCATTGAAAGCAAAGGCACCGCGCCAACCATAGGCGTTAAAGAGCAGCGTTGTCGAATGATCCTCGGCCAGCTCTGGTCCCAAGCCTCCGATCTCTTTTAAGGCGCTAGTACGTACGGCATAGTGGCTTCCAATGCAAAGAGGAGCAAAGCCATAGCTGTGTCCTGCTTGCATGGCCCCGTGTAGACCAGCTTCCGTATACAGGCGGGCACGTGATACCCACGAGGAGGAGGCGTTGGCGTCACAAATACTGGGTGCGGCCACATAGCCAACAGCAGTATTATAGAAAGGCGCTATCATATGGGTAAGGTAATCTGGCTCTGGCACATGATCGGCATCCAATTGGGACACGAAATCATACTGGCGATAAGCACAGGTATCATAAAAATACGCCAGATTGCCTTCCTTGCTTTTTTGCCTGCGCGGCCATGACACGTTTTGATAATCTGGCATGTTTTTGCGACAAGAGACCCAGATGCCATTCTTAATACACCACTGCATAACTTCTTCGGACGGATCTTCGTCTGCGAGCCAGACATCGAATGGGCGGGGAAAGTTTTGCGCCTTCATAGCCATAAGCGTCTTTTCGATAATGGCCCACGGCTCAGATGGCGCTTTGGTGACGACCATCGCCACACGTCCTTCAGGCAAAGGCAGTGATGGATCAGGCTCATGCATGCGGGCAACAAAAAAGAAATAGTATCCCGGTAGAACGGTCGACCAGAGTAACACCAGGCTGTTGATAATCATACCAGTACGCGTCACGACATGTTCTGGCTGGAGCCACCAGTTCCAGAAAAAAACGAGTGAGACTATCCAAAGTGCTAACAAAATAAAAAACATGACCTTCTGCTGCTGGCTCATCACGCTCTTCAGATAAGAGGAGTGGGTACCCTTGCGATGACGCTGGTTGACTTGCTCACTATCTATAGATAGTTGCTTATGCAATTTTCTCTGCGAGAGAGCCTCAATCCTCGGCATGAGTCGCGTATTGATGATTTCGATCGGGTGGGCTGGCATACGTGTGGTCTCCGTAGAATCCCTCATAGGATCCTGAGTGTATGCGCTCTCCCCATCACGAATTTGAAGCGCAGGAGGGTGTACAGTCTGCACGTCATAAATCGAAAGGGTCGGGAGATTCAGCGTTTCCAGCAGTTCAACAGCCGGAGGATCAGGAGCTTCCCCTGGTAGATGTTCTTCAATGTCTGCTGGAACATCAGACTGTTCAGGTTGTTCTTGCGCTTGCTTGAATAATTGAGATGTACGTATAAATTGAAACTGCGATTGGTGATCTTTGTTAGAAAATCTCTGCATATAAAGGCACCTTCTTCCCTCCAAAAAATCCTGCGTGACCATAAAAAAACATATTTATTTATATTCTCTTATTAGGAGTTGCAGGAGCGAAGGATTCTTCCATTACTTTGTAATTACGATATTATTCAATACTTATGAGACATGTACATGTGAAAAATACATCTTTTGATTAGAAAATCAAAAAAATGGTTAAATAAATTGTGTATGTGCCTCTTTAAATCGCGCAATATATGCGGTCTTACATACATTGCTATCGTTGAATACGTATTACTAGCTTAACAGTAACGAGTTTAACTTAAATGTACCTATTTGGGGATTGCTACATCATCTTGAGAGAATATATGCTAAAAAATCTAACCAGGAATAGAAAAACGTTATAGATTTGTAGACCAGAAATGCAACAAGCTCCGTCTGTGGAGACGGAGCTTGTTAAGAGGTGATGAAAGACACTCAAAAGAGGTATCAAGCCGTTACGGATAGCTCACGACGGTAACCGGGGTATCAGGGTTGGCTTTGGTCGACGAGCCGCCAGCATCGTTGACGACATGCAGGATACCACCGGAACCGCTCGTGGAGAGGAAGATCGTAAACAGATCGTGCAAGCTCCCTGTCGGTAAAGTGGTGGGCACTTCAAAGGCGTGCGCAGCGTAGATGTCTACCCCCTGGTTAAAGAAGCTGTAGCTACCCATGCCATAACCATTGAAGCTGGTCACCTGATTGCCTACTTTAAAGGCAGCCCAGCCATCGACACCTGGAGCCTCCATCCACGCAGCCTGGCTGGGTGGATCATAGGGCATCTCGTTCTGGAAGAAGATGTCGGTACCACCGTTGCCGTTCCAAATCACCTCGTACTTCTGATAGTGCTCAACGAAGAGGCCGTACGCGGTCACGTTGTCACCGTTGACGATGACACCGGTATCGGCGGTATTGTCGTTCCAACCTACGCCGTTACCATGATCGGCTCTCCATGCCCAGATGTCATCAAGGATGACATTGTCGCTGTTGACGACGAGACTGGTTGTTGCTTTGCCGGGTTGGGCGCCACCGATGCGGAAGAAGACATCTTGCAGAGCGGTTGGATCAGAGGCGTCATGGTCGCTACGGGCGTGTCCATCACCAACCTGTAACAAAACCGGAGAATTCTTTGCGCCTGCGTCAAAGATTATCCCTGAAATCGAGACGCCTTTGGCGCTGGCAACCGTCATCGCCGCAGTGCCGTTGTCAGGGATCAGCGTTGGGAAGCCGAGTCCCAATACGATAGTATCTGGACGCGTCACCTGGATGCTCTGCGTCAGATGATAGACACCTGGAGTCAGAATAAGGTTACGGCCAGACTTGACTGCATCATTGATCTTCTCAACGGAGTCAGTCGGTTTGGCGATAAAGAATTTGTTGATCGAGATGGATGATCCAGGGGTTGTGCCACTGGCCCAGCTCGTCCCCGAAGAGTTACGCTGCACCGAGGGCACAAAGACGTTATAGAGCTTATTCGCGTCCATATACAGGTATGGCGCCTCACGCGTCACCGGACTGGTCGCCAGCGTGGTGTAGGGGCCACCACATGAGGACTGCGCGGGAAAGCATTGGACAGGAGCGCCAATGACACCAGAGAATACTTGGTTCCAGACGCCGTTGCTCCAGCCACTGAGCTTGCTGTTCCTGACAAAAAACTGCTGCTGTGAACCGTTCACCACGTTGCCATCGAACTGTGAATCCGCGATGAAACCGCCACTGGCATATGAGGGGCCGCTACAGTAATCCATCAAGGTGGTGGACCCTTTGACATGGACGCGCCGCATCGGCGCGGCCTGCGACACAGCCCAGAATTCACCGCTGTAACAACCAGCGTTCGGAGTGGTCACATTGATACTCAGGTTCGACAGCGAGCGCCAGAAGTTATCGAGCGCGATACAGTTGTTGGCACCGAAGCACTGGTTGCGTACATCAACGGAGCCGTTGATAACTACATCGTTCGGCGAGAGTCCGAGCCCCGCTACCTCCGTGTAGTAGCCGACCTGAAAGTTGAGGGGATTGCTACTGGACCCATACGTGCCGGGTTCAAATAGTAAAGCGTAACGCTGGGTTCCAAATTGATTGGAGATCTGCTGGCTTGCCACCGCGTTGACCGTGGCCTGGATCTCGCTCTGTGGCATGCTCGGATTAAAAATATACACATTTGGCCCAAAGTCAGATTGACTGGGAGGCACCAACTGGGCTGCCAGCGCGGTTCCACTGGTGGTCAACAGCGCCCCGGCGATACCGCCGCTGACCATCACACACATCAAAGCTAGCAAAGCTCCAATAGTGTAGGTGCGCCGCTTCTTCCATGATGCTGGCTGTCGATGCCGTCGGGATAGGAAAGCACAAAAACTGCTCATCTCCGTATCTCCTCATCTGTAATTTGCCGCATCTATGCGGCTCTTTTAAAGAAAATCAAAACATAGTTATTTTTCAATAACAGAACACAATACCCGGATCACCTCGCACACAATATCACCTAGTATAACATGAGAAACCGGTTTCTGCAATATGAATACAATAGAGAAAGAGATACCTTTCCTGCACCATCATATCTGAAACAGACACTTCGAGCTCCCCATTCCTTGACTCTACGCGCCTGTGGCACTCACAAGATTTATGCAGATGGAGCACAATTGGCGCTGAAGCGCCAATTGTGCTCCATCTGCATAAAAAGATTGGAGGCGTCAGCGCCTCCATGCTGACAAGATACTATTAAATACCATAGAAATCCTGACAACATTTGGCAGGATTTCTATGGTATACTTGCTCTTGTCTTAAAAACAGGCTATCCCATACAACAATACACATTGGAGGGATTCCTTGCGAGCAGATCGACTTCTCTCACTTCTATTGCTCTTACAAACAAAGGGGCGCATGACCGCGCAGGCCCTGGCTGAGCAGTTGGAGGTTTCGGAGCGCACCATCTACCGCGATATCGAGTCGCTCAGTATGGCAGGTATACCGCTCTATACTGAGCGCGGACCGGGCGGTGGCTGCGAACTCCTGGATGGCTATCAGACAAAGCTGACCGGGCTGACTATCGCAGAGATACGTGCCCTTTTTCTGTCTGGCAACTTCAATTCCTTGACGGATCTTGGATTGAACCAGGTGCTAGAGGATGCCCTGCTTAAACTTTCGGCCGCTCTCCCGGCTACCTCTCGCATACAGGCAGAGCAAGTTCGCCAGCGTATCCATATAGATACAACGCAATCAACCTGCTCAAGCCAGATCCACTCACATCTGGAGCTAATCCAGGAAGCGCTCTGGCAGGACTGCACGCTGCAGCTAACCTATGGATATAGCCAGCGAAACATCGATCCGTACGGCCTTGTCTCAAAAGCCGGAACCTGGTATCTGATCGGAGCAAGCGCGGGTACGCTACAGGTGGTGCGCGTTCCCCATATCCAGAGCATCCAATTAACGCAACACCACTTCACACGTCCCAATAACTTCGATCTTGTAGCCTATTGGGATCAACATGTCGCGCTGACCAGCAATCGCTCCCCAATGACAGGCAGAGGCAGCCGAATTTTTAAAAAAACGATATTAAAAACCAATCAGGCAGCCGCTACGCCGCAAAAAGCTACCTATCCTACCAGTACTCCTTATAAAAAAAAGACTTCGCTCCATCTGCACGCCATGACAATCACTTTGGCCCCTATAAAAAAAACGCAAAATGATATGGCATGTCCTGTGTATAGCGCCGGCGCACCATGGAACCTCTCGCAATCACTGCTTAATCCTGACCAGGCTTGTCCAGGAAGGTAAGGACACGCTGGATGTTGGACTGCGCGATTCCCATCATGATTTCTCGTTCAGGAAAGTCGCCGTCCAACAAGCGCAGGGGCCCCGCCACCAGCGACAGGTACATGGCGAGTGCGTAAAACTGCATTCGCTGCTCATCCAGATCATTCACGCACAGGTATCGGTAATACTCACCGAAGCGCAGTTGCAGGAAAACATGCTCCCATTCGACATCGAAGAACATGGTTCCCTCGATATCGATCATAACCGGATCACCTCGCTCATCTACGAGCACGTGATCCGGCCCAAGCTCCCCATGAATAAGGCTATACTCATGGCGTGGGCACACAGCACTCGCCAGTGCATGAATCTTCTCGTCTAGCCGCGCGCGCACCTGCGCTATACGCTCAACTCTTGACGCAGACTCAGCAAGATCTCGCAGTGCGCGATTCAGCAGGATCTGCTCACACGATCGCTGCGGCTGGGGATCGCCAGGATGTTCCACCAACGCAACCTTACCGGGACACTTCCCCCGCTGTTGCCGCATAACCTGTAAAGCAGCACCGAGACGCTTGAGAGAGGGTTCCGCCCCCTGCGGATCGCGATGGAGCAGGGCCTCTAGCGTGCCTCCACGCACGTCTTCAACCACGGCGACATCGTCGGCGATATGGCGCCGGCTCCGGTCAAGAAAATAGACCCGCGGCGTACGTACACCAATAGCGTTCAACTGCGCATGGCTAGCCTCGAAAAGATCGCTGCCAGAGGCGCTTGAGAGCGGATCAAATTTATCCATCTCCTGATCGCCGTGCGCCGCTGGCCAGTAATTCTCCTCCTCATTCCAGACATAGAGGATCGCGGTAGATGCATCGTCAAAAGTCAGGCGGTACACACCCTTTTTGCTACCACCTCGTAGCCGCTCCACTGTATCCAGGCGACGCGCCGAACCAAAGGTCGCGCCAACAATGCCAGTTAACTGCTCCTTCTGAACAAACTTGCGTGTTACATCCATGTGCTGCCTCCGTAGAAAATGTTTCTCGCCTTGCATGATGATTTTGCGCTCAAGCAACGACGCTATTCACCATCACGACAATTCAAACTGATCCAATCATAAGGGACCCATTCTACTGCCCACCTCATGATGTGTCAATCCGCTAAGTGTAGCTCCATTATTGATGATTTTTCATCGCAGGCCCGCATGTATGCTGTGAGAGAAGCAAGATGCGAGAAGTTTTTTCACATCATTGATGGTATGCTAGAGCAAGTATCGGGATCATGAAAGACAAATTACTATCCTGGTGGAAATAGAAAACATATCTAGCCATGCTTTACATAAAGAGCGCAACATAAGGAGGAATCTTTCATGGGTAAAATCGTTGCCTTTGTAAATTTGACACTCGATGGGGTTATGCAGGGACCGGCAGGACTGGATGAGGATCGCCGCGACGGCTTCAAACACGGTGGCTGGGGGGCTCCCTACGATGCAATGGCACAGACCGGGGACAGTAAGTCCAACACCAACGCTCTGTTATTGGGCCGACGAACATATGAGCAATTCTACTCTGTCTGGCCTCACCGGACAAATAATCCCTATACCGAAGTGCTTAACAACACACAAAAGTACGTTGCCTCTACGACCTTACAGGAGCCACTTCCATGGGTCAATTCCACGCTGCTGAAAGGTGACGCGGCAGAGGCTATGTCCGCGCTCAAACAAGAAGCCGATAAAGACTTCTTGATCATGGGCAGTGGCGTGCTAATCCAATCGTTGATGCAACGCAACCTCATCGATGAATATGTGCTCTTGATCCATCCCCTGGTACTGGGATCGGGACGCCACCTCTTCCCCGACGGTGGCTCATTCGCCCAACTTCAACTCATCAAAACCAAAACCACCAGTAGCGGCGTCATCATCGCGACCTACCAACCTGCTTCTGATGTATAATAAAAGCCCTACATACACATTCAGCAATACAAAAAAGGGAGCGAGAAGATATACCATAGGATTTCTACGAGCCAGGTGAAGAGTGGCCGCATGAAACTCTGACTAACGTTGGGGAGCTACAATGAAACAGATCCTTTCAAAGGAACAGCCAATAATCTTACTGCTCGGGTGCAGCCATTGGGCCAATCATAATCGCGATGTCTTTAACGTTCAACACGACAATATGCTTACACCTGAAAGACAAAGCGAAATCCAGGTATGCATAGAAAAACTCAAACGCTTCCAACCCACAAAAGTCGCCATTGAGGTTGCAACTGAACAATCTCATGATATCAATGAACAGTATCATAGCTACCGCGCTGGAAACTTTCAGCTTTCGGCCGAAGAATATCATCAACTCGGCTTCCGTATCGCTGCCGCCTACCAGCATGAAGAAATGTATGCGATCAATTGGAATGAGTCGCTTGGGTTTGACTACGGCCTGGACGTCGTTTATGAGTTTGCCCAAAAACATCAACCTGAAATCTACAAGCAATTGACAGGAGATGGACGGAAAAACCTGGAACAGGCACAGGAACGTCTGAGCCAGGCTACTGTGTGTGAGCAACTACTAGAAATCAACGATCCGGCCAATTTAGCGCGCGATCACCAGGCATACCTGACAATGGCACGTATCGGCACTGGTAAACAGTATGTCGGCATCGGCTGGGTACAGGGCTGGTATGCACGCAACCTGCGCATCTTCGTCAATCTCACCCGCATCATCACATCACCCTATGACCGCGTCCTGGTAATTTATGGTTCAGGGCACATCCCCTTGCTCCACCAATTTATCCACGACTCGGGCCTCTATAAACTTGATGCAATCAGTACCTATCTATAAAACCTTCATCCTCATCGTTTTAAACATCACCATCTATATGGTCACATTCTTACGTTCTGCTCCGTCAGTGTGGTGGCAACGAAATTTGATGCCCGTTGATCGAAACAAATTGCTACTCATCAATTTGCGATGTTTCTTTAGAGATGTTGTGCATCTCTAAAGAACCCAATACTGAAGGAGATTTTTCATCATGCAAGCACGAATGAGCAACCCGGCAATGCTTCTCCCCGACGCTATGGATTCTATTCTTACCCTGCTCAAAGCCACCAGAAAGGGTGGCGTGCCATCGAAGACACTTGAACTTGTCCACCTGCGGACAAGCCAGATCAATGGTTGCAGCGCCTGCGTTGACTCAGGCGCCCGCAGCGCCAAGAAGGCTGGCGAGACGGATGAGCGCCTCTTCGCCGTAGCGGCCTGGCGCGAGACACCTTACTTCACCGACGCCGAACGAGCCGCCCTCGCGCTCGCCGAGTCCGCCACGCGCCTGGCCGATCGCCCGGACCCGGTGCCAGATGCCATCTGGGAAGAGGCAGCGCGCCATTATGACGAGAAAGGGCTGGCCGCCATCGTCCTCATGATCGCCACCACTAACCTGTTCAACCGCCTCAACGCCACTACCAGGCAGGTGGCGGGCCAGAACTGGTAGCGATCCTTTCTCAGATTAAAATAAACAGAGCGCAGACGCCGCAAGAACCATATGCAAAAGCATTAACCACACGGGTTGGACTGTGTGGTTAATGCTTTTGCATAGCATAAAATCTGTTGTCGTTTTTACAATTTTCACTTTTAAAACGCGAGTTTAATTGACGCATCTCTTTCTTTCCTGTTATACTATAGGTATATATTTTCTATGGAGGATCTAACATCTATGCCGGTACAGCGCTAACTCCATCCTGTTTCATTTGATAGAGATGAAACAGGCACTATTCTTCCTGATCACATACAATGTATCTTCTATGGAGGGGTTGCTCAACATACTCCTCGTTTTTATTGTGTGGGCTCTGTTTATTGCTTCTCTTACACAATACTACACCCCAAAGAGATACAGTGTATCGTGCATTCGGGCAGCGGCAGATGGTGCCTGGGGGTATGGAGAAGCGCCACAAATAGAGATGTTTGATCGGAAATCCGCAACGAATCTGTCGTTGACATTTCCTCTTTGCGTCGCCTCACATGCGCATTTGATTACGTTGAAGTTGATAGCCAGACCTCTTCATAATCTCTTTTCCCACCACTTGTCCCTGCTCAATGCTACTACAAGCAATATTGGTTGCCTGTGTGCCCTCTCGGCAGAGAGGAATGCATCAGCAATAAACCGTAAAGCAATGATCACACAGTTACAGGTAATAAACCAGCGTAACCGTTTTGAAGAGGAAAGCAAACATATGGTCAAAGTCCATATCATAGGCGGCCCAGGTAGCGGAAAAACGACGCTCGCACAATGTATAGCCGCCAGATTTCAGGTCCCCCACTACAACCTGGATAAGGTAGGTTGGAAGCAGGTCAATGAGGTGGATATCGCTGAACAGTCGGGCTGGGTCACCGAGGGCATCTATCTCATCTTTACAGAAGCTATGCTCTATCACGCCGACTACATTGTACTTCTTAACGCGCCCCTGCCCGTGCTGATGCAGCGGATGGTACGCCGCCATGTCTTGAACAGCCTGCGTGGCACCCAGGATTATCCTGGCCTCAATGGCATCAAGCTGCTCATCAAACTGATGAAGGATACGCGCCACTACTATCTCAATCAAAGCGATAAGGAGGTTCCCTCGGCAAAGAGCCTCCAAAACTATATTGAGCAGCACGCTGAGATTGCCAGTCCACCTACAAAAGAGTTCATGAGCGAGTATGTCTCCACATACAGAGAATTTATCATACCTCCTACGGCTCAATTCGTCACCGACTACCTTGAGAGGTATAAGGAAAAAGTCATCTTGATCAATGATCGCGCAGATAGAGATCGTCTGTTTGAGCTTCTCATGAAACTGTAATTCAGACTTTCACCACATTGCAACCCATAGTAAGTAGCGCATTCATTCTATGCATGAAAGGATCGACACAATGGCAGCAGAAAATAGACAATTCACCCGACAGGATCTCCTGACAGCGATTGAGCAGGGGTGGCAGCACTATCTATCACATTTACACGAGCTATCTGAAGAGAAACAGACCCTTTATGCCCGGCAACAGGGATTTGCTCGCATTCAGGATGTGTTAGCACATGTGCTAGCCTGGTGGGAACGATCTATGCAGAGATCACTCCAGATTATCAGTGGTCAGATCGTTCCACGCGCTAACGATATGGATGAATTCAATGCAGGGGTGGTGACGCAGTACCAGCAATGGACACGCGAAGCCATCGAGGCCAAATTTGTGGAAACCCTGACCACCTTTGAACGTTTCCTCAAAGAGCTACCCGAGAGCGCATTTGAGAACGAGCGCATTCAACTCTGGCTACGTATCGACGCCATTGACCATTATGAGGATCATCGCTTGCCTAACGCTCCCAGATTGCAGCTAGCATAAGCGCTCATCCAAACGCCTTCACGACCTTTATTGTTTCGTTAGCTCTTGAAGGAAAGGTGAAGAGAGGCAATAAGCACGTATTGCGCTTGCTGCCTCTCAAAAATAACGTTTGAGAATAGGCTCAGGATCGTGGTGGACCCTGATGAATGCGCTGGCGAACCTGTCCAAGCGTGTGCTGAGGATAGAAGCTCTCCAGCCACCAGGTGGCGCCAGCTTCGGCAAATGCCGCAACCTGCGCCACATCCTGAGCTTTGTCGGTACCACTGGTCAGTCCCCCGGCTACTACTTCGAACTGGGTCGTCTGCGTACGATGAGCATGGACGTAGCCAAGGATCTCGCGGAAATCATCTGGCGTGAGATCGCGGCCAGGCATCAGCGGGAAAACGCCATCCCACTGTGCAGCGCGGCGAAACGGCTTTTTGTTGGGCCAGTTGCCCGCGACCCAGATCGGGATGCGCGGCTGCTGGACAGCTTTGGGCAGAAATTGTACCTCTGAGAGCTGATAATGTTGTCCCTGATAGCTGACTTTCTCGCCGCTCCACAGTCGGGTCAGAACCTCCAGGCTTTCATCGAGCATTTCACCATGCACCCTGGCATCGGTGATCTCGCCGAAAGCGCTATACTCTCCGCTGCGGTCACTACCCAGACCAATACCAAGGATCAGGCGTCCTCCCGAAAGCTGATCGAGCGTCACCGTTTCGCGCGCCAGCTTCCAGGGACGACGACGCGGCAAAGGCGTGACCATCGGACCGATCTTGATACGTTTGGTGCGCAACGCAATCGCGGACATCAGGATCCAGGGATCGGCAACTACCAGCGTTTCTGACGATCCTGCCAGCTTATAGTTGATATGATCCCAGATAAAAAAACCATCCCAACCCGCTTCCTCAGCCTCATGTGCCAGTTCGGCTACGACAAGAGGATCACTAAAAGGGCCAAAGTGGGGAATGTCGAGAGCAAATCGCATTGGTGATATTCCTTTTTCGCTTCAATATAACATCTATAGATTCTGCTCCGATGTTGATACGCAGATGTGTGCAGCAAGCTGGCACATCTGGCAAATTTCGTTGTTCCTGCTTCATTGACCACTGCCATCGCACCGGGCCTTGAGATCAGCTACCGGCTTCGGTCTCACGCGGCCTCCACAGGCGTTTTTCCGTTGGGCCTGAGCCACTATCCACAACGGGAACGAGAAGCGCTTCTTGAAGAATGCGGCGGGCTTCCCGTTCCAGGTTCAGCGCCGCATTCAAATCGCGGTCCATCACCAGACCGCATTTCAGGCAGCAATAGGTGCGGTATTTCAAGGGCATGCGCTTCTTCACATGCCCACATCCAGAGCATCTTTTGGTTGAGGGGAAGAAGCGATCCACCACGATGGCTTGCCCCCCCACGGCCTGCATTTTTGTCTCAAAGAACTGCAACAACTGGCCAAGCCCGGCGTCCGCCATCGCTCTGGCGAGCTTGCGGTTCTCAACAGGCCTTTGACGTGCAGGTCTTCCAACCCCACGACGCTGCATGTCCGAGCCATCTCGGTGGTGAGCTTGTGCTGGCTATCTCGCCGGATGTTGGCAAGTTGGCCGTGCAAGCGAGCCAGTTTCACCCTGGCCTTCTCGCGGTTCTTACTGCCCTGTTTGCTCTCTTGATCATACTGTTTCCGACTCAACGAGCGCGAGAGACGTTTGAGCTTCTTGATCTGCCTGGACAACGGTTTTTGGTTTTCAAACCGCCTTCCATCGCTGACAATAGCTGCTTCTTTGATCCCGACATCGACACCGAGAATCGGATGGGGATTGACCGCAGGGATGATGGGGATGGCCACCTGAATGCTGACGTACCAATACCCGCTCGAGAGACCAATGGTCGCCCCCAGGATTTTGACGGAGGCACACGGCACCCTCTTGCGCTCATGGCGCCGTTTGCCCTGCATCTGGTTCGGCTGGGGAACCACAAAGCGCAGCGACTCCGCCATGTTGACCTTGCCCAGGCCACGCTTGTACCGGTGCTTGTTGCGGATCTTCTGGGGGAGGGTGCCATGGGCTTGTTGTTTGTCCAGAAGAAACTGACCTAAGACCGGGACCACGATCCAGTGGTCCCCAACCGAAAACTTATCATTGGCGACATAGAAGGATTCCCTCCTCTTGTTCTTCTTCTTGAAGGTGGGGTAGTCATTCTGTCCCTTGAAGAAGCGGGAGAAAGCGTCTCCCAAATCCTCAAAGGCCCCTTCAATCACACACTTGGTGACCTCAAAGGTCCAGGGGAAATCCTTTTCTCGGATTGCCTGGAAGTGTTTCTTGAGCGCGTTGGCCGTGGGCTTCTTCTCCCGCTTGCCTTCCTTGTACTCAGCGTACTGCTTGTTCCATTCTGCCAGGCCCCAGTTGTAGACAAAGCGGCGCGTGCCTGCCGCCCGTCGAAGATAGTCTTCCTGCTCAGGCGTTGGGTGCAGACGAATCTTGTGGGCTTTGATCATGGTCGCTGCCATGGTTGCCATGTGCCAACGCCTCCTTCACCGTTTTTCGATAGTTCCGCAAGCCGTATAACCGGCTCGAGAAGCACTGCAGAATGGTGAGCACATCTTGTGTGAGTTCTTGCTCTGGACTCAACGATTGGGTATTGAGGACAATGAGGTCGCACTGATGCATCACACACAGGTGCTCGATGAGCGGAAACCCAAACCGGACCAGACGATCCTTGTGGGCAATGACCAGGGAACCGATCTCACCAGCAACGATGTCGTCCAGCACGGTGAGAAACTTTTTTCGTTGGAAGTTCAGACCACCGCCGATTTCTTCGATCCACTCATCGACGACAAGACCACGCGCGATGCAGAACTGCTCAAGGTGGTGCCGTTGCTTGAGAAGATCGGGCTTTTGTGCAGGACTGGAAACACGACAATAGACCACACACCGCTTCTTTTTTGCGGTTTTTTCCAGCCCAAGTACCATGGAGAGATCTTCATCGGTATAATAGCGCTGATTGGTAACCGTGCGGTGTGCCTTCAGCCGGCCTTCTCGGTCCCATCGCTGCAAGGTCTTGGGAACAACCCCTATCCGTTTTGCAAACTCACCTGTCGTGTACATACGCGTAGTATAACACACATATACACACCATTTCAACTATCTAGTTCCATCTCCATATCAATGCTAATTATTATGCGCTAGACAAAAACGTTTACACAATTGTGTCCGTTGTGCTGATAAGTCGAAAGGTTCTGGCCTGGAAGCTACAGCTATGTATGCTCCCCTGCCAGTCCATACAGAAATGCTTAATCAGCAATTGCTTGATAAGTCATGGCCAGAAAATCTTCGCCGAGTTGGGTGTAGAATGGGTTTGCGCCCAGCATCTGGGGCAGAATAGTCGCCATCAATTGCTCCTGTGGATCGGCGATCCAGGTGGTGCCAAATGCACCCGGCCAGTAGAAAGAACCTACACTCGGTCCCAACCCGATGCGCCTGGTTCTGACAGCCACACCATAGCCAAATCCCCAGTTGTCCCACATGTTTGCCTCAGGGTCCATATCATAGCGATCGAAGTTGGAAAAAGGATGGGTATGCTGCTCGGGAGTGAGGTAGTCGGTCGTCATTGCCTCCACGGTCTTGCGCGAGAGGATGCGGACACCATCCAGTTCCCCTTTGTTTAGCAACATGAGCCCGAAGCGCTGGTAATCGTCAGCGGTAGAGATGAGGCCGCTGGCGCCAGCGGGAAAGATGGGCGACTCGGCCCAACC
Organism: Dictyobacter halimunensis; assembly: GCF_036245075.1. Lineage (NCBI taxonomy): Bacteria > Bacillati > Chloroflexota > Ktedonobacteria > Ktedonobacterales > Dictyobacteraceae > Dictyobacter > Dictyobacter halimunensis. Next base: position 845,146 of record NZ_BSRI01000001.1, read on the forward strand.
GGTGTTCCCTGGATGGTCTCGTACCCCGAAACCTCCTCCAGGCATAGCCGCGTAGAGCGTCGCCAGCCGATCCCGTTTCTCTGGCGCGATCGAGAAGCTGGTATCCACTATCCCCAGCGGCTCAAACAGGCTCTCGCGCAAGAACGTCTCCAGCGGCTTGCCCGTGATTCTGGAGATCAGCACTCCCATGATGTCAGAGGACACCTGGTACATCCAGCGCACCCCCGGCTCATAGATTAAAGGAAATTCACCAAGGCGAGCCATCCATGCGTCAGGAACGAGGTATACCCTGTTGGGAATCTGCAACGCATCAGAAGCGGGTCCGGCAGTCAGCTCGAAGATCTGAGGTCTCAGGCTGGATGCTCCCCATCCAATGCCGATACGATACGTCAACAGATCATGCAGGGTAATTGCACGCGGCGATGGATAGACGTCATCTGGTGAACCCAGCGGATCGCGCATTACCATCCGATTTGCCAGCTCCGGCAACCAGGTATCGATCCGATCGTAGAGGCGAATCCTCCCCTCTTCAACCAGTGTCAACATCGCAACAGTGATAATCGGTTTGGTCATTGAGGCTATGCGAAAAATCGTATCGCGCCTGATAGGGGTTCGCGCCTCTTTATCCTGCCAGCCAATGGTTTCGACATGCGCCTCCTCACCATGCCGATGGATAAGAGCAACGATACCCGCCGTCTCACCACGCTCGACATAGCCCTGCAAAACCCTGCTCAAACGCCCCAGCCGCTCCCGTGAAAGTCCACTCTTCTGCATATGCATACACCTCTTTATATTTTCTCAGTCCAGGGTCATAGAAGCACAACCGCGCCCGTTGCTGCCCCTACATAATACATACGTTTCTTTTTATAGAAGAGTATAGCAGAAGAATGGCGACATCCTTATGTCATAATTGGAGAAATTCCAATATATCCTTTATTCTCATCAATGTCATCCTATTAGTAAGCGTGCGTTCTCTCTAGAGAAATGAGGATTTGTATATTGCAACCACTCACATTCATTACAAGCAACAGAGGCAAAGCAGAGCAGGTAAGCTGGTTTTTATATGGCCCTATCACCCACAAAAAAATTGACCTCGCCGAGATTCAATCACTCGATTTAGCCACCATCATTGAGTGGAAAGCTAAAGAGGCGTATCAGCATGTTCAATCTCCAGTCCTAGTAGAAGACACCTCGCTACGCTTTGGCGCGCTAGGCAAATTGCCGGGTCCACTGATCAAATGGTTTCTGGCGGAATTGGGCACAAATGGACTATGCCGCTTACTCGATAGCTATCCAGATCGATCCGCCGAAGCCACGGTCATGTTTGGTCTGTATAATGGGCAAACGCTCCATACCTTTACCGGCTCCCAAAAAGGCTCGATCGCACTTGCGCCCCGTGGTCAAAACGGCTTTGGCTGGGACTCCATCTTCATTCCCAACGGATCAGAGAAAACCTGGGCCGAGATGACCATCGAAGAACAAAAAGAAGCATCTATGCGCAAGGCAGCGTTAGAAAAACTACGGGCCCATATCAAAAACCCTTAAATATTGGCACAAATCCAATATTAAACAGAGCAGCTTATGCTATAATGCATGAAGATGGGCTAAAGACGTCCACTACTGTAATTGCATATTGTGTAAGTTTACCTCAATTACTCATGTCGTAGGGATGCCACAACGCTTCTCAAGTTGGTATAGCATTAACCAGGAACAGATTCATGGATAGACAACAACCACTGCCTGCGACGCAAACGTCTACGCCCCCAACGAGCCTTATTCGTTTAGAGGAGGCACGGCAGCGCTTTGGAGATCAGAAAGTACAGCTTCTTATTGAGCTGATGTATACCGGTGACACACTTGCTGATGCTGTTATTAAGGAGCTTGAGGAGCTCGGATTCGAAGCGCGCGCAAAGCTCAATAGTGGCATCAAAGAGGGCCTTGAGGTGGTTGAACAGCCTTCGCCAGCAATCCAGGCATTTCTGCAGCAGGTAGAAAGCTATCCTGCATGGGTCGACAAGGAACGCTTGCAGCGTGGCTCTGAGGCATTCTTATCCGTCGGCAATGTCTGGCTCACGTTTTCACTGGGACCGGGATCGCTGACCCATACCTATAGTTCCCCATCCATCGCGCAGGTGCTGGTCAAAACTGGCAACCTGACCACGATGGCGCAGCGCCGCCTGCTGGAAACCGGCGCGTGGAACGTCTCCTCTATCCTTCCAGGTGGGCTATTGCGCGGTGCCGACGGTTATGCCACTAATCTACAGGTGCGATTGCTCCATGCCCGTGTGCGCCAGACGCTGCTCCGGCACAACTGGGATCAACAGGCGCTGGGCACCCCCATCAACCAGGTCGAAATGACGCGTACCTGGCTCGACTTTACCTATGTTCCCTTCAACGCGCTGCATAAATTTGGCATCACTTTTAGCGAACCAGAAATTTCAGACATGTATCACTTCTGGCAATATATCGCCTACCTGCTCGGTATAGATGAGCGACTCTACCGCGACATCGTCGATCAAGCAAGCGCGCAAGAGATACTGGAGCTCATCGATAACACTACGGAGGGGACCAATCAGGATTCCCAGGTGCTGGTGAGAGCCATGCTCGATGCCGTCACCGCCATCCTGCAACCGACCCTCAAGCTGCCCTCATCAATCATATTCGATCTTGTGAGTGCCATTACACACCATCTCCATGGAAACAGGCTCGCCGACCAGCTAGCCATCAAGAAAACCTGGATCAGCGCCCTGATGCCGGTCATCACCCTGATCAATCGCGTTCAACGCGCCTGGAACCGCCGCAGCCCTGTCGCCCGCCGGTGCTTCATCGACCGCACCGTAACGGCCTTCCTGCAGATCCCTCCCTTGCAGGGTTCCACAACCTACCAGCGTAACGTGACCGAGCCAACCCAACAAGAGCTTCCCAAAGCGCTCGTTCAGCAAGCTGAATAGCCCACGACATTTCTCGCCGAACATCTGACACAACAGGACGATATTTAGTTTGAGATCGTCCTGTTGGATTATGCTGGTTCGCTCTGGTGTAAAAATTGTTGGAGCACATCAATATAGCGTTCGGTTTCTTCGGCGTGAGCATAATGGGAGCTTTCCATAAAAACAAGACGCTGAGATGAAGCAATGTGCTCATGCAGAATACTATCTTGTCCAACGGCAATACCATCGTAGGAACCGGCAGTAATCAGGGTTGGCAAGGTAATTTTATGCAGCTGTGGTGTGATGTTCCAATCGCGCAGGACGGCATTCCACATCCATTGATTTAATTTTATATTTCTTTTCTCAGGAGCGCGCGCTTGCAGGAGGTAGTCGGGCCAGGGATCGCAACGGCAGTAGAAGTGCCTGTCGAAATAGGTCAATGCTCGTTGACGAGCAGCATCCCTTTCCTCTCCCTGTACTTTCAGCAGCGTCAGGATGTCGGCCGGTAATTGCTGCCAGATACGTTGCTGCCCGGCAAACATATGTTGAGCATCAGCTGGCGTACTGGCCAGGGTCAGACTGGCCAGCGTTTCCTGTTCGCGCAACGCATATTCAAGGGCGAGCATGCCACCCCAGGAATGTCCAAACAGGTGCACACAATCAAGTTGGAGAGCATCTCGTATCGCGGCAATCTCCTCAAGAAAGATGGAGATGTCCCATGAGATGTCGTCTGGCCTATCGGAGTTTCCACAGCCGAGCTGATCATAAAAAATAACCGGACGACCGGCCAGCGCCAATTGCTCAAGCGGCTGCAGGCTCTCATGCGGGATACCTGGTCCACCATGCAGGGCGAGCACCGGAACACTATCCATTGAGATTGAGTTCACATCCCCCACAATACGATACCAGGTACGATATCCTTTAAAGGGAATGAAGCCTTCGTGGGATAATAAGGTACTCATTCGTGGATGGATTCCAGAAGGATGGTCCAGCGCTCAACCCTGGCGATGCGCCTCACACCTTGTACCAGCCAGGGATCATCGGCGAGACGAGCCTCAAGGGCTTGCTCGCTTTCAGCATCAATGACGAGCAGAACTTTCTCTTCACCACCAAGTGAACCGCCGAGAATTATAAAGCCATCATCGACGAGCACATCCATCAATTGAGCATGCTCATCCCAATGCGCCTGCTCACGCATCGGATACCTGGCATCCCAGTTATCACCACACTCCAGGGTTACCGCGAAATACTGTTTTGGCATCGACATCTCCTTGTCCGTGCAGTACCAGATCTTCCTTAATAGTACCCTGAATACCGGTCAATCTCATTCCTATTTCATGCTTCCTACCACCAATGCAGCGTTTGACCGTTTTCATCCGCACAGTCGTAGCAGACCCTGGTCGGATCGGTGTTCTCTCGCAGCCAGAGTTTCAAATACTTATCCACTGGCTTGCCATCCCAGATCGTCAATGAATAACCATCGTGCTGCAACAACCGGGTCAGTTGTGTCCAGGAAAAAGGGAGCAATCTGGCGTTGACGGGAAACGTCACCTGCTCGAAGTCCTGGCAGAAATTGAGCATGGCGTCAATGTTCTTTTCGGTAAGCGGGGCATACTCGTTGGTCCAGTCTGGGGATAAGATACCCTGCGGATAGAGCTTTTTGCAGGCGGCGAAAAAGCCCATGGTATTAAACTTTGGCGGCATTCCATCGTTTCCTGGCACCACACCGGCGTTGAGCAGAACCGGTTGCCGTAAGCCGCTATCCCTCAGCTTCGTCAGGCAGGGAAGAAGCACCTCTGGGTCCTTCAGGTCCAGCTTAATCCCTTGCCGGGAGTTGGCAACGGTATCGATAAAAGCATCAAAATGAAGATCACTATCCAGAACCGGTGGATGGCCCAGGACAACCTCTCCGTTAGCAGAAAGGATTACATCAACTTCGAGCATCATTATCTGCGGATTATTCAATGTGTCCCGCAGCCGCTGCTGACTGTTGACTGCATGTGCCCAGGTTATATCACCCAGAACATCGATGTCATAATGTTCCTTTAAATAGGACATGACGTCTTTCATGAGCATTACCTTCTTTCCATTGATCAGAAAGCTTAGATAGTATATTCTTCCGGCTGTTGCTGCTTCCAGATACGGACCTGTCGGATACCCGCTTCACGAAGGATATTCTCAAACTTCTTATGAGCCTCGCCTACCTCCTCCGGATAATGAGCATCGGATCCACAGCTAATAGCGGTACCCTGAATGGCGCAGGCCTTCATCAAACGACGAACCACATCAGGATAAGTCAGCACATCAAAGCCATTAAGCTCTAAAGCGACATCACAGCGCTTCGCTTCGGCTGCCAGGGACTCAAGCTCTTGATCAAAGGTGGGTGGGAGATAAGGATTGGTCGTTCGCATGCGTACTGGATGGCTGACAACCTGGAAGAAACCGCTGCTCACCGCTTCGCGCAGTAACTCGAAGTAGCGCAGCCAGAGGACCTCGCCCTTCTCGCGGCCGAAATCTTCTTTCACGCGATCATAATGCAGTGCATCAACGTCATGGATAGAACCAATCAGAAAATCCCACTTATAGCCGCTCAAGGCCGCCTGGATCTCCTCGTTTTTGCCCGGATAGAAATCGACTTCAAGCCCCAGGCATACATCAAAATGGTCGGACTGACCCGCTTCCAATACCTGCTGGCGATACTCCTCCATCGGCAAGATAACCCCTTCCTGCGGCATATGCGCCAGCACGGGACGGCCTTCGAGCGTCTGAGAGATATGCTCGGAGATACCAAATATCTTCAGCCCTCTCTGCTGAGCGGACCGAACCATAGCTTGAGCAGAGGTATAAGAAGTGTGGTTGTGAAAATCAGAAATAATACGCATAGTAATGTGATCTTCCTTCCGTATAAAGCTAGCCACGTCCAACCTGCGTTTCCAAACGTTTTTACAGCATAGTATATAAATATAATAGTAGCATTATTTTACTGTAAAATTCCCAGGACCTGATGTAGGGATAGCGGTATTCGCTAAAGGCAGCTATATCATGAACGCCTCCATCGCTATAGAAATATTCTCTTGTGCATGAAGCAAAATCATGATACAGATAAACAGCCATGCCAAAAAGCAAGATAGAAGAAGAATGTGGGTCTCCAATGTGCTACACTTCCTGTTAAGGCCTTAATCTACCGCAATAGAATTTTTTATATATTGTACACGCGTGGAGGGATTTAGCGATGAGCACAGCAGGCTTGTCCAGGGCGCGACTCGGGCACATGCACGATTTCATGTCCGGCTATGTCGAGCGCGGTGAAATACCCGGTCTCATCACGCTCGTCAGCCGAAGAGGCGAGGTGCATGTTGATGTCATCGGCACGATGGAGTTAGGCTCCGCCGCTCCGATGAGGCGCGACACCATCTTCCGCATCTCATCTATGACCAAGCCCATCACGGCTGTGGCAACGATGATTCTGCTGGAGGAGTGCAAGCTGCGGCTGGACGAGCCCGTTGATCACTGGCTACCCGAGTTAGCCGAACGCCGCGTGCTGAAGCGGCCTGGTGGTCCACTCAATGAGACGGTACCGGCAAAACGATCGATCACTGTGCGCGATCTGCTCACCTTCTGTATGGGTCTGGGACAGATTATGGCATCGCCCGATACCTATCCAATCATGCAGGCCGCGAACGAGCTGCAGATCGGCATGGGGCCGCCCAGCCCTGCGGTGGTTCCCGAACCCAATGAGTGGATGCACCGCCTGGGTCAGCTTCCACTTATGCACCAACCGGGTGAACAGTGGGTGTATAATACGGGGTCCGACGTGCTGGGCGTGTTGATAGCGCGCGTCTCAGGAAAACCATTTGAGACATTCTTGCGCAAGCGCATCTTCGAGCCGCTGGGAATGAAGGACACCGGTTTTAGCGTACCGGAAACCTCTCTCGACCGGCTGGCGACCAGCTATTGGCCTGATAATGCGAGTGGGAAGCTCGCCGTATACGACAATGCCACCAATAGCCAGTGGAGTCATCCACCGGCTTTCCCATCAGGGGCTGGTGGACTGGTTTCGACCATCGATGACTATCTGGCCTTTGCCCGGATGCTGCTCTCTCATGGTAGATACAACAATGAACGCATCCTATCGAGGCTTTCAGTCGAGACCATGACCACTGACCAATTGACGTCAGAGCAGAAGGCCGTATCCAGCCTGGTCCCTGGCTTCTTCGAGAACAATAGCTGGGGATTTGGCGTCTCGGTGGCCACCAGGCGCCACGACATCTCATCGGTACCCGGCCGGTACGGATGGGATGGGGGTATGGGCACGTCCTGGTATTCTGATCCCAGGGAAGAGCTGATTATTATCCTCATGACCCAGTGTGCCCTAGCTTCCTCCAATCCGTCAAACGTTAATTTCGGGACCCTGGCCTACCAGGCAATCGACGATTAAAGACGCCGCTCAAGCCTTCCCGGGCGTGTCATAACACGATTTGCACCACCCTGGGAAGGCTATACAAATGCTCAGTTTATTAGAGGCTGGAAATTGCTGTATTCCCCCTAAATTCCTGTTCAGCTTGCATAGACACAACATTTTCGTGTATCTTCTATACAGCGACATTATCTACCTGCAAATACGTAGATAGGGCCGATTGGCACGACTTCCGATTGACGCGAAGAAATCGAGGAAAACGAGCAGGAGTAACCGTCTGTACCCGATGGAGACGAAAACATAGTCTTCTTTATCAGACGTCTCGCAGGGCACACTATCTCTATTAGCAGTTCCACATATTTAAGCAGCCACCGTACTAAGGAGAAATCACATATATGGCACCTCAGCCAATGCCTGGACCTTCTGCATCCATTGACTTTCTGGCAGGTGGAGGAGAGATGGGGGAACGCATACGCACCTTTGACTGGTCATCCACCCCCCTTGGACCCGTTGAACAGTGGCCCCAAAGTCTGAAAACGGTGGTTCGTATCATGCTCACTTCCCGCCAGCCGATCTGGATTGGCTGGGGACCGGAACTGATTAAGCTCTACAATGATCCCTACAAAGCTATCGTTGGTGGAAAACATCCAGAGGCGCTGGGTCAGCCGGCATCGGTTGTTTGGCGTGAAGTATGGGATGAGCTAGCACCCCGGCTTCGCACAGCGGTAGAACGAAATGAGGGCACCTATGATGAAGCATTGTTACTCATCATGGAACGCTATGGCTATCCCGAAGAAACCTATTATACCTTCTCTTACAGTCCAGTACCAGGAGACCAGGGGGGTGTCGGCGGCATTATTTGCGCCAATACCAGCGACACAGAGCGTATCATCGGTGATCGACAGGTAAAGCTATTGCGCACCCTTGCCGCCCAGACGGCCGATGCCCGCACCCTCACCGAGGCCTGTCACCTCAGTGCCGCCAGCATAGAACAGAACCTCCATGATATCCCCTTTGCCATGATTTATCTGTTCGATCAAGAAACACAATCAGTGGACCTGCACGGCACCTCTGGTATTTCACGCGATCACCAGGTTGTGCCAGAGACCGCCGGGCTCGACGCTCCCGGCCTCTGGCCTTTCGCCGAGGTGCTGAGAAAACAAAAAATCTGCGTGATCGATAATCTGGATCACCTGAGCGATACCCTGCCTACAGGGGCGTGGAAACGTCCGCCACGTCAGGCCGTGGCTATCCCCATTGCTCCATCGGGCCATACCGGAAAAGCTGGCGTCTTGATTGTCGGCCTCAATCCCTTCAGGCTGTTCGATGAAAACTATCAGGGTTTCCTCAACCTTGTTTCAGGCCAGATAGCAGCCAGTCTCGCCAATGCGCAGGCATATGAAGAGGAGCGCAAACGCGCGGAAGCCTTGGCCGAGATAGACACGGCCAAAACCCTGTTCTTCAGCAATGTCTCCCACGAGTTCCGCACTCCCCTCACACTTATGCTGGGACCCATTGAGGATATGCTGGCCGAAAGGCACACGCTTTCACCAGAACAGCGCGAACGCACCGCGATCTTACATCGTAACGCCCTGCGCCTGCTGAAGCTCGTTAACACCCTGTTGGATTTCTCGCGTATCGAAGCTGGACGCGTCCAGGCTGTATTTGAACCAACCGATCTTACAACCATGACTACCGATCTCGCCAGCAGCTTCCGTTCCGTCATAGAAAAAGCTGGTATGACGCTGACGGTGATGTGCCAACCCCTGGATTCGCCGGTATACGTAGATCACGAGATGTGGGAAAAAATCATCCTTAACCTGCTGTCCAATGCCTTTAAGTACACCATGGCGGGGGGAATCACCGTGACGCTTGAGCAACGCGGCACCAATGTTGAGGTCGCGGTCACAGATACCGGCGTGGGCATTCCTCCAGAGGAGCTGCCTCATATATTTGAGCGCTTCCATCGCATCAAGGAGAATACAGGACGCACAATTGAGGGAACTGGCATCGGGCTTTCCCTGGTGCAGGAGCTGGTCAAGTTGCACGAGGGAACCATCCGTGTTACCAGCGTACCCGGTCACGGAAGTACCTTCACCGTCTCGCTCCCTCTGGGGACGGCCCACCTGCCACAAGATCGCATCGCCGCCAGGCGCACACTCGCATCCACAGCAATAAACGCTGAACCTTACATCGCCGAGGCCTTCAGGTCACTGGCCGGGGAAAATACGTTCGCCGATGTGCAGCCAGAGGTAGCCCCGTCATATGAAAGTGGGCGCACAGAGCATGGTGTACCAACATCAACGGCACAGATACTCTTCGCCGATGATAATGCCGATATGCGTGACTATGTCAGCCGGTTGTTATGCCCTCACTATAGCACCCAGGTTGTATCAGATGGGCTGGCAGCACTGGCCGCGGTGAAACAGCACCGGCCGGACCTTGTGCTGTCGGATGTGATGATGCCAGGTATGGATGGGTTTGAACTACTACAGGCCCTGCGAGCAGACCACGAGACAAGAACCATTCCCGTTATTCTGCTTTCCGCCCGCGCAGGTGAAGAGGCGAAGATCGAAGGTATGGAGGCAGGTGCCGACGACTATCTGGTCAAGCCTTTTAGTGCGCGCGAACTGCTGGCCCGCATCCGGGCGCACCTGGAGATGGCGCGTATCCGCAAGGAGGCGGATGAGCTCGTGAAGGCTGAACGTAAACGCCTGCACGACCTCTTTATGCAGGCCCCCGCAATCATTATGATGTTGAGCGGCCCCGATCATATCCTCGAGCTTGCCAATCCGTTGTCGATGCAGTTACATAGGGCACATCAGCCAATCATGGGCAAACCGATCCGTGAAGCTATTCCCGAATTGGAGAAGCAGGGCTTCTTGAAATTACTCGACTCGGTCTATCAGACGGGCCAGCCATTCTCTGGCACTGAAATTCCAATCCAGCTTGACCGCACAGGCGATGGCACGTTGGAGCAGTTGTACTTCAATTTTGTCTATCAGCCTTCCTATGATGCACAGGGAACTATTGATGGAATTCTCATACATGGCGTTGATGTGACCGATCAGGTCCTGGCGAGACAGCATAGCGAAGAGCTGTCTCGCCAGAAAGATGAGTTTATTGGCGTTGCCAGCCACGAGTTGAAAACGCCCGTGACCAGTTTGAAGGGCTACGCGCAGCTGCTGGAGCGCCGCTTCCGCCAGGAAGGTGATGAGCGTTCAGCCACCCTGCTGCAAAAAATGGATGCACAGATCAACAGGCTAACAAACCTGGTGAGGGATCTGCTCGATGTGACACGTATTGAAGAGGGACAACTGATCTTCCACCCCTCTTCCTTTGAGATGAGCGCGCTCATCAGCGAGATCGTTGAGGATATGCAGCGAGCGGCACCTAAACACCATATCTTACAGGATCTGACCCCTGGCATCACCATCACCGCTGATCGTGAGCGCATCGGACAGGTGCTTATCAATCTATTGACCAACGCGGTAAAATACTCGCCGCAGGCCGATACCATCGTGATAAAAACACGATGCACGGACGATGCGGTCATCACTTCGGTACAAGATTTTGGCATCGGCATTCCCGCCGAGAAACAGCCGCATCTCTTTGAACGATTCTACCGGGTCGAAGGAGAAAGCCAGTTCACCTATCCGGGGCTGGGATTAGGTCTGTATATCTCATCAGCTTTCATCACGCGCCATCATGGCTCTATCTGGGTTGAGAGCGAGCTGGATGAGGGAACGATCGTGTCGTTTTCACTCCCTCTGCACCAGTCTCCAACAACGATCAGGGGCTAAAAGCCGAGATCTGGAGACTGGAGCCTTTTCAGTTCTAAGAGGCTACTCGTCCATATGCATGAGCTCGTGCAGGTGGGTAGCCGCTTGATCACGCGAGAGCCTATTAGCCAGCAAGGCATCCAGGATCGCTTCAATTGTTGCCTCCTGTGGTCCCTCATGGCCCATTTCCGGCGTCGAGTCCGCCGATTGTCCTGGTGCGACAATCGCGGCCTTCTCCTCCTGCGACAACTCGCTCCCCTGGAAAAGGTGATGGCGTCGCGCCGTTGGTAGATAGATGCTCACAAGAGCTGCGCCAACCAGAAAGGCGCTCAACCCTCCCTGAGCCACCGGTTGCCAATTCGGCACGGCCGAACCGAGCAGTACGGTCACACTGGTATACAGGACAACTGCCAGGCCAATTGCCCCCGTCAGGACGCCTGCTCCCATCAGGGTGAGCACATAGCCACGACGCGGCCCCGAGACCAGATCACCATCCCGTTTAGAGACGTTACGTATATACCAACCGATCAAGATGTAGCCGACCCCACAGAGCACCAGGGCCCAGGACTCAAACCACTCCTGATGATCTACTCCCACGCCGCCAGTTAGGAAGAAGCTCTTCAGCGCATTGTTCAGCAACCTCCCCAGCCCCCACCAGAAGGCGCCAGCCATGACAGTTCCCACGATGCCCAGAATCGTCAGGCGTAGCACCTCCAAACGCATCAATCCCTGGCGTACACTCCCGAGCAATGACCAGGCATAGATGCCAATGAGAAGCGTCCCCAGCAACAGAGGTGAAACGAAATCAGAGCTTCCTTGTGAGCCCAGGACCGCATCCAGCGGAAGAGGATCTCTGTATCCCAGGCGCAACAGGGCCACAATCGCCAGCGAGCAGCCTCGCAGCAGAAAGGCCATGCCAGAAGCCAGGCCCAGGCCATGAAAGATCAGGCGCGTCGCCAGCGATCGATCCCGGCTGGCCGTCCAACTATAAAAGATCCAGCTTCCCACGATCCAGAGCAGGGTGAGCAGTAACCAGAATGGATTGGCAGGTTGGCAGGAAGAACTTCCCTCACACTGGACAGTTCCATGGAAGAAAACAGTATCGATCACATATCTGATCGTGGGCTGCAGGATAAAGAAAATTATCACGATAAGCAGCAGAACAAGTTGCACGCCGAAAATGTGAATACGTTGAAAGACGCGCGCGGGCCCTGCTGGCTCACCGGTACGCCGACGCTCAAGATGCACCAGGCAAGCCAGAAGCAAGCATGAGAGAGCAGCCGCGCAGATGAAGGTCAAACCACTATAGGAGGTTGCGGCCAGCCCCGATAAGGTTATAGCCAGCAGGGGAACACCAAGGGCCACGCTTATCCCTTCGGTTGTATTCAAGAAAAAGGAACGTATCGCGCTATGTGCAGCTTGTGGCTCCTGTCGGAGATCACGGCGAAGAAGCCAGTAATGCAGGCCGCCCAGCAAACCTGCAATGAGAAAAGCCACACAGGCATAGCTCAAGGCCTGTACAAACTGCGCCTGCGTCGGAATATCCTGATAAGATCCGCGCAAACCTGTAAACGCGAGGCCAGTCGAGAGCAAGAAACCAAAGGCGCTCACCGCAAAGATCAATAATGCCGTTGTAACCGCGTAGAGGTAAAAACGATAAAGGCTGCGGGCCATAGTAAACCCTCCTGTCCACTAATTATGTATGGCAACCCAGGCCGCAACAGATTGATAGTGAGATAGATCAACCTGCGATCGCACCTGGTGAATGCGTACACTCTACGCTTCTTAGCATACAGTCTGGTGATACAGAAGGGATGAGTCAAATGCCCCATTTTTTTGCTCTAGTCCGACAGTTGTAGATGCTTAACGAGAGCACTTTGATGAAAGTCTTAGCAAAACTATCGCTGCACCCATGGTCATTTGGATAAGAAAGCCAACACTGCGCTGGTGAAAACCTCTGAGAGCATGATGGTGTAATGGTTGATGTCGGGGATTTCCACCACACGACTGCCTTTGATAATGGTTTGCACGCGTTCGGCCTCATCAGCCGTCAGGATAATGCCCCGGGTAGGTGACAGCGTCCCCAGGGCGGCACGCGTGATGAGCGTCGGGGCCTGGATGCGCGGTAAAAGGGCGTCCGCATTCATGCTCATGTTGACTGTGATCTCTTCCTCAATGGCCGCTTTGGGAACGCGCGAAGTCACCGTTCCATCGGCGTGGACTTCGGCATCATAGCGATAATAGTCCTCCCAGAAAGGGCTCCACTGATGAATAGGCGTTTGCTGCCGTTCCGCCAGATACGCATCGAGTGAGGGATATATCTGCCCCAATCGTTGCAGCGAGGCCCCGATGGCCTGGAGTGAGTCCGGCGGGACCCGTCCGCCCGCGTCCACCAGGACAAGCCGTCCCAGACGTTTGGGGTGGACCGCGGCAAAGAAATACCCGATCTGAGCGCCCAGCGAATGGCCTATAAAATGGACAACCGGGAGGTTCAGCGCGTCACAGAGTGAGAGCAGATCGTTGACATGATAGGGCATGCCATAACCATGTGGTGGTTTCTCGCTCAGACCACGTCCGCGCAGATCCGGGGCGATGGCGTACCATCCCTGGCTGGCGAGCACAGGTCCAAGCTGTGCCCATTCCTGGCTGCTGGCGGTTAGACCATGGACAAGCAAGACCGTTCGTTCAGGCCTGGTGAACTCCCCCCAGGTCTGATACTGTAAGGTAATTCCATTGATTTGCACCTGCTGAGTCGACATAGCCATATTCCCTTTCTGTATTTTTCTTGAGGAAAGAAATACGCGCACCAGGCATCCAGCCTTGATGCGAATGGAAGCTCGCTGCCAGCACATCCAACAACGAGCTTCTGTGTCCTATTGATCGCGATGCATTTTCGCGATCCGCGATGGCTTAATTGCTAAAGCGCATGAAGAAATTGTAGAGGGCCAGATTCGCACTGGGTCCTGCGGGATCGCCCCAGAGTCCAGTGCCGCCAGACCAGGCATGCCCCATGCCGTTGACCACCCAGTATTCCTCGATCTCTTGCCCGCTGTTATTCTTCCAGGTGTAGGTGGTATAGGAGTGTCCTCCTGACACTTGCCCGGATGTGATGGTCGCGGGACTGGAGAAGCTCGCATTATAGGTTCCCCCTGAGGCATCATGATCCGTTTCCATCCATTGCTGAATCACCTGATCTCCATTGACCGGCCACACGACAGTATCAGCGGTCCCCTGAATATCAATGGTGGGAACCACCCGCGCATAGCGCCCCATCGCCTGATAGGCCAGGTCACCCTGTAGAACAGGAGGAGGCCCACCTGTGACCGAAGCGCTCAGCGAGAAAGCGGTGACGGCCTGGTACTCCACGCCAGAATGCACTCCAATCGCGGTGTACAGATCTGGATAGGCGGCCCCCATATTCACCACCATTGCTCCGCCCGATGAAATCCCCGTGATATAGACACGATGCTTATTAATCGTCCAGAGCGAGGAAGTATTTTCCACTGTCTGCGTGATACCAGCGATCTCAGCAGTTTCATCCATGCCTCGATACTGATTGATTGAGAGGAAAAAGTTCCAGCATAAAGAAGGATTCGCGAAAACTTCCTGCTGAAGATAGGCAACAATAAACTGCTTCTGGTCAGCCAGGGCATTCATGCCCGTATCTGCCGCCATTGTCGATGCATTTACCGTGCAACCAGATAGGACGACGATCAGGGGGACCGATGTCCCTACTTGATAATTTGCTGGTGTATACACATCATAGGTATACAGTCCCGCAGGGCCCAGATAACTGAATTGCTGCAATTTTCCTGCGGTCGCAGCGTGCGCAGCCGGGGAGCGTTGAAAGAGCAACAGACAACCTACGAGAACAGCCAGAGTGCACCATCGGATAAAACGTGTGAACATCGGCGTTCGCTCCTTTTTCCTGTTTGGACAACATCATTTCCGACAAGGTTGCGCAGTTTTCTGACGAATATGATCAGTCTGACATGGAGAGGGTACAATGGCAGACACATCGTCCCTCCATGCAGGATTTATGTTTATTGTGCCCGGCGCAGCTCGCTTTTGAGAATTTTTCCCGTGGCGGTCATAGGGAGCGAGGTGCGGAACTCGATCAGGCGTGGGTACTTATAATCGGCCATATTTTGCTTGGACCAGGCAATCAGCTCGGCTTCCGAGATGGTTGTGTCAGGCTTGAGGATGATAAAGGCCTTGATCTCTTCGCCGTGACGCTCATGTGGGACGCCGACAACGGTCGCTATACTCACTGCCGGATGTGTCATCAGCACCTCTTCGATTTCACGCGGGTACACATTGAAGCCGCCGCGAATGATCATATCTTTCACTCTGTCGACAATATAGAAGTAGCCATCTTCATCGCGTCGTCCAATATCACCGGTATGGAACCAGCCATTGCCCATGGCCGCGGCGGTTGCCTCAGCGCGCTTATAATAGCCCTTCATAATATTGTGGCCTCTAATTACGACCTCACCCGGCTCGTCTACGTTGACATCCTGATCATGCTGATCCACCAGGCGTACTTCGACTCCCCAGACAGGGAGCCCGATTGAACCGGGTTTGATTGTCCGATCAAGCCGATTAAACGTAGCAATTGGACTGGTTTCGGAGAGACCATATCCTTCCAGAATGGTGACCCGGAATTTTTCGTTAAAGGCTCGCATGACTTCCACCGGCATAGCCGCCCCACCAGAGATCGATACTCGTAAGTTGCGCGCGATCTTCTGCAAATCATAGGTACCCGCTCCTGCATAGTTGAGCATCGCCCAGTACATCGTTGGTACGCCTGCAAAAATAGTGACATCCTCATCTTCCATCAAACGCAGCACGCCTTCGGGGCTAAAGCGGGATACGAGTACCAGGGTCGCCCGATTGTAGATACCCGCGTTCATTTGCACCGTCTGTCCAAAGGAGTGGAACAGGGGCAAGGCAATCAGGTGCACATCGTGGTTGGCTCTAGGATACATCGTATCGGACAGACGCGCATTGAGGAGCATATTCATATGCGTCAATTCAGCTCCTTTAGGCTTGCCCGTCGTACCACTGGTGTAGAGAATGACGGCCGTATCATCCGGATGCGTCTCCACCGTTTCAAAGGTCTCTGGCTGACCATCCATGAGCTCGCCAAAGGTTGTCGCGCCCGCAATGGGTGATGGCGCGGCTGGATCATTGGTCATCAGGAAGAAGTGTGTACAACTGTCCACCTCCTGGAACGCGGTAAATCCCATCTGCCCGATGGGGAGATCGGAACTTCCTTCCTGACAAAAATACGCCTTTGCCTCGCCGTCAGCGAGATGATAGGCGATTTCACGGGGCTTGAGCAGCACGTTCAGCGGCAGAACGACACCACCTGCTTTGAGGATGCCATAGTAGGCAATAACGAATGATGGGAGATTCTGGCAACTGAGGGCAACGGTATCCCCCGGACGAATGCCCACCTGAACCAGTCCATTGGCCACCTGGTTGGCAGCGGCCTGCAAGCCAGCATACGACAGCCTGGTTTTCTCGTAAATAATAGCTGTTCGCTCAGGCACTTCACGTGCGCTATCATCAAGCAAGACGGCAAGATTGAGCATGCATCCTCTCCTTTGAATGAAAGTAGTAGAGATAGTATAACAGCAGTAGCGTTGAGAAAAGCGTTTATTAAATCGATCGCACGGTCAGAAAATCGTTTGTTTTATACTCGAGTCGTTGTTGTTTTCTTTGCTCATCCTCTTGCCCTTATACCTCGCAATCACTATACTATCTCTACCACCACTATGTGTACTGTTCAGAAGAGCATTTTGAATATAGTCACCCTCCGCTCTTCGCTGGACAGGTAAACGTTGTTGCATGGATGTGCAAAGGAGCGCTTCATGAGCGAGCTGAAGATTGCGTTGCTCGGGACACCAATTGTAGAGCATTGCGGTCAGCGCCTGACCTTCTATGATCGCAAAACGCTGGCCCTGCTCATCTACCTTGCGACAGAAACCGGCGTACATTCCCGTCAGAAGCTCGCTCGTCTCTTATGGACCGAGAGCGATACGGCACATGGAAGAGCAGCACTGCGCATCGCCTTGCTGCACGTACGGCAGGCGCTCGAAGAGAAGACGCCAGCGCAACATACAGCGCATCTGCTCATCACCCATGATACGCTCGGACTCGATCTTAGCTCTGGCATCGAGCTTGATCTGCACGCGTTTGAGGCCGCATGGACCCTGCTCCAGCAACTTCCCACGCCAGAAATGATGCCCGGGGAGGCCCGCCGCACAGTGATTGCTCATCTCCAACAGGCGATAGCCTTCTATCGAGGTGGCTTTCTGGATAATTTTGCGCTACGGGATGCGATCGATTTTGATCACTGGGTTGGCACGCAGCGTCAAATCTGGTTCAAGCGGATGGAACAGATACTGGATTGGCTTTCCCAACTGCAAAAGGCAGAAGGGCAGATTGAGCAGGCGATTGAGACCGTTGAGCGCTGGCGTACCTACGATGCACTCAATGAAACTGTCTATTTACGCCTGATGCAATTGCACTTCTCGCTGGGCAACCGTGTCGCGGCATTAAAAACATACGAGACCTGCCAGGAAGTGTTGCGCGCGGAGCTCTCCGCCAGGCCCTCTTCTAAGTTGCAGGCCCTGGCAGATCTTATCCGTAATACATCATCGGCTCCTCGTATCAAGAGCTCATCCTTTTCGTCAATCTGGTCTCACTTGGATTGGCCTATCAGGCACTTTTACTGCCCCAAAAGCACTCCAGGCGCACCTGGAAGCCTGGAAACTAAGCGAAACGGTCCCTTCGTCGCGCTATACCGGATTGAGCATCTCACTGCTGTGCATTGATTATGCCCTGATCGATGATTGGGAAGCAGCCTCTATGTATGCCCAGCAGGCCCTGGTCACGAGAGATCCCAGGGCCGTGGTATGTCCAGAAGCTCCTCGCTGGCCCGAAACGGCCGCCCTGCTGTATGCAGGCGCCAGCACACAGGCGGCAGAAGATTTACAGACGTTTCATCAGCTCTTTGGCACCAATAAGCGCTGTTTTATCTCTTATGCACGCGCGCGCGCTGCTCTTGCTGAAGCACAGGGCGAAACAGAACAAGCGCTGGCTTGCTTGCAGCAAGCCAGCGCTTCAGCAAAAGACCTCGGTCTTCCCGGAGAACTCTGGCAGGCAGAGGCAGCTCTGGGCAGGCTCTACCAATCCAGTGAAGAACATGAACAGGCGGCACAGGCCTTCGCGCGTGCCGCAGCCGTTGTCGAAGAGCTTGCCAGCAAGATCACCAATGACGATTTGCGCTCGCAGTTCCTTGCATCACCTCAAGTACGCTCCCTCTTCTCTAGGGGTGAAACCTGGAGAGTTTGACAACTTCCTGTTCGAGCTCAGCGTTCAGCGGCTTGCGCTCTTTGATAATCCACGGCAGACCCGTACAAGCTTCCATGATCCCCTTACGCACATCGCGATTGGCAACGGCCTGTTGCAGGAGGGGTGAGGTTTCAGCGAAGACGCCGCTCAGGGAACGGCGCAGCCAGACTGACCAGAGATGATTGCGGACAACAAGCTGCTTTCTTCTGGCTTTATTACGCTGGGGTGCAGGGAAATGATGGGCAAGAATGTCTGGAAAATACGCCAGGCTCCATCCCCGCTCTGCCATATCAAGCGCTATCAGTTCCTCTTCCCCACCTACGCCAATATTGCGATGAAACCCTCCCGCATCCAGAAAGGCATCTTTCCGTACGATTGCACCACAGGCGATAAATCCCAGAATGTATTTCCCAGGAAAATTATCGGGTGTGGTGATCGGGCTTTTATCCATCAGTTGACAGGCAGGCTCGATCTGTCCTCCACGCAGGAGGATTTTCCCCTGAATCAGTCCCAGGGTGGGATAGTGCTCAAAATACGTCACCGCCGCTCTCAAAGCTCCATCTTCCCACCAGGAATCGTCATCGGCAAAGGCAATATAGGGAGTCTGGGCACGCTTTGCTCCTACGTTTCTTGCGGATGATCCATAATTCTCTGGGAGTTGAATAAGCGTAACATCCGGGTATTTAGTGCTCACCAGTTGGATTGTTCCATCTTCTGAATGGTTATCGATGACAATGATTGGAACAGGTTCATGGAGTGCGTGCAGCTTTTGAAGGGTAGCATCCAGTGCATCGGCTCTATTTCTGGAAATAATGACGATTGAGATTTTTGACGCCAGAGTGTTATCAAACTGCATGCTGTGCTCCATTTCTTCATAGCTCAAAGTACAGTCCTGTTGCTGGTACAGTCCTGTTCCGGGTTTCTATAGGGAATGTCTCCTCCGGCCGAGAAAAGATTAAAGGCTCAACAGACCTTGAGCTGCTGTAATAACTTCGTCGGTGGAGACGCTGCTGACAAGGGAAACGCTATGATCACACTGCTCACGGGAGCGATCACATCCACAAACAGGACAGTTGGCTTGCCATGAGACTAGAGGGACGTGGCGTAGCCTGGAGAGCGGAGGAGCCGTGATGGCATTTAAACACCAGTAAATGCCGACCGTGCGGGCACCAACCGCGTGCGCGAGATGAAGGGGCCCGGTATCGTTTGAGACGACCACCCGGCTACGAGCAAGCAATGCCGCTAACCCACCAAGAGAAAGGCGTCCACAGAGGTTAGAACTTTCCACATGCATAGCCTCTTGCACCCGGTCAACCGTTTCTTGCTCATCATGCGTCCCGGTAAGAACGATGTGCACATTCTGCTTCGCCAGGACATCTCCCACGCGGGCAAAATTTTCAGATGGCCAGCGACGTCCTGGATCAATTGCGCCTGGATGCAAGATAGCCAGTGGCCGGCTATCCTCCGGCAAAACGCTCCTGGCTTCAACCCTATCTTGCTCAGTAACGACGACATGAGGCTCAATATTGCATGTTTGCGTGCCAGCCAGCGCGACTACTTCCAGGTAACGGATATATTCTGACTGGAGAACATGATAAGGAATCCAGCGATCAAGAGGGATGGCATCTTCGGCTTTTGAACCAATGGTGACCCTGGCTCCAAGCTTTTTCACGAACGGGTTAGAAAAACGACCCCCCCCACGAAACTGGCAGGCCAGATCAAAACCCTCCTGCTGCATGGTCTGAAGAAAACTGTTGATCTGCTCCTGATCTGTCTTTTCCCCAGGCTCGACACTTACCCCATCACAGAGTGGAACCACAATTGCCCGATCAACCGGAGAAGGACGCTGGCTCAGAAATGCCGCAGTCCAGGGAAGCGTGAGAAGCACCAGTTCCGCCTGAGGATAGGCCGCGCGTAGAGCTTCTAATGCTGGCAGGATAAAGATGAAATCACCAAGCCTGTTGGTACGCAATACAGCGATTTTCCGCACATCTGCGATACGCTCACCACTGAATGTTTCGGTTCTCCTGGTCGTCTGAGGTCTGCTATCGAACGTGTGCTCTATCCACGCATCAGATTTTCCATTGAAGGATTTCTCTGTATTCCAGTTTGCCTGAGGTGACATCAGCTCAGCGCCCCTTTGCCAGCCAGATTGGAGCTTTACGTATTTTCCTCATATGGTATTATTGCCTCTCTTCATCTTTCATTGAGCGGAAAGAATCTATCTGCAGAAAAAATTCTATCTTATGAAGATAATACGTTCTTTCCATGTGAAAAGAGGACAGGGGCCTGTCGCCTTTGTCCGTGACAAGCCCCTACCCCACGACGTTCTAGCTGGCAAGGTTTGCAGCACCGTAAAGCCTTGCTATGTTACTCTCCACAAACAAACGGTGCGTAACGTGTCGGCGCCTGCTCAAAGGGAAGACAAAGAAGTTTGACAAATATACTCATGTAGATTAACCTCTATATACGTTAAAGGTACATACTTTATTATTTTTTCATTATCATAAAGGGATCCATGCAGCTCTCTGTGGCGTTAAACCTCGACAGAGGAAGGAAGAAATGCTGGATGCTCAACGAACAGGAGAAGTTGCTATGTTTGGGAGGGATCTTGATGCGGTATCAGTACGCGCTCGGCTTGGGCTAGGTGATGACTTTATCCCCTGGCTTGAGGAACTGGAGTCGGTCGGGGCGCTAACGCCTCCAGCCCGGCTACCCGATACGCATGAGGCAGGCAACGTGCTCGCTCGTCTGGGTGTGTCGCCGGAGGACGCTGACGCGATCATTGACGCATGGCTCACACAGGATCAAACACCAGAGCTGTGGTGGCTCTTGCAACGCTGCCATCAGCAACTTATTTCACAGATGGGCGAACCGTATCCATCCCCTCGCTGCCAGTGGCCGCTCCTTCCATCGCATCTGGGAGCATCGGGCAGGCTCTTCTACGTGTATGTATTTCTGTCGGCACTTCCCTCCATACGGCAATGGCACCGCGAACACGGCATTGCTGACGATGTGTCCTGGGCCACCCTTGCTGACCTTGGTGAGCACATCGCCATCCATCGACGAATCTTCGGAACCGCGGGCCTCGACGTCCCCGAATGGATCATTCACCACTTTCGGGGAGTGCTCTATCGGCTCGGTCGACTCCATTTCCACCGAGGGCGGCTCTCTCCTGACTGGCCAATCTATCATAACGCAATCAGCAACGATGTAGCCGGATCAAGACTGATCCCTGGTGCTCCGGCCCTCTCCATTCACATCCCGGAGTCTGGCGGACCCATGACCCCCGCCATCTGCGACGAGTCGTTCAGACAGGCGCTCGATTTCTTCGCCCGCCACTTCCCTGAAGAGGAATACCGCTTTGGGCAATGTTCGTCCTGGCTCCTCGACCCACAGCTTGCCAACTATTTGCCGTCCACGTCCAACATCGTCCAGTTCCAGCAGCGATTTCACCTTGTGCCGGGCGGTTGGAATGGCAATCAGGACGTCATGCGATTTGTCTTTCGGCGGGTCACCCCATCACTGGATGAGCTGCCTCAACGCACAACGCTTGAGCGAGTCGTTGTCAAGCATCTACGGGCGGGACAGCATTGGCAGATCCGTTCTGGCTGGCTGGTCCTCTGAGAGATCCCGCGCTAAAGCAGCAGGGATGAGAATGGGGAAGAATGTTCGCGAGAGCAAGGGGACGGTATGGTTTCTGAAGCCCAAAAACAAGCACATGTATCTCCACTTTTATTGTAACACCTCTTGTCTACTCGCACACTGCCTTTTTGGACGATTTTTTTTGGCGTTCCTTCCCCTATACTCAAGTGGATGTAACCTGGTCCGCAGGATGTCATCACCACGATCAAAACAGGAATTGACAGGAGAGGGAAAACATATGAGTTCCTATGTGCTTGGTTTTCAGGACATTGACAAAACAAAACTCATGCTTGTCGGGGGGAAAGGCGCGAACCTGGGGGAACTCTCCAGGATTGCAGGCATACACGTACCAGATGGTTTTTGTCTTTCTACCGAAGCCTTTAAACGAATCATCGGGGAAGCGTCGTCGCTGAACGAATTGCTTGATCAGTTATCGCTGCTTAAGGTGGAAGATCGCGATAAAATCGGTGAACTGAGTGCTAAGATCCGCAAGGTCATTGAAGAGATCGCCATCCCCCAGGATATTGCTGACGAGATCGCCCGTTTCCTCTCTCTGTTTGGTGAAAAACATGCCTATGCAGTACGGTCCAGCGCAACTGCGGAGGATTTACCGACGGCCTCCTTTGCCGGCCAGCAAGATACATATTTGAACATTATCGGCCAGGAAGCCATCCTCAAGCATATCAGCAAGTGCTGGGCATCGCTCTTTACCGATAGAGCAGTCACGTACCGCATTCAAAACGGCTTCGACCACCGTAAAGTCCTGCTGTCTGTGGTTGTGCAGAAGATGGTCTTTCCGCAGGCGGCAGGCATTGTGTTTACAGCCGATCCCGTCACTTCTAGCAGGAAAGTAGTATCTATTGATGCCAGCTTCGGACTTGGTGAGGCTCTGGTCTCTGGCCTGGTCAATGCTGATAGCTATAAAGTGCGCAACGGCAAAATTATCGCGAAGAAGATATCCACCAAGAAGCTGGCTATCTATGCCTTACAGGATGGCGGTACGCAAGGGCAGGAGATTGAGCCTGAATGGCAAAGCAGGCAAGCACTGACGGATGAGCAGATTTTGCAGCTTGAGCGCATAGGCAGAAAGATCGAAGCACATTTCGGTTGCCCCCAGGACATCGAATGGTGCCTGGTTGATGATACATTTTCTATTGTTCAAAGCCGGCCCATCACGACGCTATACCCCATCCCCGAAGTGAATGATCACGAAAATCACGTGTATATATCTGTTGGTCATCAACAAATGATGACCGATCCCATGAAACCATTGGGGATATCTTTACACCAGTTAATAGCTGCTCGACCCATGTATAAAGCTGGTGGAAGGTTGTTTGTTGATGTCACACAACAACTGGCCTCCCCTGTGAGCAGAGCAATGATATTAGATGCCATGGGCCAACACGACCCACTCATAAAAGATGCCCTTATGACCATCATCGAGCGAGGAGATTTCATACCATCGCTCCCAGATGAGAACAAAGAACCGGGTCCGGCTCAAAGCAAAACAGGTACGCCGCCTGCAGCTTTTCAAGTACCATTCGAAAACAATCTGACTATCGTTTCCGATTTGATGAAGCGGAGTCAAGCATCGGTAGACGAGTTAAAACACACCATCCAGACAAAATCAGGATCAGATCTCTTTGATTTTATCCTTGAAGATATCCAGCAATTAAAAAAGATCGTATTT
Organism: Dictyobacter halimunensis; assembly: GCF_036245075.1. Lineage (NCBI taxonomy): Bacteria > Bacillati > Chloroflexota > Ktedonobacteria > Ktedonobacterales > Dictyobacteraceae > Dictyobacter > Dictyobacter halimunensis. The sequence goes on from NZ_BSRI01000001.1 coordinate 868,972, forward strand.
GACCCGCAAAGTTCGGCTGTGTTTATGGCCGCTATCAATGCCTCCGCATGGATCAATGAACACATGAACATGTGGTTAGGTGAAAAAAACGTAGCAGACACGCTTTCTCAATCGGTTCCCAACAATATTACGTCGGAAATGGGGCTAGCGCTATTGGATGTCGCGGATGTAATTCGCCCGTATCCGGAAGTAATTGCGTATTTACAACAGGCACAAGACGATACCTTTTTGGATGGACTGGTGAAGTTTCCTGGTGGACAGGAAACCCGGGACGCAATCTCTGCTTTTCTTACCAGATACGGTATGCGCTGTGCCGGAGAAATCGATATTACGAGGCCTCGTTGGAGCGAGAAACCAACGATCCTTGTCCCCATGCTTCTCACGAACATCAAGAACTTTGAGCCCGGTGCCAGCCAGCGAAAATTTGAGCAAGGAAGACAGGAAGCCTTGAAAAAAGAACAGGAGATATTAGAGCGATTGAAGCAATTGCCGGATGGTGAACAAAAAGCCAGCGAGACACAACGCATGATCAACCTGGTCCGGAACTTCATCGGCTACCGTGAATATCCAAAATACGGCATCGTAAGTCGCCATTTCGTGTATAAGCAGGCGTTACTGAAAGAAGCCGAACAACTCGTACAGGCCAACGTTATTCATGAACAAGAAGATATCTACTACCTCACCTTTGAGGAACTTCACGCAGTCGTACGCACACAGAGACTGGACCCCCAGCTCATCAGCAAGCGAAAAGACGAGCACACATTCTATGAAAAGCTCACCCCCCCACGTGTAATCACGTCTGATGGTGAAATCGGTACAGGTGCGTACAAACGGGAACATCTTCCAGCCGGCGCACTGATAGGTCTCCCTGTTTCTTCCGGAGTCATAGAGGGACGAGCACGTGTCATCTTAACCATAGAAGATGCTGATCTAGAAGAAGGAGATATATTAGTCACCTCCTTTACTGATCCGAGCTGGACACCATTGTTTGTATCCATCAAAGGCCTGGTCACCGAAGTTGGTGGACTGATGACCCATGGAGCAGTTATCGCGCGTGAATATGGCTTACCAGCAGTTATCGGAGTAGAAAGTGCGACCAGGCTGATAAAAGATGGGGAGCGAATTCGCGTCAATGGAACAGAAGGCTATGTAGAGATCGTCTAGCTATCTTTTTCCTGATATACTTTTCCTATACTGCCATACAGAATTGGCTGGTCAGCAGCAACAATGCGGCAGAAAAAGCTACAAACACCTTGAGTACATCAGTGGTTGCAGTTGTCAAAAGACAAGAAAGGTACACATTCATGGATAACTCAACATCCACACCAGAAGAGCGCTTCGCACTCATAGTCGGGGAATTGCTCAACGAACCAGGCGTTACTCCACCAACGCCTGGACGCGCCTTTGGTTCGTCAGGACTCAAAGTTCATCAAAAGATTTTTGCTATGCTTGCTCAAGAGAAACTGGTTGTTAAACTTCCAAAAACGCGCATAGATGAACTTGTAGCCTCTGGTGCGGGAGAGCGTTATGATCCTCGCCATAATGGCCGGGTTATGAAGGAATGGATTACCATAGACCCGGGTTCATCTGTTGACTGGCTACCTTTAGCACAGGAAGCACTTGAATTTGTAGGCCGGAAACCATAAGGAATGTCGATAAGATATTCCCAAAAAGAATTGGCCTGTATCTAAAGATGCTTTTTACTATTAAAACAAAAGGCAAATCTCATACTAAGTCATGTTCTATAGCATAGCGTGTTGCGGCACTACGGGAGGAAACATTTAACTTACTATAGATTGTGCGCACATGGGTATTGACCGTGGCCGTACTGATGGCAAGCCGTTTCGCAATGCGAGCGCTGCTCAAACCTTCTGCGAGCAGGCGCAACACATCATTCTCTCGCGCTGTCAGTTCCTCAGAGGACCGTGCGGGGATTAGCTGAGACTCAAGTCGGGATGATAGCTGTTCTCGGGTGAGAGCGCGCCCCTCATGTGTCGCGACGGCGAAGGCCTGGGCTCCAAGCTGTGTGCGCACAACATTCATCGCGTCAGAATAGAGTAGCTTTGTTCCCAGAACAGTGGTGAGCCATCTATATGGTCCCAATTCAGAAAGACTTTCTCTCTTCTTATACAGGTCTCTTGCTTTTCCCCAGAGACATGCCGACCATGCATATTGCTTTTGCAGTGCCGCAATAACCCCTACTCCTAGCAGACAAACGGCGAGGGACAAAACGCTATCCGTCTTGATGATGGTCCTGGTAATGGTTATGCTCTCCTCATACAATGCCTGGACATCAGCATCGTTTCCCTGCGCTTCAGCAAAGAGTGCCATAGCATACAACGCTCTTATCATCGCGTAGGGTTCTTCAGTCTGCCGACTGAGGGCAAGCCCTTTTTTTCCCAACGTATATGCCTGGAGGTAATCGCCTTGAAAATGGAAACTGTAGGCCAGTATCAGGAAAGCCTCTGAAAGCAGTCCGATATATGGTGTATCTTGCAGCACCTGAATGCTCTCGTTGGCCAGCGTGCTGGCCGAAGCATACTGCTCCTGCAACAATGCTTCAATGCCCTCAATGATACTGTTTCTGGCCGCGTCCCATCGGTGATCGGCGGTCTCGAAAAGGTTCTGCGGACTTTCGGCAAGCATCTCTGCTTGCGCCCAGTTATCTCTACAGTATCCAAGCATAACAGCGGTATGCAATGCCTGGACCGTTGTATCGGCTTTCAACCGGGTAGTACTTTGCTGATATTCCAGGACCTGCCTGAGCCAGCGGTGCCCTTCCGCGGCATGATTTTGTGAGCAGAAAATCGTCCATAGCCTCTCGCCCATTTCAAGAGCCCCTTCTGCTCTCTGGGATGAAAGGAACCAGCCAAAGGCCACGCGGAAATTATCAAGCTCCCTCTCTATCCAGTAGTGCACCTCCGTTCCCGGCGTGCTAAGTTCCATATCCAGGGTTCTTGTAAGCGCCAGGTAATATTCGGCATGTGCCTGACTGATCTCTTCTTCCTCACCGCTATGCCGCAAACATTCTGCGGCGTATTCTCGAACCGTCTCTAACATAGTAAAGTAGGACTCTTGCTCGCCCATTTGTGGTTCTCGCTGGAGCAAGCTATGATTGAGCAGGGACGTGAGCGTGTCCAGAATTGGTTCATCCTGCCAGCCTGTAGACTGGCTAATGGCTTCAATCGCCTGCAGGGAGCAGCCACCAGCAAAAACAGAGAGGCGACGAAAGAGACGCCGTTCCTCTTGTGTGAGGAGATGATAGCTCCACTCCATCGCCTTACGCAACGTCTGATGTCTTTCAGGGGCATCGCGATTTCCATTCGTCAACAAAGACAACGGACGCTTGAGCCGCTCCAGAAGACTTTGAGAAGAAAAAAGCTTCATGCGTGCCGCCGCCAGTTCAATCGCCAGTGGAAGACCATCCAGGCGCACGCATATTTCAGCGATCGCGTACGCATTCTCGCTGGTTAGCGCGAAATCCGGGCAGGCCGTGTGTGCCCGCTGTAGAAAGAGGGAGACAGATGCGATCTGCGCGAGGTCCTCACAGGGAGGAAGACAGGTCAGGTTGGGAAGAGCCAGGGGCGCCACATAAAACTCCCGTTCCCCCCATAAACACAAAACGGTACGGCTGGTAATTAATATCTTGAGTTGAGGGCAGATCGCGAGCAGTGACTTTAATAGAGGGGCCGCTTCGGCGATATGTTCAAAGTTATCAAGCAGCAGCAGAAAGTGTTTTTCTCTCATTGCCGCCTGCATCTGCATAAGTGAGTATCGGTCTTGCTCTTCATCGAAGCCCAGGGCATGGGCGATGGTGGGAAGCACAAGATCGATCGTACAAATAGAAGCCATAGGAACAAAAAGGACCCCATCGGCGAATGCAGAGGAACTCTCGGCAAGTACCTGCAAAGCCAGGCGCGTTTTTCCCACCCCGCCTGGTCCTGTTAAAGTCAATAAGCGCACATCTGGTTGCTGCAGGAGAGAACAGATCGCTTCCACCTCCCGCTCACGCCCAACTAATGGGGTAAGAGGGGTCAGAAGATGCTGTACCGAGAACAATTGAGATGGAGGACGTAAAATCTCTCTCTCCTCCGGTGAAGAGTGCTGAACAATCTTCAAGTATGGCGCTGTTGCAAAGGGCTGATGAGGATTATAATAGTGCTCTTTCTTCATACACCGCTTCTCCTTAAACAGGTGAGATTATCTTCGTTTTTGTTCAGTCAACAAATATAGAAGGCCAGGAGAAATATGCTCCTCTGGGTTCCAGGGCTTTGTTTGTTTCTTCCAGACACATATGATGGTCATGGTAAAACAGATCCAGACATCATGAAGATGTTCCAGCGCTATCGCCAGGCTGCGTGCAGATAGAACTGGCGACGATCAGCTATGCAAGCGAGTCATATGAAAAGGCTCCTCACCGAGCTCCATATGAGCTATATATAAGGTGTACCAGTATAAAGCAATGCTCAGGGCTTTATAGCACAGCCTCTAAATTAAAATGATAGAATCAGTCTAATAATATAGACGATAGTCAACGCGAAAATTTTAATATTAAATTACAATAGTAAATATTAGGTGGAAACACTGCAAGCACATTATCAACCTGGCAACATCATGGAACCCCCAGCAGATGCGTTACGTTACGTCCCCCTCTAGCTGCCTGCGCCAATAATAAACCTGGACAGGCTCGAGCATTAAGTAAAGCTATTCTACCTAAAATTGATGATGCGTGAGCAGTGAGTTATTCTGTTTACAAATCATCAGTTCTGATGTTGTGCATTAATCAGCTGATCACTATACTTATCAATAGATTAAAACATTGGAATGTATATCCTATTATGTCACATTGAAAATCATTCGCAGCAACAGAATTCCAATGTTCTTTTCTATAGTGATCTGCATATTGGCACTCGTAATACGGATCTTAGCACTTCTTGAATAAGTGAGCCTGTTAGCTCCCTTCTCCAGGTAGAGAGGAAAATATGGTAATACGTGTAGAAACTAGTATGCGGCAAATGCCACAGCAACATCTTCTTGATAATACAAATAACATACACGAACAAACTACCAGCCTCGAGCATCAACAAGTAGCAGGTGGGTCTCCCGACGTATCGATGAAACGACAACATAGCACTCCTCTCCCCGAATTAAGTATTACCTGCTTTGGACATTTTGAAATCAAACGAGCAGGGCAACCAGTTACGCTCTGCCCCAATCGCAACGCGCAAGCTATACTCCGCTACCTGACAGCCCAGGCAGACTACAAGGCATCCGCGGAAAAATTGGTAACAGTGGTCTGGCCCGAAGAAGAGCTAGAGGCGGTTCAAAATAAACTACATATCGCTATCAGTGCCTTGCGTCGTTCACTGCACGCCGGGCTGTCGCCTCGAACAGAGCCCGGGTATCTTGTCTGCAAACATCGCACGTACTCGCTGAACCCGGTGGCGACCATCCGCACGGATGTAGGGGAGTTTCTCCATTACTACCAGATGGGACAACGGGCAAGCTCAGAGCGGGTGACTTTCTATGAAAAGGCCTGCGGCTTATATAAGGGTCCCTTCTTACCTGAGGATCTCTATGCCGATTGGTCATTCCCTCTCCGTGAGCAACTCAAGCATACCTACCTCACGATGTGCCGGGCGCTGGCAACCCATTACCTCCAGAGCCGCGCTTATGAGGAGGCAGCCACATGGTCAACCAAAATCATCGCGCAGGACCCCTGCGATGAGGTTGCCCACCGCCAGCTTATGCAGATCTATACGGCCCAGGGGTATCGCAGTGAAGCCATCCGGCAGTACTATCTGTGCGAACGCGTGCTGCATCAGGAACTAGGGGTCCAGCCGATGAAGGCAACCACCCAGCTTTTTCACAATCTTCTCAAAGGCGAATTTTCCGCGTAGCTGACGCGACGTCCGTGCCCGGTTCGGGAAACCATAGCTTTATGCGTTTCCCGCCCGTTATGAAAAGACGAAGGAGACAAAAAGAGCATGAGCATTTTCCAGGGTTTTCCTCCAGAAGCATTTACGTTCTTCGCAGGGCTGGAAGAAGATAACTCTAAAACATACTGGGAGGCGCATAAGGCAATATGGGAGGAGAAAGTCTCTGCTCCCATGCAAGATTTCCTTACCGAGCTTGAAGCAGATTTCCCTCCATTCCGTCTATTTCGCCCCAATCGGGATGTCCGTTTTTCCAAAGATAAGTCGCCCTATAAACTATGGATCGGGGCGACCAGCGAGGCAGTAGACCAGGGAGGCACTGGCTACTACATACGCCTGGGGGCATCAAGCCTGTGGCTTGCCTGTGGCATACACACCATGGCCAAAGATCAGCTTGAGCATTTTCGTGCCGCGATCGATAGCGATCTCTATGGGTCCCAGTTTGAGGAGATCGTTCATACGCTCTCGCAGGCGTCTTTATCCGTCACACCGGGACGTGAGGAGCCACTGAAATCAGCACCCCAGGGGTATGCCAAAGATCATCCGCGCATCAATTTCCTACGTTGGAAGGGGGTAATCATGGTGAAGGAATTCAATCGCGCTGAAGATTGGTTGCAAACGCCACAGGCCGTCGAATATGTCAGGGACGCCTGGCACGCGGCGGAGCCCCTCAAAGATTGGCTAGATAAACATGTCGGACAGAGCCAGGAGCCACGCGAAAAAGCTAGCTCCCGATCTCGCAAACCTCTCTCTGCCAGGCGCTAATCAGGAAAGGATGGTTTACTTCCCATGGCATACAGTGAAACACTCGCTGATGAAATCAGGCATGCACTTGCTCATCTTCCAGCTGTACGAGAACAAAAAATGATAGGTGGGCTCTCTTTTATGGTAAATGGAAAGATGTGTGTCAGCGTCTTTGGAGACGATGATGTGCTGCTTCGATGCGATCCGGCCGTGGCCGATGATCTGGTTAAAAAAGGAGCAAGCTACGCTGAGATGAAGGGGAAACCCATGTCAAAGGGATGGCTTCATATACGCAGTAGCGATATGCAGAATCAGGAAGACCTCGACTACTGGATTGGCGCTGCTCTCGATTATAATAAGAAAATAGCGCAATAAAAACAGACAGATGATATGGGTGTGGCCGCGCCAGCGACCATACCCTTTTTTATAGAGTGCATGGGTTGCGTATTCACGCAAATGCACTCTATAAAAATCCTTGAACACTACAGGGGGCGAATACGCCCCTGTCTAGTCTAGCTCAGGTGTTGCCAGGGCTTCTGCGCGTGGCGTTGCTGGTACGCCAGCCGCCTGCTTGCTTTTAGCGGGGGCTGGTTGTTGCCGGATCAGCAGGCCGACCAGCACAGCGGTGACAAGCATGCAGATAGCCGCGATCAGGAATGCTCCATGCAAGGAGTCGACAAACGCCTGATTGATGGCCTGGTGGAGTTCCGCAGGAGACAGCGGGAGCTGCAGTTTCTTTAACGCGGCGGACCGGGCTGCCTGAGCACCGGCACTGGCAATCTTACTGGCAATGCTCGCGCTGGTTGACTTGGGAACGCCCCGCTGCACCAACTGGGAAACGATGTTATCTCCGAAGCGTTGCACGACAAATGCTCCCAGCACAGCCGTACCTAACGTGACCCCCACCTGGCGAGAAGTGTTGAGGATGGAGGAGCCCAGACCCGAGTGGGCAGCCGCGGTATTAGACAAAACAACAACCGTCAGGGGAGCGAAGATGAAGCCGATACCGGTACCCAGGATAGCCAATCGCCACCAGAGCATAGAGTAGTCGGTCGTTGGCTCCAGTCCCATTAAGAGCAGCAGTCCTACCGCGGCCAGCACTGTTCCCAGGATAATGGGCGGCCGTGGTCCGAGGCGATGGGTGAGGCGACCGGCCATCGGAGAGAAGATAAACATACCCACGGTAATCGGCAGCAGGCGAACACCAGTATCCAGGGCCCCCTCTCCCTGCACGGATTGAAGGTACTGCGTCAGGAAAAACATAGCTCCGATAATAACAAAACCAAGAAAGACCGCGGACAGATTCGCGATCGAGAAACGGATATTGGCGAATAACTGCAATGGCAGCATCGGCTCGCGTACACGGCTTTCAACCAGCAAGAATGCTATTAACAACATGGCCGCAACAATCAGCAGCCCCAGAATCAACGGGGACGTCCATCCCTGAGAGGAGCTCTGAATCAAGGCCATAATCAAGCAGGTCAATCCGCCAACGACCAGCACCTGGCCCGGATAATCGATACGCTGGGCGTTCGGGTTGCGAGACTCGATGAGAAGCGGCAATCCCAATGCCAGCGCCAGCACTCCAAGGGGCAGATTCACGAAAAAGATCGCCCGCCAATTGGAAACCTGGATAAGCAGTCCACCCACTAATGGACCAGCAGCCACAGCCAGGCCGGAAATACCGGTCCAGATGCCAATAGCCTGAGCCCGTGCGCGTGGCTCGGAAAACGTTGAGACCAGCAGCGAAAGGCTACCTGGAGAAAGCGCCGCCGCCCCTATCCCCTGCATGACACGACCAACAATCAGCCAGTTGAAGTCTGGTGTAAAGCCACAAAAGGCCGAACCGATCAGGAACAGTACCAGGCCGATCAGGAAAAGGCGCTTGCGCCCAAAACGATCACTGAGCGAGCCACCGGTCAGCATTAACGCGGCAAAAGATAATGTATACGCATCAACGGTCCACTGCAGATCCGACAGTTGCGCATGCAAGTCAGCCTGCATCGTTGGCAGAGCGACAAGCACAACAGAACTGTCCAGCAGGACCATGAAAAATCCCAGGCACGTTACGACCAGCGTAATAACCCGGATAGATTGGGACACACTCTTCATATGCTCCTCTTTTCTAGAGATGTACAAGACTAACGATCAAGTACCAATAGGGCAGGAGCCCACAACATCCATGCAGGAGGCCGCGTGAGATACACAAACGCGGCTCCTGCTCTTCTTATCCTCGCACAGGTGCTTCACCCCTGTGCGATCACCACCAGAGATACCGCGACCCTGACGGCGGTACAAACCGGCGTTTGTACGCGCATTGGCGGCCACGGCAAGCTCGCTACGCTCTCCTGTTAGAGCCTGCCTCCGAAGCGTGGTCCGATACGACATGGCGTTACTTCGATCTTTTCCCATACATGTCCCGTGACATACGGCTCTATCTCCAGCCAGGCGTTTAACTCGTCCCGTGAGGCGAAGTCAGCGACGATCATGGAGCCAATGATTTTTTCCTCATCATTTAAGAGCGCCGCCCCGAAGCGATATTTCCCCTCGGCCAGCATTTTTTCACCCTGAGCCATATGGGCGGGACGGATATCCAAACGCCGCTTTAAAGCCTCTTCGTCGGTTGCGTCGTAAGCCATTACAATGAATTCCATAAGGGACTCCTTTCTGAGTCTGTGATGCTCTCTACTTATAAACTATGGTTTATGGTTAGCATGAATGCTTCCAGAGCAGGGATGTAACCCGTTGCTGGATGCGATATATCGGGGACGCGCAAATAGGGTTCAAACGTCAGGCTCGCTGCCCCCAGACCGAGACGGTGATCGGGGTATAGATCATCGTTTCCGATGGCTGCCGTAACGCCTGCAGGGCCGCTTCAACCTCTTGCTGGCTCATCAACCCCATCTGGATAATCTTCGAGCTTAAATGCTCAAGGGTCAGAGAAAGGGTGATACTTTGCGGGCTCCCACACTGAATGGCGGATAACTGACAATCTGAACCAAGATTCTTCAGGCCCGTTTTCGCCACTGCAGGCAGCAGCTTCAGACCATAGGCGCTATCGACTCCTCCTCGTTCAAAGAGACTGGCGATGGCTGCGCCGCTTTTCGAGAGGAGAGGAGATGGCGGGTAGCATGTTTGAATGCTCCGAATGTCGGACTCCTCCACAAGCAGGGTCCCCCCTGGCCGTAGAGCGGCAACGAGCTGCTGCAAAACCTGTTCCCGTTCTCGTAGATGCAAGAGGAGAATTTTTACATGTACGAGATCATAGAGGCCCTCCTCCAGGGGCTCAGACACGATGTTCTGTCGGCGCACTTCTAGATTGCTGTAATCGAGCATTTCAATGAAACGAGTGTCGATATCAACCGCGACAACCCGTCCACTCGCACCGACATGCTCACAGAGCCAACGAGCGATAGATCCGGCCCCGGCACCCACTTCAGCACAACGCCAGCCCTCTTTCACACCGAGAGCCTCCAGATAGCGGACCGTTGCTGGGTCCGTCAGCGCGGCGATACTTTCTAACCGCTCCTTCTCTCCCTCCCAGGTCTGATCCAGGACATACTGAGACATTTGCACCTCCACTAAAAAATCATGTCATTTCTCCGCTTCGCCTGCATTGAGAATGTAGCTGCATTTCCTTCTGCATCTAGCAAAATATTTTGCATCTATACACGCTTCAAAATCAGCAAAACGACTTTAGACCGCAACTGTTGATTGATCTCTGGTCACAACTATAGCATGTGAGGCTGTGTTTTTTCTGTCGATTAGCTGTGAGAATGTTTTCTCAATCCGTATGGCAATTTCCTGGAAAATTATGGATTCACAGCCAACAGCCGCAACACAAGAAATCGACAGAAAAAACACAGCCGTGCATGCTATAGTTGTGGCTAACGACCGGGAAGAACATGTATTGATGAGAATCAAAATACTGACCAGAAAACTTTTTTCCGTACAGCTTATTGGAATTGTAGATGTATCAGTAGCATTAACATGAGGATGACCCTTGATGAGTGATGTATTCAATCGCGTTGCCGCGCTTCCAGAGGAAAAGCGGGCATTGCTTATGCAGCATTTACAGAAGCGAGGGCCCACAACCGAAGCTTCCCACGATCGGTATGACGTGGCTATTCTGGGCGGAGGAATCGCCGGTCTGACGCTGGCCCTTCAGCTCAAAAAGTCGTCTCCAGCCGCCCGCATCCTGGTGGTGGAGAAACAGAAGCATCCGGTACCGGAGGCGGCCCACAAGGTTGGCGAATCGACGGTGGAGATTGCTGCTCACTACCTGCGCGATATCCTGGGGCTTGAGGAGCACTTACAGACGCAGCAGCTGCGCAAGTTTGGGCTGCGTATGTTCTTTAGCGCCTCCGACAACGAAGATATTACCCGACGCATCGAGCTGGGTTCAACCATCTTTCCCCCGCTCTGCACGTATCAGGTCGATCGGGGTCGGTTGGAGAATGCACTTGGCGGTGAGTTAACGCAGCAGGGAATCTCCTTCCTCGATGACTGTAAGGTTCAGCAGATAACGCTGCAAGCGGCCAGCGACGTCCATCGCCTGCGTATCCAGCGTGATGGTGAGGAGCGTGAGATTCAAGCGTGCTGGATCGTAGACGCCAGCGGTCGGAGCTCGCTACTGAAACGGCAGCTCAAGCTGACAAAGAAGGTGGAACACCACGCGAACGCTGCCTGGTTCCGTGTCGGCTATCCCATCGATATCAAAACGTGGACGACCGATGCAGACTGGCAAGCTCGAGTAACGCTGGGGGATCGCTCGCTCTCAACCAACCACTTGATGGGTCCCGGTTACTGGGTCTGGCTGATCCGCCTGGCCTCAGGATCAACCAGCGTGGGCATCGTTACCGATGCCGGAATGCACAACTTTGAGGAGATAAACCTCCTTGAACGCGCTCTACACTGGTTGCATACATATGAGCCGCAATGCGCCGAAGAGATCGAGCGGCAGCGGGCGGCTATCCAGGACTTCCGCGTCATGAAAGACTACTCGTATAGCTGCGAGCAAGTCTTCTCTGGTGAGCGCTGGTGTTTGATCGGGGAGGCGGGCGTCGCCTTAGATCCCTTGTACTCTCCTGGTAGCGACCTGATCGCGATCGCCAATGGCCTCACCTGTGATTTAATCATTCGGAGCCTGAAAGGGGAGGATATCCAGGGGCGCGCTCAAGTTCATGATAAGCTTTTCCTCAACCTGGCAAATATATGGCTTAGCATCTATGAACATCAATATTCCCTCATGGATAACGCGCAGATTATGGTCACCAAGATTATCTGGGACACGGCATTCTACTGGGGCGTCTTTGGCCTGCTCTATTTCCATGACACATTCCGCACCATCGTGGACAGTCCGGGGGTGGCGGCGAACTTATCGCGTATCGCCGTGCTAAGCAACCGGATACAGGCCTTCTTCCGCGAATGGCACACCATCGATCAGCCCATGGTCAACAATGGGTTCGTGGATCTCTATTCACCGCTCGACTTTATGGTCAAACTTCATACCGGGATGGCTGCTGGTCTCTCCCCGTCCAGGCTAGAGGCCCAGTTTGCGGAGAATGTGCTCTTCTTCGAACGGCTGGCGGGACAGATAGTGAGCACAGTGATCGAGACCTACGCCGATCATTACGCGCAGGAGCATGTGCTGTCGCAGATTCAGCGCTGGCAGACCGAGCCGTATATCACCGAATTGATCGCGCGCTATAGACGTGAGAGTCGCACGCATCCTATCGATAGCGGCTGGATCGCCATGAAGAGTCTACGGGTAGAGAAACAGGAAGTGGCACCTTAGTCGCGTAAGCACTCAAGAGAAAGAAGGAATGAGATGAGTAACGCAGGAGAGCATGCTTTCCAGGAGCTAGAGCACTCGCACAAAGCCTCCCCTGAACAATACGATGTCGCCATCCTGGGTGGAGGCATCGCCGGTCTAACGGTGGCCCTGCAGATCAAACAGATGCGCCCGAATACGCGCATTCTGGTGCTTGAGAAGCAAGAGCATCCGGTACCGGAAGCGGCTCATAAGGTCGGAGAGTCGACGGTGGAGGTCGCGGCCTACTATCTACGGGATGTGTTGGGACTTGATGAGCACCTGCAGAAGCAACAGTTGCGCAAGTTTGGGCTGCGCATGTTCTTTAGCAGCGGGGATAACCAGGAGATCGAACGGCGCGTGGAATACGGGCAGATCGAACAGGCGCCGCTCCCGGCGTACCAGATCGACCGGGGGCGTTTAGAGAACGCGCTGGGGGATGAAATACGCCGCCGGGACATTACCTTCCTGGATGGCTGCAAGGTCCAACGGATCGAGCTACAACCGCAGGACGCCTTTCATCGCGTGCGCATTCTCCACCAGGAGAGCGAACGGGAGATCGAGGCCCGCTGGCTGATAGATGCCAGTGGACGCAGCGCCCTGCTCAAGCGACAGTTGGGGCTGGCCAAAAAGTGGAGCACCACGCCAATGCCGTCTGGTTTCGCATCGATTATCCCATCGACATCGACAGTTGGTCCACCGATCCCGAGTGGCGCGCCCGCATCAACGGCGCGGAGCGTGCGCTCTCCACCAATCACTTGATGGGGTACGGTTACTGGGTCTGGTTGATCCCTCTCTCCTCGGGATCGATCAGCATCGGCATCGTCGCGGACGCCAGCATCCACAACTTTGATGAGATGAATCGCTTTGAGCGCGCACTGGCATGGCTGCACCGCCATGAACCACAATGCGCCGCCGCGGTTGAGCAGCAGCAGGACAAGCTGCAAGACTTCCGCGTCATGAAAGACTACGCCTACACCTGTGAACAGGTATACTCCGGCGATCGCTGGTGCCTGGTTGGTGAGGCGGCGGTCTCTATCGATCCGCTGTACTCCTCCGGCAGTGACCTGATCGCCATTGGCAACGGCCTCAGCTGCGATCTGATCACCAGGAACCTGAATGGTGAAGATATCAATGACCTGGCGGTCGGCCACAGTCAGATCTTCTTGATCTTCGCCGAGGTCTGGCTGGCGGCCTATCAGGGGCAATATCCACTGATGGGCAATGCCAGGGTGATGGTCGCCAAGGTGATCTGGGATACGATCATCTATTGGGCCTTTCCCGGATTGCTCTACTTCCATGACAAAATCAAGAGCCTTGGCGAGAGCCCGATCACCATGGCGAATCTGTATCGCTGCTGGAATCTCCACAACCGGGTACAGGCCTTCTTCCGCGAATGGCACGCCATCGATCAGCCAGAGGCATCGAGCACTTTTGCGGACCCCTATTCGTTGCTCGACTTCCTGGTGGATCTGCATACAGGTATGGCGGCGGGACTGCCGGACGCCGAACTGGAGCTGCAGTTCGCCAAAAACGCACGTCTACTTGAGCACCTCGCCGGTCAACTCGTCAGCACGGTTATCGAAGAGCTGGCCGATCACAGCGCGGACGCGGCCATCCAGAACCAGATTCAGCGCTGGCAGGCAGAACCCTTTCTGGTGGAGCTCATCGAGATCTATCACGAGGAGGACACGGTTAACCCGATTGATCGTAGCTGGATTATGCTGGGATATCAGCGCCAGGAGAAACAGGAGGTGCTCGGATGACCGAATATCAGGTGGCACAAGAAGAAGCAAGCTCTATGGCGTCCCCTGATCAGTATGATGTGGCTATTCTGGGTGGCGGTATCGCTGGCCTGAGCCTGGCGATAGAGCTCAAGAAGTCCAATCCGGCCATCCGCATGCTGGTAGTGGAGAAGCAGAAACATCCGGTACCGGAGGCAGCCCATAAAGTTGGCGAATCAACGGTCGAGGTTGCCGCGCACTATCTGCGCGACGTCCTGGGGCTGAAGGAGCACCTGGACGAGCAACAGTTGCCGAAGTTTGGCCTGCGTCTCTTTTTCAGCGCCGGTGACAATCAAGATATTACGCGCCGGGTAGAGCTCGGGCACGCGGTTCTCCCACCGCGCCGAGTGGCGACCTACCAGCTTGACCGGGGGCGACTGGAGAATGCGCTGGGCCTGCTGCTCACACAAGAAGGGATTCCCTTCCTTGATACCTGCAAGGTGCAGCAGATCATTCTACAACCACAGGAGGAGGTTCATCGCGTGCTTATACAGCAAGGAACACGCACGCGTGAGATCCAGGCACGCTGGATCGTCGATGCCAGTGGCCGCAATACGCTCCTGCAGAGACAGCTCGGGCTGGCCAAAAAGGTAGGCCATGAGGCCAATGCCGTCTGGTTCCGCATTGGCTATCCCATAGACATCAATACCTGGTCCGACGATCCCGCGTGGCAGGGCCGTATCCGCGAGGGTCGACGCGCTCTCTCCACCAATCACCTGATGGGCCCCGGCTACTGGATCTGGCTGATCCCCCTCTCTTCGGGCTCGACCAGCGTTGGCATCGTGACGGACGCCAGGATGCATAATTTTGATGAGATGAACCTCTTTGAACGCGCGCTAAAGTGGCTGCACCGCCATGAGCCACAATGCGCGGCCGTTATTGAGCAGCAGCGCGCGGCCGTCCAGGATTTTCGCGTCATGAAAAACTACTCGTATAGCTGCGAGCAGGTCTTTTCTGACGAGCGCTGGTGTCTCGTGGGAGAGGCCGGCGTCTCGCTTGATCCACTCTATTCACCCGGCGGCGACCTGATCGCGATCGCCAATGGCCTGGCCTGCGACCTGATCAGTCACGCGCTAGAAGGTGAGGATATTGAGGAGCGCGCGGCGATCCATAATCAACTCTTCCTGCTCTTAACCAATTCCTGGCGCAGTACCTATGAACAGCAGTATCCCATTATGGGGAACGCACAGATCATGGCCGCCAAAGTCATCTGGGATACAGCGGTATACTGGGCCGTACCCGGCCTGCTGTACTTTCACGATAAGCTGCGCCGCATCGCGGATAGCCCCGCTGTGCTGATGAACCTGGCGCGCTTCGCTACCTTGAGCGAGCACGTTCAGGCCTTCCTGCGCCAGTGGCACGCCATCGCCCGATCCAACGCCACCGATACCTTTATCAGCTACTATGATTTCGACTTCATGGCGCGGCTGCAGATCGGCATGACCGCCGGGCTCGCGGACGCGGAACTGGAGGCCCAGTTTGCCGCCAATGTGCGCTTCCTGGAACAGCTCGCCGGGCAGCTTGTCTCCTGCGTTATTGATGAGTTAGGAGACGGTGAGGATGAGGAGGTTCGTCGGCAGATCGAGCGCTGGCAGGCGGATCCTTTTCTGACCGAATTGATGGCGGTGTATCGGCAGGAGAATCAGGAACATCCCATCAATAGTGGTTGGATTACGCTGGGACGCCAGCGGCGCGAACGACAGGAGGTGGCAGGATGAACAACGTCAGCAAACGGGTAGCAGCATTACCCCCTGATAAGCTGGCAATGCTGCTACAGCGGTTGAAAACCAGGGATGGTGAAGCGGTCCCCCCACCCGCTCCTGTGCAAGCGAGCGGCAGTGAATGGATTGTACGCTATCGACCCAACGAGCAGGCGCAACTGCGCCTCTTCTGTTTCCCTTACGCCGGTGGTAGCGCCTCGATCTTTCGCTCATGGCTGGATGCGCTTCCAGCCGAGGTAGAGCTCTGTGGCATACAGCTGCCCGGGCGCGAATACCGGCTCACGCGTCCCGCATTCACACGCATAGAGCCGCTTATCCAGGAACTGGCCCAGGCACTCATCCCATACCTGGATCGGCCGTTCGCCTTTTATGGGCATAGCATGGGGGCCCTGATCAGCTTTGAGCTGGCGCGCTACCTACGTGAACAGTATGGCAAACAGGCCACCTGCTTATACCTGGCAGCGTATCGCGCGCCGCAGTTGCCCAATCCCAACATCAAGATCTATCACCTCCCTTCGGAGGTCTTCAAAGTCGTTCTGCGCGCCGATGGCATCCCGGAAATGATTCTTCAGAATGAGGAGCTCATGCAAGCTATGCTGCCAACGCTGCGAGCAGATTTTGAGCTCTGTGATACCTACGTCTACTACGACCTACCTCCGTTGAAATGCCCGCTCATGATCTTTGGAGGACTGGCGGATGTCAGGGTTAACCAGAAAGATCTCGAGGGCTGGACGATCCATACCAGCGCCACCTGTCAACTGGCGATGCTACCGGGGGCGCACTTCTTTCTTCATAGTGAGCAGGATAGCCTGCTCAACCTGATCTCACAGGATCTGCGGCCACGACTCAACGCATTGGCGCCCGTCGAACTTATGAATACATAACAGACACAGGCACTTGCGCGGTATCCGCGCAGAAGATGATCACTAGAGCACGTTTTTTGGACCAGATAGACAAGGAGAAATACTATGCTCGATGAAGGTAGACTCTCTCTTCCACATGAGCAGACACGCGAACCACTGGCCATCATTGGTATCGGGTGCCACTTTCCAGGAGGAGCCACGAGCCCGCAGGCATTCTGGGACCTCCTTTGCGCAGGTGTCGATGCCACCCGAGATGTGCCAGATGATCGCTGGGATGTGCGAAAATTCTATGATCCTGATCAGAAAAAATCAGGAAAAATGAATACCCATCATGGTGGCTACTTAGAGCGAATTGATCAATTTGATGCACACTTCTTCGGTATTTCACCTCGTGAGGCGATGTGGCTCGATCCCCAGCAACGACTCCTGTTACAGGTCTCCTGGGAGGCTTTGGAGGATGCAGGGCAGATAGCCGATCAGTTGGCGGGCAGTAATACGGGTGTCTTTATCGGTGGCTTTACGCTGGATTATCAGCTGATGCAGAATTTCGGCGTTTTTAGCCGCTATGAGCTGCAGGCGCATTCGGCCACCGGCATGATGATGACCATGCTGGCAAACAGGATCTCCTACATCTTTGGCCTGCATGGACCCAGCATGGCGGTAGATACCGCCTGCTCGGGCTCACTGGTCGCGGTCCATCTCGCCTGTCAGAGCATCTGGAATGGCGAATGTACGCTCGCGTTCGCGGGTGGGGTCAACGTCATGATCGCTCCGACAATGACAATCGCCGAATCCAAGGGCGGCTTCCTATCACCCGATGGACGCAGCAAAGCGTTTGACGCGTCTGCCAATGGATACGCGCGGGGAGAAGGGGCCGGCGTCGTCTTGATCAAACCGCTGGCACGCGCGCAGGCCGATGGCGATCCAATCTATGCTGTCATTCGCGGGACCGCGGTCACCCAGGATGGGCATACCAACGGGATCACGGTACCCAACGGATCGGCCCAGGAGCGCGTGATGCGCCAGGCGTATCAGCGAGCGGGAATCTCGCCCGCGCAGATCCAATACGTTGAGGCCCATGGGACCGGCACGCCGGTTGGTGATCCGATTGAGGCCCGCGCCATTGGCACCGTTCTATCCGGAGACCGTCCCTCAGGCGAGCAATGCATTGTTGGCTCGGTAAAAACGAACATCGGACATCTGGAGGCCGGGGCCGGTGTGGCCGGACTGATTAAAACCGCGCTGGCACTGAAGCATCGCCAGATCCCACCACACCTGCATTTTCACAATCCGAATCCGAATATCCCATTTGAAGAGCTCCAGCTACGTGTCCCGACACAGCTGGAGGATTGGCCCGCCGTTGACGGACCAGCCATGGCAGGCGTCAACTCGTTCGGATTCGGCGGCACCAATGCTCATGTCGTCCTGCAGGAGGCGCCCACCACCCCAATTCAGGCCACCACGCCGGAGGGTGAAGAGGAGACGTCCTATCTGCTACCCATCTCCGCGCGCGACGCCGACGCACTACAGGCGAGCGCCAGATCATATCGCGATTTTCTGGCGCAGACCACCGCGAGCCTGCGCGATATCGCGTATACCGCCACCCTGCGGCGCAGCCATCATGATCATCGCCTGGCGCTGGTGGCCCATTCAAAAGAGGAAGCCGTCACCCGCCTGGATGCCTTCCTCACGGAGCAGCCGCGTTCGGGCGTCGTATCTGGCCGCATTCCACTGAATGAGCGCCCCAAAACAGCCTTTGTCTGCTCGGGCATGGGGCCCCAGTGGTGGGCCATGGGACGTGACCTCCTGAAGCGTGAACCCATCTTCCGGGCGAGCATCGAACGCGTTGACGCGGAGTTTCAGAAACACGCCGACTGGTCGATCATGGAAGCATTGACCGCCAGCGAAGCCGATTCGCGTATGGAGGAGACCGAAGTCGCGCAGCCAGCCAACTTCGCCATCCAGGTCGCCCTGGCTGATCTCTGGCGCTCCTGGGGCATCGAGCCCGACGCGTACATCGGCCACAGCGCTGGCGAGGTCGCGGCCCACTACCTGGCCGGGGCGCTCAGTTTTGAGGACGCAGTCTGCATCATTTATCATCGCAGCCGCTTGCAGCAACAGACCAGGGGGCTGGGACGCATGCTCGCCGTTGGTATGACCCCTGAAACGCTCAACCAGGCGGTACACGATGCCGGAGCGGGTGTTTCCATCGCGGCCATCAACAGTCCCAGTGCCGTAACCCTGGTTGGAGAGTCAGCGATCCTTGAAAATATGGCACAGCAGCTGGAAACCTTCCAGGTCTTCCATCGTTTCCTGACCGGAAAAGTCCCTTATCACAGTCATTTTATGGACCCCCTGCGGGATGAACTGCTGGCATCGCTGGCCGATCTGCATCCCCACAGCGCTTCCTTGCCGCTCTATTCGACCGTGACCGGCACCCGTATCGATGGCAGCGGAGTCGATGCCCACTACTGGTGGCAAAATGTGCGCGCGACGGTATTGTTCGCGTCCGCTCTGGGCCAGATGATCCAGGATGGCTACAGCGTTTTCATCGAGCTCAGCCCCCATCCTGTGCTCGCCAGTTCTATCAAGGAACTACTGACCCAGCAGGGGCAGGAGGGCATCGTGCTCACTTCGTTGCGCCGCAAAGAAGAAGATCGCGCCACGCTGTTCAACTCATTGGGTACACTCTACACCCAGAACTATCCCATCGTGTGGGAAACCTTCTTCAACCCGCAAGGCACCGTTGTCCGCCTACCATCCTATCCCTGGCAATTCAAAACCTACTGGACAGAATCAGTCGAGTCGCATGAAGATCGGCTTTACACCCCGCTTCATCCCCTGCTGGGCCAGCGCATGAGCAACGTACATCCCACATGGGAGCGCGAGCTGAATCTGCACTTACTGCAGTATCTCAATGATCATCGCATCCAGAACAATGTCCTGCTACCCGGTGCTGCTTACGCGGAGATCGCCCTGGCGGCGGCGCGCGAGGTTTTTGGCGAGGGGTTCTACCTGGTGGAAGAGCTCGCTTTTCATAAAGCGCTCTTTTTGACCGATGACTCAGATCCCCGGCTACGAACAGTCTTGCATCCGCAGCAGGCCCGCGTCGAGATCTATAGCTATATTCCGACCGCCAGTCCAGAGGCGCGCTGGGTGCTGCATGCCAGCGCACAGCTACGCCAGTTGCAGGCACATAGCATGGCGCCGCAGCTTGACCTGCACACGATCAAGCATGCCTGCAGTGGAGGGATATCCAGAGAGGAATTTTATACCCAATCCCAGCACATGGGATTCCAGTACGGCCCGGCCTTTCAGGCCATCCAACACGTGTCGACTGGTCCCGGTATAGCACTGGCTCACATACAGGTTCCCGATTCCCTGGAGGACGAGATCTCAGCCTATGCCTTCCATCCCTCGCTCTTAGACGCGGCATTTCAGGTATTGTTGACCGCCGCCCGGCCTTCTGATCCTGATGGCGCAGGCACCGCAACCCCATACCTGCCCGTGGGTGTGGATCGTATACGCATCACAGGCCAGGTGGCCCAGCAGATGCAGGTCTATGCACAGCTCCGCCAGGCGGACGACCGGCTGGTGGTCGGTGATATCCAGGTCGCGGATCAGCAGGGTAACCTGCTGGCGGAGATCGAGGGGTTCCGCGCACAATCACTGGAAGCGTCGATGGGCCTTACCGCAGACCACATCGATCGGGGATTGTACGCATTAGAATGGCGCCCGGCGGAACGCATCCAGCAGACGCCAGGTGCGGAAGAAAGCCAGAATGAGCGTGTGGCGCGGGATGAAGGCTGGCTCATTTTCAGTGATCAAAGTGGCATCGGCCAGGAGCTGCTGGCACATCTTGAAGAGCAGGCAATACCCTATGTGGTCATCTCTCCAACCAATGCGCCAGAGATAGTCCAGCAGGATGGCCACTACGCACTTAATCCCACGCGCCCGGAGCACTTTCGCCAGCTCTTTGAGGCTCTCAGCACGACCAATACCATCGCGTTTTCCAGGTTGGTGTACCTCTGGGGATTGGATGCGACCTTTGCCCGGACCGCGACGCTAACCGCGCTGGAGCACGATCAAAGTATCGTCTGCCTGGCCGTAATGTACGTGATCCAGGCATTAACACAGAGCGGCTGGTCGCAGCTGCCCCCGGTCTGGCTTATCACGCGCGGGGCCCAACCAGTGGGCACGCAACCCGGCCCGATCTCGATCGAGCAGGCGCCCCTCTGGGGACTGGGACGTGTCATCGGGCATCAAGAATTCACCAACATGTGGGGTGGTCTCATCGACCTGGATCCCATCGCGGGCGACCAGGCGGCACTGCTGTTTAACGAGATACACCATGCGACACACGAAGACCAGGTCGCTTTCCGTGCTCATCAACGTTACGTCGCCCGCCTGGTACCGGCCACGCAACTGACTCCCGCGTTCCCACCTACGTTCCGTCAGGACGGAAGCTACCTGATTACAGGTGGACTGGGATCACTGGGGCTGCTAGTCGCGCGCTGGATGGTATCGCAAGGCGCCCGACGCTTGATTCTGATGGGCCGTACGCCCTTACCCGCGCGTTCCAGCTGGCATCAACTGGCGGCGGATCATCCACAGCAAAAACTGATTCATGCCATTCGAGAGATGGAAAAGCAGGGAGCCACCATTCATCTGGCAGCGGTTGATGTCGCGAATGAAGAGCAGCTCTCCACCTTCCTGGCAGACTATCAGAATGAGGGATGGCCTGTGATCAGGGGCGTCATTCACACGGCAGGCGTCGTCCAGGATGAACTGTTGTTACGCATGAAGACGGAGGCATTTGAGCGCGTCCTGCGGCCCAAGCTGCGCGGCGGCTGGCTGCTGCATCACCTGCTCAAAGACTACCCGCTGGATTTCTTCCTGCTGTTCTCTTCCACAGGATCGGTGATCGCCTCGCTTGGTCAGGGCAACTACGCGGCGGCCAACGCCTTCCTGGATGCCCTGGCAGCCCATCGAAGCTCCCAGGGGTTGCCCGCTCTGAGCATCGGCTGGGGCCCCTGGTCGATTGGCATGGTTGAACAATTAAAACTGGAGCAGTTTTACGCGCAGCGCGGCATCGATCTGATTACGCCCGAGGCGGGCATGCAGATTCTCGGACGGGTTATGGGACAACGCACGGCCCAATTAACCGCGATCTCCGCCAACTGGTCCCGCGCGCGCGAAGCATCTCCCGTCGGTATCCTGCCACCGATGTTTGAGCTGCTGGGAGAACAGGAAGGAGAGGTCAGCACCGGCGCAGTCGCCAGCGATGATGGATTGTTGCAACAATTAAGCGCGGTTGAACCGGCCGAACGGCAGCCGTTGTTGCTGTCTCACATGCAAGACCTGGTGGCTCGTGTGCTCCAGCTTGACCCCTCGCAGTTCAGTGGGCAGGAGGCGTTAACCAGCCTGGGGATGGATTCAATGATGGCCATCGAGCTCAAGCACCGCATCGCGGCCAGCGTGAAGATAGACATGCCGGTACTTGAATTGCTACAAGGGATCACCGTCGCGCAGCTGGCGACACGCATCCTATCATCCCTTCAATTTGAAGAGGTCGCGCCAGCCGCTGAATCCAGCTCCTCACTGGATGAGATTCAGCGCCTGATCGAACAGGCGGATAGCGAAGAGATTGAGCGCTTACTCGCTGAACTTGAGCAAATACCAGACGTATCGGACGCAGGCGCCAATGTCTAACAAAGGAGGCATAGAGATGACCGTTTTCTTCAAGAATCTGCGCCGGGCACTTATGGGGGTTTCCCATAAGAAAGCGACCTCTTTTAGCAAGGGCAATACCGCCACCTGGAAGCACATGGAGGCAGTCGTTCTTACAGCTCTAGCAGGCTACCATGCGACACTGGATAGCAGCAAGCTTGAGGAGTTGATACCACGGCTCAACCGCGTCCCACAGGATATGCGCAGCTACGCCTATGAAGGGGCCGCCATGGGGCTCACGGGACTGGATTGCCTGCTTCCCCGGAAGCAGCACCTCAATGCCTATATAGCGGGACCAGGCGCTCCCCATATCTATATGGTTCATATCGGCGCGGGGGAGGCCCTGGCCCTACTGCGCCGCAAACCTGAACCCTTCATGGCACGTATGGACGATCCAGTACTCTGCTGGCTGGTGATGGATGGCTATGGCTTCCATAAAGGCTTCTTCTCCCGTCGCCGTTATGTCGATAAACAGGTGGTGCCGGCGTATCTTTCGAGCTACGCCCGCCGCATCTTCGATCAGGGCCTGGGACGCAGTCTCTGGTTCTTAGAGGGCGCCAACATCAAGCGCATCGCCGCGGCCATCGCCGCGTTCCCAGCAGACAGGCAGGCCGATATGTGGGTTGGCATAGGCGTTGCCTGCACATATGTCGGAGGCGTGGGCCGCTCTACCGTCGAGGCTTTACAGCGGGCGGCCGGCCCATACGCGCCACAGGTAGCGATGGGAGCGGCATTCGTGGCTAAAGGGCGTCAGCTCGCCGGCAATCCAGTCTCGCACACCGACCTGGTATGCGAGATCTTCTGGGGGTTGACCGCCGAGCAAGCCGCGGATAAAACCACTGCCGCCTTTCAAGATCTTCCTCTGGACGGACCGGAGCCGGCCTTTGAAATCTTACAGCGACGCCTGTTGGAGCAATTTTCCGGGCGTAGCGAGTATGCATACCAGCAAGAGGAGGCAAAGTAGTGACCGCATTAGGAACCATCCTCAGACCTTTCTTCGGTGTTTCAGAACGAGAGGCATCGTTTAGCGAGGGAGATCGCCAGGCCGCGCAACGGCTGGAGACGGCCGTTCGCATGGTGACACAGGGCTGCCACATCACCCTCAAAAATAGCCGTTTCGACGCACTGGTATCCCGTATGGACGCGGTCGATCCTGAGTTGCGCGGATTCGCCTATGAAGGAGTCGGCGTCGGGCTGGCCGCGCTGGACTGCCTGCTGCCCTGGAAGAATCGGACCAGAGAATTTCTGGATGGGCCGGGGGCCGCGTACATCTACGCGGTCTCCCTGGGAGCCGGCATGGGTCTGGCCCGGCTACATCGCAATCCGGAGAAATTTCTGCCGCGCCTTGATCCAACGTTCGGCTGGCTGATTCTGGATGGCTATGGCTTCCACCAGGGCTTCTTCTCCCAACAACTCTACATAGAGAAGAGAGCGATCCCAGGATTTCTCTCGCCCTATGGCCGACGCGTCTTCGACCACGGACTTGGGCGTAGCCTCTGGTTTGTCTCAGGCACCAACGTTGAACGTGTCGCCGCTAAAATCGCCACCTTTGCGGAAAGCAGATGGTCCGATCTTTGGAGCGGGGTTGGCCTGGCCTGCGGCTACACCGGGGGAGTAGATCGCGCGACGATCGAGGCCCTGCGTGAGATCGCAGGCCCCCATCGGCAGCAATTAGCGATCGGGGCCGCCATCGCGGCCAACGCTCGTCAGCTGGCTCATAGTCCGGGCCCCTACGCCGAGCTGGCCTGCGAGGTTCTATGCGGTCAATCGAGTGCCGAGGTCTCCCGCATAACAGAGATCGCGCTTGAAAGCATTCCCGCTCAGCGGAGCGAACCGGCATATGAGCTCTGGCGGCAACAAATCTCGGCGCAAATTGTCGTACCAACAGGCAGCCAGGCGAAAAGTGAAACGCAGCCACGAGTGTAAAGCGAAAAAGGAGTCGAACAATGTCAAATGCCGAGTTGTCCATCCTCTTTTTCATGCAATTGGCGGTCATTTTAGGAATTTGTCGGCTGGTTGGCTTTCTGGCCAGGAAGGTCGGGCAACCACAGGTTGTCGGCGAAATGATCGCCGGTGTACTGCTGGGTCCTTCACTCTTTGGTTTGCTCCTACCGGGGCTACAACACCAGCTATTTCCGAAAGGGGCGATGAGCATTCTCTATGCCTCCAGCCAGGTTGGCCTGGTCCTCTATATGTTTCTCATTGGCGTTGAATTTGACATCGACCTGATCCGTCAGCGCCTCAGGAGCGCGGTATCAGTCTCTCTGGCGGGCATCATCGCGCCGCTGCTACTCGGTAGCCTGCTCGCAATTGTGCTGATAGGCCGCCCCGAATTCTTTAGCGCGCAGCTTGTCCCCTGGGAAGCGATGGTTTTCCTGGGCGCGGCCGTCTCCATTACTGCGTTTCCCATGCTGGCACGCATCATTTTTGAACGCGGGCTGGCCGGAACATCGCTGGGCACGCTGGCTCTGGCGGCTGGCTCAACGGATGACGCCATCTCCTGGTGCATTCTGGCCGTAGTACTCGCCATCTTCAAACAGAACGCCTCGATCGCCATCCTGGCGGTCGTCGGTGGCGCGCTCTACGCGATCCTCATCTTAACGGTTGGCCGCTCATTGCTCAGCCGTCTGGGGAAAATCGCGGAGCGCGATGAGGGGATCAGGGGACCAATGCTCGCCTTCGTCCTAATGCTGGTGATGATCTGCGCCTGGATTACCGACACGATCGGCATCTACGCCATCTTTGGTGGCTTCATCTTAGGGATCGCCATGCCCCGTGGCGTCTTCGCCAGGAGCTTGAAGAATGTTCTGGAGCCGATCGTCACCAACTTCATGCTCCCACTGTTTTTTGTCTATTCGGGTTTAAATACCAGCGTTGGCCTGGTAAATAGCTGGTTCCTGTGGGGGATCGCGCTACTCATCCTAATCATCGCTGTAGCTGGCAAAGGAATCGCCTGCTGGTTGGCCGCATTGATCAATAAAGAAACGAATCGTGAAGCGATGGCGATCGGCAGCTTAATGAACGCCCGTGGTCTGATGGAACTGATCCTGTTGAATATAGGCCTGCAGCAAGGCATCATCACGCCGACGCTCTTTACCATGCTGGTGCTCATGGCCATTATAACGACATTGATGGCTTCACCTATTTTCGAATTTGTCTATGGTCGCTACCGAACGCCGCAGGCCACGATCAAAGAGGCCGAAATCGTGCAACCCTCGGCCGCGATACCTGTAGAAGGCCAATAAAAAAGCTGGCGACGATGCTCTATGTACAGGGAGGTAAACTAATGGCCATTTCCTTTGGAAAAATGCTCAAGCCTTTCTTCCGCATTTCAGCGGAGACCTTTCAAGACCTGGCCGCAGAACGGTACGGGCCGCAGGAGGACATGGACAAGACGTGGCTTGGCTTTGAACCTGTCGCTCGTACGCTGGTCGACAGTTTCAAGATGACACTGGATGACGACCGTTTTGACGTGCTGGTGCCGCGACTGGACGCGGTAGAGGTGGAACTGCGTGGTATCGCCTATGAAGGAGTGGGAATGGGATTAATGCTGCTGGACAGCCTCGGTCCCTGGAAGAAGAGGTTTCAGGCATTTGTTCATGGGCCAGGGGCCTCATATATCTGCCTCCTCTACATCGGGGCGGGCCTGGTCATGCCCAGGATACCTCAACCACCCGAACGGATTCTCGCGCATATGGACCCGTTTTTCCGCTGGATGGCTATGGATGGCTATGGTTTTTACGAAGGATTCTTCTCGGGGCCACGAACCGTGGAACAGCAGTTCGTGCCTGAGCGCGTATCCGGCTATGCGCGCCACGCCTTCGACCATGGTCTGGGGCGCAGCCTCTGGTTCTCAACGGGGGCAAACGTTGAACGCATAACTACCGCCATTGCGGCTTTTCCCGCCGATCGGCAGGCTGACCTGTGGGGCGGAGTCGGCCTGGCCTGCGCCTATGCAGCCGGCGTCGTGGATCGCAAGGCCATCGAGGACCTGCGGCAGGCGGCAGACACATACCGACCCCAGTTGGCAGTAGGGGCGGCCATCGCGGCGAAATTTCGACAGCAGGCGCACAGCTCGGCTCCACATACAGAACTGGCCTGCCAGGTCCTCTGGGGACGTCGCGGTGAGGAGGTAGCCGCCCTGACTGATATCGCCCGTGAGGATCTGCCAGCCGTGCGCGCCGAGCCCGCCTATGAGATCTGGCGACAATATATCGCGGCACAATTTATTGAATTGGTGGAACCTACCTATCAGTAAAAGGGGATAATGCAGTGACAGTGTTAGGAAAAATTCGTCGGTCCCTCTTCAGCGCATCATCGAGCCAGGCGGTTTTTGAGCAGCCCGGCTTCGCTCCAGAAGCGTGGCCCCGTTTTCATTCCGTCGTGGAGTCACTTCTGGAAGGCTATCACGCAACGTTAGAGGATAGCCGCTTTGAAGTACTCGTGCCGCGACTGGACGCGATTGAGCCAGAATTGCAGGGCTTCGCCTACGAGGGCGCGGGAATGGGGCTGGCGGCACTCGATTGCCTGGCTCCCTGGAAAAATCGGGTGCAGGCCTTTGTTGAAGGGCCAGCCGCTCCGCATATCTATCCTACCTATGTAGGGGTGGGATTGGCGCTGGCACGCCTGCGCAGGAAGCCCGAGCCGTTTTTTCTCAAACGTCTGGATCCCGTGCTGGGCTGGGTCGCCATAGATGGCTATGGCTTCCACGAAGGGTTTTTCGCCCGCCGCCGCACCATGGAGCAGAAAATCGTTCCAAGCCACCTCTCAAGTTATGCTCGCCGCCTCTTTGACCAGGGGGTGGGGCGCGCCATCTGGTTCTCCAACGCAGCGATTGCCGGGCGTGTCGTCACCGTGATCAACAGTTTCCCGCAGGGCAGGCAATCCGATCTCTGGAGCGGGGTCGGACTGGCCTGCGCCTACGCCGGGGGTGCAGACGCGGTCACATTGGAGGAGCTATGTGATCTGGCGAAACCGTACCGATTCCAACTGGCTCGGGGAGCCGCGGTGGCGGCCCAGGGTCGGCTGCAGGCTAACAATCTGGCGCCGCATACCGAACTGGCCTGTCAGATTTTCTGCAGCCTCTCCAGTGCGGAGGCGGCTCGCATCATCAACGTCACACGTGAGGATCTGCCGACCGGTGGCAGCGAACCGGCATATGAGATCTGGCGGCAGCGGGCCCAGGCTCGCTTTTCCGCACAGCAGGAAGAAGGCACATATACCCTTTAACGCAAAAGAGGAAGGATGAGATACCTATGCCAGATGTACTCGCCACCACATTTAACCCGCTCGCCGAAGATCCTTATCCTTTTTATAGCCGGGCCAGGCGGGAAGAGCCGATTATGTTCTGTCCCGAACTCGATGCCTGGCTGGTGACGCGCTATGAAGATATTCAACGCATTCTTTTGCAGCCCGATATATTTTCCTCGTCCAACGCGCTTACATCACCGGTGACGTTTTACCCACGCACGCTTGAGGAGCTCGTCAAGGGTTACCTGCCTGTGCCGATCGTTCTCAACACCGATGGCTCGGACCATGCGCGCTTTCGGCAGCCCTTAACAAAAACCTTCGCGCCCGCTCGCATGCGAGCTATCGAACCGTTTATCTACCAGGTAGCCAATAAGCTGGTAGACGCATTCATCGCTGGGCGCCACGCCGAAATCATCAGCCAGTTCGCCTATCCGCTGGCATTGGAAGTGGTCCTTACACTGCTCGGCATTCCCAAACAGGACATCGAAAACACGCGCAAGTGGAGCCACGACTGGTTGATCCTGATGTCGATGCAATTAGAAGAAGAGCAGCAGGTTGCCTGCGCCCGCAGTACCGTGGCTTTTCAGCGTTACTTGGCACAGCTGATCGCTGCCCGCAAGGCAGTTCCTCAGGATGATCTGATCAGTACACTGCCGCAGTCTATGGCCCCCGGAGCAGAACCGCTCACTGAGAATGAACTGGTCATCCTGCTACAAGGACTGATCCTCGCCGGGCATGAGAGCACAACCAACATGATTGGTACCGGCCTGCTGCTCTTACTGCGGCAGCCCGAGCTCTGGCAGGAGCTCTGCGATCATCCCGACTATATTCCTCAGACGGTCGAGGAGATCCTGCGCTTTGACGCTCCGATCCAGATGTTTGCCCGCGCCACCACCCGCGAGGTGACGGTGGGCGGCGTAACATTGCCGGAAGACGCCTCGCTACTGCTCATCTATGGATCTGGCAATCGTGATGAAGCCGTTTTCGCCAACGCCAACGAGTTTCGGTTGCAGCGCACGCCCAATCATCACCTTGCCTTTGGGCATGGCGCGCATTTCTGTGTGGGAGCCGCGCTCGCACGCCTCGAAGGTCGTATCGCTTTTGAGGTTCTCTGCCAGCGACTCCCTCACCTGCGCCTGGCACCTGAACAAAATCCGACCCATATTCCTACATTACTGTTTCGTGGCTACAAACAGCTCGCCGTCGAATGGTAATCATCCTGGCTGATGTGATCTAGTCTTTCTGAAGAAAGGGCATTTGCTATGTACGATGTAATTGTTGTTGGAGCCCGTTGCGCTGGCTCACCAACAGCGATGTTGCTGGCTCGCAATGGTCACCGTGTACTTCTGCTGGATAAAGCCAGCTTCCCCAGCAGGACGCTCTCAACCCATATGATCTCGGTGGCGGGCAGCGCCCAACTGAGGCGCTGGGGATTGCTGGAGCGCATTGAAGCCACCAACTGTCCCCCGGTCAAAAGAATTGTTCTCGATGTTTCCTTCGAGCTCTTTGGAGCCTTTACCCTGGTTGGCTTCCCTCCCCCGGTTGATGATGGGTTCGCGGCCATCTATGCTCCCAAGCGCTTCTTCCTGGATAAGATCCTGGCGGATGCCGCCGTCGAAGCGGGCGCGGAACTACGCGAGAACTTCATCGTGGAAGAGGTTCTCATGGACGGGGAGCAGGTAACAGGCATTCGCGGACATGGCCCCGATGGAAAAACGGTCATTGAACACGCACGTCTCGTTATCGGCGCCGACGGCATGCGCTCAATTGTCGCGCGATCGGTTGATGCTCCCATGTATAACACAGCGCCCTCGGGCACCTGCGGCTACTATACGTACTGGAGCGGCGTTCCTATTGACAGCCTGGAGTTTTATACACGCCCCTATCGTACCATCGTTGCCTTCCCAACCAATGACCAGCAGGCCGCGATCTTTGTAGAATGGACCCACGGCGAGTTCCAGGATTTCAAGGCTAACCTCGAAGAGAACTTCCTGGCGACCCTTGATGTCATCGCGCCTGACCTCGGCAGGAGGGCACGTAACGGGAAACGCGTCGATCGCTTTATGGGCAGCGCCGATCTGCCAAACTTCTTCCGCAAACCATATGGTCCTGGCTGGGCCCTGGTAGGCGACGCGGGCTTCCACAAAGATCCCATCACGGCCCAGGGGATAACAGATGCCTTCCGCGACGCTGAACTGCTGGCGAACGCGGTTCATGCCGGTCTGTCAGATAAACTGCCGCTGGACGAAGCGCTGAAGGGCTACGAGCAACAACGTAACCAGATAATCACGCCACTCTACGAGTTCATCTGTGATCGCGCCACGCTTGAGCCATTTCCCATCGAGTTCCAGCAGGTGCTGGCGGCGCTGCGTGGAAATCAAGAGGCGATCAACCGCTTCTTCGGTGTGATCCAGAACACGATCCCGTTCCGCGAGTTCTTCTCATCTGAGAACCTCCTACAAATTCTGGGTGCAGGTAGTCTGACAGAGACGACCGCCGCTCATTAGAAGAAGAGAACAAACAAACGTCATTGCGTAGCCGTGCATCAGCCTCTACGCTGATGCACATGAACCCCCTTCTCAAAAGGGGCATCTGAGAGAGGAGAGACCAGGTGACAACAACTGATACGCCTTACATCACCCATATCACGATTGAGCATGTCGTCATACCGTCCCGCTATTCTTATGATGACGTCCTGGGAGCCCTGGAAGCACGAGTGGGCGTGTATGGTAACTGGGAGGTCATTCCACAACAGCTGGCAACCATGAAAGCGACCTGGGAACAGGTGGCGGAGATTACCCAGCCCTTGATCGGAAGCAGCGGTTTTACGACCTTCGTCAAAATGGACCAGGGGACGCTGCTTTCGCTAACCGGCAAGAAGAAGCGGATCACGCAGTATTCGCTTGGCAATCACCTGATCGGGGTCATGATGATCGAAGAAATAGCTGAGATCGGACTCTATGCGCCACCGCGCATTCTTGTCTATGAAGATTATGAAGGGATGGCCTTCGTCGCCTATGATCGGCTTACCTCTCTCGTTCACCAGTATCAAAATGAGCAGGTAACCAATATAGCGCAGCTCGTGGATCAAAAGCTGGATGAGCTGGCCAGGGCTGTAACCGGATGCGAGCAGGAAATAGGCAACCAGAATTGAAAGAAAGGCGCAGGAGGTAGCTTATGGCTATCACATCATCTCTGGCGGGTCCAGTGACAGAAAGCCATGTCACCGGATGGCTCACGCCCGCTGAGTTTGCTATTTTACAGGCGATCTGCGATACCCTGCTCCCCTCGCTTGAGCCGCCAGCGGGGAGCTCCGGCGCTGTGGCGGCTTACTATCGTCGCTGTGCGCAAGATCTGCACGTCGCACAACAGATAGCGGAGAAACTGGGAGAGCAAAGCAAGGAAACCCAGGCGAACATTCGACTCTTCCTGCGCCTGTTTACCGCCGCGCCTGTCAGTTTCCTGCTGGCAGGAAGTGCACGTCCATTTGTAGAGCTTCCGCAAGAAAGGCGCGAACGCTACCTGTTCGCCCTGGCGAACAGTCCGATCGGGCCGTTTCGCCAGGGTTATCAGGGCTTAAAGCGACTTGCTGGCTTGATCTACTTCTCCACGCTCAACGAGCACGGCAACAATCCCAATTGGAGCGTGCTAGATTACACACCTCCAGCACCACCGTCTGTGGAAAAGCCTGCTCCCATTACTCCTTTCATAATCACAGAAGAAACGACGCTGGAAACAGATGTCGTTGTGATTGGATCTGGCGCGGGAGGGGGCGTTGTCGCTGGCGAGCTGGCCATGGCGGGAAAGAAGGTCATTGTTTTGGAGAAAGGAGGGTATAACCACGAAGGGAACTTTACCCAGCAAGAGGCGCAGGCTATGCCAGAGCTCTTTTTGAAACGAGGGGCATTGGCCAGCAATGACCTGGGTCTGATTATGATGGCGGGCAGCACATTAGGTGGAGGTACCGTGGTCAACTGGATGACCTCTTTCCGCACACCGGATGAAGTGCTCTCAGAATGGGATCACAGCTCCGGTCTCAAAGGATGCTTCACCGGTTCTCAATTGCAGCAGAGTTTTGCCGCCGTAGAACAACGCATCAGCGTCAATAGTGACCACAGTCAGCACAATCAGCAGAATCAGCGCCTCTTCGACGGGGCAACAACCCTCGGCTATCACGCGGGAACGGTACGCCGCAACGCCATTGGCTGCCAGCAGCGTTGTGGGGCATGTAACTTTGGCTGCAGCTACGGCTGCAGCCAATCCACCATGAAGACCTATCTGCAAGATGCATATGCACATGATGCCCGTATCATTGTGCACGCAAGCGCAGAAAGGATTCTCATTGAAAATGGGCGGGCCGTAGGCGTCAAGGCCAGCGTCAAAAACACGCAAACAGGAGAAACCTCCACCGTTCTGATACGCGCAGGAGCCGTAGTCGTTGCCGCGGGAGCACTCTATACACCCGCGCTCCTGTTGCGATCGGGCATTGAGAACGCACATATAGGCCAGCATCTCCATCTTCACCCTACCGGTATCAGTGTCGGCGTCTATGCCGAAAATGTCTATGCCTGGAAAGGGGTATTGCAATCAGCATATTCCGACCAGTTCATCCACCTGGACGGTAACTATGGCTATAAGCTAGAGGTTGCGCCCACCCATCCAGGTCTCTTTGGCCTGGCGACACCGTGGTATTCCGCGCGCAACTATCGCGATGAGATGAGAAACGTTGCACACCTTGCCTCGATCATCGTCTTAACACGCGATAAAGGCGAAGGCAGCGTGAAGGTGGACCAAAGTGGAGAGCCGCTGATAGAGTACGTGCCCTCTGCCTATGACCGCAAACATCTCTTACATGGCCTTAGACAGGGGGCGCGTATCCATCTCGCCGCTGGCGCGGAACGAGTCATTTCATTGCAAAACAAGCCTACTGATCTGAAACGTTCGGAGGATGAGGACACCCAACGCAAACTGCTCCAGGCGTTTGATCGACAGGTCAAACGCAACGGGCTGGGGCCCAACCGTGTCGTGCTCTTCTCGGCCCATCAGATGGGCACGTGCCGTATAGGGGCTCACCCGGATACCTCTGTCACTGATGAGAACAATCAGGTGCATGGTATCAAGGGCCTGTTCATCTGTGATAGCAGTGTCTTTCCCACGGCCTGTGGAGTAAATCCAATGCTCTCAATTATGGCCATTGCCCACAAGGCAAGCCAGTATATCAAAACGTTCGTGTAACGACTCCTCAGAGAAACCGGCAGGTGCTCAAAAAGGAGTTTTCCATTTCAATAAGTAACCATGAGACCAAGAAGGAGAACAACATCATGACTGTTTCAGAACTGTTCGAATCAATGACCGGCAGATTTAATACGTCAGCGGCTACAGGAATGAACAAAACGCTACAGTGGAATATCACAGGAGAGGAATCTGGCGTCTGGGGCTTCCAGATCGTGAATGGCGTGGGCCAGCTGGTACCTGGTGGTATTGAAAAACCAGATGTCACCTTTACGACCAGCGATAAAACCTGGATGGCTATCGCGGAAGGTAAATTAGATTCCATGAAAGCGTTTATGACGGGGAAGCTTAAAGTGACAGGCGATATGATGCTCGCCATGAAAGTGCCACAATTTTTTCCGGTACAGGCGTCTTAACAAACTATGAGTCATCCCCAATTTTCCTGAAACCGCAAGGAACGAAGAATACCCAGGAGCACTCACCTCATGAGTACTCCTGGGTATTCTAGCTGCGGCTCAACGTACGCGGTATCCTCAGCACACAATACGCCCGGCAAGGGTAAAAAAAATACGCAATGGAGAGCATGACAGAGACTCCTCAGATTACTACAATGAAAAATGATGGGAAATATATTTTTTCAATTAGTTTGAGTGCTTCACGTGATAAGCGTAGACATGCTTGAAGAGGAGTAGAGCCATCATGACCATTGCCAATAGTCATCAACCGTTTAGCTTTTCTGCCCTCAAACGAGGATATGCCAATCCACATAAACTCTATGATGATCTGCGTGCGACCGATCCGATCTATTTTGATGCGTTGAGCCAGTGCTGGATAGTAACAGGCTATGCAGAAGTTGTCGCTATCTTAGAGGATGAACGCTTCACCTCTGATCTGGGGACCTATTCCCCCAAATCGGCCATGGGTTGGGACGCGGTACAGGGCACGCTGAGCCAATCGGTCTTTTTTAAGGATGGCATCGAACATCAGCGGGCCAATCACTATCTCCTCAGACATATCGCGCAAACAGCCAGGCGCTTAACCAGCGATATCCAAACCATTGTCCAGCAACGCTTCTCGACCCTGGCTCCTCATGGATCGATGGATATCGTCAAAGATTTTGCGTCAGCCATCTCCTTTTCGGTGACGCTGCGCGTCCTTGGCATCGATATCCATGAGCATCAGAAATTCATGCGCTACCTGGGCTATTCAGAGACGATCTCGGATATCGCCAGTGGCTTCCCCGTTGGCAATGCGCAGGATCTTACCGCATTGATCTCTTTCCTGCGGCAGCACGTGGCTCAGAAGAAGAAGACGCCCGGCGAAGATCTGATTAGCGCCTTTCATGCGGCCCCCGAAATTTTTCCTGATGAGGAGGCGGTACTCTCCAGTACGGTGATGATCCTGACCGCCGGACACGTCACCACGAAAAAACTGATCGGGACAGGTACAGCCAAAATACTCGATCGCTGGCCCCAGTTACAGGCGGAATTCGTCCAGAATCCCGCTCTCCCCAAACTGATCTGTGAAGAGGCCTTACGCATGAGCCCTCCAACTCGCTATATCGCGCGCTGGGCCCGGCAGGACGCGGATCTGTCGGAGCAGTTCCCCGGTTCCCATCATATCCGGCGCGGACAAAAGGTGCTCCTCTTTTTGGAGGCGGCCAACTATGATCCGAAGTATTTTGAGAACCCGAAAGAGTTTAATTATGCCCACCGCCCGGTAAAACATGTGACCTTTGGCTTTGGAAAACATCGTTGCCCCGGCGCCTCGATCGCGCGCATTGAAGCCCATGCGTCACTGCAGAGACTGCTTCAACTTTCACACCTAAAAACGGACCCTGCTCATCCAGCAATCATGAATCCCAACCCAATTCTCGGCGGATTCCGTTCCTGTCCGGTGACATTTGATCCACACCCATAAGCATGACCCTGCTTCAACAGGAGTGATGATGAGATGGACAGATTAACGGAGGAACTAACATGTGCCCTAACAGCACGAGCGCTATGCTTGCACATACAGCATACGTACCTGATCAAGCACAATGGAACAGCTATAGCTCTATAGACGCGGAGGGTGATAAACCTTATGAATAGCATGCATAATCCAGGCAGAGAGCCAATCGCGGTAATTGGTATGGGGCTGCGCTTCCCCGGTGCAAGTAGCCCACATGAACTCTGGCAATTACTGCGCCAGGGAAAAGATATGATACGCGAGGTACCTTCCGAGCGTTGGGATATCGAGCAGTTTTACGATGCGGATATCAACACACCAGGAAAGATGAATAGCCGCTGGGGCTCATTTCTCGATCACATTGATCAGTTTGATTGGAAAGCGTTTGGTATTTCACCTCGCGAGGCGAAATATCTCGATCCACAGCATCGCCTGCTGCTTGAAGTGGTCTGGGAGGCGTTTGAAGACGCGGGCATCCCCTTTGAGGAGGTGGTCCAAAGCCAGACCAGTGTGACGATCGGGCAGGTCTGGAATGACTATCTACGCATGCAGAGCAAGGATTGGTCCAGATTAGATGGCTCTACTGGATTGGGGGCGATGTCTTCGCTCGCCAGCAATCGTATTTCCTATGTCTTTGATCTGCAGGGGCCAAGCATTACACTCGATGCGGCCTGCGCTTCCTCGCTGGCGAGCATCTATTATGCGTGCCAGAGCCTCTGGTTGGGAGAATCAAAGCTGGCGATCGCAGGTGGCGTCGAGCTGATGCTCTCTCCCGATAGCTCAATTATGCTGTCAAAGCTGGGCATGCTTTCACCCACTGGGCGCTGCCGCGCCTTCGATGCAAACGCCGATGGCTTTGTGCGCGGTGAGGGCGCAGGTGTCGTCATCCTGAAACCACTCTCGCAGGTGCGTAGATCCGAACGCGTCTATGCTATCCTCACCGGCATCGGCTTGAATCACAATGGCCATAATGAGTGGATCACGGCCGTTAATCCAGACGCGCAAGAAACACTGATGCAGCGCACGCATGCTCAGGCCGGGATCGACCCTAATGAGATTGACTATATCGAGCTGCATAGCGCGGGTCTGCCAAAAGGCGATCCGGTCGAGGCGCAGGTCCTGGGTACACTCTGGCACGGCGAGCGAGCTATTGACAATCCCTGCCGCATCGGCTCGGTCAAAACAAATTTTGGACACCTGGGCGCGGCCTCGGGTATGGCAAGCTTTATGAAGGTGACGCTCTCGCTTTTCCATCGCGAGGTCTTTCCTACCCTCCATCTGCAGGCACTCAATCCCGCTATCGACCTGGCCGCCAATGGACTTCAAGCGCAGACATCGTTAGCGACCTGGCCCGCTAAAGAAGGGGTGCCAACCGCGGCCCTCACCTCGGTTGGACTCTCCGGCAGCAATGCGCATGCCGTTCTTCAGGCCGCTCCACACTCTGAAGAAAAACAGAGAGGGCATTCTTCTGCCACAAGTTATCTCTTACCACTCTCGGCACGCTCAGCAGATGCCCTGGCACAGGTTGTCAAAGACTATGCGCAATTCCTGGCTGCCCGTGATACACAGGGACCGGCCCTGCATGACCTGTGCTCAAGCGCTTCTGTTGGACGGAGCCATCATGCGTATCGCCTGGCCTTCCAGGGCGCAACAATGCAACAACTAGCGGAAAAGATACATACCTTCCTGGCAACTCCCGCTGGTCAGGCCCAGATCAAAAAACATACCCGGCAACGGCCCACAATCGCCTTCGCCTCCGGTCAGGAACCACAAAAGAACTGGCAGGGTTTCTGTAAAGCGTTGCTGCGCGAACCCGCTTTCTACCGCATTGTATCCGAAAGTGATCGCCATCTCCACAACCTGACTGGCTGGTCCCTGCTGGCCTATCTGGATGATGTCGTCCAGGAAGAGGAACTTTCCGCGCAGGCCGCCACACACATTGGAAATTTCGTGCTCCAGGTAGGGCTAGCCCAGCTGTGGAATACGTGGGGAATCACACCCGATACCCTGATCGGGGCTGATCAATTCCTGGCTCAGGCTATTGCGCTGGCGATTGAGGGAAAGTCCCTGGCTCCGGTACTACAAGCGCTCTGCCAGCACGATCAGCACATCCTCCCACCGATGCAGGCAGACGATTCGATACCGCTTGAGCCTCCTTCCCTCCCCATTATCTCCAGCGCCGAGCTAGCGCAGCGACCTGGATCAAGCTGCACACTGGTGCTAGAGCTCAACGCATGCTCTGAATTCCTGAGCTCATGCTCAAACAATGAAGAGCTCAATCATTCGATCATAGTTCTGTCCTCTCTGGGAGATGTCAACCCATCCGCCTATCGCGACGCCCTGTTAGAAGTTGTCAGTATCTGCTACCAGCAAGGATGCAGCATTCAGTGGTCCCATGTCTATCCAGAACCATTTCAGCATGTCGATCTACCACAGTACCCCTGGCAGCGCAAACGCGTCTGGCTGGATTGGCTGGACCAGGAAGAGATTAATACCGCACCAGAACAGAAGAGATCAGAGAACCAATCCTCAACTGAGCACCCGCTGCTGCACTCGTATACGACCCTGGCCTATCCGGCCAATACCCACCTCTGGCAGATCCACCCACTGCGGCATGACACCAGTCTGCCCACTACTAGCCTGACAGACGCACAATTGGAAGAGGTTTATACGAATCTGCTGCTGGCCAGTGCGACATCACTGGCCCCGATCGGACAGGCTCTCCATGTAGGCAAACCAGTCCTGCATAAGACGGAGCAACCAGATCACGCCAGATCGGGACAACTCCTGGCGACCATCAATGAGCAGGAAGCAACATTCCAGTTCTTCTGGCAAAATGCTGACTCCCAGTGGGAGCTCTATGCCAGTAGCCAGGCGGCGCTTGTCACGCTGGTAGAGATAGAGGGGAATCTTCCGGCAACAAAGACCACCTTACGCGATCAGCTTGAGGTGGCCTCAGATACAGAGAGGCCGATGCTGCTCTTGCGGCATATCAGCACACTGGTGGCGCGCCTGCTAGAGCTTGAGGAAGTTCCAGAGCTGCAACCAGGCGATGCGATCTTTGCCCTGGGCCTGGATTCGCTGACCGTCTCACAGTTAATCAATAGCTTACAGAAAAGCCTGGAGTGCGTGATCCCCTTTACCCTCCTCTTCAGTAGCAGCACTCTGGAAAGCTTTATCACTGCCCTGCTCCGGCGGCTGTTCGCACCCGAAGAAGATCAGTCCATGGCTTCCGCGCCAGACCAGGTACAACTGGCGGACGCGAAGGCGGGAGCGCTCTCCTTTGCGCAACAGCGGCTCTGGTTCCTGGAAAAACTGACTCCCGGCACCAGCGTCTATAATGAGCATAGCGCCTTCCGCATCCGTGGCAATTTACAGGTCGCGGCACTCAAAAAGAGCATTGATGAGTTATATCGGCGCCACAGCATGTTGAATATGACCTTCCATGAGCACGATGGTGAACCGGTACAGCTCTATACACCAGGAGCCGGAAGGGGGCTCACCTATATACCGCTCTCACATCTGCCTGAGGAGAACCGTGAGACTACAGCCATGCAGTTGGCAGAGCAGGCCCTCAGAGAGCCCTTCGATCTTGAGAACGGGCCACTCGCCCGCTTCTGCTTATATGAGATAGGAGCAAGCGACTTCATCCTGCTCATCGTCTTTCATCACTTAATCGGCGATGGCTGGTCACTGGGTATCCTGTATAAAGACCTGCAGCAATGCTACACGGGCTATATCACAGCACAAGAACCCGCCTTGCCCGCGGCGTCTGTTACTTATCCCGACTTCATCAACTGGCAGCGGCAGTGGCTACAGGGACAGACCCTGGCAACGCAGGAACAGTACTGGGTCCAGCAACTGGCCGACGCACCTGCGATCCTGGAACTGCCTACCGATTATCCTCGCCCGGCGGTACTGGAAACCCATGGCAGGCATCATGTCTTTAGCCTATCAAAGG
This sequence comes from Dictyobacter halimunensis, assembly GCF_036245075.1. Lineage (NCBI taxonomy): Bacteria > Bacillati > Chloroflexota > Ktedonobacteria > Ktedonobacterales > Dictyobacteraceae > Dictyobacter > Dictyobacter halimunensis. Next base: position 907,955 of record NZ_BSRI01000001.1, read on the forward strand.
AGCTCACACAACGCATCCGCGCCTTAAGCAAGCAAGAAGGGGTCACCGTCTATATGACCTTGCTCACCGCGCTGCATATCTTGCTCGGTCGTTATAGTGGACAGGAGGATGTGCTGGTCGGAACCTCGCTGGCGAATCGCTCGCGACCCGAAATCGAGGATGTGGTGGGGCTCTTTCTCAATAACGTTGTGATGCGTGGACGCCTGCAAGGAAACCCTTCATTCCAGCAGTGCCTGAAGCGAACAAGGCAGACCGTCATTGAGGCCTTCCAGCATCAAGAGATGCCATTTGAACAGCTGCTGCAGGCATTGCAGGTGCAGCGTGACCTGAGCCGCTCACCACTCTTCCAGGTGCTCTTTGTGCTTCAGGATAACGCATGGTTCGATCTTACGCTGCCTGACCTGCAACTGCAGACCTTTGAGCTAGAAAGCAATATCTCCAAGTTTGATCTGTACCTCTCCCTCGCCGATCGCGGTGAGGATCTCTATGGATCGTTGGAATACAATACCCATTTGTTCAAACCAGAAACTGTCGCGCGCATGGTTGAACATTTCGTCGTCGTGCTAGAGGCTATGACGATGCAGCCAGAACAGGCCATCACGACCTTCCCGTTCCTCACGCTCAAGGAGCAGCAGCGAATGCTGCAAGAGTGGAATATGACAGAGGCATCCTATCCCCAGGAGAAAACGCTGCCCGATTTGATCGCACGCCAGGTAAATCTCCATCCGGACGCGATCGCGCTGGTCGATCAAGGTCGGCAGCTGACCTATGCCCAGTTGCAGGCGCAGGCTCAGGACCTGGCATATCACCTCGCGCAGGTCGGCGTTGGCACAAATCAGCTGGTCGGGCTCTATCTGCCTCGCTCGATCGAGATGGTGGTGGGTATCCTGGCAACCTGGATGGCCAATGGCGCCTACCTCCCGCTCGATACCTTCATGCCAATCGAGCGCCTGTCAACCATTCTCGCTGAAGCCCGGCCAGTCGCCGTGCTGACCATGTCCAGCCTGCGCCATGATCTCCCCGCCGACCCGGCCTATATGATCTGTCTGGATAGACCGTTGTCAGAGCAAACCATGGACCTGGTGCCGCCACTGCCTGCCCCATCTGATCCGCAGCAGCTGGCGTACGTGATCTATACATCAGGTTCAACCGGCAAACCCAAGGGGGTCATGATCAACCACCAGGGGATGATCAATCATCTCTACGCCAAGATTCACGCCCTGCAGCTCGGGCCGGCAGATACCATTGCGCAGACCGCCTCCCACTGCTTTGACATCTCGGTCTGGCAATTCTTCGCTGGCCTGCTCAGTGGTGGACAGGTGCATATCCTGCTCGATGAAATTGCGCACGATCCAACCTCCCTGCTACAAGCGATTGAGCAGAGGCAGATCACGATCCTGGAAACAGTGCCCTCGCTGCTGCGTTCCCTGCTGGACACGCATAGCTCCAATGACCTGGCGCAGAAACCGCGCAGTTTACGCTGGCTCCTGGTGACGGGTGAAGCCCTGCCAGCAGAGCTGTGTCAGCGCTGGTGGCAAGCCAATCAGCAGGTACCACTGCTGAATGCCTATGGCCCCACCGAGTGTTCGGACGATGTGACCCACCTGACTATCAAAGGTGAGCCTGTCACTACATCTGCGGTCATGCCACTTGGACAGCCGCTCGCCAATACGCAGCTCTACATTATAGATGCCTACTGGCAACCGGTTCCGGTGGGAGTGGCCGGTGAGCTCGTGGTTGGCGGCGCAGGCGTAGGCACAGGATACCTGAACGATCCGCGACGCACCGCCCAGTCATTTGTGCCCGATCCATTTAGCCAGCAGGCTGGTGCTCGCCTCTATCGAACCGGCGATCTCGCCCGCTTCCAGGCGGATGGAACCATCGAGTTCCTGGGACGCATCGATCACCAGGTAAAGCTGCGTGGCTATCGCATCGAGCTGGAAGAGATTGAGGCGGTACTGCAACAGCATCCAGCTATTCGCGAGAACGTTGTCGTGGTACGCGAGGATGTGCCGGGCAATCAACAACTGGTGGCCTACATTGTCTCCGCGACCGCGCTCATACCAGCACAGGCGGAGCTCCAGACCTTCCTGCGTACGAAACTGCCCGCCTATATGGTTCCGAGCATGTTTGTCGCACTTGAAGCGCTGCCTTTAAGCTCCAATGGCAAGATAGATCACAAAGCGCTGCCAACTCCAGCGTATGGGCATGAGCCAGAGGATGTCGATGCTATGCCCCGTACAGAGCTCGAACAGGTGCTGGCCGAGATCTGGAAGGCATTGCTGGGGCATGCTCGGGTGGGTAGATACGATAACTTCTTTGAGTGCGGCGGCCATTCCCTGCTGGCAACGCAGTTGCTCTCGCGGGTGAGAGATCAGTTGCATATTGAGCTACCATTGCGCAGCCTGTTCCAGGCTCCAACGCTGACGGCGTTCGCCACCTTGATCGAAAGCCAGCAGCAGATAACGTCCCAACAGGTACCACCAGCGATTGAGCCTGTCAAACGAGATCCGCAGCTGCCGCTCTCGTTCTCCCAGCAACGGCTCTGGTTCATGGATCAACTGGCGCATGAGAGCGCGACCTACAATCTCTGTGTCGCGATCCGCCTGAGCGGCCAGGTCGATATCGCGGGACTAGAATATAGCTTGCAGACCATCGTTCAACGCCATGAGGCGCTGCGTACCGTGTTTCGCGCCACCCAGGGCAATCCGCTTCAGGTCATCCTGCCATCGATCTCCCTCGGTCTGGAGGTCGTCGATCTCACGCAGCTTGAAGAGGAACAGCGGACAGCCACGCTGGAACAGCTGATGCAGCTCCAGGTGCGCAAGCCATTTGACCTGGCGAAAGGCCCCCTGCTGCGCACCCACCTGTTCCAGGCGGCCGCACAGGAATACGTCTTCCTGCTCACCATCCACCATATCGTCTCTGATGGCTGGTCACTGGGGGTATTCATTCGCGAGTTCAGTACGCTCTATAACGCCTATCTCGCACAACAAGCAGAGGTCCTGGCCGAGCTGCCCATCCAATATGTCGATTTCGCGGTCTGGCAGCGCACATGGATGGATAGCCAGGCCCTGCAATCCCAGCTGAGCTACTGGAAAGAGCAGCTGGCAAACGTCCCGACCCAGCTTGAATTACCAACGGATCATCCACGACCGCTGGAGCAGACGTTTAGCGGCTCGCAGATCAATTTTACGCTCTCCGAGCAGTTGACGAAGGCGCTTCAGGAGCTGAGCCAGCGCGAAGGGGTTACGCTCTTCATGACCTTGCTAGCCGCCTGGCAGGTCTTGCTCTATCGCTACAGTGGTCAGGAGAAGATCGCTGTCGGCACAGGCATCGCCAATCGCGATCGCGCCGAGATGGAGAACCTCATCGGGTTCTTCGTCAATACGCTCGTGATGTATGCCGATCTGGGTGGGAATCCACGCTTCCAGGACTTCTTGCAGCAGATCCGTCGGGTCTGCCTGGATGCCTACGCCAATCAGCACGTTCCATTTGAGCAGGTGGTTGAGGCAGTCCAGCCAGAGCGCCACGCCGGGATCTCACCCCTCTTCCAGGTGATGTTTGTGCTACAGAACGCCCCGCTGTCCGATCTGCATCTGCAAGGCGTAGAGGAGCTGGAGTTTCTGCCGGTCAACACCGGGAGCGCCAAGTTTGAGATCACGCTATCACTGATGGAGACCAGACTGGGTATAACCGGCAACCTGGAGTACAATTCAGACCTGTTTGAGGAAGAGACGATGCTTCGTCTGAGCGAACACTATCGCATCTTGCTGGAAAGCATTGTGGCAGATGTTCAGCAATTCGTTGCCAACATCCCAATCTTGACCCAGCAGGAAGAGCGGTTGCTGCTTGGAGCATGGAGCACAACGCCGAGCGATTATCCACGGCAGCACACCATTACAGCCTTGTTTGAAGAGCAGGTGGCGGCAACACCGGACGCGGTCGCCCTGAGCTGTCAGGGCCAGGAAATGACCTATCGCGAGCTCAATGCGCGCGCCAACCAGCTGGCCCACTATCTGCAGGCTCAGGGAGTCAGCAACGAGACGCTGGTGGGACTGAGCATGGCTCGCTCCGTGCCGATGGTCGTCAGTATCCTGGCGATTCTGAAAGCGGGCGGGACCTATGTGCCACTCGACCCCAGCTATCCACAAGAGCGCCTGGCGTACATGCTTGAGGACACCCATCTTTCACTGATCCTGAGCAACTATGAGTTTGCCTCGCAGCTTCCAGTCGATGAAAGACAGCAGATTATCTGCGCTGAGGAATACGATCTGCTCCTGGATGGACTCTCACAGGAGAACCTGCAACACCCTATCGATCCGGAGCAGACGGTGTATGTCATGTATACCTCTGGCTCAACGGGACGGCCAAAGGGGGTAAGCGCCATCCATCGAGGGGTGTTGCGCCTGGTGCGCAACACCAATTATGCCACCTTTAGCGCGCATGATGTCTTCCTGCACCTGGCTCCCAGCTCTTTTGATGCCTCGACATTAGAGTTATGGGGCAGCTTGCTCAACGGAGGTCGCCTGGTGCTCTTCCCGGCTCATACCCCCTCGCTGGAAGAGCTGGCGCAGATCCTGCACGAGGAGCAGGTCAGCGTCCTCTGGCTCACCGCGGGTCTGTTCCATCAAATGGTTGAGCATCAATTGCCCGCTCTGGCCGGCCTGCGGCTTCTGCTCGCTGGTGGTGATGTTCTGGGCGTGACGCAGGTACAGAAAGTATTGCAGCAGAATAGCCATTGCACACTCATCAATGGCTATGGCCCGACCGAGAATACGACCTTCACCTGCTGCTATCCCATGCAGAACGTCGAGCAGGTTGGAACGTCCGTGCCGATTGGGGTGCCCATCAGCAACACCACCGTCTACCTGTTGGACGAGTGTATGCGGCCCGTTCCCATCGGGGTGGCCGGTGAACTGTATACCGGGGGTGATGGCCTGGTTCGTGGCTATCTCAACCGGCCGGAGTTAACGGCGGAACGCTTTGTGCCCGATCCCTTCAGCACAACTGGAGCTCGCCTCTATAAAACGGGCGACCTGGCCCGCTATCGCGGCGATGGCACCATCGAATTTATTGGCAGACGGGACAACCAGATCAAGATCAGAGGCTTCCGTATCGAGATTGGTGAGATTGAAAGCATCCTGCTGCAGCATCCAGAGATCGTCGATGGGACAGTCATTGTTCATACCGACGATATGGGAACCAAACGCCTGGTCGCCTACCTGGTTCAGCAAAGCCCGCTATCGGCACAGGAGATGCGCAGCTATCTCAAAGAGATCCTTCCAGACTATATGATACCAGCCTGCTTTATCACCCTGGAGACGTTGCCGTTGACGAATAATGGCAAGATAGATCGCCGCGCACTCCCTGAGCCAGCATTTGGTCAATCGCAGGAGGAGGAGTCCGCCGCTGGCCAGAACGATGTGGAAACCCTGCTGGAGGAACTCTGGTGCCAGGCGCTGGGTATACCGAGTATCGGCCTGCACGACAACTTCTTTGGCTCCGGCGGAGACTCGATCCTGAGCATTCAGATCGTAGCGCAGGCCGCGCAGCACGGGATACGCATCCATCCCAAGCACTTTTTCCAGTATCAAACCATTGCAGAGATGGCTCAGATGATCAAGGAGCAGCAGGCCAGCGCCGCATCGCAGGATGACGGTGCCCTGACCGATACAGACCAGGTTGAGGGAGAGGTAGCGCTCACCGCGATTCAGCGCTGGTTCTTTGACCTGAACGTACCGGTGCATCACTGGAATCAAGCAGCCATCCTGCGGCTCTTTTATCCCATTGAACCAGAGATTATCGAACAGGCACTCGCCTATCTGATATCCCATCACGATGTGTTGCGCACACGTTTTATCCAGGATGGGGACGGCTGGCGCCAGGAGATCAGTGCTGGCGAGACCTTAACTTCATCCGTTCTGTGCCAGGTGATCGATATCTCAGATCTCTCGCCCCAGGAGCAGGCACAGGCGCTGCTCACTTACACGAAGGAGGCGCAGCAAAGCCTGAATATCGAGCATGGTCCCTTGATGCGTGTCCTGTACTTTAAACCAGGGGCCAACGAGCAGGTGCGCCTGTTCATGACGATTCACCACCTTGTCATCGATAGTGTATCCTGGCGTATCCTCCTGGAGGATCTGCAGAATATCTGCGAGCAGATTGAGATGCAGCAAGAGATCCAGCTCCCAGCGAAGACGGCCTCATTCCAGCAATGGTCGCGGCAGATGCAAGAGTATGCCCAGAGCGAGGACTGCCTGCAAGAGCTGGCGTACTGGCAACAGCAGGGGCAAAAAATCATCGCCGAGATCCCAATCGATAGGGGCAATGGTGAAAATACGGTTGCCTCGGCGCATACCCTGGAGGTCGCGCTCACGCAGGAGGAGACCCACGCCCTCCTCTATGATGTGCCGCCACGCTACCATACCCATATGAACGATATCCTGCTGACAGCGCTAGCGCGTACTCTCACCCGCTGGAGTGGGAAAGAAGAGGTCAGCATTAACCTGGAAGGTCATGGGCGCGAAGACCTATTCGGGCTCGACGTCTCGCGTACGGTCGGCTGGTTCACCAGCATCTACCCTGTCCACTTTGACCTCAGTGGATGCCATACCCTGGATGCCACCATTAAATCCGTGAAAGAGCAGCTACATACCGTGCCCCGGCATGGTATCGGCTACGGCCTGCTCCGCTACCTGGCGCCAGAAGCTGTTCAGGACACGCTGGCAAACTTCGATACACCGATGATCAGCTTTAACTACCTGGGACAATTTCATCACGTGCTTTCTGACGATCAGATGTTCGCGCTCTCCAAAGAACAGTTCGGTTCTGACTATAGTCCGCCGGGCCGGCGTCGCCAGTTGCTGGATGTGGCCTCGCGCATCATCAATGGCAAGATCCAGTTCGAGTGGACGTACAGTCAGAACATCTATGATGCGGAAACGATCAGCGCCCTCGCCGAGGAACTGATGTCTACGCTGCGCGCGATCATCGAGCATTGCCAGCAACCGGAGGCTGGTGGCTATACGCCCTCAGACTTCCCCCTGGCTCTACTCACGCAGCCGCAGATCGATCTGCATCTCAGCCATAGTCAGCAGATTGAGGATATCTATCCACTGACCCCTTTACAGCAAGGGTTGCTCTTCCATTCGTTGTACGAGCCTGAGCATGGTGACTACATCATTCAGGTGGGTATGATCTTTGATCAGGCCTTTGATGAGCAGGCTTTCTATGATGCCTGGACACAGGTGATCCAGGACAATGCTATCTTGCGCACCAGTTTCTGGTGGAAGGGACTGATGGAGGCTCACCAGGTCGTCCATCAAGATGTTCAACTGCCGGTGGAGCGTCAGGACTGGCGCCACCTTAGTGTTGAACAACAGCAAGAGCGCATCAAAGCCTATTATGAGGCGGATCGGTTGCGAGGCTTTCAGCTAGCCCAGGCACCATTGATGCGCCTGTTCATCGCCCACCTCAATGATGAGGAGTATAAGGTGATCTGGACCTACCATCACCTGCTGCTCGACGGCTGGAGCCTGCCGATCGTCCTTGAATCATTCTTTAAGGCTTACGCGGCTCTGAGCAAACAGCAGGAGGTGCGACCAGTCAACCGACCACCGTACCGCGAGTATGTCCGCTGGCTGCGTCAGCAGGATATGCAAAAGGCCCAGGAGTTCTGGACGGAGTCGCTGCGCGGCTTCTCGTCGCCGACCACTCTGGGTATCGATCATACACAGGTAGAAAAGCAGCCAGCTGGCTATGGAGAGCATGCTGATCTCCTCTCGGTGGCGACAACCCGCTCCCTGACCCTTCTGGCACGCCGCGAACATGTCACGACAAATACACTGCTTCAAGCCGCCTGGGCGCTGTTGCTCAGCCATTATAGTGGCGAAAGCGATGTCGTCTTTGGCGCGGTCACCTCAGGGCGTACGGCGACGATCACAGACATTGAGAAGATGGTGGGGCTGTTCATCAATACCCTCCCGGTGCGTGCCCAGCTCGACCCACAACTCTCTGTCAATGCGTGGCTGCATACGCTCCATGAACAGCAGACCGACGTCTTACAATACGCCTATACACCCCTGACACAGATCCAATCGTGGAGCGCGCTCCCGCATGGCACCCAGCTGTTTCAAAGTCTGCTCGTCTTTGAGAACTATCCGCTCGACGCTAATGCGATCAGTGGCCAGGACGAACACATCGCCAGGGCGCTGCAGAGCACAAAAGTCATTGAGCAGACGAGTTATCCGCTAACCCTGATCGTCGTACCGGGTCAGCAGCTCAACCTCAAAGTGCTCTATGACCGCGAGCGTTTCGCACCCGAGGCAATCACCCGCTTGCTGCAGCACCTGGAGCAGATACTGTTGGAGTTTACCAGGAAGGCCAATCGCCCGCTGACAGAGATCCAGCTCTGGACCAATACAGAATATGAGCAGGTCAAAGCGACGCTCGCGGAGACCACGCGCTCATTCCCTGCCGGCCAGAGCTTAGCGGAGATCTTTGAAATCCAGGCGGAACGAGATCCCTTTGCTCCCGCCGTCATCTGTGAACATGAAACCCTGAATTACCAGGCATTGAACCAACGCGCCAATCAAACGGCCATGTACCTGCGCCAGCTTGGTGTTGGTCCCGATGTCAACGTTGGCCTGTGTGTGGAGCGTTCGCTGGAGCTGATCGTTGGCATTCTGGCGATTCTTAAAGCCGGAGGGACGTATGTGCCGCTGGACCCGACGTATCCACCGGAGCGCCTGGCGTACATCCTTGAAGATGCCAACATCTCGATCATCCTGACCCAGGAGCACCTCAGGCAGAATCTGCCGATCATCAGTGAATACGTCATCGGACTGGATACCATTTATCCACTGCTCTCGCTGGAGAAGGCGTTTAATCCAACGCACACGACCGATCCAGAGAACGCGGCCTATATCATCTATACCTCTGGTTCAACCGGCAATCCAAAGGGCGTGGTCGTATCGCATGCCAACGTCGTCCGACTCTTTACCGCCACCGCGGCATGCTATAACTTCGATAGCCATGACGTATGGACGTTGTTCCACTCTTATGCCTTCGATTTCTCGGTCTGGGAGATCTGGGGTGCCCTGCTCCATGGTGGTAGCCTGGTCGTCGTCCCATTCTGGATCAGTCGTTCACCGGAGCTGTTCTATCAGCTCTTGCATACCCATAAAGTCACGGTGCTCAATCAAACGCCCTCGGCCTTCAATCAATTGATCCAGATTGAACATGTGGCAGAGCAGCGTAAGCAATTAGCGCTACGACTGGTGATCTTTGGTGGTGAGGCCCTCGAACTCCAGAGCCTGCGACCCTGGTTCGCCATCCACGGCGACCAGCAACCTCAACTGGTCAATATGTATGGCATCACCGAAACCACCGTGCATGTCACCTATCGGCCAATCCAGGAGAAAGATCTGGATAGCAATTGTGGCAGCGTCATCGGCCAGCCGATCTCTGATCTTCAAGTCATCATCATGGATCAGTATAGGCAGCCAACTCCGATCGGTGTAGCCGGCGAGATGTATGTGGGCGGGGCGGGTATCGCGCGCGGATACCTCAACAGGCCAGAATTAACGGCCCAGCGCTTTGTGCCGCACCCATTCAGTAGCGAGCCCGGCGCCCGACTCTATCGCTCCGGCGACCTGGCACGCCGCTTACCCAGTGGCGATATCGAGTATCTGGGGCGCATCGACCAGCAGGTCAAGATTCGTGGCTTCCGTATCGAGCTCGGTGAGATCGAAGCAATGATCGGCATGCATCCGGCGGTCCAGGAGAATATCGTCCTGGCGCGCCAGAATCGGATGGGTACCAAACAACTGGTCGCCTATGTCGTCCGCCAACAGGGCAAGGAGCTCAATGAGGAGGAACTCCAAAGCTACCTGCAAACCAAGCTGCCGCACTATATGGTGCCTTCGACCATCGTGTTCCTGGCCGCATTACCGCTCAATCACAACGGGAAAGTCGATCGTCAGGCGCTCCCCGATATCGATAGCATCGTACAGGAGGGCGAAAGAGACTATGTTGCGCCACGCAACGATGTCGAGCAAAAGCTCGCCGATGTCTGGGCTGAAATCATGCACCTGGAGCGCGTAGGTATTCAGGATAACTTCTTCTCGCTGGGCGGAGATTCCATCCTGAGTATCCAGATTATCGGGCGCGCCAATCAGCTTGGCCTCCACCTGACTCCCAAGCAGCTCTTCCAGTATCAAACGATCGAGCAGCTGAGTCAGGTCGTCGAGCAGAGCTCGATGGTAGAAGCTCAGCAGGACCCGGCCGTCGGCCCGGTGGCGTTAACGCCAATCCAGCGCTGGTTCTTCGCGCAGCAGCAACCTCATCCAGAATACTGGAACCAGTCTATCCTGGTATCGCTCACAGAGACCATCGATCAAGACCATCTCAAACAGGCTCTGGCGGCATTGCTCACCCACCATGATGCGCTACGCTTACGCTTTACCCAGGAAGGCGCGGACTGGCAACAGTACAATGCTGAGCCTGACGAGGAGCCAGCATGCGACTACATCGATCTGTCTACCCTCCCAGAAGAGGGACAGCAGCGCCAGATGCGAGCGATCGAAGCTCAAGCCCAGGCGTCATTGGATATTGAGCAAGGTCCCCTGTTGAAAGCTGTCTACTTCCATCTCGGCCAGGCTCAGGCACCCGATCAACTGCTCCTGATTATCCACCACCTGGCGGTGGATGGAGTCTCATGGCGCATCTTGCTCGATGATTTGCAGACCGCGTATCAACAGAGCAGCCAGCACAAACCCATTCAGCTGCCAAAGAAAACCACCTCGTTCCAACAGTGGGCCGAACACCTTGTCACGTATGCCAGCTCAGAACAGGCCCGGCTCGAAGCTGACTACTGGCTGCGTGAAACAAGCGGTTGCGACAGATCGATTCCGGTTGATCATGTTGCCGATGAGCAGGGACAGGACATTGAACAGGTTGAAGTGACGCTTTCAGCCACCGAAACGCGCCTGCTGCTGGAGACGCTGCCAGAGATCTATCATACCCAGATCAACGATGTTCTGCTCACAGCCTTAGCACAGGTGCTGGCACCATGGAACAAGCAGGACGATGTATGGATCGACCTGGAAGGTCATGGTCGTGAGGAGCTCTTCACAGATGTTGACCTCTCGCGTACCGTTGGCTGGTTTACCTCTATCTTCCCGGTCAAACTGACGAGCTCGCTCGCTTCCAGTACACTCGAAACGCTGAAGCAGACCAAAGAGCACTTGCGCCAGATACCGCAGCATGGCATTGGCTATGGGATCCTGCGCTACCTTAATCAGGCGGCTCAGTTGGGTCAGGAGCTGCAGCGGCGCCCACAGCCACAGATCGTCTTTAACTACCTCGGACAGCTGGACACACCGTCCGCGACAACGGGAAGTCTCTTCAGCCATCTGAGGCCATCCCAGGGTCCCACTCAACACCAGACCAGTAAACGGAACCACCTGTTGGCCATCAACAGTCTGATTCAAGCGGGTGAGCTCCATGTCGCCTGGGAGTTCAGCCCCCAGATCCATAACCGTGAAACCATCGTAGAGCTGGCAAATGCCTATCTCCAGGCCCTCCAGGCCATCATCGCGATGGCCCAGACCACGCAATCCGAGACCATCTATACGCCGTCCGACTTCCCCGATCTCGAAGTCAGCCAGGAAGAACTGGAGTTCCTGCTCTCCGAAATCGATCTCGACTTGTAGACAGTGGCCGCCCGTGTGGGTGGCCACTTCCTATATCTCAGCCTATATGAGAGTGGTGCCCCGGTCGCGTTACGCGACCGGGGCACCACTCTCATATAGAGGCACAGATCATCCCGGATTTTTCAAAAATCCCCAAAGAGGTTCAGCGAGATTCACCGGGGCTAGCCGCCCCGGTGAATCTCGCTGAACCTCTTTTCATGTGGTGCCGCCGTCGGCGGCACCATATGGGGAAAGCAAGCCTGGTGGACTAAGCCCTCCACTCCTTGAAGTCGTTACGCAAAAAGGCGGCCCGACAGGAGCGCCGCTGCACCTTCCCACTGGAAGTCTTATGGATACCATTGATGCGCAACAGCGCGACCTTATACACTGACAAATCATGATAGTCCGCGATCGAGCGGCGAATATTTTTCAGGATCTCCTGGCGCGCGGCATGCTCTGAGAGGCCATCTTTGGCGAAGTTATAGCGATGATCCACTTCCACCATCACTACCAGGCGTTCCTCCTGTTCATGCTCAATAGAGAACGCGGCGCTACACCCTGGTCGCAGGGCAGGATGGCTGAGCTCAACCGTCTTCTCAATGTCCTGAGGATAATAATTACGTCCACCCAGAATGATCAGGTCCTTCAGGCGACCAGTGACAAAAAGCTGCCCATTCTGATACGCTCCCAGATCGCCAGTACGCAAAAAGGGTCCCTCACCCGTTGCCAGATGAGCCTGCATCGTCTGAGCCGTCTCCTCAGGCCGCTGCCAGTAGCCCCGCGTGACACTGGGACCTGATACCCAGATCTCGCCCACTTCATCCACATTACATGCCTGGAACGTTTCTGGATTGACGATGACGATATCCACTCCCTTTTCTCGTACCGCACCTCCACAGCCAACCAGCTGCTGTACATCATCAATCGCGGCCCCGGCCGCAATGACCAGGTTCTCTTCTAGAGCCGACTGGCTGATATTCTTGATATAGGGCGCATTGTCAAGCTGCTCACAGCAGACCATCAGAGTGTTTTCGGCCAGACCAAAGCCTGGCATAAAGGTGGTGGAACGAAAACCACGGCCGGCAAACATTTGCGTAAACCGATGCAATGTTTCGGCCCGGATAGGCTCGGCCCCATTGAGGGCGACCGTCCATGAACTCAGATCAAGGCTGGCGAGATCACTTTCTCCGATGCGCCGCATGCAGAGCTCATAGGCAAAGTTTGGCGCGCAGCTAAAGGTGCCTTTATAATCAGTAATCGCCTGGAGCCAGCGCAGAGGGCGCTGCAGAAAATCCGCCGGCGTCATAAAGACCGAGGGCACATTGCCATAGAGCGGCAGCAACATACCGGCGATCAGCCCCATGTCATGGAAGATAGGGAGCCAGGAGACGCCAACAGAATCGCTTGTAATACCTAGCTGGTCATGCAGCATAGAAAGATTGTGCAGCAGATTAGTATGGCTGACCATCACACCCTTGGGGCTAGAAGTAGAGCCGGACGTATACTGGAGAAAAGCGAGCGAATCGCCATCAATATCTGGCGCTATCCATGCATCGGCTATAGAGACATCTACCGCATCGGTCGTCAGCCATGTCAGGCGCTCTAGTCCCGCCACATTTTCGGTCCACTGCTGCACTTTATCCGCAATGGTCGATGTTGTTAATACGATTGAAGCACTGGCGTCATCAACAATAGCTTGAATACGGGGGAGTGCGCGCTGTGAATGAGGAGGATAAGCAGGGATGGCGATCGCGCCAGCGTACAGACAGCCAAAGTAGGCCGCCATATAATCGATACCTGAAGGGTAGAGCAAAAGGACCTGCCTGCCCTCCCCTCCCTTCTGACGCAGGACACTGGCAATCGCACGAGCACGAGTATCTAACTCAAAATAGCTCACACTCTCGTTGGCTGCCTCACCGTACCGCAAAAAAGTATACGCAGTGCTACATGGATTCTCGCGTGCCCGCAACTGTAGAAGATCAACAATTGTATTCACTTCTACAGTGGTAGAAGTCATTGTTTGACTCATGCTCTACTCCTTACCTATGCAAATCTGGAAGTTCAAACAGCAGGACTGGACATGTGCGAAGCTAGCTAGCAAACAAGCCACGCACCTGTACATTGTCGTACTGTACGAGTATAGATGCTGAATAGGAAAGGATGTATTATGTGGGCAGGGCATTTTTTATACACAGGAATATACTTTTTATGCAGCGTCGTAGATAAAATAGCGGTGAGATCACTAGCGACGCGCAAAGCTTAAAACTTTGTGTTGCTGCACCTGTAACGCATGGAGGTGCTCTTGATCAAAGGGGACAACAAAGGGCACCCTGGCTGGCACCAGGGATTTGTGCTCCAGCTCTTGAAACCCCAGCTTTCGTACCAGCTTCTCGCCCGCACTTGAGGAGGTCACCGTGTAAATCTTATCGAACAGATAGCCGTTGCTTCTTAAATGTAAAAGCAGATCAGCAAAGCGAGAAATAAGGATGCCGGCAAATAATGTACGCAGGTGGCTACTGAGAGCTGGATCAATGACCATCACGTCGATATAAATAGTAAAGGGCTCAAGGCGCGGAAAAGGCTGCACATCGCTCACTTTAATCTCACGCTCAATTTTTTTACCGGTCAGGAGCTGATCCAACACTTCGTCAGAGAAAAAAAACATCGAGATATAGCCAACCACCGTTCCCTCCACCTTGAGCGAATGAAAGGTAAATTCATTTTTCTGCTGGAACAGGATCCGCTCCGGCAACGGTGTAATAAAATTGCGTCCAAAAGCGCGCGCCCCGATCTCCAACTCTTCAATCTGGTCGGCGATCATTGAACGGCCGAAGGTAATGCCCTGATCTTGCTCAAACAGCATCTGCATCGACAACGCCAGCCCATCAATATCACGGCGAGGATACACCCCTTGCTTCATACCAGGAGGAACTACTTTTCTGATGAAGCCCTGCTTCACTTTGCGGAAAAACATGGCTTTTGATAAGCCTAGTCGCTGCTGCGCTTCTGAAGCTGTATAATATTGATCAGTCATGGGTCAGCCTTTCTCTCCTACAATCTACCATATTAAAATATAACACATTACAGAGACTTTGTAAACTTTTGGAAATCAGTACATATGTTTGCTACTATAGCAGCTTATTTGAAAAACTTGATGCTCAAGAAAACCATTGCCCTCCTCTCTCACGCGAGAATCAAAGGTAAATCTCAAGAAATAGAGATTCTATTTTAGATTTAGTGAATATTACGTATTTTTGATAGCATGCGGCCGTTTGGTTGTCGATAAAAGCATTCAAACCATGGAAGATAAAGTTGAATTATTTCCACTATTGTATACATTAAAAACAATGCATGCTATAATAAAGGCAACAGGAAATATCCTGCTTTATGCCAAAAGGAGACATAGCAACATATGCCCCAACAGTATTACACAGCCTCTGAGGCACAGCAAAAGCTAGGTTTTTCTCGAGCAGCTTTCTTCCGCAAGGTGAAGCAAGGTATCATCCATAAGGTTGTCCTCCCAGGAATGAAACAGGGGGTGTACCCCAAAAGGGATATTGATGCCTTAGCCCTTTCGATGCAGACCGTTTTTGAGCAATTTCAGGATATCGTTTTCAGCCATTCCAGCCCTGAAGAACAAAAAGAAGAGATGGAGATTGGTATTCGTGTCTTTGGCAAAGATTTTATTACCCCTCTCCCTGAACGCATCGCCTTCCAGGAAAAGTGTGAGTTCACCTTTCATTCTCTAAAAGCGCATGGCAAGGTCGTTGGTTATTTCTCACTCTTTCGCTTTACGGATGAATTTCTGGAAAAACTTTTACATGGTGAACAGGTTGAGCGTAATATTACCCTGGATAACATCCTACCATTTACCCGCCTTGAACGTTTCCATCTCTATATTGATGTTCTTGCAATTGATCCTCTTCTTTCTCATCATCTCAGAAATCTTTATGCGGGCCTGCTTGTTTCCCACCTCTTTCATTTATTAGTCTCTTTCCATAACAATGGTTACTTGATTGACAAGGTCTATACCATTACCAGCAATCAAGAGACGGATAAGCTGGCTGCCCGCTTCAACTTTCACAAAGTACAGACCCGATCCCTCACTCCGAACCGTATCGTCTGGGAGCTCCCATTGCGTGAACAGCAACTCCAGCAGCTCTCATCTTTCTGGCATGGCTAGCAGATGATACCAACGTCTTTTCTATGCCTGCAGGCCCACTCACTGAGAGAAAACCCAGGCTCATTCAGTCGCCTATACAGATCCTGCATACTACACTTCCCTCTATCTGCATTCATCCTCTTCTATGATCCAGTTTCTTCTCTATTTCTCCAGAAACCATATAGCCTCTCAACAAAACCAGGGCGGCCGCTTACGCGGTCGCCCATGTGGGAGCGCTCACGCGGCCTTGATACCTTGAGATTGTGTGCTGAGTAAGGACGAGAGCAAGCGTGCCAGTTCCTGTACATATGGCTCGTCGACCATCTCGCTATGTGGGCCCGGTACGATATGGGCGATAATTTCTCGCTGGGATAAACGTTCCCAACCACCCGTCAGTGCGAGCGGTGATGCAGCTCCTTCCGTATTCAGCCTTCCTTTGCTCCACTCCAGGACCTCACTTGAACGGAAGAAGGTGATGCCACCAGGATACACCTCTGGCCTGTAGTACTTGACGGCTAACAGGTTGCGGCAGTTGATATAGGCAAGGCGTCGGAACTGCTCAAAGCCGGTATCTGCGGGAATGCGATTCGCCTGCCTGGCCTGATTCCAGGCATGCTCCAGCTGTATCCCGGGCTCATAGCGCGCCAGATCCTCCGCACTTAAGCTCAAAACTCCTTCTTCCCGCAGGACATCAGCCACCACCTGATCATTGATGGAGCTGGTGGCAGCGGCAGGTAAGGGCTGCTCCGTCAGCATGGAAGGCGGGACACTGCTATCAATCAGGGCCAGCAACGCGACATGCTCCCCTAACCGGGTGAGCTGCTGCGCGATCTCAAAAGCGACCACGCCACCCAGCGACCAGCCACCGATCTGATAAGGTCCCGAAGGCTGGACCTCTCGTATGGCCCCCACATATTGGGCAGCCATCGCCTCCAGGCTCAGGCTTCCCTGATCCCCCTCAGGCGCCTGCAGTCCATAGAATGGCTGCGCGTTTCCCAGAGCGTGGGCAAAGGCCTGATAGCGAAACACGGTCCCGCCCGAAGGATGGACGCAGAAGAACGGAAGGCGATCACCCTGCGTCTGCAGCGGCACAACGATTGAGGGCGCCTCTTCTGGCACGTCGCGCCGCAAGATACGGGCAAAGGCGGCCAGGGTCGGATGCTTGAATAAGGTTGAAAGCGCCAGGTCACACTGGAATTCCTTATGAATCAACGACATCAAGCGTACCGCGATGATAGAGTTTCCACCCAGGTCAAAAAAGTCATCCAGCGCACCAATCTTATGCACCGAGAGAATCTGAGACCAGATGTGAGCCAGGCGCATCTCGATATGATCACGTGGTCGCACATAGGTCTTCTCTATCTCAACGGATTCGCTGCTCTCCGCCTTGATGGGCTCCTGCTCACGCAGTTTCTTGCTATCTATCTTCCCATTGAGCGTCAACGGCAGCGAGGCGAGCTGCACAATAGTCTGGGGCAGCATATACGCTGGCAGGCGCTCACGCAGAAAGGTCTTCAGCTCTTTTTCGGTCAGGATGGAGGATGGCGCCCCCACTACGTAGGCCACCAGCTTCTGCCCACCTGGCTGTCCTTCTTGCATCAGGGCAACGCATTTCTGCACCAGCTCATGCTTCTGCAGCGCCTGCTCGATCTCACCCAGCTCAACGCGATAGCCGCGAATCTTGACCTGGCCATCGGCCCGGCCCAGAAACTCGATCTTGCCGTCGGAGCGGTAACGGGCCAGATCACCTGTGCGGTAATAACGCACCTCCTCTTGCCCATCCCACCGCTTCAGCAAAAACTTCGCCTGCGTCTGCTCTGGCTTATTGAGGTATCCCTGGGCCAGTCCAGCGCCCGCAATATACAGCTCACCCGCCACCCCTACCGGTACCATATTGCCGCCCGCATTCATAACGGCAACGGAAAGATTGCCAATAGGGCTCCCAATCGGCACGCTCGCCTCCCCGTGTTGACCTTGGGCGATCTGCTGGACATGGCCGAGACGATTGACCAGCGCCCCGATGGTGGTTTCAGTTGGGCCGTAGTGATTGATAATTTCGCATGGAGCCTGCACCTCCACCAGGCGCTCCAGTAGTGAACGGCCCAGGGCCTCTCCGCCCAGAATCAGCTGCTGCCGCGGCAAGGAGACGCTGGCATCATCGACAGCGCTATCACTGGCCAGCAAAGCGTTCAGATGTGACGGGACGATCTTTAAGACATCGATCGGATGCTGCCGCAGATACTGACGCCAGCGCGCGGCCGAGGTGGCGATCTCGTAATCGAGGATATGCAGGCACCCACCGGTCACCAGCGAGCCAAAGATGACAGTATTGCCAAGGTCGGCCGCCAGCGTTGAGACTGTGGCAAAGTGCCAGCCGGGCTGCCAGGCCAGCTGCTGCCACAAGCTCTGTATATAGTTACTGACACTTGCGTGCTGAATAAGCACACCCTTCGGATTTCCAGTTGAGCCGGATGTATAAATCACATAAGCAAGGTCCGTCAGCTGGAGGTCCAGAGGCACCTCACCAGCCAGCTCATCATTGTCGCTCTCCTCTGAATGTTCAAGAATGAGAGGCTGAACAGGATAATCCATGAACAGGTGGCACAAATGTTTCTGCGTCACGACGGTTGTCACCTGGGCATCCTGCAGTTGATAGTGCAAGCGCTGCAGCGGCAACTGGGTGTCCAGAGCCATGTACGCTCCACCAGCCTTGAGGATGCCGAGCAGCCCGACAATCATCTCAACCGACCGCTCAACGCAGAGAGCCACCACGGTATTCCGTCCCACACCCTGACCCAGCAAAGCGTACGCGACGCGATTGGCGCGTCGGTTCAGCTCAGCATAGGTCAGCGCCACACCATTGTGCAGGACCGCCACCTCGTCAGCATGATCTATCACCTGCCGCTCAAACAGCTGCACCAGGCTCAGGGCCGGAAATTGTATCGTGGGACCCTGAAAGCGGGCGCGCAATTGCTGCTCCTGCCAGGATTGGAGCAGGCGCAGGCTCTTCATTGGAGCCTCAGGCCGGGCGAGCGCATCTTCCAGCAGGGTACTAAATGCCAGCGTTAGCGCCGTGACCTCATGGGACGGGAAACAGTTGGCCGCGAAATGCAGATTCAAACTCAGGCCATCCCCATCATGGATCGCCTCTAGCTTCAGGTGAAACGGTTCGCTACATTGATAGCAGAAACGCAACGAGAATGTCACCGAACCTCCCTGCTCCTCGCCAGCGACATTGTGCTCGCGCACATAGGTATATTGCACCGGCAACTGCCTGCACACCTCCTGATCATGCTGGCTCCAGGAGAAATAGTTTTGCTCCTCTAAAGCGTTGTCGTATGTACGGCTAATCTGGTGCATCAGATGGGTCCATGTCTCTCCTATCTCAACCATAGCCGGCAGCGGCACAAAGCGGGTGTAGAGACCAGGGATACTGGCAAGCTCTTCATAGGTGCGACCATCGTTGCCCACGCCAACAATGATCTCTTCATGATTGGTATACAGGGCGAGAAAGAGATACCAGGCGGATAAGATGATATGCTCGACCGGCACCTGCTGTTCATTCGCCAGCGCCTCCAATGCCGGCAGCAGCGCAGTGGAGCAGGGGATCTGCCGCACCTGTGGCAGGAAGGCGGTCTCCTCAGATGCAGTGGCACCGGGAATGGAGAAAGTATCGAGCGCGGACAGATCCAGGTGTTGCCAGAGCATACTATGTTCGGCCGCGTCTTCTTCCTGCAACAACTCGTTCTGCCAGGCGGACACGTCGATGTACTGTAGCGGTTCCTCCTCCTCCGTTTCCTCCTTTTCCGGCACCTGCAGACTGTCGTACGCCTGCTGCAATTCCACACCCAGGAGCTGCAGAGTCTTACGGTCGGCGCAGAAAGCTGGCAGGCTGACGATGAGCATATGCCGAGCCGCATCCAGGGTCAAAACGTGGCAGCGCAGACATGGCATCTGACCAATACTGGCCGGCTGGGCGCGTAGTTGCAGCAGCAGATCATCGATAAAGCTCTGCCGCTCAGACGGCGACAGGTGCTCCAAGGAGGTAACCTGATACCCATAGTTGGGCTTCCCCACAATTTGCATCGGCACATCCATCCCCGGTGGCGTATAGAAAGAGGTACGCAAAATTTCGTGGCGCTCGACGACACGCCCTATCGCCTGGGAAAGGAGATCCAGGGACAGCGGACCGCTCAGTTCGATCGCACCTACTGCATGATAGACCGGATTATGCTGATAGAAATCCCATAGACGCGCCTGCTGAACGGATAGGGGCGAGGCGTGAAGCTGCGACGTTTCCATAAATTTGTAGCTCCTTTGTTTTACTCAGGATGATCAAAAAAGGTAGCAAGCAGATCGCGAGTGGTGAATCCTCGCGATCTGCGATAGCACTTAAAGGTCGGTTAGCTGGGTGCGCTTCCCTTTGATGCTGCCTAACTTGCGCAAGCTCGCAGCGCGCCGCTCCTGCCTGCTCTGCTCACTATTCCCCAGCACAGAGCCCTTTCCAGGCACGCTACGCGCATCGCGCGTTATATCGGCAGAAATCACAATGTCTGCGATCTTAAGATCAGGCTGTGCCAGTGCTGCCTGCAGGAATTGCACAAAGGCTGCCACCAGGCGCTGCATGCTCGCAGCCTCAAAGAGGTCTGTACTATAGGTAATCGAGCCTGTCATCCCTCCTTCGGCCGTTTCAGCCATAAAGACAGCAAAGTCGAACTTTGAGCTGGTTACGTCATTGGGCAGTTGCGAGATACGCAAGCTATCGTCCTGCCCGCTATGCGTCCCCATAGAGCCATCAGGAGTATTTTGCAGCACGAAGAGTAGATTGATGAGCGGTGTACGGCCATAGCTGCGCTTGAGGTGCAGGCGATCAACCAGCACATCGTAGGGCAGATCCTGGTAGGTATAGGCACCCAGAACATTCTCGCGTACGCGAGCCAGGGCCTGGCGGAACGAAGGCTCCCCGCTCAAATCCGTTCTCAAGGCCAGTAGATTGATAAAGAAACCGATCAGCGCCTCGGTCTCCTGGCGCGTTCGATTGGCGATGTCCGTTCCAACGACGATGTCTTCAACCCCTGTCTTACGCGCGAGCACGCATTTGAAGGCCGTTAACAGCGTCATAAAGATGGTGGCTGCTTCCTGCTGGCTAAAGGTTTTCAAGGCTCGTGTCATATCCTCGGAGAGGGTAAACACATAGTTGGCCCCACGGTGGCTGCTGACATCCGGACGCGGGTGATCAAGCGGATACTCAAAGGCCTGCGCGCCTGTGAGGCGCTGCTGCCAGTACGCCAGGTGCTCGGCACAGCCATCCCCTTGGAGCCACTGCCTCTGCCAGGCAGCGAAATCGGCATATTGAATGGTCAGCTCTGGCAATGGAGACGATTGTTGATGGCTGCGCGCCTGGTAGAGAGCCTGCACCTCGGAAGAGAAGATCCCGATTGACCAGCCATCGGTGATGATGTGATGCATCGTGACCAGGAACAGGTGCTTGTGCGGCTGCAGTTTTACCAGCAGTGTACGCAAGAGGCTATCCTGAGCCAGGTTGAAGGGGCGAGCAGCCTCCTGTCGCAAAAGCTCGTTGACCGCCTGCTCCTGCTGTCCCTCTTCCATAACGCTCAGATCCAGCACTGGCAGCGTAAAGTTGGTGGCAGGTGGAGCGATACGCTGTATGGCCTCCCCATCAATGGTTGGGAAGGTTGTACGCAGACTCTCATGGCGGCGGATGATCTCCTGCACGCTCCAGGCTAGCGCCTCTTGATTGAGCGGCCCTTCCAGTTGCAGGAATAACGGGATGTTTTGCGCGCTATCACCGGGATGCAGTTGATCCAGGAACCAGAGCCGCTGCTGCGCAAATGAGAGCGGCAACTGCTGGTCTCGCGACACGACGGTCAGGGTAGGCAACTGTGCAGGTTGCTCATTGCGGCGCATGAAGCCATCGATCAGAGCGGCCTGGTCCGCGATGGAGGTAGCGGTAAACAGGCTGCGCAGTGAGAGCTCCATCCCCGCTTTGCGCAACCGCGTCAATAGTTGCGTGGCCAGCAGAGAGTGGCCGCCCAGCTCAAAAAAGTTATCATGGATGCTGATCCGCTCGCGCCCCAGCACAGCACACCAGTGCTCAAGCAGCTGTGCTTCGAGCTCGGTACGCGGCGCGACCAGCGATTCCCCCGCCTCGGTCTTCACCGCCTCAGGAGCGGGCAAGGCCTTGCGGTCAATCTTTCCATTGGGCGTGAGAGGGAAGGCATCCAGCATCACAAAGGCGGAGGGCAGCATGTACTCCGGCAGGTGTCCACGCACCAGCGCGCGCAGCTCAGGAATGAGCGTCGCCTGTAGCCCGGGTCCAACTAGATAGGCCACGAGGCGTTGATCACCCGGCCGATCTTCCCGTACCATGAGCAGGCTTTCCTGGACCGCGTCATGCTGGTTTAAGACATCTTCGATCTCGCCCAGCTCAATGCGTAGACCACGCAATTTGACCTGGTGGTCGATACGCCCTAAAAACTCTATGTTTCCGTCAGGGAGGTAGCAGGCCAGGTCGCCGGTGCGATACAGACGTCCACCCGGCTCGCTCGTGAAAGGATCGGGGATAAACTTGCTGGCAGTCAGCTCTGGCATCTCCAGATAGCCCCAGGCCAGGCCCACACCCGCGATGTGCAGTTCACCGGGCACGCCCACCGGTACCGGCTGCAAGCCAGCATCCAGCAGGTAGATCTGGAAGCGCTGAATCGGCGTGCCAATCGGCGGCCGGCGCTTGAGCTGTGGCGTACACTCCATGATCGTGGCACAGATCGTGCTCTCGGTCGGCCCATACGCGTTATAGAAGCGGCGCCGCTCTGGATCGGTCCAGCGACGCATCAGTTCCTCCGAGCAGGCTTCACCGACCACCACGATTCTGGCCAGGTCCGGCACATCTTCGGGGTTTAACTGCGCCAGCATCGATGGCGCCAGGGTCACCATACTGATGCGCTGCCGACAGATCAGATCAACCAGAGTATGCGTAGAGAGGAGCTCATCTGCCTGCGCCAGACACAGGGTCGCGCCGGTACACAGCGCGCCAACGATGTCCCAGACCGATGCATCAAAGCTTATCGATGCAAACTGCAAGATGCGATCCTCTGGCGTGAGCGCGAACGCCGCCATCTGGGCATCAACCAGATTGGCCAGGCCATAGTGTGGGACCAGAACTCCCTTGGGTTTCCCCGTTGAACCCGATGTAAAGATGATATAGGCCAGGTCGCTCGCATCCACCGCTACCTGGGGCGCGCTGTCCTGTTCCTGTATCAGGGACGGTGCCAGCTGGTCCAACAGCAGCAGCTGCGCCTGATCGAAAGAAAGCTGCCGGGCAAGCGCCTGATTACTCAGAATGAGCTGGATGCGCGCATTCTCAACCATATACTTCAAGCGCTGCACAGGATAGGCCGGATCAAGGGTTACGTAGGCGGCTCCGGCTTTCAAAACGGCCAGGATACTGATAACCATCTCAAAGGAGCGCTCAACACACACCCCGATGCGATCACCACGCTTGATGCCCTGTCGCAGCAGATAATGGGCCAGCTGGTTCGCGCGCTGATCCAGCTGCCGGTAGCTCAGGCTCTGCTCACCAAAGACCAGGGCCTGCTGCTGTGGTGCACGCTCCACCTGACGCTCAAACATATGCTGCCAGCAACGCGGTGTATACGAACTCCTGGTATCATTCCAGCCATGTAGCAGCTGATCCCGCTCATCCTCTGAGAGCAGCGCCAGCTGGCTGAGTCGCTGTGATGGGTCACCCACCAGGCTGACCAGCAGGTTCTGCCAGTGCGCGAACATACGCTCAACGGTCGCTTGCTCAAACAGGTCCGTATTGTATTCAATCGCGCAGTTCAGGCCTTGCTCACTATCGCCCAGGACCAGGCTCAAGTCGAAGCGTGACGTCTGGCCTGTCACTTCAAATGGGCTGATGGCCAGGCCCGCCACCTCTTCATTCACGCGGTTTGTCTGCAGACCACTCTGCAGGCTAAAGAGGACCTGGAAGAGGGGTGAGCGACTGGGATCGCGCTCGGGCTGTACGGCCTCAACAACCTTCTCAAAAGGGACCTCTTTATACATGTGTGCGTTCAGCGTGGTCTCACGCACGCGCCGCAGCAGTTGACGAAACGTGGGATCGCCTGAGAGATCGCTCCGCAGCACCAGGGTATTGACGAAGAAGCCGATCAGTCCCTCCAGCTCCACCTGGTCGCGATTGGCGATCGGGGTGCCTACGCTGATATCATGCTGTCCACTGTAGCGGCTGAGCAGGGTTTGAAATGATGCTAGCAGCAGCATAAAAAGCGTGACGCCTTCCTGCCGGCCAAGCTGCTTTAATTGCGCAGCCAATGAGATCGGGAGATGGCGCAGGATGGTCGCACCATGCTGCGTCTGTACAGCTGGTCTTGGATGGTCAGTCGGCAACTGCAAGGTCTCCGCACCCACCAGCTGGGACTTCCAGTAGGCCAGCTGGGCACCCAGGCGGGCGCCCTGCAGCCAGTTACACTGCCAGCTGGAGTAATCCGCGTACTGTATCGGCAGTGGTTGAAGCTGCGCATCCAGCTTTTCGTGCTCGGCTTTATACAGCGTCGTTAGCTCATGTACAAAGATCTCCGTTGACCAGCCATCCCAGACGATGTGGTGCACCGTTATGAGCAATACATAGTCGTGCTCGGTCAGCCAGAACAGGTTCACGCGCAGCAGTGGCCCCTGGGACAGCGAGAAGGGCTGCCTCAGCTCATGCTGGATGCGATCTGCAAGCTCCCGCTCGCGCTCCACTCCACCGCATCCACGCAGGTCTTGATGCCGCACATGAACAGGCGAGACCGGCAAGATCACCTGGGCCGGCTGGCCCTCTCGGCTCTGGAAGATGGTGCGCAGAACCTCATGGCGCGCCACGATCCGCTGCAAGCCGCGCTCCAATGCGGACTCGTCCAGTTCTCCCTGCAATCTGAGGATCAATGGCATCGTATACGCGCTGCTCCCCTCAGTCAGCTGGTCCAGCAGCCAGAGACGCTGTTGGGCGAATGAGAGCGGCAGGGCCTCATCGCGTGAGACTGGCAAGAGAGGCGATGGCAACAGATCCTGCTCTGTCTGCAGCAGCTCCTGGATCAGCGCCGCCTGGTCCGCCACCGTGACGGCATGAAAGATAGCGCGCATCGAGATCTGTACATTAAAGGTGGCGCGCAGACGTGCGATGAGCTGATTCACCAGCAGCGAGTGGCCGCCGATCTCAAAAAAGTTATCCTCGATACCGACCTGCTGATAACCCAGAATCTCGCGCCACAGTGCCAGGATAAGCTCTTCAAAGCTATTGCGGGGAGCCGCCAGTTGCCGCAACTGTGACTCTGATGCCTCCACCGGAGCTGGCAGATTCTTGCGATCAACCTTTCCATTGGGCGTAAGTGGTAAGCTCTCCAGCAGGACACAGGTACCGGGGACCATATATTCAGGCAAAGCGTCGCGCAGGTAGTGGCGTAGCTCCACCATGGTCGGAGCCATACCCACCTCTGGCACTACATACGCTACCAGCTGTTGATTGCCCGCCGAGACCTCATAGACGATGACCGCGCAGGACTGTACCGCCGGATGCTGAGCCAGGACGGTCTCGATCTCACCCAGCTCAATGCGATGGCCGCGTAGCTTGACCTGCCGATCGGTTCGACCCAGGCATTCCAGCTTGCCAGCCGTATTCCAACGAGCCAGGTCGCCGGTACGATACATGCGCGCACCGGGATGCACACCGAACGGCTCAGGCAAGAATCTTTCAGCGGTTAACTCCGGTCGCTGGCGATATCCCCAGGCCAGGCCATCACCCGCGATGTACAATTCGCCAACTACTCCTGCCGGCGTTGGCATCAGATGCTCATCAAGGACATATATCCGGGTATTGGCTATCGGCCGGCCGATCAGCACCTCGCGCTCATCAACCACCTGATCGAGCGTTGACCAGATAGTTGTTTCGGTTGGCCCGTACATATTCCATAAGCTGGCGCCACGCTCAAGGAGCGGCCGCACGATCTCCTGTGGCAGAACCTCGCCGCCACACAGCATTTTCAAGCTCGCGCGTTGGACGTGCTGCTGTTCACCCGTCCAGCCACTCGTCAGCAGCATGCGCCAGGTCGCCGGCGTCGCCTGCATCAGGGTAGGCCTGACCTGCTCAAGCCAGTGCAAAAGATCAGCCCCATTAGTCGTCACCGCGCGACTCACGACAAACACCTGCGCGCCCACAGTCAGGGGCAAGAGCAATTCAAGGACCGCGATATCGAAGGAGAGCGAGGTCACAGCCAGAACGCGATCCTCAGCAGTCATCCCGGGACGGTTGGCGATGCTGGCAAAGAAGTTGACGACCGATTGATGAGGCAGGATCGTCCCCTTGGGCTTGCCCGTTGAGCCGGAGGTATAGATGACATAGGCCGGCTGCTGTGGATCAAATGGCACCTTTGGATTGGGTGCCCCCGCCTCGAAGTCAAGGTCTTCCAGGCAGACCACCTGAGCGTGATGAGGCGGCAAGCTGGCGACCAGCCAGGGCTGTGTGATGATGACCGGAACCTGGCTATCCTCCAGCATGTAGGCGACGCGATCCTGAGGATAATCGGGATCGATCGGCACATAGGCCGCCCCTGTCTTCAAGATGCCCAGCAACGCGACCAGCATTCCGGCTGAGCGCTCCATACAATGCCCAACCAGCATTCCGGGTCCTATCCCCAGCTGTACGAGATGGTGTGCCAGGACATTGGCCTGGTGATTGAGCTCTTGATAGGAAAGATGCGTCGTGTCAAAGTGCAACGCCGGTGCCTGTGGCGTGCGTTCAACCTGCTCCTCAAAGAGCTGATGGATACTCGTATCCCAGGTGTAAGGCTGCTCCGTCGCATTCCAGGTCTGCAGAAGCAGGCGGTGCTCCTGATCGGACAGCACATCACGTGCCTGGCTAGGAGCCGCGACATCGCAGGCAATCGTGGAGAGGGTCCGCGCATAATACTCGGCAATCCGCTGCAGCTGCTTCGTGCTAAAGGCTTCACCATTGCTTTGCAGAGAAAGGCGAATCTGGTCCGAGATGGGATCCACCATCACATTCGTGCTGAGGGCGAAATTGTTGCGCTCAAAACCATGCTGCCCGAGCACTTTCATATCTGAAGCCGCCGTGGATGAGAGCAGGTCTTTGTAGACGTGGAAGTGGGTATAGTTAAAGATAGCGTCAAAAAGGACGCCTCCGCCCTGGCGGCGCTGTATCTCTGCCAATGGATACCAACGATGCGCCAGCAGTTCCTGCTCCTGTTTGAAAACGGCTTGAATGAGCTCGCGCCAGCTGCCGCCGCTGAGATCACAGCGCAGCGGGAGTGTATTCAAGAACAGGCCCAGGATACGCTCGCTGTCCATCGTCTCAGGACGCCCATTGGAGACCAGTCCGGTGAGAATATCGCTCTGCCCGCTTAATGTGGAGAGCACGGCGAGATGGGCTGTGAGCAGCACACTTTTGTAGGGAACTGTGAGCTGCTGCGCCAGCTTCCTCAGGGCTCGCGCCGTATCGGGATTGAGCGTGAAGGTGAACTGGGGCACATCCTCTTCTTCGGGCTCCGTGGACGGCCAGGTGGGCAGAGGGGTAAGACTGTAGCCCGCCAGCTTCTCCTGCCAGTAGGCACCCTCATCGGGAGAGGCCAGCTGCCTGCGCTCCATGGCCACAAATTCATGATAAGAATGGGTGAGCGGCAACACAGCAACGTCTGGTTCGCCCTGTACGAGCTTGAGATAGATCGTAAAGAGCTCGGTCACCAATGAGGCAACGCTCCAACCATCCAGGATCGCGTGATGGCAGGTGAGTGAAAACTGAAATGAATGCTGGCCGCGCAGGTGAATCGTCACCCGTAACAGTGGAGCTTCCGCAAGATTGAGCACCTGCTGCCTGTCCTCTTCAAGCCAGCGCAGCAAGGTGGCGCGCTGCTCCTCTTCAGATAAGGCAGAAATGTCGTGGATAAAGAGCGGGATACACACCTCTTTATGCACGAATTGTAAGAACTCACTATAATTATTGATATCAAAAGAGGTTCGTAAGATAGGATGATGCGCGGCCAGCATCTGCAATGCCTGCTGGAGGTAGGCCGGGTTGAAAGCAGCTTCCAGGTGATAGCTGGTAATATCGTGGTACATGCCATTGGCGGCATGAAGCTGACTGTGGTAGAGCATGCCAGCCTGCATTAAAGCCAGTGGATAGGCGTCTTCAACATCGTCAGGTAACGCCAGGTGATCTTTCTCAGCGATGAGGCTAAACGGCAAGGCGGTTACCTGAACCGGCTGCTGCGGCTGCTGGATCTGGATCTGCTCCGCCAGTTCAGCGATAGTCTGGTATTGAAAGAGTTGCTGCAATGAAAAGTAGAGCTCGCGTTCTTTCGCCTTTGCCACAATCTGGATGCTGCGGATCGAGTCACCACCCAGGGTGAAGAAATTCGCATGAACGCCAACTTTGTCGCGCTGTAAGACCTCGCCCCAGATGGCAGCAAGCCGGGCTTCCAGAGAAGTGCGCGGAGCGACATACTCAAGCTCTAACTGGGCCAGGCTATTCTCGGGTGCCGGTAAGGCCCTGCGATCTAACTTCCCATTGGCGGTTAATGGCAACTCGGACAGGGTGATGAACAGCGCTGGCACCATATATTCGGGCAGATGGGCCTGAAGCTGCCGACGCAGCGCCCCGGTCTCCCAGTTGCTCCCTTCCTCCTGCACCAGGTAACCGACCAGCCTCTTGCCTCCCCGACCGTCCTCCGCTACCTGTACCGTGCAACCCCGGATCCCTGGCAGCTTGCGCAGCTGGCTCTCGATCTCTCCCAGCTCGATGCGGAAGCCACGGATCTTCACCTGCTGATCAATGCGACCCAGATACTCCAGCTCGCCCGCTCCCCGATAGCGCACCAGGTCTCCCGTCTGATACAGCCGCTCACCCGGCCCTCCAAAGGGCGATTGGATAAAGCGCTGCGCCGTCAGGGCCTCTCGATGCAGGTAGCCCGAGGCCAGTCCCGCTCCCCCCACGTAGAGCTGTCCCGCCACGCCCACCGGTACCGGCTGCAAGCGCTCACCCAGCACATACACCTGCAGATCGGCCATCGGCTGCCCGATCAGGCTACCACGCCCCTGCTCCACATCCTCCCAGCGGATCCGCCGGTAGGTCACATGTACCGTGGTCTCGGTGATCCCATACATGTTGATCAGCTGCGGTCGCTCATCCCCGTGCCGCTGCAGCCAGGGGCGTAGCCGTTCCAACTCCAGCGCCTCGCCCCCAAAGATCACGTAGCGTAAATTCAGCGCGGCTACTTGCTCCGGATCTACAGAGGCTTCCACTTGCTGCAGCTGCTCGAAGGCCGAAGGAGTCTGATTGAGCACCGTTACCTGCTCCCGCTGTAGCAGTTGATAGAACGCCTCCGGCGTCCGGCTGGTCTCGTAGGAGACGACCACCAGCTTGCCGCCATGCAGTAGCGCACCCCAGATCTCCCACACCGAGAAGTCAAAGGCATAGGAATGGAACAGCGTCCATACGTCCCGCTCGTCGAAGCGGAACCAGTGCTGTGTCGCCGCGAAGAGCCGCTGCACATTGGCGTGCGAGATGCACACGCCCTTGGGCTGCCCCGTCGAACCCGAGGTATAGATCACATAGGCCAGATCCTGGAGAGCATTCACTGGCTCTGGATTGTGCATCGGCTCCAGGGAGATGCTGGCCTCTGGCTCATCGAGCAAGAACAGTTGCAGCTCGGGCTGATCCGCGAACAGCTGGCTCTGCGTCTGCTCGCTCACGATGCGCGCCACTCTGGCATCCTCCAGCATAAAGCGCAGCCGATCCGCCGGGTAGCTGGGGTCCAGCGGCAGATAGGCTCCGCCCGCCTTCAGGATACCCAACAGGCCCACCAGCGTGTGCACCGATCGATCCACACACAACCCGACCAGTTGATTGGGTCCTACTCCCTGCCTCCGCAACGCGTGGGCCAGCTGATTAGCTCGCGCATTGAGCTGTGCATAGCTCAGCGCCTGTTGTTCATCCACCACCGCGATGGCCGTAGGATGGGCTTTGACCTGTCGCTCAAAGCTCTGCACCAGCGTCTCGCTCACCGGGAAGGTCTGCCGGGGCTCATTCCAGTCCACCAGCAGTTGCTGTCGCTCCTGGGCGCTCAGGAAGGAGATCTCTTGAATCGGCGTCTCTGGCTGACTGACCAGCGCGCTCAGCAGGCGCTGCCAGTGCCCGGTCAGCCGCTCGATCGTCTCGGCTTCAAACAGATCGCTGTTGTATTCCAGATCGAAGACGAGCCCCTGTGGTGTTTCAGAGGCAGCCATACTTACATCGAACTTGGCGGTTCTGTGAGGAGCCTCAAGCACATCGATCTGAATATCGGTCCACTGTTGCTGTTTGGCTGGTAGGTTCTGTAGCACAAAAAGGACCTGGAAGAGCGGCGAGCGGCTCCGATCCCGTTCTGGCTGCAGCGTATCGACCAGCTTCTCAAAGGGGATATCCTGATGGGCATAAGCCTGCAGGGCCACCTCTTTCACCCGGTGCAGGACCTCGCGGAAGTCGGGATTGCCCGAGAGATCGCTGCGCAGCACCAGCATATTGACGAAGAAGCCGATCAAGCCCTCCACCTGTTCCTGCGTCCGATTGGCAATCGGCGTCCCGACGCTGATATCCTCCTGTCCGCTATAGCGACTCAGCAGCACCTGCCAGGCCGCCAGCAGCGTCATAAACAGCGTGGTCCCCTCGCGCTGGCTCAGTTGCTTGAGCCGCTGGCTCAAGGCATTTGAGAGGGTCAGGCGTCGGCTGGCTCCACGATAGGTCTGCACCGCCGGACGGGGGTGATCGGTGGGCAAAGCCAGTGGCTCAGATCCCCCCAGCTGCTTCTTCCAATACTCTAGCTGGACATTCAGTACCTCGCCCTGCAGCCATTGGCGCTGCCAGCTGGCGTAGTCAGCATACTGCAGTGGTAGCTCCGGCAGTGGAGAAGGTTGGCCAGCCATAAACGTTGGGTAGAGCTGGCCCAGTTCATGGGATAAAACGCCCATGGACCAGCCATCGGCGATACTATGATGCAGGGTCAGCAGTAAGATAGCCTCCCGCTCAGAGAGCACGAGCAGACTGGCCCGGAACAGCGGCCCCTGCTCCAGGTCGAAGGGCCGCTGCGCCTCCTGCTCGATCAGGTTCGGGACCTGGTCCTGCCCCACATCTGACACAATAACCAGGCAAAAGCTCTCTACCGGATCAATCTGTTGATATGCCTCACCAGCACGCGAGACAAAACGGGTGCGCAAGCTTTCATGGCGGCGCACAATCTCGCGCAGTGTCTGCTCAAGGGCAGACACATTGAACGCGCCACGCAGGCGTAAAGCCAGCGGAATATTATAGACAGAGCTACCAGGTTCTAACTGATCAAGGAACCAGAGACGCTGCTGCGCGAATGAGAGTGGTGCCGGAGCACCGTCTTTACGACGCATCAAGACGGGATAGGACGCCGAATGCTCACGCTTCTCCGCGATATTCTTCAGAAAAAGCTTGCGCTTCTCTGGCGAAAGAGTGGCAATACGCTGAGCAAGACCAGGCATAATCATACTCCTCTATACTACTCAGGCATTCTTCTCAAGGAAGTATTGCGCTACTTCCTGTTCAGAAAGCTGTTCAATCTCGGCTAGCATCGCCGTAGCCTCGGCATCATCCTCATCAACGTCAAACGATTGCAGGTGGGCAGCGAAGTCCGCCAACACCGGTTTTTCAAAGAGATCGCGTAAAGGCACATCGATCTGGAGCATCTGGCGCAGATGTGAGAGCAACTGGGTCGCCAGCAGCGAATGGCCGCCGATTTCAAAGAAATTGTCATAGATGCTGATCATTTCCAGACCCAGAATCTCTTTCCACAGATCAGCGACAATCTCCTCGACCGCGTCGCGTGGCGCCACCAGCTCGCGTGCGCCCTGGCTTGCAGCCTGCTCAGGCGTGGGTAGAGCGCGGCGGTCCAGTTTGCCATTGGCAGTTAATGGCAGTTCGGACAGGCTAATGAACAGCGATGGAAGCATGTAATCTGGCAGGACAGTCTGCAATTGCCGGCGCAGTGCCCCGGTCTCCCAATTGCTTTCTTCCTCCTGCACCAGGTAGCCGACCAGCCTCTTGCCTCCCCGACCATCCGCCGCTACCTGCACCGTGCAACCTCGGATCCCCGGCAGCTTGCGCAGCTGGCTCTCGATCTCCCCCAGCTCGATGCGGAAGCCACGAATCTTCACCTGCTGATCAATGCGACCCAGATACTCCAGCTCGCCCGCTCCCCGATAGCGCACCAGGTCTCCCGTCTGATACAGCCGCTCCCCCGGCCCTCCAAAGGGCGATTGGATAAAGCGCTGCGCCGTCAGCGCCTCGCGATGCAGATAGCCCGAGGCCAATCCCGCTCCCCCCACGTAGAGTTGCCCCGCCACACCTACTGGCACCGGCTGCAAGCGCTCACCCAGCACGTAGAGCTGCAGGTCGGGCATAGCGCAACCGATCAGGCTACCACGCCCCTGCTCCACATCCTCCCAGCGGATCCGCCGATAGGTGACATGCACCGTGGTCTCGGTGATCCCATACATGTTGATCAGCTGCGGCTGCTCATCCCCATGCCGCTGCAGCCAGAGTCGCAGTCGCTCCAGTTCCAGTGCCTCGCCTCCAAAGATCACATAACGCAGGGCCAGGGCTGAATTGATTTCCGGCTCATAGCTCGCATCGACCTGCTGCAGTTGCTCAAAGGCCGAGGGCGTCTGGTTGAGCACCGTCACCTGCTCGCGGAGCAGCAGCAGATAGAATGCTTCTGGCGTGCGACTGGTCTCGTAGGAGACGACCACCAGCTTGCCGCCATGCAGCAGCGCGCCCCAGATCTCCCACACCGAGAAGTCAAAGGCGTAGGAATGAAACAGCGTCCACACGTCCCGCTCGTTGAAGCGGAACCAGTGCTGTGTCGCCGCGAAGAGCCGCTGCACATTGGCGTGTGAGATGCACACGCCCTTGGGCTGCCCCGTCGAACCCGAGGTATAGATCACATAGGCCAAATCCCGGGGGCCATTCACTGGCTCTGGATTGTGCATCGGCTCCTGGGTGATGCTGGCCTCTGGCTCATCGAGCAAGAACAGTTGCAGCTCGGGCTGATCCGCGAACAGCTGGCTTTGCGCCTGCTCGCTCACGATGCGCGCCACTCTGGCATCCTCCAGCATAAAGCGCAGCCGATCCGCCGGATAGCTGGGATCCAGTGGTAGATAGGCTCCGCCCGCCTTCAGGATACCCAACAGGCCCACCAGCGTGTGCACCGACCGATCCACACACAACCCGACCAGTTGATTGGGTCCTACTCCCTGCCTCCGCAACGCGTGGGCCAGCTGATTAGCTCGCGCATTGAGCTGTGCATAGCTCAATGCATCGCGCTCGTCAGCTACCGCTATCGCCTTGGGATGGGCTTTGACCTGTCGCTCAAAGCTCTGCACCAGCGTCTCGCTCACCGAGAAGGTCTGCCGGGGCTCATTCCAGTCCACCAGCAGTTGCTGTTGCTCCTGGGCGCACAGGAAGGAGATCTCCTGAATCGGCGTCTCCGGCTGACTGACCAGCGCGCTCAGCAGGCGCTGCCAGTGCCCGGCCAGCCGCTCGATCGTCTCGGCTTCAAACAGATCGCTGTTGTATTCAAACTCGCACAACAGGTTCTGCGTTGTATCCACAACCGTCAGGCTCAGCTCAAACTTGGCGGTGGTCGCTTCACTACCGGGAAGTTCGACTTCTAAGCCCGGTAGCGTCAGGGTATTTGGCGCTACGTGCTGCACGCCGAACAGCGCCTGGAACAACGGAGAGCGGCTCCGATCTCGTTCGGGCTGCAGCGCCTCCACCAGCTTTTCAAAGGGGACATCCTGATGGGCATAGGCTTGCAGGGCCACCTCTCTCACCCGGTGCAGGACCTCGCGGAAGTCGGGATTGCCCGAGAGATCGCTGCGCAGCACCAGCGTATTGACGAAGAAGCCGATCAAGCCCTCCACCTGCTCCTGGGTCCGATTGGCGATCGGCGTCCCGACGCTGATATCCTCCTGTCCGCTATAGCGGCTCAGCAATACCTGCCAGGCCGCCAGCAGCGTCATAAACAGCGTGGTCCCTTCGCTCTGCCCCAGCTGCTTGAGCCGCTGGCTCAGCTCACTCGACAATTCATAGCGCAGACAGGCGCCACGATGGGTCTGCACCGCCGGACGAGGGTGATCGGTGAGCAGGGCCAGCGGCTCAGCACCTGCCAGTTGCTCTTTCCAGTAGGCCAGCTGAGCGTCCAGAACCTCGCCTTGCAGCCATTGGCGCTGCCACAACGCGTAATCCGCATACTGCAGCGGTAATGTGGCCAGGGGAGAAGGCTTCCCGTTCACATAGGCCGTATACAGCTGGCTGATTTCACTGATCAGGATGTTCAGAGACCAGCCATCGGCGATACTATGATGCAGAGTCAGCAGGAAGATGGCTTCCTGGGCAGAGATCTGCAGCAGGCGGGCGCGGAACAACGGACCCTGCTCCAGATCAAAGGGCTGCTGTGCCTCCTGCTCGATCAGATCCTGAACCGACTGATCCTGCTCAACCGGCTCAAGCGAAAAGACAAAGCTCGTGCATGGATCGATCTGCTGGTGCGCCTCGCCATCAATAATCACAAAACGGGTGCGCAGGCTCTCATGACGGCGCACCACCTCATGGATGGTTCGCTGTAGCGCGGACACATTCAATGCGCCGCGCAGGTGCAGGGCCAGTGGAATGTTATAGGCGATATTCCCCGGCTCTAGCTGTTCCAGGAACCACAGGCGCTGCTGCGCGAATGAAAGCGGAGCCAGATCGTGTGGAGTGGCCTCGATCACCGGCGCGGCGGCCTGCAGTTGATCCTGCTCCTGCAGGTGTTGTGAAAGCAGAGCAATGGTTGGTGCTTCAAACAGGACTCGCAGGGCGATATCGATATTTAGCAGCTTACGAATACGCGAGGCCAGCCGGGTTGCCAGCAGAGAATGACCACCAACCTCGAAGAAATTATCGTGGATACCAATCTGCTGCCGCCCAAGGATCTGTTGCCAGATCTCAAGCAACAGCTCCTGGAGAGGATTTCTGGGCGCAGCCTCCGTGGTAATGGCCGAGGCTTGCTCAGTCTCTATCGCGGGCAGGGCACGCCGATCGACCTTGCCATTGGCGGTCAATGGCAGCCGCTCCAGAAAGATGATGTGCGACGGCAGCATATATTCTGGCAGCGTCTCGCGTAAAAAGGCCTTCAGTTCGGCGCTGGTAACGCTGGCATCCTGCCGCGGAACCACATAGGCCACCAGGACCTTATCCCTCTCACGCGTCTGAGTCACCACAATATGATCGCCGACGGCTGGATGTTGAGCGAGCACAGCTTCAACCTCGCCAGGCTCGATACGGAAGCCACGAATCTTGACCTGAAAATCGCGGCGACCGACAAATTCCAGGCGACCATCCTCCCGATAGCGTACCAGGTCTCCTGTGCGGTACAGACGCCCGCCCGCTTCCTGCGCAAAAGGATCTGGAATGAAACGCTCGGCGGTCAGTTCCGGATGGTGCAGGTAGCCGCGCGCCAATCCATCGCCACCGGTATAGAGCTCACCAATGACGCCCGTAGGCGCCGGACGCAGATGCTCATCCAGCACATAGATGCGCGTATTGGCGATCGGATAGCCAATGGGAACGGTATCGCCCGGCTCATCCCCCTGCTGCATGGGATAACAGGTGGTGAAGGTTGTATTCTCGGTCGGGCCGTAGCCGTTGATCACCACGCTGTCAGGCGCATGGCGCAGCAGGCGCTGAACATGCGGGACCGAGAGCACATCGCCACCGGCCAGAATATATTTCACCTGTGCCAGTTCTTCAACATGCTCATCAACCATCTGGTGGAACAGGCCGGCCGTCAGCCAGAGCACGCTGACGCGCTCGGAGCGCACTATCTGTGCCAGTTCCGCCAGCGATGGCTTCGCCACCGGTGGAAGGACTAAGCGAGCTCCATTCAACAGGCTCCCCCAGATCTCAAGTGTCGAAGCATCAAAAGACGTTGCCGACAGCTGCAGAAAGGTTTCCTGCACGCTAAAAGGGAGATAGGTTGTGTTTTTCACCAAGCGCACCACACCACGCTGAGGAACCGCTACCCCCTTTGGCTTACCAGTTGAACCAGAGGTATAGACAACATAGGCTAACTGATGCGCGGCGACAGCAATGCCAGGATTCTCGCTACTGTAGTCTGGAACCAGGCACTCTCGCAGCGTCAACACGGTCGGAGCGGTCTCCAACCGAGCAGAAAAATCCAGACGACCGGCAAGATCGCTACTGCTGAGCACCAATTTTGTGCGCGCATCATCAATAAGCAGCGCAAGGCGCTCCTGAGGATAGGTTGGATCTAATGGCAGGTAGGCCGCGCCAGCCTTAAGGATGCCTAGCATGCCGACAATCAGGGCCGGTGTGCGCTCGGTATATACACCCACCAGGTCTTCATCGCGTACGCCATGCGCCCGCAAGGCATGGGCCACCTGGTTGGCGTGCGCGTTCAATTCGGCATACGTCAACTCAACATCTTGCCACTTGACGGCGATAGCATGCGGACGGGTCCGCACCTGCTCGTGAAACAACTGTGCAATACTGACATCGCGCGGATAGTCGGTCGCTACCCCACTCCATGTATCCAGCAGCATCTGCTGTTCCTGTTCAGGCAACAATGAAAGATCGGCCAGGGCGCTCGACGGACTGGCCACGATCGAGGCCAGCAAGGTCAACCAGTGCTGCTGCAGCCGCTCAATGGTCTGATCTTTAAACAGGTCGGTGTTGTACTCAAACCAGCAGACCAGCGCGGAATCATCCTGGCTGGCGATTAAGCTCAGATCAAACTTGGTGGTCTCATGCGCCAGCTGAACGGTATCCACCGCCAGGTCTAAGAGCTGCTCCTGCTCTCCCTGATCGACATTCTGCAGGCTGAACAGCACCTGGAACAGTGGTGAACGACTGGGATCACGCTCAGGTTGCAGCACCTCGACCAGCTTCTCAAACGGCAGATCCTGATGACTATATGCATCCAGGGCCACCTGGCGTACCCGCTGCAGCAGTTGGGTAAAGGCTGGATTGCCCGAGAGATCGCTGCGCAGCACCAGTGTATTGACAAAGAAGCCGAGCAATGCCTCAACCTCAGTCGAGGTACGATTGGCGATCGGCGTCCCCACACTGATATCGGTCTGTCCCGCATAGCGGCTGAGTAGAACCTGGAAGGCGGCCAACAGGGTCATAAACAGGGTCACGCCTTCACGCTGGCTCAGCAGTTCTAAATCCCTCCCCAGCTCGGCAGGGATAACGAGCTTCTTTCGCGCGCCGCGATAGCTCTGGACAGCGGGCCGCGTGAAATCTGTCGGCAGATCAAGGGCTGGCGCGGACGCCAGCTGCTGCTGCCAGTAGGCCAGCTGGCGCTCAAGCACCTCACCCTGCAGCCAGTTGCGTTGCCAGACCGCGAAGTCCCCATACTGCACAGCTAATTCGGCCAGTGGAGATGCAAGGCCTTTATGATAAGCAGTATAGAGTGCATTCAATTCACCCAGAAAGACGCTGGTTGACCATCCATCCCAGGCCAGGTGATGCACATTGACAAACAGCACATATTCTTCTGCCGCGCAGCGAATGATAGCGCTACGAATCAACAGCTCGTGCTCAATATCAAAGGGGATCAGCATCTCGGCCTGCAAGAAGCGTAGCAGACAAGCTTCGACCTCTTCCGCCTCCGTACTCGCCAGATCCACATGTCGCACCTGGAACGCCGACAGATCTTGCACCTGTGGCAAGGGCTGACCAGACTGGTCAACAAAAACGGTGCGCAGCACCTCGTGGCGGCGCACAATCTCCCGCAGGCTCTGCTCCAGGGCGCTCACGTTCAGCGTGCCCTTCAAACGCAGGACCAGGGGGATCGTATACGCGGTACTTTCTGGCTCAAGCTGCTGCAGGAACCAGAGGCGCTGCTGCGCGAACGAGAGCTGCACCCTTTCAGTTGCCGCCACCGGGACCAGCGGTTGCAGGGCCGTCCCATGCGCCTGACGGAGCGCGCCCTCGACATAGTGTGCCAGCTGGGCGATGACCGGCTTATCAAAGAGCACATTCAAGTTCATCTCTATATGGAGCGCGGCACGCATCCGCGCGACCAGCTGGGTAGCCAGCAGCGAATGACCGCCGATCTCGAAAAAGTTGTCATACAGCGGCACTCGCTGGCGATGCAACACCTTGCCCCAGATATCAGCGATCAGTTGCTCAATTGGAGTCCTGGGCGCGGCATAGCTCCCCTGCTCCTGTCCCTCGACGCTGCCCGGCTCTGGCAGGGCGTGGCGATTAATCTTGCCATTGGAGGTAAGCGGCAAGGCATCCAGCACAACGATATGCACCGGCACCATATAGGCGGGAAGCTGTTGCTGCAGAAAAGCCTTCAGAGCAGGGAGCGCCAGCGGCTCGGTCGCGCGCGCTACTACATAGGCCACCAGCTGCTTGTCACCGGCCCGGTCCTCACGCACAACCACTACATTCTCACGCACAGCGGGAAACTGGCTGAGCAAAACTTCAATCTCACCCAGCTCAATGCGAAAGCCGCGAATTTTCACCTGATGGTCGATACGCCCGATGTATTCAAGCACCCCATCGCCGCGATAGCGAACGACGTCACCCGTCTTGTAGAGGCGCGCACCAGACCTGCCGCTGAAGGCATCGGGGATGAAACGTTCAGCGGTTAAGCCGGGGCGATTGAGATAGCCACGAGCGACGCCATCACCTCCGATATAGAGCTCGCCAGGCATACCGGCCGGCAGCGGCTGCAGACACTCATCCAGCACGTACAGCCAGGTATTGGCGATCGGCGTCCCTATCGGGACCGCTGAGGGTAGATCAGCGGAAAGCGGGGCATCATAGATGCAGCATCCTACCACCGTCTCGGTTGGTCCATACTCATTGATCAGGCGCGTCTGAGGCGCGAAATCACGCCAGGGCAAGAGCTGTTCCGCCAGTAGAGCCTCCCCACCGATCACCAGGGCGCGAGTGGAGGCGGCAAACTCTTCTGGTCGCAACACCTGGTTCAACATCTCCAGGTGCGCGGGCGTAATCTTTATCAGGCTGTAGTTGTGGCCCTGCTTCATAACCGCGGCCAGGGCCTCAATATTTTGCGCTTCAGGGACCAGTGTCACACCGCGTCCACTGAGCAAGGGCAGGAACAGACTGGTCACCGTCAAATCAAAGGCCAGCGAAGAATGAACCGGCGCCCCGCTGCCGGACTCGACGGCGTAAAATTGCCGGGCCCAGCAGAGGTAGTTTGTCAGTCCCTGCAGTGTAATCATGGCCCCTTTGGGTTTGCCCGTTGAGCCGGAGGTATAGATTACATAGGCCAGATTGCCAGGCTGCGTCTCAAGAGCGAGGTTGGTGCTTGCACTGCTTGAGATCACCTCTCCGTGCTCTTCGAGCAGGATCATAGGGGTTACCTGCGGGAGCAGAGCGGAGAGGTCGCCGGTTGTCAGCAAGAGCACCGCCTGCGCATCCTCAATGATAAAGTGCAGCCGCTCCTGCGGATAGGTAGGATCCAGGGGCAGATAGGCGCCTCCAGCCTTGAGGATCGCCAGGATACTGACTACCATCTCGCAGTTGCGAGGCAAACAGATACCAACCAGGGTCTCCGCGCCAACCCCACGCGCGCGCAGAAAACGCGCCAACTGATTGGCGCGGGCATTCACGCTGGCATAGGTGAGCTGCTGCTCGGCATCCCGGACAGCGATCGCGTCGGGGGTGCACTCAGCCTGCAGTTCAAACAGCCGGGCCACCCCTGTCTGCGCGGGATACTCGCTGGCGGTAGCATTCCACGTCTCCAGCAGCTGCTCTCGCTCAGCTTCACTTAAGATTGGCAGCACACCAATCAGCGTCTGGGGAGCCTGGACAGCCCGCTCAAGCAGAGTCAGATATTGCGCGGCCAGGCGCTCGATAGTTTCCTGTGAGAAGGAGATTGCATCGTATTGCCATTGGAGCGCCAGCTTCTTGTCATGCTCAATAACGCTCAGCTTGATTTTCGTTGGAGCACTGTGGATACTACTCGTGCGCATGGCAATACTGCCATCCGCCAGTTGAGACGCAGTTGGTAGTACCACCGATACGAAGCTAAATGGGACCGCAACATTGCCCGGCTCATACTCGAAATATTGCTGCATCTCGTCAACTTCGTTCCGGGTCGCCTGCGTGGCCGCTAGCGCATCCAAGAAGGACTGCCGATCATAGAGACGGCTGGCGAACGGCACAAACTGGGTGACGGGACCAGCAACCTCGGTCAGTTCATCATAGATGCGCCCATTCATGGCCAGCCCAAGCTGAACCTCGCTCTTGCCGCTCAAGCGCCACAATAAGACGATCCAGGCGGTCAGCAGGCTCTGTTCAACCGTACTCTGCTGAATGGCAGAGAAGTGCTGCACCTGGGCATATAGGGCGGGAGATACCGCTTGCTGGTAGATCTGAGGAATGGAGGACGAGCCACGCGCAGCGAGCGCTTTACGCTCTCCTGGCAGGGAGAGATCGGCAAAGGCGGAGGCCCGCTGCTTCTGCCAGTACGCTCTCCCAGCTTCACCCTCTTCATCCTGCAGCAGCTCATTCTGCCATTCAGAAACCTGCAGATACTGCACCAGCTCTTCATCATCGTTGGGAATCGATGCGGGTGCATCGTATGCCTGCGCCACCTCTTTCACAAATTGCTGCAGGGTCGCCTGGTCGGCGTTGAGGGCGGGCAGGGTCATAATCAACAGAGCGTTGTGGGCCTCAAGGGAGACATAGTGCAGCAGAGCCAGTGGGCCATGTTCCAGATCGAATACATGCTCACGTTCCTGTTGCACCAGTTCTTCCAGCACCACTTCCCGTTCGGCTACCGCCAGGTCTCGCAGATCGGTCATCTTCCAATCGTAGAGAGCCTGCTCCTGTACCACCTGAAGTGGCATCGACGTACCGGACAGGACAACAAAGGTCGTACGAAAAATCTCATGGCGCAACAACACCTGTTCGCAGGCCAGCTTGAGCCGCTCACTGACAAGATTGCCAGTGAGCTCAACAACGGCCTGCGCGTAAAATCGATTCCCCTGCTGCGCACCCCAGAGGTAATGCTGCTGTGGAGAGAGGCGATAGCCTTCAATTGTTTTTTGCACGTGCTTTTTCCTCGCCAGACTATAAGTCATTCAAACTCATCATGCCGCCCATCGCGACATAGAGCTTACGCGCGCCTTTAAAGGGATTGCGGGCATGCGCCATCAGCATGTTGTCCAACATTACAATGTCGCCCTGCTGCCAGGGAAAACTGATCTCATTGCGCTCATAGACCGCGCAGATATGCTCCATCACCTCGTCGGCAATGGGACTCCCATCTCCCAGGTAACAGCAACGCGGCAGATCATCTTCGGCGAAGAGCTCGAAGAGGGAGGCCCGTACATCGGGGTCCAGGCAGGCGGTATGCCAGTGTGTTGCCTGGTTCCACCAGACCTTCTCACCGGTCTGTGGATGCTTCAGGACGGCGGGACGGATCTGGAAGGTTTTCAAGCGGTCATTATCTTTCCACTCGAATTCGATATGTTCACGACGGCAATACGCCTCGATCTCGCCCTTGTCTTTGGTGCGAAACACGGTCTGCCAGTTTAAGCCCAGGCCGGTGCCATAGTTACGCACATACATCACATTCTTCTGCTCAAACTCCGCAACAATGGCCGGATCGATCTGCTGATAAATGGCGCGGCTATCCACAATAGGTGTTTCGCCACCCTGGTCGGCCGGTCGACCACAATGGAACCAGATCTTGACGGGCCAGGTAGCATTAAAGGAATTCTCATTGTGCCAGAGCAGCTTTTTCTCCGGAGGATAGAAGACCGGCGTGTAGATGTTGCCACTGATCTCCTCGCGCGGATGCTCCCCATTCTCGCTGTACAGATCCTGGCACAGGGTACTGGCGAACTCCTCAAATACCAGCGGGTTGGCCAGCTTAAAGCCACGGAAGAGGATCGCGCCATGCTTGAGGAGTTGCTCCTCAAGCATAGCGGTATTGTCTTTGGCCCAGGCAACAAGGTCCACACTGCTCTCAACAGGCTGGATAACCAGTGGAGATACACCTTCTCGATTGGGCAGCGAACCTAAACTGACCAGTTGAGCCGGCTGTACAACCACTTTCGGTTTAATATGTTTAAACTTGTTGATCGCGCTCATAACAGTATCTCCTTCAGAAAAGTTAATCGATTTTCGTGGAAATGGCTTTCGGCTTGATGCCTTTGAACTTCTTCAAGGCTGATTGGGCACGTTGCTTCTGTGCTCGCTCTTGTTGCTCACGCTCCTCTGGCGTCAGCATCTCCAACGTGGAGATGCGAGCATCGGGATTATTCAGTACGCTTAACACCAACACCTTAAAGTGTTCGGCCAGGCGCTTGATCGTCGCGCCATCAAACAGATCGGTGTTGTAGGTAAAGAGGCCATGTAAGCCGCTCTCAGACGGTGTCATCTGTAAAATGACATCGAGCTTGGAGCCGGTGACTTCTGGTTCAAGGACGGAAACATGAATGTTGCTCAAGGCCTGTGTGCCACTGGCGGGCAGGTTCTGCAGCAAGAACTTCACCTGGAAGAATGGCGAGAGGTTACCTCCCCTGCCGGGGCGAATCTCTTCGACCAGTTTTTCAAAGGGCACATCCTGGTGCACATAGGCCTGCAAGCACATCGTGCGGTTCTGGCGCAATAGTTCGCGGAACGTCGGTTCACCAGAGAAACTGGTACGCAGCACCAGCTGATTGACGAAGAAACCGATCAGGCCCTCCATCTCGGCATGGCTACGGCCCGCGACATCGGTCCCCAGCACAATGTCATCCTGCTGGCTATAGCGCTGCAAGGCCAGTTGGAAGATGCTGAGCAGGGTCATGAACAGGGTCGCGCCCTCGCGCTGACTGAGTTCATGCAATGCCTCGGCAACAGCGGGCGGCAGGGTAAATTGTAGGGCAGCGCCGTTACTGGTTGGCGTAGCCTGGCGGGGACGGTCGATCGGCAACTGCAGGGGGGTAAAACCACTGAGTTGCTGCTTCCAATAATCCAGGTGATAGTTGAGCAAGTCGCCCTGCAGCCATGTGCGCTCCCAGAGGGCTACATCGGCATACTGCACCGGCAAGCTCGCGAGCGGCGAGCCCTGCCCCTGACTGAAAGCGTTATAGAGGACGCTTAACTCGCGCAACAGCACCCCCATCGACCAGCCATCCGAGACGATATGATGCATAGTGAGCAACAGGACCAGTTCGTCTTCGGACGTATGTCCAGGCTCGTGCGCATCGTCGGTGACCGAACTGATCTGCATAGGCTCTGGATCACTACAGTAGACAATGGTGGCGCGGAAGAGGGGGCCAGCGGTCAAATCAAATGGCCGTTGCGCCTCCTCCAGGGCCAGTTGCCGCACCAGCGAGTCGCGTGCATCAGCCTGCAGCTCGCTCAGATCCAGCTGCCGCACCTGGAAGGTATCGGCCGCGTGAATCACCTGCACAGGCTGCTCATCCTGTACCACGAAACTGGTGCGCAGAATCTCATGGCGGCGCACAATCTCCTGCAGGCTGCGCAGCAGAGCAGCGGCATTCAACTCCCCTTTCAAATGGAGGGCGAGCGGAATGTTATAGGCGGCATTAGCAGGCTCCAGCTGATCAATAAACCAGAGGCGCTGTTGCGCGAACGACAG
Source organism: Dictyobacter halimunensis (assembly GCF_036245075.1). Classification (NCBI taxonomy): domain Bacteria; kingdom Bacillati; phylum Chloroflexota; class Ktedonobacteria; order Ktedonobacterales; family Dictyobacteraceae; genus Dictyobacter; species Dictyobacter halimunensis. The sequence goes on from NZ_BSRI01000001.1 coordinate 951,544, forward strand.
CGGAATCGCCCCATCGCGCGGCATTGACACCAGGGGTGGAGTCGCCACGTGCTGCTTCTCACGCTGAAGCTGCGCGATCTTGACCACCATCCCAGCTACCGTCGGCGCCTCAAAGAGGCTCTTCAGCGGGATCTCAACCTGGAATTCGGCGCGAATACGTGAGATCAAGCGTGTCGCCAGTAGCGAATGTCCACCCAGTTCGAAAAAGTTATCATGCACACTGACGTAATCCAGCGAAAGGACCTCGCGCCAGATGTTGACCAGCAATTCTTCAAGCGGGTTGAGCGCGACCAGGTTCTGTTCACCGGTCTGCTCGATCTGCTCCTCAGGCGCCGGTAAGGCCCGGCGATCGATCTTCCCATTGGGGGTCAACGGCAGCGCTGGCAGCTGCACAAATGCACCTGGGACCATGTAGTCCGGCAGCTTCTGCCGCAGAAACTGCTTGAGCTCGTCTGCCACTGGCACATCGTCTTGCTGAGCGCAGACGATGTAGGCCACTAAACGCTGCTGCGTTGGCACATCCTCGCGTACCAGCACCACATTTTGCTGGATGGCGGTATGTTGCTGCAATGCGGCCTCGATCTCACCCAGCTCAATACGGAAGCCACGGACTTTGACCTGGTAATCGACGCGTCCAACAAACTCAACGGTGCCATCGGGCAGGTAGCGCGCCAGGTCGCCAGTACAGTACATGCGATCACCGGGAATACCGCTGAACGGATTGGGGATAAATGTTGCAGCGGTACGCTGCGGATCTCGCAGGTAGCCGCGCCCCACTCCGGTACCACTGATATACAGCTGGGCTGCGACCCCCATCGGGACCGGCTGGAAGCCCTCGTCCAGAATATACAGGCTGGTATTGGGCAGGGCCTTACCAATGGGCATAATGCTCAGATGTGGCGCTGGAGGCTCTTCAATCACCAGGTGGGTCACATCGTCCGAGCATTCAGTTGGTCCATAGGCGTTGACCAGCGGCAAGCAGCTCTGCTGGCACCAGCGTCGGCAGAGGTCAGCTGGCAGCGCCTCACCGGTAGCCACCAGCCAGCGCAAGCTGCGCAGCTGAGCGTTCAGGCGTTCCGCCGGAATCATCTCAACCATAGCACGCAACAGGGAAGGCACAACCTCCAGGATGCTCAGGCGCGCCTGAGCTACCGCCTGCACCAGGTTTTCCGGATCATGAGCAACCTCGTCGGGCAGGATGTGAACGCGAGAACCGCTGAGCAGGCCCGCGAAGATCTGCCAGACCGAGATGTCAAAGCAGTGTGACGCCGTCTGAGCGATGAGGTCGTATTCGGTAATATCGAGCTCCTCAATCTTCATGAAGAGGTGATTGAGCATGCCCTTCTGGGTCACCATGACTCCCTTTGGCTTCCCGGTTGAACCGGAAGTATAAATGACGTATGCCAGGCGCTGATTATCCGCGTCATCGGGGAGAGCGACCGTGCTCTCTTGCGCAAAGTCCTGCCAGTTCGGATTAAGGCATAGGGTCGGGATCGTGCTGATAATAGGCAATTGATCGCGCAGGTGCGCGTAGGTCAACAGCACCTTTGGCTGCGCCTCCTGCAAGATCGTCTCCAGGCGGCCCTTTGGTGTCGCGAGATCCAGCGGCAGATAGGCTCCTCCAGCCTGGAAGATCGCCAGCATACCGATGACCATCTCAATCGAGCGCGGCATGTAGAGTCCGACCAGCACATCAGGGCCAACTCCCATCGCGCGCAAGCGATGTGCCAGTTGTGTGGCACGCTCTTGCATCTGTCCATAGGTCAGGCGTGTCTGCCCACAGACCAGGGCAATGCTGGTTGGATAGCGATTGGCGTGATTGGCGATCAACTGATGCAGTGAGGTATCCAGGTTGTACGGAACGCGTGTGTGATTCAGGACATGTACGACCTGCACCAGTTCATCACTGGTGAGCAGCGGCAGCTCCGCCACCACAGCTTCCGGTCGCGCCAGGATACCTTCGAGGAGTACCTGCAGATGCTGCAGCAGGCCTTCGGCGACCGCGCTGGAGAAGCTACTGCGCAGGTAGCTCAGCTGGAAGAGGATCTGCTGATTCGGCAACACCTCTAACATCAATGGATAGTTGGTCTGCTCTACAGTGTGATTAAATTGAACGCTCAGCTGCTGTTGAGCATTGGAGCTCTCTTTGAGGCTCGCATCCATAGGATAGCGTTCAAAGACAAACAGACTCTCAAACAGACTGCTACCTCGTGGCACCTCGCTCCAGCCCTGCACGCTCACCAGCGGGCTATATTCATACTGACTGACCTCCGATTGATACTGCTGCAGTTGCTGTAAAACCTCTCTCACAGGCGTTGTGCCGGAGAATTGAGCACGCACCGGCAGGGTATTGATAAAGAGACCGACCATGCGCTCAATATCGGGAACCGCCGCTGAGCGTCCAGAGACCGTTGCCCCAAAGACGACATCGGTCTCACCGCTATAACGGCTCATCAGGATGGCCCAGGCGCCCTGGATCAGCGTGTTCAGGGTGAGCTGCTGCTGCCGACTCAGGCTCTGCAAGCCCTGCGACACCTGTTCAGAGAGCTGCAGCTGACATTTGCCATAGCTGACCTCGCGTACGGCGGCCTGCCCCTTCTCGACGGAGATCGAGGTGGGCGCGGTAAAACCACGCAGCTTCTCGCGCCAGAACGCCTCGGCCCCGGCCATATCCTGCTGCTGCAGCCAGAGGATGTAATCCTGGTACGAACGCACACGTCCCAACACGGGCGCGCGCTGCTGATCAGTGGCCTGATAGCACTCAAACAGGTCCGTTAACAGCACCGGGATACTCCAGCCGTCCAGCAACAGGTGGTGGTAGGTCCAGACAACCTGGTATTGCTCCGGAGCGACCTGACACAGTAGCAGGCGCATCAACGGCGCCTCTGAGAGGGTAAAGCCCTGGAAGCGATCGGCCTTCAGATATTCGGCCAACCGGACGCGCTGCTCCTCGGCCGTGTCTGCCTGCCAATCAACGTTGACTACGGGGATCTGCGCCCGCTGGGATACGACCTGTAGTGGCTCCGAGAGACCTTCCCAGATAAAGCCGGTACGCAGGATGGCGTGACGCTCACCAACCAGCTGCCAGGCACGCTCAAACGCGGCGACGTTGAGCGCCCCCTCAATGCTGAAGCAGGTCTGGATAATATGATCACCACCAACCGGTTCGTAGAGGCTATGGAATAGCAGACCCTGCTGCAACGGCGATAAGGGATAGACAGCTTCCACGTTGCGATTATTCCCCAGCAGGCGATCGATCTGCTCCTGGGTCATGCTGGCCAAGGGGAAATCGGATGGCGTGTAGCCATAGTTGCGCACATCCTGGCACAGCACGATAATCTGACGGATACGCTGCACAAAGTTGTTGGCCAGGTGCTCAATGGTCTGAGCCTGATAATGCGACGAGCTATACGCCCAATCGATGGAGAAGCGGCCATCCATGATACTGGCGGTGATATCGATCAGGTGGGCGCGCAGGTTGTTCTCGTGCTGCGACATCCCACTGGATTCAGGGGCCTCCCCGAAGATGCCATCAGCCTGCACCACCTGGTCAAACTGGCCGAGGTAGTTAAAGCTGATCTGCGCGCCCGGCAGCGTCCGCAATTGCTCCAGGGCCGCCACTTGATCGGTGGGCAGCTTGCGGTCCGGCTGATAGAGATAGCGCAGGGCACCATAGCCAATGCCTGACCGTGGCACCTGGCGCAACTGTTCTTTAATCAGCTTCAAGGCCGTCAGAGGCTGCGTCGCTCCCTGCGCCCGCAGGTCCAGCAGCAAGGGGTATAAGCTGGTAAACCAGCCAACCGACCGAGACAGATCTGTGCCAGGCTGGAGATACTCACGTCCATGGCTCTCGACATTGATAAAGAGGGCACGATTGCCGCTCCAGGATAACAGAGTCAGGGCCAGAGCCGTCAACAGCGCATCGTTGATCTGAGTGTTGAAGGCTGGTGGCACAGACTGCAGCAGCGCCCGGGTCTCTTCCTGGTTGAGAACCTGCCGCACATGCCTGACCGCGGTACTGGTATTGGCACCGATCTGATGATCAGTTGGCAGGCTATGGAACAGATGATCGGTCTGAGCCAGCCAGTACGGGATCTGCGCTATCACCTCATCCTGCCGGGCATAGCTCTGTAGCTGCTCGGCCCAGTGCTGGAACGAGGTCGTCTTCGCTGGCAGCTGCACCGGTTTGTTTTGTAGCAGTTGATTGTAGGCCAGTTGGATATCTTCCAGCAGGATACGCCAGGAGACACCGTCAACCAGCAGGTGATGGATCACCAGGAGTAGGCGCGAGGGCTTCCCGGCACCCAGGTCAAACCAGACAGCCTTCCAGAGTGGGCCCCGCGATAGATTTAGAGAAGCCTGGGCCACCTGGGCCTGCTGCTCAATCGCTTGCTGCAAAGCGTCGCCGCCATATTGACAGACATCTATCTTTTCCAGCACAAACGGTGCGAGCGCCTCTGGTTCCGCGATCGATTGCGTCCAGCGCCCATCGCGATAAGCGAAGCTGGTACGCAAACCATCATGGTGGAGCTGCAGTTGTGCCAGCGCTTGCTGCAACAACGCTACCTGAATATCGGGGCGCACCGTGAGCAGGAAGGACTGATTCCAATGTCGGGGCTCAACCAGGCGCTGCTCAAAGAACCAGCGTTGAATCGGGGTCAACAGCACATCGCCACTGACTATCCCCTGGTCGATCTCATTGACGGTCATCTGACCCTGCCTGGCCAGGACCGTGGCCAGCCCGGCAATGGTCTGATGTTCAAAGATATCACGCGGCGTGAGCTGTACGCCCAGCTCGCGTGCGCGCGAAACGATCTGCAGGCTCAAAATAGAATCGCCGCCGATCTCAAAGAAGTTATCATCAACGCTGATCGCGCGCTCGGTATTGAGCACCTGGCTCCAGAGCTGTAGCAGGAGCTCCTCCTCCTGGTTGCGTGGCGCAACGATATCGCGCACCACGCTCTCCTGATGTTGATCAGGCGTTGGTAGCGCTTTGCGATCAACCTTCCCATTTGGCGTCTGGGGCAGCGCCTGCAGATGCACGAAGAAGGCCGGGATCATGTAGGCAGGCAGGTACTCCTGCAGGTAGCTACGCAAGGCGTTGGTATCGGCGGTGCCGACGATATAGGCCACGATATGCTTGGTGCCGTTCGACTCTTCGTGGACCGTGACCACCACATCCTTTACCTCAGGATGGCGTCGCAGGCAGCTTTCAATCTCACCCAGCTCGATGCGAAAGCCACGGATCTTCACCTGGTGATCAACGCGCCCGATGAAGTCCAGGTCTCCATTGGGGAGGTAGCGCACGACATCACCCGTACGATACATACGCGCCCCTGGACGTAAGCTAAAGGGATCGGGGATGAAGCGCTCGGCCGTCAATTCTCCGCGCCCGTAGTAGCCACGCGCCAGGCCCTCACCACTCAAGTAGAGCTCTCCGCGCACCCCTAATGGAACCTGCTGTAGAAACGCATCCAGCACATACACCTGTGTCCCATTCAGCGGGCGGCCGATCGTGAGGTAGTTGGAGTTCACCAGCGTATAGGTTGAATAGGTCGTATCCTCCGAAGGTCCATACAGATTATAAATGTACTTGATATCGGTGATCTGCTCTAACCCCTGCACCACCGTCATCGGCAGGGCCTCACCGCACATGTTGATGGTCAACACCCCGGCAGGGAACGCCTTTTGCCGGACCAGTTCCGCCGCCGCCGACGGAACGGTATTGACCAGCGTCACCTGATCGCGGTAGGGATGGTGGGCCAGCTCCAGCGCATTCTCCGCGAGGATGACTGTGCCACCGGTATTAAGGGTAACAAAGATCTCAAAGATGGAGAGATCAAAGCAGATCGATGTACTTGCCAGCACACCCCGCAGTTCGGCGTCCGAGTAGGTCCGCCTGGACCACGCGACGAAGCTGGTCGCGCTGGCATGCGTGACCATCACGCCTTTGGGTTTTCCGGTCGAGCCTGAGGTATAGATCACATAGGCCAGGTTCTCCTTCACCACCGCAACCTCGGGAGCGGTGACCGGCTCAGATGCCCATAAGGCGCCGTCGCGGTCGCTACACAACACAGGTAGATTCGGCAGGGCGATCTGCTCCTGCAGCGAGGTCTGGGTGAGCAAGAGCTCCATGTGAGCGTCCTCTTGGATAAAGTGGAGCCGCTCCACCGGATAGTGAGGGTCCAGCGGCACATACGCCGCGCCGGCCTTCAGGATGGCCAGCATGCTCACCAGGAGCGACACGCCTCGATCCAGACACAGGCCAACCTTACTATCGGTTCCGATACCACGTCGACGCAGATAGTGCGCCAGTTGATTCGAGCACTGCTCTAACTCCTCATAGCTCATGCGCTCCGTCGCCGAGAGCAAGGCGGTCTGCTGCGGGGTCTTGCCGGCCTGGTTACTGATTCCATCGTGTAACGTCTGGATGGTCACGGTTCCCAGGTCCGGCCCCTGCCAACTCGCAAACAGAGACTGCTCGCGCTCAGTGAGCAGGCGATAGCGCCCGATGGGATGCTGCGGATCACCAACAATGGCGGCCAGCAACTGCTGGAAATGAACACTCAATCGTTCAATGGTCTCGGGCGAGAACAGTTCGGTGCTATATTCAAAGGAAGCACTCAAGCCATCGCTGGTCTCAGCCACCGTCAGGGTGAGGTCAAACTTGGCGGTGTGCGTCTCAATATCGACCACTCCCATCTCGACCTCAGAGATACTGTCAGCCGAGAACGGCACGTTCTGCAGCATGAAAAGGACCTGGAAGATTGGTGACGAGCTGAGATCACGCGTGGCCTGGACCGCATCGACCATCAGATCGAAGGGCACATCCTGATGCGCATAGGCATTGAGCGTGGTCTCCCGCACCGATCGCAGCAGGTGCTGGAAGGACCACTCCCAGTCCAGCTGTGTGCGCAGCGGCAGCGTATTGATAAAGAAACCGATCAGTGACTCCAGCTCACGCTGCGAGCGATGTGCGGAAACCGTGCCCACGACGACATCGGTCTGCTGGCTATAGCGCGCCAGCAGCAGCTGGAAGGCCGACAACAGCGTCATGAAGAGGGTCGCCCCCTCCTCGCGGCTGATGCGATGCAGACCGGCCAGCACCTCGGGCTCCACCACAAAGCCCAGCTTCGCTCCCTGACGCGTCATCACCGCCGGACGCGCATAGTCAGTCGGCAGGTTTAACGGCTCAAGGCCGGCCAGGTTCTCCTTCCAATACTGCACCTGGGTCTGGATCACCTCTTTCTGCAACCAGTTACGTTGCCATAGAGCATAATCCGCGTATTGCAGAGTCGGCTCGGGCAAGGGAGAGGAAAGTTGCTGGTTAAAGGCGGTGTAGAGCGTCGTCAATTCCTGGATCAGGATACCAACGGACCAGCCATCGGCCACAATATGATGCATGTTGAGAACCAGAATGTGCTCCTGGGCGGAAAGCGCGATCAGGAGTGCCCTGAACAGTGGGCCCTGCTCCAGATCAAAGGGACGCTGCAACTCTACCTGGACCAGCTCAAGCGCCTGCGCTTCTTCATCCAGACCTTCCTGAGGCAGGATGGTCAACAGAGGAAGAGAAAACCGCTCAGCAGGCGCGACACGCTGGACCGGCTGGTTGTGAACGGTTGAAAAGGTCGTACGCAAGCTTTCATGGCGCCGCACAATCTCAGTTAAGGCAGACTCCAGCAGGCCGAGCTGGATCTCGCCTTTGAGCCGGACCACCAGCGGCAACGAGTAAGCTACGCTCTCTGCATCCATATGATGCATGAACCAGAGGCGCTGCTGCTCAAAGGAGAGCGGCAGGTGCTGTGGCCGCTGCTCAACCGCCGCCAGGGCAGGGGCCAGCGTATTGGCCTGCGTCCGGCGCATCTGCTCAAACATGACCGCCTGCTCGGCGATCGTGGGAGCATCAAAGAGGGCGCGCAACGGGATCTCGATCTGGAAAGCGTTACGCAGACGCGAGACCAGCTGAGAAGCCAGCAGCGAATGCCCACCGATGGCGAAGAAATTATCCTCCACGCTGATATGCTCGCGTTCAAGCACCTCGCACCAGCAGGACAGAATAATCTCTTCATTCAAGGTGCGCGGCCCCACAGAGGTCCGTGAAGGTTCCTCAACGATGTCCATGGCCAACAAGGCCTTGCGATCAACCTTGCCATTGGGCATGAGTGGCAGCGCTGGCAGGCAAACGAAATGATTCGGGATCATGTATTCAGGCAACGCCTGTCGCACCAGCGCGCGTAGTTCCTCGCCGCTCACCTGTCCCGATGCTACAGCCAGGTAGGCGACCAGCTTTTTATTACTCGCCCCCTCACCGTGAACCAGCACCACATTCTCGTATACCGCCTCGTGCTGATTGAGGGCATTCTCGATCTCACCCAGCTCGATGCGGAAGCCACGCACTTTGACCTGATCATCGGTACGTCCCAGGACCTTGATCTCCCCATTGGGCAGGTAGCGTACCAGGTCGCCCGTCTTGTACATGCGAGCTCCGGCCTGGGCGTTCCATGGATCAGGCAAAAAGCGTTCCGCCGTCACCCCTGGCCGATTGAGATAGCCCCGGCTAACGCCCGCACCACCGATATAGAGCTCCCCGGGCACCCCCAATGGCACCGGCTGCAAGGCCGCATCCAGCACATAGGCGTAGGCATTAGCGATCGGCCGGCCAACGGTGACCTCTTGCGTGCCGGTCTCACACCTGGCGAATGTGCACAGCACGGTAGTCTCGGTCGGACCATATTCATTGACGAACTGGCCCTGTCCTATCCAGCGTGCAAGCAGATCAGGAGTCCAACGATCTCCGCCCGTGATCACTGTTTCCAGATGGGGAAGATCTTGGTTCGACAACGCCTGCAGAACTGATGGCGGGAAACGCCCCGATGTGGCTGCATACTCCTGTATCAGCGCGTGCAGGCCATCACCAGGGATCATCAGATCTTTCGGCACCAGGCATAACCGCGCGCCACTCACAAGGCTCGTGAAGATGTCGGCAATCGACACATCGAAGCTAAGGGACATATATTGCAGCACCCGACTCTCAGGGCCCAGATTGTAGACTGGCTTCACGGCCTGAACCAGGTTGAGCAGATTTCCATGTTCAACCAGTACTCCCTTTGGTGTGCCGGTTGAGCCAGAGGTATAGATGGCGTACGCCAGATTGTGGTTGCTGACGACACACATCGGATCACCTGTACTATAAGATGCGATCTCAGGCCACGATGTATCCAGATTGACAAACATCGCATCAGCGACCTGGGCGGGCTTTTCGACCTGTTCCATACTCAGCACCACCGCCACCTGAGAATCATTGATCATAAAGGCCAGACGCTCAGAGGGATAGGACGGATCCAGAGGCAGATACGCTCCCCCGGCTTTTAAGACGCCCAGGATCGCGACCAGGGCCTCAGGTGAGCGCTCGATACTGATGCCGACCAGCGTATCGGGTCCGACCTGATGACGCGCACGTAGATAGTGCGCCACCTGGTTAGCCCGCGCGTTCAGCTCCTGGTAGGTCACCGTACTATCACGATAAGCGAGCGCGATGGTCTGGGGCTGCAAGCGTACCTGCCTCTCAAACATCTCCTGCAAGGTTTCAGTTGACAGGAACTCAACAGCGGTCTCATTCCATTGCGCGAACAACTCCTGTTCCTGAACGGAGAGGATAGCGAACTGGTTCAGGCGCAGCTCCGGGCTCTGCACGATCCCCTCCAGCAGCAGCTGCCAGTGCTGTAAGAAGCGCTGGATGGTCTGAGCGGTGAACAGGTCCGTGCTGTACTCGAGCACACAATTGAGCGTCTTGCCGGTTTCGGCCACCGAGAGGGTCAGGTCGAATTTGGCGGTACACTTTTCGTTCTCGACAGGCGTGACAACCAGATGAGCCGGGGCGTTGCGCGCGGCGACCGCGTGCTGGTAGACAAACATGACCTGGAACAGGGGCGAGCGATTCTGCTCGCGCTCTGGCTGCAGTGTCTCGACCAGCTTCTCAAAGGGGAGATCTTGATGCGCATAGGCATCAAGCGTGGTTTCGCGTACACGCTGCAGCAGCTCCAGGAACGCCGGATTGCCGCTGAGATCGCTGCGCATCACCAGCGTATTCACAAAGAAACCAATCAACTTTTCAATCTCTTGCTGACCCCGATTGGCGACCGGTGTGCCCACGCTGATATCCAGTTGCTGGCTATATTTCGAGAGCAGAAGCTGGAATGCCGCCAGCAGGGTCATATAGGTAGTTACCCCGGCCCGCTTACTCAGGTTCTGGATACGTTGATACAGGGTCTCAGGCAAGGTTATTGCTTGCCGCAGGCCCTGGCCAGACGAGACATCCGGTCGCGCAAAGTCAGTTGGCAACTCAAGGGGCTGGACATCCTCTAGCTGTCGCCGCCAATAATTCAGCTGATATTCTAAGACCTCACCGCGCAGCCAGTTGCGCTGCCACAACGCGTAATCGGCGTATTGCACCGGCAGCTCAGGCAGATGAGCCGTCTTCCCGGCAATGTTGGCGCTATACAGCGTGAAGAACTCGTCCTCGAATACGCCCATCGACCAGCCATCCCAGGTGATGTGATGGACGGTCATTAAAAAGATATGCTCATTCACCGCTAGCTTGATACAGCTGGCTCGCAGCAGTGGGCCCGTCGCCAGGTTGAAGGGGCGCTGCACCTCGGCCTGGACCGTATTTTGTACAAAGGCATACTGCTCCCACGGCGTCTGCTGGCTGACATCAAAAACAGTGAGCTGCAGATCCACCTCGGACGCGATACTCTGCACAACCTGTCCGTCACGCTCGACAAATGTCGTGCGCAGGCTTTCATGGCGCCGTACAATCGTCTGCAGGCTAGCCTCCACGGCTGCCAGGTTCAATTCTCCCTGGATGCGCAGCACAATGGGACTGTTATACGCCGCGCTCTCGGGTTCTAACTGATGGAGCAGCCAGAGACGCTGCTGCGCAAAGGAGAGCGGCAGATCCTCCCGTTCAAGCACCGGTGTCATCACCGGGGGCTGATGCTTGCGACTGGCCTCTTGAATCCAGCGCGCCTGCGCGGCAACGGTAGGATACTCAAACAAACAGCGCAGAGGCATATCGACATGCAGGACCTGGCGAATACGTGTCAGCAGCGTGGTCGCCAGCAACGAATGACCACCCAGCTCAAAGAAGGAGGTCTCCACACTGATACTCTGCACACCCAGGACCTGGGACCACAGTTCCACCAGAGATTCTTCAATAGGATTGCTCGCGGCGATGAAGGTATCAGGGGTGACGTTGAATTCCGGCTCCGGCAGGGCTTTATAATCCACCTTCCCGTTTGGAGTCAGTGGCAGCGTATCCAATTGGAGAAAGGCGGAGGGCAGCATATATTCCGGAAGATGCTGCGCCAGGAAGTCTTTGAGCAGGGGAACATCGCAGACCGTTCCGGGCTTCGCCAGTAGGTAAGCAACGATCTGCTTTTGCCCCGATGGAGTGGTACAAACGCTGACCACGCTCTCTTCCAGATCAGGATACTGTGCCAGCACGGCTCCGATCTCACCCAGTTCGATACGGAAACCTCGTACCTTGACCTGGTCATCGGCGCGACCCTGAAACTCTAACTGGCCATCGGGTAGAAAGCGCGCCAGGTCACCGGTGCGGTACAGCCGGGCGCCCAGCTGGTGTTGGTTATAGGGATCGGGAACAAAACGTTCGGCGGTGAAATCCGGTCGGCCCTGGTAGCCGCGCCCAACGCCTGCGCCACCGATATAAAGCTCGCCAACCACACCCAGCGGAACCTGCTGCAGGTTCTTATCCAGCACATAGACACTGCTGTGCGCCACCGCTCGCCCAATGCTGGGCGCGCGCCCGATGTTCTGCTCCAGATCCTCTACCTCGCCCGCGGTGGCCAGCACAGTGGCCTCCGTTGGGCCATAGTGATTGACCAGCGTGAATGCTGTACCGGCCTGTGGCCTCCGCTGGAGCGCATCACCACCGGTCAGCAGGATGCGCAAACTGCAGTTCCCGGTATCCTGAACCAGGAACTGCTCGGCCAGCGGTGTCGGCAAGAAGCTCAGCGTAATCTCCTGCTCAACCAGCCACTGCTGAAGCAGTTCCGGCGAGAGCCTGGTCTGCTCATCAGGAACAAACAGGCTCGCGCCAGCCGTCAGATACGGCCAGACCTCCCAGACGCAGGCATCAAAGGCCACACCGGCCAGCTGCGTCGCCCGGTCAGCGGTGGTCACTGCGTAAGCTTGCTGATGCCAGAGCACCAGGTTGAGCAGGTTTTCCTGCGTAATCTGCACACCCTTGGGACGACCAGTTGAGCCAGAGGTATAAATGATGTACGCAAGATTGTCCGGACTCGCAACAACCGGCGGATTATCTATCGCGTTCCCGGCCAGCTCATCCCACTGCGTATCCACCAGCCAGACCAGTTCAGCCGCTGTGGATAGGTCAGGCGCCAGAGAGGAAGCGGTCAGCAGGATGCGCGCGCCCGCATCCTGTAGCATATACGTGATGCGATCAGTCGGATAGGCTGGATCAAGTGGTAGGTAAGCGCCTCCGGCCTTCAAAACAGCTAGCATGGCGACAAACATATCGAGAGAACGAGGCAGGCAGACCGCCACAACCGCCTCTGGCCCGACATTATGGGCGCGCAAGAAATGGGCCAGTTGATTGGCGCGACTATTGAGCTGTGCATACGTCAATTCCCCGCTAAGAGTGCTGACAGCCAGCGCCTCCGGACGCTGAGCGGCCTGCTGCTCTACATATTCCTGCACCAGAAAAGTGACCTGGAAGGGAGAGGTGGCCTCATTCCACTCGTCCAGCGTTTTCTGGGTACGAGGCGACAGGAGCGGTAGCCCACCGATCGGGCGATCAGGATCGGTCACAATCCCGTTGAGCAGTACCTCAAACTGCGACACAAACTGCTCGATGGTCGCAGCATCAAACAGATCGGTATTATAGATCAGCGTCCCCTGCAAACTTCCAGGCGTCTCCCACATGTGCAGTTCCAGATCGACCTTGCTGGTCGCTTCCAGGGTATTGACCGGGCTAAGCAGCAGTCCGGGTAGACTCAGTTCCGCCTGAGGAGTATTCTGCAGGCTGAAGCTCACCTGGAAAAGCGGATTCACACTGAGATTGCGATCTGGATGGAGCTCCTCTACAATCTTCTCAAATGGCAGATCCTGGTGGGTAAAGGCCCGCAGAGCCGTCTCACGCACCTGCTGCAGCAGGTTGGCAAAGGTAGGATTGCCAGAGAGGTTACTACGCAAGACCAGCATATTGACGAAGAACCCGATCAGCCCTTCGATCTCTGCCCGATTGCGGTTCGCGATCGGCGAACCAACACTGATATCTTCCTGACCACTATAGCGAGCCAGTAATACCTGGAAGGCCGCCAGCAGCGTCATGAACAGCGTCGTACCAGAGGTGCGGCTCAGATCCTGCAGCTTCTGCTGCAATGGGCCCGCGAATGTAAACGGGAAATGACGCGCGTGGCCGCTGGAGAGCGCCGGTCGCGGTCGATCGGTCGGCAGATTCAGCGTTTCCACATTCCGCAACTGCTGTTTCCAGTAATTGAGATGGGCCTCTAACACGCCACCCTGCAGATAGTCCTGTTGCCAGGCCGCGAAATCAGCATACTGGATAGGGAGAGCAGGCAATTGGGTTGCGACACCCTCAACGTGCGCCGTATAGAAATGCGACAGCTCAGACAGGAAGATGGTATTGGACCAGGCATCCGAAACGATATGGTGCATGGTCAGAACGAGTACATGCTCGTTATCCGCCAGCGCGAACAGTTGCGCACGCAACAGAGGGCCTGTGACCAGGTCAAATGGCTGATTAACACATTCGCCAATGAAACGCTCCAGGGCTGTATCCTGATCGGCCTGCTGGCCACCCTTCGCATTCAGCACGGTGATGACCGGAAGCTTCAGCGATACCGCATCATGAATCACCTGCACCGCCTGGCCATCAACCATATCAAAGGTCGTACGCAGACTCTCATGGCGCTGAATAATCTCATTCAAGCTATATTCAAGAGCGGCCACGTGCAGGGTACCAGTTAAACGCAGCGCGAAATGCTTATTATAGGCGATGTTACCAGGATCTAACTGATCAAGGAACCAGAGACGCTGCTGCGCGAACGAGAGCGGGAGCACCTGATCACGCGAGATGACAGGGATAGCAGCCGCCTGGCGCGTCTCTTGCTCACCCCGAGTCCGCGCTAACAACTCATCCACACGCTGAGCAAGACCAGCCACGGTCGGCTCTTCAAACAGCTTCAGGATCGGGATCTCGACGCCCACCGCTGTACGGACACGCGAGATGATCTGCGTGGCGAGCAGTGAATGGCCACCCAGCGTAAAGAAGTTGTCAAACACCCCCACACGTTTCACATGCAATACGTCCATCCAGATGCCTTCCAGGAGCTCTTCGAGCGCACTGCGCGGGGCTACATAGAGATCGGTAATCACCGGCAACGTCTCTTCAGGCTCTGGCAACCGGCGGCGATCGATCTTCCCGTTCGCAGTCAATGGCAGCGACGCAAGCACAACAACCGCTCCGGGAACCATATAGGCGGGCAGCCGCTGCCGGGCAAAGGTGATCAATTCAGCCGAATCGAGGGACTGGGCATGCTTCAGGACCACATAGGCCACCAGCCGCTGCTCTCCAGACAGATCTGTCCCCAGCAGAACCACGCTTTCCTGCACCTGCTCATGCTCGCGTAGCACCTGCTCAATCTCACCCAGCTCCACCCGGTAGCCACGGATCTTCACCTGCGAGTCGGCGCGTCCCAGAAACTCAATCTTCCCATCTTCCCCGTAGCGTGCCAGGTCACCGGTACGGTAGAAGCGCCGCGGCTCCTGCTGCGACCAACCCAGCTCAACAAATCGGCTAGCCGTCAACTCGGGCTGATTCAGATATCCCTGCGCCACGCCCGCGCCCGCGACGTACAGCTCACCAGCCACCCCGGGAGGCACCAGCTGCCCACCCTGATTCACGACCACTACATTGATATTATTCAATGGAAGACCCAGAGGCAGCACCGCGGCCTTCTCCGTCTGCTTCCACGCTTGCTGGACCGGGCCAAGCCTGTTGACCAGCACGCCGATCGTGGTTTCGGTCGGGCCATAGTGATTGATGACCTCACAGGTGGCGCCGCATTCAGCCAGGCGCGCCAGGAGCGTTCCAGTTAAGGACTCGCCGCCCAGGATCAACTGCTGACGAGGCAGAACGGCTGCCCCGTTATCGCTGGCGGCAAGCAGGGCATGTAAGTGCGACGGCACAATCTTTACCACATCAACTGGATGATCGTGCACATACTGCGCCCAGAGCTGGGCCGAGGTGACCGTCTCGTAATCCAGCACATGCAGACATCCCCCTGAGACCAGCGAACCAAAGATCACGGTATTACCGAGATCGGCGGCCAGGGTTGAGACGGTCGCGAACTGCCATCCGGGCTGCCAGTTCAATTGCTGCTGCAGGGACTGGATATAATTGCTCACATTCTGATGCTGCACCAGCACGCCTTTGGGCGTTCCAGTTGAACCGGAGGTATAGATGACGTAAGCTAAATCGGTTGGTTGCAGCGCGACATTCAGGTTTTCCACAACCTGGGAGTTCAACGCATATTGATAGGCCTCAACCGGCAGAATATCAAGCTGAGCATCAGCAAAAAGATCCTGGTACGCATTCTGAGTAACCACCACATTGACCGCCGTATCTTTGATTTGATACGCCAGGCGTTGCGCGGGGAGATGGGGATCTAAGGCGACATACGCGCCACCGGCCTTCAAAATCGCCAGCAGACCAACGAGTGTTTCGACCGAGCGTGACGCACACAGACCGACCAGAACATTGGGGGCAATTCCTCGCTTCTGCAAGGCCACAGCCAGGCGATTCGCCCAGGCATTCGCCTCCCGATACGTGAGCGTTCCA
Organism: Dictyobacter halimunensis; assembly: GCF_036245075.1. Taxonomy (NCBI): domain Bacteria; kingdom Bacillati; phylum Chloroflexota; class Ktedonobacteria; order Ktedonobacterales; family Dictyobacteraceae; genus Dictyobacter; species Dictyobacter halimunensis. The sequence goes on from NZ_BSRI01000001.1 coordinate 967,451, forward strand.
CTGGTACCGGTACAGGCCGGCCACTCTGGATGTAGCTCGACCTGTGCCTCAAACAGCTCAACCAGTGTGCGATTGTCAAACGCGGTCCGAGAACCACTAAACTGCTGCAGCAGGTCCACTTCTTCAGCCGGTGAGAGCGACGCCAGGCTCTGGAGCGCGACATCTTGATGGGCCAGGGCATTGCCGAACAGGGTCAGAAATGAGGCCACCAGATTCTCTACTTGCTGGGCCGTATAAAGACCGGCATCAAAATGCAGGCGCAGTTGCAGTTCGCTCTGCAGCTCAATCGCCTCTAGCTTCAACGCGAACGGCTCAGAATGGCTGGCGATAAGATCAACCAGCTCAAAGGCGCCAGCTGTATTTTGCGCCTGCTGGACACGGGGTAGATAAGAAAAATGGGCGGGGAAGGTAATGCCGCGATCAATATTGAGCTTCTCCCATGAGAAGTACAGTTGTCGCTGCTCCATCTCGGTCGTGGTCAGCGCGACCTGCCGAACCAGTTGTACAAAGGTAACAGTGGCATCGACAAAGGTGGTAAAGGGGAGGACGCGCGTATACAGCCCAAGCGCCCCCTGCAGCTCTTCATAACTGCGTCCTGTATAGGCGACGCCTGTAACGAGCTCATCCTGATTGCTCATACGGGCCAGAAAGAGCTGCCAGCCCGCCAGCAAGACATTTTCTACCGTCACCTGTAACGCCTGCGCGGTCTCCTGCAGGGTCGCATACAGATCTGACGCTATAGAGAAGCGATATGCCCGCGAGGAGAAAACCGAGGCGGACCGTTTCTGCCCCGCAGGGCCAGCAGGCACATAAAATCCATCGAGCGCGGAAAACTGGATGTGCTGCCAGAAGGAGCAATACTCCTCAGCCTCATCCTCTTCAAACAATTCGTTCTGCCAGGCGGCCACGTCGGCGTACTGTAACGGCTCCTCCTCGTTGGTCACCTCTCCAAAGAGGCAAGCTTGATACTCCTGAGCCAGTTCGTCGCTAAACGCCTGCAGGCTGGGCCCATCCGCACACAGCGCGGGGAGCGACACCAGTAGATACGCCGTATCCGTAGCCACAAACTGGAAGAGGTGGACAGAAAGTAACGGTCCCTGCTCCAGGTTGACATTCTGCTGAAGAGATGGAAGCAACGACTGAATGTGAGCCATCTGTGCCGTCACGGCCATCGGTTCCACAATCTCTGTTTGCTGCCAGCAGAACTCAGGATCTCCCACAATCTGCATTGGAAAATCCATCCCAGGCAGGGAACGAAATACCGTATGTAAGATTTCGTGTCGCTCAACCAACTGCCGCAGAGCACGCTGCAACACCGGTGCCTGGAGCGAACCGTTGAACGAGATGACGCCTTGCACCAGGTAAGCATGCTGGTTTTCCTGAGAAAAAGGCCAGAGGCGTATTTGCTGCAGTGAGAGGCGTGAACCGCGTAATGATACCTCCATAATACCAATCCGTTCCTTTACTTTTCAAGCAGAATGAGGACATAATGCATACCATACCTATTTCTTATGCCCATCAATCGAGGTTTTCCTACAGATTTCCTAGATGCATACATAAAGAAGAGTAGTCAATTTGAGCAAAGAATACTTGCCCTCAAAAGCGTATTTTTTCTGCATTTATAAGGGATATGGATATATTTGAGGAGGTTGAGGATGAAGGGAGTGAGAGGATAGCAGAGCAAGGAGGATGGTGGTTCCACGCAACATGTAAAGTACCCAGTAAAAAAGACGTTCTCATAAGGAAATCAAGGGAGCACCATGCAACTGATGATCTTGCGCATAGCGCAGGGGTGAACAATTGCCGACGCCCTCATGGGGACGTAACGTATTGTAAAAATTGATCCATGCCTCTGCCGCCCCGAGAAAGTGGCCCAGGCTGTGATACGAACGGCGGTCAGCTACTGCGAGCTTGAAGGTGCCCACAAAACGCTCGGCATAGCCATTATCCGTGGGCGTGCCGGCACGACTCATCGATTGCAGGAATCCTTTTTGCAACAACAGATCTCGAGTACATTGTGCTCCATATTGTTTGCCTTGATCGCTATGCCAAATGGCGTCAGCCGTAGGAAAGGTCATGGTCTCAATGACGCTGGTCACCAGATCGGCGCGCATATGATAATCAAAAGCTAACCCGAAGATTTGGCGCGTCTGTTTCTCCAGGGCAAAACAGCCTCGTACGCGTGATTGATCCGCGAGATGCACTTCAAAAATGTCGGAAAAAATCACCTGGTGCGTGTCCTCCTCGCTCATGTCTCGGACTAGATTTGGAGCCGTCTGCGTCGCCTTGCCAGGATAGACATACTTCTTCTTTTTGCGTCGAGCGGCGATGCCATATTTGTGCATCACTCGTTTGACGCGATTCTTTCCGGTGTTGATGAGCTTCGCTAGTTTGCGATGCCCCAGTGTGTCATCGAGTTCCTGCCAACCCTCAATTGCGACGACGAGCTGCTTATCCATCTGCGGTCGCTTAAGCTGCAGATACAGACTACTGCGAGCGATACCAAGAGCACGGGCGAGTTGTGTTTTGTTGATCGGACCACCAGAAGCGCAGAGGGTTCGCCCAAGTTCCACTTTCTCATGTGCGCTTAATTGCCCAGTAGCCCGCGGGATTTTTTTAGCAGATCATTTTGCACGGTGAGGTCACCAATGAGCTGCTTCAATTCTTCAGGAGATTCTCCTGGTGCATGGCCCTGTGACTGGTTCCGTGTTTTGGGATCGCGTTGATCGGCAAAAATCTCTGGCCCTTTTTGTTGAAATTCTTGACGCCATCGGCTGATCACCGAGCTGGCCAGGCCAAACTTTCGGCACACTTCTTCCAGGGTGGTCTCGCGCTGAAAGCTTTCCATGACGACTTTAAATTTAAATTCCGGCGTATACGTTTTCCGCTTGCTTGCCATGTTTCCGTACCTCTCTTCTTTCACCGTCTATTGTACCAGGTACGTTACAACATACGAGAAATAGGGTGAGCAAGGGACCACTGCGCGGAACTTCCTGTCTCTGTATTATAAGGAACAGGGAGAGTGCTGCAAGTCCCTTGCCCGATGGGATCACTTCATGCAATCTGTAGTGCGCTCTGTTTTACACCATTGAGCACCTCGTGAATGGCATACGTATCCTCAACGATGGATTGCAGTTGCATGGGAGAGAGTGCCTGATTTTTATCGGTCAGAGCCTGGGCTGCATTATGATGTACCTCTATCATCAAACCGGAAGCGCCCGCGGCGATCCCCGCCCGAGCCATAACCGGAACAAGCCGGCTAAAACCGGTCCCATGGCTGGGATCAATGAGCACTGGCAGATGGGTTAACTCTTTTAAGACAGGCACCGAAGCCACATCTAACACATTGCGCGTGTGCGAGTCATAACTACGAATGCCACGTTCACAGAGCACAACATTAGGATTGCCCGCGGCAACGATATATTCAGCAGCCAGCAGCCATTCATCAATGGTCGCGGACAGACCGCGTTTCAGCATCACCGGGCGCTTGAGAGGATGGGAGCCGACGGCACGCAAGAGCGGATAATTATACATATTGCGACTCCCAATCTGCAGCATGTCCGCGTACTCAGCGACAACATCGACCATGGCTGGTTCCATCACTTCAGTCACAACTGGTAAACCGGTGAGCTGTCGGGCCTCGGCGAGCAACTTTAATCCTTCAATGCCCAGACCCTGAAATTGATAGGGTGAGGTCCGTGGTTTAAAGGCACCCCCACGTAACATCTGGGCACCCGCATTCTTCACAGATTGGGCCGATGCCAGCAGCTGATCACGACTTTCAACGGAGCAGGGTCCAGCAATAACAACCGGGGCCAGTTCACTGCTATCGCCGATCGCAACCTCCTGGCAATCATGATCCTTCCCAACCACAACACAGCTACTCTCTTTGTAGAAGGCCCGGCTCACCAGCTTATAGGGAGTGTCAACGGTGACAACGTCCTCAACAACGCCATGGTTGCGAATAATGGTTGCTTGCATATGATCCAGCGCGGCCGCGTCGATCGCTATCGTCTCATAGTGGCCGATCCGCACAATCTCCAGTGCGGGGTGTGATTCTAAAAAGCAGGAAAGTAACGATAGCAGTTGTGTTTTCTCCTCCATGGAGGCTTGCTTTCGCAGCAAAATAATCATGTTTCATCCTCTCTATGTAAAAGCCCGACGGTGGCGGCTGGCCGGGCATGCGGCACCGCTAGTGGTGCGGCTCCGTCTCCCCTTGTATCCCACTCTGGTTGGGAGTGCCTGAAAGGATATGCCCCCACGTCACCTCCTTTTCTGGGGGCATGAAAAATACCTCAGGCAGGGCATGACTTGCGCTACATGAATAGGTAGGATATAGAAAGATGCGTCTCAGTATGAGAAGGGAGAAAAATGCTGTGCGTCTCACACCATATGTGATAGAGAAAACTACCATGCATACAGGCCTCCACCTTTCATTGCTTGGTTCGCCGGAGGTAACAAACGCAGGGAAAACCATACATTTTTCTTCTTCGCGCAAGGCGCTGGCATTACTGATCTATCTGGTGGTTGAAGGCCAGGTACAGTCCCGCAAAAGATTGGCGGAATTGCTCTGGCCTGAAAGCGATGCCATCCATGCCAGGGCCGCATTGCGCATTACCTTATTGGACTTACGGAAAATGTTAGAGGTCATGGATCATCCTCCATTACTCATCGATCGCAACACCTTGAGCATCGATATGCAGGCCGGGGTGACGACCGATCTACAGGTGGTACAGACTTCTCTACATATCATCAAAACGCTGGCGAACAATCCGCTCATTGCGGCGGAAGAGCTACGCATCCAACTACTCACCCATCTGCATACGGCGGTGAAGCACTATCGTGGAAGCTTTCTGGATAGCTTCTCACTGCGTGACTCGGCCGCCTTCGATGACTGGGCCCGCTACCAACGCAACTACTGGCATCAGAGTATGCATATGGTCTTTGAGCAGCTGGCCCAACTGCATGAACGAGCCGGCGAGCTCCAACAGGCCATTGAGATCGTCTCACGCTGGCTGACCCTTGATCCCTTTGACGAGGCGGCTTGCCGCCAATTGATGGGCCTACAGGCGGCGGCGGGCAATCGCATTGCGGCGTTACAGACATTCGATACCTACCGCCTGCACCTGGTCGCTGAAATGGGGGCCGAACCATCATCGGCCACCATCGCCCTCAAAGAGCGTATCCGTGCCTCGACCCCAAAGGAGTCGCGCACAAAAAAAGTTCAACCGACTGCTTCTCCCTCCTCGCTCCTGGTGCCGCCCTTTGTCGGGCGGGCCCAGGAATTTAATACACTCCTCGAACATTTCTACCAGGCTGAAGGCGGAACGCCACAGGTCATTACGCTAGAGGGTCACGCCGGATCAGGCAAGACACGTCTGGCGAACGAGTTCTTGCAGTGGTGTTCAGCACAAAATGCCACCATCCTGCGGGGGAGCGCGTTTGAGGGCAGTAGCAGCCTGCCCTTCCAACCACTGATCGATGCCCTACGCGTCCGCGTAGAACAGGAGAACGCTCCCGATGATCTGCTGGCCGATGTATGGCTGGCGGAACTCAGCCGGATATTGCCCGAACTACGTGAGCGATACCCTGACCTGATCCTGCCTCAGAACGAAGATGCGATCATTCGCACCCAGATCTTTGAGGCAATCGCTCGCTTATGCAATGCCTTTGCCCGGCAACGCAGCGTCATCCTGTTCCTCGATGATCTCCACTGGGCACATCCTGACCTGCTCGGTGGCATGTACTATCTCATACAACGCTGGCAACAGGCCTGTAGCCCTATTCTGGTCTTCCTCTCCTTTCGACCAGGTCAAACACACAATTCATTCATCACATTGGAGGATTGGAGCAAAAAGCTGCAACGCCTCATTCCTTCAGTTGTTCATATCTCTCTGCCTCCTTTCATGCCATCTGATATCATCGTGGTGCTCCAATCATTGACAGCCGATCTGCATACTGATTCGGCGTTCTCCTTTGCTGCACCCGATATCACGAATGCGGACCAGCTCAATGGACTGGCAGACAAAATCTACGCGCTCACCAGTGGGCATGTGTTCTACACCATCGAGACCATCAAAAGCCTGGTCGAGACCAGGGCCTTCTTACCCCTACAACAACGACTGCATGCCCAGGAGAGAATGGGAGATGCGCTGCACACAATACTGCCGGACAGTATTCAGCGGCACATCCTGCTCGCCTTTAAGCAAGCGACCCCGCAAGCGCAGGCGCTCTCCATCGCCATCGCTATTCTCGGGCCAGGTACCACATTTGATCAGCTCTGCCGCGCCGCCGACCTGACAGAAAATGAGGGGCTGGCAGCCTTAGATGAACTGCAGAACACCGCCCTGTTACGCCCGGGTACCAGCCAGGACGAGCCACCCTACCACTATCAATTCACCTACAGCAAGACCGACGAGATACTCAAGACGGCAGCTGGCCCTACTCGCTCTCAGATGATGTTACGCCGAACGTCAGCGACAGATTCAATGGACAGCCAGTTCAGAGACCTCCATCACCATAGCGGTAATGGTATGTAGATTCTGAAACACGGCGGGGACCATCTTTTCCGGCGGCACATCGAGTCCATAGGTTTCATGAATAAAAGCGACCAGGTGAGCGATCTCCAACGAATTGATGAAGCCCCAATCCAATAATGGCGTATATTCCTCCAATTCCTCTTCCACTCCATCCAGAACCCGATAGGTAAAGTAGTCTTTAATCTGTGTGAGCACCACAGCGTGATCCATGCTCAACATTTCCTTTCCATCTCCTGGCACTCCAGGCTTGCACTCAGATCTGGGCAAGCAAGCTAGATAAGGGCGACATCTAATTCCCTGAACATCGTTTCCTGGGCCACCTGCGCGAACCATTGATCGTTATAGACCAGGTCCAGGTAGCGCTCACCGCGATCGGGCAGAACCGTCATTACCCGGTACATCGGCGGGAAGGTTGGCATGAGCTTATAGAGGGCCGCGATCACAGAGCCAGAAGAACCGCCGGCAAAGATACCCTCACGGGCCAGCAGCGAACGGCAGCCCAGCGCCGACTCATAATCATTGACATGGACCACGTCATCGATCTCGTCCCGACTGAGCAGTTCCGGCACACGACTTGAGCCAATCCCCGGGAGTTCACGCGGGCCAGAGGCCTGGCCAAAGATCACCGACCCCACCGCATCAACCGCAACCACTCGCACATTCGGAAAAGCCTTCCGCAGTCGGCGCGAGATCCCCAGCAGCGTACCGGTCGTACTGACAGCGACCATAACACAATCAACCGGAGCATCCAGGTCCGCCACCATTTCTTCGCCGGTACCGTAATAGTGGGCCTGCCAGTTCAACTGGTTGGCATACTGGTTAATCCAGTAGCCATTAGGAGTCGTTTGCAGCAGTTGCTGAACCCGCGCGATACGCGTCTTGAGATAGCCTCCCTGGTCGTCTTTGGTTTGCACCATATCGATGTTGGCACCCATCAGGCGGAGAATCTTCAAGTTCGTGGGTGAGATCTTGGGGTCCACCACACAGGTCAGCTTCAGGCCATATGAGCGGGCCACCATCGCCAGGGCGATACCCAGATTGCCAGAGGTGCTCTCGATAATATGGGTGGAACTGGTAATGGTTTTATCGCGCAGCCCTTGCTCGATAATGAAGCGGGCCGGCCGATCTTTAATACTCCCTCCTGGATTTAAAAACTCTAATTTCGCGATCACACTTAAATCGGCCTGCGGAAACAGTCGATTCAGATAGACCATGGGCGTTGTACCCACGCATTGAGTGATAGAAGAATAAATCATAGATACCTCATGCTCCTTTTGCTTGCCATTGCCATAGTTCAATCAGAGGGTCGTTCGATGGACGGGTTTCGACAACCAGCGCGGCTTTATATTGTCGGGCAAAAGATGAAGGCAGGGAAATATTCTGCAATTTCCAACGCTGCACCTCTGCTGGTTTCCCCTGTACAGCCAGCAGTTCAGCCGCCTCTCCTGGGAGAAGCGAAACATCAAACTGATCCAGGGGCTGCGACAAACCATTGCCCAGGGCTTTCACATATGCCTCTTTGCGGGTCCAACACGAAAAAAATGCTTCGGTCCGTTGATCCTGCGTCATCAGAGAACGCAGAGCTTTACGCTCAGAGAGCGAGAAAAAGTTATCAGCAATCTGCTCAGCATCGGCAAGATGGCGCATATGTTCCACATCAACACCCAGTTCGCGATTGAGCGCCACCGCATACAAGGCAATGCCATGAGAGTGCGACACATTAAAATTGAGAATATCATTCGCCCGTAACTGCAAAAGAGCCGGCTTGCCGTGCGCGCCATAGCAGAAGTGCAATTGTTGCGCGTCCAGGCCAATATAGCGTCCAAGCACATCGCGCAGCACTCCGCGGCCAACAATAAAATGCTGTCGATCGTGTTCAAAGTAAAAGCGCCTGGCACGGGCGCGCTCCTCAGTCGAGAGGGTTTGATAGAGCTGCTCAACCACCGATTTGGGTTGCTCAAGTACCGCATACCAGAGATGAACGGTGCGTGCTGATAAGTGCGGCAACGCAGGTGGTGAGCGCCACAAATCCTGCGCAAGTGAAGTCATCATGACGCAAGCCCCCGCAGGCAGCCACACGTTTGACAGGCAACCGTATTCAGATTCAGCAGCTTCTGGGCAATAAACTTTGTTAGATACTGCCGATGGCGATGCAAGAAGAAGTGATCGCCATAGAAAAAGCGCCGACAGAAATGAGCGGAGGTGTGCTCACACCAACCTTCAAGCGCGTCACGCGGCACATCCTCATCCTGCAACCCTCCCAGGGCAACAATGGGACAACTCAGCTTCGCCTGCGACTGGTATGCATAGGTCTCGCAAAGCTCAAAGTCGGCGCGCAAAAGCGGCAGGAATAGCTCTAAAAGCTCCTCGCTCTGCAAGACCTCTTCCGGCGTCCCGTTAAGTTTGCGCACCTCCTGAATAAAATCGGCCGTCGGTAAGTGATGGAGCGTTTTGCGCTGGCGCGGGACATGTGGGGCGCTATGGCCTGAGACAAACAGATACTCTGGCTCCCAGCCATAGGCATTACGGATAGCCCGGGCCAGTTCAAACGCGGTTAAAGCGCCCATGCTATGGCCGAAAAAGGCAAATGGGACATCTAGATATGGTTTGAGCACGGGCAACAGCGTTTCAACCAGCTGATTCAGATTGGTAAAGGGAGGCTCAGCAAAGCGGTTCTCACGCCCCGGCAATTGCAAGGCACAGAGCTCGATCTGCGCGGGAAGCTCCTCGGCCCAGCTATTATAGATAGAAGCCCCCCCACCGGCATACGGAAAACAGAACAAGCGCACCTGTGATTCGCGTTGCTGCTTCTGCGGAAAAAAGAGCCACGACTTATCATTTGGATGAGATGACATAGAGTCCGCCTTTCATTGCTGCATCGTCATCTGGTTCTGGTAGATACCAGCCATAGCACTTTGTGTTGCTGGTCTCATGATAGCGGACATGGCGTTAGATACAACGTTAGCGGAAGTGTTAAGCCGCAAAAAGACAAAAAAACCTTTTGCTGGAAGGCAAAAAGGTTTGAAGGGTGAGGCTACGTTTGAAACAGGAAGCTTAATACTCGAGATAGGTGCCCAGACCTAATGCCAGGGCGCGCTGATAGATATGGGAAGCCAGGCCAATATCATCGATAGAAAGGCCAAAGGGATTGATCAGGATGATATCTTCCGCCCGCTCACGTCCCTTACGGGTCCCAAGCACAAGATCGCCGATCTGGGCGTCGATCCGACGCTGCCCAGGTCCGGGAAGGGCTGTCTCATCGTCAGGACCAATGATCTGACCCGCGCGATACATGCGCCCGATCAACCTACGTGGATCATTTTTCACCAGCGACCAATCATCAACGATAACTTTGTCAGCCTGAAAAACAATTTCGGGGAGCGCATCATCTAAAGAAACATTCACCAGCATTGCCCCCGGCTTGAGCCAGCCATAGTGAATATACCCTGTGGTCGTGGTTGTGGCCGGGATAATGACGTCGGCCTGTTCAATTGCCTGCTGGGCACTTTCAGCCAGAGACAACTGCACATCGTGCTCCTGTAAGAGGGGGGAGAGGTGCTCGCCACATGCCTGCACGCGCTCGGGGAGCAGATCGAACATCAGCACATGACGCACCTCGGGAAAACGTTGAATGAACAGCGACACATGCGCCTCAGCCAGCACACCAGCGCCGATCACCGCAATCGTGGTAATGTTCTTCTCGCCCCGACAGAGCTCTGTCGCCAGGGCCGACACGCTGGCAGTACGCAGGCTGGAGATGTAGGCCGCCTCCATAATACAGGTAATGCGAGCCGTCATCGTATCAAACAACAATGTCACGCCACTGGCGCGCGGCAGATGACGCCGTGGATTGCTGGGATTGCTATTGATGATTTTGGTACCGGCCGCATCAAACTCGCCTCCCAGATAACTGGGCATGTTCAGGCTGCGCAGGCTCTCATCTTCCCGATTGCGCCAGCCCAGGTACGCCTCATCAGGTAAGAGCGTTTCATGCAATGCGTGCAAGCGAAACACCTGGCGCAAGACATCAACGCTATCAAGAGATCGGCTGGCCTCAATCACATCCGCGCGCTTGAGGTACAGCAACCGGTCAGCATGCGATACATCCCTGCTTCCATTATTCATGATTAATAGTCCTTCTTTTCATCTTTGAGCATCAGATCATCAAAAAGGGAAAGAATGCCAATATAGTAAGCCGCCAGCAAAGCATCACGCTCATTATGGACGCCAAGGCGTTCGTAGATGTGCTGCCGATGTTTATTCACAGTAGCGGGAGCAATACATAATTGTTCGGCAATCTGCTCCTGATCATAGCCACGAAACATCAATTTCAGCACTTCACTCTCCCTCTTCGTCAGTGGCTCATACACCTGGTAATCGATATGCGGGCATTGACTATGAAGAAAGGTAGATTGCTCCAGGGTGTAGAGCAGCCAGCTGCAGGATTGGGCGAGCAGCTGCGCAATGACCAGAGGGAGGGCTGGCTGTTCTGTATTGAATGGATCAACGGCAATATGTAAAGAGCCATACACATTCCGGCCAAATTGAACCGGCAGAGACATGGCCACTTGATGAAAATCGTGAGGAAGCTTCACATCGCGCTCTTTCTCCTTTGTTAAGGAGAGCTGGGCGCGATTCTTCGTCACATACCGTACTTCCTGGCAGAGTCGAAATACAGCTCCTCTCACCTGATGGCATAAAATTTGTCCCAACGAAAGAATATGCATAACTACATGGATGTCATCAATAGAAGTGTTGAGAGCATCGGGGGACGCACCCACCTCACCGAGAGGAGAAAGCGCGCTCATAACGTTTATCGGCGCGGATCTGATATGCATCGACTTCTCCATTGTTTCACTAGCCTCAAAAGTTTCAAAAGTATCTTCTCTGTTGATATACCCTATTCTCAACAGTTTGTCAAGTATTTAAAATACTAATAATATCCTTAGTTTTAAAAGTTTCAAAAGTTTCATTGATATCTAAAGGTTGAGTTTGACAACATGTATATGCATGTGTTAAATTTATGCATATACATGCTTTGTTAGCTAAAGAAACAAAAACTATTGAAAGTCCATTTATCTCAAAAAGTCATCTTCCTTCCACCATAAAATCATCTGCCTCATATGTTACAGCAATGCGCCACAGTACCTGCCGATTTCCCATAAGAACCTTGTTCATGCCTTTTTGTTGGTAGCAAAGGAGCAGTTATGGATCAGACCATGCAAACCTCAGATGTGTTGGCCCAAAAGCACCGGCGCGCTCGCGCTACGCAGGCTGGTACATTTTAGGAGTCATGTTTGGCATCAACCTGTTAAATTACATGGATCGCTATATTTTCTCCAGCATCGCGACCGCGGTCGCCAAAGATCTCCACTTTGGTATAGATGGTATCGGCTTCATCGCCTCAGCCTTTCTCATCGTCTACACCATCTTTACGTTGCCACTGGGATTGCTCGCCGACAGCATCTCTAAGAAACGGCTGATTGCTTTCTGCACCATGCTGTGGAGCGTGAGTACCATTTTCTCCGCACTGGCAACCAGTTTTATCGCTCTCTTTTGTACGCGCATGCTGCTAGGGATTGGTGAGGCGGGCTACTATCCCGCGGGAACGGCACTGCTCAGCCAGAGATTTCCAGCCGATAAGTGGGGAAAAGTCTTGAGCTGGTGGAATGTGGGGGCTACCATTGGATTGATGGTTGGTTTCATTCTGGGAGGTATGATCGTCAGTACGTCACCACACGCCTGGCGCCTGGCCTTTGTGCTAAGCAGCGTCCCGGGTATCCTGCTTGGATTTCTCGTATGGAAGTTTCCCATACAGGAAAAAAACGTCAGAAAACTACGTATCAATCGGCAAGCACTCAAGCAAGCTGGTACGCAAACCGTGGAGCGCATCAGCAACTTACTGCACATTCGCAGCTTTCTCATGCTCACTGCGATGCAGATCTTCGCCTTCTTCTTCCTCGGCGTCGCGGTTATTTTTATGCCAACTTATCTACAACAAAAGGATGCTTTTCATCTCGATCCGGCTACCGCAGGCCTCTACTCGGGCCTGATGGTTGTCGTAGCGGGCGTCGCGGGGACGATCCTGGGAGGGATATTGGCCGATAGCTGGCAGAAGCGTTTTGCGGGCGCCCATATTTTTATCTGTGGAGCAGGCTTTCTCATTGGCGCGATCTGTTTCGCGCTCGCCATGCTCAATAACAACTTTGTCGTCTTTAGCATCTTCCTCTTTCTCACGCTGTTATGCGTCAATCTGTACAATGGTCCTGCGGCTGCCGCGACGCAGCAGATAGTAGTGCCAGCCATGGGATCCTCGGCCCTCGCCCTGTCGCTGGTGATCGCGCACTTTTTCGGTGATGCCTTTGCGCCATCCATTGTCGGAGCCATCACCACATCTCTTGATCCCACCCATGGTCAACACTTTCTCCTCAACAGCGCCGGCCAGGATCTGCGCCTGAGCCTACTCGCCTTCTGTCCCACAGCTCTTTTCATCGCGGGTATCCTCGGCATATGGGGGGCTCGCTTTGCCGCCCGGGATCGTCAGAAAACCCTGGCCCCCAACAACTAAGAGAGGGTGTCAGATATCCTTTGTCATGTAGTAGACGTTGGTCCATGGGAGCGCATTCGAGCTCCCATGGACCAACGTCTACTACATGACTTTTTCTTAGGTGATACTTTTGAAACTTTTAAAACTTTTAAAACCATGAATATTTTTGGCACAAATTGCAACGAAAAACCCTTGACAGACTTTAATATGGTTCAGTATAATTCATTACGGATACAGCGGATGCAGTTAAAACTTATAGTTCTCCCAGCGCTATGGAAATAGCATATATCACTTCTTACATCTTGTGGTTATCGTAACAGGCGTATCAACAACGGTGATCCCCAGTGTTCTTTTATTTCTTCAGATTAAGGAAGGCCTGAAGTATGAAAAAGAGACTCTCTATTGGCATTCTCTTTGGTGGTCGTTCTTCAGAACACGAAGCTTCTCTAGCGTCCGCGGCCTCTGTCCTCAAACATCTCAAGCAGGATAGATTTGATTTAGTGCCGATAGGTATCACGCAAACAGGACAATGGGTGACCCAGACAACTCCGTATGAATTACAGCACAGGGATTGTGAAAGTCAAGCATTGAACCAGCCAGAGCAGTTACAGCACACAACGATCGTTGATATGGCACCTCACTACGCGTCAGTTATGCCGCATCCCCTCTCTTCTGTTACCCCAAAAATTGATGTGATCTTTCCCTTACTTCATGGCACATATGGGGAAGATGGAAAGCTGCAAGGCTTATTAGAGATGCTCGGGATCCCCTATGTTGGTTGTGGTGTACTTGGAGGAGCAATCAGCATGGATAAAGAAAAGACAAAACAGATCCTACAGGCAACAGGACTGCCAGTCGTTGACTATAAGTCGTATCGCCGCGCAGAATTGGAGCGCAATCCCGAGCGAATATTGGATGCGATAGAAGACCACTTCGACTATCCATGCTTTGTCAAGCCCGCAAATGGAGGCTCTAGCATCGGGGTCAGCAAGGTACGTTCGCGCGAGGAGCTACGCCAGGCGGCATTTCTGGCCGCCTCATACGATCAAAAGATCCTGGTAGAGAAGGCGATTAATTGCCGTGAAGTAGAGTGTGCAGTTCTAGGGAACGAAGACTTACTGGCATCGGTAGTAGGGGAAGTACTTATTCGCGATGAATGCGATTTCTACGATTACCATGCCAAATACATTGAGCCCTCCACCAAAGTGATTCCCGCTGAAATCCCTGATGACCTGGCACTTGAGGTACAACAACAGTCCATTAAAGCCTTCCGTGCCCTGGAGTTAAGCAGCCTGGCGCGCTTTGATTTCTTTCTGGAAAAAGAGACCAAAAATATCTACCTCAATGAAGTAAACACGCTTCCCAGCTTTACTGAGGATTGTATGTATCCTAAATTGTGTGAAGCCAGTGGCCTTGCTTATCCGGATCTGCTGGAACGCCTGATTGAACTTGCCGTTGAGTCTTACGAGGATCGTCAGAGAAACGCAACCAGTTTCTAGGAATCGCACAATCCTTCACCCTTTTTTCTCGGAAAAAAAACATATTTCTATACGAAGAACAGAAAAGTCCGCCCGTTCTGCGTTTGTAAATCAAGTGCAAGCATAGGCGGCTTTTTCGTTTTTGGAAAAGCGCGGTAGGGGCGAAAGCGCATGCAGGCTGCAAGCAATGACCATGAACATCGGCTACTTTCTAATGTAGATGCAAAAAATATACAGTCATGTACGCATGCAAAATAATGACACTTTATATATGATTAAAGCATATTAATAACAAGCCGGGAGAAACAACGAAAACCAGGGGAATCTTTCGATAACGGGTAACAGGCTGGTGGCCCGTTAGGTATAGATCCCCTGGCAAGGAGGAGCGCAATGCGAATACTACACTGGGATAAAAAACGCTCTTTTCCCAAAGAGATCATCCTCCACGATTGGAGGAGATGGGCCGCGCACAATGGCTATGTCTTAGACTCTACAGTCCCTTTGACACTGGACAGGATAAGCATGCTCTTTGAGGTTTACAAACATCCAGATCCTCATCATACCGATGCATATTTACTGTATCATCCTCCCATAGGAGACACGACCAACACGGAAGTGTTATGTATTTTGCCCGACCGGACGGTGCTGAATCAAATTTTAGAGGCGGAAAAACAAATGGCTCTCTCCGTGATGAGGCTACTACAGCAAAAGGATGATCCTTCGTAGCAGCTTTCTCAGGGACACTATGTCTATCCGATTCCTTTGAGAAACCACTCGCAAGGGTACGAGAAGATGAAGAGAGCCGGAACGGGATAAGGTATAATTTGAAGATAGAAGCGAGGAGAATGAAGCGAAAAAGGAGAGGCGAGATGCAAGATATTCCGGTGCAGGCGGTTTCTTTTGGCAGGTCAAGTATAGACGAGCAACAAGAGGAGATGGAGATTGGCATTCGCTGTTTCGGCAGTACGTATATTACCCCCCTGGCTGAACGGATTCGCTTTCAAGAAAAAAATGGCTACTCATTTCATTCTTTAAAAGTCCACCAGCATGTGGTGGGATATTTCTCTTTATTTCGCTTTACCCCTGCTTTTCAAGAGAACTTGCTCTGTGGTACACGCATTGAACGCGACATTACCATCCAGGACGTGCTCGCGTTCTCACAGCAAGAACCATTTGATATTTATATCGATGTCATCGTTGTTGACCCTGCGCTCCCCCGTCATCAGCGGAACCTCTACGCCGGTTTACTGATTCTCTACTATACTGACCTCATACTCCATCTATCCCATCAGGGCTTTCACATTGAGCATATTTATACCGTCACGACTACAGCGGCGGGAGCCAGCCTCTCACGGAGAATGGGCATGCAGCCAATGCCGGATAAATCACAGATACCAGGCCGGATCGCCTGGGCATGTCATTTTAAGCAGGAGGGCTATCCTATTTATTGCCAGCTCCACCAAGACTTCCTACGCTATCAGAACAAACTGAGCAGCATGACCATGATGCGGGACTAACCGTTCTGAAGGCAGGATTTGTACGCCCGACAGGGTAGAAGAAATAAACCATTGAGCGCATGACCTGGCCAGCAATTCATAGTACACTTCGTCATGAAGAGGATGGAAGTGCACTGGTGTGGGTAATCAGGTGCTGAAGAGGAGCGGTCACTGCGCTCACACGATGTTTCGTGAGCCAATCAGAAGTATATACTTGACGACACGGCTCTATCTTTATCGCCTCCCTTACAATCGATATCTCTTAGACACAATGTTGCTGGAGAGCGCAGCTATGCGAAAGCCAGCAAGCAGAAGGAGTTCACTCGCAATGAGCCGTGAGCAGAATGAAGATAACACCGTTTATCGTGTGGTCGTCAATCATGAGGAACAATATTCTATCTGGCCTGAGTATCTCCCTATTCCTCTTGGCTGGAACGACACTGGTAAAAGTGGCTTGAAAGATGAATGCCTGGCCTATGTAAAAGAGGTCTGGACCGATATGCGTCCACTGAGCCTGCGCAAGAAGATGGAGGCGTCAACGCTTTAGCCAGAACGTGCATATGCCACCATCACATCATTTTTTCTATCTAGCACACGTTGATCGGCTCTTTTCAAGCGCGCACCCTGCCTGCATATGAGGGAGGCTGCGAGCGTCATGAAAGGGCCGATCACATTATGGAGAGGCAAAAGATATGCAGCACGCTTCCCCCTCCTCACACATAGCCCGGCCTGACATGATTGTGCAGCTGCAACAGCTGCTCATTGATCTGCTGTGTATCGAACTGAACACTCAGCAGATCAATGAGAAGCACAACTTTTTCGACCTGGGCTGTAAATCGCTGAACCTGCGCATCCTACAAATGCATCTACAGCGGCGGCTCAGCCATCCCATCCCGACCGAGATCTTCTACAGCTATCCAACGATAGAGATGCTGGCACGGCACCTCTCCACCCTGCAGACAACGGCACAAAAAGGGTAGAGAGGTACATGCCTCGTAGTTTTGCTTACACCATTATTTCATCCTGTACGGACTTCCCATCTTTTTCCTCGCCCTCCTCAGAGCCTGACCATAGATTACGCATCTCCGCGCACGTCTGTAGGAGTGTACCCAGCGTTCCCCGTGCTTCAATCCTGCCCTTCTTCAAGACAATGATCTGGTCAGCACGTCTGAACGCTTCTTTGCGGTGTGAGACCACCAGACAGGTGTAGCGCTTTTGGGCACCGAGACGTTCCCAGAGCTGCTGTTCCGTTTCTCCATCCAGCGCGCTCGACAGATCATCAAACACAAGCAGATCGCTCTGCCGGGCGAACATACGGGCAGCGGCGGCGCGCTGCTGCTGCCCGCCAGAGAGTTTGACACCACGCAGGCCAATCTGAGTCTCCAGACCCTGCTCCAGCGTCAGAACGTCATCCTCAAGGATCGCTTGAAAGAGAATATGCTGCAACTTCTGGCTATCCTCCGGCTGCCCGAGCAGAATATTCTCTTTCAATGATTCGCTAAAGAGACGTGGCACCTGGGCTGTATACGCGCAGCGCGGCGGCACGAGCCAGGTTGATGGATGCTCGACCGCGCTATCATTCCAGAAAATGTCCCCCGTCTCCTTCGGGAGCAATCCCAACAATGCGCGCAGGAGCGTCGTTTTGCCAGCGCCAATGCGGCCCGTAATCACGGTAAAGGAGCCGGGTTGAAGCTGGAGGTCGATGTCCTCGATCCCATGGGTCGTACCAGGATAGTGATAGGAGAGATTATTCACGTGTAATGAACGGAATTGATCATCTGGCTGTTTCTCTATCTCCGTCACCGGTGGGATGGGGCCACGAAGATACAGCGGGGCATCAGCGACCAGGGCGTCGGGCGGTTGCTGGATCAGCGCAAGCATGCGTTCAAAAGAGACGCCCGCCTGCTTATAAAAGGCGAGACACAGGCCAATCGCCTGGGGAATCTGGGTAGCAAAGACCAGGTACGACATAAACAGCGCAAAATCGCCGACAGTGAACGTGCCAGCTAGCAATGGCTGAGCAATAAACATCAAGATCAGACCCATGCTGAGGTAGATCAGGTTGCCAGCAATCGATTCCAGGATCGCGGTGAAGAGGCGCTCGCTTACAGAGGCCTGCTGCCGCCTGGCGTTGAGCTCACGAAAATGGGACATCACAGAGGACTGCGCGTTCGCCACGTGGATGGCCTGCACCGCGTGACAGAGCTCGCCAATAATACGTGTGACATTTCCCGTTGCATTACGGCTCAGGATACGATACTGCCGCACCTTATTGGAGACCAGCACCATCATGCCCGTCACAATCAGGGGCGGCAGGAAGATCAGCAGCGTAATGCCAACGTTAATAGAAAACATAATAGAGAGGGCCAGGAGCGTTGAAATGAGCATAGCCACCGTCTGCAGGCCCAGAGCCATAAAACGCACAACCTCATCCACATCGTCGCGGAAACGATTGACCACGCCACTTGCCGCATCGGTCAGCTGCTGCGCGCCGGGCAGTTGCAGGATATGAACGAACAGATTACGCCGCAAGAGAATAGTGATGGCAAAGCGCAACGTGGTCTGGGTCAGAATGCCCAGAATCATAAACACGACACAGCTCAACCGTATCACCAGCAATAAAGCGATGATACTCCAGACATTCAATCCAAACAGCAGATGGCCGGTCAGGCTATCTACAAAGCTCTGAATGAGCAGCCCTTCTCCCAGGGTCGTCAGAAGAAAGAGAAATTGTAACAGGCCGGTCCAGAAATAGAGCCAGGGCTGTAGTTTCATCAAGCGAAAGGCGTATTGCCAGGTTTTCATGCCACAACCTCCTTGTGCTGCTCGGCAAACAGTTGAGCAATGCGTGAGTGACCTCTTTGACGCAATGCCGCCAGGGCGCCCTGTTCTTCAATCTGTCCATCTTTCAGCAACAGCACCTGGTCAGCTCGTTCAAGCGTAGCAAGCCGGTGCGCGATAATAATGCCCGTGCGATTGGCCAGCAATCGATCAACGGCGCGCTCAATCTTCTGCTCCGTCACCGGATCGAGGCGCGAAGAGGCTTCATCTAAAATGACGATCTGAGGATCCTTTAAAAAGGCGCGACTAAAGGCCAGTAGCTGCGCTTCACCGGCGGAAAGCCCCTGTGAGCTCTGTACGATCGTATCGAGCCCATCCGGTAGGCTATGATACCAGTCAAGCAGGCCAACCTGGTCAAGGACATCTAGAATGGTTTCATCACCAATACTGCGATTAAAGAATGTCAGATTGTCGCGCACAGAAGCGTGAAAGAACTGGATATCCTGTGTCACCAGGCTCACACTATTGCGCAGCGTCTGCAGTGGTACCGCATCAATGGGGGTAGAGCCAAAGAGGATCTTCCCTTCATCGGGATCGTATAGACGCAATAATAGCCTGGCCAGCGTGCTTTTCCCACATCCAGTACGTCCCATCACCGCCAGTACGTTGCCAGCAGGCACCCGCAATGAAATCCCATTCAGCGCTTTCCGTTCGGGCGTATAGCGGAAAGAGACGTTCTCAAGGGTGATCGGGAGAGGTCCAGCTGGCAGGGAGCCAGAGGAACATTCACGCAGCACGCTACTTGTCTCCAGAAGCTCACGGACACGAGCCAGTCCAGCGCTTGCCGTCTGCAGTTCATCCAGCTGCGTGGTAATCTGCTGAACGGGCCGTTCCAGAAGCAGCATATATTGGTACAGCAGGTAGACGCCACCAAGGGTAAGCGCGCCCTGCTGATAGAGATAGGTGCCCAATGAAAAGGCCATCACATAGCCCAGGGTAAAACACACAATAGTTGTGGCACCAAGAGCCGAGCCGAGCAGGCCCGCTTTTCGCTCAAGCTTATAACTCTTCTGTAGTGTATGGTAAAAACAATGCATAACATAATCGATAGCAGATGAAGAGAGAATATCTTCACGACCATTGAGCCGTTCTTCTAAGAAGCCGAAGAATAAAGCGCTGGCCTGGCGTGCCAGCTTCCAATGTGGGATCGCGATATTGCGCACTTTTCCCATCGCGAACAGCGTAACGCACGCAAAGACACTAAACACAATCCCCAACCGCCAATCGATGGCCGCCAGAAAGATTAACGTACAGAAAAGCAAAATGGCATTATTGAGAACTTGTAGCATCAACTGTGAAAAGAAGTTCGCCAGCGTCGTGACATCGCCATCGATGCGTTCAATGAGCTCACCGGGCGTATGGGCATTGTGGAATGACATATCCAGGTCCAGACAATGCTGCATGAGATCCGCGCGTAACAGGTTCGTCGCGTTCCAGCTCAAGCGTTCACTCAAATAGGTGCTCCATACATTGATGCCCATCGCGATAATGACGCTCACCAGGTACAGGCTCGCGATCACGAGCAAAGTGGTGAGCACACTTTTCTGCTGAGCCGCATCAATATAGAAACGCAGGACCTGAGCCGGTGCGAGCACAACCAGGCTACCAAGCAACAGTAGCACGGCCAGGAGCAGTAATTGAGCACGTTGAGGACGCAGGTACCGTCGATAGACGTTGCGATAAAAGCTTCTTGAGTCCTGGTGCATAGCCAACCTTCCAGTCTCCTCTCTCATTTATAGAGCGTTACCGTAACATGTTTCATGGGCTGAGCCAGTAAGGCTGCTCTGATCGTACGCGTTATGGCGTTAGATATGCTGTTAACCCAAGCGTTAACTCCATCACCCTCTCTTCTTGCCGCCAACTTAACGCATAAAATAACGCTCGCACTAACGGGTAGCCCTTATTCTTAGCAGCAGAAAAGACGTGAACGGTACATACCGGCTTGCGCACCAGAAATAGGGAGTGATGCATTTTATGAGTACACAGCCTGGTCACAACAAAGCGGCTCCAGCATGCTCATTGACCGCGATCGGCAAAACCAGTTTGTCTGATCCGCAGGTGCCAGGCAATGCAGGCTTTATACGCTGGCGCAGTGAGGGCTCAAGGAATCATCAGCAGACCCGAATGTGGGTGGAACAAACGCTGATCAGGATCTGGCAACAACTGCTCGGGAGGGCCGTTGTGGGGCGCAATGAAAACTTCCTTGACATTGGTGGTCATTCTCTGCTGGCAACGCAATTGATCACGCGCATTCGTCAGCAGTTGGGGGTAGACATACCGCTCTATGCAATCTTCAAGGCACCGACACTGGCAGCGCTGGCAGCACTGGTCGAAACGTACGGGCAGATGGAGCGGGGATATCGCGTGCCAGATATCCAACCGATGACCCATGGTATCCTGTTGCCACTCTCTCATACCCAACAACGCATCTGGCACGCAGATCAACAGAATCCGAGGGGAGCAACTCACCATCCAGCAAGCATGCTGCATATGCGGGGCAAGATCGATATCGATAGACTTGAGCAGAGTCTCAAAAAGATCGTGCAGCGCCACGAGACCCTACGCACCGTCTTTCTCTCGATCGAGGGCAGTCCGGTTCAGATGGTTCTGGCTACGATGGCCTCGCCGCTCGACCTGGTCGATCTCACCCATATCGCTCCTGAGTTGCAAGAACAGGCCGTTGAGCAGTTCGTTCAGGAGCACAGACGGCATCCATTCAATCTCGCGCAGGGGCCCTTACTGCGTGCGCACCTGCTGCAGATCGATCCCCATCATGCGGTCTTGTGCCTGACCATCCATCCAATCGTCGCTGATGGGTGGTCGCACGGCATATTCATGCGTGAGCTGGCGGCGCACTACAACGCGTCTATCAGCGGGCAACCAGCAATAGTGCCTCACCTGGCCATTCAATATGGCGACTTTATAGCCTGGCAGTGCGATTGGATGGATACAACGGTGCTGCAGTCGCAGATACAGTTCTGGAAGAAGCGGCTGGTCGGCGTACCGGCGCCGCTTGGTTATCCGCGCCCGGCAGCACAAACTGTCATTGCTTCACAGCAGATGTTCACCGTACCCATGCAGGTACTCCAGAAACTACAGCGGCTCAGCCGGCATGAAGGCGTCACACTCTATATGACCCTGCTGGCGGCCTGGCAGGTCCTGCTCCATAGCTATAGTCAGCAAGAACAGATCGCGGTTGGCACACAGATCGCCAATCGTGAGCGAGCCGAGATAGAGGATCTGATCGGTCCCTTTGACAACACTCTCATCATGGTCTCTGAGCTGGTAGATGATCAGGCATTCAAAGATGTCCTGCAGCAGGTCAGACAGGTCTGTCTGGACGCATACACACATCAACACGTCTCATTGGAACAGATCGCCCAGGAAATCCAACCGAGACACACACCAGGGATTACAGCACTCTTGCAGGCAATGTTTATACTGCAAAGCGCACCGCTCACCAGTACCGCATTTGAGGGTCTTGAGGTTGAAGTGATGCCACTATATACAGACAGCAAGGGGTCTGATCTCACCCTCTCACTGATGGAGACACAACAGGGCCTGCTTGGCACGCTGGGATACAACAGTGCGCTCTTCGAGCCGTCAACGATTGCCAGCATCATCACGGACTATCAACGCCTCCTGGAGCATATTGTGCTGGACATTACCCAATCGATTGGTGCGCTCACCCACGGACAAGCCGCTCAACCACTGCGCAATACCCGGATCGACGTTAACGTCGCGCCCGACCTGGAGATGACAGGTTGCAGCGCGATCTCTCCACAGTTCAGCACCGAACTGCCCGTTGACTATGCAGGCGGGGCCAATACCATTGAGTCGACAGAGAGAGCGACGGTCGCCCTGACACCAGGGGAGACACACGCCCTGCTCGAGACAATACAAGATGTCTATCGCACACAGGTCCATGACATCCTGCTGACCGCGCTGGCATTGACCCTGATGCTCTGGCGCAACCAGGAAGCGGTCACCATCAGCCTTGCACATGGGACATACCCGGTACACCTGGATTTGACAGGCTGCCACTCGCTCGCGCAGGCGATTAAGCTCGTCAAAGAGCAGCTGCACCAGCAGGCGGATCAAAAACCGGCCCGCAGCCAACGATGCTGTTCGGCGACAGGGATGGCTAACACAGACATGATTGGTCCGGCTCGACCGACTCTTCATTTTAGCTATCTCGAGAGATCCGCATGGAGCCAGGGAGAAGCATCAGAACCCATACCTTCTTCTACCGCATATTACCGTTCAACCCATCACCAACAGGGGCAGCGCGCATATTTACTGGAGATCATCAGTCTCGTCACAGATGATCGGATACACTTTACCTGGAGCTACAGTCGAAACTGCTATGATGCGGCAACCATCCAGGAGCTGGCAGCTGAGTTTATCCATACCCTGCGCGAAATCCTGAACCACTGTCAGCAGCCACAGGCCGGGGGCGTTACGCCCTCAGATTTTCCCCTGGCCCGATTGACGCAGGAGCAGCTTGATCAAAGGATCGACATGCCGCGTCAGGTTGAAGATATTTGTCCACTGACAGTGCGACAGCAGAAGAAGCTCTTCCATGCTCCATCGACATCCATAACAGACAGCATTATGCAGGTCAGCATGCTCTTTGAGCGGGGCTTCGATGTCTGCGCCTTTCAGCAGGCCTGGGATCAGGTGATACAGAGCCAGCCCATCTTGCGCAGCAGCTTTCTCTGGGAGGGATTGCCCGAATCACAGCAAATCGTCTATCGGGACATCTTCTTGCCGACGATTCAGCAAGACTGGCGCCACCTCACAGCGGCACAGCAGCAAAAACAATTTATGCACTACCAGCAGACAGATCGCGAACAGGATTTCTCATATGAGCAGGCACCGCTGATGCGCATCTTTATCGCTCAATTGGACACGGAGAGATACGCGGTGCTCTGGAGCTATCACCAGCTGCTCCTCAATGATCGGCACCGTTCACTCATACTCAAACAGCTCTTCACAGGCTACATGGAATACCTGCAACAGTGCAAGCCTGAACAGATAATCCACAACGACCGGCTCCATATAGAGAATGCGTTCGCTGGCAACAGTGTCGCAGCCTGGCAGCTAGTCTGAGGAGGGATAGCGGCATATGCAGTCCACGATAGGAGAATACATAGCATGAACAAGAAACTTGTTGAAACCATGTATATGCTCTCCCCTGCGCAGCAGGGAATGTTCTATGAGACGGTCCAGAATACTGGTTCTGGCGTCCATATTGAACAGTTTGCATGTACATTGGAGGGAGAGCTTGATCAGGAACTTTTTATCCAGGCCTGGCAACAGGTAACCCGGTACCACGCCATCCTACGAACCGCGTTCGTCTGGAGTGCACAGAACGAGCCGGTACAGGTCGTGATGAAACAGGTAGACGTTCCGTTCCAGTACGAAGACTGGCGTATGTTTTCAGCACAGGAACAGGCCAGCAAGTTAGAGGACTTTCTCCAGCGCGATCGCGCGACGGGTTTTAAATTAACACGTCCCCCGTTGATGCGGCTGGCCCTCTTGCAAACCAGCGATACAACATACGAATTCGTCTGGACCCATCATCACATCCTCATGGACGGCTGGTGTTGCTCGCTAGTCCAGAAAGATTTTCTACTCAGCTATGAGGCGTTGAGTAAGGGGCAGAGGTATCAACCCGCAGCGCATCGCCCCTATCGTGACTACATCAACTGGCTCAAGCAACAGGATGAGAGCAAAGCAGAAACATTCTGGCGCGCGAACCTGCGGGGTATCCACCAGCCAACACCGCTGGGAAAGAGCGTGCCCAATCCGGACATCGAGCCTGGCCCAGGGGGCTTCGGCACCATTGATACGCTGCTAGACGCACGCACCGGCGAGCAACTGCAACACCTGGTTCGCCAGCAACGCCTCACGCTCAACACGCTTTTCCAGGGGGTATGGGCCCTCTTACTCGGACGATACAGTCAGCAAGCCGATGTGCTCTTTGGGATCACCGTCTCGGGGCGTCCTCCAGAACTGCCCGGTATCGAGAGCATGGTCGGCCTCTGCATCAATACCCTTCCAGTGCGCGTATCACTGCCTGCAGAGCAGCCGCTCTGGTCCTGGCTTCAGCAGCTCCAGCTTCACAATCTTGAGCTGAGGCAGTTTGAATATATCTCAGGTGGCAAGGTGCACCAATGGAGTCAGATACAGGGAGGTTCCTCACTATATGAAAGTTTGCTGGTGGTAGAAAACTATCCGGTGGACAACTCGATCCTGCAAAAGAACGACCAGTTGCTGGTGGTCAACAATATTCGCTCAATCGGCGCCCAGACCAGCTATCCTCTGACCGTACTCGTCATTCCTGGTCAGCAGATCAGCCTGCGCTGCGTATACGACAAACAGCGCCTCACCGAGCAGACGGTGCAGACGATACAGAGGCACTTCTTACAGATGCTGGCCACGATCGCCTGGGAGGGAGAGAACGCGCTTGAGGCGCTCCAGCAACACATTCCTGAGCAGGAGCGCCCCGTGATACGTCCTCTAGCAGAGGTGAACCGGGAAAACAATCAGGATGCGCAGGCCATAGAAACATGGACACCGCTCGAAGAGCAGTTGCGTGCGATCTGGCAGGAGGTACTGGGAAAACAGAACCTGAGCCCGCAGGATAACTTTTTCAAACTGGGTGGTCACTCGTTGCTGGCGACACAGGTGATCGCGCGCATCAGGCAGGAAGTACAGTTGGAAGTGCCGCTACGCGCCCTCTTTGAGGCTCCAACGATCGCCGCATTGGCCAGCTACATCTCCAGGCTCCAGGACAATACCACCCATGATCTGACGATGAACAGGCCAGTCTTGCGGACCAGTGTGCATACCGAGCCACTCCCACTCTCCTTTGCCCAACAACGACTCTGGTTCGCGCAACAGCTGGCTCCCGAAAGCTCATCCTACAACAGCCCGGTCTTTGTTCGCATCCACGGAGAGGTCCAGAGGGACGCCCTGCAGCGCGCGCTCAATGAAATCGTGCGCCGACATGAAGTGCTCCGGACAATCTATCGTGAAATAGATGGGCAACCCTGTCAGATCGTCATGCCCGCCGAACCGCTGGCACTGCCCTATATTGATCTGCGTACGTTTCCTGATAATCGGCGCGAACAGAAGGCCCTGGAGTTCGCAACGCAAGAAGGGCAGCACCTTTTTAACCTGGAGCAGAGCCCCTTGATACGAACCATCTTACTGCAGCTCCAACAAAACGAGTATGTTCTGCTCACCAACGTGCATCATATCGCCTTTGATGCCTGGTCCGCGGGCATCTTCTTACGGGAAATGCTCACACTGTACGCGGCATATACCCAGGACAAACCCTCCCCGCTGGTGGAACTACCAGCCCAGTACGCGGATTTCGCGCACTGGCAACGCTCATGGCTACAGGGAGGCGAACAGGAGCGCCTGATCGCGTACTGGCAGCAACAGCTGCGTGGTGCCAAAGCCTTAGAGATGACCACCGATCGGCCACGACCAGCGGTCACCACCTTCGAGGGTGCCGCGCAACCATTCGCATTTTCGGCGACCCTGAGCCAACAACTCCAGGCACTGAGCCAGCAAGAAGGCGTCACACTGTTTATGACCCTGCTCGCGGCATTCAATATCCTCCTCTATCGCATTACCAACCAGGAAGATATCGTGCTGGGGACAGACATCGCTAATCGCACCCTGCAGGAAACCGAGCTCATGATCGGCTTCTTCGTCAATCTGCTGGTTTTACGCACCAATCTCGGGGGGAAACCTGGATTTCAAGAGGTCCTCAAACGCGTACGGCACATGGTACTGGACGCCTATGCCCATCAAGATCTGCCATTTGAAAAACTCGTTGATGCCCTGCATTTAGAGCGTACCCAGAACTACACACCACTGGTACGTGGACTCTTCGTCATGCAAAACATCCCCCTGGCCTACGACCAGGCGGCGGGTATCGCGCTCAGCCCATTTAACGGAGAACTGGTGACCGCAAAATTTGACTTCGTCATCTTTCTGTTTGAAACCGAGCAGGGCCTGCGGGGTTCGGTCAACTATAGCACGGAGCTCTTCAATCCTGAAACAATTACCACTCTCATGCAACGGTTCGAGGTGCTCTTACAGAACATCGTCGCCAACCCGCAGGCGCAGATTGAGGCGCTCGATTTCTATACAGAGCAAGAAAAAAAGACCAGGCAAGCAGAAGCGCACGCACAAAACACCACGCGCAGAAACAAGTTAAAACTGGCGCGGCGTGAAGAAATCTCTATCCCAGGCAGGTAGCCACTCAACGGATAAGCATACACACTGCCACGCTTTCTGCCTATTGTTATCGTTATCACTGCACCATCAATGAAAGGATCGATCGCTATGTCAACAACCATGGGACCAAAGGCAAGCTTACGAAAAAACATTCAACGCAAACGCGAAGAGGTTGATCTATCAGCTATTCGCCTCACAACGGAGAGCTATTTTAGCCCGGATAGCACATTACCGCTAATCATCCAGCCGGCCATGGACGGGGTGAATCTGGCAAGCTGGGCCAGCAGCAACCTGGGCTATATCCGCGAACAGCTGGCAACTCACGGGGGGATACTCTTCCGCAATTTCAATATCGATAGCCCTGCCAAATTTGAACAGTTCGCCAGGTCGATTGGCAAAGAGCTGTTCGACGAATATGGGGATCTGCCGCGTGAAAATCCAGGTAGCAAGGTGTATGGATCGACCCCATATCCAGCCGACAAGTCCATCCTTTTCCACAACGAGAGCTCACATATGCATCGCTGGCCCATGAAAATCTTTTTCCACTGCGTCAAGCCGGCGGAGAAAGGAGGCGCGACCCCCATCATCGACTGTCGCAAGATCTATCAGCAACTTGATCCAGCCATCATTAAAAAGATGACCGAGAAGAAGCTGCTGTATGTGCGCAACTTTGTCAACGGGCTCGATGTAAGCTGGCAGCAATTCTTCCAGAACTCCAACAAGGCTGCGGTTGAAGCCTACTGCCGTCGGGCCGGCATCGAATACGAGTGGAAAGACAATGATCAACTGTCGACGCGTCAGCTTTGCAACGCCGTCGCACGTCATCCGCATACCGGAGAGATGCTCTTCTTCAACCAGGTCCAGCTGCATCACATCTCCTGTCTGGATGCCTCAACGCGCGACTCGATGCTCGCCATGTTCGACGAAAAGGATCTCCCCCGCAACGTGTATTACGGCGATGGCAGTCCCATTGAAGATTCTGTCATGGATGAAATTAACGCCCTGTATGAGCGCTTAGCGGTACGCTTCCAGTGGCAAGCCACAGACACCATTATGTTAGACAACATGATGGTCTCGCACTCACGCGATCCCTTTGAGGGGGCGCGCAAAATCATGGTTGCGATGGCTGAGATTATCTCGCAGGACGAATTACTCTCGCTCCAGTAGAGCGAGCCTGGCCAGTGGGGACGCCGACGGCGACGCCACTGGCCAGAGAAAAGACTAGGGGAGACCCCTGACCCTCCCACACGGGCTGGCCACCCCTGTGAACCCCGCTCAACCAGTTTTTCGGATTTTTCAAACATCCAGGATGATTCCTACCGGAAGGTAGGAAAAGTACGCAATAGACAGCATGACTGAGGCAGTAAATGCCGTTACACTGATCTATGACAGGAGAGAGATATTCTTGCATCGTATATCGATCAACGTGTAGCGGCATGCTATCGCACTGTAGAGAGGGAGAGCTTTAGCTCACTCTCCATGAGCAAGAGGAGAAACAACGCGATGAACTCAAGCAAAACAGTAGATATCATGCAACTGGTCAATGATTTTGATAAGACCTTTGCGGACATAGAAAAGGTGTACCGACCCCGCTTCCAAAATGTTGTGTATTGCTTGATTGGGAACGTTCCAGCAACCACAGAGATCCTCAACGAGATCTTCAGTCGGGCGTACAACATGCTGGGTCAATGCTCGGAAATACAACTAAAGCGACTCAACGTTGACCAATGGCTCTGCACGCTGGCCTTAAACGTGACGAATACCTGGCTGTCCACACACGCAAACCTGGTATACGATGCAGCCTCTTTGTCATCTTTAGCATCTTAGTCAGAAGGAGCCACCATTGTTTACTCGTCTATCGTATGAGCTGCGGGTAATGGGAAAACGGGTTATCTGGCTTCCCATTGCTCTCGCAGCGGGCTTTATCGCCTTCGCGTTCTTGCTGCGCTTCCTGGGGGTCCATCTAGAACGTTTCATATCATCAGGATTTGAACTGTTTCTCCCGATTGTGACCGGTATCGTGGTCGCCACATCGGCAACGCAGGATCCCGCACTGGAAATACAATTGACCATGCCACGCAAATATCATAATACCTCTATCTTGCGCCTGGCGCTCATCGTAGCCTGGTCTATCGCCTTTGGCCTGCTCATCTCAATCATCCCAACCCTGCTACATCTGACATTTCTACCAGATCAGCTCAAACGCACGAACTCGTTCGGGCAATTCTTTGGTCTCCAGTTCTCATGGATCGCCACGACATTCTGGTTTGTCGCGGTCGCCCTGGTGTCATCGCTCTTGACGAGAAGTCGATCAGCCAGCAGCGCGATTCTGGGAGCGGTATGGATCGTACAGATTCTTTTCATGACCCACCTGGTCGAGACGACGAGCTGGCTACAACCACTTTTCCTCTTCCCAACGATCGTGGCGCCACAAATCAGCTACTGGATGACGAATCGCCTGGAGGTCCTGTCCACCGGGATCGTTCTTCTCCCGGTCGGCTGGTGGCTCCTACACAATACAGAGGGCTTATTGAAAGGTGCGAGTGAAGAGTAATGAATGAAACACTCAGCGTACTGCGAGGCGCATGTGCATATGAGTTTAAAATGCAGTTTAAGCGTCCAACCGTATGGGTAGCCATGGTGCTGGTAGAGCTATTCATGTTAGGCATCATGTCGCGCGTGCAAGGCTTTACCGATGTGGTCGCACATCTGAAGCAGTTCCCTATTTTGCGCGTCGTGGTGTACTGGACCGATCTGCTCAATTACATCTTGCCAGTCGCGTTCGGTGTTCTGCTGGCTGATCGCCTGCAGAGAGACAAACGCACACATATTGATGAGATACTCACAGTTACCCCCGGATCCCAGACGGCGCGCCTCTATGGCAAATTTCTTGGTGCCACCATCGCGACCGCGATCCCCATCGTGCTGCTATTCTTCGTTGGTATAGGCGTCATTATCGCGCAGACGGGAAGCTTTGTCGCATTACCAATGGCCCTGGCGACATTCGCGACGGTCGTTATTCCTGGCCTCCTCTTTGTAGGAGCGTTCTCGGTAAGCGTACCAGCATTCATCTGGGTACCACTCTACCAGATTGGCTTTGTCGGATACTGGTTCTGGGGCAATCTTTACCAGCCCAAAGGCATTCCCACCTTGAGCACCACCATTCTCACGCCCGCTGGAGGCTACATGAGTCTTGGCTTCTTTGGGACCAGTATCTTCCCGGTTGCCAAAGCCAACGCCATTCAAGGGAGCGCCAGCCTGGTGCTGCTGATCGCGCTGGCACTGCTGGTCGTGCTGCTGATAAGCAAGCTCCAACAGTGGCAGAGAGCCAGAATGTAGAGCGAGCACGTACGCAACCATCACATTGACGGCCATGGACCCTGGCGAGAACCTACAACACCATAAAGGAGAAAATAGCGTGGAGATCCACATCAAAGATTTAGAAAAAATATATCGCGGCAACGTGCACGCGCTCAATGGCTTAACCTTAGACATTCCCAATGGCATGTTTGGTCTGCTCGGACCAAACGGAGCAGGTAAGACGACCTTGATGCGTATCCTGGCCGGCATCCTGCAGGGAACAAGTGGCGAGCTCTCTGTTGGTGAGTACAATGGCATGACGGCGCAGGGACGCACAGAGATTAAGCGCATTCTCGGCTATCTCCCACAGGAGCTCGGCACATATCCAGATCTGAGCGCCCGTGAGTTCCTCGATTATATTGGCATCCTCAAGGGACTCAGCGATAAAAAGGCTCGTCATAAACGGGTGGAAGAGCTGCTTGAGCTGGTGGCCCTGAGCCAGGTCGCCAACCGGAAACTCAAAACGTACTCGGGTGGTATGAAACGCCGTGCTGGCATTGCCCAGGCGCTGCTCAACGATCCCAAGTTCTTGATTGTCGACGAACCCACCGCTGGCCTCGATCCAGAGGAGCGCATCCGGTTCCGTAATCTGCTTTCCAGCCTGGGTGGCAATCGCGTTGTTCTGCTCTCAACCCATATTGTAGAAGATATCGCACAGACCTGCCAGAACATCGCCATGATGAGGAGTGGTCAGATTATTTTTAAGGGCACGATTGCAGATCTGATCAATGAAACGCAAAACAGGGTCTGGAATGTCACCACTGCAGGTCCCTTGCAGCAGGATGATCAGCATTTTGTCATTGTCTCAAGCATGAATATGGGGGCCAACATGCAGTATCGCATTGTCGGTACACCACCTGCGAATATGCATGCCACCGCGGTCGCGCCCAATCTTGAGGACGGGTATGTCTGGTTAATGCATTCCCCCTCCCGCCAACCCACCATCGCCCTGCACCGGTAAGCCTGGGGCAGGATCGCCTTGCACGCTTCTTACCAGCTGGCATGAACGCCCTGCACAGGCGTCTACACTGGTTGTATGAGTTGGTGCGCCGGTATGCGAATGCGCACCTGGCGCACCAACTCATTGTTGATGGTGGAGCGCCGCAGGTGAGAGCGCTCGGGTATGCCGTCTGTCAGCGACACACGCCGGGCGCCCATCGACCTGTCGCGTACACATAACGCAGCAATTAACACTCCAGCAAACAGCGCGCCAAGTATGCTTGCAGTGAAATACGGCAGCTATTTTCTCACCGATAAAGCTTTGCAGTGGGAAAGAAACAGAAAGGAGCCTGGCAGCCATGAAATGTGAGCGTTGTCAGATCAACCTAGCACGGGTTCGCATTGATCATGTACAAAATGGGCAAACGGAATCCAATTTCCTCTGCGCGTTTTGTCTGGGAGAGCTCATTGGCGCTGGAAATACAAGCAATGCCTTTCCAGAAAAGGATCCAAATAACGCCTCCAATATACCGGCAAAACATGAGCATGCAGAGAAGGCGGACGCACAAAAAGCACCCAGCGCCACGCCGACGTTAGATCATTATGGACGCGATCTCACGCTGGAAGCGGCACAGGGAAAGCTGGATCCCATCGTCCAGCGTGACCATATTCTGCATCGTCTCATCACTGTTCTGGGGCGCAGGCAGAAGAATAATCCGGTGCTGGTTGGAGAACCTGGAGTGGGCAAAACCGCCATTGTTGAAGGGCTCGCCTCCCGCATTCAGCGGGGTGATGTGCCAGCAACGCTCCAAAACAAGCGCATTATTTCGCTTTCGATGGGAAGCCTGCTGGCAGGATCGTCTTTGCGTGGTCAGTTTGAGCAACGCTTAAAACTGCTTATTGAAGAAGTGCAGCGCTCACCTGAAATCATTCTCTTTATTGATGAGCTGCATAGCGTCGTCAATACAGGAGCCGCCGAAGGGGCTCTGGGAGCAGCTGATATCATGAAACCCGCCCTGGCGCGTGGTGAGTTGCGCTGCATTGGCGCCACCACGCTGAAAGAATATCGCCAGGACGTCGAGAAAGATCCCGCCCTGGAGCGCCGCTTTCAGCCTATCCTGGTCGATGAGCCCACCATCGAAGAAACAATCGCCATGCTGCAGACGCTCCGTCCGCATTATGAAACCTTCCATAACGTCACGATTACAGACGAGGCCATCAAAGGAGCAGTCAAGTTTTCAAGCCGCTATATCCATGATCGCTTTCTCCCCGATAAAGCCATCGATGCGATCGATGAGGCCTGCTCAATGTTACACCTGGAGCTCCTTGAGCAGCACAAAAGCAGCCAACTAGACAGGCTCACAGACCTACAACGACAGATCGTCAAGATACAAGTCCAAAAAGAGCTGGCACTCAACGCCAATGACGCCGCATTGGCAGCTCAAATGCAACAGCAAGAGGAGATGCTGCTCTACAGACTGGAACAGGAAAAAGCTCTCGTGAGCCAGAGGACGCCAGCAGGAACGCAGCAGACGGCGGTCACACTCGAACATGTTGCCCGCATCGTCGCCTTATGGGCAAACATCCCGGTCAATCAGATCCTCAAAAATGAGTATCAGCACCTCAGCACGTTAGAGGCCGATCTGCACAAATATGTGATTGGACAAGATGAAGCCATCAAGGCGGTCAGCAATGCCATTCGTCGTTCCCACACAGGCCTCAAAGATTACAATCGGCCCATCGGCTCGTTCCTCTTCTTAGGCCAGACCGGTGTCGGCAAGACCGAGATGGCAAAAGCCCTGGCGATAGAGCTCTTTGGTTCAGAAGACCGTCTGATCAGGCTGGACATGTCTGAATATATGGAACAACATTCGGTGGCGCGCCTCTTTGGCAGCCCTCCTGGCTATATTGGCTATGAGCAGGCCGGACAACTCACGGAACAGATTCGACGTCATCCCTACAGCGTCGTGCTCTTTGATGAGATTGAGAAAGCGCATCCCAACGTCTTTAACGCGCTCCTGCAGGTCTTTGATGATGGGCGCCTGACCGATGGGCAGGGACGCACCATTGATTTTAAGAATACGCTGCTCATCATGACCAGCAACATTGGGAGCAGTATGCTCAAACGCGGCACGTCGCTCGGCTTCCAGACCAGGGGAAAAGATGTCGTCGCACCCGAGGAGAATTATCCTCCACAGATTGCCGAGGCACTCAAGCAACACTTCCATCCAGAGTTCTTGAACCGCATCGACCAGATCATCCTGTTCCATCCGCTACAGACCGCCGAGCTCTACCGCATTGTGCATCTGCTTTTGCAACAGGTCAGGGTACGTCTGCAGGAACTAGAGATAGAGCTCGTCATCGGTGAAGGCGTCGCGGACTTTCTGCTGGAAAAGGGATTTCACCCCGAATATGGCGCCCGTCCCCTGCGCCGGACCATCCAGGTCTATATCGACAACGCGCTGGCCAATGCCATGATCACGGGTGACATTTCACGTGGGCAGACAGCGGTATTGCTGGTAGAGAACCAGCAGATTGTTGTGAGCTCATTTGTCGCCACCCAACTGCAAGTTAGCTAAAGGACACTATATGCACCAGAATCTGTTACTAGAGGCTCAGCACTTACAAAAATATTACGGCACAGTCCATTCCGTAGAAGACGTCTCGCTCCAGGTACAGCAAGGAGAGATCTTTGGCTTTCTTGGTCCCAATGGTGCGGGTAAATCCACCACGATCGGCATGCTGCTCGGGCTGATCTATCCCACGGCGGGAAAAATCTTTCTCATGGGACAGGAGATCACACCGCTGCACACTCGGCCCCTGCGCCAGGTAGGGGCCCTGGTGGAGTTCCCGGCATTTATGCCAGATCTCTCGGCACGCGCGAATTTAAAGCAGCTCTCGATCCTCTATCCCCATCTGCCCACTGCCCATGTTGACCGGACGTTAGAGATGGTAGGCTTGAATCCAGCCGATAAGAAAAAGGCCAGGCACTTTTCTACGGGCATGAAACAACGGCTTGGAGTCGCCATTGCGCTCTTTAATCAGCCCAGACTCCTGATTCTCGATGAACCGACAAACGGCCTGGATCCCGCCGGTATCTATGAGTTACGTGCCCTCCTCCATTCCTTGAAAGAGCAAGGGATTACCATTATTCTGAGTAGCCATCTGCTCCACGAAGTTGAGCTTATCTGCGATCGCATAGCCGTCATGCAGCATGGGCGTGTACTCACCCAACGATCGATCAAAGATTTAACCAGCCAGGCAACCGAGACGATACGCCTGACATTTGCGCAGCCAGAACGGGCCCTACCCGTTCTGCGCCAGCACGGGCGGCTCCGTATCGTCCAGGTAGCCGATCAATCCATTGAGGTAGAAGGGATCACCAGCGAAGAAGCGATCATCTACCTGGTACAGCATCAGCTTGTTCCACACGAGGTCCACATTGTGCGTCCGGACCTGGAAAGCATCTTTCTGCAATTAACAGAGCAGGCACGCTCGTGATCTCAATGTCTCTGCAAGTATTATGAAAGGTTTGAGCATGTTTCTCAATGTATTACACCTGGAATTAAACAAAGCCTATCATCGTCTCCTCCCCTGGGTCAGCCTGAGCGTCGTAGCGTTCATTGTATTAGGCGTCAGCACGGCTCTATTTCTATACAACATGCTGGTTCCAGGCACCCACAATGTATCATCCCTTACATGGCCGGGCTGCTTTGTATTTGGTCTCAATTATGCTATTGGCAGTTCAGCCTGGAACTCCTATGGGACCTATGCCCTGATTATCATTACCGGCGTCATTTTTGCGCAGGAATATTCTTGGGGAACCATACGACTCTGGCTCAGTAAGGGGATCGCACGTTCAGAGCTCTTTTGTGCCAAAGGGGTGCTCGCTCTCTGTACCGCGCTGCTCATCGTTGGCGTCTGCATTGTCAGTGTAGGTCTATTGAGTCTCTTCTTCTCGTTCCAGCTCCAACATTCACTCCAACTGGATCGGCTGGACGTCATTCAATTGCTACTCGCGTATATACGAACCGCATATGCACTCCTACCATATGCAGCATTAACCTTGCTCCTGGTGGTCCTGAGCCGTTCAAGTATGATTGCGGTGGGAGGAGCTATCGCGTTCAGTACGATTATCGAACCTCTGCTCAGATCGATGGCCCCTCGACTGGGACAGATCTTTGCGCACGGCGTATTTTTTCTCCCTTCGGGCCTGGCAAGCACACTGGCAAGCCAGAACTATACGCTGGCACATATGCAGGTTGAAGCGAATGCACTGCAGCCGACACAATATCAAGCCATACTTGGGGTTGCATGCTACACCCTGCTCTTCTTTCTGCTGGCCTTATGGAAATTTCGCCACCAGGATATGGCGAAATAAGGAGCAATCAGCGGGGAGTGGGGCGTCCCCACTCATTCCTTTTCCCCCTCGCCGCCGCCGAAGGCGGCAAAAAAGACTTTTTAATGGCTTTGAATAGGAGGGATAGTGTTGAAATCGGTACGCTTTTAGTATAATATATGCTCTTAATATAGTAAAGGAGGAAAATTTATGCTGGGTCAGCATTTTGCACTGGTTATCACAACTGCATTACTTCTACCAATGCTTGGGAGTGTTATCATTTTCTCCATTTTAACTATCGCCCTTTTATATGCACGGGCCAGAATCTTCGCGTACCCGGTTCACAAACCAATGCTGCTCAATCTTTTTCTGTCCTGGATACCAATTATATGCGTCAGTATAGCTCTTTTCTTCTTTTTAACGTCACTTACCACACAACTCTGGCTAGTCATCCTGCTCTTATGTATCTGGTTTGTCTTCTTCCCTAATTCCACCTACCTGGTCACCGAGTTCCATCATCTCAAGGAAGAGGTGAATACCGTCCCTTTCTGGTTCGATACGATCGTCATTCTCTCGCTGGCTCTCTGTGGCGTGTTGCTGGGAGGCTTCTCGCTGCTGTTGATCCATCGAATCCTGGATCTCTATCTCGCGCCCGTTTTTTCCTGGCTCGTGATCGTGGTATATCTCTTCCTCTCCAACATTGGGATCTACATCGGTCGCTTTCTACGTTTCAATAGCTGGGACGTCCTGACCAATCCGCTTGGGCTGACCAAAGGTATTCTAGCCATATTCAAAGAGCGGCAAAAAAGCCGTAGCCTGCTGCTGTTCTCGACGCTCTTCACGCTTTTCCTACTCGCCTTTTATCTCTTTCTCTATAGTGCTGTCACACCCATTACCTGGATACTGGAAATGCTGATTCAGCGCTACCCCAAGCTCCCCTTCTAAACACCACGCGTACGGTAAGCACACAATGCCGCGCGATCATGGGCTACTCGCGGCTCACCAACCGATTCTCCCGTTCGCCTCCTGCCGATGGCTGCGGGACGGTAGTGGGAGAATTGCGCATGAAAATGAAGGCAACGGCGTACAGTATCTACTACAGCCTGACCGCGCAGGATGATCCATTGAACAGCGATGTGGTCCCTCTGGCCAACCTGATCACCGAGGCATTGGGTGGAAAATCTGTGCTGCTGGAAGAGTTCGGCTATGCAAGCTCGGAGAAAGGCGATGAGTCAAAACATATCACCATTGAGCGAGCAGGCAAGCTTCACTGGCAATACGTCGCGTCGGATGCCGATGGTGGTCGCTACTATCGCGAGGTGCTCACCAAACTGGCCCGCTGTGGCTCGCTGGGCGCCTTTGGCTGGATGTTCTCGGACTACGATCCCTCGTTATGGGAAAAGCTCCCGTTCAAACTCAACGTCCACGAGCGATTCTTTGGCTTGACCCGCTACAATGGCACGGTCAAGCCGTCGGGTGAGGCCATGCGCGAGTTCGCGCACCTTGTAGAGGCCGGTGAACTGCCCCAACGGAGTATTTCGCCGCTCCAATTGGGCTCTGACAAATGGTACCGCGATCCCGAGGGTAACTTTGATCAACTGTTTCAGCAGTGGCGTGGCCGTATCTAGCCAGGAAATATACATCCTCTAAAGGAAAGGCCTTTCCAGGGAGACCGGCTGATCAGCCGATCTCCTCAGATGACACATCACGCTGGCCCTTTGAAAACTGATAGAGAGATTACCGTTCTTCATCTTTCACGTCATCGATAGATGCATCTTTAAGGACCTCGCTCTTCGTATGAGCACGCATTGAGCGCGCGGCGCCAGAGATTCAAAGAGAGCCACCGAACCATATTCAATTGATCATGTGTTGTTACCTGTGCTTACTGTTCTACACATCATCATCTGGATGAATATAATTTCGTATGGGCGGTACACTGATAGCAAGTAGGCAAAGTGAGCCGGGCTTCAATGTTTATGGTGTTTTTTCGATCCAATTCATTTTTGATATGCCATACGTAAGAAGAATGGGCAGTTTCCTACTAATGCTGACGCCTACAGCAAGAATGAAGAGTATCATACGGTCGTTTTGAATAGTTCCATAGTTAGAGAGCAAAAAAACCATACACTGGATGAGGCAGTACTTCTCTTTTTTCAACGAATATAAGAAAGTGATCTGACCCGGATAGGTATCTTTGAGTTTGAAAGGGGGCCTGGAATGGTCACTCCACAGATGAAATTTGCGCATCTGGATAAGACGCGAGAAGAAAACCTACATGCATTAGAGACAGAATTAGGATGTCTACTCGTTGCATTGGAACCAGCAGTACAACTGGCACAACTCTCAATAGAGCAGAAGAAGCGTATACAAGAGATCGAGGGAGAACTGGGCTTAGTCTTAGTGGCCTATGAGCATATTCGCACAGAATCCCCAGGTGTTACAGCAAAATCGTCAGAGAGACTGGCGCAACTTTCAGAACAGCAAATAAAACGGCTGCAAAAAGCCGAAGAGGAAATGAAGCTCACCTTACTGGCGTACCCGCTACGAGGTTGAGAGGCTATAGTTCATTCCAGCGCCCATTTATGAAGGGAACCCAGCCTTTCCATCAACTATAAAGGCCTTGGAAATCCTTCCCGTGTCTAACTGATAGTCCTCGCACGGGCCCAGGGCCTCCAGATGACGCCCCAGACACCCCCATTCGCATGAGGGAAAGAGCCATAGTGCATTGTTGACATTGTCGTCTATAATGAAACTTTGAAGAGGAAAAGGAGCGCATCCCAGAGATGCGGGAGCGGTCTCGCGGTTCTTTCTCAAAACCTCCACGGCGTCTCGCACAGAGCAGGCAAGCCACAAGTTCTCAATGTGGACAAAAAACGCTGCCTACCCTAGCACACATTCAAGGAGCAGGAAAGGAAGCCAACATGGAACAGTCTGTAAAAGGACAGGTCGCGATTGTCACCGGCGCTGGACAGGGCATCGGTCGTGCCATAGCATTACGCTTGAGTCAGGATGGAATGAACGTTGTCCTGGTAGATCTGCAAGGTGATGCCGTTGCACGCGTTGCCGATGAAATTCGTGCGAACGGAGGCGAGGCGATTGCTCTTTCATTAAACATCCTGCATGCGGAAGACCGCCAGCGCATGATCGAGTCAGCCCTTTCGACCTTTCACCGTCTGGATGCACTGGTCAACAACGCGGGCGTTCAGCGCATCGCCTTACCCCTTGATGTGAACGAAGAACATTGGGATCACATCATGGATGTCAACGCCAAGGCCACCTATTTCTGTTGCCAGATGGCTCTCAGGCACATGATAGAGCAGAAGAATAACGGGCGCATCGTCAATATAGCCTCTATTGCCGGGAAGATGGCCAGCACGACCTATCATCCTATTTATAATGTCAGCAAGGCGGCGGTACTGGCCATGACGAAAACACTGGCCCTATATGCTGCCAGGTACGGAGTGCGTGTCAACGCGGTCTGTCCAGGCATGATTGAAACATCCATGCAGGATATGGTTGACCATGAAATCGGCCGGATAACAGGACAGGCGCCAGCCGAGATACACGTCGAACGCAACGCCCGTATCCCACTGGGCTACATGGGCGATGGAGCCGACGTCGCCGCGATCGTCTCATTTCTAGTTGGCCCAGACTCGCATTATATGACCGGGCAGGCCTTGAATGCTGATGGTGGCGTTCTCACCTATTAGACGTATCGAGAGCCAGCTTCAATGTCGATCCTAAAGCCCTTTTCAATAGCGGTTTCGCACCAGTTCAAAATAGGCTCATGGCTGGTTTGGGCTGGCCGTTTGGGGCAGTGATGTTGGTGCCGAGTACCCCTGGACGCCAGCTGCCCGCAACCCTGGATCTAGTTTAAGGTGTAGAGAATCTATGGCAAAAACGTATACCTGGTGGCAAACGGGCATCATTTATCAAATTTACCCACATAGTTTTCAGGATAGTAATAATGATGGTGTTGGAGATCTCCCCGGTATCATCAGCAAGTTGGATTATTTGAGTTGGCTTGGCGTGGATGCCATCTGGCTTTCTCCCATTTATCCGTCGCCGATGGCGGATTTTGGCTACGACATTTCTAATTACACGGATATTCATCCGCTCTTTGGAACACTTGAGGATCTGGACACCTTCGTCCAGGAGGCGCACAAGCGTGACCTCAAGATTATCATGGACTATGTGCCCAACCACACCTCCGATGAGCATCCCTGGTTCCAACAATCGCGCTCCAGCCTGACGAACGAGAAGCGCGATTGGTACATCTGGCGTGATCCTGCCCCGGATGGCGGTCCCCCAAATAACTGGATCAGCCCATTTGGCGGCCCTGCCTGGCAATTTGATGAGCAGACCGGGCAATACTACTTGCACATGTTCGATGTGAAACAGCCCGACCTGAATTGGCGTAATCCAGCTGTGCGCGAAGCGATGTATGACGTCCTGCACTTCTGGCTTGATCGTGGCATCGACGGTTTCCGGATCGATGTCCTTTCAAGGCTCGTCAAGGATGAGCACTTTCGCGATAACCCGCCCAACCCCGAATGGAAGCCGGGTGATCATCCCATCGACTATCAGCTATCCCTATATAACAAAGACCTGCCAGGCATGCATGCTATTGTACGTGAGATGCGCGCCATTATCGATAGCTATGAGCAACGCATGCTGATCGGCGAGCTCTATATGCCCCTCCCGCGCCTGGTCCAGTACTATGGAGAGCAGCTTGACGAAATCCACCTGCCCTTCAACTTTCAATTAGTCACGATGCGACATTGGGAAGCCAGTGCCATCCGCGAGATCATCGAGGCGTACGAGGCGATTCTCCCCGGGGAGGCCTGGCCCAACTGGGTTCTCAGCAACCATGACCGCCCTCGCATCGCCAAACGCGTAGGGCGCGCACAGGCGCCTCTGGCACAGTTACTCCTGCTCACGCTACGCGGAACCCCCACCTGCTATTACGGTGACGAACTAGGCATGCAAGACTTTCCCATCCCACGCGAGTTTATCCATGACCCACAGGGGAAGGACAATCCAGAGCTGAGTCGTGATATGCAGCGTACACCAATGCAGTGGAATAGCGGTCCTAACGCTGGTTTTACAGCGCCAGAAGTCACGTCCTGGCTTCCGATCGCTGATGATTACCAGACCTACAACGTCGAGGTTGAACGGCAAAATCCCCATGCTCTGTTGATGCTCACGCGTACCTTGATGCATCTGCGACGCTCACTGCCGGCCCTGAATAGGGGCTCTTATCAGGCTGTTGAGCAGAAGAACGCTGACTGTCTCGCCTACCTGCGCCAGCACGACGACCAGCGCTACCTGGTTCTGCTCAACTTTTCGGCACAAGAGCAGGTGGTTCATCTGCCCATAGGGGAACATGGCTCCATCACGCTGTCTACGCGGGTCGATCGTGAAGGCTCTATCGATCTCTCCACGGTCCATCTGCGCAGCAACGAAGGGCTCTTGATCGATGTGAGCTAATGCGATTGCGTTTGCTGCCAGAGGGAGAGTCAGGGTGCGTTGGAAGTGATCCTCGGCCTCTGCATACTCTCCTGTCTGGCATGCAGGTCGGTGAGGAAGAGTATGCAGCAGAACCTGAAGTATGGATCAGTTGGCTCGTTGTACAGCCGCGCTCAATCTGATTTCTGAGGAGGGCAACCCATCGGCGTGCGCGCTGAATATGATGTCACCAGTTTGCCCGTTACTACGCACTATGGCCAGTAAGCGCCCATGCCAGGCTTTGCGCTGCTTGCCCACATATGGTTCCTCGGACAACGGGTTTGCCGTTCCAAGCGCAATGAGTTCTCCGGCCCCTGACACCTCGAACGAGACTTCATGCTCAGCGGTTGGCACGACATCTCCGTCCTGATCCACGATGTTCACCGTGATATAGGCCAAATCGCCGTATGTACTGTTAATGGTACTGCGATCAGGCGTCAGACGCAGAGCAGCCGGGGCACCAGCGGTTTTCAAGGAGGTATGGCCCCTCTTTTCCCCTCCACAGTAACTGACTGCCTCGACGATACCAGGCTGGTAGATAGCATCAAAGGTAGCCTTGTTCTGGCTGACGGGCTTGCGCCCGAACGAAACTCCATTGATGAACAGCTCCACTTCCTCATCCACAGCATAGATATCAACCCGGGTAGATCTGTCTTCTGCACCGGGAAAGGTCCAGCTCTCAATGACGGGTTCCCATCCCCAGGGCAGGAATTTGAGCGGTTTGTCGGCAAGTTGTGGATCGAGGACTCCAATGAACGGCTCGGTCCGCACTCCCCAGAGCAGATCACGATAAAAAGATTGTGGGCGTTTGAAGCCACAGGTATCAAAATCGCCCGTATTCGCCAGGTGATAGGGATACGGAGCAGCAAAGGCGAGTTTACCATCAGAGGTCACCTGCCCGATCCCGGCTTCACCCAGATAATCCCACGCGGTCCAGACAAAATCGCCGATCACATGGGGTAGCCGTTCCGTCTCTTCCCAATAGTCATAGGCCATGTGGGGCCAGGTCTCGGTTCCGGCAATGATTCGGCATGGATAGCGTGCTCCATCTCCTGCGTAGCGCTGGTGCATGTAGTTATAGCCAACCACATCCAGGGGTTGAGCGAACTCAGTGGTCATCTTTGCCCAGATGTCTTTTTCTGGATCATCTGGAACCGGGGAAGGTTCAAGCTGGTTAAGAACACCGCTTTCCTCAAAGTCAACGTACATGAGGATCGCGGAGGTTACAAAGCGCGTGCTATCCAGACTGCGTACGAAATCCGCCTGGCGACGAGACCAACTGGCCCCATCGGGAATACCTAGAGCCTCCAGGATCTCATTGCCAATTGACCACATAATCACTGAAGGGTGGTTGCGATCTCGCTTGACCAGCGCTGCTGTATCGCGCTGCCACCATTCCTCAAAATAGACGTGATAATCGTTGGGATTCTTGCCCTGACGCCAGCAATCGAAGGTTTCATCGATCACCAGCAGACCCAGACGATCGCAGGCATCCAGCAGCGCTGGTGCGGGCGGGTTGTGGGCGGAGCGCAAGGCGTTAAACCCGGCGGATTTCAACACTTCGACTTTGCGCTCTTCAGCACGGTCGTAGCTGGCAGCGCCTAATGGACCATGATCGTGATGGATACAGCCTCCCTTCAATTTCAGCGGGACGCCGTTTAGTCGGAAGCCGTTCTGAGCATCTACACGAATCGAGCGAATACCAAAGGTGGTTGTCTCTGTGTCAATCACCGAATCTCCCAGGAGCACTTCGCTCAACAACGTATAGAGATAGGGTTTATCCACTGACCACAGCCTGGCTTCCTTCACCAGCAAGGTTTGCTGAACGAAGAACCCTTTTAGCGGCGTTTCGGTCTGAGCAATCTCCATGCTCTCTCCATTGAAGATGGTGGTACGCAAGATAGCTCCATCGTGGCTTTCGGATATGCTTGCGAGCTCAGTAGAGACGTGGATAACCGAGGCGGCTGGATCGACAATGGGGGTCGTGACAAATATTCCCCAGGGCTTGATGTGGATATCTCCTCCCCTGCGCAACCATACATGTCTATAAATGCCTGTCCCGGAATACCAGCGCGAATTCGGTTGAGCTGTAGTGTTCGCGGAGACCATTACCTCGTTTTCCTGCC
The DNA here is from genome assembly GCF_036245075.1 of Dictyobacter halimunensis. Taxonomy (NCBI): domain Bacteria; kingdom Bacillati; phylum Chloroflexota; class Ktedonobacteria; order Ktedonobacterales; family Dictyobacteraceae; genus Dictyobacter; species Dictyobacter halimunensis. The sequence goes on from NZ_BSRI01000001.1 coordinate 1,010,883, forward strand.
CATAAGCCAGGGCTGGGGTGATATCTACCACAAAACTGGTGTATCCGTACGGCTGCAAGCGTAACAACTGGCGGTTAACACTGACTTCGGCGTTCATGTAGACGCCTTCAAACTCCAGTTGCACGCTTTGTCCCTTCCAGTCTTCTGGCGCAAAAAACTTTTTGCGGTAATTAGCGACATTGCCTGGGAAATACCCACCGTGACTGCCGGATGGGTTGTTGGCAGCGCGTGGTTTGCCAATCATGGCATCGTGCGGCAAGTTGATGGGCTGCCATTGGGCAAAGAACTGCGCCATCATGCCAGACGCCTCAGAGTATTCCCAATCGAGATCGAAGGGTTGTTTGATCATGGTGCTTCCTCCTGAGATGAAGGGGAGATTGGATGCCGCGCAGAAAAGCGCGACAGATCTCCCGATATATCTCCATTACTGGCTGACCATACTCTTCACAGATGAGGTCGCCCAGCAGCGCAAAGCGGCTATTCATGCCATTAAGCAGATTCCAGATGGCAGAAGAGAGCAGGTTGGGGTCCAGATCCGGGCGAAGCGATCCATCCGTAATGCCCTGCTGGATCATCTGAGCGAGTGGGTCGCGGCCTCCAGGCCAGGCTTGCTCAACGATGTGCCTTACACGAGCGGGGTTGCCCTCGCGTGCATAGAGCGAATTGAACTCAACGATGAAACGCAGATGTTCCGGGTGTTGCTCCAACAAATCGAGTAATAGCAGTACCGTGTGCTCGATGCGCTGGAAACCGTTTCCATCCGATTGTAGCAGTTGACCAGGGGGATCAGTCTGCATATCTTCTACAAGTTTCTGGAAAATGGCCCAGGCAACTTCTTGCTTGTTGGGATAATATTCGTAGAGCGTCATGCGAGAAATGTGTGCAGCAGCAGCAATATCACCAATGTTTACATGATCGATGCCGTCGCGGATAAATAACGTTTTAGCCGCTTCCAGAATCCGCTCTCGCTGGCTCTCGCGATGATGCTGATACGTTTTTCGTTTCTGGTTGTTAGAATCCATACAGAGTGATCAAATTTTTACAGAAGATAAGAAATTTTACAGCATGTCTAAATTTAATATAACAAGTTGGCGAAGAAATGTCAATGGTATTATTCTTTGACCTGGACGCCCTCCTGTCATCTGCACCCAACGTATCTTCGCCGAGATAGTGATTTCCTGATATGCTCTTCGTCACCCCATTTCCGCAAGATAGACCCATGAAAAGAAAAACTTGACAGCAGATGTCAGGAATTTCGTGGTATGCTTGGTTCTCTAACTTTGACTAGCGTATTTCCTTGCATTCAAATAAGCCAAAGGCTTCCTTTCAAGAAGCTGCGCCAGCAGCGTTTTTGAATATTTATGGGTTTGAGGTACAAAGGAGACACGTTTATGTCCCACTGGGATGACACGAGGAAGGCAGCAGTTCGCCAGCGTTATGAAGAGGCGCTGGAATCGTTTGTCGCCAGAGTCAAGCAGGATCGCTATATTGTGGCCGCAATCCTGTTTGGCAGTCTGGCTTATGATAATGTCTGGGAGAAATCCGATATTGATATGGTCCTTATTCTTAGAGACGACAAGACAGATGACCGCTCCTATACCCTCGTTGAAAATGGCATCAGTATTCATGCCAATCTGGTGACGCGCAGCAAGTTTAAAGCTACCTTCGAGCGCTCCCTTCAGGGAACCTGGGCGCAATCGGTTCTGGCGCGCAGCACGCTGCTCTTTTCGACCGATGAAACGCTGCAGTCCTACTATGAGAACGTTCGCCACGTTGGCAGTCGAGACCGCGAGATGCAGATGCTCACAGCGCTCAATCCCGTCCTTTCACTCTTAACAAAGGCGGAAAAGTGGCTCGTCGTCAAAAACGATCCAATCTATAGTTTTCTGTATATGTTGAACCTGATAACCTTTCTTGCCAACGTTGAAGTGCTCTGGCATGCCGATGTCCCTGGTCGGGAGGTCATCCAACAGGCCATCACCTACAATCCCGCATTCTTCATCCCTCTCTATACTGACCTGGCGCAGCAGCCCAAAGATGCAGAGGTTATGCGCCAGGCAATCCAAAAGGTTTACGGCTATATTGAAGAGAAACAGGAAGTCCTTTTCAGACCAATTCTGAACTATCTATCTGAGGCGGGCAGCGCGCGTTCCAGCACCGAGATAGACGAATACTTCCAGAAAAGATTGGGCCGCGATATACCGCTGATCTGCGAATGGCTGGCCGACAGAGACATTATCCAGAAGGTCGCAACGCCCCTGCGCCTGACCGAAAAGAGTCGGGTGACGATGGATGAAGCGGCCTATTACTATGATGGAGGAGACAGCGATGACGAAAACTGAGGCGCAATTCCCAACCGTAGATACCATGCCTGAAGATATCCGTTCAACGCGAGGAGTGCGGCGAACCATCGCGATAAAGGGAGCGAGTGAGCACAACCTGCAAAAAGTATCGGTAGAGATTCCACGAGACTGCCTGGTAGTATTTACCGGAATGAGCGGCTCTGGCAAGTCCTCCCTGGCCTTCGACACGATCTACGCAGAGGGACAGCGCCTGCTGCTGGAATCCCTGTCATCCTTCACGAAACGCTTCGTCGATCAGCTAAAGAAACCCTCCGTCGAGCTCATCCTGGGACTCTCACCGGTCGTCTCGATTGAGCAGAAAACCACCAATAAAAATCCGCGCTCGACCGTCGGAACGCTGACCGACATCTATGATTACATCCGTGTGCTCTTCTCAATCACCGGGCAGGCACATTGCCCCTATTGTGGGCGGTCCATCCCGGTCAAAACAGCGGTGCAGATCGTCGAGCATCTACTGGCGCTCCCAGAAGGCTCGACCGTCGAGATCGCGGCCCCGGTGTACAAAATCTATGGTGAGGATTATGGCTACCTGTTTGGCGATATTCGCAGCAAGGGCTATCGTCACGTGCGCATCAATGGCGAGTTGTACGATCTAAGCGAAGAGATTGAGTTGGACGAGGGGCGCGAGTATGAGGTCCTGGCAATCATCGACCGGCCCGTCATCAAAAAGACCATCGAGAAACAACTCAGGGCCACGGTGACCAACGGTTTACGCGTCGGCGAGGGCTTCTTGCGTTTCCGCATCCTGAAACCTGCAAAGGAACTTCCTGAAGAACAGGCCGTCAGGGGGCTGGATGCATCTTTCTGCTGTCCCGAACATCAGACAACGATGGGTGAACTGCTGCCTTACTACTTTTCGTTCAACGAGGCCGATAGTGCCTGTGTGACGTGTCTGGGACTGGGCACGTATCTGAAAGTGCATCCTGATCTGCTCGTACCGGACAAAAAGCGCAGTATCGCGCAGAAAGCATTCATTCCAGAGGCTTTTACCTATGACAAGAACACATGGATGGGCCGCATTGTCTATAGTCTGGGGCAACACTATGGCTTCAGCATGGATACCCCGTTCGAGGAGTTGCCACCTGAAGCCGTCGATATTCTCTTCTATGGCACAAAAGGCGAGAAGTTCCCGATTGTCCTGCCCGAAGGAGCAACGAAAGGCGATCAGCACGTGGGCAAGCCCTTCCGTTTCGATGGCATTATCAACAGTATCGAGCGGCGCTATAAGCACTACCGCCAGAAGCAGGTCGCGCACTCTGGGATGGAAACTTATCTGAGGCGAGTGATGGTCGAGCACAATTGTCCGGATTGCCAGGGGAAACGGCTCAAACGGCAGCGTTTGCTCGTGACGCTCAACGGCACCAACATCTACGAGTTGGGCGAGATGAACCTGTCCGAGCTCTCTCGGTTCATGGCGAATCTCCCCCCGATCACCAGACAACGTGAGGCAGGAGAACAGGTACTCGCGGAGATCAAGCTCCGCTTGCGTCTACTGGTAGGGATTGGTCTCGATTACCTGAACCTGAATCGCAGGTCGGCGACGCTTTCGGGTGGCGAGTATCAGCGGCTCCGTCTCTCCACACAGATCAGTTCCGGGTTGATGGGTATGCTCTATGTGCTGGACGAGCCAAGCATTGGCCTGCATCCCCGCGACAACTTCAAGATGATCGCGACCCTCAAGCAACTGCGTGACATTGGCAATAGCGTCATTGTCGTAGAGCACGATGAGGATACAATTCGCGCTGCCGACCACATCATCGAGATGGGACCGGGAGCCGGCATTCACGGCGGTCATGTCGTGGCACAGGGGACACCACCGGAAGTGCTCCAGAACCCGGATTCGCTCACGGGCCAGTTCTTGAGCGGTCGGCGCGAGATCAAGATTCCAGAGCAGCGTCGGCAGCCCAACGGCGTCGAATTGGTCATCCGGGGAGCGCGTCAGAACAACCTCAAGAACATTGATGTCCATATTCCACTAGGCGTGCTCGTCTGTATTACCGGTGTATCAGGTTCGGGCAAGAGCACGTTGGTCAATGAAATTCTCTTCAAAAAGCTGGCTTCGGTCTTTCACGATAGCCGCATCATCCCTGGCAAGCACGAGACGATTGAGGGCATTGAGCATCTGCGCGACATGGTCAATATCGATCAATCACCGATTGGTCGCCTGCCCACCTCCACGCCTGCGACCTACATCGGGGTCTACGATCACATCCGGCATATTTTTGCCGGGATGCCTGAAGCGCAGGCACGCGGATACACGACCTCACAGTTCAGCTTCAACGTCAAGGGTGGACGCTGCGAGGAGTGCAGCGGGCAGGGATTGGTGACGACACAACTGCATTTCATGCCAGATGTGGAGGCGCCCTGCCGCGTCTGCAACGGAGCGCGCTATAATCAGGAGACGCTGGAAGTTAAGTACCACGGGAAAAGCATCGCGGACGTGCTTGACCTGAGTGTCGAGGAGAGCGTGGTATTTTTTGAGGACCATCCGCTGATCACGCACAAACTGGGTATGCTGAACCAGTTGGGGCTGGGCTATCTCAAGTTGGGCCAGTCGTCAACGACCCTTTCCGGAGGTGAGGCCCAGCGTGTCAAGCTGGCCTACGAATTGAGTAAGGTGAAGCGGGGAGGAAAGAATCTGTATATTCTGGATGAACCAACCACGGGCCTGCACCTGGCGGATATTCAACATTTGCTGGAAAGCCTGAACCGCCTCGTGGACGGAGGACATACGGTGCTGGTAATCGAACACCACCTGGATGTGATTAAAACCGCTGACACTGTAATCGATCTGGGGCCCGAGGGTGGCGAGCGCGGTGGAGAGATACTGTGCCAGGGAACTCCCGAAGAGATCGCGGCCTGTCCACAATCCTATACAGGTCAGTTTTTGAAAGAAAAGCTCAGATCGCATTAAATGTGAAGGCTCCTGCCGTGCGGCAGGAGCCTTCACATTTAATAACGGATCATGCAGGGGGCTACCGCCTGGCCTCTACGACCATGGTTTCAAATTGATTGATCTCCTCGTCGCCGATAAATTGTCCGTGCATCTCTAGCTGGCACAGTGGTTGATGGTTGCTCTCTCCAGGGTGTAGGAAACAGATGTCCAGAAAACCAACGTTCGTCAGGGTCTGTTGCAGCGTTGCGCGATCGTAGAGGAACTGGTGCCCCCAGTTCCGGAAGGCATTATTGATCACGAAAACTGGTTGAGGATCAGAAATCCCCGGCAAAAAATGGTCTGTGATAAAACGCATATAGCGCTGCTGACGGGCATCTGGGTGTGGCGTATACAGGTCGAGCAGTGCTCCCAGGTCCGGCGTCGCCAGGCGGATTCTTCCCCCAGGCTTGAGGATACGATAACATTCGCCCAGGGCAAAGAGACCTTCTTCGTACGTGATATGCTCAAGGTGATGCTCCGAGAACACATAGTCAAATGTGGCATCCGCGAACGGGAAGCTCCTGGTGGTATCAAGATACACGACCGCGTCTGACGCTGGCATAAGATCGGTATTCAGCCAGCCATCTAACACATTAGTCCCGCTCCCGAGTTGTAATTTCCGCACGGTATGGGAGGTAAGATAGGCTTCGGCCGCCTGCTCGGCCAGGTGCGCCCACGCGCGCTTACGGCGCAAATTCGCCTGGGAAGAGGTTATCATCGCATTTTCACCCTTTCAAAGAAAAGAGAACAATACCAACAAGCAATTCCTTATAATATGGGTTTGGCCAGCCGCAGGCCTTCCGCGCGCAGCTTGCGCGCTGTTTCAACCATGGTCGGCCACCACTCCAGAACTTGCCCGCAGCGGACCAGCACGCGTTGCAGTTGTTCCGCCCCACCTTTGAGCGTATACCACTGCTCGGAAGGCTGGAGCGCCTGTTGCCGGGCCTGCAGAATCAACTCCTGCGCGTCCTGGCGCCAGAACGATGGGCGCTGCTCCACACCGTCATGCAGGCGCTCCTCCAGTTGTGAGATGAATCCACTGGCGCTTTTCCAGATAAAGAGCCGCATCAGCTCTTCAAAATCCTTCTCCGGTAAACGACCGATATCCTGTACCTGCTGGCCTATTCTGCGCAGGCGCTCAGTTGGATCATGCACAAACCCGGGGTCGGACTGACCGATACAAAAAGGCAAACAAGAAGAAATATCCAGGCGAAAGAGAGGGCGTTGCTGGAATGTTCGCACCTGGCCGGGAAGGTGCTGGATCACCTGATTGAGATAGACCGCGTATGCCGAGTCAACGCACTTCGTCAGCGCCAGGACAAAACCAATCTCCTCACCGCGACCCAGCGGTGTAAAAGGCGGGAGAAAACCGCGGTTATCCAATCCCATACACAGAGCGAACAGAGCGTTCAAGTGCTGAACCAGCGTCGTTCGCCGCACGGCCTGAATCATTTCTCGGCTCCCTCGGGCACACCGATACGCCTGTTCAGAACGCGTCAGGCGTCGATAAGTGTCACCGGACTGGAAAAGATAGAAATCAGGGTTATCCCAGCAGCAGTCGCCAACCATGCCATTGAGCGTTACAGCGATCTGCTTCGGCTGCGCGAGCACACGCGGCAACAGTTCCGCATCGACCTGTTCGATGGCAGGCACGGAATCAACACCATACGTGGCCACAGCTTCCCGCAGCGGCTGGCCGAGCCAGTGCTCATGCGCGACCAATGGATCACACTCCTCAAACTGCAATGCCCGCAGCGCTTCAGCGCGATCGGCAAAGAACCAGGCCTCCAATGGATTGGCGTCCGCTACCCACGCCAGCTGCTCCATCGCCTCAGGCGAAGAGGCAACGCGGCACACGGTATCATCGTCCGCGCTCAATATGAGATCCCCTACCGTATGCAACAGCAGTACATTGCGATTTGCTCCGATAGTAGGCAAGCCATACACGGGATCGCCCAGGCAGGCAAAGTGCACAATATCTTTCGGAATGCCTCCCCTGGTAGCAAGCGCGCTAACGTAGGCCTCTTTTTCTTCACGTCCAGCATAGGACAGCATGACTCCATAGCGGGCTTTGAGCGTCGCGAGCATCTGGCGATAATCGGCACGCGTGGCCGACGCCGCAGAGTCATCGGCGATCACAAAATCATTGCGCCGCTCAAAGTGACGAGTATTTTCGATATAGCTGATCAGGCCCCGGTGCAAGAGCTCGACACGTTCACAGGTGGGAAAAACGATGGATGCGATCTGACTGGTCCGGGTCGGCGTGGCACAGGCGCGTAGCTCCGCCAGCAGATCTGTTTGCCTGATCAGGTACCCGCGCTGCGCAAGCCGCTGCACCTCTCGGCGCAATGTTCGTAAGACGTTTGCCGGCAGGGGTCGTAGCTGACTATATGCCTGTACATGCGCATCGAGTGTTTGCCATAGATGGCAGTGTGTCAGCAGATCAACAACGTCTCGGCGCAGAAAGCTCACTTCCCGACTCCGCCGCACAGCAACCAGCAGATAGTGCTCGCCTGCCGGCAAGATTTCCAGGTCCGCGACACGGTACAGATCAGAGCCAGAGGATGTAGAAGTGGAGCCGACCGTGTTCTCATCCATACATATTTCTCCCTATGTACTGCGTAACTATGCTCTGGCATGCTCGCTACAGGCGTGCACGCCGGCTCAGGATCCGTTGGGGCGTCGTGCCTTCCCACTCTTGCTGCAATCGGGGCCACACGCCCGCGTCCAGTGGATCTCGGGCCTGGACGATCCCCTGTTCATCGATCAGGCAAAAGTAGGGAATAAAACCACGCGGATTGTAGCGCATCAGAAACTCCGAGGTCCGTGGCACCTCAACCAGAATAGGCATCTTCACGTCCAGGTGATCTTCTTCACGCAGCGCGCTGATCCAGGTGTAGGTCTCCGCAGAGCTACCAGCACTCACCAGCAGAAATTCTACGCCGGAGCGCTCCTTTGCCAGCATGCTCAGCCTGAGTAACTGCGGCATCTTCTTACGACATCCACTACAGCCAGGCGACACAAAGAGCAGCAGTATGGTGCGCCCTTGATAGTTTTCCAGGCGCACAGACGCTCCCGTGAGCAACCTGGAACGAAAGTCAGGCGCCGCCTCTCCGACCACCAGTTCGGGGCGCTGCTCCAGCGCCACCTCTTGCTCACGGCTCTCTTTTATCGCGCGATGCCACTGGACCATGCGCAGCGTCAACAAGAGATTGATCAGGACCACAATCCAGAGTGCGATCACGCTCACAAGCAGCAGCGTTTCCATGGCGCTTTCCCTTTCTCTCATCTAGATAGGCCGCCAGGAGGGATACGCAAGCACCGTTCTCCCACACCCGGCCCAGCTTCCCAATTACTGCAAGAGCAGAGGCTTGCGGAGCATATCGACAATATCAGCCAGATTACTCAGTAAGATAGCGGTACACAGAGACATACACCCGATTACCACAAAGGCCACGGCCGGTGCTGGCGGCAAAGGGAGATGCAAGAACCAGAGCCCACCGAGCGCGCAGAGCACCAGGAGCCCATTGCGCACAACATCATACACAGACACATAGCGCACCGTGCGGCCAAAGCAATTGCACACAACGTGCATCTTGCGCAGCAGTGTCGTACTTAATGCGATCCCAAAGGCCAGCAGCAGCGCAGCAGCCAGCACAAAGCCGGCCACAAGCAGTGGCGCGATACCGCTCAGCAAGCACACCACCACCAGACACTCCGCCCCCAGAAAGATCCAGGCCAGCGCCCGGCTCCAGGATGAAGGGAGCATATGAAAATCAACGACCGCTTCGCGGAAAGCGGTCACATCCTGCGCTTTTCCCACGGTCGCCCAGCAAAACACAGCCAGTAAGGTCAGGCGACAAAAAAGCAGACTCAAACACGCGAACACAACGACCTCCTTAGAGCGCACACTCCTCGAATTCCCAACTGCTCCGCAGCCTATTTCCGGCGGAAGATGGGGTTCCGGGCGCGCCAGGGGACCCATCGGCCAGTTGGTAGACTTCACGCGCTATCACTGACGCACTGGCGATCAGCGCCGTGACACTGCGCTCCACTTCGCCTGGCTTTGCGGCGAACTGAAGACGCAATGCCTGCTCCAGGTCCCAGAGGCACTGCTCTTCACGGTCAGGGGGCACACGCACCTGCAATCCCATACACCGGGCCTCGGCGCGCGTGATCGCGTAATCGTGCGCCGCGTAGCCAGCAACCAGCTGCTGGACAATGCCCTGTCGTACATCCGCCCCGGCGTCGGGAAGCTGGTAGGCGAGTAATTCGTCAGCCACCTGCCGGGCCAGCCGATCAAAGCGATAGAAGGCACTGAGCGACGTCGGGAAAATGCGCTGCGCGACCAGGGCCAGTACCTGCAGGCGGTCCTCAGCCCGTTCGACACCAAACCAGTCTTTCGCCATAGCGGGAAACGCCTGAATATCTTGCGCCGAAATCGCGGGCGGCGCGTCGGGAGGCATCGCACCAGCAGTGCCAACCTGGGGATCGAGTGGACCAAGCTCAGCCATCGGCCCCAGCGTCAATTCATTGGCACTCAGGCAGAGCAGCGTGCCCGCCGACCTGGCGCGATACGGCACCAGGATAGCGATCCGCGACGCATATTCACGCAGCAACAGAGCCAGCCGACGCGCGGCGGTAATCGTTCCTCCTCCCGTGGAAAGCACAACATCCAGCTGCGAGACATGCCCCATGCGCCGTAAGCACTCGTACGCAATACGCACACCGTCATCATTGATCACTGATGCATACACGATCACGGGATTGCCCCGCAGCTCGGTCAGCGTGGCAATATGTGATTGAATACCATTCTCTGGCATACAAAACGTCCTTTCCGACCCGCTCCAACCTCGACAGGTACTGTTCTCATCCATGCTTGATAGCCTGGTCAGTGGGTCCATACGGCTCCGCCTGCAGCAGAAACATGTCAGCGTAGCGCCCACCCTGCGCGATCAGTGCGTCGTGCGTCCCCTGCTCAAGCACGCGACCATGCTCAAGTACCAGAATGCGATCCGCCCGGCGGACCGTCGCGAACCGATGCGAAATAAAAATCACCGTTCGCGCGTCGCTGGCTAGCCCCTGGCGTTCCTCCAACAATTGTTGAAAAAAACGGCGCTCTGTATAAATATCCAGGGCCGCTGAAGGCTCATCCAAAAGCAACACCGGTGCATCACGCAGCAGCGCTCGTGAGAGCGCCACCAGCTGTTGCTGCCCACCCGACAATTCGTGGCCATGTTCCCAGAAACGTCCCAGGATTGTCTCATACCCCTCGGGCAGAGCCTGCACTACGCGCTCCAGACCACTGCGCCGGGCCGCTTCCTCCAGACGCGTCACCTCCTCAATAAACTGCACCTGCCCCACACCGATATTCTCGTATGCAGACAGGTGATAGATGGTATAATCCTGAAAAATGACGCTGAGATACGCGCGCAATGCCGTACGATCAAGCGTCCGAATATCCTGATTATCAAGCAGAATCTGCCCTTCGGTTGGCTCATACAGGCCGCTTAACAGCTTCACCAGCGTCGTTTTACCGGCTCCATTCTCTCCTACCAGCGCCACTGCTTCTCCAGGCGCAATCGTAAAGCTCACCTGGTGCAAGACCGGCTGCTCCGTGCCCGGATAGCGAAAGGACACATCGCGAAATTCAATGCGCGGGGCACGGACTGGAACGGGTTGGGGAGACAGCGACACAGAGCGCCGCGCCTCCACCTGCGGCGAGAGCGCCAGAAATTGAAATAAATTAGCTGCGAACAGATTGCTGCCATGCATTCCACCCTGAAACGTCGCCAGGGTCTTCAACAGGCTGACGAGTTGCAGAATCGACTGCATATACAGATTAAATTGCCCCAGCGAGATGTATCCCAGCGCGGTTTGCAACGCGGTAAAGGCCAGTACCAGCAGTTGCGTCGCGGTTAACACCAGATCTGCCGCGCCTGCTCCCCACATCCGACGCCAGGCCAGCTGGCTATCCTGGCGGTACGTTGTCTCAAGCAATGTCCGCACCTTCTGCAGCAGAAAATCACGCAACCCGAAAAGCCGGATCTCTTTGGCCGCCTGCTCGGAAGTCAACAGTGTCGTAAAATAGAATTTTTTGTGCTCCAATTCCCCTCGCTGCTCGATCAACTGGACCTGCCTGGAACCAAAGTGGAGCGACACCGCGAAGAGGACCAGTGAAGCCAGGCAGATGACCGGCACAATCCAGATTTGCCACAGTATGAGCACAAGGGAGAGAGAAACGAACGTTGTCAGCGTCGTGATCGTCCCCATCAGTTGATCAATAAACATCGGGATACGAAAAGGAGCCTCATTGGCCGCTGTCCGCATCTGATTGTGGAATTCGGGGTGCTCGAAGTACGCCAGGTCGATTTCGGCAGCCTTACTGAGCAGGAGCAACTGCACATGATTGCTGCAGCGTGCCCGGTATAGTTCCTGAATTACCGCATTCACATTTTGCAGCATCTGTGCCACAAGATTCGCGCCGGCGAACAACAGCAGAAGCAGAAAAAACGTCGAGGAGATCGGCGCATGCTGCGTCGGTAGCACCGTCGTCGCTTGCGCCAGGACTTGCAGCAGGGCCGAAGTCAACGTGATCAAAACCAGTGGTAACAGACCCGTCAACAGGGTTAGCAATAACCAGAGGCAGAAAAAAGCCGGACTGATACGCCAGAGCAACTGAAAAAGCGAGCGCAGCGTGAGAACATACTGCTGGACCTGCCGCCATTTCCGTTGGAAACGCTGAGCATATATATACATCGATGTACCTTGTCCCAATCTGAAAAAACGTTCCGCCGAAAGAACTGATCCGGACGACGCCATCAATATCAGTCCTGCGCACCGCGAGCCAGGTAATTTGCGAGCGCCTCAGTCATCCTCAATTCCGGCACACGCTCCTCGACGAAAAGGAACTGTCCATAGGGGCTGGCCTCCGTGAACACGTAGCGTCCATCAGGGGTCAGAAACAGATCCAGGGTACAATAGTGGAGATTATAGTGCCTGACCAGGGCCATACAGCGCTCAGCCACCTCAGCCGGTAATGCTATCTTGCGATACACAATATTCGCGTCGGAATAGCGCCAGTCGATCTTTGTCTCTTCATGATCCTGTGAATGGATCTCAGCGGCGAACAGGTCATCACCGATGACTGTCACTCGTATATCCAGCACGCGCGGAAGATATTCCTGAAACAGGCAGGGGGCATTGCGCACGCCATCCAGCATCGAAAAATCTGCACTGGTAATCAGGGTCGTTGAAGCTACCCCGTACTCCGGCATGTGTTCAGGATACTTTTCCGCGACCGTTGTCGCTGCCAGAAAAGGATCTGATAGCACCTTATACAGAGCCCGCTTCCCCACGCAGCTCTCGCAAAAGGATCGAGCTGCATCGGGATTCATCGTCATCAATGAACGTGGGATATCAAAGCCCAGGCGCGTGGCCTGCAACAACTGATCAGCCTTCCAGCTTGCCCGGCGTATATGCTCCGGATGGCTAACCCAGTGACAGGGCAGCGCGGCCCAGATACCCTGAAACATATGCTCGATTTCATCACGCGCGAACTCGCGCTCCTGGACTGAGAGGTCAGCCGGGAGGCGGAACGCGCCAGGACGCCACCACCAGATCGAACGAATCGCCTCGACATCGATACGCCGCCCATTTGTCAGAATAGTCATAGAGCCAGCCCAACCAGCGGTATGATTTTCTAGGGATAACGATGCCATCAGAGCCGTGGGAATATCATCGCTATTCAGCCGAATCGGCTCGTGGCCCATGGCATTCAACTGCAGAATAATCTCATCCGCGTGAATTTCATCAACCTGGCTCACAATCACAATCTGCTTCTTGCCCATAACCTCTGGTTCCTCGTCTATTCCTACTCGCGTACACGCCAACAAAAGAGCGATCTGCATCCCCACAGGAGAACAGATGGACACAGGAAGGAGGAGAGGTTTGGGTTCCCCGCACCTCTCCCGGTATATTTTCACGAAAAACTATCATCAACGCCGCTCGCTCGTCACAACCTACGCTGCTGGTGCACGGCAGCACAATGCAGGGGGCAGCAAAAGGTTTCAACACAAACCGTCCCGAAGGGGTATGCGCAAGCGATCGGGCAATGTGATGGATAACCACCATGAAAACCTGGCAGAGCATCGTCAGGCAAGGCTTAGAGTATCAGGAACAGCGCCAGCCGTATCCATTTGGGATGTAACTGCCCCACGTCGTGCAATAGTTGCCATACGCGTTACAGTATTCGCGGCTACCTCCGCCAACACACCGTACCGTTGCCTGTGCGCTATCCTCCCCTTGCCAGATAGATGTTTGCGTCTGAGGATCGTACTGGAGAACCGTGCCCTCTTCGGTGAGGGTATCAAGTGGCTGGGCGACCTTGAAAGCGAATAACGTGTGGGAAGACATGATGAAACTCCTTTTCTCATGTACACGCTAGTCCAGTGTAAAAACACCAGGCAGCTAATCTACAAGTACTTATAAAGATCTGCCACACCATACGGAAATATCGATAGATGACCTCCCTGCCAGCAGAGAAACATACACGCTATTTCCGCACTCCCGTTTTAATGTTTGCCTGAGATAATATAATAATAGCTGAATCTCTTGCCTAACGTCAACCGATTATTACATCTTATATATTTACTTTCTCTTGATACTTACTCAACTATGTATATACTGTTATTTCTCCTCTATAGTACGGCTCTTGGCTGCTCCAAAGAAAACAAGAAGAGCAAGATGCAAGAAGTTTTTTTTGAGAATGGGGGGTATCTTATTACTACTTGTATTTTGCAAGGAATACTACCCATAGGATACGCAACGAGATACCCATATTTCAGGCGAACAGAAGGTAGAATGAATGAAAGGAGCACACATGAGAAAGCTCTGGGTGAAGGCGTGGATGACTTTGGATGGGGTCTTTGACGCAGATACGATGGATCACTGGTGGCCTCCTGCCAATGAGGCCGCTGAGGATGAAGCGAGGAGGCTCGAGTACATTGTGGAGGAGTATTCTAAAGGAGATGTATACCTGCTGGGGCGGACCACCTATGAAATGCTTTGGCCAGGCTGGTCCACACAAACGACCGGTGATGGTCCCGGGCCGATCCTTAACCGCATGAAAAAATATGTGGTCTCGACGACGCTCGAAACCGCTCCCTGGAAAGAATCCACCATCATCAAGGGAAATGTGGTGGAAGAAATCACCAAACTGAAACAGCAACCAGGCAAAGACATTATTGTCGACGGCAGTGCCACGCTGGTCCACTCCCTGATGGGAACGGATCTGATCGATGAGTATCGGTTCTTAGTCTTGCCCTACATCATGGGAAGAGGAAGGCGGTTCTTCCCAGAGGGGATGCAAGAGACAAAACTACGGCTGGTCGAAAGCAAGAGACTCAGTTTCGAGACCCTGGCTCTTGTCTACCAGCCGGACAAAAACTAACCACGCGGCGCTCAGCCCGCGTAGCCCGAGATGGTGAACTGCGCGCAGAGCTCATGCACACACGCACTGACATCGGCCTTGACGTGCTCGTCCAGGGTGTAGTGGCGCTCGTCTGTCTGCTGAACAGATGAGAGGACGCGATCGATCAGCTCGGCGCAGATGCCCATCTCTTCTATGTACATGCCGCGCGCGGCGACGCCGTTGCTGCCCAGGCGCAGACCACTGGTGACGAGGGCGGACCGGGTGTCGCCAGGGATGCGGTTCTTGTTGACGACGATGCCGCACTCTTCCAGGGCGCGCTCAGCGACGGTACCAGTCAGACCGCTGCTGGCGATGTTCAGCAGGACCATGTGGTTGTCGGTGCCTCCGGTAAGCACATCATAGCCGCGCGCCTTGAGCTCACACGCCAGTGCCTGCGCGTCCTCCACCACGCGCCGCGCCAGCAGCTTGAAGGACGGCGTGGCGACCATGCCCAGGGCACGTGCCTTGGCGGCGATCGTGTTAAGGCTGGGCGTGCTCTGAAAGAAGGGGAAGGTGGCCTTCTGCAGCCGCTGGGACAGCGTGGTGCGCCCATCAGACGAGAGTTGCTCGTGGTCTTTCCCCATCAAGATCAGGCCGCCACGCGGGCCGTAGAGCTGCTTGTAGGTGCTGGTGGTGGTGAAGTGGGTGTGGTCAATGGGACTCTGGTGCTCGCCGGCGACCACGAGGCCGGAGATGTGCGAGATGTCGGCTAGCAGGTAGGCGCCCACCTCGTCGGCGATGGCGCGAAAGCGGGCGAAGTCGATGCTGCGTGGATACGCGCTCGCGCCCGCGACGATCAGGTCGGGGCGCGTCTGCAGGGCCAGGCGGCGCACCTCGTCGTAATCGAGCCAGTTGTCCTCTCCGACGTGATATTCAATGGCCTCAAACCACTGGCCGATCAGAGAGACCGGCGAGCCGTGTGAGAGGTGCCCACCCGAGTTGAGGCCCAGTCCCATGATGCGCGCGCCGGGACTGAGCAGGCTGCCGATTACGATCTGGTTCGCGCTCGTCCCGGAGTGCGGCTGCACGTTACTTGCTGCTCGCTTGCGGCAATGGCGTGAGTTGGAATCTATCCCGGCAAGTATGCGATCCATGATCAAGACGGCCGACCTTGAGGTTCCCATTGAACTCGCTTCGATGCTCCAACCAGAGGAAGAAGCCACGCTGGGTTTAAGCGCCGCCCTTAAACTGGTCTATGCACCAGCACGACCAGACTCACACGCTTATTGGCGATGGTGTGCCAGGGCACTTGTCAAAGGGGATCACCTTCCCCCTCCTCCAGAACCGCCCAGGCAGATCGCCAGTTCTGCTGACCTGATACACGCTGAACAGGTCATAGCCTGTTCCGACCTGTATCTGTGGCTAGCGCGCACTCCTGAATTTCGCGCGTCTGGCCTATGCTATGAAGAGGTCCACCGGGATCGCTATGCGCTCACCGAGCGTATTGACCAGGCACTTCTCTCGCGGTTGGATACGCGTAAACGATGCACCTCTTGTGGATGTATCCTTCCCCTTTACCATCGCTATCGACTCTGCGAGAACTGCTACCTGGATCGCAGCTATGACTACTAGGACCATAATGTAATCTAACATTGTCTTACTCTAAGACCTTCAGGCGCGAGATCTGGAGAGCTGTTTTTGTAGATAGGCCAGTTTCTCCGGGTTCAGCAAAGCATAGATCTGCTCAATACCCACAGAGCTCAAGGTCACGCTGATGACAACGACCAATCTGCCCTCTTCCCAACATAAGATGGCCGGGCCGCCATTGATCTCAGCCAGCGTAAAGGTCAGAGGCCGCTGATTGTGGCGTGCCTGGCTCAGCCAGAAACTCCAGAAACGTGCCACAGATTGCTGACCATGGACAGGTTTGAGGTTCGCCTGCACTTTGCCGCCACCATCCGACCAGGAAACGATATCCTGAGCCAGGAGACTGGTCAGCACCTCCATGTTCCCGGTCTGACTGGCAGAAAGAAAACTGAGCACAAGCTGATGCTGACGCTGCGGCTCCGGTTCGAAGCGCACACGCCCATGCTGCAAAGCCTGTCTAGCCCGATGGAAGATCTGGCGGCAGTTGGCAGGGCTTTTCTCCAGCATCGCCCCGACTTCGCTAAAAGGGTACTCAAAGACTTCATGCAAAAGAAAAACGGCGCGCTCGGACGGGCTGAGAGACTCTAGCAGACGTAAAAAGGCCAGCGAAAGCGTTTCTTGTTGCTCAAGGTTCGCAAGAGGAGCCATGCTATCCTCCGAGGTAAGGAGAGGTTCGGGCAGCCAGACTCCAATATACTGTTCGCGGGCAACACGAGCCGATTTCAGATAATCCAGCGCCAGACGAGTAATAATGGTGGTCAAATACGACTTCAAGGATACGATCTCGTGGCTGGCACTCGCCTGATAGCGTAGATACGTCTCCTGCACAAGATCCTCGGCGTCACTGGCACTCCCAGTCATCCGATAGGCAATGGAAAAGAGCAGCACGCGGTAGTGCTCAAAATCTTCGCCCTGGTTCATAGCTTCATCCATCGCTCACACGTCTCCTTCTACCTTCGTATTATAAGCCCATCTAAGGGCAGAGAACAAACGAGGGTGTCACATTTGCCCCATGCTCTCTCGTCTCCTGTGCGAGTTACTGAGAGACATTCAACCTACAAATAAGCGAGGAAATATCATGCAACAGATAGTAGTAACAGGCGGCACCGGGACACTCGGTCGCCACATTGTCCCCCTCCTTCGGAACGCTGGCTGCCAGGTCCGGGTGCTCAGCAGAAACAGCCACGAACCTGTGCAAGGGGTTGAGTATATACGCGGTGACCTGGCCACAGGCGAGGGGATTGCAGATGCGATCAGAGGGGCCGATGTCATCGTGCACTGCGCGGGCAGCAGCAAGGGAGATGAGGTGAAGGCAGAGAACCTTATTCGGGCAGCGTCAGGAACCCGGGTACGGCACCTGGTGTATATCTCAGTTGTTGGTGCTGATCGGGTCCCAGTCAAAAGCGGTATTGACCGCGCCATGTTCGGCTACTTCGCGTCCAAGCGGGCTGCCGAACAGATCGTGATAAACTCCGGTCTGCCCTGGACGATTCTACGGGCCACCCAGTTCCACGACTTATTGCTTACAGTCGCCCAGGCCATGATGAAGATGCCCATCATGCCCGTTTTTGCAGGCTTCCGGTTCCAACCCGTTGATTCCTCTGAGGTCGCGGCCCGGTTGGTGGAACTCACACTCGGGGACCCGGCTGGTTTGGTGTCTGATCTGGGAGGGCCACGGATCGACAAGATGTCTGACCTGATGCGCACCTACCTGCGTGCTCAAGGCAAGCGGCGATTGATCCTGCCGGTCTGGCTGCCGGGTCGGGCTGCCCGCGCTCATCGGGCTGGTGCGAACCTGACGCCCTACCACACCGACGGAAAGAGGACCTGGGAGGAGTTTCTCGCCGACCATGAGGCTTGTCATGAATAGATAGCGCGAACCCTGTGAATCTGTTCTCCGCAGCAATGTCGCTTCACCCGACGAAAGAGGCCCGAAACCCATAAAAATCTATCACGATCCAGGCCTGAAAGGCAGGAGCACCCATTCTGTGCTCCTGCTGCAAACCACACTTATGTATGCAATTGGCCGGTCGCCAGAACGTGCATGTTCAAGTCCATCATGGTTTTCCCTGTATACGTTGTGTCGCCGTAAGTTTGCCAGTGTATCTGCCAGCCCGCTGCCGTTCGTTCCCCGATCACGGCAACACCGCCGAAGAAATCGACGTTTGTCCTGCCAGCATTCTGTTGGGTCTGCACCTCTCTCACCGCGCTCGTGTAATAGGTCGTTGCTCCCAGCCCATCAACCGCCACCAGGTTCAATCCCTGTCCAGCAGGGGGTGCCGCCGTCCAGTAGGCTCTGGCGTTTGTATGCTGATTGTCTAATGCCTGCACCCGGGCAACCGTCTCCTTATCCAGGTTCAATGGATTGGCCCCACCTGGATACGGGCCAATATTCAGTGCATTCGCGTGGTAGATAACCAGATCGTTTGTCCCTACAACCTTATCGATGTAGAGACGGCATCCAGACAGATTCGCAGTGACAAAACCGGTTATCCCTGCTGCTGGCAGGTAAACGGAATGGATTTGATTCTGATTGAACGGGAGAAAAACGGTATCCCCAGCAGCAGCTGGTGTGAAGCTGATCCTCGTTCTTCCCGCAGTAGTTGCACTGGTAGCTGTTGTCACTCTGGCAGCATTCCAGTCATAAATAAAGATCGGTGGCGCTTCATGCATTTTTGCCAGGCCTACATCTCCAACTTCATACGGAACGTGAGCAAGCGTCGCGACAGCAATAGCCATACTATCCTCCATGGGGTAAGATAGATCCAAGCGCAGAGAACATCTTCTACATCTCTATTCTTCTATCCTCCTCTTATAATTATAAACTCCAATATCATCAAAGTAAATATAGAGCACAAAATACATATTGTGGCGCCTGTAAAATCTCGCTCGCGTCCGCTGTCAGATTGTTCAGATGCCGGGGCAGCAAAAGTAAAGAAGATTGATTCACTATCAACCAGGCCGATAGAACGGGTGGGATGCGTCAGTTTGTCGTTTTACCCTTGACAAAAGAGTTATAGATAGATATACTTGCTACATGATCGATCATGTGATCGATCATGTAGCAGTGAGGGTAGACAATGTCAGTGACGATGAGCGATGTCGCACGACACGTAGGCGTATCGAAACAGACCATATCAGCGGTGATCAACGGCAAACCTGGTATTAGTGCCGATACTATTGCCAGAGTAAAGCAGGCCATTGCTGAACTGGGTTATCAACCGAACCTTGTCGCCAGTTCGCTACGGCTTGGATATACCAAGAGTATCGGCCTGCTGCTTTCGAATGTGGCAAATCCCTGGTTTGCGGAGATAGCACGCGGCGTTGAAGATGTCGCCCTGGCAAGGGGCTATAGCGTTATGCTCTGCAACACGTATGACGATCCTGACAAATTAGAGCTCTACCTGAATGTATTTATTCGACAGCGTACTGCTGGCGTCATCGGTATTTCAGCAAATGATGCAGCGAAGATCGCACACGCAACTTCATGCGTCTTTCAATCTCTGAATCCAATCAACAGCGCGCGGGGGGCCTATGTGGCAACCGCGCATCTCTTATCTCTGGGTCATCGTCGCATCGGGTGTATTACCGCTCTTCCCAATAATACTGTGGCTCTAGAACGCTTGCAAGGCTACCGAGCAGCCCTGGCTGATTGGAACATCGTGGTGGATGAGAATATGATTATCAGTGGAGATTTCGATTATGCCAGTGGCCTCCGTGCGGCTGAACAATTATTGCGATTGCCAACCTTGCCGACTGCTGTTTTTGCGCACCAGGATTTGCTTGCCATAGGTATTATCGCTGGTCTGCAACGCGCTGGTATTCGCGTCCCGGAAGATATCGCCATTGTCGGATACGATGGTTTGGAGATTGCATCAGTCTATAATCCTCCTCTCAGCACGATTATCCAACCGACGCATGCGATGGGTATGCAAGCCATGAGGCTATTAGCGGATAAACTCGAAGGCAAAACTTCAGACGAAACTGAACCATTGCATTGTCAACTGGCCGTTCGCCGCTCTACAGTACCAACCCTTGCTCAGGAGTGGATAAGCCCAGATATCGATACTGCTACCACACCCTGGCTTGGTTGGCAGAGTAGCGAAGATACTCTTCCGTCACGTATTCCGTAGTTCTTTGTATATGTCCATTGACTCTTTCTATCCTGGGTAGACTGGTCAACTATGTTGTTGGCTCTTGTTGAAGCACATTGCTGTTAACTCTGGCTATTTGCATTCATTGAAGGAGTTTGATCATGGCAACGAACATAGGCACAGTATCCTCAACACTATTTTCACCTCTCTTCGCAACTCCTCGTCTTCTGCTCTCTCTCTATCAAGATTTTGACATGTAGGTGAACTGCGTAGAGTTGCATACCATCTGTTAATTGCTCATTTGTGACAATAGAAGGCTCTGTCTATTACTGATGATCTCAATACATGTTGAATGCTCATCAGGACAGGGTATTTTTGCCCATTTTTCGTCATTTCATTTCTCTCATCTCAACTGTACAAGGAGGTATACCATGTCCTTTGGTCGAAGCAAAGACGCAGATATTTCTCGTCGACAGATGCTCACCCTGCTCGGGGCGGGAGCGCTCGGGACAGCGCTCGCTGCTTGTGGCACTCCAACTGCCAGTAGCGGCCCGTATAAGGGCAAATTTGTTATTTTTAGCGTTGCGGTACAGGCGCAAAGCGAACCGTTGATCAAAGCGATCGAAAAGGCCCATCCAGGAGTTCAGGTAGTATGGCGAACGCTGACCAGCGAGAACTTTACGACGTTATTCAGTGCTGCGGTTCTGGCTCATGATCAAATCGATCTGATGGATCTCAATGGTCAGGATCTGCGTCGTTACGCGGTGGGACATGAGTTGCTTGACCTCAGCAGTATCTCATATAAAAGCCGCTTTGTCCCTGACGCGACTCAGGTCTACACAGTCGATAACAAGCTCTGGGCTCTGCCACGTGGAGGAATCGGTGGTTTCACATTCTTCTACAATAAAAAGCTCCTGCAACAGATCGGCTACACCAAAGAACTGCAAACATATAGTGATCTTCAGGAGATCGCGCCCGAGCTCAAAAAGATAGGAGTTGCTCCCTTTGTCCACCCGGGGAAAGATATCTATCTCTGGCCCGTCTGGATGTTCTGGGCCCTTGCGCAGACAACAAAAAATCAGGCGGTTGAGACGACATTTAAGACGTTATCCGGTAAAGGCAAATTTACTGATCCTGAATATGTGGCCGCTCTGGAGCTGATCCATAAATATGCTCAGGATGGAATGTTTATTCAAGGAGTCAACGGCCTGGATACCGATGGTGCGACAGTCAATTTCACACAAGGCAAAGCACTTTTCTACTATACTCACACTGGTATGATCAGCACGGTAAGCACTGGTAATTATCCCAAACTGGATATGGATGTGATACCACCGTTGCTGGCTGTAAGCGACACAACGGTCAAAAGGCAGATGCCAGGTGGCTATGGCGATGCGCTGGGCGTCTACGCGAAAATCGATTCATCCCGTAAACAGCTTGCAATGGATATCGCCAATCTGATGACCAGCGATACATGGGTTAAATGGGCCAATCAACAGGGTGCCGATCCTGCCTCCTGCAACAAGAATGTTCAGGCCAGCAATAATCCTCTGGCCATAAAATATGCGCAAACATGTGCCCCCAATCAAATCACGTATCTGGACTGGTACTGGCCGCCAGAGATCACAACAGCCTTCCAACAAAATATCCAGACGATGATCAGCGGCAGTGGAAATCCGACCAGTGCCGCACAGGCGGTTCAGCGAACCATGGACCAGGTACGCCAGGATGGGTACACATTCCAATCGTAAGTGCCGCTGCTATGCACAACATCTCTGTCATCAGTCCTTTATAGGAGACACAGAATGAAGCGTGTGCAGAAATTTCTGCACACGCATACGAAAAAGACGGGAGTTATCTTCATGGCGAAAGCCAGGTCTTTAGACGGGTTGAAAACGCTTTCAGAGAATCGGCGTCGGGCAACCAGTGGACCGCCAGCGGGTAAACAGAGGATGAGGAAGTCATGGTTGCGTATCCTTATGCCGTATCTCTGGATTCTCCCCGCTCTCCTACTCTATGGCACTTTCAAGCTCTATCCTTTGATCAACGGCATCTGGCTCTCCCTGCTCAACTGGGATGGTATTGATGACCCGGTGTTCATTGGTTTGCACAACTTCCAGCGTATGTTCAGCGATGATCAACTTGGCGTTGCACTCTGGCATAACGTAGAGTATGCGTTTGGCTCGGTCATCGGCAAAATTGTGCTCTCCCTTTTGCTGGCCGTCCTGATAAACCAGCAATTACGCGGGCGAGGCATCTATCGGACTGTCCTGTTTATGCCTGTGGTCATGTCCTTTGTCGTCGTGGCACTCCTGTGGGCATGGCTCTATAATTATCAATTTGGATTGATAAACAACCTTTTCCATATCCTCGGTCTCGGTTTCCTCTCACAGGACTGGCTGGGTAATCCCAAATTGTCGCTGTGGTCAGAAATTGCGGTCGATATCTGGAAATGGTATGGCTTCCATATGGTCATCTTTCTGTCAGGACTGCAAACGATTCCGACAGAACTATACGAGGCGGCGCTGGTTGATGGAGCTTCACGCCTGGACCAGTTTTTTCATATCACGCTTCCACTCCTGCAACCTGTTATGGTTATTAACGTCACCATCGCCCTGGCTGGAGCATTCAACACCTTCGATATTCCTTATCTCATGACCCAGGGGGGACCAGGTAATGCGACATTGGTGCTCGGTCTCCATATCTATCAGCAGGCATTCCAGTTTAACAGGCTTGGCTATGGGTCTGCACTTTCATATGCATTGTTCATCCTTGTGAGCGTCGTCGTCTTGCTCCAATTGAAGTTTATGCTTCCTCGTCAGTCATCAGAAGGGAATCACTAACGATGAGTACTGTAGTGACTCAAGATCAGGCAAGTCAGCGGACCCAGGAACGCAAGGTTCGTTTGTTTCGAACGCGACCGAAGATCTTCAGCCATCTCATCCTGCTCTTTTTCTCGCTCATCATTGTCTATCCGATCGTCTGGATGGTACTTTCCTCATTCAAGACGCAGAGTGATCTGCTCAGTAATCTATGGGCACTCCCAAAGGCGATGGCCTGGCAAAATTACAGCAATGCCTGGCAGACGGCCGGCCTTGGTCAGGCATTGTTCAATAGCTTTTTTGTGTCCATTGTAACGACGGCTCTGGTCGCGATACTGGCGGCGCTGGCAGGATATGCTCTCTGTAAATTTCGCTTTTATCTTTCTGGTGCTATCCTGCTGATGTTCGTACTTACCATGCAGGCGCCGGTTCCAATCATTCCGTTATATGTGCTCATGGTTCAGCTCAACCTGACGAATACCTATCTGGGTTTGATTCTGCCACTGGTCTCGGCGGGCCTACCGCTCTCAATCTTTATCTTTTGGGGCTATTTCCAGACGTTGCCAGGAGAACTGCATGATGCGGCAGTTGTTGATGGATGTAATGAGTGGTCAGTCTTTCTACGCGTCATCGTACCAATTTCGGGCCCCGCCATCGCCAGCGTCTGTATTCTGGAGTTTCTAGCCGCGTGGAATGAATACTTTCTCCCGCTAATCTTGATTACCGATCCCAATCTCCGTACACTTCCGCTTGCTATTCAGGTCTTCTTCTATACCTATCGTACAACTGATTGGGGACAGGTTTTCGCTGCGCTCACGGTTGGCGCATTACCAATGATTCTGCTCTATCTCTTCTTGCAGCGCCTGTTTATACAGGGGTTAACATCCGGAACGTCGAAAGGATAATGTATATGAAACTCAGTTTTTTGACCAATGCGATTGATGATCTGGAAAAAGCCGCTCGTTTGGGGTTTGATGGTATCGAGCTTCAGGCCGGGGCAGTTGTGCAGGCCCATGAACGTCACATAGACAACGAGGCCATTGCTCAGATCAAGCGGCTACGTGAGAAGCATCGAGTACACGTTGAAGCACTGGCTTTTTATGAGGTCGCCTTCAAGCAGAATGTGTATACATCACCCGAGAGTGTGCTTCAGGCCTATGAGCAGGTGTTCAATGCGGCGGAACAAGTAGGTGTCACAGTCATTGCCAGTATGGCTGGTTTTGATCCCAATCGCGATTGGGATGCGAATATTCAGCTATTTGCAGATCGCTTCGGTCCGGTTGCTGATCTGGCGGAGAAACGGGGGATCAAGATTGCGTTCGAGAACTGGATGGCTCTCCATGGCAAGTTACCATTCCGTCCAGTGAATATTGGAGGCTCACCCGATACCTGGGATGCCATGTTTTCAGCCGTTCCCTCCAGGGCACTCGGCCTGGAATTTGATCCTTCCCATCTGTACTGGCAGGGGATTGATCATATTCGAGCTCTTCGCGAGTTCAAAGATCGAGTGTACCACGTACACGCGAAAGATACAGAGATGTTGCCTGAGCACCGCTATCGTGGAGGAGTAAATGGTGACTATTTCCGTTTCCGCATTCCTGGCTACGGCGAAATCAACTGGGCACAATTTATCTCTACCCTCGATGAGATTGGGTATAGCGGCGATATAGCGATTGAGCATGAGGATCCGGTGTACTGGAATGATCGTTTCGATGAAGGGCTCGATCGTGGTTGGCAGGTACTTCATCCCTTGATTCATCCCCAGGCACGCTA
This sequence comes from Dictyobacter halimunensis, assembly GCF_036245075.1. Lineage (NCBI taxonomy): Bacteria > Bacillati > Chloroflexota > Ktedonobacteria > Ktedonobacterales > Dictyobacteraceae > Dictyobacter > Dictyobacter halimunensis. The sequence goes on from NZ_BSRI01000001.1 coordinate 1,035,929, forward strand.
AGAAGTAGTCCGATGCGTATCTATAAGGAGTATAGACCTCTACTATAGAGATGCCTCTCTATGCTATAGATCGCTTGCTGCAGGCACACTGGTTAAGAAAGGAAGCACTGTTATCTTATGAGCAAGAAACCACGTCTTGGTTTTATTGGCGTCGGCATGATGGGGCAAATTGCCCATCTTGCCAATTATGCCCGTTTACGCGATGAGGGGGAGTGTGAGATTGTAGGCATTACCGATCTCAAGCCTCTGCTCGCACGAGCCGTTGCCGAAAAATATCATGTTCCCCGCATTTACGAGAATGCGACCGAGCTCTTACAGGACCCATCAATCGATGCTGTTGTGTGTATTCAGCAATGGCCGAATAACTATGCATTGGTCAAACAGATTCTGCTCGCTGGGAAATCTGTGATGACAGAGAAGCCTATGGTTGGACGGCTGGATGAAGCGCAAGAACTGGTAGCGCTGGCACAAGAGAAAGGCGTTCTCTATGCCGTGGGATTTATGAAACGCTACGATGCTGGAGTTGAAGTCGCGAAACACCTTTTTGAGGAGTTTCGGCACAATGGCGAACTTGGGAACCTGCTGGAAGTTGATGCGGTCTGTGATGGCGGGGATTGGATCCAGAACGCGGGGGCCCCTGTCATCGCTGATGATCCAACGCCATTGCCACCACTTCAGCCGACCTATCCTGATCGTTGTACGACGCCAGAGCAGCGTGCGGCTTATGGCTACCTCGTCAACATTTTTGCGCATACCGTCAATTTCTGCCATCACTTCCTGGGGAAGGAGATGCGTGTCTACGCAGCCCAATTCCGTAGGGATAGGGGAATGCAGTCCTTATTGCGCAGCGACGATGTGCTGGTAACCGTTCATGGGGCCACGAGTGCCAGTCACGAGTGGAGAGAGTACACTACCTTTAATTTTGAGCGAGGACACCTGATGGTGAAAACGCCCGTCCCGCTCAATCGGCAACAATCAGCAAGGGTCTATCTGACGCGGCCGGGTGAGCAAGGATTTGTCACCACCGAATATCATGCACCCGTTGACTGGGCCTTCTTTCGTGAAGCGCAAGGTTTTGTTCGTGCCCTGGCTGGGAACGTCCCACTGCGTGCGCCGGCAGAAACATGTCTCTGGGATGTTCGTGTGATGGAACAAATTATAGACATTGCGGAGGTCATCTAACATATGCGACGCGCACAACTGGCGATAAACTCGGTTTCAACAAAACAATCCAATCTGGAAGAGGCGCTGACTGCCTATGCGAACGCAGGATTTCGCAATGTCGAGTTTGTGTTATCACACGTCAAAACGTATCTGGCACAAGGGCATTCTCTGGATGCTGTTCGCCATCTTCTCCATCAACAGCAGTTGACCGCCATCGGAGGATTCGACACCCATGTGGTATGCTTCGGGTCTCACGAAGCGCAGCAAACGAATCATGAACGTGTGTTGGAGAACGCACAACTCATTCATGATCTGGGTGGGGGTACCCTGGTTGTGGGAACAGATGGCCCATCAGACGGCGCCTCAATTGAGGCTCTGGAAAGTATAACATCCACATTCCGCTCTCTTATCAAGCAGATAGAACATCTACACGTCTCCATCGCGCTGGAATTTAATTGGTCGCCGATTGTACGGAGCCTGCAGAGTGCTGTACGTGTGGCTGAGCACGTGAGTCATCCACAATTTGGTGTTTTGTTTGATCCCGCTCACTATTATACGACTGTGACCAAGTTTGAGCATCTCACCCCCGAAACGGTGCGCTGGATCAAACATGTCCACTTGAATGATATGAGGGATAAGCCAGGTGAGTTGAGCAACTGCAATAGTGATCGCGTCCTCCCAGGACAAGGGATACTGGATCTGCACGCCATTATCTCGCGCCTGGAAGCGTATGGCTATCAGGGATTTTTCTCCATCGAAATGTTTAATGAAGAGCTATGGGCATTGCCAGCTGAGACCGCAGCTATGCAATGCTATCAGAGCCTGCTTCCTCTATGCCAGCAATGAGGAAGATCCCTCCTGGAAAGAGCACCTTTCCAGGAGGGATCTTTTTTCCGGCCCCTAGAGCAGATCAACGCGCCAGCGTACCGCCGATGAGCTCGTCCAGGAACAGGTACCGCGCGCGATGGCGATCCGGTTCGATAGCTGACTCGACATCCAGGCGCATAAACTGAACTGTATCGCCCACATTTGCCGCCTGCCACCGCGGTAAGCCAGGACCGCTCGGATCCCCACTCCTGACGAAGTTGGCGTAATACTGCTGCATGAGCTCCGAGAGCCGCTCATCGGCATCCGTCCAGGTATAGACCATATTCGTCGCGAGGTTGCCCATGAAATACTCGATGTCCGCCGAGTGGACGGCGCCACGCGCCGGGGGCAGGCGCTGAGCTTCCGCCTCCGCCTCCTCCCCGCGCAGCACACCACCCGCGAGCCCTGCAACGGCGTCGCCCATCTCAGGGCGCATCGGGGGGCGCGGGTGGGCATAGAGATAGCGGTACACCGGTTGGCCGCCGGTCTGACCGTGGATCTCTGCCCATTTCCAGGTGCTGTAGCCGATGAACGTGTCGCTCGCGAGGTCCGTAGCGGCCGTGATGACCTCCTCATCGGTCGCCGCCTGGTACAGCTGGAGCACCTGCTCGGCCCGCTCGCCGAAGCGTTCGCGTAGGACCGTACGGTAATGCTCCACGGTCGGCTCTTGATCCATGAGCAGGAACACGTAGGGCGCCTCCTCAGAATTCCATCCGACCAGCAGCGGCACGTGCGCCTGATCGCCTGCAGCGTATATATCCGCCGGTGCATGGGGCAAGAAGTAGCCGTCAATCGTGCCGGAGAAGTGCTGCGGCGTGTGCTCATGTGTCGCCTCCAGCAGCCGCTCGCTCGACAGAGCTCGCAACTCGGCCAGCGACGAGGCTCCGACGCTAGCCGCGAACTCCAGTCCGACGCGCTCTGCGTCGGCCAGCGACACAGGTGTGAGCGCACCCATCAGCGATCCGCTCGATCCAATGGCGCCAGCGATCAGGTTCTTCACCAGCGGCGACACCATCTGTGCGCTCACCGAGATCGACCCCGCCGATTCGCCGGCGATGGTCACGCGCCGGGGGTCGCCACCGAAGGCCGCGATATTCTCCTGCACCCAATGCAGCGCCGCCACCTGGTCGAGGTAGCCATAGTTGCCCGAGGCATGGTGTGGTGACTCCTGCGTCAGCTCAGGATGCGAAAAGAAGCCAAAGATATTCAGGCGATAGTTGACGCTGAGGGTAATGATGCCGCGCTGCGCCAGACTCGTACCGTCGTAGCGTGGTTCCGAGCCGTCGCCGGCGACATTGCCACCACCGTAGAAATAGACCAGCACTGGCAACCGATCCGCTGTCGGCTCGGCGGGCGCCCACACGTTGAGGTACAGACAATCCTCGCTCATGCCATTCGAGCGGAAGTTCATATCGCCGAAGACGGGTAGCTGCATGGGCCGCGGGCCAAAATTGTGGGCCTGGCGCACGCCCCTCCAAGGCGCAGCCGGCTGCGGCGGACGCCAGCGCAAGTCACCAACCGGCGGGGCAGCGAACGGGATGCCCTTGAAGCTACGCACACCCGATCCAGGCTCTATTGTCCCTTCGAGGATGCCACCAGAAACGGTGACGCGGGGATTTCCATCTGCGTGATCTGTCATGATACACACTCCTATTTGAGATGCCAATAAACGTGCGTAAGATGAGGGGGAGCGACTCAACGATTCTCGCAAGCTCGCACGTTGTAATATGCAAATTGGATGGTCCTGCTCATTCTGTGACCGGGATAGCAACTATGAATATAACCTCGCCCTCCGGCGATGAGACGAACTGGAGGAAAACGTCGGATACCGGTGAGTAAGGTGCGCGCAGGATCGAAGAATCTCAGCTTCTCGAGCCAGTACCGATAGGCATCATCATCAAGCATGAGCAGCCTCCGAGAACAGATGAGGTCGTTCTAACGTACTCTCTCCTTTTCTAACAGTGTAAACGATTTCTGCCGAAATAGCCAGAAACGGCGCAAAAAGCGTCCGTTGTGACTGATTTCGTGGCCAGGTGCTTGAAGAAGATGCACTTTTCCCCGACCTGAGCAGAAATGCAGACAAGCTTACACCTGGAGGCTTTTTATGTGCCGTGAAAGAAATCGAGACGAATTATATAAAAAATAGAGGCGATTAATGAAGAGTTTGATGATCAGTGTTTGCTCTGGCGAAAATACTCTATCCACGACAAGAGCGCATCTCGGGCTGACAGGCCAGAACACGGTGAACCGAAACGCAAGGAGTTCAGCGAATATCTACAACAAAGGAGAACAACTTAATTCAGTATTCTGAACTCCTGGAACTAGTGTAGTCTATTTTGATGCAGTAAGGCAACGAAGAGGACTTATTTCTATCTATATATGATCCCAACCGAGCGAAAGTTGCCAGGAGAACAGCCGCATAAAGTCATTTGGAGCTCATCTAATTTTTTCATGTTGCCCACTAGAATTGTAGAAAAAAGTTTTATTTTGCCGTATCTATGAGTTAAAATGCGAATATTCGTTTTATGTATAAGGAGCTAGAGCAGAGCAGAACCAGGATTCTGATGCTTCTCCAACCTGGTGAGGTAACATTTCCAGGCCTGTTCCAGGCGTGTGAGACCGACAAGCAGTTGTGCTGGTTCGCAGATGTAGGAGAGACGAATATAGCGAGTGTACTCCTCGTTGACGGAAAGCATCGGGCCGGGAGTAATCAGAACATCGTGGCGCAGCGCCTCCTGGGTAAAATCACGCGCCTCCCCTGTGGGAAGTTGAACCCAAAGGAAAAGCCCGCCGCTGGGATGGTGCCATTGCCAGTCAGGCAGATGGTGCCGCAAGTAGGTTTCCATATATGCCTGCCGTTCGCGCAGTTCATGCAAACGTTGCACCAGGAACGTGTCCAGGTCGTTGAGTAGGGCGGTGGCCATGACTTGAGCCAGCAGGGACGACCCCAGATCCTGGACTGTTTTGAAGCGTGCCAGGCGAGCGATCATCTCGACGGGCGCGCGCACCCAGCCAATTCTCATGCCACCCCACACCGATTTGCTCAACGAGCCAAGCGTGATCACGGTACGTTCTGGATTGAGTGCCGCCAGCGGAGCGAGTGGAGAACCAGCCCAGCGAAGATCAGCCATGGTCAGGTCTTCTACCACCGTCACGCCGTACTCGCTCGCCCATTGAAGCAGGCTCCGCCGCTGGCTCAGCGAGAGATCACTGCCTGTGGGATTATGCAATGTTGGCTGGAGAAAGAGCCAGGAGGCCGCGCCAGAGATGATCTGCTGACGCAACTGAAGCATATCCAGGCCATCCTGCGTGACGGGAAGAGCAACGCAGCGCAAACCAAGGGAACGCACAACATCCAGCAAGCCGAAGAAAGTCGGAGTTTCCAGGTGGACGACATCGCCATGCTGCAGACAGCAGGAGGCAAGAAGCTGGATCGCCTGCTGCGCGCCGGTTGTGACGAGAATCTGATCGGCGGTGGTCGGGACGCCGCGCTGGCGAAAATAGTGTGCGATCGCCTGACGCAGGGGCAGGAAACCGCGCGGTATATAGCCATAGTCCTGCACGAGAGGCGCGAGGGTATCGGCAGTGGGGAGATACGGTTGGAGAGAAATACCCTGTGGCCAGGCCACGGCCCCGGTGGCCAGGTCAATCTGTTCAATTTGTTCGGCCAGAAACGCGTCGTAGACCATGCCGTGCGCCAGTAGGCTGGTTTGCAGCTCGCGAACTCGTGCGGAATGACTGGCGGGCACCTGGCATACGCGGGTGCCACTGCCATGGCGGCGCTCAATCCAGCCTTCGGCCTCCAGGGCCTGGTACGCGGCTACAACGGTGGTGCGACTCACCCCCAGTTTGCGGGCCAGCACGCGCTCTGCGGGCAGACGAGTGTGGGCCTGCAATGCTGTTGTTTCGATCGCTCGGCGCAAGGCCGTCGCCAGACGCTGGTAAAGTGGCCCCTTGTCCTGCGTCCACAAACCAAGCACTGATAGGATATCTCTCTGCATAAAATAAGTCCACTTCTGTGCTGAATGGCCCTTAAAATATCAGTCCACTTCGATTATAGTCTCAAGAGGAAGCCGTTTGACAAGAGCGAGCAAGTTCGGTGGCGAGGACCAATTCCCTCCACTGCCAGGGAAATGGGAGGCCCATTTTGTTGCGAAGCTCCTCTGTTTGGAAGAAAGAGATCGTTGATGGATACAGTCCCTGTTCGTCCTGCTGTCTCTGAGCAGCCAGAGACAATGATGGTCCACCGTGCGGGGAGGGACCGCAATCGTGCGGTCTGGCTTGGTGGACTGGGCGTGTTGTGCTTTAGTTTGACCTTGCCAGCAACGCATCTGGCAGAAACAGGATTCGGCAGCGTCACGGTCGGACTGGGACGCGCGCTGGTAGCGGCGGTCCTGGCTGGGATTGTCCTTCTGGTCAGGCACGAACGCGTCCCTCCCAGGCGTACGTGGGCCAGCCTGGTATGCGTGGCTGGCGGGGTGGTCGTCGGCTTCCCACTCTTCTCGGCACTGGCTCTGGAGGGAACGCCGGTAGCGCATGGCGCCATTATCTGCGGGCTGTTGCCCGCGCTGACCGCCGTCGGTGGCGTTTTGCGTGGGGGCGAGCGGCCACGCATGCTCTTCTGGTTTAGTTGCATCGCGGGGATGCTGGCGGTGCTGCTCTTTGCCATCGTCCAGGGCGGCGGTCATGTGCAGATCGGCGATGTCTGGATGCTGGCCGCAGTGGGAGCGGGCGCAGTGGGCTATACCGAAGGCGGGCGGCTGGCGCGCGAACTGGGTGGTTGGCGGGTGATCTGCTGGGCATTGCTACTCGCCGCGCCCGTGCTACTCTTGCCGGTTGGGTGGAACCTGGTCCAGGATGGCATCCACAGCAACCTGCTGGCCTGGATCGGTTTTGCCTATGTCGCGCTGGTGAGCATGTTCCTGGGATTTTTCGCCTGGTACGCCGGACTGGCGCGTGGTGGGATCGCGCGCATCAGCCAGTTACAACTGCTCCAACCCTTACTCACCATCGTCTGGGCCACGCTGTTGCTGGGTGAGCATCTAACCCTGCTCACCGGTGCTTCCGCGCTCCTGGTGGTGCTGTGCGTCGCCATAGGGCAATGGAGCAGGCTACATCGCGCCTGAGCAAAAATGGGCCATGGTCATTGCCAGCTGATATCGCGGCTACGCAATGCTATCAAAGCTTGCTTCCTCTATGCCAGGAGTAAGGAGGTCCTCCCTGGAAAGAGGCTCTTTCCAGGGAGGACCTCCTTACTCGCAATATGCACATCAAAGGCGCGGCACAGGAGCCTCCAGGAGCAAAACAGAGGGCACAGTATCCGGGTCCGCAAGTCGCAGCAACTCATAGCCAATACCGGCCAGGCCAGTCATGAGCCCTGGAGTTTCTACCGCTATGGGAACACCGGCCACCCAATCCTGCGTTTTCTGCTCATCCAGGAGAGCACCGGCCAGGCGATAGACGCTTTCGTGAAGCTCGGGGATACCGAGTGTTCGCGCTGCTACCAACAACGTTTCGAGGTTACCCATATCACCATGGCAGAGAGAATGGTTGATGCCAAAACCAGAGTCCGCTGTTGTCTGGCAGGCCGTGATGATTTCCTCGCGGATGATAGCGTCATCCAGATAGGGCAGGCATGCGAGCCGGGCCAGTCCGATACCGGGCGCACCATGACACCATGCGAGCATGAACGTTTGCCGCTCACCATCCGCAGGTTTTTTTCCCTCATCTCCCTCGCGCAGATCAAGCCAGTTTCGGACCTCCGAAACATACAGCGTCCGTTCATAGGCCAGAGCGTCCAGGGCTGTCTGCTTGAAACGCTCAATTCCTGTGAGCGAGAACAACGCGAGCAGACTATAGGCAATTCCAGCACACCCATGCGAAAAGCCTGCCAGGGGTATCTCCTGCTGTGGGGTTTTCCAACCGCTGCCTACCTTCATTGTGCAGGAATGCTGACACAAATGCTCCCCACACTGGATCGCGGCAACCAGAGCCGACTGAGAAGAAGTGACGCGATGAACAGCTAGTAGAGTCAGGATACATCCAGCCACCCCACTGATAATGTCAAACGTGGTGTCTTTTGCAATCAACGGTGGCAAGAGGGCAATCAGTTCCTCGCACGCATCAAGCAGTGCAGGCTCATCCCAGAGGCTTGCCAGGTGGCAGAAGAGATAAATCAAGGAACTCAATCCCTGAAAAGCTCCCGGGCCCCATTGCTGCTTCGACTCATCCAGCGTCGCCTGCAGGGTTTTCAGCGCGGCTTTGGCGAGCATGGTGCTGTGTTCTTCGCCCGTTACTTTCCCGAGGTAGGCCAGAAAGAGGATAATCCCGCTGGCTCCATCATACAGGTCTGATCCAGCGAATTGGACACTCCACTCATGTTTATGGATATGCGCCACGGTCAGCCAGCCTGCTCCTGGCCCTTTCTCGTCCCAAAAGCCAGTTGGCTGAGTCGCCTGCCGATCTGAGAAGCCTGGGCGAGAAGGCGATCCCGTGTCGCAGGGATAAAGGTAGATGGCAGTTTCCGTGGCTGGCGGCGGGCGCGCTGAGCTTCGACGAATAAACTGGTAAGCGACGCTTCGATGAACCAGCATTGCCGCTGTAAATCTTCCTCGCTCAGGTGTTGGACGAGTGTCTGTACAGAGAGGGCCCCTGACTGTTGAAAGAAATCAGAGAGCCGCTCTCCCCGGCAGGTCCAGAGATCGCGAGAGTTCACGCGCGTTGTAAAGAGAGGAATATCTCCTCCCAGCAAAGCCGCCCGTTCCGCTGCGACGATACGAGCGGGATACGGCCATTTCTGGCAGTCAAAAAACAAACGATCAAGATAGCGATCGCGATCGAGACCATCACGAACGTTGTTGGGGTGCAGGCTGCCTCGTAAGAGCAACATATAGAGATAGGTTGGACGAAGAATCACACGTGTCTCATCATCCAAAAACGCGGCAGGTAATCGGTAACGAAGACCTCCCTCTGTTTCATCAAAAGACGATACATGGTGGTAAATCCGGTCAGCAGAGCCTCTTTATAGTCCAGAAGCGCGATGTCCTGCCCGTTTAGCCGGGGAAGATTCTGATAGGCCTTCAATTCCATGTGCTTCCTGGTCAGATGCATTCGATCAGTTCCGCTCTCTTCCCACATGGAAACGGGGAGCGGAGAGCGCTGTTTACCCCACCCACCCAGTCCGCTGATGTCGATCCCTTCATCCGTATCACTGGCATGGATACGGTACGGCAACAGGCCAACGCGTAAGACAGAATGGCGAAGCACGCTGGCTGCTGGGTGCTCAGCGCCCCGCGGTACACTCTCATTGGGATGGAAAAGGGCCTCCAGGTCAATCAGGAAAGGATGTTCCCCAGCGGCAATCACATTCTCCGCGTGAAAATCCAGAGCTTGCAGCGCGTAGAGCAGTGCGAGATACCCTCCCTGCCGTTGATAGAAACGCTGCACGTCGGCCTCGGAGGAACAATCGTGAGGGGCAACATATTCAGTCCACCCATAGCTTCCCCTGTCAACTATTTTCATCGTTGCCAATGGTGGAGAGTATCCACAGGCATTGAGCCAGCTCAAAAGCTCTTGAAAGTGGACATCTATGGCGAGCGACTTGGGTTTATACACAAGCTGAAGCCCATGACGAAATTGCAGCAGCAAAACAGTACGGCCTCCACGATGAGCATCTCCTGCGCCCACATGGATACGCATCAATGGGCCGGGGTCTGTTTCAGGACTAAACCTTGCGCGGAGTTCCGCCCAATCCGCACAGAGATGGTCAAGGAATTCCAATCCATACGTTACCCAGTGCTCAACAGTGGTGACGAGCTGGCGGGCAAGCACAGGATATTCTTCGAGAAGAGTGGAGATCTGACCATGGCAAAGGAGATCCACAAAAGATGCAAAGCGTTGCTCTGGTGTCTCTCCCTGCAAGCGTTGTTGAACGCGGTACATATGCATCTCAAGCACCAGGGTTCTGGTGAGGAGATTTCTAAACTGGACTGAGAGAGAGGCAAAGAGCGAGGAGAGCACAGCAGGTGTATGGAAAGGACAGATGGTATACTGACGTTCCAGGCGCTCAATGCCCGAGTACAGGCGAGCGCGAGCCTGGCGCAAAAGTGGCTCGACAGGCTTGAGAAATGGAGACATTGAGCGCTCTTCCTCACCTGGTTTGGGCAGCAAGGCTTCATCCTGAGGCGTGGGAGGCGCTGCAAAGGCTTGAACAAGTTCTGTTGTCCATCCGGCAGAGGTAAGGAGAGGAATGACAACAGATGGTTCCAGGAGGGTGAGTAAATCTTCCTCTGTTATGCCGTCCAGTTCCAACCGTTCCAGAAACGCGAAACCATCTTTGAAGATAGATTGTTCTTGCCAACGCTGCAAGCGTTTTCTTGCCTGATCCCCGTGGGGAAAAGGAACGGTAGTTCGCCGTGCCTTCAGGGCTGACAGGCGCTCAGCCAGCGTAGAGGCGCGATACCAACTGCTCTGTTCCTGAGAAAGCGTGTTCTGCTGATCTATTCTCACATTGACTCCATCTATGCTTCTTCTATCTTCTGTGCATTTATGATCGCATTGTACAAAATCATAATTTTTCGTTTTATATCCGAATGATCACGTATATTTGTCCTTCAAACGCTGCAGAGAAGCATGTAAATATACTCTTTGTACATTTTTTACATGATTCTCTGCAAGAAGTGAGAGCCGCAGGTGCAAGCCCAAGATGGTAGCAGAAATCAAACCCACTCTCGAAGAGTAAGCGTTGCTAACACCAATTCCCTACCAGATCTTTTGTGCCGCAAACCTCCCATCCCACGCCGGTCTGCGCGCATGGATCCTCGTACTGTGGTTGGGGACCATGAGATCGATAAATGCCGCCAGCTATCTTTGCGAGTTCCGCATCACTCAATTCCTCGGCTCCGGCAGGGCTTTCATGAATGCGGTAACCCTGGGCAATGAGGCTGGCGCGATACTCCTCGTCTTTCCAGACACGCACTACATCAATGCCTGCCGCTTCGAGGCTGCTGCGATAGGCCTGGTCTTGCCCGGCCCGCACAAGGTCAATCTCACGTTTCTGATTCGCCATACATAGGTCCTTTCCTGGTGCCTCGGTCTCATGACCAAGGCCATATCATACCGCAATAGTGTGAACAGGAAGCTATAGCCCATACCACCACCCAGCACTTATTTTTTGCTGTAGCTATATGGAAAACGATAGCAATTGAGTTTTTTGAAACATTATTCTGAACACAATTTTGCTTGCTCCATGGTTTTGCGAACCGTCAGTAGAGGCCAGTATCCCGAAATGTTATTCCCATAACAGGACGGATGGCAGTACAGCGGGGTACGCAACGCGTAACATCTCATATCCGATACCTGCTGTTCCTGTAAAGAAACCTGGACAATAGATTTGTGGGGGCAGGAGGGGATGCAACAAAAACGCTCCTGTCCGTTTCGCCTGCGTCACAATCTGTCCGATCTGGCATCTGGCAGTTTCGGCCAGGTCGGGGCGCGAGAGCCGATCAGCGGCGGCCAGCAGGACCTCGATCCTCCCTGCATTGCCGCAACAGAGATAGTCTAGATCCTGCAATCCCAGACGCCTGGTCGTCTGGAGCGCGGAAGCGATATCGGAGCGAATCTGAGGGGTATCGAGCACCGAGAGGCCACCGATACGGGCCAGGCCGATGCCCGGTGCTCCATGACACCAGGTCGTCATAAAGCCTGTTTGTGGCATCTGCCGCAGATCAAGCCAGTTGTTTGCCTCCGGCACAAACAAGCTGTCCTCATAGTCAATTCCTTCGCTGGCTGCTGTCAGGAAGCGCGTTTGCTGTGTTGCCGCATACAGGCGCAGGAGCGCATAGGAGATACCGGCGGCGCCATGAGAAAAGCCCGTGAGGAATCTTCCACCCATGGTTTTCCAGGATCGCGGTCCCGTTGGAGAGGATACCTGTTCCTGAAGCAAATGGAGACCACAGATGATAGCCTGATCTAAGATATCCTGATCGGAAGAGGTATTGTAGAGCGCTAACAACCCCAGCAGCGCGCCCGCCGCGCCTCCCGAAATGTCGAGCGCCTGATCCATGAAGATACGCTCAGTGGTGATGAGGTGAGCGGCCTGGCTGGCACTGTCGAGCAGGGCTGGTTCGTTCAGCAGAGAGCTCAAGCGGGTCAGAGCATACACAATGGAACCGATACCCGAGGTTCCGCCAATCCCAATATCTCTGATCAGGCGTTCTCCAAAGCGGTGTACTGTTCGCAGCAATGGCTGCACTGCCATGCGGGCCAGTTCACCATAATCAGTGCGACCTGCGACCCGCGCCACGGCCGCTAGAAACAGAGCGATGCCAGCAGAGCCATCATAGAGATCATAACCGACGGTATGGAGCTGATAGCGCTCAGTCTGGGCCAAAAATTTTGGAGCGATCCAGGCCGCACTGCCATCAGTTGCGCGAATGGCCCGCGAGGCAATCTGTTCAGCGATGGCAAGGGCCTGGGTGGTCAACTCTTCCTGGGAAACCTGTGGTAGCGCAGTGCGCATGTCATATACCAGGGGCGTATCTTCTGGCGTTTTCGGCTGGCTGGCGGCGTCACGTGCGGCGCGTGTGTACAGGGCGGCCTGGATAAGGTTGACCTGCTTCTGACAATCCTGGTCATCTAATACCGTAAGCCGAGACATAACCATGTCGGAGCCGGGCTGCTCAAGACAATCCTCGATCTCCTGGCCTGGGACTGCAAACAAGGACGTGCGGCTCGCGGGCGCACTAAAGAAAGGAACATCGCCCTGTTCCATCGCCTGTCGTTCGGCGAGAAAGACGCGCCAGCGCAGCGGCTTCATCTCCGTGTCTCGACGAGCCTTATCGATCCAGAGAACGCCCCGACCTACCATCTCCAGTTGAATACTGCGATCTGCGCCATCGCGCAGATATTTCGGAGCCAGGAGCCGCCTGAGGAGAACAGTGTACACCCTGGTAGGACGATAGAGGAAACGAACCTGCTGCCGCGTCAGATCCTGCAGGGGACTCCAGGGTGCCAGAAGCAACGCACGATGGTTACACAGAAAGCGATACATCTGCTGGAAACCCATCACAAGATCGTCAGCATACTCCTCAACACGCAGGGAAACCCCATCCAGGCTGGGCTGATTGCTCAGTCTGGGGAGCGTAATATTTCGTCGTGCAAGCCGCATATGATCGGTATTGATATACTCCCATACAGCCTCCACCGGGACATCTTGCTCATTAAAACTACCCAGGCCGCTGAGATCATACGCGTATTGTTTATCGGCGCCCACCTGCCAGCTGGGAAGAAGGCCAGACCGCAGCACCGAGTGTGTGAGCAGTTGGAGAGCACGCATTTCCGCGTCGATAGCGTCTCCTTCTTCTTCAAAACGTGCCTGGGGGTGCATGAGCGTCTCCATATCTACCAGAACAGGATAGGCACCGCAGGCGATAAGATTTTCGTAGTGGCAGTCGGTCGCCTCAAGCACGTAAAGCAGACAGAGCAAAACACCCGCGCGTCGATAGTAGTTGTGTGCTTCTCTACGGCTCTCGCACGGCTTCTGTTCTACGTATTCCACCCAACCGTGTGTCGACCGGTTGAGGACGGTAAAAGTCTTGAAGAGGAAAGGGACACCATGTTCATTCAACCATGCCAGAAGATGTTGATAAGCTTCCTCTATACCAATGTCTCTGGGTTTATAGATAAGTTTGCATCCTGAGGCAAAGGTGAGGGAAATGACGCTGCGTTGGCCCCGGTGGGGATCTGAGAGCGACGCCTGAATACTCGTCACCCGTCCCAGTTCGTTTGTACCACCAAACAGGCGTTGAATCTCAGGGAGATCGGCTTCCAACCTGCGCAAGAACTCAACCATGGCCTCGACCCAGAAATCCGTGGTGGTAGCGAGCAACCGGGCCAGAACAGCATACTCTTGAAAAAACGTGCGTAATCCCCCGCCACGCATATACGCGATGAACTGGTAATAATAGGTACGCTCAGCAGTATCCTGAATACTGGCCAGTTGCAATTCAAAGGGTGATTGTTCCTCCAGGCAGTGAATAGAAAACTCGAGGTGGAGTGCGTGGGCGGCAGATGTTGTCAGATTACGCAGCAATGCCCGCTGGAGTGTTCTGTGCGCCTCATCGGTAAGCATGCGATAGGCGACCCCGGCTTGATCCGCCACCTGCCTCTGGGCCACTGTTATAAATGGAACCAGGAGATCTTCAAAAGGCAGCGGCTCTTGAAGATCTATACATGAATGGGAAGCCTCCTCTTTCTCATCATCTGATTGTGGCGCATCGGGTCTGGCAGCAAGGAGGCCCAATGCCCGCTGTAACGTCGCTGTCCATGGTGGAAGCGAGACATCCTCACGCAGACGCATGCCCCCAAGAAGAGGCTGTACACTCACCGGATCCAATCCCGCCCAGGCCAGGCGTTGTTCAAACTGCTCCTGATTTCCTTTCGCGAGTGTACGGCACCATTCGTTGAGTCGATCGGTGATCGTTTCATCATCTGTGGCCGCGCGGTCAGGCACGAGTGCGCCACTCTGACGCTCGTCAATATGACTGGCTGCTGCGACAATACGACGCAGTTCTTGTTCTGTAAGGGGAAGTGCTGACACGGATTCACGACTCCTGGATGTCTTCAAGCCATGGCTTGCCGCAGATCAATGAAGCCGTGTGAAACTGCTGGTGGATGAGGCAAAAATCCTATCCACCAGCAAATAATAAGCCAATTTCTATCAATTGATGTTGCTTTTCACACGACCATACGATGCATTTACATGCAGGGCGTACACAATCCCCCACCCCACGTCGTCACACTATTGCTGCCATGCCCCGAACATGGTAATCCTCCAGAGACCGCTTCGAGATCCGCGTCGGAAAGCTCCTGTGCAGTTGCCGCGTCGCTCTCCGAAGGCAAAACGATATGGAGTGTATCAGGCGAATTCACGTGCACCTGCACGTTCGTCCCGGCGGGGAGCTTGATGCCGAGCTCACGCTCAAGAACAGCCCTCGGATTGTTGAGCATCTCCCGGCGGAGGGCAGCATCTTTCATAGTTCGCGCGAAAAGTTTTTTCTTGTTTTGCTCAGAATCTTTCTTGTCGAACATGTACTTTTTGCCTTTCTTCCATTACTTCTGTTAGAGGATTGCAATACTGTGCTCCCATCCCTTCCTCCACCTTTTCTCACGTTATAGAAACGCTGAAAATCGTGCATTTTGTGAGATGGTTTTTTCAAAAGAAATGGTAGCCTGATTCGAGCTTCCTGGCATCCAGCCGCCTTTGGCAAAAGTTCAACAGAAGAATCTAAGAAAACAATGGAAGCGCCAGATGTACGCGAAAAGGATATCTGCACACAAATGCCCCCAACTGCTTTACAGGTTTTTCAAGGTTCAACTGCTCTTCCACGCCTGACGCAGCAGACGCAACCAGTTGCCATGCATAATCCCTGCAATATCCTCATCCTTATAACCACGATCCGCCAGCAGTCCGGTCAACTGTTGCAGATCGGCGATGGTGTCCAGATCGCACGGTGATTGTTCGCGACCAAATCCGCCATCCAGGTCACTTCCGATTCCTATGTGGCGACTGCTGCCAGCGATCTGGCAGATATGATCGATATGTTCAACGATCTTTGCGAGCTTCACCCCTGTGTTCAAGGTCCAGTTAGGCTGCATCATCCAGATATCAAAGGCCATACCGATCACACCATCACGCTCAATAATCGCTTTCAGCTGTTCATCATCAAACTGGCGCTGATGAGGAACGAGCGTCCGACAGTTATTATGGCTGGCGAGAATGGGACCCTGATACAGTTCTAAGGCCTCCCAGAACGCCTGATCTGAGAGATGGGTCGTGTCCAGGAGGATGCCCAGCCGTTGCATCTCGGCGATAAATTCCCTGCCCTCAGGCGTCAATCCCATCTCCGTACCCGTTCCTCCGGCGTACCTTCCCGGCCCGTAATGTGCTGGACCAATGACGCGTACCCCTTCAGCCTGCCACTCTTCAAGCTCTCCCGGACTCAAAATCGGATCGGCGCTCTCCATGCTGATAAGAAAGCCTAATGGAGGCATAGCGTTCTCATCCGACTTTGGATCCGCATCCCATTGTTGCCATTCAGCCATATGCCGCTCCAGGTCAGTCAGTTGCGAAATAATGCGTATGAGTCCCTCTCGCTCTAAGGCCCGATAGTAGGCAAGCTGACCGCGCGCGGCCCCAAAGGCCTGAACCGCTGAGGCATAATCCACGTGCGGTGTGGCTCGCCCCGTTGAACGCGCAAGCAGTGTGGAGAAACAGAGGGCAATGCGCCCCTTGCGTAATTCAGGGAGAGCGGTAGTACCCTGCCCTCGGCCTGGGCCTGATTGGTGTGCCTCCTGCGAGCGCAGCGTATAGGTCGAGAGCCGCAGGTCGCGGTTCCATTGAAGAGCATTCCATCCCAAATCGAGATGCGCGTCTATGATGAGCATGGCATTTTTCCCTCTCTAATCCCTGGGTGATGATGGAAATTTAGATTATTAGTGACTGCCCCAAATGCTACCTCTGGCTAGTCTTCACCAAAGCCTGTCAGTTCTCTAGCCATACGGTAACTCCCCGCCAGCAAGCCTCCATCCACGACCATTGCTGTGCCGGTTATCCAGGAAGCATCATCTGACGCCAGAAATAATGCAGCACGCGCAATGTCCTCTGGCTCTCCCACCCGGCCTAATGGATACCATTTCGCAAGCCGCTCAAAAAGCTGAGGGTCACGTTCTAGATCCGGTTGAAAGATGGGGGTACGAATGGTCCCGGGACAGATACAGTTCACCCTGACACCTGATGAGCCGTATTTGACCGCCATATTTTTCGTCAGATTGATCATTCCCGCCTTGGCAGCACTGTATGCCTCCTCTCCCAGCCCGTTCAAGCCGTTCACCGAGGCGATGTTGACGATAGCGCCTTGCCCTCGCTCGATCATCCCGGGTAACAGTGCTCTTGAACACAGATAGACGCTTTTGAGGACCACGGCAAGGTTGGTATCCCACTCCTCTTCGGTGATACTCAGAATATCATCGCCAAGCGCGAGACCTGCATTATTGACCAGAATATCCACGCGTCCATACACTTGCAGGGCCTGTGACACGATAGCTTCCACGTCTCGTGCGCTTGCGACATCGGCTACGACCGCCAGTGCTTTCCCCCCCGCTTCTGTCAACTGGCTCACTGTTTCTCTGGCCCGGTCACCAACGCGATCCACCACCACGACCGCCGCTCCTTCTGCAGCGAAGATCTGCGCGATAGCTCTGCCTATGCCTGAGCCACTCCCCGTCACGACGGCGACTCTTTCCTTTAATCGCATACCGCTTGTTCCTCCTTGGTGAAATCAAG
Organism: Dictyobacter halimunensis; assembly: GCF_036245075.1. NCBI lineage: Bacteria > Bacillati > Chloroflexota > Ktedonobacteria > Ktedonobacterales > Dictyobacteraceae > Dictyobacter > Dictyobacter halimunensis. Next base: position 1,053,303 of record NZ_BSRI01000001.1, read on the forward strand.
TGCGTTTCCTGACAGCACGCTGATCAGATTGTACCTCACGTGTCCTGTTCTGCCTTGCGTTGATAGACAAGCTCGCCATGAACAATGGTCGCCTCGATAATCAATTCCCCGGAAAACTGATCAATGTGAAAGAAGGTGAGATCGGCTGCCGCCCCACTACGAACGGAACCACGCCTCTGCAGTGTATCCAGCCCGAGTAGTTGTACAGGATTCACACTCGCCATTCTCACGGCATCGGCTAACGTCAAACCGGCATAGCGAACGACATTGGCAATGCACTCGGGTAATGAACTGGTCGAACCTGCGAGATAGGGTGTATTGTAGAGATTCAGGCGCCCACCTGGTAATAGCTCCACCTGGCCTCCTACCACTGTTTGGTAGATACCGGGTTCCAGTCCGGCGACAGCGACTGCGTCACTGACTAAAAGAGAGCGCTCAACGCCTTTTGCTCGCAACATCGCCTTCATCACTGCAGGTGGGAGGTGATGTCCATCGCAAATGAAGCTCGCCATCAGTCGGTCCTCTGCCAGTTGTTCCCAGATATAGTTGGGATGACGTTGAATCTGAGCATGCGACCCATTGCCCAGGTGCGTGGAGAGGCGGGCTCCGGCATCAACCGCCGCGCGAATGTCATCTTCTTTAGCGCCTGTATGTCCAATAGCTACAATGACCCCGTCTGCCGTAACAGAACGAATGTACTCAGATACCGCTGGATACTCCGGCGAAAGCGTAATAATACCAATCCGCCCCTCGGCGGCTTCCTGCCAGCGAGCATATTCTGCCAGATCAGGAGGACGCACATGCGCCAACGGGTGAGCACCACGGGGTCCATCTTCAGGTGAGATATATGGTCCTTCGACATGAATACATGAAATAGCATGCGCTACTAAGGGATCGGCCTTGCAGGCTGTAGCAATCGCTTGCAGGGCGTGGCAGATATGAACTTCTGATTGCGTGATAACTGTCGGGCACAAGGCGGTGACGCCTCGTTGCCACAGTGCATGGACCAGGTCGATAATATCCCGGGGCGTCACATCACGCGCGTTGACATCATGTCCCATATATCCGTTGACCTGGATATCGAGCAAACCCGGCGCAATCCACACATCCTGGGCAGTGTGAAGAGATTCAATGCGGCCAATAACACGATCCGTGACTTCTAGTCGCACCGGATAGCCACTCTCGACCAGGCGCCCTTCAAACCACATCGGTATGTATCCTTTCTACTACTACAACAGACAATGAAAAGACAACTCGTTCGCTTCATTGTATAGTGATCGAAAAAGAAACACATATGATCATTTCTGTGCCCGATTTATTGATTATAAATTTGCATGAGCCGGTTGTCAATAAGAGGAGAGCAAGAATATCGATCAAAATCCTTGACAATAGAAAACGACAAATGTTACCATCGAAAAAGAATGATCATTTATTTGGTTCTTTTTTGATCGATAAGTGAACGCGGGACTCCATCAGTGACCGGTCACTGATGGAGTCCCGCGCATTCAAATTCGCCCATATCACCGTAAAGCGTTGCACAATCTCTCCGTCTTTGGTCGTTGTGTAAGCTACCCGGTTTTGCAATCATCATACTGAACACGGAGTTAGAAGTGTGCAGCGTCATGCATTCTTTCGGCATATGTACAGGATAAAAAGAAGGAAGAAAAAGATATGAAACTGGGCGTCATAGGCTACGGTGCAAGAATCAGCTGGATTGTTGAGCTTATTCGGAAGCAAGCTCCCGAATGCTCTGTGGCCGCCGTGGTGGATGTAAGAAAAGAAGGGATTAAACGAGGCGTACGCGGCCAGCATGTTGAGGATGCTGTGTTATATGAAACGCCAGATCACATGTTCGACAATGTTCACCTGGACGGCGTTTTGATCGGTACACACTGCTCACTGCATACGCCAATGGCCCTCAAGGTGCTTCCACACGGAATCCCGCTGTATCTAGAGAAACCGGTGGCAATTACGATGGAGGATCTCGTACGGTTAAAACGTGCATCCGAAGTATCCACTTCCCCTGTCGTCGTTTCATTCCCACTGCGGGTCACGTCGCTCGTGAAGCTGGTCAAGGAAATTATAGGCTCGGGTACCATTGGGACGGTGGAACATGTACAGGCATTTAACAACGTGCCGTATGGCGGGGTCTATTTCCACAGCTGGTACCGCGACGAAAACGAAACCGGTGGCCTGTTTTTGCAAAAAGCAACACATGATTTCGATTATCTTACCTATGTGCTCGGCTACAAGCCAATAACTGTTTGTGCAATGACGTCGAAGCAGGTGTTCAAAGGGACAAAGCCCGCAGGTTTGAAGTGTATTGAATGCGACGAGAACCAGGTCTGCGCAGAGAGCGCGCTGCGTCCGGAAAACGCTTCCAGCGGGGAGTACTGTTGCTTTGCTACCGATACCGGCAACGAAGACTCTGGAAGCGCACTGGTCCGTTACGATACAGGCATGCACCTTTCTTATTCACAAAACTTTATGGCTCGCAGGAAAGCAGGAACCCGCGGCGCACGCTTCATCGGCTACAAGGGGACCGTCGAGTTCGACTTTTATAGCGGCGTCGTGAAGGTGTATATGCACCATATCCCCCAGGTTCGGACCTATGAGGTAGACAGCGGCGAAGATCATTTCGGTGGGGATGCAGAGCTTGTTCGGAACTTTATCGACGTCATGCATGGTAGGGCGCAATCGATTGCGACCCTGGAAGAAGGCATGCAGAGCGCTCTCTTATGCCTGGCTGCAAAAGAATCGGCCCAGACATGCCAGTTCCAGTCGATAGATTACGAAGCCGTTTAAATAGGGGAAAAACGAAAATGCGAGAGAATATCGATAGCAATGAGCAGATACGTCAACAATTTTTAGAAAAGCTGGGTACGCCTCCTCAAAGCTGTGCACTCAATATACAAGTACTCGAACGCTATGAGACAGACGAATATAGACGTGAGCGCATTCGCTATACGGCCAGTCCCGGCGTTGACGTTCCCGCATATCTGTTCTTTCCACGCAAAGCGCCGGCGCAGCGACTTCCTGCAGTACTCTGTATCCATCAACATAGTGGCGAATTTCACCTGGGGAAGAGTGAACCAGCCGGGCTAGCGGGAAACGCCAACCTGTTTTATGGGCTTGAGTTATGCCAACGCGGGTATGTCACACTCATGCTAGATCTGGAAGGCTTTGAAGAGCGGCAAAGTACAGCAGAAGATAGGCAGCGATGGGAACAGACGAATAAGAATGTCCTTGCGGAAGAACGGTATGAGCGCTTTCTCGCGATGCATTATTTGCTCACAGGAAGTACGCTACAGGCTCGCTATGTCTGGGATCTCTCACGTGCGGTTGATGTGCTCTGCACGTTACCCGAAGTCGATGCCAATCGCATTGGTACCATTGGACATTCGCTGGGGGGACAGGAAGTCTGCTGGTCGCTGCTCTTTGATCGACGACTCAAAGCGGGCGTGTGCTCCTGTGGAGTGGGCACATTTGCTACGATCTTGCATCATGGGATCAACCATAATTTTGCAGCATACGTCCCGGGTCTTCTAAGCGTTGGTGATGTCGATGCGTTGATCAGTTCGATTGCTCCGACACCATTGATGATGACGGCCGGAACACAGGACTGGATTTTTCCCATTGATGGGGTACGCCGCATCGGGCAACAGGCGGCCGAGGCGTATGCGCAACAAGGGGTGCCCGACGCGTTCCGCTTGAGAGAATTTGCAGGTGGACATGGCTTCCCAACTGAGGTGCGTGCAGAGGCGTATCAATGGTTAGATCGCTGGCTACAGCACGAATAACTGCGGCAAGGGCGTGATTCAATTCAGCATCAGCAGGATCACGCCCCCTTTTACATGCTAGACCTGAAGGACGGTGATACCTGCTTCACGTAAGCGCTTGATCGTTTCCGCCGGCGTCTGATCATCAGTCACGATCTTATGTACCGCTGTAATCGGGGCAACCACACCCGTCGCAACCTTCCCGAACTTGGTATGATCGGCAACCAGTATTACCTCATGGGCGAGCTGAATAATCTGCCGGTCCGTCATCGTCTCCAACAGGTTGTCATTGGTCAGACCATCATCCACGCTTACCGCACGCATGGACAGGACAACTTTATCGGCTCGCAGTTCTTTTAAGGTTTGCTCCACAATATAGCCGATCATGGAAAGTTCTGAGTGGCGTAACACGCCGCCGGTGATAATCACATTGATGTCCGGGTAGCCCGCCAAAAAGTAAGCCACGTTGATGGCATTGGTGATAACGGTCAGATCCTTCTTATCCTTCAGATTACGAGCGACTTCCAGCGTTGTTGTGCCTGAGCCCAAGAAAATTGTTTCACCGTCCTGGATCAATTGGGCGGTTGCCCGCCCGATGCGTCGCTTCTCCTCGTGATATTCCGCACTACGCTGCACAATTGGTGGCTCTGGTGTGGCTTGCTCTACAATACTGGCACCGCCATGTGCGCGCTGTATCCTTCCCATTGCCTCTAACTTCTGAAGATCCCGCCGAATCGTCGGCTCACTCACACCAAAATGCTCGCTTAATTCAATGACCCTGACATGCTGACGTTCTTTAATCATTTGTTCGATCTGCCGCAATCGCTCGACATATAATTGCATATACCCTCACAAAGCGTTATTTGAAGCATCTGGTAACTGTCTGTATGGTGCGCATACCACACTGGACGTGGACGGTCTCTGCTGTACGTCTCTGACAGATACACAGGCAATCGCCTGAATCAATCATCTCTCTATTCGAGCAGAGGGCATACTACTTAAAATCAATCAAAACCGATCAATCATGCTACATAGCTGCTCGTCGATTATAGTCTACGCTTTTCTACATTGTCAAGAAAATCATCATTCCTGAAGATTTTTTGCCCACCCTGATTCTACTCATAGGCGAAACCCTTGTAGATGGGGCAAGAAACTCCTCTGCGCGCCAGCATGTCAGCCGTTACCACCAGGCCTCTGAATCATATCCTTAATAGCTATAGATCTTCCTTCTTTCATCGAGCGATTCGCGGCAAAACCAATCGCATTGGACATGGCTCCGTCCCAGGAACTGGCTTGCTGGTGAAGCGCGTCAGGCACATCACCTCGGAAGAGCATTCTTTGTAACTGTTCATCACTGCCTCCGTGCATTCCCTGGAGCACAGGCACTTTCACCGTAATCTCTTCCTGCTTGCGGTTATACATTCGTAGTTTGTAGATGTGTTCTCCAGCAAAAGGACCAATCGCGCCATGGAGATTCTCGGCCTCCAATCGCCCTTCGCTGCCATTGATCGATACTTTAAAGCCCTCATAAGGCGAATAGGCGGTCAGCGAATAACTCATTACCGCGCCACCGGAATACCGTGCGTTCAGGCTCACAGAATCTTCGATATCAATCTCATCGGAGAAGACACATGCATCTCGATAGTAGCCGTCGACATCTTCGCTTTCCAGGTACATTTCCCGCATGTCGCCCCTGGCGATATCAAAATAGAACTCACATGTGTTTTTATACTGGCAGGTCAAGCAGCGCTCCCCTCGTTGTTCGCGGGTCGGACCATAAAAGCGCAGCGTCCCAAAGGCACAAACTTCCACCGGCTCTTCTTCCAGCAGCCAGTTAATGACATCGAAATGATGAGTCGACTTGTGAACCTGAAGGCCGCCAGAGTTTTCTTTTCTGCGGTGCCATCTGCGGAAGTAGTCCGCGCCATGGCTCGTATCCAGAAACCACTCGAAATGCACACTGAAAATCTGCCCGATTATCCTTTGTTTGAGAAGTTCCTTCATACGCATGACCAGGGGCTCAAAACGCATGTTAAACGTTACCGTCACGTTCCTTCCGGTGCGTCTCTCAGCCTCAAGAATGGCATTGCATTTTTCCTCATCAATGGTCATTGGTTTTTCCGTAATAACGTCGCAACCCATCTCCAGCGCCTGAATGATGTACTCATGATGATAGCGGTCGATCGTCGTGACAATAACGATGTCCGGTCTGGCATCACAGACCATTTCTTCAAAACTCGCATAAACGGAAAAACCACCACCGTACTTCTGCTGCAACAATTGGGCCCGCTTATAGTTGGGGTCATAGACCCCAACCAGTCTTGCAACATCTGCATATTTTTCGGCTATAGGAAGAGCAAACATCGATGTCCCCCTGCTGCTCGCCCCGACAATTGCATACTTCTTCATACCATCTCCTTAAACTGCTTGAACCAGGGTTTGCGCCTACCTCTCGCCTCTTAGTTCCGGCTGGTCAACGAGTGAGGCAGAATGGGTGTCAAGAAAGAGCGTATAATTCGGATGCGTTTTCAAGATGGTTGCGGGAACGTCTCTGGTGACCTCATTCTCAAAAAAGGCGCGTATGGCCCGGGCTTTCGCCTGGTGAGGAACCGATGAGATGATAACCTTGCTTTGCATGATCTGGTGGACGGTCATACTAATCGCCTGACGGGGCACATCGTCGACTGAGGCAAACCAACCTTCTCCTACCTGCTGCTTCTTGCAGTTCTCGTCCAGATTCACCACAATATACGCTTCTGTGGTGTCGAAGTCGGCCGGGGGATCGTTAAAGGCGATATGCCCATTTTCTCCAATGCCGATAAGCGCAAGATCTATGGGCTCTTTTGCGATTTCGCGACTGAGCATCTCAATATGGCCCTTGATATCTTCCTCGCCATTTACATAATGCACCTTCTCTATCGGGACCTGATCCACAAAACGCTCTTTCAGATATTTTCGGAAGCTGGCCGGATGGCGATCGGAAAGGCCGACATATTCATCCAGGTGAAACATCTCAACCTTCTCCCACTCGATGTCCATCTTCACCAACGCTTCTAGTGTCTCAAACTGTGAAGCTCCTGTCGATAAGACCAATCGTGCCTTGCCTTTTGCTGCTATCTGCTCGTTGATGATGTTCGCGGTGAGCGCAGCTGCCGCGCGCCCCAGTTCCTGAGCATTCCCACAAATGGTGACTTGCATGTATAGCTCCTCTACAACAAAATGATGCGCACTCTCCTTTATTTCTGAGTGCGCAGGAAACATGCCGGCTCTACTGGCTCAATACCTCAGTGGCCTGGTACACGACATTGCCCAGTACAATCGTCGCTTGTACCTGTAAATTCTGGTCCAGCAGGACCAGATCAGCGAGGTAATCAGGCAAGATCGATCCCAGATCGGCATCCAGACCCAGCGAGCGGGCCGGCACGCTGGTCGCCATCGGCAAGGCTTCCACCAGCGGCAAGCCCGTGGCCTTCATCACGTTGCGTAGCGCCTGGTCCATGGTCAGGGTACTGCCCGCGAGACTATTGCCATGCGTCAAGCTGACAACTCCTTGCCTGACGGAAACACTCTGTCCACCCAGATCGTATATTCCATCTGGCAGTCCAGCCGCCCGTATCGCGTCGGTAATCAGGACGGTACGTGCGGTTCCCTTCGCTCTGACAAGAAGCTTGACTACCGCCGGATGAAGATGGATCAGGTCAACAATCACCTGGGCGTAAATGTCATCACAGCTCAATACCGCGCCAACCGTTCCTGGCGTACGGTGATGCAATCCTGCCATGCCATTAAAGGTATGACAGGCCTGCGTCAAGCCCGCTTTGACGGCTTGCATCACGTCGTCATACGAGGCGGCAGAGTGCCCAACCGCGACCACCGCACCCTGGGAACGTGCGTACTCAATCAGCGCCAGATTTTCGGCTTTTTCAGGGGCCAGGCTTATCAGACGGATATTATCCTGTGCGAAAAGCTGCGTATATTCCGCTCGATCGGCCGGACGAATATGTTGAACCGGCTGGGCCCCCGGGTGAACCTCGCTCAAATACGGCCCTTCCAGGTGAACACCAAGAATACGTGCGCCCCGCTGGTAGCTCTGCTGACACTGCGCGACATTCGCGATTGCCGCAAGCAGCGCAGTGTGCTCGGCCGTGACCGTTGTAGGGAGAAAACTGGTAACACCATGGGCGGCAAAAAATTCCGCCATCCCATGCAACGCCTCGGGCGTTGCATCCATCGTATCGTAGCCGGCCGCGCCATGCACATGGACATCAATAAAACCCGGTACGATAGTGCACCCGCTGGCATCAACAACCGCCGCGTCCGCCGGGTATGTATTATCCGAGCGAATCTCTGCAATCCGCTCCCCCCTCACAACAATGGCGGCCTCCTCGATGACCTGCTGAGGGGTAACAATGCGAGCGTTTTTTATGACAAGTGTTTTCATTGTTCACACCTTTAGATCGTCTCGGGTGAGGCAACCAGCGCAGCCGCACCCAGAATACCAGCATCCTGCTTTAAACCCGTCAGACGAACAAGCTGCGCGTGATAGATGTCCCGAAAAATAGGAGATTGTTCCGCTTTACGCGCCACCCTCGCCTGAACAGCATCCATCAATATTTCTACTTGGGCCAGCCCTCCACCCAGCACGACAACCTGAGGGTCAAAGGACAAGGACAGCAAGTAAATGGCGTGGGCTATATGTTCCCCCGCCTCAGTGATAATGCGCATTGCCAGGCCATCACCCTGACTGGCCGCCTGGCATACATGTTCCGCCGTGAGCTCAGAGCCCCGATTGAGCACCTCCTGCAAGGAAGATGGTGAGCCCGACGCTACCGCGTCCCGAGCGCTGCGGGCAAGAGCCGGGCCAGCCGCTAGCGCTTCCAGGCACCCCTGCGCTCCACAACGACACGGCGGTCCATCAGCAACAAAAATTGCATGGCCAATCTCTCCAGCCAACCCATTGGTCCCCCGGTACAATTGTCCGGAGATCATCACCCTGGCCGCGATGCCGGTTCCCAGAATCAGGTACACCAGGTTTGCGGTTCCCCGACCCACACCATACAGGTATTCACCCAGGGCCGCCGCATTGACATCATTCTCGACCCGGCACGGCACGGCCAAATCCGCTTCTAGCTGGCGCTTAATCGGTACATCGCGCCAGCCGAGGTTGACCGCAAATACACTGACGCCGTTTTCCACGTCGACCTTCCCTGGAATGCCCAGGCCCACACCACGAATATGCGCGGGACTCACACCAGCCGCTTGTATAGCACTACGAACCGCATGCGCAACGGTACGCAATGTGGCCTCAGGTCGGCTGGTATCGGTAGAAAATTGTACACGCCCATACACCTGACCCAGAGCATCCACCACACCGGCCGCAATTTTTGTCCCGCCCACGTCAACTCCGATAACAAGCGATCCTGGATCATGGGCAACCACTGATGTCTGTATATCCATTACTCACCTTACTCTTACGTTTGGCCCTCCTGCATAAACAGGTTACTGGACGGACCTCCCTCATTTGGCAAACGATAAATCTGATGTTCATTATGCCCAAATATCATTCATGAAACAATCAAATATTTGATCGTTATTGTTCTATCTACCATTATTATTTTCAACTGTCAAGGCTTTGATCATGGTCATCTCCTGTGTTCACGCCGTCATTGACAACAAGCCGTTCTCAGACCTATAATCGAAAGGAATCAATCACCAAAATGATCAAATATATTTCTTTAAGGCGGAGGACTGTTTATCCCGTTGAAAAGGTGGTCATCATGGTTATCCCCATTCATGCGGGCCCATAGCTCAGACACAGGCACAAGCCATGCGAAAAAATGGGGCATCCTGCACATTATTAACCTGGGCACGCTCATGGCAACACTGGACGTTGGTATCATCAATGTGTCCCTGCCCACAATGGCAAGAGAATTCTCTATCTCTCTGGCACAAATTCAATGGGTCGCAACCGCATATCTGCTGACAATGGTCACCTTATTACCCTTTTTGGGCAAATTATCAGACATCTGGGATCGGCGAAAAATCTATAGCTATGGCTTTCTCCTTTTTAGCATAGGTTCCCTCTGTACCGCCTTATCGCAGGGGCTCATCAGCATTCTCGTGTCCCGCTGCCTGCAGGGCATCGGAGCAACGATGATCATGGCCAACAGCCAGGCAATGCTCCGCCAGGTGTTCCCCAATCACGAACGAGGGCGTGCACTTGGTATAAATGCCGTCGTTATTTCAACGGGAACGCTCGCCGGACCGGCCATTGGAGGGCTCCTGCTGGAATTCGTCAACTGGACATGGTTGTTTGCGATCAATGTGCCAATCGGGCTGGCAGCCTTCCTGCTCGGTCTGCGCTGGTTTCCCAGGGCGAAGATCAACAATGCTCGCACATCGTTCGATATTGTGGGCTCTTTTCTGCTTGCCGGTGGGACCAGCGTGCTCATCTTTGCGACGGAGACCAACGCAAAGGGTGGAGGATTTACACCAGCGATGCCCTTTGTGGGTGGGGTGGGAATAGCATTGTTGGTAGCTCTCTGGCTCTACGAGCGGCGTATCACCTACGGCATCCTGGACCACGAATTGTTGCGCCAACCTAAAATAGTGCTCGGCAACGCCGGTTCCTTCTTCATCAATGTTTCCCAGACTGCCACAATGATCCCGATTACCTTCTACCTGCAGGGACGACTGGGCTTTGCACCGTGGGTTACCGGTCTGCTTCTGATCCTGCAGCCGCTGCTGATGGGGGTTGTCGCTCCCTTCGCAGGATGGTTCCGTGATAGATATGGAGGCTTTTTCCCCATTACCATCGGGCCTCTATTCTGCGCCGCATCCATGTTGTTTGTGGCGTGCGCCCATCACGTGTCTGCGCTCGACATAAGCCTCCAACTCGCCCTGTTCGGAGTCGGTATCGGACTTTTCCAGACGACGAATAACGCGGAAATTATGAGTGCCGCGCCCGATGCGAAAATCAGCCTGGCCAGCAGCTTACTTGCGATGATTCGCTACCTCGGTCAGATTGCTGGCATCGGGCTTGCGACACTGCTGGTCGGATCCATGGGAGCGCAGAACAGGGCGAATGCGACGATAAACATCCAGTTACAGATTTTATTCTGGATCTGCTTGCTGGGCTGTTCTGTCGTGACCGTGCTCGGACTCCTGCGACCACGCGACAAACCACAGTTCAACAAGATCACCGAATCCGATTGAATCGCTGGCAAAGGGTAAGGCTCACGTTATTTCGCCCCGTCGAGCACCACAACGGCCGTCAGGTTATGCGGAGCATCAGGCGTCTGGCCATTTGCCCGCGCCCTGTAGTATCCCATCAACTGCAGGAGCGGGAGATAGAGCACGCCTCGATTCTCTTCTGGCAGCCCCGAGTTGAAGACAATCGCCTGATTCACCTCCGCCGCGGACACATCCTGCTCGGAAAGGGCAAGTGTTTGGGCACCAAGCGCGCGCATCTGGCGCAGGACGGCAAGCTCATAGTCCCGTGCGGTGTCAGACAACAGGCCCACGACTAATGTCTGCTCGTTCACCATCGACATCGGCCCATGCCGGAACTCCATAAAATGGAACGCTTCTGAGATAGAGAGGGACATCTCCTTCATCTTCAAGTTTATTTCTGAGGCCAATCCGTATTGCAAACCTGAGCCCAGGAAATAAAAGCGGTTGATGTGCCTGTCTTCTCCCAGACGCTTGACCAGATCGTGATAGGTGGCAATCAACTGCTCACCGAGATCCGGTAGTGCTCGCATACGCTCAAAGAGTGACGCATCTTCCAGCGCAGTTGCGGCCTGAGCAGCCAGCAGCATGGCGCTAAAAGAGCGGGTCTGCACAACGCTCTGCTCCTGCCCCTCATGGATCACCAGAGCCAGGTCGCTCAGACCCACCAGTTCCGCCTCAGGATAACAGCCAATGGTGATCACAGGTCCCCGATGCTGCCGCTTAAATGCCTGCGTGGCGCGGATTGTCTCTGTCGTATGCCCCGAGCGAGAAATAGCCAGCAACATCGGATGACTTCCAGGCACCACAACGGTTTCTGGAAAGAATAGCAATTCTGAGGCTGGTACCGCACGAGCGCGCACACCCAGTTGTTTTTGCAGAAGGGGAGCAACAGCTTGTGAGAGATAATACGTTGAACCGCAACCAGTCACCACGATATCGGAGTACTGATCTGCCCTCCAGTACGCCTGGATGGTGTCCCTTTTCGACTCCACAACCTCTAACGCCGCTTGCCACGCTGCTGATTGCGTCAGAATCTCACGCAATGTATGCGACTCGTATTCCCCTGTGATCATATCCTTATCCTTTTGTTCCAGTGATCGCAATGCCTTCGATAAAGTTCTTTTGAAAAATGATAAACATCACCAACATCGGCCACGATGCAAGTACCGCCCCGGCCATCAGAACCGGAAAATCCGTACCGTGTTCCCCCTGTAAAGAAGCCAGTCCGACAGTCAATGTCATCTTATCCGTTGAATCATTCACAACCAGCGGCCAGATCAGATCATTCCAGGACCATAGCACGGTTAGAATTGCCAACGCGATCAGGGCAGACTTCGCCAGCGGTAGAATAATATGCCAGTAGATTTGCAAATGATTGGCACCATCCAGGCGCGCCGATTCATCAAGTTCCCTGGGCAGACTCATAAAAAACTGGCGCAATAAAAATGTCCCAAAAGAGCTGAACAGGCCGGGTACGATAAGCGCCTGTATCGAATTGAGCCAGTGCAAATCTTTCATGATCAGATATTGCGGCACCAGAAAGACATAACTGGGTACCATCAGGACTGAGAGCATGAGGATAAACAGAATGTTACGTCCGGGAAACTCAATACGAGCAAACGCATACGCCGCCAGAGAACAGAAAACCAGTTGCCCCAGCGTACGCCCCAACGCCATGAGAAATGTATTCTTATAAAACGTTAGAAAAGGTAACGTGGAGATCGCATTCGTATAATTTCCCCACTGAGCCTGTGCAGGAAAGAATATCAACGGCACGTGCATCGCTTCCGTGAGCGTCTTCAGGGAAGTCAGAACCATCCAGAGAAACGGCACGACAAAAAACGCCGCCCCGATAATCAGAATCACGTGCACAATCCAGTACGGCTTCCCTTTCCCGGTAGTCTTTTCTATCGTTGTGCGTCCAATCATTGAGCGCCTCCTCGTGTGAACTCTCTGTGGAAGGGGTAACTAATCATAATGCACCCAGCGTTTTTGTAATCGCAACTGGACAATCGTTACCACCAGGATGATCACAAAGAGAAATACCGCAATGGCCGATGCATACCCCTTGTCATTGTCAATAAAGGCATGCTCGTAATACAGGTATACAACAGTTTCACCTGACGGCAGAGCGGGGCTATTCTGCCCCAACATCAGAAAGATCAGATCAAACACCTGAAATGCATTGATCAACGATGTGACGGTCACAAAGAATATCGTGGGGGACAACAAGGGCAGAGTAATGTGGAAAAACTTGTTGATCGGGCCAGCTCCATCAATGGCGGCGGCTTCTGTATATGTGCTGGAGATACCTTGCAATCCCGCCAGAAAGAGCACCATGTTGTTGCCAACGGCGCCCCAGATGGCAACCATGATGATAGCATAGAGTGCTGTCGCTGGATTCGTTAACCAGCTCAAGCCGTGGATATGAACCAGGCTCAAGAGAAAGTTGATCAAGCCATAATCGCCGTTATAGAGCCATTGCCAGATGATCGCAATCGCCGCTGGTATAGTCACCACTGGCAGGAAGTAGAGCGTGCGATAGACACCCACACCACGAATCTTCTGGTTGAGCAAGGTTGCAAAAAACAGCGAGACGACGATTCCTCCACCAACGGAGAGCACTGTATAAATCAGGGTATTGCGTAAGGCACCACCGAGCTCTGGATCACTGAGCATGCTTTGATAATTCGTCAAGCCGTTCAGAGTATATTTGCCAAAGGCTCCCCATTGCGTAAAGCTAAAGAAGAAGGTTTGGAACACCGGCCAGATGTAAAAGATGAGCAAGCCGATCATCATCGGGGCAATCATCGCATAGGCCCACAGGGCATCTCTCAACCAGAGCCTACGCGTGGATCGCTTCCTCACCATTGGCGGGATAGCCTCTGTTCTCTGCGCCTCTCCTGTTCTTGTCATTCCCAAATGCCACCTCCGTCAGTTGTGGATAGGCTCGCTCACTGGCAATGCTGCCAGTGAGCACAACGATACGCCGTCGACCTATTTCTCTTTGACGAGATCCTGGTTCATCTGCGTGGCCAGTTGTTTTGCACCACTATCCAGGCTGAGTTGCCCTGACCATACCTGAGTCAACACTTTGTTTTGCGTGTCAACCCAGGCCTGGGTATTTTGGGAAACAGGATAGGGAACGGCATAGGCCAATTCATCAATGAAGGATTGGAGATGGTAGGGGGGATACGCGTTCACCCACTGGTCCTGAGTCCCTTTGTAGGCAGGAATAACCGTTCCCGTCTTCGCAAAAGTATCGGCCGCTTCTTTGGAACCCAGATAGTTCACAAACTCCCAGGCCTGCTGAGGATACTGGGTATTGGCAGAAATCACGTTGCCCAGACCATGAATAACGGTTGCACGTACCTTCCCCTTGGGCAGGACGGTGGCGGCAACTTTATCTTTCGTGTAGCTGTTCGAATGGAACTCGACGGCATCCCAGGAACCACCATACATCATGGCGATCTTTCCCGATTCAAATAATGTGAGGGGAACGGTATCGGTCATCTGGGCTTGCGTCGGCGAGTCTTTGGCCTGAATGAGATCGGTCCAGAACTTTAAACCGCCAATGGTGGCTGGATTATCAAAGCCCGATGTCTTCTTATCAGGAGAAATCACAAATCCTCCATTTTGGGGAATGGTATCGTAGAACCCCTCCTGGTCGGAAACCGGAGCGGCGATCCCCCAGATGCCTTTGGCGGGATTCGTCAGCTTTTTCGCCGTATCCTGCAATGTCTGCCAGGTCCAGGTATCGTCGGGATATTTGACACCGGCTGCATCAAAAAGCGCCTTGTTGTACCATAGTCCCACGGTATCAAAATCCTTTGGCAGCGCATAATGTTTGCCCTGATAGGTATACAGGTTGACCAGCGCAGAAGGATAATTGTTCAGGTTCACTTTATCAGCACTGATCTGACTGTCGATAGGAGAAATAATGCCATTTGAGGCATACTTCTGGAAATTGGGACCATTCATCCACAAAACGTCGGCCAGACTACCACCAGATGCTGCTGTCTGTAGCTTCGTCCAGTATTGAGCAAATGGGGTGACTTCGATGGCGACTTTGATCTTGGGATGCGTCTTCTCAAACGTATTGATGATCTGTTGGAGAGCGGGCACCTGGTTCTTATCCCAGATGCTATACTTGAGCGTGACATTCTGATCAGAGGAAGATGCACCACCACTTCCACCACAGGCACTTAAAACGATGGTGGCCAGCATGAATATGCAGACCAGAGAAAAGAGTTTCTTCATGATATACTCTCTCCTTCAACCTTTGATAGGTTGGATACCAACAGTACCGCTTAACGCGTGTCGCTCGTGTTGTTAAGGCGGTCTACAGCAATAAGAGGGTCATCGTAAGGTGGCGTGCGGCATGACTTCGCTCAAGGGATAGGTCCCTGGCAGAATAAATAGCGGACAGAACAAACTTCTCGTCAAGCAAGCCTGTAGCTCAACTGGATATGGTTGCCCCATTGCAATACCCAAAAGCCAAGTCATGATTAATCAAATTCGTTCGCAAATAAACAATATATTGATTACTTGCTCCTGAATTTACCATTGAAATTCTCCCTTGTCAAGGCTTTCGCACACATTCGATCAGACCATACGCTAAAGATCGGCATTTTCGCCACTTTTTCCACTACTCGCAATCAAAAACGATCACATTGATGATCGTTAACCAATTATTCGTGCATGGACACTCGTTGCACACGCCTCACTGAGCAGATATATTTGCGTCAAACAGGCGGCTATGTCCCTGACCCGGTTTTATGATGGTCCCTTCTCTCCTACCTCCATAAAAAAAGCACAGCCAGCCAGCATAGCACGAAAATGGTGGAGAAATAATCGGCGTTGCCCTCGTTGTATGGATGTGACACGTATTTTTTGTTGAAAGAGGACTATATGGCCTATGCCGCACGTGGAGCAGAACGACGCTCCACGCTCAAACCTGCCCCTTCGCTTCACGTCTCTACTGGAGCACTGACGCTGAAGGACGCTGCTGGAGCGGTGAACACGCAGGGAGCTGATAAGACAATGCGAGATAAAGAACTGTTCATGCGCCATCTCCCGTTTCCGTCTACGATAGACGCCTCGATGATCAGTCCGCCAATTGTCACTCTGCTTCCGCAATACGTAATAAGAGCGCGTTGACCGCTCACAGGGGTACAGGGTGTTGGTTTGAAAGGTGAGTAGCGATCTGAGAAAGGAACGATGATCTATGTTGAATCCAGTCATCCAACCCGGACACCTGACCGAACTTGATCGGTTTATCTTCGAATCCTGGGGCTATTTTATTATCCCCGATGTTCTGTCAGAGGATGAAGTGGCTGCATGCCTCGCCGCCTCAAAGCGCCTGCACGAGGCGGCGGGTACACCAGCCTTTGGCCAGATTGGGCGTGGATATGAAACGGAACCAGCCTTAGAGCACTTGATTGACCACCCGGCCGTGTTGCCAAAGATCAGAGGCCTCTACGGTGATCGTTTCATTTTGCAGGCAGGTTGGAATACCAAACAGCCTGCGCACGGCCCAATGGGGGGATGGCATCAAGACGGCTCTGGCGCCTATGACTTTAAAAAGCTCGGCCACCCTATTCCGTTACTGCAACTGCGTGCCTCCTTCTTGCTCAATGATCAGACGCGCCCACGAATGGGGAATATGGAGCTCATTCCCGGGAGCCATCGCAGCCTGGTAGGCCTGCCAGAAGGCGTGCGCAGAGGTGAAAGCGAAGAAGCGAGAGCGGTGCCGATCGGCCACGTTATTTGCGCTACGGCAGGCTCTGTGCTGATTTTCCATAATGCGGTATGGCATCGCACCTATGCCCACGATGGCGACTATGATCGCTATACCATGCATATGATCTATAGTCCTCCCTGGGTAAGAAGCTCTGATCGTTTGCACAATGACCCTGCATTTTTGCAGCGCACCACACCGCTTCGCCGTGCATTCATGGGCGAATTTGACCGGCCTGATGCTCCTTATGGTGCAGGCTACACCCCCCCACCATTTGATAACGAATGAATGCGCAGGGATAGGGGCACAATCATTATCCTAACACTCCCTATCCCTCTCCCCACCACACCCTGTAGGTTGGGTCTACCTCCTCAGCCGAATGTTTTATCGCGTTCATGTCCACGTTTAGCACATTCCCAGCCAGAGATAGTTGACGAGATTATCTCACGATCCTACAATGCTGTAGGGAACATCATTATAGCCGTACCTGGGGGGAGTGTACCAATCGATGGTAGGGAGCGATCATGAGGATCCAAGGCCGTTAGCTAACACGTATGAGCAGATGCATGGAGGCCGTGACGAAGCACCTTCAGATGGACAGCAGAGAAATTCACGATTACGCGGTATACGTGGTGCCATCTGGCCCACGTGGATGACGCGTGATATGGGCTTGTTGCTGAGCGCACGGTGTGTATGAGCGCGTTACGTGCATTCGTGGGTATTATTGTACCAATCTATCTCGCACTCATCGGGTACACTGGCTTCATGCTCGGCATTCTGTTCACTGTCGTGGCGCTTGCCTCAGCGGTTATGGGAGCGTGTGAAGGAACGTGGCACCGTTGGCGCACTCTCAAATCTCCCTTCACAGGTCGCCTCTGCAGCGATTCCTACCCTGGCAGGATATCTCTTTGATCATATCGCGCTCTCGCTGCCGTTTGAGATCGGGGCAGTGCTGCAGGGCATCAATTCACTGCTCTTCTACTTCTTCTTTCGTCAATTGCCGCCTCCGGAGGAGATGCGGGAAAAGGAATGAGCGAGCCCACAACAGGATAAAGGGCGGTTAGCGATAGGTTTCGAGGAGAGTTTGCAGCGTCTGACGCGCACGGTAGAGGCGAACCTTCAAGGCAGATTCCGCGATGCCTAATTTCTCCGCAGCAGCCCTGGTACTGAGCCCCTCAACATGGCGCAGAATAAACGCTTCGCGCAACGAATCGGGTAATTGAATCAGTGCCTCACGAATCGCGCTCCGGATCTCTTGCTGAAGCATCTCCTCATCAGGAGTATGCTCTTCATCAACCAATGTTAGCACGTGGTCGGCAGGTTCACCATCGCTTCCAACGGGAAAGGGGAGCGTTTCTAGCTGGTGGCGGCGCTGCTTCATGAAGGCAGCATTCGTCACGATGCGATACAGCCAGGTGTGGAGGCTACTTTTCCCTTCAAAGCTTCCGATATGGCGGCACGCCTGGATAAAACTTTCCTGCAGAATCTCTTCAGCATCGGCATCATTATTCACCAAGCGACGAGCCAGCAGATAGAGTCGATGCGCGAACCGCTTGAGCATACAGGTACACGCCATCTTCTCGTTGCGGCGCAAACCCTCCAGCAACTCCTCTTCATTTTTATAGACCTCCAGCTCGATGTCCCAGGGCTTCTCCATAACCACTCCTCTATGCTGTGCTCTCTTCTTCATCTTTTCGGTAAATAACCAATCGTACGTGTATTGGTTGCGGCTTACTATAAGAATATCTCATCTCCGCCATGATGAAAAGTCATATATCTTATAGGTTCCATAACGACCTGGAATAGTATCACCGCGATCAGAAGACGGCAGCGCTCATAGAAAATGGCCCCCTCCCTACCAAGCGTGAGGCCCCCTTTCACCACTCCCCCTGTCACCTGCTTTGATGCTGGTTCATCAAAGTCGTAGCAAGGAATACGAGGGAGAACAATCGTACGTTCTCAACTTTCAATATACAGATGTAACCACAGGCCAGGAACCTGCATCAGAAAAGATAGAGCAGGAACGCGCCCCTCTGTACTGATGGCGGAGCGATGTAACCAATCATTGGTCGCCTGCATCAAAGCAAGAAGAACGGAACAAGAGCCCCATCTTATTGATGAGCACGTTCGATTTTGACTAAGACAAGAGATCGCAATGCGGCCTCATTATTCATACCACGATAAGAGAACATTTGGAGAACGAACACATGGCATTGGAGAAGAAAAAATTCGGACGCACGATTGATGTGCACGAGTTAGAAGAGCAGTTGAAGGCGGAGCGGGATATCAAAATCATCGATGTCCGCACCCCCGCAGAATACCAATCAATGCATATCCCCAGAAGCTATAACGTCCCTCTGGACCAGCTTCCTGAACATAAAACAGAGCTGGCAAACGCGCTTCAGGCGCCGATCGTCCTTGTCTGCCGCAGTGGAGCACGCGCCGAACAGGCGGCCAAAGTCTTTGATACGACTGGCCTGGAACAGTTTCACGTGCTCCAAGGGGGCATCAGTGCCTGGCGACAGGCCCGGCAGCCAGTCAATCAGGGCAGGCAGATCTGGAGCATGGAGCGCCAGGTACGCGGCGTCGCTGGCTCGCTGGTCCTGCTCAGCGTGCTGGGCTCGCTCTTCCTCTGGAAACCACTGGCCTGGCTGGCTGCATTCGTGGGTGGTGGGTTAACCTATTCTGCCCTGACCGACACCTGCGGCATGGCGATGCTGCTCAGTAAACTTCCCTATAACCAGACCGTCAGCTGTGACATACGCGATGTCATCCAGCAGCTACGTGCCGCTGAATAACGCAACGTTTGCGTAAGAAAGGAGACAACGATGCTCTTACATAGTTTCTACCATGAGCCACTCGCCCAGGCCAGCTATCTCGTTGGCTGCCAGGCAATCGGTGAGGCACTGGTGATTGATCCCAATCGTTCCCTGGATCAATACATCGAGTTCGCGCAGGCGAAGGGACTGCGCATCACCGCCGTGACCGAGACGCATATTCATGCCGATTTCGTCTCGGGCTCACGCGAACTGGCACAGCGCACTGGAGCACAGCTCTATCTGTCTGATATGGGACCCGCCGAGTGGAAATATGCTTACGCGGCGGGGGCTGGAGCGATCTTGCTGAAGGATCGCGATACCTTTCACATCGGCAATATCCTGGTTCAAGCCCTGCATACACCCGGACACACACCGGAACACCTGTCCTTCATGATTACCGATACCGCCTCCGCCAATGAGCCGATCGGCCTCTTCACCGGTGATTTCATCTTTGTTGGGGACGTGGGTCGTCCTGACCTCTTAGAACGGGCGGCCGGCGTGCAGGGGACGATGGAGCAGGGCGCGCGTCAGCTGTTCCGTTCACTGCAGATGGCACGTGAACTGCCTGAGTACCTGCAGATCTGGCCTGGCCATGGCGCCGGAAGCGCCTGTGGTCGTGCCCTGGGCGCGATCCCACAGACCACGATTGGCTATGAGCGTCGCTTCAACTGGGCCTTTACCACCACGGATGAAACGGCATTTGTGCAGGCGGTGCTGGAGGGGCAACCGGAACCCCCCACCTACTTTGCCCAGATGAAACGCATCAATACAGTCGGTCCGGCCATACTGGGTGAGCAAGCGTTGCCACCACAGGAGACCCTGGAACAACTCCAGCGTCAGCTGGACGACAAGCGACGCGTGGTCGATACACGTCCCGCTAACAGGTACGCTGACGAATATATCCCCGGGACCATCAATATCCCTCTCAACGGCTCATTCCTTACCTGGGCCGGCTGGCTGCTCTCCTATGAGCATCCGTTTGTACTGATTGTTGATCAAACTGAGGTACAGCAAACGCAACAGCTCCTGCAGTTGATCGGATTGGACCAGTTCGCAAGCTATCTGCCCACCGAAGTCATCCAGCAATGGAAAGAGGCAGGGCTGCCGCTGGAACACCTGCGGGCCATGGGTGCGGTCGAGCTGCGCCAGCGTATCGAGCAAGGAGATCTACCGGTCATTGACGTACGTGGAGCCAGCGAATACCACGAAGGACATATCCATGGCGCCATCAATATCCCCGTAGGGTATCTTGAACAACAGTTCCCGGAGATACCGGCAGGTCAGGATGTTGTTGTGCACTGCCAGGCCGGAGCTCGCTCCGCGATCGCCGCTAGCATTCTGGCCGCGCACGGTTTCAAGCAGCATATCAACATGAACGATGGCTTCGCGGCCTGGGAGAAAGCCGGACTGCCCATAGAAAAAGAGCGCCTGGTGGGCACGCATTAGCATGCGCGCTCCCGCCAGGGAAACGCGAGGTCACAGGACCTCCTGCGGCCTCCGTGCTCTCCAGAGAAGCACAGAAGAGGAAGAAGAAAAAAAGAACTATGGATCCATTATCATTCGTATTGATAGTCTTGCTAGGAGCTTTGATCGGACTGGCGCTCGGCGCACTGGGAGGAGGAGGTTCTATTCTCACCATCCCGATCCTGGTGTACATCATCCACATGAAGATACACACAGCGGTCACAGCCTCCCTGGTCATTGTGGGCCTGAATGCCCTGTTCGGCATGATCTTCCATTATCGGGCTGGCCATGTGCGGATAAAGGAATCGCTGCTATTTGGGGTTTATGGACTGGTTGCCTCCTATATTGGTGCACGCATCTCGTCGTTCCTTCCGGGGCCGGTACTGCTCATCCTCTTTGGCATCTTGATGCTGGTCATTGCCTTGATGATGCTACGTCCAAAGAAACCGATACAGGAAGGGAAACGCCAATCCTGGTGGATGGTCCTGATTGGGGGCACCGGTGTCGGTTTTCTCACCGGATTTCTCGGCGTCGGTGGTGGTTTTTTACTGGTCCCGGCACTGGTCCTCTTTCTCGGCATGAGTATGCCGGATGCTGTCGGCTCCTCGCTCCTGGTTATTG
The DNA here is from genome assembly GCF_036245075.1 of Dictyobacter halimunensis. Taxonomy (NCBI): domain Bacteria; kingdom Bacillati; phylum Chloroflexota; class Ktedonobacteria; order Ktedonobacterales; family Dictyobacteraceae; genus Dictyobacter; species Dictyobacter halimunensis. The sequence continues at coordinate 1,074,959 of NZ_BSRI01000001.1, forward strand.
CGATCAACAGTACATCAGGTCTGCTTGGACACCTGAACGGTGGTCCACTACCCTGGTTGGAAATCGGACTCTTCTCAGCAGCCGGCCTGGTAGGATTGCTGGCCGGGACCAGTATCACGAAAAAGCTTCCGGCGCAACGACTGAGCCAGATATTTGCCGTGTTTGTGCTGGCGCTGTCTGCCATTGTCCTGGCCATCAATATCCCACTGGCATGGCACTATCTCTAACAATAAAGCAATATGAGGAAGAGGCGAGAAGAAATACGATACGTGTTCCACATTGAAGAAAGGGAAAGTGATGTTTCATCTGTTCGATCGATCCGATATTCCAGGCATTCAGCCTGAACAGGCCAGAGAAAAGCAACAGGCTGGTGCTATCGTCCTGGATGTACGTGAGCCATCCGAGTGGCAAGAGGGACATATCCCTGGCGCAGTTCATATGCCACTGGGTACGCTACCACAGCAGCTATCTCAGCTTGATCCGAGCAAAGAACTGGTGGTTGTGTGCCGAAGCGGCAATCGCAGTATGGCAGCATCACAGATACTCCACCGGGCCGGATACAAAGTCCATAACCTGTCGGGTGGGATGATGCACTGGAGCCGATCCGGCTATCCGATCACAAAATCCTAAGAATTTGACCAACATGAAGAAAGATAACATTACTCTGCCACCTTCTGATGCTCCGTCATCACCTCCATCAAAGGTGGCCCAACCTGGCTTACGCGCCAACTGGCGGCAATTCACCCTGCTGATAATCGTCAATGCCTTCGTTGGCGGCATGGTAGGGCTCGAACGCAGTATCGTGCCCCTCCTGGGTCAGCACGCATTCGGTCTGGCGTCCACAACAGCGGTGCTCTCCTTTATTCTGAGCTTTGGTATCGTCAAAGCACTGGCGAACCTTTTCGCGGGTAGGCTGAGTGATCGCATTGGTCGCAAGGGAGTCCTGATAAGTGGCTGGCTCATCGGGCTACCAGTGCCGTTGCTCATCATCTTCGCTCCGTCCTGGGGATGGATTATCGTTGCCAACCTGCTCCTGGGTATCAACCAGGGCCTGTGCTGGTCCACCACTGTCATTATGAAGATTGACCTGGTGGGGCCAGCACGACGAGGACTGGCTATGGGACTCAACGAAGCGGCTGGGTACGGTGCGGTTTCGCTCTCAACCATTGTTGCTGGTTATCTTGCCGCGACCTATACACTGCGACCCCAGCCCTTCCTACCAGGGATCGCGTTCGCCCTGGCAGGCCTGCTGCTCTCACTCACACTTGTGCGTGAATCACACGACTATGCACGTCAGGAAGCTACGCTGCTGGCACAGGCTACAAGACACACAGATATGGGAGCGCAGCAAACCACCAACAGTTCCGCTGATCAGCTCTCATTCAAAGACATTTTCCTGCTCACCTCCTGGAAGAACCAGACACTCTTCGGAGTAAGCCAGGCAGGGTTGGTAAACAACATGAATGATGGCCTTGCCTGGGGACTCTTCCCGCTGTTCTTTGCAGCAGGTGGACTGGATATCACGCATATTGGCCTGCTTGCCGGTATCTATCCGGGTGTCTGGGGCATAGCGCAGTTGGTGACGGGTGCACTCTCAGATCGCCTGGGACGCAAAGGCATGATCGTCGGAGGCATGATGCTCCAGGGGATAGCTATCGGTCTGCTCCCGCTGGTGCATGGCTTTGGGTGGTGGAGCGTCACAATGGTGTTACTTGGGCTGGGAACCGCCCTGGTCTATCCAACACTGCTGGCCGCCATCTCGGATGTAGCTCACCCACAGTGGAGGGCCTCTTCGGTGGGCGTCTACCGACTCTGGCGCGATAACGGATACGTCATCGGAGCGCTGCTGGCAGGGATACTCGCAGACCTGTTGGGCGTAACCTGGGCGATCGGCGTGATTGGTGGAGTAACATTCCTTTCTGGCGTGTTGGCCCAGGTGGTCATGTCTGAAACCTTGCCACATAGATAGTATCACGTTCCTTACCAAACCGCGCCGTAAAGCCACTGGCTTTAGCCGTGGGAAGTGTCAAGGACGTACGCCGACGCAGCAGCTCATCCAGCTATGATACAATGAGGGTGGATAACAGAGTGACGATGATAAAAGATCCAGCCGACACGGCGTGTGGAGCATCCTAATAGAAATTATGAGTGGTGACATGGACCAGCATCAATATATGCTCTTGATTTACCAGGTGCCAAGCCAGCCTTCGGCGGCACGGGTCAGCGTCTGGCGCGAGCTGAAGAAGATCGGGGCCCTCTATCTGCAACAGAGCGTCTGCATCCTGCCGGCCACCGATACCCTGGTGGCGGCCCTGCAGAAGATCACCGAGCGCATCACCGAGCTTGGAGGTACGTACCATCTGCTCCCCCTCCACGAGCTGCCAGAGGTGGAGGATTCCAAGATCGTCAATGGCTTTATTACGCAGAGCAACCTGCAATATGATGAGATCATTGAGGATTGCGAGGTCAATTTCAGTAAGGAAATCGAGTTCGAGACCTACCGCCAGAACTTTACGTACGCGGAGGCCGAGGAGATTCGCCAGGATCTGGATAAGATTCGCCGCTGGTATGACCGAGTGGTGGAGCGCGATCTGTTCGGGGCGGCCCGCCGTGATGACGCACTGCGCAGCATTGAGCGCTGCGAGAAGCTGCTGGAGGAGTTTGAGGAGAAGGTCTTCCTCCAGCAGGAGGAGGATGAGTCACAGGACCCATCCTCCGAGGATGCGCGTAAGCGCCTCCATCCGCGACGCTCGGAGCGTCGCGGCGGACACGCGCGACCGTTCTAGCGCGCGCGGTGTCCGCGTACCTCGCGTGTGAGGGTTAGCGTCAATACGATCAGCGTCCCCAGAATCATGATGATGCCGCTGGCGCCTCGCAACGCACTCAGTCCGCTGACGGTGTTGAGCAGCACCAGAATCAGCAGGGTGACGATGATGCCGATGAGAATAACCATGTCACCGACGATAAAATTATAGATGGCTTTGATGATGTTCATCTCTTTCCCTCTTTCCCTTTATGCTACTTTCTGCGTGCTGGCCTGGGCGCTGATAGCTCGCTTCTGACCTTTGAGCCAGTTGATCAGGGCGAAGGCGGCCAGCAGGTAGATGGCGGCCAGGATCAGGATGAAGGCATCGGAGAACGGCCACTCAACGTGGAATCCTTCGACGGCCCAGAAAGTGCCAAAGGTGGTAAGCATAATCCCGACAATAAACTTGAGGGTGTTCTCAGGGACCTGCTTAAGCGGTGCGCGTACCAACGCGCCTACGATGATGACCAGCAGACCAGCGACGATGGCACCAATGGTCGCCGAGCCGATACCACCCAGTCCGCATTGGGTTACGCAGGCCTGCGAGGCGGCGTTACTGCCAAAGGTAATGACGATGAACGCGACCTCCAGCCCCTCCAGCAGAACCGATTTGAAGGCCAGCAGGACAGCGTAAGGCTGCAGCTTCGTGGTAACCTCGCCACGGGCACGCAGCTCGGCCATGTTCTCTTCAAAGATAGCCTCTTCATCGTGCAGGGCCTTGAGACCGCTGTAGCGAAGGATGGCCTTCTTCAACCACTTTAACCCAAATAAGACCAGGATAATACCAACCACCAGGCGCAATACATCGATCGGGACGTATCTCACCAACGCGGTACCAAAGATGGCTACGATCACGGCCAGGCTGGCGGCTGCCGCCAGCGTCCCGATCAAGGCGCTGCGCCAGTTGATCGTCACACCAACCACCAGCACAATCGTAAATGCTTCTACAAACTCTACCGCCGATGCCAGAAAGGCGGCTACGGCAATCGCCCATTCCATGCGCTTACAGCTCCTTCTCTACTCTATACAATCGCGAGACCTCTGCCCTTTTTCTTCTTCCTCCGCACTGCCATCAGCCAATCCAGCGGGAGGTGCAGGAAGGCGGCTAACCCTCCTGCCGGGGACTGGGGTATCCCCCACCACTCCCTTTCTCCACTTCCCCGCCAATAGCGGGAGGTGCAGGAGGGCGGCTAGCCCTCCTGCCGGGAGCCTGGGGGTGTCCCACCACTCCCTACCTCTCCTTCCCGTCGAAGGCGGGAGAAAAAACCATTTTTTCTCGCTGAGGCTATTGTAACACATTTTATTTGTAACAGGTGTTAAAAATAGCAGGTTTTTATCTGTAACAAGGATTTACAGCGTTTTAACCTTCAGATTACCCGCCGTTAAAGATGCCGTTCTATGCTTACACGCAGATGGACCAATTAGGACATCAAACAACAATTGTGTCTCTTGACTATTTTTAATCTGTATCTTGCTTATTCAAACAGAGGAGTTCTACTCTGATGCGTTATTTTTCTCGCCGACAGATGCGTGGCCTGTTCGACTCCCAACTGCGGTTGGTCTGCCTGCTGGGTTGCCTGCTTTCTGTGCTGGCCGCCTGCAGCACTCCCTCAGCCCAGTCGTCTTCCAACAATAGCAAAGCGGCAACCTGCAATAAAAGCACCGGCCTTACGCTGTATTCAGCCCAGGGCTATGACTCGGATATGGCCAAGGCATTCCAGAAGCAAACCGGCATCGCGGTGAAGCTGGTTGATGATAGCACCGGCAATCTGCTGGCTAAGATCTCGGCGGAGCGCAACAATCCGAACTGGGACGTGGTCTGGTTCGATGGCAATGTGACGATGCAGACCCTGGATGACCAGAAGTATCTGCTGAAATGGGACTCCGCCGGCCTCGATAATTATACTGATCTGGGCAGCAAAAACGTCCCGACCGACCATGCCTACTATCCTACCGGCGTAACAGCCGCCGGCGTGATCGTCTATAACAAGAAGCACATTCCCGCGGCCGGCCTGCCCAAAGATTGGAGCGATCTGACCAAGCCCACCTATAAGAACCTGCTGGCCGAGAATGATCCTGCCTACTCTGGACCCGCCTATCCGTTCATCGCCGGCGTCGCCCAGGAGATGAAGGGTGAGGATCAGGCCAAACAGTTCTTCCAGCAGTTGAAGACCAACGGCGATAAAATCTTTCAGACCAATGATCCGACACTCAATAGTGTTGAAACCGGGGCTCGCGAGTTCGCCATCATTCAGGACTCGGCGTACTACGCGGCCGCCAAGGCTGGCCAGCCACTGGGCGTTATCTACCCGACCTCCGGTGTGGCCGCGCTGCCCAGCGAGATCGCGGTCTCTGCCCAGAGTCGCCACCAGGCCTGCGCCAAACAGTTCGTCAACTGGGTCCTATCTGCCCAGGGCCAGAGCGTAATGACCCACCACGATCCGACCGATGGCGATACCTACTTCATCGACATCGTCAAGGGCGTGACCCCGCTGGTGAGCCGCCAGAGCGCTGGCATCAATTTTACAACGTTGGATGTGCCCAAATGGGCTGGAGTTGAAACAGAGTTGAAGCAATGGTTCCACGACAACATCGTTCAGTAGTGGCGGATGCTCAACAGGAACAGGGTATGGTCGCGGATGCGGCCATACCTGTTTCTCGTTTTCGCGCCGGCAGCCTGCTGCGCCTGCTCGGTCAGATCTTGCTGATCGGGGTGCCGCTGCTGCTGCTCCTGCTGCTGATCGTCTATCCGCTGGCTGCGATTATCCTGCAGAGTGTCTTCCCCAACCTCTATACGCCCAACCCCGACCTGGTTCCGGGCTGGGACGCGCTGCGGGCGCTGACGCGCCAGCCCCACAACTACCTGGCCTTCCTGAACTCGCTCTGGCTGGGCCTGATCACGGCCTTTCTGGCCTGTGTGCTGGGCACGGCGCTGGCACTGCTGGCGCGCCGTACCGATCTGCCGCTGCGCCGCGCCATGGATACGCTGGTCTGGATCGTCTTCTTTACGCCCTCGTTCCTGGTTGGCGAGGCGTGGTCGCTATTCTTTATTCGCGGCGGCATCCCCGACCACTATCTGCATTTTTCGGATGCCCTCATCAGCACCTTCTTTTCGCCGGTGGGCGTGGTAGCGCTGCTGAGCCTGAAGTCCTTCCCCTACGTCTATATCTCGGTGACGGCGGCTCTGCGCTGGCTGGGATCGGAGCTTGAGGACGCGGCACGCATCTCTGGTGCCCGCTCGTGGCGCGCCTGGCTGAGCATCAATGTCCCGCTGCTGCTGCCGGCTATCTTCGCGGCCGGCCTGATCGCCTTTGCCGAAGCTATCTCGGACTTCGGCACAGCGGCGACGATCGCGCAGAACGCCAATGTGACCCTGATCACCTACCAGATCTATAGCGCCATCAATACCTCGCCGGTCGATTTCTCGCTGGCGGCGGCCCTCTCGCTGCTGCTGTTTATCGCCATCGGCCTGGCGATGTTTATCCAGTCGGCGACCCTGCGCACGCGCTCGTTCCAGGTTATCAGCGGCAAGAGCCGGCCGGCGCGCACACTGGAACTGGGCGCATGGAAGTGGCCGGCGGCCATTTTCTGCCTGTTGCTCTTCCTGGTCGCCCTGGTGATCCCGCTGGGCATGTGCCTGCTGCTCTCTCTGCTGCACGCCTCCGGCCAGGGATTGGTTTCGAGTAACTGGACGCTAGACAACTATCGTACGGTGCTGGGACGCAACTCCGATGATCTGGGCGCTCTGACGCGTACGACCTGGCTGGCCCTGGGCAACGCGACCATCACCACCCTGATCGGCCTGCCACTGGCCTTTGTGATGCGCTATACGCGCCTGCCTGGACGCAAGCTGTTGAGCATGGTGACCCTGGTGACGATCGCGGTGCCGGGACTGGTGCTGGCCTGCGGCTATATCTTCGCCTGGAACGCCCCTTACCTCGAATTCGTCGGGATCGGCGGCGTGGATGGCATCCAGTTCTATGGCACTGTCTGGATCCTGCTGGCCGCGTATATGGGCGGCAGCCTTCCCTACGCGACACGCCTGAGCCTGGGCGCGCTGGAACAGGTGGGCGCCTCCATGCTGGAGGCAGCACGCGTCCAGGGGGCTGGCCTCTTTCCTCTGCTGGCCCGCATCATTGCCCCCTTGCTGCGGGCCAGCCTGGTTTCGACCTGGCTGCTGGTCTTTACCGGCACCATGTTTGAGCTGGCGGCCTCTGAACTGCTCTACCCACCGGGACAGCCGACGATGCCGGTGCAGATCGTGGCCCTCTTTGACAACTTCCAGATGGGACCCGGCATGGCTCTGGCGATGTTGAATGTGGGGATCGTTACCCTGGCCTTGCTGGTCATTCGCTTCCTGCCATGGTTAATTAACCGCTTGCTGCAACGGCAGCGGAGGAGAAAAGAAGTCTATGTATCTACAGATCAAACAGTTGAACAAAACATACGGATCACGGCAGGTAGTCTCTGATCTCGACCTTGAGGTGCGGGAGGGCGAGGTGCTCTCTCTGCTGGGACCCTCGGGCTGCGGTAAGACCACCATCCTGCGCATGCTGGCCGGATTGGTCACACCCGATAGCGGCTATATCGAGGTCGGCGGGCGCGTCTTCTTTGATGGCAGGCGTGGACTGCCGGTCGAGGAGCGCAGCCTGGGCATGGTCTTTCAGGATTACGCGCTCTGGCCGCATATGACGGTGGCCCAGAATATCAGCTTTGGCCTGCGCCTGCGCCGCGTGCCGACCAGCCAGATCAAGGAGCGCCTGCGCACCCTGCTGGAACTGGTCAATCTGTCCGGCTATGAGCAGCGCTATCCCTACCAGCTCTCCGGCGGTCAGCAGCAGCGCGTTGCCGTCGCGCGCGCCCTGGCGACCGAGCCGCGCCTGCTCCTGCTGGACGAGCCGCTCTCCAGCCTCGACGCCGCGCTGCGCGAGACGATGAGCGCCGAGCTGGTCCAGCTCTTTAAGCGCCTGGGGATCACCACCATCAACGTCACCCACGACCAGAACGAGGCCATGACGATGTCGGACCGCATTACCGTCCTGCGTGATGGTCGCGTGCAGCAAATCGGCACGCCCACCGAGCTCTACCTGAAACCGCAGAATTCGTTCGTGGCCTCCTTTATGGGTCAGGCCAACATGCTGCCCGGCGCGCTCGCCAATGGGCACAGCGAGACCGGTAGCCTCGTACTGCAAGACGAAGGGATCAGCCTCTCGGGCCAGGTCAGTCCCGAGGCCCGCCACCACAGCGGCTCCCACTACTTCGTCTGCCGTCCTGCCCACATCGCCATCATCCAGGAACCACCACCCGCGCCACAACAGAACATTCTGACCGGCGAGGTCGTCCAGACCTTCTTTGTCGCTGGCCGCTGGCGCACCCATATCAAGGCGGGGCGCCAGCAACAATATAGCATCCAGGCATTCACCGATCAGCCACTTCAGCCCGCCCAATCCGTCTGGCTCTCCTTTCCACCCACCCACAGCCTGATCGTCCCCGCCTGACACACCGGTCGTGGCTACGCGATGATACATGACCTTTGCTAGCCGTGCGTGAGCGCCCCCGCCCAAATATCTGCATGCGCGGGCGCTCTGACCTTTTTGCCTTCCCCGGTGCAATCCCCTTGTCTTCCGATTTGGATCGGTGGAAAAGATATTCAACAATCAATATATAGGCATTCACCACAAAGTTTCATGAGTCGTGAGTGCATCGGCACTGACAATGTGTCCCTGTGCAAATTTCTATGATAAAATACACACGCCTTTACCGCTGTAGTTTCGATGGAGCGAGTTCTTTGTCATGACGTCGAACCCACATACGCTTCCAGTTGTTCCTCTCAACACATGTTCTGATGTTCTCTGGAGAGACGCTCATGGCCTCATTGGCTATGAACCGCTGACTCCAAGAAATACCCTGACAGGGATGCACTTCGATGATATGTATACGTTGGAACTGGTCTGCCAGGGGATACAGGAAATCCATCTCGATGGTCTCTGGCGTCCTGTGCCTCCGTTTCACCTTGTCTGGACAAGCCCGAAGGTAGCACATGCCCATCGTATTTCAACCGAACTCGAAACCATCTTTACGCTCTTTCCGCCAGAGATGGTCGAACGGGTGTGGAAAGAACTCTCTGCAGACGCTCCGCTGCTGGTTCCACCTGCCGCTATTCTCCCTTGTCCTCCTCCATTACAACGTGAGCTTTCTCACCTTCTCCAGGAGGTCCGTAGCGGCGACCAAACGTCCGACTACATCATTTCCCTCCTTCTGCATCTTGTATTAGCTGAGTTTTTGCGCATTACCGGTCGACCACCCCTTCCCGTACCCTCTCTTGCCCTACCGCAATCACGACAAGAACCGATAAGTGATGAGATACAACAGGCCATTCGGCTCTTAGAAGAGGGTCATAGCCGCTCTTGCCTCTCCCTTGAATGCACCGCCCAAACAATTGGTCTGAGTTTTTTCTATTTTTCGCGTCGCTTTAAGCAAGAGGTTGGTACCACACCAGGTCATTACTTGCGTCAGCAACGTTTGAACCATGCGCTGCCGCTCCTCTTTAACACTATGCTGAGCCTGGAAGAGATCTCATACCAGAGTGGATTTGGTTCGGCTCGCCAGTTAGCAGAGGCGTGTAAAGCAGTCTTCGGACAATCTCCGTCGGCATTGCGTAAAAATCGCGGCTTCGTCTTTCTCTCTCCACCTTTCTCCGCCTCCGTACATGCGCTGCCGCCCCTTGATGGCCAAACCTCTGAGAGAGCGTCACAGGCACTCCTCGTTTCCTGCTCACCAAAAGAGCAAAAATCGGTAGGTGAAGAGCAATAAAACGCGCGCGCGCTTCCAGCAGAACAACTACAATTCGAAGGACCAATCTGGTCCTTCGAATTTTTTGATGACGGTAAGAATGGGCCTCAGGCATATCACTTTTACACAGATTAAATAGAACATGAAAGAAAAGAGGAAAAAAATACCATGCAAGAGACACATGGAAAAGCCCTGGTCGCAGACCTTATTCGCACACAGCGTGCAACACGTCAATACAGCCAGCAAGCGGTATCGGAAGCGGATATACAGACGATAGTGAACGCGGGACGACGTGCACAAAGTTCCAACAACCAACAGCCCTGGTATTTTGTCGTGGTTCGAGATCGCGAGACGCTGCAACGGTTAGCCGCGTGTGGAAAGTACGCGGATCATGTCCCTCATGCGGCTTTTGCTCTTGCGCTTATCAGCTCGGACGCAGGCGGTGCGGCCGACTTCGATCTGGGACAGGCCGCAGCGTATCTGCAACTGGCAGCGTGGGATCTCGGCATTGGCTCATGCATTACCTGGATGCATTTTTCAGAAAAAGCCAAAACGGTTCTCAATGTTCCCGCTGATCTAAACTTTCACGTGGTTCTCTCCTTTGGATATCCGGTACCACAGCAGAAACTTCAGTCTCCCAAGAAGGACGGGCGCAAGCCTTTTGATGAGGTAGTGCATTGGGAACGCTGGTTGTAGGAGCGCAAGACTTTCTATGGGTTGCCCTGCATTTCTAGAGAAATAGTCCCATTTGCGCCCATCGTGCTTGCTCTCCCACTTTCTTCTCTAATAGAGTACAAGAAGCAGCTCTCTTGAGAGAGGTGAAGGGATTGATCCAGGCGAACAGGCGAAGGAAGGAAAAAATCATGAAGGTTGTGATCATTGGTGGAAGTGGGCACGTTGGTACGTACCTGGTGCCACGGCTGGTGATGGCAGGACACGAGGTGATCAATATCAGTCGTAATAAAGCCACACCGTACCAACCGCATGCAGCGTGGGCTAAGGTCCAGACGGTGACGTTGGATCGGGCCAGCGAGGAGGCCGCTGGAGTCTTTGGGCAGCACGTACGCGATCTCCAACCGGACGTGGTGATCGATATGATCTGTTTTACGCTCGATAGTGCACGCCAGCTTGTCGAGGCGGTGCGTGGTCAGGTCCAGCATCTCCTCCTCTGTGGCACCATCTGGGTCCATGGACCCAGTGTTGAAGTACCGACGACAGAGACGCAACCACGTAGGCCGTTTGGAGAGTATGGCATTCAGAAGGCAGAGATCGAGGCGTATCTGCTTGGAGAAGCGCGACGAACGGGCTTTCCTGCCACGATCTTGCATCCGGGGCATATCGTCGGGCCAGGATGGGCACCGATAAACCCGGCCGGACATGCCACCCCGCACGTCTTTACCCAACTTGCTCATGGGGAGGAGTTAGCCTTGCCGAATCTGGGTTTGGAGACGGTGCATCACGTCCATGCCGATGATGTGGCACAAGCCTTTATGCAGGCGCTGGCGCATTGGAGCAATGCCGTCGGAGAGAGCTTCCATGTTGTCTCCCCAGCAGCCTTGACGTTGCGGGGCTATGCGGAAGCAATGGCGGCCTGGTTCGGTCAACCAGCACGACTGCGTTTTGTGCCATGGCCGGAGTGGCGCGAGACCGTGACCGAGGAGGAGGCCCGGCTAACCAGGGATCATATTACCCATAGTCCAAACTGTAGCATCGCGAAGGCGCAACGGCTGCTGGAGTATGCGCCGCGCTATCGCTCTCTGGAGGCGGTAGAGGAGGCGGTACGTTGGTTGATTGAGCACGGCGATGTGAAGGCACCATAATTCATAGATATCGAGGATCGAAGGGGAAAAGTGGAAAATAATGGGTTCCCTTGCATCTCGCGTGTGTTTGTCTGTACGGACAAGCACACGCGAGACGCTGGGTGGGGTGGATCAATTCTGCAGGTGGACGGTGGCTAGTACTCAACAATGATAGGGTAATGATCTGATCCATGTCCTCGCGGACTGGAACGTATACGATCCACAAAAACCCCACTTGTCACATTGCTAAGGACATAATCGTATTTTTTGTCTTTTTTCCGACCTATGTAGGTCGGATCCGAAGGTGCTTTAATCAGACCCACCAAATTGATACCTACCCGGGCCTGTATCAGGTCAAATGGCTCTACATTCAGATCCCCTACGACGAGCCAGGGGTTTGCGCCATATTCTTCATTGAGGGAACAGGCCAAAAAGGACACGGCTTTCGCTGCCGGGCCATTTTTTTGACCCCCTGAAGGGGCATGAAGCACAAACACATCGACACCGCCCACGTTTCCAACAAACCCCAGCGCCCGATCCGCGAGATTCGTAAAGTCATTGCCACCTTTAAATCCTGCCTGCTTGTATGTATCAGTTTTTTCTGGAATAAAGTAATCACCATTCAGAGGGTGATGCATAAGGTTGCTATCCAGACAGCCATAACAGAGTTGCGCATTACTGAAGCGACGATACGTCAGATTTTGATAGGGTGGAAACGTGCATTTGGTGGTAAGTTCACAAAACAAGAAATAATCAACCTTGAAACCTTTGAAAACGGTCTGGATCGCGTTCCTTCGATCCTGGTCTGAACCATCACTCAGGTGCCGTAAATTCCAAAAGCCAATTTTTGTCATCTTTCTCTTCTCCAGCAAACTATGACTATATGCGATATCGTGATGATGGTCAGTCTTGCGTTGATTCTTTTGGTGGTAGGGAGAGCCGTGCCGTTGCTGTTAGAACCGCCAGTGTGCGGCGCTGATGTTGTGGTTTACGATAGGCAAAGGAGAGCCCACGCGCGGCGTCCGGCGCCAGTGCGCCCCCCGATAGTGGATGGTTACTTTCCCGGCCGTGTAGTCGGTATCGTAAGCGAGCTTGATGATCCCTGTTTTTATCTCAGCGATCCCATGCAGCGCAGTCCACTCGACCGGCCAATCCAATACTTCAAGCAGCCAAGCCATTTCCTCCGTCATGCCTGCCTGTCGCCCCAGGGCAATCAGTGACTCGCTCAGGCGCAGACTCGCTTCACAGGTCGGCCCGCACGGCTGATAGTTGAGAAAGTTCAGACCAAGGGGGCGGAGCAGCACATTTATTGCGGGTGGACCGGATATCTCCACCATCTCCAGACTGGGGATTTCGCGATCGTCGGCTCCCGGCTGCCGGTTCAGTAAGTGCCAGTGAACGGGATCGCTATATCCGCTTTGTCTCAATTGCAGATGAGCATTCTGGCAACAGGGGGGAGCTCCCCGTAACGCATCCAGCTCCTCTCCGTTGCCTGCTTCCCACGCTTGCTGCCAGTGCGTACAGGCCCGTTCGCTGCCAACGATCATCCATTCGCGCCTCCCCCTTGGAGGGCCTGAAACTAACCTCGTGTGGAGTCCCTGAGCGGCGGCAAAATTGTGACAGGCAAGGACCTCGGCTGGAGCAACACTAATCAATGCGCTCGGCAGGATCTGCTTGCTTACGGCCAGAATACCTAGCCGGGCCAGCGCGGCGCGTATCGCCTCCAGGCGCGGTTGCCATTGGATCCGCTGGACCTCACCTACAAAAGCTGCACGCACAAAGGATGGCATCTGCACAGTGCCGTGCTCCATGTCCGTGTTGGATCGCTCGCCTGCCAGCAGATCGCGCAGAGCGACGTGCATGGGTACATTGCGCCCTCTGGCCCAGTACGCCAGCATGTGCTGTTCCAATGCCGGACGTAAGGGATGGATGGAGAGTGGCATACGCTTTTGTTGGCACAGCTTCTCCTCGAGATGGCGAAAGACGCTTTTCCATACTCCGCATAGTTCAGAACGGTTGCGCCAGTCTCCTTGCCGCGCGGTTCCAGGGCACTGTCCTTTGCACATCATAAAGAAGCGGCACCCCAGGCAACCGCCATCGTCCTGCGGCGTCTGGTAGAGCGCGATAGAACGTTGGTAACCGGGGTGTTCTGCTTTGACGAAGTCGATCCCGTCTTTGTTTGTGCGTCCACAATTGCTGGACTGGCCGTTGCCCTCTACCCCATGCACAGCTTCGGTAGTATACGGATCGCAGGCCTGCCAGACGCAGGAAACATGCTGATCCTGTCCCAACAGGCTGTTCTCCATCTCATCCAACACGTCGAAGCGCAGATATTGAAGTTCTGCCTGCAACTCTGCGAAGCTTAGCAGGGCGTGTACATTCTCCTCATCGTTTAAACTGTAGGCCTGGCGGATGTGCTCGTTCTCAGCCTCCAGCAGGTGCAGGCGCATAGAGCGTATCCCCAGCTTATCCATCTGGCGTACCCAGTCCAGTAACCGTGGGAGCCGATCCGCCACGGCATTGACGCGGTGCAGCGTCACGATCAGTCCAGGATGGAGCCGCTCACGGCAGAGCCGCTCAATGTTTGACTGCGCGATCTGCGTATTGTGACGCGTTTTGTCAAGGTCCACATGCCAGCGCAGATCGTTGAGCTCACCGGGTCCATCAATGGAAACGCCGATATGGACGTTATATTTTTTGAACAGGCGTATATGTTCTGGGCTAAGCAGGATGCCGTTGGTCTGGATGCCGCTCCGGCCATACTCTTGCATGCCCCAGCGTAACAGTTCCTCAAGATCATCAAGTGGTAGCAATAGGGGCTCGCCACCAAAAAGGGTGAAGGGGCCTCCCTCTCTGGCAACCGCCTGCTTCATCAAGTCCATGTGGTAGGACTGCCGAAAGTTGCCCGCTTCCCGCTGTGGATTCTGATAACAATACTGGCAGGCGATATTGCAGGCAACCCCGAAGGGTCGTAACTCTACAGTCATATCTTTGATGTCCCCCAATCGTTTGCGGCTATCATGCTGCAGTCAGGCCTGCACATCTATGTGCGAGCTCGTGTCTCCATGTGGCGGTGTGGTGCTATCCACATGTTGCGTACTGGTATCACTGTGTGGAGTTGTCACCTGGTCAGCGTGCGGATTGCTATCTCCATGCGGCGTCGTTGTTTGATCGGCGTGCGGATTGCTATCTCCATGCGGCGTAATATTCTGGTCGGCATGTCCAAACGCCGTGTTAAAGTCGGTATGCGTCCCCGGAAAATCCGCATGCGAGGTGCTATCGATATGAGATCTCGGCACATCAATGTGGTTGGTTGTGTCAACATGCACCAGGGGAATATCAAGATGGGTGCTCGCCGTGTCTATGTGGGGACCGGCTGGCGTATCGATGTGGCCGGTGTTGACATCGGCATGCGTGTTGGTAAAAACCTCCTGGATCGCCCTGCCAATGTCTGCACTCTGAAATCCCAAACGCCTCAGCGCGTTCACAGCATCGTTGGCGGTGCTGCCTGCTCCCTTTAGCGCTTCAGTGATGCTCTGGATACCATAACCAAGGATCTGCTGGGTTTTGGCGGCGATCTCGTCGGCCGATAGCTGATAGACACTTGAAAGTATCTGCCCAACCTGCCCGGCCTCCTGACCGGCCCCCTGAATCACGCCAGTATGAACCCACGTCAGCCACTGATCGGGATTCTTCAAGCTTTTCGAGATGATATCGCTCACCTGGCTCCAGATGGTATCTCCGATGTTTTGTAAGACCGTGCTGTTTGCGTCCAGGGTGAGTGTCGGAATGGTGCCCTGAATACCCTGGAAGGCAAAGCCACCCTGCAGGGTAGCGGAAGCCATTCCCGCCTTATAGCTGACGGTGAGCGATCCGTTGACATCGACATTCACCTGGATATTGCCCAATTGACCAAGGTCAAGCGAACGACGAATACCAACAACAACGCTCCCACCGGCATCCAGGTCTGGAGTGCTATCAATGGTGCCATGCAGTTCGACATGCAGAAGTGGGTTGACCTGTTCGGAAACATCAAAGGTCAGCCCATGCTCGTTAATGAGCAGATAGATGCTGGCAATGTCAGTCCCCAGCACGCGCAGGATTCCTGTAATGAGAAAGTGCGGGTCGCGCAATCGGGGATCGGTTAGATTTGGCTGACTATACGTGGCCAGCGAAAACTGGGGACCGCCTTGATCACTGGCACCGCTGATCGAAAAGAAATCTTTGCTCAACAGTACAATAGGGGCAAGCTTGACGTCTGCCACAATCCCCTGATTGGCGCTGATCTCGATCTTGATCTGCGCCTGAATGAGCAGGAAATCAATCTCAGCCACAACGTTAAAGCCCTGGGGATACTGGATAGAGCCGATGAAGGTCGTTTCTGGCACGACATAGAGTTGGGGCTGAAGCGCGACGGCGATATTACTCCCCAGCAACATCAGGCTATAGTGCTGCATGGTGGAGAGAGCTGTAAGATGCCAGCTAGATCCCTTTTCATTTATCACCAGCAGCACGCGATCGCTGGTGGCCGGAATGGTGACGCTGCCATATTGCTTGAAAGCGTGAGAGATCGTGCCCAGGTCGCGGTTGTCCAATGAGGTACCCACCGATGCGGGCATCTGAAATGCGGCCAACTCTTTCAGTCCCACCAGATTCAGTACGGTCTCCAGGCCCGAGGGAATATTTTGCTGACCGGCCAGCGTCCTGGCGATGTTTAGCAATGTCACATTGCTGATGGCTCCCGCTACCAGGCTCTTTGCGGGATCGGTGGAGTCGAAGAAAAGCGCCAGGCTGCTATCGAAGTCGCGAATGTCCAGCGTGGCTGCGATGCCTAGACTCGGTATTCCTTCGAAGTCCAGGCCGATGATCAGCGCCAGGTTACTGAGCTGAATAGTATCAAACTGAATGGTTCCCAGGACTGTACCTGAAATAAGGACACCATCCTCCAGCACGACGGCGGTAACATCAAACTCCAATGGCTGCCCTTGTACCTGCGTTTTGACGATCGCGGTCAAGAAAGCACCGACGTCGCTGCCCTGCAAAAGACCACCAAGCTCCCCGACAAGTGTGGTCCCCTTCTGAATCTCTTCATCGACGGACAGGAAAAGTTTGGAGTTGGTGGTAGGGTCAGGCAGGCTCACCGCGATGGTGATGCCAACCGTCCCATCCAGGCGGATACCAAGATAGCTGGCCAGCGCTTTAAAGCCCGCGCTGTTTGTGGTGGAGAGTTGCGCATAGATATTTAAACCACGTACCAGGCCATTGGCCTGGGGTGGTAATGTAATATTTTTTGTGCCCAGCGATGGCTGGTTAAAGTGCGCGGTATCGGGGAACTGAAAGCCCGTCTGCCCTCCCAGAGAAGTGACGACGAGCAGAAGTGTATCAAGTCCAACAAACGATTCGAATGCGGCCAGTATTTCGAGCCCAGGCAACCTGGCAATATTACCGGTTGCCAGATCTACACCAAGCGCGAAACCCCATTGTCCCTGCTTCTGGACCGTAAATGCCAGCAGGCCCAGATCTGGAAGGTCGGTGGCCACGCTAAATGTCAGGCCACCTGCCTGCTGTTCGATCAACACGTAGGACTGCTTGAGATCGAGGTCAAATGCCGCAGGCAGTGAGAGCTCCATCTCGTTGAACAACGCGATCAAGGAGGACAGTTTGAAATCTGGGAGATCCGCGCGAATGAAGAAGCCACCCGGAAGGGTATAACTGGTCGTGAGTTCAACAAGATCCTGGCCAAGCACGAGGACGCCGTTAAAAGTTCCCTGTGCGCTGCTTGACTCCTGTTTGGTCAGTGCCAGGCGCACGTCAGCAATTGAGAGAGCAGTGGGGCCTAGATCCAGTGTCCAGGGTGGATCGTCATCTATTCTGGCTGTGAATGAGTATTCGACCCCTGGCGTTACCACAAGCTGCAGTTCACTCACCGCCAGACCGGGAGGCGCCGGCAGCTCTGGCACATATTGCTTGAAGAAGTCTGCCAGGGGCAGGGTGTCACCATCCTGAAGCTCCGCCCACACTGTGAAATCCGGAAGTTGGGTGGCGATATCCAGTTGCGTGCCCGCTACATCTACATTCCCCTCCACAATCACGGAAGCCGTGCGACCCCCACTCACAAAGGGACTGTTAATAATAAAGCTGGCGGCGATGCTCTCTACGGTCAGACCCGAGAAGATCGTCCACTGTAGCTTCGGCATGCCAACGGTAACAGAGACATAGTCTACCGCCTCGGCGGCAACGCTATCGGACAAACCAATTGCCGCGCGCTCCAGACTGAGTCCCCCGGACTGATTGAGTAGATTTTTGATCTCATCTGGCAGCAGATCAAAGAGATCATTGCCGTTGGCAAGATCCACCAACTGGGTAAGATTACTCAGATCAGCGCCTTGGAAATACGCCACAATCGGCACATAGGCATAGCCCCGCGTTAGCTCGGCGACAACATCTGCGGCAAGAGCCGCGCTGGGAATCTCCAGGCTACCACGCACAGCCGTCACTGGCTGATAGCTCTCATTCGCCATCAACCAAGCATTGGTGAGCGGCGTATAGATGATTAAGGATGTCTTCTCTAGCTTCAGCTTTGAAATAGTCAGGTCAATGCCTAACCCGGCCTGCAAAAGAATGCCGGGTACAGACCACTGAGTCTGCCAGGGATACGTCTGAATGGGAAGGACAGGCGTAATCTGATTGGGAGTCGGTACAGTAATCAAACCATAGAGCGTTACCTTCTGATCTCCGCCCAGCAGCGTGTCGAAGAGGCCTAGCAATCCCTGGGGCTTGAGCGTGCCGATGAAGTTGAGGCCTGGCATCAGGGGTGCCGCGCTCACCTCATCCATACCGGACTGTGTAGTGAATACAAAAGAGGCATTCGAAAGCTGCAGTTCATCGAGCAGGTTACGTTGAGGCTGAGTCAGACTCTTGCTATAGTCCAGAAAGAGTGGTAGATCGGGGAAACTGGTGCTAAAATGCCACGCATTCGGCCCGGGTATGTCTCCAATCAGGTTGAAACGAAGTTCTGCTACCGGGGTGCCACTGGCATCAATGCGAAATACAGCCCTCACTTCGAGGGGAGTCGCCACACGCATAAACGCCGAGGAACCGGTAATCGTCACGGTATCAGACGTGGTTTGCTTCAGGGCGTTGGAAATAATCAATGTCACATCAGCATTGTAAGCGCTCAAAAAGGGTTGCAGAGAAAGGCCTGGAATCGTATCCGCGGTGAGCGTCAACTTCCCATCCACGATAGATAGAGCTTGATCTAAAGTCTGTATGTCCAAAATAAACTCCTCATGAAGATAGCACTTACCTGGAAAAAGCTACAGATTTAGACACATCAAAAAACAACGATGAGAGTATATTGATTCCTTCCAGTACTCAATCACGAATTAGCTCATGAATACAGTGTACCACAAAAAGTGTTTTAGCAGCATAAGTATTCTGGGATATATAACAAGATCAGGTGATTCACACCGCCAAACTCGATCTGACCTACACCGGGCGCACCAGAACGCCTGCTCGAAAAGCTCGGCTTTCAGGAAGAGGGACGCCTCCGCGATCGTCAATATGTCAATAACCAGTTCGTTGACGAAATAATATTTGCACTCATCAATACCAACAACGTGGACGGATAACTTTTCCCCTGATGGCCTGGACAATGAACCAAAATGACTGAGCCATTGTGCCTCTCCTCAAAGCTTTCGGCCATCACGACCACCACCACTGCCTGCATATGGCTGACCTGGTTCCCAATTGGTTGGCGCGGGTGGAATGAATTGGTCAACAGGAAACGTCACCTGGCAGTGACGCTGGCTTGACAGATACGCCCCTTCACAGAGCTCCAACGCCATCAGTGAGCTCTCCGGAATGGCATAGTCAAGCTCTTCACGCTCGATCATATCCACCAGAGACTCTAAATAGCGTTGATGGCCAGAAACAGCGAATTCTCCAGGTATGATACGCTGACCCTCGGGAAACTGCTTATTCTGTAAGATATAGCCATTCTCCCACCCCCAGAATTCGATCTGACCCTCAGTACCAATCAGACGGAAGAGCGTCTCTTTTCCTTCGCGGTTGACATGGATGTCATCACCGGTATTCATTACGACCCTGATGCCACTTTGTGTCTGAGCATAGGTAACCGCTATCGTCTCGACCTGCATCCCATCGCGGTAGGTACGCGTACTGGCATCGCAGATCGCCATCACATACGCGAGAGGTTCATTCTGAGTCAGAACGACGAAGTAGTTGAGCCAATGAATGCCTGCATTAATAATATCCCACTTTGTACACTGAATCTCGACCAGCTTCAATTGGCCGATCTCGCCATTGTGCACCCTGGCGGTAATTTCGAGAGAATGTCTGCGTGTATGTAAATTATGTGGTACGACCATTGGCAGATGCCGAGCCTTGATGGCCTCCAGTATTCTCCGGCCAGAGGCTACCGTATGCCCAAGCGGTTTCTCTACCAGGATGCCTTTGAGCGGCAAGGCCAGAGCGTCCAGGGTAATCTCTTCGTGGCTCGATGCATACGTGCTGATGCAGACCACATCGGTCGGGCAGGCTGAGAACATTTCGTGATGGCTCGTGAAGGTACGTATACCTGGAAACTCTTGCATCAGACGCGTACACACTTCCGGGCGCAGATCAGTAGCAGCCACCAGTTCAAATCGCTCTGAACGCGCCAGTGCCTGCATACTCAAATGTCCTCCCACACCTCCTCCAATAACGCTCGCGGTCAATTTTCCATCAGGCATTGAACACTCCTTACTCTCAAGTTTCAAAAATTTTAGAAACACGCTGTGCTCGATGAGCTTGCATTTTTCTTTCTTTTACTCTATTGACGGATGAGTATATAAAGGATACAATTCAACGGCGTATTGGTAAATATGGTAAGGAAACCTTATGACTATTTTTGATCTCCGCAAGAGGCATATTCGTGACGCACGACCTCCCCTGTTTTTCCGCCGAAATACGATGCAACACCATGCCGATGAGACATCAAACCTTCTGTATGAAGAGAGAAACAATATCATTATATTTCTATTTTCACATAAAAGCTCAATAGCATTTTTACGGACTGCGTAGAGAAATGGAAAAGCGACGATGACAAGTTTTCTTGAGACCGGTGCCATTGTCCTGACAATGGCAGATCTGATCGCGATACTTGGTGCATGTGTCTTTGGAGCCATCGCCTTGCTCCATCACTTCAACCATGATAGAAGCAACGCAACGTTCCACCATACTGAATTAGCGAAGCTCTGTGCACTCTTGTCCTGCGCACTCTCTCTGGCCGTGATGCTGTGCTGGGGATATTACGCCTCATCCTACCTTCATGATTATTTGCAATCATGCCACTCGCTCTTTAACTGCTCATCGCCATCGCAGCCAATAAACTAAATACACTATAAGAACTAATCGGCACACATACGCGTCATGCACACCATTGCCCACACCACAACACCATGAAATTGCCTCACGTTCACACTGAGCCTGCTCCTCGTTCACCTGGAACACCACCCCCGTTTCGAGTTACATTGAGAGTTCGCGTTGCACATTCCTCTGGCAGCCTTCATAGGCCATGCAGAAGCATGAGTGAAGGATGTGGTAGAGTTACATCCCGTTCATGGCAAACGTGAAACGTGTGGTGGAGGAAAGCGGGGAATGCACGATTGTTCTCTCAAGCGAAAAGAGAAGGAGAATTGCAATGAAGGTTTTGATGGTCCTTACCTCCCATGATCAGCTCGGCAACACGGGTAAGAAGACTGGTTTCTGGCTGGAAGAGTTTGCCGCCCCCTATTATGTCCTGAAAGATGCTGGCGTCACCATAACGCTTGCCTCACCAAAGGGCGGGCAGCCACCACTCGATCCGAAAAGCGACCAGCCCGAATTCCAGACGGATTTGACGAGGCGCTTCCACACCGATGCTGCGGCAGCGGCAGAACTTGCCCATACCAGCAAGCTCGCCGATATAGCGGCGAACGATTTTGACGCCGTTTTCTATCCCGGCGGCCATGGTCCGATGTGGGATATGCCAGACAACCCCCACTCCATCGCGATCATTGAGGCCCTGGTGAAGGCCGATAAGCCGGTTGCAGCCGTTTGTCACGCACCAGTCGCATTCATCAATGTCCATGATGCCCATGGTCAGTTCCTCATCAAAGGCAAGCATGTGACAGGATTTACCAATGAGGAAGAGGCAGCGATGGGCCTGACCACAGTCGTCCCATTTCTGCTCGAGGATAAGCTCAAGGAGAGAGGTGGCATCTATAGCAAAGCCGAACCTTTTGTGCCTTATGTGCAAACCGATGGCAAACTGGTAACCGGTCAGAGTCCAGCATCTTCGGGTCCTGCGGCGAAAGCATTATTGCAGGTACTTCGCTCAACTCGATCCAGAGCGATGGCCTGAAGCTCCCCGCGCTAAAACGCTGACACTTACACAGAAATTGTGACGTGCTGCAAAGGAAAGGCCAGAACAAGCAAAGGAAGAAGACATATGGAACAAGCACCCTTGCAACATGCCGACACATGGGCGGTTGAGACCTTTGGAGCAGCAGAATTGGGAGATCCGCGTCGTACTGATCGTTTGATGAAGATTGCTCATGCCCTGGCAGAGAGGCCATCGGCCTCATTGCCTCGCGCTTTAGAGACCTGGGGGGAAACGCAGGGGGGATATCGTTTCCTGAGCAACCCTGCATTCGGGTACGAAGATCTCTTGCTCCCTCACTGGAGTCAAACGTACTACGCGGCGACCCAGTGTGCTCGTACGCTCCTGTTGGCTGACATCACCGAGTTTGATTTCACCAGGCATAACGCACTCAAAGGTCGGGGACCGGTGGGCAACAGTCGTGAGAATATCGGTTTCAGTTTGCACACCGTGCTTGCGATGGACCCACAAACCCAGGCGATCTTAGGATGTATGATGCTCTCACCTTTCATTCGTCAGCTTGCCCCTCTGGGGGAAACAAAGGCGGAGCGCAAAAAGCGGGAGCGAGAATCGCAGGTCTGGGAAGAGAGTATCCAACAGATCGGACGGGTTCCTGAGCGCCACCAATGGATCTACGTAAGCGACAGCAATAGCGATGTCTACACGTTTTGGCAGACGTGCGAGGATCTTGGGTATGACTTCGTGTTGCGAGTGGCTCAGGATCGCAATGTCGAGATTGTTCAAGAGGATGGACAAGTTGAGCTTGACGAAGGGCATCTCAAGTCCCTGGCTCGTGCCCTTCCTAGCGTGGATGCTCATCTGGTGAACATTCCTGCCCAGCATACCCAGCCCAGACGAGAAGCCCTTTTACAGATCAATTTTCAGCAGGTACGTGTCCAGCCTCCTCTGCACGGAGCCTGGTTACGCAAAACGGAGATTGTCGCCTGGATCGTGCGGGTCTGGGAATCCCAGCCACCTGAAGGACAAGAGCCGTTGGAATGGATCTTGTTGACCACGCTGCCAATCACTTGCCCAAGCGAAGCGTGGGAGGTGGGACGATGGTATGGCTGGCGCTGGTTGCTGGAGGATTTTCACAAGGCCCTCAAAACTGGCTGCCGAATGGAACACCACAACCTACAAAGCATCGAGGCCCAATGGAAATTGCTTGCGCTGCTGACTCCCATTGCCTTGCGTTTGTTGATCATTCGGCAAACGGCACAGCAGGCGGGGGAAAGTCCAGCGACTGACGTGGTTTCGCAGAATGCTATCCAGGTTATTATCTTGTTGGATAAACGCCATCGCAGTATCACTACGGTCCAAGAATTGTGGCACGCTATTGCGCGCCTGGGAGGCTACCTCGACCGCAAAAGCGATGGTCCACCTGGATGGCAGACGTTATGGAAAGGATGGATGCGGGTCATGGACGTCTTATTGACCTCAGCATGAGGTTCTAAAGTCGTCCATCCTCAAACCGATACAAGGAGGTATGAGCAAGAAAGAACAACATCCCAGCGATTGGCGTGAATGGCGACGACTGCGCGCTTGGCACCTGTATAAGCAGGGCTGGAGACAGAAAGACATCGCCGTTGCCCTTGGAGTAACCGAAGGAGCGGTGAGTCAGTGGATGAGCCGAGCCAGGAAAGAGGGCTCGGAGTCCTTGCGACACCAACCGCCACCCGGTCCTCAGCCCAAACTGACCGAAGAACAGCGAGCCCAGTTGCCTGATCTGTTGGCCAAGGGGGCCGAGCACTATGGGTTCCGCGGCCAAGTATGGACAACGGCCCGAGTAGCAGTGCTCATCAAGCAGCACTTTGGGGTCAGCTATCATCCTGCCCATTGCAGTCGCCTCCTGCGGAGCCTCAGGCACAGTGTCCAAAAACCGGAGGAACACGCCAGCCAACGCAATGAAGAGGCCATTAACGCCTGGACAGACGAGCGCTGGCCTGCACTTAAAAAAAAGCCGAGCACGAACAGCGGCAGATCGTCTTTGTAGACGAGTCGGGCTTCTACCTGCTGCCGATGGCAGTCCGCACGTATGCTCCGGTGGGCCAGACCCCGGTGCTGCGAGTGCCGTTGACGCGCGATCACGTCTCGGCCATCGGGGCGATCACTCCCGAGGGACGCCTCTTCATGCAATCGCAATCCCGTTCCTACAAAGGAGAAGATGTCGTCAGCTTTCTCAAGCATCTGTTGCGCCACATTCCCGGGAAGCTGTTGGTTATCTGGGACGGATCGAGCATCCATCGTTGCCAGGCTGTCAAAGACTTTTTGGCACAAGGGGCTGCGGCTCGTCTTCACTTGGAACGCTTGCCTGCCTATGCGCCCGAGTTCAATCCACAGGAAGGTGTGTGGAACTTGCTCAAACGTCGTGAGCTCAAGAATGTGTGTTGCAAGGATCCCACCGAGCTGAGTTCTGCCTTGTTGCTGGCTCTCGCCCGCCTTCGGCATCGGAAGCAGACCTTGCGTCACTGTTTCGTTCATGCTGGCTACTCACTTTAGTTTTTTATGCTGAGATCAATAGATGGCGTTCATCTCGCCACGCTTCTCCATCCTTCATGATTTCTGTGTAAGTGTCAGCGCTAAAACGGCGGGGGTTCCAAGGAGGCAACCCCCGCTTCCTGTCGTGCATGCGATAGCAGCACGGTTGGCTCTAGTGAGAGTTCCTCGGGGCTTTCGGACAGACGCGCTCCGGCTCGGGATAGGACCTGCCCCTTACGTCTGATGGGAAGGGAACCATCGCTTCTGATAAGCGAAGACGTTGGGAAAATCAACCGCGAGCGTCAAACCTATGGGAATCGCTTTTCTTGTTCCATGTATGCAGGTCAAGACATTCATCACTAGCATACGCTACAAATGTATTAGAGCAGGGAGCGGAGGTATTTTCTCTTGTTTTAAAACAAGTGTGCGAAGAAAGGCCATTTTACAGATGTGAGATAGCATGATAACTATTTTTCTGGATTCTCATCCAAAAAGCTTGACAGAAAGGGCGGTTTTAGGTAATATCTGTTTTAGAACACAGAGACAAGTAGCTCTGAAGCATGAGAAGAATGGAAGTCAGACTGATGGATGCGAGAATCAAAAGTTTTGACGTGAGTGATCTGCAGATTCCTAAGCAGCGTCGCTCTGAGCAGGCACGACGCACCAACGCCAGGGTGACTGAGGTGTGTGAGCGATTGCGATCACTGGCGTCAGAGCTGGGTCCAGGGAATCGTCTACCGACCATCCGTGAACTGTGTAGCAGGTTGAACACATCCAGTGCCACACTGACGACGGCTCTCGATCTGCTGGAGAATGAGCAGCTATTTTATCGCAAGGAGCGTCAGGGAATCTTTGTTTCGGACCTCCTCCTGAAGCGCTCGGTGCATATTGTATTTAACAACTCTCTGATCGCCAATAACGCAGCCTCGCCCTTCTGGTCGCTCCTCTGCGGGCGCCTGGCGTTGGTCGCGGAACAGCGCGCGAAGAGCAAAAACGAGCACATCTCCTTCCATTTTCTCTGGCGCGATATGCCACAGCCAATACCGGATGAGCATATCGCTCTGCTCAACTCCCCATCTGTTGACGGGAGCCTGATCATCGGTTTTAACGCCCATAGTTTTGAGCATGTGTCATTGCTGTCTAAACCTCACGTAGTGTTTGCGGGAGGCGGAGACTGGATGGTGCAGTATGATGAGGCAACCTCAGCGCGCCTGGCAGCCGATGTTCTGGTGCGCAAAAATTGCCAGCGCATTGGATACTGGTCTGCAAAGGAAGAAGATCCCACCAGCCCTTTCGACCAGGCTCACTACTTCTATCAGGCGTTACAACAGCAGCATTTCCCTGTTGATCGTGCCCAGTTTCGTGCCATCTCCGGCATGTCTACCCCAATGCGTCGTCCGCTTACCTCGCAGGAGCGAGGCTATCTCTTAGTAAAGGATGTATTTGGTTCTGCGCAGGAGGAACGACCGGATGGGATCTATATCAGCGATGACCTGGTAACAGATGGGGCTCTGGTAGCCTTTGATGAGCTAGGGATCCACGTTGGTCAGGATGTCCATCTCGTTTCGCTTGCAAATACTGACTCGCCCATTCTCTTTGGCCGTACACAGAATATAACCCTGCTGGAGCAAGATTCAGAAGAACTGGTACGAGGCATGTTTTCGCTCTTAGAATCCTTGCTGAATGGTATGGGACCAACCCAGCAGAGCGTGTATATTCAACCCCACCTTCGCGAAGTGTAGAGAAGCAGCTCTCCAGCGAGAAGCCAATATTCTCTCTGGAGGGCTCCAGGCACAGGTTACTATAATGGTTTACTTAGCAGACAGTCGTCCGCATGACCGTCTGTCAGGTTATTATTATTTTTTTAAGCAAAGGAGCGTAACAATGACGCGACTTCCGGACATGAATCGTCGCCGATTCATGCAAGCTACCGTAACAACTGCCGCTTTGGCCTCTCTTGGTGATATACTGGCCGCCTGTTCAAACTCGACAGGCAGTAGTGGCAAGACCGTCACCATCAAGTATTGGGACTCTGCTGTGACCCAGGGACCCTACATCGACAAAGAGATCAAGCTGTTCCAGCAGGCACATCCTGACATCAAGATCCAGAAGACAACGCAGGCTGCCGCTCAATACAGCAACCTGGTCTCCTTTGCCCAGCGGAGCACCAATATCCCTGATCTGGCAGCCATTCCCCAGACTCCCACGTTCTATGAACAGATTCAGAAGAACTGGTGGCTCCCCATGAATAAGTGGGCCGATGAGAAGTGGCGCGCCAAATTTCCTCTTCTCGCGCTGCATGAGGGGAGCAATATCTTCAACGGCAAACTCTACAGTGCACCAACAACCACATTGACGGTCCCCTTTCAGCTCTATATCAATAATGATGTATTTCGCAAGGCCGGGCTGGTCAATAGTGATGGCTCGGTCAAGATTCCCCGTACCTGGGATGATGTCACTCATGCCGCCGAGGCGATCACCAAAAAGAGCAGCGGGCAGACCTACGGTCTGGGCTTTGGCAACGGGTCGTTCCCGCTGCTGAACTGGTGGCTCTTCGTTTTTATCATCGGTGCCGATTGTCCTGGTGGCCCTGGCGATCCAGATCTGCGCACAGGCAAGTATACCTTCGCCAGCAATCGCAACTATGCCGACTGGATTCAGCTCTTCAAAGAGTGGAAAACCAAAAACTACATCTACCCCAACTCCCTGACCCTCTCCGACGAGGTCGCACGCGCCTACTTCGAGCGCGGCAAGTTCGGCATGACGGTGGGAGGTGTCTGGAATCAGGCCGAGTGGACGCAGCATCAGTTTACTGACTACAGCCTGACCACCCTGATCACACCAAATGATGAGCCTGAGAACCTCTTCCCGACCAGGCCAGGCGGCTACTCGTACGCGATTTCTGCCAAGGCCAAATACCCGGATGAAGCCTGGGCCTGGTTTGACTGGCTGACCAGCCCGGAGGCGGGCAAGCGCTGGGTTCAGATGGGAGAAGATCTCTCCATTTATCCCCAGAACAATAATCCCGCCTATAACACGTTTAAGCCGTTCTCTCAATATGTCGCGACCGCGAAGTTCGCCGTGACCGGGCCTGATCCCACAATCCGCAACCCGGAGGTGAGTTACGTTTCGCCGCAAACAGTAACCCCGGCGATGAGCGATATTCTAACAGGCTACTATACGGGCCAGGTGAGCGACCTGCAAGGTGCGCTGAAGACCTTTCAGGACAAATCCCAGAAGGCCCTGGATGATGCCATTAAACTGGCTCAGCAACAAGGACACAAGGTGAGCGCGGCCGATTATGTCTTTGCTGATTGGGATCCTAGCAAACCGTATATCACGAAGAAGATGTAGAACGCCGTCATTTCGGACATATTGGCAATCTTGCCATCCAGGAAAGATCCCGGACTTGCTGCGTAGATGAGCGTTCTTCCTGGATGGCGGGGGCAACCCACGTCTATTTCTTGTGCTTGTCTGTCGGTGGCGTATTCCGAGGAAGGAATTTCACTATGCACGTCGTATCTCCTGCGCCCGCTCCAACGCCTACGAGCTCTCGTCGCGATGATCAACATCCAACGGGGGCCGGGCGGCAGGCGCGGACACATATCTGGTCCTATGTCTACTTGCTGCCGATGGTGGTACTGCTGGTGACATTTATTCTCTATCCCAATATTGCCTCTGTGGGCTATACGCTTTACCAGTGGAATGGCATCGGTGATCCCGCCAGCTATGTGGGGCTGGACAACTTTGTCCGTGTTATTCGCGACCCCTTCTTCTGGGGTGCCTTCCAACATACGCTGATCTATACCATGGTACTCGTGCCCATCCAACTCGTGCTGGCGCTGGCTCTCGCGCTGGTTCTCAATAATCCCAGGTTGCGCTTCTCAACGTTCTATCGCGCAATCTACTTTATTCCCGCGGTGACCTCGCCGGCGGTGGTGGCGGTCGTCATCCAGTTGATCCTGACCAACTTTGGCGATAATCTCAATGCGCTCTTGATCCAGCTGCACCTCTCACATGAGCACATCGACTGGTTGGGCAATCCCACCTATGCGTTGGGAATCATTATTGCGATTGGTATCTGGCTGGGCCTGGGCTTTAACCTGGTCTACTTTATGGCGGGCCTGCAGACGATTCCAACCGAGCTCTATGAGGCAGCCCACATTGACGGGGCCAACGGCATCAATCGCTTTGTGTATATTACGATCCCCATGCTGCGTTCCATCGGCCTGATCATCGTCATTCTGGCTATCCTGGGCAGCTTGCAGGTCTTTGATCTGGTGCTGGTCATGACCAATGGTGGTCCCTATGGGGCAACGGAAGTGGTGAATTCATACATCTACCACCAGGCCTTTGGCGATGCGCGTCTGAACTTACAGCCAAATGTTGGTTTCGCCTCGGCGGCCTCGCTCTTCTATGGCCTGATCATCATGGGCCTCTCTATCGCACAAATCTTTATCTTCCGCTCTGTGAAGCGGCAGAATGCACAGGCCACGGGCTAGAAACGGAGTTCATATGCAGACAACGGGTATCCATCCCGCGCGCAACGCGCCAACTGCCAGGCGTCCAGTTCCTGGGAAACGCTTTGGAGCGTTGAAGATGCTTCCTGTCCACCTGATCTTGCTGGTTGGTGGCTTCTTCTGGGTCTATCCTTTCTTGTGGATGCTCGGCAGCTCGTTAAAGACGACCAAAGACTTTTTTGATCGTGGACTGACCATCTGGCCGGGAACGGTGGTCTGGGATAACTATGTGCGCGCCTGGAATGATGGCAACTTTGGTCAATACTTCATCAATACCATTCTCGTATCCGTCCTGGTGGTTGTCTTTGTGATCCTGTTTACGGCCATGGCGGGCTACTCTCTCTCTCGCACCACCTTTCCTGGCAAAGGCCTGGTGCTGGGAGTGATCGCGCTGACGCTGTTTTTGCCACATGGCTATACGATCATTCCAATCTTTGATCTAATCGCGCGTATCGGTTTGCTCAATACGCTGGGATCGGTCATTCTGATCGAGACGGCAGGCGGGGTCGTCTTTAGTACCTTCCTCTTCATGGGGTACTTCTTGTCGATTGACCGAGATATCGAGGACGCGGCGCGCGTCGATGGTGCCAACTTTCATCAACGCTTCTGGCGGATTATGCTGCCGCTGTCAGGACCTATTATCGCTACGGTTGCGCTGATGACCTTTATTGGTTCATGGAACAACTTCTTTGTTCCCCTGGTCTTCACGCTGGGCGTGCCGGAGCTACGCACACTGGCAGTGGGGATGTTCGCCTTTGTGGGCGAGAACACAGTTGACTGGACCTCGCTGGCCGCCGGCTCGGTGATTACGCTAGCTCCCATTATCCTGGTCTTTGTTCTATTGCAGCGCTACTTTATCAATGGTGTGGCGGGTGCCGTCAAGTCATAACTCATTTCATGTACGGATAGGAGAGATCTTTCATGGATAGTCGCCCACGTATTCGTTTGTTGACGCGAGGTGATGATCTGGGTGCCTTTGAGGCCGGCAATCGCGCTATCATTGATGCCTATCAGTATGGCATTTTGCGCAACGCCTCACTGATAGCGCCCGCACCCAACATTCATCACGCCGCCCACCTCGTGAAGCAATTTCCGCGCCTGTGCCTGGGATTGCATATCACGCTGACGTCGGAGTGGGATGCTCCACGTTGGGGGCCGGTCTCTCCTGCTGAAACAGTCCCTTCGCTGGTGAACAGAGATGGTTGCTTTTTTCGCACAACAATGGAGTTATTCCGTCAGGGGATCAATATTGATGAGGCGGTGCGTGAGGTGAAGGCACAGCTGCAGCTGGTACGCTCATTGGGGCTGGATATTTGCTATCTGGATGAGCATATGGTACCTGGCTGGATATTTCACCCGGCTGACACCTTACGCACGCCACTGAGCAGTGCCTTCAAGGCCATTGCCCGGGAAGAGGGGCTGATCTGGTACGGCGACATTACCACCCAGGCCGAAGCACTTCCGGCGTCGCGCGATCTGCCCGAGACCCTGCGCCATATCCAGCCGGGCACGTATCTGTTGGTCACGCACCCGGCTTATGATGATGCCGAGACGCGACAGGTGGTGGGGTCGGGTCACACACAGCCTGGAAACCTGGCGCGCATCCGCGCGCAGGACGCTCAACTGCTGCGCGCGCCAGAGGTTATGCGCATCATCGATGAGCGCCATATCCAGCTTGTTCGCTACGACGAAGTATCTCTTCTATAAGCAAGCATTAAGCCAGGGCAAGCCTGGCACCTACGTTTTCATAATGAAAAGGAGATTCTCATGATACGTGGATTTTTGCAACGGCGCATCCGAGTCATGGCAACATTGGCGGGCATAGGACTCCTGCTTGCCACGTTGCTCATTGTTCCTGCGAGGCTCTACGCAGCGCAGGCAGAACGTCCAGATACCACGGCACCTGATTACACCTGGAACCAGTTAAAGATTGGTGCCGGCGGCTTTGTGACCGGCATCGCGCTTCATCCTACTGTTGCGGGTCTGGCGTATATCCGTACCGATGTCGGTGGCGCGTATAAGCTCGGTCCCAACGATACGTGGCAGCAGCTCATCACGGCCAGTGCCGTTCCTAATCCGACCCCCAATGACTATAGCGTCGAGAGTATCGCGGTCAGCGAATCCAATGCTCAGACGTTGTACGTTGCCGTCGGCAATGATTTGAACAACCAGAATGGCCGCATCCTCAAGAGCAGCAACCAGGGCCAGTCGTTCAGCGATAGCGGCCAGCGCTGGACTATGGGTGGCAACGCAGACTTTCGCCAGGGCGGCGAACGCCTGGCCGTTGATCCTCATAATGATCAGGTGGTCTACTTTGGCTCACGCAAAGAAGGACTGTGGGTAACCACCGATGGAGCTCAGACCTGGAACCAGGTCCCGACCAGCAGTGTGCCCGTTGGCTCGAACGGTGGAAACACACCGGCAGGCGATAAATTCGTCGTCTTTGATCCGAATAGCGGAACCACCAATGGCAAGACCAACCGTATTTATGTGGGTGTCGCTGGTTCGGGTGTGTATATGTCCAATGACGCTGGCGCGACCTGGAGCAATATCATCAGCTCCACCCTGGTTCCATTCAGCGCGGGTGTGGCCTCGGATGGCACGCTCTACGTCGGACTCGATGGCTCACCTGGCGCAGTCGAGGAATATTCACCTTCAACCAATAGCGCGACTGTGATCTCTCCCTCGACGAGCGCGGGTGATTACGAGGTGGCCGTCGATCCCCACAATGCTCAACGCGTCATCGTGGCCTCGGCAGGTGTGACGAATGGCAACCTGTGGCGCACAACCAACGGCGGCGGCAGCTGGGATACACTGCAGACCAGCGTCTCCTCTTCCACCATCCCCTGGGTGACCAATACCGACGAAAACGGCTATCTCTCCAGCGCCCAGATCACCTTTGATCCCCTAGCCGCTGATAAGCTCTGGTTCCCTGAGGGTATCGGGCTCTGGTATTCCAGTGATAACACCGGTTCGACCATTAACTGGAACTTTTACTCCAGGGGAATCGAAGAGACAGTCACCACGGACCTTATCGCCCCTCCGGGTGGCTCGCCCATCACGAATATCTATGATCGTCAGGGCTTCTATCATGCCGACGTCAAGAGCTATCCGGCGCAACCTCTGGTCGATAACGCCTTCTGGGGAGGCACCAGTCTCGATTACAGCGGAGGCCACCCCCAGACGGTCGTGACGGTACAGGTCAAGAATAACTATTATCCCTCGCTGTCGGGTCGTGGCGCCAGCTCGACCGATGGCGGCAAGACCTGGAAGCTCTTTGGCAACACGCCCGCCAATAGTGTCGGTGGCAATATCGCTATCTCGGCGACCGACCCCAATACCCTGGCCTGGCTCCCCAGTACCGGTGACTTTGGTCAGGGCAACGCGCCCTATTACTCAAGCGATGGCGGACAGACCTGGAACCAGAGCAGCGGCATCAGCGATAGCAAAGATACCCACTGGCTCTTCTGGTGGGGCGCCAAGCGCGCACTGGCCTCCGATAAGGTCAATAACGCCTTCTATGCCATCACCTTCTCAACCACAACGTCACCGACCGGGACCTTCTATACCTCAACCGATGGTGGCAAGACCTTCGTACAGGCCGCCAATTCGCCCGCCTGCGAGCAGAACGCCAACTGCCACGTCTATGGTCAGATTCATGCTGCTCCCGATCAAGCCGGAAACGTCTGGTCGAGTGCGGGCAGTGATGGCCTGTGGTATACCACGGACGCCGGGCAGAGCGCATGGACCAAGGTGACCAACGTGCAGGAGGCTCGTTCCTTTGGCTTCGGCAAGGCTCTGCCGGGCTACAGCTATCCCGCCATCTACCTGTATGGCAAGGCCAATGGTGATAGCGCGCTCGGTATCTATCGCTCCGCCGATAAAGGTGCGACCTGGACCCTGGTCTCAGCCGCCCCACTGGGCATCTTTGACCAGGTCAACGTCACCAGTGGCGATATGAACGTAGCGGGGCGCGTCTATGTAGGCTTCACAGGAAACGGTTTTGCCTACGGCGACGATCAGAGTCTCAGCCAGTCGACTCCCACTCCGACTCCCGCGCCCGGTGGTTCCCTACCCGCACCCTGGCAGCATCAGGATGTTGGTAATACCGGCAATGCTGGCAGTGCTTCCTATAAGAGTGGGACCTTTACGGTCAAAGGCTCAGGCAGCGATATCTGGAATACCTCAGATAGCTTCCAGTATGTCTATCAGCCGATGGCCGGAGACGGCACGATCATCGCTCGTGTCGATGGCATCCAACAGACCGATCCGTGGGCCAAGGCCGGTGTGATGATTCGCGAGAGCCTCAACGACAATGCCAGCTTTGCCGATGTGCTGCTGACGCCCAGCCATGGCACCGTCTTTGAGCGGCGCCCAACGACCAACACCGCCGCCGTAGATACAGCGGGTCCCAAAGGGGCCGCACCCTATTGGGTGAAGCTCACCCGTTCCGGGAATACCTTTACGGCCTTCACCTCCAGCAATGGGAAAAGCTGGAAGAAGATCGGTTCGGCCAATATAACGATGGGGAAAACGGCGTATGTCGGCCTTGCGGTCACAGCCCACAGCTACGGGACGCTGAATACCACGACGTTCGACAAGGTCAGCGTTACCATCAAATACAACTCCATCAAAACCCAGGGCTAGCGATCAAAGAGGGCGGGAAAGGGCGGTGATTGCAAGCCTATACACTTGAAAGAAAGGGGGTGGTACACAACAGAATAGGCAATCACGTAGAGATACAGCGATGTATCGACATCCATCCAATAGTTAATACGATGTACGTAATAACAAGAACGAAAGGAATCTGATGCGATGGAACATGCATCTATTACAGGGAAGTCTCCTCACAAACGCAAGTCGATCTGGTCGTACGGCACACGCCTCTTCGCCGTCGGCAGCCTGGCCATATTGCTGGCACTCGTTATCGCGCCCGGAGCCGCGCTGGCTGATACAATCACCAATGTGAACGGCACTATCAACTTTGGCAAGTACTTTATTCAAAACAATGAGTGGGGCAATCAGTACAACGGCTGGGGAAGTGGCTATCAGAGCATCAGCCATGATAGCTCACAGAATAGTACGGGCGCCTGGTCCGCCTCGTTCAACTGGTCAAATGTCCTCTCGGATGACGCCTGGCACATTAAGGCCTGGCCCAGTATTGTTGATGGCTGGCAGTGGGGAACCTGGTCCAATAATACCGACCTGCCCGTCAAGCTGTGGGATAACAAGGACATCACCACTAGCTGGCACTTCAGTCCCAATGGGGGCAGCTCGTACCGGGCTGATGTCGCCTATGATCTCTGGATCCACAATCTCGATGTGGATTCGTACTGGCCGACCGACGAGGTCATGATCTGGCCCTGGTACACGGATGAAGATACGGGCGCCCGTAGTGGAACCTATGTTGGAACCCTGTACGCCAATGGCGCCAACTGGGATCTCTACAAAAGCTGGAACGCCAGCTCGCAGAGTCCCTATGGTGGCTGGACCTTCTGGAAGTTTATCCGCCAGGATAAAACGACCCAGCTCGACAACCTCAACATCAAGGACTTTATGATGTACCTGCAATGGAGCCTGCCTAACGCATCGGATCGCATCTCCAATGCGCTCAGTCTCACAAGCATCCAGGCTGGTAGCGAAATCTGGTACGGCAACGGCACCTTCTCCACCGACTACTACTCGGTCAACATTTCCTGATCCAGACGACGGCTCCGTCGACCTGTTGCAGGTCGACGGAGCGTCATGTGTTGCGTCTATGCCGCGGTGCGGATGCGAGTAAAGACTGCGACACTGCTGAATCTGCACTACCAGGAATTATTGGGGCCGGCCTAAACGCGGTCGGCCCCACAAAGTATTTCGCAGACGCTCCGCGCAGCCAGGTGGTCACGATAACGGACCCGGACCAGCAGCATGCCCGTGCTCTGTCGACGGAAGTTTGGGCCGCATCTCTGACTGACTATCAGGATTTTCTCGCGGGCGTGGATGCAGCCGTTATCTCCTCACCGAATTCTTTGCACCACGAACACGCGATTGCCTGTACGCGAGATGGAAAATATATCTCCAGTGAGAAGCCCATGGGACTTTCACAACAAGGCGCGCAGGAGATCGCCATCGCTGTACGCAGGCGGGGGTCAAATTCACAGTCAGCTTTTCAATCCGCTTTGACCCCGCCATCCAGACTGCACAACACCTGATACGAAAAGGAGAGAGAGCAAAATCCCCCTCTCTCTGTGTTCATGACGAGTAGCCAACCCTATCACAGGAGGAAGGTCGGTATCGTAGCCGTTGTGCTGCTTCTTTCCAAATATCGATCTTCTGGGTCCCTACATTCTTCACGCTCCGCTCGCCCCGGTACTAAAACAGCTTTCCAGGCGATAGGCCTCTTGCCCACTTTCACAATCCCACTAATTCGCCACATGATCGTCGCCGCAGGAGAGCAGTAGGCGCCCACTGGGACTAAACGCCAGGCGTTGAAGCTGGTCTGTGCTTTGGTGCTCGTGCCACACCCACCAATCCTCTTCTATCATCATGGAGACAAGCATGATGATAGAAGAGGATTGGTGGGTGTGGCAGTCTTGACACGGGAAGCTGGAATGGTCTACCATATACTTAAACTGATTAAGTAATAAATAGTTTAAGTATTAATCATATTAACAAAAGAAGAGAAAGGATTGGTATGAGTGAGCCTTCTTCTGGCAGCACCCTGGACATTGCTGATGCGTTGTTGGATATTCTTCCCCGGTTGGCGGGGCGCATTCGCGCGGATCTCCCCCGCGCCTCAGATGATGTATCCCCAGAATGGCGCGACATTTTAGAACTTCGCGCCACCAAGGAGCAGTTCAAGCTGTTGCGCGTGCTGATGACACGTCAACGATGCACCATGCAAGAATTAGCTGAACAGCTAGCAGTTGCGCCGCCAGCCATCACTGCCATGGTGAAACGTCTGCTGGCCCAGGGATTTGTCGCACGGATTCGCGACGAACAGGACTGGAGGGTCGTGCAGGTATCGCTGACTGAGCGCGGTCAACGTGCGGTCTCGCTCTATGCGGAGTACTGGCGTGGGAACTTACAACGTCTTCTCGGCCAACTCAGTCAGGAAGAACTGACGCATTTACGAGGAGCCCTGCCTGTCCTGCGCCATCTAAGTGAGCAAGAGCTCTGAACGGCTTTGCCGTAAAAAGCGCATAACGTACCGGGAGAAACATCTTCTCCCGCAGTCCTCTGTGCTCGCATTGGTATTCCCGGAGGAAACACATATGCAATCAACTGATTCCGGCGGCAAACAACCGCCGCTTCCTGAAGCTGTGCGTGGAGAAACGCAACACACCAGAGGCTTGCCGCGCATGCTGATCGCTTTTCGTCATCGGAACTTCCGATGGTTCTTTTTTGGGCAGATGATTTCCTTGATCGGAACCTGGATGCAGACCGCCGCGCTGGCCTGGCTGGTCCTTGAACTGACGCATAGCGCTTTTCTGCTTGCGCTGGTAGGGGTATTGCAATATCTGCCAGTGATGATATTTTCCCTCTTTGGTGGTGTACTGGCCGACCGGTTACCCAAACGTAGCACCTTGTTCTTTACGCAATCACTCGCGCTACTGCAAGCGACTGTGATGTGGGGACTGGTTGCCATGGGGGCGATCCAGGTCTGGGAGATTCTGTGCCTGGCGGCTGTGCTGGGTCTGAGCACGGCATTTGATCAGCCAACGCGCCAGACCTTTGTGCTTGAAATGGTGGGGCAGGAAGATCTGACGAACGCTGTTGCGCTCAACTCGGCAATTACCAATGTCGCTCGTGTGCTGGGGCCTGGCCTCGGTGGGATACTGATTGCCTGGCTGGGTGTTGCGCCGCTTTTTCTGCTCAATGCCCTCAGCTTTCTCGCGGTGATCTTTGGATTGCTCATGATCGATCTCAAAGCTCTGCATGTCCTGCCTGGCAACCCAACTGGCGAACAAAGGCTGAATGTATTTCAGAGCGCGCGTGAGGGCCTGTCTTACGTCTGGCACGTCCCATCCCTTGCGCTACCAATTGGAGTCCTTGGCGCAGTCATGTTGTTTGGTATCAATTTCAATGTCATGCTGCCCCTCTTCGCGACAGATGTGCTTCATGCGGGATCGATCGGGTACGGTTTCCTCTACTCAGCCTTCGGGATAGGGGCGCTGTTCTCATCGTTATGGCTCGCCTGGGGCAATCAAAAACCGAATATTCACGCGCTGCTTATCGCGGCACTCATCTTTTGTGCCCTTGAGATCGCTTTTGCGCTCTCCCATTTCTATCTCCTTTCGCTTCCGTTAATTGCCGGGATAGGATTCGCGCAAGTGGTGATGGGAACCATTGCCAATATCACTATCCAGACTGTTGCGCCCTCTCACCTGCGCGGCAGGGTGATGAGTGTGTACTTACTGGTCTACTCGGGAGGCATGCCGTTGGGGAACCTGTTCGCGGGCGGCCTGGCGATGCTCTTTGGAGCATCAATTTCACTCTTGATTGGAGGAATACTCAGCCTGGTCGCTGCACTTGCTGGCTGGATAAGACGCCGACCAGCGGAACAAAGCCTTGCCGCATCCATAAACGCCTTGAACATCAAGTAAATCGTGTGTTCTCCGATCCCTTTCGGAGAGCAAGAGAAAGGAAAACAACAATGTCTGAGACTCAAACCCATGCGCATACAGCCCTTTTAGTTATGGATATGCAGGAGGAAATTGTCCGCCGGTATTCACAAACAGAAGATTTCCTGGCTCTCGTAAACGGAGCGATTGCTGCCGCACGCGCAGCCGCAATTCCGGTAATCTACGTGGTTGTAGGTTTCCGTCCTGGCTATCCTGAGGCCAGCCCGAGGAATAAGTCCTTCTCCACCCTCAAACGCCAGGCGTCTTCCTCTGCGCAGGCACCAATGACCGCCCCGACGGTTCATCCGGCCCTTGCCCCACAACCAGAAGATATTTTAATCACCAAACGCCGTGTCAGCGCGTTTAGCGGAAGTGATTTAGAAGTGGTATTGAGGGCACAGAACATTTCTCATCTGGTACTCTGTGGCATCGCGACCAGTGGAGTCGTCTTATCAACGCTGCGGGAAGCGGCGGATAAGGATTATCAGCTGACTGTCCTGGCCGATGGCTGCTTTGATCAAGACGAAGAAGTCCAGCGCGTCCTGCTGTCCAAAGTCTTTCCACGGCAGGCGGACGTGCTTCAGGTTGAAACCTGGAAAATGAAGCTCACGGCGGGAGAGATTCAAGAGTAGGATAGCATGGGCCTGGTATGGATGTGAGAACACACTGCTCCCCAATGGCATAAATACGTTTTACGCCATTGGGGAGCAGTGCTGTTTGTCGAACGACTCAGGTTTCTGCTACAATACCATATATTCTCTCACTCGGCCTCGTTTCACGGCTGGAGTACGTTCCTGAAGGAGGATTCATGGGAACCACAGGCTATCTTCGCTTTCCGACCATCTATGGCGATCAGGTCGTCTTTACCGCAGAGGATGACCTCTGGCGGGTCTCCGTTGGCGGTGGTCACGCCGAACGATTGACCGCTGGCGTGGCGGCGGCCACCAGGGCGCATTTTTCGCCGGATGGTCAGCAGATTGCCTTTACCGGCAGTGGCGAAGGCCCCGATGAAGTCTATGTGATGCCCGCCGACGGCGGGCCGGCGCGTCGCCTGACCTATCAGGCCGGGCGCGCTGAAGTGATTGGCTGGCAGCCCGACGGTGCACAGATCATCTACGCCAGTTCGACCGGATTGCCCTCGCCCCGCTGGCGCATGCTCTCTGGCGTCTCTTCCCAGGGTGAAGAGCCAGTTCGGCTGCCCTATGGCATCGCCAACGCCATCGCCTTTGGACCCGATGGTGCCGTTGTGCTGGGCCGCAATATCCGCGAGCCAGCCTTCTGGAAGCGCTATCGCGGTGGGACCGCTGGCTACCTGTGGATCGATGCGCAGGGAACCGGCGAGTTCAAGCGACTGCTCGACCTCAACAGCAATATCGCTTCCCCGTGCTGGGTGGGGAAGCGTATCTTTTTCCTTTCTGATCACGAGGGCATCGGTAACGTCTATTCCTGCCTGCCCACCGGCAAGGATCTGCGGCGCCATAGCAGCCAGGACACGTTCTATGCTCGCAATCTCGCGACCGATGGGCATCTCTGTGTCTATCACGCGGGTGGCGATCTGTTTGTGCTCGACCCGGCCACCAACCGCGAGGAGCGGCTGAACGTTGATCTCGCGGGATCGCAAAC
Source organism: Dictyobacter halimunensis (assembly GCF_036245075.1). Lineage (NCBI taxonomy): Bacteria > Bacillati > Chloroflexota > Ktedonobacteria > Ktedonobacterales > Dictyobacteraceae > Dictyobacter > Dictyobacter halimunensis. The sequence goes on from NZ_BSRI01000001.1 coordinate 1,114,009, forward strand.
GCAGCGGGCACGCCAGTTTGTTCCCGCAGGCAAGTTCATGGATTCCTATGCGCTGCATCCCAGGGGTCAGGCAGTCGCCCTCACCACGCGCGGCAAAGCCTTCAGCTTGAGCAATTGGGAAGGGGCCGTGTTCCAGCATGGACAAACCGATGGCCCCCGCTATCGCCTGATAGACTGGCTGGCCGATGGCAAGCGTCTGGTCGCGGTCAGCGATGCGGGCGATGAACCGCGCCTGGCTGTCTTTCATTCCGATGGCTCATCACCAGATCGCATCCTGGGCCAGCTTGATATCGGCCATGTCACCGCGCTTTCTGCCGCGCCGGTTGGCGATCAGGTGTTGCTGATAAACCACCGCAACGAACTGCTGCTGGTGGACCTGGCGGCAGAGACGTTGCGCGTGCTTGACCGGAGCGACTATGGCCGCATTGAAGATAGCGACCTCGTCAATGGCATCGCCTGGTCGCCTGATGGACGCTGGGTCGCCTATGAACAGGCGATCCGCGCGCAGCAGATCATCATTAAGCTGTGCCGCATCGAGAGTGGCGAAACCTATCAGGTGACGGACGCGCTGCGGCGCGATACCAAACCGGCGTTCGATCCGGCCGGGCGCTACCTTTACTTCTTGAGCGCGCGCGACTTTGATCCGGTGCCCGATACGATGCACTTTGAATTCGGCTTCCCCAGGGGCATGCGCCCCTATCTGATTACGTTGCGCAAAGATCTGCGCTCGCCGTTTCAGCCGGAATCGGCGCTGCTGCGTTCGGACGGTGAGGTGAAGGCTGAGGAGAGACAGAAAGAGAACGCAAGCCATACCTCCGTACCTGAACGGGTGGAGATTGACCTGGACGGCATCACCAATCGCATCGTGGCCTTCCCCGTTCCCGAGGGCCGCTACGGACAGGTTGTCGGAACCCGCGACGGCGCGCTCTTTACCTCGCTGCCAGTCGAGGGATTGCGAGCTGGTGAGACGTCCGGCGTCAAACCGAAATCGAATGGCAGTCTGGAGTGGTATGACTTCGAGAAGCGCAAGCAGGAGCATATCGCCGATGAGATCGGAGATATCAGCGTCACCACCGATGGCACAATGGCGCTCTGTTACTCACATGATCGGCTGCGCGTCCTCAAGGCTGGTGAGAAGCCACCAGAGATTCCCGCCCATGCCGCTGACAAGCCTGGCCGGGAATCGGGCTGGCTTGATCTGGAGCGCATCAAGGTGTCGATCCGCCCGGGCGCCGAGTGGCGCCAGATGTTTGGCGAGGCGTGGCGCCTGCAACGCGAGCAGTTCTGGGTGGCTGATATGGCGGGTGTGGATTGGCAGGGCATCTACGCGCGCTATGCCCCACTGGTGGAACGGCTGACCTCACGTGGCGAACTCTCGGACCTGTTCTGGGAGATACAGGGCGAGCTCGGCTCGTCGCACGCCTATGAGTCTGGGGGCGAGTATCGCCCCCATCCCGAATATCACCAGGGCTTCCTGGGTGTGGACTGGCGCTTCGATGCAGACGAGGGCGTCTATCGTATCGCTCATATCCTGCGCGGCGATCCCTGGAATCCCAAAGAGACATCGCCGCTGCTGGCACCAGGAGTTAATGCCAGCGTAGGAGACGCGGTGCTGGCGATCAACGGGCAGCGCCTTACGGCGGAACAGGGACCGCAGCATCTGCTGGTGAACCAGGCGGAGACAGAGGTACACATCCTCCTTCAGCCCTCCAATGGCCCGGCACGCAACGTGACCGTACGGACCCTGGCCTCTGAATTCGGCGCGCGCTATCGTGATTGGGTCGAGGCGAACCGCCGTCTGGTCCATGAGCAGACGAATGGCCGCGTGGGCTATGTGCATATTCCCGATATGTGGACGGATGGCTACGCGGAGTTCCACCGCTATTACCTGGCCGAGTATGACTACGATGCGCTGATCGTTGATGTACGCTGGAATGGCGGCGGCGCCGTTTCCGGTCTGGTGCTGGAGAAGTTGGCCCGGCCCCGGCTGGGGTACGCGTTCCAGCGCTGGTCGCCACCCGATCCATATATCTATAATTCCCCGCGAGGCAAGCTGGTAGCCATCACCGACGAGAATGCGGGCTCCGACGGCGACATCTTCTCTCATGCCTTCAAAATGATGGGACTCGGGCCGCTAATTGGCAAGCGCACCTGGGGCGGCGTCATTGGCATCTCTCCCTATATGCCGCTAGCCGATGGGACCAGCACGACCCAGCCAGAGTTTAGTTTCTGGTTTAAGGATGTGGGCTGGGGTGTAGAGAATTATGGCACCGATCCCACGATTGACGTCGACTACACGCCACAGGATTACGCGCGTGGCTTTGATCCACAGCTTGGGCGCGGCATCGCAGAGGCGCTGCGTCTGATAAAGGAGCATCCTGCCACGACGCCGACGCCAGAACAGCACCCCTATCGAGGCTATCCCAGAAAGTAAGCAGCGAAAAGGGAGGATACACTTCTGGTCAGCTGTTGCTGTGACATGGAGCAACAAGATCATCATCCGACATCATTACCCCTCTTAACAGATTTGAGAGGGATAATGATGTCGGATAGCCTACTATGGCTCAAGGGTTGCTTACGATCTTGTGCGTATAGACTGTTCCGATACCTGCTTCTCCAGAGAACCATCGGCGTAGTGGCTCACAATCATACCAGGCCTGCACGCTCAAAAGGTCGAGCACTTCTTGTTCCCTTTTCCACTGTGCTTGTTCCACCAACCCATCTGGATCTTGTGGGTGTATCTCTCCAGTCACTTCGCAAGAAAAATGAAAGGCGAAACCAGCTTCCCGCAGGCCCTGTTCAGTCTCTCGAAATAGTTGAACAACAAAGGCCAGGACCGGCGTTCCTTCGAGCCGCAAGCCCGTTTCTTCAAGCAATTCTCTTCGTAATGCGTCTACAAGTCTTTCTCCCGGTTCCACTACTCCGCCAGGTAACCACCAGGAAAGATCATCTTTCCCGTGATGTTTCACTAACAAACATTTCCCATTCCGTCTTGCTAATGCCAATGCAGTATATTGATCAGCCATTGATGGTTTTTCTCCCGTGTGCTTTATAGATAGGTAGCTCGTGATTATATGGCCGCTGGTATGTCGAGATGGTTGGCGACGAAACGTATCTGAGTCTCGAATGAATGGAGATCATCTGCTCCGTCACCGGACCAGCGTCGCCCGCGTCTGCGCTGGCAGGGCCGCCAGCGCGCGATCCAGCAGGGCCACCAGTTCCTGCCGCTCTAACTCTACCTCGACATCAAAAGGATCCGCCAGCATCTCCTCAGGAGGCACCTGCTCAGGCTCCAGGACCGTCGCCAGCGGCACATAACGCGCCTGATCGCGACCGCGCTGGCGTCCCCAGCGCAGACACACGTTGCGCGCAATCCCAAACAACCAGGGCAGGCGCTTGTGCGTATCGCGCAAACCCTCTAAATGGCGCCAGGCCTCCAACAACGTCTCCTGTGTCAGATCCTCAGCGGCCTCACTATCTCCTACCAGCCTGGCACAAAAACGCACCAGACGCACACGTTCCTCAGACGTGATCAAACGAGCGCTACTTTGGAGCGAGTAAGTCATATCTATCTATCCTTCACCATTTGCCAAATTATACTGCATCACTACCCATATGTCGCATCCAGGCAACGCAATATAACGCAACTTTGCCAGCAATTGATCAGGTACAACGAAAAAGCCAGTTTCCATCCGGGCGGGTCGACAGGCTGGTGCTGGGCTTCATGCACGAAGAGAGCAAGATGCGAGAAGTTTTTTTCGTGCCCTTATGCTATGCTCTGAAAGCGAACCTCGCTCGACATGTCGAGCGAGCAGAGAAGAAACGCGCAAAGCTTTATCTTCACACATACACACGAGATCCATAGGAGAGACCTGGCGGCATTGTCTTTCTCCCATCACCCGACAATTGATAAGGAGTGTTTCTTATGAGAAACATTATCGTTTCACGCTTGATGGCGTCATGCAAGCTCCTGGTGGACCAGAAGAAGATCCGAGTGAGAACTTTACGCAAGGGGGATGGGTGTGGCCCTACTGTCATGGACCCCATGCCTAAAGGCCTGACAATTATACACATTTAACAAAGGAATTGAGTAAAGTGGCTGGAGAAGCAGCCCAATAAGGAAGAGCTTGCAAACAATTGCTTGCAAGCTCAGGCTTGCCGGTCCGCGTCCGATGTCACCTCTCTTTCACCTTTGTTAAATGTGTATAAAAGACAGGCCTCTGCGGCAGGGGCTTGTCGAAGGGCTAAGACAACGTAAGTCATGTCTAGTGAGCTACTTCGGTAGCAGCCGCGGGATGGGCTAATGTTCAAGAACGTTCGAGTACCCCCCTCGCTTGAACCTCTTCTAGCCGCGCCCAAGCTGGCACCCTTCGGGGTTAAGCCCGTCCTCGCTCTCACGAAGGGGAATATTACCCTGGCTTTGACCAGGAGGAAGGAAATCCTTCACCTATGCGCATACCTGTTGTTGATTGTCGTGGCGTCGCACTGATGCCTTGTACCTCTGCGAAAGCACGACAGTTATTCAAGAGTGGACATGCTCGTCCAAAACGCAATCGGCTTGGCATGTTCTTTGTCCAGTTGCGCTACGAGCAGGAACCAAAGAATCAACCTCTTGTCGTAGGGGTTGATCCCGGCAGTACATTCGAAGGCTTGAGTGTCGTTGGCACCCATGATACGGTGCTTCACCTCATGGTGGAAGCGCCTACGCATGTCAAAGATGCCATGGAAACCCGCAGGACCATGCGTCGAGCACGTCGGCATCGCAAATGGCGTCGTCCCATGCGTTCACACAATCGTCTCAATCGGAGAAAACACATCCCACCATCGACACGAAGCCGATGGGAAGCCAAGGCTCGCATTGTGGCTCATCTTACACACATTCTCCCCCTGACGGATGCGGTGGTAGAGGATGTGCAAGCGGTCACCAGAAATGGGAAAGGAGGCACATGGAATCGCTCATTTAGTCCGGTCCAGGTTGGCAAAGACCATCTGTATCGGTTACTCGCTGACATGGGCTTGCAGGTGCATCTCAAGCAAGGATGGGAAACCAAACAATTGCGCGAGAAGTATGGCCTCAAGAAAACAAAGCAGAAAGCCAAACGAAGCTTTGAGTCGCATTGCGTCGATAGTTGGGTCTTAGCAGCTTCAGAGAGTGGGGCAGAAAAACCGACCTGCCAACGGCTCTGGTATGTGATTGGAGCCGTGTTGCACCGTCGCCAACTCCATCGTTTGCAAGCCTCAAAAGGAGGTGTGCGCAAGCCCTATGGGGGCACTCGTTCACTTGGCTTGAAGCGTGGAACGTTGGTGTATCACGCAACATATGGCCTCTGTACGGTAGGTGGCTTTGATCGCAAAAAGCAAACGGTGAGCTTGCATGCCTATCGAACGAACACGCGTCTCACACAGGGAGCGAAGCCTGCGACATGCCACGTCAAAACGTGGGTTGCATGGCGTAGTTGGCTTGTTCCCCAAAATCAAAGAAATGAGCGGCTTTGTTTCCTCTCCATGACTGAAATCAGGGGTCTCCACAAAACCGAGTTTTAAGATGAATTTTGGCTCAAAATCTTTCCTGTGACAGTAGGGTCAGGGAAACGCTTGTTTGCTCAGGGGACGCTTCCCGCTTCTTATACACTGGTTGAATCTCAAGCTTCACCCAGTGGAGTGATTATTGCTACCTTCAAACGTGCGGGCGAGCTCAAAACAGGATCAGTTGCCTGATCGCTTACGATGAACCTCGTGCGCCGAAACGCGCGATCAACGAGTAGATCGAGGAAAACAACGAATGTCGAATAAGGACGGCACCAAGATAATTTACAGCAGGACGCCGGAATCAGCGGCCATGTTGGCAAACGTTAAACGAGCGATGGCGATCACCGCCAAACTTAACCGTTTGACGTTCAACGATGCAGACGAAATTCGGGCCTTGTTCAGCGAACTCATCGGTAAAAAGGTAGACGAGAGCTTTTCACTGATCCCGCCATTCTATACTGCCGGCGGGGACGAAATCCGCGTCGGGCACAATGTCTTCGTCAATCAGAACTGCACTTTCTATGATCTTGGCGGCCTCAACATCGCGGACGATGTGATGATCGGGCCGAATGTGAGCATCATCACGGCGGGCCATCCTCTTGAACCTTTGCAGCGCCGCGCCACCACAATCGGAAAACCAATCGTGATTGAGAGAAACGTCTGGATCGCAGCCGGCGCGACGATTGTCGGCGGGGTGACGGTAGGCGAAAACTCGGTTGTGGCTGCGGGTTCGGTAGTCACCAAGGACGTTCCCCCAAATACCCTTGTCGGAGGAAATCCAGCGCGGGTCATTCGTTCGATTGGAGACGACGAAAGGAACAACCGCCAGGGGTCGTGAGCGGAAATTCAAACTGAGACACTGCTAAGGCTACCACAGAATTGACAGGCATCGACACTTATATGGGGCCCAGGATCAAAGCCACACAGCTTATCGAGCCCGGAAGTGTCCACGAGATCTCGGCAATTGGTGATGAGCAGAAATCTCCTCATGGAGGCGCTGGCGTAGGCAAGGACACCACCCGCCTTCCCCTGACAAGAGGATGGTAGCCAGGTTCATCAGGTCTCAAGAATTCGTAGGCAGTTTGTTCAGACCATAGCGTGTATTGTTGAATGGTTTTCCAATCTTCGGTATGCTCTCGCTGAACCCGTTTGCGCTTTGGCATCGCGTACCCCCAACACGATGAGATAGGCTGATGCATCAATCATACCCAGATTTTTGCCATTTTCAAACCTCCGGACGTTTTTTGCCCAATTGGAGTGCGCACCCCTTTCAAGCATCATTGCGGCGAGATATCCGATGATCATGGTAAAATGAGAGAAAAGAGAGGGTACATATCGATGCATGTCCCGGTAGAGGTCACACAACAGGCCAGCATCCATCATCTGGGTTCTCCACAAAAACGCTATACCCGCTTCTGGCAAACGGTGCCATATCTTTTTGTCGCCATCATCACGCTCCTTCTCAGCGTCTCTTTATTCGTGCTCGCGATACTCACTGGCCCCATTCCAGTTATCTCTGATGCTCCGGACTGGAAAAGCTTTTGGACCTTCATCACGTTCGGTATCCTCATTGGCGCAACGTCTGTACTCTATCTCTACCTCAGCATCCCTCCATTGGCCTTTATCGCCTATGTATATAGCGAGGGCTTTATCGAATTCAATCGATGGAAGCACAGCATCGTCCACACGCTCCGCTGGAGCCAGGTGGAAGGGACACACATCAATCGTTCTCGCTACGGCACCACCTATAGCATTTATGCGTTCACGGCCTCCCCACCAGACAACGTTTTCACCATCCCCTACCGTGGTATCTGGAAACGCTGTGAGCAAGCAGCCACAGCAAACAAATTGTCCATACATATGTATAGGTAAAATCGCCTGGAAAGGAGAAAAACAAGGGGGTACATTTCGCCCGCACTGATGTAAAATGGCTTTCCGCCTAACTCTTCGAAAAATCACGGAATGATAGCCTGGGTCGGATCATTGTTGAGCACAATCGCATCTGCTCGTTCCTGGGGATGATCCCGTTGCAAATACAGCTGCTGCCCAGGAATATAACGCTGCAAATAGCGTCTGCGCACAGCCATGGCATCACCAAAGAGTGGCTGATCCCTCTCCACAGCTCGCCGCAGCGCTACCTCGAAATCCGCCTGGACAAAGATCCGATAGTCCCACAACGGATCGAGCTCAGAACGGAGAAGAAAAACACCATCCACAAGCAAGATTGCGTTGAGTGGCGCATACTCTTCTTTTGTAACAAGGGGGGTATCGGTAGAAACATCGAATTACCGCTCGACGATAGTGCCCATTTCCCTTTGGGCCAAGGGGCTGCAGAAGGACTTGTTGAAAAGCTGGATAATCAAACGCATCTTCGTAATAACCGTGGGGAGAATCTGATCCCTGCCGATATCGTTCGCGACGAGGTCGCTGAAAGTCGTCAATGGAAGCACGGATCACGACCCGCCCCTGTTCCTCAAGAAGGGAAGCGAGTTCGTTTGCCAGTGTCGTTTTGCCGGCCGCGTCAATTCCATCGATGGCGACGCGAAGAGGATGAGGGTGATGAAAAGCGGTGATCCTATGTACAAGTTGCTGAAGCGTGTGCTGGCGCGTCATACCTGTTCGTCCTTTCCCACTGTTGTGGACGTGCTTTCATGAAGTCGAAGAACTGGAAGTTCACGTCTCTCATTGTTCATATCTTACTAGATTGAGAGAGCCCTGTGTTAAACAGGGGCTCACGGTATGTTGGCATTCTTCGGCGCAGCAAGAATGCAACACGAGGGGCGAAGAGTGAACGTGAGGAGGCGCCCATCGAGCAGACGAGGCGACGCCTCGTGAACCTATTTACACAGAACGGCCAGATCTCGATTTTCCTTTGCATATGGGCGGCACTTTGTTCCATGTGAGCCTTGAGGTTTCGTTCCTCCCCTGCTATACTCGGTGTTAGGGAACTGTTCGGCTCATCCCTAACATCTCTCACCTTTCTCGCGGAGTGTCATTTCATGAAGATCTCACTAACCGCCGGAGCGGTTTGCAACGGCTGTTTGGTGTATGAACAGCAGGGTCAGAACGTCGTGGTACTAATCGGTACCCCTTCCTGGTATGCCTGGCTGGAAACGGCCACCACCTTTACCTTTACCTGCGATGAGGGCATCTTTACCGCGCACAAAGCACCTGCTGGCAATCGGCGCGGTGGGTGGTACTGGCGCGCCTATCGTCGCAGACAAGGACGGCTCTTCCGCTGTTACCTGGGTGTCTCCACCAATCTCACGCTGGCGAACCTGCAGGAGGCGGCCCGCCGCCTGGCGGGAGATGCTGAGGACACGCCACCTCCTGCGCCTGTTCCCCTTGCATCTCAAAGGCGAACGCCGAGCGTGATCCTCCAGAGCAGCATCACTCCCCCGCACCTCCCCGTGCAGCATGTGGCGCGTCCTCGCCTGCTCGCGCTCCTGGAGCAGGGCCTGAGAGGGCCAGTGATCGTGGTCTCGGCTCCTGCTGGCTCTGGCAAGACGACCCTGCTGGCCGAATGGGCTGCTACGACCACGAGACCAGTGGCCTGGCTTTCCTGCGAAGAGGGAGAGAACGACCCGGTGCGCTTCCTCTCCTCGCTCACTGCGGCTCTGGCGCGCATCGATGCGCGCCTGGACATCGCGGATCAGACTGAGCGCCCCTGGCATCCCCCCGAGCATGAACAGGTGCTGACGCGCCTCCTTAACGACCTTGAGGGTGTACTCCAGCACGACACTGTCTTGATCCTGAATGACGTTCACTCTCTCACGACTGAGGCAAGTCAGGCCCTCTTGCTCTTTCTGTTGAACCACCTCCCCTCGCGCCTACATGTGCTGATCGGCACGCGGGTAGATCCGCCAGGGCTCGCACGCTTGCGGGCGTGTAATCAGATCGCTGAACTGCGCAGTCAGGAGCTGAAGTTTCTGTCCGCGGAAGTCGAGGTGTTTGCGCAGGAGATGGGACTCTCGCTCGGCTCCGAGGCGATCCGTCTGCTCCAAGAGCGGACCGAGGGCTGGATTGCCGGGATTCAATTGCTCACACTCGCCCTGCGCGGGCACAACGACGCGACAGAAGTGCTCCGGGCAGCAAGCATGGCCCCTCGCTTCCTCCTGGACTACGTGCATGAAGAAATCTTGTCCCAGCAACCACCTGAGATGCAGCGTTTTTTGCTCCAAACAAGCGTGCTGGAGCGCCTCACCGGGCCGCTTTGCGAGAGCGTGACCGCAGAGAGTGGTGGACAGCAGAAACTGGCAAGCCTGCTCCAGGCAAATCTCTTTGTCAGCGCACTCGATGACACCGGCACCTGGTATCGCTACCATCCGCTCTTCGCCGAAACGCTGCGCACCCTGCTCCAGCAACAGGAGCCAGCGCTGGTGCCGGAACTGTATCGTCGAGCCAGTCGCTGGTATGAACAGCATGGGGGGGCAGAGGAGGCCTGTGAGTATGCGTATCGAGCAGGCGACCTGCCTCACGCAGCACACTTGCTGGCGGAGTTGGTGCCATCTTTCGTAGAACGGGGAAAGCTGGTGCGCCTGAGCCACTGGTTGGATCGGCTTCCGCAGGAGGTCATTGCGGCCTCGGTGTATCTCTCCCTTGCCTTGATCTGGACCCGGCCCCTACGCACGTCGCAGTCGCCTGACCCGGAAGAGGTCATCAAACACCTCACAGCGCTGCTCAAGACGCACGCAAAGGACGATCCCGAGGTACAGGCAGAATTGCAACGAGAGCTGGCGCTGCAACAGGCAACGCAGGCGCTGGCCCGAGGGGAGATCGCGCAGGCGCTTTCCCGCGCTGCGGAGATGACGCGTTCGCTTACGGGACCTGAGACAACCTGGAGTCGGTTCACCCTCTGGCGTCAGCGCGTGCTCCTTGGGGCTGCCTATCACGTCAGCGGGGATCTCCTGGCCTCGGAGCAGACCTTGCGGCAAGCCTTGCCTGAGAGCTCACCCAGCCCCAATTTCGTGGTCATTGCCAGTCTCGATGAGCTGTACGAAGAGTTGGGGCGATTACGCGAACTGGGACGGCTCTATGAAGACTTGTTCCGCGAGCTCGCCAGGCACCACCATCTCCCGTCTCTGGCTCTCGCCATGGTGCATCAGCGCTATGGAATCCTGTTGTATGAGTGGAATCGCCTGCAAGAAGCCGAGTCCTCTGCGCAGCAATTCCTCGCACTGGTTCCACATCTGGATCTGGCTCGCCCCAGCCCCTGGCTGACACTGCTCGGGCTCGGAGTCCTGGCGCGTGTGGCCCTGGCGCAAGGCAACAGCGAGCGTGCCAGGCAGATCCTGGAGAGCGAAGCGTTTGATGTGGCGAGGTTTCCAGTTCCCCAGGCGAGCAAAGACGTGTTGATGCTGCTTCCTGTCCGCCTTGCCCTGCGCTGCGGACAGCTTGATCCTGCCTTGCAGTGGGCCTCGACCTGCGGGTTACACGCTGACGATCCGCTCACGAGCCCCCTGGGGAAGGGTCGCTATGCGGGCTATGTCACGTTGGCGCGGGTTTTGATCGCACGTGGACGAAGCCACCCAAATGCTCGGACGCTCTCTCAAGCACAGATTCTGTTGGACCATCTGCTGGAGACCTCCGTCGGGACAGGCGCTCACGGTCGGCTTATCGAGATCCAGATGCTGCGCGCGCTAGCGCTGCACGCCCAGGGCAAGGCCAGGCAGGCACTAGCCACCCTGGGACCCATCCTCGCTCAAGCCGAGCCAGAAGGGTATCTGCGCCTGTTTGCCGATGAAGGCGAGGGAATGGCGCACCTGCTTGCGCTGATTGCCCCCTTTACGACCGCCTCGCCTGACTACCTTCAGCGCATCCAGGCGGCGATCGTACCCATCTGGCAGATCCAGCCCGATGCGGCGACGCAACCAGTACCACGCTCGACGCTCTATAAGCCGCTAAGTGCACGGGAGCGGGACGTCTTGCAACTGGTAGCCGAGGGCCTCTCCAACCAGCAAATCGCCGAGCACCTGGTGCTCAGCCAGTACACCGTCAAACTCCATGTCAAGCATCTCCTGACGAAACTGGGCGCCACGAATCGCACCCAGGCCGTAGCCCGTGCGCGTGCCTTGCATATCCTCTCTCCCTTCTGAAGGGGTCATGATCCCCCCAAAAATACCTCTTTGGAGGGAAGACAGCGTGGCCGTATTGCGGTAGACTCTTCAACAACAGGTGAATAACAATATGTTATATGCCTCTAGCAAGCTGCCAGAGGCATATCGTCTGGCACCTTTCCCCACCTGGGGACGTGGCTCCCACGGACGAATGTCAGCCGCGAGAGAACCGAGTGTTCACCTGCTACCCTGGAGCATAGGTGCTCTCACATGAAAGGATGTTTCTCTATCATGCTCTCAGACTCTCACGTCGTGCAAGGAATCATCGTCGGCGGCGTGCTGGCGTTTCTCACGGCACAGATCATTATGAACGCGGTGGTGAAAGCCATGACAACGACCGTCAACGGGTGGAGCACCACTACCAAATGCGGCCAACCCGGTAATGGCATCCTCCTACGGGCCGCATGCGCCCGGACCCTTCCCGCCACCAATGTGGTGCAAGAGGCTGCCTACTGGACGACGACCGTCGACAGCGCAGGGCGGCGGCTCTCCGGCCAGCGCGATTACGTCCTGCATTTTCCTTCCGGACACCTCCCGCCCAACGATGCCTTCTGGTCGCTGACCATGACTGATGTGGTTGGGTATATGGTGAGCAACCCCACCGATCGCTCCAGCGTCGGCTCTCGCTCCGGCCTCGTGCCGAACGCCGATGGCTCAATCGACATTTATCTTCAGCGCGCGGCTCCCGCAGGGCACGAGTCCAACTGGCTGCCTGCACCGGCGGGCTACTTCAAGCTGATGCTGCGCGCGTATCTGCCCGGCCGGGCTATCCTCGACGGCGAATACCACGTACCGCCAGTCATGAAAGTGCAATGAGATGAACAGATTGATTCTGAAATATAAATATCCCATTACGTTCGCCATCCTGGCCATCCTCGCATGGGTCGTCTACAGGTATTTCTCGATGGGGGGGGAGCCAGCTCATTTCATTCGTCGTCGTGGCAGTTATCGTATGGGGACTCGGCACGTTCGTTTTCCTGTATTTTTGGCCGCATATGACGTACAGTGCCTACAAACGAGCGGTAGTTCGGCATGGGCTCGGCGGCGACCCAATCCCAGTCAATACGCTGGACGCGGCGCCCACTCTCTCTTCGCCCGCGGCGCCAAACTCCAGTTTATTAGCAACAGGAACCAACGATGTGCTCTATGTCGGCGGCTGGCTCGACCTCTCTAGAGGGGCGCAGGTTTTGCACGTGCCGGACATGGCGGGCCGATACTACAGCGTGCAGTTCACTGATCCCTCGGACGGCACGAATTTTGCCTACGTCGGCAAACGCACCACGGGAACCGAAGCTGGCGATTATCTCATGAGCGGACCGGGCTGGAAAGGAGCCGTGTCGCAGGGAATGACACAGATTGCTTCGCCGCACAATTCGGTGCTCGTTATCGGTCGTATATTTGTGGAGAACGACAGTGATCTCTCGACCGCCTATGGGCTGGCGAAGCAGATCCAGGTCACCCCACTGAGCCGTTGGCAATCCAACCACTAGCACTCCATTGAAAGGCGAAGCTACCATATCAAAGGTGGACAGTCGCGCCTTTTGAAGCGTACAATAGATGCAACGATCTGTCCACTCACTTGTGAGTGAGTGGCTTGGGTGTGTTATCTCTCCTGAAAGCTGCAGATAACAATGGACTCGTGAAGGGAAGGTTTGTTGCTCTGGATGGGAACGTCACATCCAACGTGTGATTGTGAACATCAGGAAACACTTGACATCCACTCTGTTAACAGAGATATCTCTTCACCAGAAATGGTAGTAGAAAGCGAAACGGCATGCCAGATGGACGCACCCGCCAGGATATACGTTTGGGAATCACCGTGTCAATCGTCCTCAAGCAAGACCAGCGAACGGGAAAACTGACCCGAGGAATCGTCAAGGACATTTTGACAAACTCCGCTTATCACCCGCATGGGATCAAGGTACGGCTGGTCGATGGACAGGTTGGGCGCGTACAGAATATCGAGGAGTAGTATGGCACACGAGGAAGAGAGACACATGAATGGAACGGGTCGCATCGCTCTCGTGACTGGTGCTGGAACTGGTATTGGCAAACGAACGGCATTACTGCTCTTAGAAGCCGGGTATTCCGTCGTGCTAGCAGGCCGCCGAATCGAACCCCTGGAGCAGACGGTTCAGGAAGCTGGGGTGCCGAAGTCGCGCACGCTGGTGATGTCTACAAACGTGAGCGATCCTGAAGCTGTGTCGGCGCTATTCGCGGCAACGCAGGACACATTCGGACGGCTGGATGTGTTATTCAATAATGCAGGCGTGGGTGCGCCCCCCATCCCGATCGAAGACCTGGGGTATGAGCAGTGGTGTCGTGTGCTGGATACGTGCGTGACGGGAACATTTCTTTGCACGCAGCATGCCTTCAGGATGATGAAGCAGCAACATCCACGCGGCGGACGTATCATCAATAATGGATCGATTTCCGCGCATACCCCCCGACCCAATTCCGCCCCGTATACTGCAGCAAAACATGCGATCACCGGCCTCACCAAATCAACGGCGTTGGATGGCCGCCCATTTGACATTACCTGTGGGCAGATTGACATCGGCAACGCGGCAACCGAGATGACAGCCAGCATGGAAAATGGAGTGCTCCAGGCCAATGGCACCGTTGCCATCGAACCAACGATGAGTGCCGATCATGTTGCGCAGGCGGTGCTCTATATGGCGAGTTTGCCACTCGATGTCAATGTCCCGTTTCTCACCGTGATGGCAACCAGGATGCCTTTTATCGGTCGCGGATAAGGCTATGAGGGTGCCCCGTTGTTGTCCTGCCATTCTCTCCCATCTCCGCGAACCGTATTGAGAAGCATTTAGTCTCTCACATTCGTCTCACTCAATGCATCGGCCAAAAATCTGCGCACGTCTTCGCTCACTGGAAAAGGGATGTTATGAGGGTCGACAAAGCACAAGGACGTACCCGATGGTGGCTCATGCTGGATCTCCACGATGTCGCAGATGAAACCATTGGTAATATGCTGTACGACCTCACCTGTAGATAAAGCGCGTACCTGTATCTCCGGATCCGAATAGACGCCGCACAGTCGCTGTACCTGCACTCGCAGGCCAGCCTGTGCCTCAACCTCGCGTAGTACCGCTTCTTGCACCGTTTCTCCTGGTCCCACCACTCCCTGCGGCACATGCCAGACTTCGCCTTCACGTTGCAGAAGCGCTATTTTCCCCTCATGATCCCGCACCAATGCCATCACGGCGGGCACGACACGCTGTGGCCACGCATAGGGCACCGGTTCCCATGGATGGATCATGATGGTGTCATCAAAGAGTGCCGCCAGATCAGGAATGTATCCATCTGGTTGGCGCAAGTCACGGATACCTGGATAAAGCCGTGTAGACGTTGGCAGGCGCGAGATCAGCAGCGCCGTCATACCTGCTTGATGGGCACCAAGAATATCGCTCATCGGGTTATCCCCAATCATAACAATGCGTTCAAGCTCGATATGGGGCAAACCACGGCACGCCTCCCGAAACATCGTGGGTGCAGGCTTGCCAACGATCTCAGGATAGCGTTCAGTCGAAGCCTGAAGAGCGGCTATCAACGCACCGGTGGCTGGCGAAGGTCCTCCTTCATCAGGAAACCAGGCATCCACCATTGTTGCCACAAAGCGTACGCCTTTGCGTAGAAAACGGGTTGCAAGCTGCAGCTGTTCATAATCAATAGCCGTTTCACAACCAACCACCACCACCTCGGGATCCGTCCGAGTAGTGCTGATCCCAACTTCTGCCAGTTCCAATACCATATCAGGGCTCCCGATGGCATACACTTTATGGATTTCCTGCTGCTGCAGGTACAGGCAGGTAGCCCAGGAAGATGTAAACAATTCTTCTTTATATGCCTCAATGCCCAAAGTGTGCAAACGGTCGATCAACCCATCACGCGTTGGACAGGGATTATTCGTCAGGAAACGAATCGCTTTGCCCTGCTGGCGCAATCGCGCTAATGAGGAGATCACGTGAGGAAGAACCTGGCGTCCAACATAAATCACACCATCGAGGTCAAAGAAAAAGGCATCAAATTGATCAACTAACACTATACTTCCCTCTTCCCTAAACATTGCGAGAGACGATACGTAAGCGGCTCGTCTTTCTGTGAATCTAGCACCAGTGTAGCGCTTTTTCGCTCGGAAGAAAACAGCCAAGTAGAGAGTCACAGCTAAGCCAATGTGGGCCAAACCGTGGTTTCTCCACGGTTTGGACAGAAGTTTATCAAAATGAGTGTGCAATGGGATCAAGAAGCGGCGTCCTTTTGCAGAATGCGGATGAGCATGTCGAGAGTATGATGCAGGTTCTCTATTTCACATGTGCTATGGTTTCAATGCCTTCCTCCGTAGCTCTTTGTGTAGGGGAGAGAATCAGCGTATGGGCGAATCAACTCTTCTGATACGCACCAGAGGCGTGTGCGCACTGCCATGTCATATGAACGTTTGGAGGAAGGGACCTGCTTGCTCTTGGAGAAATACTTCCCACTTACTCCCTCCACCTCGGGCGAGGTTGCCAGGTAGAGTGTCGTCTGCGCTCCTTTCTCCGGCCTTGTTCCCACCACATTGTTGAACATTCCAATCAGACGCACAAAGCCTTTCAGGTTGTCATTAAAGTTGGTGGCGACAGCCCCTGGATGCAGCGCGTTCACGGTGATCCCCGTTCCTTTGAGCTGTTCAGCCCATTCATAGGTGGCATAGAGTTGCGCCAGTTTGGAATCAGCATAGGCTCGTGAGGGACTATACCCTCGTTCCCCTTGCAAATTGGCAAAATCGATGCGCCCGAGGGTATGCCCGGCGGAGCTGACATTGATGATACGCGCCGGGGCACTGGCCTTAAGCGTATCCAGGAGCAGGTGGGTAAGCAGGAATGGAGCCAGGTAATTGGTCGCAAAGGCGTATTCCAGGCCATCAGGGGTGACTTCCCGTTCGCTCTTCAACCCACCAACGTTATTGATCAACACGTGAAGCTGCGGGTATGTTTTCGTAAACTCACCTGCGGCACGGCGAACCTGGGAAAGCTGCGAGAGGTCGGCGACAATCAGGTCCACCTGCGCATGTGCGTTCGCCTCTTTGATCTCTGCCTGTACGGCTTCACCTTTGGCGCGATTGCGACAGACCATCACCACCGTCGCGCCCATCCCGGCCAGTTCTTTGGCCGTCGCCTTCCCTATTCCCGAACTGCTCCCCGTCACCAGACACACTTTTCCCTGCATGTTTATTGCTGCCATGATAGATATCCCTCCAAACTTGAAAACTGAAACACCTTTCTTCTGTGACCCTGATGTACGTATGAGAGAAGGAGAGGTGCTCTTCCCTTCTAAGAACGCCTAAAAGCCAAGCTGCTGCTTGACCAGAACTACCGTAATACGACCAGGCTCGTGCTCTGCATTGATGGTCAACAGTTTATTGATGGCGCTGCCCTGGCCGTAGACGTGCTGGGCGCGTTCATTTTCTAAGGGAAGGCTATAGGTGTGGATGCGGCGAAGTCCGTCTTCTCGCGTCCGCACGAGCTTTTGCGTGCCCACCACCCAGATCACCGTGCTCGCGCCAAAGACAGCGGCCCCTAACTGGCTACCGGATGCTGATGCAATGAGCACCTCGCCCTGTTCAGTGATCGCCTGGACGCTGCCTACCAGGACATCGGGGGCCGCAACCAGTTTGCGCATCTCGTGGCGCTGGGTCATAGGATCAAAGGTCGATAACCGGGCGCGCACCGATTGAAAGCGGTTTGCGTGCTCGATCTGCTCTGGCAGACCGAGTGCCTCAAGGGTACGCGAGGGCGCGTCATAGACCTGTGCACCAGTGGGGATCAGGTCAAGTACAAACGTTCTTGCCTCTTCGATGGTCGCAAAGATGACCACGTGTATGCCGTGCGTTTGCAGGGCCTGAACGGTTTGCTCGATCTGCTTCTCTGATGCCAGGTGCGTGAACTCAGACTGTGAGAGATTGGTAGTCATAGCGATTGGTTTCCCTTTCTTATCTATTCTCTATTGTCACATTCGTGGGGGTTCCTTTGTCATTCTTATGACAAAACAAAACGAGGAAGTGTGACCAATGATAAAGACACAGAACTGGTTGGCTGCGCAATTTGAGGTGGAGCGTCCTCGATTGCGAGCGATGGCCTATCGCATGCTTGGCTCACTCGCCGAGGCAGAGGATGCCGTCCAGGAGACCTGGCTCCATCTCATCCGTGCCGATACAAGTAATGTCTCAAACCTGGGTGGATGGCTGACGACAGTGCTAGCACGCATCTGCCTCAATATGTTGCATGCGCGGAAATCGCGACGTGAAGAGTCTCTAGAAGCGTCTCTGTCTCTCCCTGTCACCGACCACGAGGGCGGGATTGACCCTGAGGAAGAGGCGGAACTTGCCGATGGGGTGGGCCTGGCGCTGCTGGTCGTCCTGGACACGCTTGCCCCCGCCGAGCGTCTCGCCTTCGTTCTGCACGATGTTTTCGCCGTGCCCTTCGATGAGATTGCGCCTCTTGTGGAACGTTCTCCGATGACGACCAGACAGCTTGCCAGCCGTGCCCGCCGTCGGATACAAGGGGTGGCAATGGTAAAAGATGCCGATCTGGCCTTCCAGCGAGAAGTCGTTGATGCGTTCCTCACCGCCGCGCGCGAAGGATCCTTCGACGCACTCCTGACAATACTCGACCCGGATATTGTGTTCCGAGCCGACCACGTAGCCGTCTCCCGAGGCGCTGTAAGGGAGGTTTGTGGCGCACAGGCCGTCGCCAGGGGAGCGCGACAGATCCTGGAACGCATCCCGTTCGCACAACCAGTGCTCGTAGACGGGGCGGTGGGAATCGTTATTGCTCCGCGTGGACGGCTCCTGCTCCTCTTGCGTCTCACCATCAGAGACGGCAAAATCGCGACCATCGATGCGATTACCGATCCAGAACATCTGCGCCAGTTGCACCTTGCAGTCCCGCCCAGTTGACGCGTCATAGGTGGACTTGATCCGCTTTCGTAGCGTGCCCAAAGATGAGAGCTTTCTTTAGAGCGCATCGTGCAAGTGGCATGACAGCCAGGCAAGAGCACAGAAGAGGAGGCCTCGAGAAACCATGTGCCCTAGATAAGATTTTGGGTCATAAATTGGTGCACCGTCAGCGATGCCTGTGTGGTAGGAGCACCGTATGATAGGTGCTCCTGCTGCCAGCTTATCATGCCTATCACGGCCAACCCCTGGAGAATCCCGCTATAGCCCTCTGCCCTACGGGCTCTCTTTCCACTTCGGCTTGTCGCGAACCATCATATACTCGTTGTATCCGTCTAGCGTCGCCTCAAGATGTTTTCCTCCAAATTCGTCGAGCTCATAGTACCCGGCTTCCAGCCACTGCGCCCACTGAGCAAGGAGCGCCGCGAAGCTGGGAGCAATCACCCAATCGGGGCCATAGTCATAAGAGAACACCTGGCCCGCCTGTCCTCCAGCCGTAGGGGCCATGTCCAAACACAACAAGGATCCACCCCCATTCTCAGCCATCACTACCCACCCATTATGCCACAGCACTGGTTGCACCGGCGGATGCTTCCGGTGCGGATCGGTCACAAAGCCTGCCGGTTCATTGTCGATCTGACGTCATGCTTGTATCAAGTCGTGCAACGGTAACAGCTCACTCATTCCCTCGATATCCAGAAGACCGGAACCTCCTCCGTTGTGGATGCGATAGAAGGTTTTGAAATCTTCGGGAAGAACGAAACCCAGCAGTGTTTCTGCTTCCACAATCTGCGCCTCAGAGGCCCCTGGGTTGAAGTTCTCCAAGATATGAGGGGTATGTACCGTGAGCCAGTGTTCAATCCGTTGCCAGAATTCAATAACCGATTGCATAGTCAGTCTGCCTTTCTTCGAAACAGTTGCGCCAGGTACCCAATGCCAGAGAACGCTGTCCCCTATGATTGCTCTTTGCATTAGAAGTGATAGCGCAAGATCCAACCGCCCTCCTTTCTCAATGCGGGCACGCAATACATCAAGTGGCAGATGGCGCGATAGGTACCGGGTGCCCTGGCAACATACGGCGATCCTATGATGGATTGCGCGTCAATAAGCTTGAGATGAGGGTCCCATGTTTCAGGTTCATGGGGATCGTCGAAGCCCGAATTGGCAGGCGCGATACCAATCGCTTTGATGGAAGGGTGCGCAACCATCAGTCGCGACGCCAGCCTGCTATAGCCATTGAATGCCAGTTGGCCGCCTGGAAAGTGAGCAGTTAAGCGCCTGAAAAGCTGTTTGATCTCTTCCTCCGTCAGAAAAGGGAGCAAGCCATCCGCGACGATGATCGCGGGACGGTCCATTGGAATACAATGTAAGAAGTCGGGACTGGTCAGCGAGGCGCCAATCATCTGATATCCAGCGGTCTCGCTATAAAAGCGTTGGCGTAACGCGATCACATCGGGATAGTCGATGTCGAACCAGCGCGCATCCTTTGGTGGATCTACCCGCTCTCTGCGATCATCTAGCCCGCACCCCAGGTCTAATACGGTCGCGTCAGGGTGTGCGGCGAGAAATTCCACCGTGCACGCATCAAGCATTTTAGCTCTGATCGCTCCGCCCAGGCTTTCTTTTTTGAGGCACCCTCAATCTGCTGAAATCATAATCGAGGTGCTGGACAATCTCTTCCGCTTTCCTGTCACCCAGAAGTGGATGCCTGGAGCGGCTATCCATCGCCCTGGTATAGAGCGTCAGAAGGAGCGTTTCTTTTATCCCTGTAAAAGGAACATCAACAGTCTTCATCACCGTATCCTTTGTGCAGCCCTGCATGTACAACATACTTCTGGTATCACAACTTATCTGGCCCCATTGCTTTTTGGTGCATCGAGGATGATGCCAGCAACTACTGAAGCGACAAGGTATTCCCGCGCCTGGGCCAGATTTGAAACCGTGGAGGCATCGGCTTCAGATAGCATGGCATGGTAGAGAGGCATTGAGGCCAGGTAGGACAGACAGGTCTGCAGCGCCTGCATCAACTGAACGGTGGGAGAGAAACCTGAGCGCAGCCATCCTGCCTGCCGGGCTGGTTGAAATATGGCCTCAAACTTCTCAATCTTGTCCGTGGGCATTTGCGTACTGATTCTGGCATAGGTTTGCCATCCATCCGCCATCTCCCAGAGCAAGATGCGCATCAGTCGTGGATGTCCAACCAAGTGATCAAACAATCCACCAATCGCCGTTTCGAGGAAGATCCGGAACTGGCTCGCATCCCGAAAAGGGTCTTTTTGCTCAAGTAGAGGCGCAAAGGCACGCGCCCGCACATTGGTCGCCTCTTCATGCGCTCGCCTGAGTACCTCGGTGTAGAGATTGAGTTTATCGCCAAAGTATTGAAAAAGTAGGCTTACGTTATAGCCCGAAGCCTTCGCGATCGTATCGATACGCGCCCCAGCGAACCCATGCTCGGCAAAGACCTCCACCGCGGCTTCAAGGATCGCCTCACGCGTTCTCTGCGCGTCACGTGTTCGCTTCCCTTCTGCTGGAGACATATAGCTCTTCCTCTCGATGTCACACCTGTTAATAACTAAGTAATTACTTAGATAATAGCGGCGTTTTGGCGGCGCGTCAAGAGAAGATGTTTAAGATAACCTGTCGCGCGATATCATTCCCGACTGGATGTTACAACCAAATCGATGTGAGGTGGCTCCGTTTTTGTCCAGTCAAAAAATGTAGAGTCTAATAGGAAGCTCGCGACACAGGGAAGGATGAAGACGTCACGTTCAACGTCCGTTCTTTTTTCGCCACAGTTGTTGCTCTTCATAGATCATCCGACTGACATAGCCAGGCGCTAAATGACGTCGTTTTCGGTTGTCATATCGTGCATGTGTTAAAAGATCCAGTCCTGTTGAAGAGGCTCGTTACAGTCTTTTTGCTATATCAGCGTTGGCATTCTCAAGCCAGGATAGGCAACTCTTTTCTTCACATTTCTTTTGTATCCAAATGACGATATCGGCATAACTTTGCTCACCTTTTTCAGCCTGGTTCATTTGCAAAGGAACAGTGTGAAAGATATCAGCAAGCACAAAACAGGTGTGGCAATCTTTTGAGTAACTCGCTACACGGATATCTAGAAAAGCTCGATACAATAATTTGAAAAGGTACTCTTTTTCTGCCATGAATGCTTCCCTTCCCTTCCCTTCGGGAGAGCCATGGAAGTTTACTTCTTGGAGTGAACCCCCAAGTCCGGACAGTAAAGGAAGTCAACTTCTCCGAAATGTCGTAGACTTAAGAACAGCACCAGCAAAGGAGAAGAGACGATGCACAAACGCCAGCACAGTCCTGAGTTTAAATTGGAGGTTGTTCGGCAAGTCGCTTCTGGAGAGAAACGGCCCGCCCAAGTCTGCCGTGAACATGGTCTGGCCGAGAGCGTGCTGTCGCGCTGGCGCAAGGGGTACCAGGAGCGCGGAGAGGCTGCCTTCCGGTCCCAGACACCTGCCACCTCAGAAGCGGCACGCATTGCCGAATTGGAGCAATTCTGTGGACAGTTGGCTCTGGAGAATGCCGTGCTAAAAAAAACATTGCAGGCTTTGAGATCCAGGAGCGACATGCGATGATTGTTCAGGCTCATCGGCTGCATCCCCAGCTTTCGGTCCAGCAGCTGTGTGATCTCTTTGCAGTCAGTCGGAGTTGGTACTACGAGCAACTGAACCACTTGCCCGACGAAGAGGAACTGGCACTGCGTGATGAGATTGAGCGTATCATTTTGGAATTCCCTGGCTATGGCTATCGGCGAGTGACGCGGGCATTGCATCGGCAGGGGCAGTTCGTCAACCACAAACGGGTGCTGCGGATCATGCGTGAAGAGTCACTCTTATGTCATCTGAAGAAACGCTTCGTGGTCAAAACGACGGATTCGCATCATCGTTTGCCGGTGTACCCAAATGCCTTGGCAGGGATGCAGCTTGAGAGACTTGATCAAGCCTGGGTGGCTGATATCACCTACATTCGCTTGAACAATGCATTTGTGTACCTGGCGTGCCTTCTCGATGCCTTCTCGCGGCGTTGCGTGGGCTGGCATCTCTCGCATGAGATGACCACCTCGCTCCCTCTGGCCGCATTGAGACAAGCTGTCCTTGCTCGTCATCCTGGTTCTGGGTTGATTCACCACAGTGATCGGGGAGTTCAATACGCCAGTCAGGCGTATGTGGAACAGCTCAAGCAGATTGGCGCCGTGATCAGTATGTCGGATGTGGATAATCCTTATGACAATGCCAAAGCCGAATCATTTTTCAAGACCCTCAAACAGGAAGAGGTGTATCTGAAAGACTATCAGAGTTTTGCAGATGCTCAAGCGAATTTGATGGTTTTTATCGAGAAGGTGTACAATGTCAAACGGTTGCATTCCAGTTTGGGATACCTCCCACCTGTTGAGTTTGAGGCGCTGTATACCTCACTCCCACGAAGTTGACTTGCTTGCTGTCCGGTAAAATGGGTTCACTCCATCTCGCTCTCTCATCATGCGAATAACCACGCCTGCCCATTAAACAAAGGGGGGCACCCGTTATGCAAACTCTCGGTGCCTGATTGTTTAATCAATGGCGCAGACATGGTCAATTTGTTAAAGTGCAAACTGCGAATGACCGCGTAAAAGAGTAATATACACAACTGCTCCGATTTTGATACGCAGATGTGTGCAGCAAGCTAACACATCTGGCAAATTTCGTTGTTCCTGCTTCATCGACCACTGCCATCGCACCGGGCCTTGAGATCAGCTACCGGCTTCGGTCTCACACGGCCTCCACAGGCGTTTTTCCGTTGGGCCTGAGCCACTATCCACAACGGGAACGAGAAGCTCTTCTTGAAGAATGCGGCGGGCTTCCCGCTCCAGGTTCAGCGCCGCATTCACGTCGCGGTCCTCACCAGACCACATTTCAGGCAGCAATAGGTGCGGTATTTCAAGGGCATGCGCTTCTTCACGTGCCCACACCCAGAGCATCGTTTTGTCGAAGGGAAGAAGCGATCCACCACGATGGCCTGCCCTCCCACGGCCTGCATTTTCGTCTCAAAGAACTGCAACAACTGGCCAAGCCCGGCGTCCGCCATCGTTCTGGCCAACTTGCGGTTCTTCAACAGGCCTTTGACGTGCAGGTCTTCCAACCCCACGACGCTGCATGTCCGAGCCATCTCGGTGGTGAGCTTGTGCTGGCTATCTCGCCGGATGTTGGCAAGTTGGCCGTGCAAGCGAGCCAGTTTCACCCTGGCCTTCTCGCGGTTCTTGCTGCCCTGTTTGCTCTCTTGATCATACTGTTTCCGACTCAACGAGCGTGAGAGACGTTTCAGCTTCTTGATCTGCCTGGCAAGCGGTTTTTGGTTTTCAAACCGCCGACCATCGCTCACAATGGCTGCTTCTTTGATGCCCACATCGACGCCAACAATCGGATGCGTATTGATCACCGAGATGGCAGGCACTTCCACATGAATGCTCACATACCAATACCCGCCAGACAGGCCAATCGTCGCACCTACCATTTTGACGGAGGAACAGAGGACTTTCTTCTTTTCGTTGCGCCATGTGCCAGCCTTCTGTGAAGAATCAGCAACCACAAAGCGCAGCGATTCCGCCATGTTGACCTTCCCCAGGCCACGCTTGTACTTCGTCTTGTTGCGGATCTTCTGGGGCAGGGTGCCATCGGCTTGCTGCTTGTCCAGAAGAAACTGACCTAACACCGGGACCACGATCCAATGGTCCCCAACCGAAAACTTATCATTGGCAACGTAGAAAGACTCCCGACTCTTGTTCTTCTTTTTGAAGGTGGGGTGGTCATTCTGTCCCTTGAAGAAGCGGGAGAAGGCGTCTCCCAAGTCCTCAAAGGCCCCTTCAATCACACACTTGGTGACCTCAAAGGTCCAGGGGAAATCCTTTTCTCGGATTGCCTGGAAGTGTTTCTTGAGTGCGTTGGCCGTGGGCTTCTTCTCCCGCTTGCCTTCCTTGTACTCAGCGTACTGCTTGTTCCATTCTGCCAGGCCCCAGTTGTAGACAAAGCGGCGCGTGCCTGCCGCCCGTCGAAGATAGTCTTCCTGCTCAGGCGTTGGGTGCAGACGAATCTTGTGGGCTTTGATCATGGTCGCTGCCATATGCCAACGCCTCCTTCACCGTTTTTCGATAGTTCCGCAAGCCGTATAACCGGCTCGAGAAGCACTGCAGAATAGTGAGCACATCTTGAGTGAGTTCTTGCTCTGGACTCAACGATTGGGTATTGAGGACAATGAGGTCGCACTGATGCATCACACACAGGTGCTCGATGAGCGGAAACCCAAACCGGACCAGACGATCCTTGTGGGCAATGACCAGGGAACCGATCTCACCAGCAACGATGTCGTCCACCACGGTGAGAAACTTTTTTCGTTGGAAGTTCAGACCACCGCCGATTTCTTCGATCCACTCATCGACGACAAGACCACGCGCGATGCAGAACTGCTCAAGGTGGTGCCGTTGCTTGAGAAGATCGGGCTTTTGTGCAGAACTGGAAACACGACAATAGGCAACACACCGCTTCTTCTTTGTGGTTTTTTCCAGCCCAAGTACCATGGAGAGATCTTCATCGGTATAATAGCGCTGATTGGTAACCGTGCGGTGTGCCTTCAGTCGGCCTTCTCGGTCCCATCGCTGCAAGGTCTTGGGAACAACCCCTATCCGTTTTGCAAACTCACCTGTCGTGTACATGTGCGTAGTATAACACACATGTACACACTATTTCAACTATCTAGTTCCATCTCCCTTCCGTGTGAAAAGCCGCCGCCAATTTATGTGAACAGCGCTTGACAAAAGAGGCAGAGAAGCGAAAATTCCTCACGGCTTCGCACTTGTACTCCTTCATTTGTCACCGTAACATAATAACATGTTCCTTAATAGGCAAGACAACAAAACGTAAAAAAGGTAATATATCATTGTGCGGAAAAAGCCGCACCTGGCCTGTAGCGAAAAAAGAGGGAGAGACTGTGCAAACTATTGCCATTGTCGATTCACATACCGCGGGCGAGCCAACACGGGTCGTGCTTGATGGAGGGCCGAACCTTGGACCGGGTAGCCTTGCCGAGCGCTTGAACGTCTTCCGTGATCAGTTTGATTGGTTCCGTTCCGCTGTCGCCAACGAGCCGCGCGGCTCAGATACCATGGTGGGGGCACTCCTCTGTGAGGCAACAAGAGCCGAGTGCGTGGCAGGCGTTATTTTCTTTAACAACGTTTCCTATTTAGGCATGTGCGGACATGGCACGATGGGACTGGTAACGACGCTGGCGCATCTGGGGCGCATCGGTGTAGGCAAACACCTTATCGAGACGCCCGTGGGCATCGTGACGGCCGAACTGCTGGCGGATGGCCGTGTGACCGTACATAATGTGCCGGCATATCGCTCTGCCAGCAACGTGCGCGTTGAGGTCGAGGGATATGGTCCGATCACAGGCGATATCGCCTGGGGTGGCAACTGGTTTTTCCTGGTGGAGCATCACGGTCAGGATCTCCAGTTCGCACGTGTAGAGGCGCTCACCGACTTCACCTGGCGCATCCGCACAGCGCTTGAGCGTGCTGGGATAACCGGGGCCAATGGGGCGCTGATCGACCATATCGAGCTCTTTGTCCCCGGCAGCAACGGCGCGCACACCAAAAATTTCGTGCTCTGCCCCGGGAAAGCCTACGATCGTTCCCCCTGCGGCACCGGGACCAGCGCGAAGGTCGCGTGCCTGGCGGCGGACGGCAAGCTGCGGGAAGGAGACGTGTGGATACAGGAGGGCATTCTCAACACCCGCTTTGAGGCCTCCTACCACTACCAGGATGGTCAGCTATGGCCCGCGATTACGGGCTCAGCATTCATCACCATGGAGGGCCGACTCATCCTCGATGACCGCGATCCTTTCCAGCGGGGCATTCGTGATGTCTAAAGCATTTGACGCGCTCATTGTGGGTGCCGGCATCGTCGGCGCCGCCTGCGCCTATGAATTGGCAACGGCGGGTATGTCCGTGGGCATCATTGAGCGGGACACCATAGGCAGCGGCGCGACGGCGGCCGGCATGGGTCACATTGTGGTGATGGATGACAGCCCGGCGCAACTGCGCCTGACGCGCTACTCACAGCTGCTCTGGGATACCCTTGTACAGGGGACTCCCGGGGACCACGAGTATACGCGCTGCGGCACGATCTGGGTCGCGGCCGATGACGCTGAGATGGAGGCTGTACACGCCAAACACGCCCTTTTCAGCGCCAACGGGATTCCCAGCGAGGTACTCGATGCGCCTCAATTGTACGCGCACGAGCCACGCCTGCGTCCTGGCCTGTCCGGTGGTCTACTCGTCCCCGGAGATGGCGTGGTCTATCCACCTCGCAGCGCGGCCGCGCTGATCAGGGCCGCTGAACAGTTCAAGGTCAGCGTGCTGTATGGCACGGCCACGCGCCTGGTAGATGGCGGAGTGGAAATGGCGGATGGGCAGATCGTCAGGGGTGGCATCGTCGTGATTGCCAATGGCGCGTGCGCCACCGATCTGCTCCCCGAGTTGCCTATCCGCCAGAAGAAAGGGCACCTGGTGATTACCGACCGCTATCCGGATTTTGTGCGTCACCAGCTGGTTGAGATGGGGTACATCAAAAATGCGCATGCCACCAGCGGCGATTCAGTGGCCTTCAATGTGCAGCCGCGTGGCACCGGGCAAGTATTAATCGGCTCCTCCAGACAGTTTGAGGCTCCTGGCAATGAGATCGACTATACCATCCTTTCCCGTATGCTCGCCTGCGCCCAGGCCTACCTGCCAGACCTGGGCCAGCTCAACGGTGTGCGCTGCTGGACAGGGCAGCGCGCCGCCACGCCCGATGGGCTCCCTCTGATTGGTCCCCATCCTGAACGTGCGGACCTCTGGCTGGCGACCGGCCATGAGGGTCTGGGCATCACCACGGCCCCGGCCACCGCCCGGCTGCTCGCCGATCAGCTGCTCGGCCGGAGTCCGGCCCTGCCCACCGAACCCTATCTGCCGCAACGCACCTTTCTGGAGGAGCAGCATGTCTGACATACGCCTCACCGTCAACGGACAAGAAGTCCTCGTTCCCGCTGGCAGCATGGTCGCGGCGGCGATCGCACGCGCCGGCGTCAACACCTATCGCCGCTCCGTACGCGGTGACGCGCGTGCCCCGCTCTGTGGCATGGGCATCTGCTTCGAGTGCCGCGTGACCATCAACGGCCTGCCCCACTGCCTGAGCTGTCAGACACCCTGCGAAGACGGGATGGAGGTGGTAACGACATGGAAGAGCTAAGCTTTGATATCGTCATCGTCGGCGCGGGACCGGCCGGCCTGGCCGCAGCAGCGAGTGCGGCGCGCAGCGGGGCCAGCATCGGGCTGCTCGATGATAACCCGCGGGTGGGTGGCCAGATCTGGCGCGGCGGCAGCGAGCAGGTCCATACACTCCAGGCCAGGCGCTGGATGGCGCGCGCCACGACCGATACCATCACCGCACTCCAGCGGGCCAGGGTACTCGCGCCACTCTCAACTGAGACGCTGCTGGTCGAGCTGCCAGATGGAGCCGTAAAGCTCCATTTCAAGCGCCTGATTCTGGCGACCGGGGCACGCGAGCGCTTTCTTCCCTTCCCCGGCTGGACCCTACCGGGGGTGATGGGCGCTGGAGGGCTTCAAGCGCTGGTCAAAGGAGGACTGCCCATCGCTGGTCAGCGCGTGGTCGTAGCCGGTAGCGGACCGCTGCTGCTCGCCGTCGCGAGCTATCTCACACAGAAAGGGGCGCGTATACAATATATCGCCGAACAGACCCCCTGGGCCAAACTCGCGGCATTTGGTCTACGCCTACCCGGCTATCCCAAACAGCTCAAACAGGCCAGCGCGCTAGGTTGGAGCCTGCGCGGCGTGCCGCTTCATGCGGATGCCTGGGTAACAGGCGCGCATGGTGCAGAACGACTGGAAACCGTCACCATTCAAAGCAGACAGGGTCAAACAGAGATTGCCTGCGACTATCTCGCCTGTGGCTTCGGTCTGTGGCCCAATACAGAACTGGCCGCCTCCCTGGGCTGTGAGATCCTTGACCACGCGGTACGGGTAGACCCATGGCAGCAAACGAGCCGCAGGGATATCTATTGCGCGGGCGAGGCAACCGGCATCGGAGGATTGGATCTGGCGCTGCTGGAAGGCCAGATCGCCGGGTTCGCGGCTAGCGGACAGCAAGATGCGGCCCGTACCTGTCTACCAGAGCGCGAACGGACTCGATCGTTCGCTAGGCACCTGGAGCACACCTTCAGTCTGCGACCCGAGCTCAAAAAGCTTCCCGCCGCCGATACCATCATCTGTCGCTGCGAAGACGTCACCTATCAAGAAGTGCAGAGACATCCAGGCTGGCGCAGCGCCAAACTGCAGGCACGCTGCGGCATGGGACCCTGCCAGGGGCGCATCTGTGGCACCGCTACCGTATTCCTCTTTGGCTGGACCCAGGATTCCGTCCGTCCGCCCGTGACCGTCGGGCGCGTGGCCAGCCTGATACACACACAGGAAGATGCGCATCATAATCATGCAGAGGAGAGTACACAATGACCATCAATTGGGGCGGGGTTATCCCCGCCATTACGACTAGCTTCAATCAGGATTACAGTATTGACTTTGCGTTTTTCGCCGAGCATTGCCGCTGGCTGGTCGATGCGGGCTGCCTCGGCCTGGTGCCGTGCGGCTCGCTCGGTGAGGGCGCAACGCTGAGCGCCGAAGAAAAAATCGCGATCATTGAAACGGCCCTGAATGCCGTTGGCGAACGCGTACCAGTCATTCCTGGCATCGCCTCCCTCTCCACGGCGGAGGCGGTATGGCTCGCGCAAGCCGCCGAATCCGCAGGATGTCACGGCCTGATGGTCCTGCCGCCCTATGTGTATTCCACGGACTGGCGCGAAATGAAGGCGCACGTAGAGGCGGTGATGCGTGCCACCAACCTGCCTATCTTGCTGTACAACAATCCACCCGCCTACAAAACAGATTTTCTGCCCGAGCAGATAGCCGAGCTCGCACAGGAGAACGCCAACCTGGTCGCGGTCAAAGAATCCAGCAGCGATGTGCGCCGTGTCACCGCGATTCGCGCCCTCATCGGCGAGCGTTTAGAGATCCTGGTCGGCGTAGACGATGAGATTGTAGAGGGCATGCAGGCCGGCGCGGTCGGCTGGATCGCGGGCCTGGTCAATGCTTTCCCACGCGAATCGGTGACGCTCTTTCATCTGGCCGAGCAGGTACGCACCGGCCAGGATGATCGCGCCCAGCTCGACGCGCTCTACGCCTGGTTCCTTCCCCTGTTGAGAATGGATACCGTGCCAAAGTTCGTGCAGCTCATCAAGCTGGCTCAGGAGATGGTTGGCATGGGGAACGCCCGTGTGCGTGCCCCCCGCCTCGAACTCCACCGCGCCGAGTTGGAAAACGCCCGTAGGACAATCCAGCATGCGCTTGAACATCGATCCGGGCTTGATATCGCCTAAGATAGAGCTGGTGAAGTGCATTTAGTACGATATCATGTTAAACGCGATTCACCATTGCAGTACTGAATGTTTGAGGATCACAACAGTAGAGTAACAGAGAGGGGGCAAGGCGCAGAAACATGTGCATCGAATGATGCGACACTCTTCCTATGCCTTGCCCCCTCTGTCTTTGAGGCAAACAGTGATTTAGAGCATGCTGCCCGTTCCCACGTAGGAGATCAGAGCAACGTCTCAGGAACAATAGCAGGCGTACTGACATTCACCCCTGCCGCCTGGACCTGCACGCCACTCACACCCACGCTCCCCACCGTCTGTGTGGCGGTGGTAACAACGTTGCCGAGGATTCCATCGACGACATTCAGCTGCGTGCCAGCATGCAACAGGCTCCCACCGGAGACCTGACGCAACTGCTCATCTGATACCTCTTCCAGAACCTGCTCGGAAACGTCTGCCTGTTTCTTCCAAAATTCAACATGATTGACTCCTTTCGTCTTCATCACATACTTGCTCGTGCCACTCCCATCCTGTGCAAGCGGCATACACGCGCACATAAACCACTCTCACTGGGACCGCGCATGACCATTCGGGTCCATGCTTCCAACGTTCGCTCTGCGAGAGGAACTGCCCAGAGCTGTGCGCATCATACAGGCCATGCAACACCACACAACCGATTCATGCATGGCTGAAGATTGTAGATCCTCCTCTCGTCTCGCCTCATATCTGGCGTTATTTCTTCCCTCACTTCTGTTCTACAACCTCTATCTGGTTATCGGAACACCGCGCAAAGTGTTGCAGGTGCGAGTCAAACCCACCCATTTGGGTCACTGTCGGACCTGGGAAGTTGCATCTGGCCGTTTTCCGAAGGATGTTTGACCGTTTTCCAGGGGGAGCACACCTCCTTTTCTCTCATCCAGAAGAAAAGTTGAGCCGTCATATGGGTCCCAGAAGGAAAGTTTGGCTATCAATCGACAAAAAGCGTGAAATGATGCTACTCTACTGTATAAGAAAAAGAGACGAAAACACTGTTTGTAGGGAATGGTATGGCAAACGATTCAAACCAATTTGGCCTGTGGCAACCATGGCAACCAGAGGCAGTTGCCCGCTTTTTTTCCGCACTCACGGTTCCCTGGTGGATCGCTGGTGGATGGGCAATCGATCTCTTCCTCGGCATGCAAACACGAGAGCATGAGGATATAGATATCCTTTTTCTGCGTCGAGATCAGCACGAGATCCGTGCGCTACTCCAAGGATGGGATGTTCAAGAAGCGCATCCCGAGCTGTTACCCAGTTCGTGGCCATTCCAGGAATGGAAACAGGATACGATTCTGCCAGCTTCGGTCCACGACATTTGGTGCCGTCCGCACGAGAATGCTCCCTGGGCGCTCCAATTGATGGTCATAAACACCGACCATGATCAATGGATTTCTCGTCGCACGGCACAGATCCGTGGTTCTCTCTCGACTCTGGGATCAGTAACCAAGGATGGCATTCCCTATCTTGCTCCAGAAATTCAGTTGTTCTACAAAGCGAAGGGACTACGTCCTAAGGACGAGGCGGATTTCGCCAGGGCACTCCCTGCTCTTGATGGAAAGCGTCGCCAATGGTTGGCTCAGTCTCTTGCTCTCGTCCATCCTGGGCATGCTTGGCTGAGTGAACTCACTTGAATGACGCCTTTCCAGCAAGCGCGCTCAGGAGGGTATCTACACCACCCACATTCAGGGGCACAGAGCTCGCCTTCTACAGGATGAAGTAGGCAGAAAACGATAAGCATAGTCCTTCTTCCATCAATGTATTATTTACTTGTTATGAACTCGTTACGCACCCCATCTGCTGTTCAACCAGATATTTGAAGGTCAACAACTGTTTGCGCATCATGACAAAATCTCCCCATGATAACATTGGACGCATCATAGTCCCGATAAACCCGGGAGGATAACGCACGAGTACCTTAGCCACGAGACGACACCGCACGTCATCCTGAGGAAAGATCACATAACTGATGGTGACCTCCCCAAAGAACATTTGGGCCCGCTTATCCTTGAGAAGCAGCGTAAGATGTCGATCAGGCTCAAAGTTCACCAGATCAAAAATTGAGCACACACGTTGCCCAACCTGAAGCTGCTCCAGACCCGGGATAAGTACGCGAGGGCTGCGCCTGCCACGGTTATCGATCCAGTCGTAGCTATAGGGTGCCACACGCAATTGACAGAGCCAGCGAAAGACAATGGGGGCTGGTGCTTGCACCGATACAGCACGGAAGTAGGATACATCGTATGGAGTTAGATAGTGATCGCAAGGAAACGACATCATTCTCTCAGAGGCGGTCGCTCCCCAATTGTCAGCAAGAGATCTCGGTAGTGTTTTCACAATTGCATCCTCTCCTGAGAAGCACCATAACCTGTTTGTTCTCTCCTTTGCTCGACTCACGTCTCTTACTCAGATCATACCATACGGTATGGTATGTTTTCAAGAGGAGCAAAAGATGAGCATTGCATCCGATCATAGTGATCAAATGGAAACGTCTCAAATGAGCATTGCATCCGATGGAGTCGATCCGTTGGCAGATCAGAAAGAAGTTTCAGAGATGCTGCTTCTTGATCCACAGCGGTAACGTGGAATCCGTACTTGATCAGATAAAGAGTATCACGGCCTACACCACGTCCCAGATCTACTGCCTCGCTACCATGCTTCTGCAGTTCTACCGCCCGAACGAGGCGCCGAAACCAAAAAGACCACCAATGCCCTACCGCTTCTCATTCCACCTCCCATCCCAGCAAAACAACAAATAAATAGAACCGACTGAAGAGTTCACACGAGTATGTGTGCGTTGAGCTGGTTATTTCACCTGAAGCAGATCAGCATCCTTGTGTGTCTGACATCACTAGTGGGTCACTTGCCAGATCCAGTGGCATTGCTGGCCGGTTTGTAATAGCGCACCGAACGAATGCGCCGCGGCACCACGTATTGAGATGTTGCTCCTGACCCGCCTTGCCGATGACGACGCGCATAGGCACGGTCGCGACGAGCATGCCGTTTGCCTCCCCAGATGAACGGGGTCGGATGACGATTCCATCCCTCGATGGTGTCGGTGAGCCAATCTTTGAGAATTTCGACATCATAAACATGATGCCCCTCCAGTGCCCTCCGGATAATGATCCGTTGCACAGACTCAGCCATGTTGAGCCAGGATCCAGCACACGGGGTATACAACAGTCCAATGCCGCGTTCATGGCACCAGCTCACCAAATCGCGACTGTAATGACCTGCCAGGTTATCTAAAATCAGCAACATGCGCAAGGGAGGCAAGAACCGATCCAGTTGTTCGGCGGCAGGAAAGGGATCCCAGTTTTGCCAGAGTCGCTCCTCTGGAACCGCCTCTAGAACTGGCGGACACTCTTTGAGAAGAGCCTCCAATTCTTCCTTGAGCCAGGGATGCAAGATGGCATTGGTACTTTGATCAACTGGTTTGGCTCGCAGTTCCCCCGTGGCTGGCCGAAACAAGGTCAAGAATTTGCAGGTCTTCCCGCGGATATATTGATGGTCCTGTCGCCCTGGTTCTCCCTCTGGCTGCCAGACGAAGCCGGGGTGAGGAATGGTCTGATACGGACCTGCCTCGTCTTCACACCACAAGGGGAGACCCACATGCTCGGCCTGCACGTAGGCACGCTCAATCACCGTTTTTTTTCCTGGGTGTAGGGGTCTTCGCTCTGATACACCGTCCCGTCTTTTCCTTTCTTGAGGGTTCTTCCCGTATGGCACCAGGTGCGATCTTTCTGCCAACTGTAGCCTGCCTCATGCAAGGTATGCAGGATCGTAAAGGTACTCACCTTCGGAAGCCCATCGCTAGCTTGGCGCAGGGCGCGTTGCAAGAGTGTGAGGGACCAGGTGGCTGTTGCATCTTCCTTGCGATCAGGCGTGCGGCGTGCCTCCTGCTCAATCCGTGCTCGTTCCACTGGCCCATAGGTTCGCGGGGCTCCCGATCGGGGCAAATCATCGAGCGCCGCCAACCCCATGAGATTGAATCGCCTGGTTAGCCGTGTGACTGGGTCGTGGCTTTTCCATCCAACGAGGCGCGCCGCCTCGCTCAAGCTCTTCCCCTCCGCAACGGCTACGAGCGCGACGGCTCGCTGGTGACGGTTACGCGATTCACTAGAGGCTCTGCTCACACGCTGAAGTTCTTTGGCTTCTTCTTCCGAAAACAGCCGCAGGGGTTGTGATGCTCGACGGGACATGGCTGGTCTCCTTCCAGACTTTTTGTTGAGCATCGCACATTCCTACAGCAGTTGGCAAATGACCCACTAGTTGTGGAGTGCTGATGTTTTTATATGAGGCACATCGATCACAAACGCTGCCCAGGTCCGACGGTGACCCAAATGGGTGGGGGTGACTCACACCTGCGCAACACTTTGCGCGGTGTTCCGATAACCAGATAGAGGTTGTAGAACAGAAGTGAGGGAAGAAATAACGCCAGATATGAGGCGAGACGAGAGGAGGATCTACAATCTTCAGCCATGCATGAATCGGTTGTGTGGTGTTGCATGGCCTGTATGATGCGCACAGCTCTGGGCAGTTCCTCTCGCAGAGCGAACGTTGGAAGCATGGACCCGAATGGTCATGCGCGGTCCCAGTGAGAGTGGTTTATGTGCGCGTGTATGCCGCTTGCACAGGATGGGAGTGGCACGAGCAAGTATGTGATGAAGACGAAAGGAGTCAATCATGTTGAATTTTGGAAGAAACAGGCAGACGTTTCCGAGCAGGTTCTGGAAGAGGTATCAGATGAGCAGTTGCGTCAGGTCTCCGGTGGGAGCCTGTTGCATGCTGGCACGCAGCTGAATGTCGTCGATGGAATCCTCGGCAACGTTGTTACCACCGCCACACAGACGGTGGGGAGCGTGGGTGTGAGTGGCGTGCAGGTCCAGGCGGCAGGGGTGAATGTCAGTACGCCTGCTATTGTTCCTGAGACGTTGCTCTGATCTCCTACGTGGGAACGGGCAGCATGCTCTAGATCATTGTTTGCCTCAAAGACAGAGGGGGCAAGGCATAGGAAGAGTGTCGCATCATTCGATGCACGTATTCCTGCGTCTTGCCCCCAGTTCAATGTATCCGATGTTTTCACATACATTGAGGATTCCATCACAAAAAGAGGAGGATAACAAGCATATCAAAGAGGTAAAGAATCCGCGCCTGATCGAGACGGGCTATCAGTCGCCACAATTCACCTTGTGGACACTCGGACCTGATGAATGGTTACTCTTTCTGAAATTGTTTGATTACGCAGCGCAGAAAAAGCCGCAGAGGAAGCCGGATGTGATCCAACTTCCTCTGCTTGATCCCGATGAAAACCAGCGCGAGCCTCGTCTCATCATGAGGTGACTCTTCCTCCTACTCTGTCGGCGGAGAGCTGGTAAATTCCCTAAACGCTCTCTCCTTTACCAGATGCCGACGTGTCGCTCGTCCGTTTAGGTCCGACGTGTCGCTCCGCTCAACCGCTTCACGACATTGGGGTCACGGTGGTCGAAGAAGCTACTGGTTTTGGTGTCCAGCGTCCTGATCGCCGCCATATCTTCCTGGCTCAGATCAAAATCGAAGATGGTGAAGTTTTCCACGATTCGGTCCTTGCGAACTGATTTGGGAATTGCCACGACCCCTCTCTGGGTGAGCCAGCGCAAAGTGACCTGCCCTACAGTTTTCTGATATTTGCTTGCGATGGAACGCAGCACCTCGTTCTCGAATATGTTGTGCTTGCCTTCCGCAAACGGCCCCCAGGATTCGATCTGAACATGGTTGTCCTGCAAGAAGGTCTGGGTGTCTATTTGCTGGTTGAACGGATGGGTTTCCACCTGATTGACGGCAGGAACAATCTGGTGATGCATGATCAGGTCCATCAACCGGTCAGGTGCGAAGTTGCTGACCCCGATGGCGCGTATCCGGCCTTCCTGGTACAACTGCTCCATCACGCGCCACGCGCCATACACATCCCCAAAGGGCTGGTGAATCAGGTAGAGATCCAGATACTCCAGTTGTAACCGCTGCAATGATCGTTCAAACGCTGGTCTGGTGCGTTCGTCCCCAGCATCCGGAATCCAGAGCTTGGTGGTAATAAACAGTTCTTCCCGTGGCACGCCGCTCCGCTTGATGGCTTTGCCGACGGCTTCTTCATTGCCATAGGATGCCGCCGTATCAATCAGGCGGTAGCCGGTGCGGAGAGCATCGTACACGCTGCGTTCGCATTCTTCAGCATCCTGCATTTGAAAGACACCAAACCCCAAGAGGGGCATGCTCACCCCGTTATTGAGGCTGACCGATGGAATAGCTGACATGTGTATTTCTCCTTTCCTCAAAGTTCCTGGCTGGTGGGCCGGAACAGGATTTCATTGATATCCACGTCGTCGGGTTGGCTCATGGCAAAGGCAACGGCCCGTGCAAACGAGTCAGCCGGAATAGCTCCCGCTTCATAGTTTTTCCGCACAGCTTCCGCAATATCTGGCTCAGTGATGCTGGTGGGCAGTTCCGTGTCTAAGGCTCCCGGCGAGATCACCGTCGTGCGAATGTGATAGGGTTTGACTTCCTGGCGCAGCCCTTCGGAGATCATCAGGACAGCTGCCTTGGTCGCTGCATAGACCGCGCTGCTGGGACGAACCTTATGGCCTGCCACTGAGGACACATTGATGATGTGTCCGGCATGTTGCTCTTTCATGTAGGGCAACGCGGCGGCAATGCCGTAGAGAACCCCTTTGATGTTGACATCAATGGTGCGGTTCCAGTCGTCGATCTTGAGGCGTTCCAGGGGCGAGTGCGGCATCAAACCAGCGTTGTTGAGCATCACGTCGATGCGTCCATAGGTTTGGACAGCGGCGTCCACCAGGCGCTTCACCCGCTCGGCATCTGTGACATCCGTCTGGAGGGCATGTGCCTTGCCACCGCGCTTGTTCAGTTCGTTCGCCAGGGCCTGGATGCGCTCGGTGCGGCGCGCTCCCAGCACAACCGTTGCTCCCTGCGCGGAAAGATGCCGGGCTGTCGCTTCTCCCAGCCCACTACTCGCGCCAGTGATCACCACGACTTTTCCGTGGATGTTCGTATTCTCGTTCATAAGATACCTTCTTTTTCTTACTTGTACACCCTGCTCAGGGTGCTGGAATGGGTGAACAGAGGAGTCTCAAACGTACCGCTCTCGTCCATTTCCCCTGGCTCCCTGCACCGTGATCTGCGAAGCAACACTCTCGATGTCACTGAGATCATCAGATGTCAGTTCGATGGCAACAGCAGCAAGGTTTTCCTCCAGGCGAGAAAACTTCGTGGTCCCTGGGATCGGCACGATCCACGGTTTCTGCGCCAGCAACCAGGCCAGCGCAATCTGAGCAGGCGTCACCCGTTTCTGCGCGGCGATTCTCACCAGCAGATCGACCAGGGCCTGATTCGCTTGCATGGCTTCAGGAGTAAAGCGAGGGAAAATAGACCGAATATCGGATTGCTCGAACGTTTTGTTTGGATCAACCGTTGCGGTGAGGAATCCTTGTCCAAGAGGACTCCAAGGCACGAAGCCGATGCCAAGCTCTTCACACGTTGGAAGGACCTCGGCTTCTGGGTCTCGCGTCCACAGCGAGTATTCGCTCTGGATAGCTGTGACTGGTTGTACAGCATGCGCCCGACGGATCGTCTGTGCTGCTGCCTCGGAAAGACCGAAGTATTTCACCTTTCCAGCCTCGATCAGTTTCTTGACGGTGCCAGCCACATCTTCAATGGGCACCTCTGGGTCCACACGGTGCTGATAGAGGAGATCGATGGTCTCGACTCGGAGCCGCCTGAGTGAATCCTCGACACTCTGCTTGATCTGCTCTGGCTGACTGGAAA
Organism: Dictyobacter halimunensis; assembly: GCF_036245075.1. Taxonomy (NCBI): domain Bacteria; kingdom Bacillati; phylum Chloroflexota; class Ktedonobacteria; order Ktedonobacterales; family Dictyobacteraceae; genus Dictyobacter; species Dictyobacter halimunensis. Next base: position 1,151,941 of record NZ_BSRI01000001.1, read on the forward strand.
GGCCCAACCGTTCTCCATTGGGGCCAAATCGAAAGCCGAATTTAGTGGCGATGACCACGTGATCACGAATGGGGGCAAGCGCTTCGCCCACGAGTGCTTCGTTGGTGAAGGGTCCATAGACCTGGGCCGTGTCGAAAAAGGTTACCCCTCGGTCTACAGCTGCTCGCAGGAGAGCAATCATTTCCTGTTTGTCTCTGGGGGGACCATAGTTGATACTCATACCCATACAACCGAGCCCGAGAGCTGAAACTTCCAAGTGGCTCGTTCCAAGTGTACGCTTTTGCATGTTTTCACTGTCCTGTCTTTGTATGAAAAGGCGCAATCATCGTTCTCTATGATCAGCCCTGGTAGTGTTCCTCGCTGACCTGCTCCATCCAATTGGTGGTCTTCCCATCAAGCCGTTCGGTAATGGCAATATGGGTCAGAGCCGTCGTTGGTGTGGCACCATGCCAATGTTTTTCCCCTGGCTCAAACCAGATCACGTCCCCAGGGCGAATCTCCTGGATCGGCTCCCCCCAGCGTTGGACCCGACCGAAGCCACTCGTCACAATCAGCGTCTGGCCAAGGGGGTGACTGTGCCAGGCGGTTCGAGCACCAGGCTCAAACGTGACACGGGCACCACCGACACGGGCTGGATCGGGTGCTTCAAACGGGGAATCGATGAAAACCGTGCCGGTAAACGTGTCGGCTGGCCCATAGCGCGTCGGCTGTGAGCCAGTGCGTTTGATATCCATGCGTTTCTTTCTCCTGCTGCATCTCTCTGCGCCAGATTATTGCTCACCAAAGACGCGTTTAGCGACGGCGATGGCAGACATGGCCTTCGGCCAACCAGCATAAAACGCGAGATGGGTGATCACCTCTTTGAGTTCTGTCTCCGTCAGGCCATTGTCTTTTGCTCTCATCAGATGGCCGGTGAGTTGTTCGGTATTTCCGCCTGCAATCAACGCAGCAACCGTAATCAAGCTCCGATCACGTTTTGAGAGTTCTGTTCGTTCCCAGATGTCGCCAAACAGCAGATCATCCGTGAGTGACACCATCTTCGGCGAGAAGTCGCCAATGAGCTTCTGTGCCCGTGTTGGTTCTTGCGATTCAGACATCTTCCCTCCTTCTTCATTAACCGTCTACCATGCATGTTCGCTCCTGACTTTGTTCTTGAAGAAAAGTCCAGCTTATGCGGTCCAGGCAGAGCATCAGGCGCGCTGCCTGTGGATAGTATAGACCTGCCGAAGCCCAGGGTGATAGAATGATTGTCGAGAATGATTGGAGGATTCTGCAAATCTTCCCGGATGAGCGAAAGAGCAACTAGAGAGGAAATCACCATGGATGAACGAGATGGCCACCAGCGAGAACGCCAGACCGTGATGCAACACGCCTATCGTGAAGAACTGGTGGAGCGGATTGGGCGAGTGGTGCGCGAAGATGGAGTAGAAGAACCACTCCCAGGATTACATCTGGCCCGCAGTTCGGTGCCTTTCCAACCAATTCATAGCGTGGTTGAGCCATCCATCTGCGTGATAGCCCAGGGCAGCAAAGAGGTCTTACTCGGCGAGAGCCGTTACTGCTACGATCCTGAGCATTATCTGCTGACCACCATCGAGTTGCCCCGTGTCAGTCAGGTGCTTTCTGCCTCGAAGGAGCGCCCCTATCTCAGTCTCCGCCTGGATCTGGCTCCCTCCCTTGTCAGCTCCGTCGTTGTTGAGGCCGACTATACCTGGTTGAAACCGCATACTGCGGTCTCGGCAATCACGGTGAGTCCGCTGGATGAGAACCTGCTGGAAGCCTTCGTGCGACTGGTGAGGCTGGTAGATTCCCCTGCCCATGCACAGGTGCTTGGCCCCTTGATCACGCAGGAAATTCTCTATTGGCTCCTCGTCGGAGAGCAGGGGAGTCGGCTCCGTCACCTGGCTCTGCAAGGGGGCTACACTCCCGATATCGTCCAGACAGTCAAGCGACTTCGGCAACACTTCGACCAACCCTTACGCATCGAGGAAATCGCGCAGGATCTGGGCATGAGTGTTTCAGGGTTCCACCACCACTTCAAAGCGGTCACTGCGCTCAGTCCCTTGCAATTCCAGAAGCAGTTGCGGCTCCAGGAGGCTCGTCGTCTCATGCTCTCGGAAAACCTCGACGCCACAAGTGCGGCCTATCGTGTGGGATATCAGGATGCCGCGTACTTCAATCGCGAATATAAAAGCCTCTTTGGTGTCCCTCCCATACGCGACGTACAACGCCTGCGAGAAGAGGCCCTCGCTTTCCCTAACCGATGAGAAGGATGGGCACATCCCATACACAACATGACCTCCCTCACCTGGGCATCCCCTGCCCTCATACGGCCTTGATTGAAGATTCCGACCGGAGCAGAGCATAACTGAGCAAACTCAGCCAGTCATCCGATCAGAAGCGTCCGATAAATCAGGAGAGGGGACCAGTGTACAAGCAGGTACTGAGACGGGACGGCAAGCAGCGAAGATCAGATTACCTTTGCACGTTACCTGCCCACCTCGCGATTGATACAGGTGCGTATTGTTGTTTCAATCGTGGCTAACTTTTGCCTTGGCGGATTGTTGGAGGTCGCGTTGCCTACACTGGCACATGGTCCAATGCATGCGGGCGCAAGTGGATATGGGATGATTATGACGGCCTTTGGCGGCGGCGCGCTGGCTGGTGGCCTTTTGGCCAGCATGCTGGTTGGGCTGAAACGGAAAGGACTGATCGCGCTTCTAGCCGTGCTGATCATGGCCATCATGATCGCACTGCTTCCCTATGGAGGAGTTACAGGTGCGGTGCTCTGCATGCTGATCAGTGGTCTTGTGAACAGCATCTCCAACGTTTTGCTGATTACGTTGATCCAACGAACTATCCCGCGTCATCTCATGGGGCGCGTCATGGGACTGCTCCAGTTTGCCTCGTTCGGCACGTATCCGATCTCCGTAGCCCTGGGTGGTGTCCTGACGAACCTGCTCGGCCCGGCAATCCTCTTCCCCTTCAACGGATTCATCCTCTTCCTGGCGATCCTGTTTGGGATTACACAGAAGGAGCAGAGGAATTTATAAAGTCTTCGCGAAAAAAAGTGGTCATGTATTTTTCACATTCGCAGGCATGAATGGCTATCCTCCAGCACTCTGATAGCGATTCATGCCGTACGTCCATATGCGATAGGAGAGCCAGAATATGAGAGGGCCAACCAGGGGAGCTACCCAGCCGATCCAACCTGGCAGGAACTGCCCACTCTTTGAGAGCAGGGTAGTCGCGGGATAGAAATTGACAAAGGCAAGAGGAAAGACCACGGTCAATGCCACCTGCACCGCGGCACCATAGATCGATATCGGATAAGCAATCGCCGCTTTGATACTGTAATACAGGCCAAAGAGCATTTGAGAGCGAATAACAATGAACGTGAGCGAACCAAGAAAGGTAATAAACGCGGCCTGAAGCAGCACACCGCTGACCAGGATCAGCAGAAAATAGAGAAACAGCAAGGCAGTCCAATGGAACGATAGCTGGGTAGTAGCCCAGATCAGGATGAGACCCGAGAGAATCACATGGGCCGCGTATCCAACGTTATATTTTCGAGCGACCAGGTAGAGATAGGGATTCAAGGGCTGTACAAGCACCCCGTCAAAGGTCCCCTCCTCCACCATCTGTTCGAGTTCTGAAAACGGACTGAAGGTGAAAGCCGCCCCGAGTGCATAGGTAAAAAGGTCCAGGCTGTAGAGAAAAGCGATCTGGGGCCAGGACCACCCGTGGATCGTCTGAAAGCGGCGCAAGAGAAGCCAGACAACAATATATTGCCCTCCATACCCCCAGATTTGAGCCAGAATACCCAGGAGGTATGCTGCCCGATACTCCATGCGCTCTTTCATGCGTAAACGCACAAACTGCCAGAAAACGGAAAGTGACATCGTTATCTCCTTCCTCTGCTTACCCACCCTGAACGACAAGACGCTTCATAGAAGTAGACCAAAGCCATCCGGTGAGGCCCAATAATCCAAGGGCCCAGGCCATCCCAATGCTCAGTGTAAGCCAGGCACTCCCGCCTGGAATTTTTCCCATGTAGAGAGCAGCAGGCACGTAGCCGAGAAATTGAAATGGCAGCGCCTGTGCCACTTCTAACCATCCAGGCGGGAAGAACCAGATGGGCAGATACGAACCGGAAAAGACCGCCATCAGACCGATAAAGGTCCACTCGAAATGCATCGTCGTGAGAAACCAGAAGGAGAGGAGCGCAATTAAATAGCCCAGGGCAAACGAGATCAGTAACGCAATGAGCAGCGCAACAAAAAAGGCCAGCCCAGAGCTAAACGAAGCGGGAGCAGTGAAACCGAAGAACAGTCCTGCGATCAGCAGCGTCGGAAGAGCGGTAAAGATCAGGCGAAACGCCGATTTCCCTAACTGATCGATGAACAGGTACAGCGGATAGTGTAACGGCTTCAACAAATCGAGTGCGATATCGCCCGTATTTAAACGCTTGTTCGCGTCACTGATCAGCCCATTCATGAGCACCGCTGCCACCGCCGTGTTCAGGATGGTGTAGATGATCATATTCGGCAGAGAAACGCCACTCACCGATCCTGAGCCAAGCAGCGCTTTCCAGATCGCGATCTGAATCGCAATCGAAATACAATTGCCCACAATCGACAACCAGACCTGGGAACGGTACGCGAGACTTTTCTTGAATGATTTCACGAAGAACGCCAGATAGGTGCTCATTTCGTAACCGCCTTCCCTCGCGTCCAGGTATCTAATTGTTCCCTTTCCAGAGCTTGCTCTCCCATCGAGTTATAGAGCGTACGGATAATATCTTCTATATCGGTGTCTTCCAACGAGATATCCACCACCGGATACTTCTCGGCGAGAGCGCTGAGGACCTCATAGGTGGACAGCACGGCTTTATCAAATTGGAACTGCTTGCGGGAACCATCGTCCTGGAGCAAGGTAACCCCACTGATCGTAATCGGACCAGGATCATGAGAAAATTCGATCGTGAGGGTACGTTGGTTGCCCAATCGCGTCTTCAAATCGGAGACGGCCCCATCGTATGCTAGATCTCCCTGATTAATAATTACGATGCGAGAGCAAATCTCTTCTATATCCTTGAGATCGTGTGACGTTAAAATAATAGTGACCTCGCGCTCACGGTTGACGGCCTGCAGAAATTCGCGAATGCGGTCCTTGGCCGTAATATCAAGTCCGATCGTCGGCTCGTCGAGAAAAAGAATGTCTGGATCATGCAGTAATGCCAGTGCTATTTCCGCGCGCATGCGTTGGCCGAGGCTGAGTTGCCGTACAGGTGAATGGAGAAACTCTTTCAGACACAAAAGCTCTTCAAAAAATGCGAGATTCTTCGCATATTGATCATGACGAATACGATACATGTGCCGATGGAGATCGAATGAATCGATGACCGGCAATTCCCACCACAGTTGACTCCGTTGTCCGAAGATGACCCCGATGCGCCTGGCATTCTCCTGACGAGCTTTATGCGGCATCCGACCATTGACAAGCACCGTACCAGACGTGGGTACGAGCACGCCGGTCAACATTTTGATCGTCGTCGATTTACCAGCCCCATTCGGGCCGACGTAGCCGACAGCCTCTCCTCGCTCAACCGCAAATGAAATATCCCTGACAGCCTGACGCGTTATATACTCGTGCGTAAATAAGGTACGAATCGCCCCCCAAAAACCAGGGAAGCGACGATGTTGCTGAAACGTTTTGCTGAGGTGATGTGCTTCAATAATAGCCACAGATAAGCCTCCATATGCCGACAAGCGCCCCAAATAAAGAAATAGGCCAGACCGTTCTCTTTTCAATAGAATCTGTACCGCATAGTATATATAACCTAACACATTGTTCTCGTCAAATAGAAGAGCAGCACAACCTTCGCACACCTTTGAATCAGCAACGACTTGACTTCGGTGCCACGGTGTCTCTGCAATCAGCAACCAGGTTTATTGGTGGCCACTTCGGCTTATTATAGCAAGGGCTAGCAGCTCCGGCATCTCTCTATGTATCTATGTGCATCAACATTTTCTCATCTTCAGATCATTACATAGTAGACGCTAAATGTCCCGTACACCTGAAACCCAATGCGGTGATAGAGCGCACTTCCCATTGGGGAGGCTGCCAGCAGACCGATGTGATACCCGCACGATCGTGCCTCATGCAGTGCGACAAGCGTCATCGCTGCGCCAACACCTTGACATCGATAGTGAGGGAGCGTAAAAATACTTCTCAATGACGCCGCTTCCTCACCGCAAAACAAGAGAGACGTCGCCACCGATTCACCATCGATGGTTCCAAGATACAGACGCAGTGGGCTGTGATCGTCAAGGTGCAAGCCGGAGTAGAGGATAAAACACTGCTGAATGAGCTCTTCTAAACATTCAGAGAAACACACACGCAACCATTGTAACAACTGCTCGTGGGTGCAAACACGATGAATGGTTAATCGAGATGATACTGGGAGATCTATGTTCATGTGCAGTAGATCCACAGCCATGATAGGTTCCGTTTCGGCTTGGATAAATCCATGCTCCTCTAAGACCTATCCCACATTGTCTGGATGAGAGGAGGGTCTATGAGAGAATACACGGGCAATCGCTTTCTCCTGCGTAATAGAACTGCCAATGCGCAATGTAGTGAGTTCTTGCTGAGATCCATGATACCAGGTGCGGCGGTAATCCCAGTCTTCCATATTTTTCTCTCTCCATAGCTTTTTTCGCTCAATTCTAGCATGGTAGGAACGAATCGGGCAAGGCAGGCTGCCACAGCAAGAACGCCCATAAAAGCAGTATAATAAATATTGTTTCTCAGCCTACAGACAGTATGATATATGAAGGAGGCAACCGTGGAGATACATCCCCTCGATCAATCAAGCATACAAGAAACCAATCGCGCCGGTTGGAATAAAGCAGCACAACAATTCTATGGAAGCACAGCACTCCCCCTGTATGGTCCATTGGCACCAACAGAGGACGACCTGAGATTGCTTGATCCCATTTGCGATGCTCGTGTTCTTGAAATCGGCTGTGGCAGTGGGCATTCTCTCCTCTACCTGGGTGAGCACGATGCAGCCGAACTTTGGGGCCTGGATCTCTCAGACACACAGATCGGCTATGCATCCGCACTGCTTCAGGAAAAAGGCTATACAGCTCATTTCTTCTCATCTCCGATGGAAGAAAATCCCGGCATCCCGGCTACCTATTTTGATATGGTCATCTCGATCTTCGCACTCGGCTGGACCTATGATCTTGCCCGTACGCTCTCTCTTATCACGTCCTATCTAAAACCAGGTGGAAGCTTCGTCTTTAGCTGGGAACACCCCATCTATGGATGCCTCAAAAGTCAGGATGGCCAGATGGTTCTCAAGCGCTCGTATAGCGATGAGCATCCCATTACACGTTCTTCGTGGGTCAACGATGCAGCCGTCATTCAGTATCCCAGAAAATTGAGCACCTACCTGAATAGCCTCATCGAGGCCGGCTTGATGATAGAACGTGTCATCGAAGGTGACGTCAATCCCTCTCTGGCCACGGAGGACGACCAACTCTTTGAGAAATGGTATTCTCTTGCGCGAGCCCACATGATGCCAACAACATTCATGGTGAAGGCCCGCAAGCCTGGCATCCAACAGAGATAGTCCTTGTGCTCAGATGGCAACGCTAAATCTAATCCCTTGCACTTCTATATATAAAGGAGCTAGAGCTCCTTTTAGACGTCATGCCGAATGGTGTGTATGATCAGTCCGAAAAAAATCTCTTCAATCCCTCCATGCGCTAAGCCCTACCAGTAGAATAGTGTCACGTGTAGAAGCGAATGCACTACAGCTTGTAGCGGCTTAAAGTCCTTTTCGATCATAGTACATATCAATATAATTTCTGGTATACTTTGAGTGGTTGAAAAAATTTAAATATTGTAGAAGTAGGTGAGTTCTTTTCTCACTCCGCAATCTCATTCCAAGGACGAAGAGGGATGAGCTGCCGGCAATATTTCGGAGGTTTCCGCCATCTGAAGCAGGTGCTGAGCAGTAAAGCGATCGGTAATCAAGACATTAATAAAACGGCCCTGTAGGGCACCGCGAATGGCACTCAGCTTCTGCAGGCCGCCCGCAATGCCCACGGCTCTTTTTGCTTTCCTCAACTGATCCAGGCCCATGCCAATCACACGATCATTGAGAGGCGTGACGACGGGATTGCCTGAGGCGTCAAAAAAGCGCAGGCAAATATCGCCCACGGCCCCGGCGGCACGCAACATGTCTAGCTCCGCAGGAGAGAAGATGTTACCGCTACTGGCCAGCAGACCTGATGGTTCCAGTGTCCCAATGCCAACCAGTGCGATCGTCACCTGGTCAAATAGCGACATCGCGGCCTGGACATAGTGATCTTGCAATAAGACAGGGACGACATCGGGTGAGCCAACGATACCAGGCGCGGGCAAGAAGGTCGCGGTCCCACGCATCAGATTGGCCAGGCGATCGACAAGGCGACTGGCATAGACCTCGGCCGAAGGGCTTCCCAATCCTCCGAGAATCTGCAACACACGAATCTGCAATGGACGCGCTAATGGCTGGAGCGCATCCACCATTGCCAGCAGCGTCGAACTCCAGGAGGAGACCCCGATGATGTCTCCTGAACGCAACGTCGTTTCAAGATAGTAGGCCGCCGCCGACCCGATATCGCGCAAAATCTGGTCACTGTGCTCGATGCTATCAACCACGATAGCCTCTTTTAAGCCATACGCTTTTTGCAGCTGTTCTTCCAGGTGAGGGTATACCCCATACGGCATGTTGACCGTCACACGGACGATCTGCTCTCTTTTGGCGCGTTTGAGCAGGCGTGACACCGAGGCCTGCGAAAGATCTAATTTGGCAGCAATCTCAGGCTGGGTCATATCCTGATCATAATAGAGATGAGCAACCTTTACCATGAGGCGGAGTTCATCAATTCGCGCCATGTATTTCTTCCCTTCAAGTACGATGTAAAATTAAAATGCGCATGTGCAACTCTTATGCTCTATGTTATATCACAAAAGCGCACGTGCGATGGCTGTTTGCCACCCTGCATAGAGTGCTTCTCGGCAAGAAGCAGACATGTGGGGCTCAAAAATATTCTGTTGCCTGGATAATTGGGTGATCTCATCAAGTGTCTGCCAGTATCCCGTGGTCAGGCCAGCCAGGTAGGCGGCCCCGAGCGCGGAAACATCAGCGGAGGTATTCTGCAAGACGGGATGTCCGATAATATCTGCCTGGAACTGCATCAACGTTGGATTTTGACTGGCTCCTCCATCGGCAAGAAGTACCTTGAGCTCTGTCTGCGCCTCGGTCTCCATAATATCAAAAACATCGCGAATTTGATAGGCTATCGCCTCAAGGGCAGCACGAGCCAGGTGCGCGGCTGTCGATCCATGCGTCATCCCACAGATCAGGCCACGAGCTGCATCATTCCAATGGGGAGCCCCCAGCCCGACAAAGGCCGGGACCAGGTATAGTCCCTCAGCGCTCTCGACCTGGTCAGCCAGCCGGGCAATCTCCACCGTTGGCTCTTTCGTTCCGAGAAACTCGCCCAACCATTGCACCGCCGCCCCCGTCACAGAAATGTTCCCTTCCAGCGCATAGGTCACGTGTTCCCGATCAAGTGCCCAGGCAATGGTCGTTGAGAGACCGCACTTTGACACGACCATCTCACGCGTTGGCGTCATTAATGATGAACCCGTACCATACGTCGCTTTTACCGATCCGGGGACAAAACCGGCCTGCCCAAATAACGCGGCGTGCGAATCGCCGATCATTGACATAATTGGCACACCAGCCGGGAGATGACCGAGCGCGACGCTGCTCCCAAATCTCGCTTTAGACGGATGCGCGTCTGGCAATGCCGCCCTCGGTATACCAAATACCGAGAGCAGATCGTCACTCCATTCCAGTGTACGAATATCAAATACCTGCGTCCGCGCGGCATTGGTGAAATCACAGGCATGAACACGCCCCCCGGTCAGATTCCAGAGCAACCAGCTATCGACCGTCCCCAGGCAGATTTCACCGCTGGCCGCGCGCTGTTGGCCGTTCTCCAGATGATCAAGCAGCCAACGCATCTTGCTGGCGGAAAAGAGGGGATCTAGCGTCAGGCCAGTACGCTCCGCGATAAACGAGGCCAGTCCCTGCTCACGCAGGTGCGTACAAAAATCCGCTGTGCGCCGACATTGCCAGCCAATCACCGGAGCAAGCGGCCGCCCACTCTTTCGATCCCACATCACGACTGACTCGCGCTGGTTGGTAATGGCGATCGCCTCCGGTCGGGGAGCATCCACCGACGCCAGGCACGCGTCGATGGCCTGGCACACGCTCTGCCAGAGATGATCAGCATCCTGCTCCACCCACGATGGCTGCGGATACCATTGCGCGACGGGCCGCGAACTTTGCGCAACAACGCGCCCCTGCCCATCAATGAGCAGAACCTTGGTATTGGTCGTCCCCTGGTCGATCGCCAGTATCGTACCATTCTCCCTCATCATTGCGAGACCTTTACTTCTATCAGTTCCATTGCCGCGTCAAAGATTCCCTGTGCCGTCAGGCCAAAGTGGTGCAACAACCATGATGCCGAACCGGTAGGCGCGAACACTCCCGGGACGCCAAGGATGCGCATGGGGACAGGGCATGCGGTCACCACGGCCTCCGCAACGGCACTCCCTAATCCACCAACGACCGTATGCTCTTCTACCGTTACAATGCCCCCGGTTTCCCTGGCGGCCGCGACCACAGCCTCTCTATCCAGTGGGCGAACTGTCGACATATTGAGAACGCGAGCTTCGATACCTCTGGCCGCGAGCAGATCAGCGGCCTCTAACGCCTGCGCGACCAGGACACCGTTCGCGATCAAGGTCACATGACTTCCCTCGCGCAGCAGCGCGGCCTTGCCAATCTCAAAGCGATACTGCTCAGTATGCACAAGAGGGACCGGCATTCGGCTGATGCGCAGAAACATCGGTCCACTGGTTGTCGCCGCCACCTGGACGGCCTGCACCGTCTCTATCGGGTCCGCTGGCACGATGACCGTCATATTGGCAATCGCCCGCAGCCAGGCCATATCTTCAATCGAATGGTGGGTTGGGCCCAGTTCACCGTACGCCATACCACTACTCATGCCACATAGTTTGACGTTCGCGTCAGAATAGGCAAGGTCAGCTTTAATCTGCTCAAGCGCACGCGCGGTCAAAAAAGGCGCCGCGCCACAGACGAAGGGGATCAGACCTGCATGAGCTAGCCCGGCCCCCACACCAACCATATTCTGCTCAGCAATACCAACGTTGATCAATCGATCGGTATAGTTCTTGCCAAATTGCGTCAGTTTGCTAGAGCCAACGGAATCATTGACCACGGTGACGATACGCTCATCCTGCTCGGCCAGTGTCCGCAGTGTCTCTTCAAAAGCATCGCGGCAATCATAAAGCTGGGTCATAGAACTTCCTCTTCCAATTCCTTCAGGGCGATGGCGAGTTCTTTCTCGTTGGGAACCCTGTGATGCCAGGCGACGTTGTCCTGCATGAATGAGACACCTTTTCCCTTATGGGTGTGCGCGATAATACAGCTCGGTTTACCCTGTTCAAGTGGAAGGCTTGTAAAGGTCGACAACAACTGTTCGTGATTATGCCCATCAACCTCGCGCACCGACCACCCAAAGGCTCGCCATTTGTCGGCAAGCGGATCAAGGTGCATGGTATGCTCGGTCAGGTCACCTTGCTGCAAGCGGTTGCGGTCAACGATCACCGTCAGGTTATCCAGCTGAAAATGGGCCGCTGACATGGCAGCCTCCCAGTTACTGCCTTCTTGTAACTCACCATCTCCGGTCAGCACAAATACCCGCCACGGCTTGCCAGTCATTTTCGCCGCCAGCGCGGACCCAACCCCCACGGGCAACCCGTGGCCGAGCGGCCCGGTATTGGTCTCGATACCGGGCACTTTCTTCCGATCTGGATGCCCATTCAGCCTTGAGAGAGGTTGAACGAATGTGCTGAGCTCGTCGACGGAAAAGAAACCAGCATGCGCCAGGGTAGTATAGAGCGCTCCTGCGCAATGTCCCTTGCTCAGGATAAAACGATCCCGATCAGGCGCCTGGGGATGGAGCGGATCGATATTGAGCACGCCAAAGTAGAGGGTGACCAGGATGTCGGTGGCCGATAAATCGCCACCGACATGCCCAAGCCCGGCATCATGAATCATCTGCACGTCTCTGCGACGCACCGTGTTTGCCATTTGAGACAGCGCATTGACGTTATCTGTAATCATCAGTCATGATCCTTTACCAGCCCTGTTCCCAATAGCAGATCAAGGACTACGCGCTGCGCGGCGAGCGCGTCGTGTCGCCCCTGCGCCGCGGCCAAAGCATTGAGGTCCAGGCGGTCCAGTACACGCTCAAGCGCACGGATGGTGAGAATGCTGCTCCGTGCAGCCTCGACAGAGTTCTCTCGAAATGGAAATTGATCGAGCAACAAGGGACCTTGCCACTGAATCGTGCGCAGCGCGGCAAGAAATTCAAGCGTCTCGATCAGGTGAACCGTCCCAACAGCCATATCGTCGTCCCACTCACGCCAGTTATCATTGAGCTCTATGCTGACCAGTTTGCCACGCCGCGCGACAAGCTGTACCGCCTCGGCCGGCGTCTCTTTGGCGAAGAAGGAGTGCCCCAGATCAAACACGATGCCAACATTGTCCACACCCATATCCTCGATCGCCAGCAGGGTACGCGCCGAAGAGTTGAAAAACATATGGCTCCGCGGCTCTTTGGCCTTATATTCGATGGCAAACTGCATGGAGGGATCGCTCTGTGCCACGCTGCGAATCCCCTCAACCGAGTTATCCCAGAGACGCTGATAGTCAACCTGAAAAGGATAGTCAAAACCATCCTGGCCGGGCCAGAACTTGACATAGCGCGCATCAAGCTCATGCGCGATCTCTATCGCCTTCGTGCCCAGATCAATGGCCTTTTGCCGGATCTTCGGATCAGGATGGGTGAAGCTTCCCAGCTGAAATTCACGCATATAGAGGTGCGGCGTAATGGCCTGGGCTCGTATGCCCGTTCGCTTCAGCGCTTCCCTGACCTCTGCGACGGTAACACCATCGCCCGCGAATGGATAGTTAATATCAAGGACGCGAATATCTCCTACTTCAGCCGCTTTCTCAATCGCTTTTATGGTGTCGACTTCCGGCCCATAGGCATCGGTCGCATAACGATCAATGAACTGCTGGAACATCCAGATACCTGCCCCAAATTCGTAATTGGCCATAGTGTCCTCCCAAACATATATTCAATGTCCAATTTTTTATACATGTATTACATCAAAGAAAACTCGCTAGTCAGCACGGCGCAGGACGAGCGCGTGGTAGGGCTTCCCAGGCAACTGCACGACGGCGTTGCGCACAACCGGTTCATCCAATGGTGTGACGGTCATGTCCCAGATATTGATCACCTCGCCCTGGTACCGTTCGCCTTCCGGCAGCCTGAACGTCATCTGCGCTGGCTGATGGGTGCCGAAGTAGGTCAGGTAATACTCATGGGGCTGCCCGACGCAGGAGAACATAAACAACACATCCGGGATCGGATCGAGGCCAGCGGCCGGGCTCTGCCCCGTGACCTTGCGGAAGAACGCAAGGCGAGGTGCGCATTCTCCATGCAAGACGCCACCCTTAGCCCACCAGAGAATATCTTCCGGGTGCAAGAATGTGTCCCCATGACCAACATAGCCGCCATGGGCCGTCCCCTCCCAGAAGCGGTGGACCATCTCTAAGCCAGAAATATTGCCCCAGCCATACGGGATGTTGCCCTCGTAGCAGCATTCATCGACCACGACAGGCTTCTTGTACTCTTCGCGCCAGGTAAGGGTGTGGGCCAGGTCCGAATGCTGGATGCTCTGGTGCGTCACCCAGGGCTTCGCATGGTCATAAAATCCATGGCAGTTGTGGATCGAGCGCAGATGCTGATAGGGGTCGCGCTCCTGCACGATGCGGAAGAAGCGATCCCAGTCGTCCATCGTCTTACTGCGCATCAGATCATATTCGTTCGCCATCGACCACCAGACGTTCCGATAGGCGGAGAGGCGGGCCACGATATAGCGCAAGTAGCGATCATCGAGCTCGGGGCTCATCGTCGAAAATCCCCAGCGATCATAGGGATGGAAGAGAATGATATCAGCTTCAATACCCCGCTCCATCAAATCGGCCACGCGCTGCTCAAAATGCTGAAAGAAGGCCGGATCAAAACGGCTAAAATCAAACGACCAGCCTTCAAATACATCGGCGTCCCATTTCCCCTGCCACTTACTGGACCCGCGTGAGAGACAGGGGAATGGGTAGAACTCGGGCTCGTTCTCGTTAAAGGCATAGTGCTTGGGGAAGACGCACATCCGCAGCTTATTAAAAGGAGCGCTACTCAAGGTCGCCAGCGTCTGTTCCTCAAGTTCATCTCCCTGGTGCGTCCAGGCGTAACAGGTCGTACCGAGCTGCTTATACGGTGTGCCATCGGCATAGGCAAAGTGATAGGTATGGGCGACACGCACGGGACCATGATTCCCTGCGTCAGGAGCATGGCAGCTAAAGCTCCCTTCGACATCGCGCAGCTCGGCACAGTTACTCTGCGTGCGATACATCCACTCGCCCTGCGTATCCGGCATAAAGCGGATGCGATACGTGCCGTCCCCATCGTAGAAACCATCCACTTCAATGGCGCGGTGCTTATACCTAAACTGGGCAGTGAGCTCGACGTCCTGAAAAGGATTTCCCTCCCCAGGACCATGCAGCGTTACTTCAAAGATCCCCCACTGTTCAACACTTGCAGTTTCGTTCACCATCGTTTCCCTTCCTTAATAATATAGATACAGATAGGAAAATATCGTTATAGGCATTTCGACACGTTCTCAATCATTCCTTACGCGTTCCCACTTCTGCTTGAGGGTAGGAATCGAGCTTAAGAGCAGCCGTGTATAGGCGTGTTGTGGATCGGACAACACCTGCCTGGCCTTCCCAAACTCAACGATACTCCCCTTGTTCATCACCACAATGTAATCACTGATGTAATAAGCTGTGGCAAGATCATGGGTAATATACAGAATGCTTGTTTGGTACTCCTGCTTGAGCGAGCGGAAGAGGTTAATAATAATCATACGCCGCGAGGCATCGATCATGCTCACCGGCTCATCGGCGACAAGAATGTTGGGATTCGGGATGAGGGCCCGGGCCACCGAGATGCGCTGCAGTTCTCCACCGGAGAACTGGTTGGGATACTTGCCCCGTACGTCTTTGTATTCAAGCCCAACTGAGGACAGGACCTCTTCCATCGCCTCGATCGCTCGCGCTTTGTTGAGGCGTTTAACCCTCGTCGCCGTCTCATACAAATAGGAATCGATAGTGCGATAACGGCTAAAAGCCTCGAACGGATTTTGAAAGATGGGTTGAACCATACTCAGAAAATCCGCTCTGGCCGGCTTTGCGCCCTCCCCTGCTATCGGCTGATCGTAGATGATGGCCTTGCCCGCTGTTGGCTCCACCAGTCGCAATATCACCTTGGCCAGGGTCGTTTTGCCGCTGCCAGACTCCCCAACAACGCTGACGATGACCGGTTCGTCGCTCTCAATAGTGATGTTCACATCCTTGAGGGCCTGGATATCGACATTGCGTGGAAAACTGCCCAACCGGTACGTCTTATTGAGATGCTCGGTTTTCAAAATGGTCTTCATGCTGTCTTCTCGCTCACCTTCTGCTCATTCCCCGCATAGTGGCAGGCGGCAAAGTGCCCCGGCCGATGCTCAATAAAGGCTGGCTCTTTCTCGCGACAGAGATCCGTGGCGAGCGAGCAACGGGCGGCGAAACGGCATCCCTGCGGGACACTCCACAGGCTGGGAGGGCTACCTGGCACGCCCTGGCGCATCTGATCATCTCCGACCATCGGCAACGATTCGATCAGCATGCGCGTATAGGGGTGCAGCGGCTGCGAGAACACCGTTTCGGACGATCCATATTCCACCGCTTTGGCGGCATACATCACCAGCATGCGATGCGTGATCTGATAATGGACCCCCATATCGTGGGAGACAAAAATGATGGTGTTGCCCATCTGCTCCTGCAGGTTCATGAGCAGTTGCAAAATACTTTTCTGCACCACGACATCCAGAGCCGTGGTTGGTTCGTCCGCCAGAATGATTTCTGGCTGGAAGAACGTAGCCATCGCCACCATGATACGCTGCCGCATCCCCCCCGAGAGCTGATGTGGATACGAGTCGATCGACTCCTCCGGCAAGCCTAACTGCTGAATATATGCCCGTACCTGCGTCAGAATTTTGGCTTTGTTCCTTCCCGGACCCTGAAAATCCACAAACTGATCACGAATACGCGTCACGGGGTTCAACGAGCTCATCGAACTCTGAGGAATATACGAAATGTGGCGGAACCACTGCCTGCGGATCGTCTTACTGGTGATCGCTTTCCCTCGCTCATCGTTCAAGCCATACTCAATATTGCCCGAGGAGAGCGTCAGGGGAAAGCCCAGGTCGCCGTAGATCACTTTCATCAGGGTTGATTTGCCGCAGCCAGATTCACCGGCAATCCCCAGAGTGATGCCGTCAGGGATCTCCAGATTGATCCCATCGACCGCATTAATACTGCCACGCCGCGTGGTATAGGTGGCGACAACATTATTCAATCGGATCATTCGACACCTCGTCTCGTTGCAAAGGATTCGTTGTAGCCGGTAGATATCAGGAAGAGGCCCAGGAAGAGCAGCACGGTCGCCACAATTGGCGCCACGATCCAGGAGAGTTGCCCGATAAGCAACGCATTGTAATTCAAGGCCCAGAAAAGAATCGACCCGAGGGTGGGGACGGAGACCTTCGAGAGCCCGATGACCGCCAGGGCTGCCTCGGTATTGATCGCGAACAGGATCGTATTGATGAAATGCACGACCATGTACGAGTAGACATAGGGGAAGATCTCTCGGATCAGAATATCGAAGGTCGTGGCCCCCGAGAACTTCGCCATGTTGACAAACTCGCGCTCCCGCAGCGACAGCGCCATCGAACGCACGGTGCGTGCCCCCCACGCCCAGCCAAAGATGATCAGGATCGCTCCGATCACCAGGAATGACGTATTTCCTCTCACCAGAGCACTTAAGACAATCAAGATTGGCAACACCGGGATCGTAATAAAGGCATCGATGAACAGCGTGATAATACGCTCATACCACCCTCCGATATAGCCCGCGCTGAGACCCATGATGGTTGAAATAATGGTAATACCCAGGCTGACAACCACGCCAAGCAATAACGAATTGCGCACGGCGAACACCAGGTACCAGAAGATGTCCTGCCCCAGAGCATTCGTTCCGAGCAGATGTTGTCCACTGAGGGGCAAATTCTTCAAGTACGTTCCTTGCAGAGACGGGTCGACAGGCGTAAAGAACGGCAGAACCAGGCATCCAATCACGAAAACCGCCAGAATAGCCGCCCCTAGTACGAGGCGTACATTGCTCGTCACTCTCCGTCGCTTCGTCGGCACCGCGCTGGCCGATGCGGCATGCCTCACTCGTCTGAGGCGAAGACTCAGATTCATAGCTATCACCTATATCGAATACGTGGATCGAACAGCGGATACACGAGGTCAAGAATCAGTCCGGCGGTCGCAACGGCGATGATCGACATCGTAATCGACCCATAGAGCAGGTTGTAGTCTCCGCTCCCCGCCGCGGTTCGCATCAACAGTCCGAGTCCTGGATAAGAAAACAACATCTCGGTAATCAAGGCCCCGTTGAAGATCGTGCCGATCGAGAGCACCAGTGACGTAATCTGAGGAAGCATGGCATTGCGAAAGACGTAGCTGCTCATCCTCGTCCAATCCGAGGTCCCCTTCAGACGCGCAAAGACTGCGTAGGGCTCTTCTTTCGTCGCGTATGCCAATGACTTCATGCTCAAGATATTCCAGCCAAACCCCGTCAGGACCAGGGTTAACGCAGGCAAGGCGGAGTTATAGAGGATCGTGCTGATCTGCCCAAACGATATCCCCGCCGTCTGAAATGTGGCGGAAAGCGGGAAGATCGGCCAGACATAGGCCAGCAGCAAGATCACCGACAGCGCCATCACGTAGTAGGGGATGGGATAGAGCACCACACCCACCACTTCGAGCACAGTCGCGGCCCGATTGTTGTTAAAGTACCCCGCAACCAGCCCGATACCATTTCCCAGCAGCCAGGCGATAATCGTCGTCGAGACCAGCAATCCGATGGTCCATGGGAGCGCGGCAAAAATCATCTGCGATACTGGACGTGGATAGGACGAGAGAGAGGGACCAAAATCGAAATTCAGCACGATCCGCTTGAGATACGTGAGATACTGTGTGACGATATTGCCATTGAGCCCATAGAGTTGCTCAAGCGAGACACGCAACTTCTGGGTTGCCTCAGGCGTGAGCGTCTGCCCGGCCTGGTTCTGCATCTGCGCAATGTAGTTGTCGATCGGGTTACTCGGCAACAAGCGGGGCAAGAAAAAGGTAATCGTGATCCCGATAAACAACACGACGATGTAGGTCACAATTCGTTTCAGAAGATATTGCAGAAAACCCATGCTACACCTTATCCGTGAATGATGAGGGTCCCGTAAAGCGACCCTCATCCTACCTGCCCTACTATTTTCCGGTCGGCTGGATATGCAGCACGATCATCTTGGCCGAACTCCACCAGCTATATGGCGCCGAGTAGTAGTTACTCTGCTTGGGAAAGCCCCTCCAGTAGTAGCTATTGGTGGGGATCGTCGTGGGAATGTTCATCAGGTTAATATAGGCCATATTCGTGATGAACTCTTTAGAGATGGCCTGGCCATTGGCGATGAACTGCGGCGACGATGAGTCCATATGGCTACTCGCGTTGAGCAATGAGCTCACCGTGGGATCGTTCCAGCGGAAAGGGTTGCCATTGATCGACGTATTTGAGTCGGCAGGCAGCAGGTTGCTCGGCTGGATGCTGCGCCAGGAGTTCAGGTAATTCGAATTGAAGACACAGCTATTCCAGTTGAGCTCCATCGTGAGCTTGGAATTGGTGTTCTGCACCGTGGTAAATTCGCCATTGTCCACCTGCCGAACGTTCACCTGGATACCGGCTTTCTTCCAACTGTCACCAATCGAGAAACCGATGCGCTCCATGACCGTATTCCAGTCACTGGGAACCACCAGTTCCGGCTGCCAGATGCTACCATTGGGTAAGGTATACACACCGTTACTGTTCTTCTTGATCCCCACCGTGCTCAACAATTTCTGGGCTTCAGCCGGATCATACTTCCACCAGCCAAGGCCGAACGCGTCACTGGTTGCCTGCCCGGCCTGCGGCAGCGCTGAGGCTGAGTTTCCTGCCGACTGCAGTTTGGAAGACAGCTCATTGGCAAAGCTCGGATCGTAGGGATGATACCCATCCGACAGGGTCAGGTCTTTGAGCCAGGATTGCAGGGGATTAAAGTACAGGGGCCGCAAGATATGCGTATCTGACATCGGTAGGGCCGATGCTCTGAATTGCCCATTGAGTGCGTTCATACCCACACCCTGTAGATTCAGTGTCAGAGCCAGGGCCCAACGAACCGCCGCCTGGTTGAAAGGAGCTTTCTCCTGATTCATCAGAATGCCATAGGAACAGGCGTCACCCATATCGTTGAAGGGCATGGTTGAAGAGAACGTTGAAATAGCGGAATTCTTCGCCTCGGCGCCCTGAATGCTATCCGGGCTCATAAAGGTATCGACATCGTACTGATCTTTGATAAAGGCCAGGGTACGCGTCTCTTCAGTCCCAAAATCTTTGTAGAGCACATATTGAGCCTTGGGCTCACCCATCCACCCCCATGCGGAACGCTTCCAGTCCGATCTGCGCTGCCAGAGCTGCCAGTAGCCGTTCTTATCGTAGGATTTCACGGTGTATGGCCCCAGGGTCACAGGATTGGTGTTCAGGAAGGTCGATACGTCCGCCTGCTTCTCAAATACGTGCCTGGGAACGATGATAAATGCAGGTCCCCAGGTGTAGACGCCCATGACGGTGACAAAGTCGTAGGCCGGTTTCACGGTCGTCACTTCGAAGGTGTATTTATCGATCTTTTTGTATGACTTTACGTAGTTGGTAATGACGCTGACACCCGAACCGGTCAGCTTGCTCTTGTCCTTGAAGTAGGTGTCCAGTGTATAGATGACATCATCAGTCGTCAACTCAACGCCATCACTCCAATAGATGCCCGGCTTCAGTTTCACACGAAAGCCCGTATGCTGGCTGTCCAATACCTGTGGAAAACCATCGGCAAGCTCGCCGTACGAGTGACCCGTGGCAGTGTTCATCTCCCAGAGCGATCCCCAGCCAAGCTCACGGAAGCCGCGCCAGACGGCATATCCCGACATCATGGGGTTCATGTTGTCCGGATTATTGGTCTTGCCGTCGAAAGTTTGAAAAATCAAGGTCTGGTTACGTGGGGTACCGACATCGGTCATGACCCCTGCCGGTGGACTGGTATTGGCTGACATACAGGCACTCAAATTCAACACGACAACGAAAAATAAGAGAGGGTAGCGCATCAAACGAAACACTTTTGCCACGAGAACCTCCTTGTTGAGGCTATTTACGGCACATTCATCTGTGCCGATACACACCTGACAATAACCCGTGCAATACAACTTGAGATCTGGCTACGCAGTAGGAAAGCGTCCCTTCCTCGTGCTCAGTGGCTTTGCTGATTGAATAATTATTCAACCTTGAAATTATATTACGTCAATATTAGTAAGTATATGGATCAACTTACGGGTTGTCAAGTGGGTTGTATCGCAAAAAAGGAGAGTCTTTTAAGACGATCAGACAATCCTTCGAGACAATTGAACATAGATGTTCTCGGCGTCCGAAGATATACTCTGTTTATACTTGCAATTCGCAAGTGACCTATCCTCTTAAGCAGTTCTATCAAATACTTCAAGATACAGAGGAAAGAAAGGATCAGGAAACGTATGAACATCACAGGCAAAACCATTTTGATCACAGGCACCAATCGCGGCCTTGGGAAGGCGCTGGTTGAGGAAGCATTAAAGAGAGGCGCCAGGCAGGTGTATGCCGGTACGCGTGTTCCATTGGAATATTCAGATGAGCGCGTCGCGCCTTTGACCCTGGATATAACAAACGCAGCCCTGATTCAGGAAGTTGCTGAGCAGGTCACCTCTCTTGATATCCTTATCAACAATGCCAGTATATCGCTTTCTGAGAATTTGAACGATCGGACTGCGATCGAAGAGCATCTCGCCGTCATCTTCTACGGCACCTACGACATGACCCAGACCTTCCTGCCGCTCCTCACTCATTCTCGAGGAGCTATCGTCAATGTTCTATCCGTGGCTGCCCTGGCCGCCTTACCAGTCATTCCGCCCTACTCAATCGCAAAGGCAGCCACGTTCAATCTGACACAATCACTACGCGCTTTGTTGGCCGGACAGGGTGTAAGCGTTCATGCCGTCCTACCTGGACCGATAGATACCGAGATGTCCAAATCCCTGGACATACCAAAGGCTTCTCCAGAGTCCGTCGCGCGAGCTATCTTCGATGGAGTAGAGAAGGGAGAGGAAGACATCTTTCCCGATCCCATGTCTGCATCCCTGGCAGAGAGCTGGCGCAGCGGTGCAGTCAAGGAACTTGAGCGCCAGAATGCGACCTTCGTAGTCGCAGAGAAATAATGGATGATGAACCGAGGAGCCTCAAAACCGGACGGTTTTGAGGCTTAGCCCTCCACCTATCACGAGAAAAAGAAGAACGTCTTTCCCAATTCCTCGCGCTTACCGCGCATCGCTTGGGTAAGTTTCATAGAACGGATGTGTACTCACTGTGCGGCAGAGCGTATCGCCGAGTCGAGATCCGCCCAGAGGTCGTCGGCGTCCTCGGTCCCAACACTGAGTCGGAGGAGCGAGGGTGGAAGGTGTCCCTGTCCTGGGATCGCAGCTCTTCGTTCCATCGTTGATTCCACTGCTCCCAGACTGGTGGCATGGCGAATAAGCCTGACGTTTCGGCAGACTTCATCAGCAAACTCAGCTCCTCCATGCACATCGAACGAAATGATGGTTCCAAAGCCCTTGAGGACACGTTTGGCAGTTGCATGCGTCGGATGTGAGGGCAAGCCTGGATACCGAACATAAGTGACCAGTGGGTGCGCCTCAAGCCGCTCTGCAAGCATCATGGCTGTTTGCTGGGCCTGTTGTAACCGAAGCGCGAGGGTTCTCGCACCACGAACAGCCAGGAAGGCTTCAAGCGTTCCTGGTGTCGCACCTGTAAGCTCACGGGACCTCAAGAGCGCATGCCAGAGGGCCTCATCCTTTGTTGTAGCGACCCCTGCTAATAAGTCGGAGTGGCCACCAATAAACTTGGTTGCTGATTGCAGAGATACCGTGGCACCGAAGGCAAGCGGCTGCTGATTCAAAGGCGTGGCGAAGGTGTTGTCTACGGCGACGATTGCTCCAGGCTTGCGTGGTGCCGTGCAGACAGCCTCCAAATCTGCAACCGCGAGCAGGGGTTCGAGGGAGATTCAAGCCAAATGAGGTCAGCGACGCTGCAGGCGTGAATCCAGCCAGCGGTATCATCCACTGCCACACGCTGCACCGACCAACGTTGTCTTTCGGCACCTGCTGCGGCTAAGCCTGCAACCCCTTGATAGCAATCATCGGGGAGCATCACAACGGCACCAGCCGCAAGCTGATCAAACACGGCGGCAATAGCGGCCATGCCGGAGGCGAACGCCACGGCCTTCCCAGACTCAAGCCCACCAACGATTTCTTCAAGTGCTTCCCAGGTTGGAGTCCCATCATCACGTGCATATTCACGCCCCCTGCCGATGATAAAGTTTGATGCGGGGACCAGCGGGACGTTCAGTGGAGCGCCAGGTGAAAATTCGCGGCCTGGCGAGACGAGCCACGATTGCGGTTTGATTTCAGATACGCGTTTATCCATGGTTTCTCATGCCTCCAAATAGGAAGATCTTTGCTGGACGAGCAACGCTTTCAGCTGGATACGTTTGTCTCGCTGTGCCAGGGATTCTCGCAGGTCTTCTCGCACAACGGCAGTTCTTCTTCGATTATCATGCCTTACTTTACTCACTCTAACTCCGATTGACAAGTCTCTGCCATTCCCTCGAATGGACAAAACAGGGGGCAACTATCCGCTTATGGAATGGTTTCTCTGGGAAACAAGACCAATGGGAAAATTGCTCGAGCAAAGCGTATGTTCGACGACCAGAGCCATTCCATCCCTGAAATTCGCGCCGCCATAGGAATCTCCCGCGCAACATCCGTGAAAGCTCTTGCCGAGAGATGAACGGACGCGTGCGACCAATCTTCTCTTTTGGACACCTATTTGAGAGGTTCCAGAATCACACAAAATGCGGAAGATCCGGAGCATGTTGGGATTTTCCAGATGCGAACGGAAGAGAGCAAGATAGAAGATGTTTTTCCTGATCGACTTCTGGTAGGCTATCCGTACTTGCTCTTTGCACGTACCCTCCAGATGATAATGGAAGCGGCAAAGCAGGCAGAGCGATCTGGTCATCAAACCAAAGAGTAAAATGACTATTTTCCAGCATAAGAAGCAATTAACAACTTAGGAGTGATTTAATGAGAAGATACATTGTTCTCTATTATGCGCCGCTGGCAGTAGCAGAGCGGTTTGCCCAGGCAACACCTGAGGAAGCCATGAAGGGTATGAAGTTCTGGATTGACTGGGCAGAGAAAATAGGACCTGCACTGGTTGATCCGGGAAAACCACTTGGTAATGCCGTGAAGGTGACAAAGACCGGAACTACGAAAACCGATAGCAAGATCATCGGCATGTCTATCTTGCAAGCCAACACCATGGATGAAGCATTGGAAATGGTGAAAGGCCATCACCATCTGCATTGGGCAGAGGACTGTGAAATAGTGGTTCTCGAGGAAATGCCAATACCTGAAATGCAAATGGCTCCTGGCGCGTAGCTGCGAAATTTCCGAATTTCTGTCCTGGCCGCAAATCCAATGAATTAGATGTTCATCAGCTTTTCTAAGCGGAAGCAGGCGCGCGATCGGGGGATTGCGGAAATATCGCACAACATAAGCTGGGACTGAGCGGCCCCACGCAAGCGCAAAACACCTCACCCGAAACATCAAACGCCGGATAGTGGAAAGCTATCAAGCACAAAGAATATGCCAGGCCTCCCAGCACGTTGATACAGCAGGTGCTGGGAAGCCTGGCGGGAGCAGCGTCGACTACAAGGCTCGTGTCCAATTTGGCGCGCCCTGCCTATCGCTGAGCTTCTCTATCATCAGCATGGCAGCACTCCTGGAACTCGCAAAGCAAGCCTCAGCCTTTTCCCCTTCCGGGCCGACCCAATCGCCCGCGACATAGAGATTGGGGAGTCCTGGAACCTCTGGGCCGGGACGCCCGGAGAGACCACCATATCTCGCCTGGACAATGGCATTGGAGGCAATCATATGCGGCAAGAAGGACTGCTCTACGACTTCAGCCCGCCAGCCAGGCTGCAAAAGATCCATCAGTGCTTCCAGCTCTTGCCTGTTCACCTCTGGTTCCGCCGATTCACCGGGTCGCAGATATTTCATGAGATGGATCAAAGCGCTCCCCTCCGGCGCGAGATGTGCCGAGGCGGAATGCACCGAATAGTAGAGCGGACGATCCACGCACAAAGCGGTAAGGTTCTCTACTCTGGGGAGGCGGCGTAGAGCGATATCGAGGCAGGTCACAGAAGCCGGAATCGCCTGTGCAGCGAAGCGTCGCAGCACCTCGTGCGTCCCATCGGCAACCAGAGCACAGGCCGTCTCTGGATCAGTGGCAAGCACCACCGCGCTTGCATCGTAGCCTGAACTATCCGC
Organism: Dictyobacter halimunensis; assembly: GCF_036245075.1. Taxonomy (NCBI): domain Bacteria; kingdom Bacillati; phylum Chloroflexota; class Ktedonobacteria; order Ktedonobacterales; family Dictyobacteraceae; genus Dictyobacter; species Dictyobacter halimunensis. Next base: position 1,176,830 of record NZ_BSRI01000001.1, read on the forward strand.
CAGGCGCACGCGATATCCTTCTCCAGCTACTTCAATCGCCTTGATCCTGGCCTGCGTGATGAGACGTGCTCCCGCCTCCTGCGTTTGTTGTCGGAGACCATCCACCAGTGTTTGCCAGCCACCATCTAGATAGCATACCTGCCTGATCATCAGAGAAAGGGCCAGACCGGCAGAGAGCAGATCAGGTGCATCGGTATAGGTTGAGATGCGTGCTCTTGCAAGAAGAATCTGGCGGACCTGCGGATGCTGGACCTCCTGTTCGAGCCATTCCTGCATGCTTATCCCCTGGAGCTTCTCAAAGTTCAGGTGTGGGAGAAGACCAAACACGTGCGTCAATTCTTCTCTGACGGTGTCTGCCAGGAAAGGTATCTCCAAAAGGGATGCTCCAGCGGGCATGAGATGGAGCTTCCCATCCGCAAGGATAGAGGCTCCGGAGGGCTGCGATTGTGCAGTGCTGCTATAGGAAACGCCAAGTTCACCCAGCACCTGGTCACCTGATCCATGCAAACGGAACGCATGTGCTCCCTGATTGAAAAAGAAACCATTCTGCTCGCGGGTCCTGGCACGTCCACCAAGGGTGCTGGCCTTCTCAAAAAGCGTCACGGCATGACCGGCTCGCGCCAGATAGGCGGCGGCTGAGAGGCCCGAGAGGCCGCCGCCAACAATGATCACCGGAGATTGAGTATGTGGATGTGTCGTCATCAATATGTCCTTTGCTTCCTTTCTGTCTGTTAAAAAGCTACGGGCAGAGCCGTCAACCCCCGTACGTTGCTGCTGAGCCGCCAGGTGATGATCTCGCGGGGAACGTTCAGATGCAGGGCAGGCATACGTTTGAGAAGCGTGGTAAAGGCAATCTCTCCCTCCAGGCGAGCCAGCGGTGCACCCAGACAGATATGGATGCCTTGCCCAAACGCGATGTGGCGGCCCAGCGTACGCACAATATCCAGTTCGTCTGGCTGCGTAAACTGCGTCTCGTCCCGGTTCGCCGAGGAGAGCGCGATCAACAGGACATCGCCTTTGTTGATGGGCTGCCCGGCGAGTTCCAGATCCTCGGTGGCAAAACGCGCTGCCCCCATCGTAACTGGCCCATTGAAGCGCAAGAGCTCTTCGACGGCAGCCGGGACCAGGCTCAGATCGGCCTGGAGTTTCGCCAGCTGATCGGGGTGATCCAGCAGCGTCAGGGTGCCGATCCCGATCAGGTTTGAGGTCGTCTCGTGGCCCGCGAAGATCAGCAGGGTAATCATCGAGAGCAGTTCGTCCTCGCTGAGATGGTCTCCTGCTTCTTTCATCTGCACGAGCTGGCTCGTCAGGTCATTGGCGGGATGCTGCCGTTTCTCCACGACCAGTTGCCTGGCGTAGGCGGCAAACGCTCGTATGTGCGCGAGGCTCTGCTCATCTCGCCTGCCCAGACCAGGCATTCTTCTTGCCAGCGCCTCAGACCAGACGCGGAGTTGTGGCTGATCTGCGTGAGGAACGCCCAGCATCTCCGAGATGACATTGATGGGCAGGGGATAAGCAAAATCCTGGACAAGATCCATCTGGCCCTGATCTTGCACCGCATCGAGCAGTTCGTCGGCCATGTGCTGAATAGTGGGACGTAAGCTTTCAATATACCTGGGAGTAAAGGCTTGAGAGACCAGTCGACGCAGTCGCCGATGATCTGGTTCGTCCACCGAAATCATCGCGTCCCGGAAGAGGAAATCAGATGGATCGGAGAGTGCATCAACGCTGTTTGCCATGAAAATATCTTCCATGCCAATGGACGTGGGATTGACAGTAAAGTGAGCCTGATCTTTGAGCACGCGCACGGCATCTTCCATGCGCGTAATCATCCAGGTCTGGTGCCCCGCTCCTATGGGCAGTGGGAGTGGCACCAGTGCGCCTTGCGATCGCATCTGTGCGAGCATCGGAAAAGGGTTCGCGGCAAGAGCGCCGCTCAACAGGCCAAAAGCCATTTCATCAGACCCTGTCCGGGGTAATCGGTTCTCCATACTATCTCCTTATTCCCTTGTTTTCTCCGTTGCCTGGGGCACCGAGCCCGCAAGCGGTGTGTGGTCAAGGTATCTGACCTCGTAGACGCGCTCGGCGAACTTCCAACCGTCCTCAGTGCGCTGGTAGCGGTCGTGGTATACGGCGTAGTTTAGCCCGGACCTGCCGTCGCGCAGGCGCGCGAGCTCACTGATGTAGGCCCGACCGACCGCGGTGGAACCCTCCAGTTGGATCGTGCCTGGATGCGTCGTTTGCACGAAGTAGTCCCACTGCCCCTGCAACCGCTTGCTCCCGGCACGGATCTGCTCCCGGCCAGTGAGTTCGACAATGGGGGGTATCCGCCACACGCCGTCCTCGGTGAACAGCGACGCCAGGCGGTCGGGGTCACGCATCATCACCGCGTCAGTAAACTCGCCGCGCAGCGCCTCGATCTCGAAGCGATCAACAATACTCTCTACATTGCTCATTGATTTTCTCCTTCATCTAAGTGCTTCAATCGCCATGACTCCTCGGAGTCATGCGCACACCATCTGTCTTTCACGGGCGTTCTCGTGCCTGCTCACGCACCTTCCACCTGGCTCGTTTCAAGCAAGAGCAGCACCAGGCCAGGCCCGATAAGCTGTAAGAGCACCCTATAGAGCACCGACTGATCCGGCAGCACTCTTAAGAGCCGCGTGGCGCCAGTCTCCTGCTGCTCGATGTGCAATTTCCCCAGACACGTCTTGCCAGGATGGCTCCAGATGTTGCTGGATGCGAACGCGGTAGTACATCGGCCTCCTCCTCTGTCTCAGTGGAGTGCTCTGCTTATGGGGAAAGTATAGATGGGCGTGTCCTCCAACACAGCCCTCAAAAGTGGAAGAAAAGGAGGAGTTTTGAAAGGCAGGATAACACCCTGTTGGGGAGAACGGGAGGCTAGAGCAGCGAGTGGGCACGCGCCAGGACTACTGCCTGTGTGCGGCTGCTCGCTCCCAGTTTGCCGAGTAGGTGGCTGACATGTTTCTTGACGGTGTCCAGGGAAATCACCAGGGTCTGAGCGATATCCTGATTGGAGGTTCCAGCTGCCAACAAGCGCAGGACTTCCTGTTCTCGCCTGGTCAGGGAAATCCCCGACACAGAAGGGATGGCCGATGACTGCTGGACCGAGGAAGGTGCATGCTCGGATGTGGGTGCCCCCTCCAGTGATCTGTGCTCGTCCGACTGCTCCTGCTCGAAGGCAGCGAGCAGCTTTGCGATGAAAGCCCTGGTAGAGACTGCCCATTCAGATTGCTGGGAACGTGGGGTGAACAGCGCCTGGAGCGCCTCCCTCATCGGTTCGCCTTCATCCAGGTACACGCGCAGGTAGCCTTCTGGCTCCGTGAGAGCAAAGAGGCGCTCCGCGATCACGCGTACCTGCTTGTGCTGGTCTGCCTGGTGCAGCGCTACCAGCAACTGCGTTAGATATGTTATGGTGATCCTGACATTATCCGGCCGATCCAGGTGTCCGCTCCAGCGTTCCAGCAAGTTCAATGCCTCGCGAAAGCGACGCTGCGCGAAATACACGCGGATCACGATCGGGAAGGCGTCATAGAGGTTCCTGTTCCACGGTTCCTCTGGAAAAAGGACATCACTCACCCAGTCAGACGCCTCCTTGAGCTGTCCTTGCGCCAGCCACCATTGGGCTCGCAGCGTCAATAGCCAGTCTGAGTAGGTCCAATAGCGTTCGCACTCTACCAACTGCTCCAGATCATGCAACGCCAGCTCGGCGAGCGACCACTCACCCCTGGCGAGTTCGACCTGGATTAAGCAGGCGTATCCCATTCCGAGCACATTCAGATGCGGCCAGGCTGTGGCGTCCTGCACGATTGTGTACAGCAATCTGTGTGCTTCCTCCAGACGGTTCCACTGGTAGAACACAAGTGCCAGGCAGATCTGGAGAAATCCTTTCAGCGGGGCATAGCCCGCGATCTGTTCAACCAGGTCAAGGGTATCCAAGCTCTCCTGATAGGCCAGGCGCAGGTGTCCTGCCTCCACATGCGAGAGCGCCAACCATTCCCTGACCCTGGTGATCGCATAGAGGCTTGCCGATTGGCTCACCCGCTGCTTTGCGGAGAGCAGTTGCGGCACAAGCACCGCCCCCTCTTGCCGATCCCAGTAGTGGAGGAGGAACCGGCAGAGGAGCGGAAAGATGTGCCAGATGACCTCCTCATCCTGGTCAAGCTCCTGGATCTCTTGATACAGAGCGCTTAAACGCCCATACTCCCATATGGCCATTGCCTCATAGCAAGCCATCTCTGCGTGTAACAGGCGCAGGCGCCGATAAAACCTCACCTCCTGAGCCTCGGCGGAAAGAACACCATCCGTACAGGTACGGGTGGTTACAGTCAGGTGGCTGTTTTCGTCCACATGGAGCGGCAAGGAACTCTCGACACGCGCCATGAGCTGCTGTGCTTGCTGGTAGACCCTGGCCCGCTGCTCGCGGGTCGTCTGTGTGACCGTGTTGAGGAGGTAGAGGGCAGTCGTGAGCAGCAGGCGAGCGTGCTCGTGCACGAGCGGTTGGGGCAGCGCGAGCACCCAACGAGCTATCGTCTCAGCCTCCCCACGCAGCCAGAATTGCTCAACGGTTTGCTCCATCAATCGTACTGCCATGGAGTAGTCAGCAGCGGCAAGCGCATGGGGAATGGCCTCGTACCATTGCTCCTGGGCCACATAAAAGGCAGCGGCCCGCTGGTGCAAGAGCGGCACCAGCTCAGGTTGGCTGGTGTGGAGAACCGAGAGCAGGGCTTCGCGGAAGAGATCATGCAGCCGGTAGGTGCGCCGCTCCTCATCCTGAGGCACCACAAAGAGATTGGCCCGATCCAGGAACATGAGCCTCTGCTGACTGGCCGCCCTGGTCGGTGATTCGGTTACGGCCTGGCACACGGCGGCATCCAGGTGTGAGAGGATGGAACAGTGAAGCAAAAAGTCACGTACGCGCTCAGGTAGACGGGCCAGGATCTCCTCTTGCACGTAATCCAGGAGATAGCGCTGACTGCCGGTCAACGTCTCAAGATAGGCTGCGCGATCTGAGCGTTTCTGCAGGGTGAGCGCGACCAGATACAAGCCAGCGATCCAGCCCTCGGTCCGGCTCACCAGCCTGCGCACCTCGTCGGCTTCGAGCGCAGGGGAGAGCAGATGGCCCAGGTACTGGCTCGCCTCCCCCTCTGCAAAGCGCAGTTCGTCTGCACGGATCTCAGTCAGGTGGCCGCGCACCCGCAGGCGTGCAAGGGGCAGATCCGGGTCTATGCGGCTGGAGAGGATCAGATGGACGTGCGCAGGCAGGTGTTGCAGGAAGAAGCGCATGTCCTCGTGAATGGCTGGATCGCCGATCACCTGATAATCGTCCACAATCAACACGATGGGGGCAGCATACCCCCCGCCGTCTTCCAATTCCTGGAGCAACGCCGTGAGCACAGTGGACAGTGGTGGCGGTTGGGGGGACTCAAGCCACACTATCGGGCTCGCTCCAAAGCTTGAGGAAATGCTGGGGCAATGGCGCAAGGCTGCGATAAGCGCGACCCAGAAGCGCGTCGGCGTCGTGTCCAGCTCATCTAGCGAGAGCCAGGCAACCTGGCTCTTTCGCCGACTGGCCCAGGTCGCCAGCAACGTCGTTTTGCCAAAACCTGCCGGCGCGGAGACCAGGAAGAGCCTGGTAGCAAGCGCTTCGTCAAGGACAGCAAGCAAGCGCTCGCGCTCCACCAATGCATCCGGCAAACGTGGCAGGGAGAGCTTACTGGAAAGAGATACAATCCTCTGGGAAGTCGCGTGCGCAGGCTTCTGTTCGGGCCAGAGCATCCTGGCGGTCTCCTCTAAGCGGGCCAGTGAGAGGGTCTGCGTCCGTCCGAGATAGCGCTTGCGGGTGCGGCGATGGTGCGTGCAATAGGCATACCAATAGCCGCTTCCACGCGAGCGAGCTTCTTTGAGGACCGAGATTCTTCCTGCTTGCCCAAGAAAGGCAAAAGCAGTGTGTCCGTCCAACCAGTGAACAAATGCCGACTGGTCTTCTGGAAGGAAATCCTGCTCGGGTTGGCCGTGGCTATAGAGGGTGTAGTGTTTGTGCTCGTGTGACCAGATGAGTGCATGGACTAATGGTTTAGGCATCGTTTTCTTCCCTTGCCGTTGGGTATTCCATCCACTCCCAATCCCCAACACGCAGAAGTATACTACACCCAAAGGTCGAACTGCAAACCAACCTGAGCAAGAAGGAGGGCTATGAATTTCAGCACATAACGTTATTGTTCATAGATGGTACTCAAGGAGGCTGGGGTATCTTGAGGGGTGACATCAGGCAAAAAAGGTGAATACTCGATCAGCTGCCAGCGCAGTGGAACAGCGTGCCGTGTCTCTATGGCTTCTTCAATAGTAAACTCCAGCAGGCGCTGGGCTCCTGGAAACGCCGCCACTCTCTCCCTTTCCCAGATCACATGTGCCTGGCCACTGAGTTGGAGGGTATCGCCGCTCTCGAAGTCCAGAAAGAGCAGGCCAGCATGCGGCTGGACACTGATATTACCCAGGGTCTGGAACATCTGATTGCCCGCGTAATCAGGAAAGACCAGCCGGGTGGCGCTCTCCACACGCACAAACCCGGGAGGGCCGCCACGATGCGAGGCATCAGATCCACCCGCTGGATGATTGCTCGCCACAAAAAAAGTATCGGCCCGCTCTATCCAGGACCGCTGCTCGCCAGTCAGCTCTTGCATGTGAGCTGCTGGCGCAACACCTGCCGTGGGAACAGGCTGCTCGTTGCTGTCTTCTGTGACCAGCGCGCGAGCCTGGATATACTTGGGGCAGTTGGAATAGACCTGTTCCACATGAACGACTATTCCATTCTGAGTATTTTTCCCCCGGCCATTCACCCTCATCCTCCTGCGTGTCGCGAAGTCGATCATGATCATTCCTATGGCTGCTCCTACGCGAAGGGACGTGGCGAGCGGATCACCCGGTCGAGGAACCGCCCTGATCTCCACAGTCTGGTCATCTGGTGTCTGTAGAAAGCCTGGTTTTCCAGTCAGCAACGATGCCCATAGGTGCCCTTCCTGATCGACGCTACTAACCACCACCATGCGTTGTTCGCGCAAGAACGTCTGTGCAATCACAGGGATCGTCTCACGGATACCTTTGTTGATCCGAACCGCCCCGGTTTGCACGCCCGCGCGAATTTGTACCTCAAGCTCTCCTGAATGATATGCTATCATGTTCAATCCTTTTTTCATGCCAGGGATGCTGTCCTAAAAGAAACCACAGGTGGGAGCTGAAGCATGCGGGGCAGGATTCTTGCTGGCTCCGCTGGGGGCAAAGATTTCCAATCGAATGCCGTCGGGATCCTCGAAGAAGAGGCCGCCCGAATCTTCTCCTTCACCATGAGGGACGACCCCATCGTAGAGCACATGGGCTTGAAGATTTTTCAGCCGTTCCTCGAAAACATGAACGTCGTCGATACTGCTGACGCGAAACGAGAGGTGATGAAGCCCCGGACGGTCCTTCGCGAAGGTGCCCTCGCTCTGCTCCCAAAGTGTGAGCACGAGCTGTTGCCCATCAGAGAGGAAGGCATAACGGCGCCCTGCCTCGTGTGACTCCCAGGTCACAGAGAACCCAAAAATGCTCTGATAGAAGTGCTTTGATTGTTCGAGATTGCTCACATTGAGGCCAATGTGGCCGGTCTGAAAGGCGGGTGTAATGCTGGACATTGAAATTCCTCTCTAAAAACGCTGATGAGCTGTTATGAAATATCCATATCTAAATCATATTTGACTTGGATATACAGAGCATAGCCCGAAAATATATCCTTGTCAAGAGGCAAATAGTATTGGATAATAGATGGAGGAGGAAATAGCTATGAGTCATGCCGAGCAAAGAAAAACACAGGACGACAAACCATTGATCTTTCAAGGGGAGATGCTCGCCCTGGACCTGGTGAACACAGAGGTCATGAGACGAGGGCAGCGGCACGATCTTCTCACCACACCGCAGGATGTCGTGCACTGGTGGCAAGCAACCTGCCAACACCATCCGGAACTCGATGGGGGCAGCGGCACAAACGAGGACACAACGGTGTATGATCAGGCATTGCTGGATGCGCTCAAAACGCTCCGCACGGCCTTACGGGCCATCTTTGATGCGCTGGTGGCGGAAAAGACGCCAGAGATGGCAGATATAAGCGTGCTCAACGCTGTCCTGAGAACCAACTACACTGCTCTAGAATATAGCGCGCAGGGAGACCTGGTACCCATGGTTCGTACGACAAATACAACGCAAGGGTTGGTGTTAGCGCCCATCGCCCTTTCCGCCTTATCTCTTATCAGCCAGGGCGAGAGAAAGCGTCTGCACCGCTGCGAAAATGAGCGCTGCATCCTCTTCTTCTATGACACAACCAGAAGTGCCACGCGCCGCTGGTGTAGCCTGGCCTGTATGGATAGGGCGCGTTCTAGCCGCCGCTATCACCAGGCGAAACAACATACAACATCATAGGGAAGCCAGGCAACAGTTTCTCTCCCAAAAGAGTCCTAGAGATGCCAGAAACGAGGGTGTACAATTCTTTGTGGAAGTGATTATACAAACCAGCGCATCATGCCAGGGAGAGGCGAGCAAAATAATCGATGACAAACTGGCGGAATTGCTGTGCCGCCATCGAGAGAGGGCGATCGGTCAGCCAGGAAAGGACAATCGTACGCTGACACATTGGCTCTGAAATCGGCATTTGTATAACGGCAGGATCGGCCAATCTGCTCCCGGAAATCGCCGGCCCAAAAGCGATTCCTTGCTCCGCTTTGATCAATCCTCGGATCGTCGAGGGGTCGTCACTTTCAAAAACGATCCTGGGACGAAAGCCAGCCTGTTGGCAGAAGCTATCGGTCAGTTCGCGCCAGTTGTGCCCTGGCTTCATGCTGATAAAGGCTTCCTGGGCAACCTCCTGCAGACGAATTTGGGAGCGCCGGGCTAACAGGTGGGTCGAGGGCAAAACAAGCCAGATATCCTCGGTCAACAGGGAAACGCTGGTGATGCCTGGCTGTTGGAGTGGAGGAGAGGAAATATACAGGTCACATGTTCCCCTGGCAAGTTGCGGCGCCAGGCTGGTGGCGGTATTGACCTGGTGCCCCGACAGCAGAAAATGAACCCCCGGATGATCTTTGCGAAAGGCACTGAGCAGGTCTGGAAGCAGGTGGGTTGCTACATCCATCGCTAGCCCAACCTGTCCTTGCCTGCCACCCGCGAGATCGCTAAGATCACGCTTACCCTGCTCAAGTTCCTCGAATATCCGCTCAACACGCTGGACATAAGCCCGACCAAAGTGATTCAGGCGAATGTTTCGTCCCAGACGATCAAATAAAGGCACGCCCAACTCTTCCTCCAGGCGAGCAATAGTCTGGCTGAGAGGGGGTTGGGCAATCCCCAACTCATCCGCTGCACGGGTCATGTGCTCCAATCGTGCAACTGTCAGGAAATATTTGAGCTGCAAGAGCTCCATGGTTTCTCTCCTTTTTAATATTATCTAATATATGAGATAGATATCATACTATATATTGGACGGTATTAAAAAGCAGTGGTATATTCTTCTCAAGAGAAACAGGCGATGCATTGCGAAGAAAACATATTTATTCTCGTGCTCTTGTTTCTATCAATATATGTATATAAGTGCATATATTATTGCATAACTCCGCTTGTGGTTTATGGCGGCCTGTGTGATCAGGGGCCTGTGACCTGTAACCTGTAAAGCGTACCTGAAAGTGATGATAAATCCTATGCTCCTCTCCTTCTTAAAGCCTCACCATAAGCATGCACCGAACGCGACCCATGCATATATTCGTACAATGATTACCCTTGATACTGCCGCCTGGCGGAGCGGCGTGCGCATGACTATTATCGTCGTGGTACCCCTTCTCATTGGCGTGCTCACAGCTCATCTCGCGTTAAGCGTTATGGCCCTCCTTAGCGCGCTCGGCGTCGCTTTCGCGGATGTGGGTGGGGCGTATCAGAACCGTGCCATATCCATGTTCAGCGCAGCCATCTGCATGGCCGTTACGGCCCTGATTGCGACTATCACAGGAGCTAATCCCTGGCTGGTAACGCTCCTCATGTTCGCCCTGGCCTTTTTCGGTAGCATGCTTGGTATCTATGGCCATCTGGCGGGTAAAGTCGGCTTCTCCACCACTTTAGTCTTCATTCTCGTTATGGGTCAGCCCGCGAGCATAGGAGTGGCCTGGATGCGCGTGCTCCTCTTCATCATTGGTGCTGCCTGGTCTCTGGCAGTCTCTCTCTGGTTCTGGCCTTTCCGCCCCTTTCACCCCGCACGCCAGGCGGTGAGCGGATACTATCAGGCGGTGAGTGCTCTGCTACGAAAAGCCAGCCATATAGAACTGGAGCAGCATTGGAATGAAGAGGTCAAGAAAGAACGGGCACGCTTGCAGGGGGCCCACGATAAGGCTCACCATATCGTTGCTGGTCAGCGCTCTCAGCGCTTGGGCGCTCATCCTTTCAATTACCTCCTATTGATGCTTGTTCTCAGGGCCGACTCTATCATGGAAGCCGTGATTGCCCTCGCCGAAGAACTGGCGGTGGCACGCACACATAACTATCATCAAGGCGAGCAGCCAGCATTTGCACAGACAATGGAGCAGTGTGCGAAGATCCTCGAACAATTGGCGCACACTATTGCAGGCAATAAACAGGCTCTCCGGCCAGAAACCCTGGAGCGCTCTCTGTATACCATCGAAACTCAGGAGTATGTCCTACGCAATTCACTTCCACAGTTGGAGAAAGACTATTACGCGCTCGCCAATACGCGCAAACTGGGAGACCCACTCGAACCCAAGCACTCGCTAGTCCATGCGTGGCTCTCATTACGTCTCGTTAACACGCGCAAACTGGCAAATCTGCTCAAACGTATGGGTGAGCTTATCGGCGAGACACGCGATCTTCTCATGCAATCGGACGACCAGGAGATCTTGAAGGAAATGCTTCAGGCCGGTGCAACAAGCAAAGGCAATTTCTCCTGCAACGCGCTCTATGCCGTTGTACGAGAACGGGTCTCGCTCTTCAAAGACAACCTGACACTGCGCTCGTTTACCTTGCGTCATGCCCTGCGCCTGGCGACTATCTCAGCCGCTGCGGTAGCAATCGCCAAACTGCTGCGCATCCCCGATGGTAGTTGGATCGCATTGAACATCCTCTTTATCCTGAGACCTGATTATGGCTCGACGCGTGAGCAAACAGTTCAAAGAATTCTGGGAACCGTCATCGGCGCCATCCTGGGAATGCTGCTGATAACTGCTCTACACATAAGTTTTCTCTTTTTTCCAGTGTTAATCGTCCTGTCATTCTTGTGCTTCTCCTATCAGGAGGGCAATAATACCGTCTTCATTCTGTTTTTCACGACCTTCATTATCATAATGCTCGACTTGACTATGCCGGAACACGGGCTAGTGCCCCTCATTCGCATCGCCACGACGCTGGCTGGCGGCGGTATGTGCATCCTGGCTAGCTATCTCTTCTGGCCTCTGTGGGAGCGTGAGCGTCTTCCCCAACAAATGGGGCGTACTATCCTGGCCAACCGAGCATACATTGCTAGTGTTCTCGCGGCCTATATGGCAGGCGGCAACAAGCAGACCGAACTGGAAGCGGTACGGCGGGCAAGCAAAGGCGCGCATTTGCAGAACGTGAACGCGGCGGCGGCTTTCCAGCGCATGTTGAGCGAACAAAAAGCCACTGAGAATGAAATTGAGCGCCTCCACATACTTGTCACGTATAACCAGCGTATCTGCGATAATGTCACCGCGCTCGCGGCTCACATTTCGACCCGGCCCGGGCATGACGAGTTTCATCAACTCGAACGTTTTAGCCAGCAGATGAAGTGGATGCTGCTCGACGTAGAGGATGCAACCCGTACCGGGCAACGCATTGCTGTCAATCCTCCATTCAAGGGGATGTTGCGCGATGTGCTAGCCTCGCTTTCGGCTGCATTGCACCAATGATGCCGCTGGCTCCGATCGATCAACGAGAGTCACCGCAGGTGCGCAACTGGTTGTACATGTGTGCCTTGAGCAACAAACGGTGGGATCCGGCGATGAAAGCATGCGCACAGCAGTTGCACGCGCGAGGGCAGAAAAAAAGTAAACCATTGTGGCGGTGATGCGCAAGTTGGTTCATCTGATCTATGGGGTCTTAACGCATGAAGAAGCCTATGATCGCAGCAAGGCCTTTCCTAGTGAATGAACAACCCCTTGCCGCTGGATATAGATCATCACAGAGACATCACACAGAGTGTTTTGCTGTACTCACGGCAAGTCAATCTCATCCAGGGAGATCAGCCCTTTCTTCAGAGCGTAAATTACCGCCTGGGTGCGGTGAGCCAACTGCAGCTTGGTCAGGATGTTGCCCACATGGGTTTTCACGGTCTCGTTGCTGACCATCAGGACTTCGGCGATCTCCTGGTTGGTGCGACCGAGTGCAAGCTGGCGTAGCACCTCTTGTTCGCGCTCGGTCAGTTCCACACCGGGTTTGCCCACGCGGGTCAGCTCTTGCATGACCAGCCTGGCTACGGTGGGATCGAGCAGCGATTGACCACGTGCAGCCGCACGAATGGAGGCGAGCAGATCCTCCAGCCTGGTATCTTTGCGTACATAGCCAATGGCCCCGGCTCGCAGTGCCGCACCCACCAGCGCGTCATCGGTGGAGCTGGTCAGGGCGACAATGTGTGTGTGGGGGAGTAACGCGCGAACCCGTTTGATCGTCTCGATGCCATTGATGCCACCAGGCATGAGCAGGTCCATGACTACGACATCGGGCATCCACGCCTCAATCTTTTGCAGTACCTCCTCACCGCTGGCGGCCTCACCCACCACCTCCAGATCCTCAAACGCCCTGAGGTAGCTCTGCAGGCCATGGCGCGCGACCTGATGATCGTCCACAAGAACCACACGAATCGGTTCAGCCATTGTTTTCTTCCCCCTTTGCTTGAGCTGATTGGTCGTTTATACACCGGCTGCGCCGGTGTCTCAAGAACCGGATGAGCCGATAGTTCCACACAGTGTTCACTGCGCCCAAAAGCAAGATGAGCGCCATCCCATCTGCGTTTTGCTGCGCCGGGGTGATTGGAGGCAGCACGAACAAGGAACGGGCGAAGATTAGACCGACCACGCTGACTATGCTCCAGATGATCAGTGCGCGGACAAACCATTGTTGGCGCCTTTCCAACTCCCTGACGAGTTCTTCAGGAGAGAGCAGGCGGTAATACCGCTTCATCCCTTGCACATAGTGCCAGAGCAACACCTGGATTGGTCCACCCAGGCAGAGCACAGTACCAGCGAAGAGCCAGAGGGTGGGAGTGGTACCCAGAGGCCCAACAACTCTGACGAGATAGAGGACTCCCAGGGCGACTGGGAGCAGCAGGCCCAGGCTCACACGATAGTGTTCTGGCACGAGTTCCAACGCGGTCCGGCTCTCCCGACCCGCGCTCGATGTCACTCTGGTACGATACCATATGCCGCGGGCAAAGCCAACAAGCGTTACTAGAAACGCCCCTAACACGCTCAGGCCCAAAAAGGTGTTCCACCACCCGTTGACGATGCCGACCCATCCCAGGGCCGTTCCCAGGAAGGAGGCGGTTGCACAGAGCCGATAGCCACGCCTGGCCAGTTCCTCCGCACGCGCCAGTTCGTACCGCTGGTGGGCCTCTTCCTCAGGGCTGCGCAAAGCCTCCAACAATGGGATGGTGATCAGCACACTCGTGCCTTGACCTGGCTGGCTGTTGATTTCCACCCTCCCATGCAACGCGCGCGTTCGCTCACGCAGGTTTGCCAGACCCATACCGCTGCGCACGCGTGCCGGATCAAAGCCCTGACCATCGTCGCGTACCGTGATGCACAGTTTCTGTCCAATCGTGCGCATTGAGAGCCAGATCGTTTGTGCTCGCGCGTGCCTGGCAATGTTCGCGAAGGCTTCCTGGGCTAAGCGGAAGATTGCGTCCTGCGTGCCGGGCAGGATGCAATCTTCCGGTAAGGCGGCAAGATCCACCTGGACCTGCGCTCCCGTGCGGAAGCCGAGGGCCTGTGCCTGAATGTGCAGGGCTTCAATCAGACTAGTGTTCTCCAGTGGCGCAGGGCGCAGTTGTTGTAAGAGCGCCTGCATTTCCACTTGCGCTCCTTGAGCGCTACGCTCGATATCTTCAATGGATGCACGCGCCCTCTCCAGGTTCTCACGTTGCCAGTACGCCCTGGCCGCTGCCGCACTGGCGTTGATCCCAAAGAGATGCTGTTTGATGGAATCGTGCAGTTCTCGGGCAATGCGGTTGCGTTCTGCCAGAGCTGCTGCTTCACGTGCTTGCTGCAGGGCTTGCTCGCGCACATCGACCGTGAGCCGTTCATTGGTGCGGTAGCGCTGAATACGCTGCTCGACCTCCCGCGCGCGCAGGAATAAGTAGCCGAGCGGCCAGCGTGCGAGCCAGGGGAGGTTATCGCGCTTATCACCTGCCAGGTGAAGCCGATCGTGGGCGAGACGTGAGAGCGTCATTCCGAGCAGATAGAGGCTATACTGAAGATTGAGCGTGCAGAGGAACCCGCAGACAACTGCTGTTGCCAGGGCGATGATCCCCACGGAGAGCAGCGGGACGCGCAGATGAGCCAGCCAGGAAAAGCATCCCAGTGCCACTGCGCTGGTCAGAAGGGAACTCAGACCTAGATAGAGAACGGTGCTGAGCGGTGAACTCGCTGTGTCCAGTGCTGTAGTAGAATCACTGTACTTGTGCTGATGTGTTGTGTTGTGCATCGTGCTTTCCCGTCTATGCCGGACTCGTTGCAAGATTCAGAGATGGTGTCTCCAGAAAAAATCTATCTCTTGATCATATCCTTCTTCTGGTCTCTTTGTAAACAGACCCCCTCCAATTTCACGGCAATTTAAAAGTCTTTTCTTGCCGCCTGCGGCGGTGGGAAGGAAGGAGTGAGCGGGGACATGATCGCCCGCACCCAGCAAGGAGCTAGCCACCCCTTGACCCCAATATGCGCTACTTTTAAATAGCCCTGCTCCAATTTGGAGATGAATTGTATGAATTAGAAGGGTGTGCTCTCTTCTTTCGCACGGGCCTGATTCGATGGCTTGCGCAAACGCCGGATGATCCATATCCCAATGATCCCGAACACACAAAGTATTCCATTGAGTACCAGTTGGATAGCTGTGCTTTGACCAAATGCCTGTGGAAGGGCAAGGGTGAGGAAATCAATCAGGGTATGGAAGAGAACGGCCAGAAAGAACCAGCGTCTCTGGCGCTGGCGAAACACCTGCAACACCATCACGGAAAGCGCTACCTGCAGCGGGAAACTCCACAGTCGTCCCCAGGCTACCAGCAAAGGAGACCAAAAGGGCATCGCATTGACAGACGCGATTTGTTGGATGGCGGCCTGTCTCGAAGTCTCTGGCAGGCTGTTGAGATTGATGGCGGAGAGGAGGGCAACACTGAGCAGCGGGAGTAGTATCTGGAGCCCTCCACCAAGCAGCGCCGATTCCAGACCCTCGTGTCCCAGGCCATACATCACCGCTTTCGCCCACGTTTTTGGCTCCCGGCTCATGAAAAGACGATATCCGATGTAGCGTCCACCTTCCTCAAAAAGCCCAGCAGTCACAGCCTGGATCACCACCCAGATCCAGGTGAACGTAATCGAGGTGTGCAACAAAGGAGCCACCACCGTACTCTGGAGTACTTCAATCAGGGGTACACGCGTCAGTGGTTGGGATACCAGCATCACAAGAGCACCAAACCAGAAGTATTTCCAGCCGACAGCAAATTTCTTGTGAGCAATGCTCCCGAGTATGAAGGGAAGCACAACAACAAAGATGGCTACCACGGTAGCCATCACGAGGAGGGCAGGTGAAATATGCAACGTTGACGACATATATTTTCCCTTTACATTAGATGAGCGACAGACAGTACAAGCGCGCACGAGCAACCGCGTCCCCCAGTTCCAGATGCCTACCAGATCGCGACGGCGATCCCACCGTTCCAGGTGGGAGAGCGGTGCTTTGACCGTACAAAAGAACGAGAAAGATGGTCAAGGTGAATAATAGGCTCTGGTATACTGCTCCTTTCAAGGCACCATTCACAAGAGGGCAACTGAGATGTGCATAGTGGATCTGCCTCGCTGCATATGATACTGAAAGGGGAAGTACATGCCATCACTTGAGCATGGGATTTTTGTTCTCCCCCAATTGGGGGAGAACTCCTGTCGAGGGGATCTCATCGGTACGTGTAAAAACATGATCCTTTGGGGTGGTTGTTGACATGCGCGAAGGCAAATCGGGCGCAAGACCCAATACTTTTAACATAACACGCTGGCGCCCCTTTGAGAGGAGAGATGGTTATCATTGGTGGAACGTGCGCGCCCGGGCACCCAGGCACAAGACCGCTGCGCAGCAAAGCCGGGGCAAGCCCGGCACCTACGATCTTCGTTTCCGATGCCGCTATATTGAGCACAACGGTCTCACCTTCCTGGTGTTACGTACCGAGGGCGTAACGCACGATCAGGAAGACCTGGGCGCTGGCTGTGCGTGTCAGAACGGGATGCGGGTCAGATGGGTTGTCCGCTGCGAGCGAAAGCGTCATTTGAGCATGCTGCGCAAGATCGGTCGTCGCCGTATCCGGATCGCTAACTCCGGCATGCCTGGTCATGTCCTGCCCATAGAGATCAAAACCGGTGACTTTGATTGGCTGGCCCTGCGTGAAGTACGGAAAGTAGTCCCTGCGAATAATAGCGGTGAAGCTGGCCGTGCCGTTGACAAACGCTGACCATTCGGAAGGGAAATCGTAGCGTAGATTGAAGAGCAGGGCCAGATTGGATTGCTCGCTCTGGCTGAACAGGCTAGCGAGCGCCTCTTTCACTTTCGTGGGATCAATCCCCTGGCGGGCCGTGTAGCGAATGTGCAGAATCACATCCGAGATGGTCGCGTAGTCAAACGCTGGATAGGTTACAGGTAGATCCAGCTTCCAGGTGCTCTCGGCGCCCGCACCCTCGAAGGGGAGAAAGCGCTCATCACGCAGATTGGTCTCGAACATACCATCGTCGTTGCTGGCTCCGCTGGTGACGATGGACTGCACCGCGCCGCTGTAATCGACGAAACGGTCGTCCTCGGCTCCCTGCCGCTCGTATTGGCCGAGAGGAGACCTGCGCAGGCTGCTCTTTAAGATCGATAGGGTGCAGTTGACGCTGGTATAGGGCCCGACAATCGATGGAATGGACAGAGCGACGTTCTTGATACGGCGCATATAGTGGCCGGGGCAGTCGAGGTCGTAGAGCCATTCGGGGATCGTCACCTGGCACGTACCAGTTGCCTTCAGACTGAGCAGCGCGACCGGGTTGAGCTGGCGCAGCGACACGTGCCTGGTCAGCTCAATCTCACGCTTGTTGTTCTCGTGATATGCCATCTCCATTCGTTTGATATCAAGATAGAGCGCCTCACCAGAAAGTAAGCCCTTGCGTCCACCATCCCAATAGTTGAATTTGACAAAGTCCTGCGCATCCACTTCGGGGCGCATCAGTTCCTGCTTCATTGTGCGCTCGGCTTTCCGCGCGGTATCAAACGCGAAGCGGTAGTATTCGTAGTAGAGCCGCGCGAGCTCACCTTGCATCCAGAGATAGAGGTCTTCGTTGGTAAACTTGTCGTGCAGGAACTGGTCTACCTCCTGCGCGTTGGCGATCTGCTGCTGTGTACTCTGGTAATCGTGGTAGGCGATCTGTTCTGCGATGAGCGAGGTGAGGATCTGCCGACCAAGCTGCTGCAATTCGCGAGCTGCCAGATTGTGCTGCAAGATCCATTCATCGGCTCTTCTCTGGTAGCCCGCTGTCTTTGAGGTATAGCCGCCCGCGAATTCCGAGATGGACGCGAGCTCGTTCAGTGCGTCCGCCGCCGACCGTCCAGCGTTGGCGAATTCACTCCCTCCAACCACGGCCGTGTGTCCACCAGTACCTAAAGGCAACATATCAATAAAGGTGTCTGGCACAAATGCCAGCGCTGATGTGGTCGTATGCAGCGCGGAGGCGGCTGAACGCAGGGCCAGGGCAGCCGGTCCCAGGACATTGAGATCCAGGAATTCGTACAGATTGAGATAGAGGTTGCCGGTTGACAGCTGCAAGGCGACCAGGTCCGACACCAGCTCCGGTGCACGGATCAGGTTTGGATACCCTTGCGCTGGCACCGCCCTGGCATACTGGTCCACCAGCGCGGCGTAGGCCTCATCGAAGTTGTTCTCGGTCAGTTCGCGCCGATCGATGGGCAGTGCTGCGGGTACATCAGCGTTGTCTACGCTGAGCCCGAGCAAGCGTCGATAATACTGGTAGCGTTCCAGCACGGTAGCGCGGCTGTAGAGCAATGCTTCCGTGGCCTCCTGAGCTTGCTTCCATTGCAAAAAGCGTACGTCGCGCGCCATCTGTTGGATCTGAATCTCGTGGCGCTGGCGTACAAGCGCGAGATGTTCGGCGTCGCCCTTCTCAAGCGCGGCAAGGAGAGCATTACCAAGGCCGCGTACCTCACCGCAGAGTTCCAGAGCCTTCTGAATCAGGATCAAGCAGCGGAGAGGTCCGATGGGCTGGTTGGATCCACTGATGATGCTGCCGATGTCGATCCCGGCCACCGTCGCTTTGACCAGCATGCCGGGGTCGATAGGCGGATCGAACAGGGCGAGCGGGCGCACGATGCCCGCGATGTTCATGCAGTGGCGGATCTTGAAGAGCCGGTCGGCGACGGTATCCCAGTAGCCCAGCAGCTTGTCGTTGCGCGGAATGCAGAAGTAGAGCGTACGCCCGATGCCAAAGAGCGCGTTCGCATCCCCGGCATCGCCGCCATCAGTTCCCGCATCTGGAGCGGCAAGATTGAACGGGAACTGGCTTTCCAGGTCCACCAGCGCATCGCCAATTGGGCCGAGTCCCTTCCTGAGTTGGGCGAAGGTTCTGGCCCCGACCTTCCCAGGAGGCGGGATCTGCTGCGGACGCTCTCCAAGGATATTGGCGGCCAGCACATATAGTTGCGTCGCCTCGTTGATGGATTCTACCGTGTCTTGCTGGAACAGGTTGTCGCCCCAGGCTATCAGGTTGTCCAGATACTTCATCACCACGCAGTATTGATAGGCCAGGTGGCGCGTTCGCGCTACCACATGGGGCTGGAATGGTTTATCACGGATGGCATCATACCCCTGCATAATATCGTCCTGGCTCAGCTGATCGCCGGGCGACAGCTCAGAGCGCGGCGTGCTCAGCAGCCGGATGATATCTTCGATGCGCTTGCCACCATCTGCTCTGCGGAAGGCCAGAAACTTCCAGAAGCGCAGCGGTGGGTCAACACTCTGATCGTTTGAGGTCGGGTCGAAGATATAGTGGAACCAGCGCTGCGCCTCCTCAAAGCGCTGTGTCTTACTCAGATGTACGGCGATCGTCAGGGGGATATGAAAGAACAATTCCCAGTTGTAGTTCGCATACGACCCCTGCTCGGAGACATCGATCTCCTTCGGGAAGGATCTCACCTGAGCAAGTTTGTTCTCAGCGGGATTGTAGAGGGCATTGAAAAAGTCTTGCTTGAGTCCGTCCTGCCATGTAGCGTCCAGCATGCCGGGCAGCGAGTCCCGGTTCAGTCTGGCGATCAGCTCGCCGACGAATGGGTGGAAAAAGTTCTCGAAGGTATAGGTAAACTGCGTGTCCATATGGATACGTGATATGGAGTTCTCAAGGTTCGCTATCAACATATCATGAAAGCCGACATTGATTCTGTTGTTTGCCATCGGTTTACCTTCCTTTATCTCTAGACGCTACCATTAGCAATCTCGCCCGCGGGCCCGATCTGCCGATCACCATAGCTCACGTTGCGCGTGGTTCCCAGCCCCTGGCGGATATAGGCGTCCTCGGTAACAAAGCGCTGCATCGACACCGGGTCTATCACGCCAGAATCTGATCCAATCGGGCCACCATCACCCCAGAACTTTGGCTTCGGAGGCGGCGCGGTTTGCACGACCAGCGGTGGGATCTGCGCCGCTTGCAGCAAGCCAGGAGGCTCAAGGATGCCGTACCCTCCATAATTGCGAATCCACACCGACTGCTCCTGGGTCGTGACCAGGAAGACATGACGGCTATCCGCGAAGAGGAACGGCGCATCCCAGCTATCCCGCAGGTCATGCTTTGGGGTAATCACCTCGAAGGGAAGCGGCGTCTGTAGAATCTCGCGCACGAGGTCTGGTCCCGTGCCATCACTGTACTTGAAGGCAAGGTCTCGCGTGTAGTCTCCCGCAGGATCGCGCCGCCTCGCAGGCGCTGATGCAGGCGGAACCGGAACGACGATATCCTCCCCGCGCACCGGAAGGCTATGGGTGTTATAGAAGAGAAACGAGCCGGGCCACATTTCGACGAAATGCAGCTGACCATCTCGGCCACGCATATAGAAGCGGACCGGTGCATCCTTAATGTAGACGCGCAGGGTATCTTCTTCGACCGCGACGCCCAGTCGCAGGGCGGCCCGATTGAACACGCCCGGTACGGATGTATCCAAGGTGGTCGGACGAGCGATGTCCGACGTTTTCGCCGCCTGCCATTTGCCATTGTAGTATTCACTCCAGCAGAGAACGGCCTGAACCGAGACCTGGGGATTGCCCGGCAGGTCATTCGTCGTGAGATCAGCGAGCCGCTTCCCGCGAGGTGGCGCGTTGCCCGCATCGGGCCCTTGCTTCAAGAGACGCAACCAGAAGAGCAGGAGCCGATCATTCCAGACGACAGGGATGACCGGGTTATCCTCGATGTCTAGCTTGATCTGTTCCCACGGCGTCCAGTACCCGTACTCGTAGCGGCGATAGTAGTATTTGCGATGGGCACCAGCCGTGCGGGCCACCAGGTGGATGACCTGGCCGTGTTCATTGGTCGGCTCGACATAGTACATGCCGCACGGCTCCAATCTGGCGACCTCCTCCAGCTTCGCCAGGTAGTTGAGGAGCGCAGCCGTGGCGGAGTCGTCCGTGATGTCGCTTTGCAGGAGCTCGCTCTCGATCTCTTTGAAGAAGGGAGATTTGTCGTCTCGCAATTCGGGCTCCAGCCAGTTCTCAGGGTAGAGGTAGACCTTGCGATTGGCTTCCCAGAGGCGATAGCGTTTCATCCATTGCCACTGGCCGGCGTTGATGGCGGCAGGAGAGACGCGCGGCTCCAGGTTCATCAGGCAGCGTTCAATGAAAAGCTGGATCGATGAGAGCGCGTGGCGGATACGCGAGGTCTGCATACAGGGGTCCATCTGCACGTCCATTAAAAAGTATTCGAACAGTTTGTCCGGCGTATCGATGTGGGCGCTGTCAGGGTGAGACCGCATCTGGTGAAGGATGTAGGCGACCAGTGCGTCTCGTTGCAGGCCGCGCATCTCGTCGTTGATGGGCCGAATGATGTCTCGCCATCTGCCGGCGTCGTAACGGGCACGCAGCGCGGCCTGCAGGGTGCGTACCATCTCACCGGTTGGCTCGTTCGTGGTTGCCTGGATCAGCGCCTGGGCGGAAATCCCCATCTTCTGAATGAGTGCAAAAGCGGCATACACGCGGCGGAACAGGTCGAACTTTCCCAGACCAGCCAGGTCGCCCCCAATATGGGCCAGCACATCATTTAATGACGTTGGATTCCAGCGCGTGATAGTGAAGAGCAGGCTATCCGCGTTCTGTGTCGCCGTCACCGGGTCTTTCAGAGCAGCCAGGAACGACTCATCACCGGGCGAGATGTCCGCCTTGATGCGGGCAAAATCCAGCAGGGCGCGCAGAGGGGTGAGCAGCGCGGCGTTTACGTGCTGCGAGATGGCGGCGTCCGCTGGATTGGCGAGGTGAAGATTGTCAGCATCTGGCAAGGCATTGAGCCAGTTCTGACCGTTGCTATCGATCTGTCCCTGCGCGTTGATACGGTAATCAGGCCGGGTGGCAAGGTAGGCCATTTCGCCAGTCGTCAGGCCGAGGTCCGCTGTCAGGGATGCGGCTTTCAGGAAGCGAATGTAGGTTTCCTTGAACGCGTCAAAGCACACCGACGGATAGAGATAGCGCGCGGGAACAACGCCGCGTCCCTGTCCCTTTGGCTCCCACTCCCATTGCATGCGCACGATGTCGCGCACCTTCTCGACCGTCACATCGAGCTCGTAGAGTGTTCCTGCACGCAGTTGCAGCGGCTGCGCGTTATGCCAGGGCGTTGCTGTATTTTCCTGCATGAGGGGAACTTGCCTGCCATCCAGCGCCAGTGTCACGATCGCGCCGGTATCCGCTTCGATATACAGATTAAAGAATCCACTCTCTGGCCCCTCAAGGTAGCCGCGCCAGGTGCCGGAGATGGGGGCCCCCGGTGTCGGATTCGCAGGCAAGGGATTGCCAACCCCGCTGACCAACGGGGAATAATCAAGCTCGGGAGCGATGTCGGGAGCCGGAAGCGCGGCCCCCGTGGCGGTGTCGCTGGCGTAAAACCGCGCGGAGAGTCCCTGCGTTTGCAGCGCGAGAAAGTCGTTCAACGCAGGCTGGTCATTGTGATTAGCAGCATGCAGTGGGAAAGGAGAGCTGGCAGGATCAAGGAACGCCTGCGCGCGCGCCAGGTCTGTGTTTGCCGCCACGCTCACCATCTGCAGGGCCTGCTGCCGCTTCTCGCGCTGCACCAGGTCGGGCAGGATCGCCTGGAGAAGATCGGCGCGCTTTTCAGCTGCCGCGTGGGTGATATCTCCTACATAGGTATGATAGGGAGATTGCAGTTCCGCGTAGCGAGCGAAGAACGGGTTAATAACAGATTGATTCTTATCATACAAATTGTCCACGGCGGTCGCGAACGCCGCTGATCCGCTTCCAGCAGCTGTCTTGATGGCGTCCCGCGTCTCGGCGGTAAGCACGCCAGCATAGGAGAGTCGCTTGCGAAAATCGTCGTAGGCAAGTCTAGGGATGCCAGCATCTGACTTGCCCGCAGCATTCTCAATCGCCTGTCGCACAGTATCCGATAGCAGTGTTCCGTCCGGGTCACTAAACTCAATCTCGACCGTCAGGGTGCCGTTAAGGAGGCCGAAGAAAAACGTGGCGGCATCGGTGCCGTAGACCAGTGCCATCCGGGCCTGCGTGATAGCACCATCGGGATCGTCAACGACCGCGAACGCAGCCTCGACGGCGGCGAAGCCGAGACGCAGTGTACGGACGAAGGCCGCGGCCTGCGCCGGGTCGGGCGCGGACTTGCCGCTCAAGTCCTGATTCCAGATCAGATACAGTGCCGCGGTGGACCTGAATCCCCGCTCCTTCATCGACTGCACCAGCTCGATAAGTTGCGAGATCACGGGTTGGGGCGGATCTTGCGCGGCAAAGGGATCGAGTCCGGTCAGTTGCGTAAGCAGTAAGAACTCGCGTACGCTGAGCTTCAGCGTGCGAGCCAGCCAGCCCCGACGGAAAACCGCGCTGATATGGGGGAACGTCAGCGCCGTGTTTGCGTTATACCCGAGGGCTGTGACGATCAGCTCATACTCTTGCGCGCTCAGGTTGAATGCCGACCGCAACGCCTCGACGTGGTCGGCCAGTTTCTTTCCCGTGTCAGTAAGGAACTGCCCGTAGCCGTTATCGGCGAAGACTGGATCTTGCTTCAAGAGCGTCGGGTTGAGAAACATCTGGCGGTAGAGCGCAGTGCCGCCCCAGGTACTGATATCGGACCAGCACGCCAGCAACGATGGCAGATCGTGGTCTGGCGCCAGGTTCAGCGCTTTGATAACGCGGGTGACTATGCCCAAGCGGGGGAGTAGGGTCAGGAATCCAGTATCCAGTCCGGCGACTGTATTGATCGTATCCACAAAAGTCTGAGAAGAGGTCGGCGGCGGATAGAGGGCGCAGATCGCCTCGTCGGTCTGCTCGATAGTCCAGCCTGTCTTTTTCCATAGGCGTATGAAACGCAGCAGGCGGACAAATTCGACGGCGCCGAGCCGGGTAGAGGTATCACCAGCACCCATCGTCGGTTTTGAATAGCGAAATTCGAGGTTGTCGAAATTACATGCATCAGGAGTCGCCGTCGGATCGGTGAGCGTAATGATCGCCATGATGCGATCGTAGTTATCCTGCCGTTTTACCCAGCCCTTGATATCGCCACCATACTCAGCTGGATCGGGCGGCTGCGGAAGCTGCGCCAGCAGGGCATCGAACCTGGCATCAGTCGCGGCGTCATTTTTTGTTTTGAGTTCAGCCAGCAAGGCGAACGAAACGCCCAGCCGTTCCAGCTTCGGGATCAGGTCGCTGTTGGGGTTGATGAAGCGGGCCCTGAGGAGAGCCACCAGGTCTGCGTAGGTAATGCCAATCCGGCGCGTGAACTGTTTGGCATTGGAGAGGCCTGTAATAACATTGTCGTCCGCCGTTCCAGCAGGGAAACCGTACATCCGCCACAAGGGAACCGCGTGGGAGTCGGTCAAGATCTCGTATTCGGCTCGCGTGAGTCCGATCTCTTCCATCAGAATATCGCGCCACCCATAGGCATTGGCGCCGCGCTCAAGGTCTTCGGCCTTGCGCAGGGACTCCATCGCCAGCGGTAACGGAACCTCAAACGTATTGAAGTAGCGGCGCAGGTTCTCTAACGGCTGTGAAAACGGCAATGGAAGCGGGAAGCGCTCGTTATACAGAGTTGTGTACGCCGCGCCGATTACGAATTGCGGGCTTGCCAGCAGGTCTTCAGACGCGCTCTCATCCGTGTCGTGTCCGAGGTAGCCATTCAGGGAGAGGGGGTGCTGGCTGTTGGCGACAAAGTATTCCATGGTCTCGTTGACCACGTCGATGTATGGCAGGGCGGTGTTTGTGTTCTCACAGGTCAGCGGGAGATGCTCGACATCCGGGCGGCGCGAGAGCAGGATATTCAACGGCGAGATCTCTGTGTCCTGCGGCTGATGCGCCACGTTCCACGCATCCTGACTGGCGAATGGATAGGGCGCGCCGCCATGTCCAGCGCGCCAGTTAGAGCAGAAATCACTCCATTCCTGGTCATCGGCATGCAGGAAGAGCAGCAGGTCAACCAAATAGGCGGCTGGCGACAGAATGGAGCGGCAATGGTCGCAGGCGCAGAAATCCATCGAGCCGAAGAGACTCTCCAACGTCGCGGAAGCGATGACATCACCTGTATTGGCAGGCGCGGGATCCACAACGCTGGGCGGACTGTGAACACCGATCGCGGGTGCGGTGCGCGCATGTAAGTAACCGAGAGTGATGTTGAGCACGGCATTATGGATCTGCACCGATCTGTCATAGGTCAGCGCGGCATGATCTTCCCCACCCATATCCGCCGCGAAGCTCTGCACAAACGTTTCTTTGTCGTAGCGCACCACATGGTAAGCTGCGTCAACCCCGCGCTTCAGTAGCCCAATCATCGCCTGGTCGCCCGGCGCGATCTGGTAGACACGCTGCAGCCGCTTCACCTGCTGGACCGTCTCGGCAGCGACCTGCACATTGTTGCGGGCGATGTACTGCTCAACCGGTTGCACGCCGATCTCGAATTTGCCTTGCTGCTCGGTTAAAAACGCGTGCACCTGGTCAGAGACACCAGCAGCTGCGCCTGTGAGTGGTAACTCGCCGCTCTTGACCATCTGCGCCACCGCCGCCGTCGGATAGCTCAGGCGCACCTGTGCTGCGAGGAAGTCGGCGTAGTTGGTCCGCTTCGCCTCCGGCGTGTCGCCCGGAATCTCATTCGGAATGGGAGTGTTCGCGCTCAACAGAGCGTTCCAGCTGGCCGCGCGGTGATAGCCCGCCTGCGCCAGTTGGAGCGGATCGGACAGACCCTGGTTCCCGGCGATTCCATGCAGCGCCTGCATGAGCGGAGCATTATTGATAGTGAGAAAAGCCAGCTTGCCATCCAGCTGCAGGCGCTGGACGGTGTCCTGTCCAAATGCCGTGCCGACGGCCTGCCAGAAGGCCGACGAGTCGTTGCGGTTGGCCGCGTAGAGCGAGGCGAACTGCTGCTGCTGGGCATCGGTGAGGCGCGAGGAGGCCAGCAGATCCTTGAGCGAGGACACGCCTGTCAGCGCGGGACCGGTCAGCAGCTTCTGGGCGCTGAGGGCATGGAACTGTCTCACGGCCGCTGGAATCGTACCGGTGGTGGCGGGCGAGATCACGCCCTGCTCAGCGGACTGGTTCCAGATCGTCGTCAGCGTCTGGGCATCGGTATGATAGAGAATGTCCTCGTTGGCGGGGAGCCCGGCGCGGAAGAGCGCATAGAACAGGGCCGGCGCAATGGCCGGGGCCGCCCCACCTGCCGGAACGGTCCTGGCACTGAACTGATCCGCCAGCGCGGCGAGCGCCACGGCCCGGGCGTCCCAGCCGGACTTGTTGGCGAGATAGGTGATGTCCTGGCGCTCATCGGTCTCCTGCAGGTCGCGCAGGTTGCCCTGGAAATAGGTGGAGAGTGTACCGGTCAGGGTCTCATGCTCGGATGCCAGCGCGGCATCCGCGCCAGCGGGCAGGACCACGTTCAACATTTCGACGTTTGAGGCGTTATAGCGCACCTCTGAGGCACCCAAGAACTTCTCGCCCAGCAACACGCGCGCCTGCAGATCGGCCTTTGCCTTGGGACCCGCGTAAGAAAAGACGGCGCGATAGCTCCCATCTCCGGCGCTTGCGACCTCGGCAAGCTGTACGTCCGCCCCAACATTCTTATCCACGATCTGAACGCGCAGCCCACCGACCCCGGCCCGCGAACGGCTGGAGATCTGACCCGAGACAAGATGGAACGGCGCCTCCTGGGGCACGGTCAGGTTGACGATCTCAACCGGCTTTGTGGCCGCGAGCGTCGTGTCGGCGCGCAGCCTGTTATCGGGATCGAAGGCCGCCACGCGCAGCTTCGCGCCATCGAGGCCCGGCCCTGAGTCGTAGCCGATGGTGTAGCGTCCCTCAGGATCGGTAACATCTTCACCCAGCCGGATGCTCCCCTGTTCGGCCTCGTAGAACAGGATCACCGTGCCTCTGAACGGAGTGCGGTCGTCCTGCACCACCTGCCCGGCAACCAGCGGTCTCTGACCATTCTGCGCGCCGTCCAACGCGCCTAGATCCTTCAGCATTTGATTGAGGGCGGCCGCCGTGGGAGCATCCACCGTCCCTGTTGACTGCGCCAGGTGCTGCTTCTGCTGAAACAGCGCCACCGCCTTAGAGGTGCCATCCTTGTAGATCTGGGCTTGCTGCTCCTGAGAGATCAGGTTCTTGAAAGTCTGGACTTCGGCCTCCGACAGCTGGATGCTGCCCTTATCGATCAGCAGCAGGAGCGCAGCCTGCAAATTCGCCACGTCCGCGCCGTGGTCGCCAGCCTTAAGCGGTGAGATCACTGGTTTCATTTCAACTGCCCTCCCAGAAGATGATAATTACTTTTTTTGACACTCAGCAAATATAGGTTGGATTCCATCGTCACTCCAACCAACGCGGATATCTATCATTGAATTACTTGCGCACGTGCCACAGTGCCAGGCGAAAGCCAGCCCAACTCTTCCCACCAGGTAGCAGTCGATCTTGCAACAGCTATACCCCCGATATCGACTGCGGGATTATCCAAAACTCCGGCACCAGCAAAGCGCTCGACCGTCAGATTTTGGACCTGATTTTCCCAAGCGCTCTGAATCATCAGCCTTTCTCCTCCCAGTTTGTCGCTCATAATGTGCCCAGCTTCCCAGATATCGGGGTTCTCGATAAGACTAGCATGTGCGCGGCTGGTAAGTTGCTTAAAACCGGTGCTACTGCTATCATCAAGAAGGAAACGAAGCGGATGGTTTGGATCATTCCTTATAGTTGCGAGAACATCCGCCCTGAACTGCGCCCGGGTACCGGTGCCAACGAGCGGTCTTTGCATGGACGACTCGCCAGCCGTCGCAAGAGTTGGCGCGGATCTGGACAGAGATACATACGCTGAGGCTCCGCCCCCCGCAGCGTCTGTAAGTCCACCTACAAAATTTGCGGCCTTGTCATTTGCCCCCAATTGTTTTGCTACCCCGTAGCCCATTTGATGAAAAGCATTGGGTGTTTGATTACCACTCGACAACGTCTGCATGTCCGCATAGAGTGACGTTGTCGCATGAATACAACCAATAGCACCGATACCAGTCTCTGCTAGCGGACATGCGACCGCCGCTTCTAATGTGTGGCCGATGGCTTGCGGAACAGCAGCAATTCGAGTCCAAAAGCGTGCGCTCTTTGCTGATTTCTCAGCCTTAATGGCAGCTTCTTCAGCTTGCTTTATTGCTTGCTCAGCTCTTTTTCGTTTAGTAGCCAGGTCTGCCTGAGCAGCTATAAGTTCTCTCTGCTTTGCTGCTTGTTCTTTGCGTAGCTGTTCCAGCCGTGATTCTGCAGCTTCCAGGCGTGCCAAAGGTTCATATTCTTTACTATTCTTGAATTTATCCATTTTTGCGTTAGCAGCTTGAAGATCACGCGCTGCTTGAACATAGTCACGCCACTCTTTGCTTTTCTTGAAGTCATTGAAGGAGGTGCTACGGCCGTCAGTACCCGTAGGATCAACAAAACCTATAGGATTGGATCTAACATATAAATATAGGTTAACTCCACCTGTTAGACCTATTGGATCGCACTTTGTCCACCGCCCCAGCCACGGCGCGTAATACCTGGCTCCGTTGTAGTTCAGCCCGCTCTCTTCGTCCCGCTCCATGCCGGTGTAGCAATAGCGCTTCAGGCTGACCTCGGCCGCGCTCCTTCCCGCTTGATACGCGGTGCTGCCGTAGGGGGTATATTCCTCGTAGGAGATGATCTGCCCGGCGGCATCCAGTTCCAGCGAGACCGAGCCGAGATGGTTACCATACTGGTAGCGGATGAGGGGCTGAAGGGTAGAAGTTGGGTCATGGGCGTCGATGGTCTTCGTTTCCACCAGGGCGATGCGCTGCTTATCATCCATCACGTGCAGGGTCTCGCGCTCCAGGGTGAGGCTGGTTCCGCTGCCGTCGTATTCTCGATAGAGCTCGAAGCCACCGAGGTAGATGCGTTCGTGCTGGCGCGTGCCGCTCTGGCGCGCGGTGATCTTGCGCACACGCTGGCCGGCCGCGTTGTAGACGTAATACGTCGTCGCGGGCACGCTGTCGGGGGGCGGATTCCCATTGCTGACCATCCCGGTTGTCGCGCTCAACTGGTCTTTGAAGTCCCAGTTCATCTGCGGCAAGTGCGGCATGGCAGTGATATTGCCATGCGGATCGTAGGTGTAGGTGGCACTGTAGCCAGGGGTGGCGACGTAGTCGGGCAAGCTGGCGGGATCGCCGGGCAGGCTGGTGGCAAGCAGACGATTGCTGTCCAGCGCGTACTGATAACGCCGGTTCCACAGTACCTGGCCTGGCTGCTCTAGATTGCGTCCCGCCTGGTGCACCATCTGCATGATGTTGCCGACCGGATCGTAGCGGTACGTCTCGACGTAGTTCTGCAAGAACTGGCAATCGTTGGGCAACGTCGAGGCATAGCGGGAACGATCATCCCAGTCGTATTGCTGACCGTTGCCCTTGTGCTCGCGTCCACTGGCCGCCAGCAGGCGATAGAGGGCGTCATAGCGATACTGCGCGCCCGGCAAGACGCAGGTGTTGCTGTGGTAGACGCGATCATTGGCGTTATCGACGATCTGGGTGATGTTGCCAATCGGATCATAGGTATAATTCAGATTCTGCAGCAGCGCATGGTCGCTGGCGCGCGTGGTCTTGAGCCGGCTGAGACGGAACGTGTCTGGCTCGTAGTCGTAACTGGTCTCTGCGCCATTGCCATACTGCAGCAGCAGACGCTGGCCCTTCGCATTGTAGTCGATATTGGTGACAGCGTGCAGGCTGGCGGTGGCAGGATCGAGCAGGGTCGCAGGCTCGGCAAGCTGGTTGAGCCACACGTCGATGCGTTCCAGCAGCCCCGCCTCGTTGTAGATGGGCTGGGTAATGTTGACGCGTTGCGTGCTGTGCGGTGCGAGCATCTGAATCGGCCGGTTCAATGCGTCGTATCGGGTGCGGCTGACAAACGCCTCGCTTTCAAGGAGGAGGGGCAACGGCTGCGGAGGTAATTGCGGTTCCGGCCAATCAACCTGAGCTTTATAGTCGCGCAGCAATACTCGTTCGTTCTGAAGCAGGTTGCCCTTAAAGTCATAGTTGCTATTGGTAACGACGCCCGCGCCATCGTAGAGCTGGTATGGCTTGCCGAGGTGATTGGTCTGTTTGGCCCGCGCCCTGGCGGTCGCATCTGTCTTCGCGGGACCGAAGGCCGTCTCTCCATACACTGTGCGTTCGGCAACAAAGGTGTTACCATCTTTGTCGGTCACGATCAAGGCGATTGGTCGGTGCAATTCGTCATAGGTTATCCGCGTGATGAAGCCCCGGCTATTCCAGGCGAACATGGGCTTGCCCGCCGCGTCGTTCAGCATCCAGCGATCACCCGCGTCCATGCTGTGCTGGAAGAGCTGGTTGCCGGCGATGTCGTAACACGGCGCGAAGCCCTGCGCGTCCAGGTTGTTGGCATCGTTGAACGGGTAAGCGCCATCGGGCAGTGGCGGCATGATGTACTGCATCACACGGTTGCCACGCGGATCCTGTATCCACAGTGTTTTGCCCTCGGCATCGAGCTTGCTAAACGTGACATATTTCTCGTCAACCGGCGCGCTGGCCGCTCCCACGCGGTTGTGGGCGATCGTGACGACCGCGCGCCCCAGGCTATCAAGGACCGTCACGGCAGGAGTGTTGGCGTGTTCAGCGGCCAGGCGCGCTGCGCGCTGCTCTTCCACAGACGCGGTCGGCGCGCTCTTGTGGGCGAACCAGGCATTGCCCGCTTCGCTCACGGTGTCGTTGGCATCATAGTGGGTCTCATGCCAGGGCGAGAACTCAACACGGCTGTAGGAGCCATCCGGCGACTCGGTGCGCACCACACGTCCGACCGCGTCGTAATACATCACGGGCGTT
Organism: Dictyobacter halimunensis; assembly: GCF_036245075.1. Lineage (NCBI taxonomy): Bacteria > Bacillati > Chloroflexota > Ktedonobacteria > Ktedonobacterales > Dictyobacteraceae > Dictyobacter > Dictyobacter halimunensis. Next base: position 1,207,709 of record NZ_BSRI01000001.1, read on the forward strand.
ACGCCCATCTCGGCAGGTTCCTCGAAGCGATGCCCGACGGTGGGAGGGCTGAAGTACGGCTCGTACTGCTTGACCGGCTTGCCTTTGTTGTTGAGGATGGTCTTGCCGCTGGCGATCCAGCGCAGAGGACCACCGGGCAGTTCAGGCTCAGCCTGCACCTTCTTCACCAACACGTTGCCCGTGCCATCCGCATACTCAAACGCACTCTGCAGCGCGCTATCTGGCACGTCAGCAGCATGTCGCTCTCGCACGATGCTACAGGCGCAGGCGGGATGCTGCCCCCAGAGCGTCGTGCCGTCTTTGATGGTTTCGCCAAAGTAGTACACGTGCCGCGCACCGGCATCGCGCAACAGGTTTCTGGCATCGGCGACGTCATAATCCCCCGTAACAAAGAACGCCTGCACGGCAGCCAGGTCCGGGTTTAGCAGCGCGTCATCAAAGGCGTTCAAATTGTCACCTTCATGCCCCTTCCCCATTACCGCCACCGCCGAGGGCATCCCTAAAACATCGAAGCGCACCTCTGAAAGATTGTCATTGGCATCTTTCACCTGGCGCGGCGCCAGTACGCGAAAGTCGAACTTGGTTACCTCCGTGAGGTTGCCCAGCGCATCGGTGCTGGATTGGATGAAAAGATCATAGGGGTCATAGGTGAGTGTAGTCGGGTTGCCGAATGGGTCGGTATAGCGTTCGGGCACATAGAAGTGTTGCGCGGCATCTGGAGCAAAGCCAGCCACACCGGAGCAGATCCAGTATTGCCCTGGCACAGCCTCCCCTCCGAAACGTGTAGTAAGATCAGCACCACTCAGATAGCCGCCGGTCGTCTTGTCCGAGAGTGCTGCCTGGACGCCTGGCTGAAGCCTGTCTTTGAAGACCAGGTCAAGCATATCATTGGTGAGCGCCAGCCGGTAGCTCTCGTAGGGTAGCGCCAGCGCATTGAGTTGTCCCAGCGCAAGCGGCGCGTCCAGGGTCGCAGCGAAGAAGAGCGAGCGTGCATACTCCACGAGGCGTTTCTGCGGCGAGGTACGGTTGGGCAGCAAATGATAGGCAATCTCCTCAACCGCCGTCCCATCGGTCTGATAAAGGTCACTCAGTTTGTAGGCGCGCAATTCGTCCAGAGTAAAGTAGTGGTCGCGGGAAGCGATGCCAGTCAATTCATAGGTCAGCGCCTCGCAGGGCAGGCGCAAACGATAGCTATCCGGCTCATGCACATCGTTCACGTCGTTGGTGTAGCGCGTCTCGCTATAGGCCAGGTGCAACTCGGACTGCACGTGCTGGATCAGTTCCTGCGCGCCGTCCTGTAATGTGGCATCGACATATGTGCCCAGGCGAGGATAGACTACGGCGACCGCTTGCAGGATGTTGCCGTACTCGTCGATCCGCGTATTGAGCGTGTGCGCGACGCGTGGATCGGGCGTCAGTTGGTCAGGACGCAGGTCAAGCTCATAGTGATAGGTGATCGCTTCGCCTTCGGTGACATGAAAGACCGCGTGCTGATTGATCGCGCGCGGTTGCAGGCGGCGAATGTGGCAATTGTGATACGCGGTCGAGAACAGCCTGACCGGGGTATGAACGCCAGTCGCCAGCGCATCCACATCGAGTTCATAGACCTCCTGTCGCAGCATCATGTCCTTACAGGCCCGCAGCGCCTCGCGCCACTCATCAGAGCTCAGATCGAGGGTATCAAGGTCAGGTTCGGGCAGGCTCTGCTCCTGAAATGTCCCTGATACCTGTTGACCAGATTGCCCGTCCTCAAACCAATGCGGAAAATATTCATGCTCATAGTGACTCAGGATGCGCTGGCGATCGAGAAAGGCGCCGGTGTGATACCAGGTTACGGTCTTGACCGGGGGCTGATAGAGCGTCTTGTCGTCGGTGATGTAGGGACTGCTGGCATTCCCGGCGGCAAACGTGCCATAGTCCTCGACATCGACCTGCTCGACGCGACCAAAGCCGCGAAATTCGCGCTCTGGCCCATCGAAGTAGCCGTGGTGATAGCTGTAGGTGGTGGAGAAGGTAGTGTTGCGCCAGGTGTCGCGCACCTTCACCGTCTCCACACAATGCACTGGGAACGGCAGCTTCGTGATCCAGGGATTGCCCGCCTCTTTATCCTGCAGGTAGAATCTGGTCGAAGGCGCGTACGCCACCGTCGTCTCCGCTCCCAGGTTGTTGACAGTCCTGACCAACAGGTGCGGCTTTTGCCCACCCATCAGGTCAAGATAGCGCAGCGGGCGACGCACGTCTCCTGGTAACGACGACGACCAGACCAGGCAGGCGGTGCCATTGCCCAGCAGATCCAGCGCCTGTACATTGGCGGCGTTATCCAATGGGGGAAATGCGCGATCGTGGTCGCCGCGCTCCAGCTATTGCCCGCCTGGTTGAAATAGACACGCACGCCCCCGGCATGCAGATACAGCATATCGGTCGTGCCTGTGCCATCGATATCGGCCAGCAGGATACGACGATGATCGAATTGATCGAGCGGGTCAAACTGCGGCGCGCTATCCATAGTGACCTTCGCGCCAAAGCGGCCGTAGCCGAGATTGGGCCAGTAGCACACCTCGCCATTGCGAATGCGCACGATATCACTCAAGCCATCACCCGACATATCCGCGAGTGAAATGGCCTGTTCCCCATCCGCAAAGACGATGCTCGGACCCTTCTCTTCGTCCCAGCCCTTGCCTGTACGCTGGGCGGTATCAAAGCCCTCCTGGCCCAACGAGCGATACCACAGAAACGTGTCATGTTCGCTAATCAGGATGTCGATACGCCCATCGCCATCGAGATCGATGAACGTGAGATTGGGATCGCTCCAATCCACCCCGGGCAGCGAGACAAATGGAACAAATGGGTTCCATTGCTCATCCATGGTCCGTTCGTAAAATCCTGGCGTCGGGCCCGCGAATTGCACCACATGCGGGCGACCATCACCCGCCAGATCAAGGAATTGCGCGCGGTCAGCCAGGGCCAGCACTGGCTTTGGCAAGACCAGTTCAGCCGGCGCGAACTTCGCCTCGATGTGCGCGTCGCCATCACTCCTCACCACATTTGTCGGGCTGAGATTCTGTTTATAGAACCAGGCATCGGCCTGCTCGGTGAGCACCCCCGGCAGTCCCTCGCCCTCAAGATCAATCCAGCGATAGCGCATGCCATCGAGGCCAACCGGCAACTGCGCCAGGCTTTCGCCGCGCAGCTCGCGCAGCTGCGCCTGAATGGTCGCATCGCTGTAGGTGAACTCAAGCGGCGGAAGCGACCTGGAGAGATAATCTCCGTCAGCCTGGCGGAGATAGCTGCACTGCGTCACCGCAATCAGTTTGGAAAAAATCGGCGCGCGGGCGCTCGCAGGGTCCTGCTCGTATTCATAGGTAAAGTCGGTCGAGCGCACCAGGCCATCGTATCCCTGCTGGGAGGTATGAAGAAGATCTGGAATATGATGGAACATCAGCACGCGCTGGCACAGACGCTGGGTACGCACCTCAAATGTCGAGCGGTACGTCGAAAAGGCATCCTGGCGGACAGTCCATGTACTGGTTTCCTGAGGTGTAGGATTGGTCTGATCGTGCTCGCCGTAGTCGAATACGACCTCAAAATACCAGTTGCCATCACCCGGAGGCTCAGGCCATGGTGGGGCGTCCTCAAGTTTGGGTAGATAGGGGGTGTGATTGCCGTAACGGATATACTTGAGATAGCGATTGGTGCTACGTCGTGGATCTAGTCTGTCGCCGCGATTTTGCTGGTGGGCTTGCGCAAGATCGACATTTTCGGCGTCCTCTGCCTTGTAGTGGTACGTGATGACGTTGCCTTTGTCATCGTAGGTCTCGCAGATCAGCCAGCTGAAAATACGTTCGGGATGAGCGGGATCGGCGATGCGTGAATTGCCGCTTCTCCCATACCAGGTAGTGATGTTGTCTTTCGAGATGGAACGCCAGAAGATATCATCTGGCCTGGACGCATTTGACCAGCGCTCGATGACAGCAAACAGACCCTCGACGCGCGGGCAATAGCGGCGGATAGCATAGGCAGTGCCATTGATAGTGCGCGGCGGCGGTTCCTCGTATGCCCATGTGCCATCCGGCATATGCTGCGTGAGGACAGGCACCAGATCTTCGGCGCCCGACAGGATGAACACATCCGACTCCTCGGCATCCAGGTAACGTGGGAGCCCTTTATCCGTTTTACGCGTGATCGCGGGCAAGGAAAGATTCCAACCCAGTCCAAAGGGCCCGTTGCCCGCGCCAGAATCATACGAGAGGGAAAGCTGCGGACCAAAGCCTGAGCGGCCCGGGCTGGTGGCAATGGGCACGGTCATGGAGCCAGTACCAGTGACCGGGTTGGCACCGAACTTCTCACCAATACCACGAATCGCGCCTCCACCCCGGGGTAAAGAAATCGTCGGTGGCTGATTGCGACCCGTCTCAGATGGCTCTTGCGCGGCCAATACCGAAGATTGCCTGCCAGCGGTTTGTTCACCTTGACCGAGACCCATACAGACCTCTTTCTGCTTGAGGCAAGTTTATCGCGATCTGTGCTAAAAAAGCTGAGCTATACTTTCTTGTTCCCGCTACGTACCATGCTTTCCTTGTACCATATCGTAAACGCAAAGAAAACTCTTTTTTGGAGCCCATCTTATTATTTTATCAATACAACTGGTGGATTCTTCCAATTAAGAATATCGGCAAAGCTACACATCCATCTTAACCAGCCTGTGGAAGGCGTTGACGATATCCTGGAAGCGATGTGAAGACACCTCAAAGCGTGGACCACTCTTGCTCATCGCCGGTGAGGAAGACCATACAGTCCCGGCAGTTGTCGTCAAAGCCGCACACAAGCTGCAACACGCCAATCCTGCCGTTACTAAGTTCCGCAAAATCCCTGGTCGTGGGCATTCACTGATCATTGATCACGGATGGCCTGAAGTGGCTAAGATGGCCCTGACGTTTGTCACGCAACACCGGCGAGATACTCTGTAGCGATGGCGTGTTACCAGAACGCGAGAAAACCCACCAAATCTACCATTTCAGGAACGGCAACGCAATCATATTAAAAAAAACCTGAATACACCATCCTGGGAATTCATTCCGAGAAGAGGCCACAGGCACCGCGGCAAAACGATGACGGTGCACCGGTGGCCTTTTTTGAAGCCAGGAGCAATTCTACCGCGCTTACACGATGGGAGTGCCTGGTTGTCAAATAAAAATGCCACGATATTCCCTGATTTTAGAAGCAGTCATCCTCTGCATCAGGATATCTTACCTGCATCAATCCCTGCACAGCAAATTGCCTGGTCGCCTCGTTGTGGGAATCCCGTTGGGCAAGCAAATAGGCGCGATGCGCACGAAGATAGTGATTCTCAAAGGGGAGCATGCGTTCACATAACACTCGCAGTTCAGCGCGTTCCCCTTCGTTCTCTGGCAGATTATAGCTCCAGAACAATTTGCCTTTCTCAAACATGGCTTCCAGGAAAGAGGCCCATTCGTCATTGATCAGCTTGCGATAGGTCTGCACGCTCTCCCTTTTCGTCGAGACAGAACAATCCGTTTTGAAGGCGAGCAACGCGGTCCCCATGCGGCAGGCGGTCTCCACCAACATGCGTATGCCTGGGCCCGGACGAATATCAGCTCGATCAGACTGGAGCTGATCATAGCCGAAAAACGCCCCGTCGGGATCAGGATAGGCAAGTGGATACGTGACTTTCTCTACCTGGTGCAGCCAGAGGAGAAATTGCAGCGCTGTTCCCGCCGCATCTCGCGTATATTCTTCCCTGCCAGGCAAGCTCATGTGCTCCCTGGTATCTTCTCCATACAGCAGCACACTCGTCTGCTTGACAGCCGCTCTCAAAAAGCCAGGTAGACGGTCCTGAGACTGCTCACTCCCAGCATGGAGATCCAGACGCCGAGGAGTCAGAGAAGCGAAGGCGCGCTCTAGTTGCTCTGCCTGGGCAGCCTCCTCCTCCGAAACAAACGCGTCTTTAAAGAGAACATACACATCAATATCGCTCCACTCAACCGCGTTGCCTTCTGCATAGCTGCCTGTCAGATAGCAAGCCCGTATACGCCCTGGAAATTGCATCTCGTAACGTTCTACTATTTGCGAGAGCACCCTGTCTATTGACGGCTTGCCAATAGTACGAATTTGCATAGGCGTATCCTTTCTGTATGTTGATGGATAAAATGCCACCTTCTGATATAATGCAATGTCACCTATTATGAAACGTTTTTAGCTGAGGAGAATGTGATGTCCAACTACCTGGCATTGTATGATTACCGATCTCAAGTGGCTGCCTCTTATCGTGAACGGAACAGGGCATTATGCGCCGGAGAAGATGCTGCTGTCGTTCTCCGACGTTTTCGGGAGAGCAAAGATCACCTTTTCTTGACGCATTCCCAATCCGCTCTTGACGAGGAACAGCGTCGTCATTTTCATGGCCTGCGCTACTTTCCCTATAATCCTGCCATGTGTTTTGCAGTGACTATCGATACTCATGTTGAGCCGAAGCAGCAACACATCGCGATGGATGCTCGAGAATCGATGACAATGACCACCATCGGAGTGGTTCGCTTTACGGTTGGTGAGACACCTGTAGAGTTATCTGTATACTGGCTCAACATCTATGGTGGTGGTCTGTTTCTCCCTTTTCGTGATGCAACGTATACCTCGGAAACGTATGGCGCTGGGCGCTACCTCTTCGATACGATTAAGGGCAGTGATCCTGTTCCCTTCACACATGCCCAGGATGAAAAACAGATCATGCTCGATTTCAATTATGCGTACAATCCTTCCTGTTCTTATAATGATCGCTGGGTCTGTCCTCTGGCCCCTACCGAGAACCGCCTTGATGTCCTTATTCCAGCGGGCGAGAAAAACTATAAGGAAGACCGGTCGTGATCGTCTATTCGCGATAAACCTGGCGGCAACTGTTGAGGGACAGGTCATCGGTGTAGGAACGCTCTTCGAAAATCTCATCCCTTCTTGCAAGCGTATACAGTTCAGCGTACCGAAATCTTGACCTTGCTGGAATCTGTATCTGCACGACAGTCGCACTTACTGGAAGGCAGAGGAAAAAAACACATGGCCTGGCTCAAAAAATAGGATTTCGCTCTGATACATGTTCTTTGGGATTGCCAATCAGAAAATCAACACGTCTTCGTGCTTCCATACTCATTCTAACGCTATCTTAACCAGCAAGGTGTATAATGACACTAACAATCTTCGAGATGAGGTGCAGGTATGTTTCATTCCTTACCATTATTTGTTCTCTTGCTTCTCTTTGCAACTGCGGCCGTAGCTGTTTGGGTGGCTGGCATCCAGCTCTCCGCTACCACTGACATCCCTCAAAAAGACGTGTGCAGGAAAGAACCATGAACAAGACATCCCTCTTCTCTCGTTTTGCACGTCTCATGTCACGGATGCTTGGGCATCCGCTGGCCTTTGGCGTAGCAGCGCTGATTATCGTCGTGTGGCTCATCTGTGGACCCGTCTTCCATTTCAGCAATACCTGGCAACTCTTTATCAACACAGGAACCACCATTATCACCTTTCTCATGGTGTTCCTCATTCAAAATACGCAGAATCGTGATGGTGAAGCCATGCAGATCAAGTTAGATGAATTGATTCGGGCCCTCAAACAGGCAGACAACACCATCTTAGACAGCGAAAATCTCACGGAACAGGAGCTCAAACAGCTCCATGAACACTATAGCCAACTGGCACAGCGCGCCCAATCACGGTTGCCACACAAGAACGCAACTCCCCCAACCCGTTGATACAGTGGCTCGCAACAAAAGGAAACTGGTTGCTTTTTTGGTTATTCCGACTTTTGGTTCCGACTGTGCTCAAAACCCACATATATCAATATCTTGTTTTTTTGTGCATATATGGGATATGCTGTTAAGCAACGCTGTCACTACCCGCATAGACTCATCCGGGGGCATCCCTACAGAGGTCGTTCTGGGAAGTGACTCTTCCTCAAGAAGAATTGCTCCCGTACTCAGAGCATTTTCGAGAGAAGACAGTTGTTCAAGATGTTGCAAGTAATCGATCGGAAGCCACAACAGTCCTTTGACATCATCGCCAAATTGCTCGATTGCCTCCTCTACTTCAGCTGAGCACAAAAGTTGCCAAAAACCATTTTTTCGAGTTCATTCCACAGACAGAAAGGGAATAGACCAGGATGCCAAAGATGACTCTTCCCCCACGTAGCGCGCAACGCCAGGAGGATACCTGGGACATTGCCAGTGTATTTCCCAATAGTGCGGCCTGGGAAACTGAATATCAGTCGGTGCAAGCGGAATTACCAGCCTTTAAAAAGTTCCATGGGAAGCTAAATGGTCCCACGATCCTGGCCGAGGTACTGGATGCATCCTTTCAGATTATCGTACGCGTCCAGAAGTTGTATATGTATGCCGAACTCTTGATGAGCGTTGATGCCAGCGATGAAGAGGCGGCAGCTCTGATCAGCAGGGCGGCGACGCTCGATGGACAGGTGAGTGCGGCCGTGGCCTTTATCAAACCAGAACTGCTGGCCAATGGCGCGGAAAAGCTCTCGCAGTGGGCCAGTTCAGACTCACGCCTGGCTGCGTATACTCATTATTTTGAGGATCTTTTGCGCGTGCAGGCCCATGTACGTTCACCTGAAGTTGAGGAGCTATTGGGTGCGCTCAACGATCCTTTTGCGACAACGTACGGCGTCGTGGGATCTCTCACCGGAGCTGAGATGCGCTTTCAGCCAGCAACATCGAGTACCGGTGAGGAGTATCCAGTCGCTCAGAGCACGACGGTCCCACTCTGGTCCAGCACTGACCGCGAGACGCGCCGCACGGCCTGGGAAAATTACCATGATGGCTATCTCGCCTTCAAAAAGACGCTGGCCAATAACCTGGAAGGTCAGATCAAGCAGTATGTCTTTCTAGCGCGTGCACATGGCTATCGCTCTGCCCTGGAAGCGCGGCTCGCGGTTGACAATATCCCCGTTAAGGTGTATCACAATGTGATTGAGACCTTTCGTCGGAACCTCCCCACCTGGCATCGCTACTGGGCGCTGCGGCGGCGCATCTTGGGATACCAAACTCTGCATACCTACGATCTCTATTCGCCGTTGACCACAAAGCTGCCTGCATTGCCCTATACACAGGCGGTAGATTGGATTGCTGAAGGACTTCAGCCGCTCGGCGATGAGTATGTGCAGATTCTGCGCCGGGGCAGTCTGCAGGAACGTTGGGTGGATATCTATCCCAATCAGGGCAAACGCCTTGGGGCATTCTCCTCAGGCTGTCCGGGGACGCATCCTTTTATCTTCATGAGCTATGACAACTCTCTAAAAGGCATGAGCACCCTGGCGCACGAACTTGGGCACTCGATGCATTCCTATCTGACCTGGCAGACGCAGCCGCTGGTATACAGCAGGTATTCGATGTTTGTAGCTGAGACTGCTTCAAACTTTCACCAGGCCCTGGTACGTGCGCATCTGTTGCACACGCGCCCTGAGCGCGATTTCCAGATCGGGCTGCTGGATGAGGCCATGAACAATTTCCACAGGTATTACTTCATCATGCCCCTGCTGGCCCGCCTTGAGCTGGAAATGTATGAGCGTGTGGAGCGCGGCGAGGCCCTCACCGCCGATGTCCTCAATGGCCTTTTTGCTGACTTCCTGGCGGAGGGCTACGGCAGTGAGGTTGAAGTGGATGCCGCACGCGATGGCATTACCTGGGCAACCTTTAGCCATCTCTATGCGAACTTCTACGTCTTCCAGTACACAACAGGTATCGCTGCTGCGAACACCCTGGCGCGCTCAATTCTCGCCTCCCAGCCTCACGCAGTTGAACGCTACCTTGCATTTTTGCGCACCGGCAACGCGCGTTATCCGCTCGATGTCCTTCAGCAGGCAGGCGTCGATTTGAGCACACCTGAGCCAATAGAGGCCACCTTTGCTGTGCTGGCTGACTATGTTGAGCGACTCGAACAACTGACGAGCACTCCGGAGTAACGCTCAAGAAGAAAAAACAAAAGCATGTCAACGTAGGTGCCTGGCTTGCCCAATCTTGCCGCATCCGGGCACCCTCGTTCCCCAAACACGTTTCCATGCGAAAGAAACGGGCACCAGCAAGCCGCAGTCGTGGTTCAGGTTTTATGGGGCTCCCCAGGAGGAAAATCGGTATCTGACGTACCTGGGCGCCCAGCCCGCCTCCAAGAAGCAACCGCACAACATCCGGATGCCCCTTTCCAACAAACAGGTGACCTGGCTGCTGGTAAAAGCGCCAGCGGACCTCAATGAACAGGAACAACAAGAACTGGCGATGCTCCGAGAAGCGAGTCCGACGGCGGATCAGGTCTATCACCTGGTTCAGGAGTTTGGACAGATGGTTCGTGAACGTCAATGAGAGCGGCTGGATCACTGGCTGTATGCAGCCAAAGAGAGCAATTTGCCCGCATTGCAGTCCTTCGCTTCAGGTATCCAACGGGATTACGCTGTCGTGCACGCTGGATCGATCATATTCCTGTCTCTTGATCCGTTTGAGCGTGTTCACATAGCTTTCCAGTCAGAGAACTTCAACGCGGAAAGGAATAAACATACCGATGAGTCAAATAAAATCGTATCTCACGCTCCCCTATGCGCCTGCTATTGCTGGCTTGGCATTCCGCTTTTTCCAGGGAGAAACTGACTTCCCCTCAATTGAGGCTGTGCGCGAGGCTGTACGAACTGTTGATGGCGATCTCTGGCTACCGGGACCGGACACCACTCCTGATGCTGTTTGCGATCCAGCTCGGGATTGCCTGTTAGCCGAGGTTGATGGCAAAGTAATTGGTTATACCTGGCTCACCTGGTGGTCGGAGCCCGCCGTTGAACTGTTCCTCCATCTGGGCTGGCTTGTCCCGCAGTGGAGACGCAAAGGCATTGGACGCGCGCTCTTACGCTGGCAAGAACAACGGTTACGTCACATTGCACAGGCACAGCCAACGACAAAACCCTGTGTGTTCGGTGGCAATGCCGACGAGAGCCAACCAGGAAATCGGGCCTTGCTCTTAAGTGAAGGATACACAGTAGCGTTCACCATCGTGTGGATGACCTGCCAGATTCCCACCGAACCCATCCAACTCACACCGCTCCCCGCTGGTCTGGAAATTCGTCAGGTTTCGCGTGAACAGTTGCCTGCCATTTATGCAGCGAATGTGGAAGCGTTCTCGGAAAACTACGATAGCCTTGAAAGCTATGAAACCTGGTTGCACGAGTTGGGTGGGCCTGACCCCGATACCAGTCTGTGGATAGTGGCCTGGGACGGAGATCAGATTGCGGGGCATGTCATCAGTACCAGTGATGCAGAAGGCGCGCATACACCCTGGGTCGGGATACACCACGCCTTTCGACGGCGCGGTTTAGGCAAAGCGTTGATGACGCGCATGCTCCAACGCTGCCAGGAGCGCGGCATTCAGCAAGCAAGCATCGGGACGAGAGCGGAAAATCCCGGCAAACCCCTCCACCTGTACGAAAGCGTTGGGTACCAGGTCGTGTCACGCCATCCGAGGTATCGCAAACCCATGTAGGCTTGCTATGAGAAACGAGGGAGCCTTTCTCTTTCTCGCCTTTTGCTCCCTCGTCATAGTACATCAGAAACTTCGCCACGGATGATGGCTCTCACGACCTTTTGATGAATCGCGACCATGTCTCCCTCAAGCACTTTGGTGAGGTTCCTGTTGGAGAGAACAAGGCAGGAGTCGAACCCGCCGCTACAGCGAAGCGCGTCCATCCCAGCCAGGATCAGGTTTTTCAGCAGATACAGACAGATCAACCCCCTCCAGGTGATGCCGATCATTGTAGCGTTCGAGCAGGAACGTCGGCTGCCACCCTTGTTCTCGTGTAAATACCTGCCAGTGCGTGATCGCGGTATAGTCCGTATCAATGTCAGTGCGTTGAAGCTGGTGGATCGTTATGCCAAAGAAATAGGTGAAGCTGGCCTGGACAATCCCACCATGGCAGACCAGGACGATCGTCTTCCCCGCGTATTCGTGCATTAACCGCTGAAGTGCTGAGGTGGCACGCAGGTTGAATTCCACCCAGTTCTCGCCAGTGGACAGCCAGCGAAAATACGGACGCTGTTCGCGTGGCACCTCTTTCCACATGGTAAGAAATTGCTCCTTACTCAAGCTGCCATCCTCATTGCGCCACTCTTCAAATGCAGGGTCTTGTACCACTGGCAGACCTAACGCGGGCGCGATGATTTCTGCCGTGTGCTGTGCACGAGGCAGCGTGCTGCTGATCAACACATCCGCCTGGATCTCACCGGTCGCAGCCAAGCGATCGCGCAACAACTTGGCTTGCTTCACCCCAAGCGGCGAGAGGCCGTGGTCAACCAGTTTGCCATGGGCTTCCCCAATATAGTCACCGTGGCGGATGAGATAGAGATGGGTCATGAACTGCTCCTACCTTTCAACATCGGTCTGGAGAAAAGGGATCTGCTTCAGAGCAGCGTACGTGAATGGTGGAGATTTGTCAACGGATCGTTCCTCCATCGTCACACGAAAAGCGACACCAGTTTCTCTCCGACAAGCAGCCAGGCGCAGCACAGGACTCGCTTGCGCAGGGTTTGAAAGCTTGCCTGCCCATACGCTTGCCGCTTGATGAACTTCAGTCGATGGACATGGCATCAAACGGCATTCGCGTCCTTCCATGAATGTAAAGGGCAAATACAAGGCGGCTCCGCGGTCAGCTCACCTGCCGAGACATATTGCCCAGATCAAGGCGACAGTTCACACAAACCACTAAACTCATCAGCAAAAGGGCAAATTTTTTGCATGGTACAAAGAAAGCAAGAAACGCTGTCAACGCCGATGTATACCTGCGCTAACAACTGCTGAGTTCTCTCTTAAAATGGGTCTATTTCTGCCTATACAAGTGGTACCACCATACAGTGTTGCACCGCTCCCTTAAGCCTCTCCCTGGTTGAGCAACTGATCCGATGCAACCGAGATGCACCCAAGGGAGAGGATAGGCCCGTCTGTCACTTGGCTAACAGTAGTGTCCATTTTCTTCAAGACACCCTCCCCCTATCGATAGTATACTCCCCTTGATCACTGCTCACTCAAAAGAGCGCACAGCGCTCACTAATGAACGAAGAGAAGGAAAATGAGAAAAAACCATTCTCTATGGCGAGAAAGATGAGCAGCAAGCGAGAAGAGTAAGGAGCAAAGATATGAGAAAACTCGCTGCTTTTATGCATGTCTCGTTGGATGGGTATGCGTCTCCACAGGATGGGAGCCTTGAATGGACGTTTCGGGGAATGAGCGAAGACGTTTCCCAGGCCGCACACACGCTCCTGAGCGATGTGGACATGGCTCTCTTTGGACGGCAAACCTATCAGGGAATGCAGGGATATTGGACGACAGTTCCTGGCAATCCCGAAAGCACACCAGACGAGATCGAGCACGCCTACTGGCTCGAGCAAGTCACCAAAGTCGTGTGCTCAACCACACTTGAAACGGCCAATTGGAACCATTCCATCCTCATCAAGGATCATATTGTTGAGCAAATCAACGCGCTCAAACAACAGTCTGGCCAGACCATGAAGATCTTCGGTAGCCCTCGGTTGGTCCATTCGTTGCTCGATCTTGACCCTGGATTGATCGACGAATATCGGCTTTTCTTTCATCCTATCGTGTTAGGTGATGGAGTGCCCTTATTCAAGAATGTCAAAGACAGTATCAACCTCAACCTGGTTGATTCCAGCATCTTTGGCAATGGAGTTGTCTACCTCCGTTATCAATCCGCACACCATGAGACTGATGAATAACAGCACCAGGAGGAAAAAGATGAGTCAACTTGAACTGCGTCGATCCGAGCAAAGAAAAAAACGCCTCCCATGGAGATTGTTGCCCATAGGAATTGTTATCCTGACTGTGCTGACCGCACTGGTTCACTTCATCCTCGGCCTGGGGACGTTCTGGGTGGCATCCCATGGGCCGGCACCTGTGGGTTCGACCCCACAAGGATTAGTGACGATTGCTACCCTGTTTCTCCTGAACTGTATCGGCTACCTGGCCCTCTTAGTTGCGTTCTATCTGCCCTGGCTCAAGCAAGTAAGACCGTCTATTCGCTGGCTGCTCATTGGGTATACGACCCTCACCATTGTGGTGTGGTACTTCGTTGAGTTCCGTCATGCAGATATGTTTGATTATAGTGATAAGCTTATAGAGGTCCTGCTTATTGCGTTGCTCCTGCTTGATGGCAGTCGGGCCCGTAGGCTTCCTGCCTGATGATTTGCCAAAAGTTTTAGCCGCTTCGAACACAATATGGGTCAAAAGAACTTAGACATGATACGGGTCAATTTCATAAGTGGTCCAGACTGAGAAACTGTTTTGGAATGCGAGGCGGTAATGCTGCATGGCCAAAAGAGCAAGAGAGGAGAAGTTTTTGCACAGGTTTGACGGTAGAATGTCTTGCATGCAATGAGGGAGCGGGAGACCTTTGTGCGCAAGACTGACAGGCCTGGCGTTCGCTTTCTGCTGACGAAATCTCATGTACCCGATAACGAGCAAGCATGCTATGATCGGGGCCGCATCAATTCAGGCTTTGCTGCTCTCCTTTGTAAAGCCCATCCTGGTGATTCTCGCACATGAGCAGGAAGAGGCGATCAGCTTCGGCCCACTCTATGAACGGGCCAACGTGAGCTGTTAGATTGTGTTAGCAGAAAGCGAACTCCGGGCCGATACGAATGCCAACACGATTGATATGATAGAATATATGTTTCAATTCCGAGGAGGAACTTATGAGCCAGAATGCCATGAAGCGTCTTTATCTGATGCAGGTTGGGTCCATGCCGGAATACCAGATTCCGATTGTGTGCTATCTGGTGCAAACGGGTGACGGCAAGAATATTCTGATTGACAGTGGTCTACCGGAGATTATGCCTGAAGGAGAATCGGATTTCGAGAATGGGCAGGACGTTATCGAGCAGTTAGCGAGTATTGGCTTAAAACCGGACGATATTGATACAGTCATTTCGACGCATTATGATATCGACCATGCCGGAAGACACGCGGCATTCACGAAGGCGCAATATGTTGTTCAGCGTGTGCATCATTTGGATGCGGCGAGCAACCCACGTTTTGCTGCCAATCGACCCCAATGGGATCAGCCAATGGAGCGCATTCGGCTGGTGGACGGGGACACGGAACTGCTGCCGGGACTGGAGCTGATTGAGACGAGCGGACATGTGCCGGGACATCACTCAGTGCTGGTGCGGCTGCCCAAAACGGGGGCGATTTTATTGCCGATTGACGCTGTACCCTTCAGCAAGGGCTTTACCCGTGACAAGCAGGACGACGGTAGCAACCCGGACGCCGAAGCGACCCACGCCAGTACGATAAAACTACTTGATCTGGTCGAACGGGAGCACATCGAGCTTGTAATTTTCGGTCATGACAATAAGCAATGGGAAGGGCTGAAAAAGCTGCCGGAGTATTACGAGTGAGGATGCAAGCACCCTTTTCCCGGTTCGGAGTTCCGATCGTGAAAGGTAATGGTTATATGGTAAGTGGTAGTGTTATGGTTTCATAAGAGGGCAAGACATGTCTTGCCCCTGCGAAGCGACGGAGGTGGTAAATAACCTACCATGTGAGCGACTTTTGCCCTCAAACATGGATCTGTCCCGCTTTTGGTGGTGCCAACCGATGGGCGGAACTGCATATCCCTGCTTGTAAGCAAATCTTTGAGAAGTGGAAGTACATTCCTCTCCTTGTCGAATACCAAGGATGGTCAGTTTATCGTGTTCTGTCCCATCCGGATGGGACAGAACACGATAAACTGACCATCCCTGTGATTACAGGTTTTATAGTACAGAATGTGTCCGATCTTGGATGGCTTTTGGGAAAACTTGAGAGGGCTTCGCATCCGCCATGGCTGGTACGAAGCCCTCTTTTCTGCTCTATGGAAGCGTGCTCAAATGGGGACCGACCGTGTCCGCGAAGGTATAGCTGTTGGAGGCATCCCAGTTGATTGACCAGTCCATCACGCCCCGAATGCTGGAATAGGTGGTGGGTGGAATGAAGGTTCCGCAGTTCGTGCCGGTGGCCAGACAATCGAGTGCGGCGTTAACTACTGATGGGGCCACATAGCCCTTGCCTGCGGCCTGCGTGGAGGCAGGCAGGCCAAGCCCAACCTGATCCGGGCGCAAGCCTCCCTGAAGCAGAATGCAAGCCTGGGCAGTGATGAAATCCACGCCCCCATAGGCGTACAGTTTGCCATCACAGCCGTACATGGAACCCGAATTGTAGTACTGCGTGTTCACGATGGTCAGAATGGTTTTGATGTTCAGGGCGAGCTGAAAATAGGGGCTGCTGGTCGACGCGACATCAACAGTCTGTGGGGCCAGGGTAATAATCAGGTTTGGACCTGCCAGCGTGGACAGTTGCTGGAGAGCGCTGGTCAGATAGGTGACATTAATGCCACTCTCTAGATCGATATCGACTCCGTCGAAGCCATAGCTTTGCATCAATCCATACGCGCTCGTGGCGAAATTGGTTGCGCTTGTCGCGTCGTCAATGGTGACGGTACCTGCCGCGCCTCCGACGGAGAGAATAACTTTTCTCCCCTGAGCATGGAGGGTCGCAATATCGCTGATAAACTGAGCTGTCGTATACCCGCCGAGCATGCTCGCGAGCTTCGTATCGATACTGAAGGTGATCTGGCCCTTCTGAGAGCCTGATGAAGCGAAAGCCGCTGCGATGATGTTGTAATACGGGTTTACCGCGTTCAGGGGCAGCGGGGTGGCGCTGTTCGTGAAATCCTGCCAGTAGCCGGTTAGCAGGTGTTTGGGCAGGCCACCCGGACACGATGTACAGGGGGTTGGCGTGAAGGATGGAGTCGGGAGCGGGGTTGGGGTTGAGGTCAGCGTTGGGGTGGGCGTTGGCGTCCTTTTCGCCGCAGCGTTTCCCGCCGCAAAGGTGTGTGCTGGCTGGTTGAATAAGACGAGTGTGCCAACACTTCCGAGGAGCAGAAGAAGGGCAAGAGCAAAGAAGAGTGTGTGACGAATAGAACGAGACATGGCAAATCTCCTTGCGACAGGGCGCGGAACCTCCGTTCGAGAGGAACGAGGCTGATTACATCCATATCGGTCAAACGATGGTTTGATGAACGATCGGCACATCTTGCGTGAAGGGGTAAGATATGAGATCTTAATCCCAAGCATAAAAGATGATAGCCTCCTTGTCAAGATGTCTATACCACAAGATCAGAGATCTCAAAAGTCAGGGAGGAAGTGAAAAGGAAGAGTCAATCCGGGTAGAATGCATGTACTCAAAAAACAAAGCATTCAAGGATCGACTCACGATGGGTTATACAACATGGCTGGAAAAAGCAAGACATAGGAATTACCCTGACCAACTCAGAGGCAGATGAATCAGCTCTTGCCTGGCTTTGCGCCAGAGCTTTTCGACCGGATTGAGGAGGTGGATCTAATTGTGAACGATGGGCATGACGGCCTCCTGGCAGCGATGGACACGTTGTTCACGGCGACGCTTCGGCAGCGGTGCCTGATCCATACACAACGCAATGTGCGAAGCGCCATTCCCCATCGTGAGCGCAAGGAGCTCGCCAGGAAAGAGACCAGGTCTTTTCTCTAGAAAGAAGACCTGGCGAGCTTCGCACATTGATGCATAAGTGAACAATACCTCAGGCTCGAAAAGATTCTCTCAACCTGCGAAAAACTCTACCAGCACGGGCGCGAGCACATCGGGGTCGACCTCGTGGGTCTGGCCTGCCAGCGTGCAACGTTGTGCATTGGGAAGACTGTGTGCAACTGCGTCTGCGGCTTTGTGCATCAAAGCAGGACTTGCTTCACCATCCAGGACCAGTGCTGGCACAGAAATGGATGAGATCAACGTGGTAGGTACAGAGCCATCTCCCATGATGGCGTTGTCGTAGGCGAGCGTAGGTGCCACTGCCTCGAAGGTAGACCAGAAGGGCATCTGGCGCATCCCTGCAACAGCTTGTGCAGGTGCGCCGAAGGTGGTCATAGCAAGGGCAACAGCGTCGCCCCAATGGCTCTCTGCGAGCAAGGCGGTCAACTGCTTGGTATAGTTTTCAGATGCGTGACGGCTATCGTCGTCACCAGCATTGAATGGCGCCTCATATAAGGCCATTTTCTTGATAGCAAGGCCGCGGGCCGCAGCATGCAGAGTAAGCACAGCTCCGGAAGACATACCGAACACGCATGCCAATCCCCCTGCTTCTTTGATAAGGGCTTCAAGGTCTTCAATCTCGCGCAGGGTGGCATAGGGCAGGGTATCCCCACTCTCGCCTCTACCTCGACGATCATAATGGAATACAGTAAAATGCTGTGCAAGCAGAGCAGCTAGCCTGGCAGCCTTGGGGTCAATCGCCCGATGCTGAAATGCCCCGCCCACCAGGATAACCGCTGGCCCTTCGCCCGACTGGTCGAATGCAATAGCTGTGCCGTCTTTTGAGGCTATTTTTCTCATCGCTCTTTTCCTTTCGCGTTTATTTTCGCATCGTAAGTGTACATGCTATCAGCGAAAAGGTCTTCTTAGATCTTGCTCTTTCTTTGCACCTGCTGTGCAATCCATCTTGCGTTCCCCACCGATGCTCACCAGATAGGTTGGTGAGCATCGATGGGGCAGTGAAAGTGGTCGGCAACAGCGTGAGGGCCGCCAGTTGAGGCAGCGGCAACTACGCCTGAACCACTAGCCAGCGGTTGCCATCGGGATCACTGATCTCAAACCACTTGACGCCAGAGCCCGGGCCATACAGATCATCCTTCACTTCGTTGACCCTGGCCCCCTTTGCTTTGAGCTCGTTGTACGCCGCTTCAAGATCCGAAGTCGCGAGATAGAGCTTCATCGTCCCAGGCTGCATGTTTTCATGCATTGTGGTCAGATTGAGCGAGGCACCTCCTCCGGGAAGTTCAAGGGAGACCCAGTGCTGATCGCCCTGTCCGAAGTCTGTGGTCACACGGAAGCCTAACTGCCCTGCATAGAATGCTTTGGCCTTTGCCATCTCGGTGACCGCTATCGTCAACATCGAAATTTTCTCGTTTGCCATGGGTATCATTTGCCTTTCACATATCGTACCAGAACGTGTTCTGTATTCTTCTTCATTAAACTGGAGCCAGCGCGTTTTCGCTAGCGTACCCTCCTCCAGATTAGCGAGCCATGCCAGAGGTCATCCAGCGCTGGAAGAGTGCTACTTGCTCGCGTGGCCAGGCCCCATCACAGGGCATCGACCCTTGCTGGAGCCGGTGGGAAATGCCCTGCACGTGCCTGGCGACATCGTCGTAAGACCACAGATCAAAGGCCCATTGCATGGATTGGCGATCTTTTGCGCGGAAGAGGGGTTTGATATGCTGCGTGAAGGTGATTGGTTCGTTTGGCATCATCTCTCCCTTCGTTTCCTGTGAGGAACCTATGGGTTCCGGCGAGGCTTCCCCCCAATCCCAGTGCGGGACAGGCTGATGCAGCGGTGGATTGGCTCCGGGGGCCGAATAGGTGACCGCCAAATGTGTTCCCCACCCGATATAGGAGACAAACGCCGAGCGAAACGCCTGGTCCGTTGGCAATCCGGCGTCATCGGCAGCCTGACAGATCAGCCTGGCCCAGCGTGCCCGCTGCTCCTCACTCAGTCCTTTGCCGAGATGTTGGGAGATCATATGAGCGTGGCCGCCATAGCGCTCTGTATACGCCTCTGGCCCGCCGAACACCTCACCAAGCCAGGTAGCAACGCGTTCCGGGTGGTCGGGCGCCATCCCCGCAAACAGCGGAGCCAGGAGTTCATCCTGGGAAACATACTTCTCATAGAAGATGCGCGTCAAACGGGTAAGGACTGGCAATCCTCCCATCCACTCATACAGGGTCGGTTTCTGATTGTCCATCATCATAAAATGTCCTTTCAAGAGGCAGGCTTCTCCAAGACGGCCGATGAGGCAGAGGCAAGAAATGTTCGAGCGCTTTAGCATGAGAGCGGTAGAGGATCAGGCAGCACCTGCTGATCCGCCACCTGCCTGTCTATGCACGTTTGAGGACACTGCCGAAACTATCGGTTAGCGTCCCAAGGGTGCGGCTTTGTGGTCGAAGCGCCCAGGAGGCGACCACGAGCAGAAGCACTGAACCGGTATAGATGAGGTGGAATTTGCTATCGCCCACCATGGCGTGGGAGACAAACGCGCCAGTCATGTTGAAGAACATGCCAGCATATGCCCATTCCTTGAGCCGAGGAAAGCGCGGCACGACGATAGCTATAACACCAAGAATCTTCCATGTCCCGATGATATTCAACAGGAAGAGGGGGTATCCAAGGACCGTGTGCGTTTCCACTGTTCCAAACTGCTGTGTCAACTCTCCCATAGCGCCTGCGAACATCACAAACACAAGAGCCGCAGTGACCGTCCAATACGCAATCGCTTTTCCTTTTGCTGATCTGAGAGAAACGTTCATTGATACTGTCTGTTCCACGTTGTTTTTCTCCTCTTGATGTGAAAGTAGGTGTGGTTGTCTCTGGAATGCTCTGTACAGCATTTCACACATGGACGCGAGCCTGATCCTGGGACGAAAAGCCAGTTGAAGGCATCAATACACAGAGCGGTTGTATGAGAGCCTGTACAAAGCGTTTTCTTTTGTTGGAAGCCAGTCTGTGCATGCTTCGATGAATAGGCCTGCTTCCAATTGCTATGTTTTCGTTCTCACTCTTCTGACGTAAGTTGGCCAGAGGATGTGACCGGGAAAGAGCATTACCTTAAGGCAAACAGCTCTACCGTGTATTCATCACCAAGAGAGAGATAGGGGTGGCTCTGCACCAGGCGAACTGCCTCTGCCCTCTCTTCCGCTTGAATGATGGCATAGCCATTGAGGGGAGTCGCACACTCATCTGCCGAACCATCCCCATGCAGAGTGTACCCCTGTTTCATTGGCGATCCCACGTCAAGCAGATGTTCCCCCAACCCGGTAAACCATTGTGGCCACCCCTCGTGTGATGCATCTGGCAATGTGGCTGGCCCTTTATAGAGCAAAAGAAATCTTTTCATGGTTTTCTCCCTGTGTCAGCATATTTGGCTGGTCAGCCGACGTCCACCCGGGTGGTGTGAGGATGCACGCCGACTGATCTGCTTCCCATCACCTTACCAACCCTGGCCCGCCATCTGCCTGGTCGTGGCGTTCAAGCGATTGAAGAGGTTGGTCGTGGCGATCATCAGAATGATGGCCGCCAGGCCCTTTTCGTCGTAATACCGGGTGGCCTCTTCCCAGACCTCATCGGAAACCGCGTCAGGCCGGTCGGAGAGGCGGGTGGCGGCTTCGGCGAGCGCGAGGGCGGCGCGCTCAGCATCGGTGAAGTAGGGCGTCTCCCTCCAGGCGGCCACAGCGAAGAGTCGCTCGTCTGTTTCTCCGGCCTTCCTGGCGCTCCGTGCGCCATAGTCCACACAATAGCTACAGCCATTAATCTGGCTCGCGCGCAAATGGACCAACTCAAGTGTCTTCTGTGGCACACCGCCCTGTCTGGTGGCCTTGAGCAGCGCCTGGATGGGCTGCAGGACGTCAGGAAGGATGGTTGCTGGATTGCTCATTCGTGCTTGCATGATGAAATATTCTCCTTTTCGTCTGTTCAGTTCTACCAACTTCGATGAAGCGGCATCGGGATCGTCAGCATCCCGCATGCGCTGCTCTTGCGCTTCGGTGGTTTCATCTGTCTCAAGAGAGAGCAAGATCAAACTCAAACGGTGGATCTTGAGCAGCACCCCAAAGAGGGCCGCCTGATCAGGCAAGGGGCCGGCGAGCCTCGTGGTTCCAGCTGGCTCATGGACCATCATGAGTCCAGATAACCAGTCTTGCCAGAAAGGATCAAGGTATCCTTTGATCCGAATGTGATAGTGCATCAGCCGCTTCTCCCTTTGTGGTTCTCTCCACACACATAAGGATAGCGCACAGACAGCCTGGAGACAGTCGTCAAAAGTCTACCGCAAGGAGAATATTGCGAGGGGAAAGAGCGGTGTGTTGGGGTTCTCCGTTGGGGAGGAAAATCTCAGTGAAGGACACCACCACCTGCGAACCTCTGGAGACGTCCCAGGCGGTGGTGGCAGCTGTTTAGAGCAGAGAGGCGGTACGTGCCTGGGCAATCGCCTGGGTGCGACTCTCTACACCCAGTTTCGCGAGCAGACTGCTGACATGTTTCTTGACAGTGGAAAGCTGAATCACGAGCTCGTTGGCGATCTGCTGGTTGGAGGCCCCCTCTGCCAGCAGGCTCAAAACCTCCTGCTCACGCCCGGTCAGCGGCTCGATGATCTGTGGTGAGGCAGATGCAACGCGTTCTGGGACAGGCGCAGCTTGAGATTTTTGGATCAAGGGAGCATGAGGCGTGCTCTCTGGCTTTTCCTCATGCTCAAAGGCAGCCAGCAGGCGCAAGACGTAGGGTCGAGAAACGGCCACAGCCGCACCATCCGGCTCATCCTCCTCCAGAAACGCTGCCAGGGCCTGGCGCATCGGTTTCCCTTCATCGAGATAGACGCGCAGATGACCTTCTGGTTCTGTGAGCGCAAACAGGCGTGCCGCGACGCACATTGCTTGCGCTCTCTTGCCCGCGTGATGCAGGGCCAGCAGGTGCAAGGCGAGAAACTCGATTACCGTGTCAACAGAACCTTCTCGATCAAGGTGGTGGCTGAAGCGCGAGAGCATCTCGCCCGCCTGCTCGTAGTGCTGTTGGGCCACGAGTACCCGCACCAGCATGAGCAGCTCCCAGCGACGTAAGGGATTCCAGGCATCGGGGGAGAAGGTGATTTGCGCCGCCCATGCTGCTGCCTCCGCCAGCTTCCCCTGAGCCAGCCACAATTTGACGAGCAGAACCGTGATCCAGGGAGCATGATAGGCCAGCCCACCTTGCTCAAGCAGGGCTTTAAGTCGATACAGAGCCTCTGCTGCTGCTACCAGATCTCCTCGTGCCAGCCCAAGCTGGGCTGAAAAAATCTCGGTAACGGCCAGGAGTTGCATGTGTTGCCAGTTTTGCGCAAGGCGCCGCAAACGCTGGAGCCAGTTGGGGGCCTCTTCCAGCCGGTTCCAGGCGTAGGAGATCACGAACAGGCAATAATACAGATAGCCTTCCCAGGGAGTATGCGCACCAATCTGTTCAGCCAGGGCAAGGGCTTCCAGACATTCCTGCTGAGCCTGGTGTAATTGTATGGCGTAGGTCGAGCGGATTTGAGCTGACCAGCTTAAGACGCGGGTCGCCATCAAGAGGTCTCTTTCCTCCAACAACTGCTGCTTCGCCGCGCTGAGCCGAGGAAGCAGGGGAACCCCGTATTCCTGGTACATGGTGGTCAGCCAGAAGGTGAGGTAGAGCGGGATGATGTTGCAATGGGTATCCTCATCTGGAGGAAGCGCATCAAGTTCACGAATCAGATCCCGCAAGCGCCCGGCATCGTTCTGCCTGAGAATTCCTCTGAGCTCGATCAAGGCTCGCAACTGGAACAGACGCTGCTCAATCCATACCGCCTCGGCTTTGGAGATCTCGCGGTGTGGTTGTTCCCGCCGCAGCCGTGTAGGGGGAGGAGGAAGGAGTGCTTCGAGGCGTGTGAAGGTGTGCTCTACCTGGGCAACCATGCCAACATAGATCTCCTGGCTACTCAAATTCACCGCGTCGAAGAAGCGAAATGCGGCACCAAGAGCCAGGTACAAGTGTTCACACAGAACAGCTTCTGGCAGCGAGAAGACCCAGCTATGCAGCGTTTTTGTTTCTCCACGAGACCAGAACGATCCCGAAGCCCTCTCCATCAAGGAGGCGGCATAGACGTGGTCAGAGGCAGCCAACGCGTGGGTAATAGCCTCGCGCCACTCACTTCGAGCCTCATAGAATCTAGCGGCTCTCAGATGCAAGAGCGGCACCAGTTGGGGGTAGCTGGAGTGGAGACGAGCAAGCAGAGCCTCTCGAAAGAGATCATGATAGCGGTACCACCGGCGCTGCTCGTCGAGCGGGACAAGAAAGAGGTTGGCCTGCTCCAATGCCTGCAATCTCTGCTGGCTCTCAGACTCATCTGGAGCTTCGGTAACGGCCTGACAGAGAGCCGCATTCATGCGAGGTAAAATCGCTGTCTGCAACAAAAAGTTTTGGAGGGGCGCAGGCAGCGGCGCGAGAATGTCCTGCTGCACATAATCCAGCAGATGCCGATGGGTACCCGCAAAGTCTTTCACAAAAGCGGCGTGATCTGGCCGTTTGCGCAGGGAGAGCGCGGCCAGGTGCAGCCCGGCGATCCAGCCCTCCGTTCGCTGGGAGAGGGTGCTCACGTCGTCTTCCGAGAGAGACAGACTCATGGCATCACGCAGAAAGCTGGCGGCCTCAGGCTTGCTAAAGCGCAAATCCTGGTCGCGAATCTCCAGGAGTTGTCCACGCACGCGTAAGCGCGAGAGCGGAAGATCAGGATCGGTGCGGCTGATCAAGACCAGGTGCAGGCTCGTGGGCAGATGCTCGATCAGAAAGAGCATGGAATCAATGATGGTCTGCTCAGAGATCACATGGTAGTCATCGAGAAGCAGGATGAGGTCTTGCGCGTTCTGTTCCACTTCTTGAAGCAAGGCCGCAAGGCAGATCGAGAGCGGGAGAGATTGGGGTGAGTGCAGCAGGGTGAGTGCCGTCTCTCCCAAAGCGGGACGGCATCTGCGCAGGGCTGCAATGACCAGATCCCAGAAACGGATCGGGTCATCGTCCAGTTCCTCAAGAGAAAGCCAGGCCACCACCTGCTCGCTTGTTTGTGTCCTCCCGCCGCGTTCCTGCCCCCTTTTTGACGCTGCCCATGCCGAGAGCAGGGTGGTCTTGCCACTCCCGGCAGAGGCTGAGATGAGTGTCAACGGGTGAGCGCTGATGAGATCCAATTCAGTCAGCAAGCGGGCACGCTCGACCAGAAAGCTCGGTGGACGGGGGACCGAGAGCTTGCTGGAGAGGAGCAGGCCCTGCAACTCAGATAATGGCGCATCTGGCCTGGGCGTAGCAGGGGTAGACACAGGTTCTCCGGTCAGGGCCTGTGCCTCCTGCTCTAAGCGAGCGAACGTGACCTGATCCGTGCGTCCGAGATAGCGTTTGCGGGTGCGCTGACCCTGCTTGTGATAGGCGTACCAGTAGCTGCTTCCACGGGGCCGGGCTTCTTTGAGGACTGAGAGCCGTCCAGCCTGCCCCACAAAAGCAAAGGCGGTGTGTATTTCCAACCAGCGGGAGAACGCGGCGTCATCTCCTGGGTGAAAGCATTGAACAGAGTGTCCCTGGGTGTGGAGTTCATAGCACTGGGGGTCGTTTGACCAGATGAGCGTGTGTTGCGGCGGTTTGGGCATAGTATCCCTCCTATGATGTTGGGAATCATCTCGTTCATACCCAACAGCAGGGAGTATATCACAGAACCAGGCAAGCGAGCAAAGAGGCGGTAGGAGGCCCAAAATCCATTCGATCCACCTGGATCACTCCCGCGAAAAGACACGAACGAAGCGAGCGAACATCCCTGGATGTGGTCTCAGCCATGCGGCGATGTCGGCAATCACGGCTGGATCGACGTGTTGCGCCGGGTCGTATTCTGCCGGCGTGGACGGACCAGTGCCGGAGAAGAACAGATGGTTGTCCGCCTCATAGATCTGAATCGTCACATCAGGCCGGTGAGAGAGGCCCTCCTTCCATCGTGAGAGATCGTCCTCGACCGTCACTTGATAGTCACGACCTCCCTGGAGAATGAGCATCGGTCTGTCCAGAGCCGCCGCTGTCGAAACCGGATCGTAGCTGCGCAGGTCTAACCAGTACGAACCAGAGAGGCCGAATAGTAACTCCCTGGCTGGCGTCGATGAGGACAGTTCCGGACTTTCGACCAGCGCGGCCTGGCGCGTCATCGTCTCGACGGCGGCCTCAGACGCCGGGCCAGGAGAGAGCCGGGCGAGGTAGCGGGCAACGCGGATGGCGGATCGTTGCATGGGCTGCGTATCACCAGCCATGATCACCAGACCCGCAATGGACGGCTCGGCGGTCGCGATACGCGGGGCAACCTTGCCGCCCATGCTGTGACCAAGGACGAAGACCCGCGTAGGGTCCACAGTCGGCTGCTGTTGAAGGAGGTGGACGGCGGCGACAGCATATGGTACGTACTCCTCCGCCATCGTGAAATCGCGCCTCGTTGCCACCTGCTGGCTGTGGGCATAGGTCACCATGTCGAAACGCAGGACCGCCACGCCGCGACTGGCTAACCCCCACGCGAGATCCTTGAGCGGCTTGTTCAGCCCGCTGGTTTCGTCACGGTCGAATGATCCCATTGGCGGCAGCAACACCACGCCGGGCCGCTTTCTGTGTCCGTGGGGCAGGCTCAACGTCCCTGGTACAGCAAGCGGGCTGGAGCCAACCGTGACGTCGTGCTCAGCAAACTTCTTCGGGTTCGCATAGGATGGTGGCATCCACGACGCGGTCCCCTCGGTAGCCGCAAGCAGAAGACCCTGGAGTGCGCCCTGGCTATCCACCGCCATGCGCACCGTGAATCCCCCGCGCTCACAGATGATCGGAATGCGCACGCGGATCAGCCCCTCTTTCATTTGCTCGCTCATTGGTTCTCCGATCGTGGAAACCGGGCCACGTTTGCTGATCTCAGCGCCCCAGGCATCGCGCACGATCTCGGCAGAAACAACCGCCCGGAGCGGCGGCGCAAACAACTGCTCGATCTCTCCAAAGCGCCCATCCCGGGCCATCTCGACAACGGTTGTGGCGATCGCTACTGCATCGCTGGTGGTCAATTCAGTCATCTCTTCTTTCCTTTTACCAACAAGCGCTCATCATGGAGCCGTTCTTCCATGATGGGCTTTCTTGATTATTCTCAATATTGAGAATAATACCATATAATCTCATTCTTGACAATAGTCTCATATGTGAGATAATAGAAGTATGGATACCATCGAACTTCTCTTACATCCTGTGAGGCTGCGCATCGTGCATGCCCTGTCTGGTGGGCGAACCCTCACCACGGCCCACTTGCTTGCTCGGATGCCTGACACTTCGAAGGCTACGATGTATCGGCAGGTCAGCCTGCTCGTGGATGGAGGCATCCTTGAGGTAGAGCGTGAACAGCAGGTGCGTGGCACCATTGAACGTTGGTATCGGCTGCGTCAGTCGAGCGCGGTGATCACGTCCGACGCCGCTGCGGCTGCGTCGCTGGACGATTATCGCCGTGCCTTTGCCGCCGCGATGGCCGCCTTGCTTGGCGAGTTCAACGCCTACCTCGACCGGGGCCACGCTGACCCTCCTGCTGATGCGGTTGGGTTCCGGCAGCATGCGCTGTGGCTCAGCCCGCATGAGCGCGACGAACTGATTGGGGAACTGCGCAAAGCCATTGTGCCGCAGTTGAACAACGAACCTGTACCAGGTCGTAGACAGCACCTACTCAGTCCGATCTTGTTCCCAATTGAGGACGAACCCCCACAGACCTCCGATCAGTAAATCTCTCCCTGCCCGCCGGACACCAGGGCTGCTTGGATGCCCTCTCTATTGTTCAGCTATGAATCTCGTTGCGCAACCCGTGGGTTTCACCCCTCTTCCGAGAGGCTATTCCAACGCGGTTGTTCTCCAGGTTCTCCCTTTGTCGATCTAGTCGATCATCATCTGGGCTTGCCCCGGCACAGGCTCAGGAAAGCAAAATCTTCTTCCTCGCGCTGATAGACGACGGAAAAGCCTACAGTGTGCATGTAGAAATCCAGGCTCTTTTCAAAATCTGTGATGCTTATGGAACAAGGGCGTTTGGACTTCCACGGGGAAATCATTCCGGGGAAGTGAGCAAGAAAGGGGTGAGTAATGACCAGAGAACCGACCAGCGTCTGGACGTCACTATTTCGAGCCAATCGTTTTAATTGCTGAGCGCGAAAAATAGCAATGAACCAAATATTTGGCAGATCCAAAAAGACGCGCGCACCCTTACGACGAGCGTACGCGCATCATCCCTCCACACCCCCTCCCATTCGTCCTTCCCTCTCACGTTGTCACTGACACCTCACTATGCAGGCTCGCTAGCCGTCCTCCATTCGGCAACACCAGCGGTGACAGCACCTCGCTCCTATCATCATCACCAGATTTACACACGCTCCCTGGCCCCGTTGCTCGATCACCTCCAGCCGAAACAGCGAGGCCATCTACATGGGCGAAATTGGCCGCTCAACGGTTGGCGCTCTATGAGAGAGGGCTCGCAGTTCCTCACCAACGTTACTGCCTGTTGGGTACGCCTTTCTGTACATTAGCAAGCGTGTTTAGTGGGGCAGGAGCAATATTGACAGCGGATGGCACAACCCGCAGCAGGAACCAGAAGACAACGACATGGTTCACTAGTAAGAGCGGCACATACATAGTTGGGATAAACCAGGCAACCCCAACGTGGAAGGATGGAAAGCCGACGGCCACGCCTTTGTAGGTGGCAAACAACAAATCAGCAAACCCTACAATGTTGACTAGCCAGACAAGCGGGAGGGCCAACCCTGGCCGAAGCCGTAGCACGAGGGCCGTCAGCAACGCCAGGACAGCCGTGACGAGATCGCCATAAGCAGCGGGAATGGCAAAGCCAGACGGAAGAGTCCCTCCTATCACCTGTGGGAGCAGAAACACCAATCCCTCTGTCCGAAACACATTGAGCAAGATCAATGGGAGTAATGCCTGTAGATACGGTTGCTTTGACAAACGGGGAATAACATACCAGGAAGCAATGAGTGTGAACGAAAGCAGGCTCACCGTCACACTGACCAGAAATGCAAGAAATGCAAGGTTCATAGGTGCTCTCCTTAATAGGTGTATCTACACATAATAAGAAAAAAAAAGAAGGCGCTAGTGACTTGACTCGATCGCTGCCGTGAGTTCAGCGAATAATGCCTCAACATGTTCTAAGCCGAGTTGTTGAATCATCTGTTTCTGGGCCTGTTGCCAGAGTGGCGTGGCCTGCGCAAGAACCTGTTTGCCCTCTTCAGTGAGGGTCACAACCCGCACCCGATGATCTTCACCCTCCTCAACACGAACCCATCCCTGCTGGCGTAACGGGCCGAGATTGCGTGTCAGGGTCGTCCGATCCATCCCCATGAGTTCCGCCAGGCGGTTGATAGAGATGGGAGCAGCCTGAGCAAGGCCCGCGAGCAGCGTAAACTGCGTGATGTGCAGACCGCTCGGAGCAAGGATCTCGTCATAGGTTTGGGTCATTGCGCGATCAGCACGACGAAGGGCCGCGCACACGCATTGACGTACATCAAAAAAGTCCAGTCGAGCCATTTCTTTCCCTCTTTGTAAAAGTGTATATACACATATTAAGGCAGCAGTGCTTCCTTTGTCAAGAGGAGGAGCGCGTCTGAGTTCGTTGACGGGACGGACGATATATTATTGAATGGACACATGGTGCTTAAACGAATGGACAACGTCGGCATCGTGGTGGAATCCCCCGATGCCGCTATCTCTTTTTTCGCTGAACTTTTTCACCTCCTTCGACTTTCAAAAAGCCCTGATTATCACACAGAGGAACCTTGACATTTGCTGATAGTGGGAGCTATCATTTTGATAGAGAAATTAGTTGCATGCATGCACACAAATATCGGGAGGGCGAGACAATTATCAACAATGATGATACTGAATTGCTCACCTGGAGTATCAAACAATTTCGGAGAACCATTCTGAGCGATTTCATCTACGGGATGGTTCAAGCCTTTGAGGATTTTGATTATTCGCTGCCTCAAATGGCAACCTTGCTATTCCTGGATGAGCAGGGCGATCTGACCATCAAACAGGTCGCCGAGGTACTGGGACGCTCAATGTCGGCGACCAGCCGCCTGCTCGATCAACTCGTCACGCGTGGAATGATTCATCGCCGAGGAGATGAGCGGGATCGACGGGCCAAGCTGGTCGCCATTACCGAACAGGGGCGAGCGCTGATTGCGACACTAGAACAACGGCGCGCTGAGGCGCAGCTATCCGTCATGGATTATCTCTCAGCTGAAGAACGAGTTGCTGTGACTCGTGGAATGGTACTGCTCGCTGAAGCCGCGCAGAGAAGGAGAGCACAACATGCGTCCTCCACAACAAGAACAGAAGAATCAACAACATCCTAGCTCTACCGATTACGCACTCCCTTTGAGCGCCCTCAATCGTGACATGCTGGCGCTGGTCGGTGGCAAAGCCGCTAATCTTGGGGAGCTTACCGGCGCGCAACTCCCCGTGCCGCCCGGATTCTGCGTCACCACCATCGCCTACGCGCAGGTTGCAGAGGAAGCTGATCTGCATAATGTTCTGGATCACTACCCTGCTGGAGAAGATGGAGAGACTGAACGACTGGCGAACATGGCGCAGGCCGCCCGCACCCGCCTGCTTGCCGCGATGATGCCCAAAGAGATTGCTGATGCCATCATCACAGCCTATGACGTTTTGGGCTCTGGAGAACCTATCCCTGTAGCAGTGCGTTCCTCTGCCACCGCCGAAGACCTGCCCTTTGCAAGCTTCGCGGGCCAGCAAGATACCTACCTCAACATTGTCGGGAGCGATGCCGTGCTGGATGCTGTGCTGCGCTGTTGGGCCTCACTCTGGACCGACCGCGCGGTACGGTATCGTGAGAGCCTTGGTCTCGACCAGCGTACTACTAAGCTCGCCGTCGTTGTGCAACGTATGGTCCAATCCGAGGTCGCGGGCGTCCTTTTCACCGCCAATCCTGTCACTGGCAAGCGTCGTCAAGCTGTCATCGATGCCAATCCTGGCCTGGGAGAAGCTGTCGTCTCCGGCGCGACCAATCCCGATCATTTTGTCGTCAACACTGCGACAGGCGAGATCATTGAGCGCAGGCCTGGCGATAAGCGCGTTGTTATCAGCGCAGCGGCAGGCGGTGGCACGTTGCGTCGCGAATCCCTCGATGGCCACAAGGAAGCCTGTCTCACCGACGACCAGATCCGCGCTCTGGCCGCTCTAGGAGCGAAGGTCGAAGCCTACTATGGAGCGCCACAGGATATCGAGTGGGCCATTGACCATTCGGGAGCGTTCTGGCTCACGCAATCGCGTCCGATCACCACCCTCTATCCCTTGCCTGTCAACGCCCCAACCAGTGACGACGTGCTGCGAGTCTACTTCTCGTTCAACGTCTTCCAGGGCGTCAATCATCCCTTCACTCCGGCAGGAGCCTCACTCTTCCATTTGATCGGATCAGGGATTGCCGCAGGAGTGGGCTATGCGCAGCCCGATCCCCTGGCTGGCCCTCCCGTAATACGTGATGCTGGTCAACGTCTCTACCTCGATGTGACACACCTGTTACGGAACAAGATAGGACGCCGTCTGCTCATAGGTGCGGCGAGCTTCGGTGAGGCTCGTTCAGCGCCGCTTTTCAAGCAAGTAATCAGCGACCCGCGCCTCTCGCTCATGCCGACGAAGCTCTGGCACCTGATACGCGCTTTGGGTTCCGCATTCGAGAAAACGCGGGCACCACTCTACGCCCTTCAGGCATTGTTCTGGCCTCAGGCTGCTGTGAAACGGGTACAGCAGACCGCTGAGCGTGTACGAGCGACAAACTTCATCACACCTGGCCTCACGAGTAAAGAACGCCTGAGAGAAGTAGAGCGTTTTGTCGGGAATTTCTTGAGGATCATCGGCGGATTAGCACCAGTGTTGCCCGTTGGGCTGGGAAGTCAAGCTATCGCGGGCAGGCTGTTGGGCGATCTTGCGAAGCCAGAGGAGAGGCAGGTAGTGTTGCGTGGCCTCCCGCATAATCCAACCACAGAGATGGATCTGGAGCTCTGGCACCTGGCGCAACGACTGACTGGCTATCCCGACATCGTTGAGCAGATGCACGAATCCACACCTGAGCAACTGGCACAGGGGTATCGGGCAGGCTCCTTGCCGCCTCAGCTCCAGCAAGGATTGGCGGCATTTCTCGCGCTCTATGGGCATCGTGGCGTGGCTGAGATCGACCTTGGCCTGCCGCGTTGGTCAGAAGATCCAACGCACATCCTCGGTGCGCTTTCCAACTACCTGCATCTGAAAGACGTCAATTTGGCTCCCGATGTGCAGTTCCAGCGAGGCGCACAAGAGGCCAAAAGCATGCTGGCCGAACTGGTCCAGAGAGCAAGGAGCAAGAGCTGGCTACGCAGTCGGCTGGTTCACTTCTTCCTGAGCAGGACTCGTGAGCTGGTTGGCTTGCGTGAGATGCCCAAGTTCACTATTATCTTGATGATGGCGCGTATACGTGAGTTGCTCTGGTCGATTGGCGAAGAATTGGAGCAGGATGGGCGGCTGGAAGCTGCTGAGGATGTATTCTTCCTCACCTTGCGAGAGATTCATAGCGCACTGGCAGGCCAGGATATGCATGATGTCGTGCGCGATCATCGCAGCGCGTACGATGTTGAGCTGCGTCGTCGCCACATACCACGTGTTCTGCTCTCGGACGGCACTGAACCCAGCGCCCTGGTCACCGACGAGGCTGATGAGGCTCCAGGGATACTGCGAGGAACACCAGCATCGCCCGGACGGGTCACCGCGAAGGCCAGGGTCATTCTCGACCCAACCGGCGCGCATCTGGCCCCTGGCGAAATTCTGGTTGCGCCCTCGACCGACCCTGGCTGGACTCCTCTCTTCCTGACGGCGGGCGGGCTGGTGATGGAAATGGGTGGGGCCATCTCCCACGGCGCCGTTGTGGCTCGTGAATACGGTATCCCGGCAGTCGTCGGAGTTGCCGGAGCCACCGAGCGCATCACCACCGGTCAGTGGCTCACCGTCGATGGCGCAGCTGGCAAGATCACGATCGAAGAACCAGCAGAAGCACCGGCTGCCGACTGAAACGGTTGAGAAGCGAGAGCAGCCTCTGATTTTGTGTCATACTGGTGAGACAAGTGAAATCTCCTGAGATTGATTGATTTTTGGCTAAACTCAATCAATCTCAGGAGATTTCCTTTTGCCTGGCATTCCCTAAAAAAATTCGGGATGAGACATGTCTATGGACGTTCGTTTCCCATTCTCCAATTTTGCGTAAGCGTTAATTGGATAGTGAGAGGCGAGAGTAGTCGTAGCTTCCGGTCTCCTGGAAGCCAACGGACTGATAGAGGGAGAGTGCGTTTTTGTTCTCTGTAACCACTTCCAACCAGATGTTTTGCTGACCACCCTTGATGATTTCCTGGACGGTGCGGGCCAGGATATGGCGTCCATACCCTTTGCCACGCTGTTCCGCAACAACGGCGAAGCCAAGGATTGAGCTGCTATCTTTTGCGTGATGCACATCGATTTTGCCGATCACCGTCCCGTTCATCTCTCCAATATAGTAGCGATGATCCGGTTGTGTCAGGCTCTCCGGTGTATACCAGTCGACCTCTTCACCTGGAATGCCGAAGGCTTCGGCGGTAATCGTGGACATTGCTGGCAGGTCATAGACTGTCGCTGGTCGGAAAAGGAGATCCTCTTTGAAATTTTCAGGTGCGTGGAATTCGGTCAGGATCATCTTATATTCGCTATGATCATAGGTCGTAGCATACTGGCGAATAAAGGCCTGACCGGCGGGCGAGGCCTGTTCTGCGATCAGCAGGAGCGATGGTAATTTGCGGCGACGTGCTTCCTGACAGGCGGCATTGAAGAGTGTGCGAAAGATGCCACGGCGGCGGTACTCGGGATGAACCATGCCACAGAGCTCACCTTCCTGTCCATTAAAGCTGAAGAGTGGGAGGAAGCCAACCAGTTGCTCATCGGCGTAATAGAGGAAATCGCTGAGTTGATCTTCAGGACGTTTGTGCAGCACATTCAGATTAATCTTAAGGTCGAGCCCCTCATGCTGATTGCAGATACGGGCGAGTTCTTCGATTTCAGTTAATGTTGTAGCGTCGAGACCACGGCTCTCAATGAGGCCCTGTTTTTGTATTATCATGCATTCTGCTCCGATTAATGTAGGAAAACGTATGCACGCATCGCTTTCCCGCGTCTTTCGTTGTTGCTGCTTCATCCGTAGGCGCCTCAAGACCAGGTGGCCCTTTTGGTCTTACCCCGCGTCCACAGCCAAGTTTTCGTCTTCGTCCGAGCCAGTACCGGAGACGGCTTGATCAACGAGCCCGATCAAGCGCAGGGCTTCTCGTAGGACATTCTGACCAGCATTGTGGTCGCGATCCTGGGGAAAGTGAACATAGGGGCAGCAGGGATTCTGGCACACAAAGATGCGATCTTTGAGGGTCATCTGCTCCCACGTCCACCCACAGCAGTGGCAGGTCTTACTGGAAGGAAAGAAACGGTCGACCTTGATCACCTGTCCGCCTCGTTGGGAGGCCTTGCTTTCCAGCAGGCGCACTAGCGTGCCGAGCGCGGCGTCAGAGAACGCGCAGGCCAGCCGTCGGTTTTTGAGTAGCCCCTTGAGATGCAGGTTCTCGACCCCGATGAGGCCATAACAGTCCACCAGCCTGGTCGAAAGCTTCTGCAGGACATCCTGGCGCAAGCACACAACCTGGTAGTGCAAACGTGCTACCTGCCTACGCGCTTTTTCCCGATTCTTCGACCCCGGTTTTCTCCGATGCAGGCGTTTGTTGGCTTGGCGCAGTTTCCCCAGTGCGGTTGTGAGAAAGGCTTGGTTCTCGACTTGCTCTCCCGTACTTAAGGTTGCCAGGCGGTTCAATCCGACATCAATGCCCACCGCTGCCGCTTTCTTCTCAGGGATCTTGTCAGGCAATTCGACCTGGATACTCACGAACCACCAGTCGGCGGTCCCGGTGATGCGTGCACCGAGAATCTTCCCCTGAAAGCGAAGATTCTCGGCCATATTGACCCATCCGAGCTTGGGAACCCAAAGACGATGATCCCCGAGCGTAAATTGGTCGTTGGAGAGATAGAAGCTCGGCTTGCTGCGTTTCTTGCTCTTGAACTTCGGGCGGCGAGCCTTGCCGGTGAAGAAGGCGGTAAAGGCTTTGCCCAGATCGAGAATGGGTTGGTCAGAAGCGTTCTTGGTCACCTCCCAGGTCCAGGGGAATTGCTCCCGTCGGATCGCGTTAAAGTGCTTCTTGAGCGTGAGAGCGGTCGGTTTCTCCCCAACGTCATAGCGCCGATTCCACTCGGACAACGCCCAATTCCACACGAAGCGGGCCACTCCTGCGGCGCGTGCCAAGGAGTTGGCCTGTTCTGAAGTGGGATGCAACCTGATCTTATGGGCGCGAATCATGCATTTTTGCTCGTTCTCCTGCCTGATATTCACCTCAGTATAGAGCAAATGTTCTCCCTTGTCAAGGAACCAGAAAGCGTGGCGTTTTGCCGATTGTTGATCCTTTTTTCATCCCTTTTTGGAAACAGTTGCATTCTCTCTAAAAACAAAAAATATTAACACATCCGTAGTATATATGGGGGCGTCAATATTCTTTGTGAGATTGTTTACATATTACAGCATTGAGATATCGATGGATGCAGTATAAATATGGAGCAGATCTAAACACTATCTCCACCTTCTGCGACACTAACGACCAATATATGGTGGACTTGACCCGTTTTCGTAGAGTGCTCAAAGATGAGAGTTGGACAGCCCGCTTTTCTCGCCCACGCAGCCCTCTTGATTTTTTCGCCAACATCACCTATTGGTTCGTCCGCTTAGCTTTTAATGGATATAGCCGTTGCCAATAGGATCATCTGTCCCGCAGGCGGCCGGGCCGCTGCCATGGTTGTGACACACAACACAATAAATAGTGCCAACACCAGACTGGCAGCAACAGGCTTTATCTCGCAACGCAATTTATCGCAGAGGCTTGACAGAACCGAGAAAATCACATTATACTGATAATGTGATAAAGTGATGTGATCACTATATCAATTCTGAGAGAAAGGGCACACTGTGATTGAGGTATCGCGCCAGAGCTTGAGTGATCAAGTCGCGCAACATTTGCGTGAAATGATCATTGAAGGGGAGATTATCACCGGTCAGGCATTACCATCGGCGCGCAAACTGGCCGAACAATTCGATGTCAGTTCCGTCGTGATTCGCGAGGCACTCAAAACACTGAGTGTCAACGGGCTGGTAGAGATACGACATGGGGCTGGTTCTTTTGTCACGGCACCGGATCAGTGGCATGTTGCTGAACCCATTGCGGCCCTTATTCGTAGCGGACAGGCTGACCTGCTACACGTTGTAGAGACGCGCGCAATCATCGAAGCCGAGATCAGCGCGCTGGCTGCTACACGTCATAGCGAGTCCGACCTTCAGACGCTCGACGCAACGCTGGCACGGATGGTAGACACACAACACGATCCAGTAGCGTTTAGTGCTGCGGACATGAGATTTCATCGCGCCCTCGCCGCCAGCGCGGGCAATCCAGTGCTGGCGCTCGTCCTGCAACCACTGCTAGGTCCCATTCTGACCCTGATGCTACGCGGAACACGCATTGCCGAAGCCAGATCACGATCGATCGATGAGCACCAACGCATTCGCGCCGCGATCGCCGCACACGATCCAGAGGCGGCACGCGCAGCGATGCAACTGCATATGGAGACCAGTCGTGAGGAGGTCCGGAAACTGCAACATGAGCTCACCAGCGACGAAGGTTGAGCGTCATCACCTGCAACAAAACATGGGTTGAATCACAGGTAGCGGCGTCATCCATATATTCACATGGAAGAACATATGGTCGTCCTGATAACAGGACATAATGTTGACATGTTCCATTGCACATGTCAACCGGAATGATGGGAGAGGAGAAGCAAAAAAAATCATACACGCGACCAGAGGGAGGAATACCAAAGGCATGAACTCAAGGGAGAGTCTGGGTACGATCACCCATAGGCGACATGCAATGCACAAAGGAGGGGTGCTCTATGCATACCATCTCTGAACAAGCGTCCGGGCAGCAACCCACCAGATCGCAACGAATGCGACGCAAGAGGCAGCGCAGTCGGCGAGAACGTCGTGAAGAATTGATAGGCTATCTTTTTGCCTCACCAATTATTATCGGCATCATTACCCTCGCCGCCTATCCATTTCTGGCAAGCTTCTACTACAGTTTTACCGATTATAATATCATCCAGCCACCATATTGGACCGGCCTGCAGAACTATCATGATCTGTTTGCAGATCCGCTCTTCTGGCTCAGCCTGAAGAATACACTGATCTATAGCGCCGTGGTCATTCCGCTCAACTTGATCTGTGCGCTGGGGCTCGCCGTTCTCCTCAAACAAAAATTACGCACCATCGGCTTTTTCCGCGCGCTGGTCTACCTGCCTTCTGTCATACCGAGCGTGGCCGCAACCATCCTATGGCTCTGGATTCTGAACCCGCAGTACGGTGTACTGAATAATCTGTTGGGCAGTATTGGGATTACAGGACCGGACTGGATCAATAATCCCGCCTGGACCAAACCCTCCCTGATACTAATGAGTTTATGGGGCATTGGTCCCGCAGCCATCATTTTTCTGGCCGGGCTCCACGATATCCCCGAAGCGCTTTATGAGGCAGCCCGTATCGATGGAGCCGGGCGCATCGCCTGCTTCCGCTTCATTACCATTCGACTGGTCACACCTACGCTCTTCTTTAACCTGGTCTTAGGCGTCATCGGAACGCTGCAGACCTTCAATGAGCCCTATATCTTTGGAGGGAATGGGGGTGGCCCGGCAAATAGCATTCTGATGTATGTGGTGTATCTCTACCAGACGGCGTTCCGGGATTTCCAGATGGGATACGCATCAGCCATGAGTATTATCCTATTTATCGTTATTCTGATACTCACACTTATCGTCACAACGACGTCCAGGCGCTGGGTCTACTACGAAGCAGGACAGCCTAAATAAGGAGAGATCGATGAGTATTCGGACACTATCAATCAGACGGAGCGATCGCAAACGTCCCTTTTTAGAGCAAGAACAGGTGATACGCGTCTTGTCACTCGTGGCATTGATCATCCTGAGCTGCATTCTGCTTTTCCCTATGGCCTGGATGGTAAGCACGTCACTCAAATTACCCAGTGATGTCTTTACGATTCCCATACAGTGGATCCCGAATCCTATCGCCTGGGGCAATTACCCGCAGGCGCTCCAGGACTTCCCTTTCTGGACGTTCCTGGGGAATACGGTGTTCTATTGCATTAGCGATACCATTCTCGTCGTCGCAACTTCGGCGATATCAGCATACGCATTCGCCCGCTTACGCTGGCGTGGCCGCGAGGTGGTCTTTATCCTGATGCTGGCAACGATGATGATCCCATTCCCCGTCACGATGATCCCAACCTATCTGATCTTCAAGTGGCTTGGATGGCTCAACTCATTTAAACCATTGATCCTTCCCGATCTTACGGCAAGCCCATTTTATGTCTTTCTGCTACGGCAGTTCTTCCTGACCATTCCAAATGAGCTGAGCGAGGCCGCATTTGTCGATGGTGCCAGCCATGTGCGCGTCTTCTGGCAAATTGTGCTGCCGCTGGCGAAGCCAGCGCTCCTGGTTGTGGCGATCTTTACCTTCACATCGGATTGGAATAACTTCATCGGACCGTTGATCTATCTGGACGATCAATCGAAGTATACGCTGGCACTAGGCCTACAGGCGTTCCAGGGGTCACAATGGCATGGAGCCCATTATGAACTGATGATGGCAGCGGCGTTCTTAATGACGCTCCCAATGGTTGTCCTCTTCTTCGTCGCACAAAAATATTTTGTGCAGGGCATTACTATGACCGGGTCCAAGGGGTAATGCTCCTTGAGCACATCCCGGACCTCTTGTCGATAGATACATGTACGTATTTGATACACCGCTAGCTTTATTGGATGCCGTTGATTGACATCCTCTGCTGCACGGAAGGAGCTCTCTTTAATGCACATACCGCATACTCACCGTCGTTTCAGTGCGTTTGCACTCTGTGAACTCTTCCTTGTCTTTGTCACGCTGTCTGCTACACTCCTGGCAGGATGCGGAAGTTCAACCAGCAGCGACGCGAACGCGAAACTCACCTACTGGCATCTGTGGCCGGACAAATTCTACGGTGGCATTCAGAATAACCTGGTCAAAACATTCAATCAGACCAAGCCTGGCTTTACGGTCACGCCCCAGGCCCAGGGCGACACCAGTAAGTTCCTGGCCTCCGTCTCAGCCGGAAACCCACCCGATGTGTATATGGTGCCAAGCGGTCCGATCCAGCTGGCAGTACAGGGTGCGCTCATGCCGCTGGACAACTACATTAAAAACTCGAAAGTGATCAAGCAGTCGGACTTCTGGCCTGGAACGTGGTCAGCGTGCACGTATAAGGGGCATGTCTACTGTATTCCCTACGTGTTCGACTCCTTTGCGCTATTTTGGAACAAGGATCTCTTTAAA
Organism: Dictyobacter halimunensis; assembly: GCF_036245075.1. Classification (NCBI taxonomy): domain Bacteria; kingdom Bacillati; phylum Chloroflexota; class Ktedonobacteria; order Ktedonobacterales; family Dictyobacteraceae; genus Dictyobacter; species Dictyobacter halimunensis. Next base: position 1,246,951 of record NZ_BSRI01000001.1, read on the forward strand.
GCGGCTGGACTCGATCCCAACAAGCCACCGACAACATGGTCCGATCTGGAGACGTATTCGAAGAAACTGACGAAGTACGATAACAAAGGCAACATTTCTCAGCTTGGCTTCGCGCCCTGGATTGGTTCGACTTCGGCGGCTGAATGGCCAATGTGGGCAGATGGCGGTCAGATGTGGGATTACCAGAGCGGGCAGCCCACCATGACACAACCTGGCAATGTGGCGGGTTTGCAGTGGGAGGTCAATTGGGCCAAGGAGTTCGGTGGCTATGACAAGCTGCAACGTTTCAACAGTTCTTTTAGTGGCAATACGAGTTTCCTTGGACAGAAAGTAGCCATGTGGGTTGGGGAATCATATTACCTGTCATCGCTGCAGCAGTACGAGCCAAATCTCAACTTTGGTGTGGCATCCTTCGGTATACCCCGACCCGATGCGTCACACCCCTACATCAATGGATCTGTTGACGGCAATATGCTCGCCATCCCGACCGGTTCCAAGCATCCCGACCAGGCCTGGAAGTTTATTGAGTGGAACGCGACAACGGGCGTCCATAGCTGGGTAACACAAGAAGGCGATAGCTCTGCCCGTAAGGCCGACATTAATGTACAGCCAACCGTTCTGAAAGAGCCCTATCGTAGTGACTACTCCATCTTCGCGAAATTACTCAGCGGACCGAACGTCTATTATGACCAGGGAAGTCCGGTCGATCTGTACTATGCCAGCCAGCGCGACACTGAATTTGACCTTGCTCGTCGTGGAAAGGTAACTCCACAGCAGGCGCTACAAACGCTGCAAACTGACGTTCAAGGTCAACTCAAGAAGGCGCTCGCTCACTTTCACGGATAGCAACGATCAATCAGGAGAATAGCTGATGGCTGATACACCACAAAACCAGGCGGCCCTGGCGCTTCAGATGTACCTGGATACAAGCGCGTCACCACTTGGATCGGCACTTCAGCGCGCACCGATGATGAACATTGGCATTGACGAGGGGGAGCTTGCAACGCTTCCCCTCGTCTCTGAAGCCCTGACCGGTTCGCAGCGGCTGCGCGCAACACATGCCCAGGATCTGGCACTCACTGTAGATGTTGAGCCGGACCCGGCCCGGCACGCGCTGGTCTGGCAGATGCAGATGGCGCAGACCGGGGAGCAGCCAGGACCTCGTGTCCATAATTTTCGCCCACTGCACATCGCGCTCGATGGCTCGTTAGCGCCCGACCTGGTCATTCACACCTGGCGCGGGGGCGCGCAGCAGTCGTTTTTCCCGCCCGATGCGATTACGCCAGAACGCCATGTGCTCTATCCACGGACGACCGCTTTTTACCAGGATGGTACCTTTACGATCGGAACACATGGCGGACGTTCCAGTGATCAGTACATGCCTTATATGTTGATCACGACGGCTGATGATAGTGGTGGCCTCTGGGTTGCCCTCGGCTGGAGCGGGAACTGGCAAGCGCGCTTTGTAAAACCACGAGGCACCTCGGACCTGCATCTTACGATCCAGATTGAACCCTGCGATCTACGCCTACCGTCGGGAACCACACTACAGGGTCCCGCCATGGCCCTGGGTCTGTACGAGGGAGATGCTGCCGTGGGCTATAACGCGCTCCGCTCCTGGCTCCGTTCTCATATGCCCGCGTTGCCATCATCAGATCTGTCACACTTCAATACCTGGACGGCCATGGACGCAAACGTGGATGAGACACGCCTGCTCGATGCGGTCGAACAGGTAGCGGGCAACGGACTGCACTATTTTATGCTGGATGCCGGCTGGTATCCCAGCCCTCCCAATGACTTCTACAGCGGCGTAGGCAACTGGCGTGTCGATGAGACAAAGTTCCCGCGTGGTCTGGAGGTCGTGGCCGAACGTGTCCGCCAACGGGGCATGGAGATGGGGCTCTGGTTCGAGCCTGAACGTGCATACCACACCACTGAACTGGCCACGCAACATCCTGAATGGCTCCTGCGTGTTCCCGGTCGTGAGCATGCGCTGGTCAATTTCGCCTTGCCAGACGTACGCGCCTATTTCCGTACATTTATCGCCGACCTGGTTCAGCGGCTGGGATTACGCTGGCTGAAATGGGATTTCAATATAGACCCGCTTCCTTACTGGCAACAGGCCAATGATGGCGGACTGGCTCACCTGGGACACATCAATGGCCTGTGGGAAACGTTCGACTGGTTACGCAGTACGTTCCCTGAACTGACCATCGAAAATTGCGCCAGTGGTGGCAACCGCTTAGACTGGGCATTGTTTAGCCGCGCGCACGTCAATTTCGCCAACGACCAGTATACAAACCCGGATTGCATCCGGCGTATCCTTGGCCGCATGGGAACCTTCCTCCCAACCGAACGACTCAATATGATCTATGGCCCCTTTCAACGACGGGAGTATGATGACGCTGCCTGGCAGGTATTGGAGGGAAGTTCATTTGGCGTCAGTGAGCCGATCGACAACTGGACCGGGCAATTTCGTACCAGTTTGCGCCATCACCTGGCCCTTCATCGTGCGACCGACGCGTACAGGAGCGGCCATTTCTATCAGCTCACACCCGATACAGACGATCTGTGCGCCTGGGAAGGATGGCAGCTGCACGACCCGGAAACCGGCAGCGGCGTCCTTGCGCTATGGCGTTCCGCCTCACCGGAAGAACAGGTCAGCCTGCACGTACGTGAGATCGACGAAACGCGCAGCTACCGGATCACAGACCTGTATCACCAGTCCGGTTCGCAAACGGTCAGAGGCCAGCAACTAATCCACGGGCTGACAGTCGGCCTAGCACGTGATGCCGCAACCCTCTGGACCTATCATCTAGTGGATGGAGAGGAAAACCAGTGAAAATTACCGATGTTGAAGCGATCCCATTGCGCCTACCGAACATAGATGATGCTCGTTGTGATGGAACGCAGGATGCACTGATTATCCGTGTGTATACTGACGAAGGCTTCATCGGCCTGGGTGAGGTGGACTCCTCCCCGATGGTCGCCAAAGCCATTATCGATGCTCCTCCCAGCCATTCCCTGGCTCGCGGCCTGCGCACAATCCTGCTCGGACAGGACCCATTTGACGTGCAGATGCTCTGGCATAAAATGGTTGAGGGAACAATCTACTTTGGGCGTGCAGGGGCGGCCCTCCAGGCGATCGCGGGCGTGGATATAGCCCTGTGGGATATCGTAGGGCAGGCGACGAAGCAGCCGATCCATAAGTTCCTGGGTGGCCGTTACCGAGACCGCGTACGTGCCTATGCCAGTGCGATCATGCCCGAAACGCCCGAGAAGGCATACGCCCAGGTAAAGCAGCTTGTCGACCAGGGATATACGGCGGTCAAACTGGGGTGGGGACCCCTGGGACGCGTCTCGGAGCGTCTGGATGTTGAACTGGTGCGGGCGGCACGGGCTGGGGCCGGCGAGCATGACCTGATGCTCGACATCGGATTGGTCTGGAACGCTACCCAGGCAAGAAAAATGATACGGCGCTTTGAAGAGTTCGATCTGTTCTGGCTCGAAGAACCCCTGCCACCCGGTGACCTGACCGGGTATGCCAGGCTCGCCGATAGTGTCGACACACGAATTGCCGCCGGAGAGCAGGAGACAACATTCCAGGGATTTGTTGATCTCATCGAGCAGGGACATATCGACGTCGTGCAGCCCGATCTTGCGCGGGCGGGCGGCCTGACGCCGGCCATACGATTGGCACAATACAGCTATGACCGCAATATCCTCTGCGTCCCACATGCGTTCTCAACCGGCATCCTGGTGGCAGCTTCACTACACTACGTTGCCAGTATGCCCCATGGACAACTCACCGAGTTCACCGTCAGCGAAAGCCCGCTCGCACGTGATCTGCTGGCCGAGCCATTCCAACTGGAGGCGGATGGCACCCTCTGTGTACCACAGGCACCCGGCCTGGGTATCCACTTAAACGAAGAGGTATTGCGTCGCTATGCACAGGTCCCACTCAGGGACGGTGCATAGGAACGAGCCATCGGCGGCCAGGACCAGGCCGCTCCCCCTACGGAATGCCGGTTGTGATGGTGCAAAAAGGAGCATGTCCGTTTGTTCGACACGCTTGTTCGGATCGAACGGAAGAGGATGACATGTCTCATCCCGATTGGATCGAACACACGAATGGAACCGCTCATATATCAACCAAACGGGGAATTCGGTAGGGGCAGCGGATTGGCCCTGCCCACGGTGGCATATACAGCAAAGTGCCCCCAATGGATACAAACATCTTTCTATCAATAGAATTTGTTCATGTTCATGCGGCGGCTCAAGGAGAAGAAAGGATGACGGAGAAAACACCATGAGCAAAAGTCGTCAGAAGGTCATCGTGACCGGCGCTTCATCTGGCATCGGTAGAGCAACGGCACAGCGCTTTGCGCAGGAGGGATGGGATGTCTGTCTGACGGCGCGGCGTGAAGAGAGGCTACAACAGGTGCGAGCAGAACTCGCACCAGGACATCATATCGTATGCGCCGGCTCTTATGATCATCCTGAGACAGCAGAGCGCCTGCTAGCGGCACTCCAGGCGGAATGGGGGCACGTCGATGCGCTGGTCAATTGTGCCGGTGTCTCCATGGCAGCCGCAGTCATTGATTCCCCATTGGAGGAGTGGCGTAAACCGCTCGACATCATGCTCAACGGAGCCATCGCGATGACCAGGCTCGCAGTCCCATTGATGCCCGATGGCAGTCGGATCATCCATGTCACATCGATTCATGGAGAAAGGGTCGAGAACCGCAGCAGCGCCTACGCGCTGGCCAAGAGCGCCATCAACCACTACTGCCGTGCGCTCGCTCTCGAACTCGCGCCGCGCAACATCCTGGTCAACGCCATCGCGCCTGGCTTCGTCGATACGCCGATGAGTGTCATCGATGGCGTGAACGAATTGCAGAGCGAATGGTTTCGCCAGAACTACATCGATGGGCACCACCTTCCCCTCAAGCGGGCGGCACAACCTGAAGAGATAGCAGGTGTCGCATGTTTTCTTGCCGGGCGCGATGCTACCTACATTACCGGGCAGATCATTACCGTCGATGGTGGATTAACCATTGGCTTTTGAAAACTCCGAAATATTCAATACGAGCTCCGAAACAAGTAGGCGATTTCAGTGTACGTCCGAAAAGAGTAGGCGCTCGTTTAATACGTTCATCCTGCTACTTCTGGATTGTCCATGTTCTACTATTTTACTTGCTGTGAACAAAGATTGACATGTGTGAGAAAGGATAACCGAAGGAGTCAGCACAGGTAGGCATTTCATCTTTGAGGTGCTATACTACGCGTGCGGGTTTTGATCAGTAGTGACGTTTATCATGGAGAAAAAGGCAGCCTGACGGATCGCAACATTCGTAGAGCTACATTTTCTTATGGGTATACTGTAAAAATTTCGCGATTTTGCAGATAACAGATGCGAAAGCTCTGAATTGTGACTAGTCAGGTTCTTATCAATGATGATGGTATTGCCGGAAATAACCGTTTATACCGGGCCTATGGGTGCTGGTAAAACGACGCGGCTCTATGGCAAGATGGGTGAACTTACTCACCTCGGTATTCCTTATGAGGCATACAGGCCGGGAGTAGATGTTCGAGACGTGGTTATCGCTCCTCGTGGCTATGTCGTGAGTGAAAACGCGGCTCTCACTCCAAATTGTACAACGGTCGAATCGCTTGCTGATATTCCGGTTAAAGAGCTTGTGCTGCGCGGCATCAAGACGCTTTTTCTGGAAGAGTGGTTCATGTTTGGCTTTGATCATCAAAGGCGGCCAATAGCAGGTCTCTATCGTGAAATCATGGGATGGTGGGCTTCGGCTGGTATTGAGCGAGTGTATGCGGCAGGACTTGATCAAGGAGCAAGCGGCAATCAGTTTGGCCTGGTGGTAGATGCCCGGAGATATGGCGCAAAAGTGGTCGTTTGTACAGCCAGGTGCGCATATCCAGTAAATGGTGAACGTGATCCAAAATGCGGGCGTGTCGCCCGCAATAGTCAAATCTATGATGTCCGTGACAACAGAGCATTTGACATGGAGACCTTACCTGATCTTCTGCCCGAAGGGTTGCGTCCGCATGATCGCTATCGCGCGGTGTGTACGCAACACCTGCTATTGCCTCCAGAACAGACAAAGCCATTTGATCCCATACAGACCTGGTAGACTCTATGGAGGAGGTTCCTATCTCCTGCATGTTCAACGTACGCGAAGCACGTTTCTACAGGTGGCCTATCGGTGTGATCTGAACGAAAAAACACAACTAGGGGTGACCGTGCGGCAGCGAGCCGGGAGACATCGGCCTCCCTCCCGAGACAACCAAAGCAACAACAGCATGCCTTGCCATCGCCAGCACCTATCCTTCTGCAGCAGCAACACACGTCTTCCGAGTATCATTCCTGCGTTTTGAGTTACGCAACCGAAGATCAAGCGTTTGCCGAGAAGCTGTATACAGATCTTCAAAGCAGCGGTGTTCCCTGCTGGTTTGCCCCTCATGATCTCAAAACCGGTGACAAGCTCCGCGACAAAATCTATGAGGCGATACAGAACAATGACAAGCTCCTCATTGTCCTCTCCGAACATGCCATCGGGAGTCGTTGGGTCGAGGAAGAAGTGAATGCAGCCTTGGACCGGGAGCATATGCAAAAAGGCACGTTTTTACTCGCAGGAATATCAACGAGCCTTCGAGCGGCTCTTGCGCGATTTGAAGAAGACGGAGATAACGGGAGATGCCTAGCTATCACCTTGAGAAATGACGCATTCAGGGGGCGTATGAACAAGAAACGTGACGCCGCTCTCGTTGATGGGTAATAATACGATCATCGGCAAAGCGAAACAGCAATTCATACGCCTGACCGTAGTCGCTGTTTTTTCTACCAACATACCCCGCGCAAAGAATGTCATATGCCTTCTCCTTCTCGATAATGAATACGATAGGCTATCTGCCCACCTCCTCCCAGGCGTCACTCCATGAACCCGTGTTGTGAGCGAGTGTATACTTTCTATAGTAAGCAGAGGTACATCGATACCGTGGATGGATCGCCCCACCCACTACAGCGAAGGGAGGAAGATGCATACACAGAGACGCTCGACTTGCACTCATCCAGTATGGTTGGCGTGGTCTCTGTTTCTCCATCCAACCAGAAGCAACGACATGGAACACGACACCCAGCAAGATTAGGAAGAACAGGTTGTCGGCAGCGCAGAGCGACAAGGTGTTCTGGATGTTCCTGCGTATCGCGGCACCGCGTTTTGCCGTACCTGCACCTACGATGAAGATACGGCATGTTTGAGATGGGCGCGCTTCTCTTAAAAATACGTGTAAAGGAAACAACGATGAACAAGACATCTCTCTTCTCTCGTTTTGCACGTCTCATGTCGCGGATGCTTGGGCATCCTCTGGCCTTTGGCATAGCAGCGCTGATTATCGTCGTGTGGCTCATCTGTGGACCCATCTTCCATTTCAGCGATACCTGGCAACTCTTTATCAATACAGGAACCACCATTATCACCTTTCTCATGGTATTCCTCATTCAAAATACGCAGAATCGTGATAGTGAAGCCATGCAGGTCAAATTAGATGAATTGATTCGGGCCCTCAAACAGGCAGACAACACCATCTTAGACAGCGAAAATCTCACGGAACAGGAGCTCAAACAGCTCCAAGAACACTATAGCCAACTGGCACAGCACGCCCTATCACGGTTGCCGCACAAGAACGCAACACCCCCAACCCGTTGATACAGTAGCTCGCAACAAAATGATAAGGGTCTCTCTCGATACCCCTGAGCCAGAGCCATCCAGCCACCATCCATCTGGCCGACCAGGCACATCCTTTCCCACTTCCTCCTCTCACACTCGCCCTTCGCGCACATCTATGGCGACGCATCGCCACATTGACACACACAACAGGAGGAAAGCACATGCTGGCGTGCAAGCCCCAGTCCAGCGGAGAAATCCTTCCCTACCAGGTGTTCACTGCAGTGTTCAACGGTCGCACCCATATCAGATCAGGAGCTTGATAGGATATACTAAGGAAAAACAGGAGATGCATACGGCCAGAGACGGCAATGAGAGATACGATCGGGTTCCTGATTTGCCCATCAGCCATACACACAAAGATGCCAGGAAGCAAGGAGAAACATGTTCACCTGTTGCCGAACCAGAGGCAATGAACCAGACCAACACCAATGAGGAGGAGATGGCTCGAATGCAGACAGCACACATCTTACTAGTTGACGATGATCCTGCGCAACTACAGGCTCTGTCAGCGATGCTCTCCATACGCATGCGTGAACTTGCAGTCCAGACGGCATCCCAGCCGTCCAAGGCACTTGAGTTGCTGCAAGAACAGGAATATGATGCCATTATCAGTGATATTTTGATGCCTGGCATGGATGGGCTCGAACTTTTAGAGAAGATACGGCAACGCACCCCCGAAACACCTGTGCTTTTAATTACCGGCCATGGAGACCACGATCTGGCGATGCTCGCTCTTCGCAGTGGAGCGTACGACTACATCCTCAAACCCATTGATCGCGATGATTTTCTTGGGGCCTTGCAGCGTGCGCTGCAGACGCGACAGTTGCGACGGCAAATCCAGGAGCACCAACGCTCCCTGGAACAGCAAGTTGAGCAGCGCACGCAAGAGTTGGTCGCAGCACATGCGGCTAAAGATGCGCTCCTGCGCCTGGTCGCCCATGAGCTCGCGTCACCTCTCACGAGCTTAAAAGGCCGTATCCAGTTGCTGGATCTGTACCTTCAACAGCCAGAGAGCCTGGAAAAGGGGCGCCACATCGTTGGCGGCATCAATCGCTCCCTTGCTCGCTTTGAACGGTTGGTGCAGGACTTACAAGATACGCATCACTTGCAGGCGCAGCACTTTGATTTGCAGCGCACTCGGTGTGACCTGGTTGAGGTGTGCCGGCAGGTGCTCGCCGAATTTCGCGAGGGTGTGAAAACTGCTCCCCTCGCAGAGATCGTTGATGAACCGCTCGAAGGAGATATCGACAGGCAACGTATAAGCCAGGTACTCCTCAATGTGCTTTCCAATGCCTACAAATATTCACCACAGGGAGCTCCCGTGATGGTTCGGGTGTGGCAGGAAGGGAAGCAGGCCGTCATCGCAATCCAAGATCACGGTGTAGGGATTGCAGCAGAACACCTTTCTCGCCTGACAGAGCCATTTTATCGTGTTCCAGAGATCCAGGTACAAACAGGGTCTCAGACAGGATTGGGATTGGGTCTCTACCTGGTCCGCATGATCGTTGAGCAGCACGGGGGGCGACTGGAAGTGCAGAGCCAGCAGGGACAGGGAAGTGTGTTCTCTATCGTGCTCCCTCTGCTACCCGTGTGAGATGCCTTCTACCTGTCAGGAGAGCAACACACGCACTGCAACTGGCGAGAGTGTGCCTTATCAACGATGTCCTGTTGCAGAACCAGAATTAGCCCGCAGAAATACACTGCCATCGTGAGTTCATTAGCAGTGAGGTCCCTCGTGAAGGGAAAAGAAGCCAGCCCGAAAAATTCCTCGTGCCAGATGAGATACAATAAGGGAGATGCTTTAGAGACCGTTGTGATTGTGATCGCGCAATGACATCTCACGAATCTCCTGGAGATAGGCGCTCACCTGGTTATCTACGTGTTGAGGGTAGGGATAGCCCAGCCGGTTGCCCACGGACAACGCGACCTTGCGGAAGAGCACGATCAGGCGATCAAAGGCCTCCCAGGTTGCCTCACTCTCCAGTGGAACATATGTGCTGGCAAACTCCGACCAGATTTCCGCTGGCAGCAATTGCTTGAGCCCGCGCCCAAACACCCCCGGTTTGACAGACCAGTCATGATCCATCTCAATGGACCATTCGAGCATCCGTCGCAGCGTGACGATCTTGAGGTCCTGGTCCAGCATCCATTTCGTGAAGGCGAGATCATCGCGCCAGAGGCTCTTGGCCACGTAGGTCGCCCCCCACCAGAACTCCTCAACGAGCGCTTCGTACTCTACTCGTGTCGGTCGAGCAGGGATATACGCCCGATAGGATGGCAATTGCCATCCGACCGTTCGCTGCTCCTTGTCGAGCAGGACCCGATAGCCTGCATCGAGCTCGTCAGGCAGGTGGGAATCAGAGGTGATGCGATCCAGCACCTCCACTGGCCAGATACCGTAATCAATTTTGACGCCGTTCTGATAGATCACGCCCCGAAAGTATGTTGCCAGATCATACCTCGTGCCCTGGTCACTCCAACGGACCATCGGCTGATCATACTCGCAGACCCAGGCAGTATCAAAGGCAAACGGCTTCACATCGCTCACAGCCAGAATCAGATCATAATCGGAAAGCAGGTCCACTGGCCCTTCCGGCCTGGTACGGGTGCTCGTCAGGATCATGGCACGGATCAATGAATGGGCCGTACCCCAGGCCACCAGTTGGTCAAGAACATCCTTTTCCTGCGGAATGTGCATGCTTTTGTCCTCTCAATGTGTGCAAAACGACTGAAATAGACGTGGCTCATCCGATGCGCCACTCAAACGGTCTGGAGACGAGCCGCCAAGGAACGTCGCTCAGGAAATCGACCCCTATCCGCGCAGTCGATCAATGGTGCGGAAATGGGGGAGCACGTGGAAGAACAAGGGGGCAGCGATGAATACTGCTTTGTCTACGCACGCGACCGACACCATGCCTCTCAGTTGGCACACCACTAGCTCAATCAGCGACCCGATCTCACCCAGCATTTCTTCACGCCATGTCCCGAAGGGATGTACTGTTGGCGACATCACAGTTCCTGGTCATCGTAACTTGTGACTTTGCACTGCAGCGGTGCTGATTTATTCAGCGTTTTGTAGTGCCTCATCCCGTAGGCGTTGTACATCGCGTAAGGGTGGAGCGCCGAAAAGGCTTTTGTACTCACGATTGAAGTGAGAAGCATCATTATACCCCACCCGATAGGCGACACTCGCCGCGTCGAGGTCTTCGCTTAGCATCAGGCGCCGGGCCTCCTGCAGCCGCATCCGCTTCTGGAATTGTGTGGGGCTCATGGCTGTGACGGTTTTGAAGTGGTGATGGAACCCAGAGACACTCATGCCTAACTCGCGCGCGAGTTTCTCGACGTGCAGGGGCTGATCGAAGTTTTGCCGGAGTCGTTCAACCGCCCTGGCAATGGAGGATGTGTGGCCCCCTACGATTGCCAGGTGGCGGAGCCGGTTTCCCTGCTCACCCATCAGCAGGCGATAGATAATTTCCCGTATAATCAGCGGCTGGAGGAATGGCACTTCGGTAGGGGCATCCAGAAGGCCCAAGAGCCGCACGAATGCGTTGAGCAGATTCCCATCCACCGGGCTGACATCGATAGCCCTTACACCGGCATGATCTCTCGGAGAGGCCTGACTGGACTCAAGCATGACCGAGCTAACGAGGCTGGGGGGCAGAGAGAGGCGAAGGCTGAAGTAGGGTTGCTCTTTCGACGCTTCCAGGACATGACTGATGTGGGGGAGTTCCATCGTGACAAGCAGGTAATGCAAGGGATCGTACTGGTAGCGACTATCACCAAAAAGGATTTGTTTGCTGCCCTGCGCAATCACGCACACGGACGGCTCAAACACACCGGGAAGCGGCTCCGTAAGTGAGGAGGAGCGGGTAAGGTACATCCCCTCGAGCGGCTGTACGGTCCCATCCTCGCGCACGGCCCGCGCGATCCGCTCCACCAGTTCCTTGCGCTGGGCCTTCAGGGGCACGGGCTCGCGTTCTGACTGCTGGTCGATCATCATAGTTATGAATACCCCTTTCCTCATTGCTCCATCGCCATTGGGGACAATTTGCAGAATTCTTCAATTATTTACGCTAATAATTCTATCACTCAGTGCGAAGGTGCGTCTATAATAACCAGCAGAGGCCCTCTGAGGAAGACTTGATGGGAGAGGAGAGACGCTCATAGAGTATGTCCGGTAATGCTGACATCCATAGTAATTCTGAATATCGGGAGTTGCTGAGCAAGAAAAAGAGGGGTTATGACGTACGTAACATTCTGGTTTTCGACTGGTGAAAAGGAGATAGAGTTATTATGAAAGCAGCAATTTTTAAGGGGAAAGGTCAGATCGAAGTAGGTGAACGCCCAAAACCAGCTATTCAAGAACAAACCGATGCCATCATACATGTTGTACGGGCCTGTGTGTGCGGATCTGATCTCTGGTATTACCGAGGTCTTATGGACCATGCAGAGGGGTCAATCGGCCATGAGTTCATTGGTGTGGTTGAGGAGATCGGCTCAGACGTGAAAACGATCCACAAGGGCGATTTTGTGATTGCCCCGTTTGCCTTTAGCGACGGCACATGCCCCAACTGCCAGGCCGGTTTCCACACGGCCTGCACTCACGGCGGTTTCTTTGGTCAAGGGATCGAAGGCGATGGTGGGCAGGCAGAGTTTACACGTGTCCCCCAGGCTGACGGTACCCTTGTCGTTGTTCCTGGTTCCGAGTTTTCGGAGGAAACACTGGCATCGCTCCTGGCCCTTTCAGACGTGATGGGGACTGGTTATCATGCGGCCATATCGGCTGAGGTGAAACAAGGTGACACTGTGGCGGTGGTTGGCGACGGTGCGGTTGGCTTATCTGCAGTGTTGTCCGCCAAACTCCTCGGCGCCAAACGCATTATCGCGATGAGTCGCCACGCTGAGCGCCAGGCGCTTGCTCGTGAGTTTGGTGCAACTGATATTGTCGAGGGTCGTGGCGACGCTGCGATCAAATCCATCATGGATTTGACGGATGGCATCGGTGTGGACGCGGTGCTTGAGTGCGTTGGTACGAGCGAAGCGAACCAGACGGCCTTTGCCATTGCGCGCCCCGGTGCCATTGTTGGTCGCGTTGGGATGCCTCACAATGTAGAGATTCCCGCCGAGGGGACCTTCTATCGCAATGTTGGGATGCGCGGTGGTCCCGCTCCAGTTCGTGCCTATATGACTCAATTGCTGGATGCAGTTCTCGCGGGCAAGATTCATCCTGGCCGCATCTTTGATTTCACCACCGATCTTGATCATATTGCCGACGCTTATGCTGCGATGGACGAGCGCCGCGCGATTAAATCGCTGGTCAAAGTAGGGACGATGTAGAAAACATGTGCGTGGACGCCGCCGTGTATCCATTGCAGCAATGGCACGTTTCCCTCTGAGTTCGCTGGTGCAATCATCCGTGTGGCTCATGATTCCCGCGTGTTACCGGGTATGGGTGCGGCACCCGCCGCCCCCTCTCCCTTCGCCTTAACGCCTGGGCGGACGCAGCGCTTTCCTCACCAAACCGCCTGAAAAGTTCCTTTCCTCTCCTGTCAGCGCCCCTTTCCTATTGCATAATATTCTAACAATGGAGGAGATATATCTTGATAACAAAACAAAACAATATGCTTGTCCCTATATTAACGCTAGGGGTTTTTGCCATCATCAATACCGAAATGGGAGTCATCGGGCTGTTGCCTTTAGCTGCTACCCAATTTCATATCAGTATATCTGAAGCAGGACTGCTCGTAAGCCTCTTCGCACTGACTGTTGCTATCTCTGGTCCAATTCTGCCATTAGTATTCTCAGGTATCAATCGCAAGCAGGTTATGCTACTGGTTCTTGGAATTTTCCTTATCGGCAACATTGTTTCAGCATTCACCTCAAACTTTATCGTTGTAGTAATTGCTCGTGTGATTCCAGCCTTGTTTCATCCAATTTATTGTTCCCTGGCGTTCACGGTAGCAGCTACTTCAGTGCGCGAGGAAGACGCTCCCAAGGCCGTCTCTAAGGTCATGATGGGAGTATCTGCAGGTATGGTCCTTGGGGTCCCGGTCACAAGCTTGATTGCGGGTGCCACTTCGTTTGGAATAGCGATGCTCTTTTTCGCTCTCGTGACTGCTCTCGCATTTATGGCGACCATCCTCTTTGTGCCGTCCTTGCCTGTTCATGAAAGAAGTTCGTATGGAGCGCAATTACGCGTCTTAAAAAAATCCATTACCTGGCTTTCCATGGCCGCTGTCATTTGTATCAATGCCGCAGTATTCGGAGTTTTTAGTTACCTTGCTGAGTATCTTGGGGCCATTACACATATTCCGGGGCATACCATTAGTTTCGTATTACTCATCTATGGTGTGGCAAACATTCTCGGCAACATGATCGCCGGGAAGATACTGAGTAAAAATGCCATCAGGTTCGTTGCGTCTTTTCCTTTCGCATTAGGAGCAGTGTACATCCTCTTCTTCTTCCTGGGACAGTTCACTATACCTATGGCTCTCATTACATTGGTTTGGGGCATATTAGCTGGTGCGGCAGGTAATATTAATCAATATTGGATTACGTCTGCAGCTCCAGAGGCTCCTGATCTGGCGAATGGATTGTTTTTAACATCCGCGAACATAGGGACAACCATTGGCACAACGGTCTGCGGATTGCTTCTATCCGGAATAGGCACACAGTACTTCGTCTTAGGTGGATTGCTCTTCTTAGTATTGAGCCTCGTCTCTATTGTGCCAAGAAATTCCATCCGATTGCGGCTAGCACGATTGTAACGTGCAATAGCAAGCCTGAGTATCAGCGTTGATGATTGTATCGTGGAACAGTTAAGATAGAAAAAGTGCAACATAAGCAGCAAAGGGGTCAGTATGCAGCCTAAAATCATTTGCCATATGGTCAGTTCAGTTGACGGTCGCCTGTTGGTTGATCGGTGGACCACACCTGCCGATGGAATTGATGGGAAGCTTTTGAGCGGATACTACAACCAGATTTCCCAGCGATTTCATGCCGACGGCTGGATAGTTGGACGTACTACGATGGAGGATTATGCCCAGGGCACTGTCCGCAAGGTCGAAAAACCGATGATTGACCTGCGCGAGCCGTTTATTGGCAATCGTAACGGGCGCGATGTCGCGGTGGTCATCGATCTCCAGGGGAAGCTCCATTACGGGCAGGATCACGCCGATGGTGATCACATCATCGCTATTCTCAGTGAGAACGTGTCGGACGATTACCTCGCTGAGCTTTATCATGATGGCATTTCCTATCTCTTTACCACCTCGAAGAGGAACAATGAGGGTAATGGCTTCCAAAGTGGAGATCTGCAGTATGCGATGGATGTTCTTGGTGACACTTTCGGTATCAAGACTCTTCTTCTTGAGGGCGGCGGCATGACGAATGGCTTATTCCTGAAAGCCGGATTGATCAATGAAATCAGCCTGCTGGTCTATCCCGGTATTGACGGCCTTGCGGGTGTGCCGAGCATTTTCAATTACCTCGGAAAAGCCAATGAACGGCCTGCTGAAGGTCAATCGTTACGCCTCATCAGTATGGAATCCCTCGAGGGAGGGATGGTATGGCTCCATTATGCAGTGGAGAAAAGTCCGTCAGGCCAGTGAGGAGGATGAAAAATGTATCTGTTCCATCCTCTTGCGGTGGGATCGGCTCCGCTGCTTTGGCGGGACTGGCACCGGTGACACCAGCGGCACGCCTGTCTACGTCTCCATCGAAGCAGCCTGGACATCCAGATGGGAGCAGATGTGCCTCCCACTCCGACCGTCTCCCCTCCGATCCTCTCGTGAGCACAGCGAGCCCATGCTCGCTTGTCATGGGAGGAGCGGCTTGCACGTAACGCTCGCAAACCGTAAACTGGTCAGTTCACGCTCAAGCTGTTCGGTATCCCAGAAACCTTTGCCAGTTGGCCTGGCCTGACGAGTGCGTCGGACACCCACGAGACAGCAAGCGGTTCACCTGGGAGCATCTCAGCTTCGTCTCTCTTGCAAGAAATGGCTGAGGCAGGTACAATGGAGCCACGTGACAAGGCAGTTTATGACCCATTCAGGAGGTCCTGCATGGGTGAGAAGCAACCATTTGATGTTGAAGCCTACATCAAGCAATCGCAAGAAGGTCCCTGTTGTATCTGTGAACTCGTTGCTGGGACCAATCCTCATCATATGATTTATGAGGGGTAAATGATATCGCTTTATGTCGTACGGTTACGATAACGCTGTGCCGTAAAACAAACGTTCTTTTCTACCCTCAAAGCCGATGAGAAGCCAGGAGAGCGATTTTCATCACGACATCACATTATCACAGAACTATGACACAGAGTAATGTCATTTACAGCTACCGGAAAGGTTCAAGAGCGTGAAAAAGTACATACTCTTCGATCATGATGGTGTTCTGGTGGATACCGAGTTCTGGTATTACAAAGCTGGAGAACGCGCCCTGGCGGACATTGGTTTGACTTTGGATAAGGATCAATACCTCCGGGACATGGGCCAGGGATTGGGCACCTGGGCCCAAGCCAGGGCGGCAGGTATTGATGAACAGACCATCAGCAGGCAGCGCGAGGTCCGTAATGATTATTATCAGAAATATCTTAGAACAGAAGCTATTGAGATTGAAGGCGTCGTTGAAACTCTTGCTGAGCTGTCAAAATACGTCCGCATGGCCATCGTGACGACTGCAAAGCGTGTGGATTTTGAAATTATCCATGAAAAGCGCCAGATTAGACAATTCATGGATTTCGTCCTTGTTCGCGAAGACTACAAGCTCACCAAGCCGCACCCGGAACCATATCTGACCGGATTAAAGCGCCTCGGAGCCACCAAAGAAGAGACACTGGTTGTAGAGGATTCATCCAGAGGGCTGAACTCAGCCGTGGCAGCCGGTATTGACTGTGCCATTGTCTATAACGACTTTACAAAAGCGCATGACTTTTCACACGGAATGGCCCAGGAAGCCCCGTGTCTTTAGGCCTGATTCTTACCCACATTTACAAATGGAATCTGTGAAACGGCCATCAGGGTTTCTTGCCACTGTTGACTGTTTCACAAGCCCATCTCTTGCGATTGGCTTTTCAAGCTTGATCAAAAAGATGTGGGTAAGAATCAGGTCTTTAGGCCGGGGAGGAATGGGCCTCCCTTTTGGGGTTGGGGAAGCGAAGTAGTACATTTGTTCATTCATCCCTACCTTTTTGCTTGGCAGGTGGTTGAAAATATAGTAGAATAGCATCTATGAAAACGATCATTACGGCGAAGATACGACTGCATACGACACCCGAACAGTTTGCCGCCTTACGTGCTACCCAACTGGCATATCGAGACGCATTGAACTATGTGAGCCAGTACGCTTTTGCACACGGCAACATGAGCAATGCAGCGCGGCTGCAAGATGGCACATATGATGAGATTCGCGTTCGTTTTCATCTTCCTTCTCAAATGACCTGTTCAGTTTCTCGTCAGGTCGGAGCCACCTATAAAGGCTTATGGACCAAAGTGAAGGCGAACACGGCTGCACGGAAGGCCGGGGTTACCAAGAAGAGGTATAAGGGATTAGACCACGCTCCCACGTTTGTTTCTCCTACCTTGACCTATCAAAACCGCAAAGACTACACCTTTAAGAACAATCAACAGGTCAGCATCTTAACGCTTGAGGGCCGGGTCATCATTCCCTATACCGGCTATCGCAAGCATGTTGAACGTATTCACCATGGTGCAGAAATCGGTGCGGCAAAACTGTGGTATGACAAACCCAAGAAAACCTTCTATTTACTCGTCTCCTTGGAACTCCAGATGGCCGATCCTACACCTGAGACACAGACGGGCATTGCTGGTGTGGATGTCGGTGTACGCTATCTGGCTGTCACCAGTAGCACCAGGGGAACATGTACCTTCTATTCAGGCAAACAGATTGTACCCAAAGCAAACCATTACGCGAGACTGAGGAAACGTCTCCAGAAAAAAGGCACTCGTTCTGCAACGCGCCGCCTGGTGGCGATGAGTGGACGAGAGAGACGGTTGAAGCGAGACGCCAATCATCGAGTCTCAAAAAGCATCGTAACGGCTCATCCTCATAGTTTCATCGGCGTAGAACATCTGGCAGATATCCGAGAGCGAACACGCCGTCGTACGGGCAAGAACACAAGCAAGAAACAACGCAAAGCCAATCATGCCTATTCCAAGTGGAGCTTTGCTGAATTGCAGAGTTTGATCGCGTATAAAGCGCTCTTGCAAGGGTCCATGGCGATCAAAGTAGATGCTCATTACACCTCGCAAGCGTGCCCGATGTGTGGACATACAGCACCTGAGAATCGCCCGAGACACGGCCTGCTCTTTGTCTGCAAGAAGTGCCACTACACGCTTCATGCTGATTTGGTGGGAGCCAGAAACATTACGATGCGCACGTTGGTAGTCCGGCAAGACTGGACGACCACGGGGCTCTTGTCAGTAGCCCCTGATGGATCAAGCGATGAAGCCAAAGCAGCACGCCTGCAAAGGTATGCTGACTTGCGGTGGAGCTTAGAACCAAGCCCCGTATCTTTAGACTGATTCTTACCCACATTTACAAATGGAATCTGTGAAACGGCCATCAGGGTTTCTTGCCACTGTTGACTGTTTCACAAGCCCATCTCTTGCGATTGCTTTTCAAGCTTGATCAAAAAGATGTGGGTAAGAATCAGATCTTTAGATCGGGGTATTTGACAGGCTAGCTATCGAATCGAAACTCTGATTGAATTGAAGGATATCATCCTTACGGATGACCGATAGGCATATTTGGCATCATTTCAAGAGACAGTAGGATTTGTCTGCCGGCGGTAAGGTGGCGCACAAGATTTCCGGACGACTAATGAGGTCGCTAGCTCAACGCGCCCCGTCTCTAGTTGTTCGCCAGCAATCATCTTTAAGAGCATCTCCGCCGCCATTTTCCCCATCGCTTTCAGTGGCTGGTGAATAGTCGTAAGCGGAGGCGTAGCCAGGGCAGAAGAGGGAATATCGTCAAAGCCGACCACACTCATTTGCTCGGGCACGAGAATGCCACGTTCGTAAAGAGCAAGGTAGACACCTGTGGCCTCCAGATCATTGCTCGCCAGAATAGCCGTTGGTGGTTCAGGCAAAGCCAGCAACTCGCATGTCTCTCGATAGCCGGATCCTGGCAAATAATCTCCCATGCGTAGTAACGCCGGGTCGGGTGTGATGCCCGCCGCTTGCAATGCAGCAGAATAAGCGGCGATACGCATGCGCGAAGCCATAAGCGAGGGTGTTCCACTAATCATAGCGATACGTCGATGTCCAAGAGAAAGAAGATATTCAGTAGCAGTCCAGCTCCCAGCCCAATTTGTTGACCCTACTGAAGGTACGGAGGGATCACTTTCGCTTCGATCATCAATGATCACAAAGGGGATGTGATGCGCGCGTAGTTGGGACGCGACCGTGGCTGAATGGTAAGGGATCAGCAGCAGCACTCCGTCGGTCGATTTATCAAGGACATTGGCCAGCCATTGCCGTTCCTGCTGAGCCTCATTGTGCGTGGTAGACAGCACAAGCCGGACATGGGCCGATGACAATACCTCTTCAACACCACTGATCACCAGTAAATAATAATCTACATCAAGCCCCGGAACCACAAGTTCAACCAGGCCACTTAACCCTTTGCGTAGTACGCTGGCAGCACGATTGCGCACATAGCCATGCTTTTCAATGATCTGTGCAACGTGGTCGCGTGTCGACTGACCGACGTCGCTACGCTGATTGAGCACCTTTGAAACTGTAGCTGTCGACACGCCAGCAGCTTTTGCTATCTCAGCGATCGTTGGCCGATGATGCTCTATCTGTTCATTCATAACACGCTCTGTGGCTTTCTGAAAAATCAATTTCGTAACTTCAGCGAAGTATAGCAGAGGTAATAATTGAAGTCAACAAGCTGTAAGCCAGTGTTCCCGCTTGTGCATGCAAATGATAAAAACGATCATTGACTCCTTTTTTACCGCGTGGTACCATGGTAAAATACGAAATCGATTTCGCAAATACATGCAATTGATTTTGCTACTTTGTCTCTGATTAGAAATATACATTGACAAGGAGAAGCTAATCTATGCGTACAAGGATTGGTACGAAACAGCAACTATCGCATGATGTCGCACGATCACGGCGATCGTGGAAGCATGTGATCATGGCAGGGATGCTGGTAGGCGGGCTGATTTCTGTCCTGCTCGCCACTATTGCAGTGCAGTCTCCATCCGCTCATGCCGCAGTTGCCGCCAAACACGGTTCTAGTCCCTCGCTACACCTTATCTGGAGCGATAACTTTAACGGCAACACGCTCGATCCATCCAAATGGACAGCCGATAATGAACCCAGCCCCCGCAACAACGAGCAAGAATACTATACTCCGTCCGATGTCTCTGTTGCCAATGGCTCATTAGCGATCAAAACTGAAAAGCGCAGTATGGGTGGCCTTCCTTATACCTCTGGCTTCGTACATACCTGGCAGAAGTTTTCATTCACCTATGGCCGGGTCGATGTGCGAGCGAAAGTCGCACCCTTTTCTGGTGCCTGGCCAGCAGCCTGGCTTTTAGGCGATGGTTGCGGCCCTTCAGCGGGTGATCCATGTAATTGGCCCAATGCTGGCAGCGCCGAAAATGATTTCATGGAGATGTTTGGCAAGACAACGACCAATAGTGTCACCTTGCACTACGCCGATCCGACGACCGGAGCAACGTCATCGATGGGATGCGGAAATGTCGGACCAACCAACGTCGATTATTCTCAGAGTTTCCACGTGTTCTCCACGGAGACCTCGCCAGGGAAGACGGATTGGTATATCGACAATCAGCTGGTGTGCGAGAAAACCTACACTCCCACACTCTTTAACACCCCGGCGTACCTGATCTTGAATACTGCGATTTGCCCAAGCTGGTGCGGCGTTCCGATTGGCGATGCACAATTGCCACAAAGTGCCTACTATGACTATGTCCATGTCTATTCCAGTGCAGCAAATGGGTATAAGGATGTAGCCGCAATCAATGCCGGTAGCACCGACAACGTTTCTGGCTTTGCACCTGATGCTCATTTCTCAGGTACCAATAGCCAGGCAGTGACGACCTACAATTCGATTGATATCAGTGGGGTGAAGGACCCGGCCGATGTCGGGATGTACCAATCCAATCGTGTTGGCCCATCCTTCATGTACACCTTCCCAAACCTCAAACCAGACCACACGTACCGACTGCGTCTGCACTTTGCGGAAACGTACTGGACAGCAGCCCATCAACGGCAATTCAACGTGCTTGTATCCGATGGGCATCACTCACGGCACGTGCTGACCAATTTTGATGTTTTTGCCGCGGCAGGAGGTGCGAATAAAGCGGTCGTACGTGACTTCACCGTCCATACAACGAGTACCGGGCAGATCGACGTACAATTTGCTTCAGGTGCATCTGATCAGCCTATGGTGAGCGGCCTTGAACTGCTAAACGAGTAACATCATTCTGCTTTGTATCTAAGCTTAGGTACAAAGAACAGGTGGCAACAATACATCTGTTGCTGCCCATGTTTGCTTCCAGCTCCGATGCACATAGGCAACAGAGCTGGAAGCAAACATGGGCAGGTGATTATTGAACGCTTATATCAACGATGCGGGCGTGATCCAAACCATTGGTGCTGATGACTTCTACACGCAGACGGGAAACCATGGCCTGCTGGAGCGGGAATGTGAGATGGCGCTGGTAATTATTATGGACATGGGCGATTTCCCGCAAAACGCCCTCTTGCTCAGCATACACAATGAATTCTTTCAGCGTTTCTGGTTGCGCTTCCCAGACCATGCGCTTTTGTAAGCTTGCCTGGTGTGTCAGCGTCAAATGGCGATGCAACCCGGTATCAAGGGTCAGGGAAACCTGCTGCACAGGCACAGGTTCACTCCATGCCAATTCCAACCAGGGATGTTCATCGTCAGGTTGCGACATCCATCGATGTGTGCCTGGCTCTGTTAGCTCAGGTCTGACCCCTTTCTCGCCATGAACAGAGCGTGTAAAGCCATCGATCACATTGATGGCTTTGCCCTCCTCCTGTTCGGAAGAGGCGGTCACCCGCGCGCATTGTACATGGTCCTGCCGATCGGCTTTTTTGCCGGGAATGAAGGCGCCTTGCGCGAGTAAGCGCTGTTGGGTTTCATGAATCAGAGCCTTATCCTGCCAGGCATGTTCCAGATCTTTCCCACGCGCGAGCGCGACGGCGGCAAAGGTCCCGATCCCCTGCCCGATGACAGAACAGGTTGCCATCACCCTGGTGCTGGAAAAGGCGATATGCGTCGCGGAGATATTTCTACCCGCGAAGAATAAATTAGGGATGTTTTTGCTGATCATACAGCGCAGAGGAATGCCATAGATATAGGGGGTATATGGCTGATTGCATGGTTGTTGGTTCGCCGCTTCAATTCCCTGCGGTGGATGTGTGTCCATCGACCAACCACCATAGGCCACCGCATCCTCAAAATCGACCGCTTGCTCAATGTCATTTTGTGTGAGGGTATGTTGTCCAATGAATCTGCGTGATTCTCGCTTTCCGGGCAAGAAGCCAAACCAATCCAGCGCCCAGTTTTCCGACTCGGGGTGATGGCCGCTGTTTTTAATGTGATCCCAGACGCCCAGCAGCACCGCCAGCAGCTCATCGCGAATCATCTCATTATCTTTGATCGTATCGTAGATACCACCAAACTCGATCCACCAGTATCCATACTCCCATGCGTTGTGGAGGCGAAACTGTAAATCTTCTTCAGAAAACTTTTTAACCCAGGTGGGAGGAATATAAGGCATGGGCTTGCCCATGTCCCTGGCGGTAAATAGCAATGAGGAACCTAAGCGGTATGGATCTCGATGCTGGGTAGCACTATCCTCATTGAATTCGTCCTGGGCTTCCCGACCGGTTGTAAAGAGAGCACCCGCCTCATAGCCAAGGCGTCCGTCACCGGTACAATCGATGAAGATATCCGCCTGTATTGCAAAAGCATCCTCGGTACTCTCTCTGGTGGCGTACGCGGTCCGAATGTGATTGTCTTCGACGGTCACTCCGACAATGGTTGTATTGAGCATCAAGGTCAGGTTAGGTTCGGCCCGGCACTTTTCATAGAGAATGAGATCGAGCATGCTAGCCGAGAACTGTGGATTGCGGACCGCGCATTCCAGCATAATCTCTTCTAAAATGCCTGTTTCTCTGGCTTCTGTTTCGAGGATCTTTCCCCGGACACAGGCACCGAGGATATGCATTCGTACTTCGGACGAGGCATTTCCTCCCAGAACCGAGCGATTCTGACATAAAATGACGTGTGCGTTATTGCGCGCGGCGGCGATGGCAGCAATGACGCCCGCCATGCCTCCCCCCGCCACAAGAATCTGGGTCACAAGGGTATGGTGTTGTGCCTTATTGTCAATCATGTACCTATCCTTTTCCATGAAAAGCGTCTCATCCTTTCAATCCTGAACGGGCCAGCGCCTGAATAAATTGGCGTTGCATAAACAGGAAGACGGCGATAATCGGCAAGAGCGATGATGTCGCACCCGCCATAATCAGTGAAGCCGTAAACCCTCCGCTTTCATCCATATAGCTCGTGAGACCCAGAGGGATGGTAAAGTTATGCTCGCTCGTGAGCATGATCAGCGGCGTTTCATAATCGTTCCAGCTCCAGACAAAGGCCAGAATAGCCAGGGATGCCAGCACAGGTTTGGCCAGAGGCAGGATAATACGCCAGTAGATTCTCCATTCACTGGCGCCGTCGATCCGCGCGGCGTCGCTGAGCTCCTGGGGAATGGTGATAAAGAACTGGCGTAACAGGAATGTGCCCAGCGCGGTAAAGATACCGGGCAAAATGAGCGCCCAGAGGGTATCGTAGAGCCCCATTTGCTGGAACATGAGAAAGCGTGGGACCAGCAACAACTGGCCGGGAATGATCAATGTGCTGATGTAAAACAAGAAGAGCACATCCCGTCCGCGAAAGCGCAGGCGCGCGAAGCCATAGGCAGCCAGGGAGGCTGTCAACAGCTCGCCCACCACACGCGCGACCGCGACAATGATCGAGTTGCCAAAGTAGAGTGTGAGCGGATGATCACCGGTCCATACCGTGAGATAGTTTTGCCAGACAATCGGATCAGGGAGCCACTTCATCGGGAAGCTAAACACATCAATCTCGCGCTTTAACGACGAGATCAGCATCCAGGCAAATGGCAACACGAAGAGAATGGCCAGTGTCCACATGAACGCACCAATGATGATCCATTGAATGCGTTGTCGCTGCCGATAGGACAGAGGCGCATGCCGTCTATTGATCACGGTAGGCCGCTCAATGTGAGATGCCATATTGCTCGCTCCTCTCATAATGTATCGTGTTCGTGTCCATGTGGGATGCCTGTGGGCGCATGTCGAGATAGTGCTGCGGTGTACAGCAGAGAGGTGTTCTAATCATAGAAGACGCTCCGTTTCTGGAACCACCACAACAGCAGTGTCAGTACGAGCACGACCAAAAACATCACCCAGGCCATGGCGGCCGCATAACCAAAGCGATAAAATTCAAAGCCATTCTGGTAGATGTAGTACGAGAGCACGGTCGTGGCCCGCCCGGGACCACCCTGCGTCATGAGGTTGATCATGCCGAAGTTTTGTGAGGCGCCAATAAAACCAGTTACCAGAAGAAAGAAGATGGCCGGCGAGAGAAACGGGATGGTAATGGTGCGAAATCGGGTCCACGCGCCTGCGCCGTCAATGGTGGCAGCCTCCAGTAATTCTGTCGGCACATCTTGCAGAGCGGCCAGATAGATGATAGTTGCATAGCCAACACCTCCCCATACCGCCATAATGATCAGGGCTGGCAACGCCCACTGTGAAGAGACCAACCATTGCGGCGGATTGGCAATCCCAAGCGCCTTGAGAATGACGTTGATCGGCCCCTGCGTTGGATGATAGAGGAGCAGCCAGGTAGTCGCGATGGCAACAGCATTGGCGATAAAGGGAATAAAGAAGATGGTGCGCAGAATAGCCCGCCCGACGATAGGACCATTCAAGGCCAGCGCGAGAAACAGCCCGACAATGACAGTGCAGGGAACGCTGAGCCCGACATAGATCAACGTGATGCGTGCGCTCTGCCAGAAATTCGGATCCTGCAGGACGTCACGAAAGTTTTGCAGCCCGATCCACTTGATGGCGCTCAAACCTGCCGTGGCATCCCACTGCGTAAAGGCAACAATCAGCGCAAAGAGCAGTGGCAGCAGCGTAAACAGCAAGAGCCCGATAAAATTTGGAGCAATAAACAGGTATCCGATCCAACCGCGTGAGCTCCTGGAGCGATATTTGGGCCCTGGCCTGGCCGTTGGGCCCGTATCCGCCGGTGTGTGGCTCTTCGATGAGAGAGCCTGTTTTTGATACAGCGTGCTCATCAATTAGCTCCCTGCTTGTTTAATAGCCGCGTCACACTGCTGTTTGAGCGTTGTGGCCCACTGATCGACGCTGATTTCACCGATCAGGCAGCGATCGCTCTGGGCCTGGAGAATCTTGGTCATCTGAGCCCCTGCGGCGGTAATGGTGTTGGTCACTAATTTGATGTTGGGATCAAAGATAACGCGTTTGAAGGCTGCCGCATCAAAGAGCTGATCTGGATTTGAACCGAGAATAGAGCTCACCTGCTCATCTTGCGAGATCCCGGGGAGCACAGGATTTTTGCTTCCCTTCAGCATATATTTGCTGCCATCACCGATCCAATAGCGAATGAATTTCCACGCGGCGTCCTTATTTTTGGCCTTTTTGGAGAGCATGATCCAGTTATTCAACCCCCCACCATTGTAGTAGCTGCTCGCATTGGTTGGCCTGGGTATCGGCGCGAATGTGGTCACGAAATCGTGAGGGTACTTACTTGTATCCCGAACGTATCGCATGTTGTATGGAGATGAGAGCCACATAGCGAATTGTCCGTTGAGGTAGGGACCTTGTTGATAAACGCGCAAATTCTGAGCCATCACGTCTGTCCAGGGAAAGGCGCTCTTTTCTTTGATCATATCCAGGTGCAGCTGCATGCTCTGTCGGAACACCGGATTGTCGAAGTTTGATGCTTTGCCCCCATCTGTATACATCGCGTTTGGCCCCAATGTCAGAACTGAGAGATCTGGTGGAGCATAGCTGCCATACACGGTCTGTCCGCCATTGGCACGTGTTAAGGTTCGTGCGAGCGCATGGAACTCGTCGATGGTCCAGTTTTGAGGAACCCGCTGCCCTGCTGCATCGAGCAACTTCTTATTGATGGCGATAAAGTTGGGTTCACGAGTCGTGGGCAGGCTATAGAAGGTATTCTGATAGGTAAAGAGACCATCAGTGGTAGCCGTCCAGGGCTTGAGCACGCTGTCAGACTGTATATATGATGTCAGGTCCTCCGCCAGTCCAGACTTAATGCGCTGGCCCATACGCGGGACATCATAGGTGAAGTAGACGTCAATGGGCGTGCCACCCTGCAGCGCCGTATCCAGTTTGGTGTTGCCTGTATCATCATTGACGAACCGGGTATAGTTGACTTTAATAGAAGGATTGGCCTTTTGGAAGGCCGCGATCAAGTCGCGGGGACCATTTTCGAGCGGAACCCCTCCCCATACATTTAGAGTGGTGGTACCAGCATTCGCTGCTGCTCCGCATCCTGCCAGGAGCACGGTTGTCGTCGCCCCTGCCAGATATCCTAAAAATCTACGGCGGCCGATTGAAGATGCGTATGTGGGAGATAGTGTCATCGTAGACTCCTCTCTAAAATACTTCCCTATGATAGGGCTGATGGATAGAGACGTACTTGAAATACATAGAATTTGTACACAATCAGATCAGGCATCAAAATCTGGTTGAAATACCCGTCGTGGAAGCTCGTGCGTTGAACTTCATTGGTAAAATGATCCGCATCCGTTCCTCATCAATTCCTTTCAAGAGGGTAACGAGGCGCAGGGCGGCAATCTCGCCCACTCGATGCCAGTCCAGATAAATACTGGAGAGTGGGGGATCGGTAAACTGAGCAAACGGTTCGTCATAGAATCCTACAATAGAGACCTGTTCCGGGACTTTGATCCTCGCCTCCTTTAATGCTCGCAGCCCACCAATGGCCTGGTTATCGCTTGCATACAAAATCGCGTTAAAGTCCCTGGTATTACTGAGCAGCGCTTCAGTCGCCTCATACCCGGCTCGCGGATGGAACTCAGTCGCAGTCACAACCAGTTGCTCATCATAATAGAGACCCGCTTCACTTAAGCCAAGGCGATATCCCGCTAACTTATCATGGCTCGTCGTTGTGGTAGGAGGACCATTCACAAACACAATCCGACGGCGCCCTGATGAGGCCAGGGCCTGCACCGCTTGTGAGGCGCCATTGAGATAATCACCATGCACACAATTGATCTCTCTTTTGTGCAGGTGGGCGGCCGCAAGAACAATAGGAACATGGGCCTGTTCAAGCGCATCGATAATGCGAAGATCAACAATGCCGCCGATAATAATGACTCCATCGGATTGGAGCAGTTGCGCCAGGCTCTGTGAGGTAGGATCATCAACAATGACCCGTTGAATGTGCATCTGCATCCCGAAGCGGAGAGTGATGGCCTCAATGCCATTGACAACAAGTTCCGTATATGAATTGGTGCTATAGGCTTGCTGCTTTGTGGATCCTCCTTCTGCATCCCGCTGTATCGATCCAAGGGTCGCAACGATGATGCGTTGACTATCTTTGCTGGTGCCGTATCGTTTGGCTTCAGGCAAAGGATAGCCCAGGTCTCGTATGGCTTGTAAGACAGCCGTCCTGGTTCGTTCGTCAACATTTGGATTATCATTCAATACGCGTGAAACGGTCGCCGTTGACACATTGACTTTATCCGCAATATCTCGCAGTTTAATACGCATCCTGGTCATCCTATCGTGTTGCAAACAGAAGAGTATGTAAAAAAGTATACGGAATGTAAGGTAGTTTCACAATGTTCAGTGTAATATTTGCAAGAAAATTTCATGGGGCTCATAGAGGCAAGAGAAATGTTCTAAAAAAAAAGGGATTCCCAGGGTGCGCAAGAGCAGGTGTGGAGTTAGAAAGCCCTTCCTTAGTGTACGCTTACCAGCCGAGTCAGCCTAAGGAATACGAGCCGGGAATGTGCCCGCTGCCACAACCTGATTATTCGTTACGATGCAGGTCAACCAGGAGAAGGAGACACACCTGGTGCGCCATTAGCCTATTGTACCGTTTGTGGGATGAAGGGGAATGCAGATAGAAATGCCAGTCTGCTCATCGGTCAACGCGTAATAGAACGGTATGGCCCACAGGAAAAGCCTCTCGCTCTTCGGAGAGTGTTGAAAACACCAGGTATTGTTGTCTCTCAAGACGCCGGATGTGAAGACGAACCATCTATTCTTGCAGCTAGGCATGGAGAGAGAAACGAGCATAGCGCCGCTCACGATGTACGGTTCAAGATGGATGAACCGGCATCAGATATTCCTCCCCAATGACGGTGTCTCTTTTGAGGCTAGTTATGCTATCTCTTCTCTCGAAACCGTGTACGTAGGAGTGTCAGAAGTTGCGGGGATAAATCCCCGTGGAGTGTCACATCGTCATCCTCTCTCTGAATGCTTTCTTGCACCATTCATGGTTCTTAACCAGGCCACGTCGGGCAAACTTACTCCTTTAAAACCTCTTGCAATGCTACCATCTTCTGGAACTCGTCCACGTTGAAGAACGGCGAAAGACGTTCTCGTACAGCCTGCGAATGATAAATGGCCAGGCGAACCGCCGCCTCTGAATCGTGTTGCATGATGGCATTGAAAATCATCTCATGCTCCTGATTGAAAGGAACAATCTTTAGCATGGTGAGTATTTTCTCGTGGCTAAGGAGGTAGAGATCCGTGCGCTCTTCGTTGTTCACGACAAACTGCGTCAGCGGAGCGTTGCCTGCGGCAATGCCAACTGCGCGATGAAAATCACGGCCCGCCCGGAGAATACGAGGGAGATCGCCACTCTCTGCCACTGCCTTGCCATGCTCAATAGCTTCCTGTATAGCACGTAATTGCATATCGGTGGCGGTAAGTGTGGCAAGTCGAACAAGGTATGGCTCAACGACCTCATTGGCAGCAAACATCGTCACAAATTCTTCACGGGTTAATTGCCTGACATGGAAACCTCTCCCATTTCGCGGTGAGATTAATCCTTCATGTTGGAGGATGGCCAATGCTTCTCGTACCGGGGTGCGACTCACATTGAGTTGAGACGCAATTTCTTCTTCAATGAGTGGCTGGCCATATGCTAAGTATCCAGAAAGGATGCCCTCTTTAATTGCGTGGTAGGCAGCCTCGCGATACCCCGATGCCCTGGGGAGTACGAGCGGCTCAAGGAACTTTGGCATGCATTCACCTTTGCTATATATTGTTTGAAAACTCGGCTTATCTTTGTATACAAAGAATACACTACTTTATCATGCGCGTCAAATCTATTCTACATCTTATTTGCGCCAGGCACCAAAAAAAACAGGAGAAAAAGGAGGAGATTCCTCCATATTCCCAAGATACCGGGAATGTATTGTCTTGACAAAAAGCGAATCCTTCAGGTAATATTGTCATCATACGATTGAATACCGCCTTGTAACCGACATTTCTGTATACAAACATCGTATTTAACAGCCCATTTCCAATTTTTTGCATACAAAAACACCGTGATGGTAGACTCAGGGTCACATCAGCAATCTGGAGTACGTCCCATACCATACAGAATACCATCAGGAGGATTCGCGATCCAAGCAGTTACGGGTTTTCAGTGCACAAAAGGCTACCCGTTTGGCCCAACCTCTAATGACGTCCTGTCGTCCAGACATGAATACCGGAGGGCATATATCAATGTATCCTTCAAGGACTGCTGATATTGCTATCATTGGCGGTGGCATTATTGGTATGAGTTGCGCCTATGAATTAGCTCGTCAGGGAGCCGAACACATTGTTGTCTTTGACAAATCTAATCCAGCCAGTGGTACAACGGGCGGATCGGCTGGTGTGGTTTGTTTACACGACTTCGATGAATTGTACGCGTGCTTTACGCTCATCGGTTATGCTCGCTATCAGCAATTGCGCCACGACTATAACTTCACCTTGAATTCCTGGGGATCACTGAAGGTGATGTATGAGCCGAGCGCATTTCCGCCAACCCCTGACGCATTTCATCAGCGCTTTGGCGGTGGAGAAGAAAGTATTTATTACCATGAGGTCTTGCAACCCCAGGCATTGCTACACCGCTATCCGTGGATCAAAGCCGAGCGTGTCAAGGGGGGCGTATTCTATCCTAACCAGGGTTTTATTGATCCCTATGAACTGGTGGAACTCTATGAGCGATTGGCGTTGGAAACGGGGCGTGTAGAGATTCACCGCAACACGCCAGTCCTGCAAATACGCACGCAAGGAGACCGCATCACCTCTGTAGTCACGCGGCGCGGCCAGTGGCAGGTCGACAGGGTGCTCAACGCCGGTGGTCCCTGGGGCGCCAAAATTGCCGCGCTAGCCGGAACGCATCTTGCCCTCACCCCACAACGTGTTCAGGTCTGTGTCGCGACAGCATTTGATGATGGCGTGGAAACCGCGCCATTGACGGGTATACCTGAGTCCGTACAGGGTGAGGGTGTCTGGTGCAGGGGAGAACTGGGTGGAACACTGCTCTTCGGGCAGCACCACGACACAACAAAGCCCGGCTATACGGTTGATCCTGACTATGTCAATCGAGCGAATGATCCTGACTACCCTCAGGCGGTTGAGCAGGTCTATCGTCGTTTCTGGCATCTTCCCCGAAGCGCTTTTCTCAATGGCTGGTGCTGTGTATATGGCACCACCGAGGATGGTTTCCCAATAATTTCGCGCGATACCAGATTGCGGAACTTCTATCACGCAGTCGGCCTCAATGGTCACGGCATTACGTTACACGCTGGCACCGCGCGAGCGGTAGCCGAATTACTCCTGCACGAGAGCACCTCCCTGGATCTCAGCGATGTATTGGGCAAACCTGCGCGCCTGGATTTTTCGGGGCTTCATGCCGGGCGTTTCACCAGTGGCAAGTTACTCAAGTTTGAGCTTCACAATACCATCAGTGTACCCCCGCCAGGAAACGGGGCAGAGCAAACAAAGGAGTAGGGCTATGGGTACTGAGAAAGCACTATCTCGCCGCGACTTTCTGCGACTCAGTGGGGCAACGGTAGGAGGCGCGGCTCTATTGTCCGCCTGTACAGCCTCGCACAGCAGTGCGCAATCCGGACCGGTCACGCTCAAGTTCTGGAATTCGACATACTCGACCACGGATTCCAGCAATAAAAGTAAAAAGGTGAATCAGTTCTATATTGCCCAGGCAGTGCAACGTTTTGAAGCAGCCAACCCCGGTATTAAAATCCAGATGCAGGTCATTCCCGGCACCACAGACATGTTTACGCAATATCGTGTAGCAAGCATCGCAAAGAACGGACCGGATGTGATGACGTTGTGGTCTGGAAGCTACATGCTCCAGATGAAAAATTTCCTTGAACCGCTCGATCCGTATTTTACTCAACAAGAGCGGGCGCGATTGAGAGGCTGGGATGCGGTGACGGAGGGCTTTCAGGCAGGAGCGGGCAAAACATATGGGGTTCCCAATGCCTCAGATGGCATCTCAGCTGTCTACTACAATAAACATCTGCTCGCAAAGGCCGGTATTGATCCAGAGAAAGACTGGCCGACTACCTTTGACGATTTTCTGACCATAGCGGCAAAGATTAAAGCATCAGGGACAACACCGTTTACGCTGTATGATAACGGCTACACGTTCTTCAGCCTCGATTACTGGATTGCTCAGGTTGTGAACGGCGACCATGGCATCCTGGAACTGGTGCAGGGCCAACGCAATTTTAGCGAATCCGATCTCGTGGCGGTTGCCCAAAAATGGAGCCAGCTCGCGCAGTATACGTTGCCAGGCGCTCCAACCATGAACGGCGGGCAGGCAGAGCAGTTCTTCTTTCAGGGCAAAGTAGCAATGACCATTAATGGTCCGTGGCCGATCGGGGATATGCGCCAGGCATTAGGAGATAATCTTGGCATGCGACGGCTACCGGACTTCAACAAGACCGTTCCCATCCAGAACTCAGGAATTGGTGGGGCGGGAACCGCGCTGATCGTGTCAAACTACTCTAAGCATAAAGCAGAAGCTGTTCAATTCATCAAATTCTTAATGAGCAAAGAAGAACAGGCCAGACGAGCAGCTGATTCCAGCGAAGGCCTGATCAATGCCACAGATGTTGATGTGTCAAGCATCTATAAAGATCCTCTCCGCGTGCAGCAGCAACAGTGGGTGCTGGAGCCCAAAACAATGTTCTGGCCAGATAACGTCTACCCCGCTGAGCTCACCAGCGAACTGGCGGCCCAGGCTCAGCTTGCATGGACTGGCAAAATCACTCCTCTACAATTTATGCAGAAGTTAGATGCCAAACGCGACAGTCTGCGGAAGAATCCAGGGCAATAAAACGAGGTGCACGATTGCGTTTGTGGCAGGAGAGTGATGCACCAGGCGCCACTAACAGCAAGAAAGGTTGTATCGATGAAAGCGCTCAGAGACAGAGAACGAACAAGGGCCAGAACAGCATCCGTCACAGGAGTAAGCGCTCCCCTTTCGCGCATATCTCTACGCCACAGAGGAAGATCCCGTCCGTCGTTCATATCCCTGCGTCACAAAGAAAGCCTGACCGCATTCTTATCACTTGTGCCGGCCTTTCTCTTGATGACTGTATTCATGTGGTATCCGCTGGCTACCGCTTTCTATCACAGTTTTACGCAATGGGATGGAGTAACCACCCAGTG
This sequence comes from Dictyobacter halimunensis, assembly GCF_036245075.1. Lineage (NCBI taxonomy): Bacteria > Bacillati > Chloroflexota > Ktedonobacteria > Ktedonobacterales > Dictyobacteraceae > Dictyobacter > Dictyobacter halimunensis. The sequence continues at coordinate 1,279,544 of NZ_BSRI01000001.1, forward strand.
GATTGGTCTGCAGAACTATAGCACCATCTTTACATCCGGGCAATTATGGTTGCTATTGCGGAATAACTTCATATTTCTGCTCTCTATCCCTGGTATCCTGCTTATCTCACTGATCGTCTCTGTTTTATTGTTTGAGGAGGTGCCTGGCTGGAGATTCTTTCGTTCCGTGTATTATTTACCTACCATTCTCTCAGCCGTCGTTGTCGGCATGCTGATGCAAACACTCTTTTCTCCTGAGGGAGCTATCAACGAGGCACTGAGATCCATCGGGTTGGGCGGGTTCGCTCAGCCCTGGATCGGTACCGCTCCTACAGCCTTCCTGGTTCTCATTCTAGCGTTTTACTGGCAGACATTGGGGCAGGGGGTACTTATCTTTCTGTCAGGCCTGTCGTCGCTATCGACCGAGTTGATCGAGGCCGCGCGCATTGATGGCGCCAACTGGTGGCAGCGCCTGTTCAGAATCATCGTGCCCCTGCTGGCGCCTGCCATTTCATACTTTATGGTCACCAATATCATTTACATCTTCATCGGTTTGTTTGCCCTGGTGTACTCGATCACACGCGGCGGACCCGGCTATGAGACCACTCCGATTGACTATATGATCTACGTAAAAGCGTTTGAATCGGGCGACCTGGGATATGCTTCCACCCTATCTGTTATTTTGCTGATCCTGGTCTCAGCAGTTTGCTGGTTGCAGGTAAAAGCGCTTGATTTGCTGGCCGCCGACTAGACCGCACCATTGAAAGGGATTCACACCATGAGAAAAGCTACAGCGATTGTCACGCGTACAGGTGTTGTCATCGTTCTGGCGATTTTCGCCGCCGCTGCTCTCTATCCCATCCTCTTTATGTTTTTGACCAGCTTCAAAACGTCGGTGCAATATACCAATGATCCGCTAGCACTGCCACCGGGCTTCGCGTATATCCAGAACTTCGTGGCAATGTTCAACAGCTTTAATGTGCCAGGTCTGTTACTCAACACCATCACATACATTGCGCTGGCCGCCATCATCTCGTTGACGGTATCGATCCCGGCTGCCTACGCGCTGGCCAAGTTGCGCTTTCCTCTGCGCAACCTGTTCTTTATAACCATCATCGCGAGCATGGTTATCCCGGCGATTACCTATATTATTCCGGATTATGTCTTGATGTCTAACCTGGACCTGGTCGATACACTGTGGTCAGTGGTTTTGCTCTGGGCCACCACCAGCGTGCCGGGTTCGATCTTTCTGCTCACTTCCTTGATGCGCGGATTGCCCAACGATATCCTGGAAGCAACCAGGGTCGATGGCGCGAATTATCTGCAGTTGATGATACGAATTGTGATTCCGATCAGCGCTCCTGGCATTATTACCATCACGATTTTCAATGTCACTTCCTGGTGGAATGATCTCTTGATTCCCCTGGTCTTCTTGCAATCGGACGTCAACAAGACGCTGACAGTAGCGGTGGCCACGATTGTCGGGCGGTATAACACCGACTATCCATTACTGCTGACCGGCCTGTTTATGGCATCGCTCCCACCTATCCTGATCTATATCTTCCTGCAACGATATATCCGGCGTGGCCTGGTAATCGGTGCGATCAAATAATACTGGAACACCTGTAATCAGAAAGAGAGAATGTGCTTTGCATTCAGCAACCATTACGCTCAATGATCAGCATACCCACCAGGTACTGGAGGGATTTGGTGCCAACATTAATCCGATCAAGCATTGGCAAGGCGGTCAGCTTATTCCTACGCTGGACATGTTGACTGACGATCTGGGTGCGACCCTTTTCCGGCTCGACCCCTATGGGTTCACGGACTGGATTGATCCAGATAGCGTGGCTGATCGCGTTGTCCTGCAGAACGAAACATATGCCAGGGTCTACCGGAGCCAGCCCTTTCAGGACGCATGGGCAATGGCACGATATTTTAATGGCAAAGGGATTCGCTTCATTCTGAATGTCAGTGGTATTGTACCGCGTTGGATGTGCGGTGAAGATGGCAAGACACTCTCAGATCTGGAGGCCTATGCCGATCTACTTACGTCTCTCGCCTGGTGGGCGCGTCACGAAGAGGGCCTCAAATTCAATCTGTTTGGCCCGTTCAACGAGACTGATCTTGGCCCTCCTGAAGGTCCGTTTGTCCACGCAGAGGCAGCCGCGAAGGGGCTGGAGCTTCTCGCTGAGCGCTTTGAGCGCGCAGGCCTGGAAGATATACGCTTCGTAGCAGTGGATCAGGCACATTACAATCTGGACTACTTGCAGTCCATTGTCGCTTCCAAGAAGCTGCGCGAAAAGGTAGCGGTGGCGGGAATGCATTGCTATAGTGATTTCTCTCTGACCCCGGTGCGCGATTTCATTGCGCACAACGAGCTCACCTGGAGTTACTGGCTTACAGAGTACGGTGATCTCGACCAGACGGGTGAGCGAGAATGGGATGTTGCCGTGTACTCCACCCGGCGCCTGTTACGGGGTCTGCTGGATGGAGTCCAGGCGGCGATGGTCTGGGATGCCTATGACAACTGGCATGGGCATGACGCCTCCTGGAGTATCTATGGTCTCCTGCGTACAGGAAGCAAGAACAGGTATACACCCAAGAAACGCTACTACGCAGCGAAACAGATATACCGCTTCGTGCCGCCTGGCTCGACACGGATCGAAGTCAGCAATGAGGAGAGTGCTCCTCTCACCGCCGGCTTTCAAACACCTCAAGGGGACCTGACGCTCGTCGGATTGAACGAGGGGGAGCCGCTGCTTCTTGAGATAGCTATTGGGGCTCTCAATTCTGAACACCAGACGTTGCGCCTGTTCATTACCAACCGCACAGAGAATTGCCAGCTGGTCAGCGAGTTCCCACGAGGAGAGAAGATCCAACTGACGATCCCTGCTGAGAGCATCTTTACCCTGACGACGCTCGACGCCGGGTAATGCACATGGGACTGGCACAGGCGGGATGAGGGTTGCAAATGCTTCCGATCGGAAAAAGCGCCAGCGTAAGAGCGCCTGGCATGGGCATGATGAACAGCGAGGGTACTCAACAGTGTATACACCAATAGTACAGAGGAAGGCGGGCATCTATGACGCTGCGTAGCGCAGAGTGGTTCGAGGGGCGAGATGAGTTGGGGCTACAGAGCCGCTCCGTGTTGCGGACTCTCGGGTGGACCCAGGAATTCTTTGACGGCAAGCCTGTCATCGCCATCGCCAATTCCTGGAGCGAGTTGAACAATTGCAACCTGGGTCTCAAAGCGGTCGCCGAGGCCGTAAAACGGGGGGTCATTGCCGCAGGTGGCATTCCTCTAGAATTTAATACTATTTCGCTCGGCGAGGAACTGATGAAACCGAGCGCCATGCTGTATCGCAATTTACTTGCAATGGAGATCGAGGAGACGCTGCGTGCGTACCCGATTGACGGTGTCGTATTGCTTACCGGTTGCGATAAGACCACACCCGCCCAACTTATGGGAGCGGCCAGCGCAAATCTGCCGGCGATTCAGGTGTGCGCTGGCCCCAAGCGAGCAGGCTGTTGGAAAGGTCGTGAACTAGGATCGGGTACAGACCTGTGGCGCTATCTCGATGATTACCGTACGGGTGTTATCAGTGACCAGGACTGGCAGGAGATCGAAGAGAATTACTCCTGTAGTATCGGGACGTGCAATACCATGGGCACTGCCTCAACCATGACCATCCTCTCCGAGGCGCTCGGTATGATGCTGCCCGGAACGGCGACCATCCCCGCAACCGATACGCGCCGGCTCGTCGCCGCCGAATTGAGCGGGCGTCGCGCCGTCCAACTGGTACGCAAGGATGTGAAGCCCTCGCAGGTGATGACGCGCCAGGCATTTGAGAATGCACTGAGGGTATATATGGCCATCGGTGGCTCCACGAATGCCGTGATTCACCTGATCGCCATTGCGGGACGACTGCGCGTGCCCCTGACGGTCGATGACTTTGATGCGTTCGCACGCACGACGCCTACGCTCTTAAATCTTCAGCCCACAGGTACCAGGCTCCTGTCCGACTTTGATACCGCGGGAAGCACGCCCGCATTGATGCATGAATTACGTGATCTGTTGCATCTCAATTGCCTGACGGTCGCAGGAAAAACGATAGGAGAAAGCCTGAATACAATCTCCTATATCGATCCTGCTGTGATTCGGCCGCGGCGAGATCCACTCTATCCATCTGGGGCGCTGGCCGTCTTACATGGCAACCTGGCCCCCAATGGCGCCATTTTGCGCACGACAACAGCATCTGAGAAACTGCAAAAGCATTGTGGAGCAGCCATTGTATTTGAGGATTACGGCGACATGCTGGTACGCATCGACGATCCAGATCTGCCCGTCACGGCCGACTCGGTACTGGTGCTCAGAAATGCAGGCGCTGTAGGTGTGCCGGGGCTACCCGAATGGGGGTCTATCCCCATTCCGAAAAAGTTATTGCTGCAGGGAGTCAGAGATATCGTGCGTATCAGCGATTCCCGCATGAGCGGCACCAGTTCCGGGACGGTTGTCCTGCATGTCTCTCCAGAGGCGGCTGTTGGTGGTCTGCTCGCCCTTGTCAAAGATGGAGACCTGATAGAGCTGGATGTCGAGGAGCGCAGGATCTCCCTGCTCGTCCCTGAAGATGAGTTAGATCGGCGCAGGGCTCAATGGCGACCACCGGTGCCTGTACACCTGCGTGGCTACCCTCGCCTGTATGCAGAACATGTTCTTCAACCTGACGAAGGCTGTGATTTTGATTTCCTGCGTCCACGTTCGGATGAGGAGCTCGCGTTTGTGCCTCCCATTGTAGGGCGCTCCTGACACGTATTCGCAAACAATTGTAGAGAAAGGTCTTTGGCATGGAACCAAAAATCAGCATTATTGGCGCGGGCAGCGCTGTGTTTTCCCTCAGCATTATCCGGGACCTCTGTCTTACACCCAACCTGAAGGGGAGTACTGTCTGTTTTATGGATATTAACCAGGAGCGCCTGGATGCGGCCTATCACCTATGCTCGCGTTTTGCGGCGGAGGTTGGTGCGACACTGCACCTGGAAAAAACGACGGATCGGCTGGAGGCGCTACAGGGGGCTGATTTTGTCATCAATACCGCGCTGGTGGGAGGACACGAAGGATTGCGAGCCGGCTGGGACATTGCCAGAAAGTATGGCTATCGCTTTGGCGGGAGCCTGCATATCATGCACGATGAGCCGTTCTGGAACAATTTCTATCAACTGCAACTCTTCGATTCCCTGATCGAGGATATCCTGGCCGTGTGCCCCGACGCCTGGTATGTTCAGTCAGCCAACCCGGTAATGGGTGGTATCACCCACCTGGCGCGCAAATATCCCCAGGCCAAAATCGTTGGCCTGTGTCATGGATTCGGCGAGATTTATGGCATCGCGAAGATCCTCGGCCTGCAGGACCGTGAGCAGCTGACCTTTGAAATACCGGGCGTCAACCACTTTGTCTGGTTGACCAATGCGTATTACCAGGGCGAGCCGTTCTATCCGCTGCTGGATCGCTGGATTGAGACAGAGTCCGAGCGCTACTGGGCGCAGGCAAAGACACATGGAAGCCTGCGCCCCAAGCAGATTGATCTGTACCGCCGTTTTGGCGTGTTGCCGATCGGGGACACGGGCAGCGAGGGCGGCGGTTCGTGGGGTTGGTGGTATCACACCGATGAACAGACGCAGCAGCTCTGGCAGGAAGATCCCGAGGGCTGGTGGAGCCGGTACTTCCATGCCACAGAGCAAAGGGTCATCGAAATGAAACGCATCAGCGAGGATACCAGCACGCGGGTAACCGAGCACTACCCGGCGGAGCACTCGCATGAAAGCATTATTCCCTTGATCGAGTCACTGGCGTGTGATATTCCGCGCGTCCTGATCGTCAATGTGCAGAACACGGGTGAATACGTGCCTGGTATTCCGCGCGACTTCGCGGTGGAAGCGCCTGCGCACGTCAGCAAGCGTGGCATCGATGCCATCCAGACCCACGCGTTGCCGTCTGGACCGCTCAACTACGCATTGCGCGATTGTGTCGCTCCCTGGAATCTGGAACTGGCAGCCTACAACAGCCGCAGCAGACAGGCGCTGCTCGATGTGATTCTCATGGACCCCTGGACCACCTCGGAAAAGCAGGCGAGGGCATTGTTGGAGGAGATTCTGGATCTGCCCCAGCATACAGCGTTACGCGAGTATTATCAGTAGGACCAATCAGCATATGAAAGGAACACTCATGGCAACGACAGCATCACGGTCCCAGCAGATCATCGAGCAGGCTCAGCGCTACATTCCGGGTGGGGTGAGCAGCGCCAATCGGCTGGTGGAGCCCAATCTTGTTTTTACACGTGCCCAGGGTGCCTACATTTTTGACGCCGAGGGGAAGCGCTATATTGATTACCATGCCGCCTTTGGGCCACCCCTGCTGGGCCACTGCCACCCTGAAGTCCAACAGCGCGCCGCAGAGGCCATGGCGTCGATCGACGTCATCGGCGTAGGGTCGAGCGAACTGGAGGCGCAACTGGCCCAGAAGATCTGCGAGCACGTGCCTTCCGCTGAAAAGGTACTCTTTTGTAATTCTGGGTCTGAAGCTACCTATGCGGCGCTGCGCCTGGCGCGGGCGGTGACGGGTCGCCAGAAGATTATCAAGTTTCAGGGCTGCTATCACGGCTGGCATGATGCCGTCTTGATGAACGTTATCAGCCCGGCGGACAAAGTCGGACAGCGCGATCCGCTCTCGGCCGGCATGCTGCCACAGGCCATCGAAAATACACTGGTGTTGCCCTTTAATGATCTTGACTCGGTGCGCCAGGTATTAGAGGAGCAGGGATCAGAGATCTCCGCCATTATTCTAGAGCTTATTCCCCATAATATCGGTACGGTCCTTCCTCATCTGGAGTTTGTGCAGGGCTTGCGAGACCTGAGCAGCCGCTATAATGTGGTCCTGATCTTTGATGAGGTTGTGACGGGCTTCAGGCATGGGCTCGGCGGCTATCAGGCCGTCCTCGGTGTGACACCAGATCTGACGACAATGGCAAAATCCATTGCCAACGGGTTTCCGCTCGCCGCCCTCGCCGGTCGCGCGGACCTGCTCGATCACTGCAAGCCAGGTGGAGATGTCTTCTTCGCGGGAACCTTTAACGCGCATCCAGCTAGTGTGGCCGCATCCCTGGCGGTGATCGACATCCTTGAGCGCCCTGAGAGCTATGCCACGCTCTTTGATCTGGGGAAGCGTATGCGTGATGGCTTGCGTGCGATTATTCAGCGCTATGGTATCAACGCTACAGTGGCGGGCTTTGGCTCGGTATTCCTCCTCTACTTTATGGAATCCCCCATTGAAAAGTATGAGGACCTGCTACGCAATGATGTGGAGAAATTCGTCGCCTATCGGCGGGCACTGATCAAGCGTGGCATTTACGAATTGCCAGTCAACCTCAAGCGCAATCACATCAGCCTCTCGCACACTGTTGCGGACATTGACGAATCACTGGAAGCAGCCGATGCGGTCTTACAAGAACTCGGCTCGCACCATCATTAAAAAGGAGAAGAGATTTATGCGTGGTCTTCAAGGAAAAGGAGTGCTGATTACCGGAGGAAGCCGAGGCATTGGGCAGGCAACGGCCCGGCGTTTTCTCGAAGAGGGGGCGCGTGTCTTCATCTGTGGCCTCGAACAGGACGAAGTAGAGCACACGATCCAGACGCTCTCGGCACTTGGTGACATTCATGGGCAGGTCTGTGACGTGAGCATCGAGCAGCAGGCGCAGCAGCTCGTTGAGGAGGCTGAGCGTCAGCTTGATGGCATCGATATTTTAATCGATAACGCAGGCATCGCCTGGGAAGAACCCTTTCTAGAAACGACGAGTGAACATTGGGATAAGATCATCTCCGTCAATCTGCGTGGGATGTTTCTGATCGCACGTGAGACAGCCAACCGCATGGTTGCACGCGGCAAAGGCGGCGCAATCGTCCTGATGTCCTCCAAGAATGGTCTGGCCGGTGAAGTCAAATACGCACATTACAATGCGTCGAAGGGGGCCGTCATCATGTTGATGAAAACAATGGCCCTGGAACTGGGTCCTCACGGGATCCGTGTCAATGCCTTATGCCCGGGGTATATTTTGACGCCGCTCGCCCAGTCGATCGACTCACCAGAATTCATCGCAGCATACGTCAATAACATACCGCTGGGGCGACTTGGGCGCCCCGAGGATGTGGCATCGGCCTATGCGTTTCTGGCGTCCGATGATGCCGCATTTATGCATGGAGCAGAGTTGCTCATCGATGGAGGCCAACTCGCGCAATAACGGGTCCCGTCCGATGGTGGCAAGTCACAGATGAGTGTGACCCGCTTTTGTAGAGGCTACAAAAGCGGGTCACACTCAGAACACTGAATATGGCTTGTCCATGTTTGGATAGGTCTCATAGAACGGTAGAGGGTTTTGGTGTGAAAGGTGAGTAGCGATCTGAGAAAGGAACGATGATCTATGTTGAATCCAGTCATCCAACCCGGACACCTGACCGAACTTGATCGGTTTATCTTCGAATCCTGGGGCTATTTTATTATCCCCGATGTCCTGTCAGAGGACGAAGTGGCGGCATGCCTCGCCGCCTCAAAGCGCCTGCACGAGGCGGCGGGTACACCAGCCTTTGGCCAGATCGGACGTGGATATGAAACGGAACCAGCCTTAGAGCACTTGATTGACCACCCGGCCGTGTTGCCAAAGATCAGAGGCCTCTACGGTGATCGTTTCATTTTGCAGGCAGGTTGGAATACCAAACAGCCTGCGCACGGCCCAATGGGGGGATGGCATCAAGACGGCTCTGGTGCCTATGACTTTAAAAAGCTCGGCCACCCCATTCCGTTACTGCAACTACGTGCCTCCTTCTTGCTCAATGATCAGACGCGCCCACGGATGGGGAATATGGAGCTCATTCCCGGGAGCCATCGCAGCCTGGTAGGCCTGCCAGAAGGCGTGCGCAGAGGTGAAAGTGAAGAAGCGAGAGCGGTACCGATCGGCCACGTTATTTGCGCTACGGCAGGCTCTGTGCTGATCTTCCATAACGCGGTATGGCATCGCACCTATGCCCACGATGGAAACTATGATCGCTATACCATGCATATGATCTATAGTCCTCCCTGGGTAAGAAGCTCTGATCGTTTGCACAATGACCCTGCATTTTTGCAGCGCACCACACCGCTTCGCCGTGCATTCATGGGCGAATTTGACCGGCCCGATGCTCCTTATGGTGCCGGCTACACCCCCCCACCATTTGATAACGAATGAATGCGCAGGGATAGGGGGCACGATCATTATCCTTAACACCCCCTATCCCTCCTATCATCACGCCCTGGCATGATACCTAGCTCCATGCACGAAAGCTACCATTGTTGCCGAAAGGGAAATCTAAACAGTCAACTTCACCACCAGCTAAGGATCTCCTTTTCCACCTGAAATTCAAACCCATTGCGTATTGCCCACCAGGATCGATAGAGGGTATATTTGTTGCAGAAAAGCGAAACTGACCCAAAAGGTGCTCCTCATTTCACTCACAGAAAGGAGATCTATGTCGCAACGATTACAGGGACGCGTCGCCATCGTGACGGGAGCCAGCCAGGGGATTGGCGCAGCCATCGCACGCCGCTTCATAGCAGAGGGAGCCCAAGTCATCGGTATCGCGCTCGATGCGGACGCGCTTCAGCAGATGGCGCAGACCCACTCTGCGTTTACCCCCTATGGACTCGATCTGCAGGATCATGCCGCACTCACCGATTGCGTTGAGCAGGTGCGGCGGCAGCATGGACGCATCGATATCCTGGTCAACAACGCGGGCTTCCAGTACACACTACCATTTCTGGATACCACACTCGAACAGTGGCAGCATACCCACCGCGTCAATATCGAGGCACAGTTTGTGCTGTGTAAACTCGTAGCCCCGCAGATGATCGAGCAGCGCTATGGACACATCGTTAATATCTCCTCCACCCAATCGATCGCGGCGGAGCCATCAGTCAGCGCCTACGCGGCGACCAAGGGCGGCATCAATGCCTTCACACGAGCCCTGGCGGTCGACCTGGCCGAATACGGCATCCTGGTCAACGCCCTGGCTCCCGGCGCCATCGCGACCCCAATGGCGATCATCGATGGCATCGATACGCTGAAGACAGAGGCATTTGAGGAATGGTACGTGCGCCAGCGCAAAATTCCTCTGGCCCGCCCCGGGCAACCGGAGGAGATCGCGTCGGCGGCCCTGTTCCTGGCCTCTGAAGAATGCAGCTATATGACGGGACAGGTGCTGGTGGTAGACGGCGGACTGACTATTACCTTTTAGTATACCCACCAATTCAGGAGGTCCATCGCATTGAATGAGATAGAAGTTGTACTCGCATCGGCAGATCAATTGGGAGAGAGCCCGCTCTGGTCAATAGATGAGCAGACACTCTATTGGGTGGATGACGTTCAGGGCATCATTCATCGCCTGCGACCCGCGACAGGCTCCCATGAAACGTTCACTACAGGTATCTACATCGGGATGATCGCCCTGCGCCAGAGCGGCGGACTCGCTTTGACAACCAGGACCGGCTTCGCCATCTGGGAACCAGGGATATCGGAACCGCGTCCACTTGCACAACCAGAACAGGGCAAGCCCCATATGACCTTCAATGATGGGGCCGTTGATTGCGCCGGTCATCTCTGGTCTGGCTCCATGAATCAGAATGAACTGCCCCCGCCGGTCGGAACCCTCTACCGGCTCGATCCTGGTGGCACGGTCACCCCAATGCTTGCACCGGTCGGGCTGCCCAACGGCATCGGCTGGAGTCCCGACAACCGCGTCATGTATTTTACCGATTCGCTCCTGCGCACCATCTTCGCCTTCGACTTTGATCCCGATGGGGGCACCATCACCAACCAACGTGTCTTCGTTCATGATTCCAGAGGGTCCACCATACCCGATGGGCTGACCGTCGACGCCGAAGGCTATGTGTGGAGCGCCTGTTGGGGTACCGGCCAGATCGTTCGCTATACCCCGAGTGGCGCTGTTGATTCCGTCCTGCAGCTTCCGGTGCCCAACGTCACCAGCTGCATCTTTGGTGGCCTCGACCTCAACGAGCTCTACATCACCACGGCCCGCGAAGGCTTGAGCCACGAACAGCAACAGCAGTATCCCCTTTCAGGCGCACTCTTCCGCCTGAAAACAACTACCAGGGGACGTGAAGAATTCAAATTCCGTGGATAACACGAGGTACAACCAAAAACCTTGACAAAGCACAGCTTGATTTCTATACTTATTGGTAAGACCACTTACCTCATACCAATGAAGGCGGGAGAACAGTATGCATCAGCAAGCGGATAAAGCGATCCTGAGCCGTATCGATCGCGTCAGCGTCAAAGATCTGGCGCTTGATCGGCTCAAAAAGTATATTTTTTCAAACGCCATTAGCTCTGGCCAGCGTCTCCCCTCGGAACGCGAGCTGGCGGAACGCCTTGGCATTGGCCGCCCCAGCGTACGCGAGGCGCTCAAGGTGCTGGAGGCCCTCGGTCTGGTGGAGTCGCGCATCGGTGAGGGGACCTTTGTAACCCACCAGAGCGGCGCCAGCATTGGACGCCATATCGGCGTGAGCCTGGCTAGCTGGGGGAGTACGGTGGTCGAGATCTGTGGCGCGCGTCAGATCATTGAAGCAGAGTGCGCGCGTGTCGCCGCCGAACAGGCCAGCGCGTCCGAGATCGAGTCCCTGGCACAGACGCTGCAGCAGATAGAAACGGCCGGCTCACCCTCAGACTACCTCGCTGCGGACATGCAGTTCCATCGCCAGATCGCCCATGCCGCCCATAATACGATCGTCACCCATATCCTTGAAAATCTCATAACACTGCTGGAGGAAACCCTTCATGAGGAACAGGCAGACCAGCTCCCACTGCAGGAAGAAGGGCTGTCGACCCACCGTACCATCTTTACCATGATCGCCAATCACGACGCCGATGGCGCCGCCGTGGCGATGCGACAGCATCTGCAGTTCTCAACCGAACTGTGGCTGGCCATTGTCTCGCTGGGAACACAATCGTCGTCCGACGAAAAGTAACGACCCGATCTCATCTGTCTATCGTCAAAAACAGGGATACCATGAGCAGGTTTTCAGTAGCCATCTTCATAGGTAGAACCTGTTGTCTACTCATCATGCTCTCTTGGCCCGGCGCAAAGGTGCGCCGGGAATAACAGGTTGCCTATAAAGCCATCATTGTAAAGCGTCACGTGTATACATCCGGATATTTCAAAAGGATACACACATGATTACACGCGAGGAAAAAGAGTTCTTTCTTGAGCACGGCTATCTGCACGCCAAAGGTGTATTGAGCGGTGACTACCTCTCCTTTATCCAGCAGGAGTTCGATCGTGTCTGGGATCTGGAGAAGCCACCGGTCAGCCAGCATAAACTGCTCAAGCACCGGTCATTCCTGGATTTGGTCGAGCATGCCCCTATTCTGCAGCGCATCCAGGCCATCTTTGGCTCACAGACGCAACTGCTTCAGTACGACCTGCTGCGACAGGGAGCGCATAATAGTGGTCCTCTGCGAGCCTGGCATCGTGACTTTACATTTCCTGGCGAGCGTCCCCTATCTATCAATACTATCATCATGCTCAATCAGATGACGGAGGAGCGCGGCCCGACACGCGTGGTCCCCGGCACGCATCGCGGCGAAGCGATCCCGACCGGCGAACAGAGAAATCAACCGCTACCCGATGAGGTGGCCGTATACGCAGAGCCGGGTGACGCTGTCTTCATCAATGGCGCCATCTGGCATACCGGAGGCATCAATAAGACCGATGGAGTCAGGCGCGGCATCTATCTTTACTATGGCTACTGGTGGCTCAAACGCTACAATGCAGAGATTGCCCTTCCCTGGCAGGCGTTTGAGGGTGCCAGCGAGCAACGCCTGCGCCTGCTCGGCATCAAGATGCCCGATAAAGACATCCACATGTACGCGCCCAATCCATCGTAACATCAGGCGCGAGGCTTAAATTCAGGCCCATGGCAATGTCTATCAGAGCTTCGGGCCTCGCGCCCTATTTCTCCTCGATCCTCGAAACAGACAGTCAAGGAGGTCTGCAATGGCATCTGCGGCAATGACGCGCCTTCGGTCCCGCATGACGGGCCCCAGGAGGGAGATCCTCTATTTCTATATCTTTATCTCACCCTGGATCATCGGCTTTCTGCTCTTTATGGCTGGCCCCATCCTCGCCTCGGCCGTGTTGAGCTTCACCAGCTATGATGCGATCCACCTGCCTTCGTTTATCGGCCTGAAAAATTATACCGACCTGGCAACTGATGAGCTGTTCTGGCAATCGCTCAAGGTGACGACGATCTATACCCTGGTAAGCGTGCCGCTGGGGATCGTGCTCTCGGTGCTGGTCGCGATGCTGCTCAACCAGAAGATCCCCTTTCTGGCCTTCTTTCGCGCCGTCTACTACCTGCCCAGCGTGATCTCAGGCGTGGCGGTCGCCCTGCTGTGGATGTGGATCTTCAATCCGGACTTTGGCCTGCTGAACTGGACCCTCTCGACCTTCCTACATATCCAGGGTCCGCAATGGCTCTTTAGCGAGCAGTGGGTCTTGCCGGCGCTCATCACGATGAGCCTGTGGGGGATCGGCGGCGGCATCGTGCTCTATCTGGCCGGTCTGCAGGGCGTGCCAACCGAACTGTATGAGGCAGCCAACATCGATGGGGCCAACGCGCTGCGCCGCTTCTGGCACGTCACGCTGCCGATGATTAGCCCGGTCATCCTGTTCTCGCTCATCACTGGCATGATCGCTTCCTTCCAGACCTTTACACAGATCAATATTATGACTCAGGGCGGCCCCCACTACGCCTCGCTTTTCTACATCTACTATCTCTGGCAAAACGCCTTCGGGGCTTCCTTTATCGACCTGGGCTACGCTTCGGCGATGGCCTGGATTCTGTTTGTGCTGGTGCTGGTGCTCACCCTACTGGCACTGCGTTCATCACGTCTGTGGGTGTACTATGAAGGAGGAGAACGCGCATGAGAGTCACCCAGACCGCTGCATCACCGGTTGTTCGTCGTCAACCCAGCAAAGGGTACCAGGAGGCGATGCGCCGCAAGCAGGTACGTACCACGACCTGGCGCACATTGGTTACCATTATCGTTGTGCTTGGCGCCCTGATCATCCTGGCACCGGTGCTGTGGATGCTCTCGACGTCGGTCAAGTCTTTGCCTGATACCCAGGCGTTCCCGCCGCAGTGGATTCCACAGACGCTGCACTGGGATAACTTTGTGTCGTCATTGACCTTTCTGCCCTTCGGCACCTTTGCCCTCAATACGGTGATTGTGACGGCCGCCTGCCTGGTCGGCGATGTGCTGGTCAATTCCTTTATCGCCTATGCCTTCGCCAAAATTCAGGCACCGGGACGTAATGTGCTGTTCCTGTTCGTCTTGAGCACCCTCATGATCCCATTCCCGGTGCTGATGATTCCGCAGTTCCTGCTCTTCAAAACATTCGGCTGGATCGATACGCTGCTGCCGCTGATCGTGCCGTCCTTTTTCGGCAATGCGTTCTACATCTTCATGTTCCGCCAGTTCTACCTGACCATCCCACGCGAGCTGAGCGACGCGGCCCGCATCGATGGCTGCAGCCACTTCGGTATCTACTGGCGCATCATGCTGCCACTGATACGGCCGGCGCTGGCCACGGTGGCGATCTTCTCATTTACTTTTAACTGGAACGACTATCTCTCGCCATTGATCTATCTCGATTCACAGGAGCACTACACGCTGACGCTGGGCCTGGCCTCCTTTATCGGTCGCTACGGGGCGCAGCCATGGAACCTGCTGATGGCCGCTTCACTGGTGACGGTCCTCCCCTGCGTCATTCTCTACTTCTTCGCGCAAAAGTACTTCATTCAGGGTATCGTCGTCTCTGGCGTGAAAGGATAAAAGGAGGTGCCTGCCATGTTCTATCAACGCATGCCGCGTCGCCGCTTCCTGGGACTCTCGGCGGCGGCGCTGACCAGCCTTTCACTCGCCGCCTGCGGATCCGGTAACGGCCAACCTGAGGTGAGTTGGTACGTCAACGACGATCCCGTGCGCAATGCCTGGGAGCGGGACGTGGCGATGCCACAATTCCAGAAGCTGCAACCCGATATCAAGGTCAGGCTGATCAGCGTGCCCTGGGGCGAGTTCGATCCCAAGCTCACCAACCTGGTCGTGGCCGGAATCCCGCCCGATGTGTGGTGCCAGTGGGGCGCCTCGGGCTTTACGAGCTGCGCCTGGCGCGATATCTCCATGGACCTCACGCCGCTGGTCGAGCGCGATAAAGCCGCCTTCACCAATTTTTATCCTGGCGCCATGAAGCTTGGCACCTGGAACGGCAAGCAGATCGGCGTCCCCCTCGATCTCGGCGGGACCTATTGCTTCTACAATAAGGACCTCTTCGATAAAGCCGGCCTCCCTTACCCACCCAGTAACTGGGATGATCCCAACTGGAACTGGAATGAGATGCTGCGCTATGGCAAGCAGCTCACGCGTAACGTGGATGATCCGAGTAAGGCCGTCTATGGGATCAGCTGGGCCATCCCTATCGAGGAGGTGGTCTGGCTGTGGGGCGGTGATGTGTATGATCAGGAAGCATATGTGTCCAGCGCACCCACGGTGAGCCACTGGAATACGCCGACGGCCATCGAGGCGATCCAGGCCTACGCGGACCTGATCAATGTGCATAAGATCGCACCCACAGCAGCCGTCTCCAGCGCGCTCAGCAGTAGTGGCGATCCCTTCGCCACCGGACATATCGCGATGATGATCTCGGGCATCTGGGGCTTTGGCAGCTATCAGTCGACGGCGAAGTTCCGCTGGGGTGCCGCCGCCGTCCCCGGCATGCACAGCAAGAAGACCGGCATCTACGCCGATCCAATGATGATCTCACCGCAGAGCAAGCACCCGGAGGCGGCATGGGAGTTCATCAAGTATCTGACGACGACAGGCGGTCGCAGCTTTATGCAGGCGTCAGGCTGGCCCGTTCCCGATACCACCGTCTTGCCCGACTGGTATAAACAGTTCAAAGGCATCAAGCCCGAGGAGATCAAGGCGGTGTTCGAGGGGCAACTGAAGTATGGCCAGGTCTCGCCCGATAACCTGTTGATCGCCTATGATCGCATCAGCCTGATCACGACCTCCGAGCTCAATCCGGTCATCAACGGTCAGACGAAGGCGCGCGATGTGATGGCGGGACTGGATCAAAAACTGGGTCGCCTGTTCCAGCGCCTGCGCCCATAAGCATATTCGACGCGGCCTGCGCCCACCTATTCTATGCAGGTCGCATGTCATGAATATAAGAAAGGATCAGTGATGTATGTCAGAACGCATGCGCATCGCGCTCGGGCAGTTTTATGACCCCAGCCACGAGATGTTGACCTTCGCCAGGCAGCTCGGGGTGAGCGGCGTACTGCTCAACACCCCCACGATTCCGGGCCGCGGATGCTGGGAGTTCGAGACGCTGCTGTGGCTACGTCAGCGCTGTGAGCAGTATGGCCTGCGCCTGGAGGCGCTTGAAAATACGCCGCCCGGCTTCTATGATACGATCATGCTGAACCTGCCCGGTCGCGATGAGCAGATTGAACGCTATCAGATGACCATCCGCAATATGGGGCGCGCTGGTATTCCTGTCCTTGGCTACCACTGGATGCCCAATGAGGTCTGGCGTACCTCCATCACGACGCCCGGGCGTGGAGGTGCCCTGGTCTCTGCCTTTGATCTTCAGCTGGCGCAGGCTGGTCACACGCTTGCCTGGGGGCTGAGACGGCACCCGCTGCAGGGAGACGAGCCGATTACTGCCGAGGCAATGTGGGAACACTATCGCTACTTTATGCGTGCGGTGCTGCCGGTGGCGGAAGAGGCCGGCGTGAAACTGGCCCTGCACGCGGACGATCCTCCCGTGGGAACCCTGGGGAACATCGCCCGCATCTTCTCTTCATTGGCAGGCTTCCAGCAGGCTATGCAGGAGTTTGATAGCCCCTACCACGGCATCGATTTCTGCGTGGGCAGCTGGTCGGAGATGGCGCAGACCGACGTCTACCAGGCGTTGCGCTCCTTCTGTGAGCGGGGCAAGGTCTTCTACGTCCATCTGCGCGACGTACAGGGGACCGTTCCCCGCTTCCAGGAGTGTTTCCTCGGGGAGGGGAATCTGGACATCGCTCGCGTCCTGCGCATCCTGCGTGACACTGGCTTCACCGGCTTTATCATCGATGATCATGTGCCACGCCTGATCGATGATAGCGAGTGGTCGCATCGGGGGCATGCCCACGCGACCGGCTATCTCCAGGGTTGTCTCGCAACACTGATGGCTGCTGATGGCGAATAAATACCGCGAACATGTCCCTATGATGGAAGAGAAGGAGAGCGCGTTGAAGATTACACACATTGACTGCCACGTGCTGCTGGTGCCGGATGTGAATATTGAGGCCAGCAGTTCGGCCCAGGACGATATCATCGTCGAGATCCATACCGACGAGGGTCTGACTGGTATCGGTGAGAGCGATGTCAATCCCTGGATTGCCCGCGCCTGCATCGAGGCACGCGGCACGCATACCATGGGCCAGGGATTGAGCGAGATGCTGTGCGGACAGGACCCGCTCGACGTGGAGGGGCTGTGGGAGAAGCTGTACATAGGATCGGCGATGAATGGTCGGCGGGGCGCGCTCATCCATGCTCTGGGTGCCCTGGATATCGCCCTGCACGACCTGCGCGGGAAGGCGCTGGGGCAGCCATGCTATCAACTGCTGGGCGGAGAACCGCGTACCACGATCACTCCCTATGCCTCGCTGCAGCCAGAGGTGTCCAGCTTCGCGGCCTATCGCGATTCTATGGTGGAATGGGCGCTGCTGGCTCAGCAGCGCGGTTTCCAGGCCGCCAAGCTGGAGGCCACCTTCTCCGGTCCCTATCGCCACCACGGCTTGAGCGAGCCCTTCGAGCGCGTCACCGAGGTGATCGCGGCTGTGCGCGGCGCGGTCGGCCCTGACTTCACGCTGATGGTCGACCTGCAGTACGCCTTCCCCGACGCCGATACCTGCCTGCGTACGATCCGCGACTGGCAGGAATTCAATCTCTTCTTTCTAGAGACACCGCTACCCTCCGATGACCTGGCGGGCTATGCGCGTCTGGCTCAAGAGCAGCCGATCCCTATTTCAGCCGGTGAGTGGCTGGCGACCCGCTTTGAGTTCCTGGACCTGCTGGACCAGGGTCTGATCAGCGTGGCACAGCCGGACGTGGGACGTGTTGGGGGGCTGACGGAGGCGCTGCGCGTCTGCGAACTGGCCCGCCAACGAGGACGCCTGATCGTGCCGCACGCCTGGAAGACCGGCATTACCATCGCGGCCGCCGCTCACCTGGCCGCCGTGACCCCGCACTGTCCCTATATCGAGTTCCTGCCCGCCGAGCTCTCCAGCTCACGACTACGCCGCGAAGTCGTCAGCGATGGGCTTGAGCTCCATAACGGACAAATCGTGCTACCGTCCACTCCGGGACTGGGCATCGAACTCAATCGCGAGGCGCTCAAGCGCTATAGCGTCTCCTGACCGTGTCGCCCATAGGTTCGGACCTCGCGTCCGATTTCTCTCGACACACGACACCGTATTCCATACGTTCGGACCTCGCGTCCGATTTCTACTGTCCAAGCATCTGGAAAGGAACAATACTATGGGCCTGACGCCGCGCTTTCCACAGGACGCCTTCCCCTTTGGGACTCATGTCTACCGCGAACCATATAAAGACCAGGAGAGGCTGCTGGCCGACCTGCCGCTTCTCAAACGGCTCGGCTTCAACATGATCAAGATCCAGGAATCGTGGGCCATCGATGAGCCACGCGAGGGCAGCTACGACTTCTCGCGCATTGAGCGCATCATCAGCCGCGCCCGCGAGCTTGACCTGGGTATCTACCTGGGTCTGACCATGGAACAGGCCCCTGCCTGGCTCTGGAAGAAGTTTCCCGACGCCTACCTGGTCTATGCCAACGGACAGCCGCATACCGATCCCACCCAGTACGCGCTGCCGGCCGATGGCAAACCGGGGCCATGCTGGGATCATCCAGAGGTGCGGCAGGCGGGCATACGCTTTGTGGAGGAGGTGGCACGCCGCCTGGGCCGCTACAGCAACATCTGGGCCTGGAATACCTGGCAGGAGATCGGCTTCTGGCCCAACGAGGGCGGCCCGCTGGGCTTCTGCTACTGCCCACATACCCTGGCGCGCTTCCGCTCATGGTTACAAGAGAAATACGGCTCGCTCGATGCGTTGAACAGGACCTGGTACACCGCCTATGGCGCATGGGACGAAATCGAGCCGCCGCGCCGCTTTACAGCCAATCCAACCTTTATCGATTGGCGCTATTTTATGGATGATATCTCTATCACGCGCGCTCTGGAGTGGAAAACGCAGACGCTGAAAGCACACGATCCGGGACAGCGCCCGGTATTCAGCCACGTGGGGGGACCACAAATCGGCTCGGCGGCCGAGTGGCGCTGGGCACAGGTGGGAGACTTCTTCGGCAATAGCAACTATCCCGCCTGGTCGCCGTTTGATCATTGGGACGACGCGGCCACCAGCACACCTTCCTGGCATAGCACTGTGCTGTATGAGCTGTGGAATAGCATGATGTTGCGCACAGATATGGTTCGCTGCGCCAATGGACGCGATCGCGCACTGTGGGGCGCCGAGTTTCAGGGTGGTCCCATCAGCACCTATCTGCACCTGGGTCGCACTCTCACAGCCAGCGATATCCGCCGCTGGGTCCTGGCCAGGCTGGCCGCCGGCATGACCGGTATCAGCTTCTGGAACCATCGTGCGGAACACATGTGGCAGGAATGCAACGGCTTCGGCCTGCTCGATCCCGAGGGGGAAACGAGCGAACGCATCGAGGAGGCCGGTCGCGTCGCACGCGCTATCCACGAGAATCCGGCGCTCTTCACTCAGGGACAGGTGCCACAGGCCCAGGTCGCGCTGCTAGTCAACGAGGATCTCTACCACTTCTGCCAGGGCACTCCCGAGAACACGACGGCGCTGCTCGCCTACAACCTGCGAGGACACTACGAGCGCCTCTGGCGCCTGGGCATCCCGGTCGATTTCGTCGATACGCGCGACATCTCCAGAGGAGCGCTGGCGGGATACAAGGTCGCCTTACTGACCATGCCGCTGGCACTGGACCCCGCGCTCATCCCCCCACTGCGCGCCTTCGTCGAGCGGGGCGGCACCCTGATCAGCGAGGCATGCCCCGGCCGCTTCACCAACTACGGCTTCTGCCCACCCAAACAGATGGTCGATGGCGGCGAGGAACTCTTTGGGGCACGCCACAGGAGCGTCCGCATCGTACGCGAACCTGGAGAGGCCTCGAAGTGGACGCCACAGGAACGTGGCTACGGCGAGTTCGCCCCCCCAACGATCTTCAATGGCATCGCTCCCTTCGCGGACACATCCCTGCGCGCCAGTTTCTATCTGCAAACCCTGACCCCCACAACGGGACAGGCCATTCTCCAGCACGACGGTGAGATCACCGGCGTCGTCAATTCAGTCGGATCAGGCAAGGCGGTGCTGCTGGGGACGTTCGCCGGCATCTGCTCCACGGCCCATCGGCATCCCGAGTCCGACCGCTTCATGGAACGCCTGCTCTCCGAGGCGGGTGTACAACCGGAGAAGATCGGCCCCCTGCTCCTCCGGCGACGCGTGCTAGGCTCCCAGGAAGCCTGGTTCTTGATCAACCCCACCTCTTCCGAGATCACCCAGGAGATTGATCTGGCCAGCTTCACCCATGCCCGCGAACTGCTCGGAGCATCCCTCGCCATCTCACCAGATCATGCAGTAACCGTAACCATTCCAGCGGCCAATGTAGCTTGCCTGCTACTGTCTTAAACACTCTCAGACCTATATCTTTCGCACTGCTTCTCAGGTCTTCGCGAAAAAAACGGGTCATGTGTTTTTCACATGCACAGGTATGAATTGCTATCCTCCAGCACTCTGATAGCGATTCATACCGTACGTCCGGAAAACCAGAACATGAAAAGAGATTATGCGGAAAACCACGAAAGCGGGTCAAGTTAGCAGTTCAAACACCTACATGCGGAGAAGAGCAAGATAGGAAACGTTTTTTCTTATCGCGCATGCTATATTGAGACCACCGACGCTGGGATGCTCCCCATGTAGAGGCATCAATCAATGCTGGAATGACGACTGCCAGCATATTCATACCTGTGCGTCGAGTCAAAAATAGAGGGAACAACAACATGAGCATTATCTCTGAAGCACGAGGGTCGGACTCGCCATATGTAGAAACGATTATACGTGGTCGAACGGAAAGCAATGGGTCTCCTCTCCGTCCCGCCGAGATCTGTTGGCACATGGTTTTGCGGAAACTCAATGGCACTACTGACCTTCTGGTTGTTGGACCGTGGACGAGTTCTGGTGTGATCTCTTACCCTGAAGGCGCTGAGCTTCTTTGGATCAAGTTCAAGCTTGGCGCCTTTCTTCCCCATCTGCCCACAAAGCACTTGCTGGATAGAGAAACAGCCCTGCCCGCCGCCACCGGAAAGTCCTTCTGGCTTAACGGTTCCGCGTGGCCATTCCCCGATTATGAAAATGCGGACACGTTTGTAGATAGGCTTGTGCACGCAGGTATGCTGACATATGATCCTGTTGTGAACGCGGTGCTACAAGATCAGCTCAAAGATATGCCATCGCGCACAATGCGACACCGCTTCAAACACGCAACAGGCTTGACGCAAAGCCACATTCGGCAAATGAAACGCGCCCAGCATGCCCAGGCCCTCTTACAGCACGGGGTCTCAATCCTCGACACCGTTGATGAGGCAGGCTATTTCGATCAGCCTCATCTGACTAGATCACTGAAGCAATTTATCGGATATACGCCTGCTCACATCATTCGTTTGAGTCAGCCCGAGGCATTTGCCATTTGATACAAGACTGCGTCTTTGTGCTTAAGGTAGTATAGGGGTGTTCTCGCAAAACCTGATAGCTTGAAATGAAAAATCACTGATAAAGGACTCTACAGGGCATCAAGCGCTCAAATAATGGTTTTGTTACAGGACCGCAAACCAGGAGGTGATGTTTTCTGGTTGCGTTGGTCATTGTCTCTTTATTAATGAACGTATCATGAGATGAGCACAAAGGAGCCAAAGTACAGATGGACATGAAACTTGAACTGGTGCCGATACCCGTTTCTGATGTTGATCGAGCGAAGGTATTTTACGTTGATAAGGTCGGATTTCACCTAGACCATGATGTCCAGCCTGGGAACGGAATGAGAGTCGTCCAACTCACCCCACCTGGATCGGCTTGTTCCATCGTCATTGGAACCGGTATGGGTGAAATTTCCGCCATGCAGCCTGGAACGCTCAAAGGACTCCATCTGGTCGTAGCAGATATTCACAAGGTCCGCGAAGTGCTCGCGGGCAAAGGGGTTGAAGTAAGTAAGATTGACGATCTGGGGGGCATAAAGTATGTCTACTTCAGTGACCCTGATGGGAACAGCTGGGCATTACAGGAAATGCCAGATCATCGGTGAGAACAGTTTGCAGGCGGCTGCACCTGACTCCTCTTTTCAATTTTTTGGACAGAAGACGTACCCGGGATCGGGTACGTCTGGACGATAGATGGGAGCCGACGATAGCGGCACTCGACTAAGACGCTCCACACGTGAAACAATCTTGTCGTGCGATATCCCATGTACAAAACGTGTGAAGACCATGGGAATCAAGTGAGCTTGGGTTGACAATATTTAAATTACCTGTATATACTGCTAAATAAAGAAAGGAGATAGTGACAATGGCAGACACACAACCCACAGAGGATCTGCGTCTTCACGAGCTGCTCAATTGTACAGGATTTAACCTCAGGAAGGCCACGCGCTCCATTACACAGTTGTATAATACCGCCCTGGCCCCAACAAAACTCCTTATCACACAGTTCTCCATTCTGGCCATACTGGCAGCATATAATCCCTGCTCGATCAAATTGTGCTCAGAAGAGCTAGGAATGGATCCAACAACCCTGTCACGCAATCTTCGGCCGTTGGAAAGAAGACAATTGGTACAGCGTAGCATTGATATGGAGGATCAACGAGCGCAAGTTCTTGAGCTGACCGCCCAGGGCCGACAAGCTCTCCAGGAGGCTCAACCTTACTGGCAAGCAGCTCAAACACAGGTCATCAGTACAATGGGAGAGGATAATTGGCAACATTTGCTCTTCAATCTGCGTTTGCTGGCCGAAATGAAAGACCGCTAAAAAAATATGGCAAATAGCTGTATATACAGCTATTTGCCACTGACAGTCATATCCAAAAGAGAAAGGGGTACGCTATGGATGTACAGAGCCTTCCTCAACCAGAGGAATTGCCTTCGAAGATGCGTACACATCCAACCGTTGAACAGATGTATAAACGACAGGCAGAAGATCTCTCTCAATCTCATCTCAAGCAGCCACTGGACACAAACTGGCTACGGGAACTCTGCCTGCAAGCTGGAGCTGATGACGTGGGCTTCGTTTCCCTGCAACGAGCAGAAGTAGATAATCAGCGAGCAGAGATACTGGCGAATGCTCCTTTTGCACAAACCTTGATCAGTATTGTCTGTCGCATGAACCGCGAACCAGTACGCTCACCAGCACGTTCTGTCGCCAACGCTGAATTTCATCATGTCAACGAGCACCTCACGGCTGTCAGCCATACGATCGCCGCGCAACTCGAACAGCAAGGCATACGTGCGATGAATGAAGTCGTAGGCTTCCCCATGGAAGTGGCCAGGCTGGCGGAAGGGCAGAAACCGTATGTCATCTCACATAAACCCATAGCGGTTGCCGCCGGATTGGGACACATGGGACTCCATCGTAACGTCATTCATCCTCGTTTTGGCAACTTTATCCTGCTGGGCACAATCGTCATAGGAGCAGAAGTTAGCGCGGAAAACCACCCCATCGCCTATAATCCCTGCCTGGAATGCAAATTGTGTGTGGCTGCATGTCCGGTTGGAGCGATCAGCCCGGATGGGAAGTTTGATTTCCAAGCTTGCTCTACGCATAATTATCGCGAATTTCTTGGAGGTTTCAAGGAATGGGTAGAAACGGTGGCCGATAGCCCATCTGCAGAAGCCTATCAGGAACAGGTAACCCCAGCAGAAACACTCTCAATATGGCAAAGCCTGGCATTCAAACCAAACTATAAGGCAGCATACTGTATGGCGGTCTGTCCAGCAGGAGAAGACGTTATTGGGCCATACCTGACTGACCGCAAAAAACATTTACAGACAGTCGTGAAACCATTGCAAGACAAAGTGGAGCCGGTGTATGTGCAGGAGGGCTCGGCGGCAGAGGCGCACGTACGGCGCCGTTTCCATCACAAAACAATACGCCTGGTGAGAAAATAAGATGTGGCTGCTATAGTCGGCGTGATCAACAGCAACCTGCTCGCCGAGCTCATGGACTAAGCATCTCATAATGATGTGTATACAACATACACTGTAACGAATTCCATAACATCTATATATTGTGTGCACAACATACAACACAACGAATATTGCAACGTCAAGTTAAAAGGAACAGACAATGAGCACTATCGTAAAAGCCGCCGCTGTGCAGATCAGCCCCGTGCTGTACAGCCGGCAGGGTACCGTTGAGAAGGTTGTGAAAAAGATCCGTGAGTTGGGCAAACAGGGGGTCCAATTCGCGACCTTCCCCGAAACGGTCGTTCCCTACTACCCCTACTTCGCCTTCGTGCAATCTCCGTACGACATGATGGTGGGGAAGGAGCATCAGCGCCTGCTCGAAGAATCGGTCACGGTCCCGTCTGCCGAGACTCAGGTGATCGGCGAGGCTGCAAAGGAAGCGAACATGGTCGTCTCGATCGGCGTCAACGAGCGCGACGGCGGCTCGGTCTATAATACGCAACTGCTCTTCGACGCGGACGGGACGCTGATCCAGCACCGCCGAAAGATCTCACCAACCTATCATGAGAGGATGGTCTGGGGTCAGGGTGACGGCTCTGGCCTGCGCGCCATCGAGAGCGCCGTTGGGCGTATCGGACAGCTCGCCTGCTGGGAGCACTACCAGCCGCTCGCGCGTTACGCGCTCATTGCCGATGGCGAGCAGATCCACTCAGCGATGTATCCAGGATCGATCTTCGGCCAGCGGTTCGCGGAGCAGACGGAAGTGAACATCCGCCAGCACGCCCTCGAATCCGCTTGCTTTGTCGTCAACGCGACGGCGTGGCTCGATGCCGATCAGCAAGCTCAAATCATGAAGGATACCGGGTGTGCTCTCGGGCCGATTTCCGGCGGCTGCTTCACCGCCATTGTCAACCCGGAAGGCCGGATCATTGGCGAGCCGCTTAAAGCCGGGGAAGGCGAAGTGATTGCAGATCTTGACTTTGCTCAGATCGACTCCCGCAAGCGACTCATGGACGCACGCGGTCACTACAGCCGCCCCGAGCTGCTCAGCCTGCTGATCGATCGGACGCCCACTTCACCCATCCATGAGCGCAGCGCGCACCCGAAGGCTGAGGCCTGGCGCACGACTGCCGAGGAGGAAAGGACCGTCGAGATCCTCTAATCCAGCTGGCCATCTGCCACGCCAGATTCAGCATGGTCGGAGAGAAACCAGTTAACTATCAAATAAGGAGTATGACGATGAAATCTACACATGACAGCCCGATCCTTGTGACCGGGGCAGCCGGCAATCTTGGTGCTATCGGCCGCAACCTCACCGCATTGCTGCTCGCTAAGGGGCAGAAGGTACGCGCCCTGGTCCGGAAGGAAGATGAGCGCGCCGAAGCATTGCGCCAGCTCGGTGCCGAGGTTGTGCAGGGCGACTTGACAGATCTCGCCTCGATGCACCGCGCGATCGAAGGGTGCGCACGCATCTACTTCGGCATGTCCGTCTCTGCGGCGTATCTGGAAGCCACAGTTAACACCGCCGCAGTGGCGCGCCAGCACGGCGTCGAGGCTTTCGTAAATATGTCGCAGATGACGGTCTCGCAGATGAGCATCACCGAGACCACAGACAGCTCGCAGCAAAAGCTGCATTGGCTGGGGGAGCAGGCACTCTCATGGTCGGGACTGCCGGTCGTCACGGTCCGGCCGACGGTCTTCCTGGAAAACTTATTCCTGCTTTTCACCGCTACCAGCGTACGGGAAGCAGACGAATTGGCATTGCCGATTGGCAGCGGCAAGACCTCGCCTATCTCGGCTGTCGATGTAGCGCGTGCCGTATCCGTCATCCTTGACGATCCGGTCCCGCACATCGGCCAGGCGTACAATCTGACCGGATATGAGTCGGCCGATATCGACCACTACGCGCGCGTCTTCTCCGAGGCACTCGGCCGGACGATCCGCCCTCGCAATGTGCCACTCCCTCAGTGGATTGATATGCTTCGGGAGGCAGGAATGCCTCCGCATGTCGTCAACCATCTCGGAGTGGTGGCCGACCTCCACACGCAGGGCCGCTACGACCGCATGACGGACGACTTTTTCAAGCTCACTGGCAAGATGCCGACGAGTGTGTTCGACTTTGTAAAGCTGCACGCCGCTGAATTTACGCGGCGTGAAACCACGGCTTGAGGGTTCAATGAGCGTGTAGGGCTGGAGGATGCGCATGCGGTATCGCATACAGAAATCTTCATCTCTACACCGCTCAATGGACGATGCCAAACTGTAAGCTGTAACTGTGGTCATTGAAATGACCACAGGGGCACGGAATATATCCGTGTCCACGAACAATTATCCCTACAGGAGGAACACTATGATCACTCTTGACACCCTGAAGCAGCGCAACCACGATTTTGCCGCACATCAGTTCACCGCGAGCATGTCCATTTTTCCTGCATCCAAGCCGATTATCGTCAGCTGTGTCGATCCGCGTGCCGACCCGGCTCACATTTTGGGGCTCGAATTTGGGGATGCGCTCGTGATACGCAACATCGGTGGTCGGTTCACGCCAGAGACACGGCAAACGATCGTCATGCTCCAAAACGTCGCCCAGGCGCAAGGAGCGACTCCCGGCAAAGGGAACCTCATCATTATGCATCACACCGACTGCGGGATCACTCGCCTTGCCGGAAAACCCGACCTGCTGGCCCACTACTTTGAAATTGACCAGGCAGAACTGGGGGCCAAAGCTGTCACCGATCCTCGAACGGCGGTTGCCATCGATGTTGCTGCGTTCAAGGCGAATCCGCTGCCAGGCGAGTGGGCGGTATCTGGGCTTGTCTATAACGTGACAACGGGACTGATTGAAGCCGTCGTGACACCCGACTCACTGCAGCAGTAAAACAGGTAACAGAAACGGTAAGGTTTTCACATAGATCAAACCAGAAAGGAACATGATGCGTTCAAAATCATTTTTCATTAAATGAAGACCATCTGGCAGCACCGGCCCATTGGATATGCTCGTGGGGTCAGTAATGGAACCCCACGAGCACAATAGATTTTAAATAATGAACTCTTCAAATGCGCTCTCGCATAAATATTCAGAGAAAGTGGGACACGTTCGGGTGGCGGACGATCAATCCGCCACCTGGATCCTCTCATGTAGATGGTCCGCAGATAGAGTGTTTAGTCGATGACGCCAACGCCGGAATACGCCGTGACCTCGCTTATGACGGACGAGGCTGGATCGAGCGTATAGCTGTAGGGAGCATGAGTGAAGTTGCCCGTGCGGGTGATGTCTACAGGCGCGCCACCCAGGTCATTGCCACTCATGTTGACATAGCCATCCGTCTTGCTGTCACCGGTGGTGGTGACGGCCAGCTTGACGTTGCGGAAAACATTGTTCTCAATCAGCATCTGGGCGTTCATGCGTGAATGGACCGCGCTGGTGTCGATGTTCTGGAAGTAGTTGTTGTACACGTGCCCGGTGCCAAAGCGCAGGCTGGGTGCACGCGAACCAACATTGTAGAACCAGTTGTGGTGGTAGGTGACGTGCAGGTGGCCCGTATCGACACTAAAGCTATCAGAATGACCGACCAGCGAGGTTTTATAGTGATCGTGGAAGCGATTCCACGATACGGTCACGTAATCGGACTGCCGGGTGATATCAACCTGTCCATCATAGTAGTCTTTGCCATGGCTGCGATCAGAATAAAACTCGTTGTGGTCGACCCACACATGGTTGGTGCCACGGATGATGGTGATATCATCGGTCCCCTTGGCGAAAGAGATGGTCAGGTTGCGAATGATCACATTGCTTACGCCGTCCAGGTCCAGGCCACCGCCCGTTAAGCCGGAGTGGACGCCTACGCCAAGGATGGTCTTGTTCGAGCCGACCTTGACCTGTCCGCTCAGTGTGAGCGTCCCATTCAAGAGCACGGTACGGGCTGTGGAGCCACTGACGGCACTGGTAAAGCTACTAAGATTAGATACGGTCACAGTGGAACCTCCCTGTCCACCGGTTGTTCCTGCTCCATATCCCACCAGGGGATCGGCCAGGGCCACCACCGGATGGGCCGATGCGGCTAACGGGGCCGCCAGAACTACCAGCATACATGCCAGCATAAGAGAGCCAAGCCAGAAACGTCCTGTTTTGAGCAACGCGGTTACCATTCGATGTATCCTCCTTGATGTATGCATGTTTGAAGCGTCCATTTCACTGTGGGTTCGTTGTTGCAGCGCATCAATCCTTGATGCATATCTGGCACCTTATCAATGATATCTATCTATGCGTATTTTTTCTTCTAAATACCTCCCTTCTCTAACATGCCGTTTTAAACCAAACTGTTTATGTGACCGATCACATTACCTTTATACATTATCTTCTTTGGTAAATCAAGGGGAAATGCACCCTATTTTCCTAAATTACCGCAAAAATACCACTAAATAACCGGTTATGTAACCATTGTTTAGTGATAAAGCAAGCATGCTATTGTGATCAGTCACAATATGGTAGAGCCATACATGTATAAAAAACGATTAAGGACCAACAGGACGTTCATCATGCCCTCGATCATGGATAGGCAGGGGCATGCCACATGACTCGCGAATCTTCAGGCTGGTTGGCAATTGAATGCGTGGTATCTCGCAGAACAGGCCTGGCTGATCTTGCTGACTCCAATGTGGAAAGCAGGATTGATCGATCAGGTGAAGAAGCAGTTCAACGGCGCGACGGCCCATCTCAGCAAATGGCTGCTGGATCGTTGTCAGCGCTGGCTGCATGTGTGCCGATGAAGGGTTATCATCGAAGCCTATCAAGGCAATATCGCTGGGAATGCGCAGTCCGCATTCCTGAGCGGCCGAGATAACGCCGTAGGCTATCAGGTCACTGCCCGCGAAGATAGCCGTCGGGCGTTCAGCCAGGGGACGCGCGAAGAGGGCGTGTGCGCAACTATATCCGCCGCTGGGCTCAAAATCGCCTTCCAGAATCAATGCTGGATCAAGCGCGATACCCGCCTCCTGCAGGGCATCGCGATAGCCATCATAACGATCATGCGATACTTGATTATTGCCTGGGCTCCGTATTTGGGCACTTCTCTTTGCCGAATCAAGCCGAAGCTCGGACATAGCGAAGGATTTCGTCCACGACGCTGACAAGCGGCTGTGTGGCATCTAGTACGATGCCACTGCTGGGAATGGCTTCTTTCGTTTGATGCAAACGCGCAATGATTTCCCGCTCCTCTGGTCTTCCGCCCCAATCAGTTGGGTCCCGTGCCACGCGCTCATCAATCCGCCGAAGACAGGTGTCAAGGTCGACATCAAGGATAAACACGCCGTCTAATAACTCGATGAATTGGGAAAAATTCCTCGACCCACCGCAGAAAAAGGTGACCGCCTCATCCTTGTTCGCGATTAATGCTTGGACTTTCTCTATATCCCAAAGGGGGGATAGGTGGAGATCAGATGTGAGGATATCCGTCGGTGCACCCGTTTCTGGATTGCCTTGATACCTCAATTCCCGGTCACCATGAATGGCCTGGTAGCCACGACGCTGTAATTCTGTGCAGACCGAGGTTTTGCCCGTGCCGGAGACTCCCTCGATAAGATAATTTCTCTTACCCATTCATTGTCCTTTTCTTGATACAAAGAAGGTCATCTATTCGCGTCCAAACGCCCACGCCACCATCAGCGGGAACTCTTTTCGCCAGAACGCGCCGCCGTGCGATCCGGTCCGCTCTTTCATGACAACGTCCGCACCTGCATCGCGCAGCGCGGCCGCCCACCTCATCGCATTCTCAAGGAAGAACGGCTCTTGCGTGCCGGCAACAAGGTACGTGCGCGGAATCCGAGGAGGCATCACCTCAGTCGGTTTGTAGCCCCCACCCGGCGAGGCACAGAAAATCGCACCGTAGACGTCGGGGTGCCGGAGCCCAAGAGCGAGCGCGAGCTCTCCACCCGCCGAGGTGCCGAACACTGCGGTGCGTTCAGTGGGCAGCGCTACTCCAAACCGCGACGCTGTCCATTGGCGGACGTCTTCGACGAAGAACTTCTCATGTGCCGCGAACCGTTCAGCGTCAAAGACCGGTGAGTACTCCTGGAGTCGCTGCTTCTCGTCCGTCAGCCCGTGCCCACCAACGATCATCGTGGGCGGGACGTCAGTTGCCTCGAGGAACCGGCCCCACTGCGAGATCCTCTGACCGTCACCAGCGAAGACAACTGCCTCGGGCGGATCTGGCGGGACGTACACCGTCACAGGCCTTCCACCGTCGTAGTCGAACGTCTCGGTAACAAACTTTCCCGCGATTGCTCGGTCATTCATGTTCACAGTCCCTTAAAATGATGACAAATATGCCTATCGGTCATCCGTTCAGACGACCAGCCGTCTTAGGCGAACTGCCGCGCCCGCTACTCCTCGCCCCAATTGCAAAAGGTCGGAGTTACTTTTCCGCAGAATGTTAAAGCTGCCATTAATATCAGCGTGGATTGTCGTTCCATCGCTGGCTCGATACCAACTTCTGGCAATGCGTCTGCCAGAAAATGTGATGGTTTCCGAACGATCGGCTTGGTATGTTGGCAGCCGATCAGCGTCCAGAAAGCTGGCTTTGCTTGTATAGCTCTCTTCTTGGATGATCACCTGAATCCCTACGACCTCTGTCCTGGAAGCTTTTCTGCGCATCTTGTGCATAGGGAAAGTGGACATTCCGGCTCCATCCCAGTCCGTTTTGTCTTTCCCGCCTTTCCCGCCGCCGGGAAGTCGCGGGAGTATTCGTCTTCCGCCTGGGGTGTGCTTTAAAGCGCAGCACTCCACCGCCTGAAGAAAGGGTTTATGCTCTCTTACAGAGAGGCACCCTCCACACGCCGCGTCACCACTCTGCGCGGAACGCGCTGGAGGGCAATGGGGGCGATCCCAGATCACGTACAGGTACCCGACGCGGCGGGCTGCTCGAGCGGCCTGCTATGCGAGAACAGATCCATGCCTTTGATTACCAGTGAGGCCATGAGCATCCCTGCCGATCTCCCGATGAGGTACGCAATGCACACGTTTGAGAAACAGTATATCTGATGGGGAGCGTTTTTTCCAGGAAACGCGTGTTAAAGTCGCTCATATGGGAGGGCAAGTGCGCGAGGTCGGAGAGCCAAACCTGCTCACGTGGGGGATCTGGCTCTCTTTTGGTGATACTCACAGATGAAATAATGCAGATGTTTAGAACCTCTGCAAAAGTGCGAGCTCAGCTACTACGAGAGCCACAATGCCGTATTTCTAAAGCTCGCGGCCCTCACGGTGGGGGACTAGGATTGTTCGTTGATGGCCAGGACGCGGAAGGTCGGACGCTCGATGAAAATCTCGATCTGTTCGTGCCCTGAGGTGCTCTGGAAGGTGCTAACCCAGGCCGGGATACCTGCATGTTCGTGGATCTCGCCCGGTTGCCAGTGGATACGTTTGTGCGTTTTCCAGAAACGTTGCACTTGTGGTAGATCGAAGGTCAAGTGCGAGAGCGTATTGTAGTGGGTACGCTGGCATTGGGTGCACGTGATCGCAATGCCAGGTTGGTCTCCCAGGCCACGATATCTGGGTGGAAGTTCGTGTGCCTCGTGGGTAGTCAACGCGGCTGACGCACCGCAGAAGATACAGGTTGGAGTTTGATCGATAGCTTGCCAGTAATAATCGTGCAGCCAATGTAGCAATTGGGCATATCTGGCTGCAGCACTACTGACTTTTGGCCAGTTGCCAATGGTTTTCTTTCCGCCTGCAGGCCTGTTGCAGGACTGGCACGTGAAAAGCAGGCCGTCCGAGGACCCATTATCATGGAGGGAGAGATGGCCATTACCACACCAGGGACACCACATGCGCGTTACCAGCGGTCCGGTCGTTGCCGTGCCCGGTTGATAGATCCCATAGGCAGCCAGCTCATCCCTCAGTTGTGTGGTCAAAACGGTGCGCAGAGCTCGTTTGCCGCGATAAATACGCTGGACCAGGGTGGCCTCATTCACCTGCAGTTGCTGCGTAATTTCATCATGGGTGGCACCGTGAATATAGCGAGCAACCAGGGCCGTACGCAATGGTTCCGACAGGTAAGCAAGAGCCTCGTTTACTAAGGCGCTCAACTCCGTGCGCTCAAATTCGAGCTCAACACCATAGTGATCTGGTGTCGCAAGCAGTTCGAGGCTCGACTCGTCTTGTTCCTCTCCATTGGATGAAGTATCGCCAGCGCCACCAGGTAGCGGCAGGATGCGATGGGCACGCTCATGATTATCCTCACGAAGCCACCGTAAGCAAACATTGTGAGCAATGGCCCCCAGCCACCTTCGACGCTCTTCACGCTGTTCATTTTCCCTATCATACACTTTATCCCGATGGCGCCATGCCTCCAGTAAGGTCTCCTGTGCCAGGTCCTCAGCGGCATCGGCGTTTCTGGTAAGGATGGCACATTTACGTACCAACCAGGGGCGCTCAGCAGTGAAGAAAATAGCAATGGAAAACCCGGTTTGAGCATCAGATTGAACTGGTGGCAGCGCCACTATCTCTTCAAATGGCTGCAATAACATACGTTCCTTTTCTCCTTTAGATAGAGGGTCTGTAACCTTTGCATGAAACGCTACATTACTCTATCGTGAGCAGCCTCAAAGAACCTGACAAAAAGAGGATCGCCAGGTACAATGGGCGGGAAAACGGATGAAGGAGAGACACAATGCCTTTTACGAAAAACGAACACGCGGCCCTTTGGTTTACTGATCAAGGTTCCGGTCCCCCTCTCCTCCTCATCCCTGGAGGATTATTTGATCCCATCAATGGTAAACGCTTTTGGGAAATTCCCGGAGTCGTCGATCATTTTGTCACACAGGGATATCGAGTTCTGGTACCTGATCGTCGCTATTCTGTTGGGAGCACGAGTGCTCCTTTCGAGATATATTCTTGGGAAAAGGAGGCAGCGGACTTCGCGGCGGTTGTCCATGCGGCGAAGGAAGAAGCCGTGTCCCTTGTTGCCGGTTCGAATGGATGTTCAGCAGCGATTCGTTTTGCGTTGGCGTATCCCTTTCTGATTCGCTCCTTCGTGCTCTGCTGGCCTGTTGCCCCCGAGAATGGCTGGCTCCTGGAAGCCATTGAATACTCTGCCGCACTGGTTGAGCAGGTTGGCCCTGCCGTCTATGTAGACAGACTTCGCGAACAAGGTGTTCCTCGTCCTGGCGAGAAAGGTGCAGGCTTTCCCTTTGGGTTTGCTCTCCTCCATGACGTGAACCTTGTGGCTTCGTTTTGTTCATTGGACTCACACGATGCCGCACAGATCATCCGAGAATCAGGACAGGCTCTGCTCTCAGGCGATCTCTTACGAGGGGTCTCTGTCAATGATGCTGCGATGCTGGCGGCGCAGTCATTTCCCATCGGGGTCATTCCCGCGTTTCCTGAAAATCCCGTCCATACGCTGGAGATTGCACAGAAACTGACTGACCATATCCCAGGAGCCCAGATGCTGCCAGGGTTTCCAGAACCGCCCACCCCGCGCTTTGCCGCTGTCCGAACCGAGTTTTGCACCGTGCTTCAAGAAGCCTTGGAATCAAAGCGCTCGCGGGAATGATAGTTGCAGCACACATACTCAATGTGCGCTCATCGCATGCACACAAGGAAAAACAAGAGAAGAGGTGGGAAACATCCCGGCACTCTTACTCTTGTTTGAGAGAAACAAACCATCGTGTACAGTACGAATCGACGTATGATCATGAACAAGCTCGACCAGAACGGGAGCGGACACAATCACCTTAATCCATACCGGCAATCCGTGAGAGGATACAGATAACGCACGAGCAAGCTCAACCAGAACAGGAGCGAACGTGCGCGTTCTCCATCCTCTCTGTAGATCCAGGGCTCTATAAAGGAGCCACATCCACTTCTTCGCATCCGCGAAGCTGTCCTGGATGCAGAGGGCAGGATTGGGAAAGCTACAAAGGAAGAAAACAGGACTCCTACTTCTTCCAAGCCACTGCTACAAGAAAGGCATACGTACCGTCATGAAATTAATGATGAGGAAATGCGTTATACACCAGAGCATTACACTTTGATCAGAGGGATTTTCAAAGAGGCGTGCCTGGTTTTCTTGATTCTTCAAGATCTCCATTTTCTCCTTGAGAGAGCTTCATGAAACACAAGGAAAAGAGCCACCGGCATGATGGATGGAACAGTACCTAATAAAAACGAATATCAGGGGATGTATGTGATATGTGATCACTACAGCGAAGAAGAACTCGAACGACGAGCTATTCAAGGCCGGATGGTTACTACGGAGATGAGAGGTGTCTTGCCTGAGCAGTCCGATTCTGCCGCATTTCGCCATGTGCTTGATGTTGGCGGTGGATCTGGCAACTGGCTGATCACCGCGCAGGAGATGGTATGCAGATTGGGGAATTGACCTCCTCCCCACGACTCAAGCCGTGGGGAGGAGGTCAATGTTGGCAACGCCATCCAAATGGACTGTGAATGGGCCAGGATTTATGGGTGACTCGTCCCCCAAAATGCTCTTCAACAAACGAGAAAGCCAACTCAGACAAGGTCAAACAGAAACGAGAAAAGAGCCGTTTTGCAGGAGAGCCCAAAAGAGATGCTTTCAGCCTGTTTCAGCCTGGAAATGCTCTGCGTATCTGAGTTCCAAAACGCCCTCTAAAAAGGAGCACATTATATTCCGGCACCCTGTAAAGCTGTTCGCGCGGTAGCACGCATGCGTTTTAGTAATCTATTTTCTACTTTTGCCGCATGGGGATGTATGCCTCCGTTTTCTTTTACTGCTTGCTGCCATTGATTGAAGCGTTTTGTTTTTGTATCGATATCGTGCAATTCAGTACAGTCAATGCTATCTGTGTTCAAGTCAACCGTAATGGTATCGCCGTTTTCTACGAGCGCGATTGGCCCTCCCAGATAGGCTTCTGGCGTCACGTGGCCGATGACAAGACCCACGGAGCCGCCAGAGAATCGGGCATCGGTCATCAAAGCAATAGTGATGTTTTTTTGTCTGCAAAGGGTTGTAATACGGGATGTAGGGTCGAGCATTTCAGGCATGCCCGGTGCGCCCTGCGGGCCAGCATAGCGGATGACAACCATGTCTTTATCCTGAAATATCTCTGGAGTATGTGTGAGCGCTTCAAGCACTGCTGCCTCACTATTAAATACCTGCGCTTTTCCGGTAAAGATGCCGTCTTTCATACCACCCTCTACGCCTGCCACTTTAATCACTGCGCCACCTTCGGGAGCGAGGTTTCCGCTGAGCATGCGCAAACCACCCGTTGGTTTAAAGGGTTTTGCAACAGAATGGATCACGTCACCATCAGGTGCTGATGGATTCAGACGGTTGATCTGTTCCTGCAGTGTCTCTCCTGTGCAGGTGATGCATGATCCGTCCAAAAGCCCCGCTTGCAACAGCTCTTTCACGATGACCGGCAGACCACCTTTTGCTTCAATATCCACCATAGAATATGCTCCAAACGGCCGGGCATTAATCAGAACAGGAGTAGTTCGGGAAAGTTCATTAAATTCTTGTTGCGTGATGACCTCGTTCCAGAAATCCAGTCCTGCTGCCCTGGCAATTTCCGGTGCATGGAGCACGACATTGGTTGATCCTCCCATGGCGATAGCAACGTTTATCGCGTTTCTTAAGGATGCTCTGGTAACAATATCTCTCGGGCGGATATTCTTCTCTGTCATCACCAACAGATATTCAACGAGTTCGTCAGGGAACTGTTGTATTCTTCGCGGGTCTTGTGAGGCAGGAGCGACCATATGCAGTGGTTCCATGCCAAGTGCGCCGAAAAACGACTGCATGGTGTTATACGTAAACATCCCGCCGCAACTGCCACATCCAGGACACGCATTCATGGCATAGCGTGCTTTCTTTTCTCCGTCTGCATCTCCGGCAACTTGAAAACAACTCACAAGGTCAATCCGCTCTTCTGTTTGGGGATCTCTTCCCGGCCTGATAGAGCCGTCTGACATGATAATGGCAGGTTCATTATGCTCCAGGAGTGCCGCAAGCGTGCCAACAGGCGGCTTATCACAGGCGACCACTGCAATAATCCCTTTTGCTTCACTGCCACTGAGATGTAAGCACGCCGCATCATGGGTGACTTCCCTGCCGATCAGCGAAAAGCGCATCTGGCTTGTGCCATTCAACTGTCCATCTGACACACCTCCAGCAAAATTCGGCGCGATCAATCGGACATTGAGATTATCTTGCAAAATTCTTTTGCTCATGGCTTCTTGAACAGTAGCGACTTTATCGGTAACACCTATATAACATTGGCTGTCTCCCTGATTGCCAATCACTGTCCAGACTGGCGCATGGACTTTCATTGGATCCTGCCCCAAAAACTTTGCCGTCCCCACCTTCTGGCAATCTCGACCAGGATTTTCGGAAATGAATTCTTTGTTTGATTCGCCGTTATACGTACTATCGTTCATATGAAGCAATCCTCCCACAGTAGCAATATGCCAAATAGTGAGGGCGTTTCGTCCCTCCAAAATGCTCTTCAACAAATGAGAAAGCCAGCTTAGACAAGGTCAAACAGAACGAGAAAAAAGCCGTTTGACGGGTGAGCCCAAAGGAGATGCTCTCTGCCTGTTTCAACCTGGAAGTACTCTGCTCATCTGAGTTCCGAAGCGCCCTCACCGTTGTTAGATTTCCCTCTATTCTATCACGGTCAGAAAAATGCTCAGCCAGGGTTGTTAATAGTTCCGAAAATCTAGACAATCCCCGGCATTCGGCTTTATGCCCCTACTGCTAGAGGCAATGGATGCACTACATTCGTACCGCGTCTGAAAAAGATTTGGGCTGATGCAGCCTATCGCGGTCAAGGGTTGGCTACCTGATGTCAAGTGACAGGGGAGTGGGAATTGGAAGTAGTCAAACGCACACCTGGCACCCGCGGTTTCAGCATTGTCCCACGCCGTTGGGTGGTCGAGCGTATATTCAGTTGGATTTCTTGTAACAGAAGAATGAGTAAGGATTACGAGCGTAAAGTGCAGGTGAGTGAAATATTGATCCACGTGGCCATGATTCGCTTGCTGCTAGCCCGCCAGGGGCGGAGAGCGGCAGCGAATTAGGACGTAAACCGCTTCCAATGGCCTTCGGAGACCACTTCGACTGCTCCGTCGACAACGACGAGAGCGGTCTGATCGTCGATTGCATACGCTGGCACACCTACCCCAGCGGCCCATTTTTCTGCATCGGCTAGGGAATTCTCTGGCATGTCGGGGTGATCCAGGTGCGGAAACAGCGCAAAATCAACCAGTCCTAGCGTTTTATCGCCGCCTTCGGGCGGCTTCCACCCGACGAATTCCTCCCCGATGCAGGGGGCCATCACCATGCTCCCGGCGCTCAGTCCCACCCAGACCGTCTCGGGAAGCTCCGGCAAGAGGTTCGCCAGCCCGGACTGCCGCATCCAGTGGCACAGATACAGCGCATCGCCGCCGTTCACCAGCAAGACATCTGCCTCTCGGACCCAGGGGATCCAGCGCTCTTCACCGATGCTGGGCAGCGCAGTGAGTTCCAGTACTCCCAAGGACTTCCAACCCAGCTCGCACATGGGTGTGGAGGACTGACCAGTGATGAAACGCCATGCCCCACCAGGACTGCCCATGGGGTGCCCGTACCCCGCAGTGGGGATGCAGAGAGCATTGGACTCGGTAATCGGCTTGCCCAGAGACTCAACCAGAGCGTTGCGAATGCTGTCGTTTTTGATGCCAGCCGAGGTGAGAAGCAATTTCATGATGGGGTTCCTTTCCAATCCATACGCGATCCGTCTTTTCCGCTCATGCTCTTTGAGACTGAAGCAGAACGACTGAAGACACGTCACGACGGCGTTTCTCCCAGCTTGAGTCGTCTGCTCGCGCGAGCACGCTTACGCACACAGGTCTTCCGCTCTCCAATTGCATGCAAGATATTCTACCATCTGGACCTCGCACAAAACTTCTCCTATCTTGCTCTTTTGGCCATGCAGCATGACCGCCGCGGCATTCCAAAACACGGTCTTGACAGATTCCCCGTTGTCCATTATAGTTAAGTATATGCTTAACTATATCAATCTCGATCTCATCTTCCACGCGCTGGCAGACCCAGCTCGACGGGTCATGGTAGAGCGGTTGAGTCAGGGACCGGCGTCGGTCAGCGAACTCGCCAAGCCACTTGCTATGTCGCTTCCAGCAGTCGTTCAGCACCTTCAGGTGCTGGAGGCGAGCGGCCTCGTCCGATCTGAGAAGGTTGGGCGGGTGCGCACCTGCCGTATTGAGCCAGTGGTGTTGAGCACCGCCGAGCAGTGGATCTCCGAGCGGCGAACGAGTTGGGAGCATCACCTCGACAAACTTGGCGACTACCTCGCCGAACATCCAGATGAATAGGTTAAAGGAGTCTATCATGAATGAACGATCAGTACAGCATACGACTTTCGTCATCGAGCGTACCTATAGTGCCTCGCCTGCACGCGTGTTCGCTGCCTGGGCGAACCCCGAAGCCAAGGCCCAGTGGTTCCCGAAGGCCGACGAATTTGACTTCCGGGTCGGAGGGCGGGAATGCAATCGTGGGACGCATGCAGGAGTGACCTACACCTACGATGCCCACTATCAGGACATTGTGCCCGACCAGCGTATCGCTTATACCTACACTATGGATCGCGACGAGACGCTGATGTCAGTCTCTGTGACGACGGTGGAGTTTCAGAAATCCGCCACCGGCACGCGACTGATCTACACGGAGCAGGGGGCCTTTTTCGATGGGGAGGACAAGCCGGAATATCGCGAGCAGGGAACAAAGAGCTTTCTGGACGCGCTGGACGCGGTGCTCCAGCGCGAACGTATGCGCGAAGAGAGCAAACATTAATTCCCCCAGCCGATCAGGCTCAAACCGCTTTTGAGAGGTGATGGCCCGACCTTGCGTCAGAATCTCGTGGCCATTGGTGGGCGTGGTGCATGAACCGACAGAGCATTTGCCAGGAATGCGCTTGAGAAGCGTCTCCCTGCGGTAGGTTCATTCGCCATGCCCACAGCCTGCCTTTCACCAGAGATGAGAGGGCGTAGTCTCTCATGGCTCTACTCCTCTACACCTGTGACGTGATATCCAGGAAGAGAGAGCATGGAACCGAACCATCCACTCTTCGGTCATGTGCTTTGCTATCGTATGGAACGACAGTGAAGCAAGGCGGATGACAGGACGAGAATATATCAGGTAGAAGGAAAAACATGACGATAGAAACGACAAAGACCAGGGAGCAATCTCTGACCGAATTGCCCAGGAAAGCAACGAGGAAAGAATGGCTCGGGCTTGCTGTCCTGGGAATGACTTCGCTGGTGGTGGCGATTGATTTGTTTGTGATGCTCCTGGCGCTTCCAAAGATCAGTCAGGACTTACACGCAAGTGGGACGCAGCTCCTTTGGATTACAGATATGTACGGCTTTTTGCTGGCAGGCTTTCTGATTACGATGGGGACACTCGGAGACCACATAGGCCGTCGTAAAGTATTGCTGCTTGGGAGCGCGGCTTTTGGGGCGACGTCCTTTCTGGTGGCTTTTTCGCAAAGTGCCGAGATGCTGATTTTCGCGCGGGCACTTCTGGGAGTGGCTGGTGCGATGATTGCTCCCGCAGCGCTCTCGCTCATTCGGCATATGTTTGCCGATCCGGAGGAGAATGCACGGGCTATTAGTATCTGGCTGAGTTGTTTGATCGGCGGGTCAATTGTAGGGCCGCTTGTTGGAGGGGTGCTGCTGGAGCATTTTTGGTGGGGTTCGGTCTTCCTCGTGGGTATACCTCCCATGGTCATTGCTCTGCTGGGAGGCCGAAAGTTCCTGCCGGAGTACAAGAACCCTGATGCGGCCCAGCTTCATTTCCCAAGCGTGTTCTTGTCGCTCGCGGCGATCCTTTCGCTGATCTATGGCATGACAGAAGTAGCGGCTTATGGTTGGCAGGTGTTGCCGGTCGTCGCGTTGCTTGTTGGTATGGTGTTGAGTGTCGTGTTTGTGTGTCAGCAGCGCACATTGCCCGATCCGCTTTTGGACGTGACACTCTTTAAGAAGCCCGCTTTCACTCTTATGCTCGTCGCGATGCTGATGAATACGATGTTTCCTGGCGGCGTCATGGTCCTTTCGACGCAGTATTTGCAATTGGTTGCGGGACTCTCACCATTGCAAGCGGGACTCTGGATGATTCCGGCCATGTTGGCGTCTATTCTTGGCTTTCAGGTGTCGCCTTCTCTTGCTCGTACGATTCGGCCAGCCTATCTGATTGCATTAGGGCTTGTCTGTTCCATCATTGGCTTGCTGATTCTGTGCCTGACGAATGTCGGTGGTGACCTGGTGGCGCTTCTTATCGGCTTTGCGCTCTTTAATCTTGGGTCGGGGCCGCTCGTGACACTAGGGACGGGCATCGTGATCGGCTCTGTTGCGCCACAAAAGGCTGGTGCGGCGGCGGCTGTTTCTCAAACGGGAAATGAATTCGGCTTTGCCCTTGGTGTGGCGGTGGTCGGGAGCATCGGCGCGTTTGTCTATCGTATGCAAACCACAACCCTCCCCCACGAGCTTTCTGCCGATGCTACTCACGCAGTTCAAGAAACATTAGCAACAGCGGTGTCAACGGCCGGGAACCTTCCTGGCAAACTTGGGAGCGACGTCCTCTCCATTGCCAGAAATGCCTTCGTGCAGGAATATCACACGGTAGCATTGCTGAGTGCGGGAGTACTTGCTATCATCGCAGTGGTTATCGTGGTGATGCTCAAAAATTTGCCGGCAATGGCCGAGAAAAACTAGGGGTAAGGTTTCGTTTGCTGAGACGTGTCTCAGCAAACGAACCTTTCTCAGATCTGCATGAGACAGGAAATTTCTGGTCTACCTGCGCATCAGGCAACTTCAACAGGCCCCTGTCAGCTTTTCGTCTCAATGGGATCAAAAGATTTACGGCAAAAGCTCAATCCCGGATGCCGAAAGGACAAATGTCTTTCCAGCTCTCTCGCTCGGATCACTAACAAGCGCTACAACAGCATTGGCGACATCCTCTGGTGTTGGCCTGGCTGGCCGAGTTTCGATAAAATCGGCAGGTGAAAGGCCAAGAGAGGATGCGTACGCCCGGGCAGCCACTTTTCCCAGTTCCGTTTCGGATATGATGCGTCCTGGAACAAGCGCGAGAAACCGCAAACCACGTTGCAAACGAGCGGATTCCTTTTGCGCGTAATCTGCGAGGAATATCTGCGTGCGCTTCGCGCCAGCGTAGCCACCTGAAAGCGGCGATCCACCAAGAGCCGCACCACTGGACATGAGCAGAATGGTCGCCCCCACGGGAAGCGGCGCAGTCAATGCTGCCTGCGAGAAAAGCAACGACATCTTGACATCGCTGTTCCAGTTGGTCGAGAACTGCTCCCAACTCTGTTCCACCAATGGGGCCATGTGCGGTATCGCGCCCGCACAGACGATCAGAATATCTGGCAGCAGCGCCTCAAATACTTTCGCAGGAGCGCCTTCGCTTGCAGCATCGAGCGTGAGTACCCGAACCCCTGGAAATGCAGCGGCGAGTTGCCTGAGCGGCTGTTCCTGCCGCGCAATTGCAAGCACTCGCGCTCCCTCTGCCTGAGCCGCAGCGACAATGTCTCGTCCCAGCCCTCTGCTGCCTCCAATAATGACCACATTTTTGCCGCGCAAACGCTGTGCGGTGATCGATTCGTTCATATGTCCTCCTACTTTCTCGACGAGTTGGCCTTCTCATGTGAACCATGCGACCTTGCTGTGCATACTATGTACCTGGACAATTAAAAGGGTCCCTTTATGGAAGCGTCACGAGTGATTCGCTCCTCTGCTGAAGCGTGGATGATCAGATCGGGCTACTTTTAAGATGACATGGTTTAAAGCAAGCTCAAGCTAATGAAATTTGAACCATGCCTTCGTTCAAATAGTGATTTCAGATCATCGAAACACGCCATCAAGCAGATGGCAGTGTCCGCAAATCCAAAGGAGGCTTCAGTTCTTTTTGAGCCATTGCCCACGCTGATGTGCCAAGAAAATCGGCGGCATGGCGACGCGCGAACTCGGCGAAGGGTGTAGGGCGAATGCCGAGCGCCATATGCGTTTCGAGATGCACTACCTCTTCACCATTGCCAAGCCTGCGCAATCTCGACTGCACATCGAGCGCGTCTACGACAACGGGAGGCATACCCGCCTCGCGTTGTACTCGCTTCCTTTCTTCTGAAGAGATGTTGACATAGCGCACGCTCGATCCTGTGGCAAGGGAGATCTGCTCGGCAATCTCTGCCATGCTCAGGGCTTCTGGGCCTGATATCATATAGGTCTTGCCCTCATGTCCTGCTGTAGTTAGCAGCACAAAGGCGGCTTTGGCGACGTCTTCCAGATCCACGGGGGTCAGCTTTGCATCCTCGAATGGAAGGAAAAACGCTCGCTCGGTGACGATAGTGGGTACTTCTCGCAAATACTCTGTCGCGAATT
Organism: Dictyobacter halimunensis; assembly: GCF_036245075.1. Lineage (NCBI taxonomy): Bacteria > Bacillati > Chloroflexota > Ktedonobacteria > Ktedonobacterales > Dictyobacteraceae > Dictyobacter > Dictyobacter halimunensis. The sequence goes on from NZ_BSRI01000001.1 coordinate 1,322,395, forward strand.
GGCTGGGACGCAAAAAGGTCCAGGCCAGCCCGGATTGTTCGAGATAGTGCGAGATTTCTGCATGCATGCGCGAAAAGAGAAAGGGCGAATCCAATGAGGTTGTTACACCGGAAAGCTTGATGATGTGGCGAACGCCCGCCGCTTTGGCAGCATCGATGAAGGTACATTGCGTCTCCACCATCTGCAGGTTGGGAGAAGAGATCAGCAAAACGCGCTCTACCCCTGAGAGCGCGTTTGCGAGTGTCTCAGGGTGTTGCATGTCACCCTCTACGAGCTCTACGGTGGAAAATGCCTCTAATGCCCGGGCCTTTGCACGACTCCTGACGAGCGCCTTCACGGGATGCCCCTGGCGGGCAAACTCACGGATCATAGCAGAACCGACCAGGCCATTTGCACCTGTTATAAGGATCATGATACCCTCCTGAGCCAGCACGGTTCGCATGGCTCAGGGGAAAGGAAAGTGCTTCTCGACAAGCCCTCTCATGCGAACCCTGCGACCCGGCTGCATTCTACTCTTTAGCAAAGGAATGAAGAAATCGTCGATGGGACGTTTCTTGCAACCCTTTTTCTCAGTCACTGTTTCCTCTGTACTGAGCCGCAGCCTCATGTTCAGACACCCTCGGTGCGACCCTCCCAGAGCAATGTGATCTTCTTACGAGAGAGAGTATACGCTTGAATGGCGAGACAATCTATGCTATATTGTCTTAAATAATTGTCTATTCGTCTCAAAGGAGAAAAGAGCATGGATGTGCTCACGGATGTCTTGAATACACTCGAACTGAAGGGGTGGATCTCTGCACGCAGAATACTTATTCCTCCCTGGCGTTATGCTTTTGCCGCCAGTCACGATATGATTTTTCATCTCCTTGGCAGCTTTGGTGGAGGCTACCTCACGCTCGAAGGAGATTCAACACCCCTGCGGGTCGAAGACGGAGCGGTCCTGCTCTTTCCCTTCGGGCACGCTCACGCTATCGGCGACCAGCTCACCTCACCCCTCATTCAGGTACTGCATGTGAACTATGACACGCAGAAGCACTATCAGGGTTTCCCCGAGACAGCTGAGGAAGCAACGAGAGCGGTGCTCTGCGGAGCGCTCCATGTGGAGCATCCTGGCGCATTCCCTTTGCTGCACAGCTTGCCAGAGGTAATTCACATTCCCGCAGAACAGGGCCGCACGGATCAGGGCTTTAGCGAGATTGTTCAACTCATCGCGCGTGAAGCAGCCGCTCCTCGGCTGGGGACCGAAGTGATGCTCAGGCGCTTCACCGAACTGCTTTTCATTCACATCATCAGAGTCTGGGTAGAGCAGCAAGCGGAGTCCGCTACCGGCTGGTTGGCGGCGCTGCGTGATCCGGCCATCAGCAAAGCGCTCGGCTTGCTTCATCAATCGCCAGAACGGGGATGGAAGGTGGAGGGGCTGGCAGCAGCCGTGGGTCTTTCCCGCGCCGTCTTCTCTGCTCGCTTTACCCGACTGGTGGGTGAGCCTCCTATCACGTATCTAACCCGTTGGCGTATGCACAGAGCGACCCGTTTACTCCAAAATAACGTCGAGGTAGAAAAGATCGCAAAGCTTCTGGGCTACGAGTCAGAAGTGGCCTTTCACAAGGCCTTCAAACGGGAGGTCGGCATGCCCCCGGTCAGATATCGCAAGCTTGGGAAACCCGTCTCCACAATGCAGTAGAGGGCGTGAAAGGGGTTTCGAGCCAGTGATACCTCCCTCAAGCGCAACGACATGAAAGCAGTCAAAGCATCAACGGGCAAACCGTCCAGGTAGTACGGCATGTGCCAACAAGCGTATGCTATGAGCATAATTTTTCTCTTTACTTCTTTGCTGTAAGTATCTATCCTTGAGGAAGTGGGTAGACAGACACTGGTTGTTAGCTCAAATGAAAGGAGAACCGAAGTGAACCACTCCCTTGAGGAAATTGTGCATGCTGAGAAGCAACTTCAACAGGCCATGGTGAACAACGATGTGCCAGCCCTGGAGCGATTAATACATGATGATCTGGTATTTATTGATGCTGAGGGAAATGTACAGGGAAAACGCGATGATATCGACAGCCATGCGTCTGGTGCTGTTGTTCAGACCGCAGTGGAGTTCGTCGAAGAGCCGGTTATACAGTTCTATGGAGAAAGCGCAATTGTGGCAGTCAAAGCTCATATACAGGTGCGATTACAGGGAAAACCTCTTGAGGCTTTCTGCCGCTATCTGCGTGTATGGCTGTTTCAGGATGAGCGCTGGCAAATTATCTCAGGAACTGTACGCATCATCTCTGAATGACGACTCCTATGGTCTATTTTCTTCATCACGAATTTTAGCAAATATGCCCCGATTGGGTGATTGCTCCCAGCTTCGCGGCGCTCCTTGCTCAATGGGCAGAGCGTCTGGAAGCTGGGTACTATGAGCTCAACGAATTTGGAGGAAAACTCTTCTTCATCCTTCAAGCATCACGCATTGCAATCCCTCGGGGTCTTGCATAAGGCAGGGAACGCAAGAATTATTGTTCCTCCGTGGATCAGGAGGAGGCCATCATGGTCAGAGGACGGATGCGAAAAGCAACCGGGAGAACCGCTGCCGCTTGCTGGATGGTTAGTCCCATCTGTGAGAAAAACGCCTGGTATTTGGCCACCCAGGCAGGAACGTGATCAGACGAAGGATCGTCCAGGCTCACCTTCGCCTCACCAGTCAGGATAAAGGAGTCGGCACCACTCAGGTCGAGGTTAAAATGCAGGCCCACTTTTGGATTCTGCCGAAGGTATTGCCAGCGTTGGTCGCGATCCTGCTCTGATGCGCTGTAGATGAGAAAGGTGGATTGCGCCTCATCCCAGAGAAATCCGACTGGGAGGGTGTGCGGCATCCCGGTCGCATCAACGGTGATGAGCCAGAGAAACAGTTCCTCGCGCAAACGGCGAAGGATCTTCTCCCCAGCAGGAGTCAAGGGATCGGGAGGGAGAAAAGGGACCTCGCGATGAGGAGGGAGGCGTCCGCGGTCGGGGGTGGAGGGGTCAGAATAATGAGAAGACATCGATTGTTCCTTTCGTTAGTGTCACTGCAGTCACCAGGTGCTTTTCCTAAACGCAAGAAAGGCTGCATTAATTATAGCCGGAACTCTTTCTTAATGCAAGGCTTCTTGCATTATCAGGCGACACAAGATATACTGGTGATATTGAAACCGATCTTTGGAAGTATAGTGAATTCTTGACAATTGATGAGCATCATTGTATTATGAGCGTATGAAACTCAGTGAGTATGCTAAACAGCAAGGGGTCCGCTATGAGACCGCCTGGCGTTGGTTCCGGGATGGGAAGATCCAGGGGCGACGCATCGGGGCTCACACGATTCTCATTGATGAACCAACCACGGTCTCCGCCTCCTCATCGAAGACGCACACCGTGGTTTACACGCGGGTGTCTTCCGCCGAAAACAAGGCCAATCTGGATCGTCAGGCCGAACGGTTGGTCGCCTACTGCGCGGCCCGTGGCTATCAGGTGAGCCGGGTGGTGAAGGAAATTGGCTCTGGTGTCAATGACAACCGCCCCAAGTTTCTGGCGCTGCTGGCTGATCCGAACGTGGGGCGCATCGTCATTGAGCACAAAGACCGCGGCACCCGTTTCGGGTTTCGCTACATTGAAACGCTGCTGGCCACCTACGGGCGAGAAATCGAAGTGGTCAATCAAGCCGAGAACGGCACCGAAGACCTGCTCACAGACCTCACCAGCATTGTGTACAGCTTTTGTGCCAGACTCTATGGGCCACGGCGTGCCAAACGCAAGACCGAGCGTCTTGTGCAGGAATTGGAGGGTGATAGTGAAACTGGTTGAAAAGCACGTGATCGCTCGCAGTGATCCCCGGTATGCGGCCCTCGATGCCGCCTGCTTCGCCTCCAAAAACCTTTACAACGCGGCGCTCTACGAAATGCGCCAGGCCTTCATCTTTGAGGGCTGCTACCTCAACTACCATGCGATGGATCGGCGCATGCAGTCGCATGAAGCGTACAAAGCCCTGCCGGCGAAAGTAGCCCAACAGGTGCTGCTGCTGCTCGAACGCAACTGGACATCATTCTTTGCAGCCCTCAAGGCCTACAAGGCCGATCCCTCCACGTTCCGTCGCCGTCCTCAACTCCCCAACTACAAGCAGAAAACGACCGGCCGCAACGTGTTGATCTATACCATGCAAGCCGTCAGTCGCAGCAAACGGACGCTTGGCCGGCACCTCATCCAACCGTCCGGGTTGCCCATCCAGGTCAAAACCCGGCAAGACCCCAGGACGATCGCGCAGGTCCGTGTCGTTCCCAAACACGGCTTTGTCGTCGTAGAGATCGTGTATGAACAGGAGCCAGCCACATCTGCCGTCGATCCTGCACTCATCGCGGGCATCGATGCTGGTATCGATAATGTGATCGCGTTAACTGCAAACAAGCCGGGCTTTGTCCCGGTCGTCGTTAACGGGCGCGGTCTCAAAAGTACGAACCAGTTCTATAACAAGACGATGGCCGATCTGCAACAGGCCCTCGGCCGCCCTGGCTGTACCCGGCGCATGCAGCGCCTGAGCATCTGGCGCCATCGGCGCATCGAGCATGATCTGCATACGATCTCCCGTTTTGTGGTGGAGTTGCTCGCTGCAGAGGGCATTGGCACGCTGGTGATCGGGCGCAACGCAGGCTGGAAGCAGGAGGTTAACCTGGGCGCACGCAACAACCAGCACTTTGTTCAGCTTCCCCATGCGCGCTTGATCCAGATGCTTACCTACAAAGCGGAGCATAAAGGCATCCGGGTGCTACTCACGGAAGAGGCCTACACCAGTAAGGCCAGTTTCCTGGATCGTGATCTCCTGCCCACCTACCAGGCTGGTCAGGAGAAGCCACCCGTGTTCAGCGGAAAACGCATCGCACGGGGCCTCTATCGGGCCCAAGATGGCCGACTCATCAACGCCGATTGCAACGGATCGTACAACATCATTCGAAAAGCAGCTCCTGATGCCTTTGAGGTGGAGGGAGTAGCGGATGGGGAGTGCAGGGTTCATCTGCCGGTAGTCCATCCCGTGAGGATGTCATTCCCTCACGAACCTGCTCACGTGAAAATCCTGACAGCTGTCAGAATTCGCTAGTCGTGACAGAACTATGAATACACCTCACCCGAATGCGCCACTCGCCATCCCGACCGGCAATGAAAAAAATGCAGTGCGCCGCCGACCAGGTGGTCGGAGTACTCGCGTACAAGTTGCTGTGTTTGAAGCAACCATCCAGCTTTTAGCGGAAAGGGGATATGAAGGGCTCAGCATCGCCTCTATTGCTGAGCGTGCTGGTGTCCACGAAACCTCCCTGTACCGTCGCTGGAAAACGAAAGAGCAGTTGATCCTTGAGGCCATCGATCGTCGGGTGGCACAAGAGATTCCTGTTCCTGACACCGGGGTCCTGCGCTCTGATCTTGTCGCAGTATTGCAGTCTCTGAGACTTTTTCTGCAATCAAAGGAAGGACAGGCCCTGTTCCAAACGGCAGTTGCGACGCTTCATGTGCCTGAGCTCCGTGCTCTCCGGCAGGAGCACTGGCGTCAGCGATGTGCACACCTGCAGATCCTCTTTGATCGTGCTATCGCACGTGGCGAACTATCGCCACAGGTAGATTGCCAATTTCTCTTAGAAATGCTCAGTGGCATCATATACATGCGCTTCTTTGTGATCAATGAACCGGTTGATGAGATGTTACCCGAACGGGCCGTTAACCTCATCCTTTCAGGGGTAAAACCAGGCTAATGCTAGCCGACCCACGAGAGGTAATCGGAGGGTAATCGAGGAACACAAAAAGAAAAATCGGCCAGGGAAGCCTTTCGATGACCAAAAGGCTTCCCTCAATTCCCATGTTCTTACTATAGAAGAAGCAAAAGTTCTTCTATAGTACACTGATCCCAGCATCAAAATGGCACGCACAGGCCAGGGGAAATCGCTCTATCTGCTGGACTCGATCTCACCTGAAAAAAACAAACGACGTGTTCACCTGGCTCACGAGTAGTATGAGTTTCTCGTGACAGACTACTGGCCGATCGAGAGTTGCTCTTTGATGAAGGCAAACGCGACCTCGGCCACTTCACGCCAGCCGTGATCAATGGTGAGTGAGTGCCCGCGGCCAGGCATTTCACGCAAGGTTGTGAGCGAGGAATTATGGCGCTGCAGCTTGTAGGCAGCCTTGACGACCGCCAGGGGGACTGTATGGTCTTGCTCACCTGCGACGAGCAAGAGGGGTCCACGTTCAGGATTGCTGGTATTGACCTGATCTTCTGTCCACGGGTTCAGGTTGGCGGCAGCGGCCTGGAAAACAGGGGTGCCAGAACCTGGAACCGCATACCGGTCGTAGAGTTGGCGGGCTTCCTCTTCCGAGAGCGCGTTGGTAAAGCCATAGCGGAACTGCTCGTAGGTCAGTGCGACGGCACGGTGATAGTTGAGAGGATTCGAGAGGACCGGCGCACCAGACTTGAGTTCGGAAAGCGGCACGGGCAGCACGCCACGAAACCCGGCCGGGTCGATGGCAACCGTCACTGCCGATAGAGCCTCGTCGGCCAGTTGTTGAGCGATGAGGCCACCAAAAGAATGGCCGATCACAACAGGTTTCCTCTTGAGCTGACCGGGAGCCTGAGCATAGTAATCGGTGACCTGCTTAATCCTTTTGTGCGCAAAAACATCCGGGTTCTCATTGGCCTCTGCGACGGTCTTCGGATCGTCGGGCCAGCCGGGTGCGAGCGTTGTGTAGCCCCGTTCTTCGAAGAACGTGCGCCAGTTGTCCCAACTGGATGCCAGCAGATAGAGGCCGTGCACGAAGACGACCGGCTGCAATCCCGAGGCGTTGGCGCGGTCGAATTCGCGCTGTTCATGGGGCGTGAGATGGGTCATGTTATCCTCCTTTGGTGAGTCAGCAGATTATGTTTCATTGGATGAGTTGTAGTTCTCCGATTGCCATCCTGTGTAGCAACAGAAAGAGGCAAGCAACGAGATTAGTCCATCAGAGGTGGGCCAGTCACCACCAGACCATATCTGGCCCCAAGCTCGGTGAGTGCCTGCACATTTAACTGCGGAGAGAGATAGAGGGGACGCAGCCCTTCAAAGAAACCTCGCAGACCACCTGGAAGAAAGGTGACGAGCATCTTTCCCACCGTTAAGGAACGCCAGGTATGTGATACGCCTCCGGGAATGCGGATAGAGGTACCAGCCGAGGCGGTAAAGATGTGTTCCCCTAGCTTCACTCGATAGGTCCCTTCCAGAATGTAGAGGAGCTCCTCTTGCTGGTGGATATGTTCTGGAGGTCCTATTTGGGGAAGCGTAATGGTCACCGCCTGATCGTAGAGCCCGTTGGTCGTTTCCGCCGTAGCTTTCCAGGTCCAGTATTCCCCACTTGCTTCAAATGTCGTCTCTCCTTCACCGGTATTGAGAACCAGCGATGCAATATCAGTACTCATAAGATGTTTCCCTTACTTGTGTTCGTTCTTTATTTCTTTTGAAAGCCCGATTTAAATAGTATTCAAGAGCCAACCACCATCTGCCGCGATCTCCGATCCCACCACAAAAGAGATTGCAACTGTTTCCAAAAAGGTATGAAAAAAGGATCAACGAGAGGCATAACGCCACGCTTTCGGGTTTCTTGACAAAAGAGAACATTTGCTCTATACTGAAGCAACTATCAGGCAAGAGAAAGAGCAAAATCGCATGATTCGCGCCCATAAAATCAGGCTGCATCCCACGTCGGAACAAGCTACCTATTTGGCACGCGCTGCAGGGGTGGCCCGCTTCGTGTGGAATTGGGCGTTAGCGGAGTGGAACCGGCACTATGAAGCCGGGGAGAAACCGAGCGCCCTCACGCTCAAAAAGCAGTTCAACGCGATCCGACGCCAGGAATTTCCCTGGACCTGGGAGGTGACCAAGAATGCCTCTGATCAACCTTTTCTGGATCTGGGCAAAGCCTGGACAGCCTACTTTGACGGATTGCGCGAGGGCAGAAACGTCGGCAAGCCTCGCTTCAAACGCAAGAAACGGAGTAAACCGAGCTTTTATCTGGCCAACGACCAATTGGAACTGGGAGACCATCGGGTGTGGATCCCCAAGTTGGGCTGGGTGAATCTGGCGGAGAATCTGCGGTGGCGTGGGAAGATGACCGGGGCACGGGTGACCAAAACGGCGGATTGGTGGTTTTTGAGTGTCACGGTCGAACTGCCGGATGAACCCGCCGATCCAAAGATTCCCGCTATCGGGATCGATGTGGGCCTCAATCGCTTGGTGACCTTGAGCACGGGAGAGAACGTCGAAAACCAAGCCTTTCTCAAAACGTCGCTGAAGAAGTTGCGTCGGGCGAACAAGCGCCTCCATCGCCGGAACCTGGGGTCGAAGAATCGAGAGAAAGCCCGTCGTCAACTGGCTCGGGTCCACTACCGCATAACGTGCCAGCGCGATGATCTCTTGCAGAAACTGACAACGCAGATCGCTGCGTGTTATGGGATGGTGGCGGTGGAAGATCTACATCTGAAAGGGTTGCTCAAGAACCGATGCCTGGCGCGCTCGTTCTCGGATGCCGCGTTAGGCAAACTGCTTCGCTTGCTCAGCAGCAAAGTCGAGCATCAAGGAGGGCGCGTCATCACCGTCGATCGTTTCTTCCCCTCAAGTAAGACCTGCCATGCGTGCACATGGAAATGGGAAGACATGCAGCTTTCTGATCGCCTCTTTGTCTGTCAGAATGAGGCGTGTGCCTACTATCACGTTGCGCAAGATCGCGATCACAATGCGGCCCAGAATCTCTTACAGGAAGTCCTTCGCTTGGTCGGATGGGAGGATCAAGCCGTCACTGGTATTGGCTCAGACACTGACGTTAACTTGGCTGTGGACCTGATGTAAGACCAAAGATGCCCAGGCATTGAGGCGGTTGGGAATGAAGCAGCAACAACAAACGATGTGGTTGTATGTATACGTGCATACGTTTGACTACATTTATTGGAGCAGGAATCATCCGAAGCAAGAAACAGTGCGACCCTGGCCACTTCTTCAGGCTGGCCCAGGCGTTTGAGCGGGGAATGATTGATACGTGCCCTATCCTGCGCTTGCAGGATCTCTTGCGAAGACCCTGAGCGGGTTAACAAGTGGGTTGCGGTGGGGCCAATCGTGATGGTATTGACCCGAATACCACGACCGACGAGCTCTGCCGCCAGTGCCCGCGACAGCGCATGAATGGCCCCTTTGCTGGCAGTATAGAGCGAACTGTCGGCGATGCCCGTCAGGGCATTGACCGATCCGTTGAAGATGATGGACGCCGGCTCATTGAGAAAAGGGAGAGCCTTCTGAACGGTGAAATACGCTCCCTTAAAGTTGGCGTTGAGCATCTCGTCAAACGCTGCTTCATCCACCTCTTCTAGAGCAGCCCCTCTGAAAATGCCTGCATTGACAAACAAAATATCGAGTTTGCCAAACGTCTCATATGTGCGGGCCATCACATGATCGATGTCACCGAGCCTGGTAACATCTGCCTGAACCGCCAGCACCTCGGAACCCAATTGTCGAGTGGCCTCTGCAAGGGTTGCGGGATCCCGTCCAGCAATCACAACTTTTGCTCCATGAGCATGAAAGGTGCTGGCCGTCGCCAGGCCGATCCCACTATTGCCACCGGTCACTAATGCAACTTTTCCCTCAAGGGAACTCATACCACGTTTTCCTTTCGATAGGTAATCTTCCTCTTTGAAAGAAGGATACTCTATTGTTCTGCTTTTTCAGAGGGCGTTATCGGTCTTCAACATGACTTTTTCCGTTGCCTTCAAAAGAAAGGGGTGTGAGAAAAATCTTCGTAGCGTATCGCAGACCATCCAGCGTATCGTATACTATCCAAAGAATGGCCTTCTTTCCTCCTCCGATCGAGCAGGAACACCAGGGAAGTCATCCTGAGCATACTCAGCATAGATGGAGATCAGGAGGAAAGGTAATGCAGAGGAATGAGTCCTTACGCCAGCAACGCATCGCGCGCAACTGGCGACAGCAAGATGTCGCGGACCAGTTGGGCACCACAGTGACCGCTATTGGGCGCTGGGAACGAGGCGCTCAACAACCCAGTGCCTATTTCCGTGTGAAGCTCTGCACACTCTTTGGGAAGAGCGCGGCGGAGTTAGGCCTGGTGGAAACGATTGCGTCGCCACTGGAGAGCGCTGAAGTCACACAGGAAGGGAACGCTCCTGCCGAGGAGATCTCACTCTGGACGGTGCCATATGCACGGAATCCCCATTTTACCGGACGCGATGACATACTCCAATACCTTGGGCAACTGCTCGCTACAAAACAACCAGGCGAGCCGATGAACATTCAGCAGGCAGTGCTGACGCAAACGCAGGCCATTTCGGGACTGGGTGGTATTGGCAAAACGCAAATCGCCATCGAATATGCCTATCGGGCACGGATGCAGGGACGCTATCAGCATACCATGTGGATCTCTGCTGCAAACGAAGAAACGATCCTGACCAGTTTTGTCGAGCTCGCTCGCCTATTCATGCCCACGCTTGTGAAGGAAGAGACCAATCAGCGCACCATCGTCACGGTTCTCTTGCGCTGGCTGGAACAGTGTACGCAGCCCTGGCTGCTGATTTTTGACAACGCCGATAATCTTGACCTGCTGCCACCCTATCTCCCTCATCAAGGCAACGGGCATATCCTCCTCACGACGAGGGCCAACGCGGTCGGTGTGCTGGCATCATCTATTGAAGTCGATGCCATGGGAATACTGGAGGGAACGCATCTCTTACTGCGGCGTGCGCGCCGCTTTTCTGCCGAGTCACCAGAGGAGATGGACAACGCGATCAATCTGGTCATTGCGCTCGCCCAATTTCCTCTGGCCATCGATCAGGCAGGTGCCTACATTGAAGAGACCAGATGCACGCTGAGGGACTACCTTCAGCTCTATCAGACGCATCGTCACGCGCTTCTGGCGCGGCGCGGCAAACAGGCCTCCGGCTATCCAGAGTCAGTTGCCACGACCTGGTCTCTCTCCTTTCAGCGCGTTGAAGAGCAGAATCCTGCTGCCACAGAGTTCTTGCGCCTCTGCGCCTTCCTTGCTCCAGACCACATTCCAGAAGAACTTCTCACCAAAGGTGCTCCCCAGTGGCCACCGACGCTGCGCGAAGCGGTGACGAATCCTCTTCGCTTCAATCAGATGCTCGAAACCCTGCTGGCCTTTTCCCTGGTGAAGCGGCTTGCGGAGGATCGGACGCTGAGTGTCCATCGTCTGGTGCAGGCTGTCCAGATAGATCATCTGGAAGTCGAGGCACAGCGCACCTGGAGCGAGCGGGTAGTGCGTGCCCTGGAGATAGCCTTCCCGGCTGATCCGAAAAACGTGAATACCTGGCCCCAGTGTCTGCGCTACCTGGAACAGGTGCAGGTCTGCGATGAATTGATCCAGCGCTACCAGCTTCTGCTCCCCGAGGCAGCAGACCTGCTTGATCGCGTAGGCAGCTATTTCCTTGAACATAGTATGTATAGCCAGGCGGGAACCCTGTATCGGCGAGCGCTGGCTCTACGCGAGCAAGTGTGGGGAGTCGAGCATCCCCAGGTAGCCTGCAGTCTGCACCATCTGGCAGTCTTGGAACGGGCCAATGGCAACTACGAGCAGGCGGAACCGCTATTCCAACGGGCGCTGGACATCCGCATGCACCACCTGGGATCCGATCATCTCGAGACGGCGACCAGCCTGCATGGCCTGGCATCCCTCTTCGAGTCGCAACGGCGCTACGAGCAGGCGGAAGCCCTGACCCGGCAAGCCCTGAAGATTTATGAGCAACACCTGGGAGCAGACGATCTGGAGACCACCCGCATCAGGCACACCCTGGGGCTTCTGTACTGGCACCAGGGACGCTTCGAGGAGGTGGAACCATTGTATCGGTATAATCTGGCCCTCCATGAGAAAAAACTCGGGCCAGATCACCTCCTGACCGCCAAGAGTCAGACCTGGCTCGGAAATCTCTATTACGGTCAGGGGCGTTTCGCAGAGGCCGAACGCCTCTACAAACGGGTTCTCGGGATTTTCATACAGCACTTTGGTCCCACGCATTTTCAGACCGCCATCATAACCCACAACCTATCAGCGTTGTATATCGAACAGGGCAGGTATCAGGAGGCGGAACCCTTGGGTGAGCAAGCCCTGGCACTTTATGAGCAGCATCTCGGTCCAAATCATGTACATACGGCAGACGGTTTCCTTGAAGTGGCGACCATTTCACTGCATCTGGGGAAGTATACGCGAGCCGATACCCTGGCTCATCGAGCACTGCAATTACATGAAGCCAAACTCGGCCCACTTCATTCCCACGTAGTGGAAGATCTGATCGTCCTGGGTACCAGTTCGCGGGAGCAGAGTCGCTACGCTGAAGCCGAGTCGCTTCTTCAGCGTGTCCTGCAGATCAATGCGCAGGCGCCTGTGATGCCTACTGTCCAGCAACGCGCGCTTTATGAGTTCGCGCGCTTGCGAGAAGCTCAGGAATGGGACGAGCAAGCAGTTAGCCTCTACCAGCAGGCATTGGAAATGGACCTCCAGATGAAGCGCATTGCCCATCCTCTGACGATGGCCACTCGCCAGCGCCTGGCGGCACTGCTGGATCGCCTGGATCGCCCCGAGCACGCAACGCAACTGCAGCGATCTCAACCGGGATCAACCGATCTTTCCAAAGAAGAGACTTCCACCAACCGGAGAGAGATGGCCATGGAGCAGAGCAACATGAAGGCTGGTACGTGGAGCCGATCGCTTCCAGCGTGTCCTCACTGCCAGCTGACGACCGAAATTATCAAAAGCGGAAAAAATCGCTCGGGGAGTCAGCGCTTTCACTGCCGTGCGTGTCAGTTGTCCTTCACCCCTCAGCCAAGTATGCGGAAACCTGACCAGGTGCGAAAGACCGAGGCCCTCGTGCTTGCCAAACAGGGTATCAGTTACCGTCGCATTGCGAGCCTTCTGGGCGTGCATCATCAAACCGTGAGCGCGTGGATCAGTACTCCTGGCACGTCTGGAGCAGAATGAGTCACTAGATGTTGCTTGATACTTGCTTCTATGAGTGAATAATCTGATTACAGAGAATCTGTGGATAACCCTCTCGTCAATATACGTGCCGCTAAGGTACACTTACAAGAGAGACAAACAACCCGTATTGCTATCATTTCTCTTGATCAGTATCAGCAGGAGAACGAACCATGTCTTCCACGATGGGACTTACCCCGCGTAGTACACTAAGACACCGTCCAATTGATCGCTCCCTCACAGATATTCCGCCCTGGGTTCGCGCCTCTCAAGGACTGCATCAACACAAACGTCAACAGCAATTTCCGGGCCAGACAGTACTGCTCCGCTTCCTTGCGCGTTTCCCATTCGCATCGCTCACCACGCTCATTGGAATGGGCATGGCGATCATACTCATTTTCGTAGGGCAGTGGATCGTTAGTTGGGGGACCGTGGTGACTAATGACTGGCAATACGGTCAGCCACGCACCTATCAGACAGATGCGTTTGTTGGGCATGAATACACCGGGCAACCTGGCCATTTTGTCGTGTTCAATATTCATGGCCAGGTCGAGGTACTAGAGCTTCCTGCTAATGCCGTCACGCATGCTCGCCTCATTCTTGGGCCTCGTCTTTCCGGACCACAGGCTGATCTCGTTCCTGTCACCATCCAATTTGTGCCCTCATTCAACCCTCATGCCCCCAATATGCGCTTGAACATGGGAACCACATCCATGTTCTTTCTCAATAGGCATGGGCAGTTTCAAGCACCTATCTAATGACGCTACGAAAGAGATTTCATGGCAAGAAACGAAATGTATTCTGGACCTGATACACAGTGCATTTCACTCCGAACTCATGTCACGGCAGGGACCGTGAAAGACTAGAAAGAGAAGCGTATGAATATTTTATTGGTTTTAATTGATAGTCTCAACCGGCATCAGCTCGCTGCATACGGCGCAACGGCTGCCGCTACGCCTAATCTTAGTGCCTTTGCACGCAAAGCCTGGCGTATGGATAATCATTTTGTGGGGAGCTTGCCCTGTATGCCCGCACGCCGCGAAATTTTCTCTGGAACCCAGGAGTTCATGAAGCGACCGTGGGGACCACTCGAACCATTTGATCAACGCCTTCCTAGATTGGTTGAGCAGCAAGGATATACAACAGCCATTGTAACCGACCATTATCATTACTGGGAAGAGGCCGCGAACGGCTATGTCCAATCATTTAGTAGCACTGAATTCATCAGAGGTCACGAGCTAGATTATTGGCAACCGCTTCCTGCAGATGATGACGCCTTACCAGACTGGGTTGAAAATATAGAGCGTTGGCGACCTGGACAGGGGCGGCGCTATTATGCAAATGTCAAACAGTTTCGAGGAGAAGAAGATTTCTTTCCAGCGAAAGTGATGAGCGGAGCGGCATCCTGGCTGCGTAAACATGCAACAGCCAGGCGCCCTTTCTTCTTGCAGGTAGAATCCTTTGATGTTCATGAACCGTTCCATACCCCTGAGCCGTACGCTTCTCTCTATGGCAATGGCAACGAGCGTGATATATTCACTCTCTGGCCTCCGTATCAGGACAGCAACCAGTTGGCACGTTTTATGCAGGCAACAAGTCGAGAAGAACTGGGCTTTATTCGCGCGCAGTACCTCGGAAAATTAACAATGGTCGATACCTGGTTTGGGAAACTATTACAAACGCTTGATCAACTCGATTTGTGGAAGGATACCATGATCATCGTCACAACCGATCATGGTCACGATCTGGGTGAGCGGGGAGCCTTTGGGAAGCAATATCCACATTTCGATAGTCACGCCAATATCCCTTTGCTTGTCTGGCATCCGCAGTATCCTGGAAACGGGCGTTCGCTCTCTGCATTAACGACAACCATCGATCTCTTTGCGACGGTTCTGGATGCAGTTGGTATCACAGTTGCACCGGATAGCACCATATCCCGGAGCATGCTCCCTCTCCTGGCGGGAACAACAAATTCACTGCATGAAGCGCTCCTCTACGGAACATTTGGTCAGGGTGTCTGCTGCACAGATGGAGAGTGGACGCTATTCAAATCGCCGGAACAAGATGGCCCTCTGTACTATTATTCATCGATGATTATGCCTGGGACAACATCATCACGCCTGTCTAACATAGAATATGGCCACTACTTGCCCAATGTGGATGTACCGCTATGGCGCGTGCCAAAGAAGATAGAGCCATTAAGTCGAGAGAATTTCCTTTTTCAGCGGCGCAAGGACCCACATCAGGAACAAAATCTCTGGTTGAAGGATCTCGGACAACAGAAACGCATGCTTGATCTTTTACATACGCTGCTGGAACAAGCAACAACGCCTGCTGAACAATATACGCGTCTGGGACTGGTCCGGTAATAGCCGAAACAATGCACAGGTGCTTGAGAATACAGAGATAGGTTAAGCGGAGCCGGTCTATTATTGGTAGTGATTATAACTAACTAGTTATAGTTTCAATACGTTTCTAGGTTCCTTGCCCTGGTGCTTCCTGCTGACCTTTGTGGGCTATCAACTGGGCACCAACTACACGAGGATCAGCGGTCCACTCCATTACCTGGACTGGGTCATCGTCGTTGCCGTGCTCGTGCTGATTGCGCTGTATATCTGGCGCCATATTCGAAACGATCGTCGCGCGCGAAGCGCATATGCTGAAAAAGAACGGACATAGCACCCGAGCCCATGCACTGGCGAGAGAAGGGGGTCCATCCCACTCAGAAGTCGGAGAAAGCCCTCTGAAGAGTCAATTAAATGGTCTTTCTGACGACGCCCTCACCGAGAAAACACGTACCAGCCACCCATCGCTCTGAGAGCGATGGGTAATCCTCTTCGGGTTCATCACTACTCCGTCCCCGACGTAGGACGTATGGGTATGTCTTCATCATCACTTCATGAACGAATCTTAGACTCATATCGATAGCCTTTATTTATATGTATATATGCTTATATATGATTGAGGAATACAATGGGACGAACATTACAAGCGATTGAGATTGCAGAGGGAGCATTACTGGCTGATATTGCGGTCGTTTTGCGTTTTATTGCTCTGGTTATGCCAGCAGGCTCTGTCTTCTTTTCTGTGTTCAATGTTATTATCTTTGCGGTACTGGTCTTGCGCCGTGGTCTGTACGTGGCTGCGATGGGGATGGGAGTAGCAGTGTTTCTGGCGGCTATTGTGATGGGACCGCATGCGCTGGTTTTCCTCTTCCTTGAAGGATGTGGCGGTATGTTTCTGGGGATCGCGATGAAGCGTCGTTGGGCGCATGGCCCTGTGCTGCTGCTAGGCATCTTCGCGGGAGCGTTGGCATGCTATGCGCTTGTCATGTTCCTGCTCTTCTTCACGGGTCTCACCGTCCAGGATATGGTGGGGAGCGTTCAACAAACATTGAATGGCCTTCTCGCCTTGCTGGGACAGATAGCCGCCGGGCTTGGGCATGGTCTCTTCTGGCAGCAGCAAATCTCTTCCCCGGTGAATGGTTTTATCACCTGGGGTGTGAGCAATTGGATGTATGTCTTGTATCCCGCGCTGTGCGTGGTTCTGTGCCCGATCGTGATCGCCATTTACCTGGTGACGAATGCTTCCGTTCGCCGGCTAGGCTATGATGTTCGGCCGTTCCCAGGCCCGACGTTTCGTCGCTGGTCGCAGCGTATTCGCTACCGCAGGCTCAAGTCGCGTATACAGCACAGAAAGGTGAGGGAAGGATGGAGCTAAACAACACAGCCCATGCACCGCTTCTCGATATTCAGCATGTGACCTATGCCTATCCACTGCAAAAAACACAGGCGGAGAAAGATGCGCCATCCCCCGCAGTCTTACGGGACGTGAGCTTACAGATTCGACAGGGGGAATATATTGCCTTGCTGGGACATAATGGCAGCGGGAAATCAACGCTGGCGCGCCTCTGTAATGCGCTCCTGTTGCCCGATCGTGGTCGCGTGCTTGTGGCTGGTCAGGATACCAGAGACGCGACACAGCAGCAGGCGATTCGCCAGCAGATTGGGATGGTGTTTCAGAACCCCGACAATCAAATCATCGCGACGGTGGTGGAGGACGATGCGGCCTGGAGCCTGGCGTTGCAAGGGTTTCCTGCAACGCTGATTCGTGAACGTGTCGATGCTGCCCTGGCGGCAGTTGGTCTTGAGCATGCGCGTCATCAGATGCCTCACCAGCTTTCAGGCGGTCAACGTCAACGACTGGCCATTGCCGGTATCCTGGCCTTGCGGCCACGGTGCATTATCGCGGACGAGGCCACGTCTATGCTTGATCCCTCCTCACGGCAGGACATCGTTGCGCTGCTCTCTCGATTGCACCGGGAATTTGGCCTGACCATTATTCACGTAACCCATTTGTTAGAAGAAGTCGTGCAGGCCCAACGGATCGTGCTGATGGAGCAAGGCCAGATTGTTCAGGAGGGAACGCCAGCAACGATCTGGCATGACATTGAACGGTTGCGAGCACTCAAGCTGATTATTCCTGATACCTTCACGTTAACCACACGGTTGCGCGCCGCGGGCTTTCCTCTATCTGCTGAGGCCGTGACCATCGACGCTATCGAAAAGGGGCTGATCGGTGCAGAATCCAATTATTAAGGTTGAGCATCTCTCATATCAATATGAGATGGGCCAGTCGTCGAGAAAAGCATTGGACGACATTTCGTTCGAGATCGCACGCGGAAGCTGTACGGCCATCATCGGGTACAATGGGTCGGGTAAATCGACACTCGTGCAGCACTTCAATGGCCTGCTGCGTCCAACCGAAGGAACGGTCCTGGTGGATGGGATCAATGTCGGGGATCGTCGTAAGGACTTACGTGCGCTACGACAACGGGTTGGGATGCTCTTTCAATATCCAGAATCACAGCTTTTTGAGCAGACGGTGTTTGCCGATGTTGCCTTTGGGCCACAGCGCATGCACATGAGACGACGTGAAGTACGCGGGCGTGTGCAGGACGCGCTGGATAGCGTTGGTCTCCCTCATCAGCACTATGGCTCACGTTCTCCCTTTGCATTAAGTGGTGGGCAGCGCCGGCGAGTTGCCCTGGCGGGCCTTCTGGCCATGTCCCCAACCATCTTGATCCTGGACGAGCCCACTATCGGGCTCGACGGCGAGGGGCGTGCGGAGTTTTACGCCTGCCTCCAACGCCTGCAAAGGGAACGAGGTATCACGATTATCATTGTATCGCATGATATGTCTGAAGTGGCGCGCATTGCTGACCGGGTATGCGTCTTATATCAGGGCCATCTGATGGCACAGGGGACGCCCCGGGAGATCTTTACGCACAATGATCAACTGAAGCAGTGGGGACTGACGGTTCCACCATTACAACAACTGCTCGCTCGTCTTCATAGAAGCGATGGAACAGTCCCCCTGGACCTGCTCACGGTAGATGAAATGCTTGCCTTTTTGCTCAAACAGAAACACACATTCCAGCACATAGATCAGCAGAGCACACGTACCTATCCAGCAGTTTGCCCCGCTCCAAGGCCACAGCCACGCATCCAACGCGCTCCCATCGCGCCGATACGCCTCACGAGGGGGCATGGGGAAAGCCATGAATCCATGAAAAAAAGATGAGAGAGATGGAAGAATGATGCCTTGCACTAGAAAGAAACGTGAGACAACATAGGATGATGGTCAAAAATTTTCCCCTGGGTGTGTTCTATCCAGGGACAAGCGTCATGCATCGTTTACAGGCCAGAACAAAACTGGTGCTCGTGCTCTGGCTGGTGGTGATCCTGATGATCGCCAATCAGCGGCAATGGCATTTTGCCCCCTACATCGTCACAGGGATCTTTGCCGTGGGCGGTTTGATGCTCTCAGGGCTCTCTCTGCGTGAATTGTGGCGCAGAACCAGATTCCTGATCATTGTGATGTTTGCCAGTTCCCTGTTCTCCTTTTTTGGGAGCACACAAAAGAGCCCTATTCTGATGGTTCTCGGTCCGGTACGGATTACCGAACATAGCGTCTGGATTCTGATGATCAGCTTTACCGTTTTTGTCGTTCTGTATTTCTCCTCGCTCATCCTCACAATGACGACCATGCCAGTTGCTCTCGTTGAAGCCATTACGATGTTGCTTTCGCCGTTGCGACGGTGGAAGTGGCCGGTGGATGATTTTGCCTTGATGTTGTTGCTAGCATTCCGTTTTATTCCGACCTTTCTCAGCGAAGCAGAGCAGTTGGTCAAAGCACAGATGGCACGAGGAGCAGATACTAAACATGGAACATGGCGGGAGCGCATTCAGAGTGTGTCGATGTTCTTTTACCCACTGTTTCATAGCTCACTCCGCCATGCCTCTGAACTGGCCACCGCCCTGAATGCCCGTGGATATCAGAGCGATGGGAAGCGCACACCGTTGCACGAGGCGCGCCTGCGGGGAATCGACTATGGGGTGATATGTCTGGTGATAGTCGTGACTGCTGGATCGTTATTGCTCTGAGAACAGGCGGGGAATACGCAATCCACCATGGAAACCGTTATGCCTGATGTCGCAACAATGCCTGAAAAGATCAGAGTATCCCTCTTCTCAGGCATTGTTGCGACATCAGACAGTCATGATCACAGACAGCCATGATACTATGTGTCTCAGCCAATTATGAGATCAAATCACGCTGCCTCAGTTGATGAGCCGTTCTCTGCGAGGTGAACAGGATGCAGAAAATGATAAAAAAGGCGATAACAGCGGAGGAACTGAAACGACTGAGGTTGAAACCACCGTGCTCATGCGCCTTGGTGAGAAGATCACCTACCGTTGCACCGAGTGGTCGTGTCAGAATGAAAGCTGTCCAGAAAAGCCATGTTCGAGATATGGTTGTCGCTCTCCCTCTTGTAAAGATGTAGACCGCTGCAACAAGTACCAGTGCAGCGCTAAAAACGAGTGCTCCTCCTTCGTATCCGAGTCCAGAAGCATCGGCGAGAAAATCGCCCAGCGCTGTTCCCAGTGTATTGGAGAAAAGAATGGTTACCCAATAAAAGAGTTCAGTTTTAGGCGATGTAATGTGATCAACAGACACAGAGCCAAGCGAGATGCGCCAGAGTCCCAGGAGAGCAATGAGTACCGTGAAAAGGAGCAATGAACCTCCGACATAGCCAATGCCAAGCGAGCGATCCGCATAATCGGCGATGGTCGTCCCAGCCGTCGTGGTAGCAATGATAACAGCCCAGTATAAAAATGGATGGAAGCGTTTTGCTCGCACTTGAGCGACCACGGTGACAAGGAAGCAGGCAAAAAAAATGGCTGTAGCTAGAGCATAGCCCAGATTCATTGACATAGATACGGCATCTCCGCCTGTTTCCCCCAATGTCGTCGCGGCGATCTTGATAAGCCAGAAAGCCAGAGTCAGCGCAGGGACTTTACTCATACCAGTATCAAGGGGTTTATGCATACCAGGTGCTCCTTACAAAAAAGAATTCAGTAGAAAACGTCTGTGGTGTCTAAAAAAGGAACCACAAGATGACTTTACCTGTTAATACCTCTATCCTTATTGTAAAAACATAAGTAAATGAATTATAGATTTATGCCGTTAGTAACAAGCGCGGGTGATTCGTTTAACGTGACGAAATGCGAGATAGAAAGCAAGGAGCATAAACACAATTACACGCAAGATCATAACAACAAGAGGTGGATGATGGTCCTATCTTTGCAGAGCCTCTCGCTGCACGAAAGAAGAGGAACATTGCGAATCTTGAGCATGAAACGAGGAAACCTTTATCCGTATACTGTTCCCTCCCGAACACCAAAACAATAGCCAAGGACACATTCGCATCAGGAAGAGAAAGCGAGACATCCTCTTTATAGCTCAGCAATGTCAGACGGAGCATCGAGAGCAGCTCCAAGGAGAAGCGACAACGCCCCCGAGGAACTCCCAATGTTCCTCGGGGGCGTTGTTACCTGTGTGCTACCATTACTTCCTACCTCTTCGTAGGCCTGCCTCTTTAGCTCGCCAGTGAGCCATTGACGCGCAGTTGCTCACGATACCTCTTCTCTAATGAGCCCGTCCAAGGGGTGCCGATCAGTGGCAACAGATAGCGGTCTCCACCGTAGTAGCCAGCGATCCGCCAGGCCAGCACCAGAAAGATCGTCAGCACACCCAGCACCGGGTTGATGCTTACCGTCCCGGCAAACAGGTAACTCACGTTCATAAAGAGCCCGAAGAAGGATGCAATGCCCGTCAGCACCCCGAAGAGCAGTCCCAGCCCCACCAGAATCTCACCAAAGGTGATAATGTAGGCAAAGACGGTGTCATTGGGCAACACCACCTGCTGTAAGAAGACCGCATACCAGCTCTGCACCGACGGATGCGCTCCGGTAGACAGCGCCAGGGCGCCTTTGACAAATCCCTTAATCGCTGTGCCTGCGTGCGCATTAAAGACCCAGGGGGTACCAGTGGCTTCCCCAAATGAGCCAATGGCGATGGAGTGGCCAGTCAATTTCTCCCAGCCAGCAGTCAGCCACTCATAGGCCACGTACACACGCACAATCAGCCACAACCAGGCCATGCGCGAATCAGCAAAGAGAAATTTCGCGACCGGGGGTTCCTCAATCTGGGTGGCGGAACGTGGATGTACAGGAGATGCCGCTTTCCACTATCATTGTGGCGCTCAATACGCAAACCCTACGCAGGCTGCACCTGGCCTGAGAACACAAGGAAGCACGTGGCCTTATCTGTGAAGAAACGTGCCACGTGCTTCCTCACTGGCGCCGCTCAATCGAGAGACAACCGCGTAAACGCTTCGGCGAGCGCGAGGCCAGCATCGCTTCCAATTGATGCCGCACGTTTTCTCCATCCCTCCCTCAAAGCAAGAGGGTCAGCGGTCTGGCTTTCGTGGGCGAGCCGGGCCTCCAGTTTCCGCTCAAAACCAGTGGTGATATCTACGTATGCATCAGCGGCACTACTGGCAAACAACCAGACCTCGCCGACGGCATGCGGTGACAGCCCTGCCTGCACCTGTTCAGCAAAAGCAAGATGATCACGAGCCAGGGGGTAAACCGCATCGAGGGCGGCGCGCCCAACCACCCGGTGGTCCCGATGGCAGAGGTAGGATGGATAGGGATGCTCGGGATCGTGGGTAAACACGACGGCAGGCTGCCAGCGGCGCGTCCATGCCACCAGGTCAGCGCGTAAGGCGCGAGTGTTTTCGACATCTCCATCGGGGTAGCGCAAAAACACCACCTCAGTAATACCAAGCAGCGCCGCCGCTTTTTGTGCTTCTTCCTCTCGCTGAGCGGCAACCTCGTGCGCTTGCCGCTGTGGATCTGAGGATCCATGCTCCCCCGATGTCACAAGCAACAGGCGTACCGTGGCTCCCTGATCGATGGCCTGTGCGAGGGTGCCTGCACACCAACTTTCAATATCATCGGGATGGGCAGCAATGGCCATGATCGGCACCGCGCCTGGAGGTGGAGTAATACGTCTCAATTCTTTCCTCTCGTTTCTATGCTTTATCGGTTCGAGCGTCGGATGGTTTGGATCGCCTCTCGGTCCTTTTCGGAAAGAAGCAGCGTCGTTAGATACCTCACACATCCCCCCTATGTATTAATCTATCACAGAAAGAGGAAGAAAAAGAGCACAAAGAAAGACACGTGGAGAACTTGCTCCACGTGTCAGTTTCTAGCTTGCTTGAGCACTCCTGGTTTGATCGAGGGCAGCCCGTAGCCCCTGCGCGAGCCTGGTCGCCGCATCGCTGGCCCAGAAATGCAGGTAGAACAGGCGTGGGTTTTCGGTGAGCATATGGCTATGGACAGCAGTGACCTCGATGCCATGTTCCCTTAGCGCCTTGATCACCGGGTTGACCTCCTGTGCCAGCAAGACAAAATCACCCGTAATGGCTGCATTTCCCACTCCGGTCGGCTGGAAGTTGATCGCCGTCGCTGTGCCCATGGCAGGTGGAATGTCCATGCCATCAACGCTGATCTTTTCCGCACGTGGGATCGTGTACTGGTAGATGCCAGCATTGGCCTTGCCATGGTACTTCAAAATGGTATCAAGCTGCCTGGTATCGAGATCGAGTGGCTGTGGTTGACTGGGGGAAACAGGGGTGGTCAACGGCGTTTTGGTCTGCGCCAGGGCCGCATGGATTCCTCTCGCGACCTGGGCCGGGTCTCCCTGCCCCTCGATATGTAGATACAGGATACGTGGCGTCTCGCCTAACAGGTGATTGTGCAAGGCGGTTTGCTGGATACCTTCCTGTTGGAGTCTGGATATGACTCCGTTGACTTCATCTTCTGTGAGCACCAGGTCTCCCATTACCATCGTACTTGATCCCATCGGAAGAAACTCAACATGGGTTCCCAGAGCCAGGCCTGCTTTGAGTGAGGCATTGCCAATCCGAACAGAGAGGTCAGTCCGTGGAAAACTATATTTATGAACCCCTCCTGGCTGCATGACGCCGGCCTTGCCCATGGCCTGATCAACCTGCTTCCAATCGATGGATGGGGACGGCGTACCTGTTCTACCTCGTACAGATGCCTGACTCGTTATTGCTGCTCCACCACAGGCACTCAGGAGCAACAGCACAAGGATGCCACTACCGGTCAACATACTGATCAGGAACCAGGATCGTCGCTGCTTTCGTTGTCTGTTCATCATTCACTTTCCCTCTCTTCGACATTAAAATCCCTTCCGCGTGAATACGATAGCGAGATGGCTGCTTCCATCCTTGTCTTTTTGGCTGTCTCGCCGTACAATGTAACCACGGTTATTATAATCTATAACGCAAGTCATATTCCGTCGTTTTTGATCATGCGAGAGCATCCTATACACCACTCTTCACCGCCAGGAGGCATACGAATGGAAGCACGGCAAGCACGGACGTGGGTACTGCTCGTCTACAAGGTTCCGCGTGAACCCACCTCCAATCGTGCCTATGTCTGGCGCAAGCTGAAACGGTTGGGGGCCTTGCTCGTACACGATGCTGTGTGGGTCTTGCCCGCCACGCCATGGACACAGGAGCAGTTGCAATGGTTGGCGGTGGAGATTCTCGAATTAGGAGGTGATGCGCATGTGTGGGTGTCACATGAACTATTGATGGGGCAAGAGGAAGCCTTGATCCAGCAGTTCCAGCAGCGAGTGGATACGGTGTACCAGGAGATCCTGGATGCTCTGCGACAAGAAGATGCCGACCTGATCGCCCTGTCACGCAAATATCAACAGGTCAAGATGCAAGACTACTTTCAGTCAGCGCGAGGGGAACTGGTGCGCACCCAGCTCCTGACAGCACGAGGAGGACGAGACGTATGAAGTGGGTAACCTGGGAACAGGTAGGGGTTGACCGCATGGCCTGCGCCTGGCTGATCCAGAAATATATTGATCCGCAAGCCGAATTTCTGTTTGTGCCGGTGGGGAAAGTGCCGCTGCCCGAAGGAGCGGAGCCCTTCGATATCCCAGGGGTACGCCTGTCACACCACCGGGGACATTGTACGTTTTACACTATGCTCAAAGAATATAATCTGGCTGATCCTGTACTGCAGCGCATCGCGCGCATCATTGATGAGGCTGATGTGGTCCAGGAGGTGATGCTGGAGCCAGTTGCTCCGGGGCTGGACATGATCACGCGCGGTCTACGCCTGATCAGTCCCGATGATGACATCGCCCTGGAACGCGGGCGGCTCATCTATGATGCGCTCTATGCACAGCTCACCGCAGAATCAGCATAACACGATAGAGTATAGGAGGAACATAGCGATGGCTCTTGTTTTTTCCTTCTCCCAGATCGCTCTCACGGCAGCCATTATGGCAGCGGTCTCGCTCCTGCTGCTGTTGGGAGCGCGCCAGTACTTCAAGGGAGGATCACCCGGTGAGGTCATGCTCATTGCGCTGGTAGCTGGTTTCTCTGTCCTGGCCTGGCGTTCAGCTGGCAACACCCCGACATTGAATGCTGATCCCATTCCCGCTATCAGTCCTAATGATGTGTTGTGTCCCGTGACCACATATGTCTTGTTGGGGATGTACGCAGCATTGCGTAAACACGGTGAGCATGATGCGCGTTTTGAACAGGTACGAGCGTCCCTCACCCTTGTATCATTTGCGGTGAATGTGATCACGCTCTAATCAGTAGTGATGGATGACCCAATACTATGGATTGTTTTTCACCCAGGAGAGAAGGAGTTGGTATGATCTTGAAGAAAAAGCCGCGTGTCGCGATTCTCTGGCATGGGGACCGTGAGGCACGAGACACTATGACAGCTGAAAAGAACAGGTTTCAAAAGATTTTTGTAGAATTTGAACGCTACGATATTTCCGCCGAACCTGCCGTGTACAATGATCTTTTTGTTGATGAGGTACGGCATCAACTCCGTGACGTCGATGGCGTGCTTGTGTGGGTGAATCCCGTTCAAGACGAAACGAATCGGACGGTGCTTGAT
This sequence comes from Dictyobacter halimunensis, assembly GCF_036245075.1. Taxonomy (NCBI): domain Bacteria; kingdom Bacillati; phylum Chloroflexota; class Ktedonobacteria; order Ktedonobacterales; family Dictyobacteraceae; genus Dictyobacter; species Dictyobacter halimunensis. Next base: position 1,347,783 of record NZ_BSRI01000001.1, read on the forward strand.
GACATGCTGAGAGAAGTTGCCTCGTATGGCGTTTTTGTCAGTACCCATCCGGATGTCATTGTGAAAATGGGGACAAAAGAGGTGCTCTTTCAAACACGCGCAATGGGTTGGGGAGGCGATATTCATCTCTATAGAAACCAAGAGGAGTTACATCAGCAATTGCCCATCCGACTCGCCCATGGTGCTTCGCGTGTGCTGAAACAAAATCGTGGGAATAATGGGATTGGCGTCTGGAGGGTAGAGGTGATTGATAAGAGTCGCGCACAAGAACCAGATCCGGTTGTGCGTGTCCTGCACGCGCTACGCGACAGTACGGAGAAGCAGATGCTCTTGAGTGAATTCATGAACCTCTGTGACACCTATTTCGCGGCATCCGGGCACATTATTGATCAGCCCTTTCACTCTCCCATGCCTCATGGTATGGTCCGCTGTTATGTGTCTCAAAACGAGGTGGTTGGCTTCGGGCATCAGTATGTGACTGCCTTACTCCGACCGGAGGGTAGTTCCGAACCTCTCCAGCCACAACCGAGAATCTATTTTGCTGAATCGCAGCCAGAGTTCCAAACCTTGAGAAGAACGATGGAAACCGAGTGGATCCCACAGCTCCAAAAGCTCCTCACTATTGAGACGAAAGCGTTGCCAGTGATTTGGGATGCAGACTTCCTCTTTGGGCCTAAGACCGCGACTGGTGAAGATACCTACCTCTTGTGCGAAATAAACGTCAGCTCCGTCTATCCTTTTCCAGATTCGGCTTTACCCAAACTGGTACAAGCAGCAATAGCAAGCATAAAAAATCGTCAAAAGTAATGTTTCTCGTATGTTGGCACAACGATTCTCTCATCAGTAACCAGGGTGCAAACAAAAGAGGAGGCAATATGAGTGAAACATGAAGCAGAAAGCAACAAGTAATCAGCAAGAGGAATAAAGACGATATCGAAGGCAATTGAAAGAACTTGCCGCCGCTTACGCGAAGCAAGCTACAATGTGGAGTAACGTTTCATAGAGGGCAACGTCCTTTCATTGAGAAGACGTTTGTCTTCGTCTCCATTCGTGAATACAGATCCAAAGAAAAGAGTACGCGTCATAGGAAAAGGCAGCAGACCTGAAAAGGATGGATCGAGCAGTAAAGGTGGCTGATAAAAACATTCCTGTCCTTCTTGAGTTCCCCGATGTTGGAGGACAAAGGAACTGGAGATTCTCCATAGTAGAAGAGATTGACCCAAAGAGAGCGCGAAAATGAGCAAGGTTAAAGTTGGTGTATGTATCCCTCCCACCAACCGTGTTGGAGCATATCCCAAAAGACACATGAACTGCAAGTGATTGCTCCGTTAGAGCAATGGACCGTTGCTCGCCAAAGCAGTGCTGTTCTGATAGATATCCGTGGTCACCACGATATTCTGTTCAGTCCAGCATTCGTCCTCAGGCACAAAAACGTTGTATGGTTGCCAGCAGAATATCACTACACTGTTGCACTTGCTCTAGATCTGCCCACTCAATGACGGCGTGAGCACCTGCTCCTCCCGGGCCAAACAAAACCGTTGGGATGCCAGATGCGGCGAGCAGTGCTGCATCTGTCCACCATGCTTCACCAACAATGTCAGGAGCAGAACCAAGGAGTGCCTCAACCTGGTGAGAGAGCATGCGCACAATATGGGTGTTTTCAGCAATCTCGAAGGGCGCTCGAACGGTCGTTATTTTGGCTGAAGCGAGAAACGTTGGGTCAGCGCGCCCGATCTCCTCAATCAGTTGTCGTATCTCCGCCTCGACGTGCTCTGGAGTTTCACCCGGAATTGTTCGGCGTTCGACTTGAAGGATGCAGCGTTCAGGATAACTGGAGAGCTCTTGCCCGCCTTCAATGAGCGAGGCATGAAGAGAACCGCTCCCAAGCAACGGATGTGAGGGGACAGTTCGCAACGAGTGATCAAGGCGCTCCAGGCCCACCAACACCTGGCCCATCTTGGCAATCGCATCACACCCCAACTCAGGGCGAGATCCATGAGCAGCTTTTCCCTGGGTAGTGATTTCTACCCACATAAACCCTTTATGTGCCACACAGAGGCGCAATGCGGTCGGTTCGGTCACAATAGCAGCATCAGCGTGCCATTGCTTCACAATGGCCTGCGTTCCCAGGCTTGCAAATTCTTCATCAACCACGGCGGTGAGAATCACATCGCCACGCAATGAGAGCTTCGTTGCCCTGGCAGCGGCGATCATGATTGCTGCCAGTCCACCCTTCATGTCATAGGATCCTCGTCCGTACAAACGTTCCCCTGCTACAACAGGCTCGTGTGGTCGATCCATCCCAGCAGTACCAACGGTATCCATATGTCCGTTGAGCAGAAGGGAATGTCCCCCTCCAGTTCCATGCACAATGCCAATAACATTGGGACGTCCTGGTATCGGCTCATCCAGAGTAACGTCCACCCCTGCTTGTTCCAGCCAGTTTGCTACGAAGCGGGCAATTTCCCGTTCGCCAGCCCCTCCTGCCACCAGACTGGGGTTGATAGAATCGATAGCAACGAGTTGCTGTAACAGACGAGTGATTTCATTCATACGAGGCTCTCTTTCCTGGAATTAACAATGAGACTCATCAAACCAAATCCTACAAGCAATCTCAGAGGCTTTCCCATGCTCCTCGACGCGTTCCCTCCGAGACAGGTCGCTTTCCGCTGAGCGCACGCGAAACCGTTGTGATGCTTGTGTCCGCGCGCCAAGCCACATCGAATATAGTTGGCACATGTTCTTCCACGATAACGGGGGCCGCGTTCCACTATGCAACGACGATCAAAGCGGAGGTTGGTCGCTTATCCCAGCCTCCTCTATCTACATTTATAGAACTTTTTGGCACCCCCAGCGTAAAAGGCATGGAACGACATATATGAATATTCCTACCAATTACTGAAAGAGGTAACACAAAACGTTTTGCATTGTCAACAGGAAAGAGCCCACCTGCCTGTAAGCTGGAAACATAACCAGGTGAGGCTGCCCGCTTTTGTAGAGCTACAAAAATGGAGAAAATCGTATGCATCCGAACTACGCTTTCTAGAGAACCGGTCGAGAAATCACGCCGCCTCCTGAACCTCAGCAGCTTTTTGCTGGGAACGAGCCAGCACATGTAAATGGTGAACGACCGCACAGCGACGCAGATCGAACAAATTTTTGCGCACACCGCGATAGCGTGCGCGTTGGCCTTGCCATCGCCCAACATGAGCCAAGCTATGTTCCACCGCGACCCGTTCACGCAACTGGGCACATCCTTGTGGTGTCTGTTGAAGCTCGCGCCATTCGATGAGGAGGGCTTCATCAGGGTGAATGCTGACGCTGTGTCCTTTCGCGCTGGTGGTGCATTGGGCTTTCAGGGGACACTGCGAGCACGTCTCTTTGGGAAAATGCACCACTCCACCAGGCATAAAAGGCACTTCTTGCTCGGCGGGGCACCGAATGGTCTGCCGGTCCCGATCGAGGGTAAACGCCTGTTTGTGAAAGCGTTTGCCAGAGCTGACGGGCCAGGCTTTACAATAGACCCTCAGATCATCATTGAGCTCGCGCAGCAGATGGCTACTCAAATACGCGCGATCGATGTGAAGTTCCTTCAGACGCACTCCTTGTCGCTCCAGGTCAGCGTTGATCTTTTTGCTTGAGCAAACCACCCCCAGCCTGTTCTGTCAATCTTCCTGCTACCTTTCTCATACGCAAACGTGTGCAAGACACGCCTGAGCGGTCAGTTGTTCCTGCTTCATCGCCAGTTGCCATGGCACGAGGACCTTTGGATCAGCCCCCTCGTTTCGGGCTCACATCGGCTCCACAGGCGCTTTTACGTCCGGTCGTAGCCACTACCCAGGACGGCCAACTTTAGGCATGAAGCTGGCGAAGCATGTCGGTCGCGAACCAGGCCAGGTTGTACGCCGCGTTCCTATCGCGATCGATCACGAGCTCACAGACCTGGCACACATAGATGCGGTGCTTGAGGGGCATGCGCTTCTTGACATGCCCACAACAGGAACAGCGTTTGGTTGAGGGAAACCAGCGCGAGGCGATGAACACATCTCCTCCCGCGTCGGCCACTTTCGTCTGCAAGAACTGCAAGAGTTGTCCCATGGCCGCATCTGCCACGGCACGCGACAGCTTCCGGTTGGCCATCATCCCCACCACATTGAGATCTTCAATGCCGATCGCTCCACAGGTTCGTGCCAGTTCGGTGGTGAACTTGTGTTGCACATCCCGGCGGATGTTCGCGATCTTCTGGTGCTCACGGGCCACTTTGCGCCGCTGCTTCTCATAGTTCTTGCTGAACACGGTTCGCCTCGTTTTTGGGTCTTTCGTCTTTTGTTTCTTGGAGAGCCGACGTTGCAGCTTGCCGAGTTTCTTGAGATGGGATGCTAACGGCCTGTGGTTCTGGAGCCGCCTCCCATCGGAAACCACCGCAGCGTGCGTGAGGCCCACATCGACCCCCACGACGGGCACGGGCGTAGGAGGGCGCTCTTTCTGGATCTCAAGCTGGATGGACACATACCACTGACCGGCTTCACAGGAGACGGTTGCCCCCAGGATCTTGCGGGATGCACAGTGGACCTGTTTGCGTCGGGTGCGCTTGTTCGTCGGCGTGGTGGCCTTCCCCGCTTCGACAAAGCGCAGCTTTTCTGCCAAATTGACCGTCCCCAGGGAGCGCAGAAGCTTGCCTCGATCCTTTGTGGTGTGGCGTTGGTCCAGGATGAAGCGCCCCAACCCTGGGATCGAGATCCAGTGACTGCCAACGGTGCATTTGTCGTTGGAGAGATAAAAGGATTCGCGTGATTTCCCCTTCTTCTTGAAGCGAGGATAGGCCGCCCGACCCGCAAAGAAGTTCGCATAGGCGTTCTTCAGGTCATCGAAGGCCCCTTCCACCACGCATTTGGTGACCTCACCGGTCCAGGGATAGGCGTCATGCCGCATGGCATTGAACTGCTTCTTGAGGGCGAAGGCATTGGGTGCTTTGAGCACACGCTGCGCTTGGGGCGTCGTCTCCTGCTCCCGTTTGTAGGCCTGATATTGCTTCTCCCACTGTTCGCGGCCCCAGTTGTAGACAAACCGCCTGGTGCCACAGGCACGTTTCAAATACTCCACCTGCTCAGGGGTGGGGTTCATTCGGATGCGGTGTGCGGTGTTCATCGGTGCCTGCCTTTATGCTTCACAGGTTTTCCAGGTCCAGCTTTTGCTTCACACGAGGCCATGATCCACCCATCTGGCCTCTGCCGCTTCCGGAAGAGGATCAAGAGGCGATCTTCGTGCGTATCGTATCGTCGGTTCATCGCGGTTCGGTGGGTTGTGAGCACCTGGTGCTAATCCCACCATTGCAGTGCCCTCACGAAAACATATGTGAGCTACCCAAATTCTCTTGCTATATACAGGTACCTATAGTAAACACCTGTGTGTCTGTTGTCAAGAGCTAGCTCATAGCTCCTTTGTGCATTCGCCAACCCATCCTTGACAGGATCATCGCTCTGCCTGTATAGTAGTGAAGTATTCACTCGTTTCTTTGGGGAGGTTTTGACATCTATGCCAGTGCGCTGCTAACTCCATCCTGTTTCCTGTTCGCACAGTGAAACAGAGGCAACCATTCTTGCTTCCATCTATCGCGTGTCTCTCATCAGGCATGAGCGCTCAGCTGTTTTGCGCCTGATTCCTGCTCGACGCCCCACAGACCGTGCCTGCGCGAGACGGCGAATAGTGATAACGCAAGCAGCGAGATGGTGCGAGAGAGATATGGAGAAGCATGCGGCAAAGAGGTGTCAGGCCTGGAACTGCGGCGAACGCATCGCCAATGTTCCCTGATAGGCCACACCATTGGCAGATGGATGCCAACGTTTCCCCTATCGCGGTATCGCATGTTCGAGTCAGCAGTGCAAGCGATGACCTGCTCTCTCTTCTCCCTCTTGTCTCTCCCATCGTTTCCTTGCGTGTGTGATACGATCGTGTTGTTTTTTCTCTCAGAAACAAGCAAGGAATACCTATCATGACAGAACATCAGCTTTCACTCTTCCCCTTCTATGCAGGTTGGGGTATCTACCAGCAGCGTCTTGTCGCGGCCATCGCGCCCCTTACTAGAGAGCAACTTGCCTTGCGCCTCACGCCGCGACACTGGTCGATTGGCATGTATGTGACGCATATTGTTGCTAATCGCGCCTGGTGGTTCCACGCACGGATGGGTGAGGGGGGCGACGATCTGACTCCCCTCGAATTATGGGCTCTGGGAGTCTGTGAGGCGGACGTTGATCCACTTCACCCGGCGGCAGAACTGGTTGCCGGACTGGAGAAGACCTGGCAGATGATCCAGGAGACGCTTGCTCGCCTGACCCCTGCTGATCTTTTCGGGGTCTTCCCGCCTCTGGATCAGGCGGAACGGGTGCGTCACGCGCAACTGGTCGAGCCCGCGCTTCAGCCATTCGCCCAGATGTGGTTGGATGCGACGGCTCGTTCTGGAGAAGTGAGACCCGCAGTTTCGTGCCAGCAGATCATCTGGGGGGTGCTCGAACATGACATCCATCACGGCAGCGAAATCTCCACCATTCTCGGCGTCCACGGCCTGCCAGTCGTCGAGTTGGATTAAGAACAGGAACGTCTGCAGTTCCCCTCTCTCATGGGTGGATCTGGTGAAATGATGCGGTTGCTTCAGCAACAAGGGGGCCCTTGTTGCTGAAGCAACATTCCATGCTCACATGAATAGAAAAAGGGGAAAGACTGGATGGAGAGATACACAGCATTAACCTGCTTTCTGACATATATCAGCCAAACTGAGGCACTGACGCATAAAATCCATTTTGGCAATGAATTCAGTCAATCCACAGAATCTCTTTGTAGGCAATCTCTCTGCGTGATTTCTCGACCGGGTCTCTAGGTATCGTTAGATACATGCATCTATTGAAAAGCTACTTTCAGGGACTGACTTCAGTGTTCATGCTATCCTGGTACTCTCGTTCTATTACGGCTTACAATGAGTGGACCATCCGGATCCGTATTTATTTGTGTCGCTTTGACCTGCTGGAAGATACACCGATAGCGGGGAGCGTGGAACATCTTGGCAGTCAGCACATCGTTGATGCCCGCCAGAATCAGCAAGCGAAAGAGAACAACGGCAAGCAACGCCCCGCAGGGAGAAGCCAGAACATAGACCCATTGAGCATGCCAGAACCAGGAGACTAATGCAGGTCCAAAGCTGCGCGCTGGATTGAGGCTGGAGCCAGAGATAGGTGCGACCTGCCAGTAGATAAGCGCCACCAGCATCCAGGTCATCAAGGGGGTCCAGTGCATCAGGCGGCAGCTACTGACAAAGAGAAAAATCGCCAGAATCAACAGGTAGGTACATCCCATCTCGGTCAGAAAAACACTCCAGATAGAATAGCCGACCCCTGGGACGGTGACACCATTGTGAACACTTGCCGCCCGCTGTCCCCAGACGAGCACAGCTAGTCGCGCCCCAAACACCACGCCGAGCAACTGGCTCGCTATATAGCAGACCAAATCGTGTTGGTGCATCTTTCCTTGCAGTCAGAACGCCAGCGAGACCGCAGGGTTAAGGTGAGCACCACTTCGTTTGCCAGGAGGCGAGATGGCGACGAGCGGCCCGCTCGCCGCGAGCATCAGCCCTGTCATCAGCCAACGCACACTGCGATTGGGAAGTAGGATGGCGAGCGGGGAACCTAAGCCAAAATTGAAGGTGGCAGCACTTAACGCGATGAAGACGAGCCACGCGGTTCCCATCAGTTCTGAAGCGTATTCGGACCAGTGGAGTCTTCGCCACCAGGAAGGCTTTTGCATGCCTTCCCCCTTTCTTCTTTATGACTGGCGCACGCCCTCCGTACTTTCATGGCACCTCTGTTACATAGAGCTTCCCCTCTTTCATGGCAAAAATCAAGGTATCTCCTCATTGCTGGCAAGCCAGCAACGAAGATAAACAACAATCAACGTCCCTTTAAGAATCGAGCGTCATAAAGAGCGCGTTGAGCCCTTCCGCCAGCGTGGGATGCGTGAAGATGCCTTCTTTTAAGGCAGTGTAGGGCAGCTCGCCCATCATTGCCACCTGGATGATCGTCATAATCTCGCCGCCTTCCGTCCCCAGGATGGCGCATCCCAGGATCTGTTGCGTCTCGGCATCAACAACGGCCTTCATGAAACCCCGCGTCTCTCCCATTTCTATCGCACGAGCCACAGCGCTCATGGGCAATTTCGCCACACGGATAGCGCGCCCCTGTCTCCTGGCCTCAATTTCACTCAGGCCAACACGCCCAAGCTGAGGATCAATAAAGACGGTATGGGGAACAAGGCGGTCCCGCGTGCTAGCATGACCATGCTCCAGCAGGTTCGTGCGCAAAATGCGGAAGTCATCGTACGAAATGTGCGTAAAAGCGGGTCCCCCCTTGACGTCACCCAGTGCATAGATGCCAGGAACGTTCGTTTCCAGCTGCTCGTTGACCTGGATGTACCCTTGCTCGTCCATTTGAATGCCAGCAGCTTCAAGAGTAAGATCCTCAGTATTGGGGATACGACCAGTCGCTGCCAGCAGATGCGAGCCGATAAGCTGCTGTTCACCTTCCGGTGTAGATACAGTCAACTTGATACGCCCGTCACCGATCTGCTCAACCTGTTGCGACCTCGTTGCCGTCAAGACGGTGACTCCTTCCTCGCGCATAATGTTCGTGATTTCCTCAGAGACATCTTCATCCTCGTTCATCAGTAAACGTGGACGGGACTGAATAATCGTGACCTGGCTGCCAAAGCGGCGAAACATTTGCCCAAACTCCAGCCCGATGTAACCGCCACCGATAATGATAAGGTGCTCGGGCAGTGTGTCCAACTCCATGAGCGTGGTTGAATTGAGGATGGGAACGCTCTCGACGCCATTGATAGCAAGTGGCTCTGGTCGAACACCAGTAGCGATAAAAATCAGTGGCGCGGTGATCGCTTGCGTCTCGCCAGTATTGAGAGAGACCTCAAGTGTCTTGGGAGCGATAAAATGGGCCTCGCCCCTCAGCAGATCTACACCATCCACCGCTGTAAGGCGGCTCTCATAACCCTGGCGCGCGCCCTCGACGATCCTTTGTTTGCGTTGGCGAACAGCCCGCAGATCGACCAGAATGGAGCCAGTATGGACACCGTATTCGACCCCACGTCTTGCCTGATAGGCGAGGTGTGCACTGGCGACCATCGTTTTTGTCGGAGTACAGCCGGTGTTGACACAAACACCACCAATGGGGCCGCGCTCAATCTGCGCGACTTTTCGGCCTGCCTTTGCCAATGCCATGGGGAGGAATCTGTCGCCCTGGCTGGTTCCTATCACAATTGCATCATATGTTGCAGTTTGTCGCATTCAATGTTTCTCCTTTTTCTTCCCCAAAAAGGACATACCCTCTCTGTTTCTTGGAATCCTCATTATGTATCAAATTGAATCATTCGCGTCCGAGGAACCTGCGAATCGCCATTGCGATTACTTCAGCGTGGGTCTCCAACGCGAAGTGACCCGTGTCAAAGAAGTGAATCTCGGCATCGGGCAAATCACGTTTGAAGGCTTCAGCTCCTGCTGGCAGGAAGAAGGGATCGTTCCTGCCCCACACTGCCAGGAGCGGCGGCTGATGGGTGCGGAAATAGTGCTGGAAGGTGGGATAGAGCGCGACATTGCTCTTGTAATCGCCGAAGAGGTCTAGCTGCACGTCGTCGGCACCGGGACGGGCGAGATAGAAGTTATCGAGTGCAATACCGTCCGGGGATACTGTAGCTTCATCGGAAACGCCGTAGGTGTACTGCCAGCGCGTCGTTTGCGGCGCCAGAAATTGACGCAACGCTTCCCGGTTGCTCTGCGATGCATCCTGCCAGTAGGCCCGAATGGGATTCCACCCTTCGCTCAGACCTTCTTCATACGCATTGCCGTTTTGCGAGATGATTGCGGTGATGCGCTCAGGGTGTTTTACAGCCAGCCGGAATCCCGTCGGAGCACCATAGTCGAAGACGTAGACGGCGAAGCGATCGAAGCCGACCACCTCGGTAAAGCGGTCGATAACATTGGCGATGTTATCAAAAGTGTAGGTGAACTCGCTCCGTGCTGGCATATCGGTCTGACCAAACCCGGGCAAATCGGGCGCGATGAGGTGAAAACGATCGGCCAGCAGCGGAATCAGATCGCGAAACATGTGCCCCGCGCTGGGGAAACCATGCAGCAGCAAGAGCTTTGGAGCCGTCAGCGCGCCAGCCTCACGATAGAAAACCCTGAGTCCGTTAACGTCGGCTGTGCGATAGGTAGTAGCACTCATAGCTGTTTCTCCTGTCTATCTGAATAGGGCAGTTCGTATGCATCCTGAGATACATCACGAAGTGCTTCGAGGGTGATATTTACAACGACGCCGGGCGCCGTCAAACCTGGAATATGGCCGACCGGATACATGCGCACCTTCGCCTTCATCCGCTCCGCCATAAAATGCTGCGTCTCCTTTTCATACTCCTTTCGGTGGAACTACATCCATATCAGGTGCCTTCACCGTCCATATGATCCATAAGATGCTACAGATAACGAGGGCCGCGGCCGGGCTCCAGAAGGCCATCAAGAACGCGATCAGATAGCAGGGAAAACCCAGAAATGAAAGGATCATACTTGTGGGAAGACGACGACTCGATGGATGATCTCTACGATGCTGCCGTACGACTACCCACCAGAGCAAATTGTAGGTGAAGTTCAGAATCCCGATGTAGCCCGCGTAGATAGCGCTGGCGACCGAGGCCGCCGACGTGGTCAGATACGCTCCGAGCAGCGCCGTCGGGAAGGGAATCGCCGAAATGAAAAGCAAGAGCATTCCATTGGCGAAGAGGAGCAGTGTTTCCGCGTGCTTTGCCCATTGGAGCAAACGATGATGGTAGACCCAGGCGATAAGCACCGTCACAAAACTGAACATGAAGGTCAGATAGGTGGGCCATTTGGCCCCCAGGGCCATCGTTAACGCCTGTGGAGTGATCGTGGTCAATATGGGCACCTGCAAGTTGAGCGCGAGCAACGTAATAGCGATGGCAAATATCCCATCGCTGAACGCTTCAAGCCGATTGGTGCCCACGTCTGTTGCGTGTGATTGCTCATGATCTTTGTGCGGACGAAGCCGCATACGCACCCTCTTTCATCTACGGAGAGAAGAGATGAGCGTAGGTAGTACCCCAGAGCTTCTCTCCGCCATAATTATACAGAGCAAAATAGTTTTTACTATGTATATAGTATGTACTAGGAAGAAATATCCTTGTCAATATGTCGTTGGCCGCTAAAAATGGCAGAATTGTGCTTGATGTGCTGTCTCGCTGGGGCAATTATGCCATGGAGGAATTTTTCGCGGTAGATCGTTAATTCGTCGTCTTCGTATCGATCTTCAAAGGAGCTATACTGACCCTGGGTGGCAATAAATCGGTCGGCTACTGACTATTTGCAAGACGGTAAAAATGCTGATGAGGTGGCTCTGGGAAGACTATGGACGGTGTCGCCCTCTACGCATTGCATATAATGGACAAACGCATTGAGGGTTGAAAGGCTGCCAGTATAACCCATCGCCTTTAAGCGTATAAACAATTCCTTCCTGGTGCAGGCGCCATCCTCAGCGATCCAGGTACGAATCTGTGATTTGTAGGGATCAAGGACACTCTGACGTGGAGAACGTCCAGTCGTGGAGGGTGATTCGGTTCTTACATACTTACGCACAGTGTTACGAGCGATGCCGACACGGCGGGCTATTTCGCGAATAGAAACCCCCTGTGCCCTCAATTTACGCACGATACACATGGTATCGCTTTCAACCTCAACGTTGTGCTGTGCCTGCGGTTCATGCCAGGAAGCACTGGTGAGGAACCGGGTCAATCTTTCCTGGTGCTCCTGGGTCAATCCGCTATTGGTGTGCGCAAAGAGGGCGTTGATGTGTATATGCATGTCGACTATGGTTCGATGTGGGGAACCTCCTGTTCCTTTCCAGGCGCGCACAAGGTGCTCATAGAGCATGCGAACGTCTCTCTCTTTTCCTTGTTGTGTATACAAAAATGCCAGATCGCTCAAAGATTGAATGGTGTCTGGATGGAGTAACCCTGCCCGTTGTTCTCGAATAGAGAATGCTTTTCGCATTAAGGGCTCGGCGATGTGATACAGTTCATGTGCTGCAAGATGGGAACTTGCCCAGGCAAGAATTTCGGCGGCCTCGAGATGCTGCTGCTGCATCAGGATGGTGTATGCCTCGACCTGCCCCAGGTAACGCAGGCAGTGCGATCTGGTCACCATATCAGTAGAATCACGTGGAAACAATGTGTGCATGGCGCGGATAATTTGTTTGGCCCATTCGTAACGCTCAGCTGCACCCATCTGATCTATTTGCATGACTTGCACCAGGTGATGCACACTGATCAAGCGATTGGAACTTAGACGTTTCACGAGAGAAAACGCAAGCAGATCCTGAAACAGCTGATTGTACGCGAGTGGGTCCATGATTGCTTGTTGTAATGCTGAAGGCCAATATGCTGCTCCTTGCCTGATAAACTCTTCTGGAAGAGGATGTGGAGAGAGAAAAGCAGAAAGACGCAGGAGCTGCGCAGCGGCGGGGTTGCGCTGTTCAAGACATTGAAACGAAAATGACCAGGTTGTCGCAACTGGATTGGGGTGGTTGGTGAACGCGTTTCCACGCCGTGCGAGCAGGGTCTGGTGATGATCCTGGTAGAGACGTAAATATGTCGCTATGCTGCACCCGGTTTCTTCGATGTAGGCTCCAGCTTGATCCAGCGCCAGAGGAAACTGTCCAAGGGTCAGCACGATCTGGCGTGCCGCAGCTACCTCGTCAGGGGAGGCTGTATCCAGGCGCCGGGCTCGGTGGAGCAAAAACCTGATGCCATCTTCCACCTCCATACAGTCTACCTCGATCGGCAGAGCCAGCATACCAACGGCGGTGACCTGTGTCGTCAACAACAGGCGACCATTGCCGCTATGTGGTAGATACGCTTGTATCAATTCTAGGTTGTCCGCGTTATCGATAATCATCAACCAGGGTTCGCACTTCTGCTCCACGCAGCAAAGAACATCAGCGACAAGAGCATCTGGCTTTCGCTCATAGGGCGTAAGATCCATGGAGAGAAGATGCGCGATCGTCACAAAACTGGTCAGAATCGTCCCTTCATTGGCCGCGTTAATCCAAAGCACATGAGGAGACTGTCCCTGTCCACATACACGATACGCATATTCGATTGCAATCTGCGTCTTACCTATACCACTCAATCCGGTGAGAGCAAGCGATTGCACAGAAGGAGTCTGACACGTGGGATGCGCCTCCAGCAAAGCAAATCCCTGCTCGATCCGTATGAAGAGATCATCACGCCCTATAAAATGAGCATTACGAGTATATGGGACCGTCCATAGTGATTTATCCTCAGGGGAAGCAACCGGTACTGGTTGCACCGTTCCATGATGCAGATGAAGATCTAATGGAAGATCTGGCTTTGCTAACCCCAGTTCTTCAGCACTGAGGCTAAAGAGCGCGCAAAGCCTGGCACGATAATAGAGTCCAGGTTGTTGGACGCCGCGTTCCCAACGTTGTACTGTAACAACAGTAGAGCCTATCTGCTCTGCAATATCGATGAGACGCCAGTTCCTCTTGAGGCGTTGTTGGCGCAGAAGCTCATTTCTTTGCATAAGGGTGTCCCATGGCGGAATCTCCGTTCTTATCAGCTGATCCAGGGCTACCGGAATGTGAGCGTAGAGTGTCCTGATTAAGGAGCTCTCCTATAAACGTTCAGGCCAGCGAACTAAGAACATGAAGTTTTTTGCTCAGGCTGTAAAACTCCTACAGTGGACGTGAGCCAATCGAGCGTTGGCGATAATGATGGATAGATCGAGCCCGATTCAAACATCCTAAACTGCACCACTGCCGGCTCCCGCCTTTAGAGGTATCATAAAAAAATAAGATACAGCGGTCATTCTTACATTTGTGTAATCGCTGTCTCTCTCCCTCTGTGAGCAAGCGCAAGGCGGACAAGGCAATCGGCAGCAGAATCCTTCCTTTTTGCTGATCGTACACGTGATAGACCACCATAATCTTTCCCTGTGGCGTTACCTGGGCCGACTGATATCCAAGCGCCAGCATTTGATTGAGCATCGTAAGATCGGGTGAAGTAATGGGTGGGTCTTCAACGAGACCAGTACATAACAACCGCAATGACTGTCGAAACTCTTTGACCTCTTCAAGCAGATCAACGGTCCAGGCCATCGGAGCTCCATCCCCTACGATATCCTCATGCTTTGGGTGATGAACGAGCGCTGCCTGCCACCACTGTGCGAGATCATCTGGAGAGGAGAGCAGATCCTGCTTTTTTCTTCGGACAATCATTTCCGTATTGACCAGATCCAGAGCCAGTGAGCCACTCAGAAACCGGTCATCTTCGGCAATCTTCTCTTTGGTCATCGTGATGTTTTGTAACTATCCAGGTCTCCTGTTCGTGCGGCGTCTCAAAGAATCTTCGTCTACAGACTGCCGACGAACCTGACGAATGATCCTGAATAGTTACGATGCTGCCTTTCTAAATCTCCTCAAAAGTGTTTAGGCACGCTCAAACAGATTCAATTGCTGCACGTGAGTCTCACAGGAAACCTTCGGAGTTTCTACGCTGTTTTGATCCGCATGCAGCACACCGCACCTTTCGGTGTGTGGCTCTCGCCGAGCAAGGAACCTCGCCAAGATGTTCACCGCGCTATTGTCGTCACGGTCCATGACGAGTCCACATTCTCCGCAACAATACGTCCGTTTCCACAGTGGCATGGCTTGGAGATTGCCACAGCCGCTACACATTTTTGACGTGTTGCGCTCATCTACAAACTGAAGATCCTTCCCATGCAATTGGCATTTATACGTGAGCATCTCAAGAAAGGTGGAAAGTCCCCAATCATTGAACACCAGACGGTTGAGCCGCTTATTGCGTTCCTTGTGCTCTTTCATCACCATGTGTCGCTGGGATAGATCTCCGACCACCACGGTTCTCTCAACCATTCGGTGGCTCATATAGTGTGATGCTTTATGCAAGCTATCACGTTGTTTGCGTCGTTTCTTCTCACTCACGCGCTTGTACACCTTGCTCAGATGTTTATAGCGGCGTGATTTCTTTTTACACCGATCTCGTTTGGAACGAATCTTGTCGAGTTGACGGTTGTACCACTGGCCTCCTTTGAAACCGCCAACGTGGTAAAATACTCCTTGCTCATTCACCCCCGTTGCCAGGGTCTTCATGCCCAGATCGAAAGCGACGACGTGATCAGAGGCACAGCTCTGTTCTGCTTGCTCCGCCACAAAAGAGGCATAGTAGTACCCTCGGGCATCGCGGCTAATCGCCACCTCTTTGAAGTCCTCTGGTGGAACTTCCGTGAGCTTGGCCTTGATGTTTGGGTACTGCTTCTGTTTTCCTTTCCCGCCCGTAGGCAGGATAATACAACCTTCCTTTATGGTGATGTACATAGCAGGATAGCAGAGCGTAAAGAAGGTATGTCGAGGGCGCACCCTGGGGAACCCAGGAGTTTCTCCTGCCTTGACGCGCCGAAAGAACGCTTTCATGGCCCCATCGAGGCGAAAGTAGACTTCATGTAACAGTTTGCCATAGACCTGAAGCAATTCAGGATCATATTCCTTGCTCTGTTGGAGACTCTTTTTCGCTTCGTAGAGATTCCACTTTTTCCCATCGCGGAGTTTTATCACCCACCAGTTATAGAGTCCGCGGCACTTGCCTTGCATGAATTCCAGGGTAGCAGCATCTTGCACGGAAACGTCAAGCCTGATTTTTGTGGTCAGAAGCATGCTGTTGCCTTTCCTTGAGATATTCACGCAAGATCCAAATAATCTCACTGTTGATAGACCGCTCTTCCTCTTTAGCAACATGCTTGATGTGATCAAGAACCTCAGGAGGAAAGCGGACCGAGAAACGTATTTCTTTTTCCATGTATACATTATAGCATCATTTTGTATACATATCAAGAACAGGGAATGTATGCTCATGGAGTACGATTGAGCACTTTTGATGCTATTCCCGAACACTGTTTTGATTCTCCTTTCTGCCGATAGCAACGTCTTGCTTTCTAAATTATACGCAGATAAACCCTTATTGACAAGTATATTTTCCCTCTGTACGCTTATATATACATGGTAAAATGCATTTTGACTAGTAGCACATAGTGACGTGATGAACCATAGCTATCAGAAAGGAGCAGGCCATTCTTCCCCGCGCTGAAGCGGCGGGCTTCCTGCTCGTTATTCGTGGGTACACCACATTCTTTTGCCCTCAGTGTAAACGTACGTTCAACGAACAAACCAGTACCTCTTTTAACTATCTGAAATTCCCGAAGGGCAGCGTGAACGCTATCGGGTACACGCCCGGCGGCATCGGCATATCTCAACCTTCGTATGCACCTTTTTGCACACCAATTGAAATTATGGCGTAATGTATAAGCAACGTAAGCTATCCAGAAACAGTAGATATCTATTACAGGAAGAGGCTAAGCTGGTGATGAAGCGTGTTTTTACGATGCTTCTTGTTTTGATTATTTATTATAAATTGAGGCTTTTCATACAAAAATTTCGTAAACTAGATAAAGAGACAAGAGCAAACAATTCTACACGGGGAGCATCTGAAATAGAAGAATCATCTCCTTGTGAATGAAATACGCTTCGAGGAAGCCCCTGACTGGAGTGATCTTGCATTCTTTTTCCCTGCTCTACAAGATACGAAAGACTCAAAAAATGTACACACCGTGGACTTTGAGATGATATACGTATTGCGTGATAACCTTGAGCGACTAATGGCCGATATTCAGTTACCCCACGATAGGAACACAAAAGGCACGTTCATTCTACCAGGATAGGCCTTCTATGACCTTTGGGCAAGACTTGTTTTATCTCCAGCAAAAGTTTCCCCATCATGATTTCATCAAAAATCTACCCGCGTTGCTGTCAAAAGCAAGGGCTGCGACCTGGCATTCCAGGCCAGGTCGCAGCAATCAATCATTTCAAAAGAGGTAATGCTCTCGACTTTCACTTCTTTTAGACTCGGGTATTGCACTCCTCTGCCATTTCTTATGGGTCAGTTACTGCTTGCCCCAGGTGACTGCCACCCAGAGATCGCTCATCGCGTTGTTGTCCAGGTAGAGCGTAAATTTGCCAAGAGGGGCTGGTAGAGGAATGTGTGTTAACTTGCCTATCTGAAGATTAAGTGTGTGATCAAACGCCAGCGTATCCTTATTCCCACTCCCATCAGGTTTATCGTTGATGCCGACAGCGTTAACGGCCTGTGCGAAAAAGTCCATCTCTTTGACCACGTTCAAGAGGCCCTGACTCCAAAAGGGATAGTGTTCCGCTCGCAAGGTAAGCGAAAGCTCGGCAAACTTCGTCACCCCATCCAGTTGCGCATTCTTAAACCTGGCCCACTCGCTTGGGAACTCATGCCGGATAGAGAAGAGCCGGATCGAACCGATTGTCTGAGCATTCTCGATAGCAGCCTTGAGGTTTGCGACTGCGGCTTTGCGTAGTAAAGCTCCACCCTGGCGCGCAGTATAGCGAACATGCAGAATGACATCAGCGATGGTTTCGTAGTCAAACTGGCGCAGATCAGCGGGCAATTCTAGCTGCCATTCGCTGATTGCTCCGGATCCTTCGAAGGGCAGGTAGCGCTCATCATGGAGATTCGTCTCGAAGAGTCCGCTATCGTTTTGCCCGGTGCTGGTCACAATTGATTCCAGGCTGCTAAAGTAGTCGCTGAAGCGGGGATCATCGGCCCCTGTGCGAGCATAATCCCCGTCGCTGACAACACGGATCGAGCTTTTCAACAGGGTCAGGGTACAGGGGACGCTGGTATAAGGTCCGACCACACAAGGAATACTGACTGAGACTGTTTTGACGCGGCGGAAGTAGTGCCCTGGAGTATCCAGATCGAACAGCTCTTCGGGCAAAGTAAAGGTACAGCGCCCGGTGGCACGGAGTTGGAGCAGCGCAACAGGATCAAGTTGGAGCAGGCTCACATTTTTCGTTAGCTCATACTCACGCCGATTGAGATCATGATAGGCCATCTCCATACGCTTGATATCCTGGTAAAGCTGTTCTCCCGCCAATAGCCCTTCTTTGCCAGCAAGATAGCCCGTCTGTAGGAATGTCAGGGTTGGATCGCCAAGTTCGTGTTGCAGCGCACGCTCAGCCTTCCTGGCAACATTGAAGGCAAACTGGAAGCACTGTCCATACAAGCCTTTGACTTCACGTTTCATCCAGAGATAGAAGTCTTTATTCGTCTCCTTACCAACTTTCTCATCCGTGAGGAACTGCTCAATGTCTTTGGCATGGGCTATTTGCTTCTGGTGGTTATGCCACTCACGCTGGGTAATACTCTCCCGGATCTGTGCTGCGCGTAATTGTTTGAAGATCTGGGTAATCTCGCCCGCCGCCAAGTTGCTCTGGTAGGCCCACTCCTGTTGCCGGCGATCGTACGAACCAATTTTTGCGGCTTTGGTAGCTTCGTAGTTTTTATGACTTGCGGCTCCACGCAATACAGCCGCCAATCCTGAGAGCAACCTGGCAATGTCTCGCCCGGCAATGGCAAAGCCAGCCCCGACGCCTATAGGCTTTACATCACCGCTAATCTGCGGGATCAGGTTGAGGGCCGCGCTAATACCATCCATTACTGTAGCGGCATCTTGCAAATCCTGGGCCTTACTTAGTTGATCAAGCTCGCGTGACTCATACGAACTAATCAACTTGCCGCTGGCCTCGCTCAGGTCTTGAGCAATATCGACGGTGATGTTCCGCGTGGCTACTGCTGGCTCACTTTGCGTAAAATTCATTGTCTCCAGGCCATTCGTATCAACCCCATCAAGGCTCGGAATGGCATTGGTAATATCACTACTCTGTTTGCCCAGCTGCATTTCATAATAGCTATAGCGTTGAATAGCGTTGGCGAGCGACTTTTCCAGCCCTTCTCGACTCTTGATGGCCTCTTGCCACTGCTGATATCTGACCGTTTCGGTGATTTCCAGGATCTCCCGTTCGTGCTGTGCGCGCAAAATAGCCAGCGCCTCATTGTCCCCTTTTTCTATCGCTGAAAGTAGGCTGCTGCCAAGAGATTTGACCTCCTGGCAAACTTCAGTAGCTTTTTGAAAGAGCAGATTAAAGCGAACCAATGGCAATGGCTGGTTCAATCCGCTGACAATCGCGCCCACATCCAGTCCGGCAGCCGCAGCTCTGGCCAGCAGAGCAGGATCGATGGGCGGTTGGAAGAGAGGCAGTTGGCGGAAGATACCCTGGAAATTAAGGCTGTTATGGATCTTGAAAAGACGATCAGCCACAATATCCCAGTAGCCAAGCAGTTTGTCGTTGCGGGGCACGCAGAAGTAGAGCACATTGCCAGCGCTACGCAACGAGTCAAGCTGCTCTTGCCTGGTAGCAAAGCTGGGATGAGGCGCGATATCGAAAGGAATAGAGGTTTCTAGCTCGCGCAATGCGTTGCCAAAGGCATCCAGATCATTGCGCAGGCTGGCATAGGTCTGAGCTGACACGTTTCCTTTTTGTGGCACCTCCTGCGGGCGCGGCCCTAGAATGTTGGCCGCGAGCACATAGAGTTGTGTGGCCTCATTAATACTTTCGCCTGTATCCTGCTGGAAGAGGGTATCACCCCAGGCGATCAAGTTATCGAGGTAGGCCATCACCGCCTTAAACATAAAGGCGGTCTGGCGGTAACGCGCCACCACAAAGGGACGAAATGGGGCATTCTTCCACGCTTCAATGCTATTGATGGTATCCTGGTAAAGCTGAGGATCAACTTTCGTAGAGAGATTGACCAGAATATCTTCAATCATCTTGACATCGTTATACTGAAACGACTTGACCTTCCAGAAACGCTCTGGGGCAGGCCCATCACTATTGTCGGTCGGATCAAAGATGTAGTGAAACCACTTTTGTGCATCTTCAAAGTGCTGGTTTTTGCTCAGGTGAATAGCGATTTCGAGCGGGATATGGTAGAACAGTTCCCAGTTATAGACCGAGTATGCCCCACTGGAGGTAAAGTCAAGATCCTTTACCGGGTAGGGTTGTTGCACCGTTTCTGGCGAGGGGTTATATCTATCGGACGTGAATAGCTCATCATACAGAGTTGGCCGGGGCTTGCCATTGGGGAGAGTAACAAAGCTCCCATCAGACTTTCTCTGGTAATCGGTGTCGGCATCCTGTAGGCCTACAATATCCGTTTCAATCAGCCGTTTGACCAGCTCCGCCACATAGGGATGGAAGTGAGAGAAGAACTGGTAGCTTATCGACCTCTCCTCAGTTGTAATATGTCTGACGATCACGTCCGACCAGCCCAGATCTGGTCTGTAGGTCAGGTAGGGGCGCGTCCTGATATCATAATAGCCATGAAATGACTGCAAGCTCGTTTTTTCCATCGCGCGTTCTCTTCCTTTCAAACGCTCTCTACCGCGTGTTTATATTTTCAGCTATACGACTTATGCCATTCATATGCTGATCAAACTGCACGTTCTTCAAAGCTCCCTTGGTCAGGCCATTGGCATCAATAAGATTGAGGCCTCCACCTCCAGCGTGCAGGATGCCACCGTTGAGCACATGCCCGCCATTTACGATGTTGGAGATGGAACCCGGCGCAACCGGCTTCAACTGAATACCAGTGCTCAGTGTGCCTATACGATCACTCAATGGCTGCTTAACGATCGTCAACCCACCACTCTGGCCCACGAGGTGATCGCCATAGCGCAGCACCGTCGATTGGTTAGTAACCCAGTCCTGCACTGGCTTCAACTGATAGAGAGCTGTTGGATCGATAGCCTCAATTGGCGGAACGCGGAAGGTTATCGGCACTGATGGCTGAAGCACCAGGTTCTGCCACCATTGATCGGCATTGAGGTGGGTATTGGACCACGGATACTTAATCACCCACCAGTCCCATTCCTCAATGGTGGTTTCAGTCATGGTCGGCTCAACAAAAAACGTGTTCTCGCTATCTTGATAGAAAAATGGGCGTGTCAGAGTCTCGATCAAGAACTGCGAGTCAAACCAGCCAAGCCAGTCTAGCGACCGCCGCTCCTCATTGAGGATAGGAGACTGCGGCGGATTGCTGGCAAAGAGTAAAGCATAGTCACTGCCCTGCTGGAGAATGGCTTTGTTCACATTCACAACCCTGGGAAAGTTGCTCATGTTGGAAACTTCGATACTCTGCGTATAGCTTATATCTAGCTCACCGTTAGAGGTGTCACTATCCGTGTACCTGGTCGCGTTGATGCCGTTATGCGAGTAGGGCTCATATGGCACCCCGGAATAGAACGTATTGACCTGCGGCTGGCTATTTTTATTGACAACCCTGAAGGTTTTATAGATTGGATCGCTCAGATGGATATTGACAGCACCATCCTCACCATTGATATATTCTTTGATGACGTAGATGTAGACGCTGGCCGGGTCAAAGCTCTCGACGCCGATATCCGACAAGTTCCCAAAATCGCTCGCCTGCCGACCATCCCACTTACCCTGGAAGTATTCACACCAGTTCAACTGCATATCAACCTGTTTTGGGTTCACGGCAATCGGTTCATCACCTCTCGCCTTATATGACTCGTTAGATGTAGAGCTTGAGGTATCAGCCTGCCTGGCCTTCTCCACAAATGTCACCCAGAACAGGTGCAGGCGCTGCCGCCAGACTACCGCAACAATGTGGTTGCCGTCGATATCAATGGTCACCGGCACCCAGGGCGTCCACATCTGATTGGCAAAGGTACGATAAAAGTACTTGTGCGGCGAGTTATGGCTACGCCCGATCACATGCAAGGTGTTATCAGCAGGGTTCGGCATTTCTTCACAGTACATCGAAACAATATCGAGGCGGGCCAACACTTCCAGGCCTTTCAGGTAGTTGAAGAAGGCATCGGCCGCCAGATCGTTTGAGAGGTCACCTTGCAGCAGCGAACTCTCAAGATCAAGGAAGAGGTTGGTCTTGTCGTCGCGGAATTCCGGTTCGAGCCAGTTTTCGGGGAAGAGGAAGATCTTGCGATTGGCCTCCCAGACGCGATAGCGCTTCATCCACTGCCACTGTTTGGCATTGATAGCCAGCGGGTGAACTTTCTTTTCAAGGTTAAGCAGGCAGCGCTGGATAAAGAGCTGCACGGACGAGATAGCCAGGACCATGCGAGAGGTCTGAACGACAGACTCCATACCTGGATCGATCAGGAAGTACTCAAAAAGCTGTTCTGGTAGATCAAAGCCCTGCTGCTGCATAATATAGGCCACCAGCGCATTGCGCTGCTGCTGGCGCAGCTTGTCAAAAATGGGCTGCGCGATACGCTGCCAGGTGTCTGGCTCATAGTGAGCTTTCACCGTATTACGCAAATCACGAGCCACCGCGAAGTCCGGGGCAGGCTGCAGCCAGCGAGCGAGTTCATCCATTGAGACGCCCAATGTGCCTGTAGCCTGCAACGCGCTCCAGAGGCGCTGCAATCCTCGCTCCTGCGTAAAGTCGGGCGCGGCAATCAGGATCTGGTCAATCCCAACAGGTGTCACGCTAGTGGTAAAACCTAAAGCTGTTGCAACGGCCTTGACCGTTTTTACATCTCTACGTGTGAGATTCGCAACCCGCTGGCAGAGATCATCGAAAAGTGTAGCCTGCCTTTGAGCAGCATTGACGGTGACCGGATAGCTGAGACGAGCATGGCCGAAGAGATCAACCAGGTCATCAGTATTCGCTGCCAGCGTACCTTTCAAGTTGGCATATTCGGCAAGGCGCAAAAATTGTCCAAAAAGGATTGCAGCCCCAACAGGAGTATCATCTGTAAGCTGAGTGGGCAGTTTGCTCAGATTGAGATGAGCAAAATCGCTGGCGTGCGTCAACAGGTAACGCACTTCAACTTCGCTAAAGCCGAAGCTCTCAATGAACTGCAGCGTTTTAGCCATCAGAATCCAGCTGCGCGTAACCCGGTCAATGGCGCTCTGTGCATAAAGTGTCAGGCGATCGAGAGAGCCTTTGGGCAGATTTTCGCCCTGAACGAGCAACGAGGCATCGCCGCCTCCCAACACACGAACATCAAAGGTAAAGTGATAGGGGATACCGGCTTTCAGTTCGGTGAACTGGCTGCTTTCGCTATTGTCACTTCCGGCGGTGACACGCAACAGCGGATCAGGCAACGCGGTCAGGCGAAGCTCAGCATTGGAGTCTTTCTTACCCAACTTGATATAGAAGCGATATGCCCCATTGGTCGGAACTTCAATGTGCCCTTCAAAATGGACGCTGTTCGTGCCATTGGGTTTGACGGCGGTATCAACGTCTGCGACCAATGAAGGTGCAGCGGAGGGCGCTCCACTGCTATCTTGCGAAACAAAAAAGGTAGCCGTCACTCCACGATCCGCACTGGAGGCAAAAGCATCAAGCAATGGATTGCCCGGCTGCGCTTGAGCGGGAGGATTGGTGGGATCACTCAAAAGAGAAGGATCGGTCAGGAAGGCTTCCGTAAGTGTTGGATCAGCATTGAAAGCAGTCGCCAGCGCCGATACCACAAACTGCCGGGTTAGCTTCTGCTGTAAGTAGGGCAGGAAAGCTTGCGCGAGTTGAAACCGCCGGGCTTGCATCTGCGTCTGCTTATCTGTATCAGGCAAACCAGCCGCCAGGGGAGTAAAGAGTTGGGTGAAGTCGTTGACTACCAGGAACGGCTGGAGGTAGCTGGAGAAGAAACTGGCAGCCTGGCCCTGCACCTGATCAAGCAATGCAGCCAATACGGGCGAGTTATGTGCAGTTTCGATCTGAGTTCTCTGCGCATCGAAAAGCACGCCACGGAAGGTGAGTTGCTGCGCCTGGCGCACGCTATCATAGCTGACCTGGATCTCCGACTCCTGGGCAAAATCTGCTGGATTGAGCTTATCAGCTAGTAAAACATTATTTTGAGTAACGGTATAGGCAATCGTGCCGCCCCACATAGCAAAGAAGGTATCAACAACGTCGGAAGGCAGCGCAAGCGCCAGTTTCTGACGCAGAAAATCGTCGGTCAGGCTGCTGGCGGCGGTTGGAATCGCGTTGTCACTGCGAATGCCACGAATTCCGACAGCCAATGTCTTTACCAGGGCAAGCATAGCATTGGGATCGGGCCGATATTTTCCTACCGGATCGAAACGGTGGCGCAGAAGGTAGTTCAGATCTTCGACCGTGAAATTGCTACCTTTGACTGCTACCACTATTTCGACAAAGCGCAGGGTCTGGGTGAGCGGATAGTCGTCAGCCAGTTGCGTCAACGGATCGAGGCTAAGCGGCTTAAATGGCTCTAGCCCGGAAAGGGCCTTTAAAGCGATCAAATCGCGTACATTCAACCCCAGTGCCTTTGCAAACAGGCCATAACGATAGAGCAGCGAGAGCGTTGCCAGCGTCAGTGGCTCACCATCCAGCGTCTTGCCCAGGTCTGTCAGGATCAGCCCGATCTCGTCCGCCGATAGGCTGAGCGCAGCCTGCGCAGAGCTAAGGTGGCTTTTCAGCGACACATTACCCGTTTTAGGATCCTCCGTTTTGGTGCTATCCCAGTGAAACGGCTGATATTGTTTGGTCGTGGTATCGAAGTACGTCATGTAGAACCCCAACGGGTGATCAAACACGAGATCGTTCTGTAAAATGCTACGCTTGAGAAAGAGCTGGGCATAAAGCGGTAAATTCCCTGTTGTCGCAAGATCAGACCAGAAAGTCAACAGTTGCAACCGTCCGTTCTGGCCCAAATTACACTGCCCGGCAAGCGTGTTAAGATGTGCAATATAGAGCAGAGCCGTCGTAAAGGCCGAACCGAGATTTGTGCCAGTCAGCGGGCTGACATGCTGAGGCATAAAGACCTGGAGCGCGCGATCAACCTCTTCTATGCTCCAGCCCAGGCGTTTCCATAAACGTACAAACAGATTGATTTTCAGAAAGACCAGATTTTCCGCCGCCTTCCCATTGGCATAGCGCAAAGTCGTCAGATCAAAGTTACCCTCGGCGTTGGGATCATAAAACACAAGGATCGAGTTGAAATCGCCATTTTGCCAGGCCGAGTCGAGCCATGCACTGGCATCAAAACCAACAGTTGTGCTGCTAAAGCTTGCGCTTAGATCATCCAGTTTCTTTTTAAAAGTAGCCTTCTCAGCATCGGTAAAGGGCCGATAGCCGGCCTGCCCCTTATAGCGGAACACATCCTCAGCGTTCACTCCCAGTTTGTAGAGAATACCAAGCGTGTGCAATTGTGGATTGACAAAGCTGGTCTCCATGAGAGCGATCAACTCTTTATAGCTTACACCCAGACGCCGTGAGAGCGTTTTCGCGGACGGTAGAGCAGCGAGGGCATCGTTCTCTGCGGTGTAGCCGTAGAGCGTGAACCAGTCGGTCAACGGGTTTGCGCCAGTAAAAAGCGCATACCCCGATGGGGTTATGCCGAGATATTCACTAAAGATGGCTGAGCGGTAATAGCTCTTCGGGTTCGTCTGGGGAATAAACAACTCATCGGAAGGGCGGAATATATCCAGCACCTGCCAGAATGGCATCTGATAGTAGTTAAAGAAACCGCGTACCGTTTCCAACCAGAGATCAAATGGTAAAGAAAGCGGATAGTGGGCCTTTTTCAGGGTATCATAGGCGCTGGGGAGAATGTTCTGCGGCTCTGCCAGCAGTTCTGGTGTGGTGGCGTTGCCGGTATCATGGACAGCATTCTGATCCAGGTTGCCATGCGCGATAAAGTATTCGAGGATCTCATTCACGATGTCGATATAGGGCATAACTGTGTTGGTATTTTCGCAGGTCAACGGCAGGTATGGCAGATCGGGACGACGCTCAATCAACACGTTATAGGGCGCCTGCTGCAAATCCGGATCGGGAGCGCCTGGATGTGTGATATGCCATTGCTTGAGAAAATCGGTCCACGAAATCTGATCCACGAAGGGATAAGGTGCATTATTGTGTTTACTTTTCCAATCATTCAGGAAGCTCGTCCAGACATTGGCATGTGGGTCAAGGAACTGGAGCAAATCTACAAAATACGCAGCCGGGCTCAGCACCGAATGGCAGTGTTCACATTCGCAAAAATCCAGCGAGCCGAAGAGCGTTTCCAACGTCGGATACTGCTTAATCAGGGTATCTCTGGCCTGCTGCCGCCGCTCGTACGAGGCAGAGACGGCAAACATCGGAGGAGTAGCGGTAATCTGCTGAGCAGCCGAGAAGAAGTTATATGTAACAGTCGTGATTTGTTGAGACTTACGATAAACCAGATTCGCCTCTTCCAGTGAAGGGAAAAATTGGGCATAGCGATCAATAAAATCGTCAGGAGAGAAGGCCACAACATCATGGGCCGAGGTAAAGCCGTGATCGAACATGACTTTAAGCGATTCGTTTGTTGGCGTGATCTGATAGAGTCGTTGCAGGGTTTTCACACTCTGGACGGTTGAATCGATCTGAGCCTGGGCTGCTCCAGAAAAAACCGCATTTTGATTGGCGCCGACAAAGCTATCGATGTGAGTCTGGCTCAAGGTAAAACCCAGTGGCGTAGCATTTTGCAAAAACGTCTGCACGCTCTGATTCTCTTTACCCTGGTTGATCTGCAGCTCGTTATTTGCCAGCATACGCCCAACTACCTGGGTGGGATAGCTGATTCGGACCTTGCGGGCGAGGTCAGCTGCATAGGCATCCAGGTTGTCGGCGGACTGCGCGTTATCGGCATTGAAAGTAGGAGGGATCAGCGCCTGCATTTTCTGGTTGTCATTCCCAGCCAGGGTGGTCAGGTGCGCTTTCCAGGTTTCGGGTTTATAAAAATCTTTGCTCACTAACTGCTCAAGGTTGCTCCCGGTTTCCTGTTGTAGCGAGGCAGCCAGATCGGCATTGTTGAGAGTCAGATAGGCCAGTTTGCCCTGGGTACGCAGCGTATCCAGTTTCTCTTGCGCAAGACCTTTGGCCTGGGCCTGTTGCCAAAGGTCAGCACCAGTCCCCTGATGAGAGAAGTAAAGATCAGCAAAGGTCGTCTGCTCATTGGCTGCCAGATTTGATTTACTCAGCAGCTGACCAAAGGTCGATGCTGTACCGGGAGACTGCGTAGCAAGCCGCACCGGACGCGCAAAATTATCGAAGGCGGTTTGAGCTGCGGCAAGTTGCTGATCAGTAAAGTTGCTAATGCCAGCTTTATTAGTTGCGCCAAGCGCCTTTGGGATCGTCGCCGAATCGACCCAGGCGAGTTGCTGGGCATCGGAGGGGAGCCCGGCGCGGAAAAGCGCATACAGCGTATCCTGTCCAAGATTGGTGGTCGCACTCAGTTTATTCGCAGTCGCCGCCAGAGAGACCAGGCGGGGATCCCACCCCGTACTCTGAGCTAAGAATGTTAAATCCTGGCGTCCACTATCTTCCTGAGCATCGCCCAGCTTGCTCGATGAAGCAAGATGCGCACTAAGATCGTTATTCAGGCGCTGATATTCGGGAGCAAGCGGTTGTACACTGGCAGGCGCCACCAGATTGAGCACTTTTTGCTGTGGAGGGTTATATTGAGCAGCCGAGATTGAGACCTCTTTGCCATCGGCTCCAACAACTCTCACGTCAAGATTGGCAATCTTTCCACCCGAACTATAAGAAAAAGCATAAGCTCCCTGCCCGCCTGTTTTTGTTTCACCAAGCAGGGTATCAACCCCGCCAAAGCCGCGATTATAGAGGCGCACGGCAAGGCCATTGGCGGGCAAGCCATGATCGAGATAGATAGTGCCCTGGAGGCTATTGGAACCACCTGATGTGACTGGTGGGGGCTCAACACCGCCACCGCCGCCAGGCCTGACTGGTGGGGGCTCAACACCGCCACCGCCTCCACCAGGTCTGACTGGTGGAGGCGGCACTACCACACCAGCCGGTGGCACAACTTCCACGGGAGGAATCACGACAGGTGATGGAGGCGGTATAACTACACTACCCGGAGGAAGCGTAACCGGGACGCCCGGCTGTGGTTGAATCGGATGAGGAGCGGGCTGCACTGGCAAAGGGAGCGGCGCATCCCTGACAATCTCAACAGGCGGCTGCACTGGCATACGTTCAGGTGTTCCCGAAAAGCCTGCTAACGGTTGGAGCGGGGCTGCAGTAGGGGAGGATGCGCTCTCAGTTGCCAGGTGAGGAGTCAGAGGAGACTGGCTAGACACAGCTGGTCGGGGCACTGTTTTGTCCGAAGTAAACCGGTTCACAAGAGCCTGAGCAGTAGCTGCATCGACAACGCCCGTGGGGGGCAGCCCCTCATGCTGCTGAAACTGCACTACAGCCTGGTAAGTACTTTCACCAAAAAGTTCATTCAGAATCTCCGAAGTGGCAATGGTATATCCAATGTCCATCAGCCGACTGTGCAGCAAAATAACATCGTTGCCCTGCTGGTTCAGCGACAGGTTTGGGTTGTGTTGCGTCATAGGTATGCCTTTCTTGACTGCTTCTATTTGAATATATCATTCATGAGATACATACTAAAATGGCCTGGTATATGTCAAAACCAGCATTTTCTCTCCATAGGACCGTGCATAATGAGCAGCACGACCAGCGTTTGTCGTCAGGTCAACAAGTATACCGTGAAAGACGCCGCGACCAATCCAGTCTGGTCTGCCACGACCAGCAACAATACCACGCATGTTTGCTACATAGCGGAATAACCGGCTTAACATAGGGCTGGAAGCGATGCTCCGCTGCATCAGCTTTTCCATTGCCTGT
The DNA here is from genome assembly GCF_036245075.1 of Dictyobacter halimunensis. Classification (NCBI taxonomy): domain Bacteria; kingdom Bacillati; phylum Chloroflexota; class Ktedonobacteria; order Ktedonobacterales; family Dictyobacteraceae; genus Dictyobacter; species Dictyobacter halimunensis. The sequence continues at coordinate 1,376,496 of NZ_BSRI01000001.1, forward strand.
CCATAAACTGCCGCTCTTATAGGTGATGAAGAATTGAGCAGATGACTGATTTGTTTGGCAGATAGACCTGCTCTTCGCAGGAAGGCAACATCTTTCTGCAAAATAGCCTGAGCCAACCGTTCACTTTGCCTCGTAGTTGCCTTCTGAAGCGTATCTACCGCTGCTACTCTCAGCCCAGATTCGCCAAGCTGGGCTGCTGCTCGGGGGGCAGCGTGAGCAGCTACATTTGGCACGGCATGCACCGTGGCATTGGGAGTTGCATGAGCCGCCGCACTGGGCGCTGTATGGCTGACTGCATCTGGTGCAGCATGGCTAGCGGTTTGCGTCGCCGCATCTGGTGCAGCATGGCCAGCGGTTTGCGCCGCCACATCTGGTGCAGCATGGCTAGCGGTTTGCGCCGCCGCATCTGGTGCAGCATGGCTAGCGGTTTGCGCCGCCACATCTGGTGCAGTGTGGGTGGCCAGTTGTGTGCCACCTTCCGCCAAACTCTTCACTGCTGCCGCTTTTGCCAGGCCCACACCCGCGCTGGGTATGACGCCCACTACGAAATCAGTACCGGCCCCGATATACCGCGCTGTTTTGTCGCTCGCTCCCAAACCTTTTGCAGCCGCTGTGACTGCTTGCTCGGTATACGTTTTCTGGACCTCACCTGTCCAGATTGTTCTCAATCCGGCCCAGGCTGTATCACCTCCATGAACAATTGCCACAGCACCCAATACCTGAGTCACCCCAGTTGGTAAAGCTTCCCCTCCCAATCCGACTGCGACCTCTAAACCACCGCCCACAACTTGTAAGACACCAATGCCTCGGTTGATCCAGGTTCGCTTATCCTTCCCATTAGGATCATAGAGATTTACAGGATTCCCTCCCACATAAGCGTAGACATTTATTCCATCTACTATACTCGCGGGGTCCGCAGCGATCCATCGCCCTAACCACGGCGCATAATAGCGCGCGCCATAATAATAGAGAGCATTCTCTTCGTCGCGTTCTTTACTTGTATAGCGATAGCGTTTAGGTGTTTGGGTCTGGTTGCGCACCGCCTGGTAGGAGGTGCCCCCATAGGGATAATATTCTTCGTAGGTAATAATCTGCGCCTGGTCATCTAGTTCCAGGTTGGCTGAGCCGAGGTGGCTGCTGAACTGATAACGGATAAGTTGCAGTGGGGATTGATCGTTTCCCTGAGTGCGCGTCTCGATCAAGGCAACACGTTGATGCCCATCCACCATGGCCAGAGTCTCGCGCTCCAGAACAACAGTGCTGCCATCTCCCCCATATTCGCGATAGATCTCAAAATCGCCCACATAGATACGCTCTTTCAATCTGGTTGGTACCTGTCCCTGAGTGGCCTGCCGCTCTGTAACTTTGCGTACACGTTGCCCGTTGGCGTTATAGATGTAGTAGGTTGTTTCAGGCGTTCCACCGTTGTTCACAACTTGCTGCGCCGTCAACTGAAGCTGGTCTTTATAGTCCCATTGCATAAGCGGCAAATGGGACATGCTCATCATATTGCCATGTACATCGTAGGTATGGGGCAAAGCCGGGCTATTGCTGATTTGCGTACTGCTCAGACGGTTACAGAGTTTGTCTGTTTCAAGCTGACTTGGCTCGCTGTAGTTATAGATGCACGTCCAGCCGAACTGACCAGGATCGGTACTGCTGTGGGACATTTGTAGAAGATTGCCAACTTCGTCGTAGGTGTATCGCTGGAGGTAACCACCCATTGCGTTACCATCCCCAGGCTGCAACAACCCGATGCGAAGTGCATCATTATAGCTTAACGGCAATGGTACTTGTGGTTCTCCACCTTCAGCCTGTCCGAGATGTTCACGCCCACTGGCTTCAATCAGACGATAGATAGCATCATAGGTATAGTCAGCGCTCGGAGCAATCTGGCGATTACGGAAATAGACGCTTTGTTGAGCATCATCCTGGATATGGGTGATATTGCCTGCCGGATCATAAGTATAGCAAAGGTTCTGTACACCAGCAGGTGGAGTGGATGGATCGCTCCCGTCACCTGGGAAAGTTGTAGTACTTCGCGAGGTGTACAGATTGGTCATGCGGAATGTGAGCGGATCGTATTTGTACTGTGTGCTTACCCCATTGCTATACTCGATCCTGATGCGTTGACGCTTGGCATCGTAATCAATATTCGCTACAAAGTCAGTTGTACGAGTCGCGCCTCGTACATTTCCCGCCAAGCTCTCCAGTAGACCGGCTTCATTGTAAGTAAGATGAATTAACGTGTTGTCTGGCGTGGTCTGGATTATAGGCCGATTGAGAGCGTCATATATTGTGCTGCTGGTATAGACCTGTGCTTCCAACACCACCGATGCTGACCAATCCAGCGTTTGCTTATAATTATTGGCAAATTGGCGACTTATATTGAGGAGATTGCCCTTAAAGTCATAGACGCCATTGGTAATTACGCCTGAGCAATCAAAGACCTGATAGGATTTACCTCTCAAATTCTTTGCTTCTGGTATAGGCTGGCTCTCACCAAAGACAGTGCGGCCCACTAGCAACTCCGGTCTGCCGTTTATGCTTAAATATACCTCAATTGGACGACGCAAAACATCATATACGGTGCGTAGCCTATGCCAGCGACTATCCCAGCCTCGAATAGGCTTGCCAGTGACATCGTCCAGCATCCAACGCTCACCCGCCTCCATGCTGGCCTGGTGAATGAGTTTGCCAAGCATTTCATAGTCATAGCGCATAACCATACGATTGCGAGCATCACTGACCGAACGCTTGTATCCTTGAATGTCAAGAATACAGCGAGTTGCGTAATACTCATCAATAGGAGCCTGATTACGCAGAAAGCGATTGTGACTCATAGTCATAAAGGAGCGCCCTTGGGTATCCAAATAGGCCAGAGTCGGAGTGTTGGCATGGACGGCGGTTTTCTGCGCGGCAGCCCGCTCTTGTGTGCCCAACCTACCATCTTGGCGCTGATCATACCATGTTGGTAGATAATCGGAGTCAGGTAGACGCTGAAAAAAATCGCTCACGTCGAGATCGTTTTTGGGTGCGAGCCGAATGGTGTCGTTGACATCCCAACTCGTCTGCTTCCAGGGTTCGAAGAGAACCTTCTCGTAGGTATGGTTGGGATGTAGTGTAGCCACCACACGACCGATCGCATCGTAGAAAACAACAGGACTGATTCCTACGGCCACAGCAAATTCAAAGTGGTGAGTGGCACTAAAAAACGGTTCATACTTGCGCACAGGATCGCCCTTATTATTGAAAATGGTCCAGCCGCTACCCACCCAACGCGGACTACTTACAGCCGCTCCGTCAACTAATGGCCCCATCTCGGACTGAACCTTCTTCTGGATTTCGCGTCCAAAGCCATCCGAGTACGAGAAGCTATGTTGAACCTTCGTTTGGCCCTGTGTAATGTCTGCATGGTGAGTTTCACGCATCAACGTATAGACGACCGGGGGTTGCGGCTGAACATCGCCCTGTGTGCGCTGATAGGTAAACAGGTCGTAAATTATACGAGCAGTTGCATGCTGTAGTGGACCAGTGGGATCGGTAAGTGGATTCTGCAAATGCGCGACAATAGCTGAATCGGTTAGATCTGCTACGAAACCGTCTAGAGTATCGCCCAGATTTTCCTCCGGCTTGCCCATAATTGCCGTTCCCACAACCATTCCCAGTGCATCGCAGACCACTACTGAACGATTGCGATTGGCATCCATGATCAAAGTGGGCTGAAGCACCCGATAATCGTTGCTTTTACTGATTACATTACCGTTAACGTCGCGAACACCTGCGGTAATTCGATTGCCCACCGAGTCTTGGGTCTCCTGGAGTAAGAGGTCGTAGTGATCATAAGTGACCATTGTCGTATCGCTAAAGGGATCGTGATAACGATGTGCACAGAAAAAATGCTGGCTGGCATAGATCAGCTCTTGACCAGTAGTATCAGAGGGATTGGGCGAATAGAATACCTGCCCTGAAGGCATCCACCAATGGTCGTCTGGATCGTTGGCTGGAAAACGCCCATCAGCTTTGAGTTCATTGCTGCTCAGGTAGCCGCCTTCTTTGCCAAGCACACTTACCGGATCTGGCAGCAATGCCTCTGTTACATTGCCATTTTTGTGTTGATAGATGGTGGCAAGCAATCCTGGTGTAAAGGCCAATGTGTAGTGCTCAAAGGGCTGCGCCATTGTTTGCAACTGGCCTAGAGGTAGTGCCCCGCTCAGATCGTCGCGGCGATAAAGTGTGCGGCTCCAATCAAGCAAACGGCGATAGGGTACGTCGGTCTGCGAACCTGCTGCGTCAATGTCCTCATAGGGCAGATCATGCTGACTATCGCAGGCATCCTGTACCTTTTGCGTCAGTTCGTCAAGGCGAAACAGGTTGGTGATCAGTGGTAGATTACCAGCGGGCATGACATTGATTAGCTCATATGTGCGCGTCTCGCAAAGAAGGGGCGGCCGGTAGGCATCGTCTTGCTGGATTGCATTGGTGTACTGATTCTCGGTATATGCCAGCAGGATATGTTTCTGTTTCTGGCGATCACTATCGCTCAATAGCGGATCGGGATCGTCATGGCGACGACCATAAGCAATGGCAACCGTTTGCAAAACGTTGCCAAAGTCATCCACCGCCAGCGTTACAGCATGGTTGACCCGAGGATCAGCGAACTTCTGACCGTTCACCTCAAAAAGTGTACGCTCATAATGAAAATCGATAGCCTCGCGAGCGTGGGTGAAGAAGACAGCATGCCGATTGGCCTCCTGAGGCTGGAGCATCTCAATGGTATAGTTATGTTCTGTGACGCTATAAGGGCGGTCCTCAGCATCCGTACCGTCCAGCGCATAGACTTCCTGGCGCAGCAACGACCCTTTGAGCGAGCGGCAGGCTTCCTGGGCCTCATCGCCTGAGAGGTCAAAAGGCAATCGTGTGCCATCAGGCAGACGAACAGTTGTTGGCAGGACGCTATCATCGAGCAGCATGGCCTCTAGCTGCGTATCAGTTAAGCCTGTGACACCCTCACTCAGGTCGGACTCGCGGTAATACTCATACTCATACTGGCGGCTGATATGGCGGTTGCCGATACAAACTCCGGTGTGAAACCATGTGCGCGTCAGTACAGGCGGCACATAGGAGCTTTGATCAATATTCGTAGCGGGTGGTAACATGCCAGATGCAGTAAGAGTGGCCAGTTCTTCGGTATCCCACTCCTCTACCAGACCAAAACCTCGAAACTCACGCTCGAAACTATCGTAGTAACCATGATGATAGGCGTAGCGGGTGGTAAAACGGTTGCCGCTGATGCGGTCGCGCGTTTCCACACGCTCAACAACATGGACAGGGAAAGCCAGGCGCGTGATCCAGGGCTTGCCCGCTAACTTGTCGGCAAGGTAAAATTTGCTGGAAGAAGCATACCGGATAATAGTTTCCGCACCAAGATTGTTTTTGATTGAAAGCAGCAGATGAGGTTTCTGGCCGCCCATCAAATCAATATAGCGCACAGGACTGCGCGTATCGCTCGGCAGCGGTGAAGACCAGACCAGGCAAGCGGTACCATTACCCAGCAGATCCACCGTCATTACCGATGAAAGTTTGTCAAGATGGGGGAGCGGGCTAAGCGTTTGTGCGTGGCTCCAGCTGTTACCGGATTGATTAAAATAGACCTGAATGGCATCCGACCCAAGATAAATAATGTCAGCTGTACCAGAACCATCGATATCTGCCAGTCGCACGCGCTGCTGATCGAACTGTTCCCTCGTTGCAAACCAGGGAGCAGAGTCCATTGTGACCTTGCTCCCGAAGTGTCCATAGCCCAGATTGGGCCAGTAACAAATTTCGCCGTTGCGCACGCGCACCAGATCAGTCAGGCCATCACCGCACATATCCGCGAGATAGATCGACTGTGTGCCATCGGCAAAGACCAGTTGCGGGCCGCGCTCCTCGTCCTGTGGCTTGCTCACATGTTGAGCTGGACCAAAGCCTGCCCCTCCCAGCGACGCGTACCAGGTGAGAACCTCGTGCTCGGTAATCAAAACATCTGCCAGGCCGTCACCATCCAGATCGACGAAATGCAGATTGGCATCCTGCCAGGCAATATCCGGCCATGCGGTAAAGGTGGCAAAGTTCTCCCACTGCTGATCCTCTGTGCGCTTGAAAAAACCGGGTGTCGTCCCCGAAAAATCGACCAGATCGAGCCGACCATCACCAGCGAGGCTCAATAACTGTTGCCGACCATTATCGAGAGCCGCCAGCGCGGGCTTGTGCGCGACTGTCTCCAGAGGTCCAAATTGGCCATTGCCCAGATTGGGTTTATAGAACCAGGCACCTGCCTGTTCCGCTAAAATACCAGCAACACCTTCTCCATCCAGGTCCACCCAGCGGTAAGACTTTCCATCTGGACCGGCGGTCAGATTTTCCAGGCTGGCAGCGTCGATTTCCTGAACGTTTCCGCTGATAACTGGTTGGCTATATACAAATTCGAGCGGTGGGAGGGATTTTTTGAGATAGCCACCATCCTCCTGACGCTTATACCCATTTTGAGTAGCAGAAGCAATAAAAGAGGCAACTGGATGACCTTTCTTAAGGTCATCTGGATTATCGCGTATGTTTCGATAGGTAAAATCGGTGGAGCGCACCAGACAATCTTGCCCAACGCCAGGCTCGTTGGAAAAGTGGTGGAACATCAACACACGCTGACATAGACGATAGGTACGCACTTCGAAGCTGGAGCGATGAAAGGAAAACGGATCATTACGGCAGAGCCAGGGCTGGACCTCAACCGGATTTGGAGTAAGCAGATCGTGTTCGCCATAATCAAAGACCACCTCAAACATCCAGTCGGTCTTTGAAAGATCGGGCTGGACTAGATGCGAGGTCAGATTGCCGTACTTGATACGTTTCAGATAGCGCTGGGCCGAACGTCTGGAGGCACTGCGATTGCTCTCGTTGGCCTGTAAAAGATCAATGTTATCTGAGTTCTCTGCCTTATACTCATAAACAACGGCATTGCCCTTATCATCGTAGCTGGCGCAGATAAGCCAGGTAAAAATGCGCTGAGGATGGATCGCATCAGTAGGATCAAAGATCCGCGAATTGTTATCCTTACCGTAGAGCGTTGTCACATTATCTTTACTGATAGAACGCCAGTGGATTTCACTCGTTTGCAGATCAATCCAACGCTCAATGCGCGAAAAAAGCCCCTCGATGCGTGGTCGATATCCCTGAACATGATAGGTGATCCCATCCACCACCCGTGTTACCACCTCCCGTTGCCATTGGTCGCCAATCCGGACGAGAAGCGGTACCAGATCTTCCACGCCTGAGAGAATAAAGACATCGGACTCCTCACCATCCCGATACTGGGGTAATCCTCTATCTGTCCTGCGTGTAATAGCCGGGAGCGCAAGACGCCAACCAAAGCCAAACGGACCGTTGCCTGAACCGGAATCATAGGAGAGGGAAAGCTGTGGACCAAAGCCAGAGCGGCCGGGGCTGGTAGCTATTGGTACTGTCATGGAGCCAGTACCGGTAACAGGATTAGCGGCAAATTTCTCACCGATGCCGCGAATAGCTCCTCCCCCCTTTGGCAAGGTGATCGAGGGAGCGGCAATCTGGTCTTTATTGGAATAGCTTTGCTGATCTTGCTTCGCGTTTTTAGGCGTCTCAGCTAACATAAAGTAGTCCCTTTATCGAAAATAAACAACACAATACAATGAGGGCAAAATTTTTTAGCAGAGCTGTACGTTTAAATCCCACTAAAGGCACTACATGATGCAAAATATGTTTTTATAATTGGTGTTCTTAGACAATCAGGCTTTGCATGCTTAACACATGACAAGGCTAAAAATTTATGCTATTGCCATCGTTTTCCTCCTTCGCATGAACAATCATTTACTTCTGAATAATAGACGATAGGCGAAAGTTTTTTAGCAGAACTATTAGAGGAAGATGATGTATAGCAGTCTTGCATTTAACAATGCCTCGCTATGCTGTTTCTGAGCAGCAAGCATCCATGCCACCTTCCCAGCCGACACTTAGCTTTTGTAGCCAAAGTCTGAACCTGCTCGCCGATGAAGTTGAGAAACTCATCCACCACTTTATGATTGGCTTGCAAGCAAGCCACCTGGCACTCTTCGGAAAACATCACAGGCGTTGTATCATGGAGACCTGCGAAGGAGTGCTTTTGGGATGTCAAGAAAGGAAAATAAATCACATGGAAAGCGAATTAGATAAAAACGATGGAATCTACATAACCTGGAGCCTTTACAGCAAATCTTGATGTTTTAGGAATTTGAACGGGATAATATTTACTCACTGATTGGCTAACTGATAAAGGGGAGGATTACCCAGTGCCCAAATCCTCACATCACGATATGTTACATCTGTGGGTTTATTGATAGCTGTCGCCACACATCCAACAAAACCGGCCGAATATTTGTTATCTTGCACATGATTAAGTTCGTGATGATTAACGTAGAGGGTGATGGCGTTTCCGATGACAACGACTGCTATGGTATTGATTTGTCCTTGTCCCTTCTCTATCGCAGATAAGCAGCACCTTTCTAAGAGTTGCACCGGCCCGCTCACGCCGTCTCCATCACTACGCGAAAGAGCATATGAGCCATCACGAGCAAGCAAAAAGCTATAATAAGTATTATCTAGCGTGTTGGCACGAAAAATAATACCACCTAAGCCACTATCGTTACTTGTTGTAATGGTCATCTTAACCTCATAAATGAAATCTCGCACTACCAACTGATGGTTGATACAGGTACTGCCAAGAGCCAGTTGATTCTGGGTGACGTGATACACGCCATTAGCAAACTGACAATAAGGGGTAGTATCCCACCATTTCTTTGACAGCTCGCTTGTACTACTAAGAGAATCGCTGAGCACTAATTTTCCCCGGTATGGAGCGTAAGGAGTTACAGGGAGAGGCGCGGACGTGGAAACTCCTTGTTGAATCTGTGGTGCAGCTAATAGAGGATTAGCCATAAACGAAAAGAAGGCGGAACAGCACCCGATGAGTATAACCATAGCTACACATATCATAAGTATAGGGGTGCGCATTTTGTCTGACCATAGAGATAATGCTTCCCGACGCAGATTCTTTGAAGCAGCTCCCCGCATTTGATGTGGAGAGAGCGCGGGCAGCGCCTCTATACGTATAGCCTGATATACCGATCGCTTCGATTCTCTAATCTTTCCCACCACAAGAGCAACAATACATACAACTGGGAGAGCGACGAGTGCCCCACCAGTGACAAAAAAGCCGATCATCACGGAGATCGAGGTTAAAAGAGCCGCGAGATCTAGCTTTGGCCTCAAAAAAATTTCCCCAATCACAATATAAGCAATAACCATAAAGATTGCAGCAAAGAATGCTGCACCCAATCCTTGAAAGATGCCTGAGCGATGTGACATTCCTGCAGCAATAGCAGCGACGAAAACTTGGATGGTAATACCGAGAAAAACCTGAACGTAACCGAAAACGATAGAAAATGTACCACCCTGTTGAATTACTTCGGGGACCGTAAAGTGAACAATAAGACGCAGGCACACATCCAATAGAAAAAAGAGGGAACCACCAGCACCACTCAACATAAGCATTCTCCGCAAATTTAAAGGCGAAGAAAAGGGGAACACCAATCGCTGCTGTGGATTCTGAAAAACCCAACTTTTTCCAGCAACTCTTGTCGACCTGGGCCAAAGCAGAGGGATACAAGGATAAGCCCAGAGAGCGACGAAAATAAAGAGAAAAACAGGGATCTGAGTCACGTCATTGAATAATTGGAGTATATCTACTCCAACCGGGAATGTCGCTTGCATCACAAAACGAATGCCGTAAAGCAAACCAATCCATATTGCAAACACACTACCAGTAATAGCAACACTCATCCAGTACAAAGGGAGCGGCGAACGCCGAGTGGCAGCAAATTCCAGCCAGGCGGAAGCGGCCGTCTCCATCCAGAGCATGAAAAAAAGTACGGTGATGAAGAGTGAGATACTCCAGGCAGTGTCAAAACTGAGGTGAGAAGGAACGTTTTGATTATACCTGAAGAACAAAGTAAGGACAAACTCTTCTAAAGAAATAGCCTGCCCCAGCAACATACCAAGTACTAAAGCCAACGATACACGACCTACAAGTTGCATTTTCGTTCCATAAACAACTTCGATTAGTTTCGTGTTAAAGATCGCGACCTGAATAATACCGGCCAGTAGAAGCCCAATGACTAATCCCGCTCCTATAACAGCTGCTGCCCCTGTTCCTCCAAAGCTTCCCGGTATGTGGAGCAGATAGAAAAACTCTGCGAAACTCGGAAAGGCAATCATAGCTGCTATCCCGGCACCAAATACATCCCAGAAATTTGCGCGCAACAATTTCGTCGAGTCCCCCAGAATGTCAATGCGTTCCTGAGGCGCTGGATGAACGCGCAAAAGCGTGAACCACCTGCTCCCGAGTTGTTGAGGCAGAGATCGCAAGATGGAAACAAACCTTTCAGTGCGACCATCCCACACAGATCCGCGTACATCGGCATACATCTCGCGCGCGCGCAAAACAGCGTTACGACTAAGATAAACTAGCAAAGTGAACGAGATGATACGCAAACCTTCGTTGAGTCCCGAGTGGTAGACAGGCGCACGGAAATATACATCTATATGTGCAGAAACGAGCGCGGTAAAAAACAACATAGCATCAAGGTATACGTTGAAAAGAAGCATGGGTGCAAGTGGCGCAAGAGCACCAATAACAAACGCCCACCAGATCGAGACGGTAAAATATGTCTTATTTATGTCCTTATTATAGATATGAGCGATTTCATGAAGGCAGGTCGCATGAAACATATCTCTATTTACATCGAACTGGTGGATAAGACCCGCAGATAGCACAATATAATACTTACCAAAGCAGCCAAAAGCAGATCCCGTCTTCCTCATCCTAGAAGGTTCCCATAAAAATGTTGGAGGCCGCACTATCTCCAGCCCATTACAGAGATTTGTCAGATATTCGATCAACTCTGGCTTATTAGAGGTCACTAGCGGTTTAAGTCGATGGCGCTTTATACGGATGATCGGTAAAATCAAGAACATGATAAGAGCCAGGCCTACTTCAAGTAAAAGACAACCAAAAATCCATAGCGCTTCATTGCGATCAACAGGAGTAAGATAGCGATGTTCTGCGGCAATGTTTGCTTGTAAATCTACATTTGACTGCGTTGGATGCGCACTCTTAACGATAGAGTAATCACGAATGGCTATGGCAGTAAGCTGTGATTTGCCTGGAAGCTCAAGATATATATATTGATATATGTATATACTGGCAGCGAGAATCGCGGCAATAAGGAGAATAAAACGCAAGGTAGTAGAAGATGGGATCGCGAAAGGGTTTAATCGCACCGTAGAGGGTGAGTTCAGTGGATTCGTTTGCATCGCTGGTCCTCCCTGCCATACACAGCAACATCAAACAGACTTTTTGCTGGAATCGACAATTGATGAAATCTATGCACCTCGACTAAAAGCACTCAAGGCTTTTTTGGAGGTTGAGACGTAACCAGGCCTGCAATGATAGAGTCTGCCAATTGCATCGCACGATTGTCAGACAGGTTATATGTTCGGGCTTTGGAGTATGCTTGTTCATGTATCCATGTCAGCTGCTCTTTCGAGAGGTCCGGCACCTGAATTATTTTCTTGCGATGTGTTCCAAACAGCTTCTTGACCCTCTCAACGATCCTATCCACTAACGATGCCGCGCTCTTCTCCGCGATCGCTGTGATAACAGCATCAGTAACCAAGAGCACAACAGGTGTCAAAAGCGTGGCGACTTCGGCCGGACCAAACCCCAGGAGATCTTCACCACCTTCATTCTGCTTTTTGAGAAACTTCTCCGGATTGTGCTGGAATACTTCAACAATCCCTGGTAAAAGAGGCAGTTCTTCGGGAGCATACTGTGTAATAAAGGTGCTTGTAACAGTAATTGTGAATTGATCCTGGTCTAGTGTTACCATCATTTCCTCCCTGTGATTAGGCAACCTGGACATAGCTCATAATTACACGAAATACATGCACATTCTTCAATACATGGAGTCTCCAGCACCCGAAACATGAAAATCATGAATCGCTTATACTTACTCCTATTGCATATTATAACTTATTCTTTCAAGAAAGTGAGCCACTTAAGACACGGATATTCGGGGAACCATGGGAATCAACCAGCGGATACCCCAACCGAGCAGCCAAGGTCGAGACCCACGGACCAATGGCTGCTTGATCATCTACCGACACCTGAATGCTTTTTGATGCATACGTTCCCTGTAGCGCGGGACGTACAATAATAAGCTGACGCAGTGCCATCTCTGTTTTTTTATTCCTCCTCTTCCTCCTGATACCTGCCAATGCATTCCTCAAAAGGACAATCAACACGAACAAGTATAAGAAAAGCGGGGGTAACACAGAGGCAGGACAGGGGTAGATAGGGGTAGCTACGCGCCCGAATAGCATCCCACGGAAATGATAGAGCATACAGACACAATCTGGAGAAAAAAGCAGGTCGTATTTTGGGCAGAGTCTTGCCAGAGCAAACAGATCCATATAAGCTAGAGGTGTAAGAAAGCAACCATATTTTTTAGAGTGAAAGAAAGAGCATTTATGAGGATTCGACAATATCAGCAGGCTGACAAGAGTGCCGTCTGGGCTCTTCATAAAGCGGCCCTCCATGGTACTGGAGCCGATTTGGAAGATGGGCAGTGGGATGCGGATCTATTTCAGATAGAAGAGGTATACCTCAATAATCAGGGAGAATTCCTCGTTGGCGAGATCGAGAACCGTATTGTTGCCATGGGGGCCATCAAAAAGATAACCTCGACACGTAGTGAAATCAAACGCATGAGGGTGCACCCTGACTTTCAAAAACGCGGACTGGGGCAGATGATGCTGACACAATTGGAAGCTCGCGCCATAGCGCTGAGCTATCAGGTACTTCAGTTAGATACCACAACGCTTCAGGTAGCAGCCCAACAGCTTTACCGCAAAAATGGCTTCGTCCAACTTGAGACAATAGAGATCGTCAAAGGGCTCACCGTCCTATTCTTTAAGAAAGATCTCCTACCACTTCCTGATGAATAATTGTATAAGAGGAAAAAGGCTCAATTTGACACATGGGGCTTTAGCCCGCCGCCAGCCGCCTTTTGAAGGCGTGCGGTGAGGCGTGCTCAGGCTTTCGTTCGTGGCCCCTTTGGGCCTGGCTTGCGTGGTTTGGCAAGAAAAGCCTCAAGAGAATCGGTATAGATCAGCCAATCTCTGACCACTTGAAACCCTTCGAGCTTGCCTTGTCTGAGCAGAAGCGTCATATAACTGGGTGACAAGCCCGAGCGTTCAGCCGCTTGTGTTGTCGTGAGATACGGTCTCTGTTGTTCCATACCCACAGTGTACCACGAATATTTCTTTCTTGACAAATTACTCGTGCAGATAGTATAATACGCCTAGCGCGAGTGATATAAAAGGAGCGAGAAATAGCGCAGGCGACGACCACCATCAGGCACGTTATGAGCTATCAACCCCATCATGGTGACTGGTTTGCCTCCAACCAGGCTCTTTTCAATCAGGTTGCTGCCTTTTATTTTGATGTGATTCAAAAGCATATCATGGTGCTCGATCATCCAAAAAAAGAAGCCTTGACCATTCTTGAAACGCTTACCCATACCACACAACGCAACCCCAACCCTGCCATGCCTCTTTCAGACATTGCCCAAGATATTCCTGCCTATTTTCGCCGAGCAGCCATTCATGCCGCATTAGGTTCTGCGCACTCCTTTCACACGCACCTTCAGAAATGGAAACAACGAAAAGAGAAATTTCTAGCCAAAGGCAAGACGTTTCATGAGCGTCCACCCGTGCCCCCGCGCACATGGAACAAATCAGTCACATTGTATCAAGGCATGTGGAAGGAACGGAGCAACACGAGCATCATGATCAAGGTCTGGACCGGGGTCTGTTGGAGCTGGATACGCGTTCGCCTTATCGGGCGTGAACTGCCCCCTGATGTGGAACCAGGAAGCCCTTCACTGGTTCGGAAAGGCCATCAGTGGTGGTTACATACGCCTCTTGAGAAACAATTCCAAAATCCTGAAAAGATCGCAACGCAAGTCAACACAAATGCACAGACAAAACTATGTGCGATTGACCTCAACATCAATGAAAATCTCGCGGTGTGTACCGTCCAAACGGTCGAAGGTACGATCCTTGCCACGAAGTTCATCAAGGGTGGCAAAGAGATATCCGGCTTTAGGAAGAGGCAGTTGGGCCGTATCGCACGCAACCGATCTCGGACAGGCATCATAGCAGAAGGCCAACAAGACAATGCAGACCTCTGGAAAAAGATACGCCAGGTGGATGAGCAATGCGCCCATCGTATCAGTGCGCGCATTGTCCAGTTTGCCCAACAGCATCAAGCCACCATCCTGGTGTTTGAACACCTGGGCAATTGTCAATGCCGATGTAGTCGCGGCTCATGAAACTTTTTGGTGAAGCATTTTTTTTCGGAGCAGAGAGAAGCTCGCTCGTCCATACATGAGCCTTTTGTGCGTTTTGATTTTGTTCACAGCGCCTTCTACTGGACCTTGACTCCATTCATAGGTCAATCCTGCTCGTACTGCATCATAATCTCGGTCAATCCCATTGACAAAACTGACGAGTTCTTGAATCTTACTTTCACGGACTTCTTTCATCCATCCGTTCAACAGATCAGGCTTCAGCCCACGTACCATACGAAGAAATGATTGAAGGAAACGATAGAGTTGACCAACTTCTTGAGAACTCTCGAAAAGCTTCGTCAGGCCTTGTTTTTCTTCAGCGGTGAGATCGTCCTCTTTTTTAGCAAGGAGCCAGCGTAACTCTCTTGCCGAAAGCATTGAAGGCATTTTTTTTGTTTGAATGGATTGAGGAGGGTATTTCATGCCGGAAAGCCCCCGACGCAAGCGCGTCACCACATCTTTGACGATAGAGATCCCCCCTTGATATCCTTTTTCCTGTAATTCTTCGAAAAGCTGCTGTGCTGTGGGGGTCTCTTCATTCCAGCGTTGACAGAGATACTCATAATAAGGATCAAGCAAGCTGGGTTTTCGTGTGCGTGGAGCAATACGGACAGGGCCCTCTATTTGAAGATACTTCCGAACCGTTCCACGAGCCAGCCCGAGATCAACGGCAATCTCATGCCCACTTCTTCCCTGTTTGTGCATTTCTCGTACCTTTTCGACAATCTCTTGTTTTCTCTCGAATGTCGCTTGAGAACGACGTTCTTGCCTCCGTTGTTCATAGGTCGGTTTTTCCTTGCTCGCTGAGGTCAGCACTGGCGCAGAAGGTGCTGGAATGGACAATGATTGCCGTTTGAGGTAGCTTTCAACGGCATCTCCAAGATTTTTGCATACATGCCATCGATCCGCACACTGGATCGCTTGAGGAGCTCCCTGAGCGGCTCCATCGGCATATGCTCCACCGCGATCCCGGCTGACCACTTCGATTTCGGGATGCGACGCCAACCATGTTTTCACACTTTCTGCTTCCCGGTCAGGAAGAATATCGATGATCTCGTGTGAATCTAAATCGATCAGGACGGTACCATACCGGACACCACGCTTCCAGGCGAAATCATCAATTCCGACCCGTGTGATCTTGCCGACAGATGGGAAGGGGAGGAGGTGTAGAGAAAAGAGGACAGTCATTCTGGATACCTGAACTCCCATTTGTGCCCCTAAACGAGCACCACCATTCGCGTTGAAGGCGATCCCTATCGCCTGGACAAGTGTACGTAACCGAGTCGTCAACCGAGACGAGGGCTCAATCAATTCAGGAATGCGTTCGGTAAATACTTTGCGTTGACAGGAAGGATTGCGGCAAAAGAATTTTTTCACGGATAAAATGATCTTCACCACACGCCCAGTGCAAGGCAATTCCATCGGATGTCTCCGGTAATAGCTATGGATCGCCCGGGAAGACTGAGCACAGCCTGGGCAGAGGCACCAGATGCGCTTTGAGATGATGTGTATCGCCAGGTCGTTTTCTTCCTCGCGGATGGAAATGATTTCCAATCCATCAGGTAATGGGAGCAATGGAGTTGTTGGCATTCCTTTGCGACGTCTCCTCACACTTTATGAAAGAAGTGTAGCAGATTTCCATCACATTGCCAGGCATTCACCAAAAAGTTTCATGAGCCGTAGTCGCGAGCCGATTTGGAACTGGCCGCCCCGAGAAAACACATTTCCTAAACGCCGGCGACCAAACGCCGGCCACACGCAGCGCCAGACTGGATGATCAGAGCGCCGACGAACCTCATGCCGATGCTCCAACGCCGGCAGCTCGTGCGCCTGTGGCACTGAGCGTCGCCTCCGCAGGCGCCGGAACGCCTGCGCGATCCATCTGCCGTTCTTTCATGCGGTAACTGCGTCCATTGATGGCAATCACCTCAGCGTGATGCAGGAGCCGATCGAGCAGCGCCGTAGCCAATACATCGTCACCCAGTAACGTTCCCCAACTTGCGAAACTGGTGTTGGAGGTCAAAATGATCGAGCCGTGTTCATAGCGCGCCGTCACCAATTCAAAGAAGTAGCGTGCTTGCTCTTGCGACAAGGTGGTGTAGCCCACCTCATCAATCACCAACACACTGGGCGTGATGTAGTGGCGCAACCGGCTGCGCACCAGGCCAGGATGCGACGCCGTGGAGAGCGCATGCGCCAACTCGGAGAGTGTGGTGAACAGGACGGAATGGCCAGCTGTCAGCGCCCGGTTGGCCAGGGCCACGCTCAAATGGGTTTTACCCGTCCCCGGAGGACCCAGCAACACGATATTGGTGCACGTGCGCACGAACGACAGATCAGCCAGTTCCCGTAGCCGGCGTTCGGAGAGCGAGGGCTGAAATGAGAAATCAAACCCCTCGAGCGTCTTGGCGCTGGGAAGACGAGCTGCCTTGAGGCGCCGCGCGATCGCTTTCTGTTCCCGTCCCTCCAATTCGGTGGTCAGCGCTCGTTGCAGCAACGTTTCGTAGGTCCACTGCTGCGTGCTCGCCTCCTGCAACAACTGAGGCAAGGCTACCTCCAGAGAGGTCAGATGCAACTGGTGGTAGATACTCTGCTTCATGCCAAGACCTCCTGCACGGGTTCAATGCGAGCATACTGATCATATTCCTGCAGCGAACGGTTCGCCACATCAGGTGCTGGCTGCAGATGGCCGACTGGCGCCGGCGTGCGCCGTTGCGCTGAAACGGAGGGGACAGTCGTCCACTGATCTGGATGCGGCACGCTCTCCTGAGATCGCGGTCGCTTCTCAATCTCAAAGATCCGTTTCCCCTCTGACCAGATGGTGAGCACCCCTTTGCGCTCCCGGACCAGGACCACGTTGCCCGCCAGATGCAGCGGGCCTGGGAGGCCGTAGAGGACGCCATCGTAGGACACATAGCCATCCCAACTCACTTTGCGTTCCTCGGTCGCGAAGCGCTCCCAGGCAAAATCGGCAGGCAACGGCAACAACGGTTCTTCGGCCAGACGCTCGACCGGGCGCACATGCGTCGTCCGATGCACCCGTGTATTGATGCGTTCACACCAGGCACGTGCCTGACGGTTGAGATCATCGAGGTCAGTGAAGGTGATCCCCGCCCACAAGCTCGTTTTCACATGGCTCACCGAGCGTTCCACCTTGCCTTTCGTCTGGGGCGTGTAGGGTTTGCACACTCGTGGACTCACGCCGATCGAGACCATGAAATCAGCAAAACGTGGATTCCATTTCGGTTGGTTCTCCACCATCTCGAGCAGGACACTTTTCATGCGATCGGTCAGAGCGACGCGGGTGAGCCCGCCAAAGTATTCAAAGGCGTCCATCAAGCAACGAATGAGTGTGGGCGTATCGCACCGTTTGACGAACGTCACGAACCGCATGCGCGAGTAGCCCAGAATCGCGACAAAACCGTAGTACTTGCGCAGCACGCCGGCCTCCTCGTACACAAACTCGCCCCAATCAAATTGCACCTGGTCACCTGGCTTCGTCTCGTAACGCTGTACGGGGGCATGCCCAGCCACCGCTGGCCGAAGAGGATGGACAAACTCCTTGAGAATACTGATGCCACCGGTGTAACCCATCTTCTGTAATCGCACAAAAATGACCTCACAATTGGTGCAGTGGTCTTGAGTGACCCATCGCGTGATCTGCTCGTGAAAAGGAGCAAGCTTGGAAGGCCGCGGTGGACGCGATGAGGACAATACCGCTTCTGGATGCTTGAGATATTTGCGCACGGTGGTGCGTGAAATCTTCAACTCCTGCGCAATTTCCTGCACAGATTTGCCTTGATGAAAAAGATCATGTATGGTTAACACTGTCTGACTCCTAAGCATGGGTGGATCTCCTGAGGGTGTTTTGGATTTTCCTCAGAATACCGCCCTTCTTGGGGGTCGGTCAATTTTCACCGGCTCAGTATACACCCGGCGCTAACACAATCTTAAGCCTGCCAAGGGCACGTATAGCCGTAGGGGCAACACCAAACGGGCCTACTGGATGAAAGGGCGTATCTTCACCTACACCAAATATAAGGCATACACCATGGGGATGCTGACCAGTCGAGTCAGCCCAAAGAATACGAGTCGGGAATGTGCCTGGTGCCATCACCTGATTGCTCGTTACCATACAGGCCACCCAGCCGAAGGATACACGCCTGGTGCGCCCTTGGCTTTCTGCCCGTGCTGTGGGATGAAGGGGAATGCAGATAGAAATGCCAGTTTGGTCATCGGTCAACGCTTACGAAAACGGTATGACCCACAGGAAAAGCCTCAAGCTCTTCGGAGGGTGTTGAAAAACACAGGTGTTGCTGTCTCCCAGGACGCCGGATGTGAAGAAGGACCATCTATCCTTATCGCAGGGCATGGAGACACCAACGAGCATGGCATCGCTCAAGATGCAGTGTTCAGGATGGATGAACACCCATCGGATATTCCTCACCAACTACGGTTTCTCTTTTGAGACGTAGCTATGCTACCTATTCTCTTGAAGCCGCGTACGTAGGAGTGTCAGAAGCTGCGGGGCTTGTAGCCCCTGCGGAGTGTCACAAAAGGGTCGTATTACTATAGAGCATATTTATTGGGATCAAATCGCTCTATAAAGAAGGAAGTGTGCTTCATGCGCCTGCCGCGCTCGTACCTCTGCTATTCCCGCTCCCACCCCTTTATTCTTCATCTATTCCATATGGCGTACAAGCAACGGATGCTGCTAACACATCACTGTCCATCGTGCCCAAAAAGCAACAAACAGGAGCACATGGTTATGCAACACACCAACACGGTGCGACCACGCCCATGGTGGGCTCTTCCCGTGCGGAATCTTCCCATTAGTTACGCCTTTTATACGGAACTTCTCGGCTTTGGTACGACAACAACACCACTTCCTGATCACCTTGCGGAGGTTACTGATTTTGACGACGATCCTCTGCTCCTCATTGGCCCAGAGGCTGGCGATGTAACAACCTACCTGAATAGTCCTCACACAATCATGAAACCAAGGAGCACGTTGGGATTCTTCTGCCAAGACCTCGACACCCAGATGGCCAGATGGTCAATGCGTGGGCTCAAGGAGGTAGAGGAGGCTACAGCGCCATTGGGCGATCGCGCCCTGCTCATTCAGGATCCAGATGGGAATACGCTGCGTTTTACCACACCACGCCAGTGGACACCAGAAGAGATCGCCGCCTTATATGCTCAGGGACCAACGCGCCTGCAGCAAGCGTTGGCTGATATCACTGAGCAGGAACTGGACAAGAAACGCACCGATGGAGAGTGGAGTATCCGCCAACTGGTGCATCACATTGTGGATGGTGATGATCTCTGGATACATGCGATCAAGGCCGCTCTGGCTCGTTCAGGAAGTCAGTATCGCCACGATTGGTACACGCCAGACAATGCCTGCGCTGAGATGCTCGACTATGCAGGGCGAACCATCGAACCCGCTCTTTTACTGTTTCAGGCCCATCACGAACATATCTTACAACTTGTCCAGCATCTTCCTGACGCCCTTTCCCGCTTTCTATTGTTTGCGTGGCCCGATCAGGAACCCCATCCGCTCAACGTGCAACAGATCCTCTACAACCAGGCCGTGCATGTCGCTCTCCACTGCGAAGATATTCTCTTGCTTCGAAGCTCCAACCAGTAGTCACTTGACAGCAAGGCGTCCTACAAAGGATGTGTGCTCTTTTGCGGATATATAAGTAACTATTTGCGGATATATAAGTAACTATAAGAAGGCATATGTGCAATGGCAAGATTCCTTATGAATGCTTTCCCTGATATAAAGACTAATTTAGTCCATATCAACCAGCAATTTTTGCAATCCCTTCAGGAGGCACGTAGTTTTCAGTAAAACCAGTGAATAAGAGGCGAACGGTCAGCCAAATCGGTGAAAGGATACCAAGATATCAGGAGCTTCGCCTCTTCTGCTGTATATGCTGGACCGCTATTTCAACCAGTTCATGAATTGGTCTCGTACCATCGAGGATGAGGTCGTTGTGCTTGAATATGCGCTCGTTGATCGCAAGGTAGAGTTCCCTATACCCACCAGAGAGATAGGCTCGCAACCACTCAGTCAGGAGGGTATATCGATCATCTGGCTGTTGCATGACATAAGGAGGGTCGGTCAGACCTAAGAGACGACGCGCTAACGCGATATCGAGTGGGATGTCTAATGCGATCACAAAATCGATGAGATGTTTCATACTCTCTGCTCCGATTTTCGTATGCAAACATGTGCAAGCACACCTCCACACAGAATTTCGTTGTTGCTGCTTCATCCTCAACAGCCTCCATGCCGAAGCCATTGTGATCGCGATCTTGCCCAAACTGATAGTAGGAACAGTCGGGGTTTTGGCACACGAACACGCGATCCGCCAGCGTGATCTCATCCCATTTCCATTGACATCCATGGCAGAGCTTGGTCGAGGGGAAAAACCGCCCTACCTTCACGACCTGCCCCCCTCGTTGACCAACTTTGCTGGTGAACAGGTCCAACAGTTTGCCCAGGGCTGCATCAGAAAACGAGCGAGCCAGGTTGCGATTTTTGAGGAGCCCTTTGATATGCAGATCTTCAATGCCAATGATGCCATAGCAGTCTGCCAGCCGTGTCGTCAGCTTTTGGAACACGTCATCGCGCAGGCAGGTGATGCGATAATGCAAACGAGCCACCTGCTGTCGTGCTTTCTCGCGATTCTTTGACCCCGGTTTGCGGCGGTGGAGCCGTTTATTGGCTTGACGGAGCTTCTTGAGTTTAGTTTTGAGGAATGCTTGGTTCTCGAATTCCTCGCCTGTACTCAAGGTCGCTAATCGGTTTAAGCCGACATCCACCCCAACGGCTGCGGGTCGCTTCTGAGGAACTTCATCAGGGACTTCCACCGTGATGGAAATGAACCACCAATCAGCCTTTTTTGTCACACGCGCTCCGGTGATCTTGCCTTTGAAGCGCAGATTCTCCGCCAGATTGACCCAGCCAAGTTTGGGTATCCACACCTGATGGTCCTTCAGCTCAAACTGATCATTGGCCAGATAAAAGCTTGGTTTGCTGTTCTTTTTGCTCTTGAATTTCGGGCGGCGAGCCTTTTTCTCAAAGGAGGCCGTGAAGGCTTTGCCCAGATCGAGAAAGGGCTGATCGCAGGCGTTTTTCGTGACGTCCCACGTCCAAGGAAACTGTTCTCGCCGAAGAGCATTGAACTGTTTTTTGAGCTTGAGTGCGGTCGGCTTTTCCCCCGCTTGGTATTGCCGGTTCCACTCAGCCAGAGCCCAATTCCAGACAAATCGTGTGGTTCCTGCGGCTTTGGCAAAATACACGGCCTGCTCAGGCGTCGGGTGGAGTCTGATCTTGTGCGCCTTGATCATCCGTGATGTCCTTTCCTAAAGCCGCAGCTCTGATGAGGTTTGTATGGGAACGCAAGCTGTGAAGCCGCGCCTATCCTAATGTTGCCAGAGCATCAAGGTCAATTCTAGCTTTCTCAGCATCGGTAAGCAAGTCAATAAATCGCGGACGAACGCCCTTTCTGTTCTCATGATCACTTCGGCGATTAGACAACCTTCGGAGCAAAAGATTGCATCCATCGCAGTACCGTCTGGTTGTGCCTGGACGGGCTACCAACGCATCACAGAGAAAACACCCGATGACCGTTTTGTAGACTTGCTGAAAATCGAGAAACTTCTGGTACTTACGCTGAAGGACTGGAATGCCATCAATGTTGCTGTAGAGCCATGTGAGGTAAGTCTGTGAGTCCCGAATAGTAGGAAGTTGCAGCACATGACACACGTGGTTATTGGTCACTGTACGCCCCATCACAGTCTGGTTATCAGAACCTTGAGCTTTTCTCATGGAGAAGCGAACCTCTACAAGGGTTTCTACTGTAGCCTGAACAAGCTCCATCGTTTCACGGTTGCCACAGTAAAAGACTCTTAGCACTTTGTCAGTTGAGGTGTACACCGTTCCATCACCGTCAAGCAACCCTAACAGAAAGTATTGTTCAAAACCTTGTGGGATGGCGGGAACCCCTGCTTTACTTTTCTGAGGCGTAAATCCCATCTCAACCAGTTCTTGTACAATCCTCTGCGAACCGACATTTAATTGATATGCCCCGTCCTTTCTCTGATACACAGGCCGATCACCTTCGGGGTAAAACACATCCCGCAACGAAGATAAATCATCTTTCGAGACAAAAGCAAGCACGTTGAGAGGTGCATCAATAGCCCCGTCGGCCCACGCAAAACCAAGAACGTAGGCTTTTACAGGCGTGAAAGGATGGAACGAGAAGCCTGTTACATAGTTCCGCCTGCGGTTGTTTATGGCAGCTATCACCTGATCTTCAGGGTACATGGCGTCCCGTTGCTTGCCTTCTGGCAGGATGCGCTCTATCTGTCCAGCATCCACACATTTGTAAAGTCTGCTAACATCCTGACCTGCTACTATGAAAGCATCCCTTGCTTGCCGTGCTGTGAGTAACTTCCTCATAGCTCCTTTCCTCTTGATATTCTATTATCCAGTTGAAAAATTTCCTAAATTCGAAACCCATCAACTTTGAGTAAGGAGATCACTAATATCCGATGGCTTTATCTCTCGTCCATAGGCACGGCTAAACGCATCTGCAATCGCTTTAGCAGCGAGGGCTTGCACCGACGATCCCTTCTCTTCTCTCGATATAGTCCAAGTCTTTTTGCCCTCAATATTTTCAACCATTACCGCGATCAAATCTCGGACCAGTTCTTCTTCTGGTGAGAACGTTTCCCCATTGATGACGGTGATCTGGGTTCCATGTCGCTCGCAAAACTGCTCAAACCAGTCGTAGCCAAAGCGGACAAAACGATCCTGAGACCCAATGACCACGCGCGAGACTTCACCCAGTTCGATGTGTTCAATGATCTGATTAAATCCTCTCCGCTTGTAATTAAGCGCAGAGCCGATATCTTCCACCCACTGATCGACCTTGATTCCATGCTCCTGGCAGTACGCTCGAAGCGCTTCTTTCTGCATGGCGAGATCCTTTTTCTGACCAGGAGAAGATACCCGAGCATACGCAATCACCAGCCCTTGAGCCGTCGAAATCAACCCTCGATACTGCAAATATTGCTCATGCGTGTAGTAGCGGCGATTCGTTGGACTCCGAAACGCGGGCAGGATCCCCTTGCGATCCCATTTTTGCAAGGTGTTGACTGATTTTCCAATCAGTTTCCCAAATTGTTTCGGTGAATATGTATGCTCCATGCATACACATTAACATATTATCATAGCTTTTTCAATACTGTTGAACACTCTTTCGCGACCAAAGGGCTCTTCAATGACGATAAATGTCGCAGGTTCCAACCGCTCTCCGCTCCAATGAATCGTGATCGCCTCCCGCCGGCGCAAGGCTTCTAGATCCAGAACGAGTTGTGGCGTTTCCCACAAATCAGGGTCTCCCCCGTCTCTGGCCCACTGGATAAGGTTCTCGGGGTAACGTGTGGATGGGACAACCTGCGGTTTATAGTCATCAAAAAACAGCGTAGCCGCATCATGTAATGCATGGGCTAATGCTTTCACCAGCGTTGTTTTTCCCGCGCCCGAGGCGCCACTAATCGCGATCACAAAACAGGGCGATGCCATATCTCCATTATGGTATTTCATAGGTTTTTTTCGCCTCGCCAGGTCAACAAAATCATTCTGCGCCCTTACCATTATGAGAAGAAATGTGGTTACATTCAAAAAACAGTGAAGCGTTCGCGTAGGCGCGCAATATCGCTGATGTGCTTCTCGAAACGTGGAAGGTCTGGCCGCCATATGGGATAGTGTTCTTTTATTTCAATTTGAACCAATGGATTCACGATGGGACAGACAAACTCGCCAATGTGCCCACGATGCGACCCTAGCATCCCCTGTGGCCAGACAGAACCTTTCGCTGGCCCTCCTGCCACAATGACTTCCCATTGACTGTTGAGATCGACCAATGCCACCTAAATGCTTTCCTCACCTTTCGTAAAATCCCGTTGTGCGTCCGGCGGAGGTCCTTCCTGGGGACAGAAGCCCGCCTGTTCAAATGCTTCAGTCAAACGCTCAGCGTCTTTAGCCCAGGCAAAAAGATCGATGTCTTCATGCTCACGAGTGATCTGACCCAGAGCAAAATCGACTGCCCAGCCACCACGTATCCAGATCGGAATAGCCTTCATTTTACATATTTCAAAGGTCTCTTGCAGAAGTGCAAGCTGCCGGGTATTCATAAGAAGATTCTTTCTCCACAGGTAGTTCTATGCTAGCCACACCACGATTTCATTCAAACACTCATGAATTGGCTTGATAGTATCCACGACAAGATGAAGATAGGAAATGGGATAGTTTGCCTGAAAACCATGCAAGCGTCTATATACTTGAAAGCGATCCCAATCCGTTTGGTGATGAGCCGGAAGCCCAAACGCTTCACGACTGGTAATGCGACGCTTCCACAGTGTCTCATCCGAGCAGATGCACTCAATGACAATCAATGTTGCCTGTGTTTTCCGAGCAACAGCTTGAGCATGATCATAGCTCATGGGTGCTGTGAGGGGGCTATCACAAATCACACTGAGCCTCTGCAACAGCTGGCGGCAAGCAATGCGAAACATGATATCATACGCTACGCCGCCAGCTTCTGGAATCTCATCGGCCAGGCAATCTCTCGCATCATCCTTGTCGATCAGAGGCCAACCAAAATGCTTGCTCACAACACGGCTCAACGTACTTTTTCCACTTCCCGGCAATCCCTTCATAACGATCAACCACATATAAACGCTCCTCGCGTCGGCCTTTCCACTGAGAGAGAAGAAAACAAGATGCCTCATCTCATATGCATCAATACGTTCTCATCTTCAAATCGCTACATAGTAGACACTAAATGTTCCGTACGCCTGAAACCCAATGCGGTAATAGAGCGCACTTCCCATGGAGGTGGCTGCCAACAGACCGATGCGATACCCACACGATCGTGCCTCATGCAGTGCGGCAAGCGTCATCGCCGCGCCGACGCCCTGGCCTCGATAGTGAGGCAGCGTAAAAATATTTCTCAAGGATGCTGCTTCCATACCGCAAAACAACAGGGACGTCGCCACCGGTTCACCATCGATAGTTCCTAGATACAGACGCAGTGGGCTGTGCTGGTCAAGGTGCAGGCCAGCGTAGAGCGTAAAACACTGCTGTATGAGCTCTTCTGAGCAATCCGAGAAGCACACCCGCAACCATTGCAACAACTGCTCGTGGGTGCGAACACGATGGATGATTAATCGAGATGATACCGAGAGGTTCGTGTTCATGCGGAACAGGTCCACAGCCATGACAGGTTCCGTTTCAGCACGAATAAATCCGTGATCCTCTAAAACCTGTCCCACGTTGTCTGGACGAGAGGAGGGTCCCACGAACCAGAGAAATGGCAGACGGCGCTGTTGAAAATACGCACAGACACGGCCGATAGCAGGAGAAAGGCGGTCAGGCTCCAGCTGCGTCTGCAACACACCATTGAAACTATCGGCATCGCTTCCCGTGGCATACCAGAGGAGACCTGGCTCATCGTGAAGCTCCGCCTGGGGAAGCTGGCTAAAGAGTGTGCGCTCGGCAATGTGATTGGCATCATACGCCAGGGAAACCTTTGATGGTGTAAAATCTTGCAGGGCGATAGTATTCATGAGCACGTTCACCTTTCTTCACGATCACCTATTTCAATATGAGGGTTAGAGAGCTCTTCCTCATGCCTTTGGTCCGGATCTGGTCGTAGGTATCGTGTGGCACCGAGCACTTCAAGGGTACGGACGAACTGGCCTTGATTTGCTACGTAAACGCGTGCTCCATGCCTCTTGAGGCAATCAGCTTTTTGAACGGCCAGTTTTGCTAGAATCCTGCCTCCCACAGGGCTCGACGAGACGCTTTGGTATTGATCTGTTTCAATCCACTAATGGCCCAGGTCTTCAACAACGTTTCATCACTGTAGAGATATTCGAGGAAAAGAGGGAGAGCGCCAGGATCCCTGGCTTCAGCAAGCAGTTCTAAGAACCAGCAACGCAGGCCAGGATTAGTTTCCCGAGTAACCTCATTTACCAATTGCTGAGTATACTTATGAGCCTGAGCACGTAGAAGATGAAAGCCATCCTCCTGCATCTGAGGATCGCGCATGCGCATGAGACGTAGACATTCTTGAAATCCCGGAAGCTGTTTTTTCAACGAAAACTCCTTTTTTCTCTTTGAAAAGTGTCTAAGCTGGTATGTACTTGAGCACTCAGATCAATTCTACGCTCTACTGCACTGTTTGACAATCCTCATCACGCAAAGTGCAGAGAACCCCCAACTTGACAACCAATTTCCTCGAACAAGACGGTTGAAGACGTATCATGGCGCGCCGGTACACATGCACTTTTGAGCTTGAATTCCCAGAAAAGACATCCTCTGTGTTCCCTTCGTTGAAGTGAGATTGGTAAGACTGGTATCAAACAGGGAACCAAAATGGGTACCCAATAAAGGAGCCTGGGGAGCGGACTCAAAGGGTAATCTCAAAAGTGCTGTGTACCGCATGACAGCCAACTTGCCAGCCAATTTCAAAAACGGCGTTTTAGGGTCCTAATTGGGCTCCTAAAACGCCAAAAGATAGCATAGAACGGTACACAGAATGAGCGCACAAAATACTTCGCGACTGCACGCATTCGCAACCTTACACTGGTATGATGAAACATCAAGTTCATCTTCAACTTCGTCACCAAAACCAGCGAGCTCCTGCTTGCCGCTGGCATCGTAGTCAGCACCGCCAACTTTCTCACTGATAGCAGCGTCATGCAAGGGCACGCTGCTCTCTCAGATGCCTGGGCGTGGGCGCAGGCTATCGCCATCGACTCCAGTTTGGGCATCGTCTTTATCAACGCCTTCCAGGCCCTACGGGAACGAGACAAAATACGCGCGATGAACTTCTTCACGCTCACGGCCCTGCTCGCCACGGTCGCCGGTCTCATCACCCACTTCGACGCCCTCGGTCTCCCTGTCTCAGATAAAGGCATCTCCGGCGTCATTCCCCTCTGGATCATGACCGCCCTGCGCGCCGTGGCCGTGATTGGCTTCCTGCTCACCTCCCGGCTCAAAAACTTCTCCTTCAACGAGGTTCGTAACGACTGGCACAGAGGCAGACGTTCTCTCCACGAAAGACTTGTATAGAGTAGGGGGTCTACATGCATTTATTGCCATAGTACTCAAATAATATTCCCCAATAGATTAGAACTAAATTTCTATAATTGTCTGTTTCGCAATTCCAAATTACTTTTGTATGAAATATCTTGAAAAGCTCTTGTCTTTGTACACAATTTGTGTTATCTTTGTTTTGAACACAAATTGTGTACAAAGGAGATGTAAAATTTAGTGATTGATGATGATATCCTCCTGAATTTACGTGTTCTGGCTGCGGCACGGCGGGAAAGTGGTGATGGAAGGTTGATACTTAATCCAGATCCTCTCTCTTTTGAGCATTCAGAAGCACCAACTGACTTCGAGAGCGGTCCTGTACCTGGACAGGTCCTTGAACCAAACGAGAATACTCCATTTGCGTTGCGCAAATTAGCCAAACGATTGCATAAGGTGAATATTGAGGGTTTCTGCGATGGTATACGCTCGACCTATTTCGTTGGCCATGAGGATCACCTCCCTATTATATACGCGAGAAATGCCTCTGTCATACGCACACGCGACTGTATGACCGGTTATCATGCAAACAGGTATGGAATGCGGCGCCAGCAGGCCATACTCCTAGCACCATTCTCACTATTCGATCAAGCCACTCTCACTGTCTATGAACGTTTGAAGCTCTACAAGAGCCGCCACGCAGACCTCTGCTGGACAGGGCTAGATAATTGGTCTGGAGACAGTGCAAAATACATTCCAACACCTGCTGAGATGAAGCAGATGGGCAATGTTTCCTGGCAATACAGAGCACGGCGTAGGGCTAGGCATCTCCTTGATTTATCTGAACAGATCACGGCGATGGCGGGAGCTCGATTACTGCGTGAGCAAGATCCAACAGGAAAAAGTTGGCTACTCAAAGATGGCTCATTTTCTCAGTTTAGACGCGAGTATTTGCGTCTGGCAGAACCGCTACGCAACATCGTCTCTTGTGTCAAAACACATCCGGTATCGTACTTTGGGATCGATGGCGAACGGATACTCCATCAAATGGAGATTGGACAACGAAGCGTCGCTTTTCTGCCACGCCCAGCCCTTCAGGCTCAGAAGGGCTATTCTCTACAAGAAACCGATCGACCAATGATTTCTTGGTACTTACGTGTGCGCCAAGCGAACTCCCACGATGCCAATCACATGAGCGGTATTGTCCGGCTAGATATCGCCACTATCGATGATTGGAGCGATTGGATCGATGAAATAAGTTGGGCTGTCCTCGACGAATTTCATGGCATCTCTTCTATGCCAGATCCACGATACGATGTAATGCCATATGGGATCTATGACTGCGAGCAATTCCTTAAAGCGCAGCAACTTCCGGGCGAACTTTTACTAGCACAATTACGCTGACATCGAGAGGATAGGAATCAATTATGCAAGACGCAAATCAACACAAGCGCAACGAATTCCAGAGTGCATGCCTATCACCTAACCAGGAAGCCACTAGAGAGTTTTCTGATCTAGAAGAGCTTGTCATTAAAAATTATCCAGAGGCACCCGATACGACTGAGATCGATGTGGACAACGAAGAAATCGATGCGCTTTTGGAGGCCGTTGAACGCCAGAAAGAAGCACAACAGCAACCAGCGTCGCTACCAGAAAGGCCAATCGGTTATGTTTCTAACGCACGCAATGCAACATCTCGTAGCGATCTCTTCCAATTTTGGGCACCAGCCGAAGAAGTTTCGCTAGGCATCGGCAGCATCGTACGTCACACTGCAACTCAGCCACAGTGGGTTGATACTTACGGCATCATTGTCGATACCACCGGTAACACGCTGGGCTTGGATGACTATGCCTTTCATGTCTATGAACAGGATGCCCTTCCCCCACTCGATAGTATCACTCCGGCACCGAGCTCACGGCGCCCTGTAGTGCATTATCAGGCCAAAGTGTTGGCTTCAACGCAGAAAGCCCAACGCCCAGTACACAGTGGCCCAGTTTATGCAGTAAAAGCAGATGATTTCGCAGCAGTACATACTAAAGATCTGTGGCTTGACCCTCAATATCTATTGCTCGGCTTCTATGAGGATGCAGCTGGTAACTTTGGTGTCTTTGGCGAGGACCGCGCTCGCGTTCTAGTGCATTCTCAAGAGATCTTTTCCGGGATGGATAAATGAGGCTCATACGAACAGTGATAATAGGAACAAATGCGCTCAGCCAGTTGCCTTGCCGAGAGCAATCCATTGGGTTCAACGACAGCACGCTTGCCATGGATCCACTTGGGCTCGATGGGGTTGAGCCAGGGGCTCTGTTTAGGCAGAAACAAGGGGAGAATGCGCACACCTTTGCCCGAGGCCTTCACCTGCTGATTGTGCCCACGAATCCAGGTACGTACCATCTTGCTGTAATGCCAGGAGGCATTGTCCCAGATGAGCAGCCACGCTGTTTTGCCCTGACGCTCCAAGCAGGTGCAGCACCAGTCCAGAAACTGCGTGGTGATGTCACTCACCGGACGCCCATCGACAAAGCGCAAGGACATCTGATCCCGAATGGGAGCCTCTGCTGGCCCTCGTTGCCACAGAACTCCATAACATGCCAGCGCTTTCGTATCGGGATCGGCCTTCTGCCAGTTCTGCTCTCTCAAATGAATGGGAGCATCGGTCGTTTGCCAGGCATGAGCTGGGGGCAACGCGAAGCGACTCCACCACACCTCATCGAGAAAGCCAATGGCCCAGATGGCCGCTTGCTGCGCCTGGGAGGCCCAGATCAAGAGTCGGTCGCGAGCGGTTTTTTTTCCTGGTACAACGGATCGGGGCTGGTGATCCAGTGTTTCGCTCGCTTCCAGTTGATGCCCAGACGCAAGAGCGTTTGGCGCATCGTCTCGATGGAGACGGAACGGGTCATCCAGCCAAGGCGAACACACTGCTTGACGAGCAAATCGAGTGTCCACAAGCTGGTCTCGAAGCCGAAATCGCGCGGCGGGCGATGCAACACCGCTTTGAACATCTCGGTGGTCACGTCTTCGCGCAGAACGGTTGGCAGATGGTGGGGACGGCTCGATCCAGCTTGGAGCGCTTCTCGTCCCTCCTGGTTGAATGCGTGGATGGCATGGCGAACGGTTTGTTCGTCGCAGGAGAGCGCCTTCGCGATGCCGGGAGGCGTTTCCCCACGAGCCGAAGCGAGCAAGATCTGGCTGCGACGAAGCACAAACGCGTCGGCTGAACGTAATCCAGCAGTTAATGCCGTTCGTTCGTCTTCGGAAAGGTCTCGAACAAAAATGCGTGGTCTCATGGGATTGAGTATACCACATCCCGGATCACCTCTCTTGAGAATTCACTAGTGGGTCATTTGCCAACTGCTGTAGGAATGTGCGATGCTCAACAAAAAGTCTGGAAGGAGACCAGCCATGTCCCGTCGAGCATCACAACCCCTGCGGCTGTTTTCGGAAGAAGAAGCCAAAGAACTTCAGCGTGTGAGCAGAGCCTCTAGTGAATCGCGTAACCGTCACCAGCGAGCCGTCGCGCTCGTAGCCGTTGCGGAGGGGAAGAGCTTGAGCGAGGCGGCGCGCCTCGTTGGATGGAAAAGCCACGACCCAGTCACACGGCTAACCAGGCGATTCAATCTCATGGGGTTGGCGGCGCTCGATGATTTGCCCCGATCGGGAGCCCCGCGAACCTATGGGCCAGTGGAACGAGCACGGATTGAGCAGGAGGCAC
Organism: Dictyobacter halimunensis; assembly: GCF_036245075.1. NCBI lineage: Bacteria > Bacillati > Chloroflexota > Ktedonobacteria > Ktedonobacterales > Dictyobacteraceae > Dictyobacter > Dictyobacter halimunensis. The sequence goes on from NZ_BSRI01000001.1 coordinate 1,407,848, forward strand.
GCCGCACGCCTGATCGCAAGGAAGATGCAACAGCCACCTGGTCCCTCACACTCTTGCAACGCGCCCTGCGCCAAGCTAGCGATGGGCTTCCGAAGGTGAGTACCTTTACGATCCTGCATACCTTGCATGAGGCAGGCTACAGTTGGCAGAAAGATCGCACCTGGTGCCATACGGGAAGAACCCTCAAGAAAGGAAAAGACGGGACGGTGTATCAGAGCGAAGACCCCTACACCCAGGAAAAAAAACGGTGATTGAGCGTGCCTACGTGCAGGCCGAGCATGTGGGTCTCCCCTTGTGGTGTGAAGACGAGGCAGGTCCGTATCAGACCATTCCTCACCCCGGCTTCGTCTGGCAGCCAGAGGGAGAACCAGGGCGACAGGACCATCAATATATCCGCGGGAAGACCTGCAAATTCTTGACCTTGTTTCGGCCAGCCACGGGGGAACTGCGAGCCAAACCAGTTGATCAAAGTACCAATGCCATCTTGCATCCCTGGCTCAAGGAAGAATTGGAGGCTCTTCTCAAAGAGTGTCCGCCAGTTCTAGAGGCGGTTCCAGAGGAGCGACTCTGGCAAAACTGGGATCCCTTTCCTGCCGCCGAACAACTGGATCGGTTCTTGCCTCCCTTGCGCATGTTGCTGATTTTAGATAACCTGGCAGGTCATTACAGTCGCGATTTGGTGAGCTGGTGCCATGAACGCGGCATTGGACTGTTGTATACCCCGTGTGCTGGATCCTGGCTCAACATGGCTGAGTCTGTGCAACGGATCATTATCCGGAGGGCACTGGAGGGGCATCATGTTTATGATGTCGAAATTCTCAAAGATTGGCTCACCGACACCATCGAGGGATGGAATCGTCATCCGACCCCGTTCATCTGGGGAGGCAAACGGCATGCTCGTCGCGACCGTGCCTATGCGCGTCGTCATCGGCAAGGCGGGTCAGGAGCAACATCTCAATACGTGGTGCCGCGGCGCATTCGTTCGGTGCGCTATTACAAACCGGCCAGCAATGCCACTGGATCTGGCAAGTGACCCACTAGGTCCCAAGCAAGGACATGTCATTTTTAGCGGTTTACCAGGAGCAGGAAAAACATCACTATTCCTGACGCTCACCATCTCCTTATATGCACAGCTACAAAATATGGAAGAGGAAAATTAGTATGAGGAGGTTGAAGGTTCCGGGCATTGCCACATTGGCGATCAATGTCAAAGGAGCAGATCTACTGTTTCTTGATCATCTCGCTCCTGAGGATTTAGAAGAACACGATAAACGGATGTGGCGCGCAGCCGGGGTTGACGTAGATAAGAAGCCCTTCCGTCGTGTTATCGTCTATACACCTCTTAAAGAGGATGGTATTAATCGCTATTCGCTCCGTTCCAATCCTGCGGCTGATATCCCTGGATACAGCGAAACGCGCGACTTCGCTCTGGGTATTCAAGATATCTGGTCTTATCTTAGCCTGTTCTTTGATAAAGCGTCTACAACAGTATCAGCACTCATTGCTGAAATTGAGCAATACTTGGATGAAACCCACCCATATGGTTTTACATTAGCAGATATACTTGCTCTCTTCGAACAAGAAATTAGAAAACCTCAGAACGCACGCAAAAGCAGTCGCTGGGAAAATTTCAATCTGAATACGATTCGAGCGGTTGAGCAGCGATTTCGCTCACTACCAGCCACATTAAAAGGGCTCATTGATGTAACTGGCAAAGGTTTTGGCTTGGATAAACTTACCGACTTACAACCCTACGATATGATCGTAGTTGATATTGAGCGCATTATGGCTAATCCAAGCGACCTTCAGGTTGCGGATAGTGCCATTAAAATTATCACCGCCTACATCTTGAAACAACTGACAGAAGCAATGACCAAAGGTACGTGTGGGGTTGATCATGTCATTGTTTTTGCTGATGAATTGAACCGTCTAGCACCACGTAACGGGAATGGGGGGATAGGTGAATACCTATCTCAGCTTGCACGCACCACACGTGATCGCGGTATTGTTCTGTTTGGAGCAGGCCAGTTCCGTAGTGGCATCAATGAGGACATTCTCAAAGCCGCCTCGGTTCATTATTCAATGCGTACTCCCGAACACGAGCTCAGCGATCGTATGTATACACCCCTGTCGCAGGAATTCAAAGCTCGCCTGACACAGCTTGAACCGGGACAGGCTCTGTTACAATACCCATCATTACGCACAGCCGTTTTCACTCAATTTCCTCGGCCATTTGTGATGAGCGGAGCACAGACCTGGAAGGAACATTTCCCACCAGTAGAGGATCGCTCGCTTGCGGATTGCGTCTTCCAGAGAATAAGTAGGCTCGACTCTGAGCACGCACCCCTCTTATCTACCGTCCGAGACGTACTAGAGGGCATAATACAAGCGCAGCCTTCACAGAAAAAGTCAGATGTGCAGAAAGACCTGCTTAACTTGCTACGCAATGTTGAAATATATTATTCGCATTCCAACAACCTACCAGCAAAACTTTCTCCTTGGCAAAAATTTGTAGAGAATATTGCCATTACTTACCCTATGAAAAAGATTGATATCACCCAAACGCCGACACCACCAAACTTTTTAGCAGATGAGGAGGAATGGTAATGACAGCTATCCGCCTGATACACCTGGCCGATCTTCACCTGGGCTATTCTGGTCCAAACAATTTATTAGTTACTGAAGCAGAAAGCACGCAGAAAGCTGGGCGCTATCTACGAGAGGTCGATATCGAACACGCAGTTCAAAACATCACAGCGGAGATTGTCAGCGCCCAACCACCGGTTGATATTGTGCTCCTTGCTGGTGACATCTTTCATAAACCATCACCCTCACCGCGTGCAATCACCTGTGCAGCCAGAATGGTACGCAAACTAACCTCAAATAACATCGCTGTCGTGATTATAGACGGGAACCACGACACATCGAGTATTCTACATACTGGTAGCCCTACAACTTTCCTTAGCGCATTAGGTGCTATAGTTGTGAATGGTAGTGTGAGTAGAATATTACGTGATACATGCTGGCAACACATAACTGGCCCCAAGAGCGATAAGCTAGAGAAACTAGCCATTCACGCTCTTCCATATAGCGCTCTGCGAGGTCAGCCAGACTTTACACACGTCTACCCTATAGAGGGATACGTAAATGTCCTTCTTACACACGGTCGTGTATCCAACATGGCTGAACTAAATAGCTTGTATAAAATGGCGCATACTATCCCGGTAGACATCTTAAATCGGGGCTGGCATTATGCAGCACTAGGTGATTGGCATATTCATCGGTACCAACCACTACACCATGTACCAGCATACTATGCAGGTAGTTTAGAGCCACTCACGTTTGGAGAGGCGATGAATTATCCTTTAGACCCCAAGGATGCTTATGCTGTGCATGGTGCAATTGATGTCCGCTTGTCTCGAGAACAATCGGCTGAAATATACACCTTGGCTAACAGTCAAGCACGCCCACTCCTGAGATTAAAAAATATTGATGCACTCGATATGAATGCAGATGCACTGATGATGGCAATCCGCGAATGTTTGCTTGCTGAATTCCCAGCCCATGCACTTGTCACACTAGAAATTCTCAATATCCACCCCGATGTCTGGCTGCAACTAGACCATGCAGAGATCGCGACCCTGCGCCAGCGTGTACGGTATTGTAGTATACACCCCAGGCTACAACATATTTCTACTACTTCAAGTGCTGCAGCAGTGTCTGAAGCAACGCTTGATCACCAGTGGGAATACTTCCTCGAACAGTATGAGCCAGATGAAGAAGCTAGAACCTGGTATAAAGAGGCCGGATTGAGAAAGATTGAAGAGGCACAACAGTTACTACAGTCTGCTTATGCACAAGAAGGAGAATGAAGGATGAATCAGACGGCGCTTACCTTGCAACTACAAAACTTCCGACGTTTCGCCGGCGCACATGACGTTGCATTTATACCAGGTCTAACCGTAATTAGCGGAGACAACGGAGCAGGCAAAAGCACGCTCATTGAAGCGATACTGTACGCTCTCTTCGGCCCTGCCAGACCCGGGCAAGATAAAGATATACGAACTGACTCCCATAGCGGGCCTGTTCGTGTAGAGTGTAAACTCACTATCGATGACCAAGACATCCATGTTATTCGTGCAGGTAACGTTGCAGAACTGCGCATCAACGGTATTTTGCAGATTCAAGGAGGGCCGAATAGCGGAAAAGAAACCTCAAAACGAATATCTGCTTTGCTTGGAGGATTAGGACGTGAACAGTTCGCACGCATTTATGTTGCTCTACAAGGTGATACGGCAGGCTTAGTGAGCGACACAGCCACCAAGCGGCGTGCAGCAATTGAAACTGTTCTTAACATGGATATTTTGGCAAAAGCTATCGAGTTACAAACCAGGCAATGTGAGCGAGCAAAAGGCAGAATTAGTACATTGGGTGAAAACATTTGCACAGACTTTTCCCTAGATAATGAAGCGCGTGAGCTCATTGAGAGCTTTAATGGTGCACGTGCAATTCATACTAAAACACAATATACCCAAAAGTTCCAGAAAAAGTTCGAGCAAGCTATTACACAAAAGCATCAGCAGCTCCAGGATGCTATTCGCAGTGTTTCTCAGAAAAAGAATGAGGTATCAGAACTTTCAACCCAGTTCAGGATAGCTCAGGAAGAAGTCAAACAAGCTGAGCAAGCTTTCGACCGTCTAGAAGAGGTTCAGAAAAGTTACAATGACTATCAGAAGATGATTATCGGATTTGAAGGGCGCTTAAACCAGATCCAGCAGGATATTCAAAAGTACCAAAACGACTTGGTATTGGCTGAACAATATGCTCCAGCCGTATCCCAGTACGAACACTGGCAAAAAGAAATTCAATCCTATGAAAAACGCCTCGCACGCCTTCCCGTAATTGAGCAACACTATCAGGCATACCAGCAGGCCCAGGAGCTAGTAGAGAGTCTCGATCGTGAATTCAACACACTCAGTGATCTCCAAGAGGCATTGAATCTCTCACGAGAGAATATGATACAAGCCCAACACAACCTAGAAACGCTCATCGATAATGATCCTACAACAGCAGACTATGAGCTATGGCACACGCGCGATACTCGTCTGGCCCTTGAATTCCAACAGAATACCGATGCACAGAAACAGCTTAACAGTAGTATAGGAACAGATCATTGTCCTACCTGTCATCAACCTTTAACTGGACACGCTACCCAACAACTCATACAACATTTCAATCTTTGGTTCCAAGAAACATTGCCATTGCAGAAAGCACAGTTAAAAACGGATAAGCAACGTATAGATACAAAAAAACGTCAATGGGAAGCGGATAAAAAGCAGGCCAAACGTGTTTTCGAACAAAAGCAAGAACAAGCTCGAATTATTGAAGATAAAATCACCGTGATTCATAGCCGATTTGAAGAAAGAAAACGTGCTCGCATCGTCCTCGCGGAGAAACAACAGGTATGGCTCAACCAGCAAGAAACTACACCTGATCCTCAAGAAGAAGGAATAATACGCAAAAAACTTGATCTGGCAAAGCAAACATTGCAGTTATTAGAACCTCAAGTAGCAACCTATAAACAGATCCCTTTCATCCAGGAAAATCTCTTTAATAAACAGGAAGAACAGCATACTCTTGAAGGGGAAAAGCAAGAGATCCATGAGCAGCAAAGTACCCTCAATTACGATTCAGAACGCTTTGAAACCGCGAAAATACAACTAGAGCAGCTACGTCGGCAAACAGAAAGCAAGCAAGGTCAACTGCATCAGTCGCAAATTGACTGCATATCTGTTCAATCACTTGCGGATAAGGAACAAAAAGACTTTGACGCAATGCAGTCTCAACATTACCGATTTGGGACATACGTTCAAGAACATATAAGGGAAGAACATTTACAAAACCATCTAGAGGAATTCAAAAAACACTTCTTCGAGGCTAATACTGAAGAAGTTATGCGCCGTACAACGGAGTTACTCATGCATGCAATTACCGATCAATCCATCTTGGGTGTAAGATTTGATGGAGATATACTACAGTATCTTGATGCTGAGCATGCTGCCTATTCCATTCAGCGCTTATCAGGAGGAGAAAAATCGCTGCTAGGACTCTGCTTACGTATTGCCTTGGCTGAACGGGCCCAAACAGTTACCAAGAGAGGGCGCGTCAAATTCCTTGTGCTGGACGAAGTTCTTTCTTCATTGGATGAAGAGCGTTGCGAGGCCGTACAACGCATCTTTGCTAATGTATTGCAACGAGGTATCTTTGAGCACATTATCATGATTACCCATCTGGATACGGTTAAACAGAGTTGGCAGGCTAATGGATTGACTGTGCGAAAGATGGATGGTAAAAAGAGTGCAATTATCTCGGTCTTTCCCGCTGAGGTTTCTTTGGAGGTGGCCGAGGAAATAGAGGTCTAGGCATGACAATTTCGCAATCATCAAATATCCAAGGAGGGAAGTTTCTCGCTTCCCTCCGTCAAAAAGTCAATATTACACAGGCAGATTTGGCTAAGCGGGCGGAAGTCTCCCGTAGCATGATAGCACAATTAGAGAGCGGAGAACGGCGACCGTCACAGAAACTTGTCCGAGCACTTTGCCAGGTGCTACAAGTATCGATCGAAGAAGAAAGGCAACTCTTGCTAGCTTATGATATTACCCCATCGGGTCACACGCCAGAACAAATTGCCGCTTTTTTACGGGCAGATAAGAATCTAACTCTTGATCAGGCCGAGAAGATTGCTGCGTTGGTGCGGGAAGCCTACGAAAAAGCGATACAGGAATAATTGTGAGTTGTGATGGAAAGTGCCACTCATGAAGAGAGATATTACATTGCGGTATTCCAACGATCTTCCTGGAATACCTCTTCAGCGAGAAATTGAAAAATTCACTCTTGCTGATAGAAAAGCACTTGGTTGTCGTTTTGGAGAACCCTGCGATCCTCGACAATTGATTAAATTTCACGACGTTACCAAAATTTTAGAGACATACGCATCCTATAATACTCATTACGGACGCTCCGTACAAGGAGAGTTTGAACAACGCTGGTCAGGAGTAACCCTCCATATTAACAATGGCAATTATATAATTATGATAAATCCTGATCACAGTTTGTCGCGACGTACATTTACCATTGCCCATGAGTTTGGGCATTTGGTATTTAATCATCAAACAGTCACTATTACAACGCAAAAATCCCTTGAAACACGATATAGTGATGAGCAAGAATTAGAAGCACATAGTTATGGATTAGCACTCTTGCTGCCCTATGCTCCCCTTTTGCAAATTGTGAGGCAGGGAGCAAGTGTTAGTAGCATTGCCAACCATTATGGAATAAGTATGGATGCAGTTGCAATGCGATTAAAGTTAACAGGGTTATGGAAAATGTGCATACCATAGCCGTATTGGTAAACTTTGATGGACCCAGGATTCCGGTACCATTATAAAGGTTTCCCTGCGCCACAAAAGTGGGAAAAGCTCACCTGCAAATAATAATGCTGTTTCCTCGGCCTGCTACGGTTCTAGTTGATTAGGCGTCTTACGTAATGTCGCGTGTGCCGTTTACTGTTTCTTCGGGTACTTTTTAGATAGCATTTTCTTGTCTGAGTCTTTTGGGTTATTGTCAACAAGCACAAGATCTCCTGGTTTCCACGTAAAACGATCTACGCGAATCTTGTTGGTTTCTTCGGTGTCTTGTTTTTTTGGATCTTTCTGGTTGTCTGTCATAGTATTTCTCACTTTCTTTTTGGGGCATTGATGTTCCCCAACAATTTTCAAAAGAACGCGATGAACCAAAACGCAAGGAGTTCAGCGATTTTATATTCTAACAAAGGAGAACTGCTGAACATCCGCATCCTGAACTCCTGGGACTAGTGTAATCTATTTCGATGCAGCAAGACAAAGAAGAGGACTTATTTCTATCTATGTATGGTATATCATGAAAAGGCTTGTATACATGACTGCAAAAGCGACTATGCGTTGAGCATGGAAAATTCCTATTAACATCTTAAATTCAAAATATACATAATAAATAATTTTAATCGCAAAATATATAACAAATCATGTGCCAACAAAAAGGGGCTCCATACGAGAGCCTTCCAGAATTAATCGACCTCATAGTGAATGGGTATTCGCCGTACTCAGCGCTTTGTTGGAGCCAGTACGAAGTGCGTAGATTATAGCTCAAAACATCTGCCAATCAGTAACTACATGCCGTCCTCTCTTCGGGTAAAGCGAACGAGCTGAGATCAGGGGTTCCGCTCGTTCCCACAGGGTATCGCTGACTTTACAAAGATACGTTCTTGCCATGCTTTAGGATTTTGCGTGCGCACCAATCTCTACCGAGATACCATACTTGGCTCCAACCGACCAAAGTGGTCGAGAGGAAAGCCATACAAAGTCATTTGGGCGCATCCAATTTTTCATGTTACCTACCATAATTGTAGAAAAAAGCTTTATCTTGCTGCATCTATGAGTTAAAATGCTAATAATTAGTTTTATGCATATATATACTTACATGAGCTTAAATCTATCACCTCCACTGAGGAGCTTACTACGATACAGCTCTTATTTCGTAGTATTTCCGGCGTCTGGGCAGAGAGCGCTCATCCATACTATTGGGAGGAGCAAGCAGACTACTGTCCAACATATTGTCTAGATTGGAAGAAACTCATCGTATGATTACACAACCCCTCGCAGAGATCGCCCAACGATTCCTGAATGATCAGCCCTATATGGAAATTCTGAAACAAAGTGCGAACAGACGTCTACAATCAATACCAGGCATTCAACCAGCACTCCATGAATTCATTCGGGGCGACACAACGTTCGCTCAAATGAGTGCTGTGTTACTGTTGCCACAGAATGGCTGGTACGTCGGAAAAAATAACAGGGGGTATTTCAACACCACGCTGCAGAAGTTCGCCAAACATTATGTTGGAAGTAATCCTGAGGCCAGCGAGCAATTCCGAGCCCTCCTTCAGGATCTCAACGCACGCACTCTGGGACACAAAATCGAACAGTGTTACACGTTTCTGCAGCAGGAGAAAAACCGCTTGCAGGACACAGGACTCAGTGTTCATTCCATAATCAGTCCCATCAGCAGCGCATTTATCATGTCTCAATTCGCGCATTGGCTTGATCCCCAGGGTGAGCTTCTCATCAGCACACAATATGTCCGTGAAAGCACCGTCAAACTGGTCCGAGGCGGCTTGCTCCCCAACCATACAGAGCTCAAGCCGAGCGGATCTGACTTTATCATTCGTACCGGCGCACAATACAGTGCCTTTTTATCGCTCTTCGATGCCGTGAGAGAGGCAGCACCACAGATCACGTCCCTTCTTCCACCCGCCTATTGGCGGGAGTACTTTATCTGGTGGTCGATGAACCATCGGAAAGAGCTGATCACATCCGATACCGTGCTGATGAAAGAGAACGATAATGCGGAACTGCTTTCCAGCACACCGACACAACACCTGCACATGGAAGAACAAGATAGTCTCTCAAGCGAATATCGAGAGAAAGCCGATGATGAGCTTGCATCGCACCGCTCATTGTTTATAGAACATGAACCACTCCTACCTATCCCAGAACCATGGCTATCAGAAAATATTCGTGAGGTCCAGCGCCATATTCTGGTCGATGAGCAGGTAATCCGGCGAATCTACCATGCACTCTTATCTGGACATGTCATTCTGACAGGCCCTCCGGGAACGGGTAAAACGGATCTGGCGCGCATCATTCCTGAAGTCCTCTGGCGAAGCCCAATGGCAGCCGACTCGGAACACATGGATGAAGCAGAGGGTCCCGAAGCTAATGGCGCGCCGGGGGATGCCAATAACATTACAGAGACAGCCTATACCACTCGCCTGGTGACGGCAACCGACGATTGGAGTACCCGGACCTTGATCAGCGGTATCGTCCCACATCAGAAAGATGGTCAGGTAAGCTATAGAATCCAGTATGGGCACCTGACCACAGCCATCATGAAAAACTGGTCCTTCCAGGGTGAGCGAACAGAGGATTGGAGCATGCTATCACTCCAGCGCACACGTGTCACCACAACGAATAGCCTGGCCCGTGGCATTACACAGACCTTCAAGGGGCAATGGCTGGTCATTGATGAGTTCAATCGGGCACCGATCGACCGGGCGCTGGGTGATGCCCTGACCGCTCTGGGTGGACACAACGTCTTGCGCGTGGGCATCGAGAGCGGAAGCGCGGAACTGCCTATCCCTCTGGATTTCCGCATCATCGGATCGCTTAATAGCTTTGATCGCAACTATCTCAACCAGATCAGTGAAGCGCTCAAACGACGCTTCGCCTTCATCGAGATCCTGCCGCCAACGCGCGCCTATCGCCGTGAGGAACAGAGTATCGTCCTGTATAAAGCGCTCCGGGACCTAAAACACCTCAACCAGGACATTACCATCGAAGAGAATGCGGTGACGTGGGCAGGTGTCGTCACCATCCAATCAGATGCGGAGGGAATCTATCAGTGTGATTGGGACCAAGAACATCCTCTGTTTACACTCTTCTACCAAGTTGCCTGGCCCATCTTTGAGGTTCTGCGCATCTATCGCCAATTGGGCACAGCTCAGGCTATTACGCTAATACGCCAATGGCTCACTCCGGGGATCTTACGGGCGTTTACGACCGCAGACCAATGGATGGGGGCGCTAGATACTGCCTTCTGCGACATCATCGCCGATCAGCTCCAGGTCTTGCTCCCCGACGAGTTAGATGTTTTGATCTGGTATCTCAAGTTTGACGCTGAGACGTTTAGCCAGCGATATCAGCAAGTTCTGGATAAGCTCGTGCTCAAACCACGTCGCCTGGGCGCGCACCTGGATGCCCTGAGCATGCTGGTCGACGAACGTGGGCAGCCCTTCTTGTGCGATGAAGACATTGAGCACTACACCGATCCTGATGAGGACGAGGAACTGGAAGAAATCGTGATCGAGCAGGACATCCTGGATCAGGTCTTCCACCTCGACCATCCAGCCTATCACCTTCCTCACTTCGTGCGTCGTCTACGGACCTATAAAGCGGAGCATGGCCTATGAGCATCACTACTACACCCATCAAAACACAGGCCAGCGCAGAGGCATGGTCACAGTATCTGCAGCGACGCGTGATGCGTCTGCTGCTACTGCACGATCAGCATCTCTTTCAAGGGGCATTTCGCACCTTTTTCGCCGGGAGCAGTTTGACAGCGATACCTATTTTTCAGTTGTATGATGAACACATCAAACTGCTCACCTATAGCGGCGATCTGCTCAGCGACATCCTGCCCCGTATCAAGCAGCAGTGGAAGCAGCAGGTCGATCACCTGACACGGCAGGAAGAGACCCCCACCCGCGGCGAGATCGATTGGACACGGACCCTGACGCGCACTTTTCATGAGGCCCCGAACCAGCCTCCATTGCGCTTCGACACCATTCAGCAGCTACGGCACAGCAGCATTCCCGAAAATATCCTGGTCGTCGCCATCCTGCGTCACCTTCGTCAGACAGTGCGCACCATCCTCAACAGAGATCAGCAGGAGGAACTCTTCACTACCCAGGAGCGCCAGCAGCTGGTCACGATCGACGAACAGCTCGAACGTGAGCTGGCAGCGCCTGACCTGCGCACCCTCATAGGGGAAGCCAGTCGCTACGACCTGGAGACGCTCGTCCAGCACGTTACCAAACGGCTGCGATCAGGAGTCAACGCCTACCGTGACCTGCTCTTGTGGTGGGAAGAGTTCAGCGCTCTTCACATTGGTCAAGGTCATGATCAACGGCATCAGACCTTAGGAAGCAGGCGCAAAGGTGAGCAGGCCGATCAATGGCTCTACGAAGTATGGATCGCCCTGGAGATTTTGACTCTGTTGCAGCAGGAGCAGGCCATTCTGCCCGAGACCCTCAGTATTGAGGTTGATCGTCTAACCTGTAGCTTCACCTGGAATGAACAGCACTACCGTTTCTCCTTCCAGCGCCAGCAGGTTCCCACCAGTGGCACGCAAGCGGGATGGAGACATGTCCCGCTTGCGCATCCCAATTTCACCATCGAGCGTGAACAACCGCTCACCATAGAATACAAGGAAACCATCATCTGGCAAGAGCCGCCGTTTGTCATGCTCGCAGCGTACTCCACACGAACTAATAGCGCCGCCAGGTGCAGCGAAGCCATCCAACGGCTTATGGGAAGCATGCAGCTCCATCATGCCACCCACGGAGCGATCTTTTTCCCGCCTCTGCAAGAACCGCCTCAAGGCCAACACGTCACCCGTGAAGTAATCCATGATGAGCAGACGTATGCGCCTGGCACTACCAGGCAAACCAGCATCTCCTTTTATAAGCTCACACCCGACGTGCCCAACACGATCCTTCAGGAGCGGCTCCATGCGACCATTACACACGCCATTGCCTGTTTACCTGAACGAGAACAACTAGCCTGCCACGGCATTATGCTTGATGGGGATAGCGTCAACTGCAGTCATGACACAACCCTACCCTACAACGTGATCTGCCCCAAGCCCCATATCGGCAGAGGCGTCTTCGACCTGGTCAATCGAGAACAACACTGCAACCAGGATCCTAGAGTCTGCCATGCTATCGAGCGAATCACCTTCTTACCCAGTATCAAACGGGCCAACAACCTGGACGAGTTGAAACAGCGCATCAGTGAGTTCCGCACCTTCGGCGAGCAGTTGAAAGAACAGGCCAAGCAGGGGCAAACGGAACAACAGCGCAGCGAAATCCTCAACACCATCGGGGAAATGATTGAGAAATACGTCCAGACGCGCGGCAGCGTCGCGCTCCAGGAAAAATATTATCGCGATTTACTCTTTGGCGAATACTGGAAGCAACATCCGAGATGCCTGGCTGAAGAAACCCGCAACATTCTCCTCAGTGGCGAATATGTCTGGGACGAGTACCAAGAAACGGGACTCCGGGATTGGGCCGCGCCAGCTATCCAATATTGCCGCGCCTTAGAGCGAGAACTCAAACGTCGCCTCTATGATCCAGATCAAGCCAGCTATAACCTCTCAGTCAGGTGGACAATTGGCACCCCATCCTACCTGTATAGCAATCGCTCAGGGAAATCGGCCGATCGCCAGAACTGGCAAGTCCTTTTAGAACGAGCCAGCAAATCTGGGACAGCGGAACGTGAACTAGAAGCTATCATGAGACGTCTCACTGTTGAGAAAATGGCAGACCTGCGCAACGGTTTAGCTCATGGCAGGCCGGTTGATCAGCAGACAGCGCAAGCCATCAAAGACATCATCATTGGCCGGAAAGGAGAACAGGGCATCCTGTGCTGGCTCGCGGAGCACATTGACATTAAATAAAGGAACCATTATTGTGCTATAAGGTGCCGTTATGCTCATTACAATACCGATTTGGGCATAACACCTTGTGGCACTAAAATTAAAGAAGTAGATACAATGAATTATATGAGCTCGACATGGGCCAATCTGGAATGGGGTCCTTGGATTTCATTCACCGACAACGAGGCATGGAAAACTCTCCCGGCAGATGCAGGCCTATACCGTATCCGCGCAACTACGCGAGATGAACTTTTCTATATCGGTGAAACTGGTCGAAACCTGCGCGAACGTATAGGATCATTGCGCACAAATAGCCAGAAAAAAACAATGCCATTTAACGACCCACATACAGCTGCCCCGGCGTTATGGGCGTGGAACGATTCGGACCAGCTACACTATGAATGTTCGGCAACAGTTATTCATGATAGAGAGAGTATCCAGGACCCCACAAGAACACTTAGAGGATTAAAGTGTTATCTGCTCTGGCGCTATCGATTAGAACGAGGGAAGTCAGTGTTGTGCAATCATGGTCATTTCCCTGCACGCTATATGAAATCAAAAAACAGGAGCGACGGATATCAGGGCGAACAACTCCCAGATGATGCCCCAGATAATCCCGCGAGCGGTCCCAGCTATCCTCCGCTCAAACTCATAGGAAATCCCTTTGATGAAAAAGAATGGATGAGTGGCTTGGATTGGAGCGCGTTTCTTCCCTTACATGCACAGATTACAAAAACACTCCAGCCAACATCAGGCGTCTATCGCATTCTCACCTTAGAGAACCATGATGTCTTTGAAATAGGCAAGACGACAAATCTGCAGCGGATCCCAACACATCCTCAGAAAAATTGGGACCATCTGCAACCCCTTTTTTCCTATGCTCCGCTCGAATACAAAACACCACTATTTCAACTTCTAGAAATAGAAAATGACCTGCTGGGTGGATTTTATGCCCTCACGAAGCATCTACCAACAATTGTATCGGCCTTTTAAACTACAATCAAAACAGATCATATAAGCTATTATTTGCTAAGTACAGGTTGCTAACCATTGCATTGTTCCTGGAACATCAAGAACATCATTCACATAAGCTTTCTCCAATAAAACGCGAGGGGCCAGATAGTCGTACTTTCCACGCCACAGAAATATGTCTTTTAACTTTGATATCATGGCATTCACCAAATCAGGTATCTGGGGGCTCAGTGCTTGCAACTCGGTCAGAACATCTGCGCTATTGCCTTTGTGAGAGATTTCTAAATAATAGTTACAGTCAGAGCTGTAACTACACCAGCCCATATGCATCAGAATGTAAAAAAGCGTTTTATAAATGCGCCATCCAGTCCAGGGAAACAAGAGGAAACGTCCAGGTTCCAAAGAGACAACGCAACTGGAAAGCCAATCAGATCGCCTGGCAAAATCGCGAATTAAAGATAAGCGTTGCCTCGCAAGGGGAGAGAGATATGGATATACTATCTCCTCCTGTAAAATCCGGCGCAGACGTAGCATCATCTGTTTATGAAATTGGAGTTCTCCATGGGTCTTCCAGTTTTGCTCAACGACCCCTTTAGCTCGCTCTACATGCACAATTTTCTTACGGTCATCGACCGAGATAACTCGCCACGCATATCCAGCCAGACCGATGATACCCTCCACCTCAGGCACGCGTTGGATCGTACCAACTTCCTGTGCACCTGCCAGCACACGGAACTCCTGCTCGTTGGCAAAAATAGCATAAAAAGAATAATGATTGGTGAGTTGAGCGCCTTTCATACCCACAATGAGCGTTCCCTCATCCATGCGCGCAATATGATCAAGGGATATCAGGTGTTGAAGAAAAAGACGATATTCATCTAATGTCACCGATTGGAAAGGTACCAGGGTCAGGATAGACTGGGCTAATTGAGATGGCACTAATTCTGTTCTTGCCCGCAGAACACTCATTGTCTGCTGATAGAGCAGGCTCAATGGCATCGTAGGAATATCTGGAGGCTCGATCCATCGTTCTTCTAGATAGAGCTGAATGATAGCAAGTGTCTGGAGAAACTCCCAGGGTATTTGTTCCCATTGGGAGTGGGCACCTGCTTTATTGTCCAGATACTCAAACGTATAAAGGCACATGCGAGATGGTGCTCCGCGACGACCGGAACGCCCCAATCTTTGCACAAAACTGGATACAGAATGCGGCGCGTTGACTTGAATTGTTACATCAAGATGCCCAATATCAATACCCAATTCCAGGGAAGATGTTGCAATGACGCTTGACTGTTGAGCCTGTTCACGCATGCGCATCTCAGCAAATTCCCGCAAGCTGGCGGCAATACTGCTATGATGAACAAAATACCAGTCCATACCAGGCCGTTGTTGGCTCAAGCGGTGGCGAAGCTCGGCTGCAATACGTTCAGCCTTATTTCGACGATTCGCAAAAACCAGCGTCTTTTGGTAACGCATCGTAATAGCAAAAAGATCATCATAATAATCTTGGATATCTTGCTGTAACTCCCAACGCACATCAGGAGGTTCAGTGGATATCGATCCTTCTGGAATCTCTTGTTGTGAACTAGGGCTTATCGGCGGAGAAGCCGTGCGGCGAGAATACAAGCCAATGTCTTCCGGAGCTACATCCGCATAGAAGGCCTTTTCCTCTGAAGCCAGCACAATGTGATTGACACGCAGTTCAATTCGTCGTCCTTGCGTCGACTCCGTCACGAGGCGTGCGTGGGTCTGAAATTGAGAGCTGCTTTGAAGCCATCGCAACGCCACGTCAACATCTCCAATAGTTGCTGACAACCCAATACGCCGAACGGGGCGGCGAATAGCACGTTCCAGGCGTTGAAGATGACAAAGTACCTGCTGACCGCGTTCGGTACCAATGAAGGCATGGATCTCATCAATAATAATGAAACGTAAATCCCCAAAGATTATGCCCAGTTCACCGGCACGATTCATAAACATCGCTTCCATCGATTCGGGAGTGATCTGCAAAATACCGCGGGGCTGTTTTAAAAAGCGCTTTTTTTGATGATATGCAATATCTCCATGCCACCCCTGAATGGGAAGATCTGATCGCCCATACAACAAACCTTCGATGCGCTCAAACTGATCATTGATCAGTGCTTTAAGCGGCCCTATATAAAGGATTCCGACAGACTGCGCTGGCGATTGATCTAACAACGTTAAGGCTGGAAGCATAGCTGCTTCAGTTTTGCCGCTGGCAGTGCCACTCATAATCAACACATGATCGTCTGTGTCCATGATCGCGGGAATAGCGGCTTTTTGAATACTACGCAAATCTGCCCAACCGTTCTGATAAATATATTCTTGAATGAACGGCGCTAACCGCGTAAAGGGATCACCTGTGCTCATAGGGTAAATCCGGAAAAGTAAGAGTCGTCATCGAGAATTTCATTCTGTGGTGTTAATTCATCTGGATTTGATTGCTCGCGGGAAGCAACAAAATCACGTTTGTGAATAATATCAGAGAACGCAATGGTATTATCCCGCCTCATCATTTCCAACACAGCGATTAAATCACGTGTTATCTCGCGCGGCGTAAGAAATTGATTGGCGCCTACCTGTGCTGTTACAACTTCCATAAACTCCTGAATATCGCTGTCAGTAATCGCAGAAGTGTAATGGTAGTGAAGAGCATGGATACGGCAGAGCTTTTGAAGGAGGACAAAAAGCTCTTCATTGGTAAGCGTGTCCAGGCGAATAATGGGTCCTGCAAATGAACGGCGGCCATTTTGAGCAAAGCGGCTCTCCTGCAAGCGAGAGCGAAGTGCTTCATAACTATACAATCCACGTTTAGGATCTTCAACAAGTTGCGGGGTGCCACTGAAAATCAATCCGATATGTTGGGCTACGCCTTGATTAACGTCGTTAAATAGCGTTAATAACTGCTCGTAGTTATTGTTACGTGAAACAGTATTGCTAATTTTGTAGAGGTTGACGGCTTCATCAAAAAAGATAATCAGTCCTTTATAACCGATCAACTGGAAAAAGGACGCAAAAAGCTTGAGATAGTTATACCAGTTTTTATCTGTCACCATCGAGTTGACTTGCAGATCAAAACGAACTTCGTTCAGTAATTGATATTCACCACGCAACCAACGTATCGCATGCTCCATTTTTACGTCATCTCCGGCCTGATACGCACGCCAGTATAAGGAAAGTACGCGTGCAAAATCGAAACTATTTGATAAAAAGCTGATCGAGCGGAGAGTCTCCGACACCTTCTGTTCAACCAGAAAGTTAAACCTGGGATTATCAGGCAACAGCTCAGAGGATCGCATTACCTGTTCCTGGATAGTATTCATCCAATGCTCAAGCAGCGGAGCAAAAGCACCACCTTCAGGACGTGTGCGAATGGCCATATTCTTCAGTAATTCACGGTAGAGGCTAACTCCCTGGCCAGCGGTTCCGGTCAAACGTCGTTCAGCGCTGAGATCAGCATCAGCAACCACAAAGTTGCGTTGGAGCGCGTAATTGCGGATAACCTGAAGCATAAAACTTTTACCCGAGCCATAAGGGCCTACCAGCAGGCGGAAACTCCCTCCACCCTGGGCAACCCTGTAGTCCAGGTCATCAAGCATTGCCTCGATTTCTGCACCGCGACCAACCACCACATGTTCAAGTCCAATACGCGGTGTAACACCATTGCTAAATGCTTGCAGAATCGCGCTACTATGGCGTGGCGAAATTTTACGCTCACTCATAAAAACCTACCTATCTACTTTTAGAAGAAAGATACCAATTAACCAGAATGCTAACAGTTTCATGCAGATGTTGAGGAATAAGACGTGTATCAGGATCAACTAACAAATCCCCAAGTTGCTCATCAACCGGCAAATTAATCTCGTCAATCAGTCGAGAAACAGGGCGACGAACTTTGCGTTCCACCGTAATCAACTGTGCATATTGTTCCTGATAAAGCAATATGATTATTTCCCAATGCTCAGGCTGCCAGTGTTGTACAATACCCTTCCAATCTTCATCCACCTCTAAATCAGAATCAGCGATAGTATTGATCACTGAGGTGATAAGCTCTACCTCTGCTGTAGGTGTAAATTGTGGGGATTGTTCTACCTGAACTTCTTCCTCTACATCAATAGTTAATCGAACTTGCAGTTGATCAGATTCTGCCCGTAACTTTGAAATAGCCTCTGTATCCAGTGGCCTAGCAGGTTGGCCCCATGACGTACGAGTTGGCTTCTCATTTTCAACCATCAATTCGGCAGATTTCTCTACCTTTACAAGAGCAGAACCCACCGTTGTGAACGTTATTTCTTCAGATTCTTGCTTTTCCCCAGGAGTTGGAAATTCTCGTTTCACAGCCTCAATTGTGCTTGAGAAAGTAGTCCAGGCTTTATACACATTTTTATCTAAAACTTCACTACACTTAGCGAACTTACTCATACCAAAATCACCCAGTTTAGGAGTATATCCAAGAGCTTCTTCTAGCTGCACATACCAGAAGCTAAATTCTGCGAGTTGGTTCAATTGGTAATATCGTCTTTCCACGGTATACGGATCCCGGAGGGCCGGTTGAGGCTTTACTGCATCTTCTTTGAGCGTATTGAAAACAGCTAAAGCAAACGCTAGTCTATCAAAGGGCATAATAGCAACGCGTTGAGGCTGCAAGGGTGATTGCTCTCGAATTGCCTCATACAATTTTCTTACATCACCACCAAACCAGTAATTCGTAGCATTTTTAGCATCTTTTGCAAACTGCTTAGCTGTAGGTGGCGCACCTCCTCTATTGTCAACGGAAAATCTATAAGAGATTTTAACTTTACGAATTTCCGCTTCCCAACGCTCGTGTATATATCTATCTAGATATGCCTCCGCCCATAGTCGCCGATAATAAGAAATAATATTTCGTATTCCTTCAAAGCCACCTCGACGTGCATCATCGCCTGTTGAGTATACTCGATCAAGCTTTACACTAGCCGTTCCTAGATCTTTAAAGAGATGTTCATTTATCGGCATTCCCATATCTTTGAGTATTTGGATTTCTTTCCTATAAAAATCCTCTAATCCACTCAAGTCATCGAGATATAACGAACCTTCGCAAAAGAACCAAGCATTAAGTGCACAGCTATGCCAGAAGCTTAACGCTACGCCAAATGCCTTTGTGAGAATCTCATGTGGGAAAGGTTCGCTGACAATACTCTCTGGCCAGCGAGGCAACATAGTAGTTCCCCACAGTTGTTCAACCTCGGAGAGAAGGTTGGCAGGTAAGTGCCGCTGATAGAGCGGATATGGGTCTGGTTTATAAAACTGACAACGGTGTTCAAAGCCGATCGAGAGAGGATCTGTAATTGGACCCCAATGAAGTGGTGTCATTCCCTCTGCCTGGCGTGCATGAATCTCATCGAAATGGTACCAGTATTGCTTCAAAACAGCGACACGCTGCTCAATAGCAGAAATATGAACGGATTGCAGTTCGCTGCCAGTGGGCGAGGGAACAACATTTGTAGTTATAGGCTTTCTCTGAGCAGTTTTATTTAAATGAGTATCCTCTTTTCGCGCATTCTTAGACAGTTGGGAATCGAACTGACCTATAATCCCCACTGATATTGCAGAAACCGGAATAGGACGAAGAGTTTTTTGGTATTGTTCTTTTCCTCCTAACTTCTCATCTTGCTCCCGTAGTTTTGAAATAGTCTCCTGGTCCGCTTCATCAGCAAGGTGGTTTGCTGATAGAGATGCAGAGTTTTGGATAGGCGATCTGTTTACCAATATTGACTCAATCACCTCTTGCCAACTAAGATCAATTGTTGGAACAAAGGGTTGTACAGTCTTTTGATGCATTTTCCGCTGAATATGGTCTGCATATTTAAGGATCCCTAACAATGCATAGCGTAGTTCAGCATTACCAAAGGCTGCATTGACTTCGGCAATCACCACATGAGCATACGTATGCTCCATTAATACACCGTTGAAAGGTTTCCTCACAACAGCAAACGATGTACCTTTACCGTAACGGGTAATCAGCGCAGGTCTATCAAATTTTGAGCTGAGATGTTCGTCAACCGCTGCAACCGCAAGTCGATAACCCTCATCAAGCGCATTCTTTTGTCGCATTTTCTGGTAAAATTTTGTTTGGGTATTAAAACCAACCAATTTATAGAGTACTGTCGCAGGTATTTGCGCCCAATCAGCTCCTTGACGTAACCATGCCTCTGCGATCAATTGTGCATCTGTATCGCAATCAGGAACGGTTAACACCTGAGCATACCACTGCATTGGAGTCAATGATAAGTTATGAACAGCACAGAAATCAGCAATCCAGGGTACCAGATATTGATCCAACAAAGGAAAACTATCACGATAATTTTTCCATAACGCAATAAGCCGCTCACATGCCTGAGTAGGGTTCGTAAAGCCGATGCATTCCAACGCTTCATAGGTATGGATAAGGATATATCCAACATCAGTTTCGGGATATAGGCCTGAGCGAATCTCATTGCGCCAATAGAAGTACCATGCGAGTTGCCTCGTATCCATGAGCGTATAATCAGAATGATAGTGCTTAAATTTTTCTATGGAGACAGGCTCATGTGCCCTATCTTTCCATTGCCGAGCTTGTTCCCAGAAAGAGAGTGCTTCCGTATTTGCAGTGGATAAGGCTGGTTCTTTCTCCTGGCTCTGTTCGGCATCTAACCTGCTAGTTTTCTCCTCTTGTAGCTTTACCTTGTCCGGTATTTGCTTAGCCTCTGTATTGGATACATCTCTAGATCCTTTAGAGGAATGAGCTTCTTGTCGAATTATGAATGAAAAAGAGCGCCGCTCTTCCTCATTCTCAACAGTCAGACGCTCTTGCAATTGTTCTGATTCCTGATGCAACTGAGAAATAATCTTCTGATTCAGCTCAATCGTATGACGTTTGGGCAGCAACGTCTGATTGAAATTTGTGCTTTCAATAACTCTTTCTTCAGTTTCTCGGTGCGGAACTATTATAGTTCTTGGAAAGGCATCTGGTAGAGGCCGCATTACATTACCAGTCTCAACTGAGATCTGTTCAAGGGGTAATTGGATATCATTGCTATGTCTAGTGTATAGTTGCTTCAGCTCCCGCTTGGCTTTCTCCTGCAGGAGATAAAGAAGTAGGGAAAGCGGTGCCTGAAACATTAAAACCAACGATTGCTGCTCCGTGAGAGCTACAGAACTCTGCAAAGGAACTGACGATTTGCTTATCAATGTTGGCTCAATTGTCTCGTGCCAACTCGCATCTTTATTAGGGACTCTGCCACTAATCGATATAGACTGGGCGGAAGAAGAAAGTGCACCGGATTGCTCCCGCTTTTCGTCTTGATTAAATAGTGACAACGATTTTGTATTCTTTACATCTTTTTTATCCACCAACTTTTGAGATGCTGACTCCGATGCAACTATAAAGTTTGCATTCGGCTTCCTGACTTGGGCCAGCTGCTCATTTAACTTTTCACTGGTTACGGTTGCGTTTTCGCTGACCTGATGCAGATCAAAAAGATAAACCGAACAGAAGCTTTTATAATATTTCTCCGGTATATGCAATGCCCATAGAAAAGACGGAATAAACTGCTCTCGCGAAGTAATTGAGGCGAGTGTCCATTGCGAATTTAGCTGGGAGATCTTTTGGGATGCAGCATGCTCATCCCACAATCGACCCTGCTCCTGGAAGATTACCAGGGTCCATGAATTAAACATGAGCCTGGGTTCATCTCGCAAGGTCACAGGCGAGGCCACAATCACATGACTCTTGATAGTAGAATTATTTATCGCGCGTGTAACCGAACCTTTTTTGTTAGAAGGAACCAACCAGAGGATACGAGCCTGGCTATTGTCTCGTAGCAAATTCTCACAAGCATTGATAAAAATCGGTATGCAGACTGGTGAATCAGCAATAATACAACCAGGTACTCCATAATAGCGCAATTGCTCCAGAACTACTTTACCACGCTCAACCGGCGTTGCTCCTCTTAAATGGATATCACGAGGAATGGGTTGTTGCCTGGCAAAATCAAGATGCAGAGCATCAAGCCCCATCACCTCTTCTAATGGTAACACTCTTTCCGTTAGATGTCGTTGAATAAATTTAAACAGATTGTCTGAGTTCTCTGGCCACTCAAACCAGATATTATTCTGATAAGCAAAACGCTGCTTTTGCTGATATACAACTGATAATGACCTCATGTTAACGGTCTGCTGTTGATACGTATAATGAGCAGATGCAACATACCTGCCAATACCATTTTCATACGTATGCACATAATACGTCGAAGGCTTCAGAGTAGCGACCGACACAATAGGAACAGCTTGAGTGATCTTTGTAGCCATGTCTTCGCTCAGCAAACGATATTGCCGCAATACAGGCAATTGCTGGCGAATAAAAGCGGGAATGTCATATTCCTGAATGGAAACGGTGGAGTGAGTCGACAATAAGTAAAGCATTACAGGAGTTAATGCCTGGTGAGAAAATCGAATAATAGCCTGATCGGAGATCAAATTATCGGACTGCTGGTGAGGAATAGGTTTGAAGGGCAGCAATTGGCGATAGTTGCATTGTAATAGAAGTGCTAATCTACTACTACTTGCTTCGGTGACAATTACTTGCGCTGAAAAGTCAGTAACATGCTGAAAGTCAACGCGGATATGCAGGTAGTGCTGCAATGAAGGGTTAATGGTTTGGAACAAACCATTGACCTGCTGCACAGGCACTATGAGATTTCTCAGTTGAGAATCGACCTCAGTGGGTGGATTAGTGCTCAACGACCAAACCTTTTTCCCCTTTTGAAACCAACCCATCCCTAGATAACGGTCTGCACCTTCATAATGGCCTTCAATTCGAACCAACGAATAATTAAGTGTCCAAACCAACGTAAGATCCTGAAGGTCACTTACTTCTTCTAGCTCAGCCAAAGCTGATGAGTCCATAATAAACTTTTTAGAAACCAGAGGCGTAAGAGCTTGCCATACCTGTTTAATCAATGGGTATGGTTGAGGACCTACAAATAGCTGGTACTTCTCAATCCACCCGGCAAGAGGTTCGGGTAATAAACGTTGTAGGCCTGAGGTATGCCAGTCGGGCTGCAATTGATTGTTTTTATATAAGTGGACTTCAATACCACCATCTACAATTACAAATTTGAGCACGATGGGAGAAAGCCAGGGAAACATTTTTGATAAAAAAGAAGGACGAATATTTTCCATGATCGTGTCACCATTGAACAACATTTATGCGAACGCCTAAATGTATTTCTCCATCAATAGCTATTTAAAATAAACTCAGCATTCGACACCTAAGTAGTCTTTGTACCTTGAAAAAACGACACTTATGGGGCCTATATCCATGCTGGTCACTTAATCATCTAACTTATGGGAATTAGTTATAAGAACGGCTATTACGTCAGCTAGCAGTTTCAAGCGCTTCTACCCATCTTAAGTATGAGCTTCAACGCACGATAAAAATTATGGATAGAGCTGGCACCCTCGTATTAATTGTGTGTTTTTAATTATACAGACTATTTACCATTAAATCTCGAACTTTTCAATAAGCGCCATAGATAATCCCATGGAGCACTAAAATTGTCAAGTATATGTTTCTCCAAGGTTTAAATTTATGAATACTTTACGGTTGCCAACAGTACTCACCCACCTAGACAACGGTATCTAGCCTTACTTCTTTCACCATTGGTATTCTAATAGAGTTATATTTATCTTATTTTATTACATAATCGGTAATTTTAGCTCATTAGATTCTATAACTGCTAATACTTGTATACGCTTTATAAATATGTCATATTTTTTTGTACTACATGTATATATTCTCACTTTAAATTCAAAAATTATATTTTTCCTCTCTTAAGAGGGTGTATCACGACTGCGCTGCGCGCCGTAGCAGTCATCGGCTTCCTCCTCACCTCCCGGCTCAAAAATTTCTCCTTCAACGAGCTACGCGACGACTGACATGCCTCGATTTCTGCACTGCGACCAACAATAACATGTTCAAGGCCAATACGCGGTGTAACACCATTGCTAAATGCTTGCAGAATCGCGCTACCATGGCGTGGCGAAATTTTACGCTCACGCATAAAAATCTACCTATCTACTCTGAGAAGAAAGATACCAATTAACTAGAATGCTAACAGTCGCATGCAGGTGTTGAGAAATAAGACGTGTATCAGGATCAACTAACAAATCCCCAAGTTGCTCATCAACCGGCAAATTAATCTCGTCAATCAGTCGAGAAACAGGACGATGGGCTTTGCGTTCCACCGTAATCAACTGTGCATATTGCTCCTGATAAAGCAATAGGATCATTTCCCAATGTTCAGGCTGCCACTGTTGAAGAATGTTCTTCCAATCCTCATCTATCTCTGCAATCGAAGCAGTTGCATCCAGAGAAACAAGCTCTGAAGTAGCCTCATTCAAAGGAACAGATTCTGAATCGGTTACATCGGGAGAGACAACAACAGGATCGCTAATACCCATAGGATGCAGCGGCTGCTGTTCTGTTTCTTCCTCTATAAGCAGTCGCATCAGTAACTTTTCAGATTCTTCCTGCAACTTCGAAACAGCCGCTGAATCTAATTTAATAGCAGGAGGCGGCACCACTGGAGATTTAGCACTAATACTCTCGGAGGCTTGTTGGATGGTTTCTGGCGCTCTCCTTAAAACAGGGGAGGCCTTAGCAGGCGACGGAGTAGTAGAAGGAACAGGAGTAATTGACGGCATTTGTTTTGAGCTATGGGACTCTGTATGTTGGGAGGTACTTATTTTTATTGACGTTGCTTTTTTTGCATCCTCGATCGCACGTGCAAAGAGAGACCAGGCTTTATTGATGTCTGTATGTAAAACAGTCCGCTCCTGGCTAAATTTGCCAATTCCAAAATTTTGCAGTGTAGGTCTATATCCAAGGGCTTCTTCTAACTGCACATACCAGAAACTCAAGACAACCAGTTTGTTTAATTGGTAAAACTCACGTTCCGCGTTGTTTTTAGCAACAGGTGTATCCGAAGAATTCCGCTTGTTTATCTCTTTCATCGATGAGCTTTTTAGTTCACTAAGTTTAGTAAAAACCATAGAAGCAAAGAGCAATTTATTCGCTGGCAAAATAGCACAGTACTGTGATTGAAATGGCGCCTCCTTTTGTATTGCTGTACACAACTCATTTATATTGCCACCAAACCAATGATTGGTCGCCTTTACCACTGCTTTGACAAATTTCTTCGCTTCAGGTAGAGTTACTTGCGTTCCAATATAAAGATCATAGGCATGTCTTGCTCCAGAAAGCTCCAGTTCTCTGCGTTGATCAAGATACTGATCCAAGTATTGCTCTGCCCACTGGCGTCGATAAGACGAGATGATATCTCTTAATACTCCAAACCCATCTCTACGAGTACGATAACTCTTGGTAAAGGTGGTGGCCGTACCCGATTCTTCCGGGTTTTTCAAAAATGATTGTGGCTTACCCAATTGAGCCTCTGCTTTTATCAATTTGTCAAAGAGCTGTTCATTGATTGGCGTCCCCATTTCTTTGAGCGCCTGAACTTCCTTGCGTAAATACGCTTCCAGGCCAGCCAGATCAGTACGAAAAGAAGGCCCTTCACAATAAAACCAGGCAGTCAGTGCACAACCATGCCAAAATTTTAATGCTGGTCCAAACGTTTCTGCCAGGAGCATGTGTGGGAAAGGCTCACTGAGAACACGCTCAGGCCAGCGAATGTGCATAGTCGTTCCCCATAGCTGATTAATTTCAGCAAGAAGAGGAGGCGGTAATAATTGCTGGTAAAGATGAAATTGGTATGGCTCACGAAAATGAAAACGGTTATCAATGTTAAACATGCGGGAATCTTCAACCATTCCCCAAAGCGGCTTCATACCCGAGGCCTGGCGTGCATGAATGTCATCAAAAGCATGCCAGTAGCGTTTCATGGCAGCGATACGAGATAGGTCACATTGCTCATTTTGAATTGGGAAACTTTGAGTATACGTACGTTGTGACGTAGCCACCACCTCAATTTCCTTGTTAAGAGTTATCCTGGATTGATTGGCAGGTGTAGAGGAACTTAATAAGGAGGCAATGTGAGACCGGACTTCGTCCTCATCAATCAAGCGCTTTCTCCGTTGTTCTGGTCCCTGCGGATTTACCAGCTTTTTCATCACAGAAGCTGATTTAGCTATCTGGGGCTCTTTGTTTGAGATGGTTGCAGATGCTGGCTTCGGTGCTACTATAGGATTTACATTCGGTTTCCTGGCTGGAGCCTGCTGCTCATTTGACCTTTCACTGGCTACGGTTGCGTTTTCACTGCTCTGATGCAGATCAAAAAGATATGCCGAACAGAATTCTTTGTAATATTTCTCCGGTACATGCAATACCCTCAGAGAAGATGGACTAAACCGATCTCGCGAAGTAACTGAAGCGAGTGCCCATTGCGAATTTAGCTGGGAGATCTGTCTGGATTGAGCATAGTTATCCCACAGTTGATCCTGCTCTTGAAAGATTACTAACGTCCATGAAATAGACATCAGTCCGGGATCAGCTCGCAAGATCACAGGCGAGACCACAATCACATGCCCTTTTATCGTAGAATTATTTATTGTACGTTTGACAGAATCCCTTCTATGAGAAGGCACAAGCCAGAGGATACACGCTTGATGATTGTCTCGCAGCAAATTCTCACAGGCATTGATGAAGATGGGTACACTAACTGCTGTTTCTGCAATAATGCAACCAGGTATTCCATAATAGCGCAACTGCTCAAAAACAGCTTTACCACGTTCAATGGGCGCCGCTCCTCTTAAGTGAATATTGCCAGGAATAGATTGTTGCTTCGCAAAATCAGGATGCAGAGCATCAAGCCCCATTACCTCTTCCAATGGTAATACCGTTGCCACCGGACGCCGTTGGATATCCTCAAAAAGATTACTCGAGTGCTCTGGCCACTCAAACCAGACATTATTCTGACAAATAAAGCGCTGCTTTTGCTGATATGCAACTACTAATGGTTTCATGTAAATTGTCTGCTGTTGATATTTATAGTGCGCGACAGCAGTATGCTTACCAATGCCATTTTCATATGTATGCACATAATAAATAGAAGGTTTCAACGTAGCGATGGATACAAGAGGAATAGATTGGGTGATCCTTGTTATCATGTCTTCGCTTAGTAAGCGGTATTGTCGCAATACAGGCAGCTGCTGGCTAATAAATGAAGGGATATCATCTCGATAAATGGAAACGGTAGATCCAACTGATAGCAGATAAAGCATCACAGGGGTCAATGCCTGGTATGGGAAACGAATGATAGCCTGGTTGGCTACAAACATATCCGATTGCACCTGGGGTATCGGTCTGATCGGCAGCAATTGGAGGTAGTTACATTGTAAAGCAAGCGCTAATCTATTACTGCGTGCTTCGGCAACAATGACCTGCGCCGAGAAGTCAGTAACGTACTGAAAGTCGACGCGCACAGGGAGATATTGCTGCAATGAAGGGTTGGTGGTATGAAAAAGAAAATCGGCTTGCTGCACAGGCACCATGAGGTTTCTAAGCTGTGCATCAACCTCATTTGACGGTTCGGTGCTCAATGACCAGATCTTTTCCCCTCGTTGAAACCATCCCATTCCCAAATAGCGATCTGCGCCTTCGTAGTGCCCTTCAATACGAAATAATGAGGTATTAAGTGTCCACACTAATACAAAGTCGCGAGGTTGACTTATTTCTTCCAATCTAGCAAAAAAAGATGTATCAACAATAAAATTTTCCGATGCAAAAGGCATGAGATTTTGGATTAATAGTCTGATCACAGGATACGGTTGAGGGCCCATAGACATACGGTGATTATCAATCCACCAGTTAAGCGGACCAGGCAATGCGCGACGAAGATCTGGAGAATCCCAGTCGTGTAACAATCGATAGCCTCTATATATTTGGATTATGATACCACCATCTATGGCTACAAATTTCACTACTATAGGAGGAAGCCAGGGAAATAAATCTGATAAAAACGAAGAATGCGTATTTTCCATAATTATTATCACCGCATGGAAATCTTTATGCTGACGCCTGAAAATGCCTCTCCATAAATATTATTTCAGCTAAACTCAGCTTTTGATGCTTTAATAGCCTCTATATTTTGTGACAAAAAGCTACACTGTCGGACTCCATATCTATGCCAGCCTTATCTTCTAACTTATGGGGGTAGTTATAAAAACGGCTATGAAGTTCCAGGTGCTTTTAGCTATCTTAAAGCTGAACTTCAACGCACAATAAAAATTACAAATAAATCCGGCACCCTCAGATTAATTGCGTGTTTTTAATTATACAGACTATTTAACCATTAAATCTTGACATTTTCAATAAGGCGCCATAGATAATCCCATGAAGCATTAAAATTTCCAAGGATGTGTTCTTTTGAATTTACATTTATAAGTACCTTACAGCTGTAGCCAAAAATCTACCCGCCTAGACAACAGCATCTATCTCTACTCCTTCTGCCATTGGCATCCTAAAGGAGTTATATTGAGCTTATTTTATTACATGATCGGTACTTTTAGCTTACCAGATTCTATAGCTGCTGATACTTGTATACGTTTTATAAACATGCTATATTCTTTGCACTACATGTATGTATTCCCACTTTAAATTCAAAAATGATATTTTTCCTCTCTTAAGAGAACGTATCACTAAAATGACACACTATCACTCACATTGGAAACTGAAAATACACAAGGAGCATGTATAGTGGCCGAATTAATAAGTGCGGGGCCATCTTCTTTTGCTACCGAGGGAGAACGCCAGGCTGCGGCAATATTACAGCAATACCTTCCTGCCGATTGGATCGTTATTTGTAATAAGATTCTTCCGACCAATGATGGTCGTTCATTTGAAATTGACTTTATCGTTATTGGCAAAAACTGGGTCTTTCTGTTGGATGAGATGGCGTTGGCAACAGAGGATACGGCGACTCTGGTAATTCTGCTCTATATAGCACTAGTGGAGGAGGTGGTATGGGTATCGTATTTGTAGGCTACATAAGAATTCTTCAATGATGGTGAGTCGTCTACATGGTCAGGTTCAGGCGTTGATGCTTGAGGCAGATTTTGTTCCGTGCTAGCCGGCTCTAAATGATAAAGGGGTGATGCAGGCAATGTGAATTCGTACTTCTTTGCGGATTTTCGCTGCGGCTTTTCTTCAACTCCTGCTTCCTCAGGTAGTGGAGGCGGAACTACATCATTGGTAGTAGTGCTACTGGTAGTAACGTCCGTAGCAGGTATGGTCCACGCATTATCAGCGAGAACGGTTTTTTTCTGGCACTGACTTTGTTTGCTGACCCGCCATACTCTTTTCGTAGATAACCGTTAATTGAGAAACACGATTGAAGGCCTGTTTGGTAGGAACAATATTGACGACACGCCATCCCTCCCTCTGCCACTTCTTTAAATCCTTTTCGAAACGGTGTTGGGCGTTGCTCATGCCATCTTTATAAATAATGACTTTTTGCTGAGTCTCGGGCATAAAAGATAACTCCAATAAAATTTAAACTGAATAATATAAATATTGATGAGTTTATAGCATGTTTTTTCCTGTTAAACTCATGCAATTTATAAACGACGTGGGTACAAGTTTTTTGTGGCAACCAAGTTTTTAGCTAAATTTTTTCCTAGAGAGGATAAACCTTCTCTCTAATCAATGCCCTTACGCAAGTGTTTTAAAGGGTACCCGCTGCATAAGGTAAATATTTAAGAGAAAACGATAATTCGAGCTCATTTTCTCTTGGGAACTAGAGCACTATCTGGAGCGTACGGTTCAGCATTGTCCTACTTGCACGTTATGAAATAAATGCCGCCGGTAAAAAAGACACTCAAACTAGGTACATCTAAAAATACTATATCCAATTACCACTGTAGAGCCAAAGAGTTAATGTACTAGCATATTGAGTAACTAGTCTATTGATGTGTACTCAGCATACCTACAAATTATTTCTATCCAGAATACACCCTCTCCACAAGCATTGATACACCTATAAAAACACTGAAATAGGAAGATGATAAATAATTAAACATTGATAGTAAGGTATTGCCTAGCAAGTAATTTCAGTGGTAAAATAACTTTAAATACACCTAATTACTCATCAATACTCAAATTTACTAGAAAGTGGCAACAGGGGAAAGAGTATTCCCTCTTTACATGTGCATCAAAAATGACTAGATTAATTTGCACTTAGTGCGTTTCTGTTTTACCATACTACGTGCATTTCTATAACAACCATCTATATGGAATTGTATAGGAGTTGACCATGGGAAAAACTATGGGGTTTTTTCAGAATTTCAACCTGGACTTACGCCGATTGAGTGATGCTCTCATTTATATCCAGGACAACCCGACG
The DNA here is from genome assembly GCF_036245075.1 of Dictyobacter halimunensis. Taxonomy (NCBI): domain Bacteria; kingdom Bacillati; phylum Chloroflexota; class Ktedonobacteria; order Ktedonobacterales; family Dictyobacteraceae; genus Dictyobacter; species Dictyobacter halimunensis. The sequence continues at coordinate 1,438,537 of NZ_BSRI01000001.1, forward strand.
GCAAGTCAAGAAGACTTAGCTCGCGGTATGAGCGTAAATAAGCCAGTCGCAGCTGGATTTTCAGGCTGGCTTCGTCATACAGGATTGGCAAACATCGTGGGTAATGGCGATACACTGGCAAAGAAAAGTTACCAACTGACTCAATTTGGACAACTTGTAGCTCGCTATGATCCTACACTTGCCAATTTGGGAACTCAATGGATTTTGCATTATTATTTATCAGTGAAACGGGACGAAGCATCCGATGCCTGGTATGTTTTAATTAATCATTATTTGCCTTTTCAGACTAACTTTACAGGCGATAAATTTCAAGCTTATTTCGAAAATATGATGGAAACAGACGCGAAAAACCGCTCTGCTCTCACGAAAGATCCAGCATCGGCCCTGTACACATATGTGCGACCAGATGCCTTAGCAAAACTGCATATTTTAGAGAAACAGAACAATACCTATTTAGTCAGTCGACCCAATTATCCATCCCCTCTTATTGTTGGATATATGTTATTCGACTGGTGGCAACATCGCTATGATTATACAAATACTCTCCGCTTCTCTCAGCTTTGTAATGAAGAAGAGAGCATCGGCCGGATTTGCCTGGCTGATGTCAGCCAGGTGAGGCGTTTTATTACAGACCTGACTGGACTAGGATATCTGAGTTTCTCTGATACACAACATGAACCAGTAAATCGTCTCCGGCAGCTTCAGGCGAGTAGCCTGCTTGAACGGTATTATGAACAACGATGAGCATGACAGATATTGAAAAGGAACTAACTGTTCGCATTCGTAATGTATGCAACGTACAAGCACGATATCGTGTTCTCTGGATAGTTGGAGAACCACGATGTGGAAAATCTTTTCTCTGTAGGTCTCTATGCAAAAACAATGGATGGAAATACATTAATTACACTCTTGGCCGCGGATTCTTAGACAGCTTAGTTGGGCAGGAAGAAATATATCGTCCTCAAAACTTCTTAGATGATTTATATCGTTGGTGCAATCAATCAACCGAAGACTTCATAGTCCTTGATGAGATTGAACCGCTATTGAGTTTGTGGACATGGGATATACAGGAAGAATTTTTTAAACTTGTAGGGCGTGCTCCAGACTTAACAGCTGGCATAGTGATTGCAACTCGGATCCGCACGGCTGAGCAGCTGAACAGAATATTTTCAGAGATGGATCCAAATCATATTTATGAGATACAGCAAGGAGTGATCTCATGGTACAACTGATGCGCAATGTCGTGCAAATTCAAGGTGGATTTAAACCATCCGTGCAACTCCCCAAAGACTTCTTTAACGAAGAGTATAACCGGCACTTTGTCGAAAGCTATATTCCTACACATGATACTCTTGATATTTTCATGGAGATACGGAATAGTTTACAGTTGAATTCTGAGAACCGTGCAAAACTATTTATGGGCACTTATGGCACTGGCAAATCAGATCTCATGTTGATGATATCCAACTATATAACGCGTTCATCAGATGATCCACTATTAACCCCTTTCTTCGAACGATTGCATAACCTTAATAGTAGTAAAGCTAAAGCTATTTATGATGCGCGATTGCACAAACCTCCATTTCTCCTTGTTCTCCTACAAGCCGATACCGCAACCACTTTCAGCAGTTTTGTTTTAGACGGGCTACAAAAGGCTCTCGATCAAAGTGGACAATCAGAGATCATGAGCCCTACATATTATCGTGCAGCAACAGACCTTATAGCACAATGGGAAAGAGACCTTCCAGAAAATGTTGATCGCGTTGATAGATGGTTACAAGAAAATTACGGCATGACATTGGGTCAACTCAAACGCGATCTTATGAGCCCTCAGGCTGACACTGCTCTAGAAACATTTAGATTGGTCACAAATAAAATCATAGGGATGCCGTTTCACCCAACTGCTGTGATTGAAAGGCCTGATGATGCCTTTGATGCAGTTTCTAAAAGGCTTGTGGAAAGCGGAAAATATAGTGGAATATTTATAATCGCCGATGAGTTCACGCATTTATTACAAAATTTAGCCGAATCATCGGTAGCTGCACCAGATATCAAAGCGATAGACAACCTTGCTGAAACAGCCGCTCGCTCTGGCAAAAACCAGATCCACTTCTATGTTGTAAGCCTCCATGGCTTTTCTAGTGCTGGTAACCAGGCAAATACGGTTTCATCACAAACTGCACTAGAAAGAACTGGTGGACGTTTTATCCAGGGTCAGGTATCTTTACGATCCCAGTATATGGAGGAACTTATTAGCGCAGCTATCGTAAAAAAAGTTCCTCCCGCATCGCTTTTTGAAAAAGATATTCAACAGCAAGATGAGCTTCTTTCCTTAACAATGGGCCTATGGGGGCAGCATTCGGAAAAACGCGATCGAGAATGGATGAAGGAGACAATTGTACAGGGATGCTTCCCACTTCACCCCTTGACAGCCTACTGTTTACCTCTCCTCAATAATAGGTTGGCTCAAAACGAGCGTACAATGTTTAGCTTTTTATGGGATGAAAACCGTGGGCTTAAATCTTTTATAGACACGGCACATTTAAGATCTAATGATGGGCGGCTCAACTTACTTTCTTTAGATCAGCTATTTACGTACTTTGAAGGTAGCTTGAGAGAGAAAAACACCGAACTTTACTATCTCTATCAACAGTTCAGCTCAAAACTTACACCCGAACAAATACGTATAGGACTAGAAGGGCGCTTGTTAAAAGCCCTTATCTTACTCGACATGATTACTGGTGATCCCTCTAGTGTTTCATCGAATTTACGCACTAATCGGGAACTGCTGCGCCATGCTCTAAACCTTTCTCGAACGCAAATGACTGAACTCAATACTGCGCTTCAACAACTAGAGCAGGCGGGCATCGCTTACCCAAATCAAGCAGGATATTATCAATTAGTGAAACAGGGGCAAGCCAATCCCAGTGAATTACGAGGAAGAGTTGAACAGTATGCAAAAACCATGCCGTTCCTGACGCTCAATGAATTAAATAGCCAGCATCTATTAATAGATATAGATGCCACAACCTATAATAAGCGGCATGGCACAGATCGCAAACTCATAGCCAAATTCGTCAGTTCGGCTGATTTAACAAACCCCGCAAGCTTACTCAAAGATCTACCACAGACAGATGGTCTACTATGGTATGTTATCGCTTCTACAGAGGCAGAGCGTCGACAAGCCTGCATAGAAGCCATTCGATTAACAAAAACTTATGATCAATTAGTCATCGCGATACTACGCTCACCTACTGATATTATTGAGCGCCTTAAGCGAAAAATAGCCGTAGAGAAACTTTCCCATGATCCTGAGTATGATAAACCAAGCTACCAGGAGCTATTGAATGAAAATGGCCTGGTGGGCTCTGACTATTATTCCGCTTTCAACAAAGAGTCTCAACGATTTGAACAGTATGCAGAAATTGAATGGTATCAACAGGGGAGAGCAACTACAGTACAAACACGGCTACAGCTTGAAGATCTAGCGACAAGAGTGATGGAAAAGGTGTTTCCTTACACACCAACACACAGTACGAGGCAACATCTCTCAAAGGCTCCCCGCAACACCACCAAATTGAAAGAAGCATTAGATGCATTAATAAGTGCCCCATTTAATCGGCCAGCAAATACCAGCAAAAAATCTATCACAGATGCTATTTTGATTAACGGCGCACAAGAATTGGACTTAATAGAATATATTGACCAGAAAGGCGGTTACAATGTCTATAATGTGTGTGCGCCAGTCAATGATCACAGTAAAATAGTCTGGCAATATTTAGATAGCCAACTACAAAAGCAGGGAGTAAACTGGGCGGAGATTGTAGAGCATTTACAAAGTCCTCCTTATGGTTTGTACAAACCAGTCATACAGCTTTTTCTCGCAGCCTTTTTACGATTGAATCGGGACTATATAGAAATCTACACAACAACCAATAATTATGGAATGCGAAATTCTTATGGCCAACGTATAGATGTTACGGGAGAAACCATTATCAAAATGGTAGATAATCCCAAAGACTACCTGATCAACTATAAACCCTTACCTCCGCAGCAAAAAGAGTTTCTTATGGGGTTAAAAGACATTTTAACTTCAAGCGTAGCATTCGCCAATTATAGAGATATAGAAACAGAGTCATTACGCAATCAGGTTGCGACATGCCTACATAGAGGAATAAAAGCCATTCCAATTCTCACTCAAGTTCCTTCGATAAGTGAGCTAAGTAGTATATACTCAGACATACCAGAAAAAACTATCAAAATAGCTCTATCTCTAATAGAGCTAGCACAGCAACCAGATGAGAAATCAAGAGCAGCATCTCTGCTTGAAACATTGCCTCCCAAACTAGGATTATCTGCCAATTATACAGAGTGGACCAGTGCTACCATTCATCAAGCATTATCATTATTTGGAAGTGCTTATCCCCTACTTATCCAGGCGTCAAAGAGACTACGGCAATCAATCACGATGTCCCTCAGCCAATCTTTGGGCTTACCAGAACCAACAGAAATTGAGCAGGAGGTTTTTAAAGCTGCCCGACAATGGCGAAAAGAAAAAGTAGGCACAGTGCACACAACAGATATGGAATACAGATCAGACGCTCGCATGCTACTTCAGCTACTTGATGACCCTCATAATTTTGAGCAAGTCTTTCTTAATGCTCTGCCAGCCAACTGGGGATTAAATCCTGTTAGCCAATGGCAAGCACTTAGTACAAGAACGCTCTATTTAAATCGCCTTAAACAAGCAATACAAACCATTGAGCATAAAGCAGCTACCCAAAGAATACAATCAACAGGTAGGGTTCCTGCAACCAATGAGGGGCAGGTAACAAATCTACCCAAACCTACTCCGTCTCCTCAGCCTGATATAGCTAGAGGAAATTCATCAGCTATTAATAATTTACCACCTCGCACATCTTTGCCACCTAAACCAATAGCAAATGATTCAGCCATCAAGCAAAATCAGGTCAACCCACCACCAGCCAACTCAGCTTTCAATAATTATTGGGCGCCAAAAACGCAAATAATAATATAGAAAAAGGTCTAAGCAATATACAGCAAAGACATAATGGTAGTTCCATAGAAGATGCTTTTCAGGCGATACGAGCTATCGTTGAAAACCTTACTCCAGCAAACCAACGCTTGTTATGGGAGAAGCTAGTTGAGGAGTATGACCCCCGATGATCACCATTTACTCCGACTTCCATCAACTCAAACAGATAAAACGGACTGGATATACTTTCATTGCAAGTAGAATACAAGATTATGTGCCACTCCGACAGCAGCTACGCCGTGCACTCGACGAAACACATAATGATTACGATATATATATACAACTTCCAATCTTAATACATTGGCTGGAAGATCTCCGCGCCTATAACCCGCAGTTAATTGTCTGGCGGGAAATACGGCTGGATTCATACTTTGAACAAAAATTTGGTTTTTCTCCTCCAGAGGAATTAACCGAAACAGCACAAACAGACTTGCTAAATACACTAAAGCCAGTACGCACTGGAACTGTCACAGATCCCATAGGATGGATATTAGGAAGGAAAGTAAATCCCATATGGGAAGGTTCACCGTCAGATAAAGAGCATCTGGCCAATGTGGCAGCAAGCATTTTAAAAGGAAAAGCAATCCCAGCCATGCTCCTTCCGCTAGCCAGAAAACGTATAGCACAATGGGCTGAGCAAGACAACCGTTACCACATTTTTCTTGATGATACGCTGAAGGATGCGGCAGAAATGGTTTTCCTCGGCTGGGCTTTACGCAACTATCCATCCAACCCTCTAGGTGATCAAAATAGGAGTATAGCCTCAATAGAAGATTGCAGCCAGCATATAAGTATCTGCATAGAGTGCTTAAAGAAATACAATGCACAAATCAAAAGTTTTTGGTCTAATCAAATGAGAGCAGATATAAAGCCGGATTTAATGCAGATCTTGGGTTCAATGTCCGGTCTGGTTGATGCTGAACTGGAGTCTATTGACAGATCGGCCAGAAAACATACGGAACAACTCACGAATGCACTCATTGAGGCTATCAAAATACGCTTCTCGCATCTCCCGCGCACAGAAGACGTCATAGAAAAGCTAGAAAAAATTGTCACACCACCGGTTCCTGATGATCCGGTCGAGAGATGGCCAGCCGAACAATGGCTAGACTGGGTCACAGATGAATACATGCCTTATTTTGCGTGGGTACTCCGGACAAAGCATCGCCGTGATAAACAGATGCAATTGGCCCATCAATTTGAAGAGTGGTTAATAAGGGAATATCCCCTACTGTCACAAGATCCTCAAGCTCCATTTTCGCCACATCAGTTGGACAACATTAAAGAGTCCTTTAAGTCTCATAATGTTGATATTGTCTTCTGGTTTATCATTGATGGGTTAACATGGTGGCAAGGTAAAAAATTACTTGATTTTTGTACAGAACGAGGAATAAACAGCGTTCACATCCAACCAGCAATTTCAGCTCTTCCAACAATCACGTCAATCTCTAAAAACGCCTTGGTAAATGGCTATCTTGATGCATCAAAGATGAACCAACCAACAGTACAGAGTATTAAAAATCGTCTCACCAAAGAGATCACTAATATACAGGTATTCACACAGGTAAATGAGCTAGAGTTGGCATATGCAACGGATTTGACCCCGGGACTCTATACCTTGCTTTACAATGCGCTTGACCATCACAGCCATACGCTACAAGGCTTCACAGATGATGAAAGCATCAATGGACATCTCCGACTCATTGCTCGACTCATTAAGGAAGGGTTCGAACACTGTATAGAACAGGGGTTAAACCCACGGGCATTTGTTAGCAGTGATCATGGTAGCACCCTGTTGCCAGAGCAGGCTAGCGTGCTGAGAATTCCCCATTTTGCTTACTTGCTAGATGAAGAAAATGGCGCAGAAGAAATCTCAGCCGAGAACAAGCTAAAACCGTTCCAGCGCACACGTGTTTGTGCAACAGAGAATGTCCCCAGTGACGGTGATTTACGTCGCATTTCAGCCAATTGGTTTTTTTTACAAAAAGACATATTCAACTTACCAGAACAATTTTTAATCCCAAAGGGTTATAGTGCTGTGGAGAGGCGCCCTACAGGATGGACACATGGAGGAGCAACGCCCGAAGAAGTAGTGGTAGCAAGTCTTGAGTTACGGCCTTCATTAGAAGAACTGATTGCACCAGCACTACAAATAGAAGGGAACCTACGGCCAGGCACAACTAACGAGATGGAAGCAACAATCACAAATCCGAACAACTTTCCGCTCAAAATCGTACAGCTTTTCATAGAAAACGTACCAGTGCCCATAAAATTAACGCGTATAGGCTCCCACTCCACAATATCGACCCCTATCCGTGTACAGGTTACAAATAATCAATCAACCAAATACATTAAATGGCTTCTCTCATATGAAGCGAGAGGTCAACATTTAAGCGCAGAAGGATCAGTAAACATACACGTGCGGCTCTTGTATGCTAACACGTTAGACGATATGTTTGAGGAATAATAATGGCACTACAGTTCGAAGAAAAAGCACTCAAATATTATAGTGATGTGTGCGTAAACAAAGACCTTGTTCGTAAGGCGAGCATCGGAACCGAAAGCGTCCCTATGTATGTCAGTGAGTGGATCGTCTCACGTTATTTAACGGATGGGCAAGTCGATGCAGCAGCACGGCAAAAGATGAGAGATTTTGTTAATAAGCACTTGCCATCGAAGGATCAGAAAGAACAATTAAAATCTAAACTAAAAAATGGCGGAACGCTTCTCATTCTGGATACGTATAGTGTGGAGGTAAATCTTCGCACAGATGAATATATTCTCAAGATCCCCTGTCTGGATGAAAATAGAGCAACCATCGAATCATATATTGTTGAAAATTATCCTCTTCTACTCAATGGGGGTGTCTGGGGTGTTGGTCGCCTAGAATATCAATCCCCTAATGGGAAGGAGAATCCATTTGGTCAAATACGTATGGTTGACTTTCGTCCAATGCAAGCAGCCTCCATTGATCTCGACCTCTTTTGCGAGCAACGCAAACATTTCACACTAGAAGAATGGAGAGATCTGCTTATAAGCAGCATGGGATACAATCCCACATTCTACACACCAGAGCAGATGATGCTCCTGCTTACACGCCTCATCCCAATTGTGCAAGAACGAGTCAATTTAATAGAATTAGCACCAAAGGGTACGGGAAAATCGTTTGTGTACCTCAATTTATCGCGCTACGTACGCTTAATCTCGGGGGAAAAGTTACCGCCGCGGTTTTATTTCATAACAATGCCACCAATCAATCAGGGCTGCTGACAAGATTTGATGTTGTCGTTTTTGATGAAGCACAATCTCTTTCTTTTGATAATCCAAACGAAGTCATTGGAGTGCTTAAAGATTACCTGGAATCAGGGAGCTTTTCACGCGGAGGCAAACAAAAAAACGCGGCAACAGCAGGTATCGTCATGCTCGCTAATATACCGCTGGCAACCGATGGCAATCCGCGTTTTGAAAATCTTTTCTTAAATCTGCCGGATTTTTTACGAGAGACGGCTTTTATCGATCGCATACATGGAATAGTGCCTGGCTGGCAACTGCCAAGGATTGAAGAAGGCTCTATATCAAAACAGATAGGCTTTAAAGCTGATTTTTTTGGAGACATAATTCATACTTTACGGCATACCGCGGGATATGAAGACTACATCAAAGCACATGGAAAAATTATTGGGACGCATGATGTTCGAGATAGGAATGCTATTATTCGTTTAGCCACCGGTTATTTAAAACTACTCTTCCCCGATTTAAAGGTAAGTCAAGATGATCTGGTAAATTATTGTTTACGTCCAGCTGCTTCGTTACGACAGCTAGTACGTGACCAGCTAACCATCATGGATCCAGAATATAAACCCTCGTTCATTGATGTAGCAGCTATTTAGCAGGGGTGTAAACACTAAGAGTGTGTAACCCAGTCCTTATCGGAAAGAAGGAATATATACAAGCTGATTTTTTCGCTGATCGTCAGTCAGCTTTTTCAAGAGTATTCGCTACAAAAAATACGTATCAATAAAAAAAGGGAACTCAAACCATCATTTTTCTTAATGAAGGAGGAGCAGAAATCAAGAAAACTGCTCCTTGATATTTATATAGCTAATCTGTTAAAATAGCATCTGCCAAGAAAAGACGATCACTTGCATTCTTATTGAATTTATGGCAACTATAAATACTATACAATAAGCGATTAACAATGAATGTTGTTTCATTGTTAATCATCTTCCATGAATGAGTACCGTATTTTGCGGGTACTTTTTCTTATTCTTTCTACTTGAATGCTCCCTTATGATAAAAAGGAGACACAGATGTCTGCTGATGCGCAGTTGACAAAAAATCCCATACATATTCAAAATACTCTACTTGAAGATACCTCGCAAAAGGCAGATCTTTCATCCGCGGCGACGCAACATCCGCAGGCAGTATTTGCCCGTCACGAAACCTTTCACCCACGCTCTGGATGGATAAAGAAAGGTTTTGACCGCTCTCAACAGAATAGCAATATCTTTCTGAAAGACGATGCCACAACCATCCTCGGGGTTGGTAAAAATATGGTACGCTCCATTCGCTATTGGTGTGCGGCATTCAAAGTATTGGCAGAGATTCAGGAGAAGAATACGCGCAATAAAGAGATTGCACCCACTCCCTTTGGAGCGCACCTATTGGCTGATGATGGTTGGGATCCTTATCTCGAAGATCCCGCATCTCTCTGGTTGCTTCACTGGTATCTGCTCAAGCCATCCTGCATGGCGACGACCTGGTATTTTACCTTTACGTGCTTTAAACGGGCAGAGTTCTCTTCTGAGAGCCTCACCAATGCGTTAGATGAATACGTCCATCAGCAGTTTCCCAAAAATAATGTAGCGGTATCATCGCTACAAAAAGATATTTCTTGCTTGTTGCATATGTATGCTGGTGTCAAGTCACGTTCCAATTCGCTTGAGGAGACGCTCGATAGTCCATTTACCGCGCTTGGGCTGATCCAGCCCGAGAGCGATGGCAAGCATTATTCGTTCCACGTAGGCTACAAAAACACGCTCCCCCCTGAGATTATCGTGGCTGCTTGCCTGGAGTTTGCCGAGCAAGTTGGCAAAGGTGAACGCACGATCTCGATTCCTCGCCTCATGTATGAGGAAGGGAGTCCAGGTACGGTTTTCAAGCTTACAGAAAGCACTCTGATCGACGCCATTGAGCAGGTAGCGCAATCGGATCAACGCTTCTCGCTGTCAAATACGGCTGGCATTATTCAACTTGCTTTTACGCAGCACCCTGCCACTCTGGCTGAAGCGCTCTTAAATCAATATTATCAACACGATTAGCAAGAAGTAGAATCATGGAACAAAAACTCTCTGACATTATTTCTTTAAAGCGACGATATAATCGATCAATCAATCTGGAGCGTGATCTCTCACTGACCGAGAGTGTCCTTGGCTACATCCCAACGTCATGGGCTCTGGATACCAGCGAACACATTATGAGTGCATTGGTCACCGACAATGCGGTTCGGGCCTGGACCATTACGGGTGTTTATGGCACTGGCAAATCGGCGTTCGCCCACTTTCTCGCCGCCCTGGTCGCGTCCAAAAGTGATCCGCTTCAACACAACGCGCAATCGATTTTAGAACACTATCTCGGTCCACACCATTCATTCATCGAGACGATCATTGATCAGCTACCCGAAAAAGGATTGCTGCGCGCGGTGGCGACGGCCCAGCGGGAGCCTTTGAGCTACACCATTCTGCGTGCTCTACGCCGCGGCTGCGAACTGGTCTGGCCCCATGATTTCGAGCAGCAACCCATTGCCCACCTTCTGCAAGATCTAGAAGAGATCATGGAAGAAGATCAAAGGGTTTCTAATCAGGAAATCATCCAATGCATCCAGCAGGCGGCGAAAGAAACGCAGATGGGGATTCTCCTCATCATTGATGAGTTGGGTAAGGGGTTGGAATACGCGGCCTGGCACCAAGAGAGCGATGATCTTTATCTGCTGCAGCAACTAGCCGAGCTACCAGCTACCGAATATGCACCCAAGATCGCTGTGTTGGGACTCCTTCATCAGTCCTTCGCGGAATATGCTCAAAACCTCACCAAAACGCAGCGCAATGAGTGGAGCAAGATCCAGGGCCGGTTTGAAGATATTCCCTTCACCGCCACCAATGATCATATGCTGCATCTGCTCAGCCAAGCCATTGCCCATTCACATGACACTGATCTCTTGCCGTTTCTTGATAGCTGGGCGACCAGCTGGCAGAAGACCCTCCATTCGCATGATATCCATCAGGAACGCCTGACCATTGAGGAATTTGGCAACATCTATCCTTTACATCCTTTGGCCGCATTAACTTTGCCAATTCTCTGCAGTCGTTACGCCCAGAATGATCGCTCGCTTTTTACATTCCTGACCAGTCAGGAGCCCTATTCCTTCACATCATTCCTGCAGACAACGCCCTTGCAAGGGGAGCGGCCGACAACCTTAAAGCTCTATCGCATCTATGACTACTTTATGGAAGCTGCCAGCGTCTCGCATTCAGCCAAAGCATCAACCCAGCGTTGGGTGGAAATCCAGGGTCGAATCTCGGATGCCCAACATTTAGAGTCCGACCTGGTCCAGGCGCTAAAAACGATTGGTATTCTCAATCTAGTGGATACCGTTGGGATGCTGCGCGCGACTCCGCAGCTTGTTCTATTGGCATTATCGGAAGACCCCAATGATCTCCAGGAAGCGCAGCGCTGGACCCAGGCGATTGAGATTCTTGTTCAGCGTGGTCTGGTGACGCACCGCAAGCAACTCGATGAGTTGCGTATCTGGGAAGGTTCAGATTTTGATATAGAGCAGGCTACTGCCGCAGCAATCGAGAAGGAGCAGACATCGCTGGCCAGCTTATTAACTCAGGCCTACTCATTGTCACCCATCATTGCCCAACGCCACAGCTATACCACTGGTACATTGCGCTATTTCGAGCGTCGCTACATCAGTGATTACAACGAACTCGCCCAGATCAAGCCCACCAGTCCCGATAGTGATGGCGTCATCGCCTATTGGTTAGGCGAGCAGCTTCCCACCCAATGCCCACCGTCAACTACCAATGGCAAGCCGTTTGTATTGCTGGCTGGCAAAAATATTGAGAAGCTCGCCTCTGTCAGCCGGGAGGTGGCAGCGTTAGTCACCATTGATGCTACATCTCCGCAGTTGCAGAGCGATGGAGTGGCTCGTCGCGAGGTTCGCCAGCGCCTGACACAAACACGTCGGTTACTCATCGACTTGCTGGAGCAATCATTCCTTTCAGGTAAAGAAGAGGTCCCGTGCATATCGAATGGGGACCTGTTCCACCTGCGTACGCTTAAAGACTTTCAGCAACATCTCTCAAATCTTTGTGACCAGGTCTATCCAAAGACGCCTGCACTCTGGAATGAGTTGATCAATCGCCGCGAAATTACATCCCAGGGAGCTAAAGCGCGGCGCGAACTACTCGAAGCGATGTTGCGCAACGCCCATCTTGAGCGTCTAGGATTGGAAGGCAATGGACCCGAAACCAGTATCTATCTGTCCTTGCTGAATCATTCCGGCATCCATCGTTATAGCGATGGCCAGTGGAGCTTTGCGGAGCCCAAGGAACCGACTATTCTGGGAGTATGGAAGGCGATTGAACAGTTTTGTTTGGATGCACGTACGAAGCCAGAAACTCTCGATCAGCTCTACGCTATACTAGAAGCTCCACCTTATGGAATGAAAAAGGGGGCCATTCCGCTCTTGCTTGCCGCGGTGCTGCTTTACCATAAAGATGATGTCAGTGTCTATCAAGATGGTACCTTCATTCCATTGTTGGGTGCCGAGCATTTTGAGTTGCTGGTAAAACAGCCGGGCCGTTTCGCGGTCAAGCATTTCGAGATCGCCGGTCTACGCACGCAAGTCTTCAAAGAACTGGCCCTGCTCTTGCGCCGCCCACAGTCTTCTTCGACAGTATCGGCTACGCGCAATACTACCGTACTGAGTATCGTCAAACCACTGATTCATTTCGGCAATAGCTTGCCCGCTTATACCGTGAAGACCAAACAACTCAGTTCAGAGGCCATGGCGATCCGGGATGCCATCCGTGATGCGCGTGAACCCGATGAACTGCTCTTTACAACGCTGCCTCAAGCGTGCGGCTTAGAGCCGATTAGCGCACAAGAAGCTCATGACGATACCCAGGCTCAGCAGCTGAAAGAAATACTCATCCGTTCTTTGCAAGAGTTGCAGCTCGCATACGATCGCTTACTTGAAAAATGCAAATATTTGCTTTACAATACTTTTACCGTTCACAGCGATATTTCAAAAATCAGGGAAGACCTTCGTGTGCGCGCTCAATACCTAAAAGATAATTGCATTGAGCGGCAGATGCGCAGCTTCCTCTTTGCAGCCATCAATGATGCAGCTGACGAGCGAGACTGGTTAGAAGCACTCCTCATGGTTGTCGCAGATAAACCGGTGGCGTCATGGACCGACGATGATGTAACACGCTTTGAAGTTCGTTTAAGCGATCTGGCCCGTCGTTTTATCCACCTGGAAGCCATCAAAAAAGAAGTCTATCAGCAACCGGCTGGCTTTGAAGCCCGGCGCATTACCGTGACTCAACCTGACGGCTATGAGAGCAACCATATCGTCTGGCTCAATCATGAGCATCAAGAACAAATTGAAAAGCTTGTTGAAAGCATTTTGCACACCGACTTTATTCAAGACAATGAGCAGTTGCAGCAAGAACTTGTTGCCGCACTCGTTGAGCGCATTTATCAACCTACCACACAACAGCACAGTTCTTACCGTGCGCCTCAAACGGGAAAGGAAGCCTAACTCATGGGGACAAAAGAAGTTCGACATATCCTTGGCCTCTCAGGAGGAAAGGATAGTACAGCACTAGCGATCCTCATGCACAAAAAAGTTCCGCAAATGGAATATTTTTTCTGCGACACGCATAAAGAGCTCCCTGAAACCTATGAATACCTTGATCGCATTAAAGCTCGGCTTGGTATTAAAATCACGTATCTCAGCGCGGAACGCGGCTTCGACCATTGGCTCGACGTCTATGGTGGCTTCCTGCCATCACCGAAAATGCGCTGGTGTACGAAACAGCTCAAAATTATTCCTCTGGAACAATTTATCGGCGAGGATGACGCCGTGAGCTATGTTGGTATTCGTGCCGATGAGAAGCGTGATGGCTATATTTCTACCAAACCGAATATAAAGCCAATCTATCCATTTAAAGAGGCTGGTTTGGTTCATGCCGACATTGTACGTCTCCTAGAAGAGAGTGGTATTGGACTCCCAAACTATTATAAGTGGCGTTCACGTTCGGGCTGCTTTTTCTGTTTCTATCAGAGAAAATACGAATGGGTTATGCTCGCTGAAGAACACCCGGATCTGTTCGCGGAGGCCGTGAAATATGAAGAAGAGCACAGCGATGGCCGTAGCTTCACCTGGGTGCAGGGCGAGACGCTAACAGAGTTGCTGGCGAGAAAGGACCGCATTCTGGCCGACCACGAGAAGACGCTAGCTCGCAAGCAACTTCTGAAACCCAATAAGAACCTGGCTCAGGCGCTCTCAGACGTACTTGACGACGAGGACGACAGCCTTCCCTGCCTGACCTGCCATCTCTAAACATTCTTATTCAATGTATTGTATCGAAGTGGATGTAAAATGGTAAACGTTTTACATCCATGCTTATGTTGTGTGTATATTTGTATTTCTACCTTAAATACATAAGAAGACGAGGAATATGATGGCTTTTCATGACTCTGCATGGATACGCTTTCTCCGTCAATATGGCCCCGTACCAACTAATGACAATATGTATGACGAGTTTATTCAAAAAGCAGCTCGCAGCAAAAAGATGAGTCCCGTCTCTTTTACTGCAGAATATCTAGATGAACTCATTGATAATTTTCAATCCAATACACCTGTCTCGGTCATTCTCACCGGTACCGCTGGCGATGGCAAAACCTACTATTGCCGTCAAATTTGGACGGCCCTTAATGGCACCGAAGCTGCCTGGACGCAGAAGAGCAAGCTCCGCACCTTGCGCCTTCCCTCTGGTCGCACATTGATTGTGATTAAAGACCTGAGCGAGTTCTCTGCCGAAGAGGCACAGACGGAATTGCCCCAGATCGCGACATCCATCGATCGCCAGAATACTGAATATGTCTATCTCATCGCTGCCAATGATGGGCAATTAATGGAAAAGTGGCGTGATGTCACTGCAACCCCACAAATCGTCAAAGTACGTCAAGCTATTGAGGATCTGCTGGTCAATGAGCAGAGGGATAATCCAAACTTTGCGCTCCGGCTCTACAATCTGAGCCGCCTCCCGATTCGCCGCGTCTTCCCCCGCATACTTGATGCAGTGCTCAATCACGAAGGCTGGCAGACATGCGACCAGTGCCCTTTCCGGCAGGCGACCGCCTCTACCCAGCAGTGTCCGATCTGGGAAAATAAAGAGCGGCTGCAAAATGATGCCACGACGCGCGAACGCATCCTGCAATTACTTGAGTTATGCGAACTCAACAACGTCCACATTCCAGTCAGGCAGCTGCTTCTGCTGGTCTCCAATATGATCCTCGGTCATCCCAATACCAAGGACCATCTCATGACCTGTAAAGATGTTGTACAGATTATTGATAACGGCGATACAGCCCAAGCAAGTCTATATCACAATCTCTTTGGCGAGAACCTTGGGAAGCGTCGCCGCCAGTCCACTGAGGTCTTTGTGGCGCTCAATCGCTTTGGCATTGGCAACGAAACCAATAGCGGCGTCGATAGCATGCTGATCTTTGGGCAGGACGATCCAATGCAGAAAGAGAACTATCAGCGCTTCGTGCTTTCTGACACCTACTATGGGGCCGATCATTCATTCCAGAGCCAACAAAACGCTTATCTTGAAGGCGCCACAGCGGACAATGGAGAAAAGTTCCTGTCGATGCTGCGTGCGCAACGGCAGCGCTTATTCTTCACGCTCCCACCAGAAGCGGCGGCAGCAACCAAACTGTGGAGCCTGACCGTGTTCCAATATGCTGGCGAATATCTTGAAATCATTGAAAAGCTACGTCAGAGCGGCAAGATTACTTCAAAACAATCGCTCGCGCGCCTAGTCCAGGGCCTGAACCGCATCTTCACCGGGCTCCTCGCCCATGAGGCAGAGCATCTCATTCTGGCTACGTCAGGCAGCCATTCCCAGGCACGTGTTTGTCATGTCTTAGAAGACTATGTCTCCGTCTCCAAAAAAGCCGGTGTCTATGTCAACCTCGAACTTGACCATAATGAGCGTCCTCTTTTGACCGTTTCACTAGGGAAAGAGGATGGCCTCCAGGTGCCCCTACGCCTTCAATTAACACGCTTTGAATTTCTGTGTCGCGTTGCTGAGGGTGCTCTCCCAAGCAGCTTCTCACGTGAGTGCTACGAAGACATCCTATCGTTCAAAACCAACCTGCTACGCCAGCTCGATTATCGTCGCAGATTATACGATGACGATCCGGATGCTGAGCTAACATTGAACATGATCTACCTTGATAATGATGGGGATATCAAAGAGAGCTCGCTGGAGGTCCAATTTTCATGATTACATCGCCAAATACTTCCAACAATAAAAGTATCGATGTCGATATGCTGGTGGACGAAGAGATCTGGGGCCATCGCATCTATAACGAGCAAACACCCTGGCTCTGCTTCCTTGAGTTCCTAGGGGTCCTCTACGCCATTCAGCAAGATCCAAACCAGCAGGCGTTTGTCGAGGCCGAACCCAATACCTTGAGCTATCTTCCACAATACCGGCTCTACTTACGCAATATTCTCTTTAATAATCCTCGCCTGGTCGCTGTTGTGAAGGAAACAACAAACGAGGAGGGGCGCTGGCAGCGTTGGTTCAGCTATATGAAGGATAGCGGCGCTGGACTGAGCGAACAGCCTGACTTTCACTACTTACAGCAACGCTTCGAGAAATTTACCGATTTTGTGAAGGTGATCGATTTTCTCCGTGGAACAGCCATCGAAGGCGATAGCAACAAACGCTGGAGCTCAAAATTTGTCTTCCCTTACGGGCCTTCTTGCTTCTATGAAGATGTCGCCGTTTCTACCAAAGGATCGGTCACCAACGATAGACGGTTCTTTGCCCGTACCGGTGAAATTCTCTATCTGATGCTCTGCCGTAGCAATCGGGGATCGGAGTTACTGTCTGAGTTTGAAAAGATGCTCTTCACACCCAATAAATGGGATAAAATCGTCCGAGCGCTCCAGCCGGATGAATCTAAAGAACCCAACCCAAGCAAACCAAGGGAAGGAGCCTATCTCCCCGGCGGCACACGCCAGAGATACCAAAATCTCGCCGATGATTGGCTCAATATCTTCCGCTGCTCAATGCCGGGATATGATGCCCTTCCACACATCGTAACCATTATGGGTCTACATATGATCCTCTATATTCTCGAGCGCGCCTATGAAACCATCCAGCGCTCGGACCGCGTTACCTTTGTTCTGGAGATCATCAGTCCTGAAAAAAACAGTGTCCATCAGCTAGCCACCGCCTCTTATCAGGAAAATAACCGCCTGACGCAACAGGCCCTTGAAGCATACATCGATCAAAAAATCACGGCTGCCGACTGGCAAGAGGCGATCGCGAATAATGATATTGAAGCCTTACGAGAGCTGTTTGATGAAGATTTTGCGCTGAAAGATGCGGACAAAATTGATGCTAATCAGGACGCGGAAAAGGCCATTCGAGAATTTAAAACGCGCGTCTTCAGTCGACATCAGAAACACCTTGAGAAAGTCCATAGTGTTTGGGGCAGTGCGATCGGCCTCTCTTCCAGGCGCAACAGTCGCTACATCCGCTACACGCCAAAGGATATGTTGATCAAAACGCTTGTCCTATGCACTGTTTCGGGTCGCATGGAATTTCAAGAGTTCCTGCATCAGCTCTATGAGAAATACGGCTTTATTATTGGCCCTAAGCAGGCACTACAGTACTTCGATGCAAAAAAAGCTGAACAAGATGACTTTACGATGAATGCCAAGAGGCTGGAAGATCGTCTGGCGAGTCTCGGCCTGCTGAAACGGCTTTCAGATGCATGTGCTTACGTTGAAAACCCATTCGCCCAGGAGCGCCAATAAATGAATACACATCAGTTGATCGGTCTGGTCGCCGCTGATATCATCAAACAATCACTGGAAACGCGTGACGAGCAGGACACAACCGTTGCCCGCTTCCTGTTGGACCGCCTCACACACGCGCAGGTGGCGGAAATTTGTCGCCAGGTCCTAAGCGATTCTCGCCTGCATGATGTAGTAGAAATTAAGATCCCACAAGCCTTTTCTGCAGGGGAGCAGTTACCAGAGTCAATCTTAACCAATGAGCGTACCACTTACTGGCGCAATGCTCCCTGCGACAAACCCATTCTCATCCTGGCGAATAACGATGATGATCAGGGACAATCTTTAAATGAGCTCACCTCTCTCAATGCGAAAGAGCTCAAGTCCAGCATTAGTACCTGGATTATGGTTGCTAGCCGGATGCTTCCGTTGACTGAAGAGCAGAAAAAACAATGGGGTAAGGCCCTGACCGGATTACAGCAGGCGAACGAGTATACGCTGGAGATGTTTGCTGAATATGTGGTTCAAGTTCACAATTGCATCGAGCAAGAGCACCTCCCACTCGTTGATGCGCTTGGTTATGCTCTCCCTGTGCTGGAAATTCCAAGAGATACGGGATATTTCCAGGCCATCCCCGAGAAAAATCGCACCAATATCGCTAAGTGGCAGAAACTCTATCAGGAAGCCATCTCCAAGCGAGCAACCCTCCTGCGCAAGCATCTCCCCAATCAGCAACGCATTGAGGATGATGATCTCCAGAAACAGTTCAACAATGTAAAGGATGAGATCGTATTAGAGGCTCATCCAGTTATACAACGCTTCCTCACCGCGCCCGATGACTGGACTGAAGAGAGCGCTCAACTTGCCCAATTCGAGTGGGAGAAAGACGGCATCAGTGGACTCTTTACCGGTCTCAAAGTCAAGAAGTTAGATCTCGCCACCGAGACCAAGGAGTTCTTTGAAGACGAAAATCCAGATGAACTTACGCCAGACGATCTTAATTACCTGGAGACGCTCTCGAAACGGAAGACCCGTGAGCCAATTGATGAGGATAGAGAATTCTACGATCGGCACCATCTGACCCTGGATAAAAAACGTCAGCTCAAAGCGAAGTGGGATAAATTCGTCTATGGGAAACCGATCGAGTGTACCGATTTTATCGTTGGCCTGCTTGACTGCATAGAACGGCTGATCGCCCAAGCCGGCGGCGCTCAGGAAAAACGGCACTTCACAGTGAAAACCCAGTATGAAAAGGGGAAAAGCAAGTGGCTCAATGCACTCAATCAGGACGTTGGCCTCTATTTCTGTACCCGCTACCGGGGATTCGATACACTGACCAGTCCATTCATCGAGTGGCAAACCTTCTGGCTGTTTGAATATGATCAGCTCATTGAGGATCAAAAAAGCAAGACCAGCAGCAAAGGCGAGAAATTTACCCCGAATACGTCCGCCTCACGCGACGCCACACAGCTCAAGTTCCAGATCAGCCTAACCTATGTTCTGCATGGCAAGCAAGAAGTGGCAACGACCCAACTGATCTGGAAGTGCAATCCTGCCACCATTGGGATGGAACTCAATGATGACCTGAACCGCTTGAGCAAAAAACCATTCCTGCTGACATCGGTCAATCGCGAACCGGTCAGTAAAAAGGGACACCTGCAGGAAGTATCCTTAAGCGATGTCAGTACCCTTGAGGCGGCCTTCAGCCAGGATAGAGGCTCGCTGGTCAGCACTTCAACCAAGGCACAGGATGCGTCTAAAATCTTCCTAACCAGACTTCAGGAGGCAGAGAAAGATAGACGCCTTGCACCAGATGGGCAGAACATACTCAAACAAGCCTGGAACGCATTCGCCGCCAGTTATACCAGAGCCATCCAGAGCTTCGCCGATGCGGAAGGCATTGCCAGTGACGATATTCTCCATCAGGCCGATGCCTATTGTCATCTGCTTCAGATGCTGCAGCAGTATGCGAATGGCGATAAAAACCGTGTCGATCTCTGGCATCCCGTTTTAGAAATTGGCACCGTTCGCATTCAGGAAGGGAAACCGGCCGCCATTATTACGCCGTGGCATCCGCTGCGCTTGCTCTCAATCTCGGTGAAGGCGCGCCAGATCGCCCACTTTGTCAAATATCTCATCGGGACTCCTGATGTCGAGTTTGGCGATGATCGGCTCTTCTTCTTCCACCTGAAGAACGACATGAGCCATCCTTACTATCCAGAGGTGACCGTTGGCTTCCAGGGTGAGCAACCCAGGCTCCTTAGCCTGTCAGATACCGTCAACGACTATAGCTTGATGGAGATTCCATTGCGCGATGACACTGATCAAACGACCAACGAAAATCCGCAAGAAGCATCTGAAAAGGTGCGCGAGGTCATTCGCCGCTATCTCGAATTGCAACCCCATAAACGATCCAATATGGGGATCGTCCTCTACAATTGTGACTCCAAAGGTCTACCCATGGCAGTGGTTGATAAACTCTCATCGCTCTATGAGAATAAAAACGCGAATGAGGTGTGTTGTCAGATCATCCTGCGCCACCAGGACACGCAAAAGCTGAGCGAACTCTACGAAAAAATGATCAATGTCGTCGAAAGTGATCCCGATGCGTTTATTGCCAGTGAATCTGAGAATGATTTTATGTCACGTCTGCGCATCGGCATTATGGCGACCGATGCCGAGACCAACGGCAACTCACAGGAGAAAATGACCGACATCGTCTTCTTACAAGATGTCATTTCGCGACAGGCCCAGATTGTCTGGATATCGGTGGACAGCGACAGTGATGTTCCGCAGCCCTTACAGCACTTCCCGGCCCGCTGGTCGCGCCGCCATCCTACGTCATATGGAGATTTGCGCTCGATCGTCTATCTGGTCTGCCCCAGCCAGCCCGCCGTGGGCACAGCCTATCTAGATGCCATTCATGATGTGGTTGGGCAACAGTCAGAAAAAGGGAAGCACTTCATCCCATCACGCCAGGTTTCGTTTCAAGATAATAAAACTCAACACATTTTCCAGGAAGTTCATCAACTCGGTGAATGGGTGGTCAACTATGATGACCTGCTGGAGAGACGCCTGCTCCAGCATCAGGATGTCACCGTCATCAAATACCAGCAAAATCGCGCACAGGATCGCAACTTGATCATTTCTTCCACCTCATCATTCCAACTACTCCAGGTGCTTGTCAAACAACGCCTGGAGAAGCTAAGCCTCTCCAGTGAGATTGATATCGAGGCGTTGGCCAAACGATGTATCAATGAAGCCAAAACGCTCTCGGGAGACATCGTTCTACGTGCCGCGCGCCGTGGTGCGAATGCCAGTGAGTTGATCGGGCTGGTGCTCAGCAAAAGCCTCATTGCGTCCGAACTGCAATCCAACGAGCCCGTTGGCTGGTTCTTCCTGGATGACTATGCAAGTTGGTTGGGACAGGATGAACAACAAATCGCAGACATCATGGCCCTAGCTCTCTGTGAGTACAATGGTGTCCCCACCTTAAAAATTATTATCTCTGAAGCCAAATACTTCGAGGCTAACGTGGCCGATGCCCGCAAAACCTCGCAGAAACAACTAAAAGAGACAGTTCAACGCATTCAAGATGCCCTCTTCCAGAATCCCAGCCGCCTGGACCGTGATATCTGGCTGGCCAGGCTAAGCGACCTGTTAATTGATGGTATCCAGGTCAACTCTCTGCAGGCCATTGATATCCAGCAGTGGCGTGATAATCTGCGCAAGGGCAAACTGCAGATCGAAGTCAAAGGCTATTCACACGTCTTCTCTCCCATGCCAGACGTAGTGATCAGCGATGATCCTCAAGTCAAACTCGCAGGAGTCGATGGCTGCTATCAGGAAGTCTTTGGACGCAAGAACATCCAGGATCTTCTGCTGGCACTCTACCGCAACAAATCGAGCATGCCGGTCCGCGTTAGCTTGGGGGATGATCGTCCATGGGATGTACACACGCCGCGCTATCCGGCTCCAGACGCTTTGTGGACGGCACAGCCTGCCGTAGCGCGAGTGTCTTCATCCAATGGGCACACGCCTGGAGGACCATCCAATGATCATCAAACACCAGTGGCACCATCCAATGGTCATGCACCAACGACCCCAGACGTCATAGGCAGCAATGGTTCTGGCGGACACGTCGTAACAAGCAATGGAAACACTGTACCCAATCAGACGCCAGTTACGACCTCGGGTTCGGTTCTCACCCAGATCCACAACCAACTGTCGGGCACGAGCACACAAACGGCCCAGGTCGCGACCAAAACCGATGTGATCGAGAAGAATGAGCAATGGAACCAGAATATTCAACAAACATTGCGGAGCGCGCTTATCGGCTACAACCTTCAGGCCAAGATCCTGGGTTCGCGCCTGACGCCAAACGCGCTGCTTATTCGGCTCAAAGGTTCAGACCACCTGAAAGTTGAGGATCTTGAGAAGAAAAAATCGGTCTTGCTCACTACACATGGTCTCTCCCTCCTCAATATTACGGCTCAACCAGGCGAGATCGTCGTCTCGATTGCGCGTCCGCAGCGAGAAACCGTCTCCTTGCTCGACGTGTGGAAGGAACGAGAACACTTTGCTGCGCCAGGAGAGATGAACCTGTGCTTTATCCTGGGCATTAAAGAGATGGATGGCGAGATCCTCTACCTTAATGTAGGCAAGTCCAACGATAAGGTCCAGCAGCACGCGCCCCATACACTCATTGCCGGAACAACGGGCAGTGGCAAATCGGTGCTGATGCAGAATCTGCTACTCGACATCTGCCAAACCAATTCATCCAAACTTGCTCACATTTACTTGATTGATCCCAAAAAAGGTGTGGACTATCAACAACTGCTAGATCTGCCCCATCTACGAGAAGGCATCATCACCGAGCAAGGGAGGGCGCAGGAGATTCTGGCCTCGCTTGTCACCCAGATGGACCAGCGCTATGATCTTTTAGCGAAGGCGAGGGTTAACAACCTGGTCGACTACAACAAAAAAGTTGCCCCCGAGGAACGCCTGCCAGTCCTCTGGCTCGTGCATGACGAGTTCGCCGACTGGATGTTGGTAAGTGAGTATAAAGAGGCGGTCTCCGCGTCAGTACAGCGTCTGGGCACCAAGGCCCGCGCCGCCGGCATCCACCTCATCTTCGCAGCCCAACGGCCGGAAGCCAACATATTGCCACCACAGCTACGAGACAATCTGGGTAACCGTTTGATCTTACGCGTTGAAAGTCAGGGCACCTCTGAAATCGCCCTGGGAGAAAAGGGAGCCGAAAAACTGTTGGGCAAAGGACACCTGGCAGCCAAACTTGGTGGAGAAATCACCTATGCGCAGGTCCCATTTCTCTCCAACGATGATCAACTCCAAGTTGTGGAAGCAATTAGAAAGTACGACAATGAACGCTAATACCCGGCAAAAACCCATTTACATGGATTACCATGCCACCACACCTATGGATCCACGTGTAGTAGAGCGCATGCTCTACTACATGACCCAGGCGTACGGCAACGCCAGCAGCACCGACCACGCATATGGAGATGAAGCAGAAGCGGCGGTGGCGACCGCCGCTCGTCACATTGCGACTCTGCTCGGCACAGCCCCGCGCAACATCGTCTTTACCTCTGGAGCAACTGAGAGCATCAACCTGGCCCTCCAGGGACACTGCAATGCCCGTGGTATCCGCCAACGCATCGCCATCTCCCCGATCGAGCACAAAGCCGTCCTTGACACCTGCCAGGCCCTCGAGCAGCAAGAAAAAGCCACACTGACCTGGCTACGCGTCGACCAACAAGGGCGCATCAATCTGGACTATCTGAAAGAGGTCTGTCAGGAAGGTATCGATCTGATCTGTATCATGGCTGCCAACAACGAAATTGGCACCATCACCCCTATCCAGGAAATCGCCAGTATCGCGGCCCAATACAACGCCGCCTACTTCTGTGACGCCACACAAGCGGCTGGAAAGGTCCCTATTGACTTCGATGCCACCGGCATTACGTACATGGCACTCTCCGCGCACAAAATGTACGGTCCCAAAGGATCAGGCGCCCTCCTCGTGCAATCAGACGCTAATATCGTCCCCCTCATCCATGGAGGCGGGCACCAGAGGGGTATGCGCTCCGGCACCCTCAACGTCCCTGGGATCGTCGGACTCGGCGAAGCCTGCAAACTACGCGACCACGAAATGGGCCAGGATGAGGCAGCGATTCAAGCCAAAAGAGACCGTCTACAAAGCCTCCTGCAGGCCGAAATTCCCAACATCGTCATCAATGGAGATCTCAACCATCGTCTAGCGGGCAACCTCCACATCTCCATTCCTGACCTCGACAACAGCATCCTCATTGCCCACATCCGCCACCAACTCGCCATCTCTACAGGATCGGCCTGCACCTCCGGTGTGGAAGCCCCTTCGCACGTCCTGCAAGCCATCCGCCTTCCCGCCAACCTCATCGCAGGCGCGCTCCGCATCAGCATCGGCAAATTCACCACCGATGAGGACATTACTGTCGCAGCCCGACTTCTCGTTCAAACCTACCAAACCATCAGCCAAAAGAGCTAATATCTCAGAAGAGAGGCATGAATAAACTGCCTCTCTTCAACATCCCCTCTAACCTTATCTTTTACTAACGAACCGGGAACTTTCTTCGCATCAGTACCAAGCACAAAGCCAGCCGACCAGGTAAAAGGAGACGATCTAAGAAACCCAGGCGACGAGCTGCGCCTGGCCAGCGAAGATCACGTACCCGTTCAAGACGGCGGTAGCTCACGCAAGGATGAGGAAGGCTGCACCTGGCCAGCGAGGTGGTAGTCGTACTCCAGCAGTATCGACAGCCTTCCTTTAAAAAAGCGAATGGACGGCTCACGCACACTCCAGAGTGGGCATTGCGGAATGGGTTCAAAAAAAGCGAATGGACGGCTCACGCACACTTCTACTTGGGTGCCAGTTAACGTTCCCACAGCGAACCAACGCCGCTTCGCTGCTTTGTTTGTGAACCCCTCCCTTCCTTTCCCTAGCCGGACTATACCGCTTCGCATCTTCTGTACAGGTCCCTTTGCGTTTCAGTCGCGAACACCCCGCTTCGCCACTTTTTTCTTGTACATTCCCTCCCCTTTTTCTTTTCCTGTTTCCCCAGTCCTGCTTCGCACCTTTCCTATTGAAACTAACAGTTATGCAAGGAGGATTCCATGAGCATTCATGTGCACACCATCATCTCACAACTGCTGCAGCTGGTTGTATACGCCCACACAGCAGTAATCTACGCCAACCCATTTATAGAGTTCATCATACACTGCAGGCAGGCCGGAAACTTTGTGCGTTTACTAACCTAGTAGAAGGGAGACGGCAACCCATCGGTCTCTAAGCAGTATAAGAAGTCAAGAATAAGTGTCCAATCACCGTATCGCGCTACCTCCAGCAGCATTCCACGTGCCTCATACTTTAAAATCAGGTTCCACTGCGAGCGCTGCAACTTCCCCAGGCAAACATTGTCATCTTCTGCCACTGCCGCTTGTGCCACCTCTTCGTCGGACAACGCCTCAACGTTTCCCAACAATTGGGAGCGCAATCCAGCCGACCATACAAGTTGATGCTTTCCCTTAAACCACTGCGCATATTCTAAGAAAACAGACTCATATTCAGTTTCCCCTTGCGCAATACGCTCTAATAAACCAAAGGGAGTCAGGTGTTCATCACCCCGCCCCTGCTTCAGATGCGATTTTGTGATCTCAGTTGCAGCGCTCCAGACAGTATCTTGCGGCTCTCGTCCAAATTTGGCAACGTAATCGGCTACCGCACCAAAGGTACGATCAAATTGAAAGCCTCGCTCATTCATCTGCAAGCCAAACTGCTCAGCACTCTTCTGCCACTGCAGACGAGCCACACGCTCATATTCAAATTCATCAATATCGCCAGCAAAAAAAATCAGCTCATGGCAATGAGGATGCCATCCATTCACCTTTGACCAGGTCACTTCTCGAACGCTCACCGTCCCTAGAACCCCAAACTCTTTACGCAACGCCTGTGCAGCGCGCCCTTGCCGGGACTTCTTTCGCGCCGCTAGGAAAGACGCCAGAAGATCTGACAAAGTATCAAAACGATCATGAGAAACGGTATATGTCGCCAGATAGACTGCGCCACCATTTGCCACGCAGCGTGTCACTGCCTGCTCTAACTCATCGCGACGCCGCTCCGAGATCCGAGACGCGCACATCGGACATACCCATACAGATCCGCATGTCATCAACCCATTGAAGTGGGCTGAACATCGTTGTGGGGAATACATCACATCTACAGTCGCGCTCTGCGGCCTACGCATACAAAATGCGACACGCTCGTCAGGCAATAATACCTGAGCCGCACGCTGCAGCCGCCATTTTGCCAATCGCTTCTGTTTAAGCCGCCCTTCATCCTCCACCTCAACAGCAACTTTATGCTCATTTTCTCCAACGGGTACATTGTTCATTAATTTCATACTAAAACCCAAATGCAACAATACATAGTTAAAGAAATTCAAATCAAAAAAGCAATATTAATAACCATTTACCTCTATAGGATTAAACACATCATTTATATTAACTCGTCAATAATGAATTAGTAACGTCATAAAGAGGTGCTTTTGGCACAAAAAATAGGATCATAACCATTTCTCTATACAAAGAAAAAAGGTCATGATCCCTGGTGCATTTTTATTTATCGCGCTGGGAGTAGAATGCTACTGCTCCCAAAACAGTACACAGAAGCCCAAAAACATCATGGCGCTGGCCACTCGATTCAAAAGGCCATTAGGATCAGCGACAAGAAGGATATAGCCGGGCATAAAGAACAGAAACATGCAAGCCATATAAAATATCAGACGTCCAGATCTTTTCATTTTTCGCTCTTTCAATATATTCGTGTGAATTTGCTTCTTATACGTGCGTGCATATTCGTCCGTTTGTTGAGGTTGCTTTATTCTGTGTCACACGTCACTGGCCCTATGTTATCATGGGTGGGCCTGCTCCACGAGTTCGGAGCGCACGAGTTCGAGGATGCGGCTGAGCCAGTTTCGTCCTTGGCCGAGCAACCCCCCAGTAGCGGCTGCTGTCCTAGCCGTTGACGAGGCGTCCGTCACCGGTGACGAGGAGCTGTGCGGCCAGGTCGGGATGCTGCTGGAATTTAGCGTGTACCAGGCGCATCATGCCAGAGAGGCGCTCGATGTTCTAATCGGGGCGCAGCTCAGCCAGAGCAGGCCCCGCTGCGCCCCGACTGGAGTCTGGGCGTGGATGATGCGCTCGCGCGCCTCTGCATCGGTGGTGGCCATAGCCCAGTAGGCATACTGCACCGTCGCGTACGTGCGTCCATCTAGCGTGAGGGGGGCTGGATAATCATTGGCCAGATACCCCCGAATGCGTTCCCTATTCACTACCCCATATGTAACATTCCTGTACGGCACATACAGCACTCCTAACCTACAAACATAAGTCAGACATTCATTTTTATTGACCGATTTACCACGATAATAAACTTACCCTTCACATCCTGCATCATAAACGGCATCGAAAAAGCCTCAGGAGTTGTCCGCATTGACAATCGTTTCAATCACCCTCATCCACACTTCATCTTTCTCGTGTGTAGTCATCTTACTCAACGGAGTAGATGGGTTATTCACGGCCTGAAAACGCGCCAGGTTGGTGAGCCGAAACAGACACGGACCAATAATAACGGGAAGGATTGTCACACCTTCTTCTTCTGAAGCTCCCAATAGCAGAGAAAGTTCGTTGTCTAAAATAAAATCTGAAGCCAGGTAATCGACGCTTATAAGCAGCACGGCGACCCGGGTGGCATCGATCGCTTTTCTGATAGCATTCTGCCAATCTTGCCCTGGGTTGATCTGAGTATCATCCCACCACTCAATCCGGCTATTTACCTGGGCCGCTTTCAGATGGACACGTAGGCGCTCCAGTTCATCTCTGTTTTCGTGGCTATAACTAATAAAAACCTTCGTACGATTACTACTGGGAGGTTCAACGAATTCAGGTTGTTCCTTCGAAGGAGTTTCAGGAAGAGCTGTCTCAACAGGAGCGGCAACTCCTTTTTGAGGAGGATGATTCTCATACAGATACACCATCATCTGAAACGTATCAAAACCATCAGACAGGGCCTGCGACCGCAAGAAAGTTAGTAATTGACGATTCAATGCCATGAGGTCGCCTTGCGGCTCTTCTCCAAACTGGCGTAAGAAATACCGCAGGTGCTCAGGATTGGCGATAGGCAGAAAATGATCAGGGAAGTAAAGATAGAGGGGTTTCGCCCGCAGTGAATAACGTCGTGCGCCAAGCATTTTGGCCCCCACAGCATCGAGGGACGCAAACTGTTGTGCTTCTGTTGCATCAATCAGGGCACATATACCAGACTTCATCGCCGCCAAAGCATCCTCTTCATCCTGATATGCGCTATTCCAACGCCAACGATTCTCGCTTTTACTCCACCAGACACCAAACTTGGCAGAACTACCACCACTGATACTTCCCAAGACTTTGGTCTTGAATTCTAACCAATTGCAGAAACTCTCGGGTTTCCCCATGGCATACTGGTCAAGCGTCATGTTTCTCAGGTTTTCGCTGGGGAAATGCCGCACAAACTCCTCGCGCAACGCCTTTAGTTGAGGAGGAATGGTTTTGGGATGCTGCCGTAACCAGGAAGTATTAAAAATCGAAGATTGCCCATCATTTTGAAATATCATATGCCTTACCTATATTATTTACTTTGTAGAGCATTATAACGCCAACAATTCCTCTTTATACTGTATTATATAGATATATTTCATAATAGACAATTGCGATAGTAAATAATACGCATGGAAAATAAAATTTCCAACGACATCTCTTTCAGAAGGAATTGCTTCATAGAGGCAGTAATCCACTCAACCCCAACCTGCAATGCCTCTTTTACCCAATGAACCAGATAGCTTATTGGAGCAGCAAAGACCTCGGAAAGCCTTTGCTTGAGAAAAAACTTGAAAAGGAGAGCGAATGGACGCAATTCAACACAGTTGGTGCCGCATTGAGACCTGGATGCAGCATCATGCGCCCTATACCTGGCCCAAGTTTGTCCCTGGAATTTCTGACAGGGATATACAACTAGCAGAAGAAATCCTGGGTATGACATTACCTGCCGACTTTACGGCCTTCTACCGTATACACAACGGCCAATTCTGGCTGGACTTTGTCTCACACATGCAACTTCTTCCATTGCAGAAGGTCGTGAAAACATGGATGGAAATGCAACAGTTATGGAAAAAGGGTGTATTTGAAAGGCGCAAACCTTATTATTTCTTTGATCGCCTGTGCAAAGATTGGGAAACAGGTCCGATTCAACCCGTCTGGTGGCATCCGCAGTCAGGGACCCCACGCATACATGCGGGGGCTTGTGAAAGCAAGCCCACACCTGACCAGTCTCAGCCTTGAAATACAGGCTCCGTTCGGGAGGAAATAGGTACGGCAGGGTGCATGCCAGCCCTGCCCGCTACGGTCAGCCGTTAAACATCTGTACGGGGTGAAGGACGTGCGGTTGACGCCAAACCCTCTCGAACATTGACGAGGCACACATTACCCCGGCAACGGGAGGCTCTGAAAGGAGCAATTAACGATGTCACAGGTATTCCTGCTTGATACCACAAAGAAGCCACTGAACCCGGTTCATCCGGGAGAGGCACGACGCTTATTGTCACAAGGAAAGGCCGCTGTGTGGAGGCGCTTCCCCTTCACGATCATCCTGAAAACCGACGTGGTTGAACTGGTTGTCCACCCGTTGCGTCTCAAGCTCGATCCAGGCTCCCGAACGACGGGGATCGCGCTTGTCAACGATGCGTCAGGCCAGGTGGTCTTTGCCGCTGAACTCTCGCATCGGGGACAGGCCATCAAAGCCAGCCTGGATGATCGCAGAGTCGTTCGACGCTCGCGGAGACGACGTAAGGCCCGCTATCGCAAAGCGAGATGGCAGAATCGTCGAGTCCCCAAAGGGTGGCTTCCCCCATCCTTGTTCAGCCGTATCGCCAATGTGCTGACCTGGGTCAAGCGCCTCTCCCGACTCTGTGCCATCACCGCGATGAGTATGGAGTTAGTCCGCTTCGACATGCAACTGATGGAGAACCCGGAGATCACAGGCGTTGAATACCAGCAGGGGACGCTCATGGGCTTCGAGGTGCGAGAATACCTGCTCGAGAAGTGGGGTCGCACGTGTGCCTACTGTGGAGCGACGGATCGTCCTTTACAGGTTGAGCACATTCACCCGCGTGCCAACGGTGGCACGAACCGGATAAGCAACTTGACCCTGGCCTGTGAAAAGTGCAACACGGCCAAGGGGACCCAGGATATTCGGGTCTTTCTCAAAAAGAAGCCCATCGTCCTGGAGAAGATTCTGGTGCAGGCACGCCGTCCGCTTAAGGATGCTGCCGCCGTCAATGCGACGCGGTGGGCACTGCTAGATCGGCTCAAAGCGACGGGGTTGCCGGTAGAAACTGGTTCGGGTGGCCTGACCAAGTTTCATCGCTTCCAGCGCAAGATGGCCAAGACGCATTGGGGTGACGCCGCCTGTGTAGGCAAAAGCACCCCGGAGGTATTGAAAATCGATCAGATCCATCCATTGCTCATTCGGGCGACAGGACATGGGAGACGACAAATGTGCGTCACCGATAAGTTCGGTTTTCCCAAGCAACACAAAGGCCGAAAAGGGACGTATCTCGGGTATCGGACTGGTGATATGGTCAAGGCGGTCACGCCAAAAGGGACGTTCCAGGGGCGTATCGCCATTCGCTATCGACCATCATTCATTCTAAGGAAGATCGATATTCATCCGAAATATATGCGCCGTCTGCATCGGGTAGACGGTTATGAGTACCGATAAGAAAGGAGTGCGCGATGCTCCTCCCCATGGGTCAACCGAGGGGTACCCGCATCACGCGAATTGTTAGATGGATCCCCTTTGCTATGGATCGAGCTGGCAATTTTTGTTGCCTGGACATGGCTCCTGATGTGGGGGTGCTATTGGTCAGATCATCGATTGGGATCACGAGTGTGGCCCATCGCGAACGCTTTTTCCCAGTTTTGGGCACTTGCTCTCTACTCTGGCTGACCAGGTAGAATCTGGCGACTATGTTGATACGGACGATGGCCTGGAGCTTCGTTCAAACAGGTAATGTACAAAGGCAAGGCATGTATCATGGATCATACACCGAGCGTTCTACCTCATGATGTCCTAATCCATCTGCTCCAGGAGACCATTACTCGTCACGTTTCAGCAGAAGCGCAGATAGAGCATGTTGCGTCAGTGCCAATTACGCCAGGGCTCTCAGGTGCCAGAATCCAGCGCCATCAGATCACACTCAAAGCACCACAAGGGCCGAAACAGGCTTCATTGGTAACAAAGGAGGCAGGGCTCCTTGAGCGAAGCATCCTCACTATCTTAAACGAGCAAGGTCAGCAAGCAATCCCATTCAGCCATACTTTGGATCTCACAACAGATGGCCCCGCTCTGCTCTGCTTGCAAGATCTCAATCCGCTACCAGAATCTGCATCCGAGCAAGCCTCTCCGCCAAGCCTGCTTCTGCAGAAAGCACAGGGATTAGCTGCTATCCATGTTGCCAATCGCGGTCAACGAGAGGCATTTTCCTGGTTACCTCGTGCCGATCGCTCATACGTGACAACCTACATTCAACAGCGCTTCTGGCGTCCGGCCTGGGAACGTGTCGTTCATAACTCGGTATTTATCCAGCTTTTTGGTACGGAGATTCCCCAAGTTGAAGCCGCAGCTGCTATCATTGCCGATGAGATGGATGCCCTCTATCAAGAAAACAACATGCTAACGTTGGTCCACGCTGATTTAAACCCCAGCAATGTCATGATATACGAGAACACCCCATACTTTATTGACTGGGAACTTCCCCGTTATGGATCGTTCTATCTGGACCTCCCTCATCTCTTTCCAACCCTAGAGCAAGCAGAATATTATCGGCAAGCCCTGGGAGAGACGGAAATACGCATTACACCTGAAGAGTTTGCGGTACGCTATCGCATCGCAGCACGTTTTATCGGGTTAAGATACATCTGGCTTCCTTTAAAGGCCTGGCAGGAGGATCACACAAGGACAACGCGGATTCGTCATTACCTCTCCATGATCCTTCAATAGGAAACTGTAAGAGTTCAAGCACGAGTAAAAACTGAGTACTGAACCAGTGTACCTTCTGTCGCTAGCCGCTACCTGGTGATCAATAAGTTAACTATGCTGACTATGGGCAAGATTGATTTGCAATCAGAGTTAGTCAAACAGACGCTGTTGCTGTATCCCATCAGTTCGCAGCGAGCTAGATGGAATATCCTCTAACGCGCTGTTACGAGATTTGGGTGGAACAAATAAGCCAATGATAATAAATGGATTGGAAGCAATTTTATGGTACAGCTGGGTCGTTCCCAGAAAAAAGTAGATGTCCTTAGTCCGAAATTCGTCGAGATATTTTTCTCGGACCAGGGCGTTTGCCTTTTTCTCATCGTGATTATATTTGTCATAGCATCGCCAGTATAAGGCCCCTAATTCCCAGTTCTCGATCATGAGTCTGTGAGGTCTGGTATCTCCATCAGAGGTAA
Organism: Dictyobacter halimunensis; assembly: GCF_036245075.1. Taxonomy (NCBI): domain Bacteria; kingdom Bacillati; phylum Chloroflexota; class Ktedonobacteria; order Ktedonobacterales; family Dictyobacteraceae; genus Dictyobacter; species Dictyobacter halimunensis. Next base: position 1,471,317 of record NZ_BSRI01000001.1, read on the forward strand.
ACTTGTAAAAATACTTGTAGGGGAGTTTACGAACAATTCTGCGTGTCTTTCCCTGTCCCTGCTCATCCAAATCAAACAGGTTGTACTGGAGCAGTTGATCCCTCCATTCCTGCTTCCATTCACGCTCGTCTGGTTCGATAATCAAGTCCTCAATCCGGCGCGGTTTGAGGGTGGCCAGAGATTTGTTGGCATCGCTCTTTGCCAGCCTGATAATCTCTTCCATAAAGGTGAACACTTCGTTCAGGACATACTTCTTTCGTTCTTGCCAGTCACGATTTTTGCCGGTGTCGATCTTCTCCCCGACGTGCAGGCTCTCTACATCATGCTTCGGGCGATAACTTTCCGGGCGAAAATCTTTTCTATTACGAACCAGATCCACCCTCACCCAATGATATTTAGAATACTGGTTCCCATAGGGAAGGGCTCTAAACGGAACAGGATAGATGCGAATCCATTTCCCATCAGAAAGAAAACCCGCTGTACATACTAATTCATCATACTTGCTCGAAGGTAAAGGGTACGTTTTTACGGTGATTAACACGTTCGCGCCGGGTATCTCTTCCGGTAGATACACGTTGCACCCCCAATGAACTAGCAGAGAATACATTATACAGATGAATATAATGTATTTCTATCCAAAAGTCCATTGCGGGCATTTTTGCTCTCTTGATTGATAGTGCGTGCATCCTCACTGTGCAGATGAATAATTGGTACGTGAAAATCAGGTTCATTGGCCAGATATGCTGCGATTCTATGGCGATGGCAATGCATATGATCAGCTTCAAAACAGGTGATTGCAACACGCTTATCGTCTTTAGCGATCTGTTTAAGCCTGGTAAGTTGTTCCGATTGCTCAGGCAAAATATGCTCAGAGTAGAAATTAAAGAGTTGACGATAATCAGATTCACTCTGCAAGTCGTGTCGAAGATTGGAAGGAATACCAAGCTCTGGCACATGTATATATGTGATACCTGCATCACTCAGAAAATACGAGAGTTTCTTTTTCGAGAAACCATATTTCATCGAGATAGGATTTTTCCGTACATCAATCAAGGCAGCGACATTGTTGGAGATCAGCAAGCCAAGATATGCGTCGATAGAGAGACCTTCATACCCAATAGTGAAAAACGTGGGTTCCTGGGATTCGGTCCAGTTGGCAGAAAGATATTCGTCCCTCGGGTTAGAAAATAGCGGTTTTCCAAGTGGACCATAAGAAAAGTAGTGGGGAGCTTCTAGAGCAGCCTTATGAAGGAGTGCTTCACCACGTAACGCCCCAATCTCTGCAGCCAATGCATATAAGACAGCGCGATCTTTCGCCTGCACCTGATCAATATATGGGCCGGCAGCGGCTAAGTGAAAATTATCCTGCGCTGCCAACAAGCCCAGATCAATGAGCCTGTTATGATCTTGTACCAGAATAAAACTCTTGTTCCCGGTGGCATGAGGGAAAAAATCATAATACTGTTTCCCTCTACGCAAACAGAGCAAGAGCAAAAGTTTTTGACAATCCAGCATATCTAAAGAGCCACCAAAGGCCTCAAGAAGAGCTAGCAATATCTTTCTTCGGTAAAACATCCTACAACTCCTCGCCAGAACATAGATCTCTCCAACCACTATAAACGATCAACGCCCGGAAAGAAGCACTACAGTACTATTAAGGCGGGTCATAACAACCAAAAGTATTACTTCTATATTTTAGAACATATGATCTCATCTGTCTATGAGGGAAATGGCAGAGAGGTGAATAGAAACATCCTAATTGTCCTTTTATGGGAACGTATGAAGCTGTTAAAGCCCATACTGATACAGAAACAATGCCTAACATTATGCTTGCTCTTAGAACAGACACGTATACGAAGGAGACAGAACGAAAACTTGCTTCGCCAAATAAACATTCAAAATATAATTACGCGTATATCTACACTTACTTATCATATGCAAATATGCTATGATCTTTTACAACAAAATCTAAAAAGCCGAGAGATAAGTATGAATGTCGAATTACAGCACCCTCTCCATGTCTTTTTTTGTTATGCACGCGAAGATAAAAAACTCCGAGATGAACTGGATCGTCACTTGACCAGTTTGAAACGTCAGAAGGTAATCGAGACATGGAATGAGTACGAAATTGTAGCAGGCGTCAACAGACAGCAAGCCATTGATGCCTCTTTAAAAGATGCCGACGTCGTTCTGCTCCTCATTAGTTCAGACTTTATTTCCTCTGATTATTGCTATAGTTATGAAATGAAACAGGCCATGCAGCGTCATGAAGCAGATTCGGCGACCGTGCTTCCCATCTTGCTCAGGCCGGTCGACATTACTGGTGCACCGTTCAACCATCTCCAGATGCTTCCACGCGATACTATTCCCGTCACACTTTGGAAAAACTAGGATCAGGCATTTTTCTATATTACGCAGGACATTCGCCAGGCCATTGATACCAGAGCCTCTAAACTTATCCAGACTCAACCAACCATCACGAACAAAGAGATAACTAATTCTTCTACTGCCAACGATCTTAAGCACCTCTCAGATCCACAGACGCAAGAAAAAGGATATGTAGTGGATGGCATTGAGGATTTCGCGGCGGAGATTGATACAGTGCCTGCAGCGACGCGAGATCTTTTTGTATATATTTGCGACTGGGCGCGCAACCTTGAGAGGATCGCACCTGTAAAGCTACAAACATATCATGGAAAATCGCACCGACTCACCCTTTTACCGCGGCTCCGCGACGATATGGCTGGCTTAATTAGCATTTACAACGTTAATGGTACTCTTTCACTGCAATGCTGGAGAAGTGTATTTGTCCGCCACGCTCCTCAACACCTCACGCTTATCGAACAACACTATGGAGAAGTGGGACAGGGAAATTATCTGCACAAGATCGACCAGAACTTATTTGACATTCTTACCAATGCTTATCTAGAGGCAGCACATCTACCTGTTGCTACATCTGGAGAAAAACCAGCAGGAGAATATCCACCATCCATTCAGCAAAAGAGCGATAACAGCAATAAGATCGATCTTATTGTTGAGGCAGCCTTCAAAATCGGCGCAGATAAACAGGCGGTATCCTTAGCAAATCTATATGATGAATATATGAATTCTAACCCAGGTATTAGCAAAGGGTCTAACCATGGCAGCTTCGACGCCACAGTAAACTATCATTGTATCAATATGCGCTCACGCTTCTATGATGTAAGAAAGCGATATCAACAAAATGCATACTGGATTACCAAACCCTTATTCAAGCGAGTTAGCCGTGGACGTTACATGCTACTTTCCCAAGAAGAGATTACGGCATTTCAAAAATGCATCCAAATTAACGTTCCACTGATTTATGAAGACGATTACAATATTACTATGATGATTAAAGAGAGCCACAAACTATAACAATATGGGCAATATCTATAACAATACTCTCATTTTCTCGCAGCATGAGGCTCGACGTGTAGTTTCCAGCCTCCAGTCATGGTAGAATGCATCTATGTTTACACTTGAGCAACTCAATGAGATACATGATCGTCTTGGCACTATGGAGAGTTTCTCTCAATACGTGCGAGCACTTCGGGCTGTTGGTGTTGAAAAATATGATTCATATGTCACTGATGGCCACTCAGAGTTTTTTGGTAAGAATGGGCACAAGGTTGTCTCGCCTGCCGTCCACGATATTCTCCCTATTCATGAAGTGAGCGACAGTAACAAAGCGCAAGCACATCTCGATCTGCATAATCAGGGAAAGACAAGCTATCTGGAAATGTCCAAAGGACTAGCGGACAGCGGCGTCGAAAAATGGACCGTGGATACGCACCGTATGACGTTTGCTTGTTATGATAAACAAGAATATGAATTGCTAAAAGAGGAGATAGACAGTAACTAGATTGTCCTCCTAAAAGCGGCCAAATAACGCATCGTACCAGATCCAGGGGTCAGGAACGCCGAAGAACTGCCACAAGCAAACACATAGAGCACACAAAAAAGATGTTGACCTGATGTATTTTATTCATAGCGATTCTTATTATCACTGAACTTATTGAAACAAATAGAAATGCTGCACTTTCAATAACTCAGCGCCCAGGCGAGCGACATCAGGGCTATTCTCATATCGATAGTCATGTATCAAAGCCGTATGAATGTTGGCGATCCGTGTGATAAACACAAACGATTGGATATCGTCCAGCAAGCTCAACGCATTCCCCGCGCAGGCAACGCACATCTCTATCTGGCCCTGTGCCAGGTACGCATCAGCCTCGACAATATCGGTATAGACATAGCGACGTCTCTTCTGGACATCGCTGCGATCAACATGGTGGATCTCTCGGAGCGCTTCTTTCCCCCACTGGACCGCCACATATGCTTCGGCTTTATCGATGTGATACCATTCGGCATTCACATTCATGAATTGCCAATCCCGCTGAAAATCGGATCTCCCTATACAGGAGCTCGCATCATCGATCGTTTGTAACGCCTGTTTTTTCTCCGTTCCTGATTGAGCCGTATAGGCATGCACTAATCCCGCTTCGGCCAGAACGGCACTCCATAACGGACCATGAAATCCGTTTTTGTTTTGGCTCCCTTTCGCAAGCGAGAGGGCAGCTTGAAACGAGGTTTGCGCTCGATACAGATTGGCGCAATCTTCCAGACAATCGGGCTGGATACCCCACTTATCAAACTCGGCGTACCCTTTTTTTAAGTAATAGGCCTTAGCACCAAGCTCAGTATAGCCTCTTTCATTGGCTAACGCGATAGCTTTGTCCAGAAAGGTAATGGCTGTATCAGAATATCCCTGATCGCGACGAATATTGCCATATAAAACGGGGTACTGGCACAGCAACAGCGCCACATCAGCATGGGTATGCATCTTTCCATACAGCAGTTGATCTTGCAGCAATGTGATCTTCGTCAGTATCTCTCTCAGTGTAACTGGAACGTCTCCGTATGATCAGAGATCCTGGAGCCGACTCTAAAACACATTACAATGTTTTCAAACGCCATGTCTGCATAGGTCTATCACAATAAATAGAGGCAAAAATGAAGCGCCATAGCATATGAACAAACGAGAACACCGAGTACATTCTGGCCTCTATATTATTTGTTCTGATCGTCATTTTTCTTTTTTGAACGTTGTTTGTGCTTGGATAAAGCAGCTTTATAATTTTTGAGCAGAGGCAAGTTTGATTCATCGACATCTAAGTGATATATATCTCGCTCCGCATGCTTACCAATATATTCGAATCCAGCTTGCTTCAAAATGTTAGCACCATCAACAGTTCCAGCACAAGCATCAACAGTTGCTATATCCACTCCACTGTTTGCCCATTCAATCATAGTTTTTTGAGCAAAATTCTTTAAAAGATATGCGGCATATCGATCCCTTTGCTCTGGTATAACCTTAGTGGACGTCATCATGTCAATGATAATACACTCAAGCCTTTGGCCTGATTGAAATTGCATAATCCTATGGGATCCTAAAGCCCATCCCCTTTGACCTTGTTTGAATTCTAAAATGGCATCATGCGTAAAAGGGATAAAATTAATTGAAGATACCAAATCCCTATCTCGATATAAATAATGGGTTATCTCAGGATTAGCTTTCAGAAATTCCAGTCGCATTTCTCTCGTTTTTTCAGCGTTCTTCCTTGAAAAATTAAGGGCTGCTAATTCCATTTCATCTTCGAGAGTTTCGAGCGTTGCTACCTTATATTCGAATCTCGCTTTCCCTCCAGCTATTAGAAATGCCTCTATTTCTTCAGCAAGGTCATCTATATCCGCTTTGCGATAATATCCATACCCTCCAAGGAATGGTATCCGCTCAATTTTCCTGGTTTTGATAGTGTAATTAAATTTATCTCTATCCATGCCCAACTTTTGCTGGGCTTCCTTAGCTGTATAATATACTTTTGCAATTTCCTCATCCAGGTTCTCAAGTTTCTTTCTCCTTGGCATAAAACAAGGCTCCTTCTAGATCGGCTACCTTACTAGTATACACCAACATATGTGTAATTTGTGTAATTTATTAATATTCAGGAAAATAAGTGCCTTAACACTTGACAGTTACCCTTTTTGAATTTAAAATAAATGTGTAGATTGTGTAAATTATGTTTATTGTGTAGGAGATGAAGCCGAATGATAAAGCTGGAAGGAGAAATATATCTTAACGCATCTGAGGTAGCAAAATCATTAGGTATCCCTAGACATTTGTTTTATGCAAATGTAAAGCCGTCTATCAAGGCACATAAGATAAAACCGAGGAAACAACTGCTGTATAAGCAATCGGATTTAGGTGAATTTAGAGGAATAGAGCTTGCAAGAAAAGTATAATCACTAGTTTCAATAACAACAGCAACAAACTAAGCGGCACCGAAATGACGGTCCAGGTCAGATCGGCGCCTGACCAACGACAGTAGAATGTGTACTGCGTTGGCTTCGGACATTATCGCACATTGTCTGCCAGTCCTGAAGCCATGCAGCTATCTGTAGCCAAATATGGCGAAAGGACCAGGTTATGTCCCAATCTCATGCTGCCCCGTCACGTGCGGATGCAGCTTACCATGATGACTTTTCTCCCCAGCAAACCCTGCACAGCCAGGCCCGCCATGGCGGCATCCAGGCACGGCACGCGCTGATCACCCAATACCACGCGCCCATCGCCCGCTATGCCACCCGCCTCACCGGTCGCCTGCAGCATTCGAGTTGCGAAGACCTGGTCAGCGAGGGCATGCTCGTCGTCATCGAGCGTCTGGAAGAGGCGCTCTCCAAACCCAACCCGATCGCCTGGCTGCTGGTCAGCGCCCGCTATCACATGCAGCGCTACAGCCTCCTCGACGAGTCCGACACGGTCCCATCTATCGAGACACAAACCCCGAGCCAGCGCCACCCGCTCCACAAAGAACTGAGTGTGGCGAAAAAGCTGCTGGCCAAGTGGATGACGCAGACCGTTACCACTGAGGCGAAGATCGGAGGTGTCGCATGAGCATTCTCCTGGACACCCCGGCCGTCTATGGCCTGCACCTCATCTGCGCACAGAACCAGTTGCTCAGCCTCGTCGCCGGCCTGGAGCAGGCTCGCGCGGCGCACGCCCCCGGGACACTCACCATTCTCGACTGGGGCTGGTCCTGCAAACAGCACACCGGCTACGTCGTCCTCTCCTGGGCAACCACCTTCGAGGGCGACGAGGCCTACCAGGCCTACGCCGACGAACTCCAGCGCATGGAGGTCATCATCGACATGTGCACCTATGAGCTTCCCCCACCGGAGCACGAAGAGGAAGATCCACGTAGAACAACGGACTAAGCAGGCACAACGAGGATCCTCGCCTCCAGTCTCGGCCACCAGACAAGGCACCTGTAAAGCGGCGTTCTACAGAGCGGGAGGCCTCTATGTCCTCCCACCATACTGCACCTGTATCGAGCGGTCGGCCGGCCAGCCAGTTGAAAGCAGGAGGAGCCAAGCAGGCTCCCGGTTGAGACAACGAGCGGCTCCTGGCTCGCGACCAGCTGAAATACACCCAAACAAGAGCGCATTCGTCAATGAGAGGACCAGGAGATCACCTTGCTGATCCCATCCTTGTGAGAACTGATACAAGCAACGGCGACCAGGCACACGAGACAGGGAGTCATCTCCCTCCAGGAAGCGAATTGTGGCATCACTACTCAGGGAGAAAAGAAAGGAACAGGCAGACACGATGCACGGGATACAGACACGACAATCAAGGCGAAACGCGCAGGCAGCCGCACCATCCCACCAGCCGCTGTAACGTACCTGGTACAATAGACGGTGAAAGAAGAGAGGTACGGAAACATGGCAAGCAAGCGGAAAACGTATACGCCGGAATTTAAATTTAAAGTCGTCATGGAAAGCTTTCAGCGCGAGACCACCCTGGAAGAAGTGTGCCGAAAGTTTGGCCTGGCCAGCTCGGTGATCAGCCGATGGCGTCAAGAATTTCAACAAAAAGGGCCAGAGATTTTTGCCGATCAACGCGATCCCAAAACACGGAACCAGTCACAGGGCCATGCACCAGGAGAATCTCCTGAAGAATTGAAGCAGCTCATTGGTGACCTCACCGTGCAAAATGATCTGCTAAAAAAATCCCGCGGGCTACTGGGCAATTAAGCGCACATGAGAAAGTGGAACTTGGGCGAACCCTCTGCGCTTCTGGTGGTCCGATCAACAAAACACAACTCGCCCGTGCTCTTGGTATCGCTCGCAGTAGTCTGTATCTGCAGCTTAAGCGACCGCAGATGGATAAGCAGCTCGTCGTCGCAATTGAGGGTTGGCAGGAACTCGATGACACACTGGGGCATCGCAAACTAGCGAAGCTCATCAACACCGGAAAGAATCGCGTCAAACGAGTGATGCACAAATATGGCATCGCCGCTCGACGCAAAAAGAAGAAGTATGTCTATCCTGGCAAGGCGACGCAGACGGCTCCAAATCTAGTCCGAGACATGAGCGAGGAGGACACGCACCAGGTGATTTTTTCCGACATTTTTGAAGTGCATCTCGCGGATCAATCACGCGTACGAGGCTGTTTTGCCCTGGAGAAACAGACGCGCCAAATCTTCGGGTTAGCTTTTGATTATCATATGCGCGCCGATCTGGTGACCAGCGTCATTGAGACCATGACCTTTCCTACGGCTGACGCCATTTGGCATAGCGATCAAGGCAAACAATATGGAGCACAATGTACTCGAGATCTGTTGTTGCAAAAAGGATTCCTGCAATCGATGAGTCGTGCCGGCACGCCCACGGATAATGGCTATGCCGAGCGTTTTGTGGGCACCTTCAAGCTCGCAGTAGCTGACCGCCGTTCGTATCACAGCCTGGGCCACTTTCTCGGGGCGGCAGAGGCATGGATCAATTTTTACAATACGTTACGTCCCCATGAGGGCGTCGGCAATTGTTCACCCCTGCGCTATGCGCAAGATCATCAGTTGCATGGTGCTCCCTTGATTTCCTTATGAGAACGTCTTTTTTACTGGGTACTTTACACGCCATAACGCTCCGCACCCCCGTAAGGCGTCGCTACCCATCACCTTGAACGAGCACGAGTAGCGGCTTACAGCACACGGGCGCGCTTCACCCCCTCTATCACTGGCCAGCGAGCAACTGGCAACCAGACAACCCATCACCTGATCGCGGCATTCCAGGCAGACATGACAGCTGCCACGAAGGTCGCGTCAGGGGCGCGTGTTGTCTTTTTCCGAAGGAAACACCTCCCTCAAATAAGGGAGCGTGCCCGTGCCAGGATCCCGCGTGAACGGCAGAACCACATCACGGCACTAGCGAGTATACAAGCAGCAAGAAGAAAGGATGAACATACCGATGCAACAGAGAGCACTCCAGACCGCAGAACGATCGACAAGGGCCGTGGGCTGCCTCCCAGATCCCGGCGCGAGTTGTGAGCCGTTTACCCCTGATCCCATGACTATTTTCCTGAAGCTCAAACCGAGTTTCCTTATCCTCACCCAGGATGAAACGGCGGCCAAGGTCCTGCGCATCATAGAGGCCTATACCGAGCGCGCCATCGCGGCGTACCACGCGCACCCCGACGTGTGCCTCTGGGTCTCCATCTCGCATGAGGGATTGCTGGATGCGCTGTGGGGAACAGTACAGAGCAAAACCACGCTCGTCACCGCACTCGATTCCCTGAAAGCGCAGTTCCTGGTCTTTGAGCGCCCCGGCCGAGGACCACACCAGGCCAATGCATACCTGTTGAATAAACCCCTCATCGCTCTGCTGTGTTCACGCATTCCCACTAGAATGCGCGACATCGATATGCGAGCGATCATGCGCAAACCACGCGCCACCCGAAACGCAGAGGGTCAAACATTGACTCCCTCAATAATTGACCCTCTGGTCCAACACTTGCGGGATACACTACATGACCCCCACAACCGCCAATTATTGACCCCTCCACCCACAATTTTTGACCCCCCGGTTAAGCCCGCAGAAAGCCAAAAATTGGCCCCAGAAAGATATACGAAAGATACTGGAAAAGAAAAAAGAGAAGAAGCTGCTTGCGCGATATCCACAGCAGCACAAAAAGACACCCAACCAACACAGGCTGTTGCTCCTGCTGGCCATCTATGTACCGATGTTCGTCATATGACACGAGATGTACTCCTTGACCTTCAACAGTGTGTGCACCGCCTGCTAGCCATAGCAGACGGAAATGCAAATGAATCCCCTATGGCTTGTGCTCCCATGCACATCTCTAAGGAGGTCAGAGAGCCATCCCCCGACCTCCAGGCGCGGGAAGCAAGGAAGGAAGATGGGCAGGCGTCGGCCCCTCCTGCAGAACATGTCACGCCAGCATTCCCTGAACGTTCGGCACCTGCGGTCGTGGAACTCATCGAACAACTGCGCGGACGCCCGTATACCACCTCCGAGCGGCCGCGTGAACTCAAAGCCGCCTTTGCGCTACTGAACCTCGCGGAAACACCACAGTTGAGCCTGGAGGAGATACGCGAGTCGTGGAAGCACGGGTCCGACGACTGGTGGCGCGACCACTATGGGGATGATGTGCACGTCCACGACCTGGTGCAGAAAAACGCGCAGGGCAAACGCCGTGTGCTGGCCTTCCTGGAACACAAGCGCCGGTGCGCCCGGTTCGCACCCACCTCGCATCGCGTCGAGACGCCCTATGTTCCCGTGCAGGACACCCTCACGACCCTTTCAGATGAGCCAGAGACGTACGAGTTCCTCGCGTGTGAGGCGGATGCGGCAGCGCTTGCCGCGTGGATTGAACACGAGGTGCAGGCACAGGGCTACGACGCCGTGGCGCGCGTCGAGGAGGACGAGTATCATCCCGGCGTCTGGTATGTTCAGGTCGAGTGGTGGGCCAGCACTGAGGCCGTCAAAGCACACCGGGTCAGCTCGCATGAGGCATGGGAGCGCTATTTCGCGCAGCAACACGCGATCATCCAGTACAACACAGTGTCCGCATAGGAAGCTGCAATATATGACGACGCGACGACATATATTCACATATGCGATGGCGACGCGGCGCCCCCTTTGGAAGCGCGTGTGAGAAAAAGGAGAGGTAATAATGCAAACAGAGCAGTTGTTGACCGCGAAGGAAGTCGCTGATCACTTCCGGGTCTCGGTACGTACGGTGGAGCGCTGGATTGAGAAAGGCTTGCCGGCGCACAAAGCCACCGAGATCCAGGTAGGAGAACTTCTGGTGCAAAAACGCATCGGAGGCCTCCCGCCAAAGGGGATCTGGGTAATCCCGCAGTCCTCCCTTACCGATGTCCACGGCATTCGAAAATCGGTGGGCTACCCGGCGGAAAAAAAGCGGAAGCAGCAAGGAACGTGCTGATCAGGCAACACCCGGAGCCATTCTGCCCGGCTCAATCCGGGCGAATGCTCAGAGCCGAGTAAATCTCGTTGAGATAGCGGCTGGGGGCGCGTTCCAGCAGGGTAGTGTGCGCAAAGCCGTTCTGCCGTGCCAGCGCCTCCCAGGTACGATAGGAAAGCGGATAGGGAGCCCAGAAGTTGCCGCGATCGGCATTGTACTCGACCAGCAGCAGGCGCCCTCCGGGACGCAGATACCCGCGCACACGCTGCAACAGATCGTCCTTCTTGCGCACATAGTGCAGCGAGTTGGCCATCACCACGCCATCGAGTGGGGGTAGGTCCAGATGGCGCGTAAAGTCAGTTGCCTGGTAGGCAACCTCGACGGTCGGAAAGTGCTCATGTAGTGCCTGCTCTTGCTGCCTGAGCGAGGCGCGCTCTTTGTCTATCGAGTAGATACGCGCCGTTGGCCCGAGCAGGTCAGCCAGGGCCAGCGTAAAGGCTCCCCAGCCCGAGCCGAGATCGGCCCACACCCCACCAGGCCCCACCACCCCCTTGCGCAACAACCTGACATGGTCGTTATGATTCATTCTTTGTCCTCGCTCATTCTGTAGCTTTTTTTGTAGAAGCATTCACCCTCATTGTAGAGCATAGCAAGAGAGCCCGACAAGGCAAAGTATGCCTCCTAGACGCCGATTTCCTCTCTTTCACCTCGGGCATCGTCGATTATTCGATTCTATCCCAGACTTGGGAATACAATCGCATCAGCAGGGCAGGAGAAACATGTTCATCCACTTCAGCAGGCCTCTCCCTAAACCTCCCTGTAGTTCTATGTCAGGACCACAGCGTTATGAAGAGGTGCTACGGAGTTATGACGAAGGGCTACGTTGGGCGCCAGGTTCTTTACCCCTATTACAGGGAAAACGTGCCGTCTTTTTAGGCACAGGAAAACTAGCGGAAGCAGAAGCACTAAATGCAGCAATTGAAACCTACAAAATCCAGATAAAAGCGACTGCATCTCTTCTGTAACTGACATGTGTAAAGAAAAAAGGCATTGGGCCAGCTCAAACAGAGGTGTTCCATTGCCACAAGAGAACATCAGATTGCTGATACGCAAACCAGGGGTTTATTCCACCTGTTTGTTATCGACCTTCTCATTGATGACATCGTTCAATGTCGCAAGGATAATTTCCGGCGGAACGCGATTCTTGGGAGGATAGAGTTCAGGCTCATACAAAACATGGACTTTGTATTTCCGGAGTAAACGCAGACTTCTCTTAAAGGCTGGATTGGTATCCAACCCACCACCCGTTTTAAAACAGGGGACGGCTACAATTGGCTTATTTAGACCTGTATACTCACTGAGCAAACCCACGGCCAGCGTATCGCTGATCCCTAGTGCCCATTTATTGATGGTGTTAAAGGTAGCAGGAAATACGACAATAGCATCGGCTCGCGGGAGCACATCTGGCTCTTCCGGCTTTTTGTACTCGCTCCGTACAGGGTATCCCGTGAGTTGCTCGAGTGCCAGCATATCAATGAAATGTCTGCCAGAGGGCGTCGTGATGACACATACGGTCCATCCTGCTGCTTGAGCACATTGTACTAGATCCGGAACGAGGAACGCCGATGAACTGCCGCATGCAATCACATAGAGCACACCAGCGGAGGGCTGATCCAATGTGTTCATAGTGCTCCTTGAAACTGGATAGAGGGCAAGACACTTTCTATGCGCGCATCCAGGTTTTTCACATGGGTAGTATTCTTCCGCCGTTCGAGCTGATGGCGATGCGCGAGGACGCGTTGAAAGACTCGCGCGGATCGCGTTTGCTCAAGGATCGCCAGAGCCTGCTCAACATGCTTGCAGGCTGCTTCAACTTCGTCCATCTGAACGAAAGTTGTCGCCAGGTCAACAAGCGTGATCGATTTCTTATGAATACGCGTTTCATCCATGGATGCGAGCCGCTCATTCAAAAATCTTTGTGCTTTGCGCGGCTGCTGCAGGCGTACAAAACACGCCCCCTTATACCCGAGCAGGTGCGATTGTGTGAATGGGGAATACGATGGGTCGGCAAAGGTGTAGGAAACCTCACCCGATCGCCCTCGTTCTATCAATCGCTCGGATTGGTGTAACGCTCGCTGACAACCGTCTGCATTTTTCAGACGAGCCTGAACTTCCGCCTCGACCGCCCACATCCAGGCGGTCACCACATCTGCCGCAGTGCCCGCTGCCTGAGTACGTGCCTCTTGCAACAGTGGGAGCGCGTTCTCAGCATCTCCTCCATAGAGAGGAATAAAGCTCTTTCGGCCAAGGATAACGGCGTGGAGCACCGCATGGTTGCATTCTTCCGCTGCCTGCAACGCAACATCATAATAGCGCTCAGCCTGGGCATTGTTACCCGCATTAAATAAAATATCGCCGATAAGCTGGCTGGTTTCGGCTGCGAATCGGCACAGCAGATGGTTGGCATCTTCTGGAGGAGAAGATTCCAACAGGTGCGTAATGATTTCTAAGTGCCTGGAAACATCGTGTAAAAGGAGTGTTGACTTTTGGGAACGAATAAACCGTTGCCGATTATTTTTGGTGATCAACTCAAGGTGCGCCAGCAGTGACATATCGACCCCTGCGGGTTTCTTCAACGCTCTGACCAACCTCGCAAGGATATCAGTGTCAGGGATGAGAGAAGAAGCGACAGTCGCTCCCAATGCCTGCTGCATAAATTGCCGTCGTCGTGCATCCAAGTGTCTACCCTCTTCTAGCTCTTTTAGCTCTTTCACTGCAGTTATTATACCGTGCGAAACAGCCTGTGAGATGAATGGAAGTACACCTTGCGTGTCAACATCTGGCATCAAAAACGAACGATCAGTGCACGCAGAGGGTGTGGTTTCTTGTTTGGAAGAAACTACGAATCCTAATTCTTCTGCCGAGCGATCAAATAGCGTGCACAGTTTTGCCTGATAATACGGACTCGGGCTTCTCTCTCCTGTTTCCCAGCGACTGATCATGTCCTTACTGGTATCAATTTCCAGCCCCACTTTCTTCTGGGACCAGCCGCGCATCTCTCGCTGCATGCGGAGTTTTCTGTTGGGCTTTTTCTCCTTGGGTGCATGCATGGCCTACGCTCCTCCTCGCGATGTCATTTTCTACCCATGAATTATAACATAGAACATACTATCTTATAAGCGGCATCTTTTGTCATGCAAACAACATGTGATCCGGGCTGCAATCAGGGTACCCTTATTCTTACACAATCTCATAAGAAAGAGGTGAACCATGAAAAGCGAAGTTGCAACACTCCTGCGTCAAATTGAGTTGGAATGCGAGGCGCTCCGGCGTATGATGGCTGACTTCCAGGTGACTGGCGCTCATGACATCATCAACCATAAATTTGAAGCGATGACGCCATTGCAGGAACAGCTGGCCACACATATCGGCGAGGAGGAAGCGGCGCGCATTACCGTCGAGACCTATATCCACATCATCGGGTAGGAAAAACAAATGGGGAACATCCAGCAGTATGATTTCGGGGATATTGAGTTCGTCACCACCATACGCACATCCAGACCCTATGCGGATGTCGAGGCCATCGTGAAGCGCATCCTGATAGACCATGGAGCCACGATAGAGGAAAGCGAACAGCATTGGACCGTGCACTTCCCCGAGGGGACCCGGCGTATCGAGATCTGGCCACGTGCCGATTCGACCCGCTTTCGCATTACCTTTCCCGATCGCTACCAGATCTATGAAACTGTCACCCGCTATGGCATAAGTACCCTGCGCTATCCATCTGACGAGTTTCCACAGGCGATCCTACAGAAGTATGGATACGCCAACCCGCCATAGACATGGCGGCCGGGGCCTTGGCCACACGCCCCATGGCTCCCGTCGCGATGCCTGTGGCTGGTACGCTCGTCGGCGCTGCCGATGAAAGGTCAACCCTGTCACAGGAGGAAGGTCGGGATCGCGGCTATTGTGCTGCTTCTTTCCAGATGCCGGCCTTCTCGATTCCGCATTGCATTACGTCAGTCATGTATCCAATAAAGAAGGAGGAAGAACGATGGAACCTGAAGATGTTGCCATGCCGTTTAGTTTCTTGTACACAACCCGCCAGCCGCTGACCCAGCGAGGGGATGAAACAGCGGGGGCCGAAACGGAAACGCAGACGAGCCGCGATGGCATCGTCAGAACCGATACGGAAGAGGACGGTGACGAAGAATAGCACAAACCGAAGGTTTGAGGCGCCCTCCACTGCGCCTCATGCTGCACCCATCACGCGCAAAACAACAAAGGAGAACAATACCAATGGAGACTCAACTGATTCCATTCAGTTTGCTCTATGCCCAGACCCCTCTTCAGGAGGAGAACCTGGTCGCGTCCCCCACCATCATCGTCCAGACTTCAATTGATGGCAAAACGATACAAGATACCGAAGAGGATGAGGAGTGATGAGAAACGTGCTCATCCTCACCAAACCGTATGATCCGCATACGCCGCCGGTCGTCGAAGAAATACAGGCCCGAGGTGCCCGGGTCTTCCGATTCCACACCGCGGATTTCCCTGAGCAGAGCAGCCTTGCCATGCAGTATATGCCCCACAGCCCCGCCTGCACGGGCACGCTTTCCATGGGCCAATGCACCATCGAACTCGAAGGGCTGACCAGCATCTGGCGCCGCCGACCGCAGAAATATCGGGCACCTCACTCATCGTCACCGGGTGAAGCGACATTCATCGAGGAGGAGGCCGAGAAAGCCTTGACCGGCGTGCTCGAAAGCCTGGCACTTCAGAACACCTGCTGGGTCAGTCGCACCCACAGCGTGCGCCGCGCGGATTTGAAAGCACTCCAGCTGGCGATGGCCCGGGATGCCGGATTACGCATTCCCGAGACCCTGATCACCAACGATCCCGACGCGGCACGCGCGTTTTATGAGCGTTGCCAGGGAAACGTCATTCTCAAAGCAGTCTCGAAAGGCTCGCTGGAAGATGCGCAGGGACAGATCGAGCGATTCATTTACACCAGCCAGGTGCAGCGGGAGCACCTGGCCCAGTTCCAACGCGTCCGGGCGACGGGGCATATGTTCCAGGAGCACATTCCCAAGCGCATCGAAGTTCGCGTGGTCGTCATCGGACGACAAGTCTTCGCCGCCGAAATTCATTCCCAGCACAGTACGCGGGCCAGGGTCGATTTTCGCCGGGGCTACGACGACTTGCGCTACGACGTCCACCGCTTACCCGATGACATCCGGACGAACGTGCTCGAGATGGTCCGCCGCTTTGAACTGCAGTACTCGTCCATCGATTTCATCGTGACCCCGGCGGGAGAATATGTCTTCCTCGACCTCAATCCTAATGGCCAATACTACTGGCTCCAGCTCCGTTTAGCCGGACGCTTCCGGTTGAAAGAAGCCATGGCCGATCTCTTAGTCTTTCCGGAGGACTATCGCCTATGACACCCATCCCAATCCGTTCAGCACAGTTGCGCCAGCAGTTGGTGACAACACTCATCAACAGCGGCGCGCTCCACTCGCCAGCCATCACGCAGGCCTTTCTGAGCATTCCGCGTGAGGCCTTCATCCCGTTCTTCCTTGAACAGTCAGAGAGTCCCAGGCTCGACTGGGTACGGCATGAGGCAGTTATGTCAGAGCCAACCGCGTACCTGGAGCAGATCTATACAGACCAGCCGCTGGTCACCAAACTCGATGATCGCAAGATGCCCGCAAGCTCCAGCTCCCTGCCCTCGATTATGGTCAAGATGCTCGAAGCACTGGACATGCAACCAGGGCACACCGCCTTAGAAGTTGGCACCGGTACAGGATACAACGCGGCCCTCCTGGCGCAGATCACGGGCAGTCCAGCACACGTTTCGACCATTGATGTCGATCCCATACTGACAGCCAGCGCTATTGCCGCCTTGGAGCACACCATCGGGCCGGGCGTCACCGTCATCATCGGCGATGGCTTTCAAGGCTATCCACTAAACGCCCCCTACGACCGCATCATAGTCACAGCCAGTATCCCAACCGTTCCGCCCCCTCTTATTGACCAGTTAGCTCCGGGCGGCAAGCTCGTCATGGATCTGCAAGGGTCGCTAGCCAGTGGCTTCCTCGTCATCGACAAAACGGAGGATGGGATCGTCGGGCATTTCCGCCCAGAACCCCTCCACTTTATGCCCCTCTTCAGCGATGCCATCGCCGCACCTGATGTCCCGCGCATCAAAGATTTGCAGCAGCATGATCCATGCGCGCTGCCAGCACACCATCCCTTTCCGGACATCCTCAATGATTATGCTTTCCGCTGGTTCCTCCAATGGCGCATCCCTGGCTGCCAGGTCACACAAACCCGACCGATTCAGCGTCAATCCGGCACGCCAATTCCCACCATCTCCGTAGTCGATCCCCACCACCGCACAATCGCTCGCTTCCAACGCCATCCCGAGCACCAGGAGTGGACGCTGACCACCTATGGCAGCCAGGCCTCATTGTGGGATACGCTTCTGCAGGCCTATCATGAATTTGTCAGCCTGGGAAAACCACAACCCCATAACTCTATCCTGACCGTTGAAGACAAACAGCCAATGATTACGATCGGAAGTTTGAAGCTGCCAGTAAGAACATCATAATTTGAATCAGATGCCCATGAGAAAATCAAGAGATGGCTGGTAGAAAGGGGTATTCCTATTGCGGTCAGACCACACCGATGCATTGTAGCGCAATCTGTTCTTCGTATGCTGTGGCAGGTGTTACCTTACCGCGCCTGCCACAAAACAGATGTGGTCCTCACCATAGAACCATGCACGTTTATTGTTTGATGCCCCATGCAGTGAGGAGAAACCAGATCCCCATATACGTATTTTCCCAACCAGCGATGACGTTCTGAAGGAGTTCGTCGAAGGCCTCTTCCGATGGGAGAAGTCGTAATGGCACAAGAAATGGCTTGAGTAATTGCAGTGACATGGTAAAATCTTGTTGAATAGCTTTGGCGTACTCACGCCCGGTGCTGATGTCAATGGCCTGAGGATAAATATTGACCTGTTGGAAGCCAGCATCGCGTAGAAAATTGGGAAACCTGTTCACGATGCCAAATGTCCCGGTTGCATTAAAACCGCGCCCCGAGAGATACATGGTCTGCGTCACCAGCTCTGCCATCTGATTTTGCGCCTCGTTGTTGGTAACCGCTGATTCGCATTCCGTCAGCCGTAAGATTCCACCGGGCCGGAGTAGCCGCTTGCACTGCTCGACCAGTGGCCTCCACGAGTCTCTCAACAAGAGTCCGCTGATAAAGCGAGCGTTAATGAGATCAAAGGACTCCTCGGGAAAATCAAGTGGCTTCGTGATATCCATTTCGTAAAATTGGGCGTTGGCGCGCGTTGAGTGGGCCTGCGAATTGACAAACGCGATCATGCGCTGACTCAGATCGACGCCAACCAGATGCATATGCGGATAGTTCTGAAGAAGTTGCAATCCCCACCCACCTGGCCCGCACGCGAGCTCCAATACATCAGTCATGTGAGTAATGGTTTCAGGAGGTTGTTCAGGAAGCGGCCGCCCTTGCGTGATGATCGCATCCTGCTCCAGTAATCGAGCCATCTCGTCGACGCGTTCAAGGATCAATGAAATACTTTTCGTCTCTCTCCATAAGAACCTTCTTTCGTTTCTTCCTTAAACGCTTGAATGTCAAATACAGGATAATATGCTTCATTTGAAACACAAGCGCAAAAGCAGCGTACTCAAAAAAAGGGGAGCATGTCTACATGAGACACGGCTCTTCCTGACAGATCACATGTTCTTTGGGTCACCTGGATGCAGGAGGCTCTCGACAATCGAGAGGCTGCCTGCCCAACGCAGAATGTGCTCTTCGTGTTCCAGAAGAAGGTCTTCGGACATCAGCTGACACCGTTCATACATGGGTTGGTTATGAAAGGTGGGGCGAGCCAGTTCACATTGAATGCGCTGAAAGCGTTCGGGGGGAGCCACAATACAGAGATATTGAGCATGCTCACACAGCGATCCCAAATCATACAGGCGCAGCAACCCCCCGGCGATATTGGTGGTATGCTCGATTTCATAGGCGGCGACAATCTTTTCCTGGAAGATCCAGAGCACATCGATCCTGCGAATAATGTGTTGCACTGGCGAGTCCGTAAAAAACGGGAGCGTCGGAAGGCTCAATGCGCCTAACCGCTCATGCTTCCAGGTTTTTTGATGATCATTGATGGCAATCCACACCGTACACCCGATTTTGTGCCCAATTTTCGCCAGCAACCACTGCACATGGGTATGTACCTCGCGCTCATGTTTGATCAGCTGTTCATCCTCAGCTACGAACTCTTCATCTGTCTTGGGTAGAACGACGGGATGGGAAACATGTTCTTGCTCGTGCTTGCGTAGGAGTGCCGGAACACGCTGGAGCGCAGCATCTCGCTTCTCTGAACGCGCTTCTTGCTGGCGTCCATACCAGGTCAACAGATGTTCGAGGTCCCAGGCGGAGAGTTCGAGTGCTTTGGACAACTCAAGGAATCGCGCACGAAACACAAAATAGGCATCAATGACATGCGCCGTGGATGACCGTTGTGGGTCATCCATCAACACCTCATGGACCAGCGGAGTAAACATTGGCCAGCGCTCACTGTCTTGCAGATACCACCATGCACTCAAGAAAAACGGGACACGGGCCGGTTGTATCTGTTCTCGGTTGATCCGCTGCTGAGCAATCATGATATCCAGGAAACGGAAGAACGAGAGCATCGCCCGCTTCCCCTCGCGGGTTCTCGTTGGGGCAGGTAAGACCGATCGGAGCCGACGCACCAGCAGTTCATCATCGGGAACATCATTCAAAAGTTCATGAAAGCACATACCTCCAGACGCTCCTTTGAGATTGAACACGTTGTGAGCATCCTGCGTCTGCTGTTGACAGAGGGCATTGAAATCCCTGAGCGTCATAGTCCCGTCCAAGAAACGCTGCAATATCTGGACCAATGTTTGCCGAACAATCTGCCGCCTCCGATCTCTGTCTTTATCCAACTTCACAGCATCCGTATCAGCACAGTACTCGTGCCACTTCAGCCGCCACTGTGCCACACGCGCACCCCAGCAGTCGTTCGTCTCCTCTTCCTCTCCGTCCACGAAACTTTGGGCCATGTCTCCATTCATATGCTCACCTTGTCTTCACTCCTGACCACCCATGGTCGATACCACTACTAACCAGTGTGCTTAGTATTTTTTATAAGTATACGCATAAGTTTAATAGATAAAGCTAAAGCTACGTAAAAAAGTGAAGTTTACAGGAAAGTCTCAGGGTAAATAGACTACATGTATGGCAGAAAACGATAATAAACTTACAATTCCGGGATATGTCTCAACCAGTGAAGCGGCAAAAATGCTCGGGGTCTCAAATCATCGCATGTATCAGTATGTCAAAGCCAATCGTCTCCCAGTGGTACGTGTTGGCCGGGCCTTCATGCTGCGTGTCGAGGACGTTGAACGCTTCAGGCCCAATCCTTCGGGAAGAATGAGGAAGAAGGCTCCCGCCTGGCGTGGGTACCGCAGCCGTGGAAAGGTGCTCATCACCGATATTGTTGTTCCTGTGCTCTCTCACCAACAACAAGCGGTCGTCGATAAGCTTATGGCCATCCAACAAACGAACCAGCATACTTTTCCAGGCACCATCGCACGTTATATCATTAAGGGCGATGACGAGCTGACCAGTATCCACATGTTGCTGATCTGGAAAGATATTGAAATGCCTGATCAGAAAATACGACAACAGCACCTGCTAGCATTCCAGGAAGAGTTTACAAACCTTCTTGACTGGAAGAGGGCTCAATATACCACAAACGAGTCCATTATTCACACATGACATGAAGAAGTCGTTACTTTCATATTGTATTGCTCTTCTATTTTTCCCAACCTCAAACTTTGCTCCTGCTTATTATGCCAATACTCAAAACACTCTTCTATGCTATTAAAGAAAAAGCCTTCGGCTGCTCAGCATCTGTGAGAAAGAAATGATCTTGTGATATATCGTGCCAAAAAGTGGAAAAATAGCCTCTGTCTTTACTATGCAAAAATTTTTACATTAATTGTTTTTTTATTGTTTTTGCTTTATATCACCTTATTTATCTTTGTTAACCCCTTCATGGCTACATTGGGAACACACTACATATGGAACATCATGTTGCTGGCAATAGTCCGCGACCTGCTGATGTTGTTCCGGCGTAATCCACCACTCCTGCTTATTACGTATTGCTTCTGCTTCGCGCTGATAGATGGTTAGATTTACCGCATGAAGCATATGCAACTTTTTCAGATCTGAGAGTTTGATCTGATGCAATTGGGCAAATTGTACTAACCGCATAGTTCCTTCTGGCAGGCCGCGCCTTGCTAGTAGCTCTTGTCCTGAGTGGCTATGCAGGAAATGGGATGTAGCAGGCAGCAATAATGATCCATGCCCATGTGCTGTTGACTCACTCACGCGCTCCTGCCGTATCACATCGATTTGCTGTTGAAGGTCGTTGCATTTCTGGTCTCGCGCCTCATTCTCGCGTTTCAGACGTTCAACGCACTCAAACAGCGCCTCATTCTCGCATTTCAGACGTTCAACGCACTCAAGCAATGCCTCAATTTGTTGCTGGGGAGAAGGAACAACTGCACCCCGTTCCTGGACAATCAGCTCAACCTCATCGAGATCGAGACGAACAGAACCCGACACATCACGGATAGCGTGGAGTTTGTCCTTCTCGATCCAGCGGCGAACGGTGCGCTCTACAACCCCAAGGCGCTCAACGGCATCTTGGACGGTAATGTAGCGCGCGATGCTTGATGAGCCTCGTTTCTCCACTTTCATAGGAGCCTCCATACTTTATTTTTAATGTGCAATGCTAATGGCTTCAATCTAAAAGTTCTTATCTACAACGCCGATATCCTTAGTTTTCCCCATAACGAGATCCGGACTCTGGTGAAACATGGAACAAGTGACAACCGGCGGTGTTTCCATCGTATACTTAGAGACACAATAAAACCGGGGACTGCTTCCTAATCGTAAGGAAACGCTCCTCGGCCCTATTTACTCGTTATGGATAATCCAGGTGGAGACGATAGCACTAACTAGATACTCTAGAGTACCTATCACTCCTTATATATAATCATACACAATATTTACCGATTTGTCAAGTCCCTCACGTGTTAAACCCGCTCCCCAGGCGGCTAGAGCGTTATTCTCGCTTCATCCAATGCAATCAGGGATAGATTGGTCTATCTTCGCACAATCGATAGCAAAAAATATTTTACAGCGGGAATATATGGAAACATACAAACTGAGAGGACGCTTTCCTGGTCGCGAATCGACGTATAAACAGTAAATAACTCACAATAAAATTATTACGGCAGACATCCCATTGCGCTCTGAACAAGAGACTATATAATGCAGTACACCGTACAGACCTGTAAGAGTGACTCCATAGAGCCGAGCAGCTATATCCGCTATTGGACCAAATCGGGCAGATAAAAGGGGTATCCTCATCTCTGGATAGGAAAAAAAACGCGGTGGAGTGTCAACAGGTTATCGAAGATAATTGCGCAACACAACATCCTTTCGGTTATGGCCTAATGCCCGGCTCACTCGAAGTACAGCCTCTTCATCATAATCTGAACGCCGGAGACGCCGATGGGTAGGAGGCAGTTCTCGGCCTGAAAGATGTCGATAGTAGGCCTGCGCATAGGCCCGCCGGTATTTTTGGGGATGCAAGCGACTGGGGATACGAGGAAATACGAGATCTTGTGGGTTACGCCCATCGAGCAAGGGCAACACATCCGTTTCATGCCCCGGCAGCACTGGTACCTGACGTGGACGCCCTCCCTTGGCATGACCTTTTTTAATGGTAATCTCTGGGCCTCCCGTAGTAGGTCCGTATACAAGAATATCTTCGACCTGGAGCTGTCTAAGTTCGTTAGCACGTAAACCAGTGGCCTGTATAAAGGCAATGAGGGGCGCCCAGTTGGCGGGCTGAAATTGCTGTTCGCGTATCGTCGTCTTACGTGACCGTGTAATATTTTCTCGTTTTCGTTCGGGAATACACACGCATTCGGCCAACAGCCGAATGCGAAAGAACAAGCGAAGGGCCGAACGCTCAGTCTGAAGAGTATCCGGGCTTTTACCTGCATCAAGATGCTCATTGAGGTACTCTGTCGCCAATTCATCGGCACGTCGATCCAGGACCTCCAGGCGGCGCACCTCATAGTTGGACCTGGCCCACTGGATAAAGGCCATAACATGTTGCTGATAGGTATTGCGCGTCCCATGAGAACGAATAACGCCATCCGAAAAGGCCCAGAGGGACTCTCCCGCCTCTCGGCGTGCTTTCTTTGCGGCATAACGGCTCGTGTTGAGTCCCTCGTGCATAAGTGCATCCAGACGTTCGTTCGCTTCGTAGATAATCCCCTTGCGGTTACCCATAGCGCTGAGTGCTTTCTAATATGAGAAAGACAATAGGAATGGTAAATCTTGTACGAAGCTTGAACTTGCGCCACAGTGTCTCAGTGCACTCCGAGACCTCTGAATTCACTGTGTTTACTGTTTATGCGTCGGTCTTTTGAACGCACTATCAGTAAACTATCTCCTCTCAACGATAAAAGGATCAGGCGACACACACTCCGGGTTTACATGCCCTATCGAGATCACGCTACGAAAAAACGTTCCTGTTCCTGCCAGCCGGACTCTCACCGCCAGCAGGGGACGCACTATCAAAATTTCCACGCTACTAGAGAGAATAGGTACTTTTTCTCACTTTTGCCGCTGAGAGCAAATTGGAGCGTCGATCAGGCGTACAGGGCTGAGAACTTATCCCCTCAGATTTTGCTGATCAGTGGAGTGACGCATACGCGTTCCTCGACAGCATGCCAGCAGGGACTGTTATTCCCCGTCGTTTGGATTGACACATATCAACCCAGGAGACCGTTGCCTCATCGCTTACGGCGACCACTCGAGCATCTAAACAGAGATGCCAGCTGTTTGCCCGCCCTCTGATGAGGGGCATTATAGGGCGCTCGTAAGGTAACAAGAACACTATATATGACCGTTATGTTGCATGTCAATGGATCAAAAACGTATTCCCGTTATATGCTTACCATTCGTAGACAGATCATGACAGAGAATCACCCACACAAGGAGACAGCCAGAGAACACGTCATGACTGAGGGCGAAACAACGGAAACATTTCACAGAACAGATCATGACCATCCTCAATTACTGCGATTCCCGCTTAAAAAGACAAATCATGCCAACAGGAGCCAGAGAGGGTGATATGGCCAGGCATATCATGACAACATAAGAGAGGAGGCTATAGACAAATCATGACCAACAGAACGCGCTTGAGAAGGCGATTGGGGGACAATTCGCCTATTTTATACGGACAAATCATGACTCTTCCCAACTATCATTTAATGCGCTTCCAGATAAGTCATGAACACGGGAGGATAATCATTCAAATTTGCTGAGATAGATCATGACAATGCATACACGATAAGCAGATTGGCAAACCAGACAGGTCATGCCAACAGAAGGTCAAATACGAGGTTCTTGAGTGATAGATCATGTTCATAGGTTTATGCAGAAAAAAATTATCTCAGACAGATCATGTCACTTTTCTACCGTCAAAAATTTTCGCTCTTCCGCAACAGTGGAGTAGCACCAGAAATGTGTACCAATCCCCAATTCTTCGCTGCGCAGATGAATAATTGGTACGTGAAAATCAGGTTCATTCGCTAGATAGGCTGCGATTCTATGGCGATGGCAATACCTATGATCGGCTTCAAAATAGGTAATCGCAACGCGCTTATCATCCTTAACGGCCTGTTTAAGCTTGGTAAGATGTTCCGATTGTTCCGGCAAAATATGCTCAGAGTAGAAATCAAAGAGTTAGCGATAATCAGATGCATTCTGTAATTCATGCCGAAGATTGGAAGGAATATCGAGCTCTGGCACATGCATATAGGTGATACCTGCCTCGCTCAGAAAAAACTATCGTATTTTCGAGAAACCATACTTCATCGAGAGGGGGTTTTTCCGTACATCAATCAGGACGGAGACGTTGTTGAAAATCAGCAAGTCGAGATATGCGTCGATAGAGAGGCCTTCATACCCAATAGTGAAAAACGTGGGTTCCTGGGATTCGTTCCAGTTGGCAGAGAGGCCTTCATCCCTGGGGCTAGACAATAGCGGTTTTACAAATAGACCACAAAAAAGGAGTGGGGTGCTTCTAGAGCAGCCTTTCGGCAAAGTAGAGTGCCGCCTGTCCCGCTGAATTGGTCCCACCAACCACGAAGACCTGTTTCCCCTGGCAGGCTGCAGCCTCGGTCATCGCGGCGCCATAATACACGCCACCGCCAGTCAGTCGATCTAGATCAGACACGGCAAGCGTGCGATAAGACACACCGGTTGCCAGGACGAGCGCATAGCATCCAAGCTCACTACCGTCAGCAAGGGTGACATAGCGATAGGAATCAGCCACTCGAATTCCAACAACCTCTTGCGGAGAAAGGATATGCGCTCCCAGACGCACCGCCTGGACACTTCCACGAATGGCAAACTCTGCCTCCGGCAGGCCAATCGGAAAGCCAAGGTAGTTCTCACTACGAGAGCTCATGCCATCCTGAACTCCCAGAACATCTCGTTCGATGACCGAAGTGCGCAATCTTTCTGACTTTGAGTAAGAATGACTATGCTCACAACAACCTCAGTCTACAACATGCATCGACATCTGATATGGTAGAGAAAAACAATACAAAGAAGCGTTCCAACAAGAAGGTCGAGAGGTAAACATGATTTACGCGCGATACGTTCGTGGAGAGCGCATACGACTGCTAGAAAAATGGAGCGTCAGGAAGGGTGGGGTGAAAATCTTCGTCGACATACCCTTGTTCCACAAGGGCTTTGGTGGCCAGGGAAAAGTTCCCACCATATTCCAGAAAGGTATAGGCGGCGAATTTACTGATCCCGACGCGTGGTTCAAAGAGCGTTGAAGTGGAGAAGACATAGAGGTACCCACTGCCCTGGTAGTTGGTGGTGGCGCTGATTCCACTCGTTTTCCCGGGCCGGCGCCAGAAATCCTCTTTGCCAATCCTGCGCACCCATGTCCACTCATGCGGAACCAGAATGTCAGACCATGTCGCCCGCTCATTGAAGATGGTGCCAGGCTGACGTATCTCCTCAAGGCGCGGTCGGAATGGCTTCTGTGATCGGCGTCCCTTGCCTGCGGTTTTTTGCTCAGCAGGCGGCATCTCATCCAGGGTGCGAGCAACAGCGAGCAACAGTGTACGATCCTGGGGATCAATCATTTGAATTGTCGTGAGATGTCCACGCTGGACAACATACGGCAGACCGCTAGGATGCACCATGCCATGAGAGGGGGCACCAATACTATAGCCACCTTCCCCCCTCGTTTCAATCAAACTGACAACATAGGGAGGCTCACTCATTGGGCGCTGAGCCACCTTGATACTGCCCCCAGAGAGGAGTGGAGTGCGATAGTAGAGATGAATACCCTTTGGGGACCGTTCTGTATATCCTCGTTCGATCCTCTCCAAGAGCGGGTGCAATCCCTCTTCCCGCATCCGCTCAACAAACTGCTGATAAATGAGAACATCATCAAAATCCAGCATCTCCAGGCCGCCGCTCACCTCTCCAGTGATAAACGCAATGCCATACTGGTGGTCATAAAACCAGTGCCGTGCCTGGCCAGGAGTGGGGAGCCTGTGTTGAAAGGCTTTCCATCTAACCGCCGGACTCTTGGTTCCATCGGTCATGATAGGGATACAGCTGATACCCGCACGCAGCGCAACTAACGCCGTCTGGTACACGCTCAGAGATGAAAGGAGTTCAGATGATGCACGCGTCATCGTCGCCACTCCTCTCTCTGCACCGTGCATTCAGGCACCGCGATGTGCGCTGAACCAAGAACATCCATCCATGAATGCATGCCTATATGATTTCCACCTCTCGTGAACTGTTCGAAGACAGGCGCGGGAAGAACACTCGTTCCAATCATTCTTGTACATTATACGCGGCGAACCACGAAAGCTTCAAGAGGTGATGCTGTGACCATCAGGACTCATGCCCCAACTGACTGCGTCCTGTTACCGGCTCCAGCGGTATCGTCTCCATCGAACTGATATCGGCGTGTGGGCGTAGTTGCACGACGATACAGGCGATATTATCCGTTCCACCTCCCTCGTTGGCCATCTGCACCAGCTGGCGCCTCATACACGAAGCATGAGACCAGGGTGTCGCCAGCACTGCCTCAATCCTGTCGTCGCGTGTCATCTCCCACAGCCCAAGAACATATGCAGCAGTTGAAAAAAGGAATGCAATCCTGGAATGCATGGAGAGCACGGCATAAAGAGAAGACACACCCATAGAAGACTAAGGCCGCGGCTGCTTCCCTTCGCGATGAGATCAAAAGGAACGCGGAACTCGAACAACCACAGCGCAAGCCTCATAGGAAGCTACTTTCTCGTTGCCATCGGTTTTGTTATTCTGGCATTCAATTGAGAAGAACCCCTGTAGTTTATATGTTATTTTGCTAGCAAAACGATATATACAACAGACATTGATCGCATTCTTTTGTATAATGATGATTTATGACAGCATATCTGGTAGTATATAAGAATAGCAGTTGATAACTGGCGGCAAAGAGATATCAGCGCTTCAAGAACTTATTTTATAATATGCATGTCGTTATGCTATGCAATTTGAAACCAGGGAGAAGTTTTTTATTCTATACATACATCTTATGAATTACACAATACCTAATGGATCAAAGATCTACAGTAGCGGCACTACATAGGAGAAGACCGGCTGAACGGTAGCGCAAAAAAATATTTATATTAAATGAAAGGTAAAGAGGATACTGTGCAAAAGAGCTTGCCATTTCATGTACAATTGCGTCGCGAACGTGTGAAGCGTAGCCTGACACAGGAAGACCTGGCATCTGAGATTGAAGTTGATGCTAAAACTGTTAGCCGCTGGGAGCAAGGAATAAGTTTCCCACGCAATCGCCACCTTAAAGCTCTTTATCAACTCTTCAATACTGACGCGGAACACATGGGTGTCGTTGAAGAAACCGCTGTCAAAAAGAACATTTCACCGCTCCACAAAACAAAAACATCGGGGAAGCTTCATCTTGCTACAAGTAAAACACTGGAGGAACAACACCAGGCGTCGATTCCACTGCATGAAGCTTCTCCACAAGCACAAGATACATTCGAAAATTCACCTTATATCCACAGAAAATGGGTCGAGGCACCCCATGTAACCAGATTGTATGGACGCAGCGACGAACTTACCAGACTACGGCAATGGCTCGAAGAAAACATCAACATCATCATGCTGGTAGGCATTGGCGGAACGGGGAAGACAGCCCTGGCATTGACGATTGCGCTGCAATTGAAACATACCTATGATCACGTGCTCTGGTATTCGCTGCAAAGCGCGCCTCCACTGCAACAATTTCTCTCTTATTGTCTGCACCAGGAGAATGACGATCAAGACGTTCCGCCATCAGATATTCATACGCAAATCGAGAGCCTGATGCACCTCTTAAATGAGCATCATTGCCTGCTCATTCTTGACAATTTTGAATCAATTCTCCAGCCTGGTCAACGTTCAGAACAATATCTGACGGGCTATGAGGACTACGGCACATTGATTGAACAGCTAGGAGAAGAAGCTCATCAAAGCACCATATTGATTACAGGAAGGGAAAAACCAGAAGAAGTTGCACATCTGGAAATCTCCAGTTCTTTAGTACGTAGTATGCATATCCAAGGACTATCTTATCAAGCAGGAAGAGAGTTCCTCAAGGATCAGCAACTCATAGGAACTGATGAAGAATGGTTATCACTGATTACGCACTATTCAGGTAATCCGCTGGCATTGAGGCTGGTCACAGAACCAATTCAGGAGCTATTTGGTGGCCGTATCGCTCGATTTTTAGCAGAAGGTGACACCATCTTTGGCAACATCCATGATCTCCTTCACCAGCAATTCCAACGTCTCTCACCACAAGAGCAGGAAATTCTCTATTGGTTAGCAATTGAACGCGAAGCGGTTCCCCTGGACCACTTACGTAATAACCTTCTATCAACGCAACCGCATAGTTCTATATTGGAGACGTTGAATACGCTTCGTCGACGCTCAATGATCGATGTCGTTGGCCCTGCTTCATTTACACTCCAATCTGTCATTATGGAGTATGTAACAACAAGTCTCATTGAGCTGTTTGTCACGTCATTTAGGACTGAGCATTTCAGAGCCTGGGCCAACTATGCCCTGGTGAAAATGCAGGCCAGAGACTACACTACAGGACACCAGGTACGTATTGTTCTTGAATCCGTCGCCCAGCAGTTGCTACATATCACCTCTAAAGAAGGTATCGAGCAACGTTTGAAGAATGTGCTTGCCCGCCAACAAGAAGTGGCTCCTCATCACAACAACTACCTTGCAGGCAATATATTGAATCTCTTGCTCTATTTACGCTGCGACTTACGCGGGTTTGACTTTTCGAGGTTGGTTATTCGACAGGCATGCTTACACAACGTCAGACTACCAGATATACAATTTAAACATGCACATTTTATCGACTCAACATTTGCCAGCACCTCTGGCAATGTGCTCTCGGTCGCATTTAGTCCCCACGGGGAGCGTCTCATCACGGGAACAGCTCCTGGCGATATATGGATCTATGAGGCGAAAAGTGGCAAACACCTGCTTACCTGCAAAGGCCATCATGATGGAGTCTGGTCCATTGCCACGAATCCTGATGGTCAAACATTTGCAAGCAGCAGCGACGACTGGGCCGTACGTTTGTGGGACATAACTACAGGGCAGTGTCTACGGACCTTTAACGAACATACGAATCGTGTAAAATCAGTTGCGTTTAGTCCTGATGGCAATTTGCTCGCCAGTGGGAGCGAGGACCAAACGATACGGATATGGGATAGTAAGACCGGGCAATGCCGCAACATCTTGAGGGGCCATACTGATCGTATCTGGTCCATTACATTCCACCCATCTGGCACACTGCTGGCCAGTGGGAGCGCAGATGAGACAATACGGATCTGGAATATTGAGACTGGACAATGCATCAGAAGCCTCCCAGACTCTACCGGCTGGATTCTGGCTGTTGCGTTTAGTCCGAATGGCGAAATCCTTGCCAGCGGCGGCGACAATCAAGTTGTTCGGCTCTGGAATATTGAGACTGGAGAGATTATTCAAAGCTTAAAGGGCCATAACAATCGTATACGATGCCTATCTTTCAGTCCAGATAATACACTTCTCGCCAGCGGTAGTGAAGACTGCCATGTTCGTCTCTGGAATGTCGCGACTGGCCAACCTTACAGAATATTAACAGGCCATACGCACGGCGTGCGTTCGGTAGCCTTTAACCGACGCGGAGATATTCTTGCCAGTGGCGGTGATGATCAAACACTTATTCTCTGGGCCACTCACAGTGGTCACAGCATTAAAACACTCCAGGGGCATACAAACCGCGTGTTTGCGGCACTCTTTCGCTCCGATCAATGGCTGATAAGCTGCAGTGAAGATCATACATTCCGTCTCTGGGATGTCCAGAACGCCATGTGTAGCAAGTTCTTCCCTCGAAACAATGACGCACATGCTCCGCTCTGTATGTCATTTGCGCCCCAGAAAGATTTGCTTGCGAGCGGGGGTGAAGATCGTACAGTACGTCTCTGGGACATTCATACAGGCATCTGCGTTAAAACGTTGCGCGGACATAGCAACTGGATTCGGGCCATCGCATTCAGCCCCGATGGTACAATACTGGCCAGTGGAGGAGAAGACCTGACGATTCGGCTCTGGGATATCGAGACAGAACAATGTGTGAGCGTATTGAAAGATCATACCGGCTGGATACGAGCACTCACCTTCAGCCCCGATGGGAGATATCTCGCCAGTGCAGGCGACGATAGTACGATATATCTCTGGGAACGAGCAACTGGCATCCTGCAAGCAAAGATGCAGGGGCATCATACACAGATCAGAACACTCGCCTTCAGCCCGGACTCCTGCTTGCTTGCGAGCGGTGGCGAAGATCATATGATCTATCTATGGTCCATTGAAAATACTGAACATATTCATCAGCATGTAACGCGCTTACATGGGCATAAAGGTAGGGTTCGATCACTCCATTTCAATGCCGATGGCACAATGCTTGCCAGTGGTGGTGATGACCGTATTATTATGCTATGGAACATGCATAATCGCGAAGTCCTGAGAACTATCCAGGCTCATACCAAACGTATACGGTGGGTACACTTCAGCCCAGATGGACACACCCTTGCCAGTAGCAGTGACGATGGATCAATCAAATTATGGGATCCCCATTCGGGAGCTCATTTGACAAGCTTACTGGTCGAACGCCCATATGAACATATGAACATCACGGGCGTTCAAGGACTGACAGACGCACAGAAAACAACGCTGTACGCCTTAGGCGCCTATACTGATGATGAAGATTAACCTTCCGTACTACTCAACTCCATCTTTCGGCTCTCAGGTGTAGGAAATGTTTCCTCGCAAGCACGCCGAAAATGCATAAACTTCAATCGTGTCTGTTCAAGTACTGCTGTTTCTAACGCTTGGGGAATGATGCGCTGTGCAAGATCCGAATAGGTATAACGATGTTTCTCCTCACCATAATCGGGCAAGCTCCTGGGTTCCGTCAGGACAATGAGTTCCTCCATCCAGGCCTGTTTTATACTCCCTAATGGTCCGAGAATACGGCGAAAAAGCATTCCTCGTTGTACTGCCGATGGACGCATAAATTGATGAACTACCAGCGCGCGCCGCAGAATTGCTGGATCCAAGCCATGAGAAAAATTTGTTGCCATCAATACAGCGATTGGCTTTCCGCGCAAACGGTCAATACGTTGAATAAGTGTATTCACTCCTGCATCATCCTCATGGTGAGTCTGTTTTTTACCACGAGCCTGCGCCAGTGAATCGGCCTCGTCGATAAACAATATCACTGGCACCTGCTCTCGCTCCTGGCACCGTTCTATCTCATCAAACGCACGCGCGATATTCCTCGTTATTTCACCAACATGTCCATCACCACGAACCTGCGTATTAAGCAGAAAAGAGACGAGCTTGACCTGTAACAATTGAGCCAGCACACTCCCAACAGAGCGTGCTAGCATCGTTTTCCCTGAACCTACCTCACCCGCAAATATAAGGAGAGGATAGCGCATCATCAACGTTTTCCCTATCGTATCGGAAAAGCGCTCAGCCCCATACTGTTCCTGCTGCCAGAGCATAAAGCGATCAGGTTCCAACAACAATTGTAATTTGCGGACGGTGGAATGCTTAATATCATCAATACCTACGAGCATATCATATTGAGCCAGCAGTTGCTGATCGGGATGCCGTATCACCTCAGCTATAAATGTTGAGATATCCTGGCCCTCGCTCTTCATGCTATGTCGATATTGTATAATGACTTCCGTATCGGTATCGATATAATTCGCCAGCACGGGCTCAATATTGGTCAGGTGTGCACGCAGTTGGTACTCACCAAGCTGAATATGAACTTCACGTCCCACCCGGACACGCTGCTTACCCACCTGCCGGGCAATCTGTGCAGCAACCTGATCCCGTAACGATTGATAAAAAGCACTTTCATCTGGCTCTTCCGTCAAACCAGAGTAGATCCAGAGCACTTCACGCGCATTTACCAGAGGGGCTATCTCCTGTCGCATCATAATCTCTTCCTTGCCTGCTTCTCAATACAAGAAACATCTTATAGGTGGTCACGCAATCATGTAGTGCCACACAGGTATAAGGCAAATGTATGAGCCGCAGCGTCATTTATTGATTTATTGCAGATGAAGCCTTGGACGAAGATCTACTTTTGCGCTGACGCTCCCCGGAACGGCGCTTCTGCTGACTGCTTTTCTCGTGCGCCGCTTTTTTCGTGGCTTCTAACTGTGCCTGGTATATCTGCTGCACCACCTCATCCTGGGATGCCCTATCAGAAACAGGGGCACTGGAATCTGTATGTACCTCGACCTCGCCATCCAACCCAAGTGAAACACGATATCCAATCTGGCCGTTGAAAGCTTCCACTTCCAGAACCCCACCATTCGAGCACACGTGGATATGTTCGAAGCCCATACGAACCAGAACCTGTTTTACACGCTGCGCAATCTCTACCTGCACAAGATTCTGGACTGGTTCTTCCTGATACTGTTCTTGCCGCAACGTGACCAGGCTCACATGCTCGCTATGTTCTACGAGCGACTCCCCCTGTCCGTTCAACAAATAGATGCCTTTCTCGCGTAGAGCTGCCAGTATACGCTGCGCATCTTTCAAACATTCAGCGTCTGCATAACCCCGAAATGTATACGTGACCTCACCTTCTCTAGAAACCTCAAATTCGATCAGTCTTTCATCTTTTTCCTGTCCATCTGGACTTTTATCCACGTCGATTGAGACGGTAATGCTCCTGCCGACATTCTTTATCATAGCTGGATCGCCTTGAACCGATACAAATCCTTGTTCGGTTAATGTTTGCTGCACGGCATAGGCAATTGCCCGCTGCTGACTCTCTTTTACAGCTGTAAATACCTTCTCTTTCAGTTGCTGAACCCGATTTTGCAGCTTATGAGCGCGTGATGAAATCTCGGGTGTATCACCACCTTCCAGCAATTGCCTGGCAAGCCGGTATTCCTTCTGAATCTCATCAGCCAGATGAACAATAGTAGAGGTTGGAACAATACTTGTTGTTGCAGCTTCCTGTACCATAATCTCTAATGCATTCAGATGACCCATTGCCTGATGAAGGTGCGTGAGCGATTGCGCCCATGATTGGAACGCAAGTTGATTGACATCCTCTTTCAAATTGAATATTTTGTCTTGCACATGTTCGACCCGATTGAGTGCCTTTTGTGGATACGCTTTCACCTCATCCTCCACCCTCAGCAGTTCATCCCGAAGAAGATGCATTTGCTGATCTTGCTTCTGATATTTGCGTTTCCCCAACTGTTTCAATTGGAGCTCGACGAGTTGTAATTGCTTATACGCTACATCTATCACATAGCGAACTTGCCGAGACTGAGAAAGTTCTACGGCTTGCTGGGCAGATAGAGTTTCCCACGCTTCAAGCATACGCTCTAGAACCTGTTGCATTGTGTCGGAAGATCCATGCAGTGCTTGCTCGGCATCGTTCAGGAGAGCGGAATCTAGAATGTCTTTCCCAGCATCTAACTCGATTTGCAAACGCCCTGCCAGCAGAAAACGCTGGTCATCGCTGTCATCATGATGCTTTTTCTGCGCATGAGCCTGCTTTTCCAGTTCAAGCACCGTCTGCATTTGAGCTAGTTCTTGCAGAAACGATTGTGTGGATAAACTCTGTACACGACGAGTCTGAACATCTTTAGCCGGCGATAAAAATGCCATTGCTGCTAAAGAGTCATTGGTGGATACGCGATATGCTGTCGCCATTGTCGTCGCTCGCGAAAGATTCTCAGCCTGTGCCCTGGCAACCAGTGTTGACCATTCATGGCAGTTGTGCTGATAATTCTCATCCAGTTTTCTTCCACACCACATCACACCACGAGCACACAATACGCCAGCACCCACAACAGCCAAACCCGCCATTGCTACTGTGGCGCCCACAAGGGCCATAGGGGCTAGTACAACGGTCGCAGTTCCAGTCGAACTCATACAATCTGAACTCCTTCTCTTTGGCAATCACCCTACCTTACAGCTTATGCAGATCGTTCTCTAGACGCTGGATAGCCTCATCAAGCCTCCGCGCGTCTATCCTTCCCTGTTCATCTTGCAAGGCACTATAGATCTCTTCTTCTGGCAGATCTGGAATAATGGAATAAAAGTTACACGCCTTTAATGCCAGTAAACTTTGATGCTCATACGTCCGACGATCATGGTTCGGCTTGACATCCTGGATAGCCTGATCGAGATGTCGAGCTTCAACAGAAGGAATCTCGTCAGAGAAATCGTTTTGATCAATCTTTTCTTCATAAGCTATCTCTACCGCACGACGAACAACAATTTCAATGCCCGATCCTGTTAATCCCATAGTGGTCGTTGCAACGGCAGCGCTATAAAATTTTTCTAGATCTTCAGCGCGGAAATGTAGATCGCCAGTTTGATCTTTTACTGGATGCTGTTCTAGATCACCGCTGTACTTCACGATCATGGAACTGCCACTCTGATGAGAAATGGCCGCTGGCATCGCCGCGAAAATACGACATGACTCCTTGATATCAGGCACGAGCAACGGCACGACGCGATCAAAACGGCGCAATAAGGCAGAGTCCAGAATGTCGGTGCGGTTTGTGGCAGCGACCCAGAGAATTTTGCCACGATTGCTCGCATTGCTCATCTCCTCCAGGATGCGTGCAAACATACGTCCACCAACCCCGCTATCACCACTCTGACCTGTATCACGCCGGCCCATCGCCTGGTCAATCTCATCAATAAAGACAACAACTGGAAACAGATCCTTCAGCAGACTCAACACCATATCCAAATTACGTTCAGAACTTCCCACCCAGCGATCCTGAATATTGCGCATCTTTACCAGATTAAAATGGCCCTCCTTTGCCAGGGCTTCGGCAATAATGGTCTTTCCTGTTCCAGGAGGGCCAGCCAGCAGCAGTCCACTGGGAACAATAGGAGAATCTTGTTGATTCTTCATCAAGTCGGTGCGCTTTCGCAGATACTTCTTCAACTTTTCCAGGCCACCAATCTCATTAAAACCTCGTACCGGCGGAACAATATCCAGTAACTGACCGCTCTGTGCTTGAATGACCTTTGCCTTCATACTCTGGACATCTGATGAGTGAAGCACAGCCGGTTGATCTGCTGATGACGCTCCCTGCATACGCCGATGTTCCACCGTAATCTGACGACGTAAATTATCGATATCGGTAAGCCGCATGCCCTGCGTCTCAGTAGCGAGCTTGCTCGCCTGCTGATGCTCATCTTTTCCAAATGATTCATCAAGTATGAAGGTTGGTCGGTGATGTCCATCGTAACGATGCTGAGTAAGCAGGTAATAGATATAAGCTTCTCGCTCTTTTGTTTCGGGGAGTGGTACTCGGATCGCAGGGCAACCACTCCCTTCGTTATAGACTAAAGAGGGGATCTGACCAATATTGGTTGTCAATAAAATGATCAGATTACGCGTTTTGCGGATCCATGGATCAAGAGCCCACCGCTGTACAGCCTCCAGTGTTTGCAGTTGTTGCCGATCTCCCTGTCCTTCACCAAGTTGATAGGGAAGCAGCTTTTCGGCATAGTCCAGGATGAGCGCAACAGGCATCTCTCGACGCGTCTCTGGTGGCTGTGCAGTATCAGGCGATACCGGATGCTGTGTACGCAAAACATACTCAAACAACTTAAAGGCTTCTACCGTTTCTTCCTGGTCATTATCAATCTTCAAATCAATATCCTGCCCCATGAGGAGTTGTCCTTGCTGGGCAGAAAGGTGGCGATTGTTCTCTTTAATTTCGATGTGCAATTGTTCGGCAGCATCCTTCAATATCTTCAGGGCCGTACTCGTGGCATTGTTATGGTGGGCAGAAGAAGGAGAGAGAAGATCAGGAGGACAATCATACGCATCAATGCCTCGGGCGAGCGAATAGGTATAGATAGCACGGCAGCGTAACGCCGTAAACAGGAAGCTATGTAAGTATTCGCGGAAGGTCTGCGGCTGCATCCCGATACCCACAACCTCTCCACGGCGTTCATATTTACCAGCCTCCCGTTTACTCCCCTCTCGCTCTCTCCGTTGGCTCATATCGAAGGCGAAATCGGTAATATTAAAATGCAGCACAAATTGCCTTGCAATACGCCC
Source organism: Dictyobacter halimunensis (assembly GCF_036245075.1). Taxonomy (NCBI): domain Bacteria; kingdom Bacillati; phylum Chloroflexota; class Ktedonobacteria; order Ktedonobacterales; family Dictyobacteraceae; genus Dictyobacter; species Dictyobacter halimunensis. Next base: position 1,508,510 of record NZ_BSRI01000001.1, read on the forward strand.
ATCATAAAAGGTCCTCAAATCATTCGCCCAATCAGGTCGAAAACGACCCGATTGCATAGGGGCGGTTTGCGGAGACGATTCACTGATCATGGTAGCTTCACTCCTTCAACCACACAACGAAATATGATCTACATGGACCAGTAATCCTTGCTCATGGCAAAAGCGGAGGAACTCTTCAATACTCTCGCGTGTCCCTTTAAACATGATTTTTCCATCAGGCGCAATCCGTACCATAAAACGCTCAATTTTTTCAGGCTCATTAATAAAGGGCCCCTGGGGCAAAGGAGGGATAAGGCGTATTGGCTGTTCGCTATGAGTCATATATCTATTACTCCTTCGTTGGTACCAGATATGGCGCACAATCTTTGGTGCAAAACAGCTACAACTTATTGCATATCAATATGATCGTAGTCATATTCATCTATCAGTATGTCTTGCTTAAATGGGTCACTATTGCTCTCATAGAGCATAGCTTTCAACCGTTCAATTTCTTGTTCCAGTTCCCGATTCTGTATCTGCAACTGTTCTGCATCGCGCTGTGACTGAGAAGCCAGTTTGCGTATATCTCCTAATTGATCTCGCACATCCCGATATTTTTGTTCCAGTGAGACGTTCTTACAACTCACCTCTTGCATCGACTGCTCATACAGTTTCTTTTGATGTGCAAGTTTTTGTTGCCAATGCTCATTTCTCTCCTGCGACCCTCGTAGTTGCTCGGCCATATGCTGCTCTTTCTGCGTGGCATGAGCTATTCTGCGCTCCTGTGCGATACATTGGTCACGGAAACGATCTCTTTCCGCTTGTAGGCGCTTATGCTGAGCGGCCATGTGCTGATATTCATTCTCGCGCTCCTGTTGTTGGCTGCTGATGCGAGCAAATTCAGCGCGGATATGTTCTACTTCACGTTCAACATTCCGGGAAATAGTCTGTGCATCCTCATCAATACGACCGGGGAGGCGCAGCACGATTCCGCTAAAATTTTTCGCATCATACAGGCGAGCCATAACGGAGCGTATATGTGGAGTATGAATGGTTATATCAATCTTTGGAAAGTGATAGCGTATCTGTCCTACAATCTCTTCAAGCCTCGCTTGTTCCTCTAAAGCAGGCATAGTTTGACGATACGCAGCATCACGCACACGATCAATATCAAGTGACATCGGCTTGATTGGCCCATTGTCCGGATGGATATATACGGCAATAATCTCACGATTCATCATTCGTATCCTGTCTTGTATCATCATCGCAAGCATTATCAGTGATAGCCGGGTGAAGCCGACTCATCGCGATCTACAACCTGGACACCGTTGTATGTCATAGCACCCTTGTTATAGCTCACAAGCGTTGTCGCATCAAACTGGGATTGCGGTTGTATCCAGTCAAAATGATAAAGGGGACGATGCACACTATGGCGTTCTTCCGACTTCTCACGATTCCAATCGACCAATAAGATAAAGCGAGCTCTTTTGCCAACCTGCTCTGGTGGATCTAACAAGGCGTTCAAACGCTGGGCATTTGGTTGAGTCGATTTCAACGTTCGTTGCTGCCCTTCATCTGCACCAGCTGAATTGACACTATAGCTTGCATGATAGCGCAGCGGGAAACGATGCGTGTTTTTATCCTCTTCTGGCTCACTGAGCAGTAAATGAATACGCGTGATCAAATTATTTTGCAAAAGCCGGGACAGATCCTCAGATAACAACTCACATACTTCATTATTACTGCTAACCAGTCCGGATGGTATGGCCAGTTCTTTCAACAAATCGATATGTGTATTCTTCACAAATTGTTTTAAATCATCAATAAAGTAGCAAGCAATCAATTGTGATTGTGTAAACACCTTTGTTTTGGCGGTAACAGTTGTATCCACATCAGCATAGGTATCCGCAGTTGTCTTCGAATTTGACTGAGTCATGGCATTGTCCCCTTCATGTTGCTAGCGAGAATGACATCTCGATCAGATTGCTCTTCATGTGTTGATTACTGCACTGATGTTCTCCAATCGTACTATCCTTATCCAATTGCGTACTCCTGTAAGGGTGCTGGAGGTGGCCAGCCAGGCTACCTGGCCGCGCTTCACGTTTCCCGAGCACGATTGCCACCACGTAAGAAAGCAGGAAGGCGCAATACATGCAGCGCGAAGCCTGCCGGGGAGGCTATGACACGAATCTGACGCTGCTGCCGTTGCTGAGGGGATAAATTGTCTGGTACAGCTCGGCACAATAGATAGGCGATCAAAAAGGCCAGAACGGCAAGCAGTTCTAGCAGGAATAGCGGCCACACATGAGCAGGCAGCAAAGGAAAGTGCGTCCAGAGGCCCGGCTTCCCCAACAATTCAACACCAAGCAAAATAAAAGCGAGCAGGCTATAATAGAGATACCACTGTTGACGATACTCGTCTCTCAGCGTGTGCATATGAAGGCAAAGAGACACAAAGGCAACCAGGCTTAAGAGCAGCATTGCTGGCGATGATATTCGATCCACCCACCACAGTACAAGCAAGGTCAGGAAAGCGACGATCCCCTGGATAGCAATGAGTAGCGACAGCGGTCCATAGTTAGAGCTACTGCTGATCATAGGACCCAACCACCCTGGATTCCGTCGAGGGAACACGATCAATGGCGAAGCGAAGATGACCAGCAGAAACCAGATGAAAAGAAAGAAAAGCCAACCAGAGGCAACCACAATGACTGGTCCGAACCCACTTGAAGCAGAGAGCTGGCAGAGAGCAGCAGAGGAGCCGCCACCGCAGACATACCCCCAGGTAAAATTCAGGATGGAGATAAAAATACTACACAGGTACGCTGAAAGCAACCACCAGCGTGGGTACCATCCACGGTAGATACGTCCTAAATCAGGTAAGGTAGAAGGTTGTTGTCGACCACCCGCAAGGGGCTGGCGCGGACCATTATGACTGTTCGCTGCTGCTGGCATCGGAGGGGCTCCCGAGCCGGGGGTACTTCCTGGCCCGGAGGGAGACCCAGGGTGCATATCTTGCATTTTTATGTTCCTTTCATCCCGTATCAAACATAAATAGATATAAATAAATATTTCTAAAAGCACACATGAGCATGCAATACAACTATGGTTTGTAAGGAAAGAGCACTGTGGCATCAAGGCTTGTAGGAGAACCGCCATGGAAAAAAGCCATGGTTAACACCCATTCATTTTTTAGAGGGAGGTATATTGGATACACATAGTCGGGGAGATGGTGTGCTGCAGCCTGCATATGCTCTTGATTCGCGCAAACAAAAACATATTGGGCGTTATGAGCTCCTTCCTCAACACGATACAAGGGGCTGGCGGCACGATCAAATGTTTCGCGCCAGGTATCCTGGCTTTCAAGCATCATCTTAAGATCTGTAATCTCACCGCTAAGATAGTACACAATAATATCATTGATAAATGACAGGATACGCTGTTGTGCCTCCTGCTCATCTAATTCCAGCAAGCTCTGTTGCTCGGTGTGAAAAAGAGCAATCAGTTCTCTGCGGATGTCATATAATTCCTGATGCCATTTCTTGACCGGTGCATGCCTTCTTTGCTGCTGGATCTGGACGAACAGATCATCCAGGTGATTCTTCTGCTTCTCTTGGAGACGCACGCCATTGGCGACAAAAATATCGCGTGTATGAGAGGGACCATGAAAGAGCTCGGATTGGAGAGAATGGGCATGGGTATCCAGTGTATCATGCATGTGCTCCAGAAAATCATCGAAGGTATCCAGCCGCTCCTTTATAGATTGAGCACGGCGTATGACCGGGCCAAGTACCAGGCGACGCAAAATATCTTCTCGCATCTCGCAACGATGAGCATAGTGGTGCTGGTAAAAGAGCAGAATATCGCCCTTTGCTACCTCAACGTTGCGTTGCAACCGCCAGTGATAAAAGCAGTGGAGCATCACAATTGTCAAGCTCATAACAACAAGGGGCGACGCAATCATGAGACTGGTCAGCGGAAACAAGGCCAGGGACGCAAGAAAAAAAGCAAGCATGCAGGGGACTGCAATCACCAGATGATTCAACAACGATGGTACCTGCAACTCACACCAGTGCATGCGTTGCATGAGATGTTTGACGACAGTTTGTTCTTCCTCAGGCATATAGCGTAAAGAGGCACCGCTCTGCACCATATCAGCGGTAACCAGGCGATGATCCATCGTTGGCATCGCACTTGCCCCCTCATCACCGTGCATCGCATTGATGATAGTGCTTGCTTTCTCAGAAACGAACCAGCGGTTGTCTACCGCCACGTCCTTGCAACGGGCAAGGAGATGCTGGTAAGTGGTCGTATGTTCCTGCCGCAAAAGAGCATACCTATGTTCTAACATCGACATTCGATGGAGGAATTCATCAATGAATATCCCGGCCAGTTCAGTACCATATTCTTCATGAGACCAGAATCTCTCAACCTGCAATTTAAGGTCCGCCTCAACACGCTGCCCGGCCTCGCTGCAGGCCTGTGTCACCACCTGATTCCAACTATCATAGAGATCAAGCGCGCTGTTGGCCTGATTTTCCACCACTTCCTCCCAGGGATTACGCAGGCTCACATCTCTTTTAGCTAAATGATAGACCTGTTGATGGGTGAAAACCGTAAAAAGCTTTTGCGAGGCATCACGTAGCTGACTCAGCAATCGCTGTTGCTCATTCTGATAATGGTGTGCCACGGAACTAAAGGTATTCTTTGCCGCACGCTCCGGTGGCAGTTCGAGCATACGCAAATTGGGTCCCAGGCTCTTCTTAAACTGCAAGGTTTTCGTACTCTTTATATTCGCATCGGTCCTTTCACGTAAACGTGGTTGTGTATCATCAAGCCAGGACTGAATATGGTCGACTTGCTCTCTCGCGCACCGCTGGGCCTCTACCCGCCTCCCATCAGGAACCAGTTGCGAACGCAAGTCTTGCAGCCACTGAACCAGCAATGCAATACTCAAACGAGCACTACAATAGGACAACACAGAGGTCTTAGGGAAGACAATAAAACTGCTACTTATGCTTCCCACATTCCCATAGTTAGGGGTGGCAGGATTTATATGCAATGCAGCCTGCAACTGTGGAGTATTCAATAATCCAGTGACCAGCAAACCGAACAGTGCCTCGGCGAGAGCATAATACGACTCATCTTCACTCACAAATTGTTGCTGCGGATAAAAAACTTGATCCTCATAGATAAAGCAAAAGTTGGGGATTTCTCGTTCTGCCCAATACGGTACCTCGCAATCGCTGTTTGTGAGCGAAGGATTGGGAACCGACGCATACGCAGTTGGCGTCACCAGCGGGCCGGTTTGCTGACGTAGTTGAAATGAGCTCAGCATATAGCAGACATTCGTCGCCAGATGCACCTTCGACAAACGCCGATGAACCATCTGCAAGACACTCGCCAGATATGGTACATCGGCTCCCCCAACAATATAGATTTGAGCTCGCGTATCGGAAAGTATATAACCAGCATCACGTATCGCATTCAGACGTCGACCTGTCTGGATAGTACGCAGACTCCACTCGATCAATGACTCTAGAGCATCTTCACGCACCGGGCTATCCTCAAGCATTGTCGCGCTCATCTCGTAATACCGCCCCGTCGGCGATGCTTCCGATGTATAAATGCATCCAATACACTGACTGAGTACATCATCCAGATCAACAAGATGCATCACTGTTTGCAGATACTTCCCAATGTTTTGTCCTACCTCATCAACGAGGATGACCAGGCCCGGGCGAAAACCAAGGGTGAGGGGCTCTTTCATCTACTACCTCCTAATAATCCAAAGACTGAATATCATAGCTATCCTCATCATCTGGATTGATCTGCGTCTTTGGGAAGGTAGCACTGGCTCCTCTTCCATTTTGTCCGTTCAGCGCTGGCTGAGGATTGAAACTGTCACCCGCTGGTGCTCCTCCATGGGAAGATCCATGACCTGTTCGAGAACCAGCAGTATAGCGGCGAATAATCAGCTCGATCAGCGGTTGATGATAACCAAGTGCTTGAGGATCGGTTACCAGGCGCTCAGCATCACCAGAGCTATGTACAGGCATTGAGCCAGCACCATTTCCTTTGTCCCAGGCCCGTTGATAGGTGAGATATGCTTCAGTCGCACTATTATGTTCCAGGTAAAAATCACGTATGGTCGTAATACTGATGGCATGCAAGCCGTACGAAACCTGTAGACGATGAGGATCCAGCGAATCCTTCACATCTGGTGTGTGGCCTTCATTGCTCAATGAGCCAAGGGTCTGCAGCACTTGCTGTAAAATGGCTGCCTGAACACCATCTCGCTGATTCATACCCAGGTAGAGTGAGGTATTAAGGGTAGAATGACTGCCTTGCTGAAGCGCGGCCTCAAATGTCACCAGGCTAGACATTAGTCCACGCATGTGTGCAAGATGTTCTCGCAGATAACCACCAATCTGCACCGCACGCTCTTCTCCATTCTCAGAAACAGGGGTGGCATAGAATAAGAGATCAAACAGATTGAGCGTCTTGAACACGTCTGAAAAATGCTGAAAGAAAAACGCAACGACACGTTCAGCCAACCTTGATGCTGATTGGCGTTCGATGGAGACGATCGTATCATTCTGCTTCTTCATGCCCCGATTGAGATAATCGATACAGGGCTGGACATACCGCGTGAAAGAGAGCTCTTCATCAGTATCTAAGTTGCTTCCCCCCTGCGAGGCTACCCAGCGGTATAAGCGTTCAACGGCAATATTCTGTCCGCTTGGGACGCGGCGCAATGTTTCCAGATCAAAGATATGACGCTGGTGTGGATGCGGATACTCAAGATATCCGCGCCAGGCCATACTGCTCAGGGCCGTAGAGCGGAGATCGCGCGCACGGCGCTCTAAACCTGTTTGCTCATACCAATCCTCCGCCTGGCGCTTCGCCTGACGCACACGCCGCAACAGATCTTCCAACAATTCAATACACCGCTTATACTGAGCAGACATCACCGTTTGTTTAAGAAACGTATTATAGGCAGCTGAGAGCTTACTGGCATAATCTGGTGCGGCGCGATAAACAATCTCGGGTAAGAGCGCCAGGCGATCCAGCTTATCCTCCAATCCGGTCGGGCGCAGGGGAACAGGTATCTCTTTCTCCTGCCGTCGATTTTGCAATATATAGGAATACTCGGCCTCTAATGTCTGTAGATAGGAGATGCGATTGGTCAAAATGCTTTTCGTCTCTCTCTGAGCATTTTGAACTGGATTCTGCTCAATACGAGCGCATTCCTGCTGTTCAACCAGTTCAAAGATGGCCTCGATACGCTGCTCAATACTCTGCTTTTGTCGATCAACGCTCACCCATACTCGATTGATAGTCGACCGTGAAGCTCGTTCAAGTCTCTTGCTGCTTACCTGCTCGTATTTCACTGCATAAGGATCATTACTTGCATCAATGCGCCCGATACTGTTCCATTTCATGATCCACTCTCTTTTTTGAGTGTCGCTTATAGATAACGGCTGTGCCTCGTAGTGCGCCAGCAAGGGAAGCAGAGAGGAGGCAGCCAACTGAGCAAAGGCCGTTACAGTCTCATGCAACGGAAAACTTACCTCAAGAGGGCAGGAGGTTCCAAACATTGTGGGTAGATAACGCTCATCCTGAGATCCCAGCGCTTGCCGGTCAACCCACTTTGAGTGTTCTGAAAATCCAACGCCTGAGGCGTCTGTAGTACGCTGAAAAATATCCAGCCCAACAATACGGGCGGTATCCGCCACCTCAGTCATATTGGCATGGCCAATAAGATAAACTTCATTCGCAATGTATTCATTACTAAGGTATTGCATTTTTCTCCACATATACTTTTCGTACCCGTTGCTTTTTGCCCCCGCCGCTGCACGGCTATACGCGATAAGCTCCAGCAAGCAAGCTACCCCATTGCTCTTGCGCCGACTTAGGTCATCCTTATCGACTCCATTAATGGCTTCAGGCAACATGCAAAACAGATTGATACGCTGTTCATACTGGTGGTAGATTAAGAGGTCACGTACCATGACGGCAATATCGGGCAAAATGCCACTTCCCGTTCCTCCGCCGATAAAGGTGACAATGTTCGCCTGAATCTCACGCTTCCGCGTTCCATGCTGATCGGTATTCAAACGCACAATATCCATCAGCGCGCTATTCAATAAATTATAAATATGCTCATAGTTAAAGCAGGCAGCCACGTGACCATTATTGCGAATGCCTCCTGCACCATTGGCATAGTACTGTGGTATTTTTCCTCGAATAAACGTGTGCTGCTCATGTTGTATCGGCGTAACATTAGAGATACCTGCTGGAACAGCGATACGCAGCGAATATTCCAGAAACGTATTTATATGTTGCCGTCGAAACTCTAATAGTGGCGCAGGCGTGCTATCCGTATCAATGTACACAAATGCGACACGGCGCTGATCTTGCGGCCTCAGTGTAAGCATATGCCGCATTGTCTCTAATGCCGTCAGGGCTGCGGTGCTTCCAAGCAGCACGATCAGACAGGGAGTTGCGATACGCGGTGCAGCAAGAATTGAGGGACGCTCTGACTCCAACATTTCATTATTCATGCGATAGTCCTCTCATAAATTTTTTCTATATGCACAATACATTCTTCTTCAAATATCCGTTATACATCATCGCGTTTACAATTCGTAGGGATCATCCATATCATCATCTCTTCGCTTGCCTCCAAAAAGACCTCCCTTCTTAAAAGAGTTTCCTTCAAGCGAGTCTCCTTCATCAGTCTCCGCGGAAACGGTATAGCGTACCGTTTCATTGCTATCATCATCCTCCTTATAGAGAAGATCAGACGCATCGGTATACTGTGAAGCTACTGGATCGCCATTCCCAAATTGCCAGTGACTGGCATCTCTACCTTCCGCGCGAGCTTTTATAACTCCCCCACGAAGAAAACGAAAACGTAATCCCGCAGGCATACCAAGTTGTCGTGAAGTGAGCTGATCGGGGTGAAAGAACCATTGAAACAATGTGCGATGAGCCTGCCTGATATTCTTGCCATCAAGCTCACCATACCGCGAAGAAGACCAGGATCCAGATGGATGAGGATACGTTACACCGATCACAAAACGTATCACGAGGAACGCGAGATAGGCATAGGCAATGGTAAATAACCAGGCAATACCTTCCTGCAATGGCGTTGCCATACGTTCGCTGACTTCTATCTTTCGCAGCGAGGAAATAGTCATACCATACGAGTCCTTCAGCTGTCCCTGCGTTTGAAACTGCAGCGTATAGATGCCAGAACCCGTCACTGGCACAAGGAGCTGAAACTGGCCATTGTGACTGATCTGGACAGGAACAGTCGTAGCAGAGGGAGAGTTGGGTGAGAGTACACTCACCCTCAATTGCTTGATCGGTGCATATGGCTGCAGGGTTGGCTTTTCGATCATCACCTTCCCCTGGATTACCGCATGAGATAGCGGTGGGCTTTGTTGTAAAGGCCACGCACTGAGAAAACCTGCCCATGCCGGTAAATGATCATATAACAGCACCAGCACAGGATCCCAATGAATAACCTTAGACATTACCAGTTCATTCGCAGGCACCAACTCTTGCGACTGGGATGAGAGGAGATAAGGCTCAGGGAAACTGATAAAAACCTGTGAACGAGCTGTGTTCGCAATACTATTCGCACGGCTGTCCGTCGTCGCGTCAATGGTGAGCATATATGAACCAGAAGGAGCGCTCGCAGGCACCTCAACATCTGCGGAAAAGGTTCTCGTATCCTTCACATTCTGCAGCACAAAGCTTTGTGAGAAGTTTCCAGCAGGACCATGAAAGATGAGCGTGCCATTGAGATCAACACCATCCGGTGGAGTCGCTTGCACTCCATTATGGGTGAAAAATGTGCTGATCGTTACAGGATTATTCAGCGCAACAGGTTGACCATCAGCAATCGTTTGTTGATTTTGCGTCAATGTCAGGTTCGCCAGGTTCATACTTTCATCATTCAACGTTTGGATGACATAACGTCCGCTTCCCTTGATATCCAGTTCCCACGAACCGGATCGAGGTTCATTTACCGAAAAATAGGTATAATAGGGGTCATCATTTGAGATCAACACGTTATCATTCTGCTCACTGATGCTCTGAGCTCCGGGATCTTTCAATATTATAGAGATATTCGCATTTTCCTTGACCACCACCACATTGAGCACATCGGTATACGTAGAAACAGAGAAGTTTTTGGCACGAATCCCATCAACGGTCTGCGCCATTTTATCTCCACCAACACTCTTATGGCGTAAACTCGCGAATATATCAAGAAAAAAAGGGGTGATGTTGAGGGCATTAATGCCTTGGATGATGCCCTGACTATCATCATGGAATTCCCCTCCGGTCTCAGTTGAGAGCCCGTACAAGAAATCATGAAAGGTGGGAAAAGGACCGCCTGCAATTGGATTATTGGCCCCTAAACCAATGGTATCTATCTTCCAATGCTGAGATTGGAACTGCGGCACCAGTTTATTTTGAATACTATTAATCTGCTCCACACCATTTGGATCAGGTTGACCATCCGTCAATAAAATGACAGAACCGTTGATTGATGTTCCCTGAGCAGCCTGCGCTAACATATTAAAAGCCTTCTGTAGTGCATCAGAAGTTGGTGTACTACCATTCGGCAAGCAATCCAGCGAACGCTGTTTGATCGTGGACTTCAAAATGGCATGATTCTTCACGGTCATCAGGATAGGATCATGCCAGCCCTGTGCCTGCCCTCCTGCCAGACCAACAACTCCAACATAGTCATCTGCAGTGCTTAAATCAATAAAGGCATTCGCAGCCGAACAACGATACTTCGCAGGATCATTGGTACTCATTGACCCCGACATATCGAGCACCAAAATAGTCACAGATGTTTTCTCAGTCCCATGATGCTGTTTTGCTTCGTCTTGTTGATTAGAAGTAGCCACTTGAGAACGGCCGTATATTCCTGTGGACCGGGCCCATGCAGTCGCCGGCAAAAGGCAGGAGAAAAAAACACATATCGCCAGACACGTGACAACACCCATATAACGAGGGATAACACTGTGTTTCAATATGCACCTCATTCTTAACTAAGCAACAGTCATTACAATACCCAGGTCGTAGCCACAGGAGACACAGCGACCATCGGAAGTCAATTCATGTATTAGAACCTGATCAAAGCTCCGTTCAATGATCAACGTTTGACATTGAGGGCAAAATGTATGCATCGTTTCAGGTGCTTCGAGCACATCGGTATAGACAAAGTGTAGACCTTGAGCTAGTCCAAGATCACGTGCTCTTAAAATCGTCGCTGGCGGCGTTGCTGGTATATGTTTCATATGAGCATAAGGAACATAGGTCGTCAAATGCCAGGGCGTTCCAGGACCGAGATACCTGACGATCTGGTCAGCTAAACGGGACAGGTGCTCGTCCTGATCATTCAATGTCGGCATAATATTGGTTACTGTCTCCACATGGATACCAAACTCCTGTTGGGCTAGCCGAGCTAATGGCAGCATTTCAGTATTGGCTGAGGTCGCAGCAACCTGGCGATAAAAATGCGCATCCAAACTTTTGATATCAATTCGATATACATCAATATAAGGGCCCAACAGCCGTAGTGCTTGCTCGGTTAAAAAACCATTGGTCACAAACACTGTGTAAAGCCCTGCTTCATGAGCTAAACGAGCCGAATTATAGACATACATTGGAGCAATAGATGGCTCATTAAACGTCCAGACCAGGCCTGAGCAACGCTGCTCTAAGGCCAGTTCGATCGCATACTCAGGGCTCACGTTAGGGGCCGTCAGCGAAGCACCATGTCGCACATCACGAAAGGCAATCTCCCAATTTTGACAGAACGCACAACGAAGGTTACACCCCAATCCTCCCAGTGCCAGGGTACGTGTTCCAGGTCGGTAGTGATAAACAGGCCGCTGTTCAATGGGGGTGACTCCAGCTTCACCAATAACGCCATAGCCTGTCGAGTATAATTGCTGCCGCCAGTTTACAACCGCTGAACAATACCCAACCTGGCGCTCATGCAGGAGGCAACGACGTGTACAGGCCAGACAACGCGTACCTGTAGATTCGACATGTTGTATTCTTGTATCAAATCTATAGATTACCCCTGAATGGACAGCTGGCTCATCAAGCCATAACGTCCCTTTTTCCATGTTCATAGAAAGACTCTCTCATTCAAATGATGACTTTCGTAGCTCATATATTCCAACACATGCATACAAAGGCGTAAACACTCGTAAAAACTGCGTAAAAGATAAAACACACACCTCATTTCACGCGCGAACGTTCGAAACCATTTTCAGCAGTGTTTTATGCACCCACAACGATAAAGCCAGCCCAGAAGAACGGATCTGCAAAAGGTAAGGCCTCTGGTTCCCCATTTGCGATCCTGTTACGGGCCAGGCTCTGGATATTGGATTGCATACGCTCATAGCTCAGACGCAACCCGGAAGGCTGATATTGAAAGTCCAGAGGATCAAATGACGCCAGAACCGCATTTGTTGCTTCTAAACGGAGCCAGTGTTGAGCAGCGTGCAGGGCTCGGCCCGGGGACCATAAACCCTGGGGGTCGAGATACAATTGAGCAAAACGGGTCATCAGAAGGTAGGTAGCCTGATCATCAACAGGCCACAACGTTGCAATAACCGCCGCGGTACCGGCCTGCAGAAAACCAGCAGCAAGTCCTAACGATTCATTGGGGACGCGCCGAATATCGACAATGGACGTTTCACAGGCAGAGAGCACCAGCAGGCGCAGGCCACGAAGTTTGATCGCCCCGTCTAGCACCTCCCCAAGGTAAATACTACGCTCTCGTTCCTCTATCCCGTCACCTCCAGCCAGCACCAACCGTGAACTTCGCGGATCACCAACACAGTACAGACCGTGAAGAGCCAGATGAGCATACTGTGCGCTTTCAAGTTTTTCGATCACAGCATTCCGTGTGATCGAGCGTGGCAACAGATGACAGATATGTGAACTTGTGTAGCCATATTGCTGGGCCACTCGCTTAATCGTCTCAGCTTCTGGCTCCGCATACTGTAAAGTCGCAATACCGCTGGGAAGAGGTGTAGGATTTCCAGCCAGAAAGAGTGTTTGACGTTTTCGCTCGGGACGACTCTGAAGGGTATGGGAAAGCTCCAGGCTACGGGCACTGGGAAGGATGGTTATCTCTTCAAAAAATGCGCTCGTCGGTTGTGGCTCCATTCCATTGATAGAGACCTGTACTGATGGTAAAGGCAAAAGACCGAGCACCCCATAGGGCACAAAATGAACCTTACGTACATGATCTTGCAGAAGGCAAGCTACAACATCCGTCATTCCAAATTTGCCCAGTTCGCTTAGAGCAGCATCAATACGTACTTGTTGTGTGCCATCAACCGTCTCAAATAAATCATACAAAAGGTGCTCGCTTAACCTGGGCAAGAGGAGATGTTTGTATGCTACCGTACCCGCATGATCACGTCGCACAATCACAGCTATCCCTTGCACCCCACTAAACACAGAAGAGGCCACCAGGTACACAAGTGCTTCATTCGGAAAGGTCAGGCTACGCTCAATCCCTTCTCTCGTTGGTACAGGTGTCATAAAATCAGGATTATCGTAGTTGCGAATAAGCTCCCTTGCTCGCACAAAAGCGTTATAGGCAACATTTACGCTCTGCTCAGAAGACTGTTTATTGAGAACTTGATATTGCATCTTCCGTAACGTATTTCGTGCAGTAAGAAAAGTCTTCATTCGATCACGGGCTTCTCCCGCTGGCATCCGTTCCAGGTGAATATCATCCAGATCAAGCGCGATCCTCTGAGCGCGGGCGCGTCCTTCCTCTAACACGATTGCCATAGCCACAGTATCGATAGGTTCTATCAGTGACATGACCCAGGCGTCAAGCGCATAGATATCTAACTGCGAGAATTCAGCCACCATCAATGCCTGGTCATTGCTCACAGCGGCACTGGCAACCAGGTCACGCTGAACTTTACGCATCTCACTTAAAGCATAATGAACTTGCGACCATTGCTTTAATAACCAATGTACGCGAACTTTTGTATACTGCGCTCGACAAAACATTGCTGGAGCAACCCGGGCTGTGCAAACTGTCTGGGCCGCATCCAGATCCAATAGTGCATGTTGGGCATCATCTACCTGTCCATTAATGCGCGCAAGTTCTGCATAGATCAGACCGCGATTCGCGATAGTGCTCGCCCATTCAAATGGTGTTTCCTCGCGAGAAAAGATCGTCAACGCAGAATCAAAATCGAAAATGGCGCGTTGGAGGTTCTCCGGATTATAGCCGTCCATCTGCGGTTTAAAAGCATAGGTAATGGCACGTTCTCGTAACGTTTGCGCCCACTCCAGAGGCGTGTGCTCATAGGTAAAAATGTTCAGGGCCGCTGTAAAATCGTCCAGAGCCAGTTGAATCAATGCATGGGTATCATTGAATAACTTGAGAGCAGGCTGCCCAAAAGTCTCAGCCAGGGTCTGGATACGTGTTCTCATGCCAACGTGCCATTCATCTCTGGCGAGTAGTGCAGAAAGGCGATTAAAGATTCTCCCACGGCTTGTCAGAAGCCTGGCTTTCTTGAGCGACATCTGCAAATGTTCAAAAATTTCTATCGCAACATCACAATCCTGACGAGCCTGCAAGAGGTTTTCATATGCGTCACCGGCTAACCGCTCTGTATAGATAGCGGCCCGATTCGTTAGCGCGGCGGCCTTCGTAGCCGGCAGGTCAATCTTCTCCATAAGAGCCAGGACGCTATTGGTATCGTCGAGAGCCAGTTGTTGATTGTGTACCCGGTCCCGTATCGTCCGTTGCAGATAACAATAGCCGCGGTTGAGCAACGCAGTACAGGTGAGAGAGAGAAATGCTGAGCCTTCTAAAGCCTGCAAAACATCAGAAAAATCCTTAATTGCCTGCTCAAGATTCTCAGCCTTCTCGCCTACCACACGTGCCATATAGGCATAGCCGCGGTTCGTCAGGGCCGTAGCCCAATCTTCCAGATGTGAGGCTTTTGTCAAGAGAGAGAGTGCCAGATTAAGATCTTTGATCGCCTGTTCGACATTGTCACGTTTGCCACCATTCAGCCGTTCCACATATATAGCACCACGAATGATTAACGCGCAGGCCCAGAGATTGCGTACGAAGGGAGATGTGCTGCCCTGACCACACACAATAGCAGCGTTACAACACGCGATAATACGTTCAAACTTTTCCCGAGGGGGTATTTCTAACACCTCATTGATTATCTTCGATTGATAGACGTATAATGTCATCAGCTGCCATTGCTTACCATAACGATCAATGATCGGGGCAGCCTCCGTAAAATCGGCCAGGATGGTCTCAAAATCACAGGCTTCCCTGGTTATTAACCACAATTCAAACAGCATCATGCCCCGCATAAGACGCACTGCCGCCCGTTCATACATCTTCCCATCTATATCAAAAAAAGCAGAAACCGCATCCATATCACGGAGACTTTGCTGGATATGAAAATGCCGCTCGTCTTTGCTCAGCAGGTGAGTGGTATCGTCGATAACAAGGCAGCCATGAGTATTCCCTCGCATCAGAGTCGCGGCCATCCATCCATACGCAAAGCGCTGCCGATCCACCAGCGCAAGAATCCTTTCACACTGCTCTAGTACCTGTTGAGGGCTCATCGATTTCGCTTGCAAACCAGCGATGAGCAATACCGCTTTGATATGAGGCGTCTGCTGTGCATCAACAAGATCAATCAGCTTATACATCTTCTCGCCTAGTGTCTTTGCCTGGGTAGTATCACGCACCTGATCTAAACTTTGCACCGTAAAAAGCGGCAACAAGGCATTCAGCTGCTCAGGTGAGAGTCGCAGCATCTCTTCCATCAGGACCTGGCTCACCATCAGATCGTCCTTGGCAATATCCAGAAAATCAGCAGGCTTTCTCACGATTGATGGCTCGTCAGGCTCTCCTTCATCATATTCTTCTTGTCTGTCAGGGCCACCTGTCGCAACCGCTTTAGCAGACATACTGGAGGGCAGTGGAACTGATGAAGTGGTGCCTGGCAACATTTGCTTAAGGAGCTTTATCGTCTGCGCAACCGACTGTGCGCCAACTGTACTGTTAACGTCCTGAGAAGCCATATACAGTATGGCAAACATCGTTGGAGAGAGAAAGAGGTCCAGGTTCTCAAAGATTCTTCGATTCATTTCCTGAAAGCTTGAGGCAATCATGAGCAGGTTCATACATTCAATAACAGGCAAAACAGCCAGTATGTAGCGCTGCCAGGCTACATCCAGGGACAATTTTCGGGCATCCTCCAGAATTACCAACATCATAGCGAGATATTCGGCACGACCATTTTCACTGGTCACCTCAGCCTTCTGTTTGAGTTGACGCAGGATCACCAGCGCCTCCTCCGAGACCAGAATGGCCCCATTCCTGCACAAAAAATCATACTGGAGATTTTGATCATACAGTCCTAACCATTGCTCAAGTGTTGAAGTAAGAACCTCGGGCTCAAAATGTGCTGCCAACAGGTCAGGGTCTGACACTTCTTCCATCTGAAGTTGCGCTTCCGCAACCTGCTCTAAGTATTGAGCACAGTCACGCCAAGCCGCAAATATCTCTTTGAGAGCCTGTTCATCACACAATTCACGGTAGAGGGTTGTCAGGCAATACAAAATAGCTTCGTGCTCTACTGTGCGCGGTAGATCACTCAGAGCCGCCTTATATGCCTCGATAGCCAGAGCAATATTTTTCTTGCGCAATCCATAAAAACGTCTGCTATACGCTTCACCCTGTAAACGATAGATCTTCCCCCGTATCTCAGTGTTCTCATGCTCACATTTTAAGGCTACTTCCAGATCAGTAATGACGGTCTCAATAGCATCAGCCTCTTTCTGCTCCGCCTGCAAAAATACGGTATTGGCACGTTGGAGATAAAGATACCCTGAACGAGAGTTCAGGTCCCGTCCAACAAACCAGGATAAAGCTCTGGTATAACGCGCACGCGCTGGTTCTAAATAGGCTTTATCCAACGTCTCATTAAACATCATGCTATAAAGATCTCCCAATTCCTGGTAGACAAGTGAGCAGAGGAGTGGATCATCATCAGGAAAAAGGCTGTGAACAAGCCGCTCTAACAGCTCAATCCAGTTGGAGAGATCGAGTGGGAAAAGCTCGGCAATATCAATGTTTTGATCATCTATTGCCTCTCTTAAGCGCTGCTGTACCTCCGACACACCATATATCTGCGCATAACAGAGTAACGGCGCATAATAGCTGAGTGTGTTACAAGTAACATCTTCATCATCATTATAACTTACATATAACATTGTGAGATAGAAAGTCTGGAAAGGAGTATACGAGGAAAAAACAAATGATTTCGTTTCAATAACTTTAGCTATCTGAGCGAGCGAAGATGCTTCAACCAACATTTGCAACGCGGCTACAATTTCATCGTCATTAAGAGCCGATTCGTTAGCTTTTGTTATAGGAAGATACCAGCTAATCATAACAATACTCCTCACACTATATGACATCTCCCTCGCTCTGAGCGGGAATTCATTCAGTTTTTATAGAGTATAGCGAACAGTCAAACAAAAGAAAACCGCAAAGAAAGGGCATTTGTAACGCATAGAGAGGGCAAAAGATGGACATCACGTGAAGGAATACCAATGTCCTTTCAAATAAGGACAAATGTTACCCACATAAACTATTCTAATTATTTTTATTGATTTATATTATGTGCGAATATGATAGTACAGAACTTTAAGTTTTCTATATCATTTTTAATGATACCATATTATAGAAAAAAGTCCAGACCACAGGCCTGGACTTTTGGGTTCGAAGATCGATAAATGTGTGATATAACTATACAAGAATGAATATTTTTACATGCTTTAGAGGAGTAACATGTCTTATCCTGGCAATGTCTATAAAATATCCAGCTATTGTCCTTCCAAAGTACAGAATAATTGAGTATATTTAAGCATGTGAGACTAATAACACTTTCTAGTACCATTATTTTATAAGAGTATACTACTTGCCATAACATAGCAGAGGAAGCTTTACGAGCACTCTCCTCAATCGCTAAAAGCAATGTAGTGATAGTATTTCCTGTGTTATCCCAAAGTTAAGGAGCCTCTAATCATGAATGAAGAGCCCGCTACCAATTTTGTATTTAACACCACACCGTTCCCCGAAGATGAAAAAAATGTCACTTTGGAGATCATTAGTTATGAAGAAAATGTCAGAAAAGGCTTACCCCAAAAAAAGCAGTTGGAAGGGAAAATCACGCTGAACCCGGACCGTTGCCACGTTCTTTATATTCCTCCTGAAGAGGAGACGGCAGAAAAAGCAGTTCCGGTTGTCGATAGAACACGCTATGATCTCTACCTGGTTATCATACCTTTTAATCTGCATGAAGCTATTGGTAATAAACACTATGTTGAGGTGACTTTTTGGGTCGAAATGAATGATCCGCAGCATACGGCCTTTGACCTTTGCCCAAAGAACATTTCATCAAAGGTAGAGGTAACCAAAACATATACCATCTCTCCACAAATCAAATTTCAGGAAATAGAAGCCAGCTTAGGGCAGGTAAATAAACAGCTGCACTTCGAGGTACTACGACCAATCATTACAGCAACAGGAGAGGGAGAACATAGATTTTACTGGACCTACCGGGGGTATGAAGGAAATAATAGGGTTGTTGCGGAGGCTAAACAGGCTCTTTGCATTATTCAGGTACCACGTGGAACATCAACCCTCGAAGGCATTATCTCCTGTGAAGTAGTGATGGCTCAACGCATTGGCATTGAATGGCTCACCAAAGATTGTCAGGTTGCCCCTTATAGTTTCCGCTGGCAGCTGGATCAGTCCAAACGTTTTTATGCTGAGACCACTACGGGCCAGCGACAGCGCTCGGCCCATCCACAGAAGCAATCCGATGTTTGCGTTGTGTGCGCGCTGGCAGAGGAAGCAGAAGCCTTTATTACTCTGGTCGAGAATACCTGTCATTCCACATTCATGAGAGGCACTGATAAGACAAAGAAAGATTACCTTACAACCACGATTCAAAATAGCAAAGGAGAAAACCTTAAGCTCCACGTGATATGGCCTCCTCGCCATGGGCCAGTAGAAATGAGTGTTTATCTGCCTACAATACTCGGAGAATTAAATCCACGCCTTGCTATCATGACTGGTATCTGCGCTGGAGATAAACGCAAAACCAGCTTAGGAGATCTCATCGTTGCCGATCGTACTGTCCCTTATGATGAAGGGAAATTTACACTTGATAAACATCATCAACAGGATTTTCAGCCCGATGGAAATATAAGGCATACACATCCGCAAATACTTCAAGCAGTTCGCATGTTCAATGGCTGGAAACAACTTGTGTCTCTCCTCGGCCGTCCCCTTCCAACCTGCTATATCGCAGCTATGGCTTCAGGCAGTGCGGTGCGTAGTGACGATCCTTTCAGCCAGATACAACGTATGGCGGCACGTGGAGTTATCGCTCTTGATATGGAAGGCGCGGCCTTCTACCGTTGTGTGGCTGAATTTCCAGAGATGTATGCCCTTCTTGTGAAAGGCGTCTGTGATTATGGCGACATGCGAAAAAATGATGCGTATCACCAGTACGCAGCCTCAGCATCAGCCGCTTATGCACTCGCCTTCATCAAAGAATACGTCAACAGTGATTGGATATCCGGGGAAGGAAAAGCTCAGTAAGTATGCTCTATACCAAACCCACTACGGATAAATGAAGAACAAATGTAACCTTGCTCTGGTTTGAAAGAGTCCCCAAAGCTAAGATATACGAAATGAAGCTTGAGATAGGGGCCAATCATGAGCAAGGTTCAAAAAAATTGACATAGAAGAATTCAAAAGGGGACGCAGTACGGCTGGTAGAAATGTCAGGCAAGTGACACTCTGCATGATCTCAAGTCCAGCGGCTTCTGAAAAGTTACCTCTTCAGCCGTTTTCTCGCCGTTTCCTACAGGTTACACCAATCTGCAGATAATACTGTATACGGGTGGGCAGTGCCATAACGACAACCACGTAAGGACGACCAATTCCCCACGATCCTTATATCTGATATTCATGGCTCCCACCCCATCACGATGAAACCAAAATCCGCACAGGTGACAGATAAAGTAGGCCAGATCCATAAAGTTACGCCCTTTGGCCACTCTTTTTGTCGGTTTCCACACTGTGGACAGGTTTTTGACGTAGAGGCTCTTCTTGCAACACCACAACCATCCCACATCGCTCGACTCTGTAGGTGAGTTTGTGACGGACGCTGCCATGTGACCACTGATGGGGCTTCTGTTCTGTTTGGAACTACCATCAAGAGCTTGGCGAATATCGCGCACATCACCAATCACCAGCCTCGACACGCCTGCTCAATGGTTTCTGTGGATTGTCCGCGCAAGTCGCGCAGAGAGACGATCGAAGCCGTGGAAGGCACCTGGATAGGTATGCAATTCGGTGGGAACACCAGCCTGCATCAGACGTGTCGCATACTCAATATCTTCGTCGCTCAGCAAATCGGCCTCGTCAACGCAGAGATAGGCAGGCAGCAAATGGGTAAGGTCGCCTGCTCGTTGTTCTCAGCCAGATACAGCTTCCAGGTTTTTGGGAGAGAGCAGTATTCCAGACGCGCTCGTCAGTAATGTTCGTATTAAAAGGAAGACTGTCTCTCCCTGCGTTCTATGGAAAAATCCATCGAGGCGAATACGACGCGGTAAAGCTTACGGACCTGGCATACATCCCAAGCTAAAGAGAACGAAAGGTGTTCTTGGCGAGCCGTGTGCATGGAAATCGTGCCCGCACGGTTCTGAGGGAGACCGTTGGAAAAGGACCATATCTTCACGGTTCATGGACAAAAGGATATGGCACCTCGCTGGCGGTCTACCCTACCCAGAAGCCCCCGGCTTGTAGCCCGGGGAGCTTCAGTAGACCCGCAGCGCTTCGTTGGCGCAATTCCATTCCCGAGTGTCTCCTATGATGAGGAAGCGTATCATCCTGATAAATGGTGGCGAGGACCGATGTGGCCGCCAGTCGCTTATTTTATGCTGGAGATTCTCAGAAAATATGGGTATGATCATGAGTATCAGGAAATAGCCGGGCGCTTGTATACCGTCATGCTGCAAGATGGGCATTTTTGTGAGTGTTTCAATTCCCAAACTGGTGCAGGAATGGGATGCAATCAGCAGAGTTGGACAGCAGCACTGCTGCTCCATTTGAACAAGCATCTCCAGGGTGTGCCTTCACTACTTTTGTAGAGTAGTGAAATCTTCGGATATGGTTCTAATGGTTTCAATACTTTTCTCAAAAGAGAGAAGATAACACGTAGAACATGCAGAATATTTATAGGCCCGATTTGAATTGGGAAGCCGTGCGCCAGGCGGGTGAATACATATAGTGTTGTTCAAATAGTGAACCGCTCTCTCTTGTATATATGTGGTGCTACTTCTTCCATGCCCACATTACTCGTCTGGTGGTGTCTTGCATTTCCGCTAAAGACATGAAATTCTGCTTGAGGAAGAGTTATGACAACGAGCATCTCATCGTAACTCACCCTACCATTCCGCTCCCTTCCTCTTCTCTTACAGCCCCTACTCCATCACTACCGATCACCTACGCCCTCACTTCTGCGCCCTGCTCAGTAGACTTATCCATGAAAACAAAAAGGTCAGAGGGCAGATACGCCATTCGTCGCGTGTCGCCTTCCATCCACAATGAAAGCACCATATGCCCTGGAGAAAGAAGGAACTATAATGCCACAAACACCACCAGAAGACGCGCATGATCACACTGTTTTCACTCCGATACCACCGATGTCTGGATCCCAACAGCCACCGCAGGAAGAACAAACGCCCACACAGGGGAAGCAATCACTGTTCTATACACAGGAAGATGATCCTGATCTCCATTTGCCTCAGATGGATGAGCAAGACGACCAGGCAGATCAGAGTTCGCCATTTGTGCTCCCATTCCAGCCTTCTGGAGTGATGCCAATCATGGCGACGATGCAGACACACCAGCAAGGAGCAACCGGGACGCCACCGCCAGCAACCACATCACCGGGAAAAAAGCGCTGGGGGTCGTTTCAGCTGCTCAAAATCTTCCTTATTGGGGGCGTAGTCCTCATCACCATCATTGGTGCCAGTTTACTCGTGTTTGCGCAGTCGGCTCCTCCGCCAGAAGCGATACACGTCACAAGTACGCACACACCAACGACACGAGGGACAACCCCAACAGCAGCATCAAAGCCCACACAAAGGCCACCAGCACAAAAACCAACACCAACGCATCCATCAACACCACCGGCAACTCCTGCGCCTGCTCCGTCACAACAAGGGGCACAAGGGACTGACAATTCACCTGCAGGAACACTTCCATCACCACACCTCCTCAACCAGCTTGGATGGACACACGCTGGTCTCACAGTAGGAGATGCGCTAGAAGCGCTCCGTACAGGCACGACCTTTACCGATCGCGAGATGAGCTACGACTACCGCAACATCGGAACTCCAACACGCCATAGCGGAACGCTCACTGGATCGACCTTTCTCCTCACGCCAGGAGGACAATTCCGCTTTGTCCATAATGACGTGCGCATGATCAACAATACGCTCTACAATAAAATTCAGGCTGGAAAAATCATTCAGCAGGTGGTCAATGCTCAGTCAACTCTCGTTCACTTTCAGGTCGTCCAGGTGCTGGGACAGCAACACACATTTGCCTGGATCTCTGTTACATTTGAACTGCTTCAATCGAAGATTGATCCAACCAGCGGCAAACGCAGAGAACAACTCCAAACCGACCCTGCTACCGGCCAACCGCTTATTCATCATATGGCGGTGATCTTAGTGAGAATCTTGCCACAGAACCAGGGCACCAGCGCCCCAATGGGGGGCACCGGATGGCTGGTCAATACCTATGCGCTTGATACCAATACCCTGCCAGCGATTACGATCGATCCCTATCTCTAAACAAGAACTCTATGTTGTGTTACTCTCGGAATAAAATGGCCGCCAAAAACGGCATAACGTGGCCGCACTGAGAAATTGCTACGCTCGGTTAGCCAGAATATAATCCCTTCCATAACGGCAATTCCTGGCCGCGAGTGCAAAAAACCGGCATAACGTGGCCAGGAATCCATTTTTGTATGGTATACTTTGAGCAAGAGAGCGAAACATGTAGCAATGCATTCTTAAGGACAGATGCTCTTTTCCATCTCTTTGCCGAAGGACAAAGACGAGAGGAGTGCGCCAGGATGCTCAGCAAAGAGGCATTTGATCAGTGGTGTTGGCAGCTTGGCCTTTCAGACCAGACGAAGGAGGTCATTACCCGCATTCGTACCTCGAATCCTTCGCGCTGCGTGCAGGGTTCTGCGGGCAATGTCAGCGAAACATATCCTCCCTCAAAATGGGGTTCGCAATCCAGTTTGCGAGCCACAAGAATGAACTCCCCTTTGCCTTGTTAGCGCCGGGTGTATACTGAGCCGGTGAAAATTGACCGACCCCCAAGAAGGGCGGTATTCTGAGGAAAATCCAAAACACCCTCAGGAGATCCACCCATGCTTAGGAGTCAGACAGTGTTAACCATACATGATCTTTTTCATCAAGGCAAATCTGTGCAGGAAATTGCGCAGGAGTTGAAGATTTCACGCACCACCGTGCGCAAATATCTCAAGCATCCAGAAGCGGTATTGTCCTCATCGCGTCCACCGCGGCCTTCCAAGCTTGCTCCTTTTCACGAGCAGATCACGCGATGGGTCACTCAAGACCACTGCACCAATTGTGAGGTCATTTTTGTGCGATTACAGAAGATGGGTTACACCGGTGGCATCAGTATTCTCAAGGAGTTTGTCCATCCTCTTCGGCCAGCGGTGGCTGGGCATGCCCCCGTACAGCGTTACGAGACGAAGCCAGGTGACCAGGTGCAATTTGATTGGGGCGAGTTTGTGTACGAGGAGGCCGGCGTGCTGCGCAAGTACTACGGTTTTGTCGCGATTCTGGGCTACTCGCGCATGCGGTTCGTGACGTTCGTCAAACG
Source organism: Dictyobacter halimunensis (assembly GCF_036245075.1). NCBI lineage: Bacteria > Bacillati > Chloroflexota > Ktedonobacteria > Ktedonobacterales > Dictyobacteraceae > Dictyobacter > Dictyobacter halimunensis. The sequence goes on from NZ_BSRI01000001.1 coordinate 1,532,550, forward strand.
GTGCGATACGCCCACACTCATTCGTTGCTTGATGGACGCCTTTGAATACTTTGGCGGGCTCACCCGCGTCGCTCTGACCGATCGCATGAAAAGTGTCCTGCTCGAGATGGTGGAGAACCAACCGAAATGGAATCCACGTTTTGCTGATTTCATGGTCTCGATCGGCGTGAGTCCACGAGTGTGCAAACCCTACACGCCCCAGACGAAAGGCAAGGTGGAACGCTCGGTGAGCCATGTGAAAACGAGCTTGTGGGCGGGGATCACCTTCACTGACCTCGATGATCTCAACCGTCAGGCACGTGCCTGGTGTGAACGCATCAATACACGGGTGCATCGGACGACGCATGTGCGCCCGGTCGAGCGTCTGGCCGAAGAACCGTTGTTGCCGTTGCCTGCCGATTTTGCCTGGGAGCGCTTCGCGACCGAGGAACGCAAAGTGAGTTGGGATGGCTATGTGTCCTACGATGGCGTCCTCTACGGCCTCCCAGGCCCGCTGCATCTGGCGGGCAACGTGGTCCTGGTCCGGGAGCGCAAAGGGGTGCTCACCATCTGGTCAGAGGGGAAACGGATCTTTGAGATTGAGAAGCGACCGCGATCTCAGGAGAGCGTGCCGCATCCAGATCAGTGGACGACTGTCCCCTCCGTTTCAGCGCAACGGCGCACGCCGGCGCCAGTCGGCCATCTGCAGCCAGCACCTGATGTGGCGAACCGTTCGCTGCAGGAATATGATCAGTATGCTCGCATTGAACCCGTGCAGGAGGTCTTGGCATGAAGCAGAGTATCTACCACCAGTTGCATCTGACCTCTCTGGAGGTAGCCTTGCCTCAGTTGTTGCAGGAGGCGAGCACGCAGCAGTGGACCTACGAAACGTTGCTGCAACGAGCGCTGACCACCGAATTGGAGGGACGGGAACAGAAAGCGATCGCGCGGCGCCTCAAGGCAGCTCGTCTTCCCAGCGCCAAGACGCTCGAGGGGTTTGATTTCTCATTTCAGCCCTCGCTCTCCGAACGCCGGCTACGGGAACTGGCTGATCTGTCGTTCGTGCGCACGTGCACCAATATCGTGTTGCTGGGTCCTCCGGGGACGGGTAAAACCCATTTGAGCGTGGCCCTGGCCAACCGGGCGCTGACAGCTGGCCATTCCGTCCTGTTCACCACACTCTCCGAGTTGGCGCATGCGCTCTCCACGGCGTCGCATCCTGGCCTGGTGCGCAGCCGGTTGCGCCACTACATCACGCCCAGTGTGTTGGTGATTGATGAGGTGGGCTACACCACCTTGTCGCAAGAGCAAGCACGCTACTTCTTTGAATTGGTGACGGCGCGCTATGAACACGGCTCGATCATTTTGACCTCCAACACCAGTTTCGCAAGTTGGGGAACGTTACTGGGTGACGATGTATTGGCTACGGCGCTGCTCGATCGGCTCCTGCATCACGCTGAGGTGATTGCCATCAATGGACGCAGTTACCGCATGAAAGAACGGCAGATGGATCGCGCAGGCGTTCCGGCGCCTGCGGAGGCGACGCTCAGTGCCACAGGCGCACGAGCTGCCGGCGTTGGAGCATCGGCATGAGGTTCGTCGGCGCTCTGATCATCCAGTCTGGCGCTGCGTGTGGCCGGCGTTTGGTCGCCGGCGTTTAGGAAATGTGTTTTCTCGGGGCGGCCAGTTCCAAATCGGCTCGCGACTACATCGGCATTGACAGCCTACCAGATCGACCACGATCCCGATGTTCTGGAACTGTATGACCAACCCGGAGAGAGATCACTGAATGCAGATCCCCAGGCCACGGAGCGGCTTGATGCAGCGACTGGGCCTCACTACCAGAACCCGACGAGCGAAAGAGAATCCCCCAGAAGACGAAGAGAGTGAGGAACCACCAAAAAAGAAGACCCCTGCGTCTCGTCGGCGGGTTGGCCAGCGCAAACCGACGCGCGATGAGGTCAAGGAGGAGGCGACGGGCGATGAATGAGGCGCAGCTTCTGGAACTTCCTCAATGGGATCTTGCGGCTGAACAACTGCCCAGGCGGAGTGTGCTCTATGCGCCCGCGCCTGCTGGCATGAGAACAGCCATGGGGGGGAGCTTGACCAGCTATCTTGCTTGTCTGGCTGCGGCGCATTGTGTCTACCCAGGTGTTTTGCTTCGGGAGATGGTCCTTCCCATGCTTGAAGAGGCTGAGGCACAGGGCAGTGAGCGAGAGTTGCATCCCCTGTGGAGGCGTGATGGGAGCCTGTCACATTTGGTCAATGTGACAGGCTCCCGTGCTCAGGCGGCTCTCCAAGTTCTGGAAACGCTGACCATGCGCACTGATCTGAGTGGTCTTTCTCTGGCTGCGCTCACGGAAGTACTTTCGCTCCGAGGGCTAACCAGGAATCGATTAGCTTGGTGTCCCCTATGCTACAAGGAGTGGCAGACAAACGCGCAGGTTCTGTACGATCCGCTTCTCTGGAAGTTTCGAGAAATCTCCCTCTGTGTTTGCCATGGAGTGCGTTTGCAGACAACTTGTCCGAATTGTGCCCGATCACAGCCACATCTGGCTTGGCGTTCTCGGCCAGGATACTGTACGTTTTGTGCCTGGCCACTATTTGGAGAGCAGATCGAAAGGCAGAAGCCGATCGATCCAGAAACGACTGCATTCATCTGGCAGCAATGGATCACAGAAACGCTGGGCACCCTAGTTGCACGGCTTCCCTCGATACAGGATTACCCAAGACGCGAACGCATCCGGTTGGCGGTCAACCATGCGGTAGAGGGGTTGGCTGACGGAAATATCGCAGCATTCGCTCGGATACTTGATCTTTCGCGAAATACCGTCGAGAACTGGTGTCAGGGCAAGCGCATCCCTGAATTGGATATGCTCTTACGGCTCTGTTATCGGCTCAATCTTCCCCTGAGTGAGGTGTTGTTGCAGGAAGCAGAAGTACTCCAGCCGTGTCTTCAAGATTCCATCTCCGAGACTTGCTTCCAGCCTCGGAGACGAACTGCCATCGACAAAGAGCAGATCGTCCATTTACTTGAGGAGGCCGCAGGCGGCGCAGAATATCCCCCACCCTCGCTGCAAGAGGTAAGCCAGCAGCTTGGTTATCAGCCGACAACGCTGTACAAGATCAATCGGGTAGCTTGTCATGCAATTGCGGAGCGCTTCACGGCATATCGCCGAGAACTACGAGACAGGCGCTTGCAAGGCTATCGTGAGGAGATCCGGCGGATTGCCTTGTACCTTCAGGCAGAGCAGGTGGCGCTGACGCAACGGCATATCGCCCGGTATCTTGCCGCAGCCAGCTATTTTACGTGACCCTGCTGTCCGAGTGTTCTTGCGCAATGTATGCAACGAGGTGCAACAGTGCGCCGATGACGTCGCTAGCAGAAGTCACCCAGGATTCCAGCCTGACTAGGATGATGCTTGACACCAGCGGAACTTGCCCGTCATTTGACAATGGCCGGGTTCTTCCACGAAGTCAATGAAGAACGCCCGTTCTTTTGCGCGTTCTGCGGCCAAAAGCTGTTGAGAAAGGCTCCTTGCTGTTCTTTTGTACAAGGGAATGCGTTGACATGATGGTTGTCGCTTTTGCGAACAAGCTCTGTCTATCTTGAAAAGAAAGTTTGAAAAGGAGAGAAGCCATGTTTACACCCAGAAATCCCTATGACGAGTTTGCCAATCAATACGCTCAGATGAGAACGGTCCAGGAAAAGATGGAGGGGAATGCCGATGATCATCTGTCTCGATTCCTCCACGTTATTGGAGAGGTCTCAGATCTCTCGGTGTTAGATGCAGGATGTGGGGAAGGCTATCTTTCCCGCGTCCTGGCACAGCGCGGTGCGCAGGTGACTGGTATCGATATTTCATCTCGATTGGTTGAGATGGCTCGCCTCAAAGATCCAAACCGAACCATCACCTATCAGGTGGCCGACCTCAGCCAGCCGTTGCCTGCCTATCAGGACCATTTCGATCTGATCGCCAGCTTTTTTGTGCTCAATGATGTCTCTGATTACCGAGGGTTTCTGGCCACGTTGGGTTCTGTGCTCAAGCGAGCTGGTCGCCTGGTACTTTTCATGAATAACCCGTATTCCATCATGATTCGAGGCTATATTACCGATTACTTTGCGGCTTCTGATCAGGCATTTCCTTCGCGAGGCTTGGCTGAGCAGGGGGTAAAGGTCCATTTTTATCATCGAACCCTGCAAGACTATCTGGACGCCAGTTTTACCGCAGGATTGCAGTTACAACAATTGGTTGATGTGCCGACTCCTGAAGGCAACTTCACGCGACGCGAGGATACCCTCATCCCAGAGGGCTATCACTTCCCGTTTTTCACCATTCTCAGTTTCATCAAAGCTTGATGACCACTCCTGGTTTGGCAGAAATCAGATGAGGAATTTTCCAAAAACGGCATATCTTGGCCGCGAGTCACATGTTGTTCCTTCATGGAAAGCAATCTGGCCTACTTGTATGGTGTGCCTGTTCTTCTATGTGGGCACGCCATATAAGTAGGCCAGTGACAGGAAGCTTCGCATCATGTGCGTTGGTGGCTATTGGAGAGAAGGGGCAGGTTCTGTGCCACGAGAATAGAAATTTTGGAACAAAGCTCATCGCGCATCGATCTCCACCCCTCCTGTTGGCGCCGCGTGTCGTTAAAAGAACGACAGGCTTGCAGAAAAGCCGCAAACACAACCGTTACATACTCCTGATCGAGCCCCCAGTCACATCGTCCAAGCATGCCCAGGCCAAAGACTCCATCGCTGCGCTCAAAGGCAGCCATCGATCCATCTTCAGTCTGCGCACAGGAGCCGAGCCCACAAGCCAATCGCTCCACTCCTCGTTGTGGCATAAACACCATCTCCCAGGGCTGCTCGCCATCCTGCCGACGAACGGCTGGTTGCAGTGCAGACGCCAGAGCGCTCTGTGCACGGACACGGATCGTGTGACGGGCCCAATCCTCTGGCGGTAGTGTAGTAATCTGATCGCTCTCTCCAGGAGGTTCTCTTCGCGTTCCACCCAACGCACAATTCCATTTTTCCGCACCGTCGGCGATCGCGAGCACCGGCATGCCCATGTAAGTCGCCAGTTGTGCCAATGCAATCTCCCACGCAATGGGCCGGTTCTCCGGGCCAGGCTTCTGTTCACCAGCTTTCCAGACAGCATACCAGTCGGTCCCCTGTATACCCGCCGGAAGCAACAAGCCATCTATGGACTGTATCAACGACCAGAGCGATTGGTAGATATGCGTATGCGTTGGAAATGGCCACAATGGAATAAGCAACACTCGTGCGCGGATACGTTCGATCGCCCAAGCCCCAACCGCATCCGCCATGAGCACAGGTCCCTGACTCCCCTGCTTGACGAGAATCGGGATACCGATAATGGGTTGATACGCTGATACTCCTTCCGCACTCCACACATCACGCGATTTTTCCTGTGATTCATCATGCGTCTCTGCCATCTCCTGTCCAAAGATAGTCGATTGGGAATTTGTCGTCATCTAAAAATTCGGCTTTGCGGATACCCCTGTGCTTCACACATGAGGAGGAAACAAAGCCGCTCCTTTCCTTGTTTTGTTGACTTTTCACACTGCATCTGCAAAAATGTGAAGCATGAGTACACAGAAACGCGCCTATAAATTTAGGGTGTATCCTACGGACGAGCAAAAACAGATGCTTGCTCGAACGTTTGGCTGTGTACGCGTGGTGTACAATTGGGGGTTGCGACAAAAGACCGACGCTTATTGCAAAGAGCAACGCCGCCTCTCCTACAAAGACCTTTCCTCGATGCTCACCGACCTCAAAAAGCAGGATGACTATGCATGGCTCAATGAGGTTTCGTGTGTCCCTACGCAACAGAGCTTGCGCCACCTCAATAAAGCCTTCCTTAACTTCTTTGAAGGACGAGGGAAGTATCCCGTCTTCAAGAAAAAGCGCCATGACCAATCGGCTGAGTACACCAGATCGGCTTTTATGTGGCGCAACGGGCATATCACCCTTGCCAAGATGAGCGAACCATTGAACATTCGCTGGTCGCGTCCCTTGCCCGAAGGAACCGTTCCTTCTAGCGTCACCGTCAGGAAAGACTGCGCCAACCGCTATTTCATCAGCATCCTGCTGGAAGAAGACATTGCCCATCTGGACCCCATCGAGAAAACGGTGGGTGCCGATTTGGGGCTCACATCGTTTGTGATCCTCTCGGATGGTGAGGTGATCGGCAATCCCAAGTTCTTCCACAAAGATGAAAAGAAACTGGCAAAGGCCCAGAGACGACATTCCAAGAAGAAAAAAGGGTCCAAGAATCGTGACAAGGCTCGTCTCAAGGTGGCTCGTATCCATGCCCGTGTGGCTGATCGCCGCCGTGATTTTTCCCACAAGCTTTCGACTCGCCTGATCCGTGAAAACCAAACGATCTGTGTTGAGAGCTTGCAGGTGAAGAACATGGTCAAAAATCGGAAGCTCAGTAAAGCGATCAGTGATGTCGGATGGAGTCAGTTTGTGTCTCAACTGGAATACAAAGCGCAGTGGTATGGCAGGAACCTTGTCAAAATCGACACGTGGTATCCTTCCTCCAAACGCTGCTTTGACTGTGGACATATTCTCGACTCCTTACCGCTTGATGTGCGAATGTGGACCTGCCCGGAATGCGGCGTGGTCCATGACCGTGATCTCAATGCTGCTCAGAACATCAGGTCCGTGGGGCTCACGGACCTTAACGCCTGTGGAGAGGCCGTAAGACCCGATGCGGTGAAAACCAAATCGGGCAAGCCTCAACGAAGCAGGAAACCCTAGAGGTGACTCTAGGAATCCCTCGGCAAAAGCCGTGGGAAGGATGTCAACATCATACCCTTTCTCTCAGATCTGAATGTGCCAGAGCATCACGTGCTGCCCAAATGCACCACCAAGAAGATTCCCTGAAGATGACCAGGCGAAGGCAGTAAGTGGCTCCTGTTGCTGTTGAACCAGTAGCGGCTTCATCGTCTGCATAGACCAGATAATGAGCTGCTTATCGTCCCCACCCGATGCCAGCCATCTTCCATCTGGCGAAAATGCCAGGGCTCGCACAGGGTGTGTATGTTTCCGCAGATGCATTGCACTATCAAGGCACTGGACGCCAAAGGCATCGGGCACCTGGCGCTGGCAGGTTCGTCCATCCCCCCAGAGAGAAATCACACCATCATCTCCGCTCACAGCAAGTATCCCTTGTGACGAGAAGGCTGCCGCGCGTAATGGACGCGCGTTCTGGAAATAATAGCCATGAATCTCCTGTCCGCTCAGCGCACTCCACACCCGCGTCACGCCACCATTAGAGGCGGTCGCCACCGTGGTTGAAAGGGTCGCCAACGTTTCAATAGAGGAAGTATGTCCACGAAAGATCGACAATGGTTGGTGCGATTGCCCATCCCAGACAATGGTCACTTTATCTGTACCAGCAGAGATGGCTCGCGGTACCGTTTCCTGGGTCCATCCAAGGGAGGTAATAGATGCCGTGTGGTGAACACCATCTTCAGCAAGGAGCTTCCCTGTGTGCGCATCGAAAAAGAACACGACATTGGCCACTGCGGCCAACAGTTGCGCGCCATCAGGCGACCAGGCAAGAGAACGCACATGCGCAGAAAACTGATGCTGGTAGAGCACTACCCCATCCACATTCCACACAAACAGCTTGCTATCATTGCCTCCTGATGCCAGCAGACGCCCATCAGGTGACCAGGTCAGCGTTCTCACCGTTTGGTGATGCTGGTCAAACACCGTACGCAGGGTGATGGGAGCAGATACCTTTGCTGGTGTTTGCACAGATACCTTTGCTGGTGTTTTCAGAGGAGGGCGGCGGCTCAAGAGATGTTGGGCAAAGGAAGTCGTCATACCAGACCCGAGCCCCAAAAACTGAAGGAGGCGAGCACGCTGATGAGCGATCGTCTGGAAATGCGCACTGCAGCAATCGGCACTGGAGTGGGACGCCTCCCCCCGCTCCTTTTCACCTCCAGTTGTCGTTTCTCCGGTTTCACTGGTTCAAGAATAAAAGAACTTCCAGAGGGGATAGTGATATCTGCGAATCGACCCCTGGTAGGCAATGTCCGCCCACCAGATGCCAAACGCAGACGATAGGTGAGAGGGGAACCATAGGAATCAACCAGGGGATACCCCAGTCGAGCAGCCAGGGTCGAAACCCACGGACCAATGGCTGCTTGATCATCTACCCACACCTGGATGCTTTTTGAAGCTGATGTTCCCTGAAGTGCAGGCCGTACAATAATAAGCTGACGCAGTGCCATTCCTATTTTTTATTCCTCCTGATATCTGCCAATGCGTGCATCAAAAAGGGCAATCAACACGAACAAGTATAAGAAAAACGAGAGGCAACACAGAGGCAGGGCAGGGGCAGGTAGGTGTAGCCACGCGTACTACAAGTGGCACTTCTTCGTAAATTGGACCAAACTCCCCCGACATTTGGATTCATTTCACCTTCTAAAAAATGAAACATTGATTTTGACATGTTTTTTGAGAGTAGCCAAGTCTCTGCACCATGCTCGCGGATGCCATGGGCATTGACAACACGAGAGAAACTGAACGTTACATGTCAAAAAGGGACGATTGTGAAATGGGGTTGCTCTCTGAGAGAGCCATTTGGAATCCTCGGCTCCTTCTATAACCGACCTGGCAAGCCAGAAAAAGAAGAGTATAAATAACCAGCGAATGTGCAGGAGATAGGTAAGCACAACAGGAGTGCATGGTATGACTAATAGTGACCCACCAGAGAGTACAGGCGAAGCGCTAGAACGTAAGGCACGATCTTCTGATTCCCCTTTCGTGGAACAGATTGGGCATCTCTACGTTGAGAGAGAATCTGCGTCTCTTTGTTCCGCAGACGGTCATTGGAATTTGCTTCTGGTGAGATATCGTGGCGAGACAAGCGCCTCGGTCTGGGGTCCCACAACGAGAGGTGCGGCCATGCCGTACCGCGTGGGCGCTGAGATTCTTTTCATCACGTTTACGCTCGGTACCTTTCTCCCACACATGCCAGTGGGTCCCCTGTTGGACACGGGGAAATTTCTTCCGCGAACATCTACCACCTCCTTCTGGTTGGGCGATTCCTCCTGGCCATGTCCTGACTATAGAGACGTCGAGACTTTCGTCAACAAACTGGTACGCGCGGGTCTGCTTGTACATGAGCCACTGGTAGACGCAGCACTCCAGCGCCAGCCGCAAGCGCTATCCCAACGTTCTCTCCAGCGCCGCTTCTTGCGGGCTACTGGCTTATCACTGCGCGATCTGCAATCCATTGAACGTGCACACCATGCGGTACGCTTGCTCCAACAAGGTGTCTCTGTTCTCGATACGGTGGAGGAGGCCGGCTATTTCGATCAGCCCCATCTGACCCGCATGCTCAAGCGCTTCACTGGACAGACTCCGGCTCAAATTGCCCGCGTGGGAAAGCCGTGAGCATCAGTCGTCTCAGTACAAGACAAGGTTCTTTGATTGCAGTACGATAGCAATGTCCAATCAACCGTTTATAAAGGAGTTATATGAAAAAGCTTTTTTCACAAGACGGAACAGCTATCGCATTTGATCAGGTAGGGAAAGGGCTAGCCATCATTCTGGTGCTAGGCGCATTCAACGATCACGCCAGTGGAGTCCCACTGGCTGAGCGTCTCTCGGAACACTTCACCGTTTTCAACTATGACCGCCGGGCGCGCGGCGCAAGTGGAGATGCCTCGACCTATGCCATCGAGCGGGAGATTGAAGATATTGCAGCCCTCATCCACGAGGCTGGGGGATCGGCCTCAGTGTTTGGCTATTCCTCTGGCGCTCTCCTGGCACTGATGGCAGCAGAGAGCGGTCTGCCCATCACGAAACTGGTTCTCTACGAGCCACCATTTTTGGTAAAGCAGGGGCTGGCCGGGCGCGCACGTGAAGTCGTGCCACAACTTATTGACCTTCTCTCAACAGGAAACCGTGGGGCAGCGGTTGAACTCTACCAGACAGCATTGGTAGGTATTCCGGCTGAAATCGTTGCTCAGTTGCGAGACGCCCCCTTCAGGCCAGCACTTGAAGCCATAACGCAATCGCTCGTCTACGACGCGACGATCATAGGGAAAATGGATCTTTTAGCCCAACGCCTCGATTCCATTTCCATTCCGACGCTCCTGGTCAGTGGTGAAGCCAGCCCAACCATGCTCAGCGACGCAGCTCAGGCTATTACAGATGCTCTCCCTCACGCGCAACACCGCAGCTTGCCGGGGCAAACACACGACATCAATGCGTCGATCCTTGCTCCTGTAATGGAAACGTTCTTGATAGATATATTGCAAGAGAGAACATAATGAAAACATCTCCAGTCACAGAGCAACAGAACTGTGAACAACGAGAGCAAGGGAGCACGTCTCACTCCCTGACACTTGCCGTCGTCAGCCTGGCCATCTTTCTGGATGCCCTTGACGTGTCCATCGTCACCATTGCCTTGCCCAACATCCAACAGGATCTCCAATTGACGACGACGGAATTACAATGGGTTCCAGGCATCTATGTTCTTACCTACGCTGGCTTTCAGTTGCTGGGGGGGGGCGCTGCTGATCTGCTTGGTCGCCGTCTCATCTTTTTGCTAGGGGCCACGCTCTTTGGCGTGGCCTCCTTGATGGCGGGACTGGCGCCCAGCGGCTGGCTTTTAATTCTGGCCCGCGGAGGGCAGGGGATAGGCGCGGCCTTGACCTTTCCTGCGGCAGTCTCCATTCTCACGACAACCTTTGCCGAAGGACCGAAGCGCAACAAAGCTCTGGGCGTCTTTAGTGCAATGGGGGCTGCGGGTTTCACTGGTGGGGTCATCCTCGGTGGAGTGGTAACCACTTCTCTCAGTTGGCACTGGATCTTCTTCCTGAATATCCCCTTCATGCTGCTCATCCTCTTGTTTTCTCGTCTTGTTGTGCTAGAGGATCGACCGCCTACCCGAGAGCGAAGATATGATCTTGCAGGTGCTGTCACTGTGACTGCCGGGCTACTCCTGCTCGTCTACGCGCTCACTCAGGCGCAGGAAGAAGGGGCGAACATGGTGAAGACGGGTGGGCTCGTTGCACTAACGATTTTGATCCTTTTGTGTTTCCTGCTGATCGAACGATGGTCAAAGGCTCCACTGATGCCGCTCAGTATCTTGCGCTCACGAACCCTTTTCGTGGCAAGTGTTGCCTCACTCGCCTTGCAGGGTTCAGTGTTCGGCTTCCTCTTCATCTACACCCTTTCTTTGCAAGAGGTGCACCACTTCTCTCCGGTGAACACAAGCCTGACGTTGGTGCCAGCAAGCATCGCTTCCGCCTTGATCGGCTTGTTTGTCGCGCCCTGGTCCATACATCGGTTGGGGATCAGATTCACCGGCGTTCTGGGCCTGCTGTGCCTCTCGTGTGGCATTATGCTCTTTTGGAGAACGGGTGAAGCAGGCAACTATACAGGAGCGATCTTGCCTTCGGTTGTGCTGGCTCTGGCTGGCGCTGGCTTGGCTGGCCCGACGCTCTCCGTTTCTGCTATCAGCGGGATCGCACCAAAGGAGCAGGGCCTGGCCGCTGGCCTCCAGGGGACGTTTTTGCAGGCTGGTGGAGGACTGGGTCTCGCCATTACGACAGTCGTGATAGCAGCCTCCCTTGCCTTTGAACATGGGATAGCACACACGTCTATCCCGGAGATCACAGCCCAATCCAATAGTTACCACACAGGTCTCCTGGTTGCCGCAGGAGGGGCAATCCTCGGAGCGCTCATTGCTCTTGTTGGCCTCAAGATAGGGCCAACAGTGCCGTCCAATGATTAATGACCACGTCTCGTCTCAGAAGAGAGTAGAACCTTTTTCTATTTATGCAAAGCTGGACCCAACCGAGCTTGCGCTTGATGATATGCTGGTGGGGCCACAGGTGCCGCTTGGTTGATGATCGTAGGTATCATAAGCTGATCTGCTGGAGGCGAGAGCAAGCCATGTTTCGGATGGGCTTATCCTACTCGGTCAAGTGAGGAAGCACCCCCATCGAAAAGAGAGACAGAAAGAACATACAAAATGGAGCAAAAGATTCGAGATCACCATATTGCCGTGGTGCTTGTAATAGATCAGCAGGGCCAGCTATTGATGCAGCACCGCGATGGCGCTGCATATGCGTGGCCGTACAAATGGGGCTTGCCGGGAGGCGGCATTGAGCCGGGCGAAACCCCGGAAGAAGCGGCCCGCAGAGAGTTGGAAGAGGAGACAGGTCTCAAGGTACATGGCAACCTCAAGCTGTTCTGGGAGAGCACCCTTCCTGCGGGTCCACTGCCAGGAGTGTCCGGTTCAGGTGGGCTGACCAAGTTCAATCGATTTCAACGCAAGATGGCCAAGTCTCATTGGGGTGACGCGGCTTGCGTTGGAAGGAGTACCCCGCAGGTGTTGAAGATGGACCAGATCCACCCATTGCGCATTCGGGCAACGGGACATGGGCGACGACAAATGTGCGTCACCGATAAATATGGGTTTCCCAAGCAGCACAAAGGCCGGAAAGGGACCTATCTGGGGTACCGGACCGGTGATATGGTCAAGGCGGTCACGCCGAAAGGAACCTTTCAGGGACGCATCGCGATACGCTATCGTCCCTCATTCCACCTGGGCAAGATCGATATTCATCCGAAATACATGCGCCGTCTGCATCGGGTAGATGATTATGAGTATCACGACGGAAGGAGTGCGTGATGCTCCTCCCCATGGGTGAACCGAGGGGTACCCGCATCACGCGAATTATACGATGGAGTGGAAGAGCCGTCCGCCGCGTTTGAGGATGTGGTAGAGTTCGCGGTAAAAGACGCTTGCATAGAGGTCGCCAGCCAGGCGAAAGGTCGGGGGATCCTGGATACAGCCAAAGCTCTCATCTTCAAAGGTTGGCACAACTTCGTAGGCATCGCCTATCAACTGGGTGATCTTTAAGTTGTTCTGGCTCTTTTCCCTCCCACACGACTCCGCATCATTTCTTGCAATACCTGTATCTTTTCTACAACAGCATCATAGACCCAATGCGTATGTCTGCTACGGTATAGCTATGGCTTCAGCTACTCCTCCGCTTTCACCCCAATTACCCCGATGCTCTTCAACCATTCCAGCCTCAGAAAACATAGACTAGACAATATGTAGAGCGAGTACATCACTCCTCCTATCAAATTCTGACGAAGACAGTTTATACCAGCAATGAAAGGAAAATACTGCGATGCCTTTTTGGCATAAAGAGAGATCTTCTCTCTTCCAAAAGAAGATATACATCTTCCTAATCCAGCGATCATTCACCTTGAAAGGCAATGCTAACGAAAGGGGCTCCACCATGCCACGTACGAGATCACACGCAAGAGATACACAGTCACATTTGGAGAAAACAACACCTCTTGAACCGTTACCGCCTCCGCCAGAGGCATTGATGGATACAACCGAGTTACTCCACTTTCTCAAGCTTGGCAAAACAAAAATTTCAGAGCTGATCAATCAAGAGGGACTGCCAGTCCATAAATTTGGCCATGCGTATCGATTTGATCGCAATGAAGTCTGGCAATGGCTTCAAAATCGTCGGCAAATGCGGTAAAGTAGGGGTATCCAGTCTTGCCTCTCAGAAGAAAGAAGTGCATGCAATAGTAAAAAGAACAACCAATTCTGAGCTTCCGACAAGCAAAGCGAGGCAGAAAAATGATTATGGGGACGGTACCATCTACGAGCGCCGAGATGGGCGCTTCGTCGCCATCCTGCGATCATCCACCGGAAAGCGTATCGAGCGTTACGCCAAAACGCGAAAAGAAGCAAAGGAGAAATTGAAACAGCTTATTCGTGAAAGTGAGCAGGGCACGCTGATTACCGAGCGCAATCAAAAGCTCGGGGACTATCTCGATTACTGGTTGAAGATGCGCCGCGATTCCCTCGCGATCAAAACAACAACCTATGTTTCGTACAGCAGCTACATGCATCGCAATGTCATCCCGGTGCTTGGAAACATTTCTTTGCAGCAGTTAACTGGCACACACATACAAAAGCTGTATACGCTGCTACGCAGCAATGGGACTTCACCGAATACGATCCATCTTATCCATACCATCTTGAGTGCGGCCCTCCGTGACGCGGTCAAGTGGCATCGTATAGCGCTCAATCCCTGCAAGCACCTGACGGCACCACGGACCAAGAGAACTGAGATGAAGTACATTACCCGTCAATGACCCCCTCCTGAAGGAGGAGGCTTGCAAAAGCCTTCATTGACTAGTCTTGGCACGTGAGAACGTGCTCCGTTCGCGAGGTCATGCTACCTACAAATGCCTGCTCTAGTTTGTAGCTCTAGCGTTTGTGATTAAAAGCTCTGATGGGGAGGAGCGGTGTTGCAAACACGACAAGCCTCGTGAACATTGACGAAGAGCACTCAACATCCGAAAGGATGGAAAACGCTATGCTCGTTTTCATTGTAAATTGTTATGGGAAACCGCTCATGCCCTGCCAGCCACGCAAAGCCCGCCTCCTCTTAAAAGAAGGCAAGGCAAAAGTGGCCAGGAGGGTTCCCTTCACGCTGCAACTGCTGTATGGCAGTAGCGGATATAGACAAGATGTTGCTCTAGGCATCGATGCCGGAACACGGCATATTGGCGTCTCAGCCACGACCGACCAGACCGTGCTCTTCGAGGCGCAAGTACAACTCCGTTCCGATATTCAAGAACTGATAGCAACCCGCAGACAGTTTCGTCGTGGACGACGCAGTCGAAAAACGCGCTATCGCCAAGCGCGATTTCTCAATCGAAAGAAACCACCGCAATGGCTTGCTCCTTCCGTTGAGCATAAGGTGGCTGCTCATCTGAAGGTCATCGCGTTGGTGCAGACCCTTCTCCCAATCAGCAGAACCACCATCGAGGTGGCTCAGTTCGATATTCAAAAGATACGCAATCCTGAAATTGAAGGCAACGATTACCAGAAAGGACCTCTGTTAGGATTCTGGAATGTGCGTGAATATGTGTTGTTTCGTGATGGGCATATCTGCCAATGGTGCCAGAGGAAGTCCAAAGATCACGTGCTGAATGTGCATCATATTGAATCTCGCAAGACGGGTGGAAATAGCCCAGATAATTTGATTACCTTGTGCGAGAGTTGTCATGATCTCATCCACCGGACCCATCAAGAGCAGGGGATCCAGCGAAAAAGTCAGCGTTTTCGTGATGCCACGCAGATGGGTATCATCCGTTGGCGCATCTATCAGGAAGCCAAGCAGCGTTTTCCGCAGGTGCATCTGACGTATGGATACCTGACCAAACACACGCGCATTGAGCAGGGGTTGGAGAAGTCGCACATGGTGGATGCACGCTGTATCAGTGGGCATCCGTTGGCTGTCTCGGATGGAGATTGGTATCTGATCAAGCAGGTAAGAAGGAACAATCGTCAACTGCATAAAGCCACCATCAGGAAAGGTGGGCAGAGGCAAAGAAACACCGCTCCCAAGGAGGTGCATGGTTTTCGCTTGTTCGACTGCGTGCGGTATCAAGGGCAGATCTGCTTTGTGTTTGGTCGCAGAAGTTCTGGCTACTTTGATCTACGTACCCTCGATGGTACAAAGGTCCATGCAAGTGCCAGTTACAAGAAAGTAACGATCGTTCAAAAGGCGACGACCTCGTTAATTGAAAGGAGAAGCAGCATTCCCCCCACGCTTGAAGGTGCCAGTATCCTGCCGTAACGGTCATGAACAGGCGATGCAACTCGTACAAGCGGCCAGAGGTCACCGGATCGAGAATATCATCTTACTGGCGGTCACTTTGGGATTGAGGAGAGGAGAGTTGCTCGGTTTGCATTGGGATGACGTTGATTTCGAGCAAGGCATGCTCTATGTGAAGCGCACCGTTTCATATGTTCCACCCTATGAAGGAGCGCAACATACGCACATTGAAACCGATCCTAAAACAGCCACCAGTAAGCGTACGATCATTCTGCCCGCGTTCATTCTGGAAGCGTTAAAGAATCATCGTTCAGTGCAACTACAAGAACGCCTGAAGGCGGGGAAAACGTGGAAAAACAATAATCTGATCTTCTGCAACGCTGTTGGAAAACATGTCGCTCCAACGACGCTGACGGATCAATTTAAACACGCGCTCCGGCAGGCGAATCTCGCGGACATGCGCTTCCACGATTTGCGCCATTCAGCGGCAACGATTTTATTGTCCATGGGGGTCAATATCAAAGTCATTCAAGAGCTGCTGGGCCACGCGAATATCAGTATTACGCTGAACATTTATTCGCACGTGACGCCGACGATGCAGCGAGATGCGATGAAAGATTTAGACCAGCAGTATCAGTTAGCGCAAAAAGGAGGAAACATGGCCCAATCGATGTAGTCCCAAGGGGCTGCTGAAGCGGCTTTATGAGATCAGGCAGATGCTTGGCATCCTGACAGCCAATTTGACAGCCAATTTTTCCGAACAAGACGGTTTAAGACGTATCATGGCGCGCCGGTACGCATGCACTTTTGAGCTTGAAATCCCAGAAAAGACATCCTCTGTGTTCCCTTCGTTGAAGTGAGATTGGTAAGACTGGTATAAGACGATATAGATTTTGTACCTCCATTGCAGCGTTTTGTACAAGACATTGCAGTCAATTTGCAAAGACATCCTCGTTTGTTTCCTCCATTTTCCGCTTGCGTGTGCATAGAAATAGTGCCACACCCACCCGCAAATCTTTTTTTTCTTATTCCTATGGGTAACAATGCCGATAGCTCTTCCTATTATTGATGACAATGGCTGTGCCTGTTTTGCGCAGAGCATGATTATGGCCGGGAAGCTCGTATTAAAGCCGTATTAAGAGGAAAAAATCGGGGAAGAATCGTGGGAGATGGTCCAAAGCTCGACACTCTATACTCATCATAGATTTTGTACCTGTAGCTGTATCGTTTATTTGGATTGCGCCTCTGATGCATGAGAGAGCGGCATGCAAAGGGAGTCGATGTGGTCAAGAATAGGTCGGTTTTACAGTTAGAGCGGAGCAGGCAGCCAGACGCGATGCGATCGCACGTTGTTACTGGTCTGGGCACCAAAGCCTATACACCAGCTCCCCGCGTAACGGCTGTCGCGCATAAGGGACAGGCACTAGAGCTATGGCGCTGGCGCATCGTTGCCCTGCTGCGCGTCCTCTGCGGTAGCCTTTGCCTGGGGGATGCCTGGTTGAAGTGGCGTGGTTCCTTCACCGATGGATATCTCTCGCTGCTGTCCCATGCCGCCGGGGGGCATATACCTCTGGTGTCCACCTGGTTCTCCTGGTGGCTCGGGGTGGCACAGCTGCAGACGCAGGCGTTCATCGCCATCACACTGCTGGCGGAAATATGCCTGGGGATCTGTCTTATTTGTGGCGTGTTTACCACGCTTTCTTGCCTGATGGGTATGTTCCTGACGGCGCTGGGCTCTATGGGTATGGGCCTGCTCACTGGTTTCTTCGGGCAGGGTTCACCAGATATTGGTGTGCTGGTCGTTTTCTGGCTGACCTTCCTGGGTCTGATGCTCAGCCGCGCGGGACGGTACGCGGGCCTGGGTCCAGACAAAGTAAGCTTGTAGATTGTGTAGACGTACGTAGTCTGAGAGGATCTTTTATGGCATACAATGAGGCATCTCAATTTTCGGGCTACCTGGGTGGGTCCGTGGGTCCACAAACCCCTAATCCTATGATGCAAGGCATGGAAGCGGGCTTTCATCAGGAGCAGATGCAGGGGAGGGGCCAGCGCAAGGCCAATGGGAGGGAGACTTCCTTCTTCCACGGTGAGGCGCTGGCACGCGACTTCTGGGCGGAGCATACCGGACCCTGGATTGTGCTGGTCTTTTCGGCGGCCTTCTCGCTCTTCCTGGTCTCGATGGTCCTGTTCGGCCAGGTTCCCGGGAAAAGCTTCTTTCTCAAGAGCGCTTCGGATATCTTCCAATTTGTTGGTGAGGGCATCGGTCTTGTCTTCTGTACTCGTATTGCTTTACGTCTGCATAAAGTGTCCAATCAATTGCGTCGCCAGTTGCTTGAGAGTAAGACCGGTCGGTACTCCCCCAATGAACTGGCCACTATCCATAATGAGGCGCAGGCGGCCCGGCGGGCGTTCATGGCCTGGTCACTGCTGGCCTGTGGCATTGCCCTTTATGCCAGCGGCCAGGCTGTCTGGACCAGCTATGATATCCGCATGAATAGTGCCGATGTGCCATTTCCGGGCATCTATGATATCGGATTTGTGGGATCCTATCCTTTCTTTCTGCTGGGCACGCTGTTTCTGACACGACGCAATAAGGCGTCGGTTGGCCGGGTACGCCTGCTCCTGGATGCCCTGGCGGTGATTGGAACAGCGCTGGCCCTATCCTGGTTCTTCCTGTTAAGCCCACTCATTGCTGGCCTGACACAGGCTCCCAGCCCGGGCGCCGCATTCCTTTCGATCTACTTCCCAACTGGCGATCTGTTCCTGGTGGCGATCGGCGCCTTTCTGATGTTCAGCCCACTGGCCAGTCGGGCGCAACAACCGGTCTTTATTCTCCTGTGCCTGGGACTCTTCTTCCTGGCTATCACCGATAGCTTGCTGGCGTTCTATAGCCTGTCTAATAATTTCAATACGGGCACCCTGCAGGATGTGCTGTGGCCACTGAGCCTTTCTCTGATCGGATTGGCGGCGATCGAGTATCCACGCAGCGTGGCCCGAGAACAGGAGCAGGATCAGCGCCTGAAGAATCTGCGTCTGCCGGGCAGTTCAAGTCTGTCCCCCAACCGCCTGACCCAGATCAGTTTGACGGCACAGACGATCGCTCCCTTTATCCTGGTCCTGGCAACCTGCGCCATTCTCTTGACGAATATTGCGCCCCGTGGTGGCATCACCCTCATCCAGGCCGATATCGTGGCGCTGCTGCTGATCCTGATCGTGATCGCGCGTCAGGCCATGACATTGCTGGAGAATAACCGCCTGACGATGCAGATGCGTGGCGAACTGGTGATCTCCAGGCGTGAGCTGCAGGTGACGCGACGCGAGGCCGATGAGGCAACACGCGACGCCCAGGAGAAGCTGCTAATGGAGCAGGGAATCGCCGCTCTGCGCGATGTCCATGCCCGGGTCGCCCGTGGTGACATTGTGGCGCGCGCCCCAACGGTCAGTGGCCCCCTGCTGCCGATCGCGATCAGCTTGAATCTGATGCTGGACCGCATCAGTGCCCTGTCGCAGCGCGGCGCGAGATATGATCAGATGGCCCAGGAGTGCCGGGTTTTGCAGGAAGGGGTGGACCGCCTCGGGCAGGGTCTGCCACCATGGGGACCCAATCAGCAGATGCCGCAGGGCGCGCCCGAGCTGCGTTCGGTCTACCTGGGGCTGGCCCACATTCAACGTCGGCAGGAGGGTCAGTGGAGACGGATTGGAGCTGCCCTGGATTCGATCAACAACCTTACGCGTCGCATCTATGAGGCACTGACCGAGATCAAGCAATCCCCGCTCTTTAAGACCGAGGTAAACGCCAGCTTTGAACGCATGGTGCTCGATCGCGTCATCCGTGAGGTGGATCTGCTGGCGGAACAGCAACACAACCTGGTGGGACAGGTGTCGCAAAGCATGGTACGCAACGAGGCTTCGGCACAGAGCAACGAGAATGATCCTCAGCAGAAGGCGCAGCCTCGCAACCAGCGTCCCAACACCGATGCGGCTCATGAAATACGCTCTCTGCTCCCTCCACGCCAGAGTCCTTCACAGGCTTTGCGGCACAATGGGCATAGCGAGCTCAGCCAGCACTTTTATCAGTCTCATCACCTGGAACAGTTACCACTAGACGAGTAGATTGACGTTGCGAAAGGAGAAGGTTCATGCATAGCGGCAGCGTTCCATCACCGCTGTGCCCACCTTCTCCCTTGACCCTGTTCATATGTGGCACGAACGTTTCCTGAACTCAGAAGAGAGGCCGAACGAGATGGATCATAATATACAATACGAGCCGCAGGCGGGATCGGGGGCTCCGTTTTGTCTGGGACATCCTTCGCACGCGATGCGGCCGGGGGAGGGTATCTGTAACGTATGCGGCGCCCTGGCGACCCATACTACGCTGGGGATCTACGAGGTTCGTAAACTTCTGGGGACTGGGAGGAGTGGCCATGCGTATCAGGCGATACATCAGCGATCAGGCCAGCCGGTGGCGATCAAGCTGTTTCCGGCCTCTATGGCCAATCCTGATCTCTGGGAGGCTGCCCGACGTGAAGTGCGCGTAACGACGGCGTTGCGCCACAACTCTATTCTCTCGGTGTTCAGCTGCAGTACCTGGTCCTCGGAACAGCTCGATGGTGGAAGCGGCGCTCACTTTGAGCGATCATCTTCTGGCTCGACCAATCAGTACCTGCTGACGCTCTGCCAGTATATCCCCGGCGCGCTCAGGCATTTTGTGGCCTATCTGCAAAATAGCGAGAACCAGCAGACGATCTATCAACAGGGGAGATCACCACGCGCGCTGGTGATGCACGTCTTGCAGCAGATCGGCTCCGCCCTGGCGGCGGCCCATGCACGTGGGCTGACCCATGGCGCGCTGGTCCCGGGCAATATCCTGTTTTCCAGCTATGAGCGCGCCTGGGTGGCTGACTTTGGCCTGGCTCGCCTGCAGCCTCCGCCCGCGCCATACCTGGCCCCGGAGTTGTATATGGCGGCCCAGGCCAGCCAGCAGGGCAATGCGCAGGCGTATTGGAACGCGGTCAACGCGGCCAGCGATCAATATATGTTCGCGGCCCTCTGTCAGCAGTTGTTGCCGCAAACGCTGCCAGCACAGGAGTACGAGCCCTTGTTGCCCATCCTGAGCCGGGCCCTGCATCCTAAACCTGAGCGGCGCTACCCTTCTCTGCAACTGCTCATACAGGATATGGTGACCCTGACATCACGGCCAGTTCAGATGCCGGTCAACCAGCAGTTTAAGCAACCACAGATCGCCGGCACACGGCGTTCACTCACACCGTCAGGGATATCATCATCGGGCTTCAACCAGGGGAGGCGTAATAGCGCGCCCTTGACGCCGCTGCCGGCCTTTCCATCAGGGCCACTGACACCGGCCTTGCCAGCGACGCCGATTACGCCCGCTATGCCATTGACACCGGCCGATTGGGAGAGGCGCGGCGATAAGCTGTTCACGATGCGCGAGTACGATGAGGCGCTCAAAGCCTACCACCGGGCCATCGAGGTCAACGCGGGCAAAGCATCGATCTGGCTCGCGCTCGGTGATACCTACTTCGCGCTCGAACGCTACAGAGAGGCGCTGATGGCCTATGAGCAGGCCATGCATATCAACCCGAATGATCCACAAGCCTGGCTCAACCGGGGCACGGTTCTCGATGCCCTGGGACGCCATCAGGAGGCGCTCGATTGTTACGATCGCGCCGATCAACTGCGCTCGGCCTGATAGGCTCTACCTCCTGCTTATCCGCGCCCTCCATGCCATGCGCTTTTCGCGGACATCTATGGGTGGACAAGCAGAGAATGCAGAGGAGTTTTTTTGTATGCAGACACTGACCAGGGAACAATTGCGTAAAGATGAGGTTGAACGCTCTTATCAACAGACACATCTGCGCCATCTCTTAATTCGGGGCTGTACAATCCTGGCCCCGAACGAACCAGGCAAGCTGCTGCATGATCAGGATATCCTGATCATCGGTCGCTATATCGCCGCGGTTGGTCCAAGCGGCACGCTCTCGTTGAATCCACTACGCCTCGACAAAGTCATTATCGGGAAGGATCGCTTGGTCCTGCCGGGTCTGATTAACGCGCATACGCATTCGCTGGAGAATTTGTTGAAAGCAACCTCTCCATCGCTGCCACTGGAGCTGTGGTTGGTCCCGTTATTTGGCAACTCGATTGCATGGTCGCCGCACCTGGTCTATCTCAGCACCTTGCTCGGCGCGCTCGAAATGCTCAAGACGGGCACCACCGCCGTTCTGGACCATCTCTGGACCAGCGCTGGTGTCGCCGGTGAGTACCTGGATGCTACAATGCATGCATATCATGATGCGGGCATCCGGGCTGCCGTCGCCCCCTCAATTGAGGATCGCGATCTGGTACTGGAAGCGGGCGCCAGATACGGCCTGCATTTCCCGGGTCATCCCTTTACCGATCGCTTCGCCGATTGGGAGCCGATCGAGGTGCAACTGGAGGTGCTGGAGCAATTTATCGCGACCTGGGACAATAGCGCCAATGGGCGCCTGCGCTGCTTCACAGGCCCCAGCGGCATCCACTGGTGTAGCCCAAAATTATTGGAGGCGTGCCTGGAGCTCACGGAACGCTACCAGACCGGCATGCATCTGCACGCGGTTGAGACCGAGCTGCAGGCGGCGGTGATCCACGAGACCCTGGGGCAGGGAGGCATTCGCTACCTGGAGCAGATGGGGCTTTTGCGACCCGGCACGTCGCTGGCACATACGATCTGGCTCGACCCCGGCGATCTGAATATCCTGTCGCGCACCGGCACGACGGTGGTGCACAATCCGATCAGCAACCTGCGCCTGGGCAGTGGCCGCTTCCCTCTGTCGGACGCGCTGGACCAGGGGGTGCACATCGCGCTGGGGAGCGATGGCTCGGCCAGCAATGATCGCCAGAATATGTTTGATGTGCTCAAGCTCACGGGCCTGATGCATAATCTGCCCCAGGTAGATTATCGCCGCTGGCCCCAGCCCGCAACGATCCTGCAGGCGGCGACGGAGGGCGGCGCGACCGCGCTGGGGCTGCCGGAAGAGCTGGGACGCATTGAGGAGCGGCAGCTGGCGGATCTGATCTTGCTGGACCTGGATGCCGACGCGTTTGTGCCGTTGCGCGATCCTTACCTGCATTTGATCTACTGCGAACATGGGACGGCGATCGATGGCGTGATCGTCAACGGTGAGATCGTGGTCGAGCAGGGAAAACTGCTGAACGTTGATGAAGCGGCCCTGCGCCAGGAAATTCGCGAGCAGTGTCGCTTCGCCATGGCACAGGCGCCAGATGCGCAGGCGTTGCTCGCCCATACCAACGAGATTCTCGCGCAGCTCGACAAACTACGCCAGCTGTTTCTACAGAAAAGATAACATTGGGTAGTTATTTATACTAGTAGCGGTATTTTATAGGGTATCTTCGCTCTATTTTTAAGGGAGGATTTTTCCAGATGGAAGATTCGTTGAAACGACCAGATAATGTTGAGATGAACCGCAATTATCCTGATGAGCCGCCGGCAATCGAGGGCAGCGCATCGACCAGCATTCGCTATACGTTCCGCTTTACCGGCTGGCCGAGCCTATCTCAGCTGGTGGCGGTGGCGGTGGCGACAGCGGTCTATACCGTCCTGTCCTGGCTGGGGGTTGTAACCTTGCCAGGACCCGCATTCGGCGTGAGCACCATATTTATCGCGATCGGCTTTGGCCTTCCCTTCGCCCTCTGGTTTGGCGGCTGGGCCTTCGTCATCGCCTATATCGGCAACTTTGTGGGAGCGGGACTGCTCTCTGGCATTCCAGTGCTGGTGGCGATTCCGTTCGGCGCCGCCGACTTCATCCAGCTGTGCATCCCTATGCTGCTCTACCGCTTCCTCGCCTATCGCTTCGGCGTCAGCCCGGTCGGCAAGGATGTCTTCACAGTGCGCGGCTTCATCTTTTTCTTGCTGTGCGCCGTTATCCCCAACAATATCATCGGTGGCCTCTATGGCAACCTGGTGCTGCTGCTGACGGGACAGGAGCCGGCCAACGCCTTTATTCCCGGCTGGGTCACCTGGTCAGGTGTCAACATCATCATTGTGCTGGTCATCGGCTCGATCCTGCTTTCGACCCTGACTCCGATCGTTGAGCGCTTCGGCCTGACCATTCGCGACGCCCTGCGCTAATTGCCTCTCTACCCGATAGAAAACCAGCCCGCGCCTCTCAGATGGGAGAGGCGCGGGATTATTTTTTTTGCCGCTATTGTTGCACTGATTAGAGAATGACCAGAAATGAAAGAACTGAGGTAATCGACGATGGTAGAGATCTCGATCATGATCGAGGGTCAGAATGGGCTGAACTGGCCGTATTGGAAGCGAATGGCGGTGGAGGTTGATCAACTTGGCTTTGCCGGGCTCTTTCGTTCGGACCACTATACCAATCCCAATCCACCCGATTTAGATTCGCTGGAGATGATTGTGTCGCTGACCTACCTGGCTGATCGGACACAGCATATCCATTTTGGCCCGCTGGTGGCGCCGGTATCTTTCCGCGAGCCAACCATGCTGGCCCGGCAGGCCGCGGCCCTCGATGATCTGAGCAATGGGCGCATGATCCTGGGACTGGGGGCTGGCTGGCAGGAACGAGAACACAGTTTATTTGGCTACCAATTAGGGAATGTAAAGACGCGCATGGACCGTTTTGAGGAGGCGCTGGAGGTGATAACACGTCTGCTGCGCAGCGACGAGCCGGTCACCTTTGAAGGCCACTTCTTTCAGGTGCGCGGTGCCACGCTACTACCCCGTACTCAACGACCGGGTGGACCACGCATCATGATCGGCGGCAACGGCATCAAACGCACCCTCCCCCTGGTCGCGCGCTATGCCGATATATGGAACACCGTTGCTCCAACTCCCGCTGATTTCAAAGAGCGCTCCCAGATCCTGGATAGGCTGCTTCAACAGGCGGGACGCCAGCCGGATGCGGTCAAGCGCACCGTGATGCACAGCGTGGTCTTTGCCCGCGATAGAGCGGAATTGGAACACAAGCTCAGCCAGTACCGCCAGGAGCCGGAGTTCACGACAATGAATACCGATGGGCTGGTCAAGCAACTGATAGCGGCCAACAAAACGATCATTGGGACACCGGACCAGATCGTCCAGCAGCTTCAGGCCTATGCGGACGCCGGAGCCCAGGAAATTATGCTGCAGTGGTTTGATTTTGAGGATATCGAGGGATTGCGCGCATTCGCCAGTAGCGTGCTACCACGCGTGTCTACTTTATAGCTGAAAATGTTTTGCGGCAACTGCATATGTACAGTTGCCGCAAAACATTTTCAGTGATTGCCAACACCGCAGGCTTGCAACTTTAGAGCTGTCGCGTTGGGCGACGTGGGATGGCAAAGGGGACTGTTTTCTGCCGGTGGGCTTCCATCTGCCCTGGCTGAGACTCTGTTTCCGCCTGCATGGATAATGGTGGTCGTGACTCATCAATGCGCGGCGGCAGAGGCGATGGTGGCAGGATGCGATGCAGATAGCGGACCCGCGGACGAGCCTGGCCGGGCAGCAGACTGCTGAGGCGCGTCCTTAAGACATAGGTAAAGGCCTCCAGTACAATGCTGCGCGACATTTTGGACTGGCCGAGCCGGCGATCGACGAATATGATGGGTGTTTCGGCCACGGTGAAGCCCTTATTCAAGACCCGGTAGGTCATCTCCACCTGAAAGGCATAGCCACGCGATTGGACGCTATCCAGGTCAATGGCCTCTAAGACCTCGCGCCGATAGCAGCGAAAGCCGCCGGTACAATCGCGCACCGGCAGACGCAGCACGGCTCGCGCGAAGATATTGCCGCTACTACTGATCAGGCGGCGCGGCAGCGACCAGTTGGGCGTACTTCCACCAGGAATGTAACGCGAACCAATCACCAGGTCAGCATCTTTAATAGCGCTTAGAAAAGCAGGTAGGTGCTGTGGATCGTGAGAGAAATCCGCATCCATCTCAAAGGCGGCATCATAGTGATGGCTTATCGCATACTTGAAGCCAGCGATGTATGCCGTGCCCAGACCCAATTTGCCCGGCCGGTGTATACAATGAATCCGTCCATCCTGCTGGCTCAGCTCCTCCACCAGCTGGCCCGTCCCATCTGGCGAATGATCATCCACAACCAGCACATCTGTCTCAGGTACGTAGGCAAAAATACCATGGAGTAACGAGGGCAGGTTTTCAACTTCATTATATGTTGGAATGATAATCAACGTTTTCATGATCTTCCCTTTTGGTGCTGTTAGTTTAAATTCAGGTTTCTGTTCACACAACGTTAAACAGACCTATTCAGCTACACAACAAAGTGTACCGTTTCATCCAAATCTCCTTTACTGTCAGACATACTTTTTACAGGCGCGCGTCCGCTGCGCGGACGCGGGGAGGGATGTTGGTGGGTCGGGTGCGCGAATGCGCACCCGACCCACCAACATACAAATAGCCCCTCAACACCGCAGGTGCGAAAATCCAGGCGCAAGGCAAGCAATAACCATACAAAAAGTAAGCACTGCAGGTGCTCTTGGGTCGTCTGCCTCAAAAAGCTCTGGTACCACGTACTAAAAGGGAGATACAGAAAACATATAGGATTATGCCTTCCCGGTTTCCAGGGCAGAAAGCTATCGTGTTTTCGGTACACAGAGTGCAATGGAGGAAGATGAATAGATGAAAGCTGAAGATACGCAGAAAGCGTTAAAGAAAGCTGGCCTGGAGCGCTTGAATGACTACGTTCAGGTCCTGGTGCAGCCCGCGATCAGCCTGAAGGCGTCGCCCGTGAAAGATGAGGCAGGATTGAAGGTCGGCATTTCGAAAATAGGTGGCATACCAGATCTACCCCAGGGACAGCAATGGCCGATGAAAAAGGATGTGCCCCTGTCATTTGTGGCTCAGATCCGGCTGGATGAGGTCGCGCACTACGATACCAATCATCGATTACCCCAGCAAGGTATGCTCTGGTTTTTCTATGATTCCAGCCAGGAAACGTACGGAGAAGATCCACAGGATGCTGGCGGCTGGAGCGTCCTCTACAGCAGCGACGTCCAGCATCTGCAGCCCGCCACGGTTCCCACAAAGCTGCCGGAAGAGGCCCGATTCAAAACCAGCACGGTTAGCTTCGATGCGATGTCGACGATGTCCCAACAACCCCAGTTGGAGATTGCCGACCTTGCCTGGAATAATGATGATCAGGCAAAATATGATACGGTATACGCCCGCTTTACAGGCAAGCCCTCGACCCAACCGCACCATCAGATGCTTGGCTATCCTGAGACGCTGCAGGATGACATGCGCCTGCAGTGCCAGATGATGACCAACGGCATCACCGATGCCGATGATCCAAAGGTGGCTGAACTCTCAAAGAGCGCCAACGAGTGGCAGTTGCTGTTGCAGGTTGATAGCGATGAGCGTATCAACATGAACTGGCCCGGCTCTGGTATGCTCTACTATTGGATTAAGCTCGCCGATCTACAGGCACAGAAATTCGACGCCACCTGGCTGGTGGCCCAATCTTCCTGAGCTCTCGGTAGATCACCACAACTGAAGGATCAGGCAGAAGGAGACGTTGGATGATGCGCAAAGGTATGATGTGGGTGACGCTGTTCACGCTTCTTGTCGTTTTTTTCAGTGCGTGTGACCTTCCCTTTACTACAGCTATCCTGACTGGCCACCAGTCAGGTAGGACACAAACCACGTCCTGGGGCGCCTCCGCTTCCTTTGATAGTGCTGCTGTAGCCCCTGCCTGGGGCCACCGGACCAAAACCAGTGGCTGCCAGGCGCAGGGCCCGCTCCAGGATATGGCGTGCACCCCCGGCGATATCTTCCCCAATCTGACAACAGCACAGGTCTGTACTCCGGGCTATGCCACCTCTGTACGCAACGTGCCGGTGAGCCTCAAAAACCAGGTCTACACCTCCTACAGCATCAAGAAACGCGCACCGGGACAGTATCAGATCGATCACCTGGTGAGCCTGCAGCTGGGCGGCACAAACGATATCTCGAACCTGTGGCCGGAGAGCGCCACACCGATTCCGGGCTATCATGAAAAAGATAAAGTCGAAAACTATTTACGCGACCAGGTCTGCAGCGGGAAGCTGAGCCTTCAGGATGCCCAGATCCAGATCGCCACGAACTGGCTGGCAGTATACAACCGCATGCCATACAAATCATCCAACAAATACAACGGCCGTTCTATGAAACTTACCCGAATATGGACATGCCATACGCAGTGTTCACTTCCTGCTTCCTCCAGGGCAGTTTCACTCGCTCTCGCGAGCGAGCCAGCGCTGCTCTGTCCACAGGCGTCCATTCCGACAGAACTTGCCGTACTCTTCTTCGTTATCCTGCCGCCTTGAGGGCAAGATTGATGGAGGCATTCCGGTCGCGATCGATCACCGAGCCACACTCCTCACAGTGGAAGAGGCGGTCAGAGAGCGTGAGATCCTCATCCATCCAGCCACACCACGAACACGTTTTGCTCGACGGCTCCCATTGAGACACCGTGTAGACCAGCGAGCCGGCCTGCTGCGCTTTATACTCCAGCTGCCGGCGGAACTCGGCAAATCCCATGTCTGCGATGGCTCGACTCAGTTTCCGATTCTTCAGCATGCCGCTCACCTGCAGATCCTCCAACACGATGCACGTCGGACGCTGCTGATCGGGCTTGGTTTTCGCCACAATCAGCGAGGTCACCTGATGCACCGTGTCTTTGCGCAGGTTGGCGATATGGGCATGCAACCGGGCCAGTTTGCGCGCCGCTTTCTGCCGATTCTTACTGTCCGGCTGTTTCCGCGCATGCTGACGGCTGCATCGTCGCAGCTGTTTGAGATGCGATCCCAGCGCTCTGGGATTGCCAAATACCCGACCATCCGAGAGGGTCGCCAGCGCTTTGATCCCCAGGTCGATGCCGATGGTCTCTCCCAGCGCGATCCCTGCCTCAGGTTGTTCCTCCTCCACCTGCACACTCACATACCAGCGCCCCGCGTGTTCCGAGACGGTGGCCGAGAGGATGTGCACGCCTGTGGTGGGAAGATAGCCACGTTCTTTGAGGCGCAGCTTGCCCAGGCGGGGCAATTGCACCCAATCCTCCCCAATATGAATGGCACCGGTGAGACGGAAACTGCCAATGCCGTGCTTTTTCGACTTGAAGCGTGAATACCCGAGCTTGCCACGCCACGTGCCCTGCTTCTTCCTGGCACAGCGTCTCCAGAAGTGTTTGAAGGCCTGTTCCAGATCGCGTAAGCTCTCTTGCGGGGCGGCTTTGCTGACGTCATACATCCAATGCAGCTCGGTTTGCTTGAGGGCGTTGAGTTCTTTGTGTAAGCTGATGGCCGTGGGCGCTTTGCGCCCGGCGGCATGCTCCTCTTGATAGCGGCGCAAACCCCAGTTGAACGCCCAACGGGCGGTGCCGGCGTGTTTGAGGCAGGCGGTTCGTTGCGCATTGTTGAGCTTGAGCTCGGTTTTATAGCCACGGACGACGAGCGTCATACCTCCTCCTCTTCCTCCATCTGCTTCTCGATACAGGCTTTGATCTGTGCGGCACGGCGTGTACTGTTGCGCCGACCGTAGATACGGGCCGCCATGCTGCTGATCACGCTGACGAAATCGTCAACCAGATCATCGGTGGTCTCGCTGGGAAAAATAACTTCGACGCGCCTGCCTTCATTGGCGAGCAACTGTTCAATGTAGTGAAAGCCAAAGCGGGTCAGGCGGTCCCGGTGCTCAACTACAATCGTGCCGATGCTGTGATCTTGCAGCAGTTTGCTGAGCTTCGGGCGTTGGTCATTGAGTCCGGAGGCGATCTCGGTCACTTCTTTGGCGACCTGATAGCCACGCGCGAGGGCATAGGTGCGTAATCGCTCCATCTGACGGGCCAGATCCTCTTTCTGAGCCGCCGAGGACACCCGCGCATACAAGGCAATGCGCCCGGTTGAGGGTGCCGCGGCGGGTTGATCGCGCACAATGACGGTTCCCGTGGCCGTTTGATAGGCATCGAGCTGTCCGGCTTTATACCATCTCCAGGCCGTTTTGTAGGAGATGCCCTGCTGTTTGGCGTACTGGCTTAATTTCATGGCTATAGTTTACCATGGATTGCCCCTATCCGTCAATATAATAAGAAACTAGTTATTATCCCTCTGATTAAAAAAGTGTTGCGTCTCTGACGACACCACCCCGACTGAAAATATTCATTTTCAGAGGAGGCAATCACAACGAAAAAGAGGCCATGCAACGACAACGCTTACTGGCCTCTTATTCTTCTGGAAAGGTACGAATAATTAGATGCTCAGCGGACTACTCGCCCTTCCGTACTGGCTGAAGGTCTGTTATTTCCCATATAGGAGAACAGATAATCCATAAACAAGAGAGGCAAACGCCACCAGCATCAAGAAAAAGTGTTGCGCGCAGACCAATGGCAGTGCCGAGGAAACCGCCTAACAGGGAGGAAAAGGCAACAACACCGCCAGCAATAAAACGTATGGTGGCATTGACCCGCCCTTGCAAGTTGTTTGGAGTTCTGATCTGGCGCAAACTCAGTTGGTTAATATGGTATCGCGGCCGACTTCTCCATCGCTCTGCCTGCCTTCATCTAAAAATTCGGCTTTGCAGAGACCCCTGTGCTTCAGCCATGGGGAGGAAGCAAAGCCGCTCCTTTCCTTGTTTTGTTGACCTTTCACAAAAGAAACTGGCAAAGGCCCAGAGACGACATGCCAGGAAGAAAAAAGGGTCCAAAAACCGTGACAAGGCTCGTCTCAAGGTGGCTCGTATCCATGCCCGTATCGCTGATCGCCGCCGTGATTTCTCCCACAAGCTTTCGACACGCCTGATCCGTGAAAACCAAACGATCTGTGTTGAGAGCTTGCAGGTCAAGAACATGGTCAAAAATCGCAGTCTCGCTAAAGCGATCAGCGATGTCGGATGGAGTGAGTTGGTGTCTCAACTGGAATACAAAGCGCAGTGGTATGGCAGGAACCTTGTCAAGATCGACACGTGGTATCCTCCTCCAAACGCTGCTTTGACTGTGGACATATTCTCGACTCCTTATCGCTTGATGTGCGAATGTGGACCTGCCCGGAATGTGGCGTGGTCCATGACCACGATAGCAACGCCGCAAAAAACATCAGGTCCGTGGGACTCACGGTCCTTAACGCCTGTGGAGAGGCCGTAAGACCCGGTGCGGTGAAAACCAAATCGGGCAAGCCTCTACGAAGCAGGAAACCCTAGAGGTGACTCGAGGAATCCCCCGGATTGAGCCGTGGGGAGGATGTCAACAAGGTTCCCATCTACCAGATACTCTTCATCCTCTACTGGTTCTGGGCCAACCTGATGAGTCCGCGCTTCCACATCCCGACCCTGGTCGGCACCATGCTCAATGCCACCAGACCCTGGGAGCAGAAGGCCTTCTTTCACTTCCAGTGGGTCTTCCTCAAACTCAATCCAACCATCACTCAGGGACTGCTGAGCATTGCCCTACTCGTTGGCTCTGGATTCGCCGCTATCGCCCTGGCCTGGTTCTACCTGCGATGGAAGAAAGGTTTGTGAGAGGGATAGGCAGAATGGTACCTCGCACCGGCTCCACCTATCCCTCTCAAAAGCGGCAGGCCGCTCCCCTGGCATGCGCTTTTGCGACATGCACTCTAGATTCACGACCAGATATCGATAGAAACTGACATTTGTATCTCTCCAGTGTTACAATAAATTTCAACGACGAAGCTACCAGATACACATGTATTTATGCATTTGCACACAGAAAAGAGGAATACACTTGCCTTATCACTACCTAAAAACCCAGCGCGCATTAGCAGCGACGTTACAGCGCATTGAGAAGGCTATCTACACACCTCTGGCAGAGCTACAGACCGAGGCATGGATTACGCCGGAGCCGGTGCCGTTCGCGGAGCG
This sequence comes from Dictyobacter halimunensis, assembly GCF_036245075.1. Lineage (NCBI taxonomy): Bacteria > Bacillati > Chloroflexota > Ktedonobacteria > Ktedonobacterales > Dictyobacteraceae > Dictyobacter > Dictyobacter halimunensis. The sequence goes on from NZ_BSRI01000001.1 coordinate 1,564,086, forward strand.
CCAGTCGGGTCGGCATGCGACGATCGCCCTGAGTCAGAGTTGGGGGAAGCTGTGGGACTGCGCCTGGTTCCATTTTACCGGCCAGGTGCCCGAGCAGGCTGCCGGACAGGCTGTCGTGTTGTTGGTCGATCTCAGCGGCGAAGCCTGCGTCGTGGATGCGAGCGGCGATCCTTTACAGGGATTGACCACGGTGAGCTCCGAATTTGATTACAGTCTGGGCAGGCCGGGCAAACATGTATTTCCTCTGACCAATCGTGCTCAAGGCGGCGAGAGCATTGACCTGTGGGCCGATGCAGGCTGCAATGATTTATTTGGACGCTATCAGGACAGTGGTACATTGAAGGAGGCGCATGTAGCGCTCTTCCACGAGGAGCTGTATCACCTCTACTACGACTTCGAGGTCCTGCATGAACTGATGACGAAGCTTTCACCAGATACCGCGCGCCAGCAGCGTATCTTGTTCGCGCTCTCTCAGGCGGACGGTGAGCTGGTGGAGTATACATCGGAGGAGGCCAGTCGGGCCCGTGCCATCCTTGCTCCCGAGCTGGCAAAAAGCGGCGGCACGCCTTCCTTGCGATTGAGCGCCATTGGTCATGCCCACATCGACCTGGCCTGGCTCTGGCCGATACGCGAAACCATCCGCAAAGGGGCGCGCACCTTCTCGACCGCGCTGGCCCTGCTGGATCGCTATCCCGATTATATCTTCGGCGCCAGCCAGCCGCAGCTCTATCAGTGGATGAAAGACTATTATCCACAGCTCTTTCAAAGGATCGCGCCCAAAGTCGCCGAGGGTCGCTGGGAAACGCAGGGCGCGATGTGGGTTGAGCCTGACACCAATATCTCAGGCGGAGAGGCTCTGGTACGTCAGATCATCTACGGCAAGCGCTTCTTCCGCGAAGAGTTTGGTACCGAGCCAAAGATGCTCTGGCTCCCCGATGTCTTTGGCTATTCGGGCGCCCTCCCCCAGATCCTGAAAAAGGCTGGTGTCGATTACTTCCTGACCATCAAGCTATCCTGGAACACCTACAACGTGTTTCCGCACCACACCTTCTACTGGCAGGGCATCGATGGTTCACGGGTACTGGCCCATATGCCGCCCGAAGGAACCTATAATAGTTCAGCCGCGCCACGCGCCCTGCTCGCCGCCGAAAAGAACTTCGCCGATAAGGCCATCTCCGAGTACAGTACGCTGCTGTTCGGCATCGGCGACGGCGGTGGCGGTCCTGGAGTCGAGCACCTGGAGCGTCTGGCACGCGAGAAGAATCTGGCTGGCCTTCCCCCGGTCAAGCAGGAGCCGATCGAGACATTTTTTGAGCGCATCGCCACTGATACTGACGACTATGGAACCTGGGTCGGTGAGCTCTACCTGGAAAAGCATCAGGGAACGTATACCACCCAGGCCCGCAACAAGCGCTTTAATCGTAAGCTGGAACTGGCGCTGCGTGAGCTGGAGTTTGCGGCCGTGCTGGCAGCCCGTACGCCAGGCTATACCTATCCGACAACCGAGCTGGACGCGATCTGGAAGGAGGTCCTGCTCTATCAGTTCCACGATATCCTGCCCGGCTCCTCCATTACGCGCGTCTACGATGAATCTCTGGCACGCTATGCACAACTGTCCAACCAGGTGCAGGACCTGACCCACCAGGCGCGGGCAACATTGCTCAAGCAGCCAGAAGATACCACAGGGGCCGTTACCCTCTTTAATTCGCTCTCGTGGGAGCGCCAGCAGTGGCTGCAGGTTGAGGGAGCGTGGCGCCACGTTACCGTGCCCGCCCTGGGCTACGTCTCCCTTGAGCAGGCCAGTAACGGTGACGCGAAGGATGTGGGAGCACAGCTAGAGGCCAGCGCGAACGTGCTACAGAACGATAAGCTGCGCGTCCAGTTCGCCCCCGATGGCAGCATCCAGTCTATCTTTGATAAGGACCTGCAGCGCGAGGTGCTTGAGTCCGGAGCGTATGGCAACCGGCTGGCGCTTTATCATGATGAAGGCGATGCGTGGGACTTCTCGATCCAGTACGATGAGCAGACGCCGCACTACTTTAAGCTGGAGGAGATGTCGGTTCGCGTCAATGGTCCCCAGGCCATCGCGGAGCAGCATTATCGTTTCGGGCAATCAACCCTGCAGCAGCGCATCATATTGACGGCTGGGAGCCCGCGCCTGGATTTTGTCACCCACGTCGACTGGCAGGAAAATCATACGATGCTGCGCACCAGCTTCCCGCTGGCCGTGAACGCCTCCGAGGCGACCTGCGATATCCAGTTTGGTTCGATCAAGCGTCCTACCCACCGCAATACCAGCTGGGACATGGCCCGTTATGAGATCTGCGCCCACAAATGGATCGATCTCTCGCAGTGGGATCATGGCGTCGCCCTGCTCAATGACTGCAAATACGGGCATAAAATCACCCAGAACACGCTGGATCTCAACCTGCTGCGCAGCCCATCATATCCCGATCCAGCCGCCGATCGCGCGGAACACGATTTTACCTATGCCCTCTATCCCCACGCCGGAAACCACATCACCGGCAATGTGATGCGCGCTGGCTACGAGCTCAATGTTCCCATCCAGTATGTACAGGGCGAACCCCAACAGGGCTCGTCGAGCGTCACCTCCCTCGCGCAGGTGGCGGCGGAAAATGTGATCATCGAGACCATTAAGAAGGCCGAGAAGGGAGACGATATCATCATTCGCCTCTATGAGGCCTCGGGCTCCAGCACCCGAACAACCCTGACCGTCAACGTGCCCATCAAAGCGGCCAGCAGCACCAACCTGCTGGAAGCAGTTGAGGCCACGCTACCAGTACAGGATACCCATACGATTGAGCTCGACTTCAATCCATTTGAGATCGTCACCCTCCGCATCCAAATATAGGTATGCATAAGAATTATTTCCTTGAAAAGAGGTTGAAAAATGTTATTTGCAGTGATTGGCTGCAGCGCAGGAAAGACTCGCGACGAGATTATGGCCATCTACCCTCGCCACAAAGCATTCCTGGATCAGTTCCTTGCTCGTGGAGAGATAGTGGGAGTAGGCCCTTTCACAGACTCAGGAGGCGGAAATATGGCGCTCTTCCGCAGCCGGGCTGCAGCCGAAGCCTTCGCCAGGTCAGATCCATTCTACCTGGAGGGTGCCGTGAAAGAATATCAGATCAAGGATTGGGGCGATACCATGCTTTCTTGATCGAGGGGTTGACGAACCGTTGGTAGGCGAAAAACGGATTCACATATCAGGCGAGAATGCTCATGGCCGCACCGGAGGGACAAGCATGGAGAGGCGGGCATGGAGGATGGAAAACGGGGAAGTCAATTCCCCGCCAAATCTACGAGTCGGGAGTATTACCAGGTATGCTCCTCTCCATCAATCTATACGGAACGGGGTACCGATTTGCGAAAAAAGGCTGGTATGTGCACTAACAATAGGAAGGGGAGAGCGATATCAGCGATGAGGCTGTACGTCAGGGTTGTGCTGCTGTAGCGCGCCATGGCAAAGGTATAGGTGAGGTTGGCGATCATCGGGATCCAGCAGGCCCACCAGGCCCAGCGGGCACGTCTGCGGAATGGAAGAATGACGATGACCAGGAAAAGCAGACCGAAAACGAGCTCATGCACGGCATACGTTACCTCTAACAGCGTGGTGTAACTCGTGATGCGGGGTGATGCGATCTTTGCGGCGTTCCAGGTCATGCCGGTAATGCTGTGGAATACCTCCAGGTGATCGGAAGGCAGACCGACGCGGGCATCAGACGTAAGATCAGAGAGAGAGGCGAAGAGGAAGAATCCTCCAATAAGCATAAGCAGAATCCAGGCCACCAGCAAGAAAACTGGCTGTTTGGAAGCGACGCGTTTCTGGGAAGTATGAGTTTCATGCGTCAATTGCGCCATCTCATTTGAGATGGGTTGTTCATCGAATTGTGCGTCCATAATGTATCCCCTCATATGAGAATATCGGGCTACAATTGATCATTGTTGTATTTAAGCATGGCCAGGGCAGCGGGAACAGCGCCAAGAAACAAAAGGGCACAGATCAGATATTTCGCTATGTTTTGAAAGACGACGATGTGAATGGGAAAGATAACAATGGTAAGGGGGGCTGGAGAGGGCAAAGGCCCAGGCAGTCCATGCGGGAATGATACGGAGCCGCCCCAGCATAAATCCGATGAGGATGGCGCTGAGCAGGTGGCCGATGATATAGATGAGCAGGTATGCCGTCATGAAGGTGTCACCGTTGAAGTGCCTCCAAAGGTCGGCAAACTGACTGGTAGCCCCGGACTGAACAATATCGTAGGCCAGGTCATCCAGACCCATAAGGGCTGCCCAGGGAATCCAGCCGATGAGTGAGAGTGCCGCCGAGAGCGTAGCAAGCCAGGGTGCACGTCTCATGCCCAGCAGCGACATACCCAGGTAGCCTGACGGGAGGAAGAAGGAGGCAGCCATTCCACCAATAAGGTGGAGAATATTAGCAGTTGGACTGGCCGCTGCGCTGGCGGCGAGAGGATCGCGTAGATTTCCGTCCCACGTGACGAGATAGAGCGTAATGCTCAATGGTGCAAGAATAATACAGGCCGCCAGCAGGAGACGCTGGAAGGCAAAGGCCTGGGATGCTGATCGTTGCTCGGAACGAGAAGCCGGTAGTTCCATCTCTATGTTCCTCCTTGCATAAAAAAGACTATCGATTCAGATAGATAGGTTAACGCCAGCTACGAGAGTGGTTCATGATGCAGGCGGCAAACAACGCGGTCGCGCAATGCTTGCCCCCACGTTATTTCAAGCTGAATCTGCTCGATTTTGAGGCGCATAAACGCCTGAACGCCTTCAGAAAAGGTATCGTTCATGTGTACATGTTTCTCGGCATCGGCTCCAAAGCGGTGAACTTCGGCCTGCTTATCCCGAATGAAGTTCTGACAGGCAAGCAAAAAGTGCTCAATCAAGAAAAGTTGCCGTTCCGGTGGCAAAAACTCCAGGTGCAAAGCTTTTATGTGGAAACGTGGGATATCCAGCTGAGAGGGCGCATCTAGCATGAGTTGTAAAAAGCGCTCACGACCAGCCGGAGTAATCGCCAGGACGCGAGAAGGGCGATCCGAAGGGAAAGGCGCCTCCGAAGACGCCGCTTCCGTAACGAGGCCAGACTGCTCAAGCTTTGCCAGCAAACCAGACAGAGTTCCACGACTGATGTTCCCAGTTGGACCAAGAATATTGTTGGCGATTTTAGCTAGCCGATAGGCATGCAGAGGCCAGTGCATAAGCAGACCAAGAACAAGCAGTTCGTTCATCATACGCCCTTTTTTACGCGACCAGTCGCAAGTGATAGTTTATTTCAAACCGTTTGTTTAAATCTATTAATGATGAGTATACCTGAAAACATAGAGGCCTGTCAAGGAATACAGAAAACGCACTGAGACTCCACGACGTGGTTAAACGTGCCTATAAAGAATTTAAAAGACTGGTCGTTTTTGTTTCACCTTCAGAAACATGTACGCAAGCCATAGTAGATTAAAGGATGGTGTTCATGAAAGCTATTGGATTATATCGCTATCTACCGATTGATGATCCGGAGAGTCTGATCGATCTTGAGATCGATACCCCTACCCCCGGTGGTCGTGACCTCCTGGTCAGAGTACAGGCGATCTCAGTTAACCCTGTTGATACCAAGATACGCGCACCCAAACCGCAGCAAGAACAGGAACCGAAGATTTTGGGGTGGGATGTGGCCGGAGTCGTCGAACAGGTAGGGCCTGAGTGCCAGTTATTTCAGCCGGGCGATGAGGTCTATTACGCCGGGAGCGTCGCACGTCCAGGTGGCAATAGCCAGTTTCACCTGGTCGAGGAGACCATCGTAGGGCACAAACCCACAAGCCTGGATTTCGCGCAGGCGGCCGCGCTCCCCCTCACCTCCCTGACGGCCTGGGAAGGTCTGTTTGATCGTCTGGAAATCAGCCAGGATGCAGCCGCCAATGCCGGCAAAAGTATCCTGATCATTGGGGCCTCCGGTGGCGTTGGTTCGATCGCCACCCAACTGGCTCATTTCGCGGGACTCAAAGTGATCGGTACTGCTTCACGGCCGGAGACGATTCAGTGGGCAAAGGACCATGGTGCCACCGAAACCATCAATCACCATCAGCCCTTTGGCGAGCAGTTAAAGGCACTGGGGATGGAGAACGTCGACTATATCTTCTGCCTGAACAGTACAGATAAGCACTGGGAGAATATGGTGGACGTCATCACCCCGCAAGGGAAGATCTGCTCCATCGTCGAAACGCATGGACCAATAGATCTCAGCGCGCTCCAATCCAAAAGCGCGACCTTTGTGTGGGAGTTTATGTTTACGCGCTCGCTGTATCATACCAACGACATGATCAAGCAGCATCAGATCCTCGACTTACTGACCAAACTCATCGATAGGGGCAAAATCAAAACGACGCTGACCGAACGTGTATCGCCCATCAACGCGGCCAATCTGCGCGCCGTCCACGCCAAACTGGAGAAGGGCAGCACCATCGGCAAGATCGTATTGGAAGACTTTCGTTAGCCATCCCTGCTTACACCTCGATAACCAATAATAAAGGAATGCAGGACTTGCAAATCCTGCACTCCTTCTAGACTGTAAAATAGGAAGAGAGGATGCATACCCGGCATGGAGACTGAACAGCTGGCAATTTTTAGCGAGACTATGGAGCGCATCGGTGTGCGCACGCGCGCGGAAGTTCACAGCCAGGGATACTGGCATGAAACCTTCCAGTGCTGGTTCGTACAAAAGCAGGCGGGCAGGCGCTCTATCCTGTTCCAGCAGCGCGCGGCGCAGAAGAAAGATTTTCCCAATCAACTGGACATTACGGCTGCCGGCCATCTCCTGGCCCACGAGTCGTTTCGAGATGGGGTACGTGAGATTCAGGAGGAACTGGGCCTGCAGCTTTCAATTGATGACCTTGTTCCGGCTGGCATCGTCCCCGATCCGATCTTGCTGCCAGGCTTTCAGGATCGTGAGTTCTGCCACCTGTTCTTCTACCTGCTGCCGTGCCCCATCACCAGCCTCGTACTCCAGCGCGAAGAGGTGGCCGGCATCGTCTGCATCGAACTCAACGACTGCGAACGCCTCCTACACCATGAAATCAGTGATCTCTCAGCTCAGGTGTACCTCAGTGATGCCAATCATCCCTGCAAGGTCATTACCAGAAATGTTCAGCGCCAGGATCTCTGTCCCCACAATGATGCGTATTACGACACCGTATTGAAATATGCCCACCGCTTGTTAGATTGACACTCCACCTGCATAAATGCGGAGGATTCTTCTTTCATCCATCCAACGTGCTTAACAGGATTGCTCCTGAGAAGTAGGGGTCCGATGTCCAGAAGCGTTTTATGCACTCACAGGTGCATCAGTTCCCGTCTGCCCGACGGTACTGAGAGCCTTGTTTAAAATGTTCACAGCGGCATTGTGATCCCGATCCATCACCAATCCACAGTCAGGGCAGATATGTGTACGCACGCTCAGGCTCTTCTTGACGAGCGTGCCGCATCCACTACAGTTCTGGCTGGTGAAGTGTGGTGCCACCTTCACAACTGGAATGTCGTGCATAGCTCCGTAGTAGTTGACCCATTGGAGGAATTGTCCCCAACCGGCATCATTGATACTCTTGGCAAGGTGCCGATTGCGCACCATATTGGCAATCTTCAAGTCTTCATAGGCAATCAGGTCGTGAGACGTGACGAGCGCGTTCGCCTCTTTGCGGGCAAAATCCTCACGCTGCCTTTGGACTTTCAAATGTGCTTTGGCGACTCGTTGGCGGGCTTTCTTCCGATTGTTGCTTTTCTTTGCGGTGCGAGACAAACGGCGTTGCAGTTTCTTGAGTCGTTTTTCTGCCTTGCGATAGTGGCGCGGGTTCTTTACCGTGTTGCTATTGGAGTCGGTATAGTAGGCTTTGAGTCCCACATCGATACCAACCGTTGCGCCGGTCATCTCATGCTCAATGACCCGATGTGCCTGCACCGCAAACTGGGCATGGTACCCATCTGCCCTGCGGATCAGACGCACCCGCTTGATTTGTTTGATGGGGAACGTTTCAATGTCACGTGTCCCCACTAAACGCAGACGACCTATGCCACACCCATCGATCAAGGTAAGATGCCTGCCATCAGGCTCTAACTTCCATCCAGTCTGCTTGTATTCAACTGAGCGATTATCATGCTGGAAACGGGGATAGCCCTTCTTCCCAGGTTTCTTGGCTTTGCAGTTGTCATAAAAACGTTGAATAGCATTCCACGCACGATCAGCAGCAGCTTGACGAGCCTGAGAATTGAGATGGTTGGCGAAGGGAAACTCTTTGGCAAGGACGGCGCAATACTTCTGCAAGTCATTCTTGGTGGCGTGGTCGTCCGTCCATAGACGGAGACACTTGTTACGAATGAACTGGCAGACACGAATCGCTTCATCAATGGCGGCATATTGTGCCTTACTGCCATCAAGCTTGTATTCGTAGATCAGCATGGCGTCCTTGTCCTTTCTGTATTTGTATGGTATAGTATACACCCTAATAGGGTACCATGTCAAACAAGAAAAGAAGGCCCCATGAGGAAAGAGCGAACAAATATCTACATCACTGAACGACAAAAGAAACAACTGGAAAAGAGAAGCCTAGAGGAAGATTTACCCATGGCTGAAATTATTCGGAGGGCGCTTGATACCTATCTGGCATGGGATGATCCGACGTACCAACCCAAGCCACCCAAGCCCCAAACAAGGAACGGCGATTCATCCCCGCCATGAATGGACGGGGCTTTCTCGCTCGTCTCCTGTAAACTGATGTGCTCTATTTTTCATCAAGATCGTGATTATGGTGCCTTCAATTGAGAGGCCTTTGTGACACCGTCCAACTATACTGTTGGCATGGATGGAAAAAGAAGGCCCGGCTCGTTCATAAAAAACATGCATGACACTGATAGTTTGACCGCAATTTCCATCCAGCTTTTCTCATCCGTTGGCACTCACAAAGGTGTGGCTAGTCTGTATTAATCACTGGTAGCCGCTTTCTTGAAGGCAAGAAAGCGGCTATTTTTCTCTGCTCGCTTACTGATGAGGCGCCAGGGCATCGCCCCATTGTTCGACGGTGAGCAATGGTGGCAAAGCGGGCTGAAGATGATACAGGCGGCGACTGAGCTCCGCCGCCGCCGGTGGGCGCAGACCGGTGCGCCGCAGGATCTCCACGTTGCCAAAGAGGTCTGCCGGGGTACCGGTAAAGGCAAGATCGCCGTCGCGAAAAGCGACCACGCGCTGGCAGTATTCGGCGACCAGCGTCATGTCATGGGTGATCACCAGGATGGTTTTCCCCTGCCGCTGCAGATCACAGAGCAGACTCATGATACTGGTAATCGAGCGCTGGTCCTGGCCGGTCGTGGGCTCATCTACCACCAGGATGTCGGGTCCCATGGCCAGTACAGCGGCAACGGCCAGGCGCTGACGCTGTCCTTTACTCAAGAAGAGGGGATCTTCATCCGCGTAAGAAGAGAGGCCAACGGCAGTCAGCGTCTCCTCAACGATGCTCCGCCGCTTCCTGGCGTTGATGCCCAGGTTCTTCAAGCCATATTCGATCTCATCGCTCACCTTACGGCAAAAGAGTTGGTGATCAGGATTTTGAAAGACATAGCCGACAGAGCCGGGCAGGCGGGCACGCACCTTGCGCGCCGCCACATTCTGCCCAAATACCAGCAATTGTCCCTGCGTGGCGCGATAGATGCCGGCCAGCAGCTTGGCGAAGGTGGTCTTTCCGCTGCCATTGGGGCCCAGCAAGGCCAGCATCTCACCACGATACAGGGTAAGATCAACACCCTTGAGGGCCAGCGAGCCATCTCCGTAGTTGTACACGATGTTTTTCGCCTCAACCACCGTCTCCTGTGGAATTGAAGCCGCCGGTTGGCTGGCCGTGAGGCGCTGCTGCTGAAAAGCGGGGGTAAACGCCTCCTCGGCTTCCGCGAAGGTCAGCGGGGGACGTCCATGGAAGGTGTAACCGGTGCGCCAGCAGATGCGCGTCAGCTCGCCCACCGAGGCACCACAGCGCTCCAGGATGGCGCGTTCGTTGTAGAAGCCGCTGGGAGTCGCCACCAGTTCAATGCGTCCCTCGTGAAGCAGAGCGATACGATTGCAGAAGGTAGCCAGGATCTCGGGATCTTGCTCGACCAGGATCACGGTCATGTTGTAGTCCTGGCGCAGGCGGGCAATGGTCTCGATCACTTCACGCTTGCCGACGGGGTCCAGGTCGCTGGTCGGCTCATCCAGAATCAAGATCTGGGGGCGCAACGCCAGGAAGGCCGCGATGGCGACGCGTTGCTTCTGACCTCCCGAGAGATCGGAGGGATGCAGGTAGAGCGCGCCCTGCCATAACTTCTGGAGTCCCACCCATTGTAACGCCTCATGGATGCGCTGCACAATCTCGTCCTGGGGCAACGATTGGATCTGCAGTCCCAGCGCCAACTCATGCAACAGGCTCATGCGCAGAAACTGGTTCTCAGGATCTTGCAGGACCATGCCGACCTTATGCGATGTGGCGGTCTCGTGGGTCACCGGCTCCTGTAGGATCTCAAGCTGGCCGCGAAAGTGATGCGGCAGCTGCTCATTGGTCAGGCGCGCCGTATAGGGCAAAATCCCCATCAGCACCCGGCAGAGCGTGGTTTTCCCGGCACCGCTGGGACCGGTAATGCCGAAGCATTCGCCTTGCTTGATGCGCAGGGCGATATCGCGCAGGGTCCACGCCCCCGCCTTCTCGCTAAAGGTGGGGTAGCGCCACCAGAGGCCGGTTACGTTGACCGCATCCTGTCGACTATCGGTGGCGCTCATGGTTTGTATCCCCGCCTGCGCAGTGGCTGGCTGCTGTTGATCGCTGAACTCTTGTGCCATCATCTAAATTACCACCTCTGAATAAGCGCCGTCAGACCGGGATAGGGGCCGATGGCCAGGTACAACAGGACGAGACATGCCAGCAGGAGCAACCAGTCGATGGCACGGAAGGGACTCGTCTCATAGAAGTCGACGTCGCGCTGGCGCAGGGTATACCCTCGTGCCATCAGGGCATCCCCGATTTCACTGGAGCGCCGGATCATCATGGCCACCATTGGGACCGCGATACTGGCCAGGTCTCGCAGGCGACGCACGAAGCTCCGTGGCCGGGCATTGATGGCCCGCGCGATCTGCGCCTGGTAGATCGTCTCGTAATCGGTCAAAGCCAGGTTGAGAGCGCGAAAGACGGTGCTTAAGAAGAAAATAATCGGTCGCGGGATATGGATCTGGCGCATCGCCCCCATCAGTTCGATGTCCCGGCTGGTTACCACCAGCGCGATGGTCGAGAGCATCATGCCCGAATAGCTGACCACCTTGGTCAGGGCCAACAACAATCCCTGCTCGCTGATGTAGAGCGTTAACGGATGGAAGAAGGGAACGCGCGCGATGGTCCAGGCCGGCAGAGGCAGAAGATAGGAGAGCACAATAGCGGCGACGCTGGCCAGGATGATCCCGTTCACAATCCCACGCTTCCACCGATAGTAGAGCAATACCATACCGACCCACAACAGTTGCCAGACGGCCAGACTAAAGGTCAGAAAACCAGGATAGACCTGCTGCCGCACAAATGTTATATTCCCCGCCACCGGATTGAGCAGTGTCCAGGAGAAAAAAAGGCTGAAGATGGTTGGCACCATCAACAGCAGATAGATACGGGCCACCTTGCCGTGCATGCCGCTGATCAGGAAGATGGCGATGCTCGGCACCAGTAAGACGGTTGCCCCCACAATATCCGGGTGGGCCGTATTCATGGTACGCAGTTGAGCCGCCGAGAGGCAGATCACCAGCAGAGCGCGTACCAGCAGGTGCACACGGGCAAAAGGGGCATCGACGCGTCGCGAAAACAAAAATGAGCGCACATAGCGACGTCCGGCAGGCGGCTGGAGATAGATCGCCTCCTCGGCAGTCGCTGAGAATGATTTCAGATCAGACAAGCAGTACGGCCTCCCTCATATGCATGCACCGGAATACGCTGGCACGTAGAACATATACAAATTATACGATATATTTCCGTGTAGCTCAGCTTACCATCCAGGCACGGCCGGAGGATTTCAGTGCATGATCGTCATAAACGTAGCGCTACCAGCAGATAGAGCAACAGTTTGAGAGTATATACAAACAAACCGGTCTCCTTCATATTTTGGGATAGAAGTCCTTGCTACGCGTCCGCGAACCGCTAATGATGGGGGTCAAACGCGTCGCGCAGACCATCTCCGATAAACGATATAGACAACACAATAATGGTCAGAACACAGGTGGGCACGAAAATCTCCCACGGATGCGACTCGGTCACCTCCAGGGCGTCCGCGATCATCAGTCCCAGGCTTGATCCGGGATCCTGTACCCCCACGCCCAGCAAGCTCAGGCCCGCCTCCCCGATAATGGTTCCGGCGATATTGAGGGTCGAGGCGATAAAGACCAGGCTGAACAAATTAGGGACAATGTGCCGGATGATGATGCGCCAGTCAGGGGTCCCAACCGTACGGGCGGCCTCGATAAACTGCCGCTCCTTGATCTGCAAGGTCTGACCGCGTACGTAGCGGGCCATCAAGGGCCAGGCGGTAAACGCCAGGGCCAGCGAGACGATCAGCAGGCGCGAGTTGCCAGGATCCCCAAAGAGCGGAACCTTTTCAAAGAAATCATTGGCCCGAGGGCCGAACACCCCTACCAGCAACAGGGCAAATAAAAGCGAGGGAAAAGCGAACATAATATCGGTAAAGCGGGCCAGCAGTTGATCGATCCAGCCACCATAGTAACCTGCCAGCAGGCCAACACACAGGCCGAGTCCCACATCCACCACCTCGACCATGATCGCGACGGTAAATGAGATCAGCAGCCCCTGCATCAGGCGCGCCAGAATGTCGCGTCCCACGCTGTCCGTCCCCAACCAGTAAGCGGACGAGGGCAGCTGGTCCTGCCTGGAGAGCTCTTCATGATAATAGACATGATAGCGCTCCGGCCCGATGCGTCCCGCCAGGTCGCTTTGAATACTGATCCCGACGTGTTGATACAGAAAGGGACCAAACATAGCCGTCAGCAACATGAGCAGCAGCACCAGCATACTCACCAGCGCCCGGCGGTCGGCGAGAAATCTCTTTAGCGCCTCCCGTAAGGGACTGTACACGCGCCGAGCGTCATCTTGATGTTCCTCGCCCGGCGGCAGTTCTTGCACAACGCCCGTCGTGGCCAGTGAGCGAGATTTGAAATTTTGTCTGTTCATTCCCCACACCACCTCCCTAAGACAGCTTGATGCGTGGATCAACGATAGTATACAGGATATCCGAGATCATATTGCCCAGCACCACGCCCAGGGCCGCCAGCAGGGCGGTAGCCTGGATGACCGGAAAATCTCCCTGGCTGACGGCGTTGATGGTCGTCAGCCCTATCCCTTGAATGTTGAAGATGCGCTCGATAAAAAACGCGCCGGTAATCAACAGGCCAAGCGAGAGTCCGAATACCGTGATCAAGGGCAACAAGGCGTTACGCAAGGCATGGCGATAGACAACAGTCCGCTGATGCAGCCCTTTGGCGTGGGCGGTACGAATATAGTCCTGGCGCATCACCTCCAGCATGCTGGTACGCGCCAGCCGCGCATAGTAGGCGTATCCAGCCAGGCCATACACCGTGATGGGCACCAGCTTATACTGGATGTCGCTCCAGCTATATTGCCAGGGGGCACCCCAGTCGGTAACCGGCCAGCCCAGTCCCCAGTTCACGTTCAGCCACACGACCAGCAGTTGAGCGAAGATAGCAATGATAAAGACCGGCAGCGCATACAGGATCAGGGCCAGCACCATATTCGTGGTGTCGATCCAGGTATTCGCCTTGATTGCCGACAAGATGCCAGCGGGAATACCCAGCAAAAGCGTGATCAGCAATCCCCAGGTGGCGATCTCCGCCGAAATGGGGATGCCATCTTTGAGCAGATCAATCACGCGTCGGCTCTGATTGTGGATAGAACGACCCAGATCAAAATGCAGCAGGTTCACAACATAACGAAAATATTGCATGTACCATGGCAGATCCAATCCATACGCATGGCGCAGGCGAGCATAGCTCTCCGGGGTATAATGTTGTCCTAACTGCTGCAACACCGGATCAATCGGCGAAAAATAGCCAATGATAAACGTAATAAAAGAAACGCCGAGCAGGACAAAGAGGAGTCCAAGCAGGCGCTTTAAGAGAAATTGCAGCATGAGCTCCCTCACATTCAATCGCATTGTCAATGCACATCAACTGGTGCCGCCCTTCGGGCGACGGGGAGAGGTGAGGGAGTTGGGGGCACAGCCCCCAAACCCCGTAGGTGCTGGGCTTGCCCCAGCTTAAGGTTGCCACCCCTTGCATCCCCGCTAAGATTGCGATAGCCAAAAAAAACTATAAGAAGTCAGGCGTCCCGGATTTTTATGTGTTGCTGCGGCAAATGCGCGCATAGCGCATTTGCCGCAGCAACACATAATATATGTCGAGCGCCGCAGGCGCTCAGGTCAGGGACGGAGGGACAAACCGCTTGCTTCGCAAGCACAACTTACCGGGTTATGTAGATGTCGCCCCAGTCTTCGGGGTCGACGACGCCGAGTGGATCGTTAATGTAGCCGTGGACGTGTGGGCTGAGCATGACGTCGGCGGTGGTTTGATACAGCGGGATCCACGCGGACTCGGATGATAGCTTCTGCTCTAGCTCGTTGTACTTTTTGGCGCGAGCGCCTTTATCCAGAATGTAGTCGGCTTTCTGGAGTTCGGCCTGGACCGCCTGTTGCTCTTTTGCCGTCGGCGAGTTGTTCTGACCATAGTTCGTGGAGTTCTGCAGTTCGCCTTTGCCGAAGAAAACATTCAGCCAGTCATGTGGATCGGGAAAATCAGCCTGCCAGGCATAGTCCCACATCTGAAGGGTGGCCTTGCCGGCGTTACTGTACAAGAGTTTACTATAGGTCTGCGTGTCAACCGTGTTGAGCTTGATATTGACGCCCAGGACAGTTTTCCATTGATCGATCAAGGCGTTGGCACGCTTGAGGGAATTGGTGGCATTGGCTTCGGTGAAGGTGATGGTTGGAAGAGCGGCGACACTGCTATAGCCATCCTCCTTCAAGCCTTCCTGTAAAAGCTTTCTGGCCAGTGCCGCATTACCGGCCGTGCCGGTTGTGCCATCGGGACCTTTGATCTCTGTAGGACTGGCGCCATACATCCCTGCGGGAACAAAGCGGTTGGAGGGGATCACCTGATCACGGAACAGGGTCCTGGCCAGCAGGTCGCGGTTGAGGGCAAGATCAAAGGCCTGGCGCACCTTTACATTATCAAATGGCTTCGCCAGGTAATTCATCTGGATCATGCGCAGCCCCAATACAGGGATATGCACATGGTCGGGACGCTTCATTGCTTCATCCAGTTTGCCCGTGGGAATACCGGTGTAGTCAAGTTGACCACTGAGGTAGGCGTTATAGGCGGCCTCAGGCTGGCCCGTCATGTGAATCTCTACCCGTTTCAACTTCGGCTGCGTCCCATAGTACCTGCTATTGGGAACCAGGTCCAGGCCAACCGTATGGCTGTACCTGGCGACTTTAAAGGGACCAGTTACGCCGCCCTCGTCCAGATGGTCGGTCCAGCTTTTGCCATATTTCTCAACAATGCTTTTCTCCACCACATACGAGGTTGGATAGGCCAGTGTCTGGAGGAAATAGGCGACCGGCTGCCGAATAGCGATAGAGATGGTCTGGGGATCTCTCACGATCAGGCTATCGTTCACCAGCGTCTTGATTTTGCCGCTCACCATCGCATCGGCGTCTTTGACCAGGCTCAGGTACGCACTCACCGGTGATTGCAGTTTGGGATCAAGGGTCCGATTGATGCTATAGGCAACGTCGCTGGCCGTTAAAGGCGTGCCATCACTAAAGCGTAGATTTAGCCTCAGTTTGAAGGTATACATCAAACCATCGGGAGAGACCTGGTAGCTCTGCGCCAGTTGCGGTTTGATCTCGCCTTTATCATTAAACTGAACCAGTCCGGTGAAAAGTGTCTGAATAGCCGCCACATCGGTCGAGTCCGTTGCTAACGCCGGATCTAACGTGGTAAAGTCCGTGCTACCAAGGATGCCCCAGCGGAAAACCTGTTGGCTCGCAGGAGCCATGATGCCCGAGGTTTTCTGCGCCATCTGCGCATTGGAGCCGCAGGCCGATCCAAGCAGGCCCAACAGAGCTAGCGCAGAAAAACAGAGAAAAATACTATACTTTTGAGCAATTTTATGCATATAGAGTACTCCTATACAACTACACCAACAACATATCCTACCATCCCTCTTATTGCATACAGTACATTATGCCACATTAATATTCAGATTGCTACAAAAAATGCTGAAGGTATTTTAATTATTCGTACATATATATTGTATAATGTGCAAGCTTATAACTGAAAGCTGTAGATTTGGTGTCTGCGACCTCTGACTCTACGCGCCTACGGCGCTCAATGGTTTTATGAAGGGTTGGCGCAACACAACGGGTGGATGCATTCGCACCTACCCGTTGTGTTGCGCCAACCCTTCATAAAAATCGGAATTCAAACTCATTTCAAAAAACAAGCGACCCTCCTCTATACCAGAGGAGGGTCGCCTTCATTCCCTGCAACCTGTTTATCGTGATGGCGATGAGCCAGCCGGGTGGCTGGCTATTGCCAGGGAGTGTTTACGATTGGATCATCTGCATGAATTCGGCGCGCAGATCACGATCGGTGCGGAAGGAACCGCGCATGACAGATGAGGTCATCACGCCCGGGGTGCGGATCCCCCTGGCGGACATACACAGGTGTTCGCCTTTGATAATGACGGCGACATGATTGGTGCCGGTGATACGACAGACCTCATCAGCGATCTGCTGGCCCAGCCGCTCTTGAATCTGCAACTGGTGCGCGAACTGATGGGCGATACGCGCGAATTTCGAGAGCCCCAGCACTGTGTCGCCGGGAATATAGCCAATGGCTACATCACACCACATAGGCAACAGGTGATGCTCACAGAGGGAAAAGACACGCATGCCTGAAACGCAAACGATCTGATCGGTTGAGACAGAGCTAAAGGTAGTTCCGGTTGTTCCTGGATCATATTCAATAAACTCGCGCCACCAGTCAGCCCAGCGGCGTGGTGTCCCTGCTAATCCTTCACGATCAGGATTTTCGCCCAGGGCCACAAGCAACTCGCGCCCCAGCTCAAGCAAGCGGGGATAATCAACCTTTGCTGCCGCTGGCCGCTGCTCTTCAGTTACAATAACCTGCTCCTGTTCGCGATCGAGCACATGGGCATCTTCTTTATGCCCATTATGCTGAGCATGGCCATTGTTCATTGAGTGATCCCGATCTAAGTGCAATACCATAATTTACCTATCCTTATTTCAGTGCGTTTGTGCGTTGCTCGATGGGAATTGAGAGTTATACGCCCCGCTTGTTTCCCCACAACAGGGTATGCAGTTGTGGGAGCACTGTTACCTCATACCAGCGATCCGCGATCGTGCGCTGTATGAGCCAATCCATACGCTGTAAAATGCCGGATACGTCGATCTCTTCTGCCTGCTGCGGGGGCGTGTGATTTCCTGCCTGTAAGTACATGGGTATGGCGGGATAGCGCTCGGCAACGTATCTGGCATATGCGTAATCATCCTCATCAAAGATAACAATTTTGAGGTTGATTTGTATTTCATGTTCGTGCCTGGCATTGGTTGCATACAATATACTACGATCAAGCCGCTCCCAACGCGTCACCTGCTTACTACTGGGTGGCTTGGGCGAGAGCGTCAGGTAGTCTAATTTCGCGAACCAGGGCCGCGCCACGCTCCCTTGCGTCTCAATGGCAAATGTGTAGCCGTGCTCATGCCCGAGATCGATCAGTCCTTCCAGCGGCTGAATCGCGGGATTACCACCCGAGAGCGTTACCAGCAGAGGGGTGTGGCCCGACAGCCGTTCGACCTCGGCAAAGATCTGCCGGGTGTCCATGCCGTGCCATTCGGCTTTATGCTCCGGCAGGACCGCGTACAGGCTATCACACCAACTGCAGCGATAATCACAGCCACCGGTACGCACAAAAACCGTCGGTTTCCCTATCAGCGCGCCTTCACCCTGAATCGTGGGTCCAAAAATTTCGGACACCTGAATCGTTTTCGTGCCAACACTGATATTCTGCGCTGTTTGCGTCATTGCCTACCCCTCCTCGCGCTCTGCATGCGTAATCTCCACATATCCTTTTTCTGTTTCCCACAATCTGATGCGGTAAAGCAGAGCATCGGGTACACCGCCCGCTACCAGGGCATCCCATATCCAATGTACCAGATTTTCGGCTGTTGTGCGAATGCCGGTCAAGGCGTTGAGATCGTTGTGATCCATGCCGCCCTTTTCCACGACCTGTGCCGCGTCCCCGCGCGGCACAGCGTCCGAGAGTTGCTCAAGAATCGTGGCGTTCACGATGGTTTTCAGGTCATCAAAGTCCATCACCATGCCGTCGCTGGATTCGCCGGGCGCCTGTAAGATGGGTCCACGCAAGGAAATCTGGAGGCGGTAGGAATGTCCATGCAGACGACGGCACTTGCCACGATGATTGGGAAGATGATGGGCGGCCTCAAAGGCAAATTCTTTGGTAATAATGGCGTATCTTGTCATAGATTTCCTCGCATCGTTTCTGTCTTGTATCTATGCGTCAGCACGACCAGGGATATGCAGATATTGCTCTGGATCATTGGCGTAGACGGTTGGATCGGGCACACCGGCCTCCTTGAAGGCCTCATACCGTTCGACGCAGGTGCCACAGATACCACAGTGCCGATCATCCAGACCAGAGCTCCCACCCTCGTAACAGCTCCAGGTGTGCTCAAATGGAACATTCAAATTGGCGCCCAGACGCGCGATCTGCGCCTTGGTGAAGCGCATAAACGGGGACTCAACGTTGATCGTCTGCCCTTCCATCGCGACGGCCAGCAGGTTATTGAAGGCGTCCACAAACTCTTCGCGGCAATCAGGATACTGTGAGTAGTCACCCTGGTGCGCGGCATAAGCGACGACGCTGGCGTGCTCGTTCCAGGCGACGGTGGCCGCCTGCAGCAGCATATTTGGATTGCGATAGGGCACGACGGTGGCCTTCATGCTATCGTCGGTGTAGTGGCCGTGCGGCATCTGACGCTCGGGATTGATCAGGGCTGAATCCGAATTGGTCAGCAATTGAGCAATCGGCAGATCGATGGTATCGTGTACGATCTCCAGCTGGCTGTAGCGCGCACTCAGATCGGCGATATAGCGCTCGGCATAGTCTAATTCTTTGACATGCTTTTGTCCATAATCAAATGAGATCAGGTGCAGATGAAAACCTGCCGCGGCGTAATAATGGGCCAGCACACAGCTATCCATACCGCCGCTCACAATTAATACTGCCCGATTGTTTATAGGCATAGAAATTCTCCTCGTAGGGTCTGGTGAACATGTGCAGAATAGGATTAACCGATAGCGGGCAAGAACCGTTTGAGATCGGGGCGCGGGCCATGATACTCGGGGTTAGCGTATTCTGTCGTAATAACCGTTTTAATATTGCCGCGTACAGTGAAGTCTCCCACCACACGCATCCAGCGCGGCGATAGCAGCGCCACCAGGTCGTCCAATATCGCATTCGTCGAAGCTTCATGGCTGATCTGGCGATTGCGATATGTATTAATATACAGCTTCAAACTTTTTAATTCAACAACATGTTTATCAGGAACATAATCTACAATAATGGTGGCGAAATCCGGGAAACCGGAACGTGGACAAAGACACGTGAACTCCGGAATCTCAAAATGGGTCACATAATCGCGCTCGGGATATGAGTTGGGCCAGGCCTCTAATTGATTGGCCGCAATCTCATCAAAGCCATAGCGACCGATAACACGATCCTGCTCAGACTCTGACATTGGAAACCTCCATATAAAACTAGATGATCTTTCAATATCAACAATATCACAACCTCGCAATACAATCGGGCAAAAAAATCACGCTGCCCCGGCATGTCATGAAGTCATTTTACTGCGATAGCATCCAGTTCTTGTACGCAGGTCCAAAAAGATTACGACGTCTCAACGCGGAGAACATTCGATTTCGCCCAGGGACGCCTCTGGCAACACTGCCTCATCACTACCCTCTGGTGAACCTCTCAGCGAGCGATAAAGCAGAAAAAGGATGTCGGTATGGCCCTTCCTGACACGACGGCTGTTATGGCGTTGTCTGCCGCCATTCTCGTTTCAGGATGGCGAAAATCAGGGAATCGCAGAGCTGCCCTTTGATCAGCTTGTTTTCACGCAGATGCCCCTCCTGTTGCATGCCGGCTTTCTGCATGACGCGAATCGAGGCGACATTGTCGGGTACGCAGGTGCCGATGATGCGACGCAGTTGCAGCGTGTTAAAACCATAGGCAATGATAGCCCTGACCGCCTCGGACATATAACCCTGGCCCCAGTGGGCGCTATGCAAGGCGTAGCCCAGTTCCGCCTCACCAACGGCCCGGCTGGTAATCTGCAGACCACAGGTACCGATCAACTGCTTCTCGCCCGCCAGTACCATCGCCAGGTGGAAGACCAGGCGCTGCGGCTCATGCTGGTGCCCGACCAGAAAATCCAGATTGACCTGGCATTCCTCTGGAGAGCTGGCTGGATACACCAGATAGCGCGCTACGGCGGGATCGCTTTCATACGCATAGACCTCCGGCCAATCCGTAAGCTCGAATTCGCGCAATGCTAAACGCCGGGTGGTTAACGATACCATCAATCTTCCTTACCTTCGCTGGCGATGCAGTCAGCACCATCTACGTTCTTCTCATTTTCAACGCCCGCTACGCTCTTGTCAAGCAAAATAGACACAAAAATCAGGCATCTCTCTTCTGAACATGAACAATTTCATGTTGGGCGGTATCACCAAACATGAAATTCTTGCAGCAATCTTATTGACGGGATCATTATCGGCGTAGGTGCACGGGTTGGCTTTGAGGGTTTCCTGCAAGGTGCCGCCGAAGGGGGCGCGCTGAGTCCAGCGACCGAAGGTCGGATCATAGTAGCGGATGCCGAGTGCGCCGCGTGACGCGGCCTGATATCCCCGATACAGTCGGGAAGAATTTGGAGGAACATTCTTGGATCATCACGCTTACCTGAAGTCGAAAGGCAGAGGGGACAAGAGCATGCGTGAAACGCATCGATACGCTAAAGATGTTGAGGCGTAGGCGATGCAAGATTCGCACAGTAGGGTCAAAGCTGAATTGCCTGAAGCCCAATTCCCAGAAGGAGGATCCGCTCTCCCATCGATACAACATCTGTAATTCGATGCTCATGCGTAGATTGGTCCGTTTGGTAGACCAGTCTAACCTCCTCGCATGAGACGTTTGGCACTGAGCCATGAGAAGGGAATGAAAAGGCGACCTACCCTGTGCTCGCAACGTATCAGGTCACCGGAACGCGGGATCACCTACCGGTCTCAGGGAGACCTATGGTGACGGAGCACCCATAGTACTCATCAACAGATGCGGGTCCATTCCGCAAAGGGGGAAGGGGTGCAAGGAGTGTCCATACCACGACACAGAAAGGAGCATGAGATATGCGTTCTTCCGACACTGTTCTTGGTATGCTTCAAGATCGAGGCAAACGAGGCAAACCGGTAGAGGATCTCTACCGTCAACTCTACAATCCGATGCTCTATCTGCGAACATACGGACGCATCTATGCCAACGATGGCGCGATGACTCCCGGCTCAACACCGGAAACGGCTGACGCGATGTCAACGACCAAAATTGAGCGGATCATCGATGATCTGCGCCATGAGCGCTACCGCTGGACTCCCGTTCGCCGAAAGGAGGTTCCCAAAAAGAACGGCAAGATGAGGCAGCTTGGCCTGCCAACCTGGAGCGACAAATTGCTTCAAGAAGTGATTCGCAGCCTGCTGCAAGCCTACTACGAACCACAGTTCAGCGACCACTCTCACGGTTTTCGGCCCTATCGCGGCTGCCATACCGCTCTCAGCCAGATCCAGCACACCTGGAAAGGGGTCCACTGGTTCATCGAAGGCGACATCAAAGCCTGTTTTGACCAGCTTGATCATACAATCCTGCTGGCTATCCTGGCAGAGAATATTCATGACCCACGCTTCCTGCGCCTGATCAAGCATCTGCTTCAGGCCGGGTATCTGGAGGTGTGGCGCTATCATCCCACGCTGAGTGGAGCACCACAGGGCGGCATTGTCTCGCCCATCCTCAGCAATATCTACCTGAGCAAACTTGATCACTTCATGCACACGCACCTCATCCCGCGCTTTACCCGTGGGAAGGTCCGCAAACACAATCCCGTCTATCAGCACTTCATTAGAAAAAGCGCCACGGCACGCCAGCACGGGGATCGTCATCAGGCCCTTGCCTATCTGCGCACGGCCCAACAACATCCCACGAAGGATCCGTCCGATTCAGCATACCGTCGCCTTTTGTATATCCGCTATGCGGACGATATGTTGCTCGGATTTGCCGGACCACGAGCTGAAGCTGAGCAGATCAAACGAGAACTGGGACACTACCTGCACGATCATCTCAAGCTGGAACTGTCTCAGGAGAAAACGTTGATCACACATGCTCATCGGCAGGCCGCTCGTTTCCTGGGCTATGACATTCAAGCCCAATACTGCAATGAGAAGCTCTCCGCAGACGGACGACGACGCGTCAATGCTCACATAGCCCTACGGGTGCCCAGGGATGTGATCAAGAAGAAACAAGCGCTCTATCAACGAGGAGGAAAACCCTTGCGGCGCCATTCACTGGCGTCCCGCTCTGATTATACCATCTTGAAAACATATCAAGAGGAATATCGGGGCCTGGTCCAGTACTATCAGTTCGCCGTCAATGTGTCCTGGTTGCACTCCTACCACTGGACGGTCCAGCAATCGTTGGTCCATACACTGGCAGCCAAGTATCACAGCAGCACTCGCAAGATGGTCAAACGCTTCCAAACCAGCATTGAAACACCCTTCGGACCTATGAAAGGACTGGAGGCCAAGCAATTACGAAAGGGGGGAAAGCCACCATTGGTGGCACGGTTCGGAGGCATCCCACTGCGACGAAAGACACAGGCTATCCTCGTTGACCACTCTCATTCCATCATCCCCTATGAGCAAAAGGAGGTGATACGAAGACTCATGGCGGGTACGTGTGAACTTTGTCAGATCAAAGACGATCAGTGTGTGGTTCACCAGATCCGAAAACTCGAGGATCTCAGGAAGAGTGGGAAAGATCAACCACCATGGGCGCAGATGATGCTGAAGCGAAGAAGAAAAACCCTGATTGTTTGCCAATTCTGTCATGCCGCTATCCACAGGGAGCAAAGCAGACAGAACGATTGAGAAGAGAACATAACTGGAGAGCCGGATGAGTTGGAAACTCTCACGTCCGGTTCGGGGGAGGGGAACGAGAAACGGGCTGCTACGCAGCAACGCGCTCGTTCCCTATCCTACACTTGGTCAGACCGGTGACGCAGTCGTAGTAGCCGCCGGCGTACTGCCAGGGGTTGACCACGCCGCTCTGGATGTTGCTGCCCGCGACATTGCCGAAGGGATCATAGTCGTAGCTGGCCACCAGGGTGCCCGCGCTGTCGGTCATGCCCACAATCGAGCCTGCCCGTTAAACAGGTAGTAGTAGACCTTGTCGGCTGAGGTGCGCTCGCTGTTGAGCAGGCCGCAGCTACAGCGGACGTATTCGTACGTGATGCCTCCTGTCTTCTCTGTGCTCAGACCCAGGCCGGTGTAGCCGTAGCTATAACTCTGCGTCGACCCCTTGGCGGTGCCGCTGCCCGCCACGTCCTGGTTGGCGTTGTTGTAGCTGTGCGTCTGTGCATAGGAGAGCGCCCCACGACCGTCGCTACCATTCGTGATACTGGTCAGGTTTCCATTGCCATCATAGGTGTAGGTGGCACTCCCCGACGTTGGTTGACCCGCGTAGGTACTGGTACTGGTTGCGCTCGTGGGCTGATTATCTGCATTATACGCGCATAGCCATAGGTGATGGTGCGCGTCTTGCCACCGACGGCGGTATTGTCGACGATCTTGTTCACCTGGTGGTTGCTGTCCTGGGTGACACTCACAGTGCGTCCCTGCGTGTCGGTCGCCCCGGTCCAGTCGCCGTTGTCCAGGTAATCGTAATCGATCAGATTGTTGTTCTTGTCCAGCACTTCGTAGCGCGTGCCCCACTGGTTGAACAGCCAGCGCTCACCGCTCTGGTGGAACTGCAGGATATAGACCCCCGCGTTGAGGGGCAGCAGCGTCACGTCCAGGCTGGGAGCATCCTTGAAACCACCACTGCCGTCAGGCGCGAAATACGCTTTGAGGCCCGTCGGCAGGTTCAGCGTGATGCCGCCGGTGGTGGAGAGATCATCTAAATACAAGGAGGCTCCGCTTCACAAAATATGCAAGAAACAAGAGAATAAAGATATGCAAGACTTATTGCGATTATTACTGACTTCTCAAATATAAGACATAGAAGAGGTATATGTCAATATTATTTACGACGATTTTTGATATTCCTTATTTTCTCGCCTTATTCCAAGGCAAGCAAAATAAAAACGCACCCCATCCAATACGACCCTCAAACACGAACCGTAACCCGGCGCGACCATGTCCCCCCAACACGATCCGTAATCGTAGGGTCGACCCTCGAGGTCGACCGGGCCGCCAGCGCCAGCGACGGCGGCCCACGTGCCCGGCCGGTTCGGCTTCACGTGGAAATCATCTCGCCCCAACGTGGTACCCCAGGAGGAACGTTCGTTTTTGGGTACGCCTGTGCAACGTTGGTATGCGGGAACCACGTTTGCCGGCGTGGAAGACGAGGGAAGCGGTGTCGTGGGGGGACGGGGGCCGCAATCGCTGACGCTCGCGGCCCGGTCGACCGTTGAAGGCATCTGTTGATACTAAATCACGATGAAGGTGAAAAAACGAGGCACAAAGTCGGGTCGATCCGAACGTGACTGATGGATACGATGGGCGTAGCGTGGCGTGCGGATGGTCGGCAGATCAGGTGGGGCCGGGGCGTAGGACCGAAGCAGCGCTGGGACGACTGGCTCAATGCGCCGCGAGGGCCGGATCAAGCCCTGGCGCCGACCCACCTCGAGCAGTCGCTGGATCAGGGGCTGCCCATCCGATCGCGTAGGCGCCTGAGCAAGCAAGGTGGCAAGCACGGGCAAGGACACGTCGAAGAGGGGGACCTGGGCGGCGAAGGCCACCTGAGCATGGAGCGCATGGAGCACCTGAGCCAGGATGAAGGCGGCGAAGAGCTGCTGAAGCACCAGGAGGGGATCGCAGGACCACCACACGCGAATGCCCAGCGTGCATTTGAGCGCTTTGAAGGCCAGCTCGATCTCCCAGCGCCGCGCGTAGAGGCGAGCGGCCTCGCTCATGCTCAAGCGATCGGGTTCGCAGATGTTGGTCAGATACTGGTACAGCTTGCCGTGATGCTCAAACTGGATCAGGCGCACCCGGTGGGCACAGCGATCGGCGCGGTAGGCTCCCAGCCAGATGAGGGCGTCTAGCGTGGTGCCGTGTTGCACAAAGACGTGCAGGATCTGGTAGGAGGTTTTCTCCCGCATCCGCGAGAGCCAGAAAAAGCCCTGGTCCGTCAGCCAGTCAAACCAGGGAAAGCTGAAGTAGCCCAGGTCGGCCAGCAGCAGGCTGCCAGCGGGCAACCCGCGCACCACGTCCTGGACGAGGAGTTTTTCATTGGCAAAGACGTCCTCACGAAAGAGGATACGGACCCATTGCTGGCGGCGGACATCAAAGAGGGCGGCCAGTCTGCCGACCAGCAGGCGTGGACTGTCCACGGCTTCATCGCGCACATCCTGCATGCGCCGCTGGACAGCATCGAGCGTCGTTTGATCAAGAGCGAAGATATGGGAAACCCAGGGAAGCAGATCGCACTGGGCTACCGCCTGGGTTTGGGCATGCAAGCCGGTGCTCACGCGCAGCAGGAGGCGCTGCCAGACGTCGAGGGAGGTGTGCAACAGGCGTTTGCGGATGGCGTCACGAGTATGGGGCAAGAGAGGAAAGTGGCCGACTCCCGACCAGGTGATCAGGCGCCAGACGCAGGCATAGCTCTTCAAGCCGCGCAGCAGCGCCAGCAGGACCGCCAGACACAGATGCTCGGGGGAGAGCACCGCGGGTCGTCCACGAGGGCGGCTCACTGCAGCAGCAGGGGGATCAGGAGGGGCGATGATGCGTTGCAAGCAGTCAACCATCTGTTGTGAGAGCGAATCGGCATTCGCCTCTTCTGGCTGAGATGCGGTATGATAAGGCATACGAGGAAGATCCTTTCGAAAACGTGTGAAGACAATTTCTTTGGATTTTCCTCGATGTTTGCCACGCTGGCAAGTCTCCCCCCAATCCAGAGACCTTTTGGCTATTTAGTATCAACAGATGCCGTTGAAGGTCGACCCTACGGGGGCGTTCCACGTTGGGGGACATGCTCTCGCCGCGTTGCGGGTCGTGTTGGAGGTTGGTTCGGATGGGGATGGGCTTTCTTTTGGGAGGGGGAATGAGGTGGGCTCTCACGATGCTGTGTACGCGGGAGCCCACGGGATCAACGGTTTTATTTGCCGGTTTGTGGTATGCGAGGGCATTGCGGTAGACTTCTACGTAGCGCAGAGCGGAGGCGTGCCAGACGCCCGTGCGCGGAATGATCAAGGGCCACAATACGACGCACGTCTAGCACTTTCACAGCATCCAGCTGGTGTTTTCGGCATCCTCGCCACTGACGATGCCAACGGCGATCACGCTGATATTGTCGGCGCCACCATGGTTGAGCGCGGCCTGTACCAGCAGGGCGCTGAGCTGCGAGGGATTGTGCGCCGAAGAGGCGATGATGCGCTCTAGCGCCTGGTCGCGGACCATCTCCCACAGACCATCCGAGCAGAGCAGCAAAACGTCGTTGAGCTGCAGTGGGACGGCAAACGAGTCGATATCGACCGAGGCATGCTCGCCCAGGCAGCGATAGATCTGGTTGCGTTGCGGATGGGTATAGATGTCGTCACGCGTAATGACCCCATCCTCTACCAACCGTGCCACCACCGAGTGGTCATGCGTGATCTGCACCAGGCCCTCCGATGGCCGATAGAGATAGGTGCGGCTATCACCCACATTGGCGATATACGCGGTCCTATCCACCACCAGGGCAGCCGTCAGCGTGGTGCCCATCATGCGCGGCATCTCGCGGTTGCGTCGATACAGCGCGATATTGGCCCGGTGCACGCCATCTTTGAGCATATCCTGGAACAGGGTCTTTTCTTCTTTGGCATTGCTGCCGCTGACGTCACGCAGCAGCGCGGGCACAATCACATCGCTGATGGTATGGATAGCCGTGCGGCTGGCCTCTCGTCCATTGGCATGCCCCCCCATGCCATCCGCGACCATAAACAGGCCGGCCGGCTTCGATTCTTCATTGGTAACGCGCATCCCCTGGATCGCAAAGATGCTATCCTCGTTCGGCGAGTCCTTACGTGCCAGGCCGGGATCCAGGCCGATTCCCACCACGTAGCGGGTCGGCGCGATCTCCGTGGTGATACGGGCCTTGCGGGCGGCACGCATTGGCTGATACTGCTGCTGATCAAAGTCAAAGCTATCACCAACGCTCAAGGGATTCTTGCCCGCCTGCTGTTGCTGCGGCTCGGGAGCAGGCGGAGGAGGCAGGGTCGCCTCCAGATCCTCCTCGGCCTCATACTGCTCAACATCGATCTCTTCATCCACATCACCCGGCCGGGTCTCCCAAAGGTCGATGTCGAGCTCATCCTCATCCGTTTGTCGCTCAACTGAGCGCTGATCTCGTTCAACCTGTGTCGCAGACTCTCCTGGCAGCTCGGTAAAGTCCTGCTCAAAATCGTCCTCGCTATCGGGCAGGTCCTCTGGCTCAATGGGCGGCACGATGCGCAGTTGCTGGCGAAGCGCCCTGACCGATTGCGTGACGGGTCGTGAGGACTCCGCCGGGCGAGACGGCATCGGCGCGGGCTGGCGGAGATCGGTGGTGCGCCGGGCGGTGGTTGGTGACGCCCCCTGGCCGCCCTGGCGCAATATCGGCGTTGGATAGGTCAGTCCGGGGAAGCTGACGGCCCCGACCGCCTGTGGCGCGGCCGCATAGGCGGCCTGGCGCGCTACAGGTACCTGGTTAGGGCGTATCTCTGGCCTGGTCATCACGCGAGCTGGCTGCGGGACCGTTGCCTGGGATGGTGGCACGCGGCTGCTCAGTGACGCGGTCGTCCTGGGGCGTCTCGCTGACGCAGGTATCGGATCTTCCTCTGTCTGATCAGCTTCCTGCCGCGCCGCTCGTGCCGCCAGCATCTCGGCCTCGCGCAGATCGTCTTCAAACGACCGATGATCCGTAAAATCATTCCAGATATGCTTCGATACCTTTACCAGCAAGATGATAATAGCCAGCCATAAGATGAGCAGCGCCAGCGAAAGCAAGCAGAGTCCAAACAGCGGTAATACGATAGCCGCCCCCTGGCCCTGCCAGAGGACAGGAACCTGTGGTAAAACCTGGAACAGGAAGCGCCATGCCCATGGCGGGAAGCCTCCCGAACAGATTGTCAGCAGGAGACTACTGATACACAGGCCCAAAAACGCTGCGACCTTGACCCGGCGCTGATGTATATATGCCTCTTTTAGATTCTCGCTTATCATATCTCATCCAGACTTTCTTGCTCGATCATGTGTTACGTCACCATGGTACATATCAGTAGCTCTACCATATGCATCTCTCTATACATCATTTCCCATTGTGGCAGGCACCGCTTGAAATGAGGCAATGCTCATGACGGTGGTTGGCTGGATGACCACGCGTAAGCCGGCCTGCCCATTTTTTAAATCAGGATCAGAAATGGTGATCATCCAGCGCGCAGGTTCTGGGAGATCGGCTCGCCACACTTTCGCGAAGAGCATGGCTCCAATAGCTTGAAAACGAATCGTGTAGACCCTGCCATTTTGTGCCTGAAAGGGCACCGTACGTACCTGCGTCGATTGGCCATTGACCCTTTTTAAAATGCTTAAATGCTCGCCATCGATGAGGGCTTTATACCAGTTTTGTCCATCAGTCCAGCGCAACAGGGCCCCCAGGTTCACCCCGTTGCCAAACTGATTGACGGACCCACTTAACAGGGCGCTGGCATTATCGCTCACCGGACCCAGCACGGCGTTGACCGTCCCCTGCCCATTGGCGATCTGGCCCGTAGACCCGACAATCGAGAAGACCTTCGAGGTATTGGCGTCCCCCTGCCACTTGCGGCCATCGGAGGCCTGGCCCCAGAACAGCTGATTGGTGCGCTGAAAGGTATCCTGTGCCAGCACATTGGTTGGCGCCGGTGACGTTATATTCTGCATGTTACCCGCGTTGGGCGTCTGCATTGGCCTGGCCTGCTGCGTGCCTTTAGCGGGCAGCGCCGGGCTGGCCTGCCCCCGCGCCGTATTCATAGTAGTCGTCTGCGTTGTCAGGGCCTTCTGGATGGGGCCAGAAAAAAGTCCTGCCACCAGACCGCCAATGACAAGCATAATGAGTAGCGTGATAGCCAGCAAACGTCTGTTCATGCGCTTTTCCCCCATCATTATGCGATCAATAAGCATTGCAAAGTGTGAGTGTATATGATTTCTGGCGTTCCATCATCTTTTGGCCGTATTCAGTACAATTGCCCTGGGATGTATGTTGCCGGGTACGATCTGCGGCACGACTCCGCTAGAATCGGGCTTGACCGGGTCCAGGTCGATACTGGCCAGGGCCTGCATGTGATCGTGGAGCCAAGTGACTCCCTGGCGCATCTGATTGGTCGATGGGTCCAGTTGACCGGCGAAGGCATGGTTGGTATTGTCAATCATGTCATTGATCAGCGTGAGCGTCCCCGGCTGCTTCAACTGGTTATCGTCCATCTTGACGATTTTCTGCGCATCCTGCCGCACCTTGCCCAGCCAGAAGTTGATATTATCCAGGGATGTCGAGAGATCATTGATCTGCTTGCGCAGGGCTGTCGAGGTAGTATCCGCCTCCAACAGGCCGCTGAGGTGATGCTCAATGTGATCCATATAGCTCGGTGGCTGCTGGTTGGGACCCGCAATGTTCACCAGGCCAACGCGCGCCAGTCGCTCATTTACCAGCAAGGGTGATTTGGGCGGCAGGTCTTTATACAGATAGGTGGTTCCATCCAGATAGGCCAGCACGCGCAGCGTCTGGCGACGAATAAACTCACTATCCTTGGTGCCCTGCCAGGTCTCGCGCATGCTGGTGGTCCATTCAACGAGTTTGCCTGTATTGTTGTACAGCCAGATATTCAACCCGCCGGGCAGTTCAAGCTCATCCAGCGTAGGATCGGCGGCCAGCAGGTGACGCAGATGATCCAGGTAGCTATAATTTTTGGTATTATCGGCGGCCTTGATGGGTGTGCTGGAAAATTCCCCATAATAGCGCCAGGTATGCATATCCACTGAAGGCGACAGCGGCGGCATCGTCGCATCCTCCTCGGTGATTAGGACGCGGCTGGACTTCAGGAGCAGATTGGAGTGCTGCGCATCTCCGGCGTAAAACAGGTGCGCGCTCCCATTAGTGATATTGAGCGCTCCCAACGCGATGGAGGTGGGATCGTTCTGACGTTTATCACCCAGCAGCCAGGCATAATATTTTTCCCCGGCCGTCGGTGCGGGCAGATTGTGCACGTCCAGCACCACCTGATCGGCGATGCCCTGGCTGCTACTCTCGTTCAGCTGACCACTGCTGGTAAAGGCCAGGCGTCCAATACTGGCCGGGGGCGCCGTCTGCGAAGCGATCGATTGAAATGAGTGCGAGAAAACCAGGAATGAGCCAATAATCGCCAGGATCAGCGCCATCGTAATCACAGCAAAGATAGCGGGCATGCGCCGGGGATGCTGCCTGGATGGCCGCACAGGCGGCGGGGGAGTCTGTTGCAGCGGTGGCTCGATCGGCGGCAAGGGTTGCGATATCTGCGGCCTCACCGGTGGCAGAGGCTGCGATATCTGCTGCCTTACCGGTGGCAGAGGCTGCGATATCCTTGATTGTGGCTGTGGCTGCGGTCGCGCCGGCAACGGCTGTGATATCCTCTGCTGGGGTCTTACCGGCGGCAGGGGATGTGGTGTCTCCGGGTTAAACGTAAGCTGCGGCGTGGGAGCAAATGTCGGGACCTCTTCATGGATCGGAAAAGGGATATCCGCCAGCGGTGATGGCTGCATGCTTTGTGTGGGTCCGCTGATCGGGCCCGCGGGACCACCAGGCTGCCCTTTTGATTCCAGTGGCAACGTGTTCCTGTTCGCTATCCCCACCCCCTTCATATCTTGTTTGGGCGCGAGAGGAACGGTAGAACGGGCCAGGGTGCGCTGGCGAGTGAACTGGCCGGCTTTCACAGCCTGAACCAGACCCTCCATGGATTGATAGGTCGGAAAGCCATTTCTGGATGCCAGCTGCGCCTGCTGCGCGCTATGGGCAATCACAAAAATGATCGTCAGATCATACTGACGCTTAATATGCTTCAACGTTGTAAAATCATCCGGACGTTGGAAGGTCTGTACCTGCTCAGCCAACATCAGGACGATCGGCTTCTTTTGTTCAGCGATCACCGGGAAGAGCTCGGCCTTGTCATCGGTCGGCTCCACATAGAGCACACTGAAATCGCCCGCATCATTTTTCTTCATCTTTTTCTCGCTTCCATGGCTCCATGCTCGTCCCCCCCAGGACCAGTGCTGCTCTACATCGCGATACGTCCGTCGCTGCGCGACCATCGTATGTCGACCGGGGACATGGGTTGGAGCTTCATATATTTGATCGTCTACCGGCTCAATATGCGCCAGTCGCACTGGTCGGTGCGTACGTCGTGGTTGTAAGAGCTCTGCGTTGATAACCGGGATGGCGATCGTGTTCTGCGCGTGCTGCGTGTATCCCATCTGCCTCAGGGTGCGCATATCGTGTTCCACGATGGAAGCGCTACTAGATGCGAACAGTTTGCTGCCCACCCGGTAAAAAACCAGCAGCCCCAGTACAATCAGGGCCAGCCAGACTACCAGCCAGCACGCGGATTGGGCCAGTAACAGGATCATTTCCATGCGCTGTCCGCTATGCAGCAACACCGGCAACTGTGGCCAGTCACGATAGAGATCCAACCAGACGGCGGGTGGAAAACCGGCCACCTTGAGCACAATGCAGGCGCCCAGCACACAACAGATCAGCGGATAGAGAAAAGACTGAAACCAGGACTGCTGGAGCTGCTGGCGGGACTGCGATTGCGCCTGGATGCGCGGCCGCTCAACGGTCCCCCAGGTATGGATCAATACTCCGACCACTACCAGCAGGCCACCCAGATACCCATCCAACGACACAACCTCATGCAGATAAAGATAAGCGACGAGGGTTCCAAAGATCGGTTCCAGGATATAAATGAAAGAGACCGTTACCGGCGAGATGTAGCGCTGCAATACCACCGTAAATAGCGTGGGCAGAAAAATCGTGCCCAGCCCGATGTAGAGGACGATGCCCATATCCCAGGGCATCGAGAAGTGCATCACATCCCAGTCGCCAAAGAGCAGGGCCAGCAGATTGGCCCACAGCCCCATCGTCAAGAGCTCGATACCGAAGAGCGGCCAGTACGCGGCCTGGTCCTTTTGCTCATGGTCGGCCAGAAAAACGTACAGCGTGCATAGCAGCCCACCGATAAAGGCGATCAGCGCCCCGCGTGCCCCACCCATCGATGCATTGGCCATCAATAAGATGGCGCCACTCACCGAAACGATCCCGGCAAACCAGGTAGCCTTACTGATCGGCTGGCGTAGAAAGAGCCAGGTAAAGATGGCCGCCAGTAGTCCATTGAGGGATGGGAAGAAAGCGGTACCAGTCGCGCTGTTATATTTGAGGGCGACGGCCAGGGAAAATAATCCCAGGCACAGGCAGGTTCCCAGCAAAAAGCCGCTCCGAACCGCGCTACGCGTAATGTGTCGTCGGGAAAGAATCAATATACAAATGGCCGGAGGAACCAATGTCATCATGGTGAAAAAAGTAAAGACAATAGGATCAACACGTCCCAGCATCTCTTTGCCAACTGAATAGTAGGAGCCAAAGAGGAACGTGTTCAGCGCGAAAGCGATTCCGGCCAGCACCTTTAATTTTTTCACAGGATACCTCACAAGCCAGTTCAGGTAAACAGAATTCGGGGGTGCGTGAGGACCGATCCAGCTAGAGCGCGGCCAGATGGTAACCAGGAGCTTAAAAAGCATAAGGCGGTAGGAAGCGGTATACCGTTTAATGTTTTACGAGAAAGTAGCGATACTACTCTCCGGTAATCTCAGTACACTTCTCAAGTTCTCTATCACACACCCTGCCAAAAGTATACCTAAATGCAACCCTGGCATGAGGCAATTTCTTCTACAAATTGCCTGTGATTGCTAGCAGAGCGAAACCATAAAGCCATTACATTTTTGGACGCAGTATGCGCTATTTTCAGTCATGGCATTGCACAATTTTTGGACGTCCCGCCATCTTTTCGCCAGCAGAAAAACCACAACAACCATGCTCGACCTCATTGTGGTCCCCCTCCCCCATACCCATCTGGCAGCCTCTTAAGCCGATTTGTCGACCTTAGAAGAGAGATCTCACATTGAAATAGTGGCATACTACTATATATAGCATCGTCGCGCGCAAGATCATCGCCTGCCACGTATTCAAGTTTTCGCACCTGCGGTGATTGTATGTGTGGAAACAGTGGGGGCGCGAACGCGCCCCCACTGTTTCCACACATACAATCACCGCAGGCCCTAATATGGCAAGAGCTGATCTTTTGTATATTGGTGCGTCGGGGGCGCGGATGCGCCCCCGACGCACCAATATACAAAAACAGGGCGACCGCTGCGCGGACGCCCGTGTGGGAGCGCTCAAGGCGTGAATGTCTGTTATTGGCGTAGTACTTTATGATTATTGAAGTATACAAATCTACGTCCTTATACTATAAAATAGAACGTAAATAACCTATGTAAATATCTCGTGCAGGCAGCATCAGCAAAGAAAACATATAGGGTTCATTAAGCAACTGTCCTCTTCTGCCGTTGGCGGCAAATTGAACATGCTCAACTTGAATTGGTGAGTATACTTGTAAAAAGAGGCTTCGCGTAAATCCTGTTTAGCAGGATTTACGCGATACTATAAGAAGGCTATGGCGGAGACAAAAGTCCCATATTTCCAGTGCCCATTCTTCTTAATGAAGACGAGAGAGACAGCTGCGGACGTTCTATAAATAGATGGTATAGCAGGATCCAGGCATATATTTTTTATCAATGATTGGAGTTGGAGAAGCTTAATGGAAATATTTCCTTCACATACCATTCATGACCGATCCACACCACCACAGAAAGAGCAGAGATTGAGCGTGGGTTCGCGAGTTCGGCAACTGTTTGTGCGATCATCTACAGCCCCGGTCGCGGCACAGCAAAAGCATGGGCAAAAAACACGTCCCCTGGCCCTCAACGTGGCGCAGCGCACCGACGTTGGAATGAAGCGCCAGCATAATGAGGATAGTGTTGCCTATATTATCCCCAAAGATCAGCAGTTATTAGAGCAGAAGGGTGCCTTATTTATTGTGGCCGACGGTATGGGAGGACATGCAGCTGGTGAGGTCGCCAGCGAGATTGCCGTTGATTCTGTCTGCACGCTCTACTACCAGGATACCGATACCGATGTTCCCGCCAGCTTAATACGTGCAATTCGCTATGCCAATGCAACTATTTATCAACGCGCAACAGAAAATGCTCAGCATAGCGGCATGGGGACCACCTGTGTGGTCGCGGTCCTGCGTGGCGACATCGCCTATATCGCCAATGTCGGGGATAGCCGCGCCTACCTGGTCCGGCATGGGCAGGTACGGCAGATCTCACAAGATCATTCCTGGGTCGCGGAACAGGTTCGCATGGGCCAGATGACCGAAGAAGAAGCACAAATGCACTCTATGCGCAACATTATTACCCGCTCCCTCGGCCCCTTTCCAGAGGTTGAAGTCGATGTCTTTGTGGAACAGGTTGAAGAGGGCGACGCGCTGGTCCTCTGTAGCGATGGATTGTGCGGCATGATCAACGACCAGGAATTGACCAGTATTGTCGAACAATTTGGCCCACAGGAGAGCGTCACTCGCCTGGTACAGTATGCCAATGCCCAGGGCGGCATCGATAATATTACAGCGATCGTGGCACGCGTTTATCGAAGATAGCTCTGCTCGATCACGCACATATATCAAAGTATATCGATCAAAAAACCCTGAAGCGGCCATGCTCCCGGCCTGAAGAGCGCTCTGTTCGACGACCGGTGGAGACATGACGCGCTCCTTCACCCGTCACGCTATGCCTGCGCGAGCCACTGTTCGGCCTTCTCCACGATCTGCAGGTGCTCTGTGCTCCTTGCCTCCTCCATAATCTCCTCAAACGCCTGCCTGGCCTCCTGCTGCTGACCACGCATCAAGGTAATCTGCGCCAGGGCAAGTTGCCCCTTCATCCGGGTCTCAGCCTCGACCTCCAGACCCAGCGCACGCTCGATATCAGTCTGAGCATGACACAATAAGAGGGCACGCTTGCGCTCATCTCCCTGGATGGCCGTGGCCTGCGCCAGGCGTATGTTCGCCAGCGCGACCAGCGCCTGGCCAATCGATGGCGCGTTTTGCATCGAGCGCGCCACAGAGAAGGCTGTACGGATACACCTGGCCGCCTCAGCCAGTTCGCCGCGCGCCTGGAAGATACCGGCCAGGTTGGAGTTCCATTTGCTGGTATATTCCCGATCACCCAGCACAAGGCTCAATTGTAAAGCGACCTCGTATTGCTTTTCGGCCTCAACCAGGTCCCCCAATGCGGCATCCAGTTCGCCGAGATTGCTGGAGACCAGCGAGAGCAACGGCCGGTCTCCAATGCTTTCAGCCATCCATTGCGCGCGCCGGAGCGCGGCCTGCGCCTCCGAGTACTGGGCCATTTTAAGATGGATAAAGCCCAGATTGGAAGAGATATGGGCGATCTGTCTCTGCTCCTCATATTGCTCGAAAAATGCCAGCGCCTTATTCTGATAGGCCAGCGCCTGGCTGAGTTGCCCCATATCGACCGCGATTGAGCCCATATGCCGCTGCAGGCGTCCCAAAAGATCAGGATACCCTTCGATGATGCGCTGCATCAGCGTCTTGCACGCTTTACGATCCGTGGGAGGCCGGACCGGGCCCTGCTGCTGGCCTTCTTCTAATAATAAGAGGGCTTCCTGCGCGCTATGCAGCGCCTGTTCGTACAAACCCTGCATCTGATAGAGGTTGCTGCGGGTATAGTACAGGCGCGCCCAGACGGGTCCACCAACGACTCCCGCCGCGCGTAGCAATTGCTCGCCCTGCGTCCAACAATGCCAGGCCTGCTGCGGATCACCCCGGTAGCGCCAGGTCCAGCTCATCTGATCCCAGAGTAGCGCCTGCTGTCGCGCTTCAGATTGTGGATCCAGCATGGCCATATGACTGCGGCGCAGTTCAAGCGCCTCATGAAACAGGCTACACACTTTTTCGGAGTCACCACCGCTGTTCATGGTACATTCAGCCAGCAGTTCCAGCAGGGAGATAAGCTGTGGCAGCATATCCTGGGATCGAACCTGCTTTAAATACTGCACCGCTATCTGGTAATGGGTCGCGGCGGCGGCGTAGGCCGATACACTGTACGCATTATTGCCAGCTAGCTCCGCGTAGTAGGCGATTTTATCGGCCTCCGCTCCGGCTCGCAACAGGTGCATGGTCACCGTCGCGGCCACATTCTCTTCACGCCCCTTATTTAAGCTGATAATGCTCTCGGCAGCCTTGCGGTGCAACATGGCCCGTCGCATGGAAGAGAGATTATCGTAAAGATACGTGACCAGCAACGGGTGCCAGAAGTGATAGGTGATGCGTGTACCACTGCCCTCATCAGTAATCACGCCAAATTTCCATGCCTCATCCAGCAGCGGCAGGATAACGTCATTATCATCGGTATCAGAGCCTGTTTCGAGCATGCAAATCATAGGAAGCTCAAACGAGCCCCCCAGTACGGCCGCATGCTGCAACAATTCCCGGCAGTTAGGCTTGAGCAGTTTGATACGCGCCCCCAGGGCTTCGATGATTGTCATCGGCAGATTGGCGGCATCAGAACGGGCCAGTTGCTCGGCGAAGAAAGGATTACCATCCGCGTGCGTTTGAATGCGGTTCACAACCTCCTCGGGGAGAGGAGACAGGTTGGTAACCAGTAGCTTGATCTGCTCGGGGGAGAGCGGCTTGACGTCCATCGGCAGAATAGTATGCTCACGCTGCATCTCCAGGATCATCTTGCGCAATGGATGAGAGGCCTCCTTTGGCACCTCGGATTCGCGACAGGTGGCAAAGAAGGCGATGGGATAACCGGTGAGCTGGCGCGCGAGGTGACCGAGGAGCTCGTAACTGCTGACGTCCGCCCATTGGATATCGTCCAGGACAATCAGCACGGGACCGTTATCGCTCGTCTGCTTGAGCACGTCGCTGACGGCGTTATATAACGCGTATTTGGCCTGTTCGGGCAGCAGGGAGAGCGAGGCGCTACGTCCGGCGATATTTGCCGGAAGAACATCGAGGAGTCCACTTAATGTCGAGAGGGCGCGCAGCGTTTCCGTGCTGAGCGAAGAAATGACACCGGGACTCTTGATCAAGATGTTGCGCAGCGCCTCAACCCAGACACGATAGGGGATCACACTTTCGATTTTGTAGATGCGGTTCCAGATAACGTTCCAACCATTGCTCTGCGCCTCACGCCCTAGCTCTTCCGCCAGGCGCGTCTTGCCGATGCCCAGGTCGCCCTTTAATAAGAGAAATTGTGGCTGCCGCTGGGTATCCAGCGGAATTCCACCCACGCGGCGCGCTCCCACCAGTTGCAGGCGTGCGTTCTGCTCAACATTGCGCAGGAGCATGCGCATAGCCAGCAGTTCATTATCGCGGCCAATAAGATCCCCCTGATGTGTGCGCCCGATTGGTTCGCTGGAGGGAGGCGCGGGCAACACGTGACGAGCCTGTGCGGAACCGGCCGCCACGCTCCCGTGTCGACCCGTCTTCTTGCGCATAGAGGCCGGCTTTTCTGGACTCTGGATGGCCGCTGACTCCGCTTTCAAGGCGATATCGGCCAGCCCCTCGCCAGAACGAATCGCGGCGTGCAGGGCACGCGTTTCAGCGGCCGGAACAGCCTTGTAGTCGCGATACAAGATCTTTTCAAAGTGCTGATACGCCTGAATGGCTTCACCGCGCCGCTTTAACTTCATCAAAGCAACCAGCAGTTGCTGGATGGCCAGTTCATTGGCTGGCTCTTTCAGCAACAGATTATTCAATACATTGATAGCTTTCGCATACTCATTGCGGTCCGCGTAGAAGCTGGATAGCTTCAAGAGGAGATCGATCCATTTTTGCCGCAAGGACTGGCGACGACTGACCGCCCATTCAGAGGTACGCTCCTCAAGAAGGAAATCACCCTTGTAGAGTGCGATGGTATCCTGTAACACTTTTTCGTACTGCGCTAAAGCACTGCCACCCTGCTCTATCTGCTCAGCCATGCGTTCAAATTCATCGGCATCGATCCAGACCCTTTCCTGGCCCGCCAGGGCAAACCAGTCACCATCCACAACAAAACGTTCACCGGCATTGCCAGGCTGCTCCTGGCCCGGTTTGACCGAGGGATGCCCTAAGATCTTTCGCAGGGAGTTCAGGGTCTTGTTCAGTGAGTTGTTGGCGACCGCAAGATCATCGTTGGGCCAGAGGGTCAGGATAGCCTGGGAACGGGTAGAGCGTCGGCCCGGACAGCAAAGGAGATAGGAGAGCAAGGCGCGCACCGAGCGTTGTTGCCAGGCGGCATCATCAATCACACGCCAGTTACGTCCCTTCTGCTTGCCACGTGTTGGTGAGGCTCGTTCTTCCAGGCGAAACTGACCCAGCGTCGAGATACGCAGCACAACATTGTCCACATCGGCGATCGCTTCGGATTCCGGCGCGGTCGTGGAGAGTGGGGAGAAATGTAAGATCACAGCACTATCTCCTGTCACGGTTGACGGTGTATCCAGAGTTTGCTGTACCTCTGGAGGCAGATGCTTCCCGATGTAGGTCCGCGTAGTCTGCCCATTCACGGTCTTGTACGCATACCAGTACGGACCATGACCAATCCCTTCGCGGCACCTTCGACAACGTGGCTTTCCACAATAAGTCACTTGTTGATGATAGGTGATCTTGTTATGCTGTGTCATGCCACACACTCCTCGTTATAGGTCTACGCTTCTCGCGCCTGCCAATGCCATGAATAGACAGAAGAACGATACCTGCCCTGGTATAGTCCCGGCCTATTGTTCTGTTATGACACATGCCTGCTACTATCAATCGATTCCTACTTTTTAATAGAAAAAATATACTGGTAAATAGCTATAACCTGGTCATCTTAGTATGCGCTTTAATTTCAGAAAATATCACACTTTTTCAAAATCATCAATATTTTGCTCTAGTTCGCGAGTGGCCCTGTAATCTCTTCTTCCTTGCACTGTGGAATACGGTAGTGTTGTTGTCCCGCTTTGAATGATCCCATGAAGTGGAAAAGTCAGTTCTTCATGATTTCAAACTGCATTGGACTGAGATAGCCCAATGTGGAATGCTTGCGCACTCGATTGTAGTACACTTCGATGTACTCGAAAATGGCCAGACGTGTTTCCTCATGGGTCACAAAGTGTGCCCGTGAGGTACATTCTCGCTTGAGGGTTCCAAAGAACCGCTCCATGACTGCATTGTCCCAGCAATTGCCTTTCCGACTCATGCTGATCTGAAAGTCGAGACCTTTGAGCAAGGCTTGGTACGCCTGGCTGGTATATTGGCAACCACGGTCTGAATGATGCAGCAGCCCTGCTGCAGGCTTGCGGTGGGTGACCGCCATGGTTACTGCTTGCTCCACGAGCACCTCATCTTGTCTGTGGTTCATCGCCCACCC
Source organism: Dictyobacter halimunensis (assembly GCF_036245075.1). NCBI lineage: Bacteria > Bacillati > Chloroflexota > Ktedonobacteria > Ktedonobacterales > Dictyobacteraceae > Dictyobacter > Dictyobacter halimunensis. The sequence goes on from NZ_BSRI01000001.1 coordinate 1,604,125, forward strand.
GACAACGCGTCGAGAGAAGAGATCAAGCACCACCGCCAAATACATCCGGCTACTCCCTGTCGGAATGTACGTAATGTCAGCAACCCACTTTTCGTTAGGTCGCTGCGCCAGAAAGGCACGGTCAAGCACGTTTTCCGCAGGAACTGCGGCTGGGTCTGCTCGTGTGGTCATCACGCGATGGGTCGTGTGATGGGCTGCCAGTTGTGCCTGCTTCATGAGGCGTACGACGCGTTTACGCCCGACATGAATGCCTTCATCACGCAGTTGTGCATGGATCCGTGGGCTGCCGTAGCGCCCTTGGTGCTGGCGATAGATGTTCACAATCTGTTCGGTAATGGTGCCATCTTCTTGCTCTCTGGCCGAGGCAGGACGTTTCCTCCAGGCGTAGAACCCACCAACCGAGACCGAGAGCACGCGGCACATGAGGCGGACCTCAAAGTGGCCTCGATGGAGCTCGATAAAGTGGAAACGGTCTTCTACCGGTGCGAGAAGATGGCGAGCGCCTTTTTTAAGACATCACGCTCCTGTCTTAAGATCTCGTTTTCTCGGCGTAAGCGGCGCATCTCCTCCGCTTCTGGCTGCAGATGTCCACTCCCGATAAACGCTCGTTCTCCGTTGGCTGCCAATTCTGAGCACCAGCGGCTCAGCGTGCTCATCGCTATTCCCAGGTCTTCTGCCACTTGCCTTTGTGATTTTTCACTCGTTTGTACCAATCGCACTGCCTCTTGCTTAAAGGCTTTGTCGTATGTCTGTCCCGTTGCCATGATTTCCTCACTCCTTCTCCGACTCTCCATGTTCAGTTTATTGAGTCATCCAAACCGGGACAATTACATAGTGACCTTTGTATCTCATAAAACAATTTTACTACCATCTTCTCAGAAAACGCAAAAAATAGGAACTATCGAGACAAAAAGAGCGGGACCTTGTGGTCCCGCTCTTTTTGTCTCGCTGAGATTAGAACGTAGAGATCTGTACGGTGCGCTGGCGTGGGCCGTCCAGCTCGACCAGTACGATGCGCTGCCAGACTCCCAGGAGCAAGCGGCGGTTCGTGTATGGTATGACGAGCGAGGGCCCGATCAGTGAGGAAAGAATGTGGTCCGGCGTATGTTCGGGATTGTGTGGATGACGATAGTTGAGATCGGGTTGCATAGCACGCAAGGCATCCAGGAAGTCCAGGTCGGTACCGGGATCCAGATCAGCGGTCGTAATGGCACAGGTTGTGTGGGCTACGAAAAGCGAGCAGATGCCGCTTTCGTTTCTGGTATGCTGGATATATTCCTCTACCGTCTCGGTAATATCGACGATCTCATCTTTTTTCTGGGTACGAATGTGCAGTGTCTTCATTTGAGTATCGATGCTGGCCTCCTCCAAGTAAAAAAAGTGTACTCGCACTTGATCAAATTGTAGCATGCGCCGCCAGAGAGCCGACGCGTTCCCATACGCTGTTATGGCTATGTTGTATCGTGCTTTTGCGTTGCTACACGAGGCTTTTCTTTGTATAATGCTCCAGGACGCAGCGAGCCCGCTGAATAATTTCTGCATGGAGTTCCGCAGGCTCCAACACCTCTGCCTGGTCACCAAAACTGATAATGTAGGCGCATGCCTCATCGGGCGTATCAAAGCCCAGGTGAAAGATCTGCCAGCCACCCTGATCAACGACCTCGGTCTGCTCAACACGAAATAATCTACTCGATCCATAGATACGCGTCACCGCATCAGGCGCGACCCGTATGGTCGCCTGGTACCAGCGCAGGGTAGAGGTAAAATTTCGCGACGACTGCGTCCAAAAAGAGGCCAGGTCGAAGTCGGATGGGCGCAAAGATGCTTCCTCCATAATACGTACACTCTGAACACGTGAAACGCGGTAGCTGCGACTCTGTCCATCCACCGCCGCCACCAGATACCACGTACTCCCTTTGGCGACCAGTCCCAGCGGATCGGCGACGCGCTCCACCCGCGTCTCGCCGCGCAGGTAGGTAAAGCAGATCTTACGCTCCTGCCAGATCGCCTGCTGCAGCGTTGGCAGGGAGGGGACAGCCTCCTCGCGGCTATGCCAGCTGGCTGTATCGATATGGATGCGCTGGCTCACATATTCAGCATCCCGGCGGCGGACCGCTGGTAACGCGGCCAGCAATTTGATCAGGGCCCCTTCGGACGCCTGGTGCAGACCCAGGTCACTCAAGACATGTGAGGGCCGGGCCAGAAACAAGGTCTGTATCTCATGCTCATTCAACCCGGTCAGATTGGTGCGATACTCCTCCATCAGACTCCAGCCGCCCCCGGTACCGCGCTCGGCCAGCACAGGGATGCCCGCGCAACTCAAAGCCTCCATATCGCGATGAATCGTCCGCTCAGAGACCTCCAGGCGTTGCGCCAGTTCACGGGCCGTCAGACGCCGGTGCACCTGTAAAAGCAACATAATTGAAAGCAAACGGTCTGCACGCATATCGCTCCTCCACCAGCAGGGATCAAACTCGTCGTTATTTCTTCCTTACTGTAACACACCAATATGACAAAGTGTGTCATGAATGATTCTGAGGAGAAACCGTCGCATTCAATTCTTAACGTGTGTTTGGGAAATAGGCGAAAGACCTCTCGTGTGATAAACTGAAAGAGATGAGAACCAATTACCCGGGCCATCTTCCCGACCCTGCTATCATGGACGTGCAAAGGGCGAAAACGGTTGAGGGGGTTAAATGATGCCAGGCCGAGAGAGGCTGGCATCTGTTGTTCCTTTGCGCCTGCTGATCGCCTGCGTAGCACCGGGCCAGGTATGAGGATCGTTAATCCTCACCAGGTATAGAAACTATCCACCCCATAGGTTCCCAGGGCCAGGGATAGCTCGCCTCCATGATGGATCTCATGTTCCATGACATGCCAGACAATCCACTGCCGAGCGTGCGCAGACTCCTCTTCCAGTCCTTGATTTCGCAGCCATGCCTGATGGGAGGCCGAGGGTGGAATAAGTTGCTCCAGATCGGCGGAAGTCCAGCGGTCCAGGGCAGAAGAGATCACGCGCCAGGTCTCCTCAAACATGACGACCAGTTCTGCTGCCTCAGGCACATATGATTCGTCTCCCCATCCGACCAGAGGAGCGTTTTCTTCTCCCATCCATCCAGAGAACCAGTTGACCCTTGCACTGATCATATGCTCAAGAAGCTCTCTGATCGAGCGGTGATGGGTTGTTACAGAGAGGGCAAGTTGTTCGGAGGAGAGCGGTGCGATCGTTTTGACAATGGCTTGTTGATAATTCTCCCAACCTGGTTTGTAAAATGTGGCCAGGGGAGATACCTGTTCTGTCATAGCTGTCTGCTCCTTGCTTCTGATGATGTGCTCCTATGAGGAGAAGTGTAAGTACCATAGCACAGAGAAAGATGCAAAACTTCTTTTAACTTGCTCTTCTTGCCACGCAGGATCACCGCGGGGCATTCCAAAACACGATCTTATGAAAAGTATCATGAAAAGATTTTGAAAAAGGTAAGCTATACAGAGAAGCATGTGCTACTATAACAGGGGACGTGCGTGGTCCACACATTGTTAGAAGGACGGAAGATATACGTGAGTACACATGACATTCAAAGCAGCGAGCTGTGGGAAGTTTCTCGTCGGCTGATCAATTTTGATACCGTCAGTGCACATAGTAATCTGGAAGCGGTCGAATATCTGGAAGACTATTTAAAAGAGATCGGCTTTAACGTGAAGGTGATTACGGATGATGTTGATGGGGTCAAAAAGGCGTCGGTCCTGGCGTGGTTTGGTCCCAGACAGCCAGGTGGCCTGATGATCTCGGGACACATCGATGTAGTGCCATTTGATGGTCAGCCAGGCTGGAAAACCGATCCCCTGGTGATGGAAACAGATGGCAAACGCATCTATGGGCGCGGCACGGCCGATATGAAGATCTTTATCGCGCAGGCCCTGGTGGCGGCCAAACAGGTCGTTCAACAGCACCAGGACTTTAAGCGTCCCCTCCTGTTTGTCTTTACCTATGATGAAGAGGTGGCGGGGCAGGGCTCGGGCAAACTGATCAAGATACTGCCTCAATTCTTTGAGGAGACCTTCCCGATGCCGGAGATGGCGCTGATCGGTGAGCCGACAGACTTTGAGATCTATTCGGCCCATAAAGGCTATGCCACCTTTGACCTGGTCGTGCACGGCATCGGCGGCCATAGTAGCGTGCCGAAAAAAGGCTTGAATGCCATTGAAAAGATGGGTGATGTGATACGCATCATCACTGAAATCGATGGGGAGCTTGAGCAGCATATCACGCCCGAAAATACACAGCTCTTTCCCGAGTGTCCGCCCTCGGCCTTTAATTTTGGCATCATCGGTGGCGGACTGGCGGCGAATATGATCGCGGATACCTGCCGTCTGAAGATGAGCCTGCGTGTCTCACCCGGCGATACGTCCGAGGAGATTCTAAGGACCATGGAGGATCGCATTGAGCGCGAAGTTATCAGTAAGATGCGCGAGTTCTCTCCTGAATGCAACGTGACGATCGAGAATCTACATGCCACCCCACCGATGAAATCGCCGCAGCAGAGTCCGCTCAGCGCATTGCTCAGTCGCGTCTTTGATAGACCTGTTGAGCATGGCGCACCCTATGGCACCGACGCGGGCAATTTTCAGCATATCGGTATCAACTCATATGTCTGTGGACCAGGCGCGCTGGGACAGGCGCATCAACCCAATGAGAGCATCCCGGTTGAGCATTTCTTAAGCGGACAGGAAAAGGTGGAACAGATCATCACGGAGTGGTGCGCCCAGGACTAGTCCCGAACGTACACAGCAAAACAAAAGGACCACTATTGTAGTGGTCCTTTTTGATCGGGCTCCTCGAATAGGACTCGAACCTATAACCCATCGGTTAACAGCCGATTGCTCTACCATTGAGCTATCGAGGAATAACGTTGCTCTTGAACGTTGATATAATAAACCACGACAGGTCATTTGTCAATACCTACCACACCTGAAATTCTCTCTTTTTGGGGGAAAATCGGTAGCGTTTATTCAGCATTTTTGATTGCCTGATATACTCTTCAATAGAAGAGGTACAGAGGTATAATTAAGCTTATATAATTCCCTGTCTAGACTCAAGAAAAGAGAGATTACATTGAAGACCTCAGATGACCCCCTGGCATCAATAACCAGTGCCTTCTTAGATATCAACACTGATGGTGAGACCATCGTGCTGGCGTCACTGTCAACTGGCGTCACGCTCCCATATGCAACGCAGGATATAGCCGTCACTGACGTGACTGCCGGACAACGTGTCGGGGTAGCGGTCATGAAAAATGCGCATACCTATCACGCGATTGTCGTGGGCGATCTTCAGCATATCCTGGGTGCGCCCAATGACTGGAATACCGATGACGATCATACACGTCTGCACGAGGTACATCCCAATCTCTATCAATATACCGCCTCACTACCAGCTGGCACCTATCATTATAAGGTCGCGTTTAACAATGGCTGGAGCGATGTGATACCGCCAGAAAATATCACGCTCACCATCGCGACCGATCATACGCCTGTTACGTTTTCTTATGTACCAGATAGCCCGGTCACCCGGCAGGCGGAAGTATACGATAGCATCAATAATCCCAATGCCATCCTGCCAAAGGCGGCTGACACCACCACGGCTCTGATCGCCATTACGCTGGAAGCGGCGCCCGATGTTTCCCATACGCTGGAGCTTCAGTTGAGCGGCTACGCGGCGGCCCCCATCGTGCCCCGCACGATCCTGAATGCTGACCAGTTTGTCTATCAGGGTGATGACCTGGGCTCTACCCTGACGCCTCAATCTACAGCCTTTCGTCTCTGGGCTCCTACTGCCGAGGATGTGCAGCTGCTCCTGTTCGAGAGCGAGACGGGCGGCATTACACGTCAGCTGGCTCTGCAACGAGCAGAGAAAGGGACCTGGTACGTCAACGTAGAGCAGGCATTGGAGAACTGGTACTACCTCTACCTTGTAACCGTGCAAGGGCAGACCCAGACGGCGGTCGATCCTTATGCGCGCGCGCTGGCGGTCAACGCAACCCGCGCCATGATCGTCGACCTGGCGAAGACCAATCCTGCTGGCTGGGAAGCAGATCGTCCGGTAGCCCTTGCCAACCCGGTCGATGCCGTCATCTACGAGCTCCACGTTCGCGACTTCTCGATCAATCCCAACTCGGGCATGGAACATAAAGGGAAGTTCCTGGCGTTCACCGAGCGCAACACCAGCAGCCCCGACCAGATGTCAACCGGCGTGGAAAGCTTAAGAGAACTTGGCATCACCCATGTCCAGGTACTGCCAGCCTTTGAGTTCGCCAGCGTGGATGAACGCAGACCCGATGAATATAACTGGGGCTACGATCCTCGCAACTACAACGTGCCCGAAGGTGCCTATGCGACCACCCCTCATGGTGCCACCCGCATCAACGAGTTCAAGCAGATGATTCAAAGCCTGCACCAGGCTGGTATTGGGGTCGTGATGGATGTCGTCTATAATCATACCTTCTTGACCGGCAACTCGGATTTCGATAAGATCGTGCCCGGATACTACTATCGCACCAATACCAGTGGTCAGTATACCAACGGCTCGGGCTGCGGCAACGAGATCGCCAGTGAGCGCCCGATGGTGCAGAAGTTCATTCGCGATTCCCTCCGCTACTGGGTACGAGAATATCATATGGATGGCTTTCGCTTTGATCTGATGGCTCTGCTGGGTGTGGATACGATGAGCAAGATTGAGCAGGATCTACACGCACTCAATCCGGGACTCCTGATCTACGGTGAGCCCTGGATTGGTGGCGCTTCAGCCCTGCCGGTCCAGCAGTTGTTTACCAAGGGCCAGCAGCGCGGCAAACGCATGGCGGTCTTTAATGACCACATCCGCAACGCATTGATCGGCAATGTCTTCGCGCACGATATGAAAGGCTTCGCGACCGGCGATAGAGAGCAGGTGGACGAGATCAGAAGCGCGGTCAGCGGGAGCATTCATGACTTTACAGACACGCCAGCTGAGGCCGTTAATTATGCCTCCAGCCACGATAACCTGACGCTGTGGGATAAGATCACGGCCAGCAGCGAGCAGGCCAGCGAGGCCGAACGCATCCTGATGGATAAACTGGTGCTGGCGATCTTGATGACCTCCCAGGGGATACCCTTTTTCCAGGGCGGCGATGAATTCCTGCGCTCAAAGGGGGGAAATGACAACAGCTACAACGCGGGTGATGCCGTCAATCAGTTTGATTGGTCTCACAAGGCCAAATATAAGGATGTGTTTGAATACTATGCCAGCCTGATCAGGCTACGCAGGAATCATCCCGCCTTCCGCATGACCACGGAGGAAGAGATCAATGCGCATCTGACCTTCCAGGATGGTCCCGCCAATACCGTCGCCTTTCAACTGGGGCCGCATGCCAACCAGGATAGCTGGCGGCAGATCCTGGTCATCTATAACCCCAATAGCGCATCCACGTCATTCACACTGCCCGAGGGCAACTGGGCGCTGGTCACCTCACGGGATCAGGTCAGCGAACAGGGACCGGAACAGGTAAGTGGAACCCTCGAAGTGCCCGCCATAACCTGTCTGATCCTGTATCAAAACGCATAAAAGGCAGGGCACAATTGCCAGGATAGATCGTTTTGCATCTCCATAACTCGACCGTACGTGTACCACACTAGTTACGTAATTTTTTAAGTATGGAGAAACCATGTCAAGTACCCCACGCCTTCAGGCGGGGGCTTGTAAATAGGGGTGACTTCTGCCCGGCTATTGCAGGTCCGGACTTGACCAGCCCCAGCCAGGGCTTTCTTCGGAAGGCTATCGGGCTACGTTCGGAAGGAATGCATAGGTACCTTGGAATGCATTGCCAGTTCCAAGCTCTACAGAATGTGGCTAAACAGCCAGACGGGGTTCGAGGCGGTGCCGTATTCAAGAAACCCTTTCGGCACACATTACCCGGGAAACCGGTGCGGGTTTGGCCGTTCCCACCAAAAACGGCTCCCCGCAAGGGGCGATAGAAAAAAGGTGACACGAGAAAGAGTCACGCAGGAAAGGAGTGCGTGATGCTCCTCCCCATGGGTGAACCAAGGGGGACCTGCATCACGCAAATTGTTATATGGCTGATGCAATCGATTCTATCGGACAACCTGTGGTAGACCCCCGGCATCCGGACAAGACCATTGGAGGAGAAGATCGACATGATACCCATGTGCGACGTATCATTGAAAGACTTCTCTGGGTGCTCGGGTTATGTCTCTTAGCCGGAGCTGCTTATTACCTGCACCTTCATAAGGGACCCCTGCCAGGCGAGGTGGCATTCTCGCGTGCCGTGCAGGCCATTCATTATCCCGCCTGGCTACTTGCTGTGATCACGTTTTTTAGCACCGTCAATGATATTCCACCCTCAATTGTCGAGACCACCGTCGTCTTTATCTTCTTCTTACTGATTCGCTGGTGGAAAGATGCCCTCTTCTTTATACTGACCATCGGCGTTGGCAACGGCATCAACATCTTGATCGCCGACCTCGTCGTACGCCCACGTCCAAGCCCGAAATTGATCCACGTCTATACGCCGCTCACGTATAACAGTTTTCCATCCGGTCATACTGAACATGATGTCGTCTTCTATGGCTCGCTCTTATATATTACCTTCACCAGGCAGGTGCGCGAATGGCGCTACCATTGGGTCTTAATCCCGTTCCAGATCTTCGCCGTCATGGCCATCCTGGGCATTGGCTATTCACGCGTCCTGGAGGGCGAACACTGGCTCAGCGATGTGCTCGGCGGCTACCTGTCAGGCACCCTGTGGCTATTCTTGCTCATCTTCTGCTACCGCTGGGTCACGAACATGCAATATAAACGTCGCCTCAAAAAAGAGCAGACGAGTATGTAATAGAACGCAATGGGTGTGGTGGGCGATCGCCCACCACACCCATTGCGTTCTATTACATACTGCTTATTAGAATTTACGCAGGAGCGGACGCGGAGACTTCTTCTCCATCTGCTGCTTGATAAGGTTGGTGTAGAAACCGTTCTTCTGCAGCAGATCCTGGTGCGTGCCGCTCTCGACGATCGTCCCCTGATCCATGACCAGGATGACGTCGGCGTTACGGATCGTGCTCAGGCGGTGGGCGATGATGATCTGGGTGCAGGGCACGGTTTCCAGATTCTGAGCGACCATCTGCTCTGTGACCACGTCCAGGTTGCTGGTTGCTTCATCTAAGAGCAAGATCGCAGGATGATGGGCGATGGCACGGGCCAGGGCGAGGCGCTGGCGCTGACCACCCGAGAGCGCGCTCCCACCTTCAGCTACAGGCGTCTCATACCCAAGTGGCATGCGAACAATATCGTCGTGGATAGCGGCCATCTGGGCTGCGCGTACGGCATACTCCTTATCCATGTGTGGATTATTGAACAGAATATTCTCCATCACGGTTCCACTGAAGATAGCTGAATCCTGCAAGACCACACCGAACTGCCTTCTCACCTCCTGATATTGCAGTTCGTTCAGTGGGATGCCATCGTAATAGATCTGTCCCTCACCAGGAATGTAGAGACCCAGCAGGAGCTTGCCAAGCGTGCTCTTGCCAGAGCCGGTCCGGCCGACAATGGCCACCTTCTGGCCGGCGACAATATGCAGATTGATGTTATGCAGCACACGGGGCGTCTCGGGAGAGTAGCGGAAGCTTACATTCTCCAGATGCACATGGCCGGTCAGCTTGGGTGGCGATTTCAACGTCTGGGCGTGCTGCTCCGGCTCCGAGGTCATGATGTCGGCCAGACGCTCAAGGTGTGCCTGTACGATCTGTAGCTGCTGCCCACTACTCACCAGCGATGATAGAGGCGAGAGGAAGGAGGTTGAGAGAGAGCTTAAGGCTAACATGGTACCAACGGAGAGCGTACCATTGAGGACCTGCGTCGCCCCTACCCAGAGCAGCGCCATGGGAGCGAAGCCACGCAAGAGGGTCATGGCCGTGCTGGCGATGGTTGAGATGTAACCCCTGCGCGTCGAGATGTTTAACTGATCAAAGAATAGATTGGTCCAGCGGTCGTGGGCGCTGTATTCAGCACCGGCGGCCTTGAGGGTAGCGATGCCGGCCAGTGCCTCGGCCATGTAGCCCTGCGACTTACCCTGGGCCGTCAACTCCTGCGCCGCCAGGCTGGCAATGGTGCGATAAACACTGAGCATCAAGATGATCTGCAATACACCGATGACCAGGGCCAGCAGCCCAAAGGTTGGCGCCACAACCATCAAAATCACCAGGTAGAGGATGACCATGCTCCCATCAAGAACGGTAGAGATCACCTGACCACTCAATGTATCTCGGATAATCGTGTTGCTGCCCATACGCGTCAACAGATCGCCGCTGGAACGCTGCTGGAAAAAATTATAGGGCAGGAGCAGCAGGTGTTCAAAAAAGCTGAGCATCATATGGGTATCGATGCGTGCCCGCACATAGATGAGCAGCCATTCTCGCAGCAGGGTAATAAAGGACTGCGAGAAGAGCATCATCAGCATGCCAGCTCCCAACAGGATCATGGCGTTTGTCAGATGGAAAGGGATAACCTTATCGATGACCGTTTGCGTGAGAACAGGCGGAAGCAGGCCGATGACCTGTAATATAATGGAGGCTAAGATCACCTGGATCAACGCTCCCGGGGCCTGGCGCACGGCCTGCACCGCGTACATTTTCAGGGAGAGCGAGGAGGTAATTTTGCGGCGATGAAAGCTCATGCCGGGCTCCAGCATCAAGACGATACCGGTAAAGCTCCCGTTGAATTCCTCCGCGTCCAGCTGCCTGCGACCCGTCGCAGGATCCACCACGGTCACCTGCTCGGGGGTCCATTTTTCCACGATCAGGAAGTGGTTGAATTCCCAGTGAATGATAGCCGGCAGGGTCACGTCTTTAAAATCGTTCTTCTGCAAGGCAACGGCCCGCGAAATCATCCCCATGTTGCGGGCCGCCTTCACCATATTTAAGGCCGAGATACCATCGCGGCCGGCTCCATAATTCGCCCGCAATTCAGAAATGGTCGTCTGACGCCCATGATAGGTCATAATCATCGCCAGACAGGCCAAGCCACACTCAACCTCGCTCATCTGCAGGATTACGGGAACGCGCTTTCTCCATATCTTATTGACCATCGGGTGTTGTAAATAGGGGAACCTCTTCTTCTCTCCTTCTTTCGGCAGAAGTTGCGTCTTTTGTTCGCTGGCATCCATAATTTACCCCTTCATCAAACTACCCAGACCCGGCAACATTGAAAGAATGCGTTGCGACCCTGTTTTCACATTCGCGACCAGCACAGACCCCCCAAAGGTGGCCGCGGGTACCTTGTCGATCTGTATCAGTACCACAATGGAAGGTTGCGTAACGATCTGTGCCATAAATCCATAGCGCTGACGAATCGCACTCGGGCTGAGCACGCCAGGCTCAATCTTGATCACTTTACTGGCAAGGTCTTCTTTAGATGCACCGATATGCACCAGTGCCTGTTGACCTACCTGTAACTGGGGAAGTTGGCCGGCGGCAAAAAAGAGCGGCCTCCGCTCCCGATTGATGAGCGGCCCCCTGGCCCTGCTGGTCCAGTACAACCCCTGGCGCGGTCGCGTAGATAGGAATTTCATCGTTCCAGGCGACACACCCCACCGCGGCAGCGATCCCGAATAATATCCATATCAGCAACGCCGTTGGCAAGGCCCGGAAATGAGGCAGCGTTACTTTATCCCTTCTCTTCTTATAATGATTTAAAGCTTCTTCCCTAAAAATTTGCGAAGACGTAGACATAACTGCAATCCACCCAACATTCTATACTTTATAATTTTGCCACTATATACAGTATAAGAATTCACCCAAATAGGTCCTTATGAGGTTTTACATAATTTTTTTTTCATGAAATAAAAAGAGGCTATAAATTTATAAAGTGCGATGTATCATGTTATCAACTTCTTAATCACAACTATTCGATTTATATTTTATTATTCTATATACAGCAATATTTAAAAAGTATTCATTGGATGTAGACATAATACAAAACGAAAGCCTTGTTATGAATTTTTTTTAAACTCTATATGATTTTTTCACCGGACGGTTGTTTTGCGAATTTTTATAATGCATTTAGGTACCGCGACAAGGAACGCAAAAAGAGAAGAATTACAATAAGAAGTATTTAGCGATACCTGAACTTTTCGTGTGATTGTAATTAAATCGCTAATAACTTCACATATCTCTTATAAATTTTAGTGGTACCGGGAATTTTGAGTCTTTGTGTGACGCAAAGAGAAAGGATACATAACATGAACACTGAAAACACAGTTGAGCAGATTGAATTAAACGATTCTGACCTGGAACAGGTTGAGGGGGCATTTTGCGGCTTCGGCCGCCGCTTTTATGGCGGCTTTCCCTTTGGCTACGAGGTTCCCTTTGGGGGCTGTGGCTACGAGGGCTTTGGCTACGGCGGCTTTGGGGGCCTCTACGGCGGCTTTGGGGGCCTCTACGGCGGCTACCCGTTTGGTCTTGGTGGCGGTTGCTTCTAGTACTGGCCTCTAGCCGTGAAACGCTCATTTCATGGTTGCTTGTATCAGACCCAAAAATGCTGATGCAGAAAAGGAGGGGAATCACAGATTCCTCTCCTGGGCGACATACATGAATGATCTATTCTGCCAACGATTATAACGTGCCTGCATCTGCTCTACCTGTAGAGAGTATGTATAGTCAACAGGCAGACAGGGTGCTCGTACATGAAAACTTTAAATGAACGGAAGGTTACACACATCATGAGTTTAGACATTGCACGCGCCTGGAAAGATGATCAGTACCGAGGAACCCTCACCAGCGAGGAACTTGCTCAGCTTCCTGAGAATCCCGTTGGTGCCCTTGAGTTAACAGACAACGACCTGGCCAGCGTCAGCGGTGCCTATAGCGTTGGTGTTCCTGGAGCTGCCTCCTCAACGAGTGGTTACGGCGGTGGGGCCGGCCTCGATATCCATCTCACCGGTTGCTGCGCCACCGGAAATGTCGGTGGTCAATACTCTTCAACTTATGGTGGCGGCGCATCTACCCCTGGTTATCAGGGAGGCAGCTGGCACCTCTCCTATGTGTATGATGCCGGGGCAAGCGTAGGCCCGAGCGCTGGCTGCTGCAGCCCGAGTTACTATACCAGCTGCAACGTCTGCTAATTATTGCAGAACTTCGCGCATGATTTTGTTGCTTGCATCAGCTACTAAAGAGGATTTGATGCAAGGCGAGAGAGAAAGTACCAGATTCCTCTCCTCGCAGCAATCTGCATGAACAACACTTACTCTGCCAACAATGACAACATGCCCGCACCTATCTACCTTATACAGACCCCCATACTTCTACGGGTCCGGTAGGGTGCTGATGAATGAAGATTTTGAACGAATGAAAGGTTACATATCATGAGTTTAGACATTGCACGCGCCTGGAAAGATGCCCAGTATCGAGGAACCCTCACCAGCGAAGAGCTCGCCCAGCTTCCTGAGAATCCCGTTGGAGCCCTTGAGTTAACGGATAACGACCTGGCCAGCGTCACCGGCGCTTATAGCGTTGGTGTTCCCGGAGCCGCCTCCTCAACGAGTGGTTACGGCGCCGGAGCTGGTCTCGATATCAATATTACCGGCCTCTGCTCGGCCTGTGGCAACACTCCCAGCAACTATGCAAGCACGGCTGGCACGGGCGCCAGTGCCCCTGGCACACCAGCCGGTAGCTGGCACCTCTCCTACATCTATGATGCCGGAGCAAGCGTAGGCGCAAACGCCGGATGCAGCTCAAGCTACTATGCAACCTGTAGCGTCTGCTAGTCACGGGTCCATACTAACATGCGTGACGTGATAACCATGGTTATCACGTCACGCCAACCAGTTTCACATCGCCAGATCAGTGAGTTGATCGGCTTGCCGCGCAATACGATGCTTTTATGCAAAGCGCGACAGGCCAGGTTTTTCTAAACAGTTCCAAGCCAGAGATCTCTATAAGATCAATATTCATAGAGTTAGCTCTATTGCTTAATACGTGTCACGATTGAGACCTTCATCCTCAGGGATGTTTGATCGGAAATAAATATATGAAACAGAGTCTAGAGACGAATAAACAACGCGACAGCTATACAGCCGGCTGGTTTCGCGCCTTGAGTTTGACCGAGCGCACGGTTTCACTACCACAGCATGATACTGAAGAAACACAGGCAGCCACAGAAGCACAGCTTGAAAGCGCACGCAAGCATCTGAACCGCTGGAAGGAGCAACTACCGTTTCCCAATACGTCTCTTTTTGAGCAGCGCCTGGCCAGCGATGGTCTGACGGAGAAAGAAGCGTTGTTCTTACTCGCCGAGTCACCGGAACAACTACAAGAGCGCCTGGCGGACACCGCCGCCCTACCCTGGCTACACACCCTGATCGATGCATATACACTTTACACACCTGAGCAATCCCCTCTGAAGATCTTTAAGCCACAGGAAAGGCCAAATCATTCAGGAGCCTTTCTGGAGGCGGTAGAGCCTCTCATTATTAGCGGGCTCCTGCGTCTGCAAGCAGGCATCCACGCATTAGCTCACATGTACACGCACCTGCCCTTTCATCCAAATACCATCATTCCGCTGCTACTGGCACAGATTCCGGACCGACTGCTGCCCAAGATGGTCAAGACGATGGTGTTGGAGCTGCATATCGCACGCCTGCAGGGACGCCTGCAGGGCGAGACGGCAGAGAAGCGTTTTCAGGATTTTGTCGAGCAGCTGATCCAGCCACAGAACATGCTCCAGTTGCTTGAAGAATACGCCGTCCTGGCGCGCATGCTAGTCGAGAGCATCGACATGTGGGTCGACTATAACCTGGAGATACTGACGCGTCTCTGCGATGACTGGCCAGAGATCGTAGCAACGTTTAGCCCTCAACGTGATCCGGGAACGCTGATTGAGATTAACGCGGGCCAGGGTGATACCCACCGTCGGGGCCACAGCGTTGCCGTGCTGGTATGGGATTCAGGCTTTCGCCTCGTCTACAAGCCACGATCGCTGGCGGTAGATGCTCACTTCCAGGAGTTGCTGGCCTGGCTCAATCAACATGGCTACCAGTTGGGATTCCGTACGATAAAACTTGTGCAGAAATCCACCCATGGCTGGGCCGAGTTTATCGCTCCCCAGACCTGCACGTCCATGGAACAGGTACAGCGCTTTTATGAGCGCCAGGGAGGATATCTGGCCCTGCTCCATGCGCTGGCCGCCACCGATTTCCATGCCGAAAACATTATCGCCGCCGGCGAGCATCCCGTTTTGATCGATCTCGAAGCCCTGTTCCATCCTTATCTGCTCAAGGAAATTGAGCGGCAAAAACAATCGCCCGCCATTCGGGCGCTGGATTACTCGGTACTGCGCATCGGCCTGCTCCCCCAGCGTATCTGGAGCAGCGACCAGGGTGAAGGAATCGATGTCAGCGGACTGGGAGGAGCGGCTGGTCAGATGACGCCAACGCCGGTGACGCGCTGGGCTGACATCGGCACCGATAACATGCAGATGCGCCTTGAACACATCGAAGTCAAGCTGGGAGATCATCGTCCGACCCTCAACGAACAGGATATCGACACAGATATGTTCCGCGAGACCATCAGTGCTGGCTTTCGCGCCGTCTATCAACTTCTGCGCCAGCATCGCCAGCAACTACTGGCCGAGGTGCTGCCGCGCTTCACCCATGATGAGATACGCTGCTTGATTCGCGCCACCGGCTACTATAGCATCCTGGTCAACAATAGCTTCCACCCCGATATTCTGCGTAACGCCCTGGATCGGGACCGTTTCTTTGATCGCTTATGGATAAACGTTGAGCAGGATCCACAGCTGGCGCGGGTCGTCACACAGGAGCGCCTGGACCTGCAACTCGCGGATATCCCGATCTTTACGACACGCGCGAACTCCATCGATCTCATCAGCAGTCAGGGTGAGGTGATCCCGGATTTCTTTGAGGATACAGGCATGAACGCAGCAATCCGCCACCTGCAGTCCTTTGATGATCAAAACCTGCTGCGGCAAGAATGGCTAATCAATGCGGCCTTTGCCAGCATCACACAGGTGACCGATCCACAGGTACAGCGCGCTCTCAGCTTTAATCCCGAGAGCCCGGCCGCGACGGCAGAGGACTGCCTGACGTTGGCCAGAGAGATCGGCGATCGCCTGATCGAGACCGCGTTCCATAATGAGAACATCGTGGAATGGCTCACGCTGATCCAGATGAGAGAAACCGAGTGGCAGATCGTGTTTACCGATGCCGAGCTCTACAATGGCTCGGGAGGCATCGCGCTGTTCCTGGCCTATCTGGGACAACAAACAGGAGAAGAGCGCTATACGGTCCAGGCCCGCAAAGCCCTTCAGGCCACGCGCATGAAGGTCCATACCCATATCGTTCAGGGAGATGAGTATGGGCTGGGCGCCTTTACAGGCCTGGGATCCTTTTTCTACCTGCTGACCCACCTGGGAACGCTGTGGCACGAGGATGAGCTGTATACGGAGGCAGAGGAGCTCATTCAACAGCTCTCACCAATTATCGCGCGCGAGACGGCATACGATGTCAATAGTGGTGTTGCCGGTTGCCTGCTAGCATTGCTGAGCCTCTATAAAGTTCATCCCACCCAGGCCGTTTTGCAGATCGCGATCGAATGTGGGGAGCATCTACTGACACATATGCGTTCCACACCGGAAGGAAAAGGCTGGAGCAGAAGCGACGACCAGGTACCATTAACCGGCTTTGTCTATGGCAACGCCGGCATCGCCATGAGTCTCGCTCAACTCTATGCCGTCACCGGTGAACAACGCTTCCAGGCAGCCGCCAGGGAAGCCGTGGCCTATGAAACAGCTCATTATTCACCAGAGCATCAGAACTGGCACGACCTGCGCAAGCATCACCAGGCAGCCGTGCAGGGAGATGGACAATCCTTACACAATGAAGAAGCGTCCAACGACATGGTTTCCTGGTGTCATGGGGCATCCGGCATCGCGCTCGCCCGCCTTGGCTCGCTGGAGGCTGATCCCCAGGATGCCCTGTATACAGATATCACGAACGCGCTCAACACAACCCTGCGGCGGGGGTTTGAAGCCAACCATTCCCTCTGCCACGGAGATATGGGGAATCTGGATATCCTGCTCAGCGCCGACCAGGTCCTGGCCACCGATAGATACCATAAAGACGTTCAACGCCTGTCTGCCCTGCTCCTGCAAAGCATTCGTGAACAGGGCTGGATCACAGGGGTCCCCCAGGGCATCGAAGTGCCCGGACTGATGACCGGCCTGGCTGGCATCGGCTATACGCTCCTGCGCATGGCCGCCCCCACCCGCATCCCATCCGTCCTCCTGCTCGCCCCACCCATCAACATATAACCTCATCAAAGGAAAAACGGTGCAGTGGAGTTTACAGGGGCTAACCCCTGTAAACTCCACTGCACCGTTTTTCCTTTGGTGTATATGCATAGCCATTATCTCTACCCGCGGACGAATTTTTGCTGGCTCATACGTTATAAGAGATGAAAAAGAGCATTGTATGGTTGTAGAAGGAAGGTAGTGGGGGTATGCATATTCTTTTTATCACGCGTTATTACTATCCAGAGAAGGCGGCCGCCGCGGTATGCGTCGGGGAGACGGCCAGGCGTCTCCTCCAATATGGGCACACCATTACGGTTCTGACCACGCTCCCCAGCTACCCCAGCGGTATTGTGCCACAACACTATCGTGGGCGTCTGACGCAGATTGAATACATCGATGGGGTGCGGGTAGTGCGTACATGGAGCTACGCCAGCCCTAATCGTGGCTTTTTTAAACGCATCTGTTCCTATCTCTCCTTTGGGTGCCTGGCCGCCCTGCTGAGCCGCAAAGCGCTTGGCGCACCTGATCTGATCATCACCGGCTCTCCCCCGCTCTTTAATGTGATCGCCGCCCATCTTCTGCGCTGGCGCTGGCGCGTACCGCTCATCTTCTGGGTCGCGGACCTCTGGCCTGAATCGGCCGTGCAGCTGGGGGCGGTACGCAATCCATACCTGATTAAACTGGCCGGCTGGTTAGAGTGGTTTACCTATCGCCGGGCTCAATTAGTATGGGCGGTGACGGCCCATATGCGTGAGACGCTCATACGCCGGGGATTACCGCCCGAGAAGGTCTTTCTACTGCCCAATGGTGTCGATACGCAGCGCTTCTATCCCGCCTCGCGGTCCGCTGCTCGCCGGGCGCTGGGATGGGGACAGGGCTTTGTCGTGCTGTACGCGGGCACCCACGGCCTGACCCATGGACTCGATACGGTGCTGGCGGCGGCCGAGCGGCTGCGTGGCTATCCCGCGATTCGCTTTGTATTGGTAGGCGACGGCGCCGAAAAGCCAGCTCTAATGGCCATGGCCCGACATAAAGCGCTCTATAACGTCCACTTTCTCAATCCACTACCACATGAGTGGGTACCCACCCTGCTGGCGGCCAGCGACGTCTGCCTGGCTCATACACGCAAGCTCCCTATCTTCGAAGGGATGCTGCCAATGAAAATGTTTGAGGCCATGGCATGCGGTCGCCCTCTGCTGCTAGCAGTCAAAGGCGAAGCACGCCAGGTCGCCGAGCAACAGGCCGGAGCCGCTATCTACTGCGAACCAGAAAACGCGGAGGCATTGGCCGCAACGGTCTACTATCTCTATACCCACCCCGAAGTGGTCGAACAGCTCGGACAAAAAGGACACTCGTATGTCCGAAACCATTTCGATTATACGAATTTAACATACAAATTGAATCTGCAACTGCACCAGCTCTTATCCGAAGCTGTGTTATCCCGCTGAGAGAGATTGAGCCTGCCAATCACATTTCCAATAGTTTCTGACACAACCAGGCCGGCGGCTCAATCATCCATAATTTGACGTACACGTATACGTATACGTGTACGTCACGTAAAGAAATAAGGAACAGGGCAATGAAGATGATTTTTCCTGCGCATGAGGATGAATATGTAGAGAATTTGCAGCTTCCAGCCTCGCTCCATGTCTGCATGCATGTGGTGCGCAACGCGCAGGCCGATATACGCCTGCAGCGCAACGCGACCACGTTGACCGCCGCGGGATGCCAGGTGACGATCGTAGATGTGGCTGCCTCGCATTCTCAGCAGCCGCTGGAATCCTCCCATTACCAGGTGAAACATATCGGTGTCAATCAGCAGTTTGAGCTCACGCGCTTCCAGCATCGTGGCAGGCGCACAGCTCTGGCGGTGTTTATACGCGGGGCGATCGCCTTGATGAAGCAGTCAGCCGATATCTATCATGCCTGCGAATTGACGGCCCTACCCGCCTGCTATATAGCTGCACGTGTGCGGCGCAAGCCTCTGATCTTTGAGGCGTATGAGATGCCGCTTCAGGATATGCCGCTGGCGGCTATGCCGAAGAGTCGCCGCCTCTTTTATATCATCATGAAAGGGTGCCTGCGCTATATGCTAGCGCGCTGTACCGCGGTAATCACGGTATCATCCCCGATTGTACAGGAGCTACAGCGGCACTATCGCATCCCCCACATCGTGCTGCTGCGCAACCTGCCGCAGTATCGTAGTTGTGAGAAGACGGATCGCCTGCGTCAGCATCTAGGTCTGTCCAGGCGTACGCGCATCGCCCTCTACCAGGGAAATATTCAACCCGACCGTGGCCTGGACCGCCTGGTGCGAGCGGCCGCCTACCTGGAACCCGAGCACGTGATCATCATTATGGGTCAGAATATTGGCACGACGCGCGCGGAATTAAGGCAACTTATCATGCTGCAGGGGGTGGATGCGCATATCAAAATCATTCCGGCCGTTCCCTATGATGACCTGCTGGAATGGACGGCTTCCGCCGACCTCGGCCTGACCATCCTTCCGCTGGATTATACGCCGAACATGCGCATGTGCCTGCCCAACAAACTGTTTGAATATCTTCAGGCTGGCCTGCCGGTACTCTCTTCCCCCCTGGAAGCGGTACGCGAGATTATCGATACCTACCAGGTTGGTCGCGTTGTACGCTCGATGGATCCAGCCGATGTCGGAAAGGACATCAACATGCTGCTCAGCAATACAGATGAACTGGCACGCATGCGTGCCAACGCCCTGCGGGCCGCCCACCAGGATCTTTGCTGGGAAAAAGAAAGCACGAAGCTGCTGCAGCTATACCGCCAGATAAGTAGCAGGCATGCATAAATGCCCTTGCTCTGCTGCGCAGAGCTATGTATTCTTGTGCCGTTGTGGACATGTGTCGGCATTGCCGACACATGTCCACAACGGCACAAGAATACATAAGTTGATGCCGTAGGCGTCAATCAGACTTGAAGAGTTACTGATGCAGTAGAATAAGCAATCTTTTTCGATTGCTTATTCTACGTAGCGTCGCCGTTTCCATTGGCCACGGAGAAAGAGCCAGGCCAGTACAACCATCAGGGCCGCGACCAGCAGGCCGGACTCACCCGTCCAGTGCGAGGTGTCACCGTCACGGCTGAGCGAGTTGAAGATCTCTACAATAAAACTGTTCCAGGCGGCGTGCAGAACTACGGAGGGCCAGATGCTGCCTGTCTGCAGACGCAAGCGCGCCTCCAGGCAGCCGAGACTGGTGATGGTGACCAGGAAGATACAAGCGGAAAAGACGACCGGCCAGCCCATAACAGGCGCGGTCAAAAAGATCAGCGGCCAGTGCCAGAGGGACCAGATAAGTCCGCTGACGATGATTGGTTGCGGCACGCCTGCGTCGATCAGGCGCGTCAGCATATAGCCGCGCCAGCCGAGCTCTTCGCCGGTGGCATTGATAATCTCAGCCGCGAAAAAGGAGACGATCAGGAGCAGGGTCAGTGGCCACATCGCGTTGGCCCCAAACAGGTTGATCGCGAAGCCCAGGCTGGGAGATGGTCGAAAAGGAACCAGGTGTGCCAGGCCGGTAGACCAGGCCAGCCCGTAGGCCAGCAGCGCCACCACGAGCGGCGTCAATAGCGCCAGCACGATCGCGATCCAGGTGCGATGACCACCAAAACGCAGGGAGATGTCGCGCCACCCTTCGTGCAGAAGCCAGCGTGTCAATAAAGCCGCGCAACCAGGGGACCACATCAATAAGAAGCTGCTCACCACACTTTGTGTGGCCAGGGCGAACCAGGCAGCGAGGGTAGAGCAAACAATCAGGAGCAGGAAGAATAGCAACAAACCACGTCTTGCAGAGGCTTTTAAGGTGACATCCTCATCTTTCACGGACAGATCAGCGTCGCTGACCTCCACTGAGAAGCGACCTTTTTGTGGTAGGAGCATATATGCAAATCCTTTTGTGCGGGCACGGCATTCATCTATATTTATTGTACCATAATAGCTCGCGAAATATCTGAATGACGCGGATTTCGCGCCTCTGACCCTAATCGGTTTTGGAGTGCCGACATAATTTCCCTGATAGATTCCGCTAAGGGCGAGCAAGTTGCAACGCGGAGGTGATGCGTTTCTCCACTGGAAAAACTGGTCAGAAAGTGCCAGAAAACGGTCAAATTTGAGAATCCTCAGTGTGTGCGAGCCTACGCACGCCAGAGAAAGAGCTTCAAAGAACGGAACGGACCAATCACAGATCAAGAGTTCTCTTGCTTGCTCCACCCTGGATAGCTTGGGAGATCGAATTTTGTGTCAAATTGCTCCCAATCGATGACGCGATGTGACAAGACACTGGAGGTGATAAGATGGACGGCCAGTGCTCCATGAGCACTCAAGCGATGATTGAAGGCTTCCAGATGCCGCATGGAAGCGAGAGCTACTTTCAGCACAGCACAATGGCTACCGCTAAGCTTATGCATCTCCAGCACTTCCGGGAACTCCTCTAAGGTACTCGTACGCAACAGGCATAAACCCTGGTCACAGCGTAAATGGATCAGGGCCAACAACGGCATGCCCAGTTTTGCGGGATCGATCCGGACACTGTATCCCGTGATCACTTCTGCCGCTTCCAGTTTGCGTAAGCGCTCAGCCACAGCCGGAGCAGACAATCCTACTCTTCTCCCCAATTCGTTCGAGGAGAGGCGGGCGTCCTGTTGCAGTTCATGCAGGATCTTCCAGTCGGTGCTATCAAGCGGCCTTTCTGATTGCAAAGCCATATTTCCTATTTTCCTCGTTTTTTGTAAGCAGTATAGCATATTTCTGTTGTGTTTTGTCTTCCCTATACAAGCTGCGTTCAGCTATACTCTCATGCGTGGAGTGAAGTGGAGTGAGGAGAACTCTGGACAAAAGAAAGAGAGAGAACAATGACAAATCAACTTTCTGATTGGGCAAGGCAATTTCTGCATGACTTCCATTTTGCGGTGGTAAGTACACTCAACCCGGATGGCAGTTCCCACTTGACGACGATGTGGTATCTGCTGGAAGAGGGTGCGACTATCGTCATGAGTGCTCCAGCCACTACCCACAAAGCGAAAAACCTTCGTCGTGATTCTCGTATCTCGATCTGTGTGCCCGATGGCAATCGCTATATCAGCCTTTCCGGCCGCATTTCTCTTTCTGATGATAGGAGCATAGTTCATCGGGACATTGAACGATTGGTAGAGCGCTATGTGCAAGATGAAGCCGCAAGACCACAATCGATTGAGTACCTCATCAGACAGGGTCGTCTTTCTCTCCGCATGATTCCAGAAAAAGTGATCGAGTTTTCACTTTAGGAATGAAATCGTGGCCGACTATCTCGCCAGACAAACTGGGATTGAGTGCATACAGATGCGCTTTGGAGGCATCTATGGTCCGCTCAACCCATGGAACTCCTTCCCAAACGTCCTGGCACAGGCTGCTGTGACAGGCACGAAGCTTGACCTTACAAATGTGCTCGGTGGGCTTCGTGCTCAAGAAGGGGCCGACCTGTGCTATGTCAAGGATGCTGCCCATGCCGTCGCGCTGTTACAGGTGACCGAGACGCTGCATTATCGCGTCTACAACATTGCCGCAGGGAGACCAACGACGAATCAGGAACTGGTCGCTGCCATCAAAGAGGTAATCCCGGAGGCGGTGATCGCGCTGCCATGGGAGGACGAGGGGGCCGAGCCAGTAGCGATTCCTTACCAGGACATCACCCGACTCGTGCAGGACACGGGCTATCAACCACAGTACACGACGAAGCAAGCGATCGCCGATTATATCGCCTGGCTTCAGGCTAGCAACAATTGAAGATCACCATGTGCCATTGAGCCCCGTTCACCGGGCTTTCTATCTGTAGCGGGATGCTTTCCAGTTGTATAAAATATAGGAGCAGGAGAGAGAAGCTGTGAAGGTTCATAAAATAGACCATGTAGGGATTGTCGTCAACGACCTTGCTGCCGCGAAAGCGTTTTTTCTTGAAGTTGGGCTGGAATTGCAGGGGGAAGGAATAGTGGAAGGCGAGTGGGTGGATAATGTGGTCGGGCTTCATGATATGAAAGCCACCTATGCCATGTTGCGAACATCCAACGGTGAAGCAAATATCGAGCTCATCCAATTTTACAGGCCGATCGGCGAAAAAGACAGAGAGCGGCCTCTAGCAAATACTGCGGGTATCCGCCATATCGCATTTGTGGTTGAAGATATTGAAGCAGTTGTTGCGAAGTTGAAAAAGCAGGGTGCGGAAATGGTCGGCAGGATACAGAACTATGAAGATACATATAAGTTGTGCTACATTCGCGGCCCAGAAGATATTATTTTAGAGCTGGCGGAACCAGTCAACTAAATGACCAGCGTCCGGCAGTATTTAGAAACGACGGTTTTGACACTCCTCAGTTCATCCATCAACCTTCTCTATCTGGAAAGCTTGAGAAAGGGGAGAGCTTTCAACTTTTCCTTGCTTGTCTTCCTGCTCAGGGAGCCGTAGCAGGCGAAGATTGTCAAGAGAATAAACTGACTGATGAGTAAAACTGTATTGCCCTACGAGATTTATATGCTGCACAACAGGTGGTAAGGGATAGAACAAGTTGTTCTATCCCTTACCAAATGATGCCTACAATCAGGAGGTAGTATAAGGGACGTTTACCAGGGCTGAGGGGCACGATGATCCACAGCTGCTAGGGTAGGAAAATGTATAGATGCGCCCATTATTGATGGGCTGATTATCGGCATCAAAGACTTTGATCTGGTAGTCCTTACCACCAGAGGAGGTTGGGAGGATGATATAGTCCTGGCCGAGATCGCTGTCCATGGATGCATTGACCCAGGTGCCGTTCTGATAATACTCGATGCCATGGATACCATTGGCAAGGTGCGTGATCGAAATGGCTGACCAGTATGGACTGGCCCCCTGCAAAAATCCGATCTGGATATCGCCGGTATAGCTGGGCGCGGAAATGAACTGCCAGCTAATCTGGCGGTTCTGCCAAAAATTGGGATACATATCACCAACAAGCTGTCCGTTGAGGACAAACTTGTTCAGCGAGTCCTGCGCCAGGTCCAGGTGGTTGAGATCGTCGCGGCACCAGGCGTTTCCATCCTGGCAGCTATCGGCTACCAGCATGTCGAGTGTCGCACCGTTATACTTATCGGTAATCCAGTTGCCGTTGCGGCAGAAAGGCATGTTCTGAGCCCCATCGTTGATACCGGTACAGAAATCGCCGATGGTGACGCGCACCCAGCGTCCGCAGTTGAGCCCGTTGCTAAACATGCCGATCTTGCTGGCGTTTTGCGCCCCGATCGGACGTGTAAGGTAGGTTGTATAGTCATTCGGCGTGTTCTGCACGTTCATGGCCACAAAGTTCTGCGAGTCCAGATTGGCCTGGGGCACACCACAGCCACCATAAGGACTGCCCAGTCCAGAGAACCAGGTGGCGTTGCCGGTATGGCTTCCGCCAGGCTGCAACTGCGTTGGAGTAACGCTGGGCACAAAAGAGCCAGGTGTCGGCGTTGGGGTCTGTCCCGGAGTAGGAGTAGGCGTCGGCGTTGTTCCTGGCGTTGGGGTAGGCGTTGGGGTCGTGCCCGGCGTTGGCGTCGGTCCACCGCTTCCACTGCAGGCATTGCCATTGACGCTATAAGCGGTGGGGGCCGCACTGCTGGAACTGGTGTTGACGTTGAAGCCGGGAACAGCGATCCCGTTGACCGCCATGTTCCCGTTATAGCTGGCGTTCACCACCGTTACCTGCTGGCCCGACTGGGTAAAGGTACCGTTCCAGCCCTGCGTAACGCTCTGGCCGCTGGCCCCCAATGTAAACTTGAGGGTCCAGTTTGACCAGGCGCTCCCGCTGGTATTCTGAATGGTAATATTGGCGCTATACCCTCCCGGCCACTGATTGGTCACGGCATAAGTTGCCTGGCAGTAGGCGGTGGCCGCGTGAGTGACCTGCAAGCTTATGAATAAGACCCCCACAAGGCAGCAGGTCAGCAGAACAGCCACACTACTCACAAGCCATCGCTTAGAGTTCTTTCTATCTTTCATTGGTTTTCCTTAGCCGCTGCGCGGCAGGCGCCCTCAAGGGGCAATACATTCAACATACCATGCAGGAGCCCTTTTGAGAGGGGCGCTGGTATCGTTGGTGTAAGGTGCGCGCCCGGGCACGGGGCCGCCGCACGGCAAAGCTGGGGCAAGCCCAGCACCTACGATGTTACTTTGCAGGACGCGCCGTTGAGCGTGAAGGCGGTGGGATTATTGTTGCTACCACTCACGTTCGCGCTAAAGCCGATACTGGTCTTCGCACCCGAGTTAATCGTGCCGTTATAACTGGCGTTAGTGACCATCACCTGCGCACCCTGCTGGGTAAAGGTACCGTTCCAGCCGCTGGTGACCTGTTGACCGCTGGGGAACGAGAAGACCAGGGTCCAGCCGTTGATCGTGGCTGAACCGGTATTGGTAATGTCGATGTTGCCGTTGAATCCGCCCGACCACTGGTTGGTGATGCTATAGGCGACGCTGCAACTATTGCCAGCCACAGGTGTACTGGTTGGCGTCGGCGTTGGCGTATTGGTCGGGGTTGGCGTCGGGGTGCTGGTCGGCGTCGGCGTTGGTGTACCAGTGCTACCGCTGCCGCTATAGGTAACCTGCGCGATCTGAGGGTCCCAGGCATTTGTCGCATTGGTGGGAAAGACCATCTTCACATAATTGGTGCCAGTAGGAACGCTCACGATGTACTGAATGTGGGTCCAGTTGCCGCCCAGGTTGCTCGTCTGTGGTGTGACCGGGGTATAGGTCTGGTTATCCGCCGAGGTGTAGAACTGAAAGTCACTCACCCCTGTCTGACCCGGCCAGTAGTAGGTGTCAGCCTGGAAGGAGGTCATGCCAGAGAGCTTCCAGACCGCCCACTCGGCGGAGGTGGCGCTACGCGTCAGACGCGAGGTGTCATTATTGAAGTACTGGGTATTGGTTGAGTCAAAGGTCAGATTAGCCGAATGGGACGCGATATTGCTGAAGTCGTTGAGATTATCGACGACGGTGGTGCCACCACCGCCGCCACCGCCACCAATGTTGCCAACCCCCACCTGCCAGGTCTGCGAATAAGCGCCGGAGACGCTCGAAAGATTATAGGCTCGCACGCGATAGAAGATCTGGCCACTGCCGGGCTGTGATGAGTCGGTCCAGGGTGCGTTATTATCTGTGACACAGCGATTGCATACGACGGTCCAGGGGCCATTGCTGCTGCTGGCACGCTCGATCGAATAGGTATCACCACCGGCGGAGCCACGCCAGGCAATCTGGTTACCAGAGACGCTGGTAATGAGTGGAGCGGGCGGAACGCCATCGGCGGGGACCGACTTCCCCTGCATCTTGTAAGCATGGGTACGCAAGAGCTGGGCATCTGAGCGCATGGTCGAGTCGTCACCGGGATAGTGCATGGTATAGCCGTCGTTGTGCTGCACATATCCATAATTGTCTGCATGCGGGAAGATGGACCAGAAGGTGTCGCCAGCGGTATTGGTGTTCTCGATGGTGCTCAGGAAATTGTTGAGTGGATCACCACTGTTCCAGCCGTATTCACCCACATAGAATACTTTGCCAGCGGCGCTCACAGCCTGAGCATACGACTGCACCCAGGAGACACTCATAGGATAGTAGTGCATGGTATACATGTCAACATCGGGCAACGAATATTCAGAGCTGGCAGGACCACTATGGCCGTCGAGGACGAGGTGGTTGTGGTCAAGGCCCTTGATATAGGCGGCGATCGTCTCAGTCCAGCTATCGGGAGGAATGATCTCGTTGCCGGTCTCCCAGGCCATGACGGTGGGATCGTCCTTCCAGGCCACACCGGTATAGGCATTGACGTGGTTCAGCAGCGTGCTGATGTACTGCTCAAAATCTCCAATGACGGTACTGTTGGTGTAGAACTGATTCTCATCGGAGATGCCGCGCCAGTCGGTGAAGTTGTGTTTGCCACCATGGAAGTATTTGTAGTTATCGGTGAAAGGGATAATCAGCCGGATGCCGCGATCTCCAGCCGCCTTGATGGCGTAGTCCATATGCTGCAGCGCGGTCTGGTTGAAGACTCCCAGCGAAGGCTCGACGCAGAGGCTACAGCCGGTGGAGATACCAAGAGTGTGGGAGCGCACTACGTTGGCGCCCATCTCTTTGGCAGTATCCAGGGCATCATCGACGCGGAACTGCGTCGGATAGTTCACACCACCGACGTTCTCATCGAGTCCCAGCCAGTAAATATTGCTTCCAGCGAAACGAAAATTATTGCCATTTAGTTTCAGTTGTGAACCCGAACGCGTCACGAATCCGCTCACGGCGGCATGCGCGGTCGAATCGTGGGTCGAGGGGAAGACAAAGAGCAGTGACAGTATAGCGGTAAATAAGATCATACCCACTGCCAGCACACACGTAAAGCGCTGCGTTGATCTCCTCATTTCTTTTCTCCATTGAACGTTTGAGCCGTGCTGGATCATTTCCAGCATTCATATGTATCAGTGATTCGTTCATTGAACCGTTCGCGGCATTAATGGCACTTTTTTCATGAAAAGTGATACTATCCATGAACAACTACACATGTTTCTATGAATACTGTTATACACCCCTACATCCTATTCAGTCCATCCTTTTATCACCGAATTTCTATGCAAAAATCATTCAGTTTTTGTTCAGTCGGCAAACAACTGAGTTTTACCCACTTACTCCATTCAATGAACAATTTCACATCATTCATTGAATGAGCCATATAAAAGATGTCAGTGGGCATTTTTCCTACCTATGAGGGAAAAATGCCCACTGACATCTCCTTGAGCAACGGGAACTTCACTCATGACACAGGAATAGGATTCAGGTTATTCTCCAAATACATCGATATTACCGAATACAAAGTCGCAGGATCACCTGCAAGGAGGCAATTCTCTATGTCATCAACTACTCTGTATCGTTTGAGCGCTTTAAGCTTATTAATTGGTTGCGTGCTGGTTATCCTGGGCATCGTACCAGGCTTCTTCCTGGGAGATCAAAACCCGGCCAGCACAATTAATGTTGTTAGCTCTATTGTGCGCCTGGTGGGCGCCATGCTGGCCGTGCTGGGTCTGCCGGGCGTCTATGCGGCCAGTTATAGAAAAGCCGGCGTGCTGGCCTTGATTGGCGTCGTAGGTACCTTCATCTGGCTGGCGATGGCGATGGCCTTTGAGCTGATTATCGCTTTTGTGCTGCCGTTCCTGGCCGAGAAAGCTCCAAAGTTGACAGCGGATGGAGCTATGCCTGCGGGACTCTTCATCTTTCTTATCATCGGGGGTCTGATTACCTTAATCGCAAGCCTGATGCTGGGGATCGTGGTGCTCCGCAGCCACATTAGCTCTCGCCTGATCGGTATCCTGCTCATTATCGGAGCAATTGTTAGCTTTGTAGGAAACTTTCTACCGCGAGTGATTTCAGATGTAGGCATAGCCATTCTATTGATCGCCCTAGCGTGGATAGCCCTTGGTGTCTGGTCGCGACGTGAAGCAGTTGCGCAAGAGACCTTCGCACCCCCTACTAGCGTGCGAGCTTAACCGCTGATTTGACCAGGCGTTATGGTCGCGGCTTTGACCAACGCCTGGTACTGATTCTACCCTACATAGATAACTATACAGTTGCTATTCTGTTGGGTACAATTAAAAAACACAATATAATGATTCACCCATCATCAATAAGAATACAGGTGAGAAGCATGAGCCTGGAACATGGATGTACCGAGATCGAGTCTGATGCACAGATCCGCGAAGCGCGGTCACGCACAAACCTGTCTGGCACCCCTCTACGCCTGGCGCGTATAACATGGCTAGTGGTCGCCCTCCTGATACTTGTGCTTTTCTGCATTCGCTTGCCATTCACTTACGCCGACTCCTTTATCATCTGTCGCAGCGGGGATTGCCTGCAGAGCGGTCGTCTGACGCTTGAAAAGGTGCAGGAAGTACAGTCGCTCGGTATGTCTGTCCAGCTCTACGCCACCATCTTTATCTTTGTCAGCCTGATCATCTTACAGCTTGGCTATATCTTCATTGGTATCTTTATCTTCTGGCGCGCCTGGCACAAAAATCACGAGCCGATAGTGCTGATTACGTCGCTGGCCTTGATCTCCTTTGGAGGCATCTTCAGCGCCTTCGATCCTGTAACACCGTTACCTCCCTTTGTTCATGGCCTCTCGCTGATCATGAGCTTCCTGGGCAATTGCTGTATTGGTCTCTTCTTCTATCTATTCCCCGGTGGACGTTTCGAGCCGCGCTGGACACGCTGGCTGGCGCTGGCCTGGATTATCTATTGGGCCATCAACAACCTGTTGTTGAACTCCTTTTTATCGTCAAATGGCATGGTAGGTTTCCTGTTTCTGCCTTTGGTGGGGAGCGCGATCGCGGTACAGGTCTATCGCTATCTGCGCATCTCAACACCCGCTCAGCGCCAGCAGACCAAATGGGTCGTATTTGGCCTCTCACTGGCTCTCGGTGGCTTTATCGCCAGCCTGTTAATACTGACCACCTTTCCCTTTGGGATGACCTTTGGCAATGTGCTGCTGTACGCCTTTCTACTTGCCTTACCAGTTTCGATCGCCATCGCTGTGCTGCGCTCACATCTATGGGACATCGATATCCTGATCAACCGCACGCTGGTCTATATTGCGTTGACCGCCTGTGTGGTACTGGTTTATATACTGGTGGTGGTTTTATTGGGAACGGTATTGCAGACCAGCGGAAATCTGTTTATCTCGCTGCTAGCTACCGGCCTGGTGGCTGTCATCTTTCAACCGCTACGCCTGCGCCTTCAGGCCGCCGTCAATAGATTGATGTTTGGAGAACGCGATACCCCCTATACCGTGATTTCGCGCCTGGGACAGCGCCTGGAGGCCACGCTGGCCGTTGATGCGATCCTACCAACGATTGTGGAGACGGTGGCGCAGGCATTGAAGCTGCCATATGCCGCGATTACCTTGAAGCAGCAAGAGGAGTTCGTGACGGTAGCGGCCTATGGATCTCCCCGAACACAGTTAACGGTGTTGCCGCTGGTCTATCGTACCGAATCAATCGGTGAACTGATACTGGCTCAACGAGCGGAGGGCGAAGATTTTTCCATAGCCGATCGCATGTTGCTGGATGAACTGGCGCGGCAGGCAGGTGCAGCCGCGCACGCGGTACAACTAACGCAGGATCTGCAGCGGTTGACCGGCGAGCTGCAACAGTCGCGTACCCAGCTGGTAACGGCCCGAGAGGAAGAGCGGCGGCGCTTACGCCGCGATCTCCACGATGGCCTGGGTTCGGCCCTGACCAGCATAACGTTTCAGTTGGATGCCGCCTATAATCTGCTGGAGACCGATCCCCAGACGGTTAAGTCGCTCCTCAGAGAGCTGAAGATTCAGGCACAGACCTCCATCAGCGATATCCGGCAGCTGGTCTATAATCTGCGTCCGCCGATTCTGGATGAGTGGGGTCTGCCGGGAGCATTAAGGGAACAGGTCGCGCAATATCAGCTCAATAATGTACAGGTTGTGGTGGAGGTGAACGAGCCGTTGCCTCCACTGCCGGCCGCCGTCGAGGTGGCCGCGTATCGCATAGCGATGGAGGCGCTCTCCAATGTGATCCGCCACGCGCAGGCTTCTTTCTGCACCATACACCTGTCTATTTGCGATCAAGCATTGCTGGTGGAGGTCCAGGATAATGGACAGGGACTGCCACAGAAGTATCGCGCAGGTGTAGGTATACATGCGATGCATGAACGGGCGGCCGAGATCGGTGGTACCTGCGCTATCACCCCCATAGCAACCGGTGGCATACGTGTCCTGGCGAGCCTGCCCCTGGTAAAGGAATAGAGAAGGAAAGATATGAGCAGCACACATGAACCCCTGACCATCCTGCTGGTTGATGATCATCCCCTGGTGCGCAATGGGTTGCGCGCGTTGCTCTCGTCGGTGCCAGATCTTCAGGTGGCGGGCGAGGCGGCCAATGGCAAGGAAGCCATCACCCAGGCGGCGACCCTGCGACCCTCGATCATCTTGATGGACCTGCATATGCCCGAAATGAACGGCATCGAGGCCACCCGCCACATTCTTCAGGCCAATCCGCACATCGGCATCCTGGTCCTCACCATGCTGGAGGATGATGCCTCGGTCTTTGCCGCTATGAGAGCTGGCGCACGGGGCTACCTGCTTAAGGGAGCCGACCAGACCGAGGTGCTGCGCGCCATCGGCGTGGTCGCCCACGGCGAGGCCATCTTCAGTCCACCCATCGCGCGCCGCCTGATGCAGTACTTCGCCAATATGCAGCCAATCCTACCGGCCAGCAGCTTCCCAGATCTGACCGAACGTGAGCGTGAGATACTCACATTGATCACGATGGGAAAAAGCAATGCCGAGATCGCCCAGGAACTGGTGCTAAGTCCCAAAACCGTCAGTAACCACGTCTCCAATATCCTTAGCAAGCTCCAGGTGGTCGATCGCGCCCAGGCCGTGCTACGCGCCCGCCAGGCTGGATTAGGCTAGCTGACGAGGCAATGAATATACCCATGCATCATCCTCATCCGCGCTATGCATGTGCTATAGTAGAGAGGAATTACCACAGCACTGACGATGGTGCAGAATCAGTGACACAGCAATGAGGATATATGAAAAGCATGGCAAACGATAATACGACAACTACCCTCTATATCACCCGGCATGGCCAGACGCATTGGAATGCGGAGAGAAGGATGCAGGGCCACGCCAACTCTGATCTGACGGAACTGGGCACGCAACAGGCGACATGGCTACGCGATGCTGTGCAAGATGTAGACTTCGCCGCCATCTATGCCAGTCCCAGCACACGCGCCTACCACACCGCTGAGATCATTCGGGGACAGCGTACGCAACCGGTCATCCCTTGCGATGAGCTCAAAGAGATCGGTCTGGGGTCGTGGGAGGGACAGCTGGTCAGCGAGATCAAGCAGCAACATCCGACTGAATACTTCGCCTTCTGGCATGCACCCCAGGAATACCAGGCCCTCAACGGTGGCGAGACCTTCGCGCAGGTGAGTGAGCGCGCACTCCCTAAAGTCAATGCATTGATCGAACTACATACAGGTCAGACCATCCTACTCGTCACGCACGCCGTGACCCTCAAAACCATCGTCAGCAGCTTTGAAGATCGTCCGCTCGCCCGCCTCTGGGAGCCTCCGGTGATCCACCCCACCTCCCTCACCAAAATTGTCATCGAGAACGGCGTGGCCCGCATCGCATTATACGCCGACGTCTCGCACCACGAGATCAAACCATCATCGCCCCAGCTCGAAAAAAGCGCCCAGGGTCGCAGCGTATAAAACATAAATCAACCAACCATAAAATTGTTCCGTGGATCATCATACGTTCGCATCCACAACGTCCACCATGTACGAAGGTGTTCCCGTACCTGGAAATAATTATGTTGGTGGTTTGCATGCTCAAAAATGCATGCCCCACTCTCATGATACGCAAGGCTCATGAAATCGAGATTCCGTACGCCAACGGGACGGCATGCACAAGGCACGCACTGCTGCATCTATGAGGGTCAACATATCAGATAGGCCGCGGTGCTATGCCGCTACGAGGGGGTTACTATGGTGGTACCACTTGTCTAGACAGAAATGGGCCAATTTTAAGAGAGAACTCAGCAGTATTAGAGAATTGATGGTGAACAATCAGGTCGATACACTGCAAAAGGTGTTTTGTACTCTAATGACTGATGGTACCGTTGGTAATTGTAAAAATGAAAATAGTCTGCTAATCCTTTTCTCGCTTCGGACACGGTTTGGTAGTCTTTGATATAGACCTCCTCATATTTCACACTGCGCCATAAGCGTTCCACAAAAATATTGTCTAACGCCCGTCCACGCCCATCCCAACTGATACGAATAGCTGACTGGAGTAAACGACCAGTGAAGTCTTTGCTCGTGAATTGGGCACCTTGATCGGTATTGAAAATCTCTGGCCGGGCCGCTTGTAACGCTCGGTCTAGCGCTTCCAAGCAGAAACTGCTATCCAATGTCGTTGAAAGTTCCCACGCCAGCACAAATCGGCTGAACCAATCAATAATCGCCATCAGGAACACAGAGCCTCGCGCTAGGCTAATGTAGGTAATATCGCAGCTCCAGACCTGGTCAATCCGATCAATGCTCATACCACGCAGAAGATAGGGATAGCGTACCGAGGGTTCTCCCGGCAGGCTCACCCGTGGTTTTGGATAGATCGTTTCCAGGCCCATCCGCTGCATCAGCCGTCGTACTCGTTTCCGATCGACGGTATATCCTTGTTCTTGAAGGAACACCACCATTTTCCGTTTTCCATAAAAGGGAGTCCGCGTATATTGTTCATCAAGCAATCGCATCAACAGCAGATCTTCCTCACTTTCAGGCACAGGCTCATAGTAATAGCTTGAACGAGCTAAACCCAACAGTTCACACTGGCGCGCGATCGACAAGTGCGGGTGATTGGGCTCGATCAAGAACCGCTTGCCTTCAACGGTACTGATCTGATTTTTTTTTAAGGAAATCTGCCTCGACTTTGAGTTGACCAATTTGTTGATATAAGCTTGCTATCAAGGCGTCGTCATTCTTCGCTCGCTCAGATCCAGGACGCTCAAAGATGGCTGGCAGCTCATCGAGAACTTGCTTTTTCCATTGCGTAATTTGGGTAGAATGCACTCCATACTCTGAAGATATCTCGTTGATTGTTTTCAGACCTTTTATTGCTTCCAGAGCCACTTTTGCTTTGAAATTGCTGCTGTACTTTTTTGGTGAACGTGCCATGGTTTTCCTCCTTGCGGATGCTTGTCTCCTTCCTGCTATTTTATCTCATTGACCTGTCCAGTTTTCCGCCCCCATTATATACGTTTCGTTATTGGGAGGCTTTTTCGCGCGGGAAACATTCTCTTGGTTTGGGAGCGATGAACACTTTGATTATCTCATTGGTACCGGGTATATAAATTAATCCGCCAAAACAGTAAGAGGCCCACCTTCTAGATCAATCGATCACGGCGGGCCGCTTCGTCTATTGTTATGTATCAATCTTCATGCTAATCAAAATGAGACATCTGAACCTCTCCTTTCCTTAGATTAATAACCGGTGGTCTGCATTAACTATCTCAGCATGTCATGCGTACATGATTTTTACCTGCTGATCAGCTGCGTGGATATATAATATTAGGCACTACTTGCAGAGCCTGATGTATATTGAAATGGGCTAAACTCAATAACACAAAAACTATTGCGAGCAAAGTAAAAAGAGCAATCAGAACTGTCATCAAAAGTTGCTTGTTGCGCAGTGCAAAAACCATGGCCTTAATCCTTTCTGCTGAGTAATATACTCAAATCCCACTAAATTGGGGTTCCACCGGCTGGCGTGGCGTGTCAAGTGAACAATTATCAATCGATTCAAATACTAACACCTAAAGATGCTTTTCTTGCTTTACAGCATTTGCACCAATATTCAATTGGCTCGTTACTTGTTGATAAAAATATACATGATTGTACTGTGAATTATGGCTCTTTTTATCCATAATTCACAGTACAATGAGTCTAGGTGGTTAAGTAGGGGGGTCTCTGATTTGGAGGGAAAACTAGCAATTTATAGATGAAAATCTCAAGATTGGATGAAGGTCATTAAATGAGATGGAGATCGCAAGAATTTTGGATGTCAAAATGGAAGTAGCTCTTCTTGGTTTAAGAAGAGCTACAGTGTTATCCTTAATGTGCCTTTTCACACTTTATTCTCCTGTGTGCTATATCTATGGATCAGTTTTTCTGATAATTTTTCATCTAAAAACGCTTTATTTTCAACAAAAATTTTATGAGATTCGTGTAAATAGTCTAAAGCAAGATTATATTTTCTATTCTTTTCACCATCCGCGTTAAAAATCGTTGTTGCATATTGATATAAAATGCGTGCATATTCTAATTTATTTTCATTTTTACGAATCGCAGACAAAGCTTGGTTAAAATATTCTAAAGCCTGGTCTCTCATACCTAGATTACTGTAGATAGTTCCTAAAACACGTTGACCACGAGCAGTAAAGCCTAGTAATCCATATTGTTCTATCTCTTCAAAAGCATTACTACCTTCTTCAAAAGCATATTGAGTTTCTCCCAGTGATAACAATACTTGCGCCAGAATAAGCCTGCCTTCGGTTCTTGCTTCAGCTTCGATACCCTCATAATGAATTGCTTGAACGAGTGTCCTTTTGGCGCGGCTCAGCAATTTATTTTTTCTAGTATTAGATTTATCTATGCTATAACCACTCATCGCCTGAACAAAACGTAGATTGCCAAGTGCGATTAAAGCCAATCCTACACAAGGAGCTGCATATGTAACCCTTCCAATCCCTAATGCTTTTTTTAATGCAGCAATAGCCTCGGTGATTTGTCCGCTTTCTTGATATGCGAGAGATAAATATGAGCAGAAGATGCTGTAAATTATCGGGTCTTTAGTATAGTGCTCAGCCAGTAAAATTGCTTGCCGCAATTCTTTTTGGGACTCCAAGAAATTTCCAATTCGCAGATCTAATACTCCTAAATTTCCCATTACTACAGATACTAAAGGCATCTCGCCAATACGTTCTGCGTCATTTAGAGAGCGTCTTAATTTAGACTGCGCTTGAGAATATTCAGCTAGTCTTAAATATAAGTCCCCCATGTTGCAGCTAGCTATGGCAATTTCCCTTGGCCTATCATATTGTTCAAATATTTCTACTGCTTTATTTAAGTGTGGTAATGCATCATTACATAAGCCACTAGCCGCTTCGATATTACTCAATACAATATAAGTACGACCGAGGTCAACAGGATCATATTGAAAAACGCGCCCAATATAAGAATTAGGATCATTAACGACTAATTTGTTTCTTTGGGTATCCGATATACCTTCAAACAATCTCAAAGTCTCATTAACAAGAGCACGGGCTTCCTGATAATTACCGATGCGCCACTGAACATAACTTTGTTGCAAGCGTATTCTCGCTAAGATTGGTCCATCTACGATGTTTGAGTCTTTAAGCAATTGTTCTGCAAGGCTATGATATTGATCAGCCTTTACCATATCACCTGTATCATAAAAAGTTCTTCCTATCTCACCAAGCAACATGGCCTGAAGCTGTATTTCTTGTATAGAAGTTTGCGATTGAGATTCAACCATATAACGACGACGTATATCTAAAGATTTCTCATAAAACGTACGTGCTTCTTCATCTTTACCCTGTACTCTTGTACACTCAGCTAAACGTTCTCGGAAATATGCCAAACGCAAGTAATCATTCAAATGAAAATGCTCTATTGCAATATGATAAAGTTCTTCAGCCTCTTTATAAGATGAAAGCATATACGCCTGATTAGCCGCCAAATCTGCATAGTGAACTATCAGCTGATCATCTGCTCCTCCATTAACAAGGTGGTAAGTAATAGTACCTGCGCCATTTTCTTCATTATCTTTGTATAGATTTCGTAAAACCTCGGCGGCTTTGCGGTGGAGGCTGGCGCGGCGCGCGGCAGACAGGCGTTCGTATAGATAATTTTGTAGCAGGGGGTGCCAGAAGTGGTAGGTGATTCTGGTGCCGGTGCCTTCTTCGGTGAGCATGCCGGAGCGTAGGGCTTCTTCGAGGAGGTCGAGGACGACGTCTTCGTGGTTGGGGAGCTGCGATTCCATTTCACTGATGGCCTGAAATTCGAAGGAGCCGCCGATGACGGCGGCTTTACCGAGCAGTTGCTGACATTTTTCGCTCAGGCGCGTCAGGCGCAGGGCGAGTACGGCGTTGATGGTGTCGGGCAGGTTGTCATTGCTGCCTCGGTTCGTAGATATATCGGACGCGGGGGCGTCGACAACGCTACGGGCCAGTTCCTCTGCGAAGAAAGGGTTACCGCCCGCGCGCTTCGTGATCTCTTCGATCATGGTTTCCGGGGCATGCGAGACCTGGGAGACCAGCGCGTTGATCTGCTCTTTACTCAGCAGGTCCAGGGAGATGGTTTCGACGGCGTTCTCGCGGCGCAGGTCGGTGAGCAGCGAGCGCAGGGGGCTATTGGGGTCGAGCTCGTTTTCGCGGCAGGTGCCGACGATGGTGATAGGATAGCCATAGGTGCGGCGTGCCAGGTAGGCCAGTAGTTCGCAGCTGCTGCTGTCTGCCCACTGCAGGTCGTCCAGGGTGATCAGGAGCGGGGTGCTCTCGCTGATCAGGGTGAGAAGTTCGCGGGCCGCCTCCCAGAGGCGCAGTTGCTCTTGCTCGGGTGAGAGCGAGGAGGGGAAGTTGACCGTCGCGAGGAGGTCGTGAATTTCGGGCAGCAGGGTACCCAGTGGCTGGAAGACCAGCGGGCGTCGCTTGACCTCCTGGCGCTGCCAGACGCCCTGGTCCATGGCTTTGCGCAGCACTTCGGTCCAGAGACGATAGGGGATGGTGCCTTCCTGGGCATAGACGCGGCTCCAGGCCACGGCCCAGCCGCGCTTCTTGGCTTCGCGGCCCAGCTCTTCGGCCAATCGCGTCTTGCCGATACCGACATCACCCATCAAGAGCACACACTGTGGACGGCGATTGGGGTCGAGGGTGGCTACGGTAGAGCGGCGTTGGAACCGGGCCGCCTGCTCGGTCGTTGTCAGCAGCTCATGCAGCTGCTCTAATTCCTGCTGGCGGCCCACCAGCGGACTCTGATGGCTACGACCGATCTGTACCGAAGGTGACTCGGTCACCGCGCCAGGATTGCTGTTGGCGTCGCGTGTCGCCTGTTCGGCGGCGGCCTCGCTAGCCCGGGCCTTGTTGCGGTCACGCCTCAGATCATCATAGAGCTTGCGCGTCTCTGGCAGGGGCGCGATATTATATTCCTGCTGCAGCACCTTATCAAGCTTCTTATACGCGCGCAAGGCCTCACCACGGCGTCCTAGCTTCTCCAACACGATCATCAGTCGCTGCACGCCCGCCTCATTGGTGGGATCTACCGCGATCAATTTATCCAATGGCTCGATCGCGTGCACCAGGGCATCGCGGGCAATCATCAGGTCCGCCAGTTCGAGCAACAGACCAATCCAGCTACGCTGCAACGACTCACGGCGCGCACGCGTCCATTCGTTGCGCCGATCTTCGGACAGGAACTCACCACCGTACAGGCTGGCAGCCTCCTTGAGCAGCTTCTCTTTGGTGCCAAGATCCTCATCATCTTTCATTTCATGGGCCCGCGTCAGCAGTTGCTCAAAGACATCGGCATCCACCCAGATCTGCGAGGAATCCGCCAGCGTCAGAACTTCACGCTCGGTCAACAGGAGCGGCGAGGTTGCGGGACGATTGCGGCCCGGCTCAAACACCTGGCGCAGGCTATAGACGGCACGGTCCAGGCGACTACCGGCGGTCTCTATATCCAGATCGGGCCAGAGCGCCTCGGTAATCTGTTCACGCCCCAGCTTGCGTCCCGTCACACTGACCAGGCAGCCCAACAGGGCACGCACCCGCTGATGTTGCCATGAAGCGTCCTTCACCGTCTGCCAGTCCTGATGATCACGCGGATCGCGCCGCTCCAGACGGAACTGTCCCAGGGTATAAATACGGATAACAGCCTGGTCCTTCTCGTTCGTCTGCGCGGTCGCTGGCTGCTGATTGCCAAGCATCGTCGCTTCCGCCTCGGGCGGCAAATGTTTTCCAATATAGGTGCGAGTCGTACGCCCCTCTACCGTCTGATAAGCATACCAATAGGGACCATGTCCGACCCCTTCCCGGCACCGCTTACAACGTGGTTTTCCACAATAACTGACCTGCTGGTGATAGGTGATCTTCGTATTCATCGCACGTGCTCCTGAGTTCGCCACCCGAAAGTCCTATATCTATCTAAAAATGAATGAATATTAACTTTAAAAATGACCATGCTTTCACCGCTTCCATCTCCGCTTCTTTCCTCACTGAGAGGCATAGTCGGTATCCGGCATCTATAAAAACGAGAGTCCGAAGCTATTTCCAACCGCCTGCCGTCCATGCCGGGCAATATTCCCATCCCGTGAAAAGATGATCATTACAAAGACGAACAATCCCCCTGGCATATCAAATACTGTACAGCAGGCAGTATATATCATGATAAATAAAACTTCATTATGGTATGAAAATAGTATTAAAAAATGGGGAGGAAAACATTTGTAAAAACGATGTTCTTCATATGCAAAAAATAAGGGGTACTATAGTTAATTGTATGTGGAACTTTTTCATAGGACTGGACCCACTACTACATTCTTTCTCGCCCTATGAAAAAGTTCCAGACTCTGTGTGAGCTCAGGATAATCGCACCACGTAACGGCCAACAAAGGAAACAGACTGGATATCGCCTTCGCGGATATCAGCCATTAATTCCAGGCGCCCTTTCCTATGGGCACGCAGCATATTCTCAAAGCGCCCCAACTGCTCATTTGTGGGACGATAGCAATACGCCGAGAAGTCCTTTGTTACCGGGGCCAGGTAGCGGCACGTGCTGTCTTGAATGATGATTTCTCCCTGCAGTCCGTACTCCTGCAGCATAAACCAGAGCATGCTCCATCCAGCCAGGGTTAACAGCGCGCTCAGGCTACCACCAAAGGCGGTGCCAGCATGGTTGACATTCTCAGCCAGGGGTGCGTCCAGGCGCAGCACGCGTTCATCGTAGGCACCCACCTTCAGATTAAAATGCCGGGTGATTGGTATCTCTGTATTGAGCAGCGTCTGGAGTTCGCGCAAACTATCCTGCATAGTATCTCTGCCTGCCTTCTCCATAAAATCATAAGCGTCTACAGTGTATCCTGTTTTAAGCACTTCCATCAAATACATATGCTGGTTTTTTTATATGTGGTGGATGAGGGCACGTTCGCAGATAACAAAAAGAGGACGAGATCGCAGGCTGCAACCTCGTCCTCTTCTGGCTTTTCAGGATATCTTCTGTGCATACTGGTCGATATTGCGGATCATAGCGGGGATCCATTTTTTTGTCTCGGGCAGTTCGTACATAGCTTCGGTCAGCGTCCAGCGGATGCTGGTAATCAGGATACAGACGGCGCCAAGGG
This sequence comes from Dictyobacter halimunensis, assembly GCF_036245075.1. Taxonomy (NCBI): domain Bacteria; kingdom Bacillati; phylum Chloroflexota; class Ktedonobacteria; order Ktedonobacterales; family Dictyobacteraceae; genus Dictyobacter; species Dictyobacter halimunensis. Next base: position 1,644,503 of record NZ_BSRI01000001.1, read on the forward strand.
CGATCTGCCACTCAAGCGACCGGCTCAGCATAGGCTCTACATCAGGATACGTCGCTGCCCAGTGTCTGACCTCGGCCTCATAAGCCTGCAGCATAAGCTGCGTCTCCACCTTGCGAAAAGCGCCTGCGTGCACCAGGCTATAGAGATCGCCCAGGTAAGGACTGAGGTAGGCCATAGCCCAGTCAACCGGGACGACGGTATCGTCGCTGATAACCAGGTTTTTGACATGGTAGTCGTTATGGCAGAGGGTCAGGGGAAGCTGGCGGTAGAGGTCGTGCAACTGGTCCGGCAACCAGCACTTCACAGCCTGCAGCACCGCCTTCTTCTCCGTCTCCAGCTCACCGCACTGGAGCAGATAATCAAGGGCCTGCAGATAGTAATCAGCGGAGATGCGATACTGTTCGAAGCTGCTAACATTCTCGTGCTGCAACTGCACCAGCGCGGCACAACGCAGACGTGCCAGCACTCGGGCGGATTCCAGGAAATGTTCCGTCTGAGGCTGCCGCTCAAGTGTGTCAAAACCAACATCCTCTAAGATAAACAGATGCTCGGATGCGCCCAACCAGTAGGAATGGAGTTGTGGCCGTGGTGCATGCAGTGGTGATAGAACCTCCTGATAAATAGGAAGCTCCACAGCCATTGAGCCGCTACTCTTCTTGGCGATCCACGTCGCTCCATTGCGCATCGTAATGCGCCACACCTCGGAAAGCCCCCACTTGCGGAGCAATTCCCACCGTACCGTTTCCGCCAGCATCGGCAGCTGCAAGATATAGTTGCGCCATGGCAGAGGAATCATATTAATATTTGACATATATTTTCTCATTATATGGAACAACAACGTACATCACTACATAGAATAGTATAGACAATCCTCTTCAAAGTTAGCAAGTTTGTATATTGTTGGCGAATGATACGGATGGTGCGCAATGCGCACCATCCGTATCATTCGCCAACAATATACAAACTGACACCCCTCTCTTTTCAGAATAACCTGATCGGGGGTACACTATGGAGAGAGTTGGGCTTGAAGAGTGACGATGAGATAAGCGTGATACGATAAAAATGCTATATACATTATATATGTATTACAGGAGTTATACATGACAAATCGTTTTTATGATATAGATACGGCGGAGCAGAAGGATGCCCTGGCATCCTGGCATGATGGGCCAACAAAACAGGCTATCCGTAATTTTGTGCGCAGGGTCAGCTCCCAGGATAGTCCCGATTACGTTCCCCCGGATGAGAGGATTGCCGCCTTTGACAACGATGGTACGCTGTGGTGCGAGAAACCATCGTATGTGCAGGAAATCTTTATTATCAAATACTTCCATGAGCAGGCCGCACTCCATCCAGAGCTGCGCGATGTACAGCCGTTTAAAGCTTTTGTAGAGGATGATCGGGCCTATTTTCAGGCATTGAGCATTGAGGAAATAGATACCTTGATCCTGCAGGCCGTCTCCGACCTGCCACAGGATGAGTATGTGCAGAAGGTGCGCTCATTCTTCCAGGAATCGTTACACCCACATTATCAGCGTCCCTTTACCGAGATGGCCTATGCGCCTATGGTCGAGCTGATGACATATCTACGACAGCACGAGTTTCAGATCTACGTGGTGACGGGGGGTGAGACAGATTTTGTGCGTCAGATCGCGGAGAAGATGTACGGGGTTCCCAGCAGTCATGTGATCGGCAGTTCGGTGATGGTAAAATTGGAAACGCAGCATGATCGGCCACTGCTCATCAGGCAGAAAAGCATGGTTGAACCGCTGAATGAAGGTCCCGGTAAGGTTGTCAATATACACGTGCATATCGGTCAGCCGCCGATCCTATCGGTCGGCAATTCAAATGGCGATCTGGATATGCTCCTGTATACTGAACACCAGGCGCGTCCACACCTGCCACTGCTGATACATCACGATGACGAAGAGCGAGAGTTCGCCTATGATCATGGAGCCGAAAAGGCGCTGCAGGCAGCCACCTTGCACGGCTGGAATATCATCAGTATGAAGCGTGACTTCAAACACGTCTTCTCAATTGCCTCCACAGAGGCCACCTACAACACAGCTCGATAAGAATGTAACTGATTCCCAGCATGCCCCTGGGTCTGGGAAACGCAGGCGTTCCCACACTCTATTACTCTGTTGGTGCAACAGGCGCGCATTCGCACCTGTTGCACCAACAGAGTAATGACTTTTGAGCACCGGAGGTGCGAAAGCTCGTACATGCCACAGACGAGGGTCATAAGAGCAAGGTCAATTTATAAATTTCAACAGATTAATTTGGACGGTAGGGAAGTTGCTCATCCGACGGCTTATCAGCATCCGCATTGGGATAGTTATTCGCGGCGGATGGCGCCGTCCCCGCCTGGGGACCAGAAGCATAGACCGTTTTATCCTCAGCAGGTACCTGCTCTCTTTGCGCTTCTGCGGGTCGTTCTGGCACCGATGGTCTATAGGCAGGTTGTCCCGGCTGCGGAGATCTATAAGAAGAGCCGGCCCGCTGCGTTGGCTCTAGCTGCGATGAACCATACGCCGATTGTTCGGGCTGTGATGGCCCGGCGACAGGCTGATTAGGATTGGACTGACCCGGGTTTGGTTGACCATACGCAGACTGACCGGGATATGAAGGACTCTGAGGGGGGCTGCGCTGGATAGGGTTGTCCAGGGTAGGGTTGTCCATATGGAGGCTGATCAGGATGTGGCTGCCCATAGAACGGCTGGCCAGGATAGGGGGGCTGGCCATAAAAAGGCTGACCAGGATAGGGAGGTTGCCCATATGGAGGTGGGCCAGCCAGGTAGGGATTGCCAGACTTCCTGGCCAGGCTGCGTCCCAGCAGACCACCTAATGCGCCCATGCCCGCGCCAACACCAATCGTCAGCAACAATGATATTACCACGCCCAAAATACCACCCGCTGTCTGGATCGAGCGTGTGGCGTCCGGCGAAAAACTGCTACTCGCTGGCTGAGAAGCAGAGAGGCGATTCAATGTAACGGTGAAAAACATGATCGTAGCAAAGATCGCATAAGGCACACCATCAAACACAGCGGTCCAGATACCCGCGATCGTGGCGGTCCCCACCCTACCAGTCTTGCGAGCTACCAGCGTACCCACTAAAAAGTAGAGGCCCAGGTCGATCAACCCGGCCAGACCACCAGTAAAGAGCGGGAGAACCAGACTAGAAGAGAGTAAAAAGGTGTTGATGCAGTAAAAAATGACGCCCACCAGAAACATACCCAGACCAAAGATGAGGCCATAGAGAAATGAGAGTCTTCCTCCTTCAGGAGGACGCTGATAAGGCTGCATAAAATACTCCTTACTATAAGCAGCGCGGCATCTCATATATATTGAACATTCATTTATTCAAATGAGATGATGGAGCATATTAAATTTTTCTTGCTTCATTATAAATGAAAATAGGATCTAGCACCAGTAGGGTGATACAGTACTTCAAGCTTTATGGTCACCGCGTCTTCTACCCCATTAATACGCAACTACCATAACTCAGGTTTCGAAAAAAGATGATGTTCGTTCACTTTGGCGTACTGGCTATCATACAAGTATAGATGTGTCCGGGTGCGGCATGCTATGCCTGAAGGATATACAAGCTATAAGAAAATGAGAATATATAAGAACGGACAGCTCCATCGCTGGCTGGTTCCGCTATATCTATTGATCGCGGCCCCCAGCATTACGTGTCCACTGACAACAGCCGGGCTTCCTTTCCGTCTGTTGGTGGGCAATATACTGTTTATGGTGGTGGTAGCGATTGGCCTGCTGCGCGGCCTCAGGGCCAGAACCAGGACCGGTCCGCCCTCCCTTCCACCGCATATCTTGCTGCCTCTGATGCTTTTAATCTTACAGGGGTTGGTCTCGATTATCTATGCCAGGCTTAATCCCGCACTGTACACAGCCGATACATTGCACCATCTGGACAACGCATGGACGCTTCACAACATTGCCGAGATGCTGCTGCTCCTGGGACTACCGATGGCACTGATCGTGCTGCCACAGTTTGTCCAGCACGTGCACGATGTGCGGCGGATCGTCACGGCCTGTACGGCACTGGGCCTGTTCTACGCGCTAATCGTAGTCTGGACCGCGCCCTCCGAACATTATGTGCACCTTATGATACCGACCGTGCGGCAGCTATCCCTATTCAGCCGGGTGACAGGCATATCTGGCACACAACTTATCTTCTTTGTGTGTATCGCATTCGGACAGGCACTCTATGCCCGCCGGCGTGTAGCGGCCTGCTATTGGTGGCTGGCGACCCTGATACTGATCCTGGCGACCGCGCTCTCGCTTGAGCGCACCGCCTGGATAACGCTCTGTGTCTCGGCTATGATCATGCTCGGCCTGCGTCACAAGAATATTGGCGTACTCCCCCTGATCGTGGCCCTTCTTCTGCCATTCCTATTACCGATCATCCTTCATATGCTCATCCCAAATCAGAGCAATACCGCTGATGATCAGTCCAGGTGGTGGGAGGCATTGAACATCTGGCAGCGCCATCCATGGCTGGGCGTCGGCGCGGGCAACTATCAGTTTGCGGCCCGCCTCTATGGGATGGATGCCCGGGGAGGGGCACATAATCAGTTTTTAGAACTGCTGGCCGAGATGGGCCTGCAGGGCGTTCTCTGCCTGCTGTGGATGATTATCGCGATCGGCTACATCAGTCTGCAGCGCTTCATGAGGGCGGTAAGCGCCGCGGGCAAGGCCATCGCTCTATCCTATCTGGGCTATTATATAGCCCTGCTCATCCTTAGTTTTAGTGGGAACACATTTCTCCCCTCGCTGGGAGAGATACATGGCACCGCGGACCAGGTCCTCGCCTCGTATCACTGGTTGCTGCTGGGAATCGTGCTCGCCTTACCCAGGTGGGAGATCGCGGGTACGCATCCCGCGCTCCCTAAGCCTTTACCGGATCCCCAAAAACAGCTACAGACAGAACGAGAGCCATCCACATAATACTGTCAGAAGGTTGATAAATAACTAATCATAACTTTTATGCTGCCCTGTACAATAATCATAAGTAAACAAAATAAATAAGCCATCTTCTGGTGTAGCTAAGGACTGATTATTATGCGCATCTTATTCATTACTCCACAGGTGCCTTCGCGCATTCAGGCACGCTCATTTCATTTGCTCAAAGAGCTCTCGCGGGAGCATGACATAGCCCTGGTGGCGTTACTCATGCATCAAGATGAGTTGACGTTATTAAAAGAGATTGAGCCCTATTGTGTTTCTATCGATCTAGTGCCACATTCGCAGTGGCGCATGTACAGCAATCGTCTGCGGGCATTCGCGAGCCGCGTCCCTTTACATATCGCTTCCTACCGCTCTCCTCTGCTGGTCCAATGCCTGAAAGAGGTGATCCAGCGCCAGCGGATCGAGCTTATTCAGGCCCAGGGCGCCGAGCTGGTCCCTGCTCTTAATAGCCTGCGCGATGAGGTGCAGGTGCCTATTGTCTATGACGCGATCAATTGCGCATCCTGGCGGTTGCAGCAAACGTTGGATACGCGGCATCGTCCACATCCAGGGTGGTTCGCCCAGAACGCGCTACAGAGGATGCTCCACTTTGAACAGTCCGCATTGGGACAGTTTGAGCAGATTGTAACCGTCGATGCATCCGAGCGAGACCGCCTGGGCTTGCTAATGGGGCGGCTGCATAACGTCAAGGTCGTTCGCAATTGCGTGGATACCGAGTATTTCAAGCCCCGGCGATCGCGGCCCGAGCATTCCAGTACGCTGGTCTTCTGCTCTCACCTGGATACATGCGCCAATGCCGAGGCGATCCTGCATTTCTGCGCACATATTCTGCCGTTGATCTGGCAACAGAAGCCAGAGACGACGTTGACAATCGTGGGCTCCCATCCTCCTCTAGCGGTGAAGGCACTGGCGGAGGATGCGCGCATTACGGTGACCGGATATGTGCCAGATGTGCGCCCATACCTGGATCAGGCGGCGGTTGCCCTGGATCCGCTGCTGGTCCCTGGTGGCCACCAGTTTAATGTGCTTGAGGCCCTGGCAATGGAGACCCCGGTTGTGACGACACCTCGCTGTAGCCGATCACTGGGGACGCTCAATGGTCAGCAACTACTCGTGGCCGAGGGTCCCCAATCCTATGCTGAAGCGGTGCTGACATTGCTCAGCTATCCCTTACTGGCCCGAGCCATTGGGGAACAGGGACGCAAATTCGTCATCACCCATCATAGCTGGGCCAGTGCGGCGGCCATGCTCAATCAAATCTACGTAGAGCTATCGGGGAACGCCGAACTCCACCATACCGAAACACCGTTACCGTTCACCCATAATTCCCACACCGAACACATCCGAAAAATGTAGGATATATGGAAAGGCTCATTTTATGACCATTCAGCAGTATATGCATGCCGCAGGGAGACGCTGGAAATTGATCGCCCTGTGCGTTCTCATCATGGGAATGGGAGCATTTGTAGCCAGCAATTGGCTGGTTCAGCCGGATGTGTGCGTGAATACAACTCTGGGTGTGGGCGGGGGATTCCTGATCGGGCTGCTGCTTCCCTTTTTTCTGGAGCTCCGCGATCCTCACATATACGAAGAAGAGGACCTGATGCGGCTGGTCGACTGGCCGCTGCTCACGACCATCTGGCGGGAACGCGCCGCTCGCAAGAGAAAAGGGCGCAGGCTGGAGGAACTGCTGAGGCCTCTCGATCAGAGTCCCAATAGCGAGGCCTATCGCCTCTTGCGCGCCAGCCTTGGCCTCCTTCAAGCACACAAGCCTATCCGCACGGTGATGGTTGTCAGCGCTACCCCACAGGAAGGGAAGAGTACGATCGCGGCCAACCTGGCCATCTTTATGGCGCGAGCCAATCAAAAGACGCTCCTGATCGATGCCGATCTGCACCGTCCGACGCTAGCGCAAAAATTCCATCTGCCACCCGATCAAAGCGGCTTCAGTTGCGCCATCACGCATTGTGAGTCGGCACAGCAAGCCATCCCCGGCTCACCTACCACCATTTTAGAAGAGTTAAGCAAGGGCAAACATAGCATGCTCAAGGACTATCTGCACTCCGGCAACATTCCTAACTTGCTGGTGATGCCGGGTGGTCCCCTGCCATCCGATCCGCCAGAACTCCTGGATTCGCAAGCCATGGATCACTTTATGGCGATGCTCGACGAGAGCGATTTTGATGTAATCATCTTTGATACACCACCCCTGCTGGGCCTATCGGACACAGCCATTCTGTCGGCGAAAGTCGACGCGATCCTGGTGGTGGTTGATATCACGCGGGCCCGCAAGAAAGACATTCAGCGCGTATACCAGCAGTTAGCGTGGCCGGGTTGCCAGGTGATAGGCTGCGTTATCAATAAGCAGAAGCTACGCGCCCGCGATCTGCCCGCGCACTACTATCAGAATAGGGCCGACGACACTCAGACCCGGAAGCGCTCAGGCAAGCTACCTCGATCAGAAAAAAAGCCTTCCAGTCCAGACAGCCCAGCTACAACGTCCAATCGCAAAGCCGGCCTCTTAAAAGGTCCAGACCGGAAACAGCGGCAGCCAACACAACACATCACCAGCATAGATACCTTGCCGCTACCGTCCATCGCCACGCGCACGCCCGAGGGATATCTCCAGATCGATAAAGATGTGCGCCTGTATTATAAAGTAGTCGGAAATAAACCGCAGACAGTAATCATTCCGGCCGCCAGCTGGCTGGCGGACGACCTGGTGGCGCTGGCTCAGGAGTATACCCTGATCTTCTATGATCAGCGCGGTCGCGGCAGATCAAACGCGATCAGCACGGCCGATAAAATTGGAATGCAGCAGGACATCAACGACCTGGAGGCGATACGCCAGCACTTCAATGTAGAGCACTGCGCCCTGCTCGGCTGGTCCTACCTGGCCAGCACCACGGCCTTATATAGTCTGCAGCATCCCAGGTACGTCAAAAGCCTGATCGTGGTGGCCCCCATGGCTCTGCGCAGTGGCCCATATGAGGATCCGCGCATGCTCGATCCAGATAGGCGCCTGGACCCCAGGGCGATCAAACGGCTGGAGGAGATGCTCAGGCAAGGCATTGACAAAACAGATCCCGGCACCTATAACCGTGAATATATCAAGGCGACGCGCCTGCCGCGCCAGATGGGCCGACCGGCCGCCCTCGCCAGCATGAAGAGCGATCCCTGGATCTCCCCCAATGAATGGCCAGATGCCATCTCGACCTTCTTTGACATCTTTGCCCGTTCAATCGGCGATTGGGACTGGCGCGCCCAGCTTGCCAATCTCAGGGTTCCGACGCTGATCATTCATGGCTCGGAAGATCTCGTACCGCTATCCTCTTCCACGGAGTGGGCTCAAACCGTGCCCAGCAGCCGTCTGCTAACCATACCAAGCGTAGGACACTATCCCTGGCTGGAAAGCCCAGAGGTCTTTATGCCAGCGGTTATCCAGTTCATCAAGGAACACTGGCCAGCAGAGACCCTGGCGTTGCCGGACATGGTCGCTTCACAACCACGCCGCAGAAAACGCTGACATCTGGCATGCAAGCGGCAATAACAACAGAGAGCTTGCGGATTACATCAGGGACGATGTTGCACCATTGAGCGCAGATGCACACGCTCAAGCAGCGACGCCGCCTGCTCGCAGAAGGTCCAGAAGAAAGAAACCTGTGACCCCGTACGAGCCAGATTCTCTTCCATGCGCTCCAGCGTAGCAAACCAGGGTACAGGGTTGATGATCCTCAGGCAGAGGACGCCAAACGACTGGTCGTCGGCCTTCAAAGGGATCAAGCGCAGAGTTGTAATCGGTGGCACAGACTTATAATAGCGGATATTGAGTGTGGCATCCTGCTTATATGGCTGCGAGGTTGAACGCTTCTCCATCAGACGACCCTCCAGCATCGCCGTGACCGCCAGCAGGCGCTCGTCATAATCTAATGCAAAACCGCCTGGACCAGAAGTCATCAGTTGCTTTAATGCACCTTGCTCGTCAGGCAACAGCAGGGCACAATGGCTGACGCCCCAGGCGGCAAATACCTTGAGCACAGCCAGCGCCACAAGTTCTAACTGGTCCTCTAACGACTCATGGGAATTGCTCAAGCGAATCAGCTCATAGAGGATACGCGCCTCGCTCTCACGCTGCCGAGCCAGGGCCGAGCGCTGGCGTAGCACAATCGTCAGCTGGCTCGTCAAAATGGCGGTGATCAAAAATACGAACAGGGCAACCCATTCTTCCCAACGATTGATCGTCAAGAGGTAGAGCGGCGGGACCAGAAAGAAGTCAAACGAAAAGAAAGCCACAAACGAGGCCAGCAGAGAAGCATAGCGTCCAAAGATACTGGCCAGCGCCAGTATCACCAGCAGATAGATAATGGAGATATTTGGGATGCGCGGATAAAGCTGGAAGGTGGCAATCAGCGCGGTCACCCCTAATGTTGCGCCAAAGCCAAACACGCTCTCTAATAAAATCCCTCGCCAGCTAAATGGTTTGCGACCTCGAAGTTGAGGGATACTTTCTACGTTTTGCATATGCGTTCTTCTTTCAAACAAAAAAGCAAAACCAGGTCCGAAGAATGCCAACCGCTAACAGGATGTCCATCAAATGACGATATCTATCTCATTAACTATCAGGTCTTCCTATTATATGCCTTCTTGACACTCCACCCGGATAATGCAGTTTGAAAATTAAAGGTGGAGTATGATAGGCTGAGAAAAGAGAGGTGAAAACGGGAAGGAAAGGCAGAGGTATGCGAAGACGAACAGTGGTTCTCAGTGAAGAACAGAAGCAAGAATTGCGCGATTGCCGCGATCACCATCGCTTGCCCTACATGCGCACCAAAACAGCCGCAATCCTCAAAGTCGGCAGTGGCATGACGATCAGAGAGGTGGCCGCTCACGGACTCAACAAGTCTGTCTCAGAAGACTATGTGAGTCAATGGATTACTCGCTATCAACACGAGGGCTTAGAAGGCCTCTTGGTGCGCGATGGACGAGGCCGCAAGCCTTCTTTTTTCCCCTGTGCACCACAAGAATATCGATCTGGCAACCGCCGACATGCAAGGCGTGCTGGCACGCAACCCTCGACTCTACGAGCATGAGCAAAGTCGCTGGACCCTGGCAACGATCAAGGCGACGATCAGTTGGTTGAAGCAAAGTAGTCTCTCAGGCATCAGTCGGTTGCTCAAGCGCTTGGCAATTAGTTATAAACGAGGAAGGCAGACGGTGCATTCTCCTGATCTGCTTTACAATGAGAAAGTGGCAAGGATTCGGCAAGCGCGCTTGCAGGTGCAACGAGAGCCACATCGGTTCGCTTTTGTCTATCTTGATGAGCATCAAGTGGCTCGCAATGCGACGATAGCACGCAGTTACAGCGGACGAGGACAAACGGCTCAGCCAGCGCAGCAGTATGCGGGCTTCAACTCGATGTTTCGTCTGATGGGAGCCTTTGATGCACACACGGGAGCGCTGATCAGCAAACGCTGTTACCGCGCCGACGTGAAAACCTTTCTCCTGTTTCTGGTGCAGGTAGAAGAGCAGTATCCTGATGTCGAAGAACTCTTCATCGCCCTAGACAATTGGTCTGTGCACGTGAATAAAGAGGTCCAGGCCTCTTTAGATGCGCGCCACAGCAAGATCCGCTTGTTGTATTTACCCACCTATGCACCATGGCTCAATCCCATTGAGAAGATATGGTTAAAGTTGAATCGGGAGAGAACACATATGCATGAGTATTTTGAGAAAACGAAACCATGGAGGGAGTGGGTTGATCAATGGCTTGAGAATATGCGAGAAGGTTCACAAGAGATTCTTCGGGAAACAGGGGTTCTCCTCTTGGTATCGTTGCGGCTTCCAACGCCAGAATCTCTCCTGTTTCCCAAAGTCCACCTTTAATTTTCAAACTGCATAATCCGGGGGATTCTTCTTTCAGCCATCGGACGTGCTCAACAGAATTGCTCCTGCTGAGGAGAGGTCCGATGTCCAGAAGCGTTTCATGCACTCACAGGTACATCAGTTCCCGTATGCCCTACGGTACTGAGTGCCTTGTCTACAATGTTACGCGCCGCGTTGTGGTCACGGTCCAGAATCAGGCTACAACTGGGGCAGACGTGGGTACGCACGCTCAGGGATTTCTTGACCCGTGTGCCACATCCTGAACAGTCCTGGCTGGTGAACTTGGGAACCACCTTGATCACAGCAATGGCATGGATGGCTCCGTAGGTGTTCACCCAGGCCAGGAATCGACCCCAGGCCGCATCATTGATCGACTTGGCAAGGTGCCTATTGCGTACCATGTTGGGAATCTTTAAGTCCTCGTAAGCAATGAGATCGTGAGATGTCACTAACGCGTTTGCCTGTTTGCGGGCAAAATCTTCGCGCTGCCTCTGGACTTTCAGGTGGGCTTTGGCGACGGCTTTTCTGGCCTTCATCCGGTTCTTTGACCCTTTGTTCTTCCGGGAGAGTCGTCGCTGGAGGTGTTTCAAGCGCTTTTCCGCTTTGCGATAATAGCGAGGATTCTCAACGGTATTGCCGTTGGAGTCCGTGTAGTAGGCATTGAGCCCGACATCAATACCCGTGATGGCTCCAGTCGGGGCGTGTTCAACCACCCTTTCCGCTTGAATGGCAAACTGGCAAAAGTAGCCGTCTGCGCGCCGAATGAGACGCACCCGCTTGATCTGCTTGATGGGGAAGGTTTCAATGTTCCGGGTGCCTACCAGACGGAGCCGACCGATGCCACAGCCATCCGTAAACGTGATATGGCGTCCATCCGGCGCCAGTTTCCAACCTGATGTCTTGTATTCCACCGAACGGCTATCATGTTGAAAGCGGGGATAGCCTTTCTTGCCTGGTTGATGCGCTTTGCAGTTGGCGTAGAAGCGGGAAATCGCCGACCAGGCGCGATCGGCGGCCACTTGACGAGCGGTGGAGTTGAGCCGATTGGCAAAGGGATAGTCGTGGGCCAGGACGGCACAATATTTCTGCAGGTCATTGTTGCCCACCCCACGTTGATCCATCCAGAGGCGCAGACATTTGTTGCGAATGAATTGGCAAACCCGGATGGCTTCATCAATGGCTGCATATTGGGCTTTGGAGCCAGAGAGTTTGTATTCGTAGGTGAGCATGGGTACCTCCTTGCCTTGACAAGCGTGTTCTGTTATAATTATACATCGTAATTATGATGTATGTCAAGAAGGAAGTATGCGATGGAGAAGATGGTTCGAACCAACTTGTATCTGCCCACCTATCAGAAAGAGAAGCTAGAGCAGATCGCCCAAGAAGAGAATACGAGCGCATCCGAGATGGCACGGCGAGCGATCGATGCCTATCTGATGTGGCGCGACCCTAAATATCTGTCCCATCCCAAGCCCCAAAGAAGGAACGGCGATTCATCCCCGCCATGAATGGACGGGGCTTTCTCGCTCGCTTTTTGTAATCACATACCTATGCGCAAAAATATCTATTGAAATGCAGAGGAAAGCATGCTATAACAGAAGAATATTTTATTACTGACTATCAGAAATAAGGATGTTCTTATGCATTCACAGGACCCACCTCGCCTGATTGACTTTCATAGTCATTATTATGATGAAGGCTGGCTACCGTTGCCCTCGCCCCAGGGAGCGAGTCGCATCGCGCGCGCCTGGCCTCTTCTGACAGATATTAATGCGCAACTGGCGGCGATGGATGTGGCTGGCATCGATGCGAAAGTGGTCAGCGCACCGGCCAGTACGATCGTCTCGCCCGTCGAGCAGCTCCCTATGATCTTGATCGAGCGCATCAATGATCAGATCGCTGCATTGGTGGCGCGCTATCCGCAGCGCCTGTTCGGCCTGGCTACCATCGATGCCTTCCAGGGTAAGGCGGCCGCCCGTGAGGTGGTGCGCGCGATCAAAGAGCTTCATCTATCTGGTATCTGCATTGATTGCTCGCAGGGCGGCCATTACCTGGATGCGCCACAGGTCCGTCCAGTATTTGAGACGGCATCAGAACTGGGCATCACTGTCTTTATCCATCCCGTTAGCCCGGCAGGCCTGACGGAACGGCTGGCACGTATGGGACACACCGGTACGCTACTGGCACGAGGAACGGAACATACCGCCAGTATGCTGACACTGCTGCGCGGTGGTATCCTGGACAAATATGCCGGTCTGAAAGTTGTGCTGCCAATGATCGGCGTAGCAGCCCTGATCTTCGCGGGCATAGCCGAACAGGAATATACCCGGGACGATGGCTGGAAGGGCGCGCCACCCGCCAACGCACGCAAAAATCTGTATATTGACACGATGGGTTTTGATCTGCCAACGCTGCGCTTCGCCCTGGATGTGCTGGGACCAGAGCACCTGCTCATCGGGAGCGATTGGCCAATTATGCCCATCACGAGCCGCCGGCGCATCGATGAACTCCTGGCCAATCTCAATCTCAGTGAAGAGCACAAGGCGGCCGTGCTCAGTGGCAATATCGAACGCCTGCTCGCACTCGGCACCCATTATTAACCTGTGTCAGGAAAGCGAACCATAACGCTGCATATGCTGGCGCTCTCGCTCTAGCGCATCGGCCGGGAAAGGCTTTTCGCCACCGATTGAACGTGCATCCAACGTCATCTCGGCCGCTTCCTCCATAATCACAATCAGCTGCGCCGCGGCCTGGATATCCTGGCTAAATGAGAGCAGACCATGATTACCCAGCAAGACCGCTGGCACCAGGGGATGGGCGCGTAGCTGCTTCACAATATTATTGACCGATGCTTCAGAGCCGCGAGGCGCCCAGTCAGCAACCGGAATATCCTCAACGATGCCAAAGCGAAGCATCGCCTCATACACGCAGGGCAGCGGCTGGTTGGCCAGGGCAAAGCTGGTCACACGCGGCGAATGCGTATGGATAACAGCCTGTACGTGCTGGCGTTCACGGTAAACACAGGCGTGCATGCCGATAATCTCGCGCGTCGTTGGATCGAGCGCGCCCTCAATAACCTCGCCGTCAAAGTTTACCACCACCAGTTGTTCAGGCTGCAGGTGCGCGATATGACTGATAGAGGTAATCAACATCAGATCTTTTCCGGGCAGGCGCACACTCATATTGCCGTGTCCACTGCGCGAGAGCACGCCCGTTTGCGCGAGGAGCCGGGCCGCATCGACCATCTGCTCACGCAATGCGCTATAACTTAAAGCCATCGTTTTCCTCCCTATCGATCCTTCCGTTTTCCAGCATCCTGCTTTATTATAAGCCAGCAAAAATGTTGCCCAACCATGCTCTTAACAAGAGTAACAAATACAGGCAAGAGCGATGCAGTTCACCATTTTTGCGGCTGCTGGATAAAGCGGGTATAGATGCCTGATCCCCCGATGGTACATAAAATATCCGTGGTCGGATCATAGGTCATATCGCCTTGCTTCTGCAACTGCAGGTGCGCGGGGGTCGGCAGTTGGGACAGGGTGCTTTTATCCGGTACCTTCGCCTGAGCATAGCCAAAGTGCTGAAAGACCTGCTGTGGATGGTCACATACTTTCTGCAAGCCTGCCACTAATGTAGTCTCGCGATTGTGAATAGTCTGTGCAGCCCCGGTTTCATCGGGCATGGGGAGCAGCCAGACCGTGACCAGCAGCGCGAGAATAAGCAAAACACCGACGACACGCCAGCGATGCTGGCGCAGGCGATGTATGGATTTAAACATGCCAAATCGCCAACGCACCAGCCAGCGATCAAGTTCATCAGGTGGACCGCCGAGGGGCCGAGAGTTTCTTGCTCCCAGGGGCGAGGGGAAGTCGCGAAAAGGATATTTCATGGCACTTGGGTCCTCTCTAGCTTGCTGGATAAAACCAGGGGCTAGCCAGGTAGCTTAATTGGTTTTACGCTTTCAGGCAGTATACAGGACAAAAAGTATATGAACCTACATTAATAATAATAATATAAAAAACTCTAGAATGGTAGGTAATATTAATCGCTTTTGATTTCACCGCTTTCTAGCTGGCTCTGGATCAGACTGGCATAGAAGCCGCCCAGATGTAACAGTTCGCGATGTGAACCACGCTCGATGATCTTGCCCTGATCGAGAACCAGGATCTGGTTGGCGTTGCGAATCGTGCTTAAGCGATGAGCAATGATGATCTGCGTGCAGGCGAATTTGCGCAGGTTGTGCTCAACCGCGGCTTCGGTCACGACATCCAGGCTGCTGGTGGCCTCGTCCAGCATCAAAATGGCGGGTGCGGTAGCGATCGCTCGCGCCAGGGCGATGCGCTGACGCTGGCCGCCCGATAACGCGCTTCCGCCTTCCGAGACAAAGGTCTCGTATTCCATGGGCATGCGCATCACATCATCGTGCAGCGAGGCGATCTGCGCGGCTTTAATCACACGCTCCATACTCATTGAGGGATCATTGAAGGCGATATTCTGCCGTATCGAGCCGCTGAAGATGTTGGCCTCTTGCATCACTACCCCGAATTGTGAGCGTACTGCCTGGTAATTCATCGCGCTAAGAGGAAGATTGTCGTAAAAAATCTCTCCCTCGGTCGGCAGATACAGACCAAGCATCAGCTTGCCCAGGGTCGTCTTGCCCGATCCCGATTTACCGACCAGCGCGATCTTCTGACCGGCCGCGATATTGACATAAATATTTTTCAATACAGGGGGCGAATTGGGATCATATTGGAATGAGACACCTTCCAGGCGTACACTGCCGTACAGGTGCGGCGGCAACTTGACCGCCATCTCGTCCTGCTCAGGGGTCGCATCCATCACATCCGAGATACGCTCAAGGTGAGCCTGGATGTACTGCAGGGTCTGCGCACTATTGATCAGGGATGACAGCGGCGTCAAAAAGGCGATGGCCAGCGCATTCAGGGCCAGCATGGTGCCGACCGACAATTGATTATTAAGTACCTGGACGGTACCCACCCACAGCAGCAGAAATGGGGCCAGCGAAGACAGGGAGCTCATGCCGGTTGAGATGAGCGAGGAGAGATAGTTGCGTCGCGCGGACACATTCATCTGCTCAAAAAAGAAATTGGACCAGGTGCTACGGGCTCGCTGCTCGGCGCCCGCGGCTTTCAGAGAGACGATCCCTGTGAGGACCTCCGAGAAATAGCCCTGCGCCTTGCCACTGGCGATCAGCTCGCGCCGCGCCAGTTCGCGTACCGGGCGCGCGGTCCACAGCAGCAATACCCCCTGCAGCGTACCTATCAGGAGCACGATAAAGGCGATCAAGGGTGAGGCGGTCAGCAGGATAAAAAAGTAGACCACGACAAACACACCATCCAGGGCCGTCGAGATGAGTTGGTTACCGATGGCATCGCGAATCACCAGGTTGCTACTCAATCGCGAGATCAGGTCACCGCTGGAGCGCTGCTGAAAGAAGCGTAGAGGCAGCTTGAGCAGATGATCAAAGAAATTGAGCATCATTTCCATGTCCAGTCGCGCCTGTAGATACGCCAGCACCGTAGCACGCAGCAGGGTGGTGACGGTCTGAGAGATGATGAGCAGCAGGAGGCCGATACTCACCAGTGTCAATCCATCGCGCAGCCTCAGAGGTAGAATCTGGTCCACGACGATCTCGGTAAAGATCGGCACGACCAGTCCAAAGGCCTGCAGGAGCAGGGAAGCCAATAGGATCTGTCCCATCGCGCCCGGAGCCAGTCCCAGGTAGCGCGTCACATATGAGCCCAGGCTCACGCGCTGAGATGGCGCCGTTTCCGTTGAGAAGTCGGGGCCGGGCTCCATCATGATTACGATGCCGGTAAAGCTGCGATCGAACTCTTCTCCGGTCACGCTGCGACGCCCACTGGCGGGATCAACAAGGTACACCTCATCAGGGGTCCAGCGCTCAACGATCAGAAAATGGTTAAACTCCCAGTGAACGATGGCCGGGAGTTTAACGTTACTGAAGTCGTTCTCTTGCAATGAGATCGCGCGCACCTTCAAGCCAAAGGCGCGGCCGGACTTTACCAGTGCCAGCGCGTTCAGGCCGTCGCGCCCAACGCCACAAAATTCGCGCATCTCGGCCACGGTGGTCTTGCGCTTGTAGTAACTCAGGATCATCGCCAGGCAGGCCGCGCCACATTCGACCGCCTCCATTTGCTGCAAAGGAGGCACGCGATGTTTATGTGTATATTTTTTCGGCGGCACGGCCGGAGCTTCAGCTTTGGGGGTTGGCGGAGGGGCCGGCGCCTCGGAAGGCATCTGAACCGCAGTCGGGTCCTGTGCCTGCTCGCGCGCCATGGCCGACTGCAGAGACAATGCCTGCGTTAAAATCGTGCGCTCACGATGATCGATCAGATCCTGTACTTCAGGTGCTATCGGCTGATTTGGAGCCTGTAAGTCCGCCAGGTAGGCTGAGCGACGTTTGCCCGATTGTAGAATCGAGGCATCCAGATCATTAGCTTTATTGCTCACTTTGTACCCCCCACAAATTGACCAATACCAGGGATCAGTGCCAGCACAGGTCGGGTGCCAACCTGTATCTGAGCGGTCAGGGCGCTACCCGCCAGTGCTTTTAACGACAGCTGCGGAAGCGTTTTGATCTTGACCACAATCGACGGCTCCTGTACCACGTTCCAGCCGTTGCTGCCCGCATCAAACTGGCGCCGCAGATCCGTCGGCGCCAGAGCATTCTTCGTTACACTCTCGACCGTCGTTGTAAATGCGGGTCCGCTGGTCCCGATATGGACCAGCACCGGCATGCCCACCTGTACGGCATCCACCTGGCTGGCCGGGATAAAAATATACATACCAGCGGCTTGCTGGCCCGTCTTCTGGCCCAGCACAATACCCGACGTCGTAGCGAACAGTGGAATGCGCCCGAACCAGGAAGCCACGACCGCAACCAGCAGCACAGCCAGCGCGATCCATAACACGGCCGCCAGGCGCAACGAAATCAGACGCGGTACTACCACCTCTTGCTGCTGCTGTGAATAATGCTTTAACGCGCGCTCACGATATGGAGAAGGCCGGGTTGACAAGCTATCTACCTTTCATTCTAGAGATATATCCCACCAATATTTTGTTATATAAACGTCCACCAGGCCAGATTTTAAACAATAAGTGTGCTACAACACTAATGCCTCTACAGCTCAGCGTCAATAGATAGAAATATGTATTTCCCACCTGGCAGTGGCTCGCTCTTCTCTTACCGGGGCACGTGAGCACCCCCGCACGGGCATCCGCTGCGCGGCCGCATTTGTTTGATGAGTTGGTGAGCACCACAGATGTGAGATATTAGCGATATACAAAACAAATGAAAGTGGGGGGAGAGGTTCTCCAGGGCGGTCAGCCCTGGAGAACCCCTCCCCCCACTTTTTGGATTTTGGAAAAATCCGGGGTCAGTGTATCGCAGAAAGTGGTTTGACCGGCCCCACTTTCTGGATGGTTTCTTGCAGCTGCTGCTGCACATCATTGAGGGCTTTAGACGGATCGACCTTGCCGGTATTGTAGACGGGCGATAACACGTTTGTAATCACACTGTCGAACTGACCATAGCTAATCGCCAGGTGATTGATCGATTCCCTGCCATGGTCCAACGAGCCCTGGGCCAACTGCATCAACTGATCATTGGACAATGCGGGCATAACCTTATGGGTATTCGCCGCCCATTCCGGCAGCAATTGCGACCAGGGGGGAACGGCACCGGACGTCTCCATATAGGATTTAGCGCCATGGGCGGGATCGCATAGCCACTGGATAAATGTCCAGGCTTCTTTGGGATGTTTGGAGTCCTTAGACATCATCCAGGGGTCGGTAAACAGGACATCCTGGGTGTTATTGCTGAAGTGTGGTATGGGAGCCGCCGCCCAGTGGAATGTGGCCGGCTTGTTCGCCCAAAATCCCCACACGCCGGTCATAGACATACCCACTTTACCGCTCAAAAACCCATTGAGCAAGCTGGCATCAGCAGGCAGAGGCGCAATTTGATATTTGTACATCAGGTCGCGTTTCCACTGCACCGATTTCACGACGAGCGGATCGGTCGCGGTAGTCGCTGAAACAACGCCATTTTGATAGGTAGACTTCTGGAAATAATCACCACCAAATAGCATTGGGTTGGCGTTTTCCGGCCACAGATCATCACTCATGCCATACTGGCGATTATTCAAAGAGGCATTCTTCACCGTCATGGCCTGAGCATCTTTCAGCATGGTATCCCAGGTCCAGTTGGGATCGTCCCAGCTGGTCGGCGGCATCGGCAGGTTTGCCTTCTTGAACATGTCTACATTATAGAAGGTGTAACTGCCACCGGTTGAAAACGGGATGGCGTAGACATGGCCGTTGACGCTATACTGGTCCAGCAGCGTCTTATTCATACCGTCGAAGGAGAAATGGCTGGCCTGAATATAGGGATTCAGGTCGGCAGCAAAACCACGATAAACCTCGTCCGCCCAGCTATTGTTGCCCCAGGTTGAGAAGACGTCGGCCGGTTCCCAGCCAACCTGCATCGTCACCAATTTCTGATCGAAATTTGCCCCCGAGGGAACCATAACCAGCTTGATATGGATAGTGGGATGCGTGGCCTCAAACTCATCGACAGCCTTGTATTCCCAGGGATTGATGTTGACATCGGTGCGTACCAGCCACGTCACCGTGGTTCTGCCCGAGAGGGTTTTGGCATTCACGCCCAGCACGCTACACCCGGTATTGACCAGAACAACCAGGCATAAAAATGTACCCAGTAGTAGTGTTCTGCTTAACCATTTAAGCATTGAGTACCTCGCTTCATCAGAACTCGATACGTCCGGGCTTGCCTGCCTCGCAAGCCCGCTTATCTCTCTTTTACTGCTGCTTCTCTATGGAGGGCCGGGCAACGACGATTCCTTGAATGATGTAGCGCTGCGAGAAGAAGAAGACCAGCACGCAAGGGATTACCGCTACCAGCGCGGCCGCCATCAAGATGTTCCACGCGGTGGAACCGTAGGCCGCCGTATACTGGGACAGGCCCAGACTGATGGGATAGGACTCGTTTGTATTGAGGTAGATCAATGGACCCATCAGATCGTTCCAGTGGAACATAAAGGAGAAGATGGCAACCGCCGCCAGCGCCGGCTTGGAGAGCGGCATGATGATCCGCCACCAGATAATCAGGTGATTGGCCCCATCCAGTTTGGCGGCCTCCACGACGTCGCGCGAAATACCGCGAAACGCTTGCCGCAACAAGAAGATCAGATAGGGACTCCCAAAGAAGGTAGGCACAATCAACGGGAGATAGGTATCGATCCAACCCAGTGAGCGGAACAACAGGAACTGCGGGATAATCAATACTTCATACGGGATCATCATAGTCGCGAGCACGAAGATAAAGACGATGTCGCGATATTTAAAACGCACATGGGCAAAGGCGTAGGCAACCAGCGAGGAGGAAAGGATATCCCCGATAATCGTCAGTAAACAGTAGGCCGCCGAATTTCCCATGTATTGAAAAACCGGAACCGCCGTCAGCGCCGTCACAAAATTTGACCACAGTGGTGGGTTAGGAATGATAACAGGCGGAAATGCGCTGACATCAGCCAGTGGCTTCAGTGCCGTCGACAACATCCAGGCAACCGGTATCAAGAAGATGATCGCGAAGAGGATGAGCAAGGCATAGACGATTACCTTGTTGATACGCTTGCGCAGCAGCGCCCTCTTCCTGGCAGAGTCCATCTGTGTTACTTGCAATGACATATGATTACTCTCTCTTTCACTAGGCCTCGTAGTACACCAGGCGCCGGCTGATCTGCAGCATCGCGATCGTTAAGGCCAGGATAATGACAAACAGAATCCATGCCTGACTGGCCGCATAGCCAAATTTAAAGTACTGGAAGGCATTGTTAAACAGATAGAGTACATAGAACTCGGAGGCGAAATTCGGTCCACCCTGCGTGATCACATATCCCTGCACAAAAATCTGGAATGCTCCAATCACGCCCGTGACCAGGTTTAGCAGGATGGCGGGACTGATCATCGGGATAGTCACATACCTGAACTTATGCCAGCCATTAGAGCCATCGAGGGATGCCGCCTCATACAATTCGGGCGGAATGCCCTGTAAAGAGGCCAGAAAGACAATCATCGGACCACCCAGTCCCCACAGGCTCATGAGCACAAAGGACGGGATCACCGTGGACTCATCCTGGAACCAGAGCAAAGATGGTAGATGCAGCAGGTTCAATATATAGTTGGCGATGCCAAGGTCAGGATTGAAGATCCACTGCCATAAGAGGGAGAGCGCGACGCCCGCGATGACGGTCGGCATGTAGTAGATGGTGCGGAACACTCCCAGGAAGCGGACGCGCTGATTGAGCAGCAGAGCCAGCAACAGAGAGCCGATCAGCGCCAGCGGCACCGACAGCACCACGTAATACGTCGTTACCGCCAACGATTTCAGGAAGATAGAATCCGCAAACAGGGATGTGTAGTTCTGCAAGCCAATAAAATTGGGAGCACTAGATGTTCCCGTGTAATCGGTAAAGCTCAAAATAAATGAAGCTACCACTCGGGCCACCGGTAAAAAGGATGAAGCCAATCACCCAGGGAGAGATCAACAGCCAGAAATCCCTGGCCTCCCGAGCCTCCAATTTATCCTTGTGGCTCCGTCGCCCGGACCGCCTCTGGGTGTCGGCGATCTGCTTAGCATTGGTGTTAACAGCCTGTATACCAGACGTACTCATGCTCGCTCAACCTCCTTGCATGCTTTACAATGTGTTCTAAACAAACTTCATCCATGAAAGCTTGTGTTATCAGAACGTTAATCCCCTGATGCTTTACTCAAAGGCGAATGGTGGAAATAGAGGGATGGAGAAAAGGAGCAAGTGGGATGGATCGGATGGGCCAATGGAGATACTGCTTATGCATTATACACCTACCTTCATGAATTAGCACATCTTCAATGATTAGCTAAAAAGGTCACAATAAGTTTGTATAAGTAGCACACGTCTACCACAAACTTATCTCGCTTGTTCAAACTATGAACGCCGCATGGATATAGTAAAGCATATAAGTAATCATAATGATTTTTCTGTAAAAGTCAATGCTATTTTTCTGCAAAAAAGTCTGTAATGACTTATTGACTTTTTACGTCAGCCGTGGTATCTACAGAATAGCCAGGTAATCTGTAGTTTGCAGCAGGAGAAAAACACGTGACTCGTTCGGTAACAGTGAAAGACATCGCCCAGATAGCTGATGTATCGATTGCAACTGTTTCTAGAGCCCTGAATAACCATCAAAATATCAATGCGGAGGTCAGGCAGCGTGTGTTGCAGGTGGCAGCTGAACTGGGCTATTTTAAGGCCGCGACGCGCCATACTTCATCAAAGCAAAAGGACCTGCAGATCAAGAAGATCTGTTTCCTCTTATGCTATAACGAGTTCAATCAACGCCAGGCCCTGAGCGATCCCTTCTGGGCCGGTGTGCTCCATGGGGTGGAAACAGAAGCGCGCAAATACAATCTCCAACTGGTCTATCAGGCCATCGATTATCAGACCCCACCCTACAGCCTGCAGGCGCAGATACATGAGATGGAGGTCGATGGTATCCTGCTGGTTGGCCCCTCCGAAGCTCAGACGATCCAGACCATTCAGGCGGTGAACATGCCTGTTGTGCTGGTGGATAACTCTATATCAGGCCTGACACAAAAAGTTGATAGCGTACTATCCGCCAACTATGAGGGCGCCAAACAGGCTACGCGCTATCTAATTCAACAGGGATACCGGCACATTGCCTATATCAATGAACATAGCACCCGCGATTTTCCCGGCAATATGATCCACTCGTTCACCTGGCGGCAAAAAGGCTATCAAGATGCCCTACTTGAGGCGGGAATCCCCCTCGATGACCAGATTATTTATCACTCCTATCAGGATACGCTCGCCGTCTGTAAAAATCTGGTGGAATTGATGGATCCTCCGCGAGCCCTGTTTTGCGCGAATGATCCAGTCGCCAGCCGGGTCATTAAAACGTTGCGCGCGCTGGGTTTTCATGCGCCCCAGGACTTCTCTATCGTTGGCTTCGACGATGTTGAGCTGGCGGAGCACCTGACACCTCCGCTGACCACGATGCGCGTCCATAAAGAGGTTATGGGGGCAGTAGCCGTGCAAACGCTAATTGCACGCGTCAGCAATCCCGAAGCAATTCATATGAATCATATTCTGGATGTACAGCTGATCATTCGAGACTCAGTACTACCGCAGACACGTTAAAATTACTTTCTCTTACGAAAAGGTTAATCGTCAAACTGTAGACTCATAAACTAACGAGCATTGCTCAACTTTTGGGATCAACTCAACAATAAATAGAGCCAAATTTGTTGAGAGTAAATATTCTGTGTAAAAAAGGCCCCAAAGTTGTAACCTCAAGCAATTTTTCTGTGTTTTCTTTGGTTAGAGGTAAAAAATAGAACCCATTTTTTTTATAAAGGTTTTATTCTATCCAAGGGAGGATTTCTTATTATGATCCATGAGCAACGCCAGGCTCTTGACGAAATGATCACAAAAATGCGCTCTGGTCGTCTGACACGACGCAGCTTTATGCAGCGGGCCGCCGTGGTTGGCCTGAGCAGTTCAGCCGCGATGTCGCTGTTAGAGGCATGTGGTGGTAGCTCCAACAGCCAGGGTGGTAATGGGGCCGCAACCAACATCGTATGGCAGAGCGATAACGATACGACGAATACCTATAAAGATATCGTTGATACCTTCAATAACACTACAGGAAAGAGCAAAGGTATTCACGTTACCTGGCTGAATGGTCCTACCAATACACAGGACATGCTGACCAAGTACAACAATATGTTCCGCGCGCGCAGCAGCACCAACGATATCATTTCTCTCGATATCGTCTACCCTGCTCAGTTTGCGGCGCAGCAGTGGACGGTACCGATTGATGAGAGCAAGTGGCCAACCAGCGAACGTACGAAATATTTACAGGGCCCGATCAAAGGTTGTACCTTTAATGGGAAACTGTGGGCGGTCCCTTTCCGTACCGATCTGGGACTGCTCTACTACCGCAAAGACCTGGTCCCCACTCCACCTCAAACGTGGGATGATCTGACCAACAACGCCAAGGGAGCTTCTCCTTCAAAAGTGAAATACGGCTATGTCTGGCAGGGTTCACAGTACGAAGGATTGGTCTGTGACTTCGTTGAGGTCCTCTATGGTTTCGGCGGCTCCGTACTGGATGCCAATGATGCCACCAAGGTAACCATCAACAGCCCACAGGCTCTCCAGGCTCTGACCATGATGGTAGGCTGGGTCGGCACCATTTCGCCGTCAGCCGTCACCACTTATACCGAGGATCTTTCTCTGGCCGCCTGGGAACAGGGAAATGCCGCCTTCATGCGTAACTGGCCATATGCCTATGTGAAGAGCAACAATCCTCAGGAATCGAAGATTCCCAATAAGTTTGATATCTCGTCCCTCCCTCATGGGGGTAGTGAGTCGGTTGGTCACTCGGCTATCGGTGGTTGGAATACAGCTATCAACGCATACTCCAAGCATCAGGATGAGTCATGGGAATTCGTCAAGTATACGATCAGCCCGGATGCGCAGAAAAAGGGCGCGATTAACGCCAGTTATACCGTGACCCTGCAGAGCATCTATGATGACAAGGATGTACTGGCCAAGCAGCCTCTGTTCGGCAAGTTGAAACCCATCCTGCAGAATGCCCTGCCTCGCCCGGTTTCACCAAAGTACGTGGATGTTTCGGACGCTATCCAGCGCAATGTCTACAAAGCATTGAAAAAGAACTCTTCTCCCGCCGATGCTTTGAAGCAGCTTGAGTCTGACCTGAAGAATGTGGTGTCATCCAAGTAGTTTTTGATCCTGCGCAATGAAGCTTGAGCTTGCTCAGGCTTCATTGTCGGTTCATTAAGCTGAACTGGCCTCTAACCCTGAATCAAAGATAGCGGGCACATGCAACCAATGATGTTTTACGGCCTCTATTATCTTTTTTGAAGTGAAGTGAAAGAGAACATGGCAACACAAACAGCTGAAGCAAGCACCCAGAAACCAGTAAAACGAGGGCGGAACAAGGACGGCAGCGGCATCATGCCATATATCCTGGTGCTTCCCACCATCCTGCTGATCCTCGTGATCGCGGTTTATCCAATGCTGGATTCATTGCGCATCAGCATCCTGGATAACCCTTTTATCGGCTCTCCGGCCGTTGTTGGCCTGGCAAACTATACGCGCGTCCTGGGAGATTCGGAGTTCAGGACCGCAACACTTAATACCGTCATCTTTACCGTAGTCAGTGTAGCACTCGAGACCTTCTTCGGGCTGCTGGTGGCGCTCTTGATCAATAAGACGTTCCCCGGACGCGGCCTGGTGCGTGCCGCTATTCTGGTCCCCTGGGCGTTTCCAACCGTCGTTTCCGCCCAGATGTGGTTCCTGATGTACAATGACCAGACAGGTATCATAACCTTTATCCTTCAGGGTCTGCACCTGCTCAAACCAGGCGATACCTTGATTGGTAGCCCTTCCGGTGTCATTATCGCGGCCCTGATTACCGACGTATGGAAAACAACGCCATTTATGGCGCTTCTCATCCTGGCCGGTCTGCAGGTCATTCCGGCGGAGCTCTACGAGGCCTCGGGAGTCGATGGCAGTACGCGCTGGCAATCCTTCTGGAGCATTACCCTGCCGCTGCTCAAGAGTCCTTTGATCATCGCTTTGATGTTCCGTACCCTGGATGCCTTCCGTGTCTTCGACCTGTTCTATGTCTTTGGTAAGCGGTCCGTGCAATCCATGTCGACCTATGCCAACTACTTTATGTTTGGTGGAACAGCTGCCGATTTCACGCCTGGTGTTGCGGCCGCCGTCAACGTCTTTCTCTGCGGTATCATAATCAGTATCATCTATGTGTTGCTGATGGGCGATACCTTGAAACAGGTGGATTAGGATGTTCTGCTTGCTCGCGGAAAGATTTAGAAGAGAAGGAGAGAGATTATGGCAGTAGCTGAGCAGACAGGCTCAAAAGAACATATAGCGCAGGCGCGCGCGCGCTTAGCCGCCAAGCAGCGTAAGGCGACCGTTGGGAAGGTAGCACGCTATGTGGCGGTCGTGGTTATCGTCTTCATTTCACTGGCTCCACTGTACTGGACCTTTGCGACGTCGGTGAAAAATGGCATTGAGATTAACCAGTCGCCGCCAACCATTTTTCCGCACCAGTTTGATTTCAGTAACTATGTCCAGGTGCTCACCAATTCGACCTTTTTCTTGCCAACGCTGAGAAATAGTACCATCATCGCGGTGGTCACAACGCTGCTGGCACTGGTGTTTGGTATCCTTTGTGCCTACGCCATAGGCCGTATGAAGTTCCGTGGCAAGCCGGCTGTGCTGGCAACGGTGCTGTCCGTGCAGATGTTTCCGTTCATCGCCCTGCTTGGTCCTCTGTTCGTGTTGTTTACGGGACCTATTTACCTGTATAACACGTGGTGGGCCCTGATTATCGCGGACCTGGTGCTAAACATTCCCCTGGTGGTCTGGTTCCTGACATCGTTTTTCCGTGATCTGCCACCCGACCTGGAGGAGGCGGCACGTATCGATGGCGCTTCTCGTTTGAAGGCGCTGTGGTACGTGATTATGCCACTTACCGCACCAGGCATTTTCTCGTCGGCGATCCTCTCGTTTATCGCGGTCTGGAATGACTTCCTGTTTGGCCTCAACCTGACCAGCGATGAGAGCGCACAGCCGGTTACGGTAGGTATTACGCGCTTCAATTCAGAACACGTTGTAGCGTATGGGCAGCTGGCCGCTGCGGCCATCATTGTAACCATCCCCCTGGTTATTATTGTCCTTTTCCTGCAACGCCGCATCGTTTCCGGCCTCACCGCCGGCGCCGTCAAAGGTTAAGAGACAATTGTGGTCAGGCGCTTGTGAGCGACTGACCACAATTGTTGCCTCCATTTGATTACCGCTCTCCTGCGCTCCCTGTATTCTCTGCCTGCCAATTGATGAGTTTTGTGATTGGTGGTCTAGACATCTTGACATTTATAAGAGAAGAATTTATAGTATCTGCAAGAGCTGTGCGCGACTTGCCCGTGGTGGGTGCGTGCGGCGATGAAACCTTTTCATTTGTTGCTTTCACGTTATACTCCATTTGTTTCTGTTTGTGACGCTGTTATGTCATGTCAGCCGTAAGTTGTAACAAAAGTCTGTAGTTACATTGGTGTTTGTTTCGGAAAAGCGAGGAGTGAAAGGTGTTCCTTCCAGTGATCTCTTCTCTTCATCTTCCGATACACTCGTTCTCATGATGTGCGGTTATAGGTAGACTGCATCGATGTCTGCCGAAACAGCTGCGCCTATTTTCAGAGGGTGGCTTTTAGTAGTCCTTTAGTAGAGGAGAACTTGCGATGAGTTCAATCACCACATCACCGACCAGTACCGGTGATCGTGTCCTTGGAGCGCTTCAGAGCGTTGGTCGTTCCCTCATGCTGCCAATCGCGGTCTTGCCGGCGGCGGCTTTGCTGCTGCGCCTGGGCCAACCTGATCTACTTGGTGGTATTCATTGGGGCGTGATTCATCTGGATTGGATCGCGAATGCGGGGAATGCTATTTTTACGAACCTACCGCTTATTTTCGCGATTGGCATCGCCATCGGCCTTTCTGGTGGCGAAGGCTCAGCGGCGCTGGCGGCGGTAGTGGGCTTCCTGGTGTTTACGGCGGTGTTTAATACTATTATCCCGCAGGTGAAGGGCGCCGATGGCACCATGGGGCCAGATCCAAATATTTCAATGGGTGTACTTTCGGGAATCTTGATGGGTATCGTTTCGGCGGGCCTGTACAAGAGGTTCTATGATATCCGCCTGCCCGATTACCTGGGTTTTTTCGGCGGTCGCCGCTTTGTTCCTATTATTACAGCTTTTGCGGCCCTTATTCTTGGTCTGATTTTCGGTATTATCTGGCCTCCTATCAATAGTGGCATTAACGCGCTTGGGACCGGCATCGTCTCGCTGGGCGCGGTTGGTGCTGGCATCTACGGCTTCTTGAACCGCTTGCTGATCCCCACCGGTCTGCATCATGTATTGAACTCCTACTTCTGGTTTCAGTTAGGCAATTACAAGGGTCCAGGTGGGACCGTGGTCCACGGTGACCTCAATCGCTATTTCGCGGGGGATCCCAATGCGGGATACTATATGGCGGGCTTCTTCCCGATGATGATGTTTGGTCTGCCTGCCGCCTGTTTCGCGATGATTCGCCATGCGAAATACCCCAAGGTGGCGGCCGGTATCCTGCTCTCGGCTGCGTTCGCCTCGTTTTTGACTGGCATTACCGAGCCGATTGAGTTCGCCTTCCTGTTTGTGGCACCCGTACTCTTCGTGGTGCACGCGGTCCTGACCGGTACGGCGCTGGCCGTCTGCTATCTGCTGCAGATCAAGATCGGCTTTGGCTTCTCCGCTGGCCTGATCGACTTTGTGTTAAACTTCAATAAGTCGAACACTACCAACCCCTGGCTCCTGTTGCTGGTCGGATTGATTTATGGTGTCATCTACTACTTTGTCTTTAGCTTCTTTATCGTTCGCTTCAACCTGGGTACCCCGGGACGCGGCGAGGAGTCAACCGGACTGGCTCCCGACTGGATCCTGCCCGAGTCACAGCGTCGACCGGCGGCGAGTCGGTCCACCGCGGCTTCTCCTGCAGCGACCGGTGAAGCAGTAGCGACCGAAGAGGCCGAGGATAAAGATACAGTGCTGGCTCGCGAGGTATTAAGCGCGCTGGGTGGCAAAGAAAACATCGAGAGCCTGGAAGGCTGTATCACGCGCCTTCGTACCTTTGTGAACCAGCCTGACAAGATCGATGAGCCACGTCTGAAGAGTCTGGGCGCCTCGGGTGTGATCAAAAAAGGCAAGATCGTGCAGGTGGTGATGGGCACACAGTCCGATCGCATTGCCAGCCGCATTAACCGTCTGCGCAAAGAGAACAATGTCGAAGTGTAGTTTTAGCGAGGAAGTATAGAGAACGATGACAAAGATTAACGTGCTCGCGCCCATTGATGGGACCGTGGTTGAGCTTGAGAAGGTTCCTGACGAGGTGTTCGCGCAGAAGATGGCTGGTGATGGTGTGGCCATCGATCCATCGGGGACGATCGCGGTCGCTCCTATCAGTGGAGATCTGGTCAAGCTGTTTCCCGGCGGCCATGCCTTTGGCATCGCTGCCGACGATATTGAGCTGATCGTGCACATCGGCCTCGATACCATCGAGCTAAACGGCGCCGGCTTTGAAAATATTGCCACTGAGGGACAGCATGTCGAGGCGGGCACCCCCATTGTGCGCTTCGACCGTGCCACCATTGAAGGCAAAGGCAAAGTCGTGCTGAGCCCCGTCGTTTCCAGTGGCGACGGTACCGTCGTCAGCCGTGCCAGCGGCTCCGTCAAAGCGGGGAGCGACGTGCTCTTTGTCCTGGAAGTATAAATTTCTGTATGTACCCTGGCGCGCCCGGCTGTCGTATTGCCGGGCGCGCCTTTGCGTTCCCTATGCAGATCGGCTACACTATAGGCTGAGAGTCCATCTACTGTCATCGATGCAATAAGCAGACAGGCAGAATTTCACCTGGAGGGAAAACCAGCCAGCATGTCACTCACCGCGGCGCAATCATCGGAGCCATCATTAACAGCACATATTCTGAAAGATCCACGCAATCCATTCCCCTGGTACCGGGAGATGCGGGAGCGCTATCCAGTCTACTATTCGCATGAATTCCATAGCTGGTTCATCACGCGCTACAGCGATGTGCAGCGCGTAATCAGCGATCCCCAGCTCTTCTCTTCCGAACAATCTATCCGCGCGCGTCCAACGAGCAGGATACAGACAACGACCAGACCGCTGCTGTGGACCGATCCGCCGCGTCACCGCCAGTTGCGTTCGTTGATCAACCAGGCGTTTACGCCGCGCACCATCGCCAACCTGGCCCCACGCATCACAGAGATCGTCCATTCCCACCTGGACCAGGTCGCATTGCAGGGGCAGATGGACGTGGTCAGTGACCTGGCCAATCCCCTGCCAATCATTGTGATCGCCGAGCTGCTGGGCGTCCCGATTCAGGATCAGCAGCGGTTTAAGCACTGGTCGGATATTATTGTGAGCCCGGCGCGCCAGCAGAAAAAACAGGCAGTCATCGAGATGAATACTTATTTTCAGATGGTGGTGGAGCAGCGCCGCCAGCACGCACAGGATGATCTGATCAGCGCGCTGCTGAGCGCCCATATCGAGGGAACGTATCTGACCGATGCCGAGATTTTAAGCTTCTGCCGCCTGCTACTGGTCGCCGGTCATGAGACCTCCACCAATCTGATCGGCAACGCCCTGTTGACCTTTGATGAACATCCTGAAGTCATTGAGGAGCTCCAGGCTCGGCCCGATTTGTTGCCGGGCGCCATCGAGGAGGTGATTCGCTATCGCACCCCGATTCAACGCCTGCGACGGGCCATTACTGTGGATACACAGCTCGGCGAGCACCGCATCAAGGCCGGGGAGATCGTATCGCCCGTGCTGGGCGCGGCCAACCGCGATGAGACGCAATTTAGCGCTTCCGAGACCTTTAATATCCATCGCAGCCCGAACCGGCATATCGGCTTCGGTCACGGCATCCACTTCTGTATCGGCTCCTCGCTGGCGCGGCTGGAGACGAAGATCGCGCTAGACATCCTCCTGTCACGCTTCGCCTCCCTCAGGCGCATCCCGGATGTGCCGCTGCAGCATGTTGCCAGCTCGTTCGTCTATGGTGTCAACAGCCTGCCCATGACCTTTCGGGAGCGCCAGTAGAACCTTGCGCGACCTGGGGCAAAAATCGGCAGAGACACCTACCAAAAGTGCCACTACTGGCGCGTGGTTGATGAGGGGCAGACTGCTGCCAGCGTACATTGGGCGCAGCGGGGTGAACGCGCCACGCATACGGCTCTCCCATGATAGATAATGCGGTGGGCCAGGCTAAGCCACTCTTGTTGAGGAACAAGGTTCATTATTTCGCGCTCGGCCTTGACGGCATCATCCTGCTGCGTCCAACCGAAGCGTTTGATCAGGCGTGCCACATGGGTATCAACAATAAAGCCTTCCGTGATGCCATAGGCGTTGCCGAGCACCACGTTGGCCGTTTTGCGTCCCACACCGGGAATCTTGACCATGTCGGCCATCGTCTGTGGCACCTCTCCGTTATGATGCAGCAAGAGATACTGACAGGCGGCACGGATCTGTTTGGCCTTCTGACGATAAAAGCCAGTCTTGATAATATCCTGCTCCAACTCTTCCTGACTGACCGTCGCGTAATCCTCGGCGCTGCGGTACTTCTGAAACAGATCTACCGTGACCGCATTAACACGCTTATCCGTACATTGCGCCGCCAGCAAGGTAGCCACCAGCAATTCGAGGGGCGTCGAAAAATTTAGATCGTAGCGGGCCTGGGGATACAGCGAGCGCAACTCATCAATCACGGTCTGCACAGGCAGCGCGCCTTCCGGTAGAGCCGCAGCAGTGGTCTCCTGAGATGTGTCTTTCATCATAACCTCTTCACAATAAATAGTAAACGCATCCTTATCCTATCTTATTCTCTGCTTTCCACGGAATTATGGCAAAAAAGTAGGATAAACGGCTACACTGGTTTTTTGAGTTGGTGCAGGGGAACGAATGCGCCCCCTGCACCAACTCAAAAAACCAGTGCGATCGATAGGCCATTCTTGCTTTTGGTTACCTATTCTATGCCCGCGTCATCCAGGATGCCGCGGCTCAGCTCTGACCAGTCGCGATCGGCGCGACCGCGCGCGAGGCCAGAGAGGAGACGATTCGATA
The DNA here is from genome assembly GCF_036245075.1 of Dictyobacter halimunensis. Classification (NCBI taxonomy): domain Bacteria; kingdom Bacillati; phylum Chloroflexota; class Ktedonobacteria; order Ktedonobacterales; family Dictyobacteraceae; genus Dictyobacter; species Dictyobacter halimunensis. The sequence continues at coordinate 1,676,219 of NZ_BSRI01000001.1, forward strand.
GGTGGCTGGCAAACGGCATGGGTGACTGCACCTCTTTCGCCGAATCAAGGACCAGGTTGACGTCTTTGAGCGCCAGCTGCATGGTAAAGCCGACCGGCTCAAAGTTCTTTTCGGCGATGCGCTTGCCATACGACTGGTAGGCGGGGCAGGCAAACAGCGTCTGGGTGAACAGCTCATACATCTTAGAGCGCTCAATACCGTTCTTTTCACCCAGGGTAAACGCTTCTCCCATCGCTTCCATAGCCGCGGCCAGCATAAAATTCCCGCTGATCTTGACCACATTGGCATTGGCCGCCTCTTCCCCGAAATCAAACTGGCCCTGTCCCAGGGTGCCCAGGATATGCCGCACCCGCTGTTTACCTTCCGGCTTACCGGCTACCGCGATCCAGAGCTGACGAGCGGCCGCAGCCTCTGGTCGGCCAAAGACGGGAGCGGCCACATAGGTGCAATCCTGCTGCTCATGCAACTGCTGCATCTTCCGGGCCATGGCGGGTGATACAGTACTCATCGAGAGATGGATGCCACCGGGGCCCAGGTGAGCTAGCAGACCATCATTCCCCAGCGTGACGGCCTCCAATGCCTCATCATTCGCCAGCATCGTAATCACGATACTTCCATGATTGACCACATCACGCGGACGCGTACCACGTTTGGCGCCAGCCTCTACCAGGTCCTGCGTCTTGCTTAGATCACGATTGTACACCTGCAGATTATAGCCAGCCTTCAGCAGATTGATAGCCATCGGATGACCCATATTGCCCAGGCCAATAAAGCCAATTGTCTCACTCATAATTTTAATAATCTCCTTCCTACTCTTTATCACGTTGTAACGACGCAGAGAGAGATATGCGTCACCCTGAAGGCATGTGAGCGCCCCCGCACACGCGTCCGCACTGGTTTTTGTATGTTGGTGCATCGTGTGCGCGGATGCACACACGATGCACCAACATACAACTGGCACATGAGCACCGAAGGTGCGAAACATCAGGCAAGCGACAGGCGATGATCATGAGAGTAAAACACTCTCTCATTCTCTGATCGGATCTTGAAGCAATATAGGAAGTAATCATAAGATAGACACAAGGCTCGGGAACATTCATCTCTCGGGCACATTCTATTAGGAGCACTTATGCGTATACTCGTCACTGGAGGCGCCGGATTTATTGGAAGCACCTTTGTCAGACATATCCTGGCTACCTACCCGACAGATGAAATTGTGGTACTGGACAAATTAACATACGCTGGCAACATGGCCAACCTGCCGACGCTATCGACAACCCCTCGTCTCTCATTTATCAAAGGCGATATCTGTGACGAAAAGATTGTCGAGCAGGTAATGTCGGACTGTGATACGATTGTCCACTTTGCCGCCGAAACACACGTTGATCGTTCGCTGCTACAGGCCCAGGATTTTATGCGTACCAACGTGCAGGGTACCTATGTGCTGCTGGAGGCCGCGCGGCGGCGGCAGATACGGCACTTCTTGCATATCTCAACCGACGAGGTCTATGGCAATGCCCGCTCGCCCGAAGGGGTCAGCCGACCATCACTGGAGACCGATACGCTGCTCCCGCTCTCACCCTACGCCGCCAGTAAAGTGGGGGCGGATACGCTGGCCTTCTCGTATTGGGCCAGTTATGGGCTCCCCGTCACCATTACCCGCTGCAGCAACAACTATGGACCCTATCAGTATCCCGAAAAGCAGTTGCCGCTCTTCATCTTGAATGCGCTTGAGGATCGTCCTCTCCCTGTTTACGGGAATGGAGAGCATTCGCGCGATTGGATATATGTACAAGACCACGTGGAGGCGCTGGCGTTGATCCTGCATCAGCCGGACACCAAGGTGATTGGCCAGATCTTCAATATCGGTGCCCACGAGGAACGCAGCACGCTGCAAAATGCCCGCACGGTTCTGGAGATACTGGAAAAGCCGGACAAGTTGCTCAGCTTTGTCGAGGATCGCCCGGGTAATGTCCAGCGCCACGCGGTCGATACTAGCAAGATCGCCCGACAATTGGACTGGCGCGCACGCATCTCTTTCACGGTCGGTCTGCGACAGACCATCGACTGGTATCGCGCTCATCCCGCCTGGATCGATACGATTAAAGAACAGCGGAACGAATTCCTCGCGACAGCCCTGCAGCGCGGTATGCATGGCAGGTCAGTTGATGGTGTGACTCATTAATCATCTTCATGGAAGGAGGCCGTCAACCGCCAGCCGTCGGGGATGTTGAGCAGGACCGTTGCGCCCTGTTGATCGAAGCGAAAATGCATCCTCTTCAGGCCTCGCTCGTGCAAAACAGCGGTAACGGCCTCCTGGTCCGCTTCTGGGCAGTAGAGCAAGAAGAAGCCTCCACCACCAGCGCCGGTGATCTTTCCACCCTGCACGCCATGCTGACGCGCCAATGTATAACATTCGTCGATAAAGGCTGAAGACAGGTTGGGAGCGAGACGCCGCTTCTCCTGCCAGGAGTAATCCAGAATGCTGGCGAAACCGTCCAGGTCACCAGTCAACAGGCACTGCTCGATCTCACCCGCGCTCTTCTTGATATTATGCAAAGCCTGCAACACCGATTCATCCTGCTCGGTGGTCGATTTGCGTTGGTGCTTCAGGATAGATGTCGACTCGCGAGAACTGCCCGTAAAGAAAAGCATCAGGCGTTGCTCCAGCAGAGCACCTATCTCTGGCTCGATGCGCAGAGGCTCAACGGTTACGCCGGAACTGGTAAAGGTAATCTTATTTAAACCTCCAAAGGCCGAGGCATATTGATCCTGCTTCCCAATCGGCATGCCCATCTTCTCGATCTCGATCATGGATGCCAGATCGGCTACCTGTTGCCGGCTCAGCGGCTGATCAACCAGCGTCGACACGGCCCGCACCAGCGCCACCGTCGCGGCACTCGATGAGCCCAGGCCGGTCCCTGGTGGCACCTCGCTGGCGCTAAACAGATTGAGACCACCGCGAATACCAAAATGATGCAGCACAGCCCTGGGTAATGCCAGCTCACCATCCCATGTCAGATCGGCCGAGGACGTACTCCGAAAGAGTGTATGGTAATCAGCTGAGATCAACTGGAGATCTTGCGGCTCTTCAGGCGTCAGGATCGCGTAAAAATACTTATTGATGGTGCTACTGATAACCATGCCACCGTATTTTGCATAGTAAGCCTCAAGATCTGTCCCACCACCTCCCAGGCTGATACGCATCGGCGCTCTGGCAATTAACATAGTATCCCTCGTGCTACCTGTGTACAAAGCATATAGGAAGAAACATCTATCTATCTGTTATAAAGCTATCTTACCATTTTTTCTATTTTCTCTGCACAATCCATCATCCATGGCTTCCTTTATCGTCCTCTTCTTGAACTGTGCTGAATTTTCGTTACCCTCCTATTCAGGAACGCTCTATCGTGACGACAACCTATTGATGGCTATCGGTAGTCGTCGTCACGATAGAGCGCCAGTAGTCGAGTGTGTGTTTGAGCGCCTGGTTGAGGTCCACATCTGGTCGCCAGCTCGTATGGCGTTGAAGCTGTGACGTATCGGCACGCGCGGCTGACTGATCGGAGGGTCGCAAACGGTTGTGATCCTGCTGGACCCGAATAGGATGGTCGGTATGCTGCAGCAGCATGTTCAGAATATCCGCGATTGAATAGGCCATGCCCAAGCCAATGTTGTACGCTTCCCCAGGCTGGCCACGCTCCGCCACGGCCAGGTAGGCCTGCACCACGGCCTCGACAGGCAGGAAATCACGCCGGGCCTGCAGATTGCCAACGGATAGCACAGGCTCTATTTTTCCCGCCTCAATCAAGGCGATCTGGCGCGCCAGGCTGGCGATAACAAAGGTGGGCAGTTGCCGTGGTCCAAAGTGATTAAAAGGGCGAACGCGTATGGTGGGCAGACGATAGGCGACAAAATACTGGTAGGCGTAGAGATCCTGGGCCGCTTTCGCTACGGCGTAGGGGTTCGTCGGGTGAAACGGCTGGCTCTCTTTGATCAGATTCACCTCGGGAGGCACGGCACCATACTGTTCGCCTGAACCAACGACCACGATGCGCGCCATCAATCCCGCCAGGCGCAAGGCTTCAAAGAGATGGATCGCCCCCTCGGCGTTCACGCGCAGCGTCCTGATGGGATCAGACCAGGAAGAAGCTACCGAGGACTGGGCAGCCAGGTGGAAAACCAGGTCTGGTCGCGCGCGATCAACAACATTTTGCATGCTCTCCAACGAGAGGACATCGCCACTTACAGATTGAATACCTGTCTGGGGAATCGGCAACGCCAGGTGCTGACGATAGAGGCCAAAGATGGTAGCCTTTGGATAACGGCGCAAGCATGCCTGGGCAAGGTAGCTTCCTACAAAACCAGAAACGCCGGTGATCAGGATGCGGGCAGGCACTGTCATGACTCAATAACTCTCTTTCTGTGGACTTGAGCGTCTTTTCCGGCTATCTTGACCGGATCTGGCAGGGCTGTGTGGTGAAGGTATAGCTAACTTTTTTGATGGCCTCCTCCTCCCGGGCCACCAGGTGAATATCGTGCTTGATCATGCTATGCACGATATCCTCGAAGGTCACGGTCGGCGTCCAACCAGACGTTTGCCGGTTCCAGACCTCGACGCGGCGACTCATGGTTAAACAAAATACCGGAGCAGGCGAACAGGTCGTAGCTCTCGCGAAAGTTGACGGTCATCCAGTGACCATAGAGCTTGGCCACGCCATAGGGGCTACGTGGATGGAACGGCGTCTGAAGGAGTAATAAATAGGATCTTCATGCGGGTGAGATCTTCCCCTTCCAACAACATCAATCTACGCTTACAGCATCACATTATAATAAGCAGGTCATGGCTAAAAAGTTGCCAAATCGTTATATTGCAGTTAATTATTGCAATTCATGGTTGAACTTTTCAAATCCAGTAAATACATATAATAATATTAAATTAAGCAATTCAAATATCACACACCATTCATGCTCAGAAAACCGTTTTTGTGTAGGTGCAACAAGGGCGCGAATGCGCCCTGTCGCACCTACACAAAAAATCCACGCATCCGCGCAGGCGGACGCCCGTGCGGGGGAGCTCAAACGCGCCAGCAAGAGGTAGATGGCCCATCCATCCTAATACCTGCAATAACAATACAGATATTAGGATGGATGGGCCACAAGTTACTATATTTTTGTGGAAACGTTGTATGCTTTGATCATAGGTGATTTATGAATAGCTAAAGGCGATGCATGCTTGTGAGGAAGATTGGAGGAGGAAAGGTGGAAGTGGCATGTCTATTGGGACAGGTATAAAACATTACGGAACGTTGCTGCGGCGCTGGCTGTGGTTGTTGCTGCTTGTGGTCGCGCTCTGTACGGCGGTAACGTACGCCATCAGTATCACGATGCTGCCCGTTTATGAAGCTGCGGCACTACTGCAGGTCCACGATGTCAGCACAAACAATGGCAGCATCTTTGTTGACCAGGCCCTCGCGCAAAGCGATGCCCTCCTGATCAATCGCCCCGATGTGTTGCAGCGCGCGACCCGCAAAATCCATACGGTGAACGCTCAGCAGCTCGCAACACAGATCAGTGCTTCCCCCCTGGATAATACACCCATCATCCAGGTACGGGCCAGAGATACTGACGCGACACGTGCGGCCACGATCGCCAATACGGTGGTCGCCGTCTTTATCCAGCTGCAAAATGATTCACAGCAGCAACAATTAAAAAATATCGCCACCAGCCTGGCGAAGAATGTGAATAACGCCAGAAGCGCGGTTGACAACGACCAGGAACAACTGACACTCCTGCAAACGGCACACGCGGCACCCGAGAGCATTGTCCATCAGAACGATATTATTAACGGTGATCAAACCACATATAATTCATCATTAAGCAATTATACCCAGGTGCAGCAGCAATTGCTGCAGGTGCCCGGCAGCTTAAAAATCGTCCAATCCGCGGTCGCGCCACGCGACCCGGTGAGTCCGCGTGTACTGCTCAACACGGCGACCGCCGGTATCATGAGCCTGGTACTGGCCCTGGCGTTTATTCTATTGATGGATTGGATCGATGCCTCGCTGAAAACTGCGGAAGACGTGGAACGGATGGCCCGACTGCCGGTACCTGGCAGTGTACCTGATGTAACAATAACGTCCCAAAAGATGCGCGATGAGCTCCCCCTGGTCAATAACGAAGCGATCGAGCAGGCGTTTAGCACCATCAGTACCCATTTGATAATGAGGTTAGCTGAGAAACGTGCCGTGCTGGTAACAGGAGCACATGCGAAAGCGGGCACATCAACTGCGGCGATCAACCTGGCGATCACACTGGCACGCACAGGCTTGCGTGTCATGCTGGTGGATGGAGATTTGCAACGGGGGACCCTGCATCGCGTCTTTAAGCATCCTAACATTTATGGCCTCACCACGGTTATGACAGAGGGAACGCTCTTTCAAGAAGGACCAACCAGGTCTACCTGGCTACATGCCTGGCTACATCCACATAAAACCTCTATCCCCAATCTCTGGTTTTTACCAACCGGCCCATTACCCAACTCACGGGGAACCATTCTGCGTATACCGATGCTATCCCTGTTCCTGAAATGCCTGCTCCAGACGGTACAGGAATCAGAGGAACAGGCGCATAGTTTGATGGACGTCATCGTCATAGATAGTGGTCCGCTGGAAGAGAGTGCGCATACAGCGGTCCTGGCGGCGTGCGCGGACGCCTCACTGCTGGTGGTTGAAGCCGGTCACGAACAGGCAACACATCTACGCCACATAGCCCGCAATCTACAACGCCTGCAGGCTCCGGTACAGGGAGTTATCATCAATCGTCAAAAAGCACACCACCGATCTTACTTCTATGTTCCATCGCAAAATAGTGAAAAGACGTGGCTGGACGATGCGGAGGAGGCAGACAAAAAACCGTGGCGCGCAACCTCACCCTGGACGCGTATGGCGATAAGTAACCAGAGGCGCGCCTCGCTAGCGCGATCAACGTCATCCACCCATCATAAACCTGCGCTCCCACAGACCACCACAGCGGCGGACGAGGCACCAGAGGGGGGGCATCTATTGCCTGCGGTCTATCAGAAGCAACCGACAAATCAACACAAAGGGATTGTGGATGAGAAGTAGTCGCCGGGTAGCAATGATGCCAATCTCTATGCGGAGCAACAGATACTGCTGGCTCTGTGTTTCGTAGGGCTGCTAACCTTTACCGTGATAAGCTGCGCCTACCTGGCAACCCCAATGAAAGGGGGAAACTTCCGATGGATACGGCTTCTGTAAGCGTCATTATCCCTTATAGCAGGGCAGACCTCATTGAAACAGTGCTGGAAAAACTCAGTCAACAGACATATCCGGCCGATCTGACTGAAATTATCATTGTGGGGCAGCCCGGAAAAACGGTCGAAGAGCAGTGGTCAACCCATACCGTTAACGCGGCATCCAATATGTATCCAGGCCAAAAACGCAATCAGGGGGCACGTATCGCGCGTGGCGACTATCTACTCTTTCTCGACAATGATTGTGAGCCAGCGCCAGATTGGATCGCGCAAAATGTGCTCGAATTGCAGAATCCACAGATCGGAGCGGTTGGAGGACAGATCAAGGGGAAGTCCAACGCGTTCTTCGCGCGCTGTCTCGATTTCAGCAGCTTTGCCTTCTGTCAGAATAGTCAACGCAGCGAGATGCAGCTGTGTTCAGCCAGCCTCGGCGTCAGGCGCCAGATCTATAAGGAAGTGGGAGGTTTCAACGAGACGTTGCGTGTCTGTGAGGACATAGATTTTTGCTATCGCCTAGTGCAGCTCGGCTACCGCACCGTCTATCAGCCCGCGATCAAGGTAAAACATAACCATCGCCGCGACAGCTTCAAGGTATTGATGGCTTACAGCTATTTTTTGGACGCGCATCCGGCTTACACGTCAAGCTTTTATATCCCACCATGAACAGGCGCAGCCGCATCCTCGCATTGGCGCGCCATCCCTTCATTTACGCCCTGCTACTCGTCCCGGTCTCACTTAGCATTACCATCCTGATCATTCGCGTCAATATTGCCGAGCAGCCCCGTGTCCTGCTCTACGCTCCTTTTATCTTTCTGGCTAAGCTGGCATTCCACGCGGGTGTGCTGCAATGGTTGCTGGCTAAGCGCAACGCCTCTGAAGATAGGCCAGCAGCGGCTCAATGAAAGGGGAGACCCCTTTATAGGCCAGCATTTCGGGAGGTGTGGTGGTCAGAACTCGCTCCACCTTGCGCGCGGCCACCGGATCGACAACTATCTCTGCAACAGGCGCCTGATAGGTATGGACGGTAAAAAGAATGGCCTCCGTTTCTGGCAGACGTGTCAGAGTCTGACGCTCGACGCGCAGCCAGCACCGCTCTCCAACCGTGTCTTCCGACAGGTTCGCATATGACCGCAGCACCTCGCCGGCGGCCCGGGGCGTAATATCAAGCCGGGGAGTACTACGAAAAGCCCAGTTCAGCCGCCAGACGGGGCGGCCAGCCTTCAGGCGCTGCAATAAGAGCTGCGAGGATCGCCCCAGGTGTCGCGCAAATGAAGGGACCGGCTCATGGATCGCCAGAAACGATTGCCCAAGCTTCTCTTCCAGGCACCACGAATTAGGAAAGCACAACAGACCCGCTACCAGGGGAAAGCCAGTCTCCATATTCCCATCTAGCACCAGGAGATCCTCTTGCAGCTGGCGCCCTAACCAGTGAAGCGGCGAGAGCCGTAGATCAGCTAGCATTCCCGGTCGAAACTCGGTTTCTTCGTTCAACAATTGGTTATGCCAGTGCCATCGCCCCTGCTCTACTTTTAAGGTAAACCACTGTGGATAGCGCGCCGCCAGCTGCGGCAACAGTAATTCCAGCACCTCCCACTGCGCCGCCTCGGTTCGCGGCAAGGCTTGAAAATAATAAGGGGTATCCTCCCTCAGAAGGCGATGCTTGAGCGCTATCTCAGCAGCATAATGATCGGGATCAATCTCAATTACATTACCAGCTCCCAACGCCTGCACCCCCATAGACATCGAAAAGCTTTCAGACTCAAAAGGGAAGTAAGGAAACAATATATTAACTCCTCCGGTAAACGTGCGCGCCCCCGCTACGCGGGCGCATTCATTTTGTTTCTGTTGGTGCGTGGGTTGCGCATCCGCGCAACCCACGCACCAACAGAAACAAAATGAATGCGTACTTCAGTTGCATATCCCATGCACTAACAGAAACAAAAGACATGAGTGCCGAAAGTGCACATCCCATGCAGCAACAGAAACAAAAACTATGAGTCCTGCAGGTGCGAAAACCCAGACACGCCAAAGATGATGATCTTGCACGTAAGACGTATTCCCAGTATACCTGCTTGCGGGGAACATTGGTAGAGCAATGGTTCAGGTGAGATGCTACATAAGCAAATAGACACAGCCCAACAGCCATTTGGAGCCATCAATACAATGTACATAAAGAGCGGGATAATATAATACACTTAAAATAAGTGGCTTGCTTGTCACTTTAAACATATCCCTGGTTCATAAAATCTGGAGGCTTCGTAGTGTTTGATGTGATTATCATTGGCGCTGGTCCTGCCGGACTGAGCGCTGCTTTAATGTTAGGGCGTTGTTGCCGATCTGTGCTTGTCTGTGATAATGGGCAGCCGCGCAATATTGTCTCCCACGCGATGCATGGCTTTTTAACCTGTGATGGTATGGCACCAGCGGAATTCAGACGCATCGGGAAAGAACAATTACAAAAATATACAAACGTAGAGATACGCTCTACCACCGCAATCGATGCCAGGCGTACAGACGATCTCTTTACCGTCACCCTGGGCGATGGCTCTATACATACGGCCCGTGCCTTGCTGCTGGCCACCGGCCTGAAGGATGTTACCCCGTCGATTGAGGGGGTTCGGCGCTACTATGGAGCCGGGGTCTTCTCCTGCCCCTACTGCGACGCCTGGGAAGTACGCGACCAGCCACTGGCCGTCCTCGCGCAGAGAGCAGGAGGGGAGATGCTGGCCTTGCAGCTTCTACAATGGAGCCAGGATATTATCCTGTGTACCGATGGTCCCCATCAGATCAATAGCGAGACGCTGGCGCTTCTCAATCAACATAACATTCAACTTTATGAAACACCCATCGCCCGGCTGGAGGGTTCGGAACAGCGCTTTGAACGCATCGTCTTCACCGACGGCACCACGCTTGCGCGCTCGGCCATGTTCTTTCAAGTGCAGCATGTGCGGCGTCTGGAACTGCTCGATAAGCTCGGTTGTTCATTGCCCGAAACATACCAGGAGCCGATCGCCCCTGGCATCTACCTGGCTGGCGATGTCTATCGGACGCGCTGGGTGAGCGGAGCAGTCGCAGACGGCGTCGAACTCGCCGTCATGATCAACATAGAGCTGCAAAAAGAGGAGTTGGCGCGTAGCTATCAAACCCTGAAAGCATTTAAAGCATAGCTTGACAGATCACAATCCGTCGGCTATAGTTGTAATGGTTGTGATAAAAGTTTTATCGACGATAACAGAAAGGAGGACATGCCATGAAAACAGGTAATCATGTATTCCTGCCCATTTCTAGCTGGAACCTCCCAAATGTGATCGTATCCATACACAACCCACTGAACAACGGTGCGCACATTGATCTGGGGACCACAGGAGCCGTCTGCCCATTTTCAGATATGTGTGTCGCATATTCCGATCTCTACCCGCTAACATAGAGCACACAGCACATCTTCTGACCGTGGGCATCCGCCAATGAGGACCCGCGGTTTTTTTGTTGCCTTGCGCCGCATATCTCCATGGGTTCCATCATTGCCGGGCTCCCCTTTCAGCCATACGTTTTTTTGCTCGCCAGTAACTGCTGCTCGTTTTACAGAAACATAAGGAGGATACACACATGGCAATGACGCTGGATATCGCCGCCGCCGACTATAGACGTGACCTGGGCGATGGCCTGGTAGCGCGCTGGTCCACAGCAGATGATACAGAAAAGATCGCGCAGACCGCCGGCCAGGTCTTTCGAGGCAAAGAGAGCGATCCCTTTAATGAGAGGTTAGCCAATGTCGTCAGGGTATACATGAGCGGACGAGTACCTATCATGGGGCCGGGCGACTATGCGATTGTTGAGGACCACAATAAAGAGGGCAATCCCGTTGTGGCTGGTATCTGCCTGCAACGCATGGAGTGGTACTACGAGGATATTCCCTTTAAGATGGGGCGTCCGGAAATCGTCTTCAGCGATCCCGGCTATCGTAACCGTGGCCTGATACGTACCCTGTTCGAGTTCGTCCACGCGCGCAGTGCCGCCGAGGGACGTCTGCTGGACGCGATTACGGGCATCTACTACTTCTATCGCCAGTTTGGCTATGAATACGCCCTCGATCTGGACAGCAGCAAGGGGGTTTACCTGACCGCCATCCCCAAGGCCAAAGAGGGGGAGGCCGAACTTTACACCCTGCGCGAAGCCACGCAAGAAGACCTGCCACAGATAAAAGCAATCTATGAGCAGCGTGACCGATCTTTGCAGGCCGTCACGACGCACACAGATGATAGCTACATGAAATTCCTGGTAGAAGATTGGTCTGACCATCCCGCTCGCTCTCAATTCGGTGCCACGATGATGATCGTCGACCAACAGGGACAGGCACAGGGCTGGCTCTCGCTGCCCACCGCACGTGGGGTCAAGTCGCTTAATGTCTGGAGTATGTATACCAGGCCACACCTCAACCTGCAGGCAATGCTGCAATCCCTCTTGCGCGCCTTGCAGGCCTACGGTCAGCAGATGCCGACCCAAAAACCCGACACAGAGGCGTTCAGTGAGATCAGGTTCTACCTGGGGCAGCAACATCCGGTCTATACAGCATTGGGCAATCTGGCTGCCATTGCAGATCCGGGTTACGCCTGGTACGTTCGCATCGCGGACCTGCCTCGCTTTATCCACCATATCGCGCCCGCGCTGGAGAAACGCTTGCTCCATTCGCCGGTCGAGGGCTTTACAGGCGAGTTAAAGCTGGATTTCTACCGTGGGGGCATACGCATGGTCTTCAATGAAGGTCGGCTTGAGACAGTCGAAGACTGGCGCTCAACCGTGCTGAACAACAGCTCGGATGGTGGCTTTCCACCACTGGTCTTTTTCCAGGCGCTCCTTGGCTATCGCAGTTTAGATGAGCTGCGCCGAAACTATCCCGACGCCTGGGTCAATAACGAGGTGCTCTTCAATACCCTGTTCCCGGTGCGACCATCCTGGGCAGCGGTGCTATAACCCGCTCAATTCCAGACAGAGGACGGATGTATTTATCTACATCCGTCCTTATGAAATCTCTCTCTTAACGAGGGAACGCGTACTGGAACCACGCGCACGGAGCTGACCACGCAGCATAACCTGGCGCGGGGGTCGTGAAGGTTCAGCGATACGCTGGATCAGCAGTTCGGCGGCGATCTTGCCGATCTCATAGGTAGGCTGGGAGATAATCGTAATCGCCGGCTGCACCAGCACGGTCCAGGGAGTTTCGTCAAAGCCCGCCAGCGCGATATCTGCAGGCATTGAGAGATGGGCCGCGCGAATCGCCTGCAGCGCCCCTTCCAGGGTCAGGCTATTGCTGGTCAGCAAGGCATCTGGCTGTTGGGGTAGGCGCAGTAACGCGCTCGCGGCCGCCTTACCAGACTCAACCCGTGGCTGGGTATGCCTGATGTATTCGGGTACCACTGGCACATTATGCTGCCGCAGCGCCTGCTCATACCCTTGCTGCCGTTCCAGGCCGGTCAGGCTGGTCTCTCCAAAGATAGCCCCGATACGCCCAAAGCCATTGTTGATCAGGTGTGTTGTCAGCCGATACGCCGCCTCCACATTATCCAGCAAAACGGCATCAGCCTCAAAATCAGGGGCCGTGCGATCCACCATCACGATTGGAAAATCAAAGCGCTGTTGAGCAAGGCTGGCAGCCGTCTGGCGCGTCGGAGAAAAAATGATACCCGCCACGTTGGTATCACGCATCAACTGTAGATAAATGGCTTCCTTATTGACGTCTTCATCGGTATTGCAAAGCAGGACCGTAAAGCCCTGGGCGTAGGCGATGTCCTCAACGGCACGGCTAATGGAGGTAAAAAAGGGATTGCGAATATCTGACACAATCAGACCAATAGTATTCGATTGCTGAGAACGCAGGCTGCGCGCCACCAGATTGGGCCGGTAGCCTAACTTTTCGACCGCCTCCATCACCCGCCGACGCACCTCGGGCCGTACGTGCTGACCATTCGACAGCACACGCGAGACCGTAGCGGTAGAGACGCCAGCCGCCTCGGCAACTTCTTTAATACTCGCCATACCCACTCCCTCATTGATCAGGCTAGCCACAGATTGTAATCGATTGCAATTAGTATAGCATATTTTGAAGCAGTTTGAAAGGAAATCAAACAAAAATTCCTTGACAAATGGCATTGTAATCGATTACAATTTGCTTATCGGTTGTAATCGATTACAAGAATCTCAGGTTGGTCAGAGGTGACCATGTAGTGAAGACCATTCAGTTGTAGGACTCTGGGGAGAGCTCGCATGATTGAGATCAACGAACGACAGATCAGCTTGCATGCCAGTCCGCGTGACAAGCAAGAGGCCATCAATCTTGTAGGACAGCTTCTTATTGATAGCCACAATATCGCCCCCGGCTATGTGAACAGTATGCGGCAACGCGAAGAGGTATCCAATACATATCTGGGAAACGGGATCGCTATCCCCCATGGCTTAAATGAACATCGCGATCTCATTGAGCGTACAGGCATCTCTGTGCTGCAGGTCCCCGCAGGCGTCACCTGGAATCCAGGAGAAACGGCGCGCCTGATCGTGGGCATCGCCGCCAAATCGGATGAGCATATCGAGGTTCTGCGCCGTCTGACACGCGTACTGAGCGATGAGAAACAAGTTGAGCGCCTGGCTCAGACCACCAATCCACAGGATATCATCCAGGCTTTAACCGGTGAACGCGCCCCTGAAACGCCCACCACCAGTAGTCAACCGGCCGATTATGAACACTATTTTGATGCCGTGGTAGGCAATAAGACTGGTCTGCATGCCCGGCCAGCGGCCACGTTTACCAATCTGGCCAAAAGCTTTAAGGCCCGTATCCGGGTTCGCAATGGCGAGCGCGTCGCGGACGGCAAGCGTCTGCTTTCCTTGCTCCAGATAGGCGCTGAGCGCGGCACACAGATCCGTGTTTCCGCCCAGGGTGATGATGCCGAGAAAGCCCTGAAAGCCCTGCAGGAGGCCCTCAATAACAAGCTAGGAGAGGAAGAGGCTGAGGCCGAGCAACGTACGGAGACGGCATCGTGGACTCCTCGCCATGCCAGAGAGACCATTCACGGTATTTCGGCCGCGCCGGGCATCGTATTTGGATCGGTGAAGACATATGTCCATCGCGCTGCAAAGATTGAAGATGAGGCCGGCGATCCGATTGAAGAGGGCGAAAAGCTACAGCAGGCTCTGAATACGTCCCAAAAAGAGCTTGCACAGTTACATGCCGATGTCAGCGCTCGTTCAGGCGCCAGCCAGGCCGCTATATTTGAAGCTCACAGCGAATTCCTCAGCGATAGCAGCATCCTGCAGCAGACGATCTCGCTGATCTATCAGGGTCACAGCGCCGCCTGGTCCTGGAACCAGGCCATCCAGGAGCGGGTGGAGTCGCTCCAGCAGTTGAGAGATCCGGTGCTGGCCGGCCGTGCCGCCGATCTGCGCGATGTCGGCACGCGCGTACAAAATCACTTAACAGGAACCCAACAGCAGGAGATTCAACTGGATAACCATCCCGTCATCCTGGTGGCGGACGACCTGGCCCCATCTGATACGGCTACCCTCGATCCACAGGGGGTGCTCGGCTTCTGTACGGTCGGTGGCGGCCCAACCTCGCATACCGCTATTATCGCTCGTTCACTGGGCATTCCGGCCATTGTAGGAGCGGGCAAGGAGCTCCTGAATATCGCCGAAGGCAGCACTTGTATTCTGGATGGTTCGGCGGGAAAGCTCTATCTACAGCCCGATGACGCCGATATCGAACAGGTACGTCAGCTACAACAGCAGGCACGACAGCAGGAGGAAGCGGCCCGCGCCGAGCGTTTCGCGCACGCCATTACCCGCGATCAGCATCGTGTCGAGGTGGCCGCCAACATCGGCAATGTGCGCGACGCGCAGAAAGCGGCCGAGGCAGGTGCTGAGGGTGTTGGGCTCCTGCGCACCGAGTTCCTCTATCTGGAACGCAGCAGCGCTCCCTCTGAAGATGAGCAATTCGCGGTCTACCGCGATATCATTCAGACGCAGAAGGGGCAGAATGTGATTATCCGCACGCTGGATATCGGCGGCGATAAAGAGGTCAGCTACCTGAACCTGCCCAAAGAGGATAATCCATTCCTGGGCGTACGTGGCGTCCGGCTCTGCTTTGAATATCCCGACCTGTTCATCCCACAGTTGCGCGCCATATAC
This sequence comes from Dictyobacter halimunensis, assembly GCF_036245075.1. Taxonomy (NCBI): domain Bacteria; kingdom Bacillati; phylum Chloroflexota; class Ktedonobacteria; order Ktedonobacterales; family Dictyobacteraceae; genus Dictyobacter; species Dictyobacter halimunensis. The sequence continues at coordinate 1,691,673 of NZ_BSRI01000001.1, forward strand.
CGGGCGGCCACCTATGGTCCGGTGAGCATCATGTTCCCGATGATCGCGACGCTGGAGGATTGGCAGAAAGCCGCAGCCATGGCCGAACAGGTACGCCAGGAGCTGAATGGGCCGACCATACCGATCGGGATCATGGTTGAGGTGCCTTCAGCGGTTCTGCTGGCCCATCACCTGGCCAGAGAGATCGCCTTCTTCTCCATTGGTACCAACGACCTGACGCAATATGTGATGGCCATGGACCGCGGTCATCCACAACTGGCCAAACAGGCCGACAGCCTGCATCCAGCCATCCTGCAGATGATCTCGCAGACCGTACAGGCAGCCGAGCAAGAGGGCAAATGGGTCGGTGTGTGCGGCGGGCTAGCCTCCGAGGTGCTGGGAGCCAGCATCCTGACCGGCCTGGGCGTAAAAGAGTTGAGCGTCAGCATCCCGAGCGTTGCCACCATTAAAGCTCACATCCGTAGTTCCTCCCTGCAAGACATGCAGGCGCTCGCCAAAAAAGCGCTCCAGTGTCGTACCAGCGCAGAGGTACGCAATCTATGAGTAAAATCGCAACTATTACGCTGAATCCCGCTATCGATCTGACGGTGCGCGTGGACCAGTTCGAGCCCGGCAGGGTTAATCGCGGCCAGCAGATGCAGATGGATGCCGGTGGTAAAGGGGTTAACGTGGCCTCTTTCCTGGCCGACTATGGTCACGCCACGGCGGTCACCGGCTTTCTGGGCCGCGATAACGCCGCCATCTTTGAGCAGCTATTCACCCAGAAACGGATCGAGGATGCCTTCGTCCGCTTGCCAGGTCAGACGCGTACCGGTATCAAGGTGATCGATGAGGCCAGGCAACAGACCACCGACATCAACATGCCGGGACTTCAACCCTCGGAGGCCGATGTTGAACAGCTCATGGCGCGCATCGAACAGCTGGCCGCGACCTGTGACTGGTTCGTGCTGGCGGGCCATCTGCCTCCCGGCCTGCCAACCGGCTTCTATGCAACCATTATCGAACACCTGAAAACACTGGGCAAGAATATCGTGCTGGATTCCAGCCAGGCCGCCCTGCGCGCGGGTGCGCAGGCGGGGCCCACCATCCTCAAACCAAACATCGATGAGCTGCGACAACTGGTAGAGCGTCCCCTGGAAGACGAAACGAGTATCGAACAGGGTGCCAGGCAATTGTTACGGGACAACGTGCGCCTGGTCGTGGTCTCGATGGGAGAGCAAGGCGCCCTGTTTGTGGATCAACACACCACCCTGGTAGCTCAACCACTGGCGATCAAGGTGAAGAGCACGGTCGGCGCCGGAGACGCCATGGTCGCGGGCCTGATCGCCGGGCTCACCGAGGGTCTCCCCCTGGCCGAATGCGCCCGGTTGGCGACCGCCTTTTCCGCTGGGACCATCACACGCATCGGCCCACACCTTCCCGAGCGCCCTGTACTGCAACAGTATATCAGCCAGGTTCGGGTGCGTACGCTCCAGCCAGCCTCCAAAACCCAGGAAGAATAATTGGCAGCATAGATACTACACACAGGCTCAAGCAAGTATCAGGATAAAGATCGTATTTAGTATATGCAGAGCAGCATGGTCTTATCCCGTGCAGAGGAGTTCTATTATGGCAAAGATTGTGGCCATCGCCTCCAGTCCCAGTGGCATCGTTCATACCTTTATGGCCGCGGAAGCACTACAGCGTGGCGCCGAGGCCCTGGGGCACACCATCAAGGTGGAGACACAGGGTTCAGGAGAGGCGCAAAATACATTGACCACGAACGATATACAGGCCGCCGATGCGGTAATTATCGCCGCCGACGAAAAGATAGCGCAGGACCGCTTTTCCACAAAGCCGGTCTATAAAACCACCACCAGTAAGGCAATCCGTCAGGGTCAGCAGATCATCGAAGAGGCCCTGGCTCAACAGACAGCAAGCAGCGCTGCTCCCGCTCCCGCCACCCAGGCGGCTCCAGCTACGCCAGTTGCAGCTAAAGAGGTTGAGCACGCACATATCGTCGCCATCACCTCGTGTCCCACCGGGATCGCACATACCTTTATGGCCGCCGAGGCGCTGGAGCGGGCCGCTGAAACATTGGGGCACCAGATTAAAGTGGAGACGCAGGGTTCGGTCGGTGCCCAGAATGCGCTGACACCGGAGGAGATTCAGCGGGCGAATGTGGTGGTGATCGCGGCCGACGCCAAGGTCGATCAGAGCCGCTTTAGTGGCAAGACGGTCTATGAAACATCGACCCATGACGCGCTCCAAAACGGGCCGGGCGTGCTAAATAAGGCTCTGGCGCTGGCCGCCCGCAATCCACAGGGCGCGGCAACCACCAGTGCAGACAGCTCATCATCACAGGATTATCTGGCACAGATTCAGGATGCCAAAAGCAAGCGGTCGGCCGCCAGCACGGGCGTCTACAAACATTTGATGACCGGCGTCTCCTATATGCTCCCCTTTGTGGTCGCCGGTGGACTGCTGATCGCGATCTCGTTTGCCATTGGGGGTATCGACGCGGCCAAACATGCCGGTACCATCGGCTGGGCCTTAAACCAGATCGGCGCGGGCACCGGCGCCTTCAGCCTGATCGTGCCCATTCTGGCGGGCTATATCTCTTACTCGATCGCCGATCGGCCGGGCCTGGCACCGGGCATGATCGGTGGCGTACTCTCCAACTCGATCGGCGCTGGTTTCCTGGGTGGTCTGATCGCGGGCTTCCTGGCAGGCTATGCCACCTTTTACCTCAGCAAATGGATCAACCTGCCAAAGAATCTGGCCGGCCTGAAGCCGGTGCTGGTCCTTCCCTTGCTCAGTACCGCCATCGTCGGCCTGTTAATGGTCTATGTCATCGGTACCCCGGTCAGCCTGATCCTGACGTCCCTGACCAACTGGCTCAAGACCATGCAGGGGACGAATGCCTTGCTGCTGGGGCTCCTGCTCGGCGGTATGATGGCCATCGATATGGGAGGGCCTATCAACAAGTCGGCCTATACGTTCTCGGTGGGCCTCCTGAGCAGCCATGTCGACGCGCCGATGGCGGCCGTGATGGCGGCGGGCATGACGCCACCACTTGGTCTGGCCCTGGCAACCTATCTGTTCAAAAATCGCTTTACGGTAGAAGAGCAGGACGCGGGCAAGGCGGCGGCAGTACTGGGTATCGCCTTCATCACCGAAGGAGCCATCCCCTTTGCCGCACGCGATCCATTCCGCGTCATTCCAGCTACCATGATTGGCTCGGCGATAGCTGGCGCGCTCTCCATGCTGTTCGCATGCCAACTCCAGGTTCCCCATGGCGGCATCTTCGTCCTGTTTATCCCTGGCGCGGTCACCAACCTGCTCTCCTACTTCATCGCCATCGTGGCAGGAACGTTAGTGACCACGGGCATCCTCTTCTTTACCAAACGCTCGCTTGTCAGCAAAACGGCACCAGTCAAAGCCGAAGTCCAGTTAGCCCAGGTTTCTTAGGAAGAGCATGTACATGTTGGTGCATCGGACGCGCATGCGCGTCCGATGCACCAACATGTACATGCAGTACTTTTGGGATATGTTTGTATCGAGCGATGTCACAAATTCCCTTCAACCAACGACTATATTTATACAATTACATCTATGCCAGATAAGGGATAAAATAGCCTGTAATAGACGTCTAATAAAGTAGTAGAAAAAGTTTTATGCTTCGAATACTATACCATGCTATTCATATAAAAAGCATTACCATATTTTACGCATACCACACATGAGTAGCAGTTAGAGGCATCATAGAGAGCGAGGATAGGCTAATTGTGAAGCCCGTAAATATTTTATATTGCGCGAATTGCGGAGCTGCCAATCACGAACAGGATACTATCTGCTTTGCCTGTGGGAAGACACTTGTACATGCTCAGGATATTGATGAGCAAGAACAGATGCAAACTATTGTTCTCCTTGAGAATCGATATCGCTTGATAGATTCAGTTGGTAAAGGAGGGTTTGCTACCGTCTATAAGGCTGAGGATCTACGCAGCAAAACAATCGTGGCGGTCAAAGAGATCACGTTAAAGGATTTGAAGCCGCAGGAGATCATCGATGCCACCGATACCTATCACCGTGAGATACGCTTTGGGGAGTCACTCAAACATCCAGCTCTCCCCAGAGTCTACGCCCATTTTATGGACCAGGATCACTGGTATATCGTGGCCCAGTTTATCGATGGTCAGACGCTAGAAGAGTACCGGCAACAACTGCCCGGTGGACAGCTTCCCCTGGATGAGGTGCTCTCTATCGCCCTGCAGGTCTGCGATGTGCTCACCTATCTCCATTCACGCCAGCCGCCCATTATTTTCCGCGATATCAAGCCCGATAATATCATGCGCACCCGCGCGGGACGTATCTATCTCATTGACCTTGGCATCGCGCGTCAGTTCAGACCGGGGCAGAGACGCGATACGCAGGCGCTCGGCTCCCCCGGCTATGCCGCCCCCGAACAGTATGGCTCGGACCAGACTACGGAGCGCTCGGATATCTATAGCCTGGGCGCCACACTGCAAGCATTGCTGACCGGACGAGATCCCCTGGATGAGGATACCACGATCACCAGAAAACCAGTTGTTCTCCCAGAAGAGCTTTCAGAGCTACTCGCGGAAATGCTGGCCAGGGATCCCGCGCAGCGTCCCAGTTCCATCATCAGCGTACAGCGGCGCCTGGAGCAGATCAATACCGGGATAGCCTCCTCTCAGGCATCTCCGATCCCCGTGCCACCCCCCGCTCCAGCGTCAACTCCTTACTACATCCCTTCTACAACGGCAGGATCCGGCAATCCACCCACTGCTCCCAAACAACGCTTTGGCAGATTACAAGTAATAGCCATAGCTATTGCACTGCTCGCGGTTCTCGGCTTTGGTAGCGATAGCCTCCTGAACTATATTTCTGGCCGGACACATCATGTTTCCCGGTCACAAGCAACCTCTATACCGCCAGCCAGCCAGCAGGTACTCAATATCGCCGCCAGCAATCTTGATGAGCCGCTTGATCCCGCAACCGTTCAATATACCCAGTCAACGCAGATCGTCAGCATGACTTCGGCAGGATTGGTCTCGCTCGAAAACGACATGAGGATTCATGGTCAACTGGCTTTATCCTGGGAAACAGATCCTCAAGGCTATACCTGGACATTCCATTTACAACATGGCCTCAAATTCAGTGATGGTTCACCTTTAACATCAAAGGATATCGCCTACAGTCTGGATCGTGCCCTGGATCCAGCCTTAAAAGACGGTACTGCCATGTACAATCTGCAGTATATTCAGGGCGCGGACCAGCGTTTCGCGGGCAAGGTCAAGACGGTGATCGGCCAGGGAATCCTGACACCCGATGACGACACACTCGTGATTAAATTATCCAAAAATATTGCCTACTTTCTGGACACATTGACCTGTCCCTGCGCCTCAGTCGTGAAAAAAGCGCTGATCGACAAATATGGTCAGAATTTCACCGATCATCTCAGTGAAGGAAGTAGCTCGGGTCCATTCAAAATCGAGCGAAACACAAAACAACAGGTCGATCTCATCCCCAACCCTGACTATTATGGGCCTCACCCAAAGCTCTCCAGGATCTCGTTCACCGCGTATACTGATGCGGAAACCAGCTATCATGCTTACCAGACGGGTCAGGTGAGCTTCGTCAACAATATCCCATTGTCACTGGCGGATACGGCGAGTCGGGATCAGACCTTCTATCGTTCACCGCAGCTCACCATGACATATGTCGCCATGAATTATCAGATCAAACCCTTTGACAACATCAAAATACGTCAGGCGTTCGCGCTGGCCATCGACAAAGATCTCATCAGCCAGACTATCAGAAAAGGTACGACCTTCCCCACGAACCACATCATCCCACGAGGAGATCCCAGTGCGAATCCGGCCACGGTGGGTCTTGATGGCAACCAATCGACAGCGGGCAACCCTGAGCAGGCGAAACAACTCCTGCAGGAAGGCATGGATGAAGAAGGCATTGCTGCTATTAAATCATTTCCCACCGTCACATTGACCTATTCCCAAAACTCATCTATAGCATCGAGAGAGGAACTGGCATTCCTACAGGCACAATGGAAAACCACGCTGGGTATTTCTGTTAAACTGCAAGAGATGCCCGTGGGCACTTTCTATAACCTGGTCGATAATGCAAAGGACGCCAGGAACATCCAGATGTGGCGCATAAGCTGGGCCGCCGATTACCCCGATGCCAGCGATTGGACAACGCTCCAGTTCGGCCAGAACTCGGCCCAGAACACATATGCCTACGGTCAGAATCAAAGTAAGGCGGCACCAGATCAGCAAGTCATACAAAAAACGCTGGCACAGGCGGATGTCACCCAGGATCAACAGCAAAGGGTAGCGCTGTACCAAGGAGCGGAACAGAATCTGATCAATGATGTGGCATGGTTGCCGCTGTATCAGTTCTATGATTGCTATGTCGTGAAGCCCAATATATACGGCCTGACAGTAAATGCCATGGGGATGATTTCACCCGACGATTGGGCTAACATCTATGTTACTCAATAAAGAGCGATGTTGAGGTTTAAACCTCAACATCGGCGATCGAATCGAGAATCCATGTGGGACGGTAGGGGAAGCGTTCCACCTGTTCGCGTTTGGTGACTCCTGAGAGCACCAGGACAGTGCGCAGACCGCTCTCGGTACCCGCCACGACGTCGGTATCCATGCGGTCCCCAATCATGGCCGATTCCTCCGAGTGGGCGTTGAGCTTGCGCAACGCCATGCGCATCATGAGCGGGTTGGGCTTGCCCACAAAATAGGGCTTGACGCCCGTGGCGGAACTGATTAAAGCCGCGACGGCGCCTGTCGCCGGCACAAAACCACCCTCGCCGGGACCCATGACGTCTGGATTGGTGGCGATGAAGCGCGCTCCATTGCTGATGAAGCGGCAGGCCTGCGAGATACGCTGGAAACTGTACATCGTCGTCTCGCCCACTACCACATATTCTGGCTCCTGCGAGGTCAAAATATAACCAATGTCATGCAGGGCGGTCGTTAATCCAGATTCACCAATGGTAAAAGCACTCCCACCAGGTCGCTGGGAATGCAGAAACTGCGCGGTCGCTAACGCGGATGTAAAGATAGCGTCCGCTGGCACATTCAATCCCATATAGGCAAGCCGTACTTGCAGATCACGGGGCGTGTAGAGAGAATTGTTGGTAAAAATCAAAAAAGGGATACCTTTATCCTGCAGTTTATGAATAAAGTCAGCCGCCCCCGGTATCAGCGATGAGCCCCACAACAACACCCCATCCATATCGATCAGGTAATTTTTAACGCCGTCCATTACTTGCCCCCATTCGCTAAAGCGCTACCCATATATTATCGAGTAGCAAACACACGTTAGTGTAGCCCACCGTTCAAGTGGATGTCAATGAGCTTGACAGAATAGAACAAAGCGTGGACAAACCCTATGAGGGTACTATTGGCTTGACCCGCGGGCACGCTACTAGCTACAGTGTAGGATAAAAACTGCGCACAACCTGCGTCGCACCGTATAGACAGATAGAAGATAGAAAGTTAGAAAGAGAACTGACGTGGATATTGCTACTTACACCCGCGAGGTGCATCGCACCTGCGACATAGAAGATCGCCGTGAGCTATTGATCCTGACCGCGTTGGGCATTGCCGGAGAATCAGGCGAGGTTGTCGACCTGCTCAAAAAAACGCTCTACCATTCCCATACCCTGGATGTAGCCACTCTCAATAAAGAGATTGGCGACTTGCTCTGGTATATGACCCTGCTCTGCGATACCGTAGGCCTGACCCTGGAAGATGTTATGCAGACCAATGTCAACAAACTGCGCCAGCGCTATCCCGATGGCTTTGATCCCCAACGCAGCCAGTCCCGTCAGGGGTAAGCAGAAAAGTAGCCCTTTTACTACCTGAGGAACTTTTTATAACAAATGAATAATGTAATTCTTCGTGATAAATATTTTCAAGAACACAAAGTATTTATCATTTAAATTTTTTCTACTTTTTTGCCTTGTCAGCAGATACTCAATTTGTTACTATTAAATATACTAACTGCATTTATATTATTGATTCCATCAACAATATCAAATTTTGATTGAAGGAGAACTTGAGAGGATGGCGCGGAGAAAGAATAAAATTAGCATGATGGCGACCCTCCAGAAGGAGGCAATCCGTAGGCAGAAAGAACTAGAAAAAGAACAAACTCAGGCAGCCAAAGCAGCAGAAAAGGCTCGCAGAGCGTATGAAAATGCACAAAAAGCGGATCAAAAAGAAAGAGCTCGCCTTTATGCCGAATCCAGAATAGCTCAGGTTAATTTACAAAATGAACAGCTTGAACAAGTAATTACAAGCTTCAATACCCTTCTAACAGACTCGCTCAAAACAGATAGTTTCATTCCATTTGAGACACTAAAGCAACCGAGAAACTTACCAAGCTTTAATCCAGGTCCACTGGCAACGCCTGAACCTCCTCCTGTAGAACACAATTATCGTCCACCCGAACCGTCTGGATTAAAAAAACTATTACCAGGGTCTAAAGAAAAATATGCCCAGGAAGTCGCAAAAGCTCAGGATTTGTATGCTAAGCATAGGGTAGAACATAGCGCTCGAGAACAACAACGGCAAGCGAAATTAGCTGAGCTAAGAGCTGATTTTGATCGCCATTATAATGATGAGCTACAAAAAATAAACAATCAGCATGCAGAGGTAGACAAATTCCAACAGGACTTTGATGCACGTATACCATCTGCAGTCGTCAACTATTTTACTATGGTACTGGCTGCTAGTAACTATCCAGATAACTTTCCTCAACATGCGAAAGTTGCCTATGTTCCTGAATCAGCACAGTTAGTAGTCGAGTATGATTTTCCAAATTTTGAGACAATCCCAGAGGTTGGAACTTTCAAATACACGAAATCTAAGGACGAAATCACAAAAACAACACGTCCATTAACGCAAAGGAAGAGTCTATATAACTCGATTATTGCTCAGATTACTCTGCGCACTCTTTACGAACTATTCAAAGCTGATCGCAAGCATTACATCGATGTTATAGTCTTTAACGGCTACACAGAAAGCATCAATAAAGGAACCGGATTACCTCTAAGAACGTGTTTGGCAACGGTACGCACAAGCCATGACATATTCGAAAAGTTAGATTTAACCAGAGTCGATCCCCTCGCATGTCTCCAAGGATTAAATGCATCTGTATCAAAGAGCCCCACAGAATTAGCTCCTGTAAGACCAGTATTAGAATTTGACATGGTAGATCCGCGTTTCATTGAAGAAATTGATGTACTCTCGGATCTAGATCAGAGACCCAACCTTATGGAATTAACACCTGGTGAATTCGAATCTTTGATAACCAATCTTTTCCAAAAGATGGGGTTAGAAACACGCCAAACACAAGCTTCAAGAGACGGAGGTGTTGATTGTGTAGCCTACGATCCTCGTCCTATTTTTGGTGGTAAAGTCGTTATACAGGCTAAACGATACAAGCATACGGTAGGTGTAAGTGCGGTTCGAGATCTGTATGGAACACTTCAAAATGAAGGAGCATCCAAAGGAATTCTTGTAACTACAAGTGGCTATGGGAAAGCTTCTTTTGAATTTGCTGAGGGGAAGCCTATTGAATTGTTAAGTGGTAGTAATTTACTTTTCTTGCTGTCTGAACATGCTGGCATTGAAGCTAAAATAGATACCCCTGAAAATTGGAAAGATCCCCAATAAGATTAGGTACAGTAGTTTGATTATCCAGGCTTTTCCAAGCATATGGAAAAGCCTGGATAATCAAACTAAATATTATTCTACCATTATGTATTGCTCATCTAAATAAATTATTTTCAATACTTTGCAACCCATATCTTAAATTATTATAATGTTGACTATATCAGTCTATTATAATGCAACAATGCATATAGACTAACCACACCACAGGTATATTTCCCTCACAATGACTATAAACGCTATGTCGCGCATGGAACGAAGGGAGTTGCATTATGCATCCAAAGGTAGAAGAGCTGCTTGGCCAGATGACGTTATCAGAAAAGGTATCGCTACTGGCCGGTGCCTCGATGTGGAATACGGTGCCGATAGAACGGCTGGGCATTCCATCGCTCAAGGTATCCGATGGACCCAACGGGGCTCGCGGCTCGGGCGATATATTGATGTCAGCCAATACAGATGAGGGCAGTGCGGGGGTGACCTCGGCCTGCTTTCCTGTCGGCATCTCATTGGCGGCTACCTGGAATCCCGCGCTGATTGAACGCGTTGGACAGGCGCTGGGACAGGAAGCGAAGACCAAGGGCGCGCGGGTCCTGCTGGCTCCCACGGTCAATATCCATCGTTCGCCCCTCAATGGCCGTAACTTTGAATGCTATTCGGAGGATCCTTACCTCTCAGCCAGAATGGCGGTCGCGTATATCAGAGGGGTGCAGAGCGAAGGGGTGGGCGCGACGGTCAAACACTTTGTGTGCAACGATTCAGAATTCCAGCGCAATAGCATTAGCTCAGAGGTGGGTGAGCGAGCATTGCGCGAGCTCTACCTGGTCCCCTTTAAAGCCGCCGTGCAGGAAGCCGGTAGCTGGTTGATCATGGCCTCCTACAACAAGATCAATGGCACCTATGCCAGTGAGAATCCCTATACCCTGACCGATATTTTGAGAAAGGAATGGGGCTTCGATGGCGTCGCGATGTCCGACTGGTTCGGCACCCAGAGTACGACCCCCTCGGTCAACGCCGGACTCGACCTGGAGATGCCAGGTCCCGCGCACTGGCGCGGCGACAAGTTGCTGCAGGCGGTGCAGAATGGCGAAGTTCCGGAGAGCAAAATAGACGAGAGCGTTGCGCGCCTGCTACACCTGTTTATCAAAGTAGGCCTGTTTGAGCCACATGAGGAGGGTCCGGAGCAAGCCATCGATCGTCCAGAGCATCGCGCATTGATCCGTGAGGCGGGGGCTGAGGGCTGCGTGCTGCTCAAAAATGAGCATGGCATTCTGCCTCTGCGGCCAGAGCGCTTAAAATCCATCGCGATCATCGGACCTAACGCACGGACGGCGCGCATGATGGGTGGCGGCAGCGCCTTTGTCAATGCCCACTACTCGATCGCGCCCTATGATGCCATTGTCGCGCGGGTAGGGGATCAGCTTACCATTGAGGATGAAACAGACTTTCCCAGCCATAACCTGCTCCCCTTATTCAATAAAGAGCTATTCAGTCCCACAAACAATCAGCAGGCACCAGGATTCGACATTGAGTATTTCCAGGCCCCTGACTTCACCAACCAGATTGATGAAACCGCCCATATCACCAGTTCTGAGATCACCTGGTTTGGATCGGTCGCCGCTAACATTGATCCACACCACTTTTCGGCACGCCTCAGCGGCCATATCCGTCCTCAAAAGACAGGTTCCTATGCCTTTGGCCTGGCCAGCGCTGGTTTGAGTAAGCTCTATATCGATGGTCACGAACTGATCAACAACTGGGATCAACAGGTTCCGGGGCAGACCTATTTTGGTATGGGAAGTACGGAGGCGACGGCGTCAATTGAGCTTACAGCGGGACAGGAGTATACGCTGACTGTCGAGTATGCCAAAGACGACGAGAAGGTTCCTATCGCGGCCGTACGCATCGGTGTGCTGCCTCCCACATCGACCACTGCCCTCGACCGGGCGGTTGAGCTGGCCACGCGGTCAGATGTAGCACTGGTCTTTGCCGGTCTAAATGGCGAGTGGGAGAGCGAGGGCTTTGATCGACCCAACATGGATCTGATGCCGGAGCAGGTCGAGTTGATCGAGAGGGTAGCCGCGGTCAATAAAAATACCGTCGTCGTTCTCAATACCGGCTCGCCAATTACCATGCCCTGGCTCGACCGGGTCGCTGGCGTGCTGCAATGCTGGTATCCAGGACAGGAATGCGGCAACGCCATCGCGGACGTGCTGTTCGGTGAGGTTAATCCATCGGGCAAGCTGCCACAGACGTTTCCGCAGCGATTGGAGGATAACCCGGCCTACATCAACTATCCAGGCGAAAACGGTCGTGTCTACTATGGCGAGGGTCTATTCGTAGGCTATCGTTACTATGACAAAAAGAAGGTCGCGCCCCTCTTCCCCTTTGGCTTTGGTCTCTCTTACACGACCTTCAGCTACTCCCCCGACATTGAACTCAGTACACAGAAGGTACAACCCGGTGAAACCCTGCGAGCAACCATTCAGATTACCAATACCGGACAGCGGGCGGGTAAGGAAGCTGTACAGCTATATGTGCGGGATGTCAAATCGACGCTGCATCGACCCGAAAAAGAGCTCAAGGCCTTCGCAAAAGTCCAGTTAGAGCCTGGTGAAAGTAAGCCAGTCACCTTTGAGCTCGATCAAAGCGCACTGGCCTACTACGACGACCTGGCCCGGCAGTGGATCGCTGAAGCAGGAGAGTTCGAGCTTCTCATCGGCTCTTCCGCCCGCGATATCCAGGCACATACAACCTTCTCACTAACCGAGACCAGCCGCTTCACTGAGGGTCCAGAGGCTCACTGAGACGTTCACGATTGTCACCCAGGAAGAGGCGCGCGTGCGCCTCTTCTTCATTTACTGTAAACGTACAAAATTGGTAACCACAGATAGCTGATCAGCATGCAACACCCTTGCCGCGTCCACCCGCCCATCAGCCTGCACGATCGCCCCCTGCTGAATATCCTGATTGCGCCCAACGCTAACCTGCTGATTGGCCCCCCAGACGATGTGCACGACATTGTTAGTACGTTGATAGACACCAGTGCTTGTCTGCTCTAGAATATAGCCATCCAGTGAGTTGTTGCCCGAAGACGAAATGACCTGGCAGACCACGCTGGTCTGGCTTCCAGCCGTCGCAGAGGCGAACTTTGGCGTGCTCGATAACTGTACCGATCCAGGAACGGTTATCAGATGATTAGCATATAAATAGAGCAAGACAATTGCCACGACCCCGATGATCAACGCGAGTAATCCCTTGCGGTCAGGCGCTCTCCGCGATCCACCCTGTTTAGAATCTTTCATAAACCATAACTCCTCTTAATGGAATGCAATCGATCTAATGCACACACCTGTATCGACGCAAAAAGAAAATACCTCAACATATCCTCTACCATCACACCATGCCTGAATCATTCATCCACAATTGCAGTTTCATATAAAACCATATCGGAAATATAGCATATATCTATAGCAACGGTCATGCCAATACCTATAAATGACTAATTTTGTAAGTAAAGGGGTGGTACACAGGCTTATCAGTATACTGAAAATCACCGGGAGGGAATGTATACTTTCATTGGAAAATGTATTTGTTCTAACTAAAGAGGGAGCATTGAATGGGTACGACGTTGAACACACATTCAGCCGATCCGGATAAACACCCGTCGCGTTTAGCCTGGATGATGATGGAGCCTTATCACGCTACGGTCTATTTCGCTCCGGAGACGCGAACCGTCTATAGCGAAGCAGGCTTAAAGGGTTATTGGATGGGCTACTTTGCCTCACGGGTAGCAGCGATGGGGCCGGTCTCTGCTTCAGTAGTGAGCGCTATATTCTATAATTTCCACCCTGGTATGGTGGCGCGGGCAATTCCCGATGCCTGGCGCTTCTCCAGTCCAGAGAAAGTCCTCGCCGCTCGCCTGCACATAGCGGATATCGCACTGCGCCGCCTGCTGGGTGATGATATTATCGCTTCATCTGAGATGGCTGAAGCAGCAGAGTTGGCGAAAATGGCAGCGAACGCCTGCTCAGTTGCTGGTCGCCCGCTTTTTGCAGGCCATGCTTCATTACCATGGCCTGAGCAGCCACATCTGACCCTCTGGCATGCCACTACGCTTTTCCGAGAATTTCGTGGTGATGGGCATATCGCTGCTCTGCTGGCAGAGAATGTCGATGGCTGTGAGGCACATCTCATCATGGTCGCTAACGGTGCGCTCACGCGAGAGAGCATCCAACCCCATCGCGGATGGGGCGACGAAGATTGGCAGGCGGCCCGTGAGCGGCTGACGCACAAAGGCTGGCTGGATCAGGATGGCAACATGACGGAAGAGGGCAAGCACAGACGTCACCACATTGAGCAGGTCACAAATGAACTGGCACTCCCTCCCTGGCAATCACTGGGAGAAGACAGATTTGAGCGCCTGCTATCACTGATGAAAAAATTCAGTATCCAGATCCTTGATCAAAATGGGGTACCAATACCAAATCCAGCCGGAGTTCCCGACCCGCGTAATTTCTAATCTAAAGAAGGAAGGGATTCATGCCTCGACAGTGGGTTTGCCCACTGTCGAGGCATGAATCCCTTTAATGCATCTATCGCAGAAGGCTTACCGTATCTATTGAAGGAACAAGGCCAGGTGTTGAGATGCATCCAGGAATGAGCGGATTTCTGGGTGGTTGATCAGCCCGCCCAGGTATCCTACATATATCAGCACACCTGTATTAATAACCAGGATGGCCATCACTATAATCTGTAGATAGCGAGGAAGCACCGGCTTGCGAGTATAGAAAAGGATACCAAAGACCGCGACAATACCAGTGACGAACATGATAATTAAACTGATGCGTGCCATCGATTCATGATCATGTATCAAATCAGGAGACGCGTGGTTCAAGCTCTCGACAATGTGGGCGGCCCCATCACCTGTTAAATAAGCAACCGCGGTAGCCAGTGCAGCCAGCACCAGAAACCACAGTGAAAGTTTCTGCAAAAAAACATTCCGGAAAATTAAAGCAATTAAAAATGTCAGAGCGACAAACGGTGTTCCAATGATCGGAATATGATTCACTATAATATGAATATGTGCCATGTTCATGTTCATATGCTAAAGCTCTTTCTACGGCTGGATTTCAAATTGTATAGATATATTCCATACGTTTGCTGGCTCTAGTATGGATGCACATGATTAAGCGTAGATGAAAATAGCACATGCTTGCTTCAAAGGTTCTGATCCAACAAAAATAAGCATAGATACCGTGCCACGATATCTATGCTCAAAAATCCTGTTTTGAGATCAGGAAATTGCGAGACCCAGGATGGCATTTACCTGCTCTTGCAATTTTTGTGTATTCGCAAAACCATAGTTGACGGCATGCGCATTGCCTTCAGTGTCAAGTACAACGGTCGTGGGCACGGTCAATACCTTGTAACGCTCTGTCAGATCATGCCGGGTGACCGCATCCACATGTACCACCTCTATCTTGTCTCCGCTTTGTTTTAGCAAGCGTTCAAGCGCTGGCTGCTGCAGCGTATGGCATTGGCGGCAATCTTCACTACTAAAGGCCAGGATACGCACCAGGTGCTCGTGATCATCCTTATCATTATCAGATGATGCAAAAACAAGAGGCTCAGCCGCCAACGCCTGTTGACGACGCCGAGCAACCAGCATACGTCCAGCCACAACTGCGATGGCAACCAGTACGCAAACCACTACTAAGATAATCAGCCGCAGTGAAAAATCAGCCATAGCTTAGATGCCTCTCCAACGAAAACCACCATCATAGCGCACGCGTGGCATGAGTCCCCAACGCCCCAGGTAGTAATAGACAAAACAGCCGGCGCAAAATCCGACGAAGACATTGATGGCGGCCAGCACAAATACAATGATCGTGAGGATCCAACCAGCCAGTGTGGCCGAGGTCAAAAAGAAAAGAATGCTGGCCACCAGTAGAAACGTGGCCCCCACGCCCTGGGCGAAACGATGTGGTGCGGGATCATCCTCAACCATACGTGCCTTGAGCAAACCTGCACGTACAATAACCTGGCGATATATCAATCTGAATGGGCTGGTAGCGGGCAAGATAGCGCTGAGAGCCAGGGCCAGGCCACTAATGAGGACCAGAATGGGTAGATTAAAAAGAAAACTAAGTGCAGTCAACACAAGCACACATGACTGCGAAAATTTCAACATATGTGCATCTACGCGTGGAACAGATACCATGATACAAATACTCTCCCTTGACACATTCCATCGATGTTTGCTTATATAGAAGAGAACTACATCAGAGCTCAAAATATTCCAGCGTGGTTTTTTTCTACAAAAAAAGAGATACGTAACTATAAGGCTACGTATCTCTTTTATAAAAATGGAGACAAGGAGATTCGAACTCCTGACCTTCGCCGTGCAAAGGCGACGCTCTACCAACTAAGCTATGTCCCCATACTCAACTGGAAATAGTATTCCCTCAATTTTGCCGAGCCATCTGTCAGTCAGAGACTGAAGCAGAGGACACGCATTCCAGCGCCACGATGAAGATACCTGTTGGTGAAACAAGCCGTACGATCATTAGGGCGACTTCGCTGCGCCTGTTACCAGGTGTCCACGTGTCGTCTATCTACCAGGTCGTCTTCCTGGGATCTTGACTTTCCGAAGAAAGTGGGAGAACTCGTCTTGGGTGCGGCTTCGCGCTTAGATGCTTTCAGCGCTTATCCCTTCTCGACATAGCTATCCAGCTCTGGCCCGGGCAGGCCAACTGGCACACCAGCGGTCGAGCCATCTCGGTCCTCTCGTACTGGAGATGACGCCCCTCAATTCTCCTACGCCCACGACGGATAGAGACCGAACTGTCTCGCGACGTTCTGAACCCAGCTCGCGTGCCGCTTTCATGGGCGAACAGCCCAACCCTTGGGACCTACTCCAGCCCCAGGATGCGACGAGCCGACATCGAGGTGCCAAACCTTGCCGTCGATGTGAACTCTTGGGCAAGATAAGCCTGTTATCCCCGGGGTAGCTTTTATCCGTTGAGCCACACTCCTTCCACTCGGGAATGTGGGATCACTAAGCCCGACTTTCGTCCCTGCTCGACCTGTCCGTCTTGCAGTCAAGCTCCCTTGTGCCTTTACACTCTGATGGGTGATGTCCATCCACCCTGAGGGAACCTTTGGGCGCCTCCGTTACTCTTTGGGAGGCGACCGCCCCAGTCAAACTACCCGCCTGATCCTGTCCACGTCCCGGCTCACGGTGACGTGTGAGAAACAAAACACAACGAGAGTGGTATTTCATTGGTGTCTCCCCCACCCCCACAAGGGTAGGTTCTCCGACTCCCACCTATGCTACGCACGCTCTGCCTCGTTTCGAGGTCAAGGTGTAGTAAAGCTCCACGGGGTCTTTTTGTCCTGTCGTGGGTAACCCGTATCTTCACGGGTACTTCAATTTCGCCGAGTCCTCTGTCGAGACAGTGCTCAACTCGTTACTCCTTTCGTGCGGGTCGGAACTTACCCGACAAGGAATTTCGCTACCTTAGGACCGTTATAGTTACGGCCGCCGTTCACCGGGGCTTAGATTCGCAGCTACGATCACCGCTCCTCGTAACCTTCCGGCACTGGGCAGGAGTCAGCCCCTATACTTCCGCTTTCGCGTTCGCAGAGACCTGTGTTTTTGGTAAACAGTCGGTTGAGCCAATTTCTTGCAACCCCCTCACGCCACTCCGAAGAGCATCGCTACTAGGGCACCCCTTCTTCCGAAGGTACGGGGTCAATTTGCCGAGTTCCTTAACAGAGGGTCGCTCGATCACCTGGGGAGTGTTCCCCCTGCCTACCAGTGTCGGTTTGCGGTACGGGCGGAGAAGACTCTGGCGAGAGGCTTTTCTTGGCGGCCTAGGGGCCGATGACTTCCGCGAGCTAACGCTCGCTCGCTGCACGTGTCATGCACAGGAAACCGGGATTTGCCTCGGCTTCGCACTTCAACGCACAGACCCATCCTGTCCAATCGATGGGCTCACCTTCCTTACCGCGTCCCCCCATTGCTCATAACGAGCATCTCCGGTGCAGGAATCTCTGACCTGCTTTCCATCGCCTACGACTATGACGTCCTCGGCTTAGGACCCGACTCACCCTGGGACGTTTGACGGTGCCCAGGAACCCTCAGGCATTCGGTGTGTCTGGTTATCACAGACATGACGCTACTCATTCCGGCATTCTCACTTCTCTTCGCTCCACCAGTCCTTGCGGTCTGGCTTCTCGGCTTGAGAACGCTCCCCTACCAATCCATCTAGGATGGATTCCATGGCTTCGGTAATCCGCTTAAGCCTCGATACGTTGTCGGTGCCACGACACTCGACCAGTGAGCTATTACGCACTCTTTAAATGGTGGCTGCTTCTAAGCCAACATCCTGGCTGTTTGGGCGTTGTGACCCCCTTTTACACTCAGCGGATACTTGGAGACCTTAGCCGATGGTCTGGGCTGTTTCCCTTTTGACGACGAAGCTTAGCCCCCGCCGTCTCACTTGCATGCATGCTGTCCTGGCATTCGCAGTTTGCTTGGGTTTGGTAACCTGCACGAGGCCCCTAGCCCATTCAGAGCTCTACCTCCAGGATAGTGTATCATACAGCTGTACCTCAATACATTTCGGGGAGAACCAGCTATCTCCGTGTTCGATTGGAATTTCTCCCCTATCCACAAGTCATCCCCCAGTTTTGCAACACTGGTGGGTGCGAGCCTCGACGGACTGTCACATCCGCTTCACTCTGCTCATGGATAGCTCACACGGTTTCGGGTCGCATCGCCGCAACCGCTCGCCCTCTTCAGACTCGGTTGCCCTATGGCTCCCCAGCTTTAGCGCTGGTTAACCAGGCTACGACGATGCACTCGCCGGATCATTCTACAAAAGGCACGCCATTAGCCCTTGGTTTCTCGTGAAACAGTGGCCTCTGACTGCTGGTGAGTACGTGGTTTCAGGGTCTCTTTCATCCCCCTCTCGGGGTGCTTTTCACCTTTCCCTCACGGTACTTGTTCGCTATCGGTCGCTAAAGATGTGTAGCCTTGGAGGGTGGTCCCCCCAGCTTCCCACAAGATTGCACGTGTCTCGTGGTACTCAGGATACCGACCCACGCCAACAAACCGTCCTCTACGGGGCTCTCACCCGCTCTGGCCACGCTTTCCAACGTGTTCGAGTAGTTCGTCGTTGCTTGTTGTCGGTCCTACAACCCCGATGGACCCGAGGGTTCATCGGTTTGGGCTCCTCCCGGTTCGCTCGCCACTACTACGGGAATCTCGGTTGATTTCTTTTCGTCGGGTTACTGAGATGTTTCAGTTCACCCACTGCCCCCCGTCACTGCCTATGTGTTCAGCAGGCGGTCTCCAGACATCACTCTGGAGGAGTTGCCTCATTCGGAATCTCGGGGTTCATCGCTTGTATGCAGCTCCCCCCGAACGTTTCGCCGGTCTCCGCGTCCTTCTTCGGTCTTTAGCGCCAAGGCATCCACCTCGTACTCTGTGTAGCTTGTTCTCTATGTCTCTTCATCATGTACTATGAATGCTTTGACTTCTGCTCTTCTTCTCGAAGAGAGAAATCGATCCTCTGCTTCAACTCTGGCTGACCATATGTGCTCAGCAAAATTGAAGGAATACTATCTTCAGTTGTTCAGGTGCACTGTTGGCCATCCGTTTTCCGTAGAAGGGGATGCTGTACCCCAACAGCTCAAGAGTGGAAACCAGCGTCGCTTCTGGCAACAGACATCAGACCAGGCTCCTGGTCGACCTGGAAGTGGAACACGCTTTGTTGTCTGAAGTCTCTCCAGACGCGTGCTCAAGCTCCCTAGAAAGGAGGTGATCCAGCCGCACCTTCCGGTACGGCTACCTTGTTACGACTTCACCCCAATCACTGACCCCACCCTCGACGCTTGCCTCCCCGAAGGGTTAGCCCAGCGGCTTCAAGTGTTGCCAACTTTCGTGGTGTGACGGGCGGTGTGTACAAGACCCGGGAACGTATTCACCGTAGTGTGCTGACCTACGGTTACTAGCAACTCCAACTTCATGGAGGCGGGTTGCAGCCTCCAATCTGAACTGAGGCCAGGTTTGACGAGATTAGCTCCCCCTCGCGGGTTGGCAACTCTTTGTCCTGACCATTGTAGCGTGTGTGTCGCCCAAAGCGTAAGGGCCGTGCTGACTTGACGTCATCCCCGCCTTCCTCCGTCTTATAACGGCAGTTTCGCTAGAAATATCCAACTAACGACAGGGGTTGCGCTCGTTGCGGGACTTAACCCAACATCTCACGACACGAGCTGACGACAGCCATGCAGCACCTGTGAACCCGCCCCGAAGGGACAGCCCGTTACGGCTGGTGCAAGTTCATGTCAAGCCTTGGTAAGGTTCTTCGCGTTGCATCGAATTAAACCACACGCTCCGCTGCTTGTGCGGGTCCCCGTCAATTCCTTTGAGTTTTAATCTTGCGACCGTACTCCCCAGGCGGACCACTTATTGTGTTAACTGCGACACTGAAGGGGTCGATACCCCCAACGTCTAGTGGTCATCGTTTACGGCTAGGACTACCAGGGTATCTAATCCTGTTCGCTCCCCTAGCTTTCGCACCTGAGCGTCAGGTACTTCCCAGGACACTGCCTTCGCCTTTGGTGTTCCTCCGGATATCTACGCATTTCACCACTCCACCCGGAATTCCGTGTCCCTCTGAAGCCCTCAAGTCAGACAGTTTCCATAGTACTTCGTCAGTTGAGCCGACGACTGTCACTACAGACTAATCTGACCGCCTGCGTGCGCTTTACGCCCAGTAACTCCGGACAACGCTCGCCCCCTACGTATTACCGCGGCTGCTGGCACGTAGTTAGCCGGGGCTGATTCCTCTGGTACCGTCCGTTCTCGTCCCAGAGAAAAGCAGTTTACGATCCGAAAACCGTCATCCTGCACGCGGCGTTGCTCGTTCAGGGTTGCCCCCATTGACGAAAATTCCTCACTGCTGCCCCCCGTAGGAGTCTGGGCCGTTCTCAATCCCAGTGTGGCT
Source organism: Dictyobacter halimunensis (assembly GCF_036245075.1). Classification (NCBI taxonomy): domain Bacteria; kingdom Bacillati; phylum Chloroflexota; class Ktedonobacteria; order Ktedonobacterales; family Dictyobacteraceae; genus Dictyobacter; species Dictyobacter halimunensis. The sequence goes on from NZ_BSRI01000001.1 coordinate 1,712,410, forward strand.
GATCGTCCTCTCAGACCAGCTATCGATCGCAGTCTTGGTAGGCCATTACCCCACCAACCAACTAATCGAGCGCAGGCTCATCCTCGGGCGCCGTTTCCGGCTTTGCTCTCGCGAAAGAGCATATGCGGTATTGTCGGCGATTTCTCGCCGGTATTCCTCACCCCAGGGTAGATGACCCACGTGTTCCTCACCCGTCCGCCACTCCCTGTTTGCACAGGGCGTTCGACTTGCATGTGTTAGGCACGCCGCCAGCGTTTATCCTGAGCCAGGATCAAACTCGCCATCCAATGTTTTTATAGACACATATCTCTGCAAGATATGTGAAAAAGCATGGTAAGTTGCGATCATGGCCAAGTTACATTAACATTGGCTTGTTTCGCAGATTATTATGGATACTTGATGTTGCCATCAAGCCTCCGAATTGACAGGAACTGGTTCTTATGTGTGTTGTTGTTCCAGTTGCTGTTCTGCTTTCCACTCTTCAGTTGTCAAGGTACTGAAACGCAAAACCGAGGTTTTGCGATCGGACAGGCGATGAATGTTTTTTCGTTCGCTTGTCTCGTGTGCTGTAGTATCGCATATCCGTTGTGCTTTGTCAAGCGGTTTTAGGACCACTTTTTCAGCGGCTCCGAAATCTCGTTGCGCGCCCCGGTTCCGATCGGAACCGCCGCGAAAAACGGCCTGAAAGGCTCACGGACGCAGTCATCCCGCGTGGTGTGTTTTTCAGAGGGGAATGGTGATCCCGGAGGAGCTACTTTACCGTAGCACAACTGCGATGCGAGAACAGGAGCACCCACGCTCATCGAGGCGGGTGATTGTTTCTTTTTTGACAGCTCGATGATTATGCCACAATGAATAGCAGTTGTCAAGCACTTTCGGACCAAAAAGTTAGATATTCAAATGCCTGACCAGGAAAGTAAAAACTCTTATGTCTACATCTTGAATAAAAACGAAAGACGTGTTATTCTATATTGACAACCAGATAGTGGGAATGCGGCCCGGGTGGATTCCAAACAGGCACTATCTAAGGAACAGAGTTATAGTTAAACCCTACCTACGTTGAACGATCAACGAAAAACAGTCAGCCATTTGTTGATAAGTGCCAGGCAGCAAAGTAGTCTTTGGCAACATTCTCCGGCATAGGTGCCTCTTCTATTGAGAAGCAAGATGCTACATAGCCCCCACAGACGCGAGGCTCACGCAGTTTCTTTTCAGCTTTTTTGTGTATAGAGTGAGGTTACAACATCGCCATGACACATTATCAAATGCAGTTGATCGTTCCTATCGATACATCAAACACCCACAAAGCCAATAAAGAAATAGAGCATTTAGAGCAGTGCTTCAAAGACATTATTGGCAGCTTTACGTCTTACTCCGACCAGTTCTATCGCATCTATAGCCTGATCTGTAATGAAGAGCAGTCAGATAAACTGGCCATTAAAATTCGTGGTCGCTGCGCCCTTCTGGAAGTTGTGCCTATCGCTACAGTCCCTCCCCTTACCTCTATTACCCCTATTTCGCCTATATTATAAGCCACCTCTGGTTGGGTACCCACACCTATATTATTTTCATAGCAGGCGTCCTGCGCAAAGCCTTATTTATCCTATCCCGGACGCCTGCTACAGTAAAAAAATGGTACGTATTTATTGATGGCAGCTTTCTCGGATGGCACGATGATATCCTATACCGTACCTCCGTATTCGAACAAGGACCATAACCACCAATGGCATTCCCCACACCCATAAACTGGTCAGATAAGTGGGCTGAAGCTTTGGCAACAGATTATAAAAAACCCACAGACAATATAAACCTACCATGCTGATCGAGAGCAGTCCCGCCAGTAAAGTTACGTCCAGTGAGCCAAAAACGAATCGTACCGGCGTACGACCGATGGATAGTTCTTGCTGCGTCATGGCCAGCAGGGCAAATAGACCAAAGAGGATGATGGCGTACCAGGGCCAGTACCAGGGCGAGCCTACGACGCAATAGAGCAGCCACGTACAGGCCAGCCATGCTACGAGCGCGGGCCAGGTGTTGATACACCGGGGCTGCCTGATTGATCGGATGCAAATCGCCACATAGAGTAATGCGAAAAGAGTTGTACTCAATATATGTGATAAAACTTCAAGCCGTGAGCCACGATCAATGCTGTGTGCCAGTGGAATTCCTCTTATCTGCGCGTAGCTATGCACGAGTAGTTCATAGATACTATTGATATTGCGCGATGCCGATGGCGTCATAGCCAAAACTCTGAGCAGAGCTCCATGTGACCAGAAAGGCACATGAATAGCGATAATAAGTCCTACATAGAGGAGCGTAGCCAACCCCACATTCAGTATGCGCTCCCGCACAGCTCTGGTCGTGCTGCCTTGCAGAAATAGAAACAGGAGGATGCCCGGCATCAATATGATATAAGAGATTTTGAGACCCGCGATCAAGGCCAGCAGGACAATAGAGATCAGAAACCGTGGCTGTCTATTTTCGATGCGGGGAATGAGAAACCAGAGCGCGAGCAGCAGTAAGAAGAGGATCGTTGCATCGTTATGTGCATTAACACAGGCCTCTAATAACAGGAAGGGATTCCAGGCAAAGGCCAGCGTAGCTCCCAACCTGCGCGCCTGCCAGATAGGGTTGTCATTACTTGAGTTTACATTGATAAAACGTCCACTTAACAACCATACAAGCCAGGTGGAACCCAGATGCATCAATAGGCCGAAAGTGCGTAGGAGCATCTCCATTGAGAGTACATATTTAAAGCCAATAACGGTTGCCAGTAACTGCAAAGTGGCGGTAATGGCTAACCAGGTTGGGCCATAGACCGAGGGTTGATGCACCCAGTAGAGAAATCCATAGACGAAGTCCGGTTGGATGGCCGTAGGAGGCGCAACCATAGGATTAAGGTGATAGAATACGGCCATGCGTGCATAGGCGATATAAGAAAATACATCCTGCGAAGTGACCAGTGGCAGCAGTAGATAGCCGATTCCCAGAGCTACCGTGGACTTGAAAATAAAGCGCTGCGTTATATTGTGTGGTAGGAGACGCAGGGCTAGGAAATAAAGGGTGAATAGCATGGTGAACAGACCAGTGAAGGCCACAGCAAGCGGGAGGGACTTGATCTGATTGAGCGGCATCGCTTCACCTACCGCTCCGTGAATAACGGTATGATGAACCGCGTGCAGGTGGGTATAAAAGACGGTGTATAACCAGAAGTGACGATTGCTAAATGTGAAGTCGGCGATAAGCAGAAGCAACAGGGTGGTCAGCAACAGGAAACGTGGCATGTTGCCCGCTTGATACGCCGGCGATCTCTGTGGCAGCAATCTGTGTACGGGAGCATCGAGCTTGTTGTGAGCCATGATCAGCATTCCTCGTGTCGAGTATATGCTTCCATGCCCTAAATTCAGACAGAAATAAGCTCTTACACTAATTGCGCCTGATATCGGGACGCATGTGACATTGCTATCACGTCAAAAATTTATAATCAGTAACAGTCATGCCCCCTTGATTACAGCTTCTAGCCTCAGTTCAACCAGTTGCCCGAGTTTCACACCTACGATGCTCACAAGTCATTTTTATGGTGGTGCAGCAGAGGCGTGGATATACCATTGTTGCACCGCCATAAAAACAAGCGCGTCCGCATAAGCTCACGCACACCATAAAAACGAGGGTAAGACTTATCTCATAACCTCTACCCATTGGCGGCTTTCAGTAGCCTCTACAACCGCGTCAATAACGGCCTGGCAGCGCATGCCATCATAGAAAGTCGGGATGTCCTCACCATTATTTTGCAAAATCGCCTGTATAAACGCGAAATCTTGATCGTAGCGAAAAGTGGTGGTGGGCTCGCCTTCAAGTGGTTTGCGTGATGAGCCAGGATAGGTCAAGAATTCATCTGGTACGCGCACGGTCTCTAGCATGCCCCCGGGACGTCCAACTAAAATTTCGTGGGGATGGTGCAGGTGGTACACCAGCGTTCCATCTGTACCGTACACTTCGAATTCATCCAGACTCTTGCCGCCAGCGCCACGCCCTTTGGCAACTTTACTTAGATCGAAGGAAGCAACGGCTCCCTGGTCCCCACCAAACTCGGCAATAAAAACAGCACAATCTTCCACATCGGCCGCGATAGGCTGGCCATCTGCTCCAATACGTTGGGGAACAAAGGTACGCTTTAAGCCAGCGACACGTTCAATAGGACCAATCAGGTCCAGGCAGAAATCGATCCGGTGAGCTCCCATATCTCCGATCTCTCCCGAGCCCGCCAGTTCTCGCTTCTGTCGCCAGCCCAGACTGGTATCCTTGAACTCTTGCAGGCGTGCGACACGTACATGTCTCGGCGTGCCAATGTCGCCACGCCGTAACAGATGCTTGAGATAACGCATTCCGGGAACGAAACGATAGGTAAAGGCAGTCATAGTCTGTACACCAGCTTTGCTGGCCGCTTCGTACATCTGCACGGCCTCGGCGTAGTTCATGGCCAGTTGCTTTTCAACCAGCAGATGCTTTCCAGCCGCAATCGCCGCTAACGCGATCGGCGCATGCATAACCGTCGGCGTAGCAATCACCACCGCGTCAATATCCGGTCGGGCGAGCAGGTCCTGATAGCGCGTATAGACGTGCTCAACCCCATATTCCTTCGCTCGTTGTTGCGCTAATGCCTCATTAACATCGCAGAACGCCACAATTTTTGCCTGCTCACAGGCCTTCAAACCTGGTAGATGCACATAGCCACTAATCCCCCCAACTCCGATGACACCTACACCGACAACTGACTGTTGCATAACATGTCGCCTTTCTCATAAATACGTCTCTAGACGGCATCACTGCCGCCAGTGGGCAAACCTTTGAAACGGTTCTCTCGTATCATACCCTATTTGCTGGCCTTGCTTGCATGGTTAAAAAATCCATAGATTCTTCTGCAGCTATTACTTTTATACTGATAGAAGACAAATTTATTGAATAACTTGCTATAACATGATAAAAAGTTAGTATCTAATGATTGCACAGTATAGCTTTTTAGAATGTATCTTAATGTGTAATCTAAATTGCTTGTAGGTATTTATAGGGTGATACAGGCAGAAAGGTTCTAAAGTTATGCTGTCTAAGGAGAGAGAAACAAATACATATGTAATCGACGTTGAGGAAGGAGCTGAAACCGCTCGTCTCCTTGAACAGGATCTTTTGTATAATCGGGCACAGGGAGGACTGCTACCGGAAGAGTTGGATGTATCATCGATGACACATCTCCTGGACATCGGATGTGGGCCAGGTGGTTGGGCGCTTGAAGTAGCTTACACCTATAGACATCTTGGTGTCGTCGGCATTGATATTAATCCTGTTATGGTAAACTATGCATTTGCTCAGGCTCGGAGCCGGGGACTCGAAAACATCTCTTTCGAGGTGATGGATGCTCGTAAACCTCTAGAGTTTCCAGACACGTCTTTCGATCTGATTAATGCTCGCTTCATCGCCGGCTTCATGGACCAGACTGCGTGGCCGGTATTGCTCGGTGATTGCCTGCGTCTCCTTAAACCAGGCGGCTATATTCGCCTGACAGAAATGGAGACGGCCACCTCGAATAGCCCAGCCCTGGAGAAGTTGCATGACTATCTCCACCAGGCCCTGAAAAAACAAAAACGCTCGTTCTCAGTTGACGGACGCAGTATCGGCGTGGGATATATGCTTGGTAAGTTATTACGCGAAGCGGGCTTTCGGAATATTACAAAAACGTCGTTCTTCAATGATTCTTCGTATGGCGCTGAGCAGCATTACAGTACCTCTAAAGATGTTGAACTGCTCTACCCACTCATTAAACCCTATTTTATTCGCTCTGGTATCGTGGATGAACGGACCTTTGATGAGACGTACGCGGCCATGGTAGAAGAAGTATGGAGACCACAACACGTGGCTATATCGTTTGGGCTTACAACCTGCGCCCAGAAAGCCCTGGACTGATCTTTGAAAAAACAGACTGTCCAAAAGAACAGTCGACACCACTCACTATAATAAGCATAGAACGACATCATCTAATACAATAAGAAATGAAGAAGCTGAAGCATACGAATGTGTAAAATGAAGCGCTTGCAGTATCATTGTGCGCGTAAAGTAACAGAAAGGGTGATACGCTATGCTACATATGTACCTGGCGATGGAACAAGAATTACTGGTTGTAAGAGAACAACAGGGTAAATGGCAGGCCGAGGCCAGGTTAACAGGTATGCAGACCACCAGTGTAGCCTCTGATCCGTTTCAGCCAGAGCGGCTCTATTGCGGCACCTTTGGTCGTGGTCTCTGGAGGAGTCTGGACGCCGGCGACTCCTGGCATCCCATCGGTGACCCCGGCAAAGCCATGGATTCTTACCGCGATAATGGCATTCCCCATGCCCAGATTACCTCCGTTGCGGTCAGCTCAACCGAAAAGGCAGGAGAATACGGCGTAGTCTACGTGGGCACGGAGCCTGCTTCACTGTATCGTTCTGAGGATGGAGGAGAGAGCTGGCAGGACCTCAAGACGTTGCGCGATCTTCCTTCCGCCTCTAGCTGGAGCTTTCCACCACGTCCCTATACCAATCATGTGCGCTGGATCACCCCTGATCCGCTAGTTGCCGGCCGCCTCTTTGTGGCGATCGAAGCTGGCGCGCTCATCCGTAGCGTTGATGGCGGCCAGACCTGGATGGATCGTCAGCCGGGTGGACCACTGGACACGCATACCCTGAGAATGCATCCTCGCGTCCCCGATCGCCTTTATTCAGCTGCCGGGGATGGCTTTGGCAGGATGCATGGTCGCGATACCCATGGCTATAACGAAAGTCTGGATGCTGGAGCTACCTGGCGCTATCCCGATGCGGGATTGCAGCATCACTATCTCTGGAGCATAGCAGTTGATGCGGCTGATCCAGACACCATCCTCATCTCGGCCTCCCCTGGTCCAGGTGAAGCACATCGTGCCCATTCACTGGAGGAGGCGCTCTCGTTTGTGTATCGTAAACAGGGCGGAACTCCCTGGCAGAAGGTAACAGAGGGATTACCGGAGCCGCAGGATACCGTTATCCCTGTACTGGCCAACCATCCCCATCAAACCGGCCAATTCTACATGCTCACCAACAAAGGGCTCTTCTCTTCATCCGACACAGGATTAAACTGGCGGCCCATTGATATTCCCTGGTCACCAACCTACCAGCGCCAGCATCAGCAAGCCTTGCTCATTACCGAGCACTAAAACTAAAGGTACTCGCACCTACGGTGCTCAAAAGGTATTTGGATAGTGGTGCATCGGGCGCGCATCCGCGCCCGATGCACCACTATCCAAATACCTTTTCTTTTAAGAATGAAGTTTGCGGGGCGCTGAGCGCCTCGCAAACTTCATTCTTAAGGTATACCTTTTGTCCACTTATAGATATAAATGGGGCCGAATAGGCACAATTGTATCTCCCGGCTCAACCCCTTTACTGATCGCGGTATCTAGAGCGGAAAACATGGCGCGTGCGATATCGGCCGTATCAACCTCGACACTGGCCATCTGCTTGGTGCGGCCGAACAGAATTGGCGAACCAGCATTGGCGTACGTGACAATTTTGATGTCTTTTCCAATCTCTACACCCAGTTCCTCCAGCGCCACCAGAGCTCCTGAAGTAAGCATGTCGTCAGAGATGTAGAGCCCATCGGGCCTGTGTCCGTTAAAGGTGGCAAATATTTCGCGCGCCAGCAGATATCCTTGCTCCTGGTAGATCATTGTTCGCACAGGAGTAGGCGGCAGATTAGCCACGCGGAAAAATTCAGGATACAACTGCATCGGCAGGTCCGCGGCTACCTGCTTAAGAGAATCCAACACGATTAACTCGTAATTGGTGGGGGGTCCATTGGGGACAGCGACCCAGCAGCCTATCTTCTTACACCCCTGCTGCATTAACGTTTGCATCGCCAGTCGCGCCGCTTCCTGCTGATCAATCTGCACCATAATATCGCCCCCACCCGCGAAAACAACATGTGGAGTAGTTATGAGCTTCTTTACACCATCAATGCGTGCGCTTAAACCGATCAGAAGACAACCATCGGATTGCGGCGAATTGAGGAGCGCAAGATATTCATCTGGCAGGTTTTCACCGGGCGCTAGACAGAGAAAATGAAAGCGATATTGCTCATTTTTGAAGGCTGCATTCTGTTCCGCTTCCTGCAGAAGCTTAACCCATAATAAAGACCAGAAAGGCGATTGACCAACATTGGTCATGTTGGAAACATTGAAGATGATGTGGATGGTACGCTGATAGATGACATCGGCGACAAAAATACCCTGGCGCTCTTTGCGACAGAGAATCTTTTCACCTTCCAGCAAATCTAAGGCGGCGGTCAGGGTAGCGCTGGACGTTTGCAGCCGTACACAAAGTTCCCGAATGGTCGGCAACTGGGTGCCCGCACCCTGTGCCAGAGCCAGGGCGCGCAGATCTTTACTAATGCGCTCGACTTTGGCATTTGCTCTTTTCGTCATCGACTGACGCAGTTGCCTGGGCGTTACAATCTGTATCGCGTCCGTATTGGTAATACGTTTTTCTATCTGCATATCGCTCTCATATTTTCACTTTAGCTCTTGCGGGCTGTGGCTGTGTCCTAAAACAATAATAAATTTAATGACCTCCTCTGTCAAGAGCTCTACAATATACACACCCGCATGTCGTATATATACTTCGGCCAAACCCTACTCATTATATCAACGGCAATTCACACCAAAAATACCTGACAAAATGGGTAACACGCCCTGTTCTTGTTCTAAAACAGAAACAGGAAGTAGTACTCCACAGTCGTATGTGAGTGGGTGCGACAGGGGTACGGACGTGCCCCTGTCGCACCCACTCACATACGACTGCGCGGACACATTCACAAATCCTTTGTATGTTGGTGTGCCTGGGGACGCGCATGCACCCCTATCACACCCACTCACATATAACTGTACGGACGCGTGTGCGGACACGTTCACAAATCCTTTGTATGTTGGTGCCTGGGGGCGCGGATGCGCCCCCAGGCACCAACATACAAAACAAAGTGCGGCCGCGCAGCGGACGCCCGTGTGGGGGCGCTCACGTGTCCCACACTGATCAATACATCCATATAGGCGCTCAAGCCTGAGCGCCTATATGGATATCAAACCACTCCATCGTTCTTTCCCAGGCCAGGTAGTATTGGCCCGGCTTTTCAGCCCCTGCATGCCAGCTGGCGGGCAGGCGCATAAATTCAACCGGCGCCTTGCCAATCGTCTTGAGCACTACATAGAACTGCTCGGATTGCCCAATGGGACAGCGCAGATCGCTCTCACCGTGCACAATCAGCGTAGGCGTGGTCACATTGGCAGCCGAAGAAAGGGGCGAGCGCTCTCGATAGTAATCCTGATACTCCGGGTCCCATGGATATCCTTTGGATTGCCAGGTCAGCCAGAAACCGAGGTCGGATGTGCCTACAAAGCTCGACAGGTCAGAGACGCTCGCCGTGGGCACGGCCGCCTTGAAGCGATCGCTATGACCAACGATAAACATGGTCATGTAGCCGCCGTAACTGGTTCCCATGACACCCAACCGCTCAGGATCGATCCCGCCACGCTTGATGCACTTATCGACGCCCAGCATGATATCCTGAAAATCTTTCCCGCCCCAGTCTCCCAGGCTCCCATTCAGAAATTCCTCGCCATAGCCGGTGCTTCCATGCGGATTACAATAGAAGACGGCATACCCGCGCGCGGCCAGGCACTGACTTAAAGGGTCTATGGCATTGCCGATGCCGTAAGCCCCGTTGGGACCCCCATGGATGCGTACAATCATGGGATAACGCTCTCCAGCATGGGCATCCAGAGGCCGTATCAACCATCCTTCAATCTCATCGTTCTGCGCACCCACGTACGTCACCCGCTCAACCGGTGACCAGCGTCTCTCAGAGATCCATTGATCATAGAGCCGGGTTAGACGCCTCGCCTCTCCACCTTCCCCAGATGAGAGTGGAAGACAATAGAGTTCCCATGGCTGCTCGCTCGTCTCCTTCGCATACAATATCTTCTGTTCATCCGGGAGCAACGCAATATAGCGAATAATCTCTGTTCCCTGCGTCATCTGTGTCATTGAGCGCCAGACAACACCCAATCGATAGATATGCGCGCAGCCTGACGCTGAGGCTAGAAAATAGATGCTCTGTCCATCACTGCTCCACTGAGGACGATACGGTCCGGGAACGCCGAAGGTGCTCCCCACGGTAATATCAGCATCGTAAGCGAAATCTGGACTGATGCATAGGGTGCGATCACCGACGTTTCCCTGTCGCGTCACCAGGTAGAGACGGGATAGCTTCAGACTGCTGAAAGCTCTCTGTTCCGCCGCAACCACAACTGCTGACTTACCATCAGGTGACCAGGCATACGTTGAAATTGCTAGATTGCTGTCTGTCAGGCGACGGGCTTCGCCGCTCTCGGCATTAATTGCCCATAGGTTGGAGTCAAAGAATTCCTCTTGTTCGTCTAACTCGCGCAGAACGCCGATCTCATGCCCATCGGGCGCCCACTGTGGCTGGGAGTACGTGTAATCACCCGCAGTCAGGCGACGTATGCTGGCTGGATCGATATCAGAGACGCTGTTTTCGGGCGCGGGCATCACAAACAGGTGACTGACACGATCAAACAGGCCAACCCCATCTAACCTGTACCAGAGCCGGTTGATAGTACGTGGACGCAGACGCTGCTGTCCGGCCAGCTTTTTTTTGCTCTCTTCATTCAATGAGAGGCGACCCAGCAATACATCGTCTTCAACATCTGGCGTCGTGGCGGCTGTAAAAGCGATCTGTTTTCCATCCGGCGACCAGGCGGCCTCATCTACCCCGTAAAACAGATTGGTCAGCCGCCGGGCCTCTCCCCCTTCAGTATCAATGGCCCATAATTGATTGCCGTTCTCACGGTTGGATTTAAAGAGAAGAAGCCTGCTATCAGGGGACCAGGCGGGGTGACTATCGTTTTTGAGTCCGCTGGTCAGCTGCCGTGGCTCCGCTAGCGCTTCGCCATGCTCATCCAATGACAGGAGAAATATGCCGCTGCTATTGTCGTTTTTCTCTTTATCCTGGCCGCTCATCACAAAGGCTACACGCCTACCATCTGGCGAGAGCGCGATCTCGCCCATATTTTTTACAGACCACACATCCTCCATCGTCCATTTATGTGGCGTCTTCATTAAAAATGCCTTTCATTTATCTACCAACCTATGGAATTCAAAAATCTGGCTTTTTCTTTATACCTGATGCATACCCCTTATATTAAGGACATGTACAGCAAATTATTGTCAAGAAACGCAAACAGGCTGATAGCTACCAACCGTTACGCGGCACGTAGCGGTTGATAACTATCAGCCTGTTCACTATTGAACTATGGTACCCGGCTCTCGCGATTCTCGGCCACATCTGTGCCGGTAACCTCTACCAGGTTCTCGGGTTCCGGCATCTGCTCGATGCGACCAAGCAAGAACAGGAAACAGAGAATACCAAGAATCAAGATGGCACCGGCCACCAGGAAGTTGGCGGCAAACGATTTGGTGTATTGCAGAATATAGCCAGCCACGATGGGTGCCGCAATACCCGCCAGATTTCCTAGCAGATTCATAATTCCACCGACCGAACCCACCGTTCCTTTGGGAGCAATCAGAGAAGGGATGCTCCAGGCAACGGGGGCGGCGAAGGCCAGTCCACCGAGGGCGATGCTGATCCAGATGGTAGCGACAATCGCGTTAGTGGTAAAGGCGGCCCCGATCACGGCCAGTCCCAGCAACATGCCAATCGTGACGATGGTACGCCTTACTTTGGTGTTGTCGTGGCCTTGCGCGATCAATCTATCGACCAGCACACCACCGATAAAGATATCGGTTAACGTAGCGATAAACCAGGGAATGATTGTGTACCAGCCACTTTTCAGGACCGACATGTGTAGCGTCTTCTGCAAGTAACCGGGCAGCCAGGTCAAGAACAGATAGAACGAATAGTTATAGGCGGCAAACCCTAGCGCTAATCCCCACACCTTTTTCTGTCTGAAGAGGTAGGAATACGTGGCCCAGCCACTGGCTTTCGGTACGACTCTTTCCTCTTGTGCGCCACCTTCTTTAATATAGCTGGCTTCCTCCAGTGACAATTGCTTCGCCTCGCTGGGATCACGATAGAGCAGCCAGAAGGCGATGCCATACACCAGGCTAATCACACCCGTTAGATAAAACGCGGATTGCCAGCCATAGGCGCTGACGACAAACGCGATCAATGGCGCGCCGATAACCGAGGAGAATTTGGCTGCGGCATCAAAGGCCGAGGTGGCCAGTCCGCGCTCCTTGATAGGAAACCAGTAGCCGGTGGCTTTAGATGAGCCAGGAAAGGCTGGTGCCTCGCCAACACCCAACAGTAACCGACACAGTAGAATCAGCCCAAATCCGCTTACCAGGGCGGTTAAAAACGTGGCGACGGTCCAGATGATAACGCCAATACGGTTCATCCATTTGACACCGAAGCGATCCAGCCACGCCCCAACCGGCAACTGCAATACAGCATAGGAGATTAAGAAAGAAGATAATATATATCCAACCTGCGCATCAGTGAGATGAAATTCTTTTTGTAGACTGACACTGGTCACCGAAAGGTTGACGCGGTCAAGGTAATTGATGACGATGCCAATACCCAGTAAGATCGCCATCCACCAGCGCATATTGCCAACGCGATTCTGCATGATAGGCCTCCATTGTTCTATCCTTGTTAGATTCAGATTCCCTCCTAATATTAATTACTATTGGTTACACGTTTGTAAGAAGAAATAGTATTTCATTGGAGCAGAAGTGCCAGGTCAGACGTATGTTGTCCTCCTGCGGCCTGCTGCTGCTGCACCCGTGCGGGACACTCACGCACGAACCTCCTTCAGCATGTGATATACTATATTTACAGAGCTTCATATATTTGTCTTTTGTCAAGTAACACTTTCTCTCTATGGCAAAACAAGACTCAAACGATACGCCTTTGTACTTCCACCTTGTAGGCCCCACACGTAAGTCATACCACTAATCAGCATTCCTGAATCGATAGGAACGCCACTTATAGTTCTTTGCCGCTTATAGAATGAAGGGATGGATTGAATGCATGATCTGCCAATTCTGGTGAATATTACAGTTGCTTTGGTTGCGGCTTTTGCCGGTGGTATCGTTGCTCGCCTTTTAAAACTGCCACCGATGGTTGGGTATCTGTTAGGGGGTGTGGCGATCGGTCCCTTTACACCAGGTTATACCGGCAATACCAATACTATTCAGCAGTTGGCTGAGATGGGTATTGCCTTTTTGATGTTTGGCGTTGGTCTGCATTTTTCCCTCCACGATTTATGGGCGGTGCGCCGCATAGCATTTCCTGGTGCGCTGCTCCAGCTTGCCATTCTCGCTCCCGTGGTCATACTTGTGACCCTATTATGGGGCTGGTCCTTTCCCAGCGCCCTCATCGTTGGCCTGGCGGTCCCAATTGCGACCAGTACCGTGGTCATGCTGCGCAATTTGATGGACCAGGGACTGCTCAATACCTCGCATGGGAAAGCCGTCATTGGCTGGTTGGTATTGGAAGACTTAATTACGGTATTGATACTGGTACTCGTACCTACCCTCTCATCCCATAGTTCTGGACCGATCTGGCAGACGATTGGAATAGCCTTGCTGAAGGCGGCCGCCTTTGCCGCGATTATGTTGATTGCGGGTACGCGTTTGATTCCTGTCCTGCTCCGTCGCATCTCGCTAACCGCTTCACGAGAGATATTTATTGTGGCGATCGTGCTGGTGGCGTTGGGAACGGCGATCGCGGCTTCAGCCTTCTTTGGAGTCTCGCTGGCGCTGGGCGCCTTCTTGGCCGGAGCGGTCATCAATGAAACAACCCTGAGCCAGCAGGTCGAGAGCGAGATTCTACCGTTCCGCGAAACCTTTACGGTGCTCTTCTTTGTGTCAATCGGCATGCTGGTCAACCCTGTCCAGCTGATCGGACATTTACCCGAGATTGCCATCCTGGCGGTTATTGTTATCGCGGGCAAGTACATCCTGACCATGCTGATGGGTATTGTCCTGAAGTGGCCGGAGCGCACGACGCTGGTTCTGGCGGCGGGACGTGGCCAGATCGGCGAGTTCGCCTTCATTCTGGGAGAAACCGGCGTGGCGGTAGGCTTGCTGGCCGAGGAGCAGTATTCGATCCTCCTGGCCGCGGCGATTGCGTCGATTATTGTGAATCCCTTTGTCTTCCGAACGTTGCCCGCGACCGAGAAAGCGCTGCACAGATTTCCTACCCTCCTGGCACGCATGCAGCAGCAGCCAGAACAGCAAGCGGCCGATAGTGCCACCTATCATGATCACGTGGTGATCGTTGGCTTTGGGCGTGTGGGTGAGCACATCATTAATGTATTGGGGCAGTTGCAGGTGCCGCGCCTGGTGGTGGACCTTAACGTGCAGCGCATCAACAAGCTAAATCAAAAGCAGATTCCGACCCTCTATGGTGACGTGGCTAATTCTGACATTCTGGCCCATGCTCGGGTAGATAAAGCACAAGCCGTAGTCATAACGATTCCTGATGAGACGGCGGCCGAGATCGCGATTATGAATATCCGTCGTATCTCACCTGATGTGCCAATTATTGTGCGTGCGACGACACAGGCGGGGTTGCATCAGCTGGTGGTTCGTGGCGCCACGGCCGTCATTCAACCAGAATTGGAGGGCGGCCTGGAAATTGTCAGCCGAACCTTATCGGCCCTGGATTTTCCTCGCGAGCAGATCGATGAGTATACAGATTGCGTGCGTAACGATCTCTACGATACTGCCAGATTGACTCCCGAGGAACAACAGGCGCTTGAACAGATAGCGGCACGGCGAACAAGTAAGGCGTAATTGCCGTACGCTCATAACCTCTACGCAATTGTTGGGTAAGCTACCCATTTGCCGATCATGGCTTCTCTTATGTGATAAAAGGGCTATGATCGGTTGAGTATGCGCCTTGACAATAATCAAATCACAAGCATAAGATGAAGTATTGCATCTTCTTTCATATCATCAGCCTCCACATAGTAGCCCATTCTGCAATGTAAAGGACAAACGATAGATGGTTATGAAAATCTACAATACTCTGACCAGGCGAGTTGAAGAGATAGTCACCCTGGAACCTGGCATCGTCAAAATGTATTCTTGCGGCCCCACTGTCTATCGCAATATCCATATCGGCAATCTGCGTACCTTTACTATGGCCGATTGGCTACGCCGCGCCTTTGAGTACCGTGGCTACCAGGTACTGCACGTGAAAAATATCACGGATGTCGGCCACATGCGCCAGGAGATGCTGGACCGGGGCGAGGACAAGATCATTGCGCAAGCCCGTAAGGAAGGGAAAACCTCGGCCCAGATCGCTCAATTCTATACCCAATCGTTCCTTGAGGATGAAGCCAGCCTGCATATCCTGCCCGCCCATGTTTTTCCACGCGCCACCCAGCATGTGCCGGAGATGATCGCCATTGTTCAGCGCCTGCTGGAAAAAGGACTGGCCTATGAGGCGGGAGGCAACGTTTACTACGATACGCAGAAGTTCAGGGATTATGGCAAGCTCTCGGGCAACGAGGTGGAGAATATGGTGGCGGCCAATAGCGAAGCCATCGATCCTCATCGCCACCATCAAGAGGATTTCGCGCTCTGGAAACTGGCCGAAGCGGGACGCGAGATGGCCTGGGAGAGTCCATGGGGACGCGGTTTTCCCGGCTGGCATATCGAGTGTAGCGCGATGTCGATGAAATATCTGGGCGAGCACTTCGATATCCATACCGGCGGCGTGGATAATATTTTTCCCCATCATGAAGATGAGATCGCGCAGAGCGAAGGCTACTCCGGCGGTCCCTTTGTCAATTATTGGATTCACGCCCAGCACCTGCTGGCCGATGGTCAGAAGATGGCCAAGTCGACCGGCAATGCCTATATCCGCACCGAGATTGAGCAGCGGGGATTTGATCCACTGGCCCTGCGCATGTTCTATACGACCGCGAGCTATCGCAGCCGCCTGAACTTTACGTTCCGCGCGCTGCAGGCGTCTCAGACCACGCTGACACGTCTGCGCACCCTGGCCTATCACCTGTTCTTGCAGGCCGACCAGGCTCTGTTGAGCGATCACCAGCGTCCCGCTCATACGCATTGGGATGATGAGTTCCTGCAGGCGATTGAGAATGATTTGAATCTGCCGCGCGCAATGTCGATCATCTGGCGTCTGCTGCGCTCCACTGAGGATGATCCCACAACCAGGTTGAGCCTGCTGCTGGATTTTGATCGCATCCTGGGCTTTGATCTCTATACCTATCTATTTAGCGAGGCGCCACGACAGGAGCGCGATCCGGCTTTCTCGCTTTCGCTGCTGGCCAACAACGTGAAGGCGACGGTGCTACAGCGCGACCAGTTACGCCAGCAGAGAGAGTACGCCCGTGCCGACCAGTTGCGACAGGAGGTTAATCAGGCGGGCTATGCGCTGCGCGATACACGGACGGGTACGCAGGTCCTGCCGCGCCGTCTGGAGGATGAGTTCCACGTTCTCTCCAGTTCACGCGATGTGCCCGACGAGAGCCTGCAACCGGATCTCTACGATTTTTCTATCAACCTGATAGCCCACAACAATCGGGCGGACCTGGAGCGCTGCATTCAGAGTATCTGTCAGCATGCCAGTGATCAGAAGATTGAGATCGTGATCATCGAGAATGGCTCGACCGATGATACGCTGGCCTATCTCCAGCACCTGACCCGCCAGCAGGCTCTAATCGACCGCAAAGATCAATCAGTGACCATCACGGTGCTTTTTGTCGATCATAATATGGGCTTCGGCGCCGGAAGAAACGTGACGCTGCGGGCCAGCCGTGGCAAGTATATCGTTCTGCTAGACACCTCGATTGAACTTAAAGCAGCGATCTGGCCGCTGCTGCGCCATACGCTGGACGATCCACAGGTGGGGCTGGCCGGACCCTATGGTCTGGTAACCACGGACCTGCGCGAGTTCGAGAAGGCTGCGGGACCCGCCGTAGATGCGATTGAGGGCTACCTGATGGCGTTCCGCCGCTCTCTGCTACACGAGGTCGGCTGGTTCAATGAGAAGTTTCGCTTCTATCGCCTGGCCGATGTCTATTATAGCTTTATGTTTAAGACCTCCGGCTACCAGGTCGTGACGATCCTGCAATTACAGGAGCAGATCATCAAGCATCCCCATCGTGAGTGGTACAGCCTCAACGAGGAGGAGCAGCGCACGAAAAGTAAGAAGAACTACGATATCTTTCGTACGCGCTGGCACCATGGTCAGAGCCTGCTGACCGCGAACTATCAGCCAGAGCAGCGCTGGTTCGGCCACGATCATCCCTATCACCTGGAAGGAGACCATACCCATTCCGCTGAGGAACTTCCGGCCCCGGGCACAATGCATAGCCACAAACACCAGCACTGGCCCGACCACGACCACGAGCATCCCCATTATCACACGTATAAATAATGGGTACATGCTCCTCGTCTGGACCACCTCGCGCGGCGGGCGGCCCAAACAACCGTGAATTCGTAGGCTACAGGCGCAGGGTGAAGCCGGACTCCTCCCTGGCTTTGCTGAAGATCTCTTCGTCCAGAACCAGACCAAAACCGGGCGTGGCGGGCACGTGGACCTTCCCTTCCTGGAGGCTATAACCGGGGGCACTCAGGCCGGGCGTGGTAGCCTCGTCCCATTCGAGATAGAGAAAGTTTTGAATGGCTCCCGCCAGGTGGGCTCCGACATAGTTGCCGTAATGGGTACCATAGTGATGGGGGGCGACACGCGCGCCCCAGCGATCAAGCTGGCTACCGGTGGCGAGCCAGGAGGTAAAGCCATGGCTGAAGAGATCATACTGGATCACGTCGACCAGTCCGATGCGCGCCCATTCCAGCAGGTGGGGATCGGCGGCCCCTTCACCGTCGCTGATCAAAACCGGGAGTTGCCGGTCCTCCAGCCATTCACGCAGATCCTCATATAAAATGGCGTCTTCGTGGAAGGGTTCTTCGATCCAGAAAATGGTGTCTTGCGCCGTTTCCTGCAAAACACGTTTGAGAATATTCAAGTTGTAGCCGTTATTGGCATCGATCATGATTGGCAGGTCCGGCCCGATCTCCTTCCGCACCGCGTGTATGACGGCGATGTCACGCCGGGTACCCTGCTCCAGGGGCATATGCCGCGCTCCGCGTCCGATCTTGATCTTAAAGGCGCGGTGCCCGCGTTCATATCCCTCGCGTGCCTCACGGGCGATCAATTGTGCCGCCTCGCTATCATCGGCAATCTGCAGATCATCCATATACAGCGAGGTATCATAACAGAGAACACGCAGTGGTTCATTCACCCTGGCGCCCGTGACAGCGGCGGCCAGGGCATACACCGGTTGCCGTTGGCGCTGCCCCACCAGGTCCCAAAGCGCATAGTCAAAGGCCTGCCATGCGATGGCGGTCCCGTGTCGGGCATCAAACACATCGTTCACCCGGCGGCCCAGCAAGGCCGCGGCCTGCTCTTCGTCAGCATGGCACAGGCCAAAGCCACGAGCCCCATCTTCAGTGGTCAGACGAACTAATGGTACACGCACACGGCTCCCATGAGCTCCCAGACGTGCATTATTCCCGACCATCCTGGGACGTTCTCCCTCCAATGAACCCCATTCAATCGCTGCGATGCGTGGATTTTCCATGTGAATGCCCTCCCAGACTTCAAAACAGTATCTGTGCTGCCTGTAATGCCATATAGTTACAACCACAGCTTACCATATCAGGCCGTCGTTCATTTCCTACCTTCTATTATGAGCCATGATCAGAAACAGGCGCCACCTGCACCATATCACCGCCTGGCAAGCAATGCATAGTCCGGGCTGATGTATCACTAAATGGTTGTTAAAGGTGTACTGGATTGGCTGTTGCCTCACCTCACTCAACCTATCTATACTCGCTGTAACGATACTTCAGCTTGCTAGAAGATCTACTTCTCGGGAGGATTCTCAGATACCATGACCGTAACCATACGCACACTATATGACTCAGACCTGGATGCGGCAGACGCAGTGCAGATGGCCGCCTATAACATTCCCAATAGCAGGAAGAGCGCACTCCAGACATACCTGCGCCTGCAGCCTGATGGGTGGATGCTGGCTTTGCAGGACAACGAACCGGTGGGATTGGGTGGATTGGTCGATTACGGTCCCTTTGCCTACCTGGGCATGATGTCGGTCTTACCGGCGGCCCAGGGCAAAGGGATAGGCAAACAACTGGTGAGCCATCTACTGAGGTGGGCCATAGATAGGCAGTGTCCCGCGATCCTACTCGATGCGACGCCTGCCGGCTCCTATCTCTATAAGTCTTTCGATTTTGTGGAGATCGACAGAAGCCAGCATTGGCGACGCCTGGACATTGATAAGATGATTCTGCCCTCCCAGGCCAACGATGCTGTGACAGCCATTAGCGCCAATGACCTGCCCGCCCTGGCGGCATTTGATACTCCCTACTTTGGCGCGTCACGCATCCATGTACTTGAAGCGATGCTTGGCCAATATCCTCAGCGCGCATTCGCTGTATGGGATAAAGCCGACCGGGTCAATGGCTATCTGTTCGCTCAGGAGAGGAGTATCGGCCCCTGGGTCGCGCGTACTATGGAGGATGCGGAACATCTGCTGGCGGCGGCGCTGAAACTGCCATTTATAGGGAATGCTATATCAGTAAATGTATCCTCGATCACCAATCAGGATGCGATCCAATTATTGGAGCGCTATGGTTTTAAGCTCCAACGTACGCTCAGCCATATGCGAAGGGGAAGGGCCGTGGAACGCGATCTGCGAAATATATATGGACAGACCGCCTTCGCGCTTGGATAGGCGTTCCCTACCGAACAGGTTGCATCATGCAAGTATAATATGATAGCCCCAGGGTAATACTTTCGCTCGTAGCCGTATGTGACGATAGTAAATAGGTATGACGTCAGGTTGTCGGACATCATCAATAGGTGCCCATATATGGTAGTTGTCAGGCTAGCGCATTGGAGTTCAGAGGCTATGAAAAAGCTGGGACATTATTTCGCCCTTTCTTCGTTGTGTGTATGCACCCTGGCAACTAATCTGGTCGCCTGTGGTCCCTCAACAGTCGTCCACCATTTTCCGAGGCACCTATCTGCCAGCCTGAACCACGCTATCAAGGCTACCGACGGTTTTAGTCCGCATAGCGGGGATGGCTATACGATTAACTATCCCGATGGCTGGCAGTTCGGTACCAATCCCAATATCGGCAATTATACAGGCGACTTTTTCACGGACCCTACGGGGAGCTATATCTTCCATGTCTACCCCAGCCAGGATCAAAGCTCGGCCGCAACGATCCTGAATCAGTTTATGACCGGTGATATCCATAGCCGCCTGCAGCCAATTGCTCCTACGATTACGGTTAACGGCATCGTCTGGCAACAGGGGAAGGCCTTGACCACTGATCCAGTAACGGGCAAGCCGATCGAAAAAATTGGCTGGGTGACGAGGAATACGGTCAACCCGCAGCGTATCCCCTATTTCGTGCTGCACGCCGATGGTGATCCCGCTGCTTTCGATCAGTATACCAATACATACTTCCTGCCTATGTTGCGCTCCTTTCAGTTTACTCAGTAGCGCACACACCATTTCTCGCCTGGGATAAAGGCATGCCATCCCGGGTATAAAGATGTTTATCAGTTACTATCTCAACAAGATTAGAAATCTTAAAGCTCATTTTAGGAAATGATTAAAATTCCCGCGATGCTGCAAAAATATGTATCCCTTTCCATTTACGTATCCGTATAATACTCAGAACGGAGAAACAAATAAAAGCTTCTCCAGATTGAATAATCTTTTAATAACCGAATGCTATTCTCATAAGTGAAGAAAAAGGAGAAACAACATATGTTTGCTGCTACAACTCTTGCTCTTGGCGCTATTGATGCTACTGGTATTATCTGGTGGCTGGTGGTTGGTCTGATCGCTGGTGCCCTGGCTGGCCTGGTCATGCGCGGCGGTGGTTATGGTATCGTCGGCGACATCATCGTTGGTCTGGTTGGCGCCCTGGTTGGCGGTTTCCTGGCTAGCTTGATTGGCCTGGGTAGCAGTGGCTTGATCGGTACGATCATCATCGCGTTCATCGGCGCCTGTGTCTTCATCGCTATTCTGCGTGCCGTTAGTGGTGGCGCCCGCCGCGTATAACTTACGCTGCAATATTCAGAACTACCAAAAGCGGAGAGCTACGGGACTGCAAGTCCCGTAGCTCTCCGCTTTTGGTAGTTCTCCTCCTATTTTTCCCAGCGCAGGGAGCGTTCAACGGCGCGCTTCCAGTTGTTGTAGTTGTGGTCACGCTGATCCTGGCTCATCTTTGGCTCGAAGGTGCGATCGACGGCCCAGTATTTGGAAACCTCCTGCATACTACCCCAGAAGCCAACGGCCAGACCCGCCAGGTAGGCCGCCCCTAAGGCGGTAGTCTCGGCGACCTGGGGACGCTGCACCGGCACGCCCAGGATGTCAGCCTGAAATTGCATGAGCAGGTTGTTGGCGACGGCCCCACCATCTACACGCAGGGTCTTGAGATGGGTACCGCTATCAGCGATCATGGCTTCGAGTACATCACGGGTCTGATAGCACATCGATTCCAGCGTGGCGCGCGCGACGTGCCCGATAGTTGAGCCACGTGTCAGGCCCACAATGGTGCCACGGGCATAGGGATCCCAGTGGGGAGCCCCCAGACCCACGAAAGCCGGTACCAGATATACACCACCATTATCTTCTTCCGTCGCGGCCAGGGCCTCGACCTCAACACTACTCTGGATAGCCCGCAAGCCATCACGCAGCCATTGGACCGCCGCACCGGTTACAAAGATACTACCTTCCAGGGCATAGGTGATATCCGCGTGCCTGGGGTCTCCCAGGCCCCAGGCGATGGTTGTCAGCAAACCGTTCTTCGATGGAACATCTCTGGAACCGGTGTTCATTAACATAAAGCTACCGGTGCCGTAGGTGTTCTTGGCCATGCCAACTTCATAACAGGCCTGCCCAAAGGTTGCCGCCTGCTGGTCACCGGCGATACCGGCCATTTTGATCGGACCCCCAAAGAACTCAGGATCGGTCTCACCGTAGATGGTACTGGAAGGCATGACGGTCGGCAACATGGAACGTGGCACGCCAAGCTCCTTGAGCAACACATCATCCCATTCGCCGGTATGAATGTTAAACATCAGGGTGCGCGATGCGTTGGTATAGTCGGTGACATGAATGCGACCTTTGGAGAGTCGCCACTGTAAGAAGGTATCAACGGTTCCAAAGAGCAGCTCGCCACGCTCAGCCTTGTCGCGCGCGCCCTCAACATTGTCGAGAATCCACTTCACTTTGGTGCCAGAAAAATAAGCATCGGTCACCAGGCCCGTGCGTTCTCGGATCTCTTTGTCGAAGCCTTTGGCTGTAAGCTCATCGCAAATCGGGGCGGTCAGGCGGCTCTGCCATACAATAGCATTAAAGACTGGCTTCCCCGTAGCTTTCTCCCATACCAGAGCGGTCTCACGCTGGTTGGTAATACCTAAAGCCGCGATATCGGCCGCGGAGGCGCCAACTTTCTTCATCACCTCCTGAGCAACTGCCAGCTGACTGGACCAGATAGCCTCAGGATCGTGCTCTACCAATCCAGGAGCGGGATAGATCTGGGGAAATTCCTGCTGCGCCACGCCTACAATGGCTCCATCATGGTCGAAAATAATCGCGCGCGAACTGGTTGTGCCTTGATCCAATGCTAAAATGTACTTTGCCATCTAACCCTTCTTTCTCAAGAACATCTCTCTCAACAACAACGTAGCAATAAGCGCAGGCAGCGGTGTCTCCGCTTACCTAATAAAATAACTGTACTTCCACTTAATTGATAAAAGTAGGTAAGATCTACTATCAATCTCTATGCTAGCATTGATCAGTGTATACCAGATAGAGAAGGAAACGCATTTGTACATTATATGCCCTGAAAAGCTTCCTTAGCTACGCGAAGCATCCTACATGGGCGGCCGCTGGCGCGGCCACCCGGTTTGTTTTGTGTTGGTGCATGGCGGCGCGAAGGCTCACATATGCACCAACGCAAAGCTGGCTGTTGATCATCATGGAACCGAAAACGTAGACATGCAGCAGGAGCGCGTTTGCGCTCCTGCTGCACTATAGGGGACAAACGCAGCCGTTAATCTACGGAGAAGGAGAGAGCAGGTCCAAAGACCTCGTAGTGGATATGCTCCATGGGATGGCCCTGACGCAGCAGAGTTGAGATCATGACCTGCATGAAGGGACGCGGACCGCATACATAGACTTCTGCATTGCCAGGAATATGCTGCTCAAGCCAGGCGGCATTGATGCGCCCGATATAGGAACAGCGCCGCTGCTCAACGTCTTCTTCAGTCCCATTTTCGTAAAAAATGGTGCTGGACACTGTGGGAGCCCCCTCTGCGAGTTGCTTGAGGTCATCAGCAAAGGCATGGAAGTGATGATCGCGCACCGCGTAGGCCAGTTGTACTTCACGATCCGGCTGCTGCTCAGCTACAGTGCGCAACATGCTCATGATCGGAGTAATACCAACGCCTCCGGCGAGCAACGCGACCGGGTTGGTCAGCGTGGTATCCAGCGTAAACACTCCCGCTGGCGCACTGACCAGCAATGTATCTCCAGCACGGACATGATAATGTATATATGATGAGACAAGGCCAGCCCGCTGTAGCTCTCGACTGGTATCCTCGAACTTGACCGCGATACGATAGGTATGGTGAGAGCCGGGCACGTCGCAGAGGCTATACTGACGCAGATGCTCAAAACCATCCTTCTCAATTTTAACCGTTACATATTGTCCGGGAAGGTAATCCTCAATAATGGGTTGTCCATCGGCGGCCTCAAGTTCCAGGGCAACAATATCCTCGGCTACCTGTTGCCGGCTTTTGACGGTAAAGGGACGGAAACCAGCCCAGCCGCCACGGCACTGCTCCTCTTCCTGATATATCTGCTGCTCAAGCTGAATAAAAGCGTCCGAGATCATCGTGTAAGCCTTCTTCCAGGCAGAGAGAAGCTCGGGTGTCACCACATCACCCAATACATCCTGAATGGCCAGTGTCAGGTATTTGCCCACGATCGGATAATGCTCTGGCTTCACACCCAGACTACAATGCTTGTTAGCGATATGCTTAACCGCAGGCAGAATCGCAGTCAGGTCGTCAATATTGGCGGCCGCCGCGTATACCGAGGTGGCCAGCGCCTGCTGTTGTAAACCGTCGCGTTGATTGGAGTGGTTAAAAATGTTGAGCAGTTCGGGATGGGCTTCAAACATCTTCGCGTAAAAGCGCGTTGTGATTTCGCTGCCATGTTCCTGTAACGCCGGAACCAGCGATTTTACTATGCCTATTGTCGGTGTATCCATGATCATCTACAATTATCTCCTTACAGGATCATTATTTATCAGATTCGTTTCTAAAGTAGTAGGCAAGTGCCTGCCAAAAGATGTATATTAAATACATCTTTAATATACACTGCAATGAAGAAAAATGCAACCTGCAAAAAAGACAGAAGGAGATGCTCTATGCGTTTAACACAATATACCGACTATGCCTTACGCACCCTGATGTATCTCGCGAACCTGCCTGAGGGCCACCTATCGAACATTCAGGAAATCACAACGGCCTACAATATTTCAAACAATCACCTGGTAAAGGTGGTACATCAGCTGGGAAAGTTGGGCTATATCGAGACGTTACGTGGACGTGGTGGCGGCATCCGGCTGGCCCAGGTGCCGCAGGAGATCAATATAGGTCAGTTAGTGCGGCAGACCGAGGAGGATTTCTACCTGGTAGAATGCTTCAATGCAGATAAAAATCACTGCTTTATCACGCCCGAGTGCCAGCTACGTTCCGTCTTCGCGGAAGCGACGCAGGCCTTCCTGGCAGTTCTCGATAGCTACACCCTGGCTGATATCGCTCGTAATCAACTACTGGCTCAACACATTATCCAGATCGAGCCAACCCGGCGTAAACCGGCCTCCAGTCAGGCGGATGCACTATAAATAACACCGAACCAACAACTAAAAGTCGCCATCATCTCACCGGATTTGCATATATCTTTACAACTCTTTTACAAACAACTTAATCATTTCTGATAGAAGCATTCTATACTCCTATTCAGGTACCTGAAGGGCTTTCTCCTGATTTTGATTGGGGAAGCCTGTTTTGAGTTCCACTAATCATCAACAAAAGGATGTAGGGAATATGGACATCATCATACGCGGCATGAGGAACGTGCTGCGTAATCCGTTACGATTGTTGCTGGTGGTGCTTCTGCTGGGAGCGAGCCTGATGCTGGTGGCAGCGATGGTCAGCCTGAATAGCAGCGCGCAGCAACAATTGACCAATGTGCATAAAGAAGTAGGTACGGCCATCACGATCAACTACACGGCCAACGAGAGTCAAAACGACACGCCCGCAGCCGGCGGCCCGGGCTCCACCAATAGAGGTGGCAATGGCGGCGGCTCCTTCAATCGACAGTCCCCTACCCCAATCCCCAATAGCGTCATCACGACCGTGTCACATCTCTCAGGTGTCAGCAGTGTCGAGACAAATCTGAGGCGCACTGATACAAACAGTACACTCAAGACCAGCTCAATCCAGACCCCCAATGGCCGCTCGATCTCTATCCCTCCGACGGTCAATGGTATTTCTACTGGCGCCACCCATTTTACTCTCACCGGTGGCAGCACGCCTACGCTGGTGTCGGGACGCAGTTTCCAGACCAACGACGCCAATACAAATGTGGCAATGGTGAGCCAGACGCTGGCCAGCAGCAACAATCTGTCGGTTGGCTCTACCTTTACCTTGCAGGGAAAGACATTTACCGTCATTGGTCTCTTCACCACCGATCAGCAGTTTGCCAATAGCGCACTGGTGATCCCGATGTCGACCATGCAGAGCGTCTTCTCGGTGAATGGCGTAGATTCGATCACGGTTTACGCGCAAACCTATGAACAGGCCGATGCCGTGGCGGCCAAAATACGCACCACCCTTGGCAAGTCTTATGACGTCGTTACTGAAGCTTCAACCTATACCAGCACCATTAGCGCGCTCAACGCCGCCCAGAACAGCAGCAAGCTAGCGCTCATTGTGGCGATCGTCACCGCGACCCTGGTCATTATCTTCGCTGTCTTTATCACGGTCCACGAGCGTACAGTCGAAATTGGTACCCTCAAAGCGATTGGAGCCTCGCACTGGCAGGTAATTCGCCAGTTCTGGGGTGAAGTGCTGGCACTGAGCGTGGTAGCGGCATTGATCGCGGTATTTTTGCTGGCGACGCTGGGATCAGTCATCACGCGAGCCTTTGATGTCTCCTCACCGACCGCAGCGACAACACCTACTCCAGGAGGCTTCGGCCGGGGCGGCTTCGGCGCTGGACGTGCTCTGTTCGCGCAACAGGCCG
This sequence comes from Dictyobacter halimunensis, assembly GCF_036245075.1. Taxonomy (NCBI): domain Bacteria; kingdom Bacillati; phylum Chloroflexota; class Ktedonobacteria; order Ktedonobacterales; family Dictyobacteraceae; genus Dictyobacter; species Dictyobacter halimunensis. Next base: position 1,738,913 of record NZ_BSRI01000001.1, read on the forward strand.
CCAACCTCAACGTGCACCTGTCTTCCGCCACCTTAAATGTGCAGACGCTGTTGATCATTGTGGGGCTCGGCATGGGACTGGCGGTGCTCACGAGCGTTATCCCGGCCTGGTACGTGGCGCGTATCAAACCGGCCGAAGTGTTGCGCAGGATGTAATCGAGCCGAAGAAAGACGAAGGGGAATACACATGGATACAGACCTGACCCCCATAGATGATCAGGAAGACATTGAGTTCAATGAGGCGTTGACACCGCTGCAATCGGAAGCACAAGATGGCCGGCGCGTTACAGTTACCGCCAGCGGCTTGAGCAAGATCTTCATCCACAAAGGTGGTGAGATCAAGGCGGTCGATGATGTCAGCTTCACGTTTACCGAGCGGCAGTTTATTACCATCATGGGTCCCAGTGGTTCTGGAAAATCGACGCTGCTGTATCTCCTGGGTGGCATGGACCAGGCTACTGGCGGAGAACTGCATATCGATGGTGTCGATGTCCGGCATCTCTCCGAGCAGCAGGAGCATACGTTCAGACGTGAGAAGCTGGGCTTTGTCTTCCAATCCTTCCACCTGATCTCCAATCTGACAGCATTGGAAAATGTAATGCTGCCCATGCAGCTGGCGGGAGGACATACACCTGCGTATATGCGTGAACGGGCGCGTTCGCTCCTGCTAGAGGTGGGATTGAATGAGGACCGCCACAGCCACCTGCCTGGCAAATTGTCCGGCGGACAGCAGCAGCGCGTCGCCATCGCCCGCGCCTTAGCCAATGATCCCAGCGTTATCCTGGCCGACGAACCAACCGGCAATCTGGATGCACGCACGGGGGCGCGCATCATCGAGCTACTGAAAAAGCTGGCGGAGCAGGGCAAGACCGTTGTGGTGGTAACCCACGATCGTGGCATCGCACGCCTGGCCGATGTGCGTCTGGAAATGGACAACGGCCAGCTTAAGCCAATGCCAAAATACGTTGGCGCGCAGGATGCCAGCACCAGAACAGCGGTGGTGAAATCGTGGGACGACCTTCCGATAACAGTTAGCGCCGAGGGACTGAGCAAGTATTTCACGTACCGCAACCAGACCATCAAAGCGGTCGACAAGGTAAACTTCGCGTTTAAAGAACAACAGTTTATCAGTATTACCGGCCCCAGTGGCTCAGGTAAATCGACGCTGCTGTACATCATAAGTGGATTGGATCAGGCTACCAGCGGCGATCTGCTCGTCGATGGCGTGGAAGTCAGAAGCCTCTTCGGACGCAAAGAGAATCACTTCAGGCGCGAAAAGGTCGGCTTTGTCTTCCAGTCCTATCATCTGCTCTCCAATCTGACGGCACTGGAGAATGTGATGCTGCCTATGCAGATGGTGCGCGGCAAGTCGGCGGAAGAAATACGCGAGCGGGCCCGCAATCTGCTCTTCCAGGTAGGATTAAACGAGGATCGCCACAGCCATCTGCCCGGCAAATTGTCCGGCGGACAGCAGCAGCGCGTCGCCATCGCCCGCGCCCTGGCCAACGATCCTCGCGTCATCCTGGCCGACGAACCAACCGGCAACCTGGACGCCTATAACAGCAAGCGCATCATCGAATTGCTCAAGCAACTGGCCGAACAGGGCAAGACCGTCGTGGTCGTGACCCACGATCGCAGCATCGCGCGCGTGGCGGATATCCGCCTGGAGATGGAAGGTGGTCGGCTCACAGGGATGGGTAGCCAGATCGCTCCGGTCCGTCCCGTCACCACTGTGCGCAAGAAAAAAAGCAAAAAGAAATAAAAGTAAGCCCATCCATGTCAAAGATCATCTTTGACATGGATGGGCTTACTAGCTTAAGCCTGCGCGACATCAACCTCATGATCTTTGAAGAAGGTGTGCCAGGGGCCGCAGTCAACGATGAAAGGCTGCATCAGCGCGCGCTCCGCCTGGACAGTGTGGTTCAGGTCGTGCGCGGCCCACGTGCGCAGCATCTGCGCCAGGAATACCGTTCCCAGCTTTGGATGCTGCACCGTTCGCTGCAGGTCTTCCTCCTTCAACTGCGCGATCATGGCCAGATTTTCCTGCCGGTAGCGCGTGAAGGCGGCCACCTGCTGTTCAGGTGTCTGCAGGTCGGCATCTTCGATCCGCTGCTGGGGATCGAAATCAGTGAAGTTTTGTCCCGCCAGAAAAGAGCGCACACGGACAGGAAAGAGCGCGCGCTCTGCGTTCAATATGTGCTGTAAGCAATCAAGCGCCGACCACTCGCCTGGGGCGGGTGGACGCGACAGTAGATCAGCGGGCAGCGTGCTGATCAGTCTCTGCCAGCGCTCGGGGGTAGTAGAGAGGATTGCCTGTACATGTTCTAAAGTGGTAAGCAATAGATACCTCCTTCTAGCTTTTCCAACAAAGCCAGACCGGTCTAAGAAACGGTTTCTCTGTGCTCAAACGGCCTGAAAATCTGATTGCCAGAGCGAAAATAAAGATACTGCTTGGCAGGAAAGCGCTCATATGCTACCATTCTGCCATGAATAGAACAGTTCTGCCAGTGGCAGAAAGGACAAGGAGCATCAAAAAACTGCCATGCATACCGTTGCGGTCCTCATTTATGATTCCGTTAATCCCTTTGAGCTGGCAGTAGCGACAGAGGTCTTTGGCTTCGACCGGCCCGAGTTGGCTGTGCCCTGGTACCGCTTTCTGGTCTGTGCCTGCGAGCCGCGTCCTATCCGCTCCGCAGCCGGCTTTCTGCTCACAACACCCTATACACTTGAACAGGTTGAGGAGGCGGATACCATCATTATTCCCGGTTCACGCCCCGGTGTTGTCCCTGTTCCAGAACCGCTGCTCGCCACACTGCGCCGATCCTATCAGCGTGGCGCGCGCATCATCACACTCTGCACCGCAACGTTTATCCTGGCAGCCGCCGGTCTGCTGGATGGTCGCTGCGTCACCACCCATTGGGCCTGGGCAGCCGAGCTGGCCGCGCGCTATCCCAGGGTACAGGTCGATCCCAAAAGACTATATACCGACGATGGCCAGATCCTTACCTCGGCCGGAACTGCGGCGGCGATCGATCTCTCGCTCCACGTGGTGCGCCAGGACTATGGGGCCGAGGTAGCTGCGGCCGTCGCCCGGCGCATGGTCGTGCCACCGCACCGCGATGGCGGCCAGGCACAATACATTCAGACGCCACTACTCTCTCTCCGTGAGCAGCATGAACCATTTGTAACCACACTCGAGTGGATCACCGCCAACCTGCATGAAGACCTTACGGTGGAACAGATGGCAAAGCGGGCGGCTATGAGCCCACGCACCTTCGCACGCCGCTTCCAGGCGACCATCGGCACCACACCCTATCAGTGGCTACTCCAGCAACGCATCACACTCGCTCAACGTCAGTTAGAAACCACCGATGAAACCATCGAACGCATAGCCACCTGCTGCGGCTTCAGATCGGCGGCCACATTCCGTCTGCACTTCCAGCACCTCCTTCACGTGTCCCCCCAGAGATACCGTCAGTCCTTCCATTATGCCAGGTAAAGTATCTTTGGCATCAAAATAATACCAAAGGAATAATTGGTTATTAAATTGATTTGAAGGATAGATAACCTTTACTTAACAAAAAAGAAGTACACTGGACATTAGTGTTCAATGAACACGCTCCTACCATTCATGTCGGCGCCTGGGTAAGAGCTTCTTTTTGCGCCGCGTATTTCTTCATATTTACTGGGTAGGAAATCTTGTATGTTTCAGGGAAGACATTGTCTTGAAAAAACATCAAGGCAAACCAAATGGCAAAAGCACACTATCTTCAGTGTAATTTTTATCCCACTTATTTTCACACTGCTGGGCAACAACGCTGCTTATGCCCGGACAAGCATAACCCATAGTCAGCATCAGGACCCGGCACATCTTGCCAACACATCCTGGCTCCCTTCAACTCCTCCTAACTGGCCCGTTGTGGTGGATGAACACACTAGTCTTCAACAACAACAGGTCACCAATGGAGTGACTGTCTCCAGCGATCTGCTGGAGACGGTCGGTGGTCCGGAACAAACTCATCAGCTCAACATCGACCTTGCCAACCCCAATGTGCGCCTTGGCGTTGTGCAAGCCCACGATACCCTGTTCAGTCAGGATGAGCCGGTCAGTTCGATGGCCAATCGCACGCATGCGGTGGCGGGCATCAACTCCGATTTCTTTGAGATCTACGGGACCGGTGACCCGATCGGTATGGTCGAGATCAATCATCGGATCATCCAGAGCCCCGCCTCATATGCGGTTCTGGGCATCACTGCCTCCGGCAAGCTGAGCATCGCCGACGAGAGCTTCTCCGGTACCGTCACAGATGGCAGCGCCAGCCATGCACTGAGCTCGGTCAACCGCTATAACGATACCAAAGGGGATCGCCTGGCCCTGTTTACGCCGGATCTGGGCAGCGCGCTGACCCTGAGCGGAAATACGGTCGCGTTCCTCAAGGCCGTGACTGGCAGTAGTGATACCTACACGGTCCAGTCGATCCAGGCGAACAACAATTCATTGCCGGCACTGAGCGGTGAAGATGCCCTGGTCGCCAGCGGTAGCTCGGCCAGCTGGCTCTCGACCAGCGTTCACGCCGGTGACAAGATCACCCTGTCCGAGCAAATCTCGCCCGATACGAACCTGGTCCACGCCGTCGGAGGTGGAAATATCCTGGTCAAGGATGGCGCCTATTTCGACGATCCTCAGAGTGTATCGAAGGGAGAGAGGGACGTTCAAAATCCGATTACCGCCCTCGGTATCACCAGAGATGGCAATCATGCCTTCATGGCTGTGATCGATGGTCATGAGGCGGGCCCTAACAAGAGCCGTGGCGTGACACAGCCTGAAATGGCCGGCTACATGATCGCTCATGGCGCCTATCAGGCCATTATGTTTGATAGTGGCGGCTCTTCTGAAATGGTCGCGCGCCTTCCGGGCCAGCAGCAGGTCTCAGTCATCAATACGCCATCAGATGGTCATGAGCGCCCGGTCGCTAACGGCCTGTTTGTTTATAGCACCGAAAGCGCCCCTGCTCCCGCAGCAAAAGTAGTGGTGAATAATGGTCAACCCCTGACGATGCTCTCCAACACGAGCATTCCCCTGGCCAGCTACGCCCTCGACGCGCAGGGCAATCCAGCCTCCACGCCAGTTGAGGTGAGCGTCTCTCCATCCAATCTGGCCAGTGTGAGCAACGGCACCATCACGGCCAAAGGGACGGGACATGGCGTCCTGAAGATCCAATCGGGCAATGCTCGTTCGTTCGAACCGTTGACCGTTGTGGATCACCTGTCTTCGCTCACCATTTCACCAGATAGCGTCGATCTGGCTAATAAGCAGACCCAGCAGTTCCAGATCACGGGCAAGGCCAGCAACGGCGCCAGCGTACCCATACCAACCAGCGCTGTGCAGTGGAGCGTTGATCCATCTTCCATGGGCGGGGTCGATCCGAACGGGCTCTTCACGGCTTCCGATACGGCGAACGCTCTGGGTAAAGTAACGCCCACCATTGGAGGAACCAGCGCATCCGCCAGTGTGGCGGTTGGGCAGGTATCGAAGAATATCGCACCACTGACCGATGTGGATAAGTGGAGCGTGACCGATAAGTATATGAGCAATTATCCCAGGGCCGTTCCCAGTCCGGGGCCGCAAACGACGTCAACCGGCAGCATCTCATTAAGCACTACTGAGAAGCATGCGCCAGGCGATAGTGGTTCGCTCGATCTTCACTATACTCTGGCTGGCGGCAAGCACGTTTTGGACCTCAATGCCTATCCCAATGATCTCAATGAGATTCAGGTTCCTACATTGGATAATAATCAGGCACCTACCTCGATCGGTATGTGGATCAAAGGGAATGCGGACCTTGCCAAAGGCTCGGGTAAGCCGCTTGATCCGGGGACGCTGACCTTTACGCTAGGTCTCTTTGGCTCCGATAATCAGACCGTCAAATTCTATCCGACGGCCCTGACTTTCGATGGCTGGCAATTCGTGACCGCTCAACTCCCGGCGGGACAATCGTATCCACTACGCTTCAATTACCTGGGAGTGGTGATTATCAATCCGGCGACCACGATGATCGGTGATATCTATATCAGCGACTTCCAGGCGCTGTATTCACCGCGTCCGCCTAAGCCATATGTGTATCAGCCTATCCCCAACAATCCATCCTGGCTCCAGTACACCGAGAATCCGGCTGATTTCAAGCAGGAAGGAACCACCATCGCCAGCCTGGACGATGCTCACGTTCACGCCGACGATCCCGGCTCGACGGGCAGCGTGGCTCTGCAGCAGGTAGGCCAACAGTTCAAGCAACTTCCAACGCAGGCGCAGCCCTCGGCGGTACAGACACAGGGTGACATGGTCGACGCCGGAACAGTGCCGAATCTGCAGTACCTGAAGTCGATGCTGGATGGCTTCGGAGTCCCCTATCACGAGGCGGTCGGCAACCACGAGATTACGCAGGGGGCCGATCCAGAAACGAAGAACTACGCGTCCGTCTTTGGCCCGACGCACTACGCGTATACGGCCGGAAAGGCGAACTTCGTGGTCCTGGATAGCGCGCATATCGGTATCCTGCCCTCAAACAACTTCCAGACGCCAGCAGAGGAACAATACCAGTGGTTGATCAACCAGCTGAACTCCAATACATCTCCAGTGGTCTTTATCACCACCCACGTTCCGGCATACGATCCACACCCGGTCAAGACCAGCCAGTTCGCGGATAGCTACGAGGCTCAGATGTACGAGCTGCTGGCGGAGCGCTATCAGCAGTTCCATCCCAACGTTCACGTCATTATGCTGCTCGGCCACGCGCGTGGCTTCTCCGAGAACCTGCTCGATCAGTATGGGAACAACGATGTTCATGGTCTACCCAACTTCGTGATCGCCGACGTTGGCGTACCAGCATACGCGCCAGCTGATCAGGGTGGATTCTACAACTACGCACTCTTCCACGTCCTGCCCGATGGGAAGGTGCAGTTCTCGGTCATGCCCCTGCTCAACAAGATCGACGTCACAAGCCCATCTTCAACCCTGGCAAAGGGGAAAACCCTGCAGTTGACCGCGCTGGGAACCGAACCCAACGGTAACGACCTGGCCCCGCTCCAGTTGCCGATCAGCGATCCAGCCTCGCACTACTGGATCAGCTCAGACCCCCACATCGCCAGCGTTGACCGCAATAGTGGCAAAGTAACGGCACACCAGGCAGGAACCGTCACCATCACCTGCACATCAGACCTGATCAGCGGATCAACAAAACTGACTGTTACCCCGTAGCGCAAAAAACGATATACAACAAACCATCTTTCTCCCGCGCCGGGCTGCTCAACGTTGAGCAGCCCGGCGTCTTTTAATCGACAACCAACATCCGCCAGGAAACGTGAAGAATGTAGTGAGATAATTCGTTTAGCGTGGGGTATGGGCCCTACCATAGGAATTCGCGCCAACGCAACTCGTCATCCAAAGAGAGGAGCGGGAAAATGAAACCCAACATTGATCAGACAGCCTTCGGCTCTATCACCATTGAAGGCACCACCTTCGACCACGATGTGATTATCAGGCTGGATGGCCAGGTCAAAAAGCGGAAGAAAAGGCTTTCAAAGGCAATCTACGGCACGTCACATATCCTTTCACTTGATGAAGCCAGGCACGTCTATGAACCAGAAGTTAAACGATTGATCATTGGAAGTGGACAGCAAGGAAACGTTCGACTTTCAGAAGAAGCCGCGGCATACTTCAAACAAAAACAATGCCAGATCGATCTTCTGCCAACACCCGAAGCGATCCATGTCTGGGATGAAGCCGCAGGCCCTACTATCGGCCTGTTCCACGTTACCTGCTAGCAAAAAACACTTTCAATGGCAGATTCCGCATAATATCGCGGAGCCTTGACAGCAGCGAAAGTAGTCAGTTATACTCTCTTTACGAGTAAGTTAAGAAACTTACTTAACTTACTCGATGTCCATTCAGGCAGTGACGAAAGATAGAGAGCAATGACATCGTTTCTTGAGATACCAGCCATTCCTGGCAGCTTGCGGCAGATCAATCGCCTGACCGTCTTGCGGCTGTTGCGCAGATTTGGCCCTATCACCAAGCCTGCGCTGGCCGAATATAGCAGGATCAGTCGTCCGACTATCAGCAAGCTGGTCGACGAGCTGGAAGAGCAGGGATTGGCGGAATGCGTTGGCGTGGCTGTGCCGACCCCCAGCGGGGGTAAGCCCGGTGCGCTCTATCGCTTTAACGCGGAGGGCGTGCGGAGCGCGGGAGTTTTCCTCACCGTAGATACCGTACGCGTCGCGCTGGTCAATGGAAACGGACGAGTGTCGGGGAGCCTCGAGCGCCCACTGGGTCAGGATCGACGACCGGAACCGGTCATCAATGCAATCGTTGAGACCTTGCAGGAACTCCTGACCTCTCAGCAGGTTATCCTGGCACAATTGCTCGGTATCGGAGTCGGGGTACCCGGTCTGACCTCGTTCGCGACCGGGGTGGTGCATTTCGCTCCTCATTTCCCGCAGTGGCAGGATGTGCCGGTGCGAGATCTGCTCAAAGCCAGGCTCGGCATAGAGGTATGGGTGGACAATGACTGCCATGTGCAGGCGCTGGCCGAACGTCATTTCGGCGCAGGCCAGGCCTGTACCGACTTTGTCACAGTGGAAAGCGGCATCGGCGTCTCCGCCGCCTTCTATTTACAGGATACGCTCTATCGTGGCGTGGGGGAGACCGCCGGCGAGATCGGCCATATGACGATCCAGGAAGATGGGCCACTATGCGAGTGCGGCAATCACGGCTGCTGGGAGACCCTGGCTTCAACCACCTGGATGGTCGAGCAGGCCTCGGGCCTGGCTCTGTTCAGCCACTCCTATGATGAGCTGATTGAAAAGCTGGAGCCTGATGTTATCAATACCCTCGCACACACGATCTTTCGCGCCGCGCAGGATGGACAAGCCGATGCCATCGAGCTTGTTCGCCAGCACGCCATGCACTTTGGTGTCGGGCTTGCCGCCCTCATCAATGTGCTCAATCCACAGCGTATTATTATCTGGGGCGACTCCATCAACGGCGGCGAACTCTTTCTGGAGACCGTGCGTGCCGTCGTAGCGCAGCGCGCCATGGCACGTCCACGTGAAATGTGTAGCATCATCTTTTCATCGTTTATCCAGGATGTCGGCGTGATTGGCGCGGCGAGCCTCGTCATAGACGCGCTGTTCACCCACTATCAGCTAGCAGCATAATATATGTAAGCGCACGATCCGGCAAAGCTCCATGGTGGAACTTTGCATTATATAGTTCAGAGAGGATAGGAGAAAACATGACTCAGACCAAAGAAGCAACCAGCAATCAGTATACTCCAACGAAGGCAGACAAATTTAGTTTTGGCCTGTGGACCGTCGGCAACCAGGGACGCGATCCCTTCGGTGATGTCGTCCGACCCGCACTTAAACCAACGTACAGCGTACAAAAACTGTCCGAACTGGGAGCCTGGGGCATCAACCTGCACGATAACGACCTGGTCCCCTTTGACGCTACGCTCCAGGAGCGCGATCGCATCGTGCGCGAATTTAAGCAGGCCCTCAACGACTATGACATGGTTGTTCCGATGGCGACCACCAACCTCTTCTTCCATCCCGTCTTCAGAGACGGTGCCTTTACCTCGGTGGATCCCAGCGTACGCGCCTTTGCTCTGCAAAAGACCATGAAAGCTATTGACCTGGGCGCGGAACTGGGCGCGAGCACGTATGTCTTCTGGGGCGGCCGTGAAGGTGTGGATGCCGAGGCAAGCAAAAATCCCGTCGACGCGCTCAAACGCATGCGCGATGCCATCAACTTCCTGTCCGAATACGCCATCGATAATGGCTACAATATGCGCTTCGCTCTTGAACCCAAGCCCAACGAGCCCCGTTCCGACACCTACTTCGCGACCATCGGCCATATGCTGGCCTTCATCTATACCCTTGACCACCCCGATATGATGGGCGTTAATCCCGAGGTAGCCCATGAACATATGTCGGGACTCAATTTTGTCCACGGCGTAGCCCAGGCATTGGAAGCTGGCAAACTCTTCCATATCGACCTGAACGACCAGAAGGGTCCGCGCTACGACCAGGATCTGCGCTTCGGCAGCGAAAGCATCAAGAGCATGTTCTTCCTGGTCAAGTTGCTGGAAGACAACGGATACACGGGTCCGCGTCACTTCGATGCCCATGCCTATCGTACCGAGGATGAGCAGGGAGTGTGGGACTTCGCGGCTGGCTGTATGCGTACCTATAACATCTTCAAAGAGAAGGCACGTCGCTTCAACACCGATCCTGAGATCCAAGCCTTGCTGCAGGAGATCAACGGCGGCGACGCCAGCCATGCCTCCCTCTTCAGCGGCGGCTACAGCAAAGAAGCCGTCAATCAGCTTAAATCCATCGACTTCCAGCCCGACACACTGGCGCAGCGTGGCTTCAAATACGAGAAGCTCGACCAGCTCACCATCGAACTCCTGCTTGGCATCCGCTAAGCCTAAAACATCTACGCAGAGCGACGGAGGCTCACGTCCTCCGCCGCTCTTTTTCCTGGTACGTTCGCTCTACATACCCACGAACATGCTCCGCATCATGAACCGGTGCTGTACACTCCTCAAGAATTTCACGCCTTCCATGCATTCTTTATGCATATATGCTACAGTAGTATCAGATGCTCTATAATTCCCTTTCACGAAAGGAACTCACAGCATCCATCAAGCGTATCTCTTTTTGAGGATATCGTAATGCGTCGTCCATCAACATCTTTAATCTGAACATTTCATCCGTGTGGCCTTAGATATACAAAAAAGAAAGGTTCCTAAGATGATCCCAACCCTCTCGACTGTGGAAGATAGCCAGAAAATGTATCAGTGGTTTGAGCAGATGCGCCAGACGCTACCTGTCTGGCTGGACGAGGAGAGCAACTGCTGGCATGTGTTTCGCTATGATGATGTGAACACGGTCATCACCGATTACCAGCGTTTTTCGTCCGAGCGCAGGATGCAGCGCGAAGCGATCGTAGCAACTGCTCGCTCTAACAATGAGCGTCCACCACGCACCGGGCGAAGTATCATTGCGATGGACCCACCCCAGCATCGGCAATATCGCAACCTGGTTACATCCGCCTTTACACCACGTGCGATCGATAAGCTGCGCGGCCGCGTCGCCCAGATTACGCAAGAGCTACTTGACAAGGCGACCGCCAGTGGCAGCATGGATTTCGCCAACGATATCGCCTATCCACTCCCGACGATCGTGATCGCCGAGATGCTGGGCGTACCCGTCAGCGATCGGCCGCTCTTCCAGAGTTGGGCCGATGGCCTGCTCAGACGCCAGTTGAGCGATGCCGAGGTGTTCCGACCGACCGACGAGCGGCGCAACAATCCAGAGCTGCAGCGCTTCACGCGCGTATTTGAGGAGATGTCGGACTACTTTGAGCGCATGCTTGAAGAACGCAAGCGGGAGCCACGCGATGATATGATGAGCGCTCTGCTGCAAGCCGAGGTTGATGGTCAGCATCTGAGCATGGATGACACCATCAGCTTCTGCACGCTCCTGCTTCTGGCCGGACATGTCACCACCACCAACCTCCTGGGTCAGGCCATCCGCTGCTTCGATGAGCATCCCGACGCGCTGGCACAGCTCTATAGAGAGCCTGAACTGATACCGTCCGCGGTGGAAGAGGTCCTGCGCTACGCCTCACCCGTCTGGCGCCTGATCCGAACCACGAAAGAAGAGGTAACGCTTTCAGGGATAACCATCCCGAAGGATGCCGCCGTTTTCGCCTGGCTGGCCTCGGCCAACCGTGATCCCCAGCAGTTCACCGAACCGGAACGCTTTGACATCACGCGCACACCCAACAAGCACGTCGCCTTTGGCCACGGCATCCACTTCTGCATCGGTGCGCCACTTTCAAGGATGGAGGCAGCGGTCGCGTTGCCAATCATCCTCAAGCAGCTGCCCAACCTGCATGTTAACCGCAGAGGTGCCCGGCTATTTGAAGGCCGTTTTCTCTTCGGCTTCAAGCACCTGCCCATCACCTTCGACGTAAAGACGACGAAAACAGCCTGAGTAATCAAACACCTTGCGAAATCCCCGACACCCATACGGTATAGACTGGTAGTCATAAACGCTACCAGTCTATGAAAAACCATACATCATTGCGCTTTTGCCTCTCCACTCGCCTGCGAAGCACGATCCGCCTCCCAGACAGAGCGAAGAATGGCCATAACCAGTTTGTTATGATAGGCACCATCGCGATAGCATGCATCGCGCAAGATACCCTCTTGCTGGAAACCGGCCTTCGTATACGCTCTCACCCCGGCGGTATTTGGTTCAGAAACCGTCAGCATGATCCGGTGCAGATTCAAGCTGGCGAATCCATAGTCAACGATCAGGCGCGTCACCTCCGTCCCATACCCTCTGCCCCAACTCTCTTTCGCCCCCAGAAAAATGTAGTATTCACCCGAGCGATTCATCAGACTTATCGAGGCAATCCCGGCATAACCAACCAGGGAGCCTCTTTCTTTTTCCACCACACCAAGCGAGAGCGTCTCTTTATCCAGCAGCGTGCGCTTCAACCACTGTTCCGTTTCATATCTCGACCACGGAAACAACCATACACCCATCGAATATCTTGTGGCCTCCCGATCCGCGAACCACCCCACAAATGCCTCCAGATCATCCATCTCAAGTGGACGGAGCAGAACGCGCTCCCCGGCCAGAAATACATTCATCCTTATAATGTTCCTCTATTGTATTTCCTTATGTAGATAGAGCATAACACAACAGGAGCAGTAGGGAAAACGGCCTTTGCTCGAAAAACCACCCAAGCTCAGCATTATTACTAGCAATACATTACATAGGCTTAACGTCACATTAAATTCCGAGTGTTATGCTTCAGCGAGAAGTTAGAGGTAGACAATAAATGGATCCTTAATCAAGTAATTTCTTTTATTCTGCCTTTACAGCAAACTTACTATTTTATTTTCCTTTATATACCTGGAGGTATCCTAATGAGTAGCTCCGAACAAGAGCTCATGCGTAATTTATTCGGCCCGCAGGATCGTCGCGGTTTTCTGAAACAGGCCGGGGCGCTAGGTCTTTCTGCATCTGCCTTCGCTACATTCCTGGCGGCATGCGGTAACACAAATACAAGCAGTACAAACGCTGCTCCTAATGTTAATATGTCTGGTCCTACTGACATGAAGACCCTCATCGCGAATGCGAAAAAAGAAGGTGGCATGCAGGCAGTTGGTATCCCACCGGAATGGGCTGACTATGCTGATATCTTGAAAAACTACGCATCCAAATACGTGCCGGTGGACTACAAAGCTGATGCAGAATATTCCTCCGCACAGGAGATCCAGGTATTCAAGCAGTCAAAGAATCATCCCTATGGGGATATCGGAGATGTCGGTTTTTCCTTTGGTCCCACGGTAATTAAGCAGGGTCTTGTTAGCCCATACAAACATGCCCACTGGGACGACATTCCCGCCGAATTAAAGGATCCCAAGGGTAACTGGTGTACGGAGTACTGGGGCGCGCAATCCTTTGTGGTCAATACCGATATTGTGAAGAATCCACCAACGTCGTTTAAAGATCTGCTCAATAACAACTACAAAAATATGGTTGGTATTGATGGCGATCCCCGCCAGGCTACCGATGCGCTCTATGCGGTCTATTCTGCCGCCCTGGCTCAGACTGGAAACGTTGATAGCATTCAACCCGGTATCGATTTCTTCGCGCAATTGAAGAAAAAAGGCAACTTTACTCCTGCGCGTTCCAGTGAAGCAAACATCGTTAAAGGCGAGGTTGCCATCGGCGTAATGTGGGACTACCTGGGCCTGGGCTTCCGTGATAAATATGCCTCAAGCCACCCGAATCTGAAAGTTATTATTCCAACCGATGGCTCAATCGCGGGACCTTATATCTCGATCATCAATAAATACGCTCCACATCCCTACGCGGCCCGCCTCTGGAATGAGTATATCTTCTCGGATGAGGGTCAGCTTTTCTACCTGAGGGGTTATGCCCATCCGGCACGCTACCAGAAATTGCAGGCCGCGGGCAAGATTCCAGCCGACCTGGCGGCGAAGCTTCCTTCGGCTGATGAGTATAAGAATGTGAAGTTTGTGAGCGACACAACGAAACTGAGTGCCGCGACCCAGGCATTGAGCCAGAACTGGCAATCTCAGGTCCTTGGTCAGTAATGTCTCTATCCACTTCATTTCTACTCCAAAAGAAACAATGCTATCTCTGGTTGCGACAACCAGAGATAGCATGCCTTGCGGCGTTCGATTTCAGGAGAAAGCATAATGCAACTACCCGGCTCCACTGATAGAGCTGAAACGGAGGCCACCACACCATCATTGGCAGCCAGTTCCAAACGATCCACGATAAATAGAAACCAGCCATGGAGTGTCGCTTTTACAAACTGGTTGGGATTTGTCCCATTCGCGCTCTTCTGCTTGCTCTTTGAGATTCTGCCGGCCGTTATGGTGATTGAGGGCAGCTTTGCCGATAGTGATACTGGTGCGTTTACCTGGAATAACTATCAGCGTATATTCTCACAGCCCAGCAATTTACACGCCTTCCAGACCAGCATTTCACTATCCCTGGTTACGGCTGTGATCAGCGCGGTGCTCGGTTTTTTCGCGGCCTACGGACTCTATCAAGTGCGTGCGAACTGGGTACGCAATATCGTTGTCGCGTTTTCAAGTATCGCCGCCAATTTCGCGGGCGTCCCGCTGGCCTTCGCTTTTATTTCGACACTCGGCGTTACTGGTTTTGTGACCGTGTTCTTGCTGAACTGGTTCCACATCGATCTGTATCATACCCTTAATTTCAGTGTCTATTCATTCTGGGGCCTGGTACTAACATATAGCTATTTTGAACTACCTCTGATGATATTGATCACACTACCAGCGCTCGATGCCTTACGTCCAGAATGGCGCGAAGCGGCAACCAGCCTGGGAGCGTCAAACATAACCTACTGGTTCAGGATCGCTCTCCCTATCCTGTTTCCGTCTTTGATCGCTGCCGCCATGCTGCTCTTCGCCAATGCATTCGCTGCGTTCGCGACCGCCTATGCGCTGGCACAGGGTGCAATCAATCTGGTACCCATTCTGATCAGCTTTGTTGTCAATGGCAATGTGAATATCGATACCGGGCTCGGCGATGCCCTGGCGGTTGGCATGATTGTCATTCTCCTTGTTGCATTCTCATTCTATACAGCGATGTTGCGCCGGGTGGGTCGATGGCAAGGGAGATAAAAAACGTATATATGAATGAAGAGGAGAAGGTATATTAAATGAGTCTTTCCGCACGCAAAGCCTCTCCATCACTACCTGAGATGAGTGCCAGGCCCCGAAAACATGTATACTTTGGTATCGATACGCTGGTACTCATTCTGGTCTTGCTGTATCTGTTGATACCCCTGGGTACGGCGTTCGCCTTTGGTATTTCCAATGGAAAAAGTATCGATCTTAGCTCATATCAACAGATTTTCAGCGATGGTGATTTTTATCAGACATTGTTGTTCTCACTTGGACTTTCACTGGCGACGACCTTTCTGACGATTATCGTCGTGACTCCAACTGCGTACTGGGTACAGACACGCCTTCCCCAGGCTCGTCCCATCATGGATATACTGGCACTCATCCCTTTCGCGATGCCCGCGATCGTGATGGCACTGGGGCTGGTTCAGGTCTATGGTACCCCCAATACGCTGATCAGCATTCTCTCGTTTGGACTGGTACCGCTGTTGAGCAATCCACCATTCAACGTTATTAATACACCTCCCCTACTGGTGTGCGCGTACCTTATTATCTCCCTCCCCTTCGTCTATCGTCCGATTGACAATAGCTTGCGCGCCATCAATACGCAAACATTGACGGAGGCAGCCTATAGCCTTGGCTGTGGCTGGTGGAAAACGTTCTTCGCTATTATTCTCCCGAATATTCTACCGGGCGTGATTAGCGCCTCACTCCTGACCTTTTCTACCGCTATGGGTGAATTCACGCTGGCCAGTTTGTTTAGCATTACGACATTTCCCATTTATTTGAATGTGACGGGACAGAGTGATCCACATAAAGCTGCCTCGCTGACGATAGTAAGCTTCATGCTAACACTGATCTGTGTGCTTGCCATGCTTCTCCTGGTGAGACGCAGGTCCAGCGGTACAAAAGAGAGCGCCAGTCTAGACATTGTTGCAACAAAATAAGAAGGAACATCTCATGGCATTTCTTGCTTTAGAACATATTACAAAACACTTCGGCCGCAACATAGCCGTTGACCAGGTAGATCTCCAGGTTGAGCAGGGGGAGTTCTTGACGCTGCTTGGACCCAGCGGCTGCGGCAAGACGACCATATTGCGCATGATCGCGGGTTTTGAAACGCCAGGCGCGGGTACTATCTCACTCGATGGTTCCGATATTACCAGGACGCCTGCCAATAAACGGCCGATAGGCATGGTTTTTCAGTCATACGCTCTGTTCCCACATATGACTGCGGCGCAAAATATCGCGTTCGGCATGAGTATCAGACGCCAGCCTCAGAATGTTATTCGACAGCGTTGCGCTGAATTGCTGGAACTGGTTGGTCTGAGCGAGAAGGGCGAAAATTTTCCACATCAACTCTCCGGTGGTCAGCAGCAACGCATCGCGATCGCACGGGCACTGGCTGTCGAACCCAGCCTCCTTTTGCTCGATGAACCCCTTTCGGCACTCGATGCCAGGGTGCGCGTTTCGCTCCGCAATGAGATCCGCCGCATCCAGCAACAATTGAAGATCACGGCTATCTATGTGACACATGACCAGGAGGAGGCTCTGGCTATTTCAGATCGTATCGCCGTCATCTCCAAGGGCAAAATCGAACAACTGGATCAGCCTGAAACCATCTACAATCAACCTCGCTCGGTCTTCGCTGCCACATTTGTTGGCATCAGTAATCGCTTTGAGGGACTGGTTGAGTCCGCAGAGGATGGGGTTTGCCGTATCGGCGATCAACTGCTGCATGTTCCAGCACCGTTACAGCTCACAAAAAACGAGCCGGCACTAATTCTTGTGCGTCCAGAGGCTGTCACATTGCAGCAAGCTCCTGGAGCCACAGCAAGTACGCCAGGCACGCTAAACCAGATCTCTGGTACCATCACGCTGCGTACATTTCTGGGTCCATTCACACGCTTCCATGTCCAGACCTCTGGAACCGATACGCTCCTTGCTGATATTCCGAACCAACAGGCACACAACTTCCATACGGACCAGCAGGTAACGCTCTCGTTCCCGCCTTCGGCCTGCCAGGTACTCCCGCTGCACGAACCCACCCTGGTTGTATAAAACCGGAGGTTCGCTAAAGCTGCTTGCCTTAGCGTGATTGTAACTGCTCCTCGTACAGGCGCGAATAAAGGCCGCCTTGCTGGAGCAGTTCGGCATAAGTACCACGCTCGACGATGCGGCCAGCCTCCATGACCAGGATCAGGTCGGCTGAGAGGATCGTCGAGGCAAGTGTTACTTATCCACCTGACTATGTCAGCTCCAATATATATGAAAAGCCTGATTATCCCTGCGCTGTGGGGCGGATGATAATCTCACCGACATCTATATCGGCTGGCTGCTCGATGGCGTAGGCGATAGCACGAGCGACCGCATCCGGCGGCATAGCGAATCTGTCTCGCTGGGCGACCAGTTGCGCTTGCATCTCGGGATTCGTTACGCCTTCCGCGAAGTTCGTATGGACAAAGCCTGGCGAGACAATCGTTACGCGCAGCTTATCACCGGCCTCCTGACGTAAACCCTCGGAGATGGCGCGCACAGCGAACTTCGTTCCGGAATAGACCGACTGGTTCGGGACCGTCTTATACCCTGCGGTCGAAGCGATATTGACGAAATGCCCAGATCCCTGCTCACGAAAGATCGGTAGTGCCGCCGCGATGCCATAGAGAACACCTTTGATGTTGACGTCGATCATCTCCTCCCAATCCTCAACGCGTAGCTCATCAAGTGGAGATATCGGCATTACACCGGCATTATTGATGAGCACGTCAAGCTTGCCATACCGCTCGTACGCCAATCTGACAAGATTGGAGAGGTCATCACGCCGCTTTACATTGGTGGATGCATAGGCAATTTTTCCACCAGCATCTGTGATGCGTGCCGCCAGAGCCTCAAGGCGGTCGGCCCGGCGCGCCCCAAGGACGACTGTCGCGCCACGTTCAGCGAGCAGAAGCGCGGTCGCCTCACCAATTCCACTACTCGCGCCCGTGATAACGACAACTTTTCCACTGATATTTGACATATGCTATCTCCTGTTTCTCTATCGATTCTTTCTCAATGTCGTCGAAGAAGGCAGATCCCTCACTGGTCTTTGCCTCTTCGATGGCTCCCCCTCACCTCAACCGTCGATAGTGTATAATGAGGAACAGGCCTTAACGAGACAGGTGTTAATCAGTCCGACCTTGCGAGACTTCCTCGATCAGCTTGACATAATCCCAGCGTGCGTCGTTGACCCTCGTTTAAATATCGTGGCGTGGAATAAAGCCTTTTGTGTTGTCTTTGGCGACTATGCAAAAATGTCGGAGAGAGAAAGAAATATCATCTGGAGACTTTTCACATTACCTTCCAGCCAATCCGGCGAGGAGTGGGAGGCGCATACACGTGCGTACCTGGCTCAATTTCGTGCTGAATACGGTCGTTTTATTAAAGATCCCTGGTGGACTCAACAGATCGAGGAATTGAGCCAGGTTAGTCCCGAGTTTCGAGCACTGTGGGCGCGTCATGATGTACTCAATGTTCCCGAAGGTCAGAAATCAATGCACCATCCGCTCGTGGGGGAAATGACCTTCGATTTTCTCTTTTTCCAAGCTGTTGATGCTAGCGACCTTCGGCTACTGATCCATACTCCACACCGCGACTCCGCAACCGCCACTAAAATCAAGCAGCTTCTAGCCCTTGGACATGGTCAGATATAACCTCAAGTGAACCATAACAATCATAGGTGCTGGGCTTGCCTCAGCTTTGCTGCAAAACGGCCCCGTTGATCATGTCCCCAACATGCTCGCCCACGTGTGCACATTCCACCAACGACCATATCATTCAGCCAGAAGTATGCGAACGTGTCAAGTTGAAGATATTAGCCCTTACGGCTGATTGGAGCCGTAAGGGGAGCGTTAGAACTGGTGACGGGTGTGGCTGAAGGACCCCTTGCCGAAGGCGAGGATTTTTGTGGGTTTGACCGCGAATACCAGGGATCTACCACCCTCAGAATGGTAAAAGGCGCCGTCGCGCACCTCGAATTTCCAGCTTCCTTCCCATTTGGTGGCCCACGCCTCGGCGAGGCGTTGCAACATGGCGTTATCGGTACACGGCACGGCGTCACCCTCAACCATGACATCAAGCCCTTCCTTCCAGTCGTTACAGCCGGTCGTCAACACCACGTGCGGATTCTGGCGCAGGTTGATGGCCTTCTGTTCTTCGGGGCCGGTCGAGAAGTGGAGCACCCCATCCAGCCATACCGCGACAAGCGGGGTAACATGAGGACGTCCATCGCTCCGCATCGTTGAAATCCAGAACAGCTGGGCCGTTTCGAGCACCTGCTGCGTCTTCTCCCATGGAGTTGCAACAGCCTGGGGATCGCTAAAGCGCGGATCAATTTTTGTGACAGGTTCTTTCATCAACAACGTTCCTTTCGATCACTCGATCAGTAGTTCTCATACTTCATGCCTGCGAGCATAGCATACAGGCCTGCAAAAAACTTCTTTTCCTTTGCTCATCCTGAGAGGCCGCCGCTTTTCCATATCTGAATCCAATGGTTTATCTACCTCATATACCTTTCCCTATATCAAGGAAAACTTTCCTTTAACAATCGTTGTTTGTGGAAAGGGATTTTGGGAATAATGCTTATTCCCGTAGATTTGGTGGCTTTTATGCTTGACTTCATGGCGTACATTGGGTAATCTTCGATTATGATATTGGTGTGTTTCTATTTAATCAGGAAACATTTCCTTTGCACTAATAACTAAAGGGAAGTAATGAACTCGTGTCTGAACCGGATGAACAATTATTTGATTTAGCGCCGCAGCCGGGGCAAAACGTCACTTTGCGCGATGTCGCGCAAGCCGCGGGTGTGACGTTGGGGACAGCCTCTAAAGCTATTAATGGGCGTGGAAAATTAAGTTCCGAAACGCGTGAGCGTGTGCGTGCCGAAGCTCTGCGCCTGGGCTTTCGCTTTTTTAGCCTGCAAGAGGATGTTCCAGCGACTCAAGGCGTTATGGTGGGGGTGTTGACCACCGACAGCTATGGACGCTTTAGCCTTCCACTCTTGATGGGCATTGAAGATGCTTTCGGGGCACGTCCGGTCTCAGCTATGCTCTGCAATTCACGCGATCAAAGCCGCGAGCAACAGCATCTGCAACTGTTACTGGCGCGCAAAGTTGACGGCATCGTGGTATCGGCCCGGCGCGAGGATGCGCGCCCTCCCATCGATCTCGGGAGGCCAAACATACCGGTCGTCTATGCCTTTACCCATGTTACAGATTCTAACGCTCTGTGCGTCCTACCCGATGATGCGCAGGGCGCCCGGCTGGCAACCGAGCACCTGATCAGCCTGGGGCGGCGCCAGTTCGCCCATATTACCGGCCCCGGCTATTTTGAAGCGGCCCGCTTACGCGAGGGTGCCATGCGCCAGGTGCTCACGGAACATGGTATTGCGCTTCCCGACTACCGTGTCCTGTCGGGTCCCTGGCAGGAAAGCTGGGGATATACAGCGACGAATTACCTCTTTGATCAGGATGCCTCGATCGACGCACTTTTTTGTGGCAGCGATCAACTGGCAAGGGGCGCGATCGATGCGTTGCATGCACGCAACATCCGTGTTCCAGCCGATGTCTCGGTCGTAGGTTTTGACAATTGGGAGCCGATGGCCTGCGCCACGCGCCCCCCATTGACGACGGTAGACATGAATCTCTCACAGGTAGGGCGCTATGTAGGCGAGAGCCTGCTGGCATTGTTTGCCGGTGAGCAACGCTCCGGCGTTGTGCGCCTCCCCTGTAGTCTGGTTATACGCGGTTCGAGCGATCCTTTACAGCAAAGTTAGCAAACAAGAAGGGAGGCGCACGCAACAGGATTTGATGGTGGAACATACCTCGTTATAATTGGTTTTTCTGAATGATAACAACATCCCTCAATGGAAGAGGATGAGATACCCCTCTGAGAGAGTTTCGGTAGCTATCATCATGATAAGGAGGTCGTAGATGACCCACAATCAACGAGCACACCTGGCAGATATGATCACCGAAGTTAGTGCGGGGCGCATGAGCCGTCGCACCTTTATGGGCAGAGCCGCAGCTATAGGGATTGGTTCCAGCGCGGCATTTACACTCCTGGAGGCGTGCGGTGGTACCTCTGCTGGCAGCGCCAGCCCCAGTTCTGGACCCGTAACGCTGACTATCTGGGACTATTCTAACCCGCCCGGCGCCGGCTATTTAAAGATTTTGTCCGACTATCCTAAAGTCAAACCAAATGTAAAGATTCAGCGTACGGCCATTCCTTTCGCAGACCTCAAACAGAAGATTATTCAGGGGGCAGCGGCCCGCCAGCTTCCTGATATCGTGATCATCGATAATCCCGACCATCAGGCATTTTCTTCGATGGGCATCCTCGCCGACTTGACCTCACAGATCTCTACCTGGGGACAGGGCAATGACTATCTGAAGGGCCCCTGGACATCAACCACGTGGAAGGGGAAAAATTACGGCGTTCCCAACAATAGTAACTGCCTGGCACTCTACTATAATGTGGATATGCTGAAGAAGGCCGGTGTCAAGCCTCCCACAAACTGGGATGAATTGCATAGCGCGGCTCAGAAGCTGACCACCAAAGGGGTTTACGGGCTATCCATGGCCCTGGTACAGAGTGAAGAGGGCACGTTCCAGTTCCTGCCATTCCTGTGGGAAGCTGGCGCGGACCTGAACACGCTGGATAGTCCTGAGGCCACAACCGCCCTCCAATACCTGGTCGATCTCACCAAACAAGGACTGCTCTCACGCGATGCCCTCAACTGGACGCAGCAGGACGCGATGACGCAGTGGACCGCCGGCAAATCCGCCCTGTGTATCAATGGCCCCTGGAACCTGCCCGCGGCCCGCTCGAATGCTAAGTTCAACTGGGACGTTGTTCCTCTGCCACAGGGCAAACAAGCGGCATCTATCCTGGGTGGCGAGAATTGGGCCATCACCACGACGAGCCAGCATCAGGCCGATGCGTGGGAGTTTATCAAGTGGACGCAGGAGCAGTCTGTTCTTAAAAACTACCTGCTGGGCAACGGAACACTACCCAGTCGTACGGACCTGGGCGGCGACCCGGCCTTCATCAAAGATCCCAAACAGGCTGTGTTTGTGAAGGCTCTGACAACTGCCAAGCCTCGCGCCTATGGCCCTAACTATCCAAAGATCTCCAATTATGTTCAGCAGGCCTTCCAATCCGCGATTAGCGGACAAAAATCAGCTTCCGCTGCTCTTCAAACGGCCAGCCAGGCTGTGAAGCCTTTACTACCATCCTAATGATCCTGCTCACTTTGGATAAAGAGCTGGCGTATTTCTCTACGGTGAGAAAGCGCTTACTCTTTATCCCGCGCCTGACTCGATCATAGTAAGGAGGATTTTTACCGTGTCTACGCTCGTCAACTCCTCTCCATCCGTGTCGGAGACTATGACTCAGCGTCCGGTGAGGCGGCGTATCTTTAAATCGCTGGGCCCATATCTGTTCTTGCTACCCGCGATCCTGTTCCTGCTTGGCTTTCTGGTGTATCCGGTTATCACGATGATCATCTATAGCTTTGAGCAGGTGAATGTGGGAAGTCTGTTGACTGGCAATACGCCATTTGTTGGCCTGGATAATTATCATACCGTGCTCTCTGACCCTGGTTTCCGCTCTTCGCTGATCGTCTCGCTGATCTTTACCATTGTCTCGCTGATCTTTCAATATGTGATCGGCTTCGCGATGGCGTTATTGTTCAATCGGCGTATCCCGCTGGTTGGCGTGATGCGTGGTTCGGTCATGATCGCCTGGATGCTGCCAGTGATTGTTAGCGCGACGATCTTCAAATGGATGCTGCAGAGCGACTCTGGCATCGTGAACTACATCTTGCAGAGCCTGCACATAATCTCCTCTCCCATTAGCTGGCTGACAAGTCCGCAACTGGCCCTGTGGGCCGTGATCATCGCCAATATCTGGATCGGTATCCCTTTTAACATGTCGCTGCTCTTAGCCGGTCTGCAGAGTATCTCAGATTCGCTGTACGAGGCGGCGGTGGTTGATGGAGCAAACGGGTTCGGACGCTTCTGGCATATCACGGTCCCCCTGATGCGTTCAACCAGCCTGACGGTTCTGATGCTGGGTTTCATTTATACATTGAACGTGTTTGATCTGATCTATGTGCTGACCGGCGGTGGCCCGGTTAACGCGACTGAAGCCATGCCGTTGTATGCCTATCGTATCGCCTTCGGCCAGTTTGATCTGGGCTCGGGCGCGGCCATCGCGACGCTGATGTTCCTGCTCCTATTGGGCGTGAGCGCGATCTATCTGTTCCTGCTGCGACGAGAGGAGGTAGCCTGATGATTACCACGCAAAATTCATATCGCGGCACGAAGAGGCCCGCCCTCAACCGCCGATCCTGGAACACGATCATGCTGACGGTGCTGGGAATCTTCTTTACGGTGGTGATGATCTTTCCTCTCTACTGGGTAATCGTCAGTTCACTTAAAAATACGTCGGAATTGTTCAGCACACCACCGACCTTCTTTCCACACCAGATCGATTGGAGCCCGTATATCTCCAATTTTATTCAGAATACGGATATGTGGCACTATATGGGCAATAGTCTGCAGATTGCGCTGGGCACGATGATATTAACGCTGGTACTGGCCGCGCCGATGGCCTATGGCCTGGCACGCTTGCCGATCAAGGGAAAACAGGGTCTGCTGCTGGTCTTCCTGGTGGTGCAGATGTTTCCCAGTATCATGCTCGCCCTGCCGCTGTTCGTGATTTTTTCGCAGATCGGCCTCGTCAATTCTATCCCGGCGGTGATCCTGGCAATCACGACGCGTACACTACCATTTGCCACGCTCGTGATACGCCCCTACTTTTTAAGCCTGCCGCGCGACCTGGAGGATGCGGCCTTTATCGATGGCTGTAATCTATGGGGCGCATTCTACCGCATCATCTTGCCGCTTTCACGTCCCGGCATGTTGACCGTGGGCGCCCTCACCTTCCTGATGGGCTGGAGCGACTTTCTGTTCCCGCTGACGCTGATCTCCGACGATAGCAGACGTCCCCTGACGCTGGGTATCTACAAGTTTATCGGCGAATACGGGGTGCGTTGGAACGATCTGATGGCGGTCTCAGTGATCGCGGCCCTGCCGATTATCCTGGTGTTTATCTTTGGCCAGCGCTACATCACTTCCGGACTGGTGGCCGGCGCGGTGAAGGAATAAAAGATGATAGGGCGGTCATGGATGACTGCCTACACAATCTGCGTTTGGTACACACTTAGCAATGAAGGGAATGGACAATGACACTATCTTCTCCATCATCGGCTCAACAGGCGGAGGCGAGGCGCAGTTCCAACGCGCTCGCGCATACGGCGGTCACCATCGAGGATGCCTTCTGGGCCCCTCGCCTGCGCACGGTGCGTGAAAATACGCTACCAACCATGTATGAGCAGATGAAGCTGAATCACTATTTTGATTCTGAGAAGCGGGGATGGAAACGGGGCATGCATCCCATCCCCTACGTTTTCTGGGAGACAGATATTACGAAGTGGGTTGAGGCGACAAGTTTGAGCCTGGCCACGCATCCAGACGCGAAACTGGATGCGCTGCTCGATGAGACGATCGAGTTTATTCGTTCCATTCAGCAGCCGGATGGCTATCTCAATATCTGGTTTACCGAAGTGGAACCGGATAAGCGCTGGTCGAATATGCGCGATCTGCATGAGCTCTATTGCGCAGGACATCTGATTGAGGCCGCTGTGGCGCACTTCCAGGGGACCGGCAAGCGCTCGCTGCTGGAGATCGTGTGCCGCTACGCCGATTACTTGGATCGCACCTTCGGCCTTGAAGAGGGAAAGAAGCGGGGATACAGCGGACATCCGGAGATCGAACTGGCATTGGTCAAGCTCTATCGCGCCACCGGCGAGCAGCGCTACCTGAAGCTGAGCCAGTACTTTGTTGATGAGCGTGGCAAACAGCCTCATTACTTTGATCAGGAAGCACGCGAGCGCGGCGATACTCCAGATAAATTTTGGGCGAGGACATATGAGTACAACCAGTCGCACCTGCCCGTACGCGAGCAGACCGAGGTGGTTGGTCATGCCGTGCGCGCCATGTATCTGTATAGCGCGGTCGCCGACCTGGTTAAGGAACAGTATGACGAGGCACTATTCCAGGCGGGTGAGCGCCTCTGGCACCATCTCGTAAGCAAGCGGCTCTATATCACCGGTGGCATCGGCTCAACCGCGAAGAACGAGGGCTTCACGGAAGACTATGATCTGCCGAACCTGACGGCCTATGCGGAGTCCTGCGCCTCAATTGGTCTGGCGATGTGGAACCACCGCCTGCTACAGCTCGACGCCAATAGCCGCTACGCGGATCTGCTTGAGCGCGCGTTGTACAACGGGATGCTGAGCGGTATCTCGCTCGACGGCAGTAAATACTTCTATGTCAATCCGCTGGAGAGCAAGGGCGACCATCACCGCGTCGGCTGGTTCAAGTGCGCCTGCTGTCCTCCCAATATAGCGCGCACATTGATGTCGCTGGGCCAGTATGTCTATACGGCAAACGATACTGACATCTTCACGCATCTCTATATTCAGGGGACAGGCAAGCTGTCAGTCGCCGGTCGCGACGTGACGCTACGGCAGGAGACACAGTATCCCTGGGATGGCGCAATCCGCCTGACGGTGGCGCTCGATGAGCCAGTTGCATTTGGCCTGAATCTGCGCATCCCCGGTTGGTGCCAGGATGCACAACTCTCTGTGAATAGCGAGGCCGTCTCGCTCGATCAACTGCAAAAGGGCTATGTGCGTATCGAGCGACGCTGGCAGAGTGGCGACCAGGTTATCCTCAACCTGGCGATGCCCGCGACGCGCGTCTATGCCCATCCTGATGTGCGCAAAGATATCGACTCCATCGCTCTGCAGCGCGGCCCACTGGTCTACTGCCTGGAAGGCGCGGATAACGCAGTACCCCTGCATCACATCCGCCTGCCCGAAACGGCGACACTGGAGAGCCACTTTGAACCAGAGCTCTTAGGAGGCATCGCCGTCATCCAGGCTCCAGCCACCGCGGTAGACAGCACGGACTGGTCGGATACACTGTATAAAACGACGCCGCCGCAATCTCACCCACACACCCTCACCGCCATCCCCTACTACGTCTGGGATCAACGCCAGCCCGGCGAGATGCGTGTCTGGATCTACACGAAATAACTGACGAGCCAAACATCACTGAGACCCTCTGTTATATCGTGACAGGGGGTCTCATAAACTTCCATTACCAGAAAGTATGGTACTAACTGCCATTTTTACCAGGATTACTTCCCCATTAAGGAATGCCTCTTATACAGGATTATTTGATTGTTCTGTAATAAATTTACGCAAAAGAGGAAATCATCCATGGGAAAGGATTCATGGATTTATTATGCTCCTTATCAAGACAATATCTATCAGGCATTTATCGATCTCAAGAGAGCCGAAACTATTGTAGATATTGAGAGTCTCTCTCTATTTCCTCAGCGTTACGCTGGCTGTACACTGGACGAACATCTGGTTGAACGCTTCTATGAAGCTGATAAACGTTACCATATTTCTTTTGGCGAATTACCATTTGACCTGGCAGCAGAACTACCGCAGCATGATGCCATCTGGGGATACGTACAGATGTATATCGAGATGACCATCCAATGGGAGCAAACCGATCCTCAACAACCTCGTTCACTACCGCCCCAGCTATATGCAATTTCACCCATCACCCTTTCACGAGAAGAAATACTTGCATACTTTTCTCAACATGTTTCCGCTCAGCGACAATTAATCTTCTGGATTAGCATCTTTCTCTATCAAGCACCATTTAATGATCAAACCGTCATCTGGCCTTTATCAGCAGAGCAGATTCTCGAGTTCTTTGGCACCTCGACGCCTACGAAAGAACTAGCACGCTCTCTGGAAAACCGTCTGTGGGATCTTCCACTGTGCTGGTATACGATCCTTTATGACGGTGATCGCCCCTCAGAGATCCTGTTCGTTGGCGCCTCTGGAGATTGAGTTCTTCTCGATAACCGGCCAACGCACTTCTTTAAATATTTTCTTGTCTTGACAAGAGCTTTTTTTAGGTATGCTGATTCCGTAAACGATTACGGAAAATACTTACGCTCATCAATTATATTTTCCGCTTGTGATTGCGTAATCGGTTACGCGTAGGATAATGGCAGCGGTACAGTCTCAATCCAGTTCACCGCAGTCGTCAACTATGCCAAAATCTGTGGCATTGAGGTTATCCCACAATAGAGCGCGACCGTCTGCCCACCTTGCATATCGGACGGGCAGGCAACGACTCAAACACTGGCATGTTATCTATCAAGGTAGGCCCGGGGAAGGTTCTGGGCCTACCCTGTGCTTTAACCCGAGACGGCTTGCTTGTGGCGATCAGGAGTCTGGAGAGCTCGTTTTGAGAGCTTTTTGCAGGTATCACGAATCATCAGGTTGGTGGGCAGTTGAATGCGTGGGGCGTATTCGGTCAAATCCTGCTTTTTATCTTCAGGTTGTTGTCGATAATAGAGATGCGGCTCTTCTATCAGCTGAAGCAAGAGCTCAATCGCCTGCTGGCCCATCTCGGTGCACGGCTGCTGGACCGTGGTCAGGGCCGGCTGCATATGCGCGGATGAGGGATTATCATCAAAACCCATCAACGAAATGTCTTTCGGGATACTTAAGCCAAATTCAGCCGCCGCCGACATCACCCCATACGCCATCAGATCGCTCTGGGCGAAGATGGCGGTTGGGCGTTCCGCCTTCGGACGCGCCAGCAATTCTCGGGCACCCTGGCGACCACCAGACGGCATAAAATCGCCCTCCAGCACTAGTACAGAATCGAGCGGGATGCCAGCGTCCCGCAGTGCATCCTGGTATCCCTGGTAGCGATCGCGCGAGACCTTATACTTCATGGGACCTTGAATGCAGGCGATACGTTGGTGCCCCAGAGCGATAAGGTAGCGCGTCGCCTCATACGCGCCTCCACGGTTATCCGCCCCGATCCAGGGAACGCCTTCCACCGGAGCATGCTGGTCATCGATCAAAACCACAGGAAAACCCTGTCGCTGCAGGTGGGTGAGATGCTGCGCCGATTGGCCCGGAAAGATCGCCAACATGCCCGCTGTCAGTCGCGTCGCCAGAATGCGGTCGATTACCTTGCCACAATCACTCAGGTGATTCGAGCTACTGATACTATACAGCACGATTTCATACGGGGTGCCCTCCACAATTTCGGCCACCTTCACCATCATCTCCGGGATCAGCGGCCACGTCAGCGCCGGCACCAGCACGCTGATTAAGCGGCTCCGTCCTGATACCAATCCAATCGCTGTACTACTGGGGACATATCCCTGTTCCTCCACGATGCGCAAGATACGTTCGCGTGTCGCCGGACTGACATCGGGTTTGTTATTTAACACACGCGAAACTGTGCCCGTCGAGACGTTGGCCAGGCGCGCAATATCCTGGATGTTGAGTTTTTCAGACATGAGATCCTTTCAGGCGCAAGTGTGTGTATGCCATCACCCCGGGAAAGTAGAAATGGTAAAAATAACTATTACCCCGCGACTTCATGAAAAGGGTATAGTTATTCGCATTTTATCACAAATAAGCTATACCAATGGTTCAGAGGTCTGTTCTTCTTCTTCAATCAGGAGGCGATCCTTTTCTTGTTGTGCTTTCTCCTGTTGCAACATCCAGCGTAGGAACAGCACGCTGGTGACCACAACCAGTAGAAAAACCCCACCAACCACCCACATCAGCAATCCACCCAGCTGCTGATCGGTCGCCGACACTGCCATCTGCATAGCGGGATTGGACATCGTAAACGTGTAGAGGGGCGGAGAAAAGGTCATGCCCGCTCCCAGAAGCATCATCGGCATATCGCTGAAGAACAGATAGGCCAGTTTACCCGCCAGAGGGAGATCCTTGCGCCCGAACGTCAGCCCCAACAAGGGGCACCAGAATAAAAAGCCGGTAACCAGGTAGAGAAGATTGGTCGCATCGTGAATAAATGCACTACTCATCATTGCTCGCATCAGCACAGGAGCGTGCCAGAGCCAGATATTGCCATTAAAAATGAGGGAGGCAACCACCGGAATCGTTAAGAGTGCCAGGCAACGCTGGAGCAGGGAATGGCGATCCAGGAAATTTTGCAGGCTTTCTCGGTGAAGACCCAGGAGAATCAGGGGCGGCGCCACAAGCGAAAGCAAGAGGTGCTGTGACATGTGAACACTAAACATGTATGACATGCCAAATATATCCATCGGTATTAAAAATGCCACGATCGCAATCAACCATCCCACAAGCAATAAGATGGTCCACTTGCCCATCAATGGTTTTTCTCTTACACTCGCCCGCATCATTCTATATCCTTTCAGAGGTGAATCGCTTTAATTCAGGATCACATCGTCTTGCCCCTTTCGAAGAAGGAAGATCCTATCTTCCGATTCTATATCCTTCACTTCCCCCCGGTCAAGATCGCTTCATTCGCTATACGCTTTCCCGCCTCAGCACGGCAGTAAAAAAGTGTGCCCGGCACATTTATAAATCATATATGCATTAATATTTTTTTATTGTTTAATTCCCTCAGTTTCTACAATATAAATTAAATATTCAATCAGCATAGTACACAAATAAGCTCAGCATAGCATTAAAAACCAACATTGACTTCCTTGTATTAATCTGGTACATTTTACGTATCCTGTATTTTATGTTCATTGACAATGCTGTCAACGTGTTTCATCGCTACATCCACGGTGCCCATTACTGGTGGAGGTCTACATGACAGGGATCCATGGTATACTGGCTGGTTGTCGTCTCGTACAGCCTACTGGCATTATCTTAATGGGCCACATTCTCATTGTATAAGCAATACATTTCCTGTCTCAGCCCCCTTTCAGTAAGAGCCCCCCGATCTTTATGCGTATCGCAATCGCAATGCAGATTGCTGATACGCTTGACGGTGAAAGGAGATCGCCATGACAGATCGCTTTACATTTTCGAAGGTGAAAATTGTACCGCTGCTATTGCTAGCCGCGCTGTGCCTCGGCATGCTGGCCGGGTGTGACAGTGGAACTGGTTCTAGTACTAGTTCAACTGACAATAGTACATCCGGAGGAGGAGGTCAGATCACCCTGACATTTTGGAACTGGGTCACCGGAGTTGATAAGGCGGCGGCCGAGTACACTAAGCTCCATCCAAATATTCATGTGAACGTTATCAATGTAGGTGGTGGCACGAACGAATACAACAAGCTCTACACGGCGATCAAAGCCAATAACGAGCCCGATCTGGCACAGATCGAGTATCAGGTCTTGCCAACATTTGAAACAACCGGCTCCCTGATCGATCTATCCAAATATGGCGCAAACGACATTAAAGATCAGTTTGTACCATGGACCTGGAACCAGGTCTCACTGGGTAACTCGGTCTACGCAATCCCTCAGGATACAGGTCCCCTGGTCCTCTATTATCGCGAGGATCTCTTCCAGAAATATAATCTGCCCATACCAACCACCTGGGCTCAGTACGCCGATGACGCCGTCAAACTGCATGCCGCTGACCCCAGCGCATACATTACCGATTTCCCTGCCAGGGATCCGGGATGGTTCAATGGACTCGTGTGGCAGGCGGGCGGACAGATGTTCAACATCGATGGCCAGTCCTGGAAAGTAGACATCAATAACCCCCAGGCTCAGAAGGTTGCATCTTACTGGCAGGGACTGCTCGGCAAGAACCTCGTCAAAACCGAGCCAGACTTCGCGGATGCCTGGTACCATGACATTGGCTCCGGTACTCTGGCCACCTGGATCTCTGCCGCCTGGGGCGCGGGTACCATCAAACCTAATGCTCCTCAGACGGCTGGTAAGTGGCGCGTGGCCCCTCTTCCACAATGGCAGGAAGGTCAGTATGCCAACGGAAACTGGGGTGGCTCTACCACCGCTGTGTTCACCAGTTCCAAACATCCTAAAGAGGCCGCCGATTTCGCCCAGTGGCTCAATACGAACAAACAAGGCGTTGAAGAGATGATCAAGGGGAACGCCATTTACCCCGCAAGCCTGTCAAATCTGGACTCGCCCCTGGTGAACGGCCGGCAGTCTTTCTTTGGGAATCAGAACGTCGGCGCTTTGTTTAAAGTTGCCTCGCAGCATGTGAATCCCAAATATCAATGGGGCCCTACCATCAACCAGGTATACAACGACTTCGGTGACGATTTTGCTGGTGCCGTCAACAATCAAGGTACTCTACCGAGCAGCCTGAACTCAGTTCAGCAGAGCACCATCCAGTTCATGCAAAATCAGGGCTTTACTGTCAAATACTGAGCAAGAGAGGAGAAAAAGCAATGGCGCTCGCAGCAAGCTCCCGTGCGTCCACGAGTAGACGCCAACATTCTATTGCATGGAAGCGGGTACTCACGCCCTACCTGTTTATACTTCCATTCGGGGTGCTTTTCATCCTGTTCTTTCTCGCCCCTATCGTCTATGCCATTGTGCAGAGTACCTTCCATTTCCAGCGTACAGGACTGGGATTGAGCGGGGCGACCGTCGGTTTCAGCGGCTTGAGCAACTATTTGGCTGTGCTTAGTGACGCGAAATTCTATGCCAGCATCGGTCGTATGTTGCTCTATGGCGTAGTCCAGGTCCCGATAATGCTGATTCTGGCACTCGTGCTGGCTCTCTTGCTGGATTCGACCGTGGTGCGCTTCAAGGCCTTTTTCCGCCTGGCCTTCTTCGTGCCATACGCCGTCCCGGGCATTATCGCAGCTCTGCTTTGGGGCTATCTCTATGATCCAGCCCTCTCACCTATCGTCAAGGGATTGCAGACGATGCATCTGCCAGCACCAGATTTCCTCGGCTATAGCACTGTGCTCTGGTCAATCGCGAATATCGCGGTCTGGGCCTGGACAGGCTACAATATGCTGATTATCTTCGCGGCCCTGCAGGCCATCCCTCAGGACATTTATGAGTCCGCGCGCCTGGATGGCTGTTCGGGCTTGAACATTGCCTGGTTTATCAAGGTGCCTCTGGTGGCTCCGGCCCTGGTTCTGACGGGCGTTTTCTCGATCATCGGGACCCTGCAGCTCTTTGCTGAGCCACAGGTGCTCGCGTCGATCTCGAACAACATTTCAACGTCCTTCACACCGGTGCTCTATGCCTATAACAGCGCCTTTGCTTACAACAATTACTACTATGCGGCCGCGCTATCGGTTATCCTGGCCCTGGTAACCTTTGTCTTTTCTTTCGGTTTCTTGCGCGTGACACGCCGACAGGCAGGAGTGTAAATATGAGTCAACAAACCGCTTCGGCTCCGGTATCGATCAATCAGGAACAAAGAAACTCGCAGGTCAAAAGGCATGGTTCCCGCCAGTTTTCCGGTAGCGGCCTGATAGCTATGGCGTTCTTGATCATCTGCACGCTGTACTTCCTGATCCCGTTCTTCTGGCTGATCGTCTCGGCTACCAAAAATACAGGAGATCTGTTCAACACCTTTGGCCTCTGGTTCGCTTCCAGCTTTAACCTGTGGAGCAACCTGCAACAGTTGTTCACCTACAGCGATGGTCTCTACGTGCACTGGCTGCTCAATACACTGCTCTATGCGGGGGTAGGCTCAGTTGTGGGCACATTCCTGGCGACCATGGCTGGCTACGCCCTGGCCAAGTATAATTTCCGCGGACGCGATCTCATCTTCGCGGCGATCCTGGGTGCCATCCTGGTCCCGGCAACAGCCCTGGCGCTGCCATTGTACCTGATGATGAGCGGAGTAGGCCTGACCAACACCATCTGGTCGGTGCTCTTGCCCAGTCTCGTCAGTCCGTTTGGAGTCTATCTCTCACGTATCTATGCGTCGTCTTCCGTACCCGATGAACTTGTAGAAGCGGCCCGCATCGACGGAGCTGGCGAGTTTCGTACCTTCTCAACGGTTGCCATGCGGCTCATGGTCCCTGCGCTGGTGACGATCCTGCTCTTCCAGTTTGTGGCAATCTGGAACAACTACTTCCTCCCGTTGATCATGCTGAGCGACCAGAATCTCTTCCCGATCTCGGTCGGACTGGAAACCTGGAATATCACCACGGGTGGAGCGAATAACTTCCTCTATCCCTTGATCGTGGCGGGAGCTCTGGTCTCCTCGATCCCGCTGCTGATCGGTTGTATCCTTCTGCAGCGCTTCTGGCGCGGCGGTCTGGGAGCCGGCAGCGTCAAAGGATAAGTCATACTGCAATAAATCACCATCAAAGCAGCAGGAGGTGCGGCGTGTAAATACGCCGCACCTCCTGCTGCTTTGATGGTGATTTATTGCAGTATAATAGCCAATAGTATGTATACGCGCATATGTATCAATATAATCAGAATCACAAACGGACACACAATGAAGGTTTATGCTATTAGTGATCTGCATCTCGGTGTTCCAGTCAATCGACAGGCACTGGCAGAACTCCCTTTCTATCCAGAAGACTGGCTTATTGTTGCGGGAGACGTTGGAGAGACAACAGAACACCTCCACTATGCTCTTTCAATCCTGACGGCTCGCTTCGCCAGGGTAATCTGGACACCTGGAAACCATGATCTGTGGACAATTCCTTCGTCAGGAGAGAATGCTTTTGCAGGCGAGGAAAAGTATCGCGCCCTGGTCGCCATTTGCCGTTCCTACAACGTTGCCACCCCGGAAGATCCCTATCCTGTCTGGCCGGGCAGCGACGAATCAACAGTTCTGGCACCACTTTTTCTCCTCTATGATTACAGCTTTCGTCCAGCCCATGTCCCTATGGAACAGGCTGTCGCCTGGGCAGAAGAGTCAGGAGTGGTGTGCAATGATGAATTCATTTTGCATTCAACCCCCTATTCCTCGCGCAGTGAGTGGTGCAGGGTACGCACAGCTTATACAGAAAAACGCCTGGCTTCTCTTCCTCCCACATCCTCTATTGTTCTGATTAACCATTTTCCTCTGCGACAAGAATTTGCTCGCGTCAAAAATATTCCGCGTTTTTCTCTCTGGTGTGGCACGACCCAAACAGAAAACTGGCACACTCGCTTCCCTGTTACTGTAGTCGTCTATGGTCATGTACATGTTCGGGCTACGGACTACCGGGATGGGGTGCGCTTTGAGGAGGTTTCGCTTGGCTACCAGCAAAACTGGCAACGAGAGAAAGGTGTACGAGCATATCTACGCGAAATTTTACCTGGCCCTCAGGCACCCACCAATGTGACAGAAACACAGTGGTATCGATAAACATGCCTCAGTACAGAAAACAGCCTGGCTTTCATTTAAAGAGAGCGTGGTGTGGACGTGATCCTCTTCGTGAAGAGGATCACGTCCATCCCTGGGACAGTTATACCCAGAGCATCCTGCTACCTGGCGACCACATGTACGCGGGCGGTAGATCCACAGGAGGTCGAAACAACCACCTGGAGCCCGGCATTGGTGTTGCGCAGGGTGTACGCGACTTTCTGACCGTTGAGGGTGACGTTCAAGATGCGGCTCCCTGCTGGCAACGTCGCGCCAACATGCGGCGTCGCGCTCAGGTGAGACGTTACCGTGGTTGTCCAGCTACTTCCATGGTGGGTAGCCTCGACGTCGATCGAGCCGGTGCCAACGCGGATGTTTTGGGCCGCAACAGTCGATTGGCCGTTTGGAACACTCGGGAGCACCTCGAGCAATCCGTTACCAAGCTGGGGATCAACCCCGAGCTGCTGGTGTACAACAGGCCACAAGATGCCATAGGTGCCTCATGCCTGCTCAAGTGACGAGCGCTCATTAAACGGCTGATCGATGTTGGCGGTGAAGTCCGGCGAGGGTCCAATCTCTGGCATCGCGCCGGGCTGCTCGGCGACCGAACCGAGCTGAAGCTGGGCCAAGTCGTCGGTATAGCGCTGCTGCTGACCAGGACCATACAGACCATAGTTCCTGAGCGCGACGGCCATTACGGCGGTGTTGAGCGTATACGCTTGCTGTGACTTCCCTGGTACGTGCCTGGATCACACCCTGGCTAGAGATGCAATTCATACTGATGAGTTAATAGATGGATTAATGAGGAGCTGATTTCACCGCCGCAGGAATATTGAAACCTTGTTTCCCACTACTCCGTGCCAGAGGATGAAGTGATTCGACTAAAAAAAGGAGTCCCATCCTATGAATAACACCATCAATGCCGCGGCCAGTGGTCAGTTCACCATTGGCGGCGACATTACTATACATCGTCTTGGCTATGGAGCTATGCGCATCACCGGTAAAGGCATCTGGGGAGAACCAGAGGATCGTGAGGAGGCGCTGCGTACACTGAAACGGCTGCCAGAGCTTGGCATAAACTTTATTGATACCGCGGATAGCTATGGTCCTGAGGTCAGTGAGAACCTGATTCACGAGGCGCTCTATCCCTATCAGGGAATGCTTATCGCGACCAAAGGTGGTTTAACCCGTCATGGACCAGATATCTGGCCTCCGCTGGGGCGGCCAGAATACCTGCGGCAGTGTGTACTGATGAGCTTGCGCCGCCTGGGCCTGGAGCGCATCGATCTCTGGCAACTGCATCGTATCGATCCCAAGGTACCGCGCGATGAGCAATTTGATGCCATCAAGCAGATGCAGCAGGAAGGCTTGATTCGCCACGTTGGTCTCAGTGAGGTCAACGTTGAAGAAATTGAGGCGGCCCAGAAGTTCTTCAAGGTAGTAACGGTACAGAATCTATATAATCTGGTGACCCGTCAGAGCGAGGATGTTCTTGATTATTGTACCAATCATAATATTGGTTTTATACCGTGGTTTCCGCTGGCTTCCGGCGATCTGGCACAGCCAGGAACCCTCCTCGATACCCTCGCCAAAAAACACAATACCACGCCCAGTGGCATCGCTCTCGCCTGGATCCTAAAGCGTAGCCCTGTTATGCTACCAATTCCTGGTACCAGCAGCGTGAAACACCTGGAGGAAAACGTCGCCGCAGTAAACATCCAACTCAGCGACGAAGACTTTAAGCAGCTCGACCAGCAAGGTCGCAAATCCCAATAAAAGGTGATTTGCGATGTATGGGTGCATATGGTGCGCAGATGCGCACCATATGCACCCATACATCACTGACCTGGAGTAAGACCCGTGGCAGGAGTTATTTGCGGATTTTTGAAAAATCCGCAAATAACTCCTGCCACGAGGAAACCTTGTTAAAGGTTCCGCAACCTGGGGAGAACATCACGTGCATAATCCTGGATAAAGGCCCGCTGATCAGGACCAGCGGTATGGAAGATGAGGCAATCAAATCCCAGGTCGATGTATTGTTTGGCAGAGGCAACGTGATCATCGGGGTTTGCAGAAAAACAGCCCATCTTCTTGAGGGTGTCGGGCCCAACCACTTCGCCATTTTCTTGCGACATCTCTGGCGTATAGATCTTCTGATCAAACAGCGCCGGGACATGACCACCCGCCCAGTACTTTAGACGCTCCTGAATAGAGGCATCGATATCCTGTGTGTAGCCGACCATCAGTTCGATGCAGCGTGGCATCCGTTTGGGATCTTTTCCAGCCTCACGGGCGCCCTGCTCAAAACTACTGATGACATCCTGATATAT
Organism: Dictyobacter halimunensis; assembly: GCF_036245075.1. Lineage (NCBI taxonomy): Bacteria > Bacillati > Chloroflexota > Ktedonobacteria > Ktedonobacterales > Dictyobacteraceae > Dictyobacter > Dictyobacter halimunensis. The sequence goes on from NZ_BSRI01000001.1 coordinate 1,775,760, forward strand.
CTGCGGCTGCTTTCCACCAACGCTCCACAACCCATCGCCGTACTGGCCCGCGAAATGGGCGCTATGGGGAACGAGGGCAGAGATGATGATAGGAATCGGTCCCGTGGGCGGGGTATACAGCTTCGCTTTCTCTGTCTGATAGTACTTGCCTCGAAAGCTCACCTCTTCTCCGCTCCACAGGGCGCGTATCAATTCGATGGCTTCCGCCAGGCGGTCACGGCGCTCGGCATACTCGGGCCATTGTCCGGTCGCGGCATACTCGTTGAGCGCTTCTCCGGTTCCCAGGCCGAGCGCGAAGCGGTTGGGGGCGAAGTGCGTCACGGTGGCGGAGGCCTGGGCGATGATTGATGGATGGTAGCGCAGAATAGGACAGGTAACGCCGGGGCTCAAAGTGATGCGCTGTGTCTGGATCGCAGCCGCTCCGAACCACGTCCAGGTGAAGCTCGCCTGCCCCTCTGGACTCCAGGGTTGAAAATGATCGCTGGCGTCAAGAAAATCAAACCCGGCCTTATCAGCTTCAACCGCGTATTGCAGTAATTCGACGGGAGGATACTGTTCAGGACCGGCTTTCCAACCAAATTGTACCATGTGCCTTTTCCTCTCTAAAAAAATGAGAATATCTTCCTTATAATTGTTTGAATCTAGTATGGGGGCATTCTGATGCTATCTAACAACTCACGCTTTCAGCTCGTTAAAGGTAACAGGAAAGAGTTCATCAGCAAGCGATGAGAAGCTATAGTTTCTGAAGCCAGACGTGCTGAAACCAGTATCTTCAAGGGAAAGCCAGATTAACATTTTGATGCTCTATTTTGATGCTATATAAGGAATTTCACAGTGATAGAAGTTATAATTTAAATAGAGCGCATAGTTTTTTTAGTGGATACGCGCCAAAAATATTATCATGCATTTATTTTCAGCTGGCCCTGACGCTTAACGGGGCCACAGCATGCACGCCAAGAACGCAAGGAGTAGCATCTCGTGCAAAGCACCATCTTTTTACATACAGAGATCCCTATCTTCAAGATCTGGACACCCGCGTCAACCGGGAGCCTCACATATAGCGTGGCCGATCGCAGCGGTACAAAAGTGGTAGAGGGCCAGGTCGATGTGCAAAGCGATCAAACGATCATATCATTGCAGCAATGCCGTCCGGAATACTATGTACTGACGGTCACCAACCATACCGCGAATGAGACATCGGTACGCACAATCCCATTTGTGGTAATCACGTCTACAGCGCTACCGGTCGATAGCAGGTTCGGTGTCAGCGCCCACTTTTCCGGCAAAAATCCGTTGAATGGGACGCGGGAACTTATCGCCATGGGAGCCAGCATGGTGAGGGAGGATGCTCTCTGGGCCGATGTCGAGGCCAGCCCGGGAGAGTATGATTTTACGCCTATTGATAGATACATGAGCGCGTTTCAACGTAGTGGCTTGCATCCGTTGCTCATTATCGATTACAACAATCCTTTGTATGATGGTGGCCTGACACCCCATGATGAGGTTGGTTTTGCCGCTTATGCTAATTACGCGCGAGCGCTTGTCAGTCACTATCCGCAGCTACACGCGGTCGAGCTGTACAATGAATATAATGGCAAGTTCTCAACCGGACCGGGCGAGCATGATCCGGCCAATTACGCGCGCATGGTCAGCGCGGCCTACCAGGCGATCAAAGCCGTGCGTCCCGATGTCACGGTGGTGGTTGGAGCGACCTTTGGTATTGACCTGGATTGGTTGAAAAGGCTTTTCACAACGGGCGCATTGACATACGCCGATGCGATCTCGGTTCATCCCTACTCTATCGTTTCCGTCGATCCACCAGAATTCCGCAATCTAGCGCAGCACCTGCAGGCATTGCAGGACCTGATCAAGGCACACAATAACGGTCAGGCAAAACCGATCTGGATTACCGAACTGGGCTGGTCGGATGCCTTCAACATCACCAACGAAGTTGAACAGGCGCACTACCTTGTGCGCAGCATCGTGCTCAGCCTATCAGTCGGGGTGGATACATATTTCTGGTACGACTTCATTAACGATGGAACGAATAGCTTTGATCTGGAACAGAATTTTGGCTTGATCAGATTGCCCGACGCGGACGGATACTATACACCCAAACCCTCCTATATCGCCTTTGCGGTACTTACGCGTCTGCTAGCGGGTCGTTCATTCCTGGGCCGCGAGATAGCAGAATTTAATGTGTATCATATGTGCTTCAGCAACAATCTACATGTGCTCTGGTCAACGCCGTTTAATCAAAAAATCGAACTGGCCTCAAATGGTCCCTTGACCTCCATCAGCATGACGGGCAAAACTCAGATACTTCAGCCCACAGGTGGCAAGGTAACGCTGCGCCTGACGCCAGAGCCCATCTATATCCTGACGGAGACTGAACAGTTCACGATGCATCCATTGGAACAAGAGCGGCCATCATGAGCGTGATCCACTGTTTTATACGAACGGGGCGTAAAACCCCTGTGTTTTAACCAGGGGATAGAAGCCCGTTCCTTCTGGTGGCGCGATGGGTTGGGTATACTGTTGAATTTTTACACAGTACGTGCTACAATGTAACGTATGAGTATACAGAAACGCGCCTACAAATACAGATGTTATCCGACCGATGAGCAAAAACAGATCTTTGCTCGGACGTTTGGCTGTGTACGATTTACCTACAATTGGGCGTTGCGCCTCAAAACGGACGCCTTCTACAAAGAACAGACGCGCCTGTATTACAAAGACCTTTCTTCGATGCTCACCGACCTCAAAAAGCAGGATGAGTATCGCTGGTTGAATGACGTGTCCAGTGTTCCCGTCCAACAGGCATTGCGCCATCTGGACAAAGCCTTCATCAATTTCTTTGAGGGTCGTGGAAAGTATCCAACGTTCAAAAAGAAGCGCAATAAACAGTCGGCTACGTACACCTCGAGCGCCTTTACATTTCGCAATGGCACCCTGACACTGGCAAAAATGAGAGAGCCGCTGGCTCTTGTGTGGTCACGTCCCTTGCCTGAAGGAGTTACCCCATCCAGTGTCACCGTCAGTAAAGACGCCAGTAACCGCTATTTCGTCAGTTTGCTGGTAGAAGAGAGTATCGCGCACCTGACCCCCTGTGGAACCGCTATTGGTGCCGATCTGGGCTTGAAGTCGTTCGTGGTGCTCTCTGATGGAGAAATCGTTGGCAATCCCAAATTCTTCCACAAGGACGAACAAAAACTGGCAAAGGCGCAACGCCGACACGCGAAAAAGAAAAAAGGGTCCAAGAATCGGGACAAAGCGCGCCACCACGTTGCCAGAATCCACGCCCGGATTGTTGACCGACGTTCTGACTTCCTCCACAAGCTCTCCACACGGCTGATCCGTGAAAATCAAACGATCTGTGTAGAGAGCCTTCAGGTCAAGAACATGGTCAAGAATCGTTCTCTCAGCAAAGCGATCTCGGATATGGGGTGGAGTCAATTTGTGTCCCTGTTGGAATACAAAGCAGACTGGTACGGTCGAAATCTGGTCAACATTGACAAATGGTACCCATCCAGTAAACGCTGTTTCGACTGTGGATATATCTTCGACTCCCTCACGCTCGACGTACGCCAGTGGACGTGTCCAGAATGTGGCGTGCATCATGACCGAGATCGCAATGCAGCAAAGAATATCAGGTCCGTGGGGCTCACGGTCCTCAATGCCTGTGGAGAGTCCGTAAGACCGGGGGCGGTGAAAACCAACTCCGGCACGTCTCAGCGAAGCAGGAAACCCAAGAAGTGATTCTTGGAATCCCCCGCCTTTTCAGCGGGGGAGGATGTCAATTAATGGCCTGATATCTGTAGAGGAGTCGTAATGTAGCAGACCTGCTGGGAGGTCGCCTAGACCTCATGTGTCCGCGTTGTTTCGTTCCAGGTCAGTTGAAAGCCCAGGTCATTGACCAGCATGGCCTGAAAATGTGCCAGGTGCCGGGGAGTATTGCGTACCTGTCGCGGAATTACCCCGTTCTCCAGGCAATAGACCGCCAGCGCCCCGGCTGCTTCGCCGACGTTCCATTCGACGGGGTGGAGACGATAGCAGCCATTGGTTATGTGCGTCACTCCCAGATTTTTATTCGCTGGAAGCAGATTCTCAACCCGTTGCGGGATGAGAGCTCCTAGTGGAATCTGAAAAGGATAACTACTTATATCTACATAGTTGCGTTGCCCAGTACCAGGGTGAAGGTCAATGCGATAGGAGCCAACACCAACACTATCATCAAACAACTCAGACCCTTCAGGCAACCCCATCACTGCACGCGCCTGGACGCCTACATGCTGTTCCAATACTGTGAATTCTGCCTTAATGCGTCGGCTTTCTCTAATATAGAGAGATTTTGCTAACCCATCGGTGGTTCCCATGATATCATTTCGTAAGCGCAAACCCCGATACCCATATCCTCCATCCAGACGTGGAGCCTCAGTTTGCATCCAGTAGAGCATGGATAGGCTAAGTTGGCGTGCGCCCCTCACATGTTTTTGCTTTTCTTCATCCGAAACCCCCAACAAGGGACCAAGCCAGTAATCAATCTGGGGCCAGTTTACCAGGGTGATATCGCTGGGGTAGCGGCCCTGACGGTAGTGCTGGCGGTAGAAAATACGCCGATAGTGCCAGAGGTCTTGCCCCTGCTCACGGTCAGTATCACCATCAAAGATGGCACGGTGACGCGTTTTCAGCGTAACGGGATCGCAATCAATCCAACCAAGCTGGGGTCCCGGCCAGAAGTCTGCCTGGTAGCGTCGCCAGAACTCATAATCTTCTGGCCGCGCAATGGTATGATCCTCATCGGGGAGATAGTCGAGTGCAAAGCACCAGCTCACAGCTTGCTGATCAAGCGGCTGCGCCTCACCTACAAGCGCGTGTAGTTCACCAGTCTGCGCCTGACTCTCGGCTCCGATCACATATTCTATATCCGCCAGGGGCAGGACATCGCCCAATTCCGTTGCATCCAAAATATAGGGGGCATGAATGACCGTTTGTTCACCTGTTTGATCATCCTGGATGGTCAATGCCTCTAAACGATCCCCATCACGCTCCGCTGCCACCAGTCGATGGTGCAAGAACACTTCTATCTGGCGACTGGCACGGTAGGGCGCGAGCATCTCTTCCAACACGGCCAGAGCGACGCGTGGCTCGTGGCAAAGGCGGCTCACTCCCCCCTGACCAGGATTGAGCGTTGATTGATCTTTAATTACGGGTCGCAGCGGATAATTCCGCCGATAGTACGCGCGAATGCCTTCGCGTAGACAACGGTAGCTTGCTGTACAACCTTCCTGTTCAATCCAGCGATTCTCATCTGGCGGCACCGCCTGCGCAGTGAGTTGGCCCCCGATCCAGTCAGTCTCCTCAGTCAGAATCACGCGCTTCCCCAGACGCAAAGCGGCAAGGGCCGCAGCGACACCTCCTAGCCCACCACCTGCAATCAGAATATCCGTCTGTCGTTCTCGCATCAATAATACTCCTTATGGGCAGGCGTCCTAGCGGTTGAGGAGCGGCAACACCTCATGGGCTAACATTTTGAGCGTAGTCAGGTTGGGAAAGTCGCTGGTGTCGATAATAAAGTGATCGAAACCCAGATCAATGAAGGGACGCAATTGCTCAACGATCTGCGCGGGTGTGCCAGAGAGAGACCAGTTGGGATTCACCTTTTTGTCGCCGATGATCTGCCTGAGCTCTGTTTCGGTTGGTGCGCAGTAGCAGCCTAACTGCAGGAGACGTTTGATGCTTGTTTGCTCACGGCCGATTCTATCGCATGCCTCATTTAAGGACGCGACCTGCGCAGCGATTTTTGGTATCTCCGTTCCCTGAGTCACCCACCAATCGGCATGACGAGCAGTAAGACGCATCATGCGTGGTTGGAAAGCGGCAACCATGATAGGGGGAATCGGATCAGGCTTTGGCTGGCAGTTCGCATCCTTCACGCTGTAATGTTTGCCCTCGAACGTCACATGATCCTCACGCCACAGCGCTTTGACAATCTGAATCGTCTCTTCGAGCTCCTCAATACGCACACCAGGGGTTGGAAACTCAAAGTTATAGGAATCGCACTCTTCTTGGTGCCATCCGGTGCCCAATCCAAGAACAAACCGTCCTTCGCTCATATACTGTAGGGTTGCGGCCATTTTTGCCAGCAAGGCAGGATTGCGAAAGAGTTGGCAGAGAACGAGATGTCCAAATGTGATAGTTGAAGATCGTGCCGCCAGGTAGCTCATAGCGGTCCACGCTTCAAGGATAGATTTCTCGCCGAATTGCACATGATCGCCCATCCAGGCAGTATCAAAATGGCCAGAGATAATATCGAGGCCCTGTTGATAAGCCGTGAGTTGCTCTGTGCGAGATCGATCGCCATCTTCAAATGGGATACACCAGCCAAATTGAATATGAGCCATTATATCTCTTTCTAGTTACTGGGAACGAATATCAGGAGCACGTAAACGGGCGAAATCATGTGGGTGACACAAGCTATCCCGTACCAAAACACAACGTTTATTTTATAAAGTATAGCATATGCATATTGTGCATGCAGAAAGATCCACTCGCGCCGCCACGCTCGTCAATATGCACCATCAGGCAGATCGTCTCCTTGACGGTGTAGAGCAATCTATCGCTTTTTAATGTTAATATTATATATGCTGTAGTATATCAGGAGTAAAAGGAAATCAGCCTTGTGGCATAGCGGCCAGTTGAAAGGGGAAGCGATGAAAATTGTCGAAATGCGAATCGTACCGGTCGCGATCGCCGATCCGCCGCTGCGGAGTGCCTTCGGTTTGCACGCGCCTTATGCGCTGCGCACCATTGTCCAGTTGAAAACCGATGACGGATTGACCGGGCTGGGTGAAACCTTCGGCGGCAGTATTCCGCTGGGGGACCTGGAAGCGGCACGGCCCCTGGTCCTTGGTCAGGACCCCTACCGCCTTACGCGACTTGAGGAGGCCATCGTCGGCGATCCTGTAGCCGCGCGCAACGCGGACCGCCCATGGGAAGGGAGGCTCACGGTTCCGGCACAGACCTTCGCGGCCATCGAGGTGGCCTGCTACGACATTATTGGGAAGGCCACCGGCCGGCCGGTAGCAGATCTGCTTGGAGGCCGCTTTCGTGACCAGGTTCCTTTCTGCGCCTATCTTTTCTACAAACATGCGGGCATTGGGGGAAGCGATGGCCTGGCGCACGCATCTTCCGCTGCCAGAGAGCGGGATGACTACCTGGCACGTGAAGCTCTTTCGCCCGAGGGGATCGTCCGACAGGCACAGGATTTCGTCCGGCTGTTTGGCTTCAAGAGCATCAAGCTCAAAGGAGGGGTGCTCGAGCCCGCGCAGGAGGCCGCGACCATCCATGCGCTTCGGGAAGCCTTTGGGACGGATATTCCCTTGCGTCTCGATCCCAACGGCTTCTGGAGCGTAAAAACGTCCGTTAATGTTGGGCATGAGCTTGCCGGAGCATTGGAATATCTGGAAGATCCAACATCGGGGAAGGTCGCGATGGCAGAGGTCGCCAGACAGGTGCCAATGCCTCTGGCCACCAATATGTGTACCACGACCTGGGCGGACATACCCGAGACGGTCGCGCGCGGGTCCATACAAATTCTGCTGACGGATCTGCACCTGTGGGGTGGCCTGGCGGCAACCGTCAGGCTTGCCCATCTGTGCCGCGTCTTTGGCTGGGGAGTTTCGATGCATTCCAATTCGCACCTTGGCATCAGCCTGATGGCCATGGCCCACGTCGCGGCCGCTATCCCCAATCTTACTTACGCCTGCGATACCCACTATCCCTGGCAGGCGGAGGAGGTCATCGCTGGAGGCAAGCGTCAGTTTACGGATGGCGCGCTGCGCATAGATGACACCCCGGGATTAGGCGTGGAACTGGATGACGCGGCCCTGGAGCAACTCCACGCACAGTACCTGGCCGCCGGCTTGAGCAAGCGGGACGATGTCGCTGAGATGCAAAAAATTCAACCCGGTTGGAGTCCTGTTTACTGGTAACAGGCAATGGAGGGAACGTGGCGCGCGCTATGTCACCGTTACCCTGGAGTCCTTACTTGTCCCGGCGATGCGAACCTACCTGCATGGGGTTCACGAATAGTGACGCCAAAAACTGGTGAGGCTCTCCGGAAAGACCTTACCAGGAGAGACCGAAACGAGTACCTGTACTCCTTCGGCAGTATTGAGAAGGGAAGACTGATGACGGATTTTCAACAACTCTTTCGCGACCCACCCATAGATTATCGCCTGGTGCCATTCTGGTTCTGGAACGATGCCATGGAGGAAGAAGAGATTATCCAGCAGATCAAAGAAATGGCGGAGAAGGGGGTGGGTGGTTTTTTCATCTGCGCACGTCAGGGGCTGGAGGTTGCGTACTTATCTGAACAGTGGTTTCAACGTGTCGCCGTGGCGGTAGAGGCGGCCCGGCGCTATGGACTACACACCTGGCTCTACGATGAATATCCCTATCCCAGTGGCATGAGTGGCGGCGAGGTCACCCTTGAGCATCCCGATGCCAGGCATCGCCAGTTACTACATCAGTCCCTCATCATTGAGGGACCGCAAGAGCTTTCCCACGCGCTGCCCTGGACAAAGGTGCTCTTCGCCAGGGCGCTTCCCCTGAACTCACAGGAAGGAACGCTCGACTGGTCGCGCGCGCACGATCTGATGCCTCACGTTGGGAGCGTTCCGGCGGCGTCTATCTTTCAGTCCACTGGCCTCACCGCCTACACCAGGAAACGCTTCTTCACCGCCTCTCCCCACAAACAGCTGACCTGGAGCGTCCCGCCCGGCCGCTGGCAGCTCGTTTTTTTCCTCGAAGATGAGATCCATAATTTCAAATACTTCGGAACCTATGTAGACCCCTGCCATAAAGAGGCCGTCCAGACGTTTCTTCAGACCACCCACGAGCGTTACGCCAGTCATTTTCAGGAGCACTTCGGACAAGCGATCAAAGGCGTTTTTACTGATGAGGTTGGCCTGCTGGGTCATATCCCCTGGTCGGCACAGCTCTCAAACGCTGTACAAGAGCAAGATGGCAGCTCATTGATCGAGAGCCTGCCGGCGGTCTTTTATCCACCAGACGAGCAAAGCAAACAGGCTCGCTATCGCTTTTTTCAACGCCTGCACCAGTTGCTCAGGGAGAGCTATCATCAACAAATAAGCAGCTGGTGCGAGCAACACCATTTACAGTACATGACCGAAGTACCATCTATGCGTATGACGACACAGCTCTTCAGCCACATTCCCGGTGGCGATAGCGCCCATGAGAAAATCGGACGTTCGCTGGAGTGGATTCTTGATGAGAATGCCGCCAATCTGCGCGCTGACCCGAAGATCGCCAGCTCCCTGGCCAATCAGCTGGGAACTGAACGGACGATGATCGAGTGCTTTCATAGCCTGGGCTGGTCTATGACCTTGCAGGACGCGAAGTGGATGCTGGACCGGCTCGCCGCCATGGGAATCAATTTTTATGTCTTTCATGCCTTCTTCTCCTCGATCGATGGTCTGCGCAAACATGACGCGCCCCCGTCGCAGTTCCAGCAAAATCCCTACTGGCCACATTTTCGGCAGCTTGCCGATTACGCGGGACGGCTTGGCTACGTCATGAGTCAGGGGAGCCCAGGCATCTCTGTCGCGGTTGTGCATCCCGCGACCAGCTTCTGGACCCATATGGGCAATCCATTCCATCAGTTTCGCTACTGTGGCAATGATCCAGCGGAAGAGCAGGCCCTGCAACGCCTGAAAGGGGATTGGACCTTTCTGTGCAAACAATTGTTGCTCCACCAGATCGACTATGATCATCTGGACCCGGAACTGCTGGCACAGGCGACGATTGAAGATGGGCACCTGGTGATCGGCCACGCCCATTACGAGACACTCATTTTGCCGCCGTTGACGAATCTCGAGGTCGCGGCCTGGTCGCAGGTGAAAGCCTTTTTACAGGCCGGTGGCAAAGTGATTAGTGTAGGATTATTGCCGTATGAGCAGATTGAGCCGGGAGAGGATATTGAAAGAGAGGTACTGCAATGGTTTGGCCTGACAACGTCCCCGCGCCAGAGTTACTGGCAAGACGCTTCTGCTTCTCAGGAGGAAGGCCCGGCAACAACCGGAAGCGAGAGATTTCCCCAGACAAAAGGGGCCCACACGGCCTATTTTCTCCCCAGCGCAGGCAAATTCCAGCATACACAGGTAATCGATCGCTTGCTTGATCTTCTGCGGCAATGCACCTCTCCGGAGATGGATCTGGAGCCTGTTATAGGAGACCGTGGCTCATTTCTGGTCCGGCAGAGAAGTCTGCCTGATGGGACACAGATTGTCTTTATCACCCACCAGGAAGGGATGGAGAAAGTGCTGCGTCTACATCTGCTACGCCGTCCCGCCGGGCAGGTTGTAGAACGCCTGGATCTCACATCGGGACACATAACCCCTCTGCCCGTAGAGCAGACGGACCGTGGCTGGACTATTACCCTGCCCTTTGCATCCTATGAAGCTCATCTCATTCGCTACCAGACTCGGGAAGAGACCCAGCCAGCGAAAGCGGCACCGACCACGCAGCAAGCATGGGCATGGTCGCTCGCGATCCAACAGCCGTGGAAGATCAGGGCTCAACAGGACAATATCCTGCGTTTGGGGAAGTTTCACTTCCTGGCTGACTACAATCACACAGGCTCAACACATCACGGTGCTGAAGGAGAAACATGGCCAGTAGTGGAGGTCAAGCCGCTGATCAATCAGTGCGCCGATGTCGCGTCGTCCCACACCATGCCCATACAATTCACGCAGTCCTTTGGCCTGCCTGTACAAAGTTCCCTGGCCTATCCACTCCACTGCTGGTATCACACCACCTTCGTGGTCGAACAGGCACCGTTGGGATGCAAGCTTTTGATGGATAAGAGCGCGATCGGTGGAGATTACACCTGTTACCTGAATGACCATCCAATCACCGCGCAAGATTTTACGGATCTCTCCCTCCATGGGTTCCCACAACAAGGATGCGAGGTAGGACCATGGCTGCAGCCGGGCCTCAATCGCCTGGCCGTCCGCGTGGAAGGGCAACGCGATGAAGATGGATTGCGCGATCCGCTCTATCTCAGCGGTGACTTTGGGGTTTCGTTTGATCCCGCTGGCACGCCAGTGATCGGCCCAATCCCCGAAACCGGGGAACCCAAAAGCGGCATCCAGGTCGGCTATCCCTATTTCGCGGGCACCCTCTGCTTTACACGTGAAGCAGTTCTCGATGCACTGCCTCGCGAACGAACATTCGCCCTCGCATTCGATGGTTGGGATCAGCACCTGCATGATTGTGTTGAAGTGCTGGTCAATGGGCATTCTCTCGGCGTGTGTTGCTGGTCACCGTATCATTGGGAGGGAGAGTCCGACATCTTGCGCCAGGGACAAAATGAGATTGAGGTCCGCGTAACCAACACTTTGAGCGGTATGCTGGAAGGCTCGTATTTTGAGCCTGCCACTCATCAAATAGTTACGATATAAAGGAGGGGAGACATTATGCCAGAGGTACATCCAATGTCGATCAGTGATGATCAATACCCATCTGGATACTCGTACAAGGGGGAAGCGACTCGTCATGTAGCAATGCCGCTGGGCGGGATTGCTGCTGGCCAGATTGCATTAGGCGGCGATGGGGGACTGAGGCAATGGCAGATCGTCAATCAGATCAATCACCAGGGATTTGTCCCCGATAGCTTCTTCGCGATTCGCGCAACCTGTACCGAGCCACCAGTAAACGAGATACGTATCCTGCAATCAGGTGAGCTCGCGAACCAATCACAGGAACGCACGCCCCTGGTCACCGATAATGAGATTCCCGCGGATCAGCTGGCCCTGCTGCAGCAGATACCGGGTGTAGAGCGTACAACATTTACCGGCAACTATCCCTTTGCCCGTATCGCCTATGAAGATGCGCAATTGCCCGTGGAAGTCTCGCTAGAGGCCTACTCTCCCTTCGTTCCCCTGGATGCTGAGAGCAGTGGGCTCCCGGCCATCCTCTTTACCTTCACCATCCGCAATCGCTGGGCACAGGCGGTGTATGGCAAGCTTGGAGCAACACTACAAAACGCCGTTGGTTGGGATGGCCTGACGCCTATCTCCGGCACTCGCTGTCCGCTATATGGTGGCAATGTGAATCGCGTGCAACGACGAGATAGCTATACCGCTATTGTCATGGAGAATGCGGCCCTGCCAGATGATCATCCGGGTGAGGGGCAGATGGTACTCTCCTGCCTTGCTCCGGGAGGCGAGCCCTTTGAGAACTGGACAACACCCGCCCAGTTCATCCAATTCATGCAGGGTCCCCAGCCACCGCTGGAGCAAAATACCATACGGCCCCGCGCGAGCAAAAACCGGCTGATGGGAGCCACGGGAGCCAGCCCGGCCGGAGAAACCTGGAATGGGGGCCTGGCGGCGCCTTTTCATATCGCGCCCGGCGAGACAACCACCATCACCTTCGTGTATAGCTGGTATTTCCCAAATCGCTACTTGAACTTTGACCAGTTCGGCCCGCGGCGAGACTATGGCAAGAGCCGCTTCTGGCTGGGAAATGCCTACGCGACCCGTTTCGCCGATGCCCTGGCGGTAACAGAGTATCTCATAGAGCATCGTCAGAAGCTGGAGGAGGCATCGCGCAAGTGGGCCGAGGGCATCTACACCAGCACATTACCGGATTGGGTCGCAGAGGCACTTGGCGCGCAGGGGACGCTCATGCGCAGTCCAACCTGCTTTTGGACCGAAGATGGCAGGTTCTATGGTTTCGAAGGGTCGCTCGGGGCCTCGACGGCGATGTGGAATGCGACCTATGGCGGCTCGTGTCCGCTCAATTGCACGCATGTGTGGAACTATGAGATGGCGCTCTCCAAACTCTTTCCGGCTTTGGAACGGAGTATGCGCGAGACCGATCTTGAACATGCACAGGCCCCGGAGGGATATATCCCGCATCGAACCGTCCTGCCTCTCTATTTGCCCCAGTTCTGGGATGAGCCTATTGGTGGCCCGACCAACCCGGCGCTAGACGGTATGCTGGGTACGGTCCTGAAAGTGTATCGCGAGGTGCGTCAGGGCGCGGGCCAGGATTGGTTCAACCGGCTCTGGCCACGCGTGAAGCGCCTGGTCAACTACATCGTCGCCCATTGGGATGAGAACAAGGATGGGGTATTAGAGGGGGAACAGCCCAACACCTACGACATCGCCTTCTTTGGTCCCAATATGTATATCGGTGCGCTCTGGCTGGCGGCGCTCCGCGCCGCTGAGGAGATGGCGAAACTACAGGAAGATCGGGACCTGGCGCAAGAGCTGCGACATCTCTTTGAGCGAGGGAGCGCTCGCTATGATGAATTGCTGTGGAATGGCGAGTACTATATCCAGATCATCGATCAGTCGATGCCATTGGAGAACCAGTTCGGTGAGGGCTGTCTTGCCGATCAGTTGTTTGGGCAATGGTGGGCACACCTGCTCGATCTGGGCTATATTCTACCTGAAGAGCATGTGAAAACTACCCTGCGCTCGATCGTGAAGTATAATCTGCGTCACGGCTTCCGCGATTTTCAACATGGTTACCGTGTCTTTGCCGATAACGACGATACGGGCCTCATCGTCTGTACCTGGCCCCACGGAGGGCGTCCGGAGATACCCGTGCGCTATTGCGATGAAGTCTGGACCGGCATGGAATACCAGGTAGGCACGCATTGCCTGCTGGAAGGTCTGACAGAAGAAGGCATGAGCATTCTGTCAGCATTACGGCAGCGCTATAACGGCACACGACGCAATCCGTACAACGAGATCGAGTGCGGCGATCACTATGCCAGGGCAATGGCAGGCTGGTCGATGCTAGAAGCGCTCAGCGGCTTCACGTATGACGCCAGCACAGGTGAGCTTGCCTTCTCACCTCCAGACGGAAACGAACCATTTCGCGTACCTTTCATCACAGGTTCGGGCTGGGGTACCTTCGAGCAGGACAGCACCGGCAAGGAGACGCGCATATCCCTGACCTGCGCATACGGCGATGTGCGTATACAGCGCCTCTACCTGGGCACACGCAATCATGAAAACGCAAAGCTCATGCTGGATGGCCAGCAGATCAAGGCGCAACGTCAGCCAGGGGCAACGGTGCTCTCCCTGACCTTTGATCAGCCCTGTGTGCTCAAAACAAACGCAACGTTGGAAATTGTGCTGGAGCCATAGGCAATCTCCAGGTCAAAGCCCAAAAGCGAAATCAACATTCTGTTGCGATACGACGCGGCGGATCGATGGAGTCATGTCAGACATTGACGTTTCTCCATCAGATCTCGCCGCGCACAGGAACGCAGCTCGCAAAAGACAATTTGAATGGCAAGCGGCGGTTAAAAGAAGGTAAAGGAGAACAGAGCATGAAAGCAGTCCGACTGATTGAGGCTCAGAGCCCCCTGCAAATGCAGGAGATCCCCATGCCCTCCATTGGCGAAAGAGATGTGTTGATACGAGTGCGAGCAGCAGGCATTTGCCACAGCGATGTTCACTATCGAACAGGGCAATCGCCTGTGCAGCCCTTGCCCAGGACGCTGGGACATGAAATTGCGGGCGTCGTTGAGCAAGTAGGCAGCCAGGTGACGACTGTCAGGGTTGGTAGCCGCGTCTGTGTGCATTATGTTTTAAGCTGCGGTGAGTGCTCATACTGCAACGCCGGTCATGAGCAATTTTGCACACGAGGGTCCATGGTAGGACGTTTTGTCGATGGTGGCTATGCCGAATACGTGGCGGTACCTGAGCACAATACCGTGCATCTGCCAGATGAAATCCCTTTTGAACAGGGCGCGATCCTGATGTGTTCGTCAGCGACCGCCTTTCACGCCTTGCGCAAGTCCAGGCTCAAGGGAAGCGAGACGGTCGCCATCTTCGGGATAGGTGGATTGGGAGCATCAGCAATACAGCTTGCCTATGCCTTCGGCGCACTCGATGTCTACGCCGTCGATATCAATGCGGATAAATGCAAAATCGCCGAACAATATGGCGCGATTGCGGTGAATGCCAGCACAAGTGATCCGGTCGCCGAGATTCGCAGACGTACTCAGGGCAAAGGAGTGGATGTCGCGCTTGAGGTCATCGGCCTCCCTCAAACGATGAAGCAAGCGGTACAATCTCTGGCGGTCATGGGGCGCGCCGTTGTGGCAGGGATCAGCCACAGGCCCCTTGAGATAGATACCTATCGGGAACTGATTGGCAGAGAAGGTGAAGTGATCGGCGCGAGCGATCACCTGCTTCATGAACTGCCACTCCTGCTCGAATTGGCGCGGTGTGGAAAACTCACTGTTTCAGAAACCGTCACGCGCACGATCCCATTGGATGCCGGTGCAATTAACCAGGTACTAGATAAGCTCGAACAGTTCCGGAGTGATGTGCGCACGGTGATCGTGCCATGAGCAATATAAGGTCAACCCAGAATGACCGAGTCAAGGGTTTTAGCCCGCCGCAAACCGCAGGGTTTTAACCCAAGCGGTTAGGCGTCGTGGTTTTACCCAGAAACCTCTTGACAGATGGTCTAATTCATGGTCTAATTAGACCATGAAACAGCCACTTGAGTATCAGAGAGATGAGCATCACGTTCATCTCATTGTTTATCATCTCATCTGGTGTCCAAGGAGAAGGAAACCCGTTCTGGCTGGAAACGTTGCAGAGAGGTGTCAGCAGCTCATTGAGGAGAAGTGTGAAGAGAAAGGGTGGACCATTCTCACGCTGGCTATCCAACCAGACCATATCCATCTCTTTGTGAGGTGTTTCCCCTCTACAAGTGCAGCAGAAGTTGTGAAAGAGTGTAAAGGCAAAACTTCCTTGGTGTTGCGAAAGGAATTTCCTTCCCTCCTGAAACTCCCTTCAATGTGGACAAGATCTTACTTTGCAAGTACAGCAGAAACTATTAGCCACGATACTATTCAGAAGTATAGAGATGCACAGAAAGGAAGGCGCTAGAACCATGGCAAAAGCAACGACTACCATTCGGCACGTTTTGAACCATAAAGCGGCTCATGGTGAGTGGTTGCACGCCAATCAAGCTCTTTTCAATCGGGTTGCATCCTTCTACTTTGATGTGATCCAGGCGCATAGCAACATCTTGGATCTTTCTCAGAAAGAAGCACTCACCGCCCTTGAGAAGCTCACTCATACCACCGAACTCAATCCTCACCCAGTGATGCCTCTTTGCGAGATTGAAGAAGATATTCCAGCCATGTTCCGACGAGCTGCTATCAATGCGGCTCTTGGGTCGGCCCATTCGTTTTACGGCAATCGAGCACGATGGCAACGGGCCAAAGCGAAAGCAGAGGCAAAAGGCAAGAAATGTCACGAGCGACCTCCCGTCCCCCCACGAACTTGGAACAAATCGGTGACGCTCTATGCTAGCATGTGGAAAGAACGAGTCGGTTCCTCTGTCACGATCAAGGTCTGGACAGGGATGTGTTGGAGTTGGATTAGAGTGCGCAGTACAGGGCGTGAAATTCCAGAAGGGTTTGATCTATGTAGCCCTCAATTGGTGTATCGTGGCGGTCACTGGTACCTGCATACTCCTGTCGAGAAGAAGATCAAGAACCCCGTCAAAATCGAAAAGCAGATCAAGACAAGAAGCGACACACGTCTCTGTGCAGTCGATTTGAATATTAAAGAACAATTAGCTGTGTGTACGATACGAGATGTTGAAGGTTCGACTCTTGCCACGCTCTTTATTGGAGGTGGGCAACGAGTATCCGGCTTTAGGAAGAAACAGCTCGGTCGTATCGCACGCAATCGTCATCTCACTGGCAACATTGCAGAGAACGAACAGGACAATGCAGATATATGGGCAAAGATCAGAAATGGAGATGATCATATGGCTCATCTGATCTCCCGCCGCATTGTCCAGTTCGCTCAGAAACACGAAGCAACGGTGCTCGTGTTTGAGCACCTGGGCAACCTTCAACCAGCCAAAGGGAAGTACAGCAAACGAGGGAACGAGAAACGGGCGTATTGGATGAAAGGCCGTATCTTCAACTATTCCAAATACAAAGCCTACAATGCTGGTATACTCACAAGTCGAGTGAGCCCGAGGAATACCAGCCGTGAATGCGCGTGCTGTGGTGGGATGGTCGCTCGCTATGCAGAAGGGCAAGAACCCAAGGGGTACACCTATGGTGCTCCACTGGTCTATTGTGCAACATGTAATATGCGTGGCAATGCAGACAGAAATGCCAGTTTAATGATCGGAAACAGACTCTTCGCACGCTTCCAGGAAAAGCCTCAAACGAGCACTCGTGCTCGGGTAGAGCAATCTACGGGTGTTGTTGTTCTCCAAGAGCCGAACGTCCAAGTTGTGGGCCAGCTATCCCTTTGGACGAGGCATGAGAGCAACAACGGGCATGGCACCGCCCAGAGCAGTATCCCAGGGTTGGCTGGGTCTGCTCGCGATTTCACCGATCCACTACACTGCCCAGGGAGCCATGGCTACGCCACACCTGCTCAGGACAGCGACTACGTCGGGGAGTCAGAAGCCGCTGGTCTTTAGGCCTGCGAAGTGTCACAGCATAGCCCTATACTGGTATACTTGCTCTATATATGCAGCGCACCGTCTCCCTTGTAAACAGGCGGGCAGGCAAAGGATGCGACTGCAACTTTAAAACTTCGGAGGTATCCGATCTATGGGTTCTATGGAACAGCCAGCACAGGAGGCGAATGTTCCGCAACATGCGGCGTCATCTCATTCGCCTGGATCCACACAGGTGACAAAAACACCCAGCCCTGGTTCAGCCGATACAGCGGAGGACCAGGAGAAGATCCGGAGCACAGCCGCCTTTCGCGCGTTATGGACGCGACGATTGATCGTTGGCGCGGCAATCCTGATCTGGGGTCTTATCTTCTACTTCTTTTTTATGGCCGTGGCGCGTGTCGGAGCAGCGCTTACACTGATCTTCGCAGGTGCGCTCCTGGCATACCTCATTTATCCGATTGTGCTCTTTCTCCAACGTTTCATTCCACGTGCTATCGCAATCGTGCTCGTCTTTGTGATACTACTCATCGCTTTATGCCTGTTGGTTGCCAGCGTTGGGCAGGCGGTCTTTAATCAAGTCGCCACATTACCAGGTTTTATCAGCTGGTTGCAAGGCAAAGAAGGACAACAGCAGATTCAAGGCATCTTGAATAACCTGAACAAGATTGGCGTTTCGAGCACTCAGATCAACGCAGTAGGCGACCAGATCTTTGTGCAACTCCAACATTTCCTGTATGGCCTTATCCCATTCTGGCAAGGGACATTTAATATCCTGATCGATATTATTGTGGTGGCAACCCTGGCGGTCTACTTTATCCAGGCTGGCCCTCGTATGATCCGCTGGATGCGTGAGCAATCCTTTTTCTCGTATCAGAAAGAGGTCAATTTTCTGCTCGATGAAATCGATCGCGCCATCGGGGGCTACTTTCGCGGACTCTTTATCGTAGGAGCTATCGCTGGCGTGCTGACCGGGCTGGTCCTCTGGTGGCTGGGCGTCCCCTATGCTATCTTATTAGGCTTGATCGTCTTTGTCTCCAATTTTATCCCGGTGATTGGTGGCTATATCGGTGGACCCCTCTGCATCCTGATGGCAATTCCGCAGGGTTGGGTCACCGTCCTGATTGTAGCGGTCTTTGTGGTTCTGCTTCAGGGAGTCTTTCTGGGCCAAATCCTGAGCCCGCGCATTCTGGGAGACGCGGTCGGCATCCATCCTATCCTGGCTATCTTCGCGTTGTTCGCGGGCAGTGAGCTCTTCGGAATCGTCGGTGGTATCCTGGCCGTCCCCATAGTCGGAATCATTCAACATATCATTGTGGCCGCCTGGAGTAAGCGTAAGCAACTCCATCCAGAAGAGATCA
Organism: Dictyobacter halimunensis; assembly: GCF_036245075.1. Classification (NCBI taxonomy): domain Bacteria; kingdom Bacillati; phylum Chloroflexota; class Ktedonobacteria; order Ktedonobacterales; family Dictyobacteraceae; genus Dictyobacter; species Dictyobacter halimunensis. The sequence continues at coordinate 1,794,614 of NZ_BSRI01000001.1, forward strand.
TCCAGGAGCTCATCTCCTGACGATACCCTCTTTGCTTCAGGGCACACATATATGGCTATACACAGGCTAGCACTAATATATATGTGTGCCCTACCATAAGGTAGAGCACCTGACTATAAGTAGCGCGACCAGCCAAAGGATAACGAATAACTGCTTTTGGGGACGCGTTAAAGCAAGGTCACACTTACTCCTTACCTGCTCTGGAGCTTGCCTGAGATGAACTGGAGAGTTGTGTCCACCTGCGCTTCGGCCAGGCCATGAATGATCAAAGGGCCGGGAAAAGCCCTGGCCTGAAGCAGGCGCAGATAGTGGTCATAGTCGAGAATCCCCTCTCCAGCCGCGCGGAAGGTATCGTCCGCGCTCCGATCTTTGGCGTGGGCGATGACGATCTGCTCTCCCAGTAGGTCAAAGGCCTCATCGAGCACCTGGCGCATCGGTCGTTCGCCGCCTGGGACGATCAGATTGGCGGGATCGACCACCACCTTCAAGTGTGAGGACCCCATGGTGGCAAGCAAAGCGTGGCCGCGCGCGGCGGTATTCACCACATTGGCTCGCTCCGGCTCAAAGGCAAGGGTCACCTGCTCTTCCTCGGCGATGCGCAGGGCCGCCTCCATCGCGTGTAAGAGATCAGACCAGGCCTCGGGAGATGCGTTTTCTGGATGCCAGTGCCACATGTCGAGGGGATCGCGTGTCCCTGTACACAGCGTGATAACGGTCGTTCCCAGATCCTGACAGGCGGCCGCTAACGTACGCAAGCGGCGCAGTCCCTGCTGGCGCACCGCTGGATCGGGGTGGATCATGTTGTAGGTACCAGAGACAGCCGCGATCTCGATGTCTCTGCTCTGCGCGGCCTCGCGAATACGCCTGCTGAGGGAAGGAACGATCTCCTCTGGCAGGGACGGCACACCCGCGCAGGCCAGATTAAACTGCACATACCTCAAGCCATGTGCCCTCACCGCGTCGAACACCTCTTCAACGCTCGGACGCGCAAACGTTTTGGCAAAGATCCCCAGCTGCATCATACGCCTCCTGTCACATCGGACACAGAGATCCACGCGCCGGTTTCGACGGAACGTGAGATAGCCACCAGGGTCCGTATAGCCGCGACACCGTCTTCGATCCCCGCCCCATGCTGTGGCGCTCCCTGCAGAATCGTCTCGGCGAAGCCCTCGATCTGTCGCTTGTAGACATGTCCATCGGCACCTAGAACGCGATGATATTGTCCATCGTGTGCACTGAAACACTCCACTTCACTGGAGCGCAGATGCCAGGGATTGAAGGTCTTACCAATCACGCTGCCATGTTCGCCATACACCTGAAAGCCTTCATGCCAATCCATGCGCACAGCGATCGTCAGGTCGAGATGACCGAGACTGCCATCGGCGAACTCGGTGTCGACAAACCAGCAATAGGCGCCAAACTTCTCGACGAGTCTGGCCTGGACACGGATGATCTCACCACCCAGAAAGCGGGCCGTATCGACCAGGTGGCTGGCATGCCCCAATAAGTAGTAGCGCTGCCGGTCTGCCTTCGGATTGCCTGCTGGTCGTCTGGCATGGGTGCTGCTGATCATCATGGGCTGAAGGTTGTCCGTCACCGTGTACCGATACGTCGAGTCGCAGTACCAGGCTTTGAGCGCGAGAAGTTGGCCGATCTCTTCCTGGATAAACTGGTGGGCAAAGGCGATGCCGGGATCAAAGCGCTTCATCGTCCCGACCTGGAGTACGAGCCCCGACGACCGCACCTGCTCACGGAGCGCCTCGCACTCCTCAACGCTGACCCCCAGTGGTTTTTCCACCAGCACATGCTTCCCGGCGGCAAGAGCCTGAGCGGCCATGGCGACATGGAACTGATCGGCGGTCGCCACAATGACCGCTTCGACCTGCGGATCTGCCAGCATCTCGTTGTAGTCGAGATAGGTGACGCGGGGATGGTGGATGGCGGCCATATTCGTGACCAGGTCTTCCGCCAGGTCGCAGATGGCATACAGTTCGGCATTGCGCGCTCTGCGACAGGACTCAAAATGAGCGGCCTGCGCGATCTGGCCTGCTCCGACAACCCCAATTCTCAGTAATCGTGCTTCTTTCTCGATCATCTTCTTCCTCCACCTGATCTGTTACAAATACTTACTCGTCAGCGAATGCTCAGCACCGAGGAGCTCTCGCGGTGTTCCTTCGAAGATGACCATGCCACCCTTATTGCCACCTTCCGGACCCATATCAATGATCCAGTCGGCGTTGCGAATCACATCAAGATGGTGCTCAATCACAATCACGGTGTTGCCGCCATCGACCAGCCGGTTCATGATGGTGAGCAGGCGGCCAATGTCCGAGAGGTGTAGACCCGTGGTGGGCTCGTCCATGACGTAGATGCTGCCCCGCTTGTGGAGTTCGCTGGCCAGTTTGATACGCTGGCACTCACCACCTGAGAGAGTGCTCATGGGCTGACCGAGGGTCAGGTAGTCCAGGCCCACATCGCTCAAGGCCTGCAGCTTTGGCCGCACTTCTTTGATCTGCAAAAACGCCAGGGCCTGCTGAACGGTCATATTCAAGACATCGGCAATGGATTTGCCGTTCAATGTGTAGGCCAGCACCTCGTCCTTGAAGCGCCTACCACCACACACGTCGCAAGGAAGCTTGACCCCTTCAAGGAAGCCGAGGTCGGTGTAGGTCACACCCAGACCCTGACAGTTAGGGCAGGCGCCTTTTGAGTTAAAGCTAAACAGGCCGGCATCAACCTTGTTGGCTGAGGCGAAGGCCTTGCGCACATCATCCATGATGCCGGTATAGGTGGCAGGATTGGAGCGGCTGGAAGTGCTCAGGGATGCCTGGTCAATCACCACAGCTTCCGGATGCTGACTGAGAAAGGCTTCATTGATAAGCGAGCTTTTGCCTGAACCAGCCACGCCGGTGATGACCGTCAGCACGCCGGCGGGAATATTCACGCTGACATCCCGTAAATTATGCACCGTCGCGTGGACGATTGGCAGCGTCCCGGTCGCCTGGCGGAAGCTCTCCTTCAGCGGCCTCTGACGCAGCAAATGATTCCCGGTCAGCGTATCGGCCTTGAGCAGACCGCTGTAATCGCCTTCATAGACAATCTGGCCTCCTTCGCTCCCGGCGTATGGTCCCATATCTACCACGTAGTCGGCGATTTTGATCACATCAGGATCGTGCTCCACGACAATGACCGTGTTCCCTTTGTCACGCAATTTTTCCAGCAGTTCGTTCAGACGATGGACATCGCGCGGATGCAGTCCGACGCTGGGCTCGTCAAAGATGTACATGACATCCACCAGGCTGCCGTTGAGCTGTTTGACTATTTTTACACGCTGCGACTCACCGCCGGATAGTGTATCTGTGGTTCGATCCAGGCTGAGATATTCCAGGCCAATCTCCACCAGGTGCTGCAGACGGTCGGTCAACGTGCGCACAAGAGGCGCCGCAGCCGGTTCCGTGATACCCTTGACGACCTCTAGCAACTCATCAATCTCCATCGTGTCCATATCAGCGATATTATACCCATTGATCTTACAGTGTAAGGCGGCCTGGTTGAGCCGGGCACCCTTGCAGAGCGGACAGAGGCCGAGCTTCAAAAACGGCTCGACCTTTTGCCGGATACGAGGCGAGAGCGTCTGGATGTCGCGCGCGATAAACTTGCGATTGAACTTGTACACCAGGCCCTCATAGGTATTATAGGGCAGATCAGTATGCCTGCGCGGTTCGCTGTAGAGAAGCAGGTCCAGTTCCTCCGGAGGATAATCGGCGATCTTCTTATCGTTGTCAAAGTAGCCAGAACGCGCATAGATATCGCTTTCCATATTGGTCAATCCTGGGGCGATGACAGCTCCCGCGTTCAGCGATTTTGTCATGTCAATCAGCGCTTCAAGGCCAATGCCGATCTTGCGGCCTACACCACCACACTCGGGACATATACCCTGTGGATCGTTAAAGGAAAAGGCATTGGCGGAGCCCACATAGGGTTGGCCAATGCGTGAAAAGAGCAGGCGCAACACGGGCGCGATATCGGTAACAGTACCCACCGTCGATTGCGATCCCCCACCCAGGCGTTTCTGATCCACAAGCACCGCCATGCTCAGGTTCTCAATCGCATCGGCGTCTGGCTGGGGATAGCGTGGCAAAAAGTTGCGAACAAACATGCTAAAATTCTCGAATAGCAGCCGCTGTGCTTCGTTGGCGATGGTATCAAACACCACCGATGACTTCCCCGAGCCCGATACGCCGGTAAAAATGGTGATTTCGCGCCTGGGCAGCCTCAGCGAAACATTCTTGAGGTTGTTCTCGCGGGCGCCGCGAATCTCGATATATTCTTGAACCATGCGGATAGAGGTTCCCTCCAGATCTTTTAATCACGTATTTCTTTACCGAATTGCTGAGCATACTCAGAATTGAGCCGGGGCCAATCGAACTTCATCGCCTCGCCGGCAACGATGCGACCGAGGGGGGTTCCACTGAGAAGATGATTCAGAACATCAAAACAAATGTGCCACCCGGCAGCACCCATTGAGATGAAGCGACGATCGATGTTGTGCCATAGCGTCAGGCGCGTGCCGCCACCAGCGGCTTCGAGTTCCCACCGCATATCGTTGCCACCCCAATTGTATTCAAGCAGCCTGGGAGCCTCGGCTCGCGTCACCCGTGTTTCGGACACCTGCGGCGTGGGAGCGCCCACCGTGGTGAGCTTCACCGTGGCGCCGGGCGTGCCCAGGCTCTTATCAGCATCAAAGGGTGCCCACTCGCGCAGATGCGCGGGGTCGGTCAGTGCCTGCCAGACCTTCTCCGGCGCGTGGCGCAGTTCTCTGACGAGAATGAGCGTCCACTGCTCTCCATCCTTGCGTATCTGCGCCCCGCAGGCCGGACCCGGTGTGTACTGCTCGCGATCGGTCGTCATCTTCTTCTCCTTGTCTTCCTATTCGTTGGTGGTAATTAATCCATGCGGTCGAGGTGGCGTTCGAGGGCATCCACGTGGGTGGACCAGAACCGACGGAACGGAGCCAGCCAGGCATCCACATCCTGAAGCGGTTCCGGTCGCAGCCGGTAGACACGGCGCTGCGCGTCCACCGTGGATTCCACAAAACCGGCCTCGCGCAGCACGCGCAAGTGCTTTGACACGGTTGGCTGCGACATATGAAGTTGACGCCCGATATCTCCAACCGACTGTTGTGATGAGGCCAGCAGGCTCAATATCGCGCGGCGGTTCGGTTCCGCAATGATTTCGAACACGGTTTCCATATTTTAGTATACTCCACAGCGCAGCCGAGCGACCGTTCTTAGTAGCGTGCCAGCTGCGCAAGCTGAATGAGGTTGCCACAGGTGTCGTTCAGCATCGAAATGGTTGAGCCGGTCACGTCGGTAGGCGGCATCGTGAACTCAGCGCCACGGGCCTTGATCCGCTCGTAGTCCCCTTTGACGTCGTCGGTAAAGAACATAACTGCAGGCTGGCCCTGTTGAAAGATCGCCTGCTGATACGCTTTGGCCGCGGGATTGTCGTTGAGCGCCAGCTGTAACTCGGTGCCGTCCGGCTCCTCGGGGGAGGCCACGGTCAGCCAGCGATAGGGGCCCTGACTGAAATCAGCCTTCTTAGCAAAGCCCAGTACCTCCGTATAGAAGCGCAGTGCCTTGTCCTGGTCGTCTACGTATACCGTGGTCAATTTGATCTTCATCTCATTTCTCCTTTGTCATGCTCGCGGTTTGGGCCGCATCATCCAATGATTCGAACATAAGTTCCACTTCCATAGTATACCCCATTGGTTATATACGTGTCAAGGCATATACAAGCCATTACTCTGATAACGAGTATACATATGCTTTCGCTCTCCATGAAATTGTGGCAAGTTCAGACACCTTCTCGCGCCTCGCGCAAATGCTTGTCTCACATGGGCTGGTATGCTACACTGGATGAGGTTGTTTTCTCCGCTGCTTATCCAACATAACCCGCTCGGAGCACAAACGCATGATTTTCTTTGATGAGCAAAGACCCTCGAGCTCGCCTTTTGTCGAACTGATCTGGCGCAGCCATAGTGAAGACACGCACCCATTCCTCTCTATCGCCGTCAACCGCATTGAGTTGGTCGTGAGCAAACTCCAGGGCAAGACCACTCTGACGGTGCGAGGACCAGAAACCAGAGCTACCCCAGTTGGAGACTGTCCAGCCGATGGAGAATGGCTTGGCATTTTGCTGAAGCCAGGGGTGTTTTTATCTCACCTGCCCATAAGGTCGCTGGTGGATGACTCGGTAGATCTGGAAGCCGCGTCCACGAAGACCTTCTGGTTAGGTGGATCAACCTGGCAATTTCCGACCTATGAGAATGCCGATACATTTGTCGACTGGCTGGTACATGAGGGACTGCTGGTTCGTGATCCCCTCATCGAGGCAATCCTTCAAGGTCGCTGCAACGATCTGACCCCGCGCTCGGTCCAGTATCGGTTCTTGCGCTCTACCGGAATCACACAGAACGCGGTCCGGCAAATCGAACGGGCGCGTTCCGCTACGTTCCTTTTACAACACGGCGTCTCCATTGCCGACACCATTGTGCAGACTGGCTATTACGATCAACCACATCTCACCAGATCACTGAGGCACTTCATCGGACAAACACCCGCTCAACTGCTTCATCATAGCCAGCCTGAACAGCTTTCGCTTTTGTACAAGACAATCCCTTTTCCTTGAGGCATACTATTCGTGTCTGGGGAATCACATACACATATTCCAATAAAATACTGGATAGAAACAATACGGAGGGAATCATGCGAAAAATTGTTGTCTCAGAGTTTGTATCGTTGGACAATGTCATACAAGCACCTGGCGGGGCAGAAGAAGACACCGAGGGCGGCTTCACCCAGGGTGGATGGACACATCCATTCTGGCACGATGACATTGGCGCGCACTTCTTCGAAGCAATGAATCAGAGCGACGCCCTGCTTCTGGGGCGCAAAACATGGCAGATCCACGGTGGAGCATTTGAACCAATGCCAGATGGAGATCCCTTCGGCGATGCCATGAACGCAAGGCAAAAATACGTTGTCTCCACAACCCTGACTACAACCTCGGCCTGGCGCAATTCAACCTTGATTCGTGAGAATGTCGTCGAGGAAATACGCGCCCTGAAAGCACAACCCGGCAAGAACATCGTCATCGATGGCAGCAGCGTACTGGTGCATACCCTGGCCAGACACGACCTCATCGACGAATATAGCCTGTTGGTATATCCGATAATTCTCGGCGGCGGCAAAAAACTGTTCCCCGAAGGACTACATCTTCCGCTGCGCCTGATTGAGTCCAAACCACTACCATCAGGCGTTGTTCTCATGCGCTACACACGCGCATAACTGCACTGCGATCGTTCCTGCTTTCTGGCTGTTCTACAGTTTAGAATCAACCAGCATAGCAAGGATCGATCTTTTTTTCATTTCTCTCGATTTTCAAAAAGCCCTGATTATCCGTACCGCGTTCACTCTATATCCGAACGAGCAGTTTATACCGCTTGCGGAGGACGCGGTACGCATGCACGATGGCCTCGAATCCTCAGAAAAGACATCCTCTGCACTCCTCACGATGAAGCGAAATTGGTAAGACTGGTATAAGACCAGGTACATCTTGTTGTATTTCTTCACAAAAAAGAAGAGCCCCGCTGTGTTTTGCGCTAGAAAAATTTGGTTGTATCTCTCTTTTTGTCAAACAGATGCTTAAGACGGCATTAAAAACACAGAAAAAACGGCGTGCGCGTTGGGAAGTTCTGTGGGAGATCGTAGAAAGCTCCTCCACGTATACTCAGTTTCATCAGAGGCCAATAAAACCCAAATAGAGTGGAGGATGTCCAGATGAAAAACACGACGTTAACCGACGCGGCACAGACCAAAACGATAGAAGCAATGCGCATTGAGGCGGACCCGGAAGTGCTTAGCCTGAATGATTCTTCTCGTTTTTATCGCTATGAGATCGGGCAGGTGGATCTACTTTCTTCAGACGAAGTGAAAAATCTAGCCCAGCGGATCGAAAAGGCTCGGGTAGTGACAGGGAAGCGGCAGCGCGGTCTACAGCGTACCCCGAAGGAGCCAACAGAGGTCGCGGCAGCTCGTGAGGCCGAGGAAGCTAAACGACAGCTGGTCGAGGCGAATCTTCGCCTGGTCATGCATATCGCCCGCAAGTACAAAGGCTTCGGTGTTGACCTGATGGACCTCGTCCAGGAGGGCAATATTGGACTGATGCATGCCGTGGAGAAGTTTGATTATCGCAAGGGCTATCGTTTCAGTACTTATGCGACCTGGTGGATTCGCCAGTATATTACACGCGCTCTGGTTGAGCAGGCCCATATGATTCGCGTGCCTCTCTATAAAGTAGAGGAGATCAAGCGCCTGGGCCGTGTACGCCGCCGCATTCAGCAAGAGCATGGGCTGGAGAGTGAGCCAACATTGGAGCAGTTGGCCAACCAGATGGAGGTCAGCGTGCAACAGGTTATTTCACTGCTCTCAACCCATCAGGAAACGATCAGCCTGGATATGCCTCGTAAAGGAGGCGACGACGAGATTTCCTTGAGCGATGTCCTGGAGGATGATCCTATTTATTCGCCCGAACGTGTCGTCATCACCGAAACGTTGAGAGAACATATTCACGACCTGCTTGGCGAGTTATCCCAGCGTGAGAGGAGGGTCCTACAACTCAGGTACGGCCTGAATGGTCAGGGTGAACATAGTTTATCGGAGACTGGTAAAAAGTTAGGCCTGAGCCATGAGGCGGTGAGACAGGTGGAGTTTCGCGCCCTGCGTAAGCTAGACCCACCCAGTCGCAGCAAAATGCTTCAGGACTTTTTGGGGTGATGCGATTGAGCCATTTCGATGATGAGGAACAGGAACATAGCTAGTTCCTGGATGAGACAAGGTTGAGCCACTTTAGCGCCCGCCAAGCGCACCAGGCTCGACCTTTTTTTTATGCCTTCATTCCCTTGAAACAAAAATAAACATGATTCGTGTAAAGTTGTGGCGAATGATGCCAATAGTGCCCAATGGCGCACTATTGGCATCATTCGCCACAACATATTTTCTGGGATGCCTGGTCAGGTTTCCGCGTTGTACTCAACCGCACAATTCCTTGCCAGGGAATCTCCCACTCTGACCAGGCATCACTCGATGATGAGTGATTCTAGTCTACCATAGCCTCTGTTCCAGGTGAATGAAAAAAACATTAAATAAAATATTGACATATTCTGACCTATATGATAAAATAATGACTACAGAGTCATAAAATTACTCAATATCCAATACATATTCATCATGGTCACAAAAGGACAAGGAAGTCACAAAATTGTCATGTGGTCATACAGTAAAGGAAGTTTATTAATGCCATCGGTTCATACACATACTTCGCTTAAAGAGCGGCAGCGTGAGCAGCGTGAGCAGCTTATTCTGCAGGTCGCGGAGGAGGTGCTACTTGAGAAGGGGTATTATGAAACTTCGATGGAGGAAATTGCTGCCCGTGTTGGTATCAGCAAAGGTACAATCTATCTACACTTTCGGAGCAAAGAAGAACTCATTACAGCGATCCTGCAACGAGATTTGCGTATTGTGCTCGATAATCTAGATGCAACCATTGCCCGCTATACAACAGCAAAATCAAAATTCGAAGCATTACTCACGTATCTCAATGCTGGCCTCCTGTGCAAAAATTCACAGTTGTTTTCTTCAATCTACAGCGGTGTAGATTTACAGCGCAAGCTGAAAGAGCAGTCGAGCTTCTTCAGGGAAGTGATTGAGTTCCTTTTTCAGCGAATCACCAGAATTATAGATGAGGGCAAAGAGGCAGGAGAGATTACGAAGGAGATTTCAACGCCGATTATGGCGCGTACATTTCTGTCTTTGATCGCTCCAAGAAGCTATGATGCATTGCTGCAACAACAATATCATATATCTATGAACTCTGATGAAGCACTCAAGCAAATAGGAAAGATCTTTTTCGACGGAATTGTAATTCAAAAGTAAGTTAGCGTAATAAAAAAAGTGGGAAGTTTATAGAATGAAGAGTCCGACACAAGCAAAGCCAATGGATGGGGTTGCCGTCGAGCGCAATGCGATTCCTCCATTGTCTGTTGAAACACCAAACGTGGATCAACCACGTTACACGCAAAAAGAGACACTCCTGACGATGCTGGGTGTGCTGCTGGTCATGCTCCTGGCTTCGCTGGACCAGACGATTGTCTCAACGGCTATGCCGCGTATCATCTCCGAGCTGCAAGGCTTTGATCGCTATACCTGGGTCACCACGGCGTATATGCTGACATCGACCGTGATGGTACCCATCTACGGAAAACTATCAGACCTCTTCGGACGTAAATCGATTTTCTTGATCGGGGTCAGCATTTTCCTATTCGGCTCGGCCCTCTCGGGTGCGGCCCAGACTATGAATCAGCTGATCGCCTTCCGTGCCCTGCAGGGTCTGGGAGCCGCCGCCCTGCTCCCGATCGCCATCGCGGTCGTCGGAGACCTCTTCACACCGCGAGAGCGCGGCAAATGGCAGGGTGTCACCACCGCGGTCTTTGGACTCTCGTCGATCCTGGGTCCGGCAGTCGGCGGATGGATCACAGAAAATACAACGTGGCGCTGGGTCTTCTATGTCAATCTCCCTATCGGCCTGATCGCGCTGGGAGTACTGATCTTCCTGATGCCCACCCTGCATAGAAAAGTAGCAAAGACAAAGATTGACTATATCGGTGCCGTGCTGCTGGTACTGGGAACGGTGCCAATGTTGCTGGGTTTCACGTGGGCTGGAGGAGATCTGCCCTGGCTGTCGGCACAGATTATCGGCCTCTTTGGCTTCTCGCTGGTAGCACTTGTCGGCTTCTTCGTCTATGAGATGAGGCTGGCGCATCGTGGAGAGCAGCCCATTATCGATCCACGCCTGTTCAAAAATAGCATCTTCAGCATCTCGATCCTGGTCACCATGATCACGAACATGGGCATGTTTGGCAGCATCTTCTTCCTGCCACTCTTCGCACAGGGCGTAATGGGCGTATCCGCCACCAATAGCGGTCTGCTGCTCTCGCCGATGATGATCGCCTTGATGATCAGTAGCATCATCTCGGGTCAATTGATTTCGCGCTTCGGCAAATATAAATGGGTCGCCATCGTTGGTCTGCTGATCACCATCGCTGGTATGTACCTCCTGTATCGCCTGAATGTGCATTCGGTGAATCTGGATCTCTCGATCGCGATGATCGCCGTTGGCCTGGGACTGGGCTTTGGTATGTCGACCTACACCATCGCCGTGCAGAATGTGATGCCGGACAAAATTGGTGAGTCAACTTCGGCCCTGACCTTCTTCCGCTCGATTGGTAGTACGGTGGCGCTGGCGGCCATGGGCTCGCTGATGTCATCGGCCTATGTGCCAGCGTTCCATAATGCTCTGCCCGCCAGCCTGAAGCAGATGCTGCCTGCGAAGCTGATCAGTGCGCTCGATAATCCAAACATCCTGCTCTCACCCGATGCGCAAAAACAGCTGCTACAGCAATTCAGCAAATATGGCCCACAGGGGAAGGTCATCTACAATCAGTTGATCGAAGCGGTAAAGGTTGGATTAACCCAGGGCATCCACAACGTCTTTATCCTCAGCCTGGTGCTGATGGTGATCGGCCTGGTCGCTGCTCTCTTCTTGAAAGAGGTGCCGCTACGCGGTAGCCGAAGTAGAAAAAAGACGCAGGACGTCGATGATTTCACAACGGATATTGAGAGTGTCAGCCCATCAATGCTACACTAGGTATAAAAATTGCCGGGCCAAAGGCCTTGATTTTCGCCCGGTAATCAGTTATACTTTATAGGTAAGTTTAAAGGAGCCGCAAAAGTGGCTCCTTTTTTTTGAGCCATTTACAAACACCACAGTTAATATTTATACCTGCATATTTGTGATTGGATTGTGAGACTTCACTCCCGCGTTGAGAGGTTGCAGAGAAGCAGTGTTGCTTCTCGGCTGCCAAACAGCGACAACGGCCCCTGAAGTCCCAGGGAGGAATACAGGCATGTTTACCCATATTCTTGTTCCTCTAGATGGATCAATGCTAGCTGAACGCGCACTTCCCGTCGCTGCACGCCTTGTCCGCGCCTCCGGTGGACGTATCACGCTGCTGCAGGTACTCGACACAACCGATGAACTAAAATCAGAGGAACCACCCAGATTGTTAGACTGTACCGAGGCCACCCACTATCTAACACAGCTTGCAGCGTCTCCTATCTTACGCAATATCCAGGTCGAACAGCTTACAACTGTCGGTGATGCAGCCTCAACCATTCTGTCAACAGCCCTCTCTTCGCAAGCTGACGTGATCGTGATCAGCAGGCACTGTAAAACCAATCCACGGCAGTGGCGTTTAGGCAACGTCGCGGAGCAGATCGCGCGCTACTCTTCGGTTCCAATCTTTCTTCTACGTGAGAATGCATCATCACCCATAGAAGCCCCATGCGACCTCACGCAACCCTTACGTATGCTGGTTCCACTCGATGGAACTGCACATGCGAAGGTCGCACTCAAGCCAGCAATCTCATTGATCACGGCACTCGCGCATCCCGCCCCGGGAGCACTCCACCTCGCCATGGTTTTGAAACCACTCGCGACATATCAACGCAAGGAACACAATACAGCTATGCAACAGGCGAAGCAATATCTTTGTCATGTGCAGGCAAGCATTCAGGATCAACTTGCGGTCCCGCTGCAAAACAAGAGGCATACTTTTCCAACAATTACCTGGTCCATCACCTTCGCGACGGATGTGGCAGTTACCATTCTTGAAATAGCAGAGATCGGCGCGAGCATCGGCGGAACCGGCATTCCTGGTGGTTGCGATGCCATCGCCATGTCTACCCACGGGCTACACGGCCTGCAGTTGTGGACAATAGGAAGCGTAACCGACTGTGTTCTGCATACAACAAAATTGCCAATCCTCGTGATGCATCCTAAAAAGCATCCCTTCCCTTGAAAAATGATCTGGGAAGGGATAACCAGTTACCCGAGCAGGGTGCCATTGAGGGCACGATCCAGGTTATAGCATGCGCTAATTAATGCAAGGTGGGTAAAGGCCTGGGGGAAATTACCGAGCGCCTCGCCAACCTGGCTGGTCTCTTCCGCGTATAAACCAACATGGTTGGCATAGCTCAGCATCTTCTCCAGAACCAGGCGTGCCTCGCTCAGGCGTCCCGCGCGAGCCAGCGTCTCAACCAGCCAGAAACTGCAGGGGCTGAAGGTTCCTTCGTTCCCGACCAGACCATCGTTGGCGGCCCTGGCCGGAATATAGCGATAGACGTGGGAATCAGTCGTCAGTTCTTTCAGGATGCGATCAAGAGTACTGAGCATCTGGGGATCAGTCGGGCCGCAGAACTTGGTCAGGACCATGAGCAGGGAGCTGGCATCTACTTCCTCGCTGCCATAATATTGTACGAAGCTCTTTTTGCCGGCATGCCAGCCATTCTCCATCACATCATCATAAATTTCAGCACTGATAGCCGTCCAATCAGCGATGGGGGCGGGCAGGCCCCGGTGGCGCGCGATACGCAGGGCACGATCAAACGCGACCCAGCTCGTCACCCGCGAATGCAGGAATGGTTTGGGGCCTCCACGCACCTCCCAAATTCCTTCGTCTGGCTCACGCCAGTGATCCTCCAGCCACCCCAATAGATGCCGTAGCTGCTTCCACAGATCATAGGAGATGTCCTGGTGGCGATTAAAGATATAGATGGAATCAAGCAGCTCGCCATAGATATCCAGCTGCTTCTGCCGGTACGCTCCGTTGCCGATACGGACGGGACCACTCTGGCGATACCCTTCGAGATGATCGAGGGTGAACTCCTCCAATTGGGCACGACCATCAATACCGTATATGGGCTGCAATGAGCCATTGGGTCCCAGGTCGTGGCAGCGATCATCCAGCCAGCCCATAAAGGCTTCTGCCTCGTCACAAAAGCCGAGCGTTAGCAGGCCGTAGAGGGTAAACGCGGCGTCGCGCAGCCACGCATAGCGGTAATCCCAGTTGCGCGGCCCCCCGATACTTTCCGGCAGGCTGGCCGTAGGAGCCGCCACGATCGCCCCTGTTGGCGCGTATGTCAACAGCTTAAGCACCAGGGCCGATCGTTGTACCATCTCGCGCCAGCGGCCCTGATAGGTGCACTTAGAGAGCCAGCGCTGCCAGAAATCCATCGTTTCCTGAAAATCATCCTGGAAGTGCCGTGTCGTCATGGGATGCAAGCTGACATCGCTCTCACTTGTACATTCCAGCAAGAAGTACGCCCGGTGGTGGGCATGCAGCGTAAAATGCGCGTGTACGCCACCCTGTCCATCCTCGGTTAATGGGATATGGGTCGCCAGGCCCAGGCAGAGATCCTTGCTATAGAATACAGCACCATGGTCAAAGAGGCGCACGGTATGCTCGTCACGGGCATAATTGAAGCGGGGGCGGCAGATCATTTCAAACGGCAACGATCCCTGTATAACCGCAACAGAGCGAATAATGTGATGCGGGTGACCGACATCCCATGACTGCCTGATCGGCATAAAGTCAATAATTTCACCGATACCATTGCTGGTCAAAAAACGTGTCACCAGGATATTCGTCTCAGGTAAATACATCTGCCGTGTCCGCACATCGACGGCAGGCAGGTCAGGGGCAATCTTAAAAAAGCCACCCTTCTGCGCATCCAATATGGCCCCAAAGACGCTGGGAGAATCAAAGCGGGGGATACAGCACCAGTCGATAGAGCCATTCTTCCCGACCAGGGCGACGGTATGCAGGTCACCAATGACACCATAATCCTCAATGGGCTGATATGCCGCAGATCGTACCTGTTCCATCATTATTCCTTCCACAACTCTGGTGAGATTGCCTCTCACCAGGCAACCAACAACAACTCGCTACAAGGTGATGAATAAACAAAGCACGTCTAGAAAATCAGACGCCCACAGTATCAATCGTACCATGTTGTACAACAAAACCGGCCCCACTTCCAAATAAACTGAACAATGATCTTCAATCAAGAAGAATAAACTCTCTTCCGGCAATGCCGCAGCGATAGCCCATTTGGAGCGACTTAGATTATTCATGCAAACTGTCCGTATAAGACAATGAGGCCTCCAATATAACGGCCACATCCATCTGTATGCCTTATTGCGCTGGCCTGCAATCAAAAAAAAATGAAGATAAAGGTATGACGTATGCTTATTCATTCACAGATTGTTGAATTTAAGGCGGCGGGAAGATCAACATTTGGTTACCTGGCTCACCCCAAAGGGGAAGGGGCGTTTCCGGGTGTTGTCGTGCTGCAAGAGTGGTGGGGCATCGATACCCATATGCAGCAGGTAATCGAACGACTGGCCCAGGAAGGTTTTGTAGCGCTGTCCCCTGATCTGTATCATGGCCAGGTGGTCACAGATGCGGAGGAGGCCCAGCAGCTCGCGCAACAGCTTGATCGGCAGAGCGCCCTGCAGGAAATAGAGCAATCCATCGCATATTTAGAGAACTCGCCCCTGGTTGATCCCAAAAAAATTGGCCTGCTCGGTTTCGGCATCGGAGGCAGCCTGGCCGCCATGCTCGCTTCGACCGGGCACGCCAATCGGGTAGGCGCACTGATTATCTTCTATGGCGGCCAGGCTGATCCCGATAATCCCAGCCATGAGCAAGCCATTCAGGCGACCGTGGCCCCCTTCCTGGGCATCTATGGTGGCGAAGACGAAACGATCTCTCAGGACTACATCCGCTGGCTACAGGAGAAACTGGCCACGCATGAGAAGAAACACCATATTATCGTTTATCCACAGGCCAGGCGTTCATTTTTCCATACCAACCGCGACACCTACCGGGCGGATGACTCTGCCGACGCCTGGGAGCATACCTTATCCTGGCTCAAAAAATATCTCGTCAAAGCCTGATCCCATCGCTATAGTGATCGTGCCGGGCCGACGAGGTGTCCGGTACGGTCGCCAGCTAAACATCAATCACCACCACGCTAATATTGTCACAGCCACCACCACGCAACGCCATCTGCACAAGCCGATCGGACGCCGCAGGGGCGCTATCACTTGCCCGCAGCACGCGCTCAATAGCTGGATCACGTACCATCTCCCATAGCCCATCTGAACACAACAGCAGGCGATCGTGCGGCTGAAGATCAACCACGAACGAATCTATGTGCAGTTCCTCGCCCTGACCAACGCTACGGTAAATCTTGCTGCGCTCGGGGTGGGTATAGATCTCATCCGGGGTAATCTCACCAAATGCCACCAGGGACGCCACCAGCGAATGATCGCGCGTCACCTGCGTCAGGCCGCTGCGATCACGAAACAGGTAAGTACGGCTATCGCCCACATTCACCACATAGGCCCGCATGTTTATCACCAGCGCGGCCGTCAGGGTGGTGCCCATTTCGGTGCCATCGGCCTGCGCCCGCTGGAAAATGGCCATGTTGGCCCACTCGACCCCGCCCACCAGCATATCGATAAAGAACTCGTTGCTCAATTCGCGTCCCATGATGATGTTCTGCAAAACGGTATGCGACATACTCTGCATGGCGATGCGGCTGGCCAGCAGACCATCCGCGTGACCACCCATGCCGTCGGCGACCACAAACAGGCCAAACGGCAATAAATGGCCCTGGTATGTATACATTCCCTGGAACGCCACGATATTGTCTTCATTGGGAGAGTCACGGCGCACCAGGCCCGTATGCCAGCCGACGCCAACGCGCAAAGGAAGCGCCGCCGGATACTCAGAGGGCAGCGCTTCCAGCGGCACGGTCAGACGAGCAGGCTCAGCTGCCGGACGCGTTGGCACATCCGCCACGTCTCTGGCTACCGGGCCGCGTGGCAAGACCAGCGATCCAGAGTCACCAGAGAGAGGAGAACGCTGTGGCAGACGTAAACGCGGTACCGTTATTCCCAGGCTATCACTACCACCGTGTAGCTGAGGTGAGACCGCCAGCGATAACTGGTTAGCTGGCAACCAGGATCCGCTTAACTGCCGGGCCATTTGCGCCGACAGCTGCTGATGATGCTGAAACAGGGCCTTGCAGACTCTTAACGCCACGTACCACAGACATCCCCAGATCACCGACCAGATCAACGGGTTCACCACATGTGTCAGGGCAGAGATACCATGAGCAGGCCACAGAGCCGGTAACATCGATACGCTCTGGATCAAAACCAGCCAGGACTGTGGGGGAAGGCCGCCTTCAGCCACCAGAAAAAAAATGAACAGCAAGCCCAGGCCGAGCCAGGACACATAGCGTAGCCAGCGATGAATATCATACATTGTCAAAAACTCTGCAAACATGCTCTTTTCCTCTGGTGTGCTCAAAACGTCGCAAGCCATACATACCGGGATGAATCGCAAAACAAGCATCTACAAGCAAGCACTACAGAGCGATAACATTCACACACTACACGGTCTCAGCCACACGCTCCATCTCTTCCATCGTCTGGATATACAGTTCACACACCACCAGCGTCGCGTCGCTCTCGCCCAGATGATGGGCCAGCCGGTCCTGGCACACACCCACACGATCCATGCGCGCGCGAATAAAGGCGTGACGAGCATCGCCACAAGACAGCCCTGACAGACCACGGCGCATCGCCACCAGTTCCAACTCGATTTGCTGACGCAGCTTAGCAACCTCACTCATAACAAGTAGATCCCTTCTGAACACACACAGTTCCTGGCAAAGCACAGCTCAAAAAATGAATAGATAGACAATTCAAAGCGAAAGGACGATACAAAATGTTTCAACATAGCTTGCAATATACACTGCAATGCAAAGAACATGTTCAAAGTATAAACAGAGAACATTTCTACAAACTCCCAAATCGCTTTTCAAATAAAAATCCAGTACAGAGGAGATGAAAAGCTCTTCGCACCAACGCCATCACCACTAGCTCCAAAAATGATTGGCATAATGGGCATGGACAGTAAAGAGTATATTAATTGGTAATAAAAACGTATGGGCTAGAAAAATTGTCGAACTTGATGAAGAATCTTAGAGGAATCTGTTGACAGTCCTATGCTTCTAGAGTGAAGCAGGTTTTACACTACTGGATAGGAGATATAAAAAAGTGATGTGGAAAAAAACACAAAAAAAGATTAAAAAGGGCCCGACCCGTCAGCAATAGCTCTTTTTCTCTTACCTGGTTAAATGTCTTGTACATCTTATACCATGTCTTATCATTTTGCTTTCCTGGAAAAGACATGTTAAGGTCAGAAAGCATTTTATGCTTCTATTCTTGTAAGAGGGGCCGGCTATTGCCACCAGAACTTTCTACGTCACATAATGGGAAGATAATAACGCAACGAGAAAGAGGTAACAGGGATGGAACTCATACTCGCCCAGCAATCAGATTATCAAGTTCATGTAACATGCGATGGCCAGTTTTCCCATACATTTGATCTGCAACCGCTACGGCTCCTCGGTCACTGGCTTGAACGCATCACCAACGACCCAATCAGATATGGGCAACTCCTCTTTCAAGCACTCTTCCCACCAGAAGCTAAAGCATGGCAGGCATTGAATGCTCATCCTGAACGCATCGTGCTGATCAACATGGATGATGAGCTGGATACGCTTCCCTGGGAATATCTCTATGGGCTCGATGGTTTCCTGGTACTCGGCATTCCATTTGTCCGTGGTCTGCCGAATGAACAACGCATTCCAGCGCCGACACTTGATATGTCCTTGCATATCGTCGCCATCCCCTCCAATCCTTTGAGCAATCTGGTTGAGCCACTCAATATCGATGCGGAATGGCAACATCTCACCGAGGTGATCACTCCATTGCCGTTTGATATCACCCTGGAGCGCGTTCGCCCTCCTACCCTGGAACAGGTACGTCATCTGATCGCCAATACACAGCAGCGAGTTATCCACTTCATGGGCCATGGAGGGCAATTTGACAATGGAGCGTTTCTCTGCTTTGAAAGAGAAAACGGAGAACTGGATCTCATTGAAGCCCAACAGCTCCTGCCAGAAATAGAGGGCTCGCCTTTTTTGATCTCGCTCAACGCCTGTGTCAGCGCATCGCCCGGACCAACGGAATTCAGCAACCTGGCGGCCTCCATCGTCAAAGCAAAGGTTCCTTATGCGCTCGGCATGCGCTTCCGCATCTATGATGATGATGCCCTCGTCTTCTCCCGCATGCTCTATACTGAACTGGCGCAAGGCGCGCCCATCGAGACAGCTCTGTTGCACGTCCGCCGTTCGCTGGCCCAGAGGCCACGAACGTGGACCGTTGGCGTCCCCGTTCTCTACACGTCTCTGGCCACACCAGCAGGTGGCTTTGTACAACGCACAGGTGCCTCGCACATCGACGAGCATCAGCCTCCTATCGATGCAAGCAGCATCGTCCGGGCTAGGGGCACTTTCCAGGGGCGCATAGAGGATCTGAAACGTCTGGGCGATTTACTCACGGGAGAGCACCGACCACCCATCCTTACCATCCACGGAGGTGGAGGACAGGGCAAGACCGCTCTGGCCCGTGAAGCCATGGAACGCTTTGCTTATGCATGGCCAGGGGGCATCTGGGGGACCATGCTGGATCCCCTGCCAGAACGTTCACAGTTTGTAAACCAGCTGGCACAATTTTTAGGGGTTCCCATACAGGAGGTCACCAATCCAAAAGATCTGGAAGGCCAGGTCTTATGTTCCCTTGGCTCAAGGCGCACTCTGCTGGTACTGGATAATGCTGAAACACTCGTTCATGCAATGGAGAGCAATGATTCCGCAGCCATAGCCCTGGCTGAGTTTTTGCACCAACTGCCTGCTACAACGACCAGCCTGCTCGTCACCTCACGAGTCCAGCTCGGCTGGTCTGGTGAAATCACCCATGAACTTGGTGGATTGACAGCAAAAGAAGGGGCGTTTCTTTTCCAGCAATATGCACCTGAACGTCTGGCAAACATCTCGATACAGGAAGCTCAAACGCTTAGTCAGAAAGTTGAAGGGCATCCATTGGGTCTGCGTCTGCTCGCGGGCGCCTTCAATGCCAGTGATCTTTCTTTGCAGCATTTTATTCAGAGTTATGAGCAGCAGTTAAGCCAGGCCGAAAACGCATATGTCGGCAAGGAACATCGGCATCGCAAGCTCTACGCCAGCATTGAAACCAGTATTCGCTATCTGAACAATGATCTACGTGCTATCCTTGGCAATCTCTGGATCTTTCAGGCCCCCTTCTTACCAGGTATCGCGCGCTCCATCTTTGATCCAGACACGGAAGAAACAGATAACAGGTCCTCTCCAGTGGATACTCAGCTAAAGGTCCTCTGGCAGCGTGGATTATTGGCGCATATGGCAGTGACAGCACACGACGGCTCAGCCGAGCTTTATTATCTCTTGCCCACCACGCGTCCATACATCGAAAAACACCTAACGGGAACGATCCCTCGCGAACAACTTCAACAGCGCTACGGAGAAGCCTATAGAACATTTATAAATGAGGCATACGCTATACTCGAGTACAATACCCTTCTCATCACAGTAGCACGCTACATGGAAAAAGACCTGGAGCGAAGTATCCACTATATAGCTGATCCAGAATACAGGCGTGATAGAGCACACTGCGCGTGGATTCTCTTCCGCTTAGGAAAATTACGCGAAGCCCGGATGATCTTCGAAGATATTCTGGAGCAAGCACAGGGGCAGGATCAATTACTCGAATTAGAGGTAAGCAATCTCTTAGGCCAGCTATATCAGGCGGCTGGCCAACACCAGCACGCGCTCACCCTCTTTCAACACATCCTTCCTTCTATCGGTAAGGTGGGTAATCAAGCAGATGAAGCGGGCGTCCTCTACAATATGGCAAAGGTATATCAGGCTATCGGCCAACCCCAACGCGCGCTTGAACTCTATGAACGAGCACTTCCCATCTTACATGAAACAGGGCGCCTGGCAGATGAGGCGGCCACCATTAGCAATATAGCCATGGTATACCAGACCACCGGCCAGCCTCAGCGTGCACTCGAGCTCTACGAGCAAGCTCTACCTATATTGCGCGACGTAGGGCGCCGGGCGGATGAAGCAGCTGCCATCAGCAATATAGCCATGATATACCAGACCACGGGTCAACCTCAGCGTGCACTTGAACTCTACGAATATGCGCTCTCTATTCAGCGTGAAATCGGTAATCGTGGTGGCGAAGCTATCGCATTGAGCAATATAGCAGCAATCCATCAAAACGATGGACACCTCCAACGCGCTCTCTTACTCTTTGAACAGGCACTCTCTATTCAACGAGCAATTGGCGATCGTGGCGGCGAAGCTACCACTCTCAGCAATATTGGTCTGGCATACAAAGATCAAGGTCAGCCTCAACACGCGCTTACTCTAATGGAACAGGCCCTCTCTATCAGGCGTGAAGTGGGTGATCGCACTGGTGAAGCTGCTACTCTCAATAACATAGCATCGGTATACATGGATCTTAGACACCTCCAACGCGCTCTTGAACTCTTTGAACAGGCACTCCCAATCAGGCGTGAAGTGGGGAATCGAGCCGGTGAAGCTGCCACGTTGCATAATATGGCTGGTATATATGAAAACATGGATCAAACTCAACAGGCTCTCTCATTGTATGAGCAGGCCCTCTCTATCAGGCATGAAGTAGGTGATCGCACTGGTGAAGCCATCACGCTCCATAATATAGCTGGCATACATTATCGTGACAATAACCAACCTCAACATGCGCTCTCACTGTATGAGCAGGCACTGGCTCTATTACAAGAGGTACATGACCATGATGGCGAAGCCCGCACACTTATTTCTATGGCACATATCTATCAAACGATGAATCAACCACAGCGCGCACTGTCTTTGTACGAACAAGCCCTTTTTAGCACACGTAAAACAACCGATCATGTTAGAGAAGCCACTGTTCTACTGAATATGGCTGAGATTTATCAGGCCATAGGTCAAAATCAACGAGCGCTCGAACTCCTTGAACAGATACCTTCTATCACACACAAAACTGATAGCCGTACAGATGAGGCTACTATTCTCAATAGAATGGGCAGAACGTATCATCAGTGCCATCAACCACAACATGCGCTCGCTCTTTTTGAACAGGCACTCGCCATCTCGCGTGAAGTCAATGACCGATTAGGGGAAGCTACCGCCCTCAGCAATATCGGTCTGGCATATCGAGCACTCAACCAGCCGAAGAAGGCAATCTCGTTTTATGAGCAGGCGCTCCCCATCTTGCGCGAATGTAACTACCGGGTACAAGAAGCAAATGTGCTGAGCAACATGGCCATGGCTTATTATGTTATTGGTCAATTGCAGCGAGCCATTGAGCTCTTTGAGCAAGCCATTCCCGTCCTTAAGGATGTGGATGATCATGTGGGCCAGATCACCGCACTCAACAATCTGGGACTGATCTATCAGGATAGCGGTCAACCACAGCGAGCTCTCTCACTCTATGAGCAGGCACTTTCCATTGCACAACAGATAGGACGCCGGGCCAATGAAGCATCTATCCTCAATAGCATGGTCATAGCATATCAGGCCCTTGGTCAGCCGCAATACATTATGGCTCTTCTTGAGCAAGCTCTTTCTATATTTCGCGAATTGGGTGATCATATGAGTGAAGCCGCAACACTCAATAGCATGGCTGTTATTCTCTATGCAGACCTGAAGCGTCCGGCAGAAGCATTGCACCGTCTACAACAGGCCCGGCACATATTCGAGCAATATGGCCTTGTGCAGGATACAGCCAGAAATACATTAGAAAAAATGAACAGCTTCCAGTGGGTAATACACCAGGGATTACCGCCAGGACCACTAAACATTCAACGATCGACGCTTATGCCATCTGAAAGACAACGGCAAATGATGGTCAACACCATTGCCGTTATGACGAAATCGCCAGAGCGCCACCAGGCATGGCGTCAACGAGTGATGACGTTTCTTGAGGAGTCACAGGCAAAAAGGCAAGGCAACAATATAGAAGCGGATTTTTATCGATCACTACTTGATATTCTAGATGGCAAAGCCCTCTCCCTCTCTCCCGATCATCCTTATATTTCAGCTCTAACAACGGTCCAAAATAGCATCACAAAGAAACAGGACATGGCTGCTAAAAACACACAGGATGAAGCATCGTTCCTAGAAACAAACAGTAAAGAGATAATAACGATTATAAATAACACACTTGCTGTATTGAGCCAGGCAAAAAATCAGAAACAAGAATGGAGGACACATCTAGCTGCCATGCGGCAAGCACTCGCACAGCAACAAGAAATCAGCGATTTCATAATATTTCTTGATACCCTCATAACGCTGTTGGATACAAATGGGGATCCAACAGGCCTGGGAAAAACATTGACCAGCACCTATATACCAATCTGGCGAGAACTACTGTACCAGCTTGAGACCATCAGGCAACAAGATAACTGATTATATGAAAAAGAAAGCGAACAAAACACAATGACCCCACGTATTTTTGTTTTATCAGTTCCAGAAGATGCTGCCTGCGCACAACAGATCCAGCGCGGCTGCGCGGATGCAGGCTATCAAGTCTGGACGCCATCATCATCGTTCCAGGCATCTGGAATCCTTTCTCCCGTAAGCCAGGATTACATGATTATCGGTAGCGCCGCCATCATCTTGATCTGGAGCCAGGCAACAGCGAGAATAGCAGAGGTGGGGCGGCTCCTGCTTTTTGCTCAGCGGCTACGGAAAAACATCATTGTTTTGACCCTGGATTCCACTCCACTTCCAACACCAATGGCAACGCTGAAACCAATCGCGGTACACCGTCCCTGCGATCACTGCATGGACCAGATCGCGCCGCTGCTGCCGCCAGCGAGCAGCCAGGATGCGTTGCAAGCGCTGGTAGAGCGAGCTGCGCATGAGTATATCCGTGAGCGCAAAGCCGCCATTGAGCAGGCAGCCGCGATGCTTCAGCGCAACGAGCAGAGGGAAGCGGTATTAGCCTTGCTCGAGCAGATCGCGCAACATGATACGATCACCAGTGTGCGCGACAAGGCACAGGAAATATTGAATGCATATACCCAACCAGCGGCACAGCTATCGACCAGTCCGCCTCAAAATATGGACCCGAACGCCATTTTTGGCGTGCGCTGCAAAAACGGGCATGTCTCCTATTTTAATAAACGCTCCGTCTGCAAAGCCACCTACGATGTGCCACGAGGCATGAGCCAGCATGATAGCAAAAATCTGGACGAGTTGATCCTTTCCTGTACAACTTGCGGAGTAACCATCGTTGCCTATGTGGATTGTGAAGGGTACAAATAATGAGCAATCAGCAAGATCCGATCGAGATCCAGGATAGCCAGGAGTTATCGGGGGAAGGGAAACAACTGGTCCAGATCTTCACCGATATGAGAAGCAAACAGCTGGAGTTTCTCGACGACTCCGGCAAAAGCATGATCGAACGCATCGCCACCTTCCTGGCGATTCTCTTTGCCATCACCGCCTTTAGCGGCAACTTTCCACCTCCCTATCTCAAAGGCAATCTACCAGCAAAAATCATGGTCATCGTCACCATGATTCTGTACCTGCTCGCAATGGCTAGCGCCATCCTGACCATCCAACCACGCATGTACGATATTCCGCGCTATAACGTCACGGAGATGGGCAAAAAATTAAGGGATATCACCACCTATAAGATGCGCCATCTACAAATAGCCGGCGTCTTATTCGCGCTCGGCTCAATTGCGCTGGCGATCCTGATTATTGTCATCATCATAGGGATATAAGTTGCGTGTAGTGCGAATGCACTTTGTTTGAAGAGACATGAAAGAGCGCATCTGGATTTCTAGAAATAGAACTTGAAGCCGTACAAATACTTGACATCACATCTGGCTACAACATATGCTTTGTGTGATGAAGATAAGTACTCCGGGTAACCCAATTGGGCTGTGCTCTTTCGGTTCAAACAGCTTGTTGAGCGCTAACGCACCTCGCCAACATGGCCATCGCGTGCGGAAAGGGAACATTGGCGCAACGTGGGAACATTTAGCGTTCTCTCTTGAACATGCTGGCACTAACATCGCGACATAGAATGGACTGTATCGATTTCATATGTATAGTGATTGTTGTATCGACATTCGGAGCCGAGACACGTCAACGGCCCGCTGAAACACTCACGGAGGCATAGAAATGGATCTTAAGTTCGAAGCCGTCATTATCCCTGTCTCGGACGTGGATCGTGCGAAAAAGTTCTACAAAGAAGCCCTGGGTTGGAGGGAAGATATCGACTATCGCGCCCCTGCCTACGAGAAGGCCATAGGCTTCAGGCTTCGCGGCGCAGAGAGCTATCGCATCGTGCAACTGACCCCGCCGGGATCGGAATGCGCGATCTTGATCGGCACAGGGATCACACAGGTGACGCCAGGAACATACCAGGGAATGCATCTGACCACATCCGACATCGAGGCCATGAGGACCGAACTCGTCAATCGCGGAGTAGAGGTAAGCGAACCCTTTCACTTCGGACCTCAGGGGCAAACACCCGGTCTCGAACCCGGCAGGGCCGACTACAACAGTTACATGTCGTTCCGCGACCCCGATGGCAACGGCTGGCTGATTCAGGAAATCAAGCAGCGCGCTCCCGGGCGGTAACCCCTTTTAGCAAGGATCTACAGGCACGTCGAGAAGATTTAGAACAAACACCCCCCTTCATCGAGTAGTGCAACTTGAGGATGTGGCAAAACTGGTTGTTCATTTGATGCTGATAAGCGGAGCAAGTTTCTATTCAAATTGCGCAAGAATAAAGGCGATAGTGAATTTCTTCTCAGGTATCCTTATAGCAAGAGAAAGGGATTATCTTCTTTTCCTTCAAGGACAAATATTTTACCACCAGGGATGGAGCCGTGGAGAATGGCTTATGGAGAGGGACATGCCTATGTATCAAATGAATGATTCCCAGCAAATGGAAGAGCTCCACCTTATCGTCGAAATGACTCCCAACCTGATCTGGGTCGCAGCTCCCGATGCTTCTATCACCTTTTGTAATCAGCCCCTGGCTGATTATACCGGATTGAGGTGCGAGCAGATCATAACAGAGAACTGGTTACACTTGATACATCCCGATGAACAACGCGCTGCCGCCGCCGCATGGAATGAAGCCGTACACACTGATTCAGCGTATGAGGGGAAGTATCGTCTCGGCAATAGTGCTGGAGGAGCGTACGACTGGTTCCTGGTGAGAGCCGTTCCGCTCAAAAAAGCGGGAGGGGGCACCATCAAATGGCTTGGAGTCTGCACAAATATTGAGAAGCAGGCGCGCCTGGAAAAGAGTTTACGTGTCAGTGACGCTTGTTTCAGAGCATTGTTTCAGTCCAATATTCTTGGGTTGACGATCTCTGACCACGAGGGCCTTATTCTCGATGCGAATGAGAATTTTCTCTCCATGCTCGGCTATACCCGAGATGAGCTGCTTAATGGTGCGTTACGTGTAGAGGTCGTGAGCCCACCGGAGTCTCGTTCCCTGGACGAACAACTGGTGCACGACCTGCTAGAAACGGGCTTTGTCTCAGCAATAGAAAAAGACCATCTAAGCAAAGACGGCAATCGTGTTCCCGCTCTTGTGGGGGCTGCACTGCTTGACAGTGAACAGCGCCAACACATTACATTTCTGCTCGATCTGACGGAACGCAAGGAGTTGGAGCGACGCAAAGATGAATTTATCAGTATCGCTAGCCATGAGTTGAAAGTGCCATTGACGGCCTTGACACTCTTATCCTCTCGTCTGAAAAAGAAACTGGCTGGACATGATAATTTGGCGGCAGAACAAATGCTCACACGGATGGATGAGCAGGTGCGAACACTGACCCATTTGATCAATGACTTGTTAGATGTCTCCAAAATTCAGATGGGGAGATTTGATTACGTGGATGAACCACTCGATCTAGGCCCCCTCATTCATGACATTGTTGCAGAATGCCAGCACACTACCACTACCCACACCCTAAAAGTGCATGGATCTCTCTCGGGCTCATTTGTAGGAGACCAAGATCGATTGAGGCAGGTGGTAATGAATCTTTTGATAAACGCGGTGAAATATTCTCCTCAGGCCAATGGCGTAGATATTCACCTGGATTACTCATCCGGCTATGCGCGTATTCACATCCAGGACTACGGGGTAGGTATTCCTAAAGAACACCAACGAAATATCTTTGAACGCTTCAACCGGGGCACCTACTCTCGCAAAGAGCGAGCCTTCCCAGGGTTGGGTATGGGCCTGTATATTTCGCAAGAAATCGTCAAACATTATCAAGGAGAGATTCTGGTAGAAAGTGAAGTGGGAAAAGGAACCATCTTTACTATTTCACTTCCAATGGCGTCATGATCCAATCTTTTCAATCTCCACCCGCAATCAGGCAACCTACGTCAGCTAAAGAAAAGAAAGGACAGCATCCCTGACGGGATGCTGTCCTCTGTGTGAAGGTTACTGGCGAATCAGTCCTCGTTGAGGCGCAGGGCCTGCCCGAGGGTGGGGCGCGAGACAACGCTGACCATAGTGATCAGGGCGATCGCATACAGCCCGATCAACGCGACCAGAGCCCAGATGAGGGTGGAAGGAAAGATGATCCGGGTAGGAAAGGCCGACTGTAGCGAGTAGAGCTGATCATTATTGGCCAGAGTGCTGTTCAAGTCAGTAAAGGACAGCGCGGGTATCATGGTATTGGCCAGCACCAGTCCAAAGCCAACGCCCAACAACAATCCAATGCTATAGACGATGGCCTGCTCCCAGGTAAGCATGCTGGCGACTTCGCGCGGCGTCGTGCCGATGGCGCGCAGGATGGCGAAGTTGGTCAGGCGCATACGCGCGCTCAACCAGGATGCCAGTAGATCACCAACCAGGGCCAGCAAGAGGGCCGTAATCGTGCCCACTATCATTAATCCGGTCAGGATCAGGTAGAGGGGATCGGTGTTGAGGGAGGCCAGGATCTGCCAGCGATCCTGCATATTCTGCAGCCCATACTGCGGCTGCTTCAACGCCGTTCGCACACTGATCAACGAAGCATCATCAGATTTTGTGTGCAGCCAGACGTGATTGATGGCCGGA
Organism: Dictyobacter halimunensis; assembly: GCF_036245075.1. Classification (NCBI taxonomy): domain Bacteria; kingdom Bacillati; phylum Chloroflexota; class Ktedonobacteria; order Ktedonobacterales; family Dictyobacteraceae; genus Dictyobacter; species Dictyobacter halimunensis. The sequence continues at coordinate 1,822,670 of NZ_BSRI01000001.1, forward strand.
ACATCGGGTATGACGATACTCTTGTTTGCCTTATGCAATTTATTGTTGTAAATCGTCGTGTAGGTCGTGTAATCCATCAAGACACCACCGGGAATGATACTGCCCTTACCACCCACAGCGATACGATCGTTGATGGTGGGGATATGCGGCACAATCCCAACCACGACACAGGTCATATCAGAGACATTCAGGCCATTGATGCGCACCGTCAGGTCAGAATTATTATGCAGCAAAAGTGCATTGGCGGTATTCCTATCAATAATAACTGGCACCACCCCTAGCTTGATCGAAAACGAGCTTTTGGAGAGCAACTGCTTCAGGAGAGCATCACCCTTTTGCGCCTCCTGCTGGGAGGGCCAGATGACCGTCGAGCCAAAGGTGCGGGAATCGACCGCGCGCAATTCCATGGTGATGCCACCGCCACGGCCACCAACCGCCTGCGTCTGATAGCCGGAACTGGCCGATATTACGCCGGGAACGCTCGTGTAACGGCTCGTCAGTTTGGCTGGATCATGCATATTGACCTGTGTGTAGGTTTCACCGCTGATGTCGGCACCAACCTGGTAGATGGAGATATCCTGAATATGCTGGGCCTGGGTCGCCATATAGACCAGCGTAAACAGGGCAAAGGCCGTCGCTAGCGCCAGCAACAGCGTCATGCGAATCGACTGCCGTGGCGTACGTCCAATCTGCGCCAGCGCCAACATAGAGACGGCACCGCGCCCACGGGTCACTATTGAGGCCATCAGGCGCAACAACAACGGGAACACACGCAGGAACAGGAACATTAAGCCAACAATCAAAAAGAACGGCGCGATGATGGAGAGCGGCGTCGCAATCAAGGTTTTCGCATCACCCTGGATAACATTGCTCAGACTGGTCAGGTAGTATGAAACCCCATAGCCAGCCAGCGCGATGATGGCCGCGATTACATCCAGATTCAAACGCTGCCACAACGGTCGCTTGTTGCTGCGACTAGACTGACGACGAATAGCCAGCACATCCGAGCGTGAGGCACCAAAGATGGAGAGGCTCATCGTCAACCAGACCACCAGGATCACCGCCAGCGCATACCAGATACCCCGTTCCAGCGCGGCAAGCGGGCTGTTGGTAATCACATTTAAAGCATCGCGAGAAGCCTGTGGCAGGATGCGCCCCGAAATCGGAACAATCAGGAAGACCGCCAGGGGCAGGCCGATCAGCAACGCCAGAATGCCCAGTCCGATACATTGCGTCATCAATGCCCAGAAAATCTGACTGCTACTGGCGCCACGCGATCGCAGGACCGCGATCGCCTCGGACTGGCGATCGACCAGCAGATTAGTCATCAAGCTCACGAAAAAGAGGATCAGTACCATGATCATAATCGTCAACACGGCCGCGGGGATCTGCGCCACCGAGATGCGGCTACGAAAACGTTCAAGGTTGCTGGGACTATCCGAATAGCTAAATAGCGTACTCTGCAGATCCATCTTGGATACATACGGAAAGGTATTGCCCGCATCCTGGACAAAGGTGCTATCGCCATAATTAGCCTGATACTGATTCTGTAGCAAAGCCAGTTGATTGATCAGGTTATCAAGGTTGCCAACTGTAGCCATGGAGGGATTCAGATGATAGGACCACAGACACGAATAGGCACCCAGGGTAGAGAAGACGCCGTTCGCCTTATTCAGGGTGAGCACCTGCTCTATAATGGAGAGCAGACGATCCTCAGAAACCATAAAGTTATAGGAATAGGCGGTATGGCCCTGAGCAGAAGAACTGGTCGGCTGAAAGGTGTTGCCATGCCAGTAGGCACTGTTGGCGGGATCGATATCAAAGGTCCCTACGACGCGCCCGGTAATAAGGAACTTCCGTTGCGGGGGTGCAGGATCATTAGAATATGGGCCGGGCTGTGGCTTTGCGTAATAATTCAGATACAGCGGAATAGTAGAGCCAATCTTTACACCCAGACGCTTAGCCGTCAGAGGCGTCAGCATCACATCGATAGTATTAGCCTGGGTATTGGTAGTCGCAGCCATTTGTCCTTTTAAATGAGCGACGTGAGACGCTGTATGGGCCGTATTCACAGCACTCACAATCAACGAACGATCCTCCTTTGAGGGTGTAGCGAATGACAGATCACCACTCACAAAGGAGAATTCAGGATCCTGCACAAATGAGCCCAGCGCGGGCTTCACCAACGATTGAAATTGATCATGAACGGCAGCAACAGAAGCGGACGACAAAGCAACCACATTCGCCGTGGCCATAATCTCCGAATCATCTGGAGTCGAACGCAGCGTTGTACGTAATCCCGCCGTCGACATCACATCCGAAAAGAGCGGAATAGCACCCGCGATCAATACAGCGGCGATCATGCCGAGGGCAATGATGCTCATCAAAAAACCAGTTTGTCTCCAACGCCACAATGCCAGTGTCACCACAGACGAAAAAGGGGAAAGGCGACGACTGCCTCGTTGGGATCGTGTTGAATCAGCCATGAAATCCTCTTCTTAACTCAGGGACAAATAAATAGTAGATTGAAATGTACTTATATCCACTTTAAATGTTTGTGCTCTCTAGTATGCACCGTCTTATTTAGATAGGTCAATGCCTATAATAAAGCAGGCAGCGGAGATATTCCTTTCTTCTTCGTATCGCCTGCCAAAGGTGCACGTAAATCAGCAGGTAGAATCTCTCAGCCTTATATCGAGCAAAATAAATCCCATCATAAGATATATAGCAAAAAAATGGAACAGGAGTCCCATCATAATGTACAGTCTCCACATGCGATCTATAGACGTAAAGTACAGGCGCAAAGTACCTGAGCACAAACACAAGAAGCTATATACTCCCGGTTAAGCAGAACAGCTAGAGAAAAAAACAAATAAAGCAGGTGCTCCACACATAAACAAGATGAGTTACACTATCAAATATCAGAACAATCAGGAGGAGAGAGCATTATGGTACCGCTTGTGGTTGTTGATGGTCATAATTTGTTGTTCAGGGCCGCCTTCGGCTTTCCAGCCCCTATTAAAAGCCGTTCCGGTGTGGATCGAACGGCCATCTTTGGTTTCTTTGCTATCGCGCGTAAAGCGGCACAGGAGATTGGAGAAGCCGAATGGGTGATCTTCTTCGATGGCATACACGGGACCAGCAGTCGCCTGGCGGAACATGAGGAGTACAAGGCGCAGCGTGTACTCAAGGATCCAACTATCTTCACCGCCATGCCCGATATTAAAGCTGGCCTGGACGCGCTACAGATTCGCTGGATAGAACAAGAGACGCGTGAGGCAGATGACCTTATTTCAACGCTGGTTACCGATGAGGCGCAGAAGGGCCGAGATATCTACATTATGTCGACCGATAAGGATTTCTATCAACTGGTCAATGAGACTATAAGAATTCTCAATACCGCCCGTAAGAGAGCGCAGTGGATCATCCAGCACGAAGATATCCTGACCCAGTTTGGCATAGTCCCCGCGCAGTGGTGCGATTTCAGAGCCCTTACCGGCGATCCATCCGACAACATCAAAGGGATCTCGGGCATTGGGCCACGCACGGCGGCGCGCCTGCTGGCCGATGGACTCCAGCTAGAAGAGTTAGTAGCAAGCGGTAGGTTAAGCAAGACGTTAGAAGCAAAGGTACTGGACAGTTGGGAAAAGATCGAGTTGAACCGCAGGCTGCTCAAAATGCGCTACATCACCGATCCTGTATTCAGTAACCTCACCACAGGAATGGTCAGCAACTGGCCGCCGGCCCAGGATGTGCTAAGGCAACTTCAGCTCTGGGACTGACCTCGCGAGCGACAAAAAAACCGATCATTTTTCAAGGGGATGGCGGATCCGCGATGGATAAGGTGCGTTCCTGGTATACCTGGGAACCTGCTTCAACAGAGAGCGCGCCGGGCGCGTTATGTCTGAGATCACAATCAGCAATGATGCCCCGCCCACCCTGAAAAACAGCGATCCCTGGATACGTATGATGATGAATCGAGCAGCGGCGAATAATGGGATTGCTTTCCCACATCACCTCGATACCAGCCATCGCATTATCAAAGATCTCACAATCCTCGATAATACCCTGGCTCACGTCGCTCACCAGAATACCAGACCACTTGCCTTTATATATCCTGCACGAGCGAATAATGGGAGAACTATGATGCTTAATCTCAATCGCGGAGCTGAGATTGGCGTACACTTCACAATCCTGTACCAGCCCACGAGCCTGCTGATAGAACGTCACGCCACTCCCCCAACCATGATGCAGTTTACAATCCGAGACATCAGCGATGCTCTCCTGAAACACAGCCACCCCTGCCTGAGAGTTGGCATAAATATCGCAGCGCAAGAGGCGCCCCTGGCTACAATCTTGAATCAGGACACCATAGCCTTTCCCCTCACACAACGTACAATCCTGCAACGACAAATCGCTGTTCTGGAACGCAGCCGCCTCAGCCAGCCCATTACGCTGGATGGTACATTGCTCAAGCCTACAACTCCCCACAGTGCTCACAAGCACCCCATAACCATCACAATCATGGATGCGGCAATTTCGCACGTGGGCAGTCACCTCGGGTCCGGAAACAGCCAGACAGGCGTAGGAAGCTGATGAGAGATCACAGTCCACAAGCTCCACCTGTCCACACGACACATCCACCGCCCCGTAATGACTTGGCTGTACCGCCAGGTGATTGCGCACAGTAATGCCCTCAATGCGCACGTCATGCGCCTGTAGAGAGAGGCAGGGAAGATCGATACTTTCAATGGTGACCGCCGTAGGACCACCACATCCAACCAGGCAGACGTCTTTATCAATAACCACAGACTCACGATAAATACCGGGCTCAACCAGAATGGTATCGCCATTCATAGCAGCCTGTAAAGCGGCCGTTATAGAAGTATAAAAAGCAGGATTCTGGGATGATAAAGATACTATACGTAATTCTAAAGTATCATCCATATCAGAGAATGATTGTGAATACAAAGCATATTGCTCCAAAAAGCACCTCCAACACCTCAACCACATTAGTGCAACAATTAGAGAATTTTACATGAATGTATATGTTTTATATGAATCAATGATTTTCAAAGTACAACGTAAAACTTGTACCCTCAAATGATTTATATACGGTAGCATAATTCAAGTGAGCTTAATTTGTCAAGAAGTTGATCAGAAATAACCAGTACGGATTATTTCCGATCAACTCCCTATTTTACAGAGGCAGGCTGGATTTGAAGCGTTGCCAGTTGTCCACTACCATGACTTCCAGGGATACGGGATACGTAAACTTATATGTATGGGCGAGTTCCCGGCCAACACGACCAATAATAGAGCGATGAAGTTCAATAGCAGAACAAAGTTCAGGCAAATCGCGAATCGGCGCCCCCAGCATCCTCAAAGCATCTGGTCCAAGAGACCGCTCAATGGTACGAGCAATGTGAGAAAAGCTATGAATTGTCTGCTGGCGCTGATCTCCACAATCCTCGCCGCTCACCTGAATATACCAGAGTCGCATGATCATGTTGGTCTCAATAGAAAGCCCTAAAGGCGCCATAAGAGAGAGATCGCGAAAAAGGACTTTGCGATGCTTATGGGTGCTAATCCAGAAATCTACCAATAATTGTTCCACCGCAGCCGCTACCACAGGCAAGGGTTTCCGGACGGTCAATCGATTCTGCTCAGCTAACTTGAGCTGAAGCGGTTGAGCGCGGCACCCCAACACCAGCAAGGGTTCCGCCGTGGGAAGCCTCTCGGTACTCTGGACAAAGAAATCAAAGATCTCGCCATTTGAAAAGACGAGATGATGAAGGAACGCATCATCCCCAAACTGAATAAAAGAGTGACCCAGCACAGCAATCTGCGTAAACAATTGCTCAAATGCGGGCTGACGCCAGTTATCCAGATCAGAAGGGGAGACAGCGACACGGAAATCGACATCGCTCATGACATCACCAGCGCCACTCGCCAGACTCCCTCCAATCCAGAGAGCAAGCACATCATCTCGTTCCCAGAGCATAGAGGCCACCTGTACAATCGTTGCGCATTGAGGGAGGTCGGGCAACGCATCAAGAGACAGAGATTGCATCTTCAAGCACCTTTTTTGAGAGTATTGCTCCTCAATAAAATACAGTACCGTTTTTTATGCATTGTACCTGAAAAAGAGCAAATAAAAAAGGGCATCAACTTGTGATACTATAAACTCAGTCTAATAAATGTTACTCCCTAACGAATAGCATCTCTACCAGATTCATTTCTATTCCAGAAGAAGGCAACAGGGGTATATCATGGCAAATATCGAGAGTATCGTGGACAATACCAACAACGAATTTGAGCGCGTCTATCCAACGCAACCGATACCAGAGGGGCAGGTGCTCTGGTTCCCCTTTCAAGGCCAGAAGCTCATGCTGAAAACCGAGGATCAGGATGCGGCCATATTGCAAGCGGATCAGACACTGCTGGATAATATAAAACACGAAGAAATACTGTACATCGGACGTTACAGGGGCCAGCCGTGCCTGGCCAGCGCGCTCGATCCCGAGGCATCGCTACCAGGTAAGTGGAAGGCCGTTGGCTTACGCGAGCTCTATAACCTGATGCCGGGCAGCGAATACAACATCGCCACCTATGCATCCCAGCTCATCAACTGGTACCAGACCAGCCGCTACTGTCCGGTCTGTGGCTCGCCCATGGAGCCGGTTGAAGGAGGGTGGGGCAGAAGCTGCGTGAAGGGCCACTATACCGGCTACCCCGCCGTGGTTCCGGCCATCATCATCTTGATCCACGATGGCAAGCGCGTTCTCATGGCCCACAAAACCGGTTGGGGAAAACGCTACGGACTCATCGCGGGCTTTGTTGAGCCAGGCGAGACGCTCGAAGAATGCGTTCGCCGGGAAGTGAAAGAGGAGGCGGGCATTGAAATCGAAGACCTGGAATATAGATGCAGCCAGCCATGGCCATTTCCCAGCCAGTTAATGATCGGTTTCATGGCACGCTATAAAAGTGGGACCGTTCATCCTCAGGACAACGAGCTCGACGACGTGCACTGGTTTAGTCCCGATACACTGCCTGAACTTCCACCGCCTTCCAGTCTGGCCTATATGCTCATTTCCAGCTGGCTCCAGCAATACGGCAATCAACAATAACCTCTGCCAGCAAGCTTTATCTGACCGGTTCAAAAAAGTTACCGGGTCGTATCACGTATCGCGATACGACCCGGTAACTTTTTGAACCAGGGCAATCATAGATGCACAAAATACACAATTATCGATGTTTAAGCTATCTATTAGGATATAATAGCTATATATATCTCTATATTCTTCAAAAGCTCCCCGCATTTTTATAATGGATACAGCGTGTGCTCTCGCAAAATCAAAATTGTAGCAATAACAAAAATAGATTCATAGGAACCTTTTGCTGTTGCTCACGATACCCATCGATGAAAAATTTCTTTCATCAAAGAGCCGCGCGTCAACCGCTGAAAACCAGAAGCTTTTTGAGGATATATGAAAGCAGAGATTATTACCGATCGCCAACAATGGAACGACTTTATCGCATCATCCAGTGGATGTAATATCACCCAGACGTATGAATGGGGAGAGCTGCTGTCAACGCACAACAGGCAAGCACTCCCGATAGGAGTCATCAACGCCGAGGGACAGTTATGCGCCGCCATATTAATCCTCATCGTGCGCATCTCAATCCTGCCATTCCCCTACTTCTATGCGCCGCGTGGTCCCCTGATCGATGATCCGACCGGACCTGCCATGGATATCTTACTGGCATGTGTTGAGGCCGAGGCGAAGAAGCGCCACGCATTTATGCTCAAGATAGAGCCTGGCATCCCGGAACAGGACCAGGCATGGCAGGATGCACTGAAAAAGGCTGGCTTCTGTACCAATCCAGAGGCGCGCCATCTCAGACATGAATGGGTACTCGACATCCGTCCCGAGGAGTCAGAACTGCTGGCCGGCATGAGAAAAACCTGGCGCTATTGTATTCGACTGGCCGGCCGCAGGGGAGTCCAGGTTCGCGACGGACAGGGACAGGCAGATCTGGATACCTTTTACCAGCTCTTGCGCACAACCAGTGAGCGCGATAATTTCTTTATCTATGGTAAAGATTTTTACGCAAGGCTGCTGGCACTCTATGGGGAACGAGCCAGGCTATTGATCGCAGAGCACGAAGGAAAAGCCCTGGGCGCGGCCCTGCTCATCGCGCATGGGCGCTGGTGCTGGTACATGTATGGAGCCTCCAGCAACGAGCAGAGAGAATGCATGCCCAACCATTTACTGCAATGGAACGCCTTTCAATGGGCCAGGCAACAGGGCTGCTGGTACTATAACTTTCGCGGCATTCCCGATCAGTTAGAAGCAGGTCAGCCCATGTGGGGAGTCTACGTTTTCAAAAGCGGCTTCGGCGGCTATCCAATGCGCGCCATAGAAACCCATGATCTACCTTACAACCCTGCCATCTACCAGATGTACCGGACCCTCTTAAAGACGCGCACGTGGTATAGCAGCCAGAAAGAGCTGAAACGGTCCACAACGATTATAGGCGAACCAACAAAGGAACGGCAACCGGCCGAGCGCGTCGCGCCAGCACACCGTCAAACAACAGCTATCAGCGACGCATCCGTGGAAGTTCAAAAAGAGAATGCGTTCATCACAACCAGAACAGCGCATTCCCAGAAGCCATAACGCCATTCTTGTTGATACCAATCGTGCGCCGTATATACGATTGGTATCAACATAGCATACGCTCTTGGCTAGGAAGGCTGCTTCGCGATCCCACGAAAAAAGATTTTTTGCACGCAAGAGAGTACCTCTTGACGCGTATACCCCTCCTCCAGAAACAGCCGGCGATGGGCGCGTGGAGACAGCACGCTGAAAAAGCTATTGAGTAAGATATCGGTAGGAATGTTGGGATCAAACTCGCCACGCGCCTTCCCCTCCTCCAGGTACGCCCTGACTTTATCAGAGATGCGCCGCAAGGTATCCAGGGATTTCTGCTGCAACGTAATTTTAAAATCCTCGCTATTAAAAAGGATAAAGAGGAGATTGGCCCGCTTGCCAGAAGCGTCCTTATGCATAATATTGACAATAGCCTCTAGCTTTGCCCGAGCACTCATCTCTGCGGTAACAGGCAGTTGCTCAATGGTCTGGAGAATCTTCTGCATTTCCCGTTCAAAAAACGCCAGCATCAGATCCTCTTTTCTGGCAAAATGCAGATAGAGCGTTCCCTTAGCAATGCCAACGCGCGCCGCAATCTCATCCATAGAGGTATCGCGGTACCCCTTCTCCAATACAACATCTTGCGCAACCTGCAGGATAAGTTCTTCACGTTCAAGGCGTTGCTTTTCCTTGAGCGATCGATGCTCCGGCACCTTCATACGGCTGCCTCCTTGCTTAATCGGCCAAATCTGATCGTTTTCGTGACTATCTGTTTTAATTTATGACTTCTCAGTCAACATTTTAACTATTCAGTCATAAAATGTCAAGGAGCAGAAGAAAGTTCAGTTCCATAGGAGAGTTGTCCTTTGTCAGTTGACAAGTATTCTGAACAGCAAGTACAATCGCAATATCTTTTGTAGCCTCCAGTGAAATTTCGTATTTCATGAACGAATGTCAGTATACATATCAATATATTAGCCACTACCATATACAGCAACTGTTAGGTAAAAGTGACCTATCAGAGGTTTACCTTGCCGAAAATATGAACGATCAAACGCGGGTGGCCTTAAAATTGCTTTATGGGGATTGGAAGGGCGAAAGCGCGGAAAGGTTCCTGACGCAAACTGGCACGTTAACACATCTTAACCACCCAAACATCGTCCCTATCCTTGACTTTGGTGTAGAAGATAATGTCGCCTTCATAGCCATGCGCTACATTCCACATGGAAGCCTGCGCCAGCGCCACCCACGTGGAACGCAGATCGATTTAGCGACCGTGATCAGCTATGTTCAGCAGATCAGTGTCGCCATTCAGTATATCCATGATTTAGGGTTTGTCCACCGCGATATCAAGCCCCACAACCTTCTCTTAGACAAAAACGCTGGCATTATGCTCAGCGACTTCGGAACAACCATCGTATCACACAGCCTGAGCCCGATTCATGTATCTTTGCGCGAATTTGAGGGAACCGCCCCATACGCGGCCCCCGAACAGCTTCAGGGCAAGCCGTGTAGGAACAGCGATCAATACGCGCTGGGCATCATGATCTACGAGTGGCTCAGTGGAGACTGGCCATTTAACGGATCTTTTTACGAGGTGACCCACCAGCATCTGTTTGTAAAGCCTCCAGCCTTCAAAGAACGTGGACTAAACTGTCCTCCTAATGTCGAACAGGTCATCTTCCGTAGCCTGGAAAAAGAGCCAGCCAGGCGCTTTCCAAGCGTCAAACGCTTCGCCGAAGAATTAGCCTGGTCCGCCAGGGTCGCTCAGGCCAAAGGGCTAACCGTTGGCCCCATCACCATGGCGCCAGCAGATGCTTCCCCACAGATAGTTCAAAGCAAACGCCAATTTCGATCGCCCTTCACATTTAAGCCTGAATAACTTGTACCGCAGCAAGATCAACTAAAACCTGTAACCTCAAAAAAAAATGTAAATCCTCAACTTATTAGTACCAATTATCTAGCGCCAGTTAAGTATGGTTAAGATATCTTAACCAAAACTGGTACTTTTATATCAATTCTTTACCATAGTACGCCAATCCCTTATGAAACGTGCTACTATCCTAAACAGAGCCTCATCAAAAGGCATCAGCACAGTCCAAACTGTTTCAAAGCATGCGAACATATAAATATATTTACTCGCTCACCTGTTGCAGTGGAAGAAAGAGGATCCCGGCATGCAAAACGAGAGAGTGTACAGAGAGAAACATCTCGATAAACAAGAGCCAGCGATGAGGGAGATAAGCTAGCTGAAGAGAGATCATGACAGTCGGCTCACCTGTACAATATTTTCTGAGGCAGGCTGACAGGAAGTAATTCAGCTATACAAGCGAACAAACGGTTGTCTATACCTAACCCGATCAAGTCAGGGAAGCGGACGTCAAAAAACCAGGATTCTTACAATTTAAAAACGAGGTTCAAAACCGTGCAAACACCAACCAAGCCAAAGCGTAGTGTGGGTCCCGATACCTTACTCAAGCGCAAACATCAGAAACGTTTCTCGCCACTGATGCTCATTGGCATTAGCGTGCCCTTGCTCGTGATCATCGTCGCGGGTATCATCTTTGTCGTCCCACGCATCAACTCTCATGCGGCGGATGCCAACGCAAACTGTTCACTGATTGTGCCACCCAATCCTCTAAGTGCTCAAGGATTGGCCACGCCATATCAACTGGTTGCGACCGATCCCAACGCGGGCCCCTGCAATGAAGCCAACGTTGGGCAGGCGGCCTTTGTCCAGGGCGCGATCATTGATCCGGCAACCGGCCAGATCTCCCTGTACAATCCACTTGTGGTCGATAAAGGGACGCAACCTGCAGTTAAGCCAACCGCACCGACACTGCCTGCCCACGCAGTCGTTGGCCTCTGGTTTGGCTTTAACGGCGACAATCTGACACTGCAAAACAACAACCGTAGCCTGGCGATGGGACGCTGTACCAACGGAGCCGACAACTCCATCTTCGGTCAGTTCGCCTACTGTAATGCGAAGGAATTCTTCGCCGTAGCCAACTTCGCCATTCGCCGTGGTCAGCTCAAGGTGCCAGCCCTGGGCATGGCCGCTGATGGTATGACATGCCCTACGCTTCGCGATTTCAGTGTCATCGACATGGACCAGAGCGACAATGTCACCACGACCTATCTCGTCACCAACAATGGCATTGCTCAGAATACGGCCGCCAACGCGGCAGCGCTGCAGAACGCCCAGGCTCAGACCAACGCCAGCGACAACCGCCTGCTAGATGTTGCGCTGGATGGCGCGCTCAACTGCCAGCCATGGATGGCGCCTGACCTGGCCGATAATGGCAAAATGGAGCCATCGCTGCCACTCAATGAATTACAGGCGGCGGCTCATCCTCCAACCCCCATGGCTGTTGTTCCATTGGGAGATCCAATGACACTCAATAACGGCAACCGCGATCAGAATAAAACCAATCAGTACCGCCTTGGTGTCGATCAGAATCCCATTAACCGGGCAGATAACGGCAGTACTACAACCTATTGTCAAAACTACCTTAACATCGCGCCAGCACGCATCCAGTTAGATGCCCAGTTCACCAAGAATCGAGCCTCGCCAGATCCAGCTGCCGCCAACTCACTGTTCACCTTCCTGGCCCAGCGCTTCAACCAGGCCTTTGGTGATCAAGGTCTAAATTGCACCAAGCTGCTAAATAAGCAAAGCCCGATTCAACTGACCACGGATGGTAATGGCATCGTTACCGATGCGACTTTCAACCTTGGTAATGGCAATAATGGTGGCGGCAACGGCGGCAACAATGGTGGAAATGCCGCGGCGCCAAATTGCTCGGTCAATGGCACCGTTATCAACGGCTGCACAGGTACCACAACCATCAATAACCAGACCTGCCAGGTATCGTTTGATAAAGCTACCAACCAGGTAAACATTAACTGTGGTGGCAATCAGACACCACCTGGACAGAATCAACCCACACCGGTACCGCCGACGCAACAGACTCCTGTACCACAGGGTCAGCCGACGCCCACGCCACAGGTTCAACCCACACCGGTACCGCCGACGCAACAGACTCCTACGCCACAGGGTCAGCCGACGCCCACAGCTCAGAATCCACAGCCACAGAGCCAGCAGCAGTCCTCGACGACCCAGGCGATGCAGGTACAGAATCAGCAGGTTCCTACAAACACAACAGTGCAGACTCAGAGCTTGCAGATCCCAGCCAATCCGTCTAACCAGACACAAACACAACAGCAGACAATCACCAATACTACTCAGGTATCGGCTGAAGGTACTACAACCACCAGCCACAAGCAGATGCTCAAAATAAACTAGCCGAGCGACAAAAGGAAGAGGCCCGCCACCTTTCAATCAATTGAAAGGTGGCGGGCCTCTTCCTTTTTCATGTACGTCATCATCGCGCAACACTAAAAAAATAAGTCCCACACTCGTAAAGAGCAATGGGACTGTAAAGTCTGATAAGCCTTACGCTTTCTGGCTAGAAAGGATGCGAGTCAGCTTGGTACCGCAGACTGCGCACGTACCCTGCAAGGCAGGTTTACCATTCTTCATCGTAATCTGGTGGGCCTCTTTCATGTCGCGTTTTTCTTTACACTTAACGCAATATGCGATATCTGCCATGAGCTATATCTCCTCACTAATAATCTTGAGATTTCTGGTCTGCATGAGCCTGATGTTAAGAGGCAATCATGCGCTTCTCTTGTTGTAACGGTTCACAACCGCAACGAGACTCACTTCCAGAATTTTCACATTCCAAATGGACAAAATAATGCGTAGCAGAAGCCGTTTTAAGGCCGCATCATATTGCCAAAATTTGTGAAACTCCTCCTGGCTATTCGGGCAACAACACACTAAAAGGTAAATGGTGCACTAGCTCTAATTATACTGCTGAACCACCGTTTTTCAACAAGCAGGCTATTCAACACGGATAAAACAGCCAATCAGTACTATGAGAGCGGAATGCCACACGCGGTCAAGCTATGTCATGACGGTGCACACGCATATAGAGCACACTGATCAAAGAAAGTATGCCCAGCACCACGGAAAAACCCATCAAGCCGTAGAAACCAGCCAGGTCTACCATCAACCCACCAATCGAAGCACCAATAAATTGTCCCAGGCCAAGAACCACTGAATACAACCCCATAACCGCTCCCCGTTTCCCTGGCATACGCTCTGAAATTGACGCCATCTGTGTCAAGGAGGCGGGTGTAAAGCCACTGAGCAATACAACGCCAAAGACAACGAGCGGCAACAGGGTCCATAGGATGGTCCATGAGCTTCCCGTCAAAGTGGACATATTTTCACCCAGGCCATTAATGATGGTGAGCGCAATCACACACAGGCTCAGGCCAATCAGACCAATAATCATGACGGTCGTGCGACGCATACGAGGTAAAATTAACATCCAGATCCCCATACCAACCAGGAAGAATAGCGCGAAGCCTCCCAGAGCCAGCGTGGCACTATCTTTCCCAAAACCACCATACAAGAGCTGGTGCGGATGGCGAAGATCGGCGGCCGGATTGGGATAGGTCAGCATAATGATGATCAACGTAATCCAGGCTCCGACCAGTGTATTAATAGATAACCAGGCAGGCAAAAAGGTAAAGATATATTTATTGCGCAACAACTTCAAGCTCTCCACAAGCGAGCCATGGCGCCTGGATAGCCGGGATCGATAATGGCTCTCTTCTATGCCGAAGAGAACGATCAGCAAGTTCAGCACATGTAGACCAATCACAACCAGAAATCCCCAGTAACCAAACCACTTGCTGAGCTGACCACCACATGGAATTGCCAGGGCCAGACCACCCACTGTGGCAACCTCAAAAGCCGTCATTACACGGGCACGTAAGCGGTCAGAGCCCACAGTCATATCAGTAATGTATCCCAGGCAGGCCGGCGCATTCAGGGCGGTCATAGCGCCTTCTAATAGCCGCCCACACAGGATAAACAGCAGTAGCAATACCAGATGCATATCTATATGCGCAGCGTCCGGTCGAGGGAAAAAGCAGGCAGCCAACAAGAGGCAGAAAGCCGCGAAAGCTCCCATCACAGGAGCCAGGATCAAAAATGGCTTTCTCCCCAAACGATCAGATAGGCTTCCGGCAATCGGGGCTAATATCAGCTCGCTAATATAGAATGCCTCCAACACCAGGGCAACCAGCGTGGCCGAAGAAAAATGCTCGCCCAGGTAAAAACCAAGCAATACAAAGCTGAGACGACTGGCAGCACGCAAAAGCAGGGTTGAAAAGATATTTGAACTGATAGATAAGTAAGACTTACGACTATATGATATAGAGAGCGCAGTACCTTCCTGCACAGCCGAAGATTGGTAAGAAGGAGGCGCTGCCGATTTTATTGTATCGTCTTTCTGCATAATATTTTGCTTCATAAAATGTTCCACCTACCTCGCTTATGCACACAGTTGATCGATATTCATTAGAAACCATCACATAAACAATGATAAAATAAGCATGTCATAGCAGTGTCACAAGAATGTGACAAAAATGTCGCAAAACTGTCTTTTCGCCAACAACACTTGTTCTAGGTTCAACAATCGTATCAATAATTTACTATACCTGCTCAGGATAATATCTTCATGAAGGGTGTAAATCATATATAGGCTATAAAGAATGCGTCTTGCTCTCGTTACCTTGGTGGACACGGGATAGCCCCCGCACGCGCGTCCGCGCTGGTTTTTGTGTTGGTGCGGCAGGAGCGCATCTGCGCTCCTGCCGCACCAACACACCATGGAAACATCTACCTCCTACTACGGCTTACGATAGCATCCATAACTGAAGTAGGACTTATCAGGTAATTCATCTTCTGCATGATACACTCTATTGGAAAAGGTAATTCCCTGTATGAAAAATCCAGACCCCAACCAACATATAGAGATGCGGGTAGAACCGCTACAGGCTCAAGCCGATCAGAAAATAGATATCCAACTCAGCAGGCTGGCTCCGTACCAGGAAGTAACCGTTACAGCCAGCACGCGAGACGACAGCGGCATGCTCTGGCGCTCAACAGCCACCTTTCAAGCCAACGCACAAGGAATAGTCCAACTAGCCAACCAACGTCCACTCAGAGGTACCTATCAGCAGAGGGATCCGATGGGACTTATCTGGTCTATGTATCCCAGCAACGATAAACAGGATCTCACGCTGTTTGCCAAAAAGGATGTAGAGCCTTTATATATTTATTTCAAGGCAGAAATAGCAGGCTATACCAGCGACGAAATAAGACATAAGCGTATGTTCCTGGGACAGGGCGTCAGGAGAGAGCGAGTTGAAGGAGAGGGATTCATTGGAACGCTGTATGCGCCTGAAGTTGGAGGTCCATATCCAGGTATCATCCTGCTCAGCGGCTCCAGCGGGGTCAGCAAAGATCAAGAGGCGGCCTTGCTAGCGGCCCATGGATATAACGCGCTCACCCTAACCTACTTTGGTGTCTCGCCATTACCAATCAGCCTGCAGGAGATTCCATTAGAATATTTTAAAAGAGCCATTGACTGGCTACGTAGCCGATCATCGGTTCAACCGACCCAGATAGTGCTCTTAGGATTATCCAAAGGCGCGGAGGCGGCTCTGCTCGTAGCGGCTACGTATCCCGAGGTCAAGGCCGTCATTGCGTATGCGCCCAGCGCATTCGTCCATCAAGGATTAGGAGCCACCGCAGAGGACAGCAGAGAGCGCTCCTCCTGGACTTACCGGGGGAAGCAGTTGCCTTTCCTACCCTACCGTCCCACTGCAGCCTTTCAGGAATACATTACGAAGCAGCGCCAGGCTGGATTACCCGTAGCCTTTCGGCGCGCGTACATGGAGAGTCTGCAAAACCAGCCATATCTCCTACCGGCCACAATCGCGGTTGAAAAGATCCGAGGGCCCATCTTAATCCTTTCGGGACAGGATGATCAGATGTGGCCATCAACGCTCTTCGGGGAGATGATCGATGAACGACTCACTAAATATCAATATCCCTATCTCCATCAGCATATCAGCTATGCTGATGCCGGCCACAAAATTGGCTATCCATACATGCCAACAACTATTGATCAGGCGCGTGGAAACGCCTATGGAGGGACGCCGGCAGGCAATGCCTATGCGACAGAGCAGTCCTGGCAGGCGGTGCTCACTTTTCTGAAACTCATATTCTCCTGATAAGCTCTCATAAAAAAGATTCAACCACTTCACAAGGCGCATGCAATATGCTACCCTTACCCATAAAGCACCAATATAGGCAAAAAGATAATAGCAATTTGTATCGATCATCTACCCGCTATTATCAAAGGGGCACATAAAGAAACGCGAAGTCACCCGGTACAATACTAATATGACCAACCGCTTTCGCAGGCATATAAAAATGTGTGTCATTCTACAGCAAGCATCCTGAAGGGGATTCTGATGGAAAAACATCAACAGCAGGAACTCAATCTCGTTCCAACTGAAGACAATGAAGCATTCATTACGGAAGAAATCGAAAGCGATAGCGAACTCTCGACCCTCCTTGATCAGACCCTTGCAGGTATCACTGATTATATGACCGAGGAAGAGGCGACAGAGTACATCGCTCGTATCCTGGATGGCGTGGAGATCGAGAGTGAGAACACGCTCTTTGAGAACGTCACCCCGTATATTCCCGAAAATATTAAAGTTACCAACTATCGACCAGATCAGGCGGTACGCGAAGCATCACTGGCCCAAAAAGCATGTGGAAGCCTGGAGATGGGGAGATATCGTATCTGGCTTCTAATACACTTGAGGTCTATCTAGGCACACCTGAGCGTCCGTTGGAGATCCCCCAGGCCCTCAAGCAGATTCGTCAACTAAGCGAAAGCACGGTGCTGACAGCACGCATCGTCCTGGGATTGTGGAATATCCGCCGCCACAACGATCGTGTCTCCAAAAATGGGAGCGTAGCAATCCTGTTAGAAGAGATTCTGCAATGGCAGGGCGTACAGAAGCATAGCAGGGTCGCCCATCCTGGCACCAACAAGCGCTATACAGATGGATACCGCACCGAACAAAAGCAGCGCGTCCTCCAGGATCTGGCGCTCCTGGCCTCCTGTAATGTACGGGGGAACTGCACGATCACCGTCAAAGGCAAATCGGTCTCGATTCAGGTGGATGGGACCTACATGCGCTATTCGGTTGTCAGCCGCAAGACGCTGCTCAATGAAAGGATCATCGTTGGCTTCCTGGTATCGCCCGGAGACTGGATCAGCACTTATGAGCAACATCAAAACTACTACCTGGCAGAGGTTGATACCCAAATCTTCAAGCTCAATCCTCAGAATGATCGTTATGCGCTGCGTATGGCCCTCTATCTCACCGAGCGCTGGCGTGAACAAGC
This sequence comes from Dictyobacter halimunensis, assembly GCF_036245075.1. Lineage (NCBI taxonomy): Bacteria > Bacillati > Chloroflexota > Ktedonobacteria > Ktedonobacterales > Dictyobacteraceae > Dictyobacter > Dictyobacter halimunensis. The sequence continues at coordinate 1,840,676 of NZ_BSRI01000001.1, forward strand.
CAAACAGGGTGATTTTAGCACCCCGCTTATGATGTCAGAGCTCCTGGCAGCCAGCATGATCGAGGTAGATGAACGGCATATGACCTCGCGTTTCGTGCCACGTATCGAGGCATCGCTGGAAAAACTGGAAAAGATGGGCATTATTGGCAAGCAACAGTGCCTGACCGAGGTTGACAGAAATCAGACACGTTGGAGCAAGGATTGGTTGGCTTCGCGTTGGGAAATCTTGCCACCCCTCAAACTGATTCAGGAATATCAGGCGATGAATAATAACTTGCGCAAACGCTTACGCAATAAAGCACGCACACGTGAGCGCGAGCAAACACAACAGCATTAATTGGTCAGGGAATATCCCCCATCTCATGAGTATCATATTGAGCTCAATAAGGGCCGATATCCCGACTAGCAGCGCTACACCCCACCAGGGTGTGGCGCATTTTTTATAGTAAAGCCAGCAGAACCCCACCATGGCATGGTGCATTTTGTATTCTGCAGTCATCTTATCCCCACCAGGGTCTGGTGCAAATATATGTAAATACAGAAAAAAGATCTGCCGAAAGTTACCCAAACAGTATCTGAGAATGGAACCGTACCCCCACCAGGGTCCGGTGCATTTCTGGTGGTGAAATCTGGCATATCCCCACCAGAGTTCGGTGCATTTTAGTTCGCCGTACTACCACTTATCCCCACCAGGGTCCGGTGCATTTTCCTCTGGCACAACAGTATTTATCCCCACCAGGGTCCGGTGCATTTTTCAGTTATCAAAGCCTCATTACCCCCACCAGGGCCCGGTGCATTTTTGAAAAGCCTATTGGCCATTACCCCCACCATGGTTCGGCGCATTTTAGCTGGCCGCACTATCATTTACCCCCACCAGGGTCCGGTGCATTTTTTCACGTCAGCAAAATTCCAATTTTATATTTGCCAGCAAAAATATAAAACCCGCGTCAAACAGCATATACCTATATATAAGAACTCATTAAATGTATATTCATAAATCAACCCCACCGGAGTATGGAGCATTTTTGAAAAGACCTCATTCATAAAATACGGATATTCCTACCTTTAGCTATGGGCATATCAAAATTGAAAAACAACATTGTTCAACACGTACATATATATAAGTAGGGAAAGGCTAAAATATCTTCACATGATATCCCCACCAGGGTTTGGTGCATTTTGGTCTCAGACAAGAGAAAAAACCACCTTACAAATCCCAATGGATAAGTAACATACCCCCACCAGGGTCCGGTGCATTTTCATTGCGACCGTGATAAATATCCCCACCAGGGTCCGGTGCATTTTGGTCAGATATATCACTACTTACCCCCACCAGGGTTCGGTGCATTTTGGTTAGTCCCGCTGATAAATACCCCCACCAGGGTTCGGTGCATTTTTCTCGTCATCAGCGATAGATACCCCCACCAGGGTTCGGTGCATTTTCGTTGTGCAAACAGAAAAATACCCCCACCGAGGTCTGGTGCATCTAGACTAGCAATACTTTGACATACCCCCACCAGGGTTCGGCGCAAATTCTACCTAATGTGATAAATGGTCAAAGAGGAGGCTAAATAATTTGTATAACATTGGAGGCCATAAAATCGATAAATATCGATTTTAACATTTGGGCCATAAGGATCAACATGTGTAGTTGGGAACGCAAAGAGGGCGATAAAAGAAGCGATCCTGTTCAGGCAAACAGTAAAGCCAGGCAGCTAATACACTAACGATCGACGTTTATACCAGAAGTACTGTGCTCAAAAACGTCATCCCCACCAGGGTTAGGTGAAAACCCCACCGGGGTTAGGTGAAAACCCCACCATTGTTAGGTGCATTTTTGAGCGTAAAACCATCAGAGTAATAAGTAATTACTAAAAGACACTGCCACTAGTAAAATGCGATTTCGCAAGGTACTATGTACATCACGACTTGAAGTGCGTGCACCAGAGCGAATACACAATAGGTTTACAAAGAAATTTAGTCTCTGTACCCCATGGGGGGAAACCAATATTTTTATAGCGGTTTCTTGCTCATCAGGCAAGCAAGCGATAAAAGCCAATAAATAAAAAAATATGTGGAAGGTGTAGGAAAGATGGGGGGTATTGCAAACGAATATTCCAATGTTATGCCACCAAAATTTTTTAGTGAGGAAGCGGCAACGTATATGCAGCAAAGTACGATAGAATTTCAAAACATGCATAGCCAGGCGATGAACCAGCCTGAGCAAGTGCTGTCTACTGATGCTGCCCAATTTACAAACTACGAGCGAGTAGATCCATCCACGCTAAAGGTTATCTCCACCCTCTTCCCAAGCGGTGGATTAGAATTTCTTGCTCGGTTATTACAACACGCGACAATCAAACAGGCGACGTTGCCAGGGATAGGAAGATTCGGAGAATATGTTGCGGTCATCAACGCACGTACGCTACGCGCACTGGCCAAGACCATCAAATGGGGATACGACACAACTCACAAATATGTGTCACTGTTCGATGCTGTAAATCTGCTAAGCAGGGTTAAAGACGGCAAAGAGCTCAAAATCGTTGTCCATATGGGTTCATACCAATCACCTAAAAATTTACAAAGGCTTGATAAGTTAATCAGCAAGAGCCGCCCAAAGGTTCAACAATTCGCCAGGAACGTCAAGGGACGCCTTCTAAGGCATAATCTGCTATCTACGTCACCTATGCCCTCAGACGAGGCTCAGGCGTTCTCAGAATGCGATCCACAGCTGCAACAAAAATTCTATGATCCTATGTTAGACATTATGGAGTCAGAGGGCATAGACCGCGCAAAGGGGCAACACGTTCTATTTCGTATGGTCAACGAAGTACTGGGAAAAATGTTGTTTCCCAAACTGGCCGATGAGGCTAAACAATCACTCACGTCCACCATGACCACACAATCAAAGTCAGGAGTCTACCACTCCCAGAGCCCAAAGGACTCAGAAGTCTACCACCCTCAGAGCTCAAAAAACTCAAAAGTCTACCTTTCTCAGAATGTAGGACACACAAAATATCAGGGATATACTCAGTCAGAGTCTACCAGGTCTACCAATTTGCAGCAAAAAGTCTACCCGGAAGGTAGACTTTCACCAGAAAATAAAATAAGTCCATCTGAAAAGTCTACCGACCTTGAAAAGTATTCCTCATCAGAGCAAAAAGTCTACCTGGAACCGCAAAATGAGTCTACCTTACAACCTTTAAGGGTAGACTCGATGTCAGAGCTCCTTTCTGTCTATGGTGATTTACTCAATGATCAAACGGTAGACTGGGAACAAATGGGTCTACCGAAACAGTTTTTTGAAGACGTCTATGAGCAGATATATGCTTACTATGTTCGTTTGCATAATACAGGACTACTTACGCGTACAGTGCGCAATGTCTGGCAGTCTGTAGAGGTCAGTATTATAAAAAAACAGTCTGTAGTCTATGAGGTAGATAGCACAGCAGCCTGTATATATGTCTTCCAGTGCACAGGACGCGAGTATCATCCACCAGTAACACAATCCGAAAAAGTCTACCCTGCTCCTGCTTCTCAATCTGTAACGACAAAAAAGCGCTTCTCACGTGATGAGTATCCGGACGACTGGTATCAGCCGCCTACTCATCGCGATGATCGTAAGGTAGACTGGTTGCAGCTCAAAGTAGACCCCCAGAAAACATTGGTAGACCTGGAGGCCGAGCAAGAAGTAGACTATGAGAATGAAAAGTCTACCACTCAGGAGACTTTTTCAGATAACTGCGACGCTGAGTCTACCATCAATGCAGATAATCACAGCAGTGAGTCTACCGCCAACGAGCCACAAATTGAAAAGTCTACCCGGACGGGAGACTTTTTCGAGCAAGAACCTAAAAAAGTCTCCCGTTTGAACGCCGAGATAGACCTGAAAGCTTATGGAGATGAATTCTATAACGTAATACGTAACGGTAATATATATATATTATTTAGTAATATATATAATAACGTTACGTTACGTAATAGCGCAGCCAGGTTTTTAGCACGCTTATTTGACAATAATGAGAGCGAGAAGATTTGCAAAATAAATAGGGCTCTCTTGAAGAAATACAGTCCTGAAAATATTACAACGGCTTTTATCGAAACTGTTTTGTCGATGCATGAACCTGGTTATGACTCACTACAAAATCCAGGTGCCTATTTCACGTCTCGCTGCAAATATTATAGCGGTCAGAGTGCCAATGAAGAGATATCACGTATCGTTGAAATTTATTCAAGCATGACGTATGAGAAGTTGATGGTAGAAATGAAGTCAGTCCTCAACAGCGGAAAGAGATTGCGCGAAAAGGTTTACCATAGCCGTGAAAAGTTTTGATCTTCTCTGAGCGACTTTTTTATCCCATGGAGCTCTGATAGCTCTTTGTTGCCTGCTTTTTGTGCCCTGCGGTCTTCTACCATCGGTTTCTGTGCCAACTTGTAATACAAGGTTCGCTGTGAGGCTGATTAGCGACCATCAGGATAAGAAGACTAGTAATGACTGCTAAAAAGTACCTGAGGCTATTTCTTGAGCCTCTCAGGGCCAAATAAGATAGGTTAAAGTGATTATCCTATCCGTTAAGCAACTACGCTATTGCAAAATGGTAGATTAAACGGCTATAACAACTCTCGCTTTATCGTCCCTTTTCGTGTACAATTTTTCTGGCAATAAAATGGACCTTGGTCCATTTTATTGCCAGAAAAAGCAATTCTAGAAGGGTATTTACATGGCTGGATTCTCAGGATCTGATCAACCAGAAACGCTCAATGATATGTGTGTCGTTCAAGAGGCTGCTCAACTGCTAGGTATAAAAACCAGCCGTATCCATGCGATGATTGAAGACGAAACTTTACCTTCTCGTCTGGCGTCGCTGGAAGAGATCGCGCAGCTGCTCTTCAGCAAACGTATCAAAGGCGTACCTGGCTCTGGTATTCGACTTATTCCCCAGTCGGCCGTCGCTGCAGCTGTTGGGCGTCGAAAAAGAGGTTGGCCAAAGGGTGTTGCACGTCATCAACATAACATATAGATAACGTGTACGTGTACGTGTACGTAGATGTGTACGTCTACGTACACGTACACGTTATTTGAGCTCAAAACAACTAAAAAATCTCCCTTTAACGCCTGAAAAAGCCTTTTATTAGCTCACTAATATATGTTACAATGCTCGTGGCTATGCGTTTTTATTGTAGGACGTGTACGTATACGTATACGTGTACATCTACGTATACGTGTGCCACGAATCGGCAAAAGAGGAATAATTACGGACCTTTTAAGAGACAAACCGTTCCTTATATATAAAGGATGACTATGAGCCGGGGTGGAGTCAATGAAAAGGCGACCGGGACATATGTGGATGCTTGCATGGAGAAAAGATGTCCCTATATATATAAGGAACGGTTTGTCTCCGTATGAGCGGTAGTAGGAGGGGCCAGATAACCGGTGGTGCCTTTAGATATTGAAGCAGGTCTTTAATCGCGATCGAAATGGATAGATCACGTTATTTGAAAGGAATAAACGAAGAAGCATGACAAGAATATTTGCACTCTGCAATAACAAAGGTGGAGTGACGGTGCGTCCGTAAGGCGCTCTTTGTATTGCCCCCAAGGGGGTCACGGGTGGAGAGAACCCGTGTGATCGACGAGCTTACCGGAGATGGAAACGTCACAAGGGAACACAGCATGCTCGTAACGCGTCGAGCCTGGAAGTCAGCCTACAGGCGGTGATGCAAGATCAAGAAGTGGCATGGCTAAAGCTGGATTGCTTTAAACCCAGTTCCTTGGCCCTAACCAGCCGGGGTGCGCGAACGCTGATTGATAACGCGCACAGAGGAGTTTACAGGAGCTATTTGTGACGACACCTGTACTCTCCAACATCCTCTCAGCGTACCAGAAAGTACGTTAAAGGAATGAACGGGAGCCTAAACCACTTGAAGAGACAAAGAGAGAGCTAAACGGAGATCACCTACGTCGGGATGCCAGGACTTTCTGGCTATGGAGGTAGCTCCTGAAAACTCGATATGGTGACGGAGCTTCCATAGTAGTCCGAGATGGGTAATAACCATTACATGGCGAAGGGAAGCAGGTCATTCAATTGATAGCACGCGGAGGTATGCGCAATGCAAGAAGCCGAAGTGGTTCTGTCAATGCTAGGTCGAAAATCAACCGAAAACAGTGAGTTTGTTTTTGACAGGCTGTACAGAAACTTGTTCAATTCGGATTTTTACCAGCTGGCATATAGCAACATCTATGCCAGGGAAGGAAATATGACCCAGGGGATAGACGATAGTACGATCGATGGTTTCAACAAAGCCAGGGTAGAGAAGCTCATTTCTTTACTCAGGCAGGAAACCTACTATCCAAAACCGGTCAGACGAACATACATTCCTAAAAAGAATGGTGGTCAGAGGCCGCTGGGAATACCTTCATTCGAGGACAAGCTCGTGCAAGAAGTCATCCGGCTCCTGTTGCAAGCGATCTACGAACCAGTGTTTCAAGACACTTCCCATGGGTTTCGACCCAACCGAAGCTGTCATACAGCACTGATGCAGATCAAAACAACCTGTAAAGGAACGAATTGGGCCATTGAGGGAGATATTAAGGGGTTCTTTGACGACATCAATCACAAGATACTCTTAACACTTCTCTCTCGAAAAATCAGTGATGGAAGATTGCTCAACCTGATTGAGCGTTTTCTCAAAGCGGGATACATGGAATTTAAGCAGGTTCACAATACACTCACAGGAACTCCGCAGGGAGGAATCGTGAGTCCAATACTGGCCAACATCTACTTGCATGAGTTGGATCTGTTCATGAAAAAAATCTGTGAGCAGTATACAACAGCAAAGAGAATCCGTAAAAAGTATCAGCCCTACCAGGAGCTGAACATGCAACGGTACTACGCCAGAAAAAACGGAGACTACGTACACGCCCAGGCACTGCTCAGACAAATGCGAACCATGCCATCCATAGACCCACTCGACCGAGAGTATATCAGAGTCAACTACATGAGGTACGCAGACGATTTTGTGGTTATGATCAATGGGAGTAAGAGCTTAGCGGAACAGATACGGAAGGAAATTGGTGCATTTCTCCAGCAGGAACTCCAGTTGGAGTTAAGCATGGAGAAAACACTGATCACGAACGTATCTGACCAAAAAGTGCGCTTTCTAGGATACGAGATAGCCAAGTCCCTGGAAAATACGGCTATCACAACGGACGCCAGAGGCCGAAAAAAGCGAACTGCCAATGGGGCCATACAACTGCTCGTACCAGGCGATGTAGTAAGAGAAAAGCTTAAGCCATTTGTGGCGAATGGAAAAGCAGTCCATCACAACGCCCGAATCAACGTTCCAGCACTCGACCTCCTCCAGCAATACAATGCGGAGATACGGGGGCTCTACGAGTACTACAGCCTTGCAACAGACGTAAGCACGAAAATGAGCAAGTTCAGGTATTACCACTACTACAGTCTGTTAAAGACAGTCGCCCGTAAGGAAAAATGCTCGATAAAGAAAGTCTTAGACAAGTATGGCGTGAGCGCGAAGGTGAAACAAGGAACCGGCACCAGGAAAATCTTTGGCGTCATCTATGAAACCAAAGAAGGTCTAAAGACCATGACCTATTTCAATGAACCGCTCAAGAAGAAGGACAAACCACACGAGGGAAGAAACGCCAATGGCATCATTGAAACAGTCATCCCTCAGAGGCATCAAATTCTGGATAGGATGAATGCCGGAAAGTGCGAGCTCTGTGAGCATGAATCAGCAGATCTGACCGAATTTGAGGTCCATCACGTCAGAAAACTCAAAGACATCAAGCAGAAATACGCGAAACGGGGAAGCCATATACCCAACTGGGTGCTGGCAATGAGCAGCCTGAACCGGAAAACCCTCGTGGTATGCAAACCATGCCACGATGCTATCCACGCAGGCACCAATGCTCACAGTATCAAGAACACTGTTAAGGGGAAAAATGAGAACTAGGAATGGCTGGAGAGCCGGATACATTGAAAGGTGTACGTCCGGTTCGGAGGGGGGTTCACGCAAACCTGCTGTAGCGATACAGCAAGGCGGCGGGTTCCTACCCTACAAGACGACAACAACTGTTAATCTTGGGCATGGCCTGGCGCGTGCTGGCAAGCGTGTGCTGGTGATTGATACAGATGCTCAGAGCAATAGTACATATAGCCTTTTAGGCAGCCTGGATCAAGAGCAGACCCTGTTTGATGTCTTAACGCAAGGTGCTCGCATGGCTGATATTATTGTGGAGTCTGTTGGACAGAAAAGATTATTTGTTGCTCCTGGCTCGATTAATTTGAGTGCCGCCGATCTGTTGATGGCTTCCGCACCTGGCCGTGAGCGCAAACTTGCCCGTGCCCTCAATCAGGTAAAAGATGACTTTGATTATGTCTTGATTGACACTCCGCCCAATCTGGGCGTATTGACAGTAAATTCATTTATTGCTTGCACCGATGTCATAATTCCTATCGCTTTAACGACGTATGCTTTGATTGGTATTAGCATTCTCGAAACTACTATGCAAGAGCTTCGCGAAAATCTGGATGTTTCATTGCCAATTTTTGGTGTAGTGGCTAATTTAGATGACCATACACGTTTGAGCGCCGATGTCCTGAGTGCCGTGCGCGAACACTTTGGGAACATGGTGTTTGATACAGTAATTCCTCGTAATATTAAAGTAGAGGAAGCCCACAACCAGATCGCTTGTCTTTTCGATTATGCCCCCACCAGTACGGGAGCAATAGCCTATTCAAAACTGGTGAAGGAGGTACTCCAGCGTGCCGAAGGAAACTAAAAAGTTTATTAATCCCTTACTTCGTCCAAGTCCGAACGCAGACGGCAAGTCTGCGCAGTCCTCTCAGTCCGCGGTTGTTGAGGACACAGAAGAAAAACTCATAAGCGAGCCTTCAGCAAAGCGCTTGGAAGCACAGCCCGAATCGGCTCAGATAGAGGATGCTCAATTGCCTGCCGCAACTACCAGGCAGATGCGTGCTAATGAAAAAAATGCTGAAAACGCTCCTTCCGCGGTAGAATCCTCGTCGGGCTCTGCACGCCGTAACTCGGCAACCAGGTCTCAGTCTCCCCGAGAGGAAACACAGGCTCGTTCAAACCAATCAGCTCCGAATGAAGACACCATACCCGATGTGAGGAGCCGATCCCTGGCTGAGCCAATCAATCTCTCTTCAGAGGACTATGCACTGGAAGAAGCCTTCGCGAACTATGATCCAACAACCTTTACAGAGGATAGCCGCGCGGCAGCCCGTCGTCGCCGTAATCCACAACAACCCTTTGAGACGACCCATGAACGCATTACCCTCTGGATGGATAAGCAGTTGAAGCAGCGCTTTGAAGCTCTGGCCTCCCAGCGAGAATTGCCAAAAACAGCCCTGATCAACGAAGCTGTCACTGCCTTGCTTAAAAAATATGAAGCCCGTTAGCGACGGATAATAAAGAATGGCTGGCTCTTTTTGCGAGCCAGCCATTCTTTATTATCCGTCGCTCTTTGATAATGAAGAACGGTTCTCAGAGCGTAAAAAAACTCCGCCAAAAACTATATGAATTGTATTGATGATATAGAATTTAGACTCAGATAAGTAACTACTGATATAGCCGCTGTTGTGCATCGCCTATAAAATAATTAATTTTAAATTTATCAAGTAGGGTAGGGAGCGTTTCTATGTACACGTAGACGTACACGTAAACGTAGACGTACACGTACACGTAAACGTAGACGTACACGTACACGTACACGTACACGTACACGTACACGTACACGTACACGTACACGTACACGTAGACGTACACGTAGACGTACACGTAGACGTACACGTACACGTACACGTAGACGTACACGTAGACGTACACGTAGACGTACACGTAGACGTAGACGTACACGTAGACGTAGACGTAGACGTAGACGTACACGTAGACGTACACGTAGACGTACACGTAGACGTAGACGTACACGTAGACGTACACGTAGACGTACACGTAGACGTAGACGTACACGTAGACGTACACGTAGACGTACACGTAGACGTACACGTACACGTACACGTACACGTACACGTAGACGTACACGTAGACGTACACGTAGACGTACACGTAGACGTACACGTAGACGTACACGTAGACGTAGACGTAGACGTAGACGTACACGTAGACGTACACGTACACGTAGACGTACACGTAGACGTACACGTAGACGTAGACGTACACGTAGACGTACACGTAGACGTACACGTAGACGTAGACGTACACGTAGACGTACACGTAGACGTACACGTAGACGTACACGTACACGTACACGTACACGTACACGTAGACGTACACGTAGACGTACACGTAGACGTACACGTAGACGTACACGTAGACGTACACGTAGACGTACACGTAGACGTACACGTAGACGTACACGTAGACGTACACGTAGACGTACACGTAGACGTACACGTAGACGTACACGTAGACGTACACGTAGACGTACACGTAGACGTACACGTAGACGTACACGTTTTCGCTGCGATTTTGCATAAATTCGATAGAGGCATGAAACGGGGGAGCCGTGACTCTTGGAAATGCCGCTATTTGTAATTCTAAGGCTCTTCAGCGGCCTTTAGGCTATGGAGATATAAAAGTATACCTTTTATCCGCTTAAAGCCCTTTCTTGATTCTCTGAATCCATTTTAGCTCAAGCATAGTGGTGAATTTTGATGTAGGGCTGACGGCGCTCGATCTGGAGTCTCTGATGATTAACTAGACGATGATATAACTTACGTAGACGTACACGTACACGTGTACGTAAAATAATTTCTTATATACATTTTACCGTGCGATTATTTTATATTTATCATGATGAATGAAGATCTTTTCGTTTTCTTTATGCCTTTATCAGAAATAGAGTAAGAGTTTATATTCGTATCAGTATGAAAGGGGTTATGGCTATGCAGGCGGAAGCTTTGATTAATATTATAGTTGAGCGTGTTAATCATATTAAAAGTGTAAAGGCTATTGTATTGGGAGGTTCTTACGCGAGCAATACACAGCGGCCTGATTCTGATATCGATATCGGTCTGTACTATGGATCTGATCAACTTTTGGATGTTGAGGAGGTGCGCGCTGTGGCGCAGGAGCTGAACGATTTTCCAGATCCTACTGTGACCGCATTAGGTGGCTGGGGTACCTGGGTGAATGGAGGTGCCTGGTTAACTATCCAGGGGCAGCGTGTCGATTTTCTTTACCGCGATCTCAATTTTGTGGTGGCTGCCATTGATGATTGTCTGCATGGCAAGGTCGTTTCTGATTACTGGCAGCAGCCTGCCTATGGCTTTCATAATTTTATGTATTGTACTGAAACGGCCATATGTAAGCCGCTGTATGATCCAGAGCACATCATTGAGCCCTTAAAGGCCAGGGTTACTCCTTATCCTTCACAGCTCCAAAAAGCGATTATTAAGAATTTTCTCTGGAGCGCGCGTTTTACACTGGAAAACATGTATAAGCCAGCGAGGCGCGGGGAAGTCTATATGGTTGCTGGCGGATTGGCGCGGGCTATGCATTGTCTGGTACAGGTGTTGTATGCTCTCAATAAAGTCTACTATTTGAGTGAAAAGAGATTAGCGGCAGATGTCGCTACTTTCGCTATTAAACCAGACAATTTTATAGAATGCATTACAGTTTTACTTGGTAAGGTTGGTACCACTAGCGAACAGTTACAGGCATCCATTGTTGCGGCGGAAGAATTATATGCGCAGGTTGATCAATTAGGGAGTGATGTTCTCAATCAAGTCGCGGATACTGATCATTGAGCGACTTGATTGAGAATTGTGGGCATATGCGCAGCGGATACGGATTATTCAGGACAGCTCTGGCCATGCTACCAGGGGCAAGTGTGTCTCGTTTTCGATTTCTAATAACCGATTATACTTTGCCAGACGCTCACCATGGGTAATTGAACCTATCTTGATCTGGTCGCCGGACCAGCCAACCGCGAGATCAGCCAACCAGTTGTCCTCAGTCTCGCCGCTGCGTGCGCTGATGGTGACACGCCAGCCAGCTGAATGCGCTAACTGATAAGAGCGCGCAGCTTCGCTGAGTGTGCCGATCTGGTTGACTTTCAAGAGCAAGGCGTTGGCGGCTTGATTGGCGATGGCGCGTTGGATGCGCGTAGGATTGGTACACAGGAAGTCGTCGCCCAGTATGAGGGTTTGTGCGGCAAGACGATTATGCAGCTCTGACCAGTTATCCCAGTCATCCTCGGCCAATCCATCTTCAATGCTGACCAGGGGATAGCGCGATGACCAGTCAGTCAGGCGCTCGATCATGGCTGCGCTCGATAATTGTTGCCCGTCGAGATGATATTGTCCCTGCTGAAAAAAGTGGCTGGATGCCACATCGATCGCCAGCGCGACATCTTTTCCCGCTGTATATCCGGCCATCTCTATCGCTTCGACGGCATCGGCCAGCATTGTCTCAGTGTTGGGAAAGGGAGGAGCCAGGCCACCTTCGTCCGCCGTCAGGCTACGAGTACCATATTTTTTATAGGTTAGCTCGGCGGCGGATTGATAGACAGCGAAGGTTACGGCCAGTGCCTCATCCATCGTTTGCGCCGCCGATGGTACCAGCAGTACATCCTGGATGTCTACCTGTCCACCGGCATGTTTGCCTCCGCTAAAAAGGTTAATGGTGGGTCGTGGCAGCGTACGCAAAGAAAGTTCCTGGATATCGGCGAAGTGATGATAGAGTGGACGTTGTTGCTCCATAGCTACTGCGCGCGCGAAAGCCAGGGAGACGGCCAGGATGGCATTGGCTCCTAGACGAGATTTATTCGGTGTGCCATCCAGTTCAATTAACATGGTGTCCAGTTCTTGCTGACCGACCAATGGACGTCCACTTAGCGCTTTATGTATCTCTCCATTGATATTCGCGACTGCCTTACGGCATCCCAGACCCCGATAGCGGGCGGGATCATTATCGCGCAATTCATGCGCCTCGGCCGCTCCCGTTGAGGCTCCCGATGGGACGGAGACGGTGCCGGTTGCTCCGCTATCTAATGTACACCGGGCCTTGACCGTTGGACGCCCCCGGCTATCCAGAATTTCCCAGGCGCTAAGCTGTTTGATCGTTGTCGTCATACTGATTGATCCTCTCTATAAATTGCTCGATAAGTGCGTTGATAGTGGCCGGCTGGTCAGCTATGAGGCTTAAGATGACCTGGCGCTGCCGTAGGCGCTGCTGGGGAGAGAAATATTCTAGCGTGGAGCGGCCAGCGACCCGGGCCAGCATGCAGGCCAGTGTATGACGAACCGCCCGTGCTTCCAACGGCTGCGACCAGGGTACATCGCCAAGTGACTTCTTATAGTTTTGCCAGTACATGTTGGCGGCCCGCGCAAAATCCTCTCTTTGAACGGTTAGGTGATGTGCTTTGCTTAAGAGATGAGTGAGTGAAAAACCGAGATCGAAGGCGGGATCGCCAAAGTGGATGACTTCGTGATCCAATAAAATAAGTTTGTTGTCATGTACCAGAATGTTTTTGGGGCTGTAGTCGCCATGTACCAGCGTTAAATGGTTGGCGCGGGTCTCCTGAACCAGTCCCTCGATAAAGGCGTTGGCCTCTGGAACCTGCGTGGCGGTATAGAGATAATATGGTTCAATGCGCAGTGATTCAAAAAATGAGGTATCGTCGAATACACGGGCGATCTCCTCTTGTTGTTCGTAGGCATGACGATGGATATTGCCCAGCAATTCACCAAATTGCACGATGTGTTGATCCTGTAACTGTCCTCCTAGCAGCAGCATTTTCCAGTTGGCGTGTGGCTGAGGCACAGCCTGCATCGCTAGCAAATGCTGGGTATGGTCCTCAAACACAAAGGGGGTAATCGTACCTGAGGGTGCCAGTTGTGAGAGCCAACGGATGCCGAGCGCCTCGCGATGGATACGCTCGGGACTGCTAAACCAGTCCGTGGCTACGCGCAGCTTTGCCAGCGCCTGCTTGATGACCCAACTCTCTCCGTTGGCGCGCTGCACCAGTACGGTACGATTCGAGATTCCTCCGGCCAGTACCTGAATAATTGGTTCTTCTCCGGGCTCTATACGTCCATGGGTCTGTAAGTAACGCTGAAGCACTCCTGGTTGCTCAATGTCTAGAGCACCATCATCGATATTCTGTTGCATAAGTGCCCTCCCTGCAAGTGTGTTAATTTCAGTGGAAATGTAAGAGAACAGTTCTGGATGCGATGGAAATGAGGCGCGATATGCAGTGTAGACGGACAAAGATGATTATCAACGCAGCATTCACAAGAGATGTTTCGCCCTTGTGGATGCTGCATCTGATCTAATTATTGGGCAGCTGGTCGTTCAGCCTGCCGATACTGCCAATCCTGCTTGAAGAGATCAAAGAAGACATCTTTATGTGGATGTGTGGCGATGAAGTCTTCGTTCAGCTTGATGCCCAGTCCTGGTCCCGAGGGTAACGGGAAGCTACCATCAGCTGGATCAACTTCGGGCATACCGGTGACTACGTCCTTCACCCAGGCGTCGGCGAAGTCGTTAAAGTGCTCCTGGATTTTGAAGTTGGTGGTACTGGCTGCCAGGTGCAGGGCCGCCGCTGTTCCAACCGGACCACATACATTATGTGGCGCGATCAGCATATAATACGCATCCGCCCAGGCGGCGATCTTTTTGGTTGCCAGCAGGCCACCGGTATGCGTAATATCCGCCTGGACGATGTCCGCCGCCTGTAGTTCAAATAGTTCGCGGAACTCGTATGGCGTATGCAGACGTTCGCCGGTGGCGATGGGAATTCCCAGTGGACCGGTGGCGTCGCTAACCTTCTTGAGAACCGCCAGATTTTCGGGTGGTACTGGCTCTTCAAACCAGCCGGGAGTAAAGTGTGCCAGTTCCCGCATCATTTCCGTCGCGGTGGCGGCGTTGAAGCGTCCGTGCATCTCTATAAATATCTCTATCTCTTCACCAACGGCCGCGCGTATGGCCTCGATGAGTGAGATGGCGCGCCGTTTCTCACTACGACTCAGCTCATAGAAGCCGGCACCGAATGGATCAACCTTCAGCGCGCGATAGCCGCGTGCCGCGACCCTTTTCGCGGCCGCGTGGAATTCCTCCGGCGAGCGTTCTACCGTATACCACCCGTTGGCATAAGCCGGGATGCGCTCTCGTACGGCGCCTCCCAGCAATTGGTAAACCGGAACGTTGAGCGCCTGCCCCATGATGTCCCAGCAGGCGATCTCAACGGCGGCGATCGCCGACATCATGATCTCGCTGGGCCGCGCGAAGTCACGTCTGAACATCCGCTGCGTGAGATCCTCGATCCTGAAGGGATCCGAGCCCAGTATGTGGTGCCTGGCCGCTTCATTTAGATAGCCCAGGAGCGACTCGGTATGGTTAACCATGCGCACCTCTCCCACACCACGCAGCCCTTCATCCGTCTCGACGACGACATAGGTTAGATTACGCCAGGGCGTACCAAGAACAAGCGGACGTACCGCACTGATTTTCATCCTATACATCCTTTTTTGTATCGCTTCATTCTACACGCAGGACGATTTTTGTGGCCGCCACACTGCCGGCGATCAATTCGGCGAATGCGTCGGCGCCAGCGGCCAGCGGACGTTCCTCCAGCCAATCTGTTTCAGCCTGCAGCAGACCCTGCTTCAGGTACCCGAAGGAGAGGTCAAAATCGGCTGGCGTGTAGCTAAAGCTTCCGCTGATGGTTACCTCTTGTCGGACCAGGTAGTTCGCTTCCAGCGGAGAAGATTCGTGATGGAGACCAATAAAGACGACCTGCCCACCGGGAACCACAGCCTGGACCGCCTGCGCGCGTGTGCTGTTCAATCCTACCGCGTCGATGACTGCGTCGACACCACCCGGAAAGAACTGCTGGATGGTTTCCAACACGTTTTGCTCGCCCGCGTTGATGGTCGCCTGCGCACCCCAACGGCTCGCGATAGCCAACCGGGATGGTGACATGTCGCTGATCACGATGTTCTGTATTCCCAGCGCCTTCGCGGCGGCCAGACAGAAGAGTCCAATGGGTCCCGCGCCCAGAATGAAGAGGCTCTGCTCCGGCTGGAGATGCGCGATAGAGACGGCTCTTACGGAACAGGCCAGTGGCTCGGCCAGGGAGGCGATCGAGGTCGACATGCTATCTGGTAAGGGATAGCAGAGTTGAGCGGGCACGGCCACATAACCCGCGAAGGCGCCCGGACGATGGATGCCAATGATCTGGCGGGTGCGGCAGAGATTTGGTCGATTGGCTCGGCAGCGATCACAGCGTCCGCAGGTGATCAAGGGATTGAATGTGACCCGCGTATCTATGCTGACCAGGCTACCATCGTGAAAAGTTCCATCCGTTACCTGCACAACCCGTCCGGCGGCTTCATGTCCCATCACTAATGGGGGTTTACGCAGGCTATTTTCACCCAGGTAGCCGCTCAGCTCTGAGCCGCAGATACCGGCTGCGCTTACTTTGATCAATACCTCGCCCGTTTTGGGTTCAGGTATCCCGGTCGCGCGCATCTCCATCATACGCGGACCCAGCCAGGTCAACGCTTCCATCTGTTGCGTTGTACTCATCCCTCTATCCTTTCACTGTATTTGTTTCTGCTGTATCCGAAAAGACAGGCTTTAGCGTAGGACGTTCGTCAATCTACCCAGGTTGCCGACCTCGATCGCGATCTGGTCGCCCGCCTTGAGCCATTGGGGTTCGGCATAGCCCGAGATGACCCCTTCAGGTGTACCGGTGACGATCGTGTCGCCCGGCTCTAGCGTAATATACTGGCTCAGGTAGCTCACGAGATAGGGGACCGAGAAGATCATGTCTGAGGTATTGGATTGCTGGCGTACTTCGCCATTGAGCCAGAGCTTAATGCTCAGGTTTTGTGGATCACCGACTTCGTCGGGAGTAACCAGGTATGGGCCGATGGGCAGGAATTTGTCTACCGTCTTGCCAAGCATCCACTGCGAGGTACGGAACTGGAGGTCGCGCGCGCTCAGGTCGTGTCCGTTACAATAGCCCAATACGTAATTAAGGGACTCTTGCTCCGAGACATTGTGGGCGCGGCGTCCGATGACCAGCGCCAGCTCCGCTTCATAGTCATATTGCGTGGCGTTAGTGGGCAGCGGAATCTCTTCACCAGAGCCCGCCAGTGTGTTGGCATATTTGGGGAAGAGCACCGGCGATTCTGGTACGGGCATCTTCGACTCAGCCGCGTGGCGGCGGTAGTTCAATCCGACGCAGATGATCTTGCCATAGCGTGAGGCGCTGGGACCATATTGGATGCTGTCCTCTGGTAGGAGCCAGTCGCCACTTTTGCCTTCGGCAGCGCTAACCAGCTGGCGTAATCCCTGCAGATCAACAGCTTCCCCACTGCAAAGCTCCTCAAAAGTAGCGGGGACTCCCTGTATATTGAACTCCGTACTGGCGGCGGCCACATCAATGATGCCGCGCTCAGTTTTGATTCCTAACTTTAAACCTGCCGGCGAATGAAACGTTAATAAACGCATGGAAGATCCTTTCCTTA
Source organism: Dictyobacter halimunensis (assembly GCF_036245075.1). Taxonomy (NCBI): domain Bacteria; kingdom Bacillati; phylum Chloroflexota; class Ktedonobacteria; order Ktedonobacterales; family Dictyobacteraceae; genus Dictyobacter; species Dictyobacter halimunensis. Next base: position 1,858,224 of record NZ_BSRI01000001.1, read on the forward strand.
AAACTATGCAGGTGCATAGTGACAACACTACTAGAGCTATTCACGAACGTTCAGCATGCCTGCCTGATTAAGGTTGTTCCTCAAGCAGGCGTTGCTCAATATGTTCGAGGTGGGTAAGCATCGCATTATGGGCGGCCTGAGCATCGTGAGCCTGCAAGGCGTTGATGATCCCCTGGTGGTCTTGAATGGTCTGGGCAAAAACCCCAGGCAGCGTCGATGTGCGCTGACGACTGGCGCGGCCAAGGCTGCGAATACTGACCATGAAGCGCTTTAAAAGGGATTACGCGCGGCTTGCGTGATGATTTCGTGTAGATCCAGGTCGGCCTGGAGATATGCTTCTGGATTGTCGGGACCCACTTTAGAGCGTTCGACGCAGGCCTCGAGTTGGGTGAGCTCTTCTTCAGTAATGTGCCGGGCCGCCAGTGCGCAAATACCAGGCTCCAGAATCTTGCGGGTCTGAAAGAGCTGTAAATATGTGGAGTCATCCAGCGAAAAGACGAAATCAAGATGCTCAACCAGTGCTGATGGCTCGAGCGCTGTAATGTATGTGCCTGACCCATGGCGCAGCTCAACAACCCGCATGATCGATAGCGTACGTAACGCTTCACGCAGAGAGGGCCGACTCACCTGCATCATCGCGGCCAGTTCCCGTTCAGGAGGCAGTTTATCTCCAGGCCGCAACTTTTTTTCTCGAATCAGCAGCAGCAGATGACTGACAATATCTTCCGCTACCGCGGATTTTGGTATAACCTGGAATGATGACATCACATACCCTATCCGTCATAAAACTAAAATTGGTAAGATGACTTGTCCAAAACGTACCATGACAAAATCTTATTGTCAAGTAATGCGAGAGCAGAAACAGAGCTTTTTCATCTTCGTGCAGAAGATCGTTGGGAGTGTGGAGTGTGTGTGGTGGGCGGCCGCGGCCGCCCACCACACACACTCCACACTCCTAACCCGGCGCCGTAGGCGCCAAAGAGGAAGATTTAAAAGCTCTGGAGCGGAAATGCTGGAAGCGAGCAGGAGGACGCTCCTGTGTATTTAAAGGGTTGTGACGCGAACAGAGCTCAAACGCAAGATAACTTTGCTACCGGTGATACGAATGGGACCATCTGATAGCGTATCGGTTTTGATACTGAGCGCATCGCTGATGGATCTATCGTCGATTAAAAGGCTGGCCCGCGAGCCCGAGACCTCTACGCGGAATATATGCCACTGGGTACCCGGTTCGTAATCCATGGTTTCAAAGCTTCCTCGATCCATAGAACCACTGGGATCAATATAGGCCTGCACCTGGGGATGGCTGCCATTTGGGCGAACGTTCGTCTGGAGGAGATTAAGAATTCCCGCGCGATATCCATCTTTATTGGGTTGTCTATCGGCACTGATGAGCACCTTACCACCATTACTTGCGACATGCACAATCTGCAGCCGCGCTTCAACCGCGTAATTAGAGACCTTAGGTTGGTAAGGGATGGTCAGCGATAGATTATCCATAGGCTCGGTCTGTAAATTCTTACCGAGTATTTTCCAACCCGGTGAAGCGTGCCAGTGGTCCAGGCCCAGGGACCAGTTGGATTCATAGAGTAGGGTATTGGCGGGCACCGGTGTCGCGGTGGGCTGGCGCGGGGTTGGAGTAGGTTTGGCTGATGTCGTTTCTCCGATGGTTCCGCAACTGGCAACGTAGAAAGACAAAAAAGCAACGAGGGCTATACTCATAAAAACTTTAATGTGTTTGATCGAGTAGTACATTATCCTTCCACTTCCTTGTGAGTCTATCTGAAGACAGGTAAAGCTACCGATGAGAAGTAGGTCTCTTCTTTTTCCTGTGCTTTACGCACCCTGAAAGGAGATACCACATCTTCTCTGCATATGTATACGACGCTGGTCTAGCGGATCTCCCATAGCAAACTTGTCTGTTTTGCCCGACCTCGTTATACTGATTGCATACCTTTGTGTTGATAATAGATGGTGAGCCAGGCCGCTGCGGGCCGGTGGTGATGGGATGGCGGTGTGTGTGGAGGACCAGTTTGGTGAGCAGGCCGGTGTATGGTGTGAGCAGGTACGGGCGGCGGTAGAGCTACTGCTAGCAGCTATAGATGGCGTTCCCCCGGATGATAAACAGCACTTGTTTAAGACGATCGGGCGCGAGGTTGATGGTACATCCCTTTCTTTGCGTGATACGCTAGATGCGCTTTACCAGGCCAGCATCACTATCATTATGCGGTTGGTCGTACTTCTCTATATGCGGTCGCGCTATCTCCGGCCTCTTTCAGGGATGATGAATCAGCTATCTGGCGGTCTCAACATACTTGATCAGGTATTGCACTACCCGGCCCCGCCAGGACGATATGATGCCTGGAACCACCTGAAGCAGTTTTTTCTTCTCTGTGATCAGCCTTTAGATCCCTGCTCCGGTGACCTTGCTACCCATTACACTCGCCTCTTTTTGCCAGGAGATCGGCATAGTACCCGCGCGCTGCGGCGGGCGCTGGCTGTTTTGGAGTCGTGGGATATGTGCTTTTCCGATTCCTGCGTCAAACAGTTGCTAGTTGTCCTACAAACCACCTGTTCCAGCGTACCTCCTGCCCCTGGTGGCTTCAAAGATTTCCCTGTAGAAGCAATCGGCCTGGCGCATCAACATCTGCTGGACTGGCAGCTTTGCTGGGATGATCAGCAACTGTACCTGCAGCAGAGGGAGGGGGCGCGCAAAGCTTCGGGTACCTTCTATACTCCACCTACATTGGTGAGGACATTGACTGAACGCACCCTGGAGTCGCTGATGTATAGACGTGATAAGCAGGGAATGCTTGTTCCGAGGACGCCAGAAGAGATTTTGAGCGTGAAGGTCTGCGATCCAGCCTGCGGGTCCGGTTTTTTTCTACTGGCCGCCTTACGCTATATGACCGATGCTCTCTGTAAAGCTTATCGGCTTTATCGTTGTTCACCTGTCGCGATGCCCGAACAGCAGCGATCCGGGGCGGCCGTATCGGTGGCGCAACAATGCCTGTATGGCGTCGACCTCAATCTGTTTACGGTTGAGCTGGCCCGCGTCAGCCTGTGGCTTGAGGTGCGTGATGATCGTACCCCTTTGCATTTTATCGACCACAAGATCAAGTCCGGAAATGTTCTGGTCGGCACCTGGTCTCACTTGTATCAGGAATATCCCGTTATGGCCTGGCAGCGCGAGGAAGGGGACGAGAACCATACCCATGGTGTACACTATCGCGCGCGTCAATGGGGCGCCGATCGATTAAAGGTGCGTAGAGAGGTTGTGAAACCAGAGCTCCAGCAGATGCTGCTTCACGATCAGGAGAAGATTGTCGGCGCGGTCTGTCCTGAGGATGGTACCCTGGAAGACTATGAGGGCCAGAAGCGTCTTTACGATCGCTGGTGCGCGCTCTGGTTCTGGCCGCCCGAACACCTCGATATCGCTCCCACCCCGGCTACCTTTGCTCGGAGCAGTGCGGCGGTAGAGCGGATCGTAGCGACCGTGGCCGAAAAAATAGGCTTTTTCCACTGGGAGCTAGAATTTCCGGCTGTCTTTCAATCGGGAGGTGGCGGCTTTAGCGCCATGCTGTCCAATCCTCCCTGGGAAACGTTAAAGCCCTGTTCGCGCGAGTTCTTTCAGCGCTATGATCCGCACTACTTGAGCTACAATAAACAGGAAGCTTTGTTGGTCCAGCAGCAGCTGTTCGCGCGAGACAAAAAGATTGAACAGGACTGGCTGGCATACCAGGCGCATTTCAAGTATATGGCCAACTGGGTCAGGCATGTGGCCTCTCCATTTGGGGATTCCTCGATGTCTGATGGTGGCGCTTCTTTCAAGCTGGTTTCTGGTCCTCTGAACGAACAATTGCACGCTATCTGGCGTGAGCGGCGCGCGCGGCCAGCACACGACATGCCTTCTCCTTTCCGTTACCAGGGCAGCGCTGATCTGAATAACTACAAGCTCTTTTTAGAACTGGCCCACTACCTGCTCCGGCCTGAGGGACAATTGGGTATGCTGGTGCCCGCCGCTATCTATACGGATCAGGGGACGGCCGCGCTCCGGCAATTATTTTTGGAGCGCTGCCAGTGGCGGCTGCTGTTTGGTTTTGTGAATCGGCGGCGCATTTTTGCCATCCATAGCTCTTTTAAGTTTGCCGCTATTCTGCTAACGAAGGGCGGTCGCACCACGCAGGTCGCGCTAACCTTTAATCAAGAGGCGGCGCAGGCATTGACCGCTCTGCGTGAGCCACAACTGTTATCCATGTCGCGTCAGCAGATTCTCTCACTCAGCCCGGCATCGCAGTCTATCCTGGAGATTCAAGACCCGCGTGATCTGGAGATCCTGGAGAGGATATATCCACATAGCGTGTTGTTGGGTGCGCAGCATGAGCAGAGCTGGCGACTGCGTTACGCGCGCGAATTTGATATGACCAATGACTCTCATCTTTTTGCTCCGGTGTCGCACTGGCAGTCGCGCGGCTATGCGCCCGATGTATCAGGACGCTGGATCAATCGTGAGGGGAAGATGGCCCTGCCTTTGTATGAGGGGCGCATGATCGGCGCCTTTGATCCCGCCCTCAAAGGCTGGGTGCGCGGTAGAGGACGGAGCGCGCAGTGGCGGGATCTGCCCTGGACACACAAGCAGTTGCAACCTCAATTTCTGATGGCGGCCGAGATCTATCGGGATAGCTCGACGGCTGTCAGGGGCAATAAGCTGGCGTTTATGGATGTCTGTTCTCCCAGTAATGCGCGTTCGATGTATGCCAGTATCGTGAATGGCTTACCCTGTGGCAATGTGACGCCGGTGCTGCAGCCGGTGAACAGCAGTATCATCAGCGTGGCGGCGCTGGCGGCCAATCTAAACTCGTTTGTGTATGATTATTTGCTGCGCTGTCGCCTGGGTGGCGTCCATCTGAATTATTTTATTATCGCCGAGACACCTCTGCTATCTCCCGAACGATTATGCGCGACCTGCTGCCCCCTGATGGCGGCCCGGCTTAATTTGATTCTGCCTGGATGCGCGCCGCAATGGCTGGAGCTGCGATTCCTGCTGCCAGAACTGGGTCAGCAGAACTGGCGTCAGCTCTGGGCAGTGACCCAGCATGAGCGTCTGCGCTTGCGCTGTATGCTGGATGCCATTGTGGCCGACCTGTATGGACTCGACTACGCGGATCTCTGCTGGATTCTGCGCTTAGATCCTCGGCACATCAAAGGCTTCTGGCGTATCGATAAAGAGAAGCCAGAGCCACTGCGCCAGACTACCCTGACGTTGCGGGCTTTTAAGCACCTCAGGTGCGTGGGGCGAGAAGCATTTGAAAGGGAAGGCTGGCAACTCCCGGCCGATGTTGCCCACCACCTGGGACCACGCTTTACATCCTGGCAATGCGAGGGAAGTATCGCGGAGAGTTGGCGGGAGTGTGAAATTCTGGCCGATCTGATCTGTAAATCAGAGGTAAACAGGTGCCAGCAGGTAGGGTTATAAAACTTTGTCCCCATGTAATGGCCCGATCGCATATACTTATATTATCGAATAAAGAGATGTAGTCAGAGACTATGGCTGAGCAGTTGAGGGATCACCGGGCTGATTGGCAATGAAGGGAGCGATATTCTATGTATAGCGATCAAGCACATGGGCAAGCCGTTAAACAGACCGCTTACCTGTGGACGTGGTGGCAAGATGATCCCGTACCGTCCTTCCCCGAGATTCAGGGTTGGCACGTAGAGACCTCGGACGATGTATCTATGGTGGCCAGATTGTCGAATATCAGCAAGAAAAGTGCCGAGGCGCGTTTCCAGATGGGGCATCTGCCATACCTTGCGTATCTGGATAAGAATCTGGTGGCCTACGGGTGGTCCGCTGTTCGCGAGGCTGAATTTGGTAGCCCCAGCGTCCATTTCCGTCTTCCCCCTCATAACCTTTATCTTTACCACTTTATGACGCTGTTGCCGTGGCGTGGTCACGGTTTCTATCCACGCCTGATACAAGAAGTCATCAAGCGCTCTCAGGCGGACTATCAGCGTTTCTGGATTATCCATCAGATCTCCAACCAGGCCTCAAGAAATGGCATCGCCAGGGCTGGCTTCTACATCGCTAATAGCATTGTGCAGGTGGCGAAAAGTGGTCCGGCTCTCTTACCCGACGACAATGAAGAGCGATCACGGGCCGGCGCGGAATTGCTGGGCCTGCCATTGCTGGCGAGACGTTGAGTTTTTCCTGTTCTATGTTATGCTGTGTTTTCAGAATGAAGATATTGAACGGAGACACAGCCTATGCAAAAAACGATAGAATTCGATCAGTTGACCATTCGCAGCGCCACGCGTGCCGATGTGCCCACTATCGTTCATCTGCTGGCCGACGACGTGCTGGGTCGGCAGCGCGAATGCGATCAAGATCCGTTGCCCCAGGCGTACTATACAGCTTTTGAACAGATTGATCGCGATCCAAATAATGAGCTGATCGTGGTCGAACTGGCTGGAGAAGTGATTGGCGTCCTTCAATTTACCCTTATCCCGTCGCTCAGTTTCCAGGGTGGGACCCGCGCCCAGATTGAATCGGTCCGTGTAGATCAGCGCTATCGTAGCCACGGCATCGGCCGCTATCTATTTGAATGGGCGATTGAGCGGGCTCGCCAGTCCGACTGTCGCATGGTGCAGTTGACGACCAACGCCAGCCGTGGTGATGCGCACCGCTTCTATGAGCGCCTTGGTTTTGTCAGCTCACACGTTGGAATGAAGCTGGATCTCGCCAGAACGCTATCTACTCATCAGGCAGGATAGCAGATGCGCCTGGCCGGGTTGTAGATATGATGATCAGCCTGGTTGGCTGGCGTAGCTGGTGGAATATGGGCCAGCTACTCCGGCGAGGTTATAGCCTTGAACTCGGCACCAGGCAGATCCTTTGGGAACTGTCTTGTTTGTCCAGGGTGTGGTGTTATCGGTCGCGCATTGATCGCAGATGACCTGCCAGGGTCCATTGGCACCAGCTGTGGAGCGTTCCACACTATATTTAACGGCCAGGTCGGCACCATCTTATATCTCTTCTGCACTATTTCCTCCCTGAAAGCGTGTCTTATGGCACAAAAGGAATTGCCCTCAGTTTAACATAAGAGCAAGCTGGAAAGGAAGGTAATGTTTATAGAAGACAAAAAAGGATTGCGCCATCCATCCATAGAAATGCACAATCCCTAAGTTTGTACACTATCCATCCATAGAAATGCACAATCTTTGTCCTGTATATGTAGCCGCGCAAGAGACCCCTACACCAACCCGAATTACTACATCCGTGTGGCATTCTGGAGAGCGCGTGAGCCGTTTTCCTCACCCGGCCAGATACAGCGTAACGAGGTAAATAGAATGAACCGCAATGCTCTGTATGCTCCTCCCAGAAGCTCTACAGCACATACTTATGGCAGCCCAACTATATGACCAGGCCTTGTAAATACAAGTGCTTCCCTCATCCCTGAAGGATAGTGGTAAAAGATAACTGAATGGCTGATTTGCTTCTGCGTCAGATACCAGCGTTCCACACTGAACAGAGATAGCAGACGTGCCACAAAATAAGATATGCCATTAGTTGCTTTACCTGATAAAAATATACACTAAAAATATCAGGATGTCAATATAATTGAAGATATTTTTCCTCACTTTAATGTAATAGTCATAAGTTTTGTTTATAGTGTTCGCGAGCTCGTAAAAATGGCGTGAATAGCTAACACTTCTGAAGATGCGAGCGAATAGCTCACAAATGCAGAAAGAAACATCAGGCCAACCACGCTGTTTCATCCCACAGTGTTAGAGGGACAATGTACGGTGCCTGTGCGGCGGCATGGCTGCTCAGTAGATGAGAGACTGTGACGCCGACCAGGCGCACGCGTCTGGGCTCTCTGCTGAACTGTTCATACACAATGGGAGTGAGGAGCGCGACCATAGTGTCTGCGTCCTGTAGCGCGTGGGGAACGGTGATGCGCCGCGTCATCAACTGGAAGTTGTTCCAGCGTAGTTTTAGGACGACCGTCTTTCCATACAGGTCCAGTTCCCGCAAACGGCGTTCGACCTGCTCCGCCATCTGGCGCATGATCTGGATGACGCGTTCGGGATCGCTGATGTCGTCCACCAGGGTGGTTTCTTTGCCGACCGATTTGCGGATGCGCGTCGGCTGAACGGGACGTTCGTCTTCACCGCGTACGTAGTGGTAGAGGATGCTGCCCTGTTTGTGTAAGAGCCTTTGTAGTTCTGGTTCGGTCAGGCGTTTCAAGTCGGCGCCGGTCTCGATCTCCATTTCGTGTAACCTGGCGGCCGTTACTTTTCCGACCCCAAAGAACTTATCGATCGGCGTCTGTTCCAGAAACTCGATGGCATGCTCAGGAGGAACCACCGTCAGGCCATCGGGTTTGCGGTAATCGGAGGCGAGCTTGGCAATAAATTTGTTGAACGAGACGCCGGCTGAGGCGGTGAGATGTGTTTCGGCGTAGATCTGCTGTTTGATGGCGCGCGCCACCACGGTGGCCGAGGCAATGCCCTGGCGATTATTGGTGACGTCCAGGTACGCTTCATCCAGCGAGAGGGGCTCGACCAGTTCAGTGTAGCTGCGGAAGATCTGCATGATCTGATTGGAGACCGCGTGGTAGATGTCGAAGCGTGGTCGTATAAAGATGGCATGGGGACAGCGTTGATACGCCTTCTGCGCCGACATGGCGGAATGGATGCCATATTTACGCGCCTCATAGGAGCAGGTGGCCACGACCCCTCGGCGCTGTGGATCTCCTCCCACCACTACCGGTTTGCCGCGCAGCTCGGGATGATCGCGTTGCTCGATCGAGGCATAGAATGCATCCATATCTATGTGTATAATTTTTCGTGTTGGCTGCATCCTCGTCTCCAGCTCTTGAAGCTCCTTATCATCATTGCTAGCTCGTCTATAGTGCTATTATAGCAACAGATCCCATAATATCATGTGTGATTTTCCATTGCTAGAGTTTGTGTTTACTCGTGCGTTTGCGTAATTCTTCATATTTGCTGCGCGCCACCGGATCGTGTGGGTCCAGTTGTTGCGCACGTTCATAAGCCATGAGCGCTTCTTGATGGCGACCGAGGCGCCGCAGTATGGTTCCCCGGTCACTATAGGTCTGCGCCAGCATTGGATTAAAGCGCAGGGATTGATCGTAGGCTTCCAGCGCTTCCTCGTATCGCTTCAGGCTATAGAGAATTTTGCCTTTATTGATGTAGGCTGTGGCATCTGTTGGTGATAGGCGGATAATATGCTCAAAGACCGCCAGTGCTTCCTCATAGCGATAGAGCTTGCGCAGCGTTATGCCCTGGTGATAATAGAAAAGCGTGTTTTTGGGATCGAACTGGATGGCTTGCGCATAGATGTCCAGGGCGGCCTCATAATGCTTGAGTTCATGTAGTACTTCGCCGTGCTGTTCTAGCAGGTTGAGATAGCTTGAGTAGATACTCTCGTGTTCTGGATGGTGTTTGAGCCAGGCCGCGGTCGCCTGTAGCGCTTGCGCGATCTGTTCGCTATTGCCATATTGCTTCATGATGGTCAGATAGGTTATCCATACTGGGGGCTGTTCTGTATGTTGCTCAAGCCACGTGGTTAACTCTTGCAGCATGTTGTTGCGTTGTTCTTCGCTGCCGTGCTGTTTGAGGAGCTTCAGATAGGCGGTCCAGACATGGATACAATCTTTGTGTCGGGATAGCCAGTTGCGGGTGCGGACGATCTGCTGCTCAATAGTGCTGGTTGTTCCATGATGCTCAAGCAGGCGTAGGTAGGCCGCGCGCACAAAGATATTATTCTGGTGCTCGTCCAGCCATGAAACGGTAAAGTTGAGCATCATCTGTATCTGGTTTTCAGTTCCGTAGTACTTCAGGAGCTTTAAATAGACAGCCGGGATAGCGATCTCTTTTTCGTTTGCCATCGATAGCAGGTAATTGGTGGTGGTGTTCAGGGCACGCAGGATCTGCGGCGTAGAGCCACAGTATTCTACCAGGTCCAGGTACGTTTCCAGCACAAAGGCGTCCAGGCAATTTGTATCGAGCCAGGCCGTTGTTATATCAAGCGCGCTCAATATCTGTTCGCGGGAGCTATAGCGCCTGATCAGGCTGAGATACATGGTGAGCAGATAACCGTCGGACGCCTCGGTGGTCAGCCATTCGGTTGTAAAGCATAGCGCTTCATAGATCTGTTCGTCCGTACCGTGGTATTTGATCTGTTGTAGGTACACGGTGAGCAGGTAAGGATTGGCGCTATGCAGTGTGAGCCAGCTGCTGGTGAAATTCAGGATGCGCTGAACCTGGGCTATCGATCCATGGCGTCCGATAAGATTCAAGTAGGCTGAGAGCAGATACGCGCTGGTGTCTGCCAGCGTTAAAAGCTGCTCGGTAAAACCCAACAGCTCTTGAATGGTTTTCTTCCCTCCATGTTTGCTAACGAAGTTCAGGTAGTGCACCAGGAGATTATCATCCGGCGTATTGTCTTGTAGCCAGTTTTCCATCAAAGAGATGAGCTCCTGGATCTGTTCTCTATTTCCGGCATGCTCGATCAGCTCGACCAGGTGCGTCAGGGCGTTACTGCTCTGCTGTAGCAGTGGAGACCAGTTGGACAGCGCGGCCAGAAATGCCGCGATCTGTGTGGGAGTACCGGCATGGTCCAGCAACCTGATATATGTGGTGAGGATATGCATGTTTTTTGTGTGTCCAGCCAGCCATTCTGTCAGGGCGTTAATCAAAGCTCTGAGCTGCGCCGGGGAGGCATGGTGCTCGGCCAGCTCTAGATACGCTTTGACTTCGCTGCTCTGGCGCCTGGGCGTTAACCAGTTAATAGCTTGCTCGATCGCCAGCGTGGTATGCCCTGCATTGCCCCGGTGCAGTACCAGGCTCATATATGCTATGCGCACCACCGAATCCTGGCTGTGGACCGCTGGCAACGTGGTCGTCGCGACAATGGCTGTGTCGACCTGCTGGGTGTCTCCGTAGCGCTCGACCAGTTTGAGATAGGTGGCCCTGAGCCGGGTTTCGTCGGGATGGATCGCCAGCCAGCTGATTGTGGCATCGATTACCTGCTGAATAGTCTCCGGTTCTCCATAGCGATAGAGGAGTTTAAGATAGGCGTTGCGGACGTAGGGATCCTGTGGATGGGCGATCAGCCAGCTGGCCGTCTGCTTCAGTGCGTCTGTGATTGCTTCTTGCGATCCCCATTGTCCTATCAAATTGAGGTACAGGGCGCGCGTGTTGACGCTCTGTGGGTTCATCTGCAGCCAGGTCTGGGTGGTGTCAATGGCGCGTTGCACCTGTTCGGTCGTACCATACTGCTCGACTATCTTGAGATATGTGGCGCGGATGGCGCTGACCTGGGCGTTGTTCTCCAGCCAGGTCGCAGTTTCATCGATCACCTGCGCGATCTGTTCGGGATGGGCGTAATGGCTGATCAGTTCTAAATGGGTTGTGCGGATGGCATGGTTGTGGGGATGGGTAGCCATGGCATTGGTGGTTAGCTCGATGGCGGCCACAATCTGTTCCTCGGTCCCGTAGTGCCGCATGAGATCCAGATAGGTACGCAGAACATTGGTATCTGGGATATTCATGATAACCTGAAATTCCTCTACATTGAGGATGGTACTGATGAGCTCTTTATTGCCACGGCGTTCCAGCGATTTCAAGTAAACCTGGCGTACATAACAGTCCTGGGGATTGGCGGCCAGCCAATCGGTGGTATTGGCGAGCAGGGCCATGACCTGTTCGTGGGCACCACAGTGCTCTATAAATTTAAAATATGCCTGCCGAATATTGGAGCAGGTGGGATGCTGTTCGAGCCAGCGGGCTGTGCTCTCAATCAGATTGGTGATCTGTTCGGCGCTGCCGCAGCGTTCAACAAAGGTGAGATAGGCCTGACGCACATGGGTATCTTCTCTGTGTAGCGAGAGCCAGTTGGAGGTCTGCTCAATAACGTGCGCGATGGTTTCTGGTGAGCCGTTGCGCTCGACCAGGCCGAGATAGGTCTGACGAACCTGCGTATCGTCGGGATTTTCCTGTAACCATTGCTCGGTTGACCGCAGCAGGTCCTCCATCTGTTCTGCGGTTCCCCAGTGTTCGATAAATTTCAGGTAGATCTGGCGCACGTTGACGTTTTGGGGATTGGCGTCTAACCAGGATGCGATCTCTTGAATCAGATGGGAGATGTCGGCCAGCGTTCCATGGCGCTCAATAAAGCCCAGGTAGGCATGGCGTACATTGGTATCTTGCGGATTGGCTTCCAGCCAGCATTCAACCCTATTTATGAGCTCTGATGTTTGCTCCGCGCTGCCTTTCTGCTCCGTCTGCTTGATGGCGGCTACCCAGTCTAATTCGGACTCTGGCATCCTGTCCAGACCCATCTGGGTAACCTGTTCGGCTCTGTCGTTATCCCCTGCCATGCTATAGAGCTGTGCCCAGTTGATTAATTCGGCGTTACTGCAGGACTCGATCAATGCTTGTAGGCGGTCTTCGTGTTTGGACAGCATATGGTGCACAGCCGAAAGCGAGGTTTCGCGTGCCACATGCTCCAGCAGACGTTGCAGAAACATGCGTTGCTCACGTTTGTGTATGCTGGTGGCCACAATACAACTGTCGAGTAGCCGCTCCGCATCCGACTGGTAAAAACAAATAGCGCTATGGGCGACACGAGGACTTACGGTGCGGATGAGTCCGGGAACATTGCTGTCACGAAAGATAAGCCCCTGGTTGGCGCTATGTGCCAGGGCGCTATCAATGAATAGCCTGGGGTTCAATTGCGCCAGCAAAGATTCCGGCATAGCCAGTTCGTATTGACCGGCAAAATAAATGTATTCAAACAACTGGTAGAGTTGCTTATGATAACACTGCAATAGCGACAGACTCTCGTATACGCTAGAGGCGAAGTCTTCTTCCGTTAGGGGGCCAGCAATGGCAGATAAGTAAGCAAGAGGTGCTGCATTTGTCAGGTGATCAAGCGGCATGTTTATAATCGAATCACTATTGTCGTTCATGGGCCAGTACCTTCTCTTGCTAAATCCAACCAATGTCGCTGGTATTTTGTTAATCTTCGATTGTTTCCGCCTACGGCGGAAACAATCGAAGATTAACCGACTATCATATTGCAAATTAGTGATGTTTAATATACTAGAAATTTACTGACAATACAATAAAAATAAAACAAAGAAAATATTTTTGTTGCCTTTTACACAAGGAATATGGGTAAACAGAACTGAAGAGCTAAAAGATGAAAATGGGCGATACCCCGCGGACTTATGAGGTGTCGCCCAGAATAAGATCGAAAAAATAATTGGCTGCAATTAATCAGCGATGACCGGGAGCTTACGCAAGTACTGGGTATCGGTTAATTCTTTGAGCATGAAGGCGGCCAGGTCGGTGCGGCGCGTTCTCTGGTCTTTGGACGTTGGACGCAGCGAAATGCGATATTCATCGGTGCGTGGATAATCTGATAGGCGCGCTGGTCGTACTACGACCCAATCCAGATTACTTTTGCTGATCTCTCGCTGCATCAATTTCATATCTTCATGTGTTTTTCTCCAGATAAGCGGAATCTGAATGGTGCCATACAATCCCTGCGGGGTGTATTGATCGTCGGCAGCGGCCGCCGTAACGCAGACCAGGCGGCGAATGCCATTTTTTTGCATCGCCTGTAAAATATTTTTGATACCCTGTGAGTATAAGCCCTGGGGCTTGTAGGCGCCTAGCAATCCTCGTTTGCGGGGGCCGACCGTAGATAGGACCGCGTTTTTGCCCTGCATCGCGGCATCTACCGAAGGCAGGTCAAAGACATCTGCCTTGACGACATGCAAGCGTTCATGCCGTAGTGGAAAGTTGTCCGGATTGCGTACGCCGGCCGTGACATCATGCCCCGCTTCGAGCGCTTGCTCAACTAGAGCCCTGCCAGTTCTTCCTGAGGCTCCAAAGATTACCAGTTTCATGCGTTTCAATCGTGCGGAACCTCCTGCCGCAGAGGAACGGGGAGGAAGCACGCCTCCTTCTTTCTAAATAATCGCTGGGAACGCGTTTCTGCTTCATTATACATGATTGCATACATGATTGTGGATTTTTTTGTTTCCGCAGGAATACGACCTGAGATCGATGCTTGCGATCACGATAGTGTGTGCTTTGCTCTCACATTTCCCATGGAGATGCTTTTGTTTTTGTCTGTGGTGTCACATTTGTTATTCTGAGGGCGTGTTGATATATAGTCAGAAATGGTTGAATCATACTCGTTGCGTAAACGATGGAACATACAAAGCCGTGAAGGATGTGACGTGCGTGCCCGCCTGCCTGCACCTATGCTGGCAGCGTGCGCGCATGGCCCACAACCGGAAAGGGATTTGATATATGCGTAATGATAGCGAAGCGGCACACATTGCCCGCATGTTAGCAAGTATCGGACAGCGTACATTGTCTAGTTGTGAAGTACTGCCAGACGATCTATTGCAGTATTCTCCACCTTTTTCAGACATCGGTTCCCCGCTGGCAACCGCTATTGACCTGGCCCGCGATATTGAAAAGTGGGTGCTCGTCCCTGTTGGTGGAAGGGAGCCACTCCTCAATCACTCGCTTGAGATGAAACCGATCGGTTCATTGTTGGCCCTCTCGCGTTGTTATAGCCAGTGGATGAAAAGCGTCCACACTATTTTAGATAATATGCCCGATTCTTTTATGGGCCTGCTGGTAGAGGCGCGCTCTTTACAGGGGAAGATGCGTGGCAGGCAACGCCCGACTGTGCGCGCCTGCCTGCTGACCGCGGTTGAGAGGAGCGCGTACCATCTGGGTCGAATCGAGACAATCAGCCAGATGGTAAACCAAAACAGTATGCCCCTCTCGCCCGCTAATCTGGTTCACCTGCGCGGTATCCACAATACTACCGTTAGCATCCATCGCTCATAGTGTATCGCCAGGCAGATAGCTACTTTAAATGCTAGCTATCTGCATGCGCATGAGCTGTCGATAAGACGAGCTCGCACTTCTCTTTTAGTGCTGGCGTGATCTATTGCCAGGGTTCTTCTGTGTCGTGGTATTTATGTTATGTCTGCTTTGATGACTTAGATTCTTGTCGGGATTTTCTGTACTGGTCGAAGGTGGTGCGGTTCGTTTGGGGGCGCGCTCATGTTCTGGATTGCCCGCCTTGCTTTCTTCAAATGTTTCAACTGGCAAATTCAGGGGCTCATAATCCATCTCTTCTGGCGTGCTCTCATATTTGTAGAGCCTGGTGTGCGTTGCCGGCTGAGAGGATGGTTGCCTGCCTGTTGTAGATGTGTTGAGCGGTAATGTAATAGGTTCATTGTCTCTCTGACTTTGAGATTGTTGTGTGTAGCGACCGCCAGACGTACCGGTTGAGCTCTGTCCGAGCTTTGAATTTGATGCTCTCTCCTGCAACTGTTTGAAGCGCTCCTTGAGCTTGCCACGCAACTCTTCACCACGCATAGGTGCGATCAACAGGCCTATCGCGGTCCCAATAAATAGGCCTCGGAGAAACTTTCCCATCTTGTTTGCCTTTCTATGCAACTGTATCTACCTGTGTAGTTTATGGCACAGGTGTGAGTCATTCCTATCAAAAACACGTTTTGTCCTGCGATGAAGTTTCATGGATCCCGTGTTGTAATAGCAGCCTTAGACTTTGGAAGCTCTGCCGCATGGACTTCTACCAGGGCGCTCTAGCCAAACTGTTGCTCACCTAGCTGAACCTTGACCGCCATTTGCTGATTGTCGCGATAGATCTGTAGCGTTACGGTCTGACCTGGAGTCTTGTTGATCAGGAAATCCTGCAGCGTGGCCGTATCCTGGATGGATTGATTGTTGGCTTCGACAATGATATCACCCCGCTTTAAGCCTGCCATGGCGGCGGCGCTATCGGGTTTTACATTGACGATTAACGCTCCATGATTCACCGGTAACTGGGCCTGATCCGCGATGTCCGAATCGACGCTGACGACGTTGACCCCTATATCGGCGCGTCCAGATTGGACGACATGACCCGAGTTAATCAACTGTGGTACGATGAATTTAACGCGATTAGATGGGATGGCGAAGCCGACGCCGGACGCCGGCGTTTTAAATTCGGGATCGATGGGCACGAGTGTGGGGATGCCAACCAGGTTCCCCTGCATGTTTACCAGGGCTCCGCCACTGTTGCCGGGATTGATGGCGGCGTCGGTCTGGATGGCGTTGATGATGAGGTTATTCTGGCCCTCATTAATATTGCGGCCCAGCGCGCTGACGATGCCACTCGTGACAGTCTGCGTAATGCCAAGCGGATTCCCGATGGCCAGTACCGGTTGTCCCACCTGCAGGCGCGACGAGTCTCCAATATTTGCTACCGATAGATGTTTGGGCGGAGTGATCTTTACGACCGCCAGGTCATCGTTGGGATCGGTGCCGACTACGTTCGCGGGCAGCCTGGTATTGTCGTAGAGTACGACCTGGTAGTTGAGGCCGTTGTTAACCACGTGATTGTTGGTGACGATATAGCCGCGTGGATCAATGATGACGCCCGATCCCAGTCCTCCTCCTGCCTGGGTCTCGACGTTGATCTGTACTACCGATGTGCGAAATTTGGCGGCGACCTGCTCAATCGATTGGCTGGCGCCCGGGAAGACGGCGCTGGCGGAATGGGTGGCGGCCCCGGCGGCGAGCCAGCCGCCCAGCGCACCCATCAGGAGCGCGATCAATGGCAGGGCGATGAACTTCATTTTGTTGTTTGTGCCGGTCCGCTGGCCGGGTGTGCCTCCAGGAGGTGGAAAACCTTGGGGCGCCGTACCCTGTGCCTGGTAAGCGTACTGCCCTGGCGGTGGTGTGGCTGGCGCGTTGGGCGGCGGCATGCTTGATGGCACATTGCCGGGAGGGGTACCCGCGCCGGCCCCTGGCGTTGGCGGCCAATCGGGCGGATAGTAAGAGCGATATGTCGGTTCCGCGTAAGGCGATGGCCTGCTGGTTGGCGGTTGTCCCTGGGCCTCATTGGATCGATAGATATCTGCTTCCGCGTCGAGCGGTGCGTATCCGGCAGGCCGTTCAGTCGGGCCGCGATATGGTGGCGGTTGCGTTGGCCCACCCTCTGTACCACCCCTGGACGGATCGTTTAGAAAGGGTGGCGTGTACGACCTGGACTTGTTCTGCTCAACGGGTTGTTCTGAAGATGCGTCTGTTGCTCGCTGTGGTATATTGGATGATTCGGAAGGATCTGGCTTTTGATCTGGATGTGACATGTGGAAATCCTCCTCAATCAGGATCGGTTAGAAGCACAAGAATGACGATAAGTCCACGAAAATAACTATAGCGTGTAAGCCCCTATTTGTACTCCCCCAAAAGATGGATTGCTGGTAACCCTCCATTGCGTGTCCGCTGAAGCAGCACGCGTTATCAGGGACTGGCATTCATCAAACGCGATGAGCATGATATAGTATGGATAATTACTGATCACATTCTGTTTTGAAAATAAGGATAACCATGGTACAAAAGCACTCTCTATCATCTGCACCCGGCACGGTTGCTCTTCTGGGATCTGGCGAATATTTACCCGTGATGAATGAGACCGATACCTACTTACTCGCTACCCTCGGAGAAGCTGAGCAGACACACATTGCGTTATTGCCGACGGCCAGTGGACTTGAGCCGGGCCGGCCTCAGTATTGGAACTCTCTGGGTTTTGAGCACTTCAAGCAACTGGGCGTGCAGGATATCCGCTTATCGTCCATTATTGACCATACGGGCAGCAACGATCCTGAGCAGGTTGCGCTGCTACAAGGGGCGAATTTCTATTATTTTTCTGGCGGCAATCCGCGCCATATTTTAGAGAGTCTGCGTGCCACGACTGCCTGGGAAGTTATCGCGGCCGCCTATCGACGCGGCGCCATCCTGGCTGGCTGTAGCGCCGGAGCCATGGCGCTTGGTTCCGTCTTGATCTCGCCCCGTGACGTCTACGCCGACCAGGCCCCCCAATGGCTGCCCGGACTCGGTATTGTGCCGAAGATCGCTGTTTTTCCACATTTTGATCGCATGCAGGGTAATGAGATCTGGGCCAGCGGATTTAAGCGTATCCTGGCCTCTTTACCCGAGGATCATCGTGGCCTGGGTATTGATGAGGATACCGCCCTGGTTAGAATGCCGGTTGAGGCGGAGGCAGGACTTGCCACCTGGAAGGTGATGGGCCTGCGTAGCGTTACGCTCTTCGAAAGAAATGGGTGCGCCCGCGTCTTCCACGTTGGCGAAACCATTGTTGATCTTTAAAACCCGTCAACTGCATATAGTCATTTTGCCAATGAGATCTGGTTTGTCTGGTGGCATTGGCGCGACCGGCTATTAGAAGTGCTGACGCAACTCCGAGAAGCTTTTCAGGGTAAGGTGTTTACCAGGACCAGATGTCTCGATGGCCTGGAACTCCACCGACCAGGTATGTGGATGGGGAATGTATACCGTGTTGAGATTGGCGGCGCGCGCCGAATTGATATCTGAGCGCGGCGAGTTCCCAACCATCCAGGTGCTGGCTGTCTGTAGTTCGAGCTCTTGTACCAGTTGAATATAGGCGGCGGGATCCTTCTCGGGCACGACAATCGCATGCTCAAAGTAGCCCGCCAGGCCGGAGCGCTCAATTTTTAATTGCTGCTCTTCGGCATGCCCCTTGGTGAGCAGAATAAGCTGATGTCGATGCGTCAGATCGACCAGCGTCTCCTCAACACCAGGCATGATCTCTAAAGGATGGCTGGATAGTTGCTGGCCAAAGTCGCGAATCTGCTCTATGTCAGCCTCGCTTACCTCGCGTTCCGCCAGTTGCTTATATACGGCGATCAGGCTGCGCGTGAAATTGGCGAAGCCATAACCTGTCTTTAACTCAACCTCATTAATCACAGCCTGTATCTCCGCCGGCTGGAGCGAAGAATGATTCAAGAAGCGGATAAAACTGCTGGTGGCCTGTTCGAAGTAGATGTTATTCTCCCACAACGTATCGTCAGCATCAATGAAAAGTGTATATGACATAAGTGTTCCTGATTTATATATAAGGTTGTATAGAATGAGCTGGTTCTCTACCTCAGATAGATCGTACCCAGGCATATGAAACTCTATCAAAGTACAACCATTTCCGCAAGAGCGGCTCTTCCTCTGTGTTGGCGAACGTGAGCGCCCCCGCACAGGCGCTCGCATGCGCGGCCGCACTCGTGTTTGTGTTGGCGAACGTGAGCGCCCCCGCACAGGCGTCCGCATGCGCGGTCGCACTCGTGTTTGTGTTAGTGCAACAGGGGCGCGGATGCGCCCCTGTTGCACTAACACAAACACGGCTATCTGAGCACCGTAGGTGCGTAGTGTCAGGGGCCGAAGGCGTGAACCTTCCTTTTGAATAAATGTAGCCGCTATATATACGTCCTTCTATATAGAGAAGGAAAAATGCAGCTTGAAAAGCAATTTCTGCATAGGTTGATGCTTTTACTATAGTGAGGGCGGCCATCAAGAGACCGCCGCGAACGGGCGGTAGATGTAAAGAACAGGTACATAAGTATCCTGGAATACTGGCTACAGTTATGATTACGAGCGACATCGTTGTATACTAGACTACGGTAAGATGAAGGATGAGATATGCTGTGCATAGGGTGCCAGGTTAGCGAGAATTTGTGATGGCTTACAGAGAAGAGATGACTGCGCGCTACAAGGGGATTACCATCTGGGTCGAAAAAATATCTGAGCATGAGTACGATGGTGTCTTCAAATGGAATGAGCGCGTTATCAAAACGGATCCTGCTTATGAATATTCCGCGACCCCGTCGGAGGCCATTGAGAGCGCTAAAGGAGTTATCGATATTCTGATCGAGCTGCGGCGTAGCGGTATCAATGTGGCCGGGGAGGATGAGGAGTAGTTTGTTGTATAGATTGCTGCCAATCACGGACGGGCTTGACGCCCGTCCGTGTTGCTATTATGTGGGATTGGGAGGAGGTGCCAGCGGTAACGTAAACCAGAAGGTTGAGCCATGACCCGGGGTGCTTGTTACGCCGACCTCTCCATGATGACGCTGAATGATCGTCTGGCAAATGTAGAGCCCCAGGCCCAATCCTTGCTGATTATTGGCGAGCGTGGACGTCTCTTTGATCTGGTAGAAGCGGCGCCAGATGCGTTTCTGCGCATCTGCGGTGAGCCCCGGCCCTTCGTCCTGCACCCAGACCGATACCTGCTTTTCCTTCTGCTCCAGGCCAACGCGAATAGGGCGTCCCGGTTCCGAATATTTCATCGCGTTGGTCACATAGTTGTTAATGACCTGCCCGATGCGATCGGGATCTACCTGCACATAGATCTCTGTATCCCGCGGAGTGAGCATCTGCAAGGCGTGCCCGGTCGTGGTGGCCTGTAGATCCTCAATAGTTTCCTGGATAATTTTGATCAGGTTACAGCGCCTCAGATGTAGCTCTAGTTTATCCACCGCGATGCGTGAGACATCGAGCAGATCATTAACCAGGCGCGCCTGCACATCGATCTGGCGCAGCGCATTGTTCATGTCATCCTCATTTTTCTGCCAGATCGTTGCGATGTCGGCCGGAGTGGCATCGGGGGAGGACGCTATACGTTTCATGCGGCGCTGAATGAGCTGGAGGGAGCCTTTGAGGATAGTGAGTGGGGTGCGCAATTCGTGGCTGGCGATACTCAGGAAGACATCTTTTTGTTTTTCTACTTCTTTACGCGCGCTGATATCCAGTACGATGGCTACGCCCAGGGTAGAGGAGCTCTTGAGTTGGGCAATAGCCATCATGATTGGAACCTGCTGCCTCTGCTTATTAAGAATGGCGATCTCAAACGGCTTACTGACGCCGGTTGAGAGGAACTCCTCGATCGCCTGGGCCTGGCGCGGCAGATATTGCTGGGTGGTCATGGCGGTCCATTGCAGATTTCGTTGCTGGATCTCTTCCTCGCTATAGCCAGTAATGTCTCGATAGGCCTGGTTCGTTTCGTAAATGTTGCCATAGATGTCGGCGACCAGTACGCCAATGATGTTGGATTCTACGAAGCGACGGAACTTGAGCTCGCTTTCACGCAGGGCTCGCTCGATGCGCTTGCGCTCGGTGATGTCCTGGTAGTAGACCGATAGCCCCTCGGACGTGGGATAGGCGTGCACCTCGAACCACTTTTTTTGTGGCAGAGAAAACGCTTCAAAGTGATTGGCCTGCTGCTTTGTAATCGCTTGTCGGAACTTGCGTGTAAAGAAAGGATCGGCAAAGGCCGGCGTGACGTCCGCGATGGGCTGGCCCAGGAGATCGGCTAGCTTTTTGCCCAGAAGCTTTTCGGCGTGAGGATTGACATAGGTGTAGCGCCATTCGCTATCAATAGTGAAAAAGGCGTCGCTGATGCTTTCGAGAATTGAGGTCATCTTGCTGGCGGTCGCCAGTTGCTGCGCCTCAGCTTCTTTGAGGGCGGTAATATCCATGACCGCTGCGATCATGCGTACCGCGACACCCTGCTCATCATACAGCCAGCGCCCTCGTAATGTGAGCCAGCGGATCGATTGATCGGGACAGATGTGGCGATACTCGATACTATATTCTGTTTTTTCCCTCAGCGCTTCCTGGATCGCGTGATCTCGCTGGTCCAGATCTTCGGGATGAATAGCGGCCATCAGTTGCTCGTAACTGACCGTATGCCGAGGGGAAAAGCCAAACAGGATCTTGCACTGCTCATTAAGCGTCAGATGATTGGTGCGCGTATCCCAATCACATAGACCAATCTTGGCGGCACCTACAGCCAGGCGCATCTGTTCCTCGCTCATCTGCTGATAGTGCCGCTGCTCGGTAATATCTTTACCGTGAGCAATGATCTGGGAGAGCTGACCTTTGCTATCCTGGACAGGAACAAAATGAAGTCGGATCAGTCGGTAGCTGCTATCACTTCTACGCATCCTGCATTCTGTCTCAGCCGCTTGCCCGGATTGAACCGCCTGCGTAAAGGCGGATTGCGCACAGTCGTTGTCTAGAGGATGGACACAGTCCAGCCAGCTTTGCTGTTGTTCCTGTCGTGCACCGACAAAAATCTTCCAGTTGGAGGAATCCAGAGAGTCAAAATCACCATAGGGCGTCATGAGCCAGAAGATATCGGCGCTGTTATGAGCCAGTGCCAGGAAGAGATCTGCACTCGTCTGTTGTATGTGCGCCCCTCGCTCGAGAGGCATAGACTCTTGTGTTCCGGACGTACGTTGGTCAGATTCCATTGACTGAACCTCCACGTAAAAAAACGTTCCTCTTTCTATATACTATATATACCTCGTTATAGACGCTCTGAAGGGAAACCGTGAACAGGTTGTGTTGGTGTAGATTGCCTTTGGAAGCGGCGCCAATCAGTTCTGTTAAAGAAAGCATTTCGCCTCGTGTCACCACGAGGCGAAATGCTTTCTTTATGTGCGAACTTCAAGATTTGACCTTGTAGATAGTGACATCCTGGTTGTGATAGACGACTTGCATAAATGACCCAAAACGATTCAGATTGGCCTTGCTATAGGTGCTGCGTTCTAACGTGCCAACGTAGAGATACTGCGCATGATAGCGCGCCATCGTGGCCAGCACATTCTGCGGATTGGGATCGGTATAAATCTCGGTGACCTCGTCTTTGCGGCTATTAAATTCGGCGGCGTTGGCCGGATTGCGATTGAACCATTGGACGCGCCACTGGTATTCGTGCCCGATCCAGCCCATAATGGTCGGCAGGCCGGTTAAGCCTGAGACGCGAGCGTAGTAGGTATAGTCATCGCCCACCGCTTCCACGATGACCGGTGAGCCGCTAATGTTGGCGTTCAGCCAGCGGATCGCGTTGTAGTCCCCGACCGAGGCCGGGTCCCTCTGCAAGTAGTTCAGACCATCCAGACTGTTGGTGCGGAACATCCCGGTCTGTTGTGTTGCCGGATCAAAGCGGACAAAGCGGTAGTAGGGCGCGACAATGGGATAGATGGAACTGGTCAGCACCAGGACCAGCAGGATGGCGCCCCAGACAATCTTTCCTCCCGTTACCACGTAGCGCAATGAGCCCTGCAGGCGTTCTTTGATCTGGAAATTCTCCAGGATGTAGTAGAAGCCGGCACCACCGGCGATCGAGAGCAGGATCCAGGCCTGAAAGTAGAATTTGAAGACGCTATTCATGCGTGGATTGCTATCGACAAAGACGTCGCGCAGGAAAAAGATTTCACAGCCCGCGATCAGGGCGAAGGCGACCGCGCCCAGCAGGAGTGTAAAGGCGTGCGCCCGGTCATCTATCTTCTGCATGATGGCGACGATGGCCGTGATCGTGATGCCCAGCGCGATGAAGAGTGTTACATTGGCGGGATCGAAGAACTGGCAGGCCAGTCCGATGACGATAAAGCCCAGACCCGTCATTGTGCCGATAAAGGGCCAGGAGAGATATGCTTCCTGCGGCGCCGTTTCCGACCCATCAGACTCTGGCTCTGTAGTAGCCTCTATATTGGAGGTGGGCGCCGGTCTAAATGTACGTGTAATGATATCGCTGAAGAGCAGCGAGAGAAAGACAAAGGCCAGAAAGGTGTAGATCAAGAGCTCATTGCGTAAAGATGTGCGTTCCGACAGTGGAGCGATCCCGATGCCCTGTGAGGGAGAGATGAAGGTGAGATGGAAGGGTACAAATAGCAAGATCGCCAGTACGGCCAGGGCCAGCGAGGGCGCGGCGACATCGAGGACGAGCCGCCAGCTGAAGCGGCGCTTATTCAGCAACCACTGTTGTAGCGCGATACATACGATGACCAGCCCCATATAGGTTGGCAGATCCCAGCCATTCATCACAAAGAGTCCGCCGAGAGAGAGGCTTGTAGCGCCCAGTGTCAGGGGGAGACGCCAGCCACGCCCAAAGAGGAAGATCCCTTTGCCTTCATGCTCCAGCAGCAGGTTTAACGCCAGGCCGATGGCCATAATGGTAAACGCCAGCGAGAGCACGTGGGCGTGAAAATCTGAGAGCAGGAAGCTGAAGGCCGGGAATTCATTAATGGTGCGTGGGATGATACGCGTCGGGTTGAACCAGTCATAGCCGTTCGCGCTCCCTCGATCGTGGAACCACTGAAACGCCGAAGCCAGATTGCCAAACATCAGGGCCATGATCACGGTAATCAGCCCGAACGGAATCCCTATTTTGAGGGCGCCAGGGATGGCGTGAATCGGTTGCTCTTGTGGCTCATCCTGCTCCTTGTCGACGACTATCTGCCGCTGCCGGCGCAGGTGGCGCGACCAGGAGACCAGGTTGCTGGAGACACCGAACAGGCTGACCGCTGTGAGGCCATAGAGCATGCTGATACCGGTGTTAAAGGCTACCGATGGCAGTTGCCCCAGCAGTTTGGCCAGGAAGCCAACGATATAGTGGGCATAGTAGTAATAATTGATCGAGTAGCCGGCATACCACATGTCTGGTGGCGGAAAATGCTGGCTGCGCATGATGGAGGCGAGAAAGCCTTCATCCATGAACATCTCGTAGGAATGAATATCAGGTCCAAAGGAACGCAACCAGCCTAGCAGGAAGACCATAACCAGGAAGACCGCTTCAGTAGCAATAATATACAGGCTATTAGAGCGCACCATCCTGAGTATGGTCTGGCGCGTACGCAGGAAGCCAACCACATTCAATGCCAGCAGCACCAGCACTACCGTGAGGATGAAGATCCTGCTGAATGGGAGCGCCTGGATAACCATCAAGGGCCACCAGACACAGAAGGAGGTTACCAGGACTGCCAGAGCCTTACTCCAGGCCCAGCCCCGATCAGGAATATTGTGGAAAACCGTGACGGTGAGCGGTAGAAAGATGATCCCAAGGACCTCTACCAGTGCCCACATCTGCAATAACTCTAACATATATGCTCATCTCTACCAGAATATCTGTCCTGCATATGGACAGGGCCGTTCTCAGCCCTGTAAACCTATTATACTTGCTTCAGGCTATTCTCTGCATTGTTTAAACTTTATCATATTCTAGCGTTGTTTGGATGAGGTGGGACCCGTAATAGGGCTTTTGGCTAGTGCTCTATATAACCCAGTGGCCGGTAATAAACTGGGTGAGCAGAAAAAAGAAGAGCGAGCCGGAAACGAGCAGGTAACATTGGTTGACCAGGCGATTTTTGCCGATGATAGCCAGCGTTATAAAGGCCGGGAATATTTCAAGGAGATAGCGCGATAATGCTTCCAACGGTGGTGTCATAGGGCGAAATGTAGGATACATCTGCACATAGGCGAACACGATGAGACCATAGACGACGTATACCATCTGATCGCGTCGTAAACGCCATGGCCCAACGATGGCGAGTATCAGCACTATAAATATGAAGATATCTGGTAACGCGTCCGTGAGCGTGCGTAAGGTTATAAAACTCAAGATGCCGCCCCCGTGTTCCAACATGAATTGAAAGCCGAGCCAGAGGTTATAGCCGGGGAATACCAGTTGTCGATACCAGTTCTGTTGCGCGGTCGCGAATGAGAAGAAAGAGCCAAAATACAGGTAGCAGTAGCAGCCATAGGCGATCAGGGCCGCAGGAATGAGTGCCACGCTGAGGATGTCAAAGCGGATGTTGCGGATCTGAAAGTGCCTCTGCCTTAGATATTCATAGAGAAACGGAAAGACCAGCAGGATACCAACCGAGCGGCTGAGCATAGCGAAGATCCCGCAGATGCCCGCTAACCACCATCTCCGATGTCGCATGCAGTAGAACAGCATGATGGTAAAGCATAAAAATAAGGATTCATTGTACGCTGCCAGGTAGAAGAACGCCGTTGGAAAGATCGATATGTAGAGCACAGCCCTGCGCGCCTGCTCCTGACCCACTTCCTCGTAGACTAATTGGTACAGCACAATGAGCATTACCAGGTCGGCTATACTGGAGATGAGCAGACCGGCCAGCAGCCCGTCATTGAAGGTAATGATCTGTACATATTTTATTAACAATGGATAGAGGGGGAAGAATGCAGTATTGACCTTTTCGATATAGCCCTGATTGGCAAAACGTATGAAATTACCTGTATCCCATCGGTTCCATTCTCCCCATATCGTGTACAATGGAAAGACCTGAGAAGAATAATCCTTGACCGTGAATAATATGGCCATGCAACTGGCTACAAAGACAGCCAGGTGGATGGCGATGAAGGTCGGTAATGTGTCGATGGTGGCGTGCCGCCATTTTTTCCATGTAGATAATCTTTGATCTTCTTCCTGTGTATCCTCCTGCTTGCTTTTTAACTCATTATCGGGTGGTGATTGTTCACCTGGTACAGTTAATGGGTCTGATGTCATATTTGATGATTTATTCTCCACATGCATTTTTTCCATCACCACTCCTATAATGAGAAATATGTTGCAATTAACTTATTAATTCATACATTAGAATGCATGAATTAATATTCGTAAGTCGGTGTCTGACTCTTTAATCTTTACACGAATGTATGTTATTTTTAGGACACTTTATTGTATTTTTTTGTGTTCTTTGCATAAAAGTGGCTTCCTTTGAGTGAGAAGGCAAAAAAACAATGGGAGGTTCTGCCAGTTTCAAAAGACTTGCTATAGACTATATGGGTCCATAGTTCTCGACTCTCATTTGAGAGATGAAGAAGCGCGCGATGTCCATCAGAATATAGATGGAGATTATACTAATAGAATAATTGACGCCTCTATGCAGGAGGCTGTAATCACCCGCTCGCGGCTTATAATTTCTAGCCCGGCTGATGAGTGTTCACCGAGGTGCTTTGACTATTCTATCAAGGAGCTACGCGTTGATATAAAAAAGCATCTGAATGGGCTATTTAAATCATGGGATAAGCGGGCAGGCAGCGGTATTTTGTGTTTGCATTTCTGGATTTTCTTTTCATTTGCTAATATTTATATTGACTTTTTTTAATAAAGCAGTTACACTCGATATGATTTTATTCCTCAATTATCAATCGCGCAATTATGTAACCTGTTTTAGCTCAATAAGAAAGGGCGAATCTTGTTATATGGTGCCTGCACCCGGTGAACCACCTTCGTTTGATTCTGCTGATGTTTTAAAAAAAGCACGCGAGCATGTTCTTTTGATCATTGATACAAACGAAGTTCGGTCTCAGTACCTGGCTCGCCTCCTTACGCTGGCCGGGCTACGAGCAATTATTACCTCGACTTCCTACCAGGCGTTTGACCGTTTCCTGAAAGAGCATTTCGTTCCCCGTCTCATTTTGCTAGGTCAACAGGAAGAGACAACAGGCCCTATTTTTACCCGCCTCCTGCAGCGTTTAAACCACGAAATACAGCGAGACGTTCCCGTTATGCCGCTATCTTTCATATATCTGCCTGATGGTCTGCTTCTATCGGCCGAGGATACGATTTCAAATACCATGCACTGTATCTCTCCACCAAATAGCCTGATTTTACGGCGCATCTGGCAATTTTTACCGTCGGCGCAGATACCGCTGAAGACGGCGGAACATACCATGGTGCTGGAGTCTTTGCCGAAGCTAGGCTTTAAGCCACGCGTGGCCCGCTCCAGGCGGTCGTTTTCTTCGCATATGCATCTTGAGTTGAAGGCGGCCAGGCAGGTTATCCCTGCCGACCAATGGAATACTTTGTTGACCGATGTCGGTCTGGCCCAATTTTGTAAAGAAGAACAATGGCCACCTGAGGTCGATCAATTTACAATTCCGCCTCAATATTTTTCATTACTGATGCGGGCGGTGATGTTTTCGGCGCCTACGCAGCCTCTGCGGCAGGTATATCGCTGGGCGGGACAGGTCGAAGCGGATACCTTGCAAAAGGCTATCTTCCTCTTTCTTATGCAGCAGATCCCTAAAGTGATTGGTGCTGATCGCACGATGCGCACGCTATTGACCATCCTGGCGAATGAGGTCGATAGCCGGCGCGGCGAAAAGCTGACCGAATGGAAGCGCTTCGACGATGGCTCATTTGTTTTTGTGTTCTACAGCAATATATTTGCCTATAGTGTCATGGGGGCTGAGCAGCCATTGTGTATGCCGTGGCAGTATTCGTTTGACCTGATGTTGCGTCTGGTGAAACAAGAGCGGCAGTGGGAGATACGCGAGGTGGAGTGCAGCGCCCAGACGCATACCGGGCACTGCGTCTTCCTTATTTCACCCAGAAAAAGTTAGCCGGTTTTAATTGGTCTTGCATCCCATGGTGCTGGCGCGCGCATGCAGATGAAATGGTACATAGATTGACTCTGGCTCCTGCGTGCGTCGTCCCGTAATACGTTCGAGCAGCAAGTGTACCGCTATGCGTGCTATCTCATGCTTGTCTGGCTCGATGGTGCTGAGGGGCGGGTTGGCGTAGCGGCCATCTTCAATGTCATCAATACCGATGACGGCGATATCCTCTGGAATACGACACCCAGCTGCTCCTAGTACAGAGATAGCGCCGAGAGCCATCAGGTCGTTGAAGCAGAAGATGGCATCGGGCCACTCTTCGCGGGGACGTGCGAGCAGCGCTTGCATTGCTGCCGCACCATCGGGCCGGTGCCAGAGTCCCCCATCCATGAAAAGCGATTGATCTATAGGTAGATGAGCTTCCGTTAGCGCCTGCATAAAGCCCTGCAGACGTAGCGATGGGGCCTCACTACGTGCCTTCTGGACTCCGATGGCGGCGATCTTGCGTTTCCCCTGTTCGATCAGGTGCCTGGTGGCTGTATATGCCGCCGCTGTATTGTCGATGAGCACGTGGTCTAGCGGCGCGCCAAACAGTCTTTCACCAAGCAGGACAATTGGACCACTCGTTTGTATCTGGCTCATGTCTTCTACGTCAAGCGCGTGTGAGTCCAGAATCAAGCCATCGATGAGATGGGGGCTCATCCCGGCCAATATATTGAGCTCTTTGTCGCGTTCAGAGAAGGTGTAATCCAACAGGACCGTGTAGTTGCGCCCGGCGGCCTCGGTGGCGATGGCGTGACCAATATCGGCAAAATAGGGGTTGGAGAGATCCGGGAAGGCGTAGGCCAGCACATTTACCTGGGCCTTACGCAGATGGCGGGCCGCGTTATTCGGCTGATAATTCAATTTTTTGATGGCATCAAGTACCAGCGCCCGCGTCTCCGGTCCTACGTGATCATAATTGCCGTTGACCACATTGGAGACAGTCTTTATCGAGACGCCGGTATAAGCCGCGATATCTTTTAAATGCACTGCCACGGTCGTTTTGCCATTCCTTCTCTTACTCAGCTTTATGTTTTTGTTCAAAATAGTAGCACCCCAATTTACCTCATGTCAACTTATCACTTTCCCTAAGAGGTGCGTCAGACTCCCCGGCGAGAAATTTGTTTCACGGAATCCTTGACAGGCACGTTTTTTGGATGTTATACTACGTTCAACGTTGAACGAACTCAACTGATCAGCGGTACATATCAGCCAATGACATTGTCTGTCTGCCAGCTTTTCGTTTATTGTGCAGCATAAGCATGACCACAATATCACGTTATGTCTGGACATCAGTATGAGTTTGCCTCTTTTTTTGATGAATTCGTCTTTATTTATGCATTGTAGCATGGAGCTTCCAGTATTTCTCGTTATGAGAAAGGGGATGAACACGGATGTCGAAACAACAGGATATTTTCAAGCAATGGGATGCTCTCTCGTCTCAGTATGCTATCTCGCGACGCTCTTTTATTAAGTCTTCCGCTACTGTTGGAGCGTTCGCCGCTGCCGGCGGCTTGCTGGCCGCCTGCGGGTCGCCTTCAACTGGAGGGGCCGCTAGCGGCAATGCGACCGCCAATGAAGGTACCGTGACTATCTGGGATCGCTCGGGCGATCTGTTCCAGGTGTTTGACGCTACCATTGAGAGCTTCAATAAGAAGTATCCCAAGATCAAGGTGAAGCATGTATCGGTAGATGTCGATGCGAAGCTGCCCACAACCCTCAATACCGGCGTTAATGTGCCGGATGGCTCTTTCTACGAGGATAATAACCTGCCAACGCTGGCTTCGCACTACTACGATATTACGGACTGGATTCAGCCGTACGTGAAAGACATCGTGCCGTTTAAGCTGCGCGTCAATACCCATAATAATCGCATCGTTGGTATCCCCTGGGACCTTGATCCAGGGCTGCTGTACTATCGCGAAGATATGTTACAGGAGGCCGGCGTCGATCCTACATCGATTCAGACCTATGACGATCTGCTCGCGGCCGCCAAAAAGGTGCAGACGAAGTTCGGCCCCTCCTGTAAGCCGATACACCTGGAACAGGATCCTGGTCTGACGCAGCTGTGGGTTGAGATGTTTGCCAACCAGCAGGGAACCAGCATGGTGGATGCCAGCGGTAAGCTGCAGATTAATACGCCGGCCTACCTCAATATTATGAAATTCTTGAAGGCGGTACGCGATCAGAACCTGGGGACGCGTGCGCAATATTATGGACCTGGCGACGTGGCGGCGATCGAGAATAATCAGGTGGCGTTCTATCCCTGGGCGGTCTGGGCTGTGTATGGTCCTGATCTGCTCTTTAAGAAGACCAAAGGGAAGTGGCGCGCGATGCCTCTGCCCGCCTGGACTACAGGTGGGGCTCGTGGGGCCGTGATGGGTGGTAGCTCGTTTATCATCCCGAAAAAGGCGAAAAATCCTCATCTGGCGTGGCTCTTCTATGAGCACCTCGTCTTCAGTAAAGAGGGCTATACCTCCGTCTATGGACCCAATAAAGTCTATCCCGGCGGTATCAATACCTCGATCCCTTCGTATATGCCCGCGCTTGGGACACAGCTGTATAAAAATTCCGAGGGCCTGGGTGGACAGAATCTGTGGCAGACGGTGACCGGTACCGTCAAAGATATTCCTGGCAATTTCTATATTGCCCCCTGGTACAACCAGGCTGTACCCTACTTTGGCACCAATGTTCAGCGTATGCTGGATGGGCAGTTGACGCCGCAACAGGTGCTGCAGAAGTCTTCGGATGATATTCAGACCAAACTGGTTGCCCGCCAGTAGGAGCTGCGTGCTTATCTACAGGTCATGGCCCGGGAGGGCTCATATCGTTATGAGCCCTCTTTATCCTCAGGGAGGAGTTTTTCTGTTATGGCTGTCGCTACATCCCAGCCAGGCTCTGCTACCCCTTCTCCTATGCCTTCTCGTTCGCCGTTGGAACGGTTGCGTCGCTGGCTAGGTGGTAGCTTCTCGCCCTATCTATTTATCGCGCCTTTTGTGATTTTCTTTTGCGCTTTTTCACTGTTTCCGTTTCTCTATTCGTTCTTTTTGAGCTTTACCCATTGGCATGGTGATGCTGATCCTCGCTTCATCGGCCTGGATAACTATACCTTTTTATTGACGGATAGCTCGTTCTGGCAGTCGTTGGGAAATTCGGCCGTGCTGTGGTTTTTGATTGTGCCGGTGCGCGTGCTGGTGGCTGTGGTGATCGCTGCCCTGCTGTCCTTGCCTGGACTGCGTCTGCGCGGTTTTTTCCGTACCTCTATGCTGCTGTCCTATGTGGTGCCTCTGGTGGCGATTGCCCAGGTCTGGCTGGTGCTGTTTGACCAGGATTTTGGGGCGGTCAATACGCTCTTGCATATAGTACATCTGCCCTCGATCGGTTGGTTGACGACCAGTATGTGGGCCAAGCCGACGTTGGCGTTGTTGGTGCTGTGGGGCGGGAGCGCCTTCGCGATGTTGACGATGCTGGCCGCGATCCAGGCGATTCCGGTGGAATATTATGAGGCCGCCTCGATCGATGGCGCCGGAGCGGTACGACAGTTCTTTTCACTTACGCTGCCGCTGCTGCGCCGCACCGTTGGTTTCCTGGTTGTCTTTAGCACGCTGGGTGTGGTGCAGATGTTTGCTGAGCCAAAGGTGTTGACGAATGGTGGTCCCTATAATTCGACGACGACCGCCGGTTATCTGCTCAATTCCTACATTGCCAATTCTGATTTTGGTACCGGCGCCGCCAATTCGTTTCTGCTGACAATTTTATTGGTTCTGCTTTCGCTGTTTATGCTGCGCTTCTTGCGGGCTGGAGAGGAGAGGTAGGATGGCTGTAACAACTTCACAGTCCCATGACAAGACGGCTCGCCAGATGCTCACTGGCTCGTCAGGTATACGCCGTCGTCACTTCCGGTTCAGTAGTGTACTGGTCTATATTATGCTGGCTATCGCCGCGTTGGTAACGATCTTCCCACTGGCCTGGATGTTTGTTTCGTCTTTGAAGCCGGGTAGCGAGATCGCTACGACGCCGCTGGGCCTGGATCTGCATACGCTCTCTTTTCATAACTATACCGCTTTGCTCGCTGCCGTGCCGATGTGGGTCGGATTTCAGAATACCTTTATTGTGCTGATTCTGCAGGGAGGCGCGACTATGCTCTTTTGTCCCCTGGCCGGCTTTGCCTTTGCCAAGTTTCAATTTCGGGGCAAGAAATTTCTGTTCGCGTTTGTACTCTCGACCATGATGGTCCCCGCCATCGCGATGATCCTTCCCCTCTTGCTGGAGATGGGCGCCCTCAACTGGGTTGATACCTACCAGGGATTGATCGCGCCCGGACTGGTCAACGCTTTCGCCATTTTCTGGACGCGGCAGCAGATCGCGGATGTGCCGGATGAACTGTTGGAGGCGGCCAAAGTGGATGGGTGTACCCCGTTCGGTATGTACTGGCGTATCGTTCTTCCGCTGATGCGACCCGCATTGGCGGCGCTGGCGATCATGACCTTCCTGGGCGCCTACAATGATTTTGTCTGGCCGGTGATCGTTACGGGGTCCGATTCGATGCAGACCCTGCAGGTGATGCTGTCAAACCTGGCAACTCAGATCAATAATTCGAGCCCAGGCACGACCGGCCATGATGCCTGGGGTATGATTATGGCCGCCAGTACGGTGGCTACGTTTCCTGTTCTGGTTCTGTTTATCGCGCTGCAGCGCCAATTTGTCAGCGGCATGCTGGCCGGGGGTGTCAAGGGATAGCTTATGCATATATCTTCTAAACAAGAAAACAGATCACGGCTGGCCTGTGGGCAGCGTTCAGCCTATCCTCGTCCGGATTTTGATCGGTCACATCGCTGGCTGTGCTTAAATGGTTCCTGGGATTTTTTGCCCGATCCCGATCAGCAGGGATTGGCGGAGCACTGGGAAGAACCCTGCCATGCCAGTTGGGCGCAACAAATTCAGGTTCCCTTTGCCTGGGAGACGGTGGCCTCCGGGATTGGACAGGAATGGTTGCCAGTTGGCTGGTACCGTCTGCGCATACAGCGCCCTTCGGAATGGAGCGGTGAACGGACCATCCTGCACTTTGGCGCGGTGCACTATCTGTGTCAGGTGTGGGTGAATGGTCTATGGATCGGCGAGCACCGTGGTGGCTACCTTCCTTTCAGTTTCGATATTACCGAGGCGTTGCGCGATGGGGCTGGTGAGCTGATCGTGCGCGTTGAGGCGCCATTGGATAAGCTCGCTATCCCACATGGTAAGCAGCGTAGTCGTCCCAATGATGATTATTATGAATGTCAGTTTACAGCGAACAGTGGCATCTGGCAGTCGGTCTGGCTGGAGGGGCGCCCAGAGACGTTTATCCAGCATGTGCGCCTGTTGCCGTCTCAGGATTTAACGGCTATTGAGGTCCAGATGGAACTGCAGGGCGATGCGTTGGATGGCATCACGCTTTCCGTCCAAATCGAAGGTATGCCAGAGCAGGTTGTTTCCATTCAGGATCGTATCGTGCGCTTGACCTTGCCTGTCGAGCAGCCTCGCCTCTGGTCGCCGGAGGATCCGCACCTCTACTATGTGACGTTCAAGCTGACGAGCGGCGCTGGCGTCGATCAGGTGAAGTGCTATACCGGGCTGCGCTCGATTGAGACGCGGGGCAACCGACTGTTGCTGAACGGTGAGCCGCTTTATGTGCGTGGTGCGTTGGAGCAGGGTTACTGGCCGGAAAGCGGCTATAGCGCTCCCAATGATGATGCCCTGCGCCTGGATGTTGAGCTATCGCTGCAGGCGGGCTTTAATCTGATGCGCAAACATATCAAGCTGGAGGATCCGCTCTGGCTCTACTGGGCCGATCGGCTGGGCCTGCTGGTGTGGGCTGAACCTCCCTGCTATGGTCGTTTCTCTGAGGAGGCCGCCGCCCTGTTTGAGTCGCAACTGCCGCTGATGGTGGAGCGCGACCATAACCATCCCGCCATTATTCTGTGGGGTATCTATAACGAGGAATGGGGACTGGATTGGCGCAGCGGCCAGGATATAGAGAAGCAGGAGGCGGTGATCCGGGCATACGATCTGCTGGTCGCCCACGATCATAGCCGTCCCATTCTTGATGATTCCGGCTGGAATCACGTCAAGACCGATGTGCTGGACTGGCATTATTACGATGAGGATAATCAGCGCTGGCGCGATGTGACGGCGGCCCTGGCCAGCGATAATACAACGTGGTTTGGTCACCAACTGGGCGTGGACCACTGGTATGAGACGCAGCTGTGTGTTACCGGCCATGAGCATCAAGAGATTCCTCTATTAAATGGCGAATATGGCGCGGGCCGGACCGATGAGGAGCGCGGCTGGTATTTTCGCTGGCAGACGCAGGAGCTGCGGCGGCACGCGGCTATCAGTGGCTACATCTATACCGAGCTCTATGATGTTGAAAACGAGCTTTGTGGCCTCTATGATGCCTGGCGCCAGCTTAAGCCGCTGGGTTATGATCCCCGCATCGTCAATGCCGATACGCTCATTATCTTTGACCTGGTGCCGCATCAGCCCGGCCTGGACTACCTGGTGGAACAGGCCGAACTATCCATCCCGTATCAGATCTCGCATCAGGGCGCGCAGGCTATCCATGGTCATCTCCTCTGCTGGTGGAATGATGATAGCAC
The DNA here is from genome assembly GCF_036245075.1 of Dictyobacter halimunensis. Classification (NCBI taxonomy): domain Bacteria; kingdom Bacillati; phylum Chloroflexota; class Ktedonobacteria; order Ktedonobacterales; family Dictyobacteraceae; genus Dictyobacter; species Dictyobacter halimunensis. The sequence continues at coordinate 1,892,990 of NZ_BSRI01000001.1, forward strand.
GCATGGGAGCCGGGCAGACATACACATAGAGCCCTATACGATCACCGCCCGACAACTATTACACTTTACCCTGCCGTCTGGGCCTGCCAGTGGTCGTTTGCATGTCCAGTTACAGGATGAGCATGGCCATAGCTGCGCCTATGCTTTTTGGATCTGGCCCCAATCAGCCAGTATCCATCCAAGGAAAATCAGCAGGCGTCGCAAGAGAATTATGCCCTCTCTGAAAAAGACCTGCCGCAGGTCACCAGAGAATAGCAAGCATGAGCTCCCACGAGTTGAGAGCTCGTCCCTATCTCCATTGGTTGGTGCATGGAGCGCGAACGCGCCCCACGCACCAACCAAAAACGATGCAGCCGTGTATGCGGACGACTGTACAGGAGCACTCAAGATAGAGACATTTTTTCCGTATGAGCTCCCACGAGTTGAAAGCTCACCCAAACCTTAATCTGTTGGTGCACGGGGCACAGTCGCGCCCATGCACCAACCAAAAAACGAATGCGGCCGCACATGCGGACGCCCGTACGGGGGCGCTCAAGCCCCCGGTAAAAAGTATGTCTGACATTTAAATAACCATGAAAGGAAAAGATGCATATGGCCTCTGGTGGACAGAAGAATAGGGGGCACAAAATATATTTGCTCGCCTTGTGGTTGCTGTGCTTTTTCATGATCGCCTGTGCATCATCTACGAAGCCCATGTCAAAATCTGTTGTCGCTCTCCATAACCCATTGGCCCCTGTGGCCGATCCTTTTATTGTCTATCACAATAAGAGCTACTATTTAACCGGTACCCATACCGGCAATTCGCTGGAAATCTGGCATGCGCCACGTCTGGAAGATGTGAGCCATACCTCAAAGACCATATGGAGCCCGGCTTCTGGTGAGCCCGCCTTCCAGGTCTGGTCTCCTTCCATGTTTTTGCTGGATTATCAGGGGAGCCGCCACTGGTTTGTGTATTTCACGGCGGCCCTTACCAATACGAATGAAGACCATCGCATCTATGTCTTGCAGAGCCAGGGGGAAGATCCTCTGGGACCATATACATATAAAGGCCAGTTGACCGGGACCGATAGTACCACGGCCATCGATGCCTCAATTCTACAACTGCATGGCCAACTCTATATGATGTATGTGCTGGAGAAAGGAACCAATGCGACCTACCTGGCTCCTATGCGCGATGCGCTAACCGTCAGCGGGGCGCCACGCCTGATCATCGATCCCGATCAACCCTGGGAGCAGGGATTCCAGGCCCACTCCACCTACCCGGTAGCGGAAGGACCCGAGGCCCTGTATCACGACGGCAAGACGTTTATCGTCTATTCGGCCAGCGATACCGGCAACTATAATTATTGTCTGGGGCTGATGACGTATGTGGGCGGTGATCCACTTGAGCGTAGTTCCTGGCAGAAAAAGGGGCCGGTCTTTGAATACAATAGCGACAACGGTGTATTTGGTCCCGGACGCGCCCACTTCACGACCTCACCTGACGGCAAGCAGTCCTGGATGGTCTATCACGCCAAGACCAGTTCTGACTTTACCTACGCGGGACGTGAGGTACGCGCCCAGCCTTTTACCTGGAATGCCGATGGCAGCCCCAATTTCGGTACCCCGGTTAGCCTGAAAACTCCTCTGGCGCCGCCCTCTGGAGAATAACGGGCAATAGCCAATAGCCGGTATATAAAAGTGGCTCCCCGACTCGTCGGGGAGCCACTTTTATATACCGGCTATTATAACTTCAAGACGCGTTCGGCGTTCAGGTGACTGATCTTTTCTTTATCGGCGGGACTGATGGCGGCGTGATCCAGAAATGCGCGTCCCTGTTCATTGCTGCTATAGGGATAGTCGACGGAGAAGATGATGCGGTCGGCCCCGACCGTCTGCAGGGCGAGCAGTAGCGGAGGATCTGAGAAGAAGCCGCTGGTCGTGATGGTGAAGTTGTTCAGGAAGTACTCAAGCAGCGGCCGTTTGAGATTCTTGACCAGCGGGGCCAGGGTATTGCTGATGCGATCCAGCATGAAAGGCAGCATCTCTCCCATATGCCCGATGATGATCTGTAAATTGGGGAAGCGATCAAATACGCCTGCCAGGATCAGGCGCAAGGAGTGAATACCGACCTCTGAGTGCCAGCCCCAGCCAGCCGTAGCCAGCGAGAATGAAACAGCCGGGTCGAAGCCGCCATAATAAGCGTCTCTTACCACCGTGGGTGGCTCGCCAGGATGAATATAGATCGGCACTCTCAGGGCGGCGGCCTGTTCCAGGATGGGGCGGAATTGCGGATCATCCAGGAAGCGCCCCTGCGTCGTCCCATTAATCATGGCGGCCTTAAAGCCGGGCAAGCGTAGCGCTCGTGCTAATTCATCAGCCGCGGCGGCCGGACTCCTCATTGGGAGGGTGGCAAAGCCCGCGAAGTGCTCTGGATGTGCGGCGATGGCCGTGGCCAACTGATTATTGGCCTCCCGCACCAGTTCGATCTCCTGTTCCTGTGGAACTGATAATACGCCCATGGCGGTATGAGAGATGACCTGCAGATCAATGCCGTTGGCGTCCATATCTTTGAGACGTGCGTCGCCAAGGTCACTGAGCTTTTCCTGTATCTGGGATAGCATGGTTGGCGTTGGGCTGGAGCCCTGTGCGGCGTGTAGCGCCGCTTTAAAGCTGGTTGACAAAAAGTGTTCTTCGATAGTGATTGTACGCATAAGCAGTCCTCACGATATTTCGTGCCAGCACTGCTCTTCCCTGAATCACTGTGCACGACCTGATAATCGATTCCGAGCACGTAAAAATAATGCTCTCTCCCGGCATCTTGATAATCAGTTGCCACGATCAGGAACGATATGTATGTATGTTTTATCTACTGAGAAATTTTAGCTTTATAAGCGTTCCATTGCCGTTCATTGAATCCCAGTTCGCGTTTGAGCATGCTTAGCTCTTCACTATCAAGAAACTCCTCGGCCAGGAAGCAGCAACGACCAATATGCTCTTCTTTGACGATGCGTGACATGGGGAGGACAAACCAACCGCGTTTGCGTAACTGTCGGAGCGCTTGTAGATCCTGCACAAAGAGGGTCTGCAGGGTATCAAATGCATTATTCGTCTTCATCGCCTTTGCCTTTCCTTCTCAGCAGTGAGCAGGTTAAAAGATGCCGGTGCGTTATTTCTGCCTCTAATATATCACACGGAAGTTTGCAGGTGGAATAGAAAAAGGGGTGAAGTTCTAAGATCACATATGGATACTATATCCATGTGTGATTATGTTTTTACATGGCTCGCACCTGTGGTGCTCAAGTCATTTATATATTGCTGCATGGGGGGCGCATCCGCGCCCCCCATGCAGCAATATATAAACGCGGCCGCGTAGCGGACGCGCGTGTGGGGGGGCACACATTCCTAATGTGGATGAGAAAAAAAGTTCTTAATTGTATAACGCGGGATCGAGTTGATTGATTTTTACCAGCATGCCATCTGGATCTTCTAGCTGTAGCTGGTAGCCAAAGCCTTCATCTCCCGTGGGACGCGCGATGGTGACGCCGTCGGCGCGCAGCCGTTTCTCTAACTCTTCTAACGATGCGCCATATTCAAAGTTGAGCTCAACCCGGCCCTCGTTCTGTTCGGGATTGGCCGGATGCGCCAGTAGTCCCAGTTCGGTCTTGCCAATTCGCAACAACGCCCAGTCTCCATCCCGGCTCCCATGAACGATGGTTGCACCGAGCTTGCTATAAAAATCTAGCGCCCGCCCCATCTCCTCGACATGTAGCATAGGCTGCAGGCGTAACGTCTCTTCTGACTGCTCAACTTCAGACGCTTGTTGTGCACGATGATTCTCGCCTGTGTCAGCCAGGTATGCGCTAAAAACTTTTTCTACCAGGTCGGATAAAGACAACTGCTCATCAATGGAACGATGTTTCATCTTTTTAACGGTCTCAGGGGTGAGGTACACATTAAATTGCTGCTTCGCTTCTTTCATCCTTGGCCTTCTTTCCTGACAACTAGAATGCTAGCATACTACCATGGTAGTATGCTAGCATTCTAGTTGTCAATAGCGTATCGCTGTGGAGGACAGAGCGTTTATTGTACCGTCAGCGCAACATCATCCACATAGAAACTAGAGGTAAGCTGAGCGTCGTTCGTACCTAAGAAGGCGACTTGAACCTGTTGTCCTTTGTAGCTTGATAGAGACGATGTCACATCAAACGTATACTGTGTCCAACCCTGTGCATCGATATTACACTTTGTCTGGACCGTTGAGATCGTTGATCCGCTGGTTGTGCGCAGGCGGGCACGGAAGTAATCGTAGCAGGTACTGCCGGTCTCATTGGTTGTGATATTGATCCAGTAGCTCAGCGTAATTTTGGTTGCACTCGATGGAATGGTGACTGTTTGATAGATCGTATCAGAACAGGTGTTGTAGCCACACAGATAAGCGCTATTGCTACCTGTGTGAGGATTGTTGTTATCGACGATCTCATACCCACCTGAAGAGCTTTCTGTCCACGAGGTTGATCCACTCTCAAAACCACCATTGGTCAGGATATTGCCACCACCAGTAATTGGTGTCGGTGTGGGTGTCGCGGCGGGAGTGGGCGTGGGTGTCTTGCCTGGAGTGGGTGTGGGCGTGGGCGTTCCTCCGGTCCCGAACTGAATGTCGAGTATAGCGTGTAGCTCTATGCCGTTGGGTGCAACGCCCGCCTGACCATGCAGGAAGTCGAAGAAGCCTACACCGGTTACGGTCACAGGTACGTTCGCGGTCTGAAATGAACTATTGGGCGTGTAGCGGGCATCAAATTCCGCACGTGCCTTTTTGATGCTGGACAGCAAAGGGCTGGATGATCCAACGCAGGCCGGATCTGGAATCTCGACGATCATGGTCTTGCCGGAACTATCGGCAAGAATCAGGTGGTAGTCAGAATCGGTCTCAAGTTTGTACTGCGTGAGGGTGTCCTGCAGTTGGAATACGGTTGTCTCGGTTGGCTGAATGCGGTTGTTGGAAGGAAGGCTACTGGGAGCGGTTAACGCTCTCAGTGCTGAAATTGTGGTTGGTGTCACAGATTGGAGATTGATCTTGCTCACATCGGCATCCGTGCCGGTTTTGACGGCCCATCGTTCGACTCCACAGGATCCACTGGTGCTCTGCGGATTGGTATGGAGTGCTTCCTGGTCCGTATCTGTGTCTTTAATTGGTCCTGGATGAGGGTCGGGCGGGGTTTGTGGCTGTGTGGCATATGCTGAACCTATCCCTACAAGGATCAATAAGATGACAGCTGCAAGGGCCAGAAGAACGCGTCTTCGCATGTTGAAGCTCCTTCTCACTGAACAAAATATATGAGTCGCTTAACGCATGTGAATCTTCCCGGCAGCAGATAAGAAGATTCGTAATTATAAGTATGATTATGCTGCCAGAAAAAGTATACACTAAAATTGTTATTTTTTTATTATCTAGTCTTTATATGCATATTATGTTGACTATTTTATTAGGTTAGATAAAGTGGAAGTTGGGGCAGTAGGGGCGCACCCGCGCCCCTACTGCCCCAACTTCCACTTTATCTAACTATTATGAATAACCTTGACGTTAACGTTAATCTTGTTGTATACTTAGAGCGTGGTGGAAAACGTTTCCTCGATTCACCATGACTACTTTTGACTTCAAAGCTATAAATGATGCTTTTATGCCATTGTTAATTCGCACTATTCTTTTAAGAATAGAAAAGGATGGTTCGTATAGCGGAAATTATATTCAAACTCAAAAATCTATAGATCGGAACTGTTCTGAATGCAAACTACCAAACAAGAAAATATGCAACTCTCTTCTGGCCCTTTGATGGAGCCACAGACCGGGAAATTCCTGCAGATGTTTCCCGCCTTACGCCAGCGCAACTTCAGATTATTCTGGTTTGGGCAGTTTATCTCATTGATTGGCACCTGGATGCAAACTACCGGTCAGGCCTGGCTGGTGTTGCAGTTGACGCATAACGACCTGGCTTTGGGAACCGTTGGCGCGTTGCAATTTTTGCCAGTGTTGCTATTCACCCTGTTCGGCGGAGTAATCGCCGATAGACTACCCAAGCGTAGGGTGCTCTTAGGTACGCAAACATTTGCCTGTCTGCTGGCATCTACCCTCTTTATCCTCTATGTGACACATACTATACAGATCTGGCATATCTATATCCTGGCTTTCTTGCTGGGTATCAATAATTCGCTGGATATGCCGACACGACAGGCTTTCGTTGTGGAGATGGTCGGTCGTGATGCGCTGGCCAATGCTGTGGCTCTGAACTCTTCAGTCTTTAATATGGCCAAAATTGTGGGACCTGGCATCGCCGGGCTGATTATCGCACGCTTCGGCGAAGGACCTCTGTTCCTGGGTAACGCGATCAGCTTTATCCCGGTTCTGTTCAGCTTGATTTTGCTCGATCCGACGAAGCTCTTTGCTGTACAGCGCAAGACTTCGGCGACCCCGATTGGACCACTTCAGAGCCTGAACAATGGTCTGAAATACGTGTGGAAGACGCCGGCAATCTTCTTGATTATCGCGGTGGTTAGTATCGTCTCGCTGTTTGGCATTAACTTCAATGTGGTTGAGCCGCTGGTTGGTACCGAACTGCTGCATCAGGGCGCGCAGGGCTTTGGCTTGATCTCGTCATCCTTCGGTGTGGGTGCTCTGATCGGCGCTCTCTCCATCGCGACCGGCAATAAGGTGCCCAGCTTTAAGAAGATGCTGACACGCGCGGCGATGTTCTGCCTTGGACTTGCGCTGGTCGGTCTCTCGCATAACTACCTGTTATCGCTGGGTCTGGCGATGTTTACTGGTTTCAGCATGATTACCTTTACCGCGACCGCTAATACAACCTTGCAGACGATCGCACCTGATCACCTGCGTGGTCGCGTGATGAGCGTCTACATGCTGGTCTTCAATGGTACCACACCGATCGGCAATCTCTTTACCGGCTGGCTGGCTGGTCTGGCTGGTATCTCGATTGCCCTGGTCGTTAATGCTCTGGCCAGCTTCATCGCTGTGCTGGTCGGCTGGATCAAGCGTGGACCCGCCGAAGCCGATTTGAAGCAGTCCCTCTCTCCTAAAGAATTATAATCATATACATACAAAGAGGCCGCTCCCCACAACCGGGAGCGGCCTCTTTGTATGTATATTGACCCAAATTTCCAATTGTACCTATGCTGACACGATTTATGGCTGTGCTCCATATTACAATTGATATGGTCTGTATACGACGATTTTATCTCTTGGTAGGCCGGATGTATAGAAAGACGCCCGGCTTGAAAGGTTGATCATTCATGCAAGCGGCTAACGTTTCATTGCAGCAAGCGGCGGATCTGCTGGTGCATAAGAGGACGCATTTCGCCTTATGGCGGCCATCGGTGACCGATCCCGCTCCTGAATTGGTAATCGGGAGCTTTGCACCGGGCGATCCGCCGACGCTCGCGAACACACAAACATTTCCGTTATCTCCTTCGGCAAAGGGGCCTGATTTGTGGGATATTGCAGCCAGAGATTGCCTGCTTGAGAATGGTAAAGTCTATCACTACTGGTTTAAGGTAACGGATAGCAATCTGTATAAAGAGAGCCATCCGCGCATCCTGTGTACCGATCCTTTTGCTACCAGCGTCGATTGGCGCCTGATGGGTCCGCGTCCCGATGATCCCGCGTTTGGCGAGGAGGATCGTTATCCGGCCAGCGTGGTGCTATATAAGGATGGCGAACTGCTGCCATGCGATCCCGATGGACAGCAGCCCGACTGGCGCAATGATACTCCGCTGGAGCAGCTGCCGGTCAATACACAGCTGGTTATTTATGAGCTACCAACAGCCTGGGCGCGTACGCGTAAGGAGGGAGGGATCATGGTGGCGGGCGGCACCTTCCGCGATGTGCTGGCCCTGGTCGATCCGGCGGCGGTCCCCTTTAGCTTCTTCGGCCTGGCCGTGCTGCAGGAGGGACGGGCGCATCTACGTGACCTGGGAATTACCGCGCTGGAACTGCTTCCGCCAGCGGATAGCTTTGTCCACGGCGGCTGGGGATACGCGACCACCAACTACCTGGCCGCCGATCACGATCTGGGAATCTATGGCAGAGATCGCAAGTCGGCGCCTATGACCGAACTGGCGCGCCTGATTCGTGCCTGCCACCAGATGGGTATTCGTTTCTTCTCCGATATGGTCATGGCCTTTTCGGCCCGCAATCCCTATCGCTCCATTAATTTTCCTGATTTCTTTGTGAAGGCCGATGCTGGCGATCCTGAGGAATACTCAAACGGGGAGCGGCGCGATGGCTTCGGGAGCGATCTCTTCAAGTATCATTATGAAGTCGAAACCTACGATCCATTTTCAGGTGAGAAGCAGAAGCTGGTGCCGGCCAGTGCGTTTATGGTGACGTATCTTGATCACTGGATGCGCTTCTATCGTATCGATGGGGTGCGCATCGATAGCATCGTCAATATCGCCAGCTGGGATTTCATCCAGCACTTTAAAAACATTGGGCACCGCATCTACCAGGAGCGATGGAGCGCGCAGGGACATAATCCCGATGAGGCGGGGGCACGCTACCTGGTCACGGGCGAGGAACTGGCTATGCCGCTGGACCTGATCCATCAGCAGCGCATCGATAGCCTGTGGAATGAATACTTTAAGCGCTATGTGCGGGCCGCTATTCTGGGCCACAACCATCCCAACGAACAGAACTTTGAGGATACTGTGAAGAAGATGGTTGATTGCCGCCTGCTTGGCTATGGTGATGGCTCGCAGGCGATCAATTATGTCACTTCGCACGATGTGGAGGGGTACGGCAATGAGCGCCTCTATGATTTTCTGGAGAATAGCGGGATTGCCGAGAAGGAGCAGCGCATCAAGCTGGCTTTTAGCTGCCTGATTACTTCCGTGGGCGTACCTATGATCTTTGCTGGCGAGGAGTTTGCCGACCGGCACGATGTACCGGCTGAGGGACCCGATAAGCAGCTGGATGCCGTCAATTTTGAGCGGCGTGACGATCCCTGGCGAGCGCGCATCGTAGACCATGTGACGCGGCTGGTACATCTGCGTACTTATTATGAAGCGTTATGGACTAATGATACGACCTTTATCCACAGTGATTTCTCCGATGGGAAACGCGTCATGGCCTGGGTGCGAGGCCAGCCTGGCAGTCGCGATATGGTGGTGATCGTGGCTAACTTTAGCGATTATATGACTCCCAATGCGCGCGATAAACATTCCGAATACGTTGTCAATAACTGGCCCCAGTTGCCCGAGGGCTTGCGCTGGTACGAGGTCACTCAGGATCGCACCGTCTCCATACAATGGGCCGGCCGTGAGCCTATCTTCCCCTGGGAAGCCAAAGTGTACGCCGCGGTTTAACCTTCGCAACAGCAGTGGAGCCCGGGTGCGTGTATGCACCGGGCTCCACTGCTGTGTATTTCACTCTCTGTATTAAGAGCGCTGGAGCTTTAAGGCGATTACGAGGTCATTCAGGAATGAATTTTCGTTTGGAGATATCTGCTCTCCTCCAAAGAAACCCAGGAAGCCGCCTTCGCGCCCGGCCGCGGCAACGTTGTAGGCGAAGGAGTAGACGAACTGCTTGAACGACATGGCATCGCGCGGCGAGGTTTTTTCAAGGATGGATGCGCTACGCTGGCAGGATGCCAGTGCGGTGTTGCGCGCTATTTCTGGATTCTGGGACAGCTGCCGGATGTCGCCAAATGGACTTTGTCGTCCACTACGCATGTCCTCTAACCCCTTGGTCAGTTGCTGGCCGATCTGTGTCAGCATTGGACTGAGGCTACCCTGAGTTTGCAGGGCCTGCACACTCTTTCCGATCGCCATCGCTTCCTGGATCAGGCCAAGGAAGCCAGAGGGGGCTATGGCCATCATTGCCAGGCTGACCTGTATGGGCGTGGCGACCAGCGTCTGCCACTCTTGCTGATTAAATGGTAGGCCAGTGGGAACCGAATAGTCGGCGGCCGTAACCTGTCCAGGCTGGCCCGCTACTCCGCCACCCACGGTGGCTCCCTGACCGGGTTGGCCCGTGGGTGTCCCGCGATACTGCTCCTGCCCCGGCTGACCCCAGACTGGTTGTTGTTGCGCACCTTGCTGCCTATATTGCTCTTGTTCCGGTGTAGGTGCGGCCTCTCGTCTAAATGGCTCCTGACCAGGCTGGGTGGGTTGAAACGGATTTTGATTGGGAGGATTCATGTCGCTCTGCCGATAAGGACCCTGCCCCATATTTTCCGGTGTCCCGCCTTGCAAGGGGTTCTGATTAGGATTGTCCATCCCTTTATTTGGATTCTGCATGTCATACTCCCTGGCCAGTCCCTGCCCACGCTAAGATCCATTTGTACGTAACTGATGTAACCCATATACATATATGTACTGTCTATCCTACGCTTGATCGTACTCCAGGGCCAGGTTTGCTCCCCTCTATTATAATCGTCCAATGCAAACTCTTGCATCAATCAATGTACTAACTCCTCAAAAATAAGGATGATTTTTTGACTTTTTGGTGTTCCAATAATTAGAAGAATATAAAAATATGTAGTTAGATGGTCTGGAGTCCAATGAATGCCTCGTCTTCACATGAACCCCAAAATTTCTGTTAGTGTTGTCTTTGTTGCCGCGATGTTTATGAGTATTATGGATGGAACGATTGTTACCGTCGCTCTACCTTCGCTGGCGCGGCAGTTTGGTGTGTCTGGTACCGGGATTGATGCGGTGGTGGTGGGCTACCTGGTAAGCCTGGCGGTGGTGATCCCGGCTTCGGGTTGGTTGGGTGATCGCTTTGGAAACAAGCGTATCTTCTTAAGCGCCCTGGCGCTGTTTAGTGTTACTTCTGCGATGTGCGGGCTGGCGCCAAGTTTGCCGATGCTTATCCTATTTCGTGTCTTGCAGGGACTGGCAGGTGGTGCGTTGACCCCTGTTGGTACGGCCCTTCTGTATCGCACCTTCCCGCCTGCGGAACGTGTACAGGTTTCGCGTATCCTGAATATTCCTACCGTATTTGCTCCCGCGATGGGGCCCGTTCTGGGTGGCTTATTGATCACCCAGTTCTCATGGCGCTGGGTCTTCTTTGTCAATGTTCCCATCGGTATTCTGACCGCGCTGTTTGGCCTGCTTTTCCTTGATGAGTATTACGAGAAGTCGGTGGGCGGCTTTGATGTGATGGGCTTCTTTCTGGCCGGCATTGGTCTGGGATTGGCCATGTACGCCTTGAGTGAAGGACCAAACTATGGCTGGACCTCGATTGGCATCCTGAGCAGCGGCGTGGCTGGCGTGCTTGTTCTGGTGGCCTTCGTTTTTGTCGAATTGCGAGCTTCACATCCAATGCTCGACCTGCGGCTGCTGCGTAACCGCTCTTTCCGCACCTGTAATATGCTATCTCTCTTCTCGGGCGCGGGCTTCCTGGGACTGCTGTACGCGGCACCTTTGTTCTTGCAGGAGGGACGCGGTGTGTCGCCCCTTACTTCAGGTCTGACCACGTTCCCTGAGGCGCTTGGTGTGCTGGTTATGACCCAGATCGCGGCCCGCCTCTATCCATATGTGGGACCTCGACGCTTGATCGTCTATGGCCTGGGGGGCGTAACCGTTTTTATGCTGCTGATGAACCTGATGGGCCAGGATACCAGCCTGTGGCTGATGCGTGGATTGATGTTTCTGATTGGAGCGGGTATGGCCAACTCATTCCTACCGGTGCAGGCGGCCGCCTTCGCTACCATCTCTCCCGCCGCGACCGGTCAGGCATCCGCGCTGAGCAATGCTCAGCGTCAGATCGGTTCCTCGCTTGGAGTCGCTATCATCAGCACCGTGATCAGCCTTGTTGGCATCACCCAGATGAACGCCCATGGCGTGGCTGTTCCCAATCTGAATGCCTACCATGCGGCCTTTATTACCTCCGCCATCCTGGTCCTGATCGCTGCCCTGATCGGACTCACGGTTCGCGATAGCGATGCCGCCTCCACCATGCAGCGCACCGGATCATCAACCCGGCAAAAAGCTGTTATCGAAGCTACAGCTAGCGCCGAGGCCGGTATGTAAATAGTCGTCATAAAGTTATTGAGGGAATGGGACAATGCCATGGGTGGGTGCATTCGCACCCACCCATGGCATTGTCCCATTCCCTCAATAACTCTTACTTTTGCTTTCTTATGCGCTTACGCAAGAATGGCATCTGATGATAGCCATCCGCGACGACCTGGTAACCGCAGGAGCTGGAGATCATACACACAAACATGTATGCCTCTAGCGCTGGCTTGTAGGGAGGTTCCAGAATGTTATAACTGGTGCCATATGTCGCCTGAACCGCTTCGACATAATTTATATAGGCCGTTCGATGTCTGAGACGCAAGATATTCTCTTCTTCTGGCGTCAGATCGAAATCCATTTCGTCTAACAATTCGCGTGATGCGGGGACCCCTCGGCTGACCCATGGGGAGAAGCATCACGCGCTCCTTCATATATGAAGTTTATTTATAACACTCTTTAACAATTGTTGAGGCAACTAGGCATATTGAGATTTTTTGCTTTTATAAATGATTATATCTTATTTTATATATCTGAACAAGCATATTAATTGTATACCTCTGCTTTTAATAACGCTCGTTTAATTGTATTGATATGGCATAGAGAACAAAAAGGAAAACAAAACTAGCAGAAGCGCCATGGCTTCTCCTATACACAGGAGAAGCCATGGCGCTTTATAGATGGGCTATATTGTGTAGAACGTGTCAGGGATTATGGTTACTGCTGTGCTTAGCAGATGTGGCAAACATCATTTTCCCACCATACATGGTGATGATGGTGGAAGTGGAAGCGATGGTAGAACTGGCCATAGCAGCAAGTCTCTAATTCTATTCCACAGCAGCCGCCAATGTGCCCAAGAGCTCCCGTTACTTCCGTGAGGTCCTGGTCGTTCAGCTCGATTACATTTGACTGTGCGTTTTCTGCCTGCGTTACATTGTTCATGTGAAAATCCTTTCCTTTATTACATGTTGTAAGAGTCATCATAGGCATTGACTACTATTGCGATAGGGATTGGCTATTGTTCTAAGAACGTGCTGGTTAGCTGCGTTTCTTATGGGGCTATTTTATGCGAGAAGAATATGGGAATCCATGGATTGGGTCACAAATTTACCGTGTGCCATATTATAGAATTTTAATTAGGCAATATGTTATAATAGCACTCTAGTGCATTAAATAAATGCATATGAATATACTGTTGAAGATGGATGGCGGCACGTCAGGTTGTTGGACAGGTTAAGGCCTGATCGGGCGACCGATGATAGTGGCGAGCATGGTGGCGCAGACCTGTTCGCGATTATCGTTGAGGGTGATGACCTCTCCCTGGCAAACGGTGATGGTGCGTCCGGGTTTGAGGACTCGTCCATGTGCGATCGCTAGCGTGCCGCGCGCAGGTGCCATAAAGTTGACTTTATACTCGATTGTTAGCACGTCCGTGTCTGGAGGCATGAGCGTGAGGGCAGCATAGCCGCAGGCCGAGTCTACGATGCTGGTGATGGCTCCGGCATGGAAGTAGCCGTGTTGCTGGGTGAGACTGTGCTGATAAGGCATCTGGATACGAACGTAACCCGGTTGGACGTCTTCCAGCGTTGCTCCCAGGTGTTGCATTAATCCCTGACGCATAAAATTGGCGCGTACGATCTGCGGAAACTCGTCGTTGGTGACCTGAAAATCAGCCATGATGCTTCTGTTCCTCCTTGAGTAGGTAGTGCTGTTTCAGAAAACTGGTGAAGGCCAGCATCTCTGCCTGGTAGCGCTGTAGATTGCGAGCCTGAATTTCTGATGGGTATTGAGGCTGGTATTCGAGGCCATGGGATTGCAGGCGACTATAGCCGAAGCTGTCGTTATGCAGGTAAAGCTGTTGATCGTAGGGCGCGTGGTGAGCTTCATAGAAGGCGATCAGCGCCTGGTGTACCAGCCGGGAGCCGCGATAGTAGGCGATATTCTCATCACGGGCCAGTCTGAACATCTCTTCGTTTAGCTTGCTTAATACTTCTGGCGCGGCCTGCTGTTCCTCGGCTTCCTGCAGACGCCTGGTTGCCTCGCGGGCCTGGCGGCGTATTGTCTCGGTCCCTACGGCGTGAAAATCGACCCACGGTCCGGCATAGCCATGGTTTAGATGTCCCTCACAGGAGGCGTTGGTCTCGACCCCCAGCACGTTAAGCGCGATCACCGTCTCCATGATGCCCGGGTCAATGGGTGCGCCCGTTGGATCGGTGGCGTCGGCCAGCTTGTGAGCCCATGCGGACCAGCCCTCTGGCAGTGGTGCCGATTGATCTGGCATGCTTTCTTTATCCTTCTTTCACGCAATTTCTGCTGATATCTATTTCCGCTATTGTGGACCAATCTTCGCGCCACTGTCAACTCGCGCCGTATGCTCCCCTGCCATGAAGATATAGATAGGGCGGATCTCGTTGTTCTTGATGCTCTATGACAACGAGGTCCGCCCTGTGAAAATGTGATAGGTAGGTGAGGATGTGCGAATTAATCGACGGCGATCAGGAAATCACGGATCTCGTAGCCGGTGACGAGATCACTCCAGCTGACCTTTGGTTTCTGCTTGATGTGCAGTGTTGGCAGTGCCAGCAGGCGGGTCAGGAAGATATCGGTCTCCTGAATGGCCACATAGGCGCCGGGACAGCGATGGACGCCATCTCCAAAGCTCATCAGCATTTCGGGAACCTTGTCTCCCTGCAATTCGCGACCGGGGCAGATGACACGTGGATAGTCCCCGACCACCTTTTCGTCGCTGTTAGATCCGTGAAGGTGAATATTGATCATTGCATTGTTGGGGATGGTGATCTCTTCGCCGTTATGCTTCAGGGTGATGTCTGTGGTGGCGCGCCGCTGCAGGTTACCAACGATCGGCTCCAGGCGCAGAATCTCGTGCAGGATCGCGTAGCGCTCTTCTTCTGGCGCGGCCAGGTAGCGCTGGCGCAGTTCTGGCTGTTCCAGCAGGTGCCAGGCGGCTACGCTAATGAATTCGCGCGTTGTAATCATGCCGGCGGCCCCGTAGGTGACACACTCGGTCAGAATCTCTACCTCGCTATATTTCTGTTCGAGCAGATGCGAGATCACGTCCTGCTTTGGATTGCGCTTGCGCGCCTCGATGGCCGGCTTGACATCCAGATAGAAGAAGTTGAACATTTTGCGCTGCGACCAGATGGCGCGTATCTTCTCGCTCAGCTTGCCGGTCCCCTGCTCGAAGCCACCATCAAAGAAAGCCTCGATGCGGCGGTCCAGACCCGGGATGCGGCTATCGGTCAGACCCACGATCTCACCGGCTACGCGTACGGCCAGCCTCATGCTTAGCTTGCTGAGGTCAACCTCTTTTTTGCGCTTGAGCTTTCTGACCAACTCGTCGCTTAGATTCTCCATCAGTTGGCGATAGTTATCGCTCACAGCTTTCGGCGTGAAGAAGCGCGCCGTCTGCTTGCGCTGCTGCTGGTGGACCTTGCCCTCTTGATAGAGGATGGGAGTGTTCTGCTGGCCTGGGATACGCGTGATCAGCT
The DNA here is from genome assembly GCF_036245075.1 of Dictyobacter halimunensis. Classification (NCBI taxonomy): domain Bacteria; kingdom Bacillati; phylum Chloroflexota; class Ktedonobacteria; order Ktedonobacterales; family Dictyobacteraceae; genus Dictyobacter; species Dictyobacter halimunensis. Next base: position 1,908,508 of record NZ_BSRI01000001.1, read on the forward strand.
CGGCATTGAAGCCGGCCTGCTTTGTATTAGGGCTGCGCAAAATCGTGCGCGCGGCCTCGAAGCTACGCACGTGCCAGATGTTGGCTGCCTCATCGTATTCAATCGCCGCGCCGACCGGCTCGATTAATTTTGGCGTCTTCTGCTGCGAGATCGCGCTATGATCAATTGGACAACGGGCCGGCATGTCATTCGCACCTTGCTCCGTGGCCCCTTCAATCGTCTTCTGCATTATTATTGCTCCAACTTATACATACCCGTTTACATAAAATCCTTACATGCCTGGGAACTTATGGTATATCATGTATCATATGATATACTGTAGATCATAAAGTGGCACACGTCAAGAGGTATGACCAATCACCTTATGTAAATACTACGATTCAATGGATTCTATCGGCTAATCCCATCCTTCAACCACACATCTTTAGGGAAGATGTTTATTCATGACGATGAGCAGATGGCATTGATGGCGTTGAGTTCAAGGGGACTAAACTCGAGGTTCTGCAGGGCGGCCACGTTCTCTTCGATCTGTTCGACGCGGGAGGCGCCGATCAGGATGCTGGTGACGGCAGGATGATAGAGGCTCCAGGCGATGGCCATCTGGGCCAGGGTCTGGCCACGCTGTTGCGCCAGCAGGTTGAGTTGCTGGACCTTATCGAGCTTGGCCCGGCTGCTGACCTCGTGCAGGCTTTTCTTGCCCCAGACGTTGAAAGCGCGCGAGTCCTGTGGAAGTTGGCTTCCCAGGTACTTGTCTGAGAGGACGCCTTTGGCGAGCGGGCTGAAGGCGATGACGCCGATGCCGTTGCGTTCGGTATGCCCAAAAAGGTCTTGCTCACAACTGCGATCGAGCAGATTGTAGCGTTGCTGGTCGATAGTGATCGGACACAGGTTCATACGCTGCCTGACCTGTATGGCCTGCTCAAGTTGCGCGCCTGAAAAATTGCTGACGCCAATGTATAGGGCTTTGCCCTGGCGCACGATCAGGTCCAGGGCCGCCATGGTCTCTTCCAACGGCGTTTGTGGATCGGGCCGGTGAGCATAGAAGATATCCACATAATCAAGCTTGAGACGCCGCAGTGATTGGTCCAGGCTGGCTATCAGGGACTTTTTCGAGAGCCATTCCCCGTATGGCCCTTCCCACATATGGTAGCCAGCTTTGGATGAGATGATCAGTTCGTCGCGCGGCATGCTTTTGAGGATCTTGCCAACGATCAGTTCAGCTGTTCCCGGTGGTCGTCCATAGTTGTTGGCCAGGTCAAAATGGGTGATGCCCAGATCGAAGGAGCGATACAGACAGGCTCGCGTGATGTCTTCATCTCGATAGCTGCCGAAGGTTTCATGTGCTCCCAGTGAGATGGCGGGTAGCATGAGACCCGAGTTTCCGCATCTGTTGTAGAGCATCCTGTCATAGCGGTCATCCATAAAAGACATAAGATGTTCATTCATGGCCGTTTCGCTCCTCTCCAATCACTATATTCATCAGGGGCACTACAAGCACCGATGTCGCCTCTTCTTATAGTTTACACCGTCAAAAAAATATATGTGCTACCCGGTGTGACTCTTTATTGATGTCCTTTTTAGGGTATAGTTATGCTATGACATGCATCAATTTGAGCGTTTAAGTATGATGTCTGGAGGTTCTGCTATGGTTCAATGGACGGATAGAGATATCCCCGATTTGCAGGGGCGCGTGGCGCTGGTAACCGGCGCGAATAGTGGGCTTGGATTGGAGACGGTGCGGGCGCTGGCGGCGAAGCGGGCGCATGTGATCATGGCCTGCCGCAATCTAGAAAAAGGTAGTCAGGCGCGCGACGAGCTGTCGCAGGCTTTTCCCCAGGCCTCCCTGGAACTGATGGAGCTCGATCTGGCTTCATTGGAAGCGGTAAGGACATTCGCGCGTAATTTGGCTGCAAATCACGCCCGGCTGGATCTGCTATTTAATAACGCGGGTGTAATGGCGATTCCGCGCCGTGAGACCCGCGATGGTTTTGAGATGCAGTTTGGTACCAATCACCTGGCCCACTTTGCCCTGACGGGCCTGCTGTTGCCGACCCTGCTGGCTACCTCGCGCAGCCGTATTATCTGCACGACCAGCGCCGCCCGCGCCATGGGGAAGATCCGCATTGACGATCTCAATCGCACGCGTTCGTATGGCCGCTGGGAAGCGTATGGGCAGAGCAAGCTATCGAATCTGCTCTTTGCCTTCGAGCTCCAGCGACGTCTGGAGGCAGCGGGAGCCGAAACCATCTGCGTAGCGGCCCATCCCGGCTACGCGGTTACAAACCTGCAGACCACCAGCGCTACCCTTTCCAATGCCACCCTTGAAACCCTCCTCTACACGAAGCTCGGTCCACTCGTCGGTCAGACCGCGCAGATGGGTGCCCTTCCCCAACTCTACGCGGCCTTCTCCCCAGATATCCATGGTGGCGAACTGGTTGGTCCCGGCAGCCTGGGTGGACTGCGTGGCTATCCCCGCGTCGAAACCAAAGCCCAGAAAGAATACGACAGGGCCACCGCCCGGCGCCTCTGGGACGCCTCCGTCAAACTCACCAGCGTCGATTACTCCGCCCTCCAATCCCCCGTCGTCTAACGCCATATGGCGAGAGTCTTCTCCTCCCCATATGGCGCGCCCCCCTCACCATATGGGGGGCTCCCTTTCCATAAATGAGGAGGTCGCAGGCGCGTCAAGCACCCCCTTCGCTCTATGATGAGCCCCTCCCCCGCCATAGGGCGAGCCCCTCTTTCCATAAATGAGGAGGTCGCAGGCGCGCCGAGCCCACCCCTTTCCTCATAGGGCGAGCCCCCTTTCCATATATGAAGAGGTCGCGGGCACGTCAAGCGCCCCCTTTTCCCCATAGGGCGAGCCCCCTTTCCATATATGAAGAGGTCGCGGGCGCGTCAAGCGCCCGCGACCTCTTCATAAAAAAACGTGCGGCCGCGTACGCGGCCGCCTGTGCGGGGGCGCTTAACTCTCCCCACAACTCACACCCACACACACGAGTGGAATCATGCACCATGCATGATTCCACTCGCAATCTCCACCTTTTGGTTGACGGTACATCTCCCCTTATCAGCTATATTCGAGTAGCGGCGAATATTGTGCATTGACGAGTATTAGCTGATTAAAGGAGAACGTGAATGTCTACGAAGCCCAATAAAAATAATATGCTGGTAGTCGGCGTGTTTGAGGATGTAGCGAAGGCAAAGCAGGCCCAGAAAGAGATCGAGGTCTGGGACGAGACTCAGTCGGACATTAAGCTGGGTGGCAGCACCGTGATCTATAAAGACGAGAAGGGCAAGATCAAGGATGAGCGCAGCAGTAAGTTCGATTGGAAGAAGGGGGCCCTGATAGGTCTATTGCTGGTTCCTCTGACTGGTGGATTGCTGCTCCCTGTTTACGGCGCGGTAGCCGGCCTGGCCGTAACCTGGTTGAAGGGTATCAAGCGTGAGGATGCCGACCAGGTGGCCTCGGCGATCAAGCAGGGGAACGCGGCCCTGGCGGTTCTGTGCGATGAATACGAAATTAAGCCGGTGTCGGAAGAGCTGAAGCGGCTGGGCAGCAAGAATGTGGTCGGCTACGCGGTACCGGAGTCGACATCTGCCCAGGTTGAGCATGCCGTAAATGAGGCGGCCTCCAAGGGTGAAATCACACCCGAACGCCAGGTGAGCCAGTAAGATAAGGTCGACAAAACAAAAAGTGTGATTCCTTCTCTCATTGGGAAGGAATCACCATATTATGAGAGATGAATGCGGTCGCCTGCCAGGTGAAAGTGTAAGCTTATTGGACCTATTTAATCCCGCTCGTTTTTCCATTGCATCTGTGCCTGTTGCAATCCCAGCAATTGCTGCTCCAGCGCCATGATCTCTTGCTGTAGGCGCTGCTTTTGTTGCTGTGGACCCATTAGCCGCATGTCCTCTGTGATTTTATAGCCACGCCTCAGTAAGCCATGCGGCACGAAGGCCGCCGTCTGATTATACTGGGCCCGCGTTTTGGACATGCCGGTATTGATCTGCTTCAGGTCCAGCTTTAGCTGCCTGATCTGCAGCTTTAACTGGCTGATCTGATCTTTGTAGGGATCAGCCTGCTTTCTCAGCCCACTCCGGCCAAAAGATACTTTAGACGATCCATACGGCGTAATGGCGCCGGGCTCTTGTAGCGGTGCGCCACAGTGCTCACAAAATCGTGCTCCATCTTTGACACTCTGACCGCAGACAGAACAGAACATATTCGCAACTCCCTTCCTCACATTTTATCTATCTATGATACGGTTGAGGTGCTGAAAAAGTCGACTGTTCGAATTTCCCTCCTCCCGCTGCAGGCGGGAACTGGTAAGGATGAAGAATCTCAATTATTGAATTGATGATGCTTTTGTAGTATATTCTCACTATTGTAGAGTGCCAGATAGGATTATGCATGGCTTTCTTAAGTGTGTGTAAGATACTTTCTATGCGCAAAATGTCGGTCATGGAGAGGAGCAAAATATCTATGCTTGAGGATGATGATTTGGATACGCTGCGCGACGGATTGATTGTTACGAATTCACAGCCTGACGAAGACGAGGAGGATGGCACGCGAGGCATAGGAAGTGGTAACGTGTTGCGCTGTCCGCGCTGCCGTCGTACGCGGGGATACCGGCCCATTAACGTTCTCAATGACATCAAAGGGCTGCTTTGCTTGAGTTGCGGAGCTGAACTGTTACAATGCCCTTTTTGTAGTCAATTCAATATCCTACCACGTAGAGGCGGCAAAGCCGCGCTGACCTGTCAGCATTGTGGAAAACCACTGGCATGCTAACATTCCCCACACAGCCCGAGCAATCCTGGGTCAAGGGACGTGGCCTCTCGCTCTATATCCTGTGGAGGCGCAGTAGCGCAATCTCTCCTGTTCTGCCCGAGCATGATGCTATCTGGAGCCATCAAACACCGGTTAATCTCTGGATGGTGACACAGTGCCAATGGACTCCCGATGTACAGGCAGCAGATGCATGGCTATCTCTGACATCCCTGCTGGAAGGCTGTGACGCCCTGCATTCCTATCTGGCGACTGTACGCCAGTCGCTCAATGATGTGGCCTACGTGATTTTGCATCTGGAAGAGACACAGGTAAATGTCCCGGCGGATGTGGTGAGGAGCATGCGGAAGCAGAAGCAGCATCGCAAGCGGGCGCTGATCGAGAGCATGGATGGCGCGGTCGAAGAGATGCTGGATCTGCTGCAGCAGCGACTGCGTTTGAACGAGAACGCTCTGGAACAGGGCTGGGCCCCCGGTCGCTTCATCCATTTCGATCGCGAGACCGGGCGGCGTGGCTGGCTGATCGTTTCGCCCCGTGAAGCCATCGCCGTACGCCTCTCGGTGCAACAGATCTACAACTTTAGTAGCCTGCTGCAGCCGCAGGATATCGAGTGGCCTGATCAGCAGGAGGCGCGTATCAGCGCGCAGCGCTATGGTCCGTTCTATGAGCGCGTGATGCAATGGAACGCCACCAACGATATTTTTGAGACCGTGGCCCAACTGGAGGCGATAGTGGAGGATAGCCAGAAATCGACCGATGGCCAGCTCTGGCTCAATTTTGCCCTGGCTGGAATCGGCGTCTTATTGTCCCTCTTCTCCATCTCCCAGTTCAGCTGGTTCCCTATCCTGGCGATCAGTGGATTGGCGATCGCCTCGATTTTTCATGCCTTGTATGCTCGCTCTGGTAAATATCCATTTCAGGTTGCGGGCTGGCTCTTCTTCGCGGCCTCTCTATTGCTTGTAGTATTGCTCTACATTCTAAAACAGCCGGTCCTGAAGTAATCTTGGAAAGAGAATGGGCCAGAGCCGCCCTTAAGAAGCAATGTTAGATCACCTCGGCCCTCTCAGGGTATGCATCATATTTTTGCAGAGAGAAATGCGACAAGAAAAATGGAAATGCCCCCGTAGGTGCTGGGGCAAAGCCCAGCACCTACGCGAGCACATTCTTGTTTCTTGTCGCCTTGTCTTTTTGCAAGAATATAAATTATGCTCCCTCTCTATTTATGAGAGCATAAAGTGGAGATCCCGGCGCAGGATCTCCAGTTGATGTTGGGTGTACCAGCTGGGCGGCCGTTTCTGCAGGCTGCGCGAGAGTATCCTGATATTGATCAGGATGCTGTCAAAGCAGATGCGCTGTTGATAATCTGCTGGTAGCGCTTTGACGCTATCGTAACCCTGGAGGAGGGGTGTCTGCAGATCAAGGGGCAGGCGCTCTCCTTCACGCAGATGGAAGTGGGCAAGATCATACCACTGATGTGCCCCTCGGATCTCACCAAAGTCAATGATGCCGCTATAATGGCCGCCTAGCTGATAGATATGCGTGCTATCAAAGTCTCCGTGGGCTATGTAGCCCTGTTCAGCGTTGAGATAGGCATCGTAGCGCCTCAGCAGTTGCGCGAGCATGGCCGTCTCTGTTTGAGAGAGCATGCCGTATTGAGCCAGGAAGGCCAGATCTGCATCCCAATATTCAAGGGCGAAGGCGCGCTGTCCGGACCATTGGGCCCGCAGATCATGGCCCACCTGCGGATCACGCTGTATCCAGCCAAACCCAGCGACCGGCACGCTATTGATCATAGCCAGGTCTCGGCCTGCCTCGCGTACTATCTCCTCCAGTTTTTCCCTGCCGAGCTCTGTGGATTGGCTAAGTGGCTGACCTTTGATCTCACTGGTTGCCATAATGGAGCGCTGTAATGTCTCATTGTATGGCTCAACATGGATGACGGCGGGAGCTTTGATGCCCCTGGCTCGCAGTTCCCCATGAAGCGCGGCCTCTGGGACGAGGCTTGCATCCTCTTCTGGCAAAACCCGCAGATATAGCGTCTCTGACTCGGTAGTTATGCGATAGACGCAGGTCGACATCCCTTCCGTCATCCTTTCCACCTGCAATGGATCGATCTTCAAGTTGTGGCGGATCACGGTCTCGACGAGCGCTTGATCTTCATATGGATAAGGCGTGCTCTCCTCCTTCCTTACATTCCAGAACCAGGTCCTGGTTCTGACGTGTTAGTGTTGAGCTCACGACGCTGAAAGGGTGATGAGGAGAGCGGATAGGTTGGTTGTGAAAGATTGCAGCCGAGCAGTTCGCTGATCAGGGGATCCATGTCGGTGCCCCCGGGCATGAGATAAAAGTTGTTGTGATTGCGCTTGCTTTCACGCACGTTCTGGATTACTCGTCGAAGCTCTTCTTTGATCCTGGTGAGTTCCTGTTCGTTCATAGTGGTACGCTGCAGACGCGATACGAGCATGTTGACCGCACTACCAACCTGCCAGAGAACATTTTCTTGCGAATAAGGGGCTCGTATATTAAGATTGCCATTGGCCGCTTCAACCAGCGTTTGTAAGAGTTGTTGGATGCCTGTATCTAGCTCCCTCTTTTGCTGGGCCATGTCGCGCTCTAACTGCGCGATAAGCTCGGCCTGGTTGGCTTTCTCAATCGCCCGATTGGCATTGCGCACCCAGATATAGGTGACGAGGGCTACGATAATTTGAATGGCCAGCGGTCGGAGGAGGATGGTGTAGTTGGTTGTAGTGAGGGCGTTCTGCAGATCGGCGGTGTGCGGCTGGAAAATCATATCAATGGTTATAAATAAGCAATTAAATAAGGTGGTAAAGACTACTCCTTGTCCTGGGAGGAAAGAGACCGCGATAATCACTGAGAGCACAAATAGGTCATAGATAGGCATGGCATTCTGGGGGAGCACAAATTGTGGATAGGTGAGCAAAACCGCGATCAGTGTAGCGTTGACCGCGACCGCGATCAGCGCTCCCAGTGCCTGCACTTTCCCCTGCCGATTGAGAAATATGGCTACGAGGGTCACTGCCAGTAAACCCAGTACGGGCGGCAGCACATGGTAATTCGTACTTGATAACCCGGCGGGTATGAATGCTATACACGTCAGGAGGGATATAAGGAGCAAGATGCTTGCTACCCTTGTACGATGTAAAGGATCATTTTGAGCAAGGGTAATGCTATCCCTGGGCTCCACCAGCTGATACCACCATGACAACATAAAGTTTCTCTCCTCTTTAAATTCTGGATAGAATATGTAGTTTGTAGAATTGCGGGGATATTGGGGTATACCTGATAGTGCGTTTCATCTCCTGCGGCCTGCCTGTGTTTTTGCACCTGCGGTGCTCACGAGTTCATTGTATGTTGTTGCATGCAGCAACATACAAAAACAGTACGGCCGCATAGCGGACGCATGTGGGAGTGCTCGCGTGTCTCCCACGATGACGGGAGTAAGACACGCTCTTATCTATATATAAATAGAAAGATTTATATATAGTTGTGTTTATAACCAGGCGATATAGTATCTCTAAAACGGAGGTGCCAGAAAAATTGGTTCTGTTTTGAATAGTAACAATAAACTATGTATTTGTCAATAGATACATATTTGAATGCGTAATTGCTCTATGTGTATGTTGCACTATGTATCATCGTTTGCCTCAATGATTATATGCTATCATGTCTTTGTTGAGCTTACTGCTGCTGAGCGTTCTTTTCGGGATTCATGGCGGGTAGTAAGGATCTGATTCATTGTTTGCAGGTTGGTGATGATACGGCGGGAGGCATGCAAGACAAAGCTGAGCGTGGTGAAGGTAGCCGGATCTGTCTGCCGTATCTCTTTGCGCATCTCTTCAAGTTCCTGAATTTGCTGCTGGATATCTTGTATCGATGGCGCTGGCTGTTCGGTATAGATGGCGCGAGCAAATAAGCGCATTGCCCGGGCGATGTTTCGTGAAAGTTGCTCGACCATGGGCAGGGGTGGTCGGTCGGAGATCGACAATAAATATGCTTCAAGTGAAAGCACGGTTTCCGCGATATGATCGGATTCGGTGAGCAGGCACTGTGCCATATTTTTATCAAATGGATGAAGCTCGGGCTCACTTAATGCGCGCTCAACCGAGGCATCGACATTGGTGCGCTCCAGGTGCGCGGCGTGCCGACGTTGTTCGATGCGGCCCGCATCATACCTCTCTGGTGCTATATAGGTATCCATCACCTCCAGGTAGTATCTCTGTAGCGCCTCCAACCGCCTGGCGATGTTCTCTCCGACCCGCTGATGCTCCCAGGTCGGCCAGAGCAGATAGATCGATAGTGCCAGGCTACCACCGATGATGGTATCAATGGTGCGCAAGAATTCTAGTTGAGGTAGAGGCAGGTCGACAAAAGAGAGCAGGATGATGATCACCATGGTGATAAAAAAGGAGAAGAGGCTGTAATTGGCAAAGAGGAGCGCATAGGCGCAGAAGGTGAGGACGGCTTCTAAGATGATCAATATGAAGTGGGATGGGGCCACAAAGTGCAAGAGCAGGGCGATCGCCAGCGCGCCGCATGTTGTTCCGATCATGCGAGCGAATCCGCGTGTGATGGTTGAGGTAAAGTCGGGGCGCAGGACGAACAGGGCCGAGATCGGTATCCAGTAGCCGCGTCCGATCGGCGCGAAGCGATAGATGCTGGCGGCAATGACCATCACGACCGTCAGACGGATGGCGTGGCGGAATGCTGTTGATTCCAGCGAGAGATTGGCCTTCAATGTCGCCAGCGGACTTCTCATATCCAGTCGGGGACGCCGGGGTACAAAGATGCGCCATGACAACGATGGTCGCCCCGGACGCAGCGAACTGGCCAGCTTTTCCGCTGATCTTAGATGTGAACGGAGCGTTTTGTAGTAACGTTCGATAGCCTGTAACTTATAATTCGATTTGTCTTCCTTTACTACCTCTTGTATTAATCTATCGAGGTTCTGATAACTGGCGGATAAATCGCCCGCCTTTTGATACGTTTTGATGTTTTGTGCGATGGCGCGCAAGATATGTTCTATTTGTTGCTGAATATGCTCCACTCGCTGTGCATAGCGTTCACGATCCTGATTCGCTATGACGTTGAGAATATCGAGAAAGAGGGTGAGTGCCAGACGAATATCGATGGCCTGCTGGAGTAGCTGGGCTGATTTGCGTGTTTTGTTGCGGCTCGATTGGCTATTCTCCAGTGCGTCCTCGGTGCGTTTTAATTCAACTTTGATCTGCCGGATATAACTGATGTTGTCGGCATCCATGGCATAATCAGCTAGCGCCTGGTAGGCATTGGCGAGCATGTTGCGCTCCGATCCCACGGTCTGCCAGAGTGGGATAACCGAGAGCAGGACCTGAAATAGCGCTCCACTAAACATGAGCAGGGCTTCCAGCAGCGCCTGCGTTGGACTGAGATTAAAGTGCGTCAGGATGATCAGGGCCAGCGTCGATTGCAGACCAATGATCATTGCTCGCTGGCTGATAACTACCAGGAGTCCCGCTATAAAGCTCCATAAACCAATAGCGATAATCGAAGGCCAGGGATAAGGATTCATCAGGGCGCCGACACATGCTGATACGGCTATGCCCAGACTGGCCATAATCATGGTGCGCACGCGAGCCCTGTGCGTCGCGTTCAGACTAACTCCTCCCAGGCTGGACGCACCACCGGCAATTATTACCCCTTCAATAACGTGCCCGCTGGCTACGCCGATCGCCAATGGCAGGATAAAGCCAAAGGTACTCACCAGTGAGCGCACAATTATGAGCTGTGAGCGATCAAAGTGAAACGTCATCCTCAAGGCGTGCTGTATCGCTTCTAACCAGGTGGCCCGTTTACTGCCTGCTGCTCGCCTATTGGGTGTGGCTTCGTCCCTGTAGGTAGTTTGTGCCATAATTATCCATATTCTCTATAATAGCCACAACATAATGTGTTACGGATAGGTTTTCTATACTCACGGCTATCTACTATCCATGGATACATCTAGAGTATCATTTATCGATAAAACTCGCTCATCTATTTACCTGTTTCGCCCGTATATTAAGAAAACCGGCTTTACATCATGTTGGGCCGTAAATTTTTGTATTTCAAGAAATGTCATCGCTGTTCATCGTCTTTCAGAATGTGTCTTATTCTCATGATCATCGCCTGGGTCTGCATGCGTTTTCGCACCTGGGGTGCTCACAAGTTCGTGTTATATTGGTGCATGGGTGCGCGGATGCGCACCCATGCACCAATATAACAAACGAGTGCGTCTGCTACGCGGCCGCCTGTGCGGGGCGCTCGCGTGCCCCCGCAATAACGGGAGTTTTCGCACTGGGTTGCTCACGAGCCACCTTTATGTTGGTGCATGGGTGCGCATCCGCGCACCCATGCACCAACATAAAAAAACGAGTGCGGCCGCGTAGCGGACGCGCGTGCGGGGGCGCTCACATGCTCCAAGGTGACGAGAGTAAGGCCCATTCTCAGAATGAGCGATGACTTTATATGGGCTAGAGGAGTCAGCTACCATGCCAACGGATACCACAGGTTTTACGCTAGGCATTGAAGAGGAATATTTGATCGTTGATCCTGAAACGCGTGAGCTGGACTCAGCGGCGGCACGCGTCTTGCCACGGGCCCAACGGGTGCTGGGAGAGCAGATTCAGCCGGAGCTACAGCTCTCGCAGGTCGAGAGCGTCTCCCCTGTCTGCCATAGTCTGGCCGAAATCCGTCAGTCTTTGATCCAGCAGCGACGTTCCTTGATCGAGGCTACGGCGGCCATCGATAAAAAGCTTGCCGCCACGGCCACCCACCCTTTTTCGCACTGGAGCGATCAGCAGGTGCATCCTAAGGAACGCTATCAGTCGCTCTTGCGCGAATTCCGACAGCTAGCTCGTGAACAGGGTATTCAGGGCTGTCATGTGCATGTGGGATTTCCCGATCCCGAGCGCGCGCACTCTGTCTTTAGTCGGTTGCGTGGCTGGCTGACTCCTTTGCTGGCTCTGACCGCCAATTCGCCTTTCTGGCTTGGTGAAGATAGCGGCTATGCCAGTTTCCGCACCGAGGTCTGGATGCGCTGGCCGCTGTCGGGTCCGCCTCCGGCATTTGCCTCATTGGAGGAGTATCGTGAACTGGTGCAATCGCTGGTGTCCGTCAAAGGGATCGAAGACGCGACCAAGATTTACTGGGATCTGCGCCTCTCGGAGCGCTATCCAACCATCGAGTTTCGCGTGGCCGATGTCTGTCTGACGGTTGATGAAGCGGTGATGATGGCTGGCCTGGCACGCGCCCTGGTGCGTACCTGTGATGAACAGGCGCAGCAGGATACGCCCTTCACCCATATTCATCAGGAGCTTCTGCGTGCCGCCCACTGGCGCGCCGCCCGCTACGGTCTGGATGGCGAATTGGTCGATGTACATACCCGCGAGGTCGTCCCCGCGCCTGAACTAGTCGAGCGTTTAATGACGCTGGTGCGTCCGGCTCTGGAGGCGGAAGGCGACTGGGACGAGATTTCGGCCCTGGTGCAGCAGACTTTGCGGCAGGGCAATGGGGCCAGTCGGCAGCGCGCCGTCTACCAGCGTACAGGCGATATGTTCGCGCTGGTCGATTTCATCATCAACGAGACCGCCTGTGGCGTCCTCTAAGTATCGTCTATGACGCGGAGCTGACTCTATTGGCAATCTGTTAGCGGGCTGGTATACTCTTTGCATTGGGATAGGTAGGAACGAAGAAGGCGAGCAGTATTGTGTCGGTACCGCAAGAAGACGTTGGCAAACACGTTGTTCAAACGAACAATACAGAACATATCCAGGGTATTGTTGAGCGGGTAACATACCATGCCGAAGATTCGGGCTATACCGTTGCGCGCATGAAATTGCCATCGGCGCGTGACCTGGTAACGATTGTGGGTAGCTTTCCTGAGATCCATGCCGGTCAGACGCTGCGCCTGACCGGCTACTGGCGCGAACACTTGAAGTACGGTCAGCAGTTCCAGGTGGTGCACGCGCAGGAGACAAAGCCGGCGACTCTGACGGGGCTGGAGAAATATCTGGGTAGCGGCCTGATCAAGGGGATCGGACCGGTAACGGCGAAGCGTATCGTGGCCCATTTCGGTATGGATACGCTGGATGTTATCGAGCAGCATAGCGAGCGTCTCTCCGAAGTGCCGGGTATCGCGCAGAAGCGCATCACCATGATCGCCCAGGCCTGGCAGGCGCAGAAAGCCATCAAGGAAGTGATGATCTTTCTACAGGGCCATAAGGTCTCCACCACCTACGCGGTAAAGATCTTCAAGCACTATGGCGATAGCGCCATCGATAAGGTGTCGCAGAATCCCTACCAGCTGGCGACCGATATTTATGGCATCGGTTTTATTACCGCCGATACCATCGCGCGCTCTTTAGGCATCGCGCCCGATTCCTCTTTCCGCTACCAGGCGGGCATCCTGCACATTCTTCAGCAGGCCTCCGACGATGGTCACTGCTTCTTACCACAGACCACCCTGGTTGAGCAGGTGGTTGAGCGGCTGGCGCTGCCAGATTGTCCCGTTGACGCTGATAAGGTTACCGCTTTGATCACTGAGATGACCGAGAGCGGCCAGCTGATCAGTCAGCCCGGCTACGATGAACTGGCCGAGCAGACCATCTGCTACGCGCCGGCTTTTTACCATACCGAGGTGGCGCTGGCCAAACGGCTGGCGGGCTTTGTCCAGGAGCCAATCGAGGTCGATGCGCAACGTGTGCAGCGCTGGATCGATGGATACACGCAGAAGAAGGGCATCCAGCTTTCTGAGGAGCAGCGCCGGGCCGTTGAACTGGCGGCCTCCTCACGCATGTTGATCCTGACTGGCGGCCCCGGCTGCGGGAAGACCTTTACCACCCGTACCATCGTAGCTTTATGGAAAGCCATGGGCAAGTCTATCGTGCTGGCTGCCCCCACCGGGCGCGCAGCCCAGCGGCTGGCTGAGATGACGGGCCGCGAAGCCAAGACCGTGCATCGCCTGCTGGCCTTTGATCCCAAGACTATGCAGTTTCGCTACAATGAACATAATCCGCTGGAGGCGGATGCGCTGGTGGTGGATGAGACATCAATGCTCGACCTGTTTTTGGCCCATTCGCTGGTTAAAGCCATTTCAACGCGCGCGCAGGTCCTCTTTGTGGGCGATATCGACCAGCTGCCAAGCGTCGGACCTGGCATGGTGCTGCGTGACCTGATTACGTCGGGACGTCTTCCGGTGGTGCGCCTGACCTCTATCTTCCGCCAGGCGGCTGAGAGCCACATTATTACCAACGCCCATCGCATCAATTCCGGCCAGTTTCCCCATCTTACACCTACGACGAAGTTCGCCAGTTCCGATTGCCTCTGGCTGGAGGCGCCGGAGCCCGAGTTGGGGGCCGAAGGGATCAGCCACCTGGTCAGCCACTATCTGCCCGCGCACGGAATAGATGCTGTACGGCAGGTGCAGGTGCTCTGTCCCGCCACGCGCGGTGAAGCGGGCACCCGCAATATGAATACCCGACTCCAGCAGCTCCTCAATCCCTTAAAGCCGGGCGGCGTTGAACTGACGCGTGGCGGCCACACCCTGCGTGTCGGAGATCGCGTCATTCAGCAGGTCAACGATTATCAGCGCGAGGTCTTTAATGGTGACCTGGGCACGATTACGACGCTGAACCTGGAGGATCAGGAGGTCAGGGTGCGCTTCGCCGAGCGCGAAGTCAGCTATGACTACGCCGACCTCTCAGAGCTGTCTCTGGCCTGGGCTATCACCATCCACAAATCCCAGGGGAGCGAGTACCCCATTGTGATTATCCCTATTTTTATGCAGCACTATATGCTCTTAAGCCGCAACCTCGTCTACACCGGATTGACGCGCGCCAAAAAGCTGGCCATCCTGGTTGGACCCACCAAAGCGATCGCGACCGCCATCCATCGCGTCACCGATCGCGAGCGCTATACCGCCCTCGCCAACCGTTTGTGAAAATCGGAGGCGTGCTTCGAATCTATAATGCATATGGGGAGAACTTTTCTTTTGCTTGAAACGTGTACTCCATGAAGTGTGTTAGTGATATTAGCATAAGAAAAATAATTTCTGAAAGTCAGGTAGAGATATGGCTGGCCAGGATATTGTGGTGGTAGGGGCATCAGCCGGAGGCGTTGAGGCGTTAATGACTCTGGTGAGCGGTTTGCCACGGAACCTTTCGGCAGCGTTGTTTGTTGCGTTGCATCTATCGTCTGACGGTCCGAGCCGCCTGCCAGAGATTTTGAGTCGCGCTGGCGTTTTACCGGCGGTGCACCCGGCCGATGGTGAACCTATTGAGTATGGAAAAATTTACGTTGCCCCCCCGGACTATCATCTGTTGCTTGAGCGCGGATGCGTCAAGTTGATACGGGGTCCTAAAGAGAACCGCAATCGGCCCGCGATTGACCCGCTATTTCGTTCCGCCGCCCATGCCTATGGGAGGCGTGCTGCCGGGGTTATTCTTACAGGTGGGTTGGATGATGGAACATCCGGACTCTTTACGATCAAGCAAAAACGTGGACTAGCGGTTGTGCAGGATCCGCAGGAAGCTCTCTATTCAAGTATGCCTCGGAGTGCTCTGGCACATGTCGATGTTGATTATGTACTCCCATTACATGAGATCGCCCCACTTTTGACGCGCCTGGCGAATGAGCATCGCGATGGCGAAGATCTGCGCGCTACGGATCCATCCCAGGATGAGTGCCAGGCAGAAGACAAGGTAACCAACATGGAGAACAATGACCTTCAGCGGGAAGAGCTCAAAGGCGATCCGTCTGCCTTTTCCTGCCCTGAATGCGGTGGTGTCCTTTGGGAAATGAAGAATGGCACCTTGCAACGGTTTCGCTGTCGCGTAGGTCATGCCTTTTCGGCGGAAAGTATGCTTGTTGAGCAATCTGAAGAATTGGATAAAGCGCTCTGGATGGCGTTAAAGACCATGGAAGAGAAGGCGGAATTGCTGCAGCGGATGAGGGATAATGCGCATCAGCATAGTAACTCGTGGCTGGCACAGAGCCTGGAGACACGGTTTGTGGAAGCTCAGAGGCATTCGCAGACGTTACGCCAATTGTTGGTGGAAGGGGGGCTCAAATTATCCGAACCCGGATTTGATCAAGAACTTCAAGTACCGCCTTCCAGGGAATAAAGGCACTACGTTCCTTTTCCTCTGCAGTGCATTTCTTACCATGAAATAGTTGACAATCCTGTTTGATCGTCCTATAGTAAATAAGCATCGCGCATTGTCAACGCTGGTTTACGTCGTCTTTTTAATGGGAAGAAATCTTTCATGAGTGAAGCTGGAACGCAGGACGAGCCTGTCTCTAAAAGTTTGATTACCGTGGGCTCATCTGCCGGGGGGGTAGAAGCGCTATCTATCTTTGTTAGCACCCTGACTGTCGATTTTCCTGCTCCTATCGTACTTGCGCAGCATCTTGATCCAGATCGCGTAAGTTCACTTGATACTATCCTGCAGCACCGGACCCAACTTCCTGTGGAGGTGGTGACGTCTCGCAGTCAGTTGCAGGCAGGCAGAATTTACGTTATACCGTCTAATCGCCTGGCCTCTATCCACGATCATTATGTCGAGGTAAAGGAAAATCACGCAAGGGGCCCGCGTCCATCGGTGGATACCTTGTTTTCTACCGCATCCGAGGCGTACGGTGAAAATTTGATTGCTGTGATTTTGACCGGCTCCGGCACGGATGGATCAGTTGGCGCTGTCGATGTGAAAGATAAGGGTGGTATGGTGATTGTGCAAGATCCACAGACAGCCCGCTATCCTTCTATGCCCGCTTCATTGCCCCCTACTGTAGTTGATTTCGAGCTTCCTATCGAGCGGATCGGCCCTTTTCTCCAGGAACTGTTGCACGATGAGCATATCCATCAAACTGAAGAGAAGGCGGAAGATGTTTTACGCGATATCCTTGAACTGGTAAGCAGGCAAGCGAGCATTGATTTTCGACCATATAAAACATCAACTATCCTGCGTCGCGTGGCCAGGCGCATGGCTGTCACGCATAGTCGGAGCATGCGCGAATATGCCCAGTACCTCAAGACCACCCCAGAAGAGGTGGGCGAGCTGGTCAAGGCCTTCCTGATTAATGTGACGCAGTTCTTTCGCGATGCTGAGGCTTTCTCCTACCTGAGAAATGAAATTCTTCCCAAACTGATCGCACGCGCGCGCACGCGCAATCGTGTCCTGCGCTTCTGGACCGCCGGGTGCGCGACCGGTGAAGAGCCTTATTCACTGGCCATGTTGCTGACCGATATGCTGGGGGCGGAACTGCTGGAGTGGAGCGTGAAGATTTTCGCGACCGACCTGGACGAGGCCGCGATCAACTTCGCTCGTCGCGGCGTCTACGCGGAAAGCCTGCTGAAAGGGATACCAAAGGAGTATCGCGAGCGTTTCTTTGAGCCGATCGATAACGGCTATCGCATCTCGAAAGCGTTGCGCCAGATGGTCATCTTCGGTCAGCAAGATCTCAGTCGGAGCGCCCCTTTCCCACGTATCGACCTGGTCTTGTGCCGCAATGTCCTGATCTATTTTACCCCTGAACTCCAGGAGTATGTGCTCAATCAATTCGCCTTCTCCCTCTCGCCCGATGGTTATCTCTTTTTAGGGAAGGCCGAGACTGTACGTCCCGTACAATCGTTTTATGAACTTATCAATAAACAGTGGAAGGTGTATCGCTGCATTGGCAATGGATTACCCTCAATGCGCCATCAGCTTCTTTCCGAGCGCATAAGTCCTTACGTGGAAAGACAAGCCATGAAGCAGCAAAATATGATGTCAGGAAAATCAAACAACGAGCAGGATTCACCAAATCTGGCATTGGATGTAGGTCAGTTACGCCGTTTCAACGAATTGCTGCTGCGTTTCTTACCCATTGGCATTGTGGTCATCGATCGCTCGTATCGCATTTTGACCGCTAATGGATCAGCCCGGCGTCTGCTGGGGTTACGTGAGATTGGCGCAGAACAGGATTTCCTTCACGCCGTACGCGGCATTCCCTATCACGATACACGGGCCGCTATCGATAGTGTCTTTCGAGAACGTAATTCGGTTAGCCCTATGGAGGTTGAACTGGATATGGCCTCCGGCGGTAACGGGCGCTATGTGAGCCTTTCAATCTCTTTGATGCAGCTTGAGTCAGACTCCCCTACCCTGGCCGTGATCAGTATCGCTGATGTCACCCAGCAGGTACAGTTTCGGCGTCAGCTGGAGACGGTGCAGGCGGAACAGACCCAGTTGATGAATGAGCTGAGCACCGCCAATAAGCGTCTGAGTGATGTCAATAAAGAACTGGTGGATGCGAACGAGGAATTGCAGGTTACCAATGAAGAGCTGATGCTGACACACGAGGAGCTGCAGGCCAGCATTGAGGAGTTCGAGACGACCAACGAGGAACTGCAGGCGACCAATGAAGAGCTAGAGACTAATAATGAGGAGCTGCAGGCGACCAATGAAGAGCTAGAGACGACCAATGACGAGTTGCGCGCGCGGAGCAGTGAACTGCAGGAGATGACCGCTACCATGGAAAGTGAGCGCGGTCGGCTGGCGAAAATGATTGAACTGGCTCCCTTCTATATCCTGGTTTTGCGCGGCCCCACCCTGATCGTCGATGCGTATAGCCCGCGCTACGCGCGCCTACTTTCTACACGCTCTGTCTATGGACACGCTCTCGACGAGGTGCTTGACATCTTCTGGGACAAAGGTATAGAGATACTGAATCTGGCTCGCGATGCCTACCGGCTTGATGAGCCGCGCACATTGGATCACGTGGTGACCCCGTTGCCACAGGGTGATGCTGGTGGACCTGTCGAGGCTTATTTCTCATACACGTTAATCCCTTCACATGATACCAATGGCAAGGTCGATGGCGTTATCATCTACGCAGTTGATGAGACCGAGAAACGCCTGCTAGATGTCGAGCATGAGCGCGAGCAATTCGAGCTCATCTTCCGAAATTTCCCTGCGGGCGCCCTGGCCCTCTTCGATGCACAGAGCCAGCAGCTCTTGCTCGCCAGTTCACGCTACCTTGAGAGCGTTGCTCGCGTGACCGGTTTGCCACAGGATACGTTAATAGGTCGTCTCTGGGGAGATCTGCGTCTGGCATTACCGGAGGAGAGGCGCCAGGCTATCTGGGAACAGGCTTTGACACATCGCCAATCCGTGCACATCGCTGATCTATCGGTGGTTGAGTATGATGATCACCGGATTGTCTGGGACTACACGCTTCTTCCGGTTATGGATACGATGAATGCTGAGCGCGTGCGCTACATGCTCGTCGTTGCCATCGAGATGACCGACCAGGTGCTGGCCCGTGAAGAACTTGAGAAGGTCGATCAGTTGAAAGATGAGTTTATCTCACTGGTCACCCATGAACTGCGGAACCCGCTGTCTTTGATCCTGGCTAATGTGCAACGGGTACAGCGAATGCTCAGCAAACGCTCGACAGATGGAACCCGGCATGCAGAGCAATCATTTGAACCAGAGGTGGCCCTGCTTGAAAAGATGACCTACCAGGTAGGAAGAATGAACAAACTGATCTCTGAAATGTTTGACGTGGCCCGTATTCGCGGTGAAGTCTTTGAATTGCATGGGAAGGAAGAGGTCAACCTGGTGGAGTTGATACGGCAGATTTGTGAGCAATATGCCAGCGGAGAGCAACAAGATCGCATTCTCGTACAATCGCAGGAAGATGTGATCAATGTTGTGATCGACAAAAGCTACATCGAGCAGGTTTTGCATAATCTCATCTCCAATGCGTTAAAATACAGTTCTCAACAGTCTGAAGTGAGGATTGAGGTGCAGAATATGCCGAATGAGGTTGTGGTGGCGGTCCATGATAAGGGACGGGGCATCTCTAAAGAAGATCAGAAGCACCTCTTTGAGCGTTTCTACCGCAGCCACGATGAGAACGAGCGCGTGGAAGGATTGGGCCTGGGCCTGTATATCGCCCATGCTATCATCACCCAGCATGGCGGTCGCCTCTGGCTGGAAAGCGAGCCGGGCAAGGGCAGTAGCTTCTACTTCTCCCTCCCTCTTCATCCCTCTTTGTAGTTATAACAATGGTGGTGCGATGCGCGTGCGTTCGCACCACCATTGTTATAACTCCCTACATCTTTTATGTTATAGTAAAGAAGACGTTTTCTTTTTTGTAAGGAGATCTTTGTATGATCACAGCTTGCCTTATTGGGGTATCGGGCTTTGGAAATGTTCACTATCAGGATCTGATGCGTGCGGTGGAGCGCGATGAGGTTCGCTTGCTGGGCGCGACCGTTATCAATCAGGATGAGGAGGCCGAGAAATGTCAGCATTTGCGCTCCACCGGCTGCCAGATATTTACCGATTTTACGCAGATGCTGGAACAGTTTCGGGGTCAGTGCGACATTTGTTTCATTCCTACTGGTATCCCTTTGCATACACCGATGACGCTGGCGGCGCTGCGCGCGGGAGCAAATGTTTTTGTGGAGAAGCCGGCGGCGGCAACCATTCAGGATGTGCTGGCTATGCGCGCCTGTTCTGAAGAGGTGGGACGCTTTGTGGCGGTCGGTTTTCAGACGATGTATGCACATGAGACGTTCTGGATGAAGCGGGCGATCCTGGAACAGCAGATTGGGAAGCTACAGAGCATCAAGTGCTATGCCCTCTGGCCTCGTCTGGATGAGTATTATGCGCGCAACGGCTGGGCGGGTCGCCTGCAGGTACATGGCGCGTGGGTGCTGGATTCGCCATTTAGCAATGCCGTTTCCCATCAGTTGAATATGATTTGTTTCCTGGCGGGTAGCGAACTGACGCGTTCCGCCACCCTGCGCAGCGTCGAGGCTGAGCTCTATCGCGGACACGAGATCGAAAGCACGGATACCGCTTGCATCCGCGTCACTACAGAGTCCGATGTTCCACTCTATTTTTATGTCACCCATTGTTCTGTCCAACTGGCCGGGCCCGAGATTATCGTGCGTGGCGATCGCGGCAGCATCCATTGGACGACGGATCGCGTGGAGATTACCCGCGCTGATGGTACGCATGAGGAGATGGATTGCGATACCGGTCTGCAGCTTCGTAATCGCTTGATGCAGCACCTCTATCGTAAGGTGGCTGACCCACAAAGCTTTGTCTGTGATCTGGATATCGCCGGCGCCCATGTTCTCGCCTTCGACGGAGCGCATGAATCCTCCTCCATTCATCAACTGGAACCAGCCCTGCTGAGCCGCTTTGAAGAGTCCGGCTCGATCAAGACGGTCATCGAAGGTATCGACGACATCATCAAGCAGGCATTTACGCAAGAAAAGCTGTTTAGCGAACTGGCAACCGTGCCCTGGGCCCGGCCCGGAAAAGTGATTCCCCTGTCCAACTACACCCATTTCCCCTCATCTAATTATTAAAGAGGTAGAACACAGCACCAGGGGTGAGTGCATCAGCACTCACCCCTGGTGCTGTGTTCTACCTCTTTAATAAGAAAAATAGCTAAAGTTGCTTTTATTTTTATACTGATAGTATAGGCCCAAATAATAATGTATTTCTTGAAAGGTCGTGCTAACAGTATGATGAAAAACACCAGCGGCGCTCTATGGAACGTGCAACGGCTTACCGGAAGGCAAAAGCTATGCCTGTCACTCTTTCTGGGTTTCCTCTTCATTTTTGCCTGCGCATTCCGCAGTGCCGGCGCTCCTGTTACCCTCACACAGGCGAACAATGGGAGCCTGGTTACCGTGGCGCCCAATACACTTATTGTTGTGCGACTGCCTTCTAATGCAAGTACAGGTTATTCCTGGAGTGTCGCGCCTCCGCTCAGCCCTCTGCTGCGCTTCCAGGGTCAGCATTATATCGCCCCTACGCCGACTGTACCTCCTCGGGTGGGAGCCCCTGGTACGGAGGAGTTTACCTTCCTTGCTCAAAGCCTTGGCACCGCGCAGTTACGCCTTGTCTATAAACACCCCTGGGAAACCATGCAGCCTCCGGCCCAGACTTTCTCTGTGACCATTCATATTCAGACCTTTCCCTACTGTATTACTCCCGGCAGTAAGCCCAAACTTGTATGGCCATTATCCTGTAGCTAACGCCAGGATTGCCACGACAGGGAGCACTATAGGAGAAGAAACAGGTTCCCGAGTTTTTTATGTTGATGCATCGCGTGCTCATCCGCGCACGCGATGCATCAACATAAAAAAAACAGCGCGGCCGCCTATACGACAGCGATGGGGTCTCCAACAGGGATGAAGGTGATTTTGATATCGGGAACCTTTGGTTGTAGCCAGTCGACCAGGTAGTGCATGCCGGCCTCTTCGCTGGTGGCGTGGCCCAGGATGATCAGGGCTTTCTTCTGACCGGCGGTGATGGCGTCGCGGATATATTCGGCGGTCTGCCACTCGGTCGTCTCACCACATAGTGCTACGTCCAGATTCGCCAGATGGAAGGCTTTAATCTGGTTGGTTCCACCGATCGCTCCCAGGAGCATGCCGATACGCTGACATGGCATCGCCATATCCCCGATGACGCGCATCGTGTTTGTACCGAGCTTCTGCTTGAGGTGATCAATCAAATCTCCAACCGTGGTGGGCGGAATATGGATGATGTAGCGGTTGTCGGTATGCTCATATTGTTCCCAACCCAGCACTTTTTCGACTCCAACCTGGATGCCGTCCGGATCGTGCATGTGCCAGTAATCGTGGAAGCGCCAGATAGTCAACCTGTGCTCCTCGATAAAGGTACGCTTGGCGGCGTAGACCGGGTCATCATCCAGCCAGTCGGTGTTATCGCGGTGATCGTAAAATGTGGGTTCATGGGTAATGATCAGGTTGGCTCCCAGTTCGACCGCGCGCCGCAGTACATCTAGTGTCGCTGTAAACGTTGTGACTATACCGCTGACCTCTTGTCTGGGATCGCCGCATTTGAACGTGTCAACCGAATCTTCTAATGGTGCATTGGGAATCTCCGCAATGATGAGATCAATAACTTCTTGAATCGTTTTTGCCATAAACGTTATTCTCTCTTCCTCATCGAATATTTGCCCCTAAGCTGGTCTTTTATTTGTCTAAAGCATAGCATATTATGAAATGGAACAGCATATGGTTGTTTATTAACAAGAAGGAGATGCTAGATGGCATCATCAACTGAGGCAAAGGTGCAGGTAGGCGACGAGGCGCCTGACTTTACATTACCGACCCAGGATGGGAAACAGGTGAGCTTAAAGGATTATCGCGGCCAGAAGGCCGTGGTGCTCTACTTCTATCCAAAGGATGAGACACCGGGATGCACGGTGGAGGCCTGCGCCTTCCGCGATAGCTATGAGGTCTTTAAGGAGGTGGGCGCCGAGGTGCTTGGTGTCAGTTCCGATTCGGTGGAGGCGCATCAGAAATTTTCGACCAGGCATCGACTGCCGTTTATATTATTAAGCGATAAAGGTGGCGCGATCAGAAAACGCTATGGTGCTGTCTCCGCTTTTGGCTTGATACCGGGGCGCGTCACCTATATTATCGATAAAGAGGGCATTGTACGCCATGTGTTCTCATCGCAACTGGCGGCCGAGCGCCACATCGATGAAGCCTTAAAGACCCTGCGTGCCGCTCGCTAAGATCCGTGTTGTATTGGTGCGGCAGGGCGCAGCTGCGCCCTGCCGCACCAATACAACACGGTAAGAACCTTATGGTTTGCTGGCTTCCACCGTAGGTGGCTCTTCTTGCAGCGGTATTGCTGGCGCGTCATGGACGCTGGCGGTAACGCCAGCTTTTTGTGATTGTTGTACGCGTTCCACGCGCTCCATTTCTGTCTGCGAGCGCTCTTTGCGGCGTCGGGCTCGGCGCATATCCAGCAACATATTCCAGATCTTATACGGTAATGGCCTGTAGACATAATCCTGGGTGTTGATGATCATGCGTGAGAAGCCGCCGAAGCCCTTTTTAAACTCGTAAACGCCCCACATCTCTTCGCCCGGTTTAAGGACGTTGGGGATGGCGCGGAAGTCAAAAAAGCTACAGCCCTGCTCTTTTGCCCATAGGAAACAGTGGTACTGGATCAGGTAGGTCGCTCTGAGGTTGCGTTTGTTGTTGCTTGAGCCTCCAAACATGTCCCAGCACCAGTCCCCCATTTTGATGAGCATCTTGGCGGCGAGCGCCTCCTCCTCATGTTCAACCAAAAGGATGATCGCTTGTTCGTTCTGCTTGTAGCGCGTGAACATCTCTTTATGATAGTTCTTGCTGTGAATAAAGAAGTCGTCGCGCTCGCCGGTGAGCGAGAGGATGTGGTAGTAGGTGTCAAAGTCGGCGTCGCTGGTCGCTTCGCGAATGGTGACGCCTTTGCGTTGTGATGAGCGCACATTTTGCCGCCAGGTGGTTTTGAAGTTGGCCAGCAGCTCCTCTGCGGTTGGACGGAGATCCAGCACCCAGCTACGGCGCGAGACGCTGGTATGGGTGTTGGTGTGAAAGCTTAGACGCTGAAAGGCCTGCCGCCAATCGGTCACCTGCGCATCATCGTCTGGAATGTTTGGATCGATGCGTAATACTACCGCGTGTTCTTTACGTGCGATTGTCTGGGCGTGCTTGACCAGGGCGGCCAGGGCCGGAGAGTCAGGCGACTCCAGTACAGGTCCACGGATGCAGTACAGATAGTTGAGACGCAGTAGAGGTAGTGGAATAGATACCACGTGCAACTGCATCGCACCAATCAACTGGCCATCCAGCAGGGCACCAAGGCGATAGATGCGGGCTCCCAGATATTGGTTGAGCTCTCCCCATTCGTAGGATTGCATGATGTGCGCGTAGCGCTGCTGACGTACGAATGTGTCCCACTGTTCCCGGTCGGTGATGGTTTGAATAACGATGTTTGTCGATATGCTCATGGTTATCTGTACTTTCCGTTGTATTGTGTTGAGATGGTTCCTTTGTGTTTTGCAGCCCATCTTTTCGCGCTGCAGAGCACTGCGTCTCTAAAGCATGTTCATTGTATACCATACTTTAGAGCCAGCCTATCCATAGCCAGTGCTTATTGACTAGCCCAATGGATGGACATATGCGCTTTTGGGGAAGTTAAAAAAAGCTTTTTTCAATACAGCCATTGCTTTGTCCTGCTTCTTCTTCGAGGATGCTACGCCTTGCTTATGGTGCCGCGCTGCCTGGGGAAGTTACCGTTATGATGAAGTGTCGGTACAAAATATAAACTTTCTCGGAAATCCATTGGCGTTCATACAGATACGCCGCTTAAGCCACTTTATTGTATCCTCCTCTCTTGTGTCCAGGTAATAACTTGTAGTAATTCTTTACCCTAAAACGTTATATTCAACGTCTAGATTCTATAAATTGAACTGTGTATGCATTTCTAGTGTTTTTAGGATAGATGCATTGGCGTAAAAATAATCAACTTGTTTTTATGCGTTGCATATCCTTAGGAATGCGATCACTATGCAGGTAGTGTCCAAACCTGCTTCCAGTTCGGACATTGGACCAGGGTTTCGGTTACCTTCGGTCGCTGCATTGAGAGCGCGCGCAGTTTGATTTGCGGAGATGTGCTTGTTGAAACACGCACTTTGTTCTATAGTAGAGGCGTATTTGTTCAGTGATAAAGGAGGTCAGTGATGGCCCGACACAAACAAACAGATATTAAAGAAGAGCGCAACGTAAATGAACCTGAGATGGGCGGTGATCTGCTGACGGTTCGCGAAGTTGCACGTCACTTGCGGGTGGATGATACAACTGTGCGTCGCTGGATTAAGTCTGGCGCGCTGGAAGCGGTTGCCCTTCCGCATAGTGGGAAGCGGTGCGGATATCGTGTACGCAAGCACACACTTGATGCGTTATTCAACACGGGAACACCATCAACGGTTTAGCGTGAAATGTGAAACAGGAGAGTGGCGCACATTGCGCCACTCTTTTTTTGATTTGATATTTTGAAATTGCTAACGTTTAACTATCTGTCCCATAATATATGGGGCATGGTTCCCTATGGCCTTTTTGGGAATCATATCGGCTGGGTTGGGGATTTATGTGGATGTTGCGTCGACTATACTTTGTTAAGGAGCGACTGGATGTTTCATTGGTTTACTGCGATTGGCGGCATCGTATTGTCGGATCTGGTATTGAGTGGCGATAATGCCCTGGTTATCGGGGCGGCGGCGGCCGGTTTGCCGCGCCATCAGCGGCACTGGGCTATCTTATTGGGGGGCGGTGGCGCGATTATCTTGCGCATTATTTTTTCTATCGCGGCCACCATGCTGTTGCAGGTGCCTTTCCTGGGCGTCTTTGGCGGCATTATTTTGATTGTGATCGCCATTCGCTTACTTACCGATCGTAGTAAAGATGCGCTCAAGACAGATGATGAGAAGCAGTTGGAGCAGGAAAAGCTAACCAGGCGCGGCTCAAACGGTATCTGGGCCTCTCTCCTCACAATTCTGGTGGCGGATGCGACGATGAGCCTGGATAACGTACTGGCGGTTGGTGCCCTGGCGGAGGGTAATATTGTTTTTCTGGTTATCGGTCTGCTGTTGAGCATTGCTATTTTGTTGCTGGGAAGCTCACTGATAGCGAACCTGATGGATCATTTGCCCTGGCTGCTCGATGTGGCATGTCTGATCCTGGCCTGGACGGCATCCCGTATTTTCCTGGGCGATGATAGTCTGGGACCTTTTTTTAATAGCCATCCATGGGTGCAGTTTGTGGCACCTGTCGTCACCGTTCTTATTGTGCTGTGCGCCGATCTCTATTTGCGCCGACGAGACCGCAAAGTTCAGCAGTCGTTGACATGACAACACGTATCTCACGTAAAGAGATACGTGTTGTCATGTCAACGGCCGATGTATGGCCGGCCGTTCAGGATATATGCGGAACGATCAGGGATATTTTGTTGGGCCCGGCTGCGAGAGATGTACCCCTTCGGTGGGGAACTGAGGGTAGACGGTCTCTTTCTGTGATAGCGGCGATTGTGTGTAGGCCAGTGTTTTGCCCTGTAGTACCGCGATCAGTGGATCGATGGCCGTCTGGGTAAAGGCGAGGCGCGGTGACCGGTGTTGCAGTTCAGCATGCTGGACTGCACGCACCGAAGCCGAGACCGCCTGTTCGACGCGTTGTAGCTCTTTCTCCGCGAGCACGGCGCGCTGAAGCCGTACCAGCAGGGTATTGAGGGCCCGGGCGATCTGCCAGAGCGCGTTGTCCTGCGTTAGCGGCGCACGCGCGTTGTAGTGACCATTGGCGACCGCGACATGGGTCTGCAGAATCTGTTCGATCCCTTCCTCCAACTCCCGTTTTTGATCTCCTAGAGCGTGCTCCAGTTTCGCTACCATCTCGGCACGGTCGGCACGCGCAATGGCTTTGGTCGTGCTCTTTACCCATACATATGAGACACCGGCGACGATAAATTGGAGCGCGACCGGCCTGATAAGCGTAGGGATGAACTGGGTCTGCATATCTATATTGAAGAATGCGGTATGCGGCTGGTACAGCAGGCTGGCTATGATGATCAAGCAGTTGCAGAACGCGAAGATGAATACGCTGCGCGCGGGTAAGAGGGAGACTGCCAGGAGCTCACCCATGATATAGAGATCGTAGAGCTGGATGCTTGGTTCATCCAGCGGTGTGATAAGCCCCAGGGCAAGGGTGAGCATCAATTCAAACATGACTACGACCGTTAAGGCCGCGATCAGCGCGTATCCTTTGCGGTTCAGGAAGAGTGCGCCAATGCTTGAGATTACCAGCCCGGCATCAGCCCAGACAATGGCCGGTTGGGGGAGCAGCAGGCAGCAAGGCAGAAACACTATGACGACGATGATGTAGTAGAATAAGACAGTACTGAGCAACTGCGATCTGCGCACCGTTTCACGCTTGACGAAGCTTGCATCCGGGCCAACCTCTGGCATGGCGGTGGTTCTATACCACCAGCGAACAAGAGAGTTTCCGTTGGGTGTGTCTTTCTGGACGACCTCGGTAGGCGACCAGTTTTTTCCAGGCTGCGGGGTTTCAGGGGATGAAAAGTTTGCCATGATAAGCTTCCCTCCTACATTACACCGAGATAACTATCAATTTCATTGCCAGTAAAACACGCAGGGCCTCTTCGGTCATCGATGGCGGCAGAGGCGAATTGGATTTGATTTCTTCGATGTTGGCGGTACCATTGATCAAACCATAGACAATAGATAGCATTAACTTTTGCTTCGATGTCCACCCTTCTAACCCGTCAAGGTCAAGAGGTGCAACGGTCTTTGGTACCGGTGAGTTTGGTATAGGACGAGCAGGTATGGCCGTCCTGGGATCTGAGGAAGGCGGTGCTGGATGCGGTGATAGCATCCATTCAAATGGGCCGTGCTCGCTATCAACCTTGACGAGGATGGTACTGCTCGATGCGTGACGATGACCCTCTTTGTCTTCGATATAGCAAGCCACGACTTTCCCCTCAACCAGGTGCAAAAATCCCTTACAACGTCCACGGATACCTGGTACATGATGCACTTCGGCGTGTAACAGCCCGTTTTTTCGATACTTTTCGAACAGCGCAAGGCTAAAGGCCAGGCCCAGGCTCGCATCGATATGTTCTTTACCCACAATGCACCTTTGTTTTGCTACTACGTATGACAATCAGTTCTATAGCATACCTTTTCTACCCACTATATCTTGTGATACTCTCTTTATAGGATGGGGCAGCCATATTTATACTAAGCATACTATAAAGCTAATTGGCTCTGTAGAATAAAATCTACCATATAATTGTGTATTAAGTCTATTAATTCTGTGTTAATAACGGGAATATGTCAAGAATCTGAACATTTTGGCCTATCATTGCAATTGCAATGATAGGCCAAAATGTTCGCTATGTATGCATATAGATCTAGCAATGTATAGGGCGCGAAGCCTTGCGAGCGGTTAATAGAAGATATGCTATACTAAAAAGTACTTATAGGCATCTAGTAGGTCATGGACCCCGGTTTGAAAACCGGGGCGTGTAGCAATCCGAGCGATTGACACACGCCTCACCATTTTTCGACCGCAACATGAGCAGACTTGGCCCGAAAGGGCTCCGTTGGGGGCGAATACAACATTAGGTACCGGTGGGTGCGCGGCCAGCCCACCGCGTGCGACCCGTTCACGTGAAACCGTGGCAACATGGGGGATACGTGGCAAAGTTTGTACTTTGACAACTTGATGTTCGATGTTGGGTGAGACAACCGCCAATCCCCAACCCTTTGTGAATGAGGAAATGCTCCTTCCCCAGGGTAGCGACTGACCCTCAATCCCTGAAGCGGGAAGGATGTAAAGGAAACCTGAATCCAACAGGACTCCTCTACATGCAGGTCGTCATGGAAAGCGAAAGCGAAGTACGTTGATTCATCGTCACTGGCACCAAGCCTACGTGGATTATTGGCTTGCCCAAAATGGGAAAGGATAGGGGCCTGGCTCAGCGGTAAAGACCAGGATTCACCCCCATTAAACCCGGTGAAAAGTACTCTCCTAAAACGACGCAAAACGAACATCAGGAACGGGATAACCAGCATTGAAGCTCTCCCAGATGGTCGATACTGGGAGTAGGGAGTCACCCGCAAGCGCAATGCTGGCAGGATTGTCTCAGAAGCAAAGGCTCAGAGTAATGTCTGAGATATGCTGACAGAGACACGATAGTTTGGACGATAGAGGCTCAAGTAGGAGTCAAGAAGCTATGAGCATGACAATGTATAGATGGGAAGACTTGCCGTGGGAAACCATTGAACGGCAGGTATTCAAGCTCCAAAAGCGCATTTATCAAGCCTCACAGCGTGGCGATGTCAAGACAGTCCACAGTTTGCAAAAACTTTTGATGAAATCCTGGTCAGCCAAATGCCTTGCGGTACGTCGGGTAACGCAGGACAATCAGGGCAAGAAAACCGCCGGAGTAGATGGAGTGAAATCCCTCACGCCACCACAACGATTGGCACTTGTCAGAGGATTGGAACTGGTCCCGAAAACGCGCCCTGTACGAAGGGTATGGATACCAAAACCTGGAACACAGGAAAAACGCGGTTTAGGGATACCCACCATGTACGAAAGGGCATTACAAGGACTAGTCAAGCTCGCACTGGAACCCGAATGGGAAGCCAAGTTCGAGCCAAATTCCTACGGCTTTCGACCAGGACGCTCATGCCACGATGCGATGACGGCCATTTGGATCGGTATCAACAAACTGGATAAATATGTCCTGGATGCGGATATCGCCAAATGCTTTGATCTCATCAACCATCAAGCCCTCTTGGACAAACTCTCGACTACGCCGAAAGTCAGACGAATCATTAAAGCCTGGCTCAAAGCGGGAGTCATGGAAGGGGAAACCCTCTTTCCAACAGAAGAAGGCACACCTCAAGGTGGCGTGGTGTCACCTTTGCTTGCCAATATCGCCTTACATGGACTGGAAACCGCAGTAAGAGACGCCTTTTCCGACACGAAAACGGTGAAGGGAAAGAAGATCTACAACTGGAAACCATTGGTCATCCGGTATGCCGACGATTTCCTGATTGTGCATAGGGATAAAGCGGTCATAGAGGAGGCTAAACAAGTAGCGGCAAGATGGCTTGCAGGCATGGGTCTCGAACTGAAACCGAGTAAAACGAGAATTACCCACACCCTTCATACTCATGAAGGAAATGTCGGGTTTGATTTCTTGGGATGGCACATCCGCCAATATCCTGTAGGCAAAACGCATACCGGAGAAACAGGCGGACCAGCCTCTCGACCACTTGGTTTCAAAACAATCATCAAACCGAGCAAAGAAGCGGTACACAGGCATCTCCTGAAGATTAAGGAAGAGATCCAGAAGCACCAGTCTCACAAACAGGAGCATCTCATTGGAGGTTTAAACCGAATTATCAGGGGGTGGTGTAATTATCATTGTAGAGTAAGCGCAGGCGAAACGTTCGCAAAGGTAACACACCTGACCTGCCTAAAGCTTCTGCGTTGGGGCAAACGCCGTCACAACCATAAATCTGCCCAATGGCGACACAGGAAATACTGGTCGGCAGGGACAGAATGGCGATTTGGGATACCTGGTGGAGAACAATTGCTGAAGCACTCAGATTTCCACCAGGTAGACCACATCAAAGTAGCAGGGAACAGAAGCCCCTTTGACGGCGATTGGAGTTATTGGGCGACCAGAATGGGACACCACCCTGATCTGCCTGCCAATAAAGCCAAACTGCTTAAGCAACAGCAAGGCAAATGTGCAAAGTGTGGGCTGTACTTTAAAGATGGAGATTTGCTGGAAATCGATCATATCATCCCAAAATCGCAAGGTGGCAAGGATGAATACAAGAATATGCAATTGCTCCACCGACACTGCCATGACCAAAAGACAGCAGAAGATAGTTCGGCTGCCAGAGGTACTCATGACAAGAACCAAATTATTGAGGAGCTGGATGAGTCGAAAGGCTCCCGTCCAGTTTTGAAGACGAGCGAGAAAGGCGACGAACTCGCTTAGTTTAACTCTACGGCCAGTGGTTAAACAGATCGAGGGTACGGTCAGTGCTTCTGGCACACAAACCGCTTCCAACATTGTCGAGGCCACCATTACCCGCGCAAGCGGAGGCTCCGCAAGGAGCATACGGAGCTGCTATGTCTCACGTGTTTGTCGTGGATACCAACAAAGAGCCACTGGCCCCGGTCCATCCCGGGCATGCCCGCCTGCTCTTAAGGCAGGGCCGAGCCGCGGTGTGGCGACGCTATCCCTTCACCGTAATGTTGAAAGGTGTTGTCGCTGCCCAGGAGGGGCAATCGTTGCGCCTCAAGATCGATCCAGGCAGCAAGACCACCGGCCTCGCGCTGGTCAACGACGAGAGCGGGGTGGTCGTTTTTGCTGCAGAGTTGGCCCACCGGGGGCAGCAGATCACGAAGGACCTCAACACCCGAAGAGGAGCCCGGCGGGGACGCCGCCAACGCAAGACCCGCTACCGCCCTCCCCGCTGGCGCAATCGCAGGCGAGAGCGGGGCTGGTTGCCGCCCTCGCTTTTGAGCCGTATCCACAACGTGGTCACCTGGGTCGAGCGTCTGCGCCGTCTGGCTCCCATCCAGGCGATCAGCATGGAACTGGTCCGCTTCGATATGCAAACCATGCAGAACCCGGACATCAGCGGCACGCAATACCAACAAGGCACCCTCGCAGGGTACGAGATCCGCGAATATGTGCTGGAAAAGTGGCAGCGGACATGCGCCTATTGCGGGAAAGAAGGGGTTCCTCTGCAGGTGGAACATATCGTGCCACGCGCCAAGGGAGGCAGCAACCGCGTGAGCAACTTGACGCTTGCGTGCGCCGCCTGTAACACGAAGAAAGGCACGCTGGATCTCTCTGTGTTCCTCAAGAAGAAGCCTGAGGTGGTGAAACGCATCCAGGCACAGGCCAAAGCTCCCTTGAAGGATGCTGCCGCCGTCAACGCCACACGCTTGGCGTTGCTCGAACGGTTGAAAGCGGTGGGTCTGCCGATCGAGTGTGGCAGTGGGGGACGCACCAAATACAACCGTGTCATGCGCAACCTGCCGAAAACGCACTGGCTCGATGCGGCATGCGTGGGGGCCAGTACGCCCGACGTCTTGCAGGTCGCAGGGGTCCATCCCTTCCGCATCGAGGCGTGTGGGCATGGTTGCCGGCGCATGCGCAACGTTAATAAGATCGGTCTGCCGTGTTCAGCTCCCAAAGGGCCGAAAAAAGTCCAGGGCTTTCAGACGGGCGATATCACCAGGGCCATCGTCACGAGGGGCAAAAAGCAGGGGATCTATGTGGGCCGGGTCCTGGTGCGTGCGACGGGTTCGTTTGATATCACCACCCGGCGTGGGCGTATTGCCGGGCTGGATGTGCGCTTTTTCAGCCATCTCCACCGTTCAGATGGCTATAACTACGCGTAAGGAGAAGGTTATGCACATCTCCCTGTCCAATCCATCCCGAAATCGAAATAAATAAGGGACGGCCATTCCTCCCCCGCGTAAAAGACGGGGGCATCCTGGCCCAGTCTAGTGAATAAGGAGGCAATCTCTATGACACAGTGGCGTGAAGAGACGATGAACGTCAATGGTATTAACATCCATTATCACCTGACGGGTGATGCACAGCAGAAGCCGGCTATTGTCCTTTTACATGGGGCGACCGATAGCGGATTGTGCTGGACGCATATCGCGCATGCATTAGAAGATGAGTACGCGCTTGTTATGCCGGACGCACGTGGCCATGGTCATTCTGAGAGGGGAGAGGCGGGATTGGATCAAGAGAGCCTGGCGGCCGACGTGGCGGGACTGATTCAGGAGCTGCGCCTGGATCGCCCATATCTGCTCGGCCATTCTATGGGAGGCTCGACGGCCCTGATGGTGGCGGCCCGCTATCCAAAACTTGTGCGCGCTATTTTGCTGGAAGATCCTCCTTTGATAGATCGAAGCGAGAATACGGCCGATAATCAGCGGCCGCCCGCTGGGATGCCGCCCTGGCTGGCACGTTTAAAGCCAATGACGAAGGATGAGATGTTGACGCATATCCGTGCTGAAAGCCCCCAATGGGATGAAGAGGAGTACGAGCCGTGGGTCGATTCAAAGATTGACGTTGATCCAACTATTTTTGAGCACCGGAGATCGCTGCCTTCCTGGCGCGAACTGGCAGCTAAGATCCATTGTCCGGTGCTTTTGATCACGGGCGATCCCTCTGCGCATGCCATCGTGACTCCTCAAATAGCTGTGGATGCTTTGCACTACTGGCCGGAGGGACAGTTGATTCAGGTGGCGGGCGCCGGCCATAACATTCGTCGCGATAAGTACCCCGAGTTTATACGGGCGGTCAAGGCTTTTCTGCAGCAGATGCAGACCCAGCAAGCTCATCAGTAATCGTATCGCTGTTTGGCGAACATAAAAAAGCGACATCACGGTCCGGATCTTTCTCTTTATGATCCTGAGGTGATGTCGCTTTTATCGCCGCGTTGCTATCGATCTCTACCTCTCCTTTGAAGGGCCACAAGTAGCCTGCTGTAACATAGTATCACTGCTATCGATACTAGATGTGCTGCTGCAGGCGCCTTAACCATTCAGGACTATTGAGGCTGTCCCGACTATCAATTCCCCAGCGCAGTGCCGCTACATCCAGTACAATAATTCCAAGCAGTAAAAACAGGATCTCCATGATTTTTCCTCTCGCTTTTGCCTATAGTTATGAATAAACTATAATTGCTATACAACTACTTTTATCTTCTTGTATTTAGTATAGCCGTGTGTTATTATCGAGTCAAGGAATTGTTTTTGATGCCATGGATCAAAAAAATCGATAAGAGGATAGGCTATGGAGTTACGCCAGCTGGTGACATTTCGTATGGTTGCCACCACTCTGAGCTTTAGTCGCACGGCTCAATCGCTGAACTATGTACAATCCAGTGTTACGGCCCAGATGCAGGCGCTGGAGGAAGAATTAGGGGTGCGTCTGTTTGATCGTCTCGGCAAGCGTATCGCGTTGACCGATGCGGGGAAGCGTTTTCTACCGTATGTGGAGAAGATTCTAGGCCTCACTGAAGAGGCGCGTGAGGTTGTGACTGATGAAGATGTGCCCAGCGGGTCTCTGGTTATCAGCGCCCCTGAGACGCTGTGCATCTATCGTTTGCCGACGCTGCTGCGCCTGTTTCGCGATCGCTTTCCCCAGGTAAAAGTGATCTTTAAACCCTCCCCCTATGAAGAACTGCGGCGCAGGGTCAGTGATGGTATGGTGGATGTCGCTTTTGTGATCGATGAGCCACAGCGCTCGACGGCGCTGATGGTTGAAGAATTGATCATGGAGCCCCTATTGATCCTGGTTTCGCCGGATCATGACCTGGCGCGCCTGCCATCTCTCCAGGCACAAGACCTGGATGGGGAATCGTTCTTGCTCACAGAGACCGGGTGCGGCTATCGCGTCCTGTTTGAGCGCGCCCTCAACGAACAGGGGGTCCATCCAACCACCAATCTAGAATTTACCAGTGTGGAAGCGATCAAACAGTGTGTGATGGCCTCGATGGGTGTCGCGTTCCTCCCCGAGGTAACGGTGGCCAGAGAAATTGCCCAGGGGCGGCTTGTGGCGCTGAACTGGATCGGTCACAGCTTCCATGTCCACACCCAGATCCTATGGCATAAAGAAAAGTGGCTCTCCCCAGCCCTCAATGCCTTCCTGGAGGTGACCCGCGAATGCATGTCCAAATCCCCCACCCCCGTCCACTCCTGACCTATACCTGGTCAAACAGTAACCGATCAAAATGAAGATGGGGCGGCATAAAATGTTTTATGCCGCCCCATCTTCATTTTGATCCCAAAAAGCCTTGACAAAGAACGATCGCCGATATATTATAGATATATCGATGACATATCGATATAGAAAAACAGAGGAGTGTTAACATTTATGAGAACTTTTGAATTGAGCCGGGGACCCTGGTTTGGGCCGGCAAGAGGTTTACATTCACGAACCATGCATATGTCGCGTGAGCATGGTGATCCGCGTGGTGAAGGCTTTGGAGAATCTAGACATCCCGGCCGTCGGGGAGGTCGCAGGGAGCGCCCAGAGGAGTTTGGGCGCCATGAGCAACGTAGCCACCGTGGATTTCACGGCGAAGAGTTTGGAGAGATAGGTCCCCGTGAGCACCCTGGGAGACACCATACCGGTCCTCTTGGGCCGGAACACCGGGGACCCCGAGGACGCCGTGGTGAGCGTGGCGGCCCACGCATCGGACGCGGTGATGTGCGTTCGGCAACCCTGTTGTTGTTGTCAGAACAGCCATCGCACGGTTATCAGATTATTCAGCAGGTTGGTGAGCGCAGTGGCGGCCTCTGGCAGCCCAGCCCTGGCTCGGTCTATCCAGCCTTACAGATGCTTGAGGATGAGGGGGCTGGTGCGCTCAGAAGAGCAGGAAGGTCGCCGCGTCTTCAAATTGACTGATGAGGGACAGGCGTATGTGGCGGCGCATAAAGATGAGCTCTCTGGCGTCTGGAAGTCGGTCAGTGATACAGTCGATAGCAGTCAGATGGAGCTGCAAGATCTTTTCCACCAGGTTGGCAAGGCGGTCAGGACGGTGGCACAGGAGGGCACAGCCGGACAACTGGCCGCGGCCCGCGAACTGCTCAGCACCACCCGTCGCCAGCTCTACCTGATCCTGGCGGGCGAGGATAACACCTCCGATACTGATCGCCCATAACTAATTTTGTTCCAGGCACGAGATGACGCGCATATCGCCATCGATATACGCGCCACCCCAGGGTCATAAAAAAGGCGGGTTCCTTCCCTTTCCTCGGCAAATGGGTTTTATGAGACTTTCGTCATTTTGCCTTTATCGGTCGCGCTGGCATTGGCCTGCGCTTCCGCTCGATTGCTGGCCATCTCTTCAACCGTTTTAACGTGCAGGCGGGCCGCCCCTTCGGTCTCGACGGTTTTGACGCGGGTGCCATTTTTGACCGCCGCCTCAAGTCGAGCCTGTGCCTGGGGGATCTCCGCCTGGTACTGAGGCAGCCACTGCGCCTGCGCGATCAGCAGCTCGTCGGTCATCTGCCAGACTTCCTCGGGATTGCAGACGGCTCCTACCAGTGGATCATGCAGCATAGCTTGCTTGAGCAGCGTGACGTCACCATGTACCGCCGCCTCCATACCCATCTGCTGCACGCGCACGCTGGCGGAACAGGTGGTCGCGCAGGCCATGGGCAGGTCTCCCACCACCGGCATATTGATGCCGTTCTTATCGACGTACCCCGGAATCTCGATCACACAACCGTTAGGCAGGTTAGTGATGTGATTCTGATTTACTACGTTGAAGTGGCCGCGATAGATGCGACCGGTCTCCAGCGCCTCGATGATGTAAGAGCCATGTTCCTCACTACGCCTGTCCGCCGTAATGGGTTTGGGCTCTTCTTTCAACCAGTTCGGAAAATCTGTCTCGAACCAGTTGCGCCCTTCCGTGCAGACCCGCAGGTAGCCGCCGGTCTCACCGTTGATCCAGCTGGAGAGATCGATCCACTGGGAGATTTCATTGGTTCGTTTGCGATACCAGGGCAGGTATTCACTCAGGTGCCCGTTCGATTCGGTGCTGTAGTAGCCGAAACGGCGCAGGACATCGATGCGCACCTTTTCCGTCTGCGGAAACTTTGGATGGGCCTCGAATAGTTCCAGCAGTTTCGGCAGCATATCCATGCCGCGCCACTGCACCTTGATGAACCAGGTCTGGTGGTTGATGCCGGCGGCGATCACATCGACGTCGCGCCGGTGGAGATGCTCATCTTCTTTGAGCAGACCCTCTTTGTGCGCCCACAGTTCGATGCACTGTGTAATCTGCCAGTGCGCGCCCTGCACCCCGTGGCAGAGGCCAATGGTCTTCACGCCACCATACTGATTGCAGGCCCACACGTTCATAGCCATTGGGTTAGAGTAATTGAGGAACAGCGCCCCCGGTTTGGCGACCTCGCGAATATCGGTACAGAAATCCAGCAGCGCCGGAATGGTGCGCTGCGCGTACATCAGGCCGCCCGCGCACAACGTATCACCAACGCATTGATCGACACCATACTTCAGCGGAATATCGATGTCTGTCTGAAAGGCTGCCAGGCCTCCTTGTCGGATGGTACTGATAACATAATCACTATCTGCGATGGCCGCGCGCCGGTCTGTGGTCGTCTCAATTTTTGCCGGTAACTTGCTGGCCGTGATCTCTCGCTCACAGAGTTGCCTGACCATGTCAAGGTTCTGCTCAGATATATCAGTGAAAGCGAATGTGGTGTCCGCCAGCTCTGGCACCGCCAGAATATCGCGCAACAACGTACGCGTAAAGCCAATCGATCCAGCACCAACCATCGCAATTTTAATCGCCACGCTATTCTTCTCCTTTGAATTAAGTGGGGTGAATGGCTTAAATAATTGTAAAAGCGTAACATTTAGAAAGGATATGATGAAGATATTATTCGGATGAAACAATTGTAACCTCTATATGCTATATATGTCAATGCTTTGATGCTTGACAATCGATTTGATTTTGTGTAATAGTGGTATCTGCGATGTTACATGTGTACATACGCGCATATGGATCAATTATAGGGACAAAAATAAACAGGCTGACGCGGCAGGAGAATATATTTCTATATGGTTACCAGTGAACAGGTTGCACGATTGGCTGGTGTATCGCGGGCAACGGTATCCCGCGTTCTCAATGGTTCTGCAAAGGTGAGTGAGGAGACGCGGCAGCGCATCTATGCCGCCATTACCACGCTTGGCTATGGCTCCAATATTTTTACGAAGGCGCTACCTCCCGGCCGTTCGCGCTTGATCGCGCTGGCGATGTTTGGTGGTGAAGGTGGCTTAAACTTTGCCCAGCTTTCTCTGACACAGTGCCATTATTACCTGGAACTGCTGCGCTTTATTGAGCAGGCGGTAGCTGAGGCTGGTTATGACCTCTTCCTGCCGACTCGTCCGTACACCGCCTTTGACAGTGAGAGCGATCCCACCTTGAATTACGTGTTGTCGCTGCAGGCGCGCGGTGTCGAGGGGGTGATTACCATGGCGCTGGGCGTGGACGATCCTCGTACGCAGGGATTGTACAGCTCGGCGATGCCAACGGTCTTTATCGATAACCTGTTTCAAGGGAGCCACACCACCTATGTGAAGTCGGACTACAAAAGGGGGGCGATCCAGGCGACCGAGCATCTTTTGCGGCTTGGTCATCGGCGCATCGCTTTTTTCCCCGGTTCACTCTTCTCCATTACCGGGACCGAGCGCTTCATGGGCTATCAGCAGGCCATGGCCAGTGCCGGGCTCTCGGTTGATCAGCGCCTGGTCTGCCAATCTGGCTGGGAGATACAAGATGCCTATCAGGCGGCACTTGCCCTGCTCGCCGAGCGACGCGACTTCACCGCTATCGTGGCCAATAGTGATATGATGGCCTTCGGCATCTTGCGAGCGCTCAAAGAGCATAATCTTCGCGTACCAGGCGATGTCTCTCTTATCGGTTTCGACAATATCGATCACAGCCAGCACTCCGATCCACCCCTGACTACTATCCACCAGGATAAGCAGGCGATCGGCAATGGAGCAGTCGCACGGCTGCTGCAACTAATCAGCGGCGAAGAAACCATCTCACCGTTGATCGTACCAACTCAACTTGTTGTACGTGCCTCAACCTCAGCCCTCAACCCCGCGCGCTAGAGCAGGAGGCTGTACTATTGTGACCCGCGGCTTAAAAAAGATAGAATACATAGAGAGATCTCTTTGAACCGTTTACTGGTTCAGCGTATTTATTCAGCGTGGCTGGATCTATAAATGGGGAGCAGGTTGCGTAAACAGGCAAAAATCGGCATCAAGGTTGGCATTATCATTGTTCTGTTGCTTATTCTGGAAGCGACAGTGACGCAGGAGTGGTCTATTAACGATGTTGTGCGGCTAATTCGGGGCGCGCAGGAGGCAAGCTTATCGCTGGCGGGCGAAAATTCATTCTTTTTTCAAATGTCACCGCCGTGGGGAAAAGCTGTGCTGGATGGTAAGCCCGTGGATCATCTGCCGCAGGCAACCACGGAGACGCCCCTTAGTCTTGCTCCTGGACAGCATACCCTGCAGTGGAATGCCTATCCTTTTCCTTCTCAGAGCTGTACCTTTACGGTCCCTGTCCACACATTGCCCGCACAAAACTGTGTGCTGGGTGAGGTGACGGATGGCTCGCAGGCGAATGCTACCTATATCGTCAGTTTTTCATCGCGTCCCTCGTTAACATCACTGGCTCCTGAGCAGCGGCAAGCGCTACTGCAGGCCACCCAGGCTTACCTGGACACGTTGCAATCACAGGAGACGGTTCGTGCTGGTGAACCATTTACTTACAATGCTAGCTCACCTGTTCATACTGCCACCCATCCCCTGACCGCCAACCTGCGTTTTCTGCTGGATACCGACGTAAGCGCCCCGGCAGCCTGTCAGGGTCCCTTGATTGGTATCTCTTGCCAGAATAGCCTGGGGAACGATTGTCGCCTGTTCTGTACCCAGTACTCTTCCCAGCCAGAAACCTGGCACGGCATCCCCGCATGGGAGGTATTCGTGATTACGCGTCCCACCTGGACCTATCGTGATCCTGGCGTACCCTCCACGTCTCAAAACAACCTGGAGGGACCGCCTGGAGATCAGCAGTATACCTTTCTCCAGGTTTTTTGGGACCAGGATCAGCATGGCTGGCATGTGACGGCCCATCGGGCGGGGGATAGTTCCTTTGATGATCCTAATTGTACGCTGATGATTAGCAAGGTGCTTGCGCTGCCTGAAACGGTTACCGCGCAGTCCTCGGGCGCCAGACGTTCGCTGTCGCCTATCCAGCAGCATTGGTCGTTTACGTCGACCCGGAACCGGGCGTTGGGCTGCCTTGCCACCGTCCCGCTTCTATCCACGGTTACTGGTAAAGCCGCACCCGCACAGCAGGAAAACGCCTATTTTCTCTGGCGCTTTAGTGTGTTTAGCGCGGCCGATACCCTGGCTCACCAGCTCCAGCCACAAGATCCGGTTGTCCCGCCCGCGCTCCAACCAACCATTGAGCAGATTAAACAAAATCCCGCCATCATCTCATAGGCGTTGAACATGGATGGCGCCTCCTCTGCGTGCAGAGGAGGCGCCATCCGTTGAAACTGGTATGTCAGTCTGCCTCTACCAGCCGCCATGATGGTGGTGATGACCGTGATGATGGTGGTGACCATAGAAGCCACCGTCATAATAACCGCGGCGCACATATGGACTGCGGAAGAAGAACCATGGTCGGTATGGACGATAGTAGCCATAACCCATCCAGCGTCGGGGCCGTAATAGTCTGCCCAGACTGGCAAAAAGGATAATCATAAAGAAGATTATGAGTAGAAAAAACATACTGGTCTCCTTATATCTGCTGACCGTTTATCTTCAAGTTATGTACAGAACAATTTCTCTTTATATCTGTATGAACGTAGAAATAGCACCAGCATCAAATAGTTACACTGCTGGCCCCTGGCTCGATCACAGAATAACATTCATGCGTTGGTGCCTCGGGGGCGCTCATCCACACCAGTAAAAAGTGTACCTGACA
Source organism: Dictyobacter halimunensis (assembly GCF_036245075.1). Taxonomy (NCBI): domain Bacteria; kingdom Bacillati; phylum Chloroflexota; class Ktedonobacteria; order Ktedonobacterales; family Dictyobacteraceae; genus Dictyobacter; species Dictyobacter halimunensis. Next base: position 1,949,312 of record NZ_BSRI01000001.1, read on the forward strand.
TTTTCTATAAACCTATTGATATAATTTATCCGCTGTATGGTTAAGGAGAATAGAAATAGCGTATTTACATCTACTCTCTTCTTCCTATTGTTGTTTCCATATATTTAGTTTTATTCATTTGCAAGGTATAATAAAAAAAAGCAGGGTAAAAGAAAATTAAGGATGTAAATAGTGTCTGATATGGGTTTGCCAGAACAATCCAGGGTTCGTCCCCTGGCACGTCATGGATCGACATTGGTCTATGTTGGTCAGCTTCCGCGCTCGGAGCGTGAGGTCGTTCTCAAAATATGCTTCACGCCATTTATGACACCTTTACAGCAGCAGCAGGCATATCTCCACCTGCGCCAGGAAGTCAGTCGTCTTCAGACATTAAAAAATTCGCATATACTGACCCCGTTGATGGTACGGAAAACGTGGCAGGGGCTGGTGTTCGTTAGCGCGTATGCGCCCGCGGGTTCTCTGCAGCAGCTTTTGCCGGGGCCACTGCCACAGTATAGAGCGCTGACGATTATACGCCAGATTGGTGAGGCACTGCAGGCCGCGCATCAACAAGGCATTGTCCATGGCAATCTGATGCCCAACAATGTGCTATTTATGCAGCGCGCACCCGAAAAGGCAGTTGACGACGCGTCCAGAGATCAAGGTCAGCTATCCGGACCGGAGCAGAAGGATCACATAGTCCTGTCAGATTTCTATTTACCTTCGCTGGCTTCGACGCAGATTGTCAGTAGTGGCAATGAGCAGCCGCAGTTACGCCATTATATGGCGCCAGAGCAATTCATGGGCCAGCGGAGCGCGTTGGCCGATCAATATGCGCTGGCGGCCATCGCTTACGAGCTGTTTACAGGCAAGGCACCCTTTGACGGGGCGGCGCGCACCACGCTTCAGCACAAACATACATACGTTACGCCACCCGCTCCCGATATGCTTAACCCTGATCTGCCAGCCGTTATCTCGCGCGCCATTAGCAAGGGGCTATCCAAAGATCCTGCCGCCCGTTTCGCTTCCGTGCAGGATTTTTTGAACGTCCTCGATGCTATTGAGCCGCCGGTGGTGGATGCTGTTGCTACATTACCTATTGGGGCAAAGATCACCGGTTCACCATCTCCAGTTGGAAGTGCCGGTGTGGCTCAATCGCTGAACGCGCCGCGCCGATCACGTACACGTATACGTAAACGTTTGTTGCTGATGTCGGCCGCACTGCTGGTTTTACTGCTGGCGACCGGCGCTTTTTTCGCCACTGGTGCGTCTCTTTTTAACGGCAGATCCGAGGTGAAGGTTGTTCCTACCAGGTTGGCAACCACCAGCCCAACTATAACGCAGCAGGCGCGGATCCAGACCACGGCTATCGCGACTCTGTCTCCGACGCCGATGCCGACGTTTCGGCCCACTATCGGCGTTACCTCCACTCCGACCGCGACCCCTGTGCCTCTATCGACCGCGACCCCTACTACCCCGGCGCCCACGCCGGTAATACAGGCCGCGCCAGCGTCCACGCCAACGCCCGTCCCCACCAGCAATCCAGTTAGTTCGCCGGTTGCACCCGGCACCGTCAAGCCGATTCTTGAATGCGTGCATCTACAGGGAGCAAACGGCTATGTAGCCAAATTTGGTTATCTCAATATCAGCAATGATAATGTAACCATCCCGGTTGGGGACAATAATATGATTGTCCCTTCCCAGTATAGTGGCTCGCTCCCCACAGATTTTGTGCCGGGTCGGCAGTACGCGGTGATGCAGATTAATGCCCGCAGCAGCGATGTGTTGGTCTGGGCGCTCAACGGTGCGACCGCGACCGCCAGCACCCTTTCACCTCGCTGTTAGCGAACCAGCTGTGGTGGTTCCGAGGTTACGAGCTGACCATCTTTTAACTCCCAGATGATGCCGCCGATGCGCTGCATAAACCAGCGATCGTGGGTAATGGCGATCACAGGGCCCGGAAAGTTCTGGAGGGCGTGCTCAAAGGCCTCCAGGATGTCCAGGCTGATATAGTTGGTGGGCTCATCCAGTAGCAGTACGTTGGGATTGCGCGCCATCAGCCGGGCGATCTCAAGCTTGCGCTTCTGGCCCAAACTGAGTTGCGCGATCTTCTTTGGCATGTCTTCGAGTTTGAAGAGCCCGTAGCCGATCAGCCGTCCCGTAAGCTCATCCTCGAAACCTATCTGGTCATAGCGATAGGTTTCGATCACCGTTTTTTTCGGGATCAAGCAAGGGATCTTGCGGCAGGTAACCGATGCGTGCGCTGGGCGAGAACTGGATCTCACCGCCGTCTGGCGCTTCCAGTCCCATGATCATTTTGAAGAGCGTGGTCTTGCCGGCTCCGTTCTCCCCGGTCAGCAGGATACGTGCATCGGCATTCACTTCCGCGTTGATGTGTTGCAAGATCGCTCGCTCTCCAAAGCTTTTAGAGATCTGTGAGAGTCGGATGACGACCTCCGATTGTATGGTCTGCTCCGGATTAAACTGGGAGTTGACCCGCAAGATCTTAGGCGGCCTGGGTAGCGCTTCCGCCTCTAACTGCTTGAGCTGCTGTTCCGCGCCGCGCAGCCGACTGGCCGATGAGTTTTGCTTGCTCTGGGTATGACCGTAGAGCGCATTCTTGTCGTTGTCGCGTGGGGGACCAAAGCTGCCGCGGCTGGCGCTTTGCCTGAGCTCTCGGATGCGCTTGCGCAGCTGCTGCATCTCTTCCTGCTGCCGCTCGTACGTTTCCTCCCATTGGATGCGCTCAGCTTTTTTGGCCTCCACATAGGCGTCGTAGTTGCCGGTATACATCTTGAGCTGGTGCTGATGGTCATCGATCTCGAAGATATGGTTGACGGCCTTATTTAAAAAATGGCGATCATGTGAGACAACCAGCAGGGCGCCATGGTAATCAGCCAGGTAACCTTCCAGCCAATCTATGCTGGCGAAATCCAGGTGATTGGTGGGCTCGTCCAAAAGGAGCACGTCGGGTGAGCGCAGGAGCAGGGCCGCCAGGCCGACGCGTGCCTTTTCACCTCCCGATAGCGTACTTACCGGTTGTGTGCGTGGAAGATAATCGATGCGCAGACCAGCCAAAACCCGGTCGATACGATGATCGAGCTCATACCCTCCCCGCTCTACAAACTGCGTTGAGACGGTGTTGTACTCTTCCAGCAACTGATCCAGCTCTTCCTGCTCGCCGACCTGCGCCATCAACTGCTCCAACTGATGCATGCGTGTCTCCAATTGACGCAGGTTGCCCACTGATTCTAGCAGTAGATCATCGATGGTGCGTCCATAGAAATTGGGAGTGCTCTGAGCCAGAAAGCCGTACTCAACGCCATGAGCATACGAGACGCTACCCTGGTCAGCGTTTTCCTGCCTGGTAAGAATATGCAGTAGTGTGGATTTTCCGACCCCGTTCGGCCCCACCAGGCCGATGCGCTCCTGGCGGTTGAGCACAAAAGAGATATCATTGAGAACCGTAATAATGCCATATGTCTTGCTAATATTTTTGACTGCTAACAGCATAAAACCGCGCTTATCTACATGCTTTTTCAGCATGGGTAGTGCTAAAAGCGTGCTATGCCTGCGCATAGTCGCCCATATGTAAACAGTGCAAATGAAAAAATGTAGGCAGGACAACGTCACGCGGTATCTGGGATGCGATGCATATTAGCTATGCGACCAGAGCGAATAATTCTACTACAGTTGCGCGGTTAAAGTCTCTGAAGAACAGCAATACATACTGGCGCTGAGGTAGCAAACGAAAAACGGTGAATCTGTGATAGAGAAGAGAGGAGGAGTGCTACCCTGCTCATGAGCACAATAACACAGGCAACAATAATGAGTAGAAGCTTCGTCAATGGTAAAAAACAAGGAAGTGACGATGCCTTATTGCCTGATAATTGCGATCACCAAGGGTCTGTTCTCCTGATTGAAGTATAAAACGTAATTTCTATGCATCATTATAGCGGACCTGCTTATCATTGTCAACAGCACGCCAGACCTGAAAAAAGACAGGGCCGCAGCATCATAAGCAGAGCTTCTATGGGATATACTTAGAGCGTGCCCAATTCTTGTTTGTGTTGGTGCACGGGCCGCGCATTTGCGCGGCCCGTGCACCAACACAAACAACCAGTGCATCTTTTTTTGAGGATACGTTTCGCGAGTAAAAGGATAGCTGTACGTGGACGAGAAAGATACCAATCGCCTGGAGGCATTTAGCGATGGGGTGTTTGCTGTGGCCATCACATTGCTGGTGCTGGATATAAAGTTCTCTCCTTTTGATGCCAACCATTTGAGGGATGATTGGGCAATGTGGAGAGAAATCGGGCAGCAGGGGCCGACGCTGTTCGCCTTTGTGACCAGCTTTTTTACCATTGGCGTGATGTGGTTGAATCATCATCGTGTCTTCAAGCACATCAAGCGCACGGATACCACTCTGCTTTTTCTCAATATTCTGTTATTGATGATCATCGTCTTTATCCCTGTGCCTACCACCCTTCTGGCTGAGTATATTACTGAACCTCAGTATCATACCGCCGCTATTTTATATGGCATCACCTTTTTAGCTATGGCGACCTGCTTTAATCTCATCTGGCGCTATGCCTCGCATAAGGGTCGTCTGCTGGGCAACAAGGTAGATGTGCATGAAGTAAACAAGATCAGCCGGCAGTATTCCTTTGGTCCGCTGCTGTACGTGGTCTCGATCGCCATTGCGCTGTTCAGCGCGCCTTTGAGCGTGGCCTTTAGCTTTTTACTGGCCGTCTTTTTTGCTTTGCCTGAAATATCTCCACGCCGCCGCAAGCAGCCTGATCGGCTTGCGGATAGCGATACTGTAGCTGAATAAGGATCATTGGTTGCTTTTTGACTGGAAGTGGTACAATGAATGAAGTTCATTCAATAGGGAGGTGGGTATATATGGATCAGGGCAAATTATCTGCGGAATCGCGCTCAAAGCGTGAAGCTATCCTGGCGGCCGCGCGCACACTGTTTGTGCAGAAGGGCTACGAGGAGACCACCATCGCCGATATCGCCAGGGAGGCGAATACCGCGGTTGGTACGGTCTACCTCTATTTTCGCAATAAGCGCGATGTGTATACAGCCGTGGCGGTTGACGTGGGCGAGATGATTGCCGCATCGTTTCTGGATCCAAAGCTACAAAGCCTGCCTTTTGCCCAGATTCCAAGGGCGCTGGTGGATGGTATTTTTCGGGTCAGTCGCGAACAGAGAAACTTGATCACTTTTTTGCAGACCGATATGCAGTCTTCAGAAGAGATGTTGCAGCATAAAGATTCCAATGATCGCATCAGCACGATACTGGCCGAGATTTTTCAGCGCGCCATTGATCGTGGCGAACTGGCCCCGTTTCATACAGAGATGTATTCACGGCTGCTATGTTTATTGGGCGACAATGTGATGTATCAGTGCTTCGCGGTCGAAAATGGCGAGCGTGAGGAACTCTACCATGACTATCTTATTGAGATGGTTGAGCGCCTGTTCCTGGGCCCCTCTTTACGTGAAGGCCCGAAGCGATCCTCAGCAGATAGCTAAATGCTCGTATCTAAAAACTACAACCTTTTCCGCTATGCGGCGTAATCTCTAATGAATGAAGTTCATTCATTAGAGTCATTGCCCGCGTACTGCATGTGCGTGCGCGCAAGCGGACGCCCGTGCGTACCCCTGTAGATCCATTCTAAATATTATTGATGGCTATTGGTGAATGAACTTCATTCACCAATGAAGGAGTAGAATTATGAATTCGGTAGACCAGCAAGCACAGGCTCTCCCATACGATGCTATTCCCTATGTAACTATGCCAGATGATTACCAATTGCACCTTGGACAATTGCTGGCCGAGGCCTATACAAAGCATGGACCCATCTTTCGCTCAGGGTTCTTCGATATGCCGGATATCGTCTATATGGTTGGACCGGAGGCGAATCGTTTTGTGATGGTGAGCAATCGTCAGAAGTTCTCTAATTTTGTGGGCTGGGGAACGATCTTCTCGGTGGTGGATATGTTCGGACGTGGCCTGCTGAGCATGGATGGGGCCGAGCACGACCAGCAGCGCAAGGTGATGAATCCGGCCTTTACCGTGAGCTATATGGATCGTTACCTGCCCTTGATGAATCGGGTGATTCGTGAACAGGTGGCGAGCTGGGCCGAGCGTCCCGAGGTCAACGTATATGAGGAGACGCGTAAGCTAACCTTTGAGGTGGCGGCCGAGGCGTTGACCAGCCTGAAGCCAGGAGCGGAAGTTGATCGTTTCCGTGAGCTCTACATGTCTTTGCTGGAAGCACCAGAGACGATCACCACGCAGGAAGAGTTTATACAGCATCTGAAGCGTACCAATTATGAGATCGCCCAGTTGCTGCATCCAAAGATCGAGGAGCGCCGTCGCCATCCTGGGGACGATGTCTTTAGCCTGCTGGTCAATGCCCGCGATGCCGCCGGCAATGCTATGAGCGAGGAGCAGATCATCGCCCACGTCAACATTCTGCTGATTGCCGGCCATGAAACTTCGACCAGCCTGAGCGCCTGGCTGCTTTACCTGCTGACGCAGTATCCCGACTACACACAGCGCATCCTGCGCGAGCAGGAGCAGATCCTGGGGCAGAAGGCTGATCCAGGTTTAGAGGATATCAAGCGTATGAAGGTGCTGGAGAACGCGCTCAGCGAGGCCGAGCGACTCTACGCTCCAGTTCCCAATGGACCACGCGGCGTGACCGAGGACTTTGTCTTCAACGGCTATCACGTGCCGGCTGGTTCATTCCTGTTCTACTCCATCATTGGCTCACACATGTTGCCACAGATCTTCAAAGATCCTGAGAAATTTGACCCCGATCGCTTCGCGGCTCCTCGTGAGGAGCATAAGAAGAATCCATACGCCCTGGTTGGCTTTGGTGGTGGACCACGCATCTGCATCGGCATCAACTTCGCCCAGGTGGAGATCAAAGCCATGGCCTCCCACATCCTACGCAACTATAACCTGGAGCTTATCCCCGGCCAGACCATCGTCCAGGCCTATGGTGTTACCGGCATGCCCCTGCACGGCATCTACATGCGCGTGACCCGCCAATAGAGGGTCCATTTTAAGTTGGTGCATGGAGGTGCGAAGGCGCACCTCCATGCACCAACTTAAAAAAAGAGTGCGACTGCCTGCGGACGCTATGCGTTTTTGCACCTCCAGTGCTCAGCAGCCCATGTTATGTATGTGGTGCAGCAGGGGTGTGCTTTCGCACACCCCTGCTGCACCACATACATAACAACCAGCGCGGCCGCGTAGCGGCCGCGCGTGTGGGGGGCGCTTACGTCCACCGGATTTATAGTACCTTCTGGTAATTTACCCCCAATATAATTTTAAATGCTTATATGCTTATGAAGCTGCTCCTCACCTTACTTGAGCATATGGCTGTATGAAAATCTTTATGGGTTTCTTATATCAATGATTGTGTATACTGTGTGTGGATATCTGGCATGAACATGTTGGTAGATCTGGTAAGGGGGTACCATGAAGATGGAAATGGGTGTATCTACGCCATATCGTATGTTTCTGCAGTTTTTAAACGGTCCGCTGGCTCGCCAGAGATATGAGATCTCTTCCTCGCTCTCGATTTCAATTGGTAGCTCATTGAATGATACGATTCGCATACCCGGCCTGCAGCCCGGCCACGCGCATATCTGGCAGGATCATGAACATTTGATGATAGGCGTTTCCAATGTGGCCAGTTACCTGGCGATTAATCAGAAGCGAACACATCGCGGTGAATTACACGATGGAGATACGATTACGCTGGGTGACTTTGGGGTGAGGTTTCAGTTAGTGGCGGTGCGGCAGACTGCCAATGAGCAACCGCCCACCAGCAGGCATGCTACCGGCCGGCGACCTATCAGTGAGTTCGTGGCTACCGCGCAACCTTTCCCAAGGGCCGACGCCGTCGAGATGGAGATAGAACAGGCGCGGGTCCCACCCATGATGCCAGGGCATAGTATTCCCCGTGTCCCATCTGTCGAGGCCGAGACACCGCCGCCTGAAATGACCTTTCCCGGCTCTGCCGAGGTCACGCGCTATCTCTGTATGGCCGCTTATAGCGATGAGGCGTTTTGTAACTATGTCAATAACAATATTATCCATGAGAATGTGCGTGCCTTTGGTGATACTTCTGGCATCAGCGTGTATACGATTGCTCGCTGGGCGCTGGCGGCCCGGCGACGTTTCATCTTGCGCGACATGGCGCTACTGGTCGCTTTTGTGTTGGGATGTTGGCTGATTATTCCGGCCTTTTCAGTTGTAAGTTTTATCGCCTATGTCATACCGTTCGTGCTGGCCTGGATTGTGATTATGTTCGAGCGTTGCTGGTGCTATTATGGGCCCGATGTGTATAAGCTCCGCCGGAATAACTTTGTCCTTGATACTGGGAGCACGGCCTTACCACCGGCGATCGAATGGAATCTTAATACAGGTCTGTCAGAGAATCCAGCCAATGTAGTGGTTTACAGTGGGTTTTCGCCGTTCGCTGGTTCGGGCGTGCACGTGAAGAGCTGGTCGTTCGTGATCGATATCTCTCGTGGGAAGACACTGCTGGGGAAGAATGCTCATCCGCGGGCCTTTACATTAAGCGAGCTCTATGACACTCTGGGCAACGATATGGCGAAATTGAATCTAAGCAATCTGCTGGTGGAGGATCGGTTGTATGTCGATGGGAAAGCGATTAGTGAACGCAGGGAATTTCTGCCCAACCCCTTTGCCCATCCGGTGACGTGGCTGGAGGATGAAATTGTGCGCATGTATAAAGATGGGACCGCTTCTGAGCTTACCAGTCCATGCGACCAGATGAGCGATGATGCAGTTCGTTATTATCAATGCTATCGCATAGATTCCTGGCAGGGGGACCTGGTGTTATCTTTTTTCCTGCGCTTCCATCGTAGCGGCAATAATCTGTTGATTGAGGGCCACTATCATGTTCTGCCACCGATCGATGCGCGCTATCGGGAGATCGATGAGCTGCGCACGCGACTCGACCTGCGTTGCCTCTGGAAACTATTTGGTCAGGTCGCGGTTCCCGCGTACGCGCTGCTGATCTTGCTAACCCCATTTCGCCTGGTGGGACATATGCTGAAGGACTGGCTGTGGATCAGGCGGCGACGTACCCAACAGGAGATTGAACATAAGCCCACGTTTGACTATGGGGCCGCCACCAGTCTGCGCGAGATGGCTTGCTCCACAAATTATCAGCGCCACTTTCAGCAATTGGACAAGGAGCACTATCTCAAGCTGATTGAATATCAGCTCTTTGTTTCACTTACGGCCTTTCTGGATGCCCATGCTATTGATAGCATGCAGTTCCGTGAGCGGCAAAAAACGATGTTGAATACCAGCATCATTACGCCGTGATCCGTACGCTTCATGCCCTTACGTTTGTGGCTTGCGTATACCCGCGATACCATGCGACGGTGGCGCGGATCGCATCCTCAAAGGGGGTGGGCTGCAGATCAAATGTCTGTGTGAACGTGCGTGAGTCAACGATCTGTGGTTCGGTGTACTGGTAAAACAGCTCGGCGTACTCGCGTGCGAAGGTCTCATCCATGATGCCCATGGTCTGGATCTGCTCCATAGTTGGCACGTTGAAGATCTGTGGCTGTTGTCCGATGACCTCGCCTATGATGCGGAACACCTCGCGGGTCGAGATAGCTGGATTGACCGGTAAGAGCCAGTCGCGTCCCAGTGCTTGTTCGCGCTCACCCAGCGTTGCCAGGCCTCTGGCGATATCCGGCATATAACTGTAGCTATGGGGAAGGTCAATGTTACCCATCGTCAGCGCGGGCTGATCGGACAGGATGGTCGGGAAGACATATTCCCCGAGCGACGAGTTGAGGACGCGGGGTCCAAAGAAGTCGGCGGCCCGACCGATGGCTACGCGTGCCTTGCCGGTGCGATATGCCTGCAGATAGCCCCAGGCCAGTTCGGCGCGCAGACGGCCTTTGCGCGATGTGGCGATATGTGGCGTAGCCTCGGTCATCGGTTCACCATGGGTCTCTCCATACATATAGAGCGTGTCGATTACTATCAGCCTGGCTCCCGTTGTCGCGGCCCCCTCGATCATGTTTTCTTGTAGACGGGGAAGCGTCTCCGGCCAGGTGTGATAGGGCGCGTGGGTGCAATTGTACATTACGGCGGCCCCCTGGGCCAGCTCCTGAACCTGTTCCAACTTCGATGCATCACCAACTACCAGTTCAACCCCATCTGTTACCTGCCCTTTTCCACTGCGATTGACGATGCGAACCTGTTTGCCCCGCGCCAGTAACTCGTCGGCCAGCGTCGTTCCAACGGGTCCGCTACCAAAAATGACGTGTAATTCCTTAGCTATATTGTTCATGTCTCTTCCTCTTTCTGAATAAAGTAAAAAAATTTAACAACGTTCGATAATACGTAAAAAAAGACCGATTGATGCTTTTACGAAACTTTCCAGCCTGCGAGTTGGCTTTGAATAGCGTGGTGCATCATATTTCTGGCGCGTTCCTTCCCCTTCTCGACACGGTCAACCAGCGTAAGGCTCACCAGTCCATGTAGCAGGCTCCAGATGATCTCTGTTGCCCCCAAAGGATCTGATATGGCGACGTTGTGCTCTTCAGCCCAATCAACTATGGCTTCTTGCGCGACTGTACAGCTCGCCTGTACAGCCTGTGCGATCACTGTTTTGTCCAGTGACACTCCTGCCAGACCGTGCATGAGTTGGTAGAGTTCCGGGTTGTTCATGGCAAACTGCCAGTACGCATCCGCTATCTCCAACAGGCGGCGCTCTTCATCGTCTGCGGTTGAGATGCTGGCTTGCTGCATGCTGGCCGTCAATTGACGGAACCCATCTTGCAGAAGTTCCAGCAGCATATCTTCTTTGTTTTTGAAGTACTCATAAACCATGGGGGCGCTATATTCGATATGCTCGCCAACCTTGCGAATGGTGAGCGCGGACCATCCATCTTGCCGTGCGATCTCTAACGCAGCAGCCAGAATAGCCTGTCTGGTAATGTATTTCTCGCGTTCGCGTCGCTCTTTGATCCCCATGGTTTTATCCCCGATAAAAAATTTAACAACGTTCGATAAAGTATATATACCAGACATATCGTGCGCTGTCAAGCCTCACCGACAATTCGACAGGGCGCCTACTATTTTATTCATTAAAATTGTGCTTTCGATCGAAGATATAGCTAGTAGATCGTCTAGGAATTTTTACCTATCAATTTTTTGCAAAGGCAGTAAAATGAAAATATACTGTAGTTTGCAGCTATATTGTTTTTTATTGGTATTTTGGCCCCGTTAAGGCGACTATTGGATGCGGTAGTGTTGGCGGGAGGAGTATATGTATGTCGCTAATACGTGCTCGCAAGCGATTAGCCCGGCACGGTCATCAATCTCGGCTGGCTGATCATGGTGGCGATGTACGTATCGATAACGTACTGGTTGCTGAGTGTGTGCGACCTGAGCCAGTGACATCTGTGGTTCCGGCATCGATGTCGGAAGAATTGATGGCTCTCTGTATAGATATGAGCGAGGTCGTGGGTGGTGGTACCGTTGTCAGCGCGGGCTATCTTGGATCGACGCTGATTCGCTATGTTGCGAACATACTGATGGCTCGCATGGTTTCACCGGCTGTCTATGGCATGTTTGGTGAAATATTTAGCCTGACCTATATTCTGGGCTGGATCGCTAAATCAGGCTTTGACATTGTCTTTGTCCGCCTCCTTCCTCGTTATCTCTTAAAGAGTGAGCTGAGATTGGTTGTGGGCCTGACCCGCTTTATTCTGTTGATTACTACAGCCCTGGGCCTGTTCTCTGGCCTGCTCTTCTTTGTTTATGCTCCCCAGATCGCGCGGTTCTTTTATCATGATGCTTCCTGTACCCTGTTGTTGCGCGAGGTGACCGTACTGATACCATTGATCGCCCTGCAGACGGTGATCGCGGCGGGTCTGCAGGCTTTTAAAGCAGTGCTCTGGAAGATGTATATCGAGCGCATGTTACAGCCGATTCTGACCCTGATCATGCTAGCGCTGGCTTTTCTTCTGGATTGGAAGGTGGAGGGGCTCAGCTTCTCAACCATTGTGGGCTATATATTCGCGGTGGGGATTGGCTACGTGGTGCTGAGGCGTATCGTGAAGCGGCATACGCCGCATGGCGTGTCTGCCAGCTACCAGGCGCGCCGCTGGTTGGCGTTGAGCTTGCCTATGTTTTTTAATGGACTGATCTACGCGTTAGCGGATACGCTCAATGCCTTGCTGCTTGGATTGCTGGCTACCCCTAGCCAGGCAGCTGGCTACCTGGTCGCCGAACGGGCCGCGATATTTGTCACCATGCCGCTGGCGGCGCTCTCTGTCCGTTATACCCCTTTGATTGCCGAGTATCACTATCACGGCCTGCCAGTGCGCATCACGCGGATGTATGCCGCGGTAACGCGCTGGTCTCTTTCGTTGAGTCTGCCTGTCTTTCTCTGGCTCCTGATCTTCCGGCAGGCAGTGCTGCAAGGCTTTGGGTCCGCCTATGCCGGTTGCGAAACGGTGTTGATCATTATCTGCGCTGGCTTTTTGATTTATGCCGTGCTGGGACCCGCCTCGTACATCTTCGTTATGGTGGCGCCACCGCGCCTGATTATGATCAATAGCACGCTTTCTATCGGTGCTAACATCTTTCTTTCATATATCCTGATTCAGCTTTATGCTGCCCTGGGAGCGGCGCTCAGCATCTTTCTTTCCTCGCTTGTTACCTATGGGCTGAGCTTTTGTTGGGTCAACTGGTACCTGAAGATGCAGCCGTTGCGCTGGAAATTGTATAAACCAGTACTGGCCGGTGGCCTGGCAGCGCTGGTCTGTTACCTTCTCCTGCACTGTGTTCAATTTGAGTCAGATGTGCTTCGCATTCTGGTTACCCTTGGCACAATGATCCTTTTCATTATCATCTACTGTTCCGTCCTCATCCTCCTCCGCTTCTCTCCTGAGGATCTGTTTGTCTTTGCCCGCCTGCTCGGTAAATTCAGTTTGCGCCCGGCCTCGTGATATCTGATGTATCTTGTCGCGGGAAAATAAAAGGGTGTTTTGGAGCTAATATGGTATTATTGCATAAACCGATAAAAATGTAGCGCATCCTCTCATGCATCTGCCACGCCGTTGTGTGGAGATGCAAGCACCCACTGTCGGAGGTTTTCATATGGCTTTTGGCCCATATCGAGATACCTATCAATTATTTTCTTCTGTCCCTCTGCCGCCGTTGCAGTTGTTGCGGCAGCGGTTCCCGCGACCTCGCGTTGAGGATATCGCCGGCGCTGTCGTAGAGGCCATCGAGTCCCGAAATTTAAGGGAGCAGATCAGGCCGGGGGCGCGTATCGCGATCACGGCAGGCAGCCGGGGCATCGCGAATCTGGCGTTAGTTGTGCGTACCGTGGCTGAGACTTTGAAGCACTACGGTGCCGAGCCCTTTATCGTGCCGGCCATGGGTAGCCATGGCGGGGCGACACCCGAGGGCCAGCGTGAGATTGTGGAGAGCCTGGGCGTGACCGAGGACTATTGCGGAGCACCCATCATCTCTTCACTGGAAGTGGATCTGCTGGGTACCCTGCCCAATGGACTGCCAGTCCACATAGATCGCGCCGCCAATGCTGCGGATGGCATTATCGTGCTCAATCGCGTCAAGCCGCACACCGATTTCACCGCTCCTATCGAGAGCGGCCTGTCCAAGATGCTGGCTATCGGCCTGGGCAAGCATAAGGGCGCGTTGACGCTACACTCCTGGGGGCTGGATGGCCTGTGCGTGCAACTCCCAGAGGTGGCGCGGTTCTCGGTCTCCCATGCGGCTATCCTGTGTGGATTGGCGATCGTTGAGAATGCCTACGATGAGGTGGCGGAGATCGCCTGTGTCCCTCCCGAGGGCATCGGTGGCGAGCCTGAGCGCCTGCTTTTGGGGCGTGCCCGCGCCTTGATGCCACGTCTGCCATGGGATGAGCTGGATGTTCTGGTGGTGGATGAGATAGGGAAAAATATCAGTGGGGCCGGCATGGACCCCAATATTGTCGGCCGCATGCGCTGGGGACCCCAGAAGGGGACGGCGGTGGAGGCGACGGCGATCGCTGTGCTGCGCGTTACCGAGGCTTCGCACGGTAACGCGATCGGTATGGGAATGGCCGATTTTACGACCGCCCGACTCTATGAGCAGCTGGATAGCCAGTCGTTTTATATTAATAGTCTGACAGCCGGCGTGATCGCTTTAAACTCTACCAAGCTGCCTCCGATAATGGAGACCGAGCGCGAAGCCGTGGCGGCCGCGATCCGCAGCTGCGGCAGACCGGATCTGACCCAGGTCCGCCTGGCGCGCATCAAGAATACCTTGAGCCTGGAATACCTGCTCGCTAGCCCGGCCAATCTGGAGCACCTGCGCTCTGATTGCGACATTGAGCTGTTGGGAACCGCCGAGCCATTTTATGTAGCGGATGATAATACCCTGACACCTTTTGAACATATTTTGCGCTCTTACGCCTGATTGTTGTAGAAAAGATCGTCGCCCGGATTGCAGGGATTGAAGCTTTATCGAATATAGAATAGAACATATAGAAATAGAATGGAGCCTATCTAATGGATACGAGAGAAGTATCGACAACGTCTGCGCCATTACACACCATTCAGACCGGTGTGGCGGCGCGTGGAGAACCGGTTGATTTGAATGAGGTGGCGATCTTACTGCATCCGCAAGATGATGTGGCCATCGCGCGTGTCCCGCTGAGCCGGGGCGTGGTTTTGCGCCTGCCGGGCGAGTTGGGGGGACAGGTAGAGGTGGTGCAGCGGGTGCTCTCTGGCCATAAAGTGGCGCTGCACGCCGTGGCCGAGGGTCAGCCAGTGCGTCGCTATGGATCGGTGATCGGTTTTGCCTCGCGACCTATCCAGCCGGGCGAGCATGTACATAGCCACAATCTGTCGGTTGGCGAGTTGAAGCAGGACTATCAATATGGGGTGGATGTACACCCCGTGGATTATGTGCCGGAGGCGCAGCGCCGTACGTTTATGGGCTATCGACGTCCCGATGGTCGGGTGGGGACGCGCAACTATGTGGCGATTATCAGCTCGGTAAATTGTTCGGCCTCGACGGTCCGCGCTATTGAGCGGCACTTTGGTTCTGAGATTATGCAGGCCTATCCCAATATCGATGGGGTCATCGGCCTGACGCATAAGAGTGGCTGCGGCATGCGTACGGGGAGCGCGGCGGTCGAGCAGCTGCAGCGGGTGCTGGCCGGCATGGCCCTGCATCCCAATGTGGGCGCCTACCTCCTGGTTGGTCTGGGTTGTGAGAGCAATCAGCTACAGGAGATGATCCAGGCCATGCGATTGGACGACGCGCAGCAGTGGAAACAGCCGCACTTTTTAACCCTGCAGGAGAATCATGGCGTCGCGCGTACCATCGCCGAGGGGGTGCGTATCATCGAAGGGCTGCTGCCACAGGTGAACGCTGTGCAGCGCGAAGAGGTTCCCATCTCCGAACTGAAGCTGGCACTGCAGTGCGGTGGTAGCGACGGCTGGAGCGGCATCACCTCGAATCCCGGCCTGGGCTTCTGTGTTGATGAACTGGTGCGCCAGGGTGGGACCGCGGTGTTAAGTGAGACCCCCGAGATTTACGGTGCTGAACATATCCTGCTGCGGCGCGCGCGCAGCCGCGAGATCGGTGAGAGCTTCGTGGAGCGTCTGCGTTGGTGGGAGCACTATACGGCTATCAACGACATGGAGATGAACAACAATCCATCACCCGGTAATAAACTCGGTGGCCTGACCACTATCTACGAGAAGTCGCTGGGGGCGACCGCCAAGGGCGGCACGACACCCCTCAACGCGGTTTATAACTATGCTCAGCCCATCACGGAGCGCGGCCTGGTCGTGATGGACACTCCCGGTTATGATCCGGTTTCGGCTACCGGCCAGGTAGCTGGTGGCTGCAACATCATCGTCTTTACTACCGGTCGCGGTTCGATGTTTGGCTTTAAGCCGGCCCCCTCGATTAAGGTCTCTTCCAATACCGCCCTGTACGAAAATATGCCCGACGATATCGATATCGACGCGGGCGTCGTGCTCGATGGTGTTAGCCTTGAAGAGGTTGGGCGGCGTATCCTGGATGAGGTGATCGCCGTGGCCAGCGGCAGGCCCAGCAAGAGTGAGGCTCAAGACCTGGGTGAAGAGGAGTTCGCCCCATGGATTCTTGGGGCTACTATGTAGTGTTTATATATGGGAAGACATCGGGTGCGCCTCGGCGCACCCGATGTCTTCCCATATATTGAGATAGATTTTTTGGCAATAGAAGCGCTTATGCCAGTGTTGTTACTGATTGTTCTGTGGAACATTGGCTTTGCCAGTGCCGGGGGAGCAAGGGGACTTCGATGACGGTTGGGCCGGCATGGCGGGTGGCGTTTTGGATGGCCTGGCTCAGTTCCTCGGGTGAGTTGACGCGGATGCCTTCGGCGTGGAAGGCTTTCGCCAGGGCTACATAGTCGGGGGCCAGCAGGTCGGTGGCGATATAGTGGCCGTTGTAATTGCGCCGCTGGTCGGTTTTGACCCTGGTGTAGGTTGCGTCGTTGAAAAGGACGACTATGATCGGGAGCTTTTCCTGGGCCGCGGTGGCCAGCTCGCTGCTATTTAAGAGGAAGCCACCATCGCCGCATAAGGCGATGACCGGGCGTCCTGGATGCGCGATCTGGGCTCCAATGGCCAGGGGCAGGCCGCTTCCGATGGTGCAGAGCTCGGCTGGATGGATAAAGGTGCGTGGCTGGCGCATGGTGAGATGCTGGGCCGCGGCATAACCGAGCATGGTCATGTCCGCTACCACCATGGTGTCGGACGGCAATTGTGATAGCGCGTCCTGGACGCCCTCCAGCATGGTGAAGTTCTCTCCCTGGAACGCTACCGTATGCAGATAGAGGGCCTCGCGCAGGTCATCCAGGGCGCTATATGGCGCGGTACGTTCGTGGGGATATTCTTTCAAGAACTTGTAGAGCGCCTCCAGGGCTACCCGGGCGTCTGAGATGATGCCGACCTGGGTGCGGTAGTTGTGTCCAATCTCTGTGGGATCGATATCGATATGGATCATGCGCTCTGGCAGTGGCAGGCGCCGATCGGCGGTCCTCTCCGCGCCCAGTTTGCTGCCCACGACCAGTACCGCGTCACGGGTCGCTGTAAAGGCATCTAAATCCAGCGGCAGATTGTCATTGGTCGCCAGTACCAGTGGATGATTGGTTGGTAGTACGTCGTGGCTCTTGCTGCCGAGCAAGACCGGTGCCTGCAGGAACTCGGCCAGCTGCAGTAGCTGTTGATTGGCGTTGGCTGCTGTAACTCCGGCTCCCGCCACGATCAGTGGACGTTCTGCTTCACGTAAGATCTCTACCGCCTCCGTCAGTGATTCAATAGAGGGGAGTGGACGCTCGAAGGGACCGGGGATCGTAATGTCTACATCGGCCTGCAAGCTGAGCAGATCGCAAGGGATCTGAATGTAGGCGCCGCGCGGCCGTCCCTGCTGCATGACGCGGAAGGCATCATGCACCGCTTCCGAAATCTCTTCAACATAGTTGACGGAGCGCGTCCAGCCTACCAGCGATTGCATCAGGCCCAGCTGGTCCTTCACCTCGTGTAGCTCACCGCGTCCGTGGCCCTGTGACGCACGCGACTGGGAGCTACTGATAATTAATAATGGGATAGAGTCGGCATAGGCACTGGCAGCCGGAGTGGTGGCGTTGGTGGCGCCGGGCCCAGTGATGGTAAGGACCACACCGGGACGTCCTGTAGCTCGTGCGTAGCCTTCGGCCATAAAGCCAGCACCTTGCTCGTGGCGTGCCAGGATATGACGCATTCCAGGTTCATTATAGATCGCGTCATAGATCGGTAATGTATGTACACCTGGAATACCAAAAACGGTATCCACGTTGTTTGCGCGTAGTGCTGCGATGACTGCTTGAGCGCCAGTAAGATGCTGCCTGTTGGTCACGCGAGAGACTCCTCAATAATAAAAATTAACAATCATTATATATAAACACAGTGATAGGACGTCCAGCCAGACGTCCCATTGATATATGTGATGCTCTTCTTTTTTACTAGCTTACCACATTCTGGATGATCGGGCACCTTCAATGGGACTGGTATCTTATTGCTCGAGAGACGCGACGATTGTTCTTTTTCAGAAGTTGGCCATGATAAACATCCACACGTGTCATTTTCTCTATGTAAGGTACCCAAAAGAACTGTTTTTCGCTTCTGGTTGCGCTTATTATTGTGACTTTTGGGGGAACATGATATATAGATAGAGTGAAAAATATAAACTATATTGCAACAATAAAAGTAGAGGAAAAACCGACTTTCTGGCTATTCTTCTCTTTTTTTGGTATCTTTAACCGAATATTATCTATGTTTTGAACGTGATATATGTAGCCGGAGTTGTCAATTTATGAAGAAAAGCGGTAGAGAAAGGTTCTTGTAGCACCTTATGAAATCACTATTCAACTTAAAGCGTCTCCGTATTGGAAAATACGAAAAAAACCTGTTGTGTATCATTGTTTTTGCTACAGCGCTGCGCTTTATCCTCATCTATTTGAACTGGCCTGGAATGAATAGCGACGAGGCTAATATGGGCCTGGTTGCCCGCCATATCGCCTATAATGGAGAGTGGCCGATCTTCTTTTTTGGTCAGCCTTATATGGGTCCGGTGGAGGCGTACCTGGCCGCGCCCCTGTTTCACCTGTTAGGTCCCTCATTGTTTGCTTTGCGGCTGGAGCTCTTGCTTTTCTTTGTCTTATTTCTGGCTGGCATGTATGCTCTGACCGCTTTGTTGCATACCCCAAAATTCGGATTGTTTATCTGCTTGCTCTTTAGTTTTGGAACGACGGATGTCATTGGCCGGCAGCTGAGGGCCGTGGGCGAGTATCCAGAAACCGAATTTTTCGCCGTAGCCATTTGTGTGATTACCATCTGGCTGGCGCTATACGCGTATCGAATTGAGCCTTCCCGGCGTACTAATACGGGCCGCATCTGCCTCTATGCTCTGCTTGGGTTTATCATTGGTGTATCGATATGGGTAGATATGCTGATATTGCCATTTGTGTGTATGGGGTTGTTCTTCCTCTTGCTATTTTGCCGTCGTGAATGCTTTTCCTGGGCGGGCGTGGCCCTGGTATGTGGTACACTTATCGGCCTTATTCCCCTCATTATCTACAACGTGAGTGTTCCATTTAGCCAGAACTCTATTGCTGTACTGCTGCATATCCACAATACCGGCACAATTGGTCATCCATCGCTGCGGCAGCAGTTCATCGGCGCCTTTGGCATCGGTATGCCGTCCGGCCTGGGCTATGATGCGAGCTGTACCCAGGGTCAGTTTCCTTACTTCGGACATACTGTGTTGTCATGTGTGGTGGCACATCTCAGTTGGAGTATGGGTTATCTTGTTCTGTGCTGCATCGCTGCCGCGCTATCGCTAATAACTATCTGGAAGATCTGGCGTGCGCGACCGGGCACATCATTGTGGCATCCTGAGTGGACATTTGAGCAGAGCCGTCAGCTGATTATTGCGTGTGGGCGTCTGATGGTATTAATTTGCGCCATTGGAACCCTGTTCCTGTTCGTGACCAGTCCGGCGGCTGGTTCAGCACCTGGACCCACCGCACGGTATCTTACCTGTATGCTTATCTCCATACCGATGATTTTGTGGCCTCTGTGGGACGGCCTGGGTGAGTTGCTGATCAAGTTGAAAGCCAGGGCGATGTTTTCCCTGTTTGTGCGGCTGGCGATCCTTGGATTGGTACTCTTCACTTATGTAAATGGTACGATCAAGCTTTTTGTGCATGATGTACCAGTGGTCCAGTCCGAGTACCAGCGTCAACAGCAGACGGTTCAGAGTTTAGAGCGGCTGCACCTGAATTATGTCTATTCGGAATACTGGACCTGTAATAACCTGATGTTTCTCAGCAATGAGAAGATTATCTGTGCCGTGGTAGACGATCACCTGAACGATGGCTATAACCGCTATCCTGCTTTCCTGACCAGGGTGAAAAATGCATCGCAGGTGGCATATATCCTCCCACTGGGTACAGACGCCGATAAATACCTGTTCAAGCTGGCGAATACGAAGAATCTGCCAGCGGCGTACCGGGTTATACGTATTCCTGGCTATCACATTTTTGTGCCAGTCTAGCTGCACCACCTCTCAGTTCCTTCGTTATGATGACGGCAAAATGGGTAATTGATTTTTATGCCCTTGAATAGATATATTTTGATGGTACGGATGCCGATTGTTCATAATGAAGCTGGTTATAGGGCCAGGATACGGTACAGGTGAATTGAGGGGGTGTTGTTTGTATGGAATGGATGCGTTTTCATAAATATGGGTATATGTGGATGTGGCGCAGATGGTGCCGTGTCTGGAGTGGAACTGCGCGTGTGCTGTCAGCTTTGATAGCCATTATCGTGACTGGTTATTTCCCAGCGCTGGCGCTGGCAAGCTCCACACCAGCCACGTACGCGGAATATGTCAATTCCAATCCCACTATGAATGCCCTCTTGCCGCAGCCACCGACCACCGTTGCTGTCCATTTCTCTGCTCCCGTAGATATCCAGCATAGCACGCTGGCGGTTCTGGATGTTAGCGGCAAGCGGGTCGATACGGGCTCCATGCGCGTAGATAAGGCCGATCCTGCCACCCTGGTAATTGCCATGCAAGGAGATCAGTCGGAGCTCTACATTGTGAACTGGCATACCATGTCCGCGCAGGGCAGCTATCGTGATGGTGGCAGCTTTCGCTTTTTTGTTCACATCAGCCCTGTCCTGAAAAATACGCTGCTCAGCACTCCATCCGGCCCGCCATCTTCCACGGTGGTATCACGTCCCGATCGTATCGGCGTTCCCCTCTGGGTGACCGGCCTGATTGGGCTAGTGGGATTGCTAATGGGTGCCGGTGTTATGTGGTCATTCTCACAGCAGGCGGTGTATCGCCGTTCCATCGCTTTGATTCCGCCAGTTGATGATGAGTGAGATATGCCACCCCCTATATTCTTCGTCGCAGGGTGGTTCGCCGGGCACCGTTGTCCGTATACTCGATGGTTTCGAAACCTAGCCGCTGCCAGAAGCGCAACGCCTGCGTGTTTTGCGCGAGCACGGCCAGGCTGATCGTTTGCGCGCCCTGCCTCGCCGCCCACTCCGCGAAGATATGATAGATCTTTTCCCCCAATCCTCTATGGCGTTCTTGCGGATCAAGTAATAACAGGTTGAGATACCATTCTTGCGTGGTGGGATAGTCGCGAATGGCATCGATGATGCCGATCAATCTGTCGTCTGGCGTGAAAATACCGATAAGCAATTTGTCATTATATGTTTTGCCGGCGGGAATTTCTGTGAAGATCCGCTGGGCCGCGACCGATTCTGGTTTGTGGCCGCTTACCAGCTCTACATAATCCGCGCAACGCTCATAGAGGTCCTGCACGCTGGACGTATCTGCCAGCGTCAGATAGCGGAACGCGTAATCGGTGATCAGAGGGAGTGTTTCTTTTCTCATTCGATCATTACCTCTACTTTTTATCTCATCTTTTATCAGTACCACTTCTACGATACACCATAAAGCGTGCTCTTACCAGATGGCAGTGGTTCTTGCTTCTAGCGGCCGTAGCGAAAAACTTGATTGTAACTGTTTTCATTCGTCTATTTAATGCAGCCTTAATATAGCCATTTTTATGGTGTTACGCTCTTCTTTGGAGAGGGAAAAGGAGTTTCCAGATGACAGATATGTCTGCTCAAAATCCTCAGTCTGACCCCAATGTTACAAGAGCGATTCAATGTACGAATTGTAAGAAGACTTTTATGATTGGTCTTGCCGATGGTGGCAAAGATATTCATTTCTTAAATATGATTAGCTGGGACTGTCCGTCCTGTAAGAAGCGCAATCTGACGCCTTTCCTCACTACCGTTGCCTCTTAATGCTTAGAAGGTATCTTACTCCTGTCATCACGGGGCACGTGATAGCCCCTGCACGCGCGTCCGCTGCGCGGCCGCGCTGATTTTGTGTGTTGGTGCATCGGGGGCGCATCCGCGCCCCCGATGCACCAACACATGGAAGAGCACTGAGCATCTAAGTGCTCACGAGTCAGTTGTATGTTGGTGCATGAGGCACGCATCCGCGCCCCCGATGCACCAACATATGGAAGAGCACTGAGCATCTAAGTGCTCACGAGTCAGTTTTGTGTTGGTGCGTGAGGCGCACATCCGCGCGCCTCACGCACCAACACAAAATAACAGCGCGGCCCCGCGCAGCGGACGCACGTGTGGGGGCGCTCACATGCGCCAGAAAGACGAGAGAAATACCCTCCCCCCTCTGCCCACGCCGAAAACTTGAGCAAGCCAATTGTTTATCTTGCTTCCACCCTTTTGTTGATTTATAATCTAGCAATACTCCAACTCATGTGAATATATACTGTACTATTGTGGTGCAGATATGCATGAGAAAAAGTGGTTTTCCCCGAACAAACAGGCTTTAACGGGTTATCATCTGGTATTTAGCCAGCAAGCAGTTGAGAGGAGGAGAAGCGTGAGTATGGCCGGCACTACCTCTATGTTTTCTGTTGATCTAGCAACCTGCGATCAAGAACCTATTCACATTCCCGGTTCTATTCAGCCGCATGGTGTTTTGTTGGCGCTTGGTGGGCCTGACTTGACTATAGTACAGGTGAGCAATAATAGCCGGGACATACTGGGTGTGGACCCGGAGGCTATGCTGGGTACACCTCTGAAAAATTGGTTGGCCGCCGAACATGTTGCGGCACTCCATAGGCTTCAGTTGGAGCAACTAGAGCAGAATCCTGTCTATCTATTTACCGTGACGTTGTTCAATGTGCCGCGGCGTTTCGATAGTATTGTTCACCGCGTGAATGATGTGCTGGTCCTTGAGTTGGAGCCGATCGAGGAGACAGGGCTGCCCGCTAATGTTACATCCTCAAAAGATGTCTATTATACTATTCAGACCGCCTTCGCGCGGCTTCAGCAGGCATCTTCAGTCTCGATGCTATCACAACAGGTAGCCGAGCACGTACGTGCACTGACCGGTTTCGATCGCGTGATGATCTATCGTTTTGAGGCCGATGGACACGGTGTCGTGTACGCGGAGGCTAGACGCGAAGATCTGAGCCCGTATCTTAACCTGCATTATCCGGCCTCCGATATTCCTGCCCAGGCCCGGCGGCTGTATCAGTTGAACTGGCTGCGCCTCATTCCTGATCGCAACTACAGACCTGCCGCGCTCATTCCATCTGTGAATCCGCTGACCAATCAGCCTCTGGACATGAGCCAGGCCGTGTTGCGTAGCGTTTCTCCTATTCACCTTGAATATCTCGGTAACATGGGTGTAGCGGCCTCTATGTCGATCTCGTTGATTGTTGAGGATACGTTGTGGGGCCTGATCGCCTGCCATCATTATACTCCCAGGTACGTCCCATACGATCTGCGTACCGCCTGCGAACTGATTGGGCGTATTATGTCTCTACAGTTGCCGTTGGTGGAGGAGCGTGAGGAGCGTGAATATGTGGTACGTCTTCAAAACAGGCATAGTCAATTGATCGAAGCGATCTCTACCGAGAAGTTGCCGCTGGCCGATGCCTTTACACGCCACGCTCCCACGGCGCTGGAGTTTATCGCGGCCGGTGGGGTGGCTGTATGTGTGGATGGGACGTGCCGGATATCGGGTCAGACGCCATCGCCTTCTCAGATTGAGAAACTGCTCGACTGGCTCATGCAGCAACCGGAGGATCAGATACTGGTTACCGATAAGCTTCCCTCGCTCTATCCCGCGGCTGCGGCGTTTCAAACGGTGGCCAGTGGCTTGCTGGCGCTTGTGCTTTCCAGGTCGTTGCGTCACTATATACTCTGGTTCCGCCCCGAAATCGTGCAGACGGTTCACTGGGGGGGAGATCCGCATAAACCGGTCGAGGTAGCACGACCGGGCTTTCAACTCTCGCCGCGCCGTTCCTTTGAAGTATGGAAGCAGCAGGTGTATGGCATGTCCCAGCCCTGGCAGCACTGCGAAGTAGAGGCCGTCGATCGGCTGCGATCCGCGATTATTCATGCGTTGCTCCGGCAGGCTGAGGAGTTGGCTCGGGTGAACCGCGAGCTAGAGCGTAGCAATATCGAGCTGGATACGTTTGCTTACGCGGCCTCTCATGACCTGAAAGAGCCTCTGCGCGGTATTCATAATTATGCCCATTTTCTGCTGGAGGATTACGGTGAGCAGCTAGACGAAGAAGGGGTTCATAAGCTGCGCACGCTGGTCTCTTTGTCCCAGCGTATGGAAGATTTGATGAACTCATTGCTGTACTATTCACGCGTGGGACGTGGGGATCTATCGATGCGTGAGACGGATTTGAATCTCGTGTTGCAGCAGGCGATGGCATTATTGCAGGCTCGTATTGAAGAGAGCGGCGCCTGTATTCGCGTTCGGGCCCCTCTGCCATCGGTGGTTTGCGATGGTTCCCGCGTCGGCGAGGTGTTCATGAATCTCATCGGCAATGCGATCAAATATGCGGGTGAGCAGATACCCCAGATTGAGATTGGCGTGCTTTCAGCTCGTGAGCAGCGAGAGCATCTGGCCTATCTGAAGGCCAGGGGACAGTTAACGCCGCAAGCAGAACAGGCGCTTGGTCATGGCCTACCCGTCTTTTATATTCGTGATAATGGTATTGGCATCTCCTCCGAGCATTTTGAAACCATTTTCCGTATCTTCAAACGCCTGCATGGCCGTGATGCGTTCGGTGGAGGGACAGGCGCGGGCTTGACCATCGTGAAAAAAATAGTTGAGCTCCATGGAGGAACGATCTGGGTCGAGTCAGTTGAGGGCCAGGGCTCGACATTCTTCTGGACCCTGCGTTCGATAGAGAAGGAGGTGTGATGAACGCGCCATCGATCCTGATCGCTGAGGATAGCGATGAAGATTTCTTTACGTTAAATCGCATCTTCAAGAAACTTGCCATCTCTTATCCCATTGTGCGCTGCGCCGGAGGAGAAGAAACGCTGGACTTTCTCTATCGGCGTGGCAAATACACTTACCTGTCGGATACCTCTTTGCCATCATTAGTTTTGTTGGACCTGAATTTGATTGGCCTGGATGGACGCGTTGTGCTGGAACGCATAAAGCAAGATCCGGTCCTGAAGCGGCTTCCCGTGGTAATTCTGACAACTTCTTCTAATCCCCGGGATGTTGCGTTCTGTTATGAGTGTGGTGCGAACAGCTATGTGCTTAAACCTGTGCATCTTGATCATTTTACGCGAACGATGCAGTTGCTCGTTGGCTACTGGTTCGAAGCAGTCCTTCTGCCATGAAGTCTGGAGCCGTCCCGATGTCGCAATCACAACAGTACAGACAGATTCTGATCGTTGATGATAGCCCGGAAGATTGTGTGACGATACGCCGCTATCTCTCGCGCGATCAGAGCATGCTTTACACGATCCATGAGGCCCATGATGGGAAGCAGGGATTGAGCCTGTGCCAGGAGGTCGCGCTTGATTGTGTGCTCCTGGACTATAATTTGCCTGATATGAATGGCGTCGCCTTTCTTGATCGACTCCATACATTGTTCAAGCAGCCATTGTTGCCGGTGGTGGTTCTTACAGGCGGTGGTAGCGAGATGATTGCTGTGGAGTCGATGAAGAGTGGTGCGTTAGATTATGTGCTCAAAAAGCAACTTACACCTGAACTGCTGCGACATTCCATCACCAATGCGATAGAGAAGATGCGCATGCAGCAACAGGTAGAGGCTCAGCATGTAGAACTGATGCGGCAGCGTCACGCCTTTCAGACGCTGGCTGAAAACGCCTCCGATATTATTTCCCGTTACGATCCAGCATTACGGCATATTTATGTTAATCCTGCGGTAACGAAGATAACGGGCCTGCCTGTGGAAGCTTTCTTGAACAAAACGAAATGCGAGATGGGTTTCCCCGAAGATTTTTGCGCGACGTGGGAAAAAAATCTGCGCGAAGTATTCGCCACCGGTAAGATCACTCAAATCGAATTCAGCTATTCCTCAACCATTGGCCTGCGCATCTTCCAGGCAAAGCTGACCCCCGAGTTCGACAGCGCCGGGCAGGTGATCTCCGTTCTGAGCATCAGCCGCGATGTGACAGAACTAAAAGAGACGGAGGCCGCTCTGCGCGAAAGCGACGAGCGGCTGCACCTGGCGTTCTCTGCCGCCAGTATGGGGACGTGGGATTGGAATATCAAAACAGGAAAAGTTTTCTGGTCTGAAGACATGGAAGCCTTGTTGGGGATGGCGCCCGGAACGTTCAGTGGTACCTACGAGGCGTTCTGCGATCTGGTTCATCCCGATGATCTCGTCCGGGTTACCGCGCCGTTGCAGCAGGCGCTGCAACAAAAAAGTTTGTACCAGGCAGATTTTCGTATGCTGCGTGTGGATGGCAGTGTTCGCTGGGTTACCTCTCGTGGGCACGCCTTCTATGATGATGATGGTCAGCCTGTGCGCATGATAGGCGTTGACCTGGATATTACGGAGCGTAAGCAGTCAGAGCAGCAGGCTACCGAGCGGGCCAGTGAGCTAGAAGCATTTTTTGAAGCCATCGGCGACGGCCTGTTTATACTGGATACTCAGGGTAATCCGGTACGCCTGAATCGAGCAGCACGAGGCCTCATGGGGGTAAAAACCGGTATGCTGAGCGAACGGCTCTCTATCCCCCCGCTCCCGTTTGTAGATGAGCAGGGCCGGCCCTTGCCTGATGAGCAGCGTCCGGAAACCAGGCTATTGCGGGGAGAGCATCTGGCGGGCCCTACAGCATCTGATATGCGCCTGCGCCGCGCGACAGGATCTGAGGTAGAGCTGAGTGTGACAGGAACACCGCTCCTGACCGAAGATGGAGAGGTGGGTGGCGCGATTATGGTAACGCATGATGTGACGAGGCGTCGCCGCCTGGAACGGCGTACCCATGCCGCGCTCGATGCCCTGTTGATGATGGCTAAAAGCCTTATCTCCACTGAAGGGCCGTCCGTACAAACCGAGCAGACCGGCCGTGCCGTGATGCAACGCCTGGCCGAGCTAACCTGCCGTGTTCTGGATTGTGAGGGGGCCCTGTTATTTGTGCTAGCACCTGGGACCGAGAGGATCGAATACAGCGTGGGTACTGGCTTTGATGCTTCTCTGCTCTCCCCCCTGCTCAATCGTGTTCAGGGAATGTCCCTGAAAGATTTGTTCCAGATACCTGCCGTCAGGCAGTTGCGCGAGGGTGGCGTGGTCTCGCTGGATGTGAGCCAGCCCCCCTACCATGAATATCAATTGCACCCCCACCTGCACCGGGCCATACTGGCCCCGCTTTGCCTGCATTCCGATCTGATTGGTATGGCTATCGTTTATCCAATGGATGTATATCATCGCTATCTGACAGAAGAAGTGACCCTGGTGACGGCGGTTGGGCAGTTAGCCGTGCTGGTGATCGAGCGCGAGAGGTTATTGCGTGAACGGGAAGAGGCCCGCGTCAGAGAACTGACGGCGCTTGAAACCACGCGTCGTATCGATGATTTCATCGGCATCGTCAGCCATGAGCTTAAATCCCCGCTGACGGCGGTGCGTGCGAATGTTCAACTGGCCAAGCGGCAACTGAACCGTATTTTATCCTATCAAGGCGAGCCGGACGGCGGAGCCGTGCCAGATATCGCGACCATCGGCAATTTCCTTGAGCGCGCGGAGCGGCAGATCATGACCCAGACCAGGTTGGTAAACGACCTTGTGGACTCTACACGCGTCCGGATGGAAAAGTTGGATCTACAGGTTACCCGCTGTGACCTGCAAAAAGTTGTACAGGAGACTATTGAGGATCAGCGCCAGGCTTCCCTGAAGCATGCCATTCAGTTTAGCGGCGTCGAAGGGGAGGTCTTTGTATGGGCGGATGCCCAGCGTGTTGGCCAGGTCATAACCAATTACCTCTCCAATGCCATCAAGTACTCGGATGAGGATACCATGATCACTGTGCGCCTTGAGCGATGCGGCTCATCTGTGAAGGTATCAGTGTGCGATCAGGGACCGGGCCTGCCGCTGGACGTGCAGCAGCATATCTGGGATCGCTTCTATCGCGTTCCCGGCGTTGAGGTCAAAAGTGGCACCGGCGTTGGCCTGGGATTGGGATTACATATCTGCCGCACCATTATTGAGCGCCAGGGAGGAACCGTGGGCGTATCCAGCACACTAAACCAGGGCTCGACCTTTTGGTTTACCCTACCACTCTACGCGAACGCAAACGAACTCCCATTGAAGGAGGAGCATACCCCTATCCCAAATTAATCACCAAATGCCAACTTTTCGTATATATGCCTGAACCAGCGGTACTCGACAACCCATTTTTATATTGGTGCGAAAGGGGCGCATCGCGCCCCTTTTGCACCAATATAAAAAAACCTGCGGCCGCGCATGCGGCCGCCCGTGCGGGGGCGCTCACGCCCGCTGACTATGATTGGCGCATATGCTATCAGCATATGCGCCAATCATAGCTATGCTTTCAGCATTTTTGTCTACTTCCCTGTACTCCGGAAGTGCTGGTATGATAGTGGCAGAGATAAAGAAAAGGATGTGGCATGTATGAAACTTCTTCTTCTAGGTGGAACAGTTTTTCTGGGACGTGCTCTGGTTGATAGTGCCCTGGCGGCCGGTCACAAGGTGACGCTCTTCAACCGTGGTACCCACCCCGATGTGGAATACTCTGGCGTTGAGCAATTGCACGGCGATCGAACGCGCGATCTCTCCCTTCTTGAGGGAAGGGAGTGGGATGCCGCCATTGATACCAGTGGTTACCATCCCGATGTGGTACGGGCTTCGGCCCGCTTGCTGGCGGGGAGCGTGAAGCATTATACCTTCGTCTCCAGTAAATCGGTCTATGCCGATTTTTCTCAGCCGGGCGTGGATGAGTCGTCTCCGCTGGCGACTGTGACGGATGAGCAACTGGCCTCTACTGAGCAGATGCAGCCTCCATATGGTGAGCTCTATGGACCTCTCAAGGCTCTGTGCGAGCAGGCGGCGGAGGAAGAGATGCCAGGTCGCGTGTTCAATGTTCGCTCGGGCTTGCTCGTGGGACCATACGACGGTACCGATCGCTTTACATACTGGCCGGTACGCGTAGCTCGTGGCGGAGAAGTGCTGGCTCCTGGACGTCCCGATAAGATGATCCAATTCATCGATGTGCGCGATATGGCCGATTGGATTGTGCGCATGGTTGAGGCGGGTCAAACAGGTACGTATAACGCTAATGGGCCGGTTGGCCAGCTGACTATGCGGCAGTTTTTAGAGCAGTGCAAGTCTGTCAGTGATAGCGATGCCACCTTTACCTGGATCGATGATGCTTTTTTGAACGAGCACAAGGTTGGCATGTGGATGGAACTGCCGCTCTGGATTCCTGATAGCGAGGCCGATATGGCCGGTTTTATGCTAGCGAGCGTAGATCGTGCCCAGGCCGCCGGATTAACCTATCGACCGCTGGCTACCACTATCAGGGATACTCTGGCCTGGAATCAGACCCGTCCCACTGGTCCGCGCCGCGCCGGTATGGATCCCGAGCGTGAAGCGCAGCTATTGGAGCTCTGGCATCGGCGCCCCTCGGCCTGATGGGCATAAAGGGCACTATCAGGCTCATCTGATAGTGCCCTTTATGCATGTTTATGCGTATAAAATAACGATGGTTAGACGTGAATCAGGGCCACGATTACAAAGACGACGGCGGTGATGACGTGCCAGAGGCGGATATTTTTGTGCAACGTTCTATTGCGCAGAGCGGACTGATAGCGCAGTCCGAATACAACCAGGCAGGCCAGGATAATCCAGGCCACTATCCCGGTCTGCATGCGCGGAGTGAGCCGCGTGAAGGGCAGGAAATAGTAGGCTGCGTGAATGGTCGCGGTCGTCAGCACGATCCAGCCCCATAAAGGATGTGATTTGCGGAAGAAGAGAAAGAACTGGCGCAGAATGCCCTGAAAAGGCCTGATATTCCTCTTTTTGATCAAAATATACAGTTGCCTACATACCCAGAGTGCCAGCGAAGCTAGCATTACAATAACCGCCACCTTCCCCGCCAGGTTGCTAACCTTACCTAACCAGAAGCTTTCATCGTGTGGTAGTAACAGAGAAGCAATAGCAATGGCATTTACAAGCATATGAATACGTATTCCTCTTGGCATTTATTAAATTACATAACGTTACTTCAAATAAGATTATTTTCCCTAAATGAGAGCAAGATGAAAATAGCAGCGAATTAAAGTGGAGCTTTAATTTTTCTCTTACATTGACATGTGCAATTCTATATGCTACATTTTTTTTTATATCCAGAATAGCGTAATAAGATGAGTTAAGCTTGAGATTATCGGTGAGATCCAAAATCGCATCGCGCTTGTTTTAAATCTCAAGCACTTAAAAATCCTGTGGACTGTGCTGAAAAGCGTCCCTGTAGCTTTGTTGTTCCGATGGAGCGCGCAACCCTCTGCGTAGCGATCGTACCTTTCCTTAATGGCCGGCCAACCACCGAATAGAGAAGATTTTTGTCCAAAGAAGGAGAAAATTATATGGCAGGCAATAAATGTGTCGTATACATCGAACCGGGGAAAGTTAAGGTTGAAAATATCGAGTATCCCAGGCTAGAACTCGAGGCACAGCATCGTAAGTGCGAGCATGGCGTGATTCTGCGTGTGATCGCTACTAACATCTGTGGCAGCGATCAGCATATGGTACGTGGACGTACTACGGCACCAAAGGGACAGACCCTGGGCCATGAAATTACCGGCGAGGTAATCGAGACGGGACGCGATGTCGAGTTCATTAAAGTCGGGGATATCGTATCGGTTCCGTTCAATATCGCCTGTGGACGCTGCCGCATGTGTAAGGCTGGTCACACCGGCGTCTGTCTGAACGTCAACCCCGCTCGCCCAGGCGCTGCTTATGGTTATGTCGATATGGGCGGCTGGGTCGGTGGGCAGGCCGAATACGTGATGGTGCCCTATGCCGACTGGAACCTGCTGAAGTTCCCGGATAAACAGCAGGCGATGGAGAAGATGACAGATCTGACCATGCTTTCAGACATCTTCCCCACTGGCTACCATGGGGCTTTTACCGCCGGCGTAACAACCGGATCGACCGTGTACATCGCTGGGGCGGGGCCCGTCGGACTGGCCTGCGCGGCTTCCAGCTTGCTTTTGGGCGCGGCCGTCGTTATCGTGGGTGATGTGAATCCCGAGCGTCTGGCCCAGGCGAAAAGCTTCGGCTGCGAAACGGTCGACCTGCGTAAAGATGCCGAGCTACCCGATATGATTGCGCAGATTGTTGGCGAGCCGCTTGTCGATGCCGCCATAGACTGTGTTGGCTTTGAAGCAAAAGGCCATGGACAAGGAGCTACCGAGGCGCCGGCCACCGTTTTGAATGACGTGATGACCATTACACGCGCTGCCGGACGCGTGGGCATTCCAGGCCTGTACGTGACCGGCGATCCTGGGGGCATCGATGAGAGTGCGAAGAAGGGCCGCCTGGGTGTCGATATAGGTCTGGGCTGGGCCAAGTCCCTCTCATTCACCACCGGTCAGACGCCGGTGATGCGCTACCATCGGCAACTGATGATGGCCATTTTGAACGATAAGGTTCAGATCGCTAAAGCGGTGAACGCCACTGTTATCCCGCTGTCCGACGCTCCTCAAGGCTACCAGGACTTTGACAAGGGCGCCGCGAAAAAGTTCGTGCTGGATCCCCACGGGTTGATCAAAAAATAACCTGGTTTGTAAGGAGATAGCGCAACACCACGGGCGCATGCATGCGCCCGTGGTGTTGCGCTATCTCCTTACAAACCAGGTTGCATTCTTACATAATACGTATTTATAATCCATATTTATGCAATTTTTGAAATTGATAAATAGTCATTTTATTTTAATAGTTACAACTTTATGCCTCCGTGATTCGTGTAATGGGGAGAGGAGGATACAATGATAAATAAACAAGTAGCTAGAATAGGCGTGGTGGGGATGGTTGCGTTTTTGTTCGCGATGCTGTTTATGGTAAGCCCGGCTGGTACATTCTCTGCCAGGGCGGCAACCACGGATACCGGTGGAAGTAAAGTGATCGATGTCAATCTTACGCAGCAGAAGTTGACGGCATTTGAAGGTGGTAAGGTGGTCTACACGACCCTGATACTGACGGGGCGCGCCGGCCTGCAAACTCCGGTCGGCACCTATCACGTCTTTGCCAAGGAGAGTCCGACCACATTTTATTCTCCATGGCCGGCAACTTCGCCCAACTACTATCCTCCGACCCATATTAATTATGCACTGGAGTGGAAAGCGGGTGGCTACTTCTTACATGATTCCTGGTGGCATAGCGCCTATGGACCGGGTACCAACGGTTGGCATGACGATCCAACCTATGGCTGGCAGGATGGGTCCCATGGCTGCATCTCTATGCCGAACGTGGCCGCGCAGTGGCTTTATAATTGGGCTCCTATCGGGACAATGGTACAGATCCATTCCTGATAGCGAGATCATTGAATAAAAAGCTTTTATCAAGATGAGCTTGTTTCGAGCCAAATAAGCTTCCATGAATTGAGGCATCGGGTACGCATAGCGCACCCGATGCCTCAATTCATAAATTCGTGCGGCTGTGCATGCGGACGCCCATGCGGGGCGCTCACGCACGCCAGAAAAAAGTGTGCCTGACACTCTTAATGTTTATTTAGGGTGACGGTGCCGGAGGCTGGCACGTTGAGTACGTGCAGGCCAGAACTCAGGGCCAGTTCTGCTTGCTGGATGCTCTGGCCGCGGCAGTCGCGAATATGCAACTGGCGCGATCCACTATCCGCTGTGACCTCCAGAACGAGCCGCTGTTCCTGACTGCCATTGATGACGATGAGCTCCTCCGGCATGGAGTCTGGCAGCGTTATGACGTTGTCTTGATAAGATACGATCAGGTG
This sequence comes from Dictyobacter halimunensis, assembly GCF_036245075.1. Classification (NCBI taxonomy): domain Bacteria; kingdom Bacillati; phylum Chloroflexota; class Ktedonobacteria; order Ktedonobacterales; family Dictyobacteraceae; genus Dictyobacter; species Dictyobacter halimunensis. The sequence goes on from NZ_BSRI01000001.1 coordinate 1,982,252, forward strand.
TTTATCCTCGGTGGCGGCGCTGACCATAGGATAGAGCACTTCTGGATGCGCGGGCATGAGCGTTCCATCCATCAGGATGTCACGATGTTGACGCCAGAAGGCCAGCCAGTAGCGTACCACTTCGAGATGCATGGCTGGTAGCTTATCAAGCAGAACCGATATCTGCGGGACCGAGAAGAGAACGTTGATTAATTGCTGGGCTACGACCTCGGCCGGTTCATTCGGATGCCACATCAGCATATCGGCATGGGCGGCGGTCTGTCCGCACAGCAGGCGAATATCCAGTGTGCGCACGCGGTTGGTGATGAACTCGTAAGGACAATCTCCTGCGCGGAACATGTTGCCATACTTGCGCATCAGCGGTCCCACATACGACTGTCGGAACTCAATCAAGATGTCGGGTTTGATGGCTCTGAGGCGTACCATGACATCGGTGAGCAGGCGATCCACGGCCTTATCGATCGATTGTTCGTCGCGCCCCTCCTCCGGGGTGGCCGGGGACGTTGAGGCCAGTGGAGGCTGGGGGAAGCGCGGCTCGGCCCGGAAAGCATCTACGAAGTCCAGTTTGAAGCCGTCCAGATCCCATTCGACCAGGGCTTTTTCGTAGAGCTGGATAAGATATTCGCGCACCTCGGGGTAGCGCGGATCAAGTACACCAGCCCCCAGGCGCTCGATGGTGTGCAGCATGCGGTTGTTGAAACGCGACCACGCCTTGCTGTGCTGGCCCACGAAGGGGACCGAGTACCATAGGACGTATTTCATGCCCAGTTCATGCACCCTGGCGACGTGGGCCTTCATGTCTGGTATCTTCTCTGTGGCTACTTCCCAGTCACCACAGTAGGCGTAACCACGCTCGTTATTGATCGTTTGCCAGCCATCATCCACGATGACCGCCTCACAGCCAAGCTCTTTGGCGATGCGGCACTGGGCCTCGATGGCGGCGGGCTCTAGCTGCTGGTGGAAGCTATACCAGGTGGAGTACATGGGAAGGCGCGCCGGCTCTGGTACCGGGGCCGGTTCGTATCCTGGTTGCTCGGCCCACCACCGCTGAACATTGTCCAGGGCTGTGTAGTAAGGGATGGCACGCGTATCCAGGCGTAGCGTGGCTGTATAGTCAGCCAGCTCGGGTGAAGATTCCACAAACAGATTGAGGGAGCAATGCAGCTCGCCAGTCTCTTCACTTACCCCCGCCTTGATCTCGACGGCCTCTAGCGCGTCTGAGAAGGCCGCGGTCAGCCGGTTTTCTCCATGGTAGCTATAGAAGCTGACAACCGGCATCTGCGACGTCACCTTCGCGATGTTCCCACGCGACCAGTCGGCCGGAATATTTTTGTTGCGATCGCTGCCCGAATGCCAGAGGCTATAGATATCGTGCATGGGCAGCGACCAGCTGACGCTGATGCGCGGAGCCGGCCGCGCTTGCCCATCGTTGGCCGTAATATGTAGTTCGATCAACGACAAACCGGCGTTTACCTCTGTCACCGTGTGCCGTGCCGAAAAGTTGTCTCCCGTACCCGTGATAGAAATTGTCGATGCCACACCAGAAATAGTTGTCATAATATTTAACTCCATCGTTGTACAATACATTATGGAAAGTCTACCATATCTATGCGTCCTTTATCTATCCAGATCACAACGGTGTGGGCACAATTATAGCCAGGATTTGATTCTATGGGTATACTATAAAGAGGATTTGTTGCATTTTGCTCACATGGGGAATTTGCTTCGACTGCATTGTTTTATTTACAATAGCATCTGGCAAAGGATATAGCGCGCTGATTGATGATCCTCGCTTTGAGACGCGCTGCACAAAGGAGACTACGTGGATAGTGTTGAGTTCGTCGATTACATCGAACCTTATATCGAAGCATCTGTAGATTTTATTATGTTGCACATGCAGCGGCGGCAATTGGATCCAGGCCCTCGCAATGGCACGTTCTGGCATGGGCTGTTTGAAGAGATCAGGCACTTTCTGATACGGACGTATGATACCTATGAAGTTGAAGAGCTGATCGAGACGGATGGTACGATGTGCTGGGCCTTTGGCTACAACGACTCTATCGGGGGCTGGAGCTGGATACGAGGCGAAGAGCAGCACGCGCGCCGTGAAGGTGGGCCGATCTTGCCCGCCCTGGTTACTGCCCGGCTCAATGTGCTGGCATTTGATACACGATTCCCCAAACAGCATTGGGTTGAGATCTGGTACGGTCCAGGCACGGTCAAGTTGATCAAGCACGAAGGTGAGCGCGCACAGGTAGCGCTACCGACCTTTATCGAGGCGCATATCGATCTGCTCCAGCGCCAGCTTAACGCCTACTACGTCAAAAATCATCAGCAAGAACGGGAACTCGAAGCGGAAAATGCCGAAGGCATGGTGGTCAAAATTCGCCAGAGGCAGCTCGACGATCAGCAAGGATTTCAGTACACATGCCAGATCGAGCGGCCGCGTGGACTGGTCCAGTTCAGTAGCGCCAGATTCCCCTCCAGATCGCTGGACGAACTGATATTGATGCTCTGCTCAGATGTGCCGGGCTTCGAGCGCTTCTTCACGCGCAATCGCTTTGAAGAGCTGGTCGGCCCCCACGAGCCGGGACACAAAGTTTTCAATCCAGGCTGGCAGGTGCTCGCGCAGGCCCAGCAAAAGGTAGCCGAACGCATCAAAAAGCAAAAAGACGACGACCGCCGGGCATAACCGCATACCCCCCGTAGGTGCCGGGCTTGCCCCCAATACCTTCAATTTAAAAAAATGAGAAAATGAAAGCCAAAGGAAACGAACATCGTAGGTTCGGCCCTTGCGGCCGATTTCTCCTTCACGCACGAACACGCCCATCGTAGGTTCGGCCCTTGCGGCCGATTTCTCCTCGCCGCATGAACAGGTATCCCACATGTGTTTTCGTGGCCCTCGCCCCGGCTTTGTCGCGAAGCGATCCCATGCCCTGAATACGCGGTACCCGGCGGTCCGCCATTTAATAAGCCGGTTGCCTGTCGAGGGTTCGCTGCTCACGCATGAGCCAGACATAGCCATCTTCCAGTCCCGGTTCGGTTGGCGTAACGCTGATACCCGCCAGTTGACGGATGGCGCTTTCCTCACCGACCACGCGGTACTGCATGCCTTGCGCCATATGCAGGGTTGAGACTACAATAAAGTCCCCCTGTGGCTTCTGTCCCTGTGTGGCGGTGAGCAGCCAGATCTTGTCGGTCGTTTGCTGTATCAGGTCGGCTGTGGTGCCGTGGAAGATGATTTCGCCCGCGCGCATGACGGCCAGTTTATGGCATGTCTGCGCGATGTCTTCCACGATATGGGTCGAAAGTAACACGGTACGATTGCCTCCCAGGTCGCTGAGGAGATTACGAAAGCGGATGCGCTCCTCTGGATCGAGTCCAGCTGTAGGCTCATCAACGATTAAGATCTGTGGATTGTTGAGCAGAGCCTGCGCGATGCCGACGCGGCGTTTCATACCGCCTGAAAAGGTTTTGATCTTGCGCCGGGCGACATCGCTCAATGCAACCATCTCAAGCAGCTCTTCGACCCGAGCCTTACGCTGCTGACGCTGATCTAAACCCTTCAGGATAGCCACGTAATCTAGAAACTCGCGCGCGCTGAGATCGGGATACATACCGAGATCCTGGGGGAGATATCCTAACATGCGCTTGATCTCTGTACGCCCTCGCTCGGTCGTTCCATCGTATGGCCCCACCTGGATGCTGCCCGAGGAGGGATAGAGGATGCCAGCCAGCAGACGCATGAGGGTCGTTTTGCCAGCCCCGTTGGGTCCGAGCAGACCAAACATACCGCTCTCAATCGTTAAATCTACCCCTTTTAATGCCTGTACATTGCCTCGATAGTTCTTGGTCAGGTCTTCAATCACTATTTGCATGCTGAAAAGCTCCTTGTCGTGTGATAGCTATAACGTTATTGCCGGGCCTGCTGCCAGCGCAGCACCAGCCATAGTACGCACAGAGCCAGCCCCGCCAGGCCAATCAGTAGCGAGAGGCTCTCCCAGCCCTGGATTGGAGAGGCAATTATCCCGCTATGCTTTGGATCCAGGCCGAAGATGCCGGCCGCCATGAGTTTGCCTGACGGTGTCAGGATGGTATCGCTGAGGGTTGGAATACCGTTTCTCGGACCCAGGAAGTTGCCCCAGAACCAGTAGCCAACAAAACAGAACTGATAGAGAGGCACCCACATGATGGCGGGACAGGCCAACGAGAAGGCGCTGATGAAGAGGATTCCGGGCAGGATGATGACGGCAAAAGCCGCGAGCGCTAGCGGTATACACGCCATGTCCCCTGAGTGGTAGAGGACAAAGCCTGTGCCGAGCAAAAAGAAAACAAGCACCGGTATCAGGGTGGCGCAGACGCTGCCAAGGTATTTTCCGATCAGCCGTACACCTGAGGACTGTGGCATGGTCATCAATAGTTCTTCCACCCTGGTGCGCCGATCTCGCGGGAGGCGATCGGCGATCAGACAACCAAAGGCGGCCGGCAAAAGGGTATTCACCATCAGAGCCAGCTCGGCCATGGTCTGGTTGATCGGTATTTGAAAGTAGAGATTGATGAGCGCGTTCAGGTGCGGTACATAGATCATGATCTGAAGTAGCCCTACGAGCAGTAGACTGATCCATAAAGAGCGCCGCCGTATCTGCATCAAGAATTCATAGCGAAAGGCGCCTCCGCACGCAGTTATACCGTTATTCATTCTTCTGTACTTCCTTTCAACATTCTTTCGGCGTTACGCAAAAGGAGCCAACCTATAATCAGGATGAGGGTAGTGATGGCGAGCAGCTCGTAATGCGGCTGCAAAAAGTACATGTTGTATTGCTCTGGTGTCGCGTTGGTGGGTGGAAAACCAACCAGTGTAGCGGGAAAAAGCAGGAAGGGACGTAGCCAGTTGTTTAAAGCAATAAAGTCTTTAAAGACGATCTCTGCGATCCAGATGGCGCATAAGAGCGCGACCCCGGCCGTACGGCTTTGCAGAAGAAGCGAGAAGCAACCACCAGCCGCCATACACCAGAGTAAGGGGGCCAGCCAGATCAATTGTATGACCAGAAAGATGCTGAGCGGCGACCACTGCTGGGTGAATTTTGGCAGGTAGAGCATGTGTACGGCCGCCAGTGTGTTGATGTAAATCACCGATAGTACCACACCCAGTACGAGCAGGCATAAAAAGCGCAGGATGCCGGTGTGATGATATTTGCGCGGCACCGTCAACTGCAGCTCCAGAGCCGGATCCTGAGCAATGACGGTCCCAACCATAGAGCCGATGGCGATCGGTATCATCATTTCCACTCCACCCTGTAAGGTGCGCGCGGGATCAACGTGCCTGGCATTAAGTATAAATGCCAGCAGCACAAAGCCGATGACTAAGAGAAGAGGTGTGAGCAGTGCCTTCTTCCCTAAAAGTTTGATCTCATAGTAGAGCCGATCAACGAACATAGTTCTTCCTCATAAAGCTGGTGATCATATTTCTAATTACATTTCCACCAGGCGTGGTTGCCGGGGCGCATAGACGATCGCCACCAGCAATAAGGCTGCGGCGACCACAAAGAACATTGGATTGATCTGCCAGTTCGCGGGTGCGGCCAGGTAGATACTGAAGACGCCCGTATCTATGTGCAGATTCAATGCCCGCGAGGCGTTGATGAGTAGCGTAATCAGTACTGCGACCCAGGAACCCAACAATAACGAGATAGAGAAGGCCGTCATAGCGAACAGTATCATGGGAGCCAGCCAGAGATGGATGATGCCCCAGATGTTTCCACCTTGCAGCAGGGCCAGGATGCCAGATGCTAGCAGGGAGAGGAGCAGGTTATAGCCCACAAGCAGCAGAAAGCGGAACAGCATCACAACACGTATCGATGTCGGCGTGGCCATAGTTAATTCTAAACCCGCGTCGTTCTCGCCGCCGTACAGGAAGGCGGTCCCCGAACTGGCGGAAATACAGGCGAATAGAGCCAGGTAGAAGGTGGTGTTGTGCATGCCCGTTTTCTCTAGCGCTACAATGCTCAAGATGGTGCCGAACAGGATGATTACGAACGACCAGAGCCAGATGGTCTTATGCAGCAGGGCGCACTGCCTGTGCAGTAACAGAACATAGTGCCAGCATGGATTTCCTATATTCTTGCTGATGCTGCTAATGTGTAAGGATGGTGGTGCTATCCTGGTTGTTTCTGCTTCCTCGATTGCGGAAGTGTCGGATACATCAGCGGTTGCCCGGGATGCCTGTTCGCTATGATTGCAGGACAGGGCATAGCGGGCGGCATCGCGAACAACCCCATCGGAATCGTGTTGAGCTACACGTAGCAAAGCGGGGAACAGATCCACCGTCTGTGTCTGAAGCTCTCCCAGTGCCAGTACGGCCATCTCGCGGACCTCCCAATCCCTGTCCGACAGTGCGCGCAACAGATATTCCAGTGGGATATGCTTTTTCATATGACCTGCCACGTGTAAGGCCGCGACCCGCACCAGGCGATGCTCATCCTCTAATGCTGTACGCAGCAACTCAAGTGTGGGCGCATCGTCTTTCCCATCCAGCGCGCGTACGGTGGCGGCGCGTATCTCCCAGGCCGGGTGGATGAGTCCGGCTCGCTGCTCTGCGAGCGCTAAATCGGATTGTAGATAAGGCTGCCGCTGTTCGAGCCGTGCCAGTACATCGGCTAGAAGGGTTTCTGGAGCTTGTTTCTGGGCGCGCCAGGTGGCCTGGTTTTCTCGTGCATCATGATCTTGTGGATTCATCGTTTCTCCTTTCTCCCTTCCTGTTGTGATGTTGCCTCAAAGAGCGTACGTAGCTGGCGTATTCCGCGCGAGACAGAGGACTTCACCGTTCCGAGAGGTTGATCCAGCAGCTCCGCGATCTCCTGGTATGTGAAATGCTCGAAATAGTAGCAGGTAATGCAGATGCGATATTTATCTGGTAGCCGTGCGAGCAAGCATGCCAATTCTCGCTGCTGCTCTATCTGCTCGAAGAGGCATTCCGGCTGCTCCTCGGGGCGATCCGCGATCTCTAGCATAGGACTGTCCCCAGTGGTGTCCAGCGGAACGACGTGCAGGCGTGTGCCACGCAGTGAGTGTGTATAAACATTCAGCGTGACCCGGTAGAGCCAGGCACGGAGCTTTAGCGTACGTATACGTTCAGGCGTATAATTTTCGAGTGAAACATACGCGTTAACGAATGCTTCCTGCACAATATCTTCTGCATTCTGCTGGCCGGCGCATAAACGATAGGCAAAGGTATAGAGGCGATGTTGATAGCACAACACCAGCTGCTGAAAATGTTGATGCAGATTTGCGGCGAGCAGTATCGGCAATTCTTCTTCCGTCACGTTCATGGTTATGTTATCCCAGGCGATCAGTATTGCTGGCCTATGCCTGACTGTATGCAACACGCCTGATCTGATAGCGTCCTTTCTTACCAGATTTGTCTTTCCACCCTGTAAATACCAGAACATTGATCAATGGTTGCACTTTAGCGCAGATGTTTTTATAATTGGGCTTAATGCATTGTTCAACGTCTATATATTCGTCCCGAAATTTTGTATGCGTTCCGCGTTTTTATGATGTGGGGCCAAACATCAATCTTCCATGGCATGAAGTCCAATCAGCAACAAATGTATCGAAATTCTCATATATATTGTGGTGAAAATCATATTCTTTTAAAACTATATGAGGTAAGCTAACATTTGTCATCGTTCTCATACTTTGTGGATTTATTTTAGGTATTCTGAAAAAATCAGGTGAGGAGAAAGTATATGCAGTGTCGTGTTTGTGGAGCGCCCATTCCCCCTGGTGCTAATGCGTGCCCTTCGTGCGGTTCAGCAGTGCCACCATCGAATGACAATCAGCAGGGACAGTTGCCGCCAACCGCTTACGCGGGGCCAACGCCCCCAACGAGCTATGGTAGTACACCTGTACCACCACCACCCAGCTATGGCGGCGGCTCCTACCAATCAGGTCAGCAGAGTTCATCGCCCTATAACCAGAATTATTCGTCGGCACCATATAATCAGCCGGGACAGCAGCAGTATCCGCCCTATAATCAGCCTGCGAATAATTTCCAGCAAGGTAGTGGCTATCCTGGTGCTCCCGGACCTCAGCCACCTTACTCGCCCCCACGCAAAAAATCAAAGGTAGGCCTGATTATCGGTATCGTAGCGTTGCTGCTGGTGGTGGCCTGTATCGCTTCTGTGGTTTTCGCCACTAAGTTTTCGGGTGTAAGTCAAACCGACTCAACCCCGACCGCCGTCGCGACCAAGACGCCGACGCCAGCCGGTGTTACACCAACCCCGACAACGGGCACCACTACCCAGACCAACAATAACAATACGCCTTCTGGCAATCCAATTGATCCGGTGGCCGCATCGATCATTATCCATCCACAGACGGCCAGCGACGTTGATAAAGATACGTTGGAGCCCAAGGCGGGCACGGTCGGCACGACCTTCAAAATCAATCAGCCGATCTATGTCACGTTCCACCTCGATCCCGGTAAGTATGATATTACCAAAGAACAAGATTGGGTGAATGTGCGCTTCTATCGCGGCAGTGAGAGCATCTTAAAGGATGATCCTCTGAAATTGGATAAACAAGAGACAGTGGGTTACTTTGGCGCGAAATATTATCTGGCGACCACAGATGGGGCGGCGGAGATATACTGGTGCCATACCTCCACCTGTAGCGATGGGAAACTGGCCCAGGTCGTCCATTTTACCGTCACCAATTAAATGTCTTCGCGGAAGGAGCGCCCTCCAGGGCGCTTCTGACCCGCCTCTGATTGATAATTATCCCCGCGTCATACGTTGCTGACAGTGTTTGTATGGTGGATGTGGATGCTATGGGTGACATGCACGTCGGCGTTGAGCATAGCTCCGACGGAGCAATACTTCTTTTCTACCAGTTCAAGCGCCCTCCGAACCACGTCTTCATCTATGCCAGGCCCGCTAAAGTGGTGCTCGACCGTAATGGTGTGAAAGATATATGGTGGCTGTAGTGTTTTTTCTCCGCTAACCTGTATGGTATAGCTTTCGATGCCCTGCTTCATTTTTTGCAGGATCGGTGTAATAGCCATGCCGGCGCAGCCTGCCAGGGCCGCTAGCAGCAACTCGGTTGGGCAGGGACCAGCGCTCTCTCCCGGCTCAAGATCAACTGTATCCAGCAGCATACTATGGCCCGAACCTGTATCGATGGCGAAGTTAAGCCCTGTTCCACGCGTGGCCTGAACATGCATTGTTGTCTTCATTATGTAGATTCCTCCTATTTAATTATCTTTACGCTTCGGGGAGAGGCAGGTTATCAACTGTTTACCTGGAAGGACGATTTTCTTAATTTTGTGAGTGGTATGGCTCACGAATGAAAAAGTGGATCTTCGCATGCGCTTGCCTGTTACGTATAATCTGCTTGAACCATTTGAGCGGAAAGGATGCGAGAACGTTTATGATGCAGATTGAGCCGGTCACATTGACAGGAAATGTGATACGTTTAGAGCTGCTACAGTTGAGTCATGCGGAAGATTTGTTTGAGGCGGCCCAGGAGCCTGAAACATGGTTGTATATGTCCTTCAATCCGAGCACCTCGCTACAGGCTATGCGGCATTGGATCGACGAGGCTTTGCAGTTGCAGCAGTCGGGTTCGGTTTTGCCCTTCGCCATCATCGATCAGCGCAGCGGGCGCGCCATTGGCTCGACACGCTACCTGGCCATTATGCCGAAGGATTACGGTTTGGAGATTGGCTGGACCTGGATCGCTCCATCTGTCCGGCGTACCGGCGTTAATACCGAGTGTAAGTATCTATTGTTGCGTTACGCCTTTGAACAGGCGCACGCGATCCGCGTGCAATTGAAGACCGATAGCCGCAACCTGCGCTCCCAGCGCGCCATCGAACGCATCGGCGGTGCCAAAGAGGGAGTGCTGCGCAACCATATGATCATGCCCGATGGCCATTATCGCCATTCGGTCTACTACAGCATCATCAATACCGAATGGAAGCAGGTAAAAGAGAACTTGGAAGAGAAAATGCGTTAAAAACGCATTTTCTCTTCCAAATTTGGGGCTAGAAATCAGGGGTGTTTTTCCCGTGCGCCCGGCGCACGGGAAAAACACCCCTGATTGATTAGGGTCAGCAACCCTGGATACCTTTTAGGATACTTTTTGCAGGTGCAGGATGCAGCTGGCGTAGGAGCTGCGGCTCAGCGGGAGTGCGATTCCCTGGTGCATGAGGGAGGCTCCTGAGTATTGCTGCGGTTCTGCGTCGGGCTGTCCCATGAGCTGGACGCGGTAGGTGCTGTTGGGCGTCAGTCCTTGCAAGCGCAACCTGGGCGTGGTTTCCCAGAAGGGATTGGTGCGCCGATAGACGAAGACGACCGCTTCACTGGCGTCTGGTGCGACGCTCTCCACGGCGGCCCAGTCTCCCGCTGTGGCGCTTGGCGAGATTAGCCAGTACTGATCACCGTCCTGTACCAGCGGCCGGATCTGCTTGTAGACGGCGATCCAGCGTCTGGCCTCAGCCAGGTCCTCTTCACTCCAGTGCAGCAGGTGACCGCCGATGCCGAGCATACCCATCATTGCGACGTGGAAGCGGTAGGTGAGCGGGATCTCATTCTGGACGCGGTCGCTGGGGGTGTCGGTGACCCAGTCACCCATGACGCGGCCCGGCAGGATGTGCGAGATGCCTTCCTGGATGAAGAGGCGGGCGTCGGGATGGGTGTTGTCGCTGGACCAGACCTGGTCGGTGCGCTCCAGGATGCCCAGGTCGGCGCGACTGCCGCCGCTTGCGCAGGATTCGATGCTCAGGTTGGGATGGCGTGCCCTGAGCGTATCCATGATGGTGTAGACACCTTCAACGTGGCGCACCCAGATTTCGCGCGCGTTATGGCCGGCGGCGACATATTCGGGCCAGCCAGGCTCGGAGATGGGACGATTCATGTCCCACTTGATGAAGTCGACGCCATGATCACCAATTAATTTGTCTAGCAGATCAATCAGGTATTCCTGCACGTCCTGGCGACCAACGTTGAGCACCAGCTGGTTGCGTGCCTCGCTGCGTGAACGCGTGGGGAAATGGTAGATCCAGTCGGGATGAGCGCGGTAGAGGTCGCTATCGGGATTGACCATCTCTGGCTCGACCCAGATGCCGAACTGCATGCCCAGTCCATGCACACGATCCACCAGCGGCTGCAGGCCATTGGGAAACTTCTGCGGATCGACGCGCCAGTCGCCCAGCCCGGCGTGGTCGTGGTTGCGCGCTGGAAACCAGCCGTCATCAACCACGAACAGCTCGACCCCCAGGGCGGCCGCGTGTTCAGCCAGCTTGCTCTGTCCCTCTTCGCTGACATCAAAGGTGGTGGCCTCCCAGGAATTATAGAGGACCGGCCGGGGCTGGCTGGCCTGTGGCTGTGGTAGCACATGCTGCCGCACATAGTTGTGGAGGCGATGGCGCCCTCCATTAAATCCGTCCTCGGCGAAGCCGGCGACGAAGTCAGGTGTGGTAAAGCTCTGTTTGCCCGCCAGCACCCAGGCGAAATCATGCTCATGAATGCCGCCAGCGATGGTGGTTTCGCCGGTGATGCGGGTGCTGATGCGCAGGTTCCAGTTGCCGCTCCATGCGATGGTGCCGAAATAAACCTCGCCCTGCTGCTCGGTGGCCTGGGTATCGATGGCGAACCAGGGATAGGCCGTGGATCCGGTTACACCTTTGCGCGACTCGATCTGTACTGAGCCGGCCACGATGGGCTGTTGCTGGACGCGGCTCTCGCCCGCCCAGTGTCCGGCCAGCGTGGTCAGACGGCGCGAGGAGAATTGCTGTGGTAGATGCCAGGCCGCCGAAAAGGCCCGCTCCAGCAGGATCTCTTCGTCGCCCAGATTGTGAAAGCTGGCGGCGCGGATAATCAGATCATTTTTGCTATCGACCCGGTAGCTAAGGGTCACTTCTAAAGGGTAGGCAGCGTCGCGCAGATGCAGACGCAGCTCTGGTAATCCTTGTTTCTCTCCTATCTCCGCGCTGGCGAAGCGTAAATCAATGTCGCGCGTGCCGTCGGAGAAGACCGCCTGGGCCGCGATCTCCCCGTAACGTAGTCCACCCATCACGGGATAAACCTCGGGCGCCAGCGTCAGGGCGACATCCTGTGAGCTGCGTTCCCTGGGGAGACGGGCCGCCGCGATATCGGTCCCAAGAGGCAGGCGTGCCCCCCAATAAAGTTGCAGGAGTAAGCCTTCTTCGCTGACTCCCAGCGCATAGGTGCTATATTCGGTGACCAGCAACCAGCTCTTCCCGTCGGGCTGCTGATGAATTCCAGACGTAACTCCCTGGATAATCTGATCGGTCTGCATATGGAACTTCTATCCTTCTGTTTGTAAAGTATAACTATTTTTATATAAGGTAGCTTCTCTACCGTAACCTGTCAATGCCCGCTTGTTTTTGCACAGGGAACGATATCACCTTTGGTGGAGCGTGAGCGTTCGGGAGCCGGGCGCTTCGCGACAAGTCGGGGCAAGCCCGACACCTACGTGTATGTTTCCTTGCGAGGCAATATTCCATCTTTTATGCTATACTTTGAATAACTCTTCTGTGATGGCAGATGCAGGTTGTTGGGTCATGCAGACCTGAAGAGGGAAGTTGGTGGGAGAATGTGGTGGAACGGAGGGGAACATGCTTCCTGAGCAACATGGTGCCATTGTAATTCCCAATAACAACTTTTTTGCTCATCGCGATGGCTTTCGCCCGCGCTATGTCATTCTCCATGGATCGGCAGGCGGCCGCCGGGCGCAGGATCTCGCAGCCTATTTGGCCTCCACCGAGGGCACATTAAATCCTGTGAGCTGTCACTATATTATTGGTCAGGATGGCGCCCTCGTACAATGTGTATCCGAGCGCGATGGTGCCTGGTCCAATGGTCAGTTAACACGGGGACACGATAACTTTTGGAACACCTCTATCAATCCTAATCTCCTCACTATTGCGATTGAGCATTGCAAACCATCGCTTGACAATTCAGATGCTCTGACCGAGCCGCAGCAGCTTACCAGCTTTGTGCTTGTATACAGCATCTGTCAGCGCTGGGGTATCCCTATGCGTAAAGCTGACGCCGGGGGTGGCATTACCGGTCATTTTTCGCTTGATCCTATCAATCGCAGACGTTGCCCGGGAAACTATCCCTGGGAACGTCTGTGGACATTTCTGGAGGACAAAAAGATGCTCGACCTGAATGATCCAGTTGTCAGGCTATTCTTTACCGATGGTGGTCACGGGACCTGGCGCTGTAAAAACGGTGTCATATTGCAGGGAGCAAATCTGACCTTCTATCGTAGCCATGGTGGCCCTTCTATATTTGGTCTCCCCCTTGCCAATGAAATACACCTGCCCCAATACCCGAATACGGCCATTGTTCCCTGTGAACGCGCGCTGATCGCGTACGACCCCGAGCGTAAAATTGATTCCCCACCGATCCATGGCCCCTGCTATCTCCTCCATATCGATTCTGGCCTGGGACAGCAGCTCCTGCTCCAACGCTCAAATGCCCTCATCCATACCCTATCTACCAAACTGACCCAGATCCACTCCCTCTCTGAAATATAAAGACACGAGATGTTTTCATGCCGCATTGCAGCATGAAAACATCTCGTGTACATAATTGCCATAACCTTGACTAATTAGAGCTTTAGATGGTATCTTCTAGAAGAATATGGTTGACATATAAACAGTTGCCATGCCAACATTATGGTTGACATTATTTAATGCAGATGGACATAGCAGGATCATCGTCTGGCGTTATTGCTTCTTTGCCTCATCCATGATGTGGGTAACGCGATCCTACCACAGTATTTTCCAAGGAAGGGAAACCCATGACCACTGGAGTGAATGGCTTCAATGCGAAGAAAGCATTGAAAGCCTGCGTTACTACTGTGCTGCTCGTGCTGCTGACGACGGCTATCTTTGCCCAATCGGCACCTGTTAAAGCGGCTGGAACAGTTCCCAATGTCTCTGTGACCGTGCATTATTTCAGGCCAGATAATACCTACGATCAATGGAATCTCTGGATGTGGAATATTGATACCGCTGGTAATGGTCACAACGGGGCGAGCTACAATTTTACCTCTCAGGACAGCTACGGTGCTGTCGCGACCCTGTCGATTCCTCCGGACACAACTCAGACCCTGAATACCGCCCAGGTTGGTTTTATTGTGCGTAAAGGTGATTGGCAGGAGAAGGATATCGACGCCAATCGCTTTATCAATATTACCAATGGTAAGGGTGAGGTCTGGCTCGTTTCGGGTGATCCCAACGTGTATACGACGTTGAACGACGCGCTGGACGCGCGCAAGCCGCATGTGGTGAACGCGTTTCTAGAGGATAATCGGACCGTGGTGGCACAGCTCTCGAACCCGATTAATTTTCCCTATGCCCCTGCCGATGCCAGTGTGGTCGATATCACCAGCGGCAAATCCATCTCCGTCAATAGCGTGACACCTTATGATCCTACCAAAACGACGTCATCCAGCCTGGTAACCCTTAAGCTGAATGGCGTGCCGGATGTCACACATAGTGTGAATGTAGCGCTCAAGGACGTTAAGGCAAAAACGATTATTCCACGCAACGTCTTAAATCTTCCACAGTATACCTATAAGGGCGACGATCTCGGCAACCGCTATGATGAGTCAGCAACGGCGTTCCGTGTCTGGGCACCGACCGCTTCGGATGTGAATCTCCAACTCTTTAATAGCGAGAGTGGACCGCTGACGCAGACGGTAGCCATGCATAAAGGCGATAAGGGAACCTGGCAGGCGCGTGTGCGCGGCAACCTGAAGAACTGGTACTATCTCTACCAGGTGACCGTGCAGGGCCAGACGCAGACGGCGGTCGATCCCTACGCGACGGCCATCGCCGTTAATGGCACACGTACGATGATCGTTGATCTGCATGATACCAATCCCGCCGGCTGGCGCTTCGATACGCATAAGACACCGGCCCAGCCGGAAGACGCGGTGATCTATGAGGTCCATACGCGCGACTTCACTATCAATCCGAACTCTGGTGTGAAGAACAACGGGAAATTCCTGGCCTTCACCGAAACGGGAACAAAGGGACCCGGCGGCGTTTCTACAGGCGTGGATAGCCTGAAGGAACTGGGCGTGACCGATGTGCAAGTTATGCCTGCCTACGGTTTCGCCAGCATTGACGAGAATAATCCCGACCAGTATAACTGGGGCTATGATCCACGCAACTACAATGTGCCCGAGGGTGCCTACGCTACTACTCCCCACGGTACCACGCGCATCACCGAGTTTAAACAGATGGTGCAGGGCCTGCACAAACAGGGCCTTGGCGTGATCATGGATGTGGTCTATAACCATACCTTCACCACCAAGATCAGCGATTTCGATAAGATCGTGCCGGGCTACTACTACCGTACCGATTTCTCGGGCGCCTATACCAACGGCTCTGGCACCGGCAACGAGATCGCGGCCGAGCGTCCCATGGTGCAGAAGTTCATCCTGGACTCGGTCAAGTACTGGGTTAACGAGTATCATGTCGATGGCTTCCGCTTCGATCTGATGGCCCTGCTGGGCGTCGATACCATGAAGAAGATTTCGACTGAGCTGCATGAGATCAATCCTGGCATCCTTATCCATGGCGAGCCATGGACCGGGGGCACCTCCGCGCTGCCGGCCAATCAGTTGCTTACCAAGGGTCAGCAGAAGGGGCTTAACCTGGCCGTCTTCAACGATAACCTGCGCAATGGTCTCGACGGCAACGTCTTTGACAAGAGCGCCCAGGGCTTTGCTACCGGGGCGACCGGTCTGACGGATGTGATCAAAAAGGGCGTGGAGGGCAGTATCAACGACTTTACCGCCTCCCCGCGTGAGACGATCAACTACGTTACCAGCCACGACAACATGACGTTGTGGGATAAGATCGCGGCCAGCAATCCCAATGATAGCGCCAGCGATCGCATCAAGATGGATGAATTGGCCCAGGCTGTTGTTATGACCTCGCAGGGCATTCCATTCATGCAGGGTGGCGAGGAGATGCTGCGCTCAAAGGGTGGCAACGACAATAGCTATAACGCCGGAGATGCCGTCAATCAGTTCGATTGGTCCCTGAAGGAGCAGCATAAAGATGTCTTTAGCTACTATGCGGGCCTGATCAAACTGCGCGACAGCCATCCAGCCTTCCGCATGACGACCGCCGACCAGATCAAGAACGACCTGGTGTTCTTGAACAGCTCGGATAATACCGTGGCTTTCATGCTTAAGGACCATGCCAACCATGATGCCTGGAAAAACATTATGGTTGTCTACAATCCTAACAAGACCGCCGCCAATGTGACGCTACCCGCTGGCAACTGGAACATCGTCGGCACCGCGAACACCATGGGACAGCAGGTGCTTGGCCAGGCAACGGCCAGCGCCACCGTTCCGCCGATTACTACCATGGTCCTCTACCAGAAATAATCTCTGTTCGGGATTCCTCCGAGAAGGAGGAATCCCATCTATGACCTTCCCCTCGCCAATGCCCGGCAACATTGATATCCCGAACATATCCCTCTTTTTTTCCTATCTTTTCTGGTTCTTACCGGGTGCTGTCATCTGGAAATTATGCCGCGCGTGTACAATGTATAAAAACATGATGTAGAAATTTACTTATCAGCTTACTTTTTGAGGATGAACTGTGTGAGTGATATAGAAATGCATTGGAAAGGAGGTGTACCAGTTTTTTAGCGTTCCCTTGTATTGTATATGCTCTCTTTGTTGATGGGTGGAAGTAGATGTGGTTGTGACGACAAAGGGTGGTGTGGCTGGTTGATAGTGAGTAAATTGTGGTCTCGTTACCACAAGGGAGGAGTAGTACAATATGAAACAGATGACACTGACACGCATACATATTGGCCCGGTTCAACTCGGTATTATCGTGTGTACCCTGGCTACGGCACTGATTCATCTTTATGAGGCCGTACAGCCTGGGGAAGATTTACGCAACTGGTTTATCCTCAATTGTATCGGCTACCTGGTTCTGCTGGTGGCATGGTTTCTTCCACAGTTGTCGGGCTTTCATCGCCTGGTTCGCTATGCCTTGATCATTTATGCCGCAATCACTATTCTGATGTGGCTCTTGATAGGTCAGCCCTCTGAGCCGATTGGATACGTGACCAAGGCTATTGAAGTGCTCTTGATTATATTCCTGGTGACAGAGGATGTGCAGGACCGGCGGCACTCCTTAAGCTATTCTGCATCATAAAATGACCTTACATCTATCATATGATATCGGTTATTAAGGGATTAATGCACTATTGGGCGCAGGGATGCATCGCCTCCTTTTCATCCAGTGTTAATGGCAGGGATATGTGGAATTGGGGAAGGACAAAGGGTAGATATTGAGCGCTGAAGGATGTATCCTAATCTCGACTTTCTTGATAGCGATTATCGGTGTAGCGCCTGACTACTTTGCGCCAGAAGGCCTGCGCAGCCTCATTCTCGACATCTTGCCGTACGCGCCAGCGGCCCGGAAACATATCAAAGATATGGTGCGCGACCACCTGCCCTAATCCCTGTTGCCGATATTTGCGTAGTATAAAGAATTCGACCATGCTATAGGTAGCGGGTTCCTCATCTAGTTTTTGCACCAGTACAAAACCAGCCAGCTTCTGATCCACGCGAATTAAAAAGGGGAAGCGGTTCTCGTCGGTCCAGTAGTGATCTAAATAGGGATAGTCGAAGAGACCGTGGTCGCCAATATTCCTGGAGGTGAATTCAGTGTAATCGTACTGACAGAGCTCTAGCAGGTTTCGGACGATAAATTTTTCCTCGCGTGCCGCAAGATTGATTTCAACCTTCATACTATAGGCGCCTTTTCATATATCTATTCAGACAGTGTGGATGCGAATCTGGCAAAGGCTGATTGTGGTTGTTGCTGGATGCGCTATGTAGCACATCCAGCAACAACCATACCTATGGGTAGGATGTTAGGCTTCCCTGGCCTGGCGCATGATTTCTTTGAGCTGATCATAGTGCATCTGGCCATGCAGAATGCCAAGCACGTAGCAGCCAATGGCGTTCATGGGACCGATGAATGGTATGCGCGTGACTGTTGCGCTGAGATCGGGATTGTCGGGCCACGCGTCCAGATAGGCGTTGCAGAGGCGGTTGCATTCGCGCAGACGCGCCTGTAGCTGCTCAACCGTTGTGATGCTTTCCCAGGGTGTTTCGGTGTGGAAGCGTTGTTCAAGGGTAAAGCCGCGTGCGAGCAAGGCGGACGTGGTTGCCTGTTCCTCTAGCGAGGCTGTCAGGTGGGCGATCACATGTCCCAGGGTCCAGCCGTGCTCACCTTCGCCGGCCTGGGAATCCTCTGGTACCAGCGTGACGGCCGCGTCCGTCGCGTTTGCGATAATGGTCTGGATGTTGTTAAATAATTCGCTGGTTTCGGTACGTAGATCGGCGTGGCTGATGGCACTGGTAAGATCAGTGTACGAGGCCGTCCCTGCGCGTAAAGTTGCAAGATCGATTTGTAACATATACAAAGCTCCATCATTAAAGGTTGTAGTGTTAATGAATAGATTTTATTCTGATTAGCACTACCTCTCTTATATATGCACAAAAAGCGCCGCATTGCCAAATACTCCGGGGAGTAGGGAACGCAGGCGTCCCTATACTCTGTTTTTGTAGTGGTGTATCAGAGGCGCATTCACGCCGCAGGTGCACTACTACAAAAACGGCCTCTGCGCGCCGTAGGTGTCCAGAAATAATATGTACGGTAACAGGGGCGCGATGTGCCCCTGTTACCGTACATATTATTTCTGGATGGGCGTTGGTGTTGGCGTGGGCGCCTTTAGTGGCAGGTTGAATCCCCAGTCAAGCAGTTGAGGGGCATCTGTGAAGCGATCGTTTTTGTCTTTTCCCTGTAAGAGTACGCCGATCAGGGTGTGCCTGGCATTTTTGGCGGCAAATACCAGGCAGGAGCCGGCTTCAAGGGTGAAGCCCGTTTTGACACCGATAGTGCCTGGATAGGCTTGCAGCAGGTCATCGGTGGTGTCCCAGTTGTAGGCTCCGTGGTCGGCGGTGGCCGGCAAATGGTAGTGCTGGATCTGTACGATCTGGGCGAATATGGGATTGCGCAGGGCGTAGCGGGTGAGCTGGGCCAGATCGGCCGCGGTACTGTATTCGTTGGGATCGGGCTTTTTATCGGTCCCGGTGTAGTATGTCAACCCGTCTGGATTGATGTAGTGCGTGTTGTTCAGGTGTAACTTGTGGGCATAGGTGTTCATGACCTTGACAAAGTTGGCGGGTGAGCCGCTGATGGTGTCGGCGATGGCGATGGCCGCGTCATCCCCGGAAGGGAGCAGCAGGCCGTAAAGGAGATCGATCATGCGTACCTTGTCGCCTGCCTTGAGGTCGGCGGTACTGCCAAAATTGTCTTTTACCTCTTTGACCGCATCATCTTTGACGGTGACTATCTGGTCCGGTTGGCTCTTCTCCAGCGCGATGACCGCGGTCATGATCTTTGTCGTACTGGCCACGGGCAGGCGTTCATTGCCACGGACGTTGTCCAGCACGTCGTTGGTATCGGCATCCAGTAGATAGGAAACCGGCGATTTAAGCGTGGGGGGCGTCTGCCCGCTGGCGCTTAAAACCGGCTGTGGAGTAGGTGTCGGGGTGGGATTAAGGCTGCCCAGTATGGTAGGGCCGATGGGAGTAAGAAGCATCAGCGGGATAGTTAGAAGGAGTTCCAGGGCGAGCATAATTAAGACTGTTGCAACGACGACTCGTTTCATCAGAAAATATTAACCTCGTATTCTAGCCATTTTATTTATAAGCGTGATTTGACTTCATCTTGCAGGGCACATGAGCGGCCGCGCTGGTTATGAGAGTTGGTGCGACAGGGCGCATTCGCGCCCTGTCGCACCAACTCTCAATATGGCTGTGAAGCACCGCAGGTACGAAACATGACTGTGGCGCGCCGCAGGTGCGAAAGCCTGGTTTTATAGATACTTATATATACTCTATAACGAGCATGATTTTGCTTGTCGATCCTACATCATAAAGCGTAGAGGGGCTAGAATATGCTCACTAAGTTTGGTATACCAGGGCCGGTGATGCCAGTCTTCAGCGCGAAGCTCGATCACATCTTCTGTATCGCAGGCGAAAAGACGCTCCATCTGTTGCGCGAAATCTGAACTATAGATCTCCAGGTTAATCTCGTAGTTGCCGATGGAACTCAGGCGATCCAGGTTGGCGGTTCCGATAGTGGACCACTGTCCATCGATGGTACAGGTTTTCGCGTGCAGCATGGCGTGGCGATAGCCCAGAATGTGGATGCCTGCGTCTAAACACTCGCTGAAGTAGCTATGCGAGATCCAGTCGGTGACCACGTGGTTAGATGTCCAGGGGACGAGGATGCGCACATCGACGCCACGCTGGGCGGCCGTTTTTAATGAGTCCAGCAGCGATCCATCGGGTACGAAATAGGCGTTGGAGAGGTAGATCGAGTGTTCGGCACGATTAATGGCCTCGATATACATATCGCGAATGGGGAAGGTCAGGCGCAGGGCATCGTTGCCATGCAGATTGATCAAGGGATCAAATCTGCGCTGATAGTGATGCCGGATGGGATCGTGCCTGGGACCAAAGCGGTTCCAGAAATCAACAAATGAGTGAGCAAGCTCAACTGAGGCTGGCCCCTGGATGCGCACGTGGGTGTCACGCCAGTAATCGGCGTACAGGCTGCCGATGTTGTAGCCGCCGATAAAGCCTGTCTTGCCATCTACGATCAGCAATTTGCGGTGATCCAATGCGTAGTGGCGTGGATCAACAACGTGCCGATACGTGCCGAACGCCTGGTATTGCATCAAATGGATAGAGGGATCAAAGGACTTTTTAAACTGGCGTGGCACTACCAGGTTCCCGATCATATCAAAAATAACATAGACCTCGACGCCTTCGGCCGCCTTGCGGGCCAGGTGCGTCTTGAAGTCCCAACCGGCCTGGTCATCTTTCCAGATATACGATTCGATGTAGATGCTTTCTTCGGCCTGGTCAATGGCCTCTAACATCGCTTTATAGAGGTCCTTCCCATAGCCATACAACTGCAGACGGTTGGCACCGATCTGCACCTCTTTGAGCTCTATGGTGGGGAATTTGCGTTGCTTTTTGTTGTGGTCACGGATGGCCGAGATCGCGAGCAAAATTCCTGCTGTCAGGACCTGGGCCGAGAAGATGCCGATTATAATGTTGCGAATCAGCCTGGTGAATGAGAAGTTTTGCCACCAGCGCTCCCACACAGATATATTGAGCTGTATTTTTTTTGTTGGGATGCGGCGCCTGCGCCTTTGTATCTTCATCCCGATTTTTTGCATTTTCATTTAATTCATCAATCTATTATGGATGTATAGCGACAATAATATAAGGTCATTAGTTGCTATTATAGCATGGAGTAGCAGGCCGGGCGCACAAATAAGGGATAGGAGGGGGAAGAATAGGTAACATAAACCACCCACAGTTTCTCTATGAAAGTGTGTCTGACGCACTCTAACTATTAGAGAACTGCATGACCAGCTACATTATTGGATACGTTGAATGGGCCAGACCAGTACGTCGAGGCGTTTGGAATAATAAAGCAAGGGAGCTGTGTCGGGTAGATGAATCTTGTGCGAGGCGGCCATGGTGTCGCGGGTGACCTCCATTTCGGCTGGCTGGAGCGGCCACGGGAGATGGTGGATATCGGCCCGGTAGAGGTGAGAGCCCAGATTGGTGTAGAGGCAATAGCGATCGGTGAGCCAGGATTCGATCGAGTGCGGCTGCGCATAGTTGACCTCGCCGGTGGGTCGGTAGCGGCCGATGAAGTCGGCGGGCGGGGCGCCTCTGTGAGTGCGCTGGCTGCGGTAGTAGATGGTATCATCGATGCGCTGCGTTCGCATCAAGGCATTGTAGTATGGTAGATGGAAGATTGAGCGCGCCAGGGCCACGGCGATCGGATTGCCTGCCTCCAGACTAAAAAAGTAGACGCCGGGCCGTCCATCTAGTGATACATAGGTGCGCACATTTAGCTCTGGAAATGCCGAGAGCGCGGGCACCGCGAAAAGTCCCCGTGGCCGGACACCACTCATGCGGAAAGGAACGACCCCTACCCAGGCCTTGCCCTCAAAGGTATCAACCTTAAAGGCTGAAGGCATCAAGGCCTGCAGGTTTGCCGGGGCGATCGGCCAGTGCGCGAAGAGCAGTTCATGCCAGTTCTGCTTCATGATCCAGGGTCCCGCTGGCAATGGATAGTTGCGATGCTGAGTCGTATGGAGAATCTCTTCTGTGCGCACGTGTTATTCCTCTCATTGGTCGGGGGATACCAGGGATTCCCTCCTGTAGCTGGACGCGAGGCAGGCATGCCGTGAACATGACTCTCCTCGCTCCATCCCCCCTATTTCTGTTGTGCCTAGCGAATCTGTGGCTGGTAAGGACCGCTGATGCGCTCAAAGCGTGGGCGATAGCGCTCCTCGTGGTAGTCGGCTGGATCGACACGACGGGCCGGAATATCCTTGCCGGGAATATCTGTGACGATGTAGTCTCCATTGCGGTGCGCAGCCATCACATTATGCATCCCTTCGCTGACCTTACTCATGACCAGGTTGGCAAAGTGGATCGCGATATCTTTGTCATACACCTCTGGCTCGCCACTTCTCAAGAAGTAGGTCAGATCGATCGGCAAGAAGCGTACCCCCGAGATGCGCTCGGTTAGCTGGTCCGCCAGGAACTCCGCCACATTGGCTTTTTTCTTGTGACCATAGGCATCGGCCTCACCGACGGTAGGCACCGGAACACCCATGTTGGCACCTTCGGACATGACGACGAATGAATATCCTTCGGGATTCTGCCGGTCCTTCATTACCAGGTCAGCCAGGCGATCAATGTTGATGGGAACTTCAGGGATGATCAGGCGGTCGGCCCAGGTCACGGCCGCCGTTTCGAGCGCGGTAAAGCCCGCATCTCGCCCGAACATCCGGAACAGCACGGTCTGCCGATGAGAGCCCGCGGTTGAGCGGATACGGTTAATAAACTCTCCGGCGCGGCTGATGGCGGTCTGGAAGCCGATGCAGTAATCGGTGCCGGGTACATCATTATCCATTGTTTTGGGGATCGCCCAGACGGGAATGCCGACGGCGGCTAGTTTGGAGCCGTAACTCAACGTGTCGTCACCACCGATCGCCACCAGGCCATCAAGGCCCAGAAACTCCAGGTTGGCGATAACCTCTTTCGTCAGGTCGACGCGATCCTCTGGTTTGTGTCCTTCGCCATAAGATTTCAGATGGGGAGGTAGCTCGCTCACACGCATATTGGCAGGATTGGTACGTGAAGACTGCAGTATCGTGCCTCCCTGGCGGTCGATGCTGCGGGTATTCAGGCGTGTCAGGGGCATCAAATAGCCATGCTTCCAGGTGCTGGGGTCTTCATCCTGGAAGATCAGAGCCTCCTGTCCCTGTGACCGATCCAGGAAGGTGATCCCTTCCCAACCGGCGCGTAAGCCCATAACGCGAATACCCATTGTCTCTGCGCGGTATACTAATGCTTTAATTGCCACGTTGAGCCCTGGCACGTCGCCGCCACCGGTTAGCACGCCGAGCGAGCGAATGGGGCTTGATACATGTCCTGGCATGGGAAACCTCTTTTCAACTGAGACTTACTCTCTATTACTTACGACCCCCGGCCGCTCGTGATGGCGGCCCGGGGGCGTTTTCCGTCCACTCTTGATGGTGAGAAGCGCTTCCCCACCACAAAGATGTATAGAGAAAATTATATCACTCGTGTCGATCCGAAACCTGCTATCGGCATAGAACTATATCACGATTCATTGCCGCTTCTATGTGTGGTATTCACACATTTGATCGCGGCCCGAATTTTTTTGTATTTGCGTTTCTTCTATGACTGTTGTATCTGTCCCTTGCAGGTATATAGTATCAATGTCCCCCTGTTTTCTATGGTACCCGGTATTCCAAAAGTCTATTGAATATTAATGGGTTGGCGCAGTACAGCGGGTGGATGCGAATGCATCCACCCGCTGTACTGCGCCAACCCATTAATATTAGGCTCGTTGAGAGGAGTGGTTGTGTTGTAGTGCCTGCCAGGTGGGACCGTCAGGATAAGCATACTCTTGCAGAGAGGAGGAATGCATGGTGATGCTATAGCCGGGGGCGGTAGGGGGCATGTAGTGTCCGTTGTGAATAGCGACGGGATGCTCGAAGTGCTCGTGCAGGTGGTCGACGTATTCCAGGATACGGTTCTCCAGGCTGCCGCTGATGCAGATATAGTCGAGTAGCGAGAGATGCTGGACATATTCACACAGGCCGACGCCGCCGGCGTGGGGGCAGACCGGGATGCCGAATTTCGCCGCCAGCAGCAGCACGGCCAGTACCTCGTTGACTCCACCCAGCCGACAGGCGTCGATCTGACAGAAGTCGATCGCTTTTGCCTGCAATAGCTGTTTGAAGATGATGCGATTCTGGACATGCTCGCCGGTGGCTACTTTTATAGGCGCGATGGCACGAGCGATTGCGGCGTGCCCCAGGATGTCGTCTGGGCTGGTCGGTTCTTCGATCCACCAGGGATCGAACGGCGCCAGCTGTCGCATGTAGGCGATCGCCTCTGGGACATCCCAGTACTGGTTGGCGTCCATCATCAAT
Organism: Dictyobacter halimunensis; assembly: GCF_036245075.1. Taxonomy (NCBI): domain Bacteria; kingdom Bacillati; phylum Chloroflexota; class Ktedonobacteria; order Ktedonobacterales; family Dictyobacteraceae; genus Dictyobacter; species Dictyobacter halimunensis. The sequence goes on from NZ_BSRI01000001.1 coordinate 2,006,902, forward strand.
CTGCGTTCTGGGCCGATGATGCCGCGCATGATGCGGGCGCGCCGGACATCGTCGGTTAGACTGGAGCCCACCTTGAGCTTGAAATGCGTCCATCCCTGCCCGATCGCCTCGCGGCAGAGCGCCTCGATCTTCTCATCGCTATAGCCGAGCCAGCCGGCCGAGGTGGTATAGGCCGGATATCCTATCTGTCGCATCTCTTGTTCGCGTTCAGTTTTGGTCTGTGCCCGCTCTTGCAGGATGTGTAACGCCTCATCGGGGGTCAGGGCATCGGTGATATAGCGGAAATCGATGCAGGCAACCAGCTGTTCTGGTGTCATATCCACCAGCAACTTCCACAATGGCTTCCCTTCCGCCTTCGCATAGAGGTCCCAGACCGCGTTAATCACGGCCGCCGTTGCCAGGTGGATGGCCCCTTTTTCCGGACCGATCCAGCGCAACTGACTATCCCCGGTCAGCAGGCGCCAGCAGGCGGCCATGTCGGCGGTCAACGATTCCAGCGTCAGCCCAACCAGCATGGGCGCCAGCGCCTCTATAGCGGCCACGCAGACCTCATTGCCCCGGCCAATGGTGAAGGTGAGGCCGTGACCTTCCAGTCCTGGCTGGTCGGTATAGAGAATCACGTAGGCGGCCGAATAGTCCGGATTTTTGTTCATGGCATCCGATCCGTCAAGTGCCAGCGAGGTGGGGAAGCGAATATCGTGTGTCTTGAAGTGGGTAATGGTGATCGGGGTGGTGGCCACGAGCTTTATTCCCTTCACTAAAATAAGTATGACTCATTTTTTAGCATGGCTGTGAATTGATAAATAATTATATGCGCTATGTTTTCCACATGCTATATCGGAAGAGCTTGCATGAGCCACACTCAATGCACGTTTATTTTTCATATACTACCATATGGATGTGGATGCTGACAAGCTAAATGCGGAGTCTGCCGTTAAGGTGGTTCTAGATTTGCATGGCTGGATCAATTTTATTGACATATAATAAGTATGTCTTATTTCTATATTAAGGATCGTTTTTTACGCGTGCTCAGGCGGCGGGGAGCAGAATGTGGAAGACGCTGCCTTTGCCCATTTCGCTTTCGGCCCAGATGGTGCCGTTGTGGAGCTCTATGATACGCTTGCTGATGGCCAATCCCAGTCCCAGTCCCCTCACTTCGCGTGTCAGACGCGTATCGATGCGGTGAAACACCTCAAAAATTTCGTTCAGATGTTGAGGCTCAATGCCTATGCCGTGATCGCGAACCCAGATCTCGACCATACGTTGACTATGGGTGGCGGTGGTACCATGTGCCTGAACCTGGTTCCGGGCGTTGGTGGGCGGCATGATTGGCAGTATTTGGTCCATGCTTATCGTGCGGACTCCCACCTCGATGCTTCCCCCACGCGGCGAATAGAGCAGGGCATTTTCTAAGATGTTCCTGAGCACTTCCCTCAGGCGTTCGCGGTCCGCATAGATGAACTGGTGTGAAGTTTCCTGCCTTTCTGTGCAGCCGGTAATCTCGAACTGAAAGACGGGATAGGGGTCTGCGGGATGGTTGTGTTGAAAGCGCAGTGAGTGCTGAGCTGCATGCCGGGCATCGTCCACTGCTTCGTTGATAAGCTGGCAGAGATTTACCTGCCTCTGTTCCAGGATGATAGGCTCCGCCTCAAGCTGTTGAACTTCGATGATCTGATTTATCAACACCTCCAACTGCTCACTGGCCTGCTGGATCGCCTGCAGAAATTCCAGGCGTTCCCTCTTTCTCAGATGTTGTTCATGCCGTACCAGAGTCGACGTATAGCCTTTGATAGCTGTCAGAGGGGTCCTTAATTCATGGCTCAGGGTCGTGAGCAGATCTATGGCGGATCGGTTTTTTTCTTCTATCATATCTCTCATCCACCGCCTCCTTCTCGTGTTACTTTTTTGCTTGCTTTAATCCTCAAGGTTGACCATTGGTGGAGCGGTAACAATGACATCTTTATGGGCTGCGAAAATTTTATTTGCTGATATGGCCTAGTATAGATTTCAGCACTCACAAAGAGAGCACAGAGCGTATTACACTATCACAATGGCATCACAGAAAATGTAGCGGTCGAATATTGGTAAATGTATACTGTTAAGCTTGCTCTAGTAATGATTTATAGTGTTACATACATATTAGAAGTAATGTCGTGCTGAGTTTAATGGGGAGGGAGCGGTACTGTTGCCGCGCTATACGAGGTGAGTTGTTATGGCTTCAACGGCGATCAATAATTCTGATTGGAATGTGGATACATCCAGGCGCGGCGCTGCCTTTGCCCGCACAGGCATGGCGTTGATGCGCGAAACCGATGAAGGACGATTAATCGAGCATATAACCAGTACCTGTTGCGCGGTCGCAACGGCGGAGATGGCGGCCTGCTCTTTGTGTGATGTCGATGCGGATGGAAAACCGGTTGATCCAGGGGATGAGAGTTTTTTCCATATCGCCAGTGCGGTGGGTGTGAGTGATGAGCAGCGTGCATTTGCCCGCTCCGTTCCTCTTGGGAGTATCGGTCTGTTACGCCCTATTTTTAAGCATGGTTTCCCGGTACGCATCGATGATATTTTTGCTCCTGATCTGACGGCCTATTGCTCATATTTGACGGAGAGTGAGGCTAGCGGCGAGATGTTTAGTCCACATGTGCGCGATCCCCGCTGTGCCGAGTCATTGCAGACCCCCTTGCCTCCCGAACATCCTCCTATACGTAGCTTTCTTGGCGTCCCTCTGCTAAATTATGATGGTGCCGTTATCGGCGCTTTACTGCTAGGGCATTCGCAGCCGGGACATTTCTCTGTCTGTGATGAACTGCTGGTGACTGGCCTGGGGACGGTGGCGTCCGTGTCTCTTGAAAACATTCGTTCATGCCATCGTGCGCAGTTGTGCACTACGAACCAGCAGGTGCCGCAGGAATTAGAGGCGCAAAGGTCCGTTTTGCAACTCATCCTCGATGAGATGCCCGGCCGCGTCTATCTGGTGCATGGGCCTGAAGCGCGCCTGGTATTGATGAATCGCGCGGCGTCTGCTTTGTGGCAAGGTCAATGGATGCCTGGACAGCCGTGGGGTGAGTTTTTGCGGCAGAGCCAGATTACGATCTTCGATGAAAATGGCGTGCCCATTTCTTTGGAACAACTGGCTATTATGCGAGCGATACAGCAAAGGAAAACGACGTATCGGCGACTGGAAAAAGTGCATTATGCCGATGGTCGCTATGTACCCATGAATGTGAGCACCTCTTTGATCGGTATCCCACGCTGGCTGTGGCCGACAATGCGCAACGTTCTTTCTTTGCAAGATCGGGGACCTTTAGCTGTTGTTGTGCATCAAGATATAACCTTATCGATCGATGTCGAGCGTTTGAAGGATGAGTTTATTGATATCGCGGCCCGTGAGCTCCTCTCTCCCCTGTCAACCCTACGCGGTTGCACGCAAACCCTGGTGCAGCAGATTAAGCGCGGCCGTGGGGCTGCGCTGACGAATCGGCAGCTGGAGGCTATTGAAGGTATTGAGCAGGCGACCGTCAGAATGACCGAGCTTTCTGATCATTTGTTGGACGTTACACGCCTGCAGGCGGGCTGTCTGAACATACAGCCGGAGCCACATGATCTACTCGCCCTGGTACGCCGGGTTGTTCAGCGTGTCCAGCCAACCGTTGCCAGGCATCAACTCAACATCCGTACCGTGCCGGATCACCTGCTAGTGGAGGTTGATGTCGAGCGTATAGAGCAGGTGCTGACCAATTTGCTTCATTATGCGATCACCTATAGTCCCACCGGTGGCCCCATCGATCTGGACATCTCGGTAGGTCTTGAATCGGCCCAGGTCGGTGTCGCAGTTGTGAGCATACAAAATCCTGGACTGCGCATCCCTGTCGAGCAGCAAGCAGGAATGTTTAAGCGTTTCAATAGCACCCCTGATGCTCACAACTGTGCTGGTACCGGACTCGAGCTCTATCTCTGCCGCGCCCTGATAGAACTGCATCGCGGTCAAATCTGGTTTGAGTCATTTGAAGAAGATCGCCCTACCTGTACCTTCTACATTACCCTGCCTATTTATTGTGAAGAAAGATCTACCACCTGCCGCCTGCCAGACATACTTTAACCCATCAGGCACCCTCTCTTGCTGATTGGTGCTGCCTGCCAAATATATGTTTAGCTATCAGCATCCTCTCTGGTTTTTTTGATTAGTGCAGCGGGGGGCGCATCCGCCCCCGCTGCACTAATCAAAAAACCAGTGCGGACGCCCATGCGGGGGCGCCCACTTCCCCCTCATCGTCTGCGGCTTGCCTGTATGTTCGCACCCACAGTGCTCAACAGCCCCTAGTATGTAGGTGCAACATTCAAACCAGAAGCACTTACCGATGGGCAAACAACCCCACAGTGCTCAACAGCCCCTAGTATGTAGGTGCGACAGGGGCGCATCCGCGCCCCTGTCGCACCTACATAAAAAACCAGTGCGGAGGCGCACGCGGCCGCCCGTGCGGAGGCGCCCACTTCCCCCTGCAAAAAGAGAAGTACAATCACATTCTTACCGCATTCTAACCCCTGGCTGGTATCTTTCTTGCGAGATGATGAGTGGTATCGATAAACAATGACTCCTTCCCATCAGAGACGTTTTTTACGGCATCACGCCGATGTGATCGTCATGCAACAGCAATCGCATCTCAAGGACATGCTATATATGTTGCGGCAAGCGCATTGATGAGCGCGAGCATTAGAAATACGAAGGATCTATGATGAAAGAACAGAATGTAGTCGCGGTCAATGCCGAGGCTCTGCCAACGAGCCGTTGGGCGCACCTGATGCCCCTGGCATTTATTACGTATAGTCTTGCCTACCTTGACCGCGCAAACTTTAGCTTTGGAGCGGCGGGAGGATTGGAGAAAACGTTAGGGATTACTTCGTTTATTTCTTCCTGGCTAGGAGCGCTTTTCTTTTTAGGATACTTCTTTTTTCAGATTCCTGGTGCCAATTTCGCGGAGCGCAGGAGTGCCAGAATGCTGGTCTTCTGGGCCCTGATCGCCTGGAGTATCCTGGCGGCTCTGACCGGGATTATCACCAATGTGCCGCTGCTGATGATCGACCGCTTCCTTCTGGGCGTTGCTGAGAGCGTCGTCTTCCCGGCGATGCTGGTCTTTCTGACGCACTGGTTTACCAAGCGCGAACGTTCCCGTGCCAATACCTTTCTGATCCTTGGTAACCCGATAACGGTCTTATGGATGTCGGTTATTTCTGGCTATCTGATTCAGGCCCTGGGCTGGCAGTGGATGTTTATCCTGGAGGGAGTTCCTTCGCTGATCTGGGCTTTCATCTGGCTCAAGCTCGTTGATGATCGGCCGAGGGATGCCGCCTGGCTCTCACGTCCGCAGGCGCAAAGCGTCGAGCAAACGCTGGCGGACGAGCAGCAGGGATTGAGCCAGGTCAAAAATTACTGGGCCGCCTTCCGCACGGGACGCGTTATCCTGCTCGCGCTTCAGTACTTCTTCTGGAGCATTGGCGTGTATGGTTTTGTCCTCTGGCTGCCCTCGATCATCAAAGCGGGCTCGAATCTCAAGCTCGGTGTGACAGGGTTACTCTCGGCATTGCCTTATCTGCTGGCGGCTATTCTTATGCTTGTTGCTTCGTACTTTTCTGATCGCACATTACAACGCAAGCTGTATGTCTGGCCCTTCTTGCTGATAGGTGCCGTGGCCTTCATGATATCGTATTTTGCCGGACCCGGAAATTTCTGGCTGGCCTTTCTGTTCCTCGTCATCGCTGGCGGGTGTATGTACGCCCCATATGGTCCATTCTTTGCCATTGTGCCCGAGATTCTGCCCAGTAACGCAGCTGGTGAATCGATGGCACTGATCAATGCCATGGGCGCGCTGGGTTCATTTGTCGGCGCCTTCTTCGTAGGCTGGCTCAATGGTGTAACGGGCAGCTCTGGTGCCGGCTTCATCTTTATGGCCGCCTCACTGATCCTGGCAGTGATACTGACCATACTGGTGAGAATGCCCAAACAACGCAACCTTGAAGTAGCTCCTGGCGACGCAATGGAATCGCAAGCCTCCAGACTTGCTTAATTGACAGGTGAAAAATGAGCCCTGGCGCCAGACAAAAGAAAGGACCCACTCGGAATATGTTCCGAGTGGGTCCTTTCCTCAGGGGGAGGAGAGAGACCTTCAAAGAAGGATTGATCTTTTTAGAGAGTGTATTTATTTTTTAGGCTTTACACTGCCACTGGGTCCAGCGGAAGCCATCGTTTTTAAACAGTTCATAAGCAGCGCGAGCATTGGCCTGTGGATCAAACGGTGACTTGCCGGCCTGCGAGGTACCGTTCCAGGTGCTGGGATAGAGGATCTGGAACAGACCAGAGGCGTAGCTGCCGCCGATGGCCATGCTGTTGCGCGCATTTGGATTCATAGTTGATTCACATTGCGCGATGCGCATCGCCTGGCCAGAATATTGACCAAACACGCTGTGAATAATGCTGGCCAGGTAGGTCTCATTGGTCGCCGCATGCGTGGTACTGGCTTGCATGCCCATAAATGTCCCGGCCAGTGTAAAGGCAAACATCACGGCCAATGCGATTCCCAGGATACGCTGTTTGAAGGATCGGTTTTTATGTGTTGTATTCATAGTGTTTTTATGTGTATTGTTCATGGTTTCTCCAGTGTATTTGTTTGAAATCAATGTATATGCTCCTCTTTACAGCTCGATATACAGTCCCGGTAACCTGTCAGGACATACATACATAATTATGTATGTACCAAAGCTTTCCTTCTGTTGTCTATCCGTCGCAGCGGCGGACACGACTAATTAGGGTTTATGGCATATTGGAAAAGGATTCCCTGTTGTTGTCTAAACAGGAAGATGAAATCCTGTGGTTTTTATCTTAACTTTGGAAACTACTGGTAGCGTCGGGGGATGCCGTAACACCTACCGGGTCATGCATACGAACTTACTGGATTACTACAACACCGACTTAGCGTCCCTGTGTGTATCTGCTTACTGGTTATCGATATTCTGTGGATGGGAAACTGGTATTTCCCTGTGAATGTCTATACCCTGGTCCAGATCCGTCGCGTCCTACAGTCAAATCCTGGGGGCAAATGGTCTACTACTACTGCGTGCTCTACGATAACGGACTACTCTGAGTATGACTCAAATTTGTTTTCAATCAACAAACTGTATCGATATCTGGTATCTGTTGGATACCTCTGGAGGATTTGTGTTTTCACTTCTAGTTGAGTGATATCAACAGTATGCAATCAATGATTTATACAGTCAAATCTTATAGGTACTTGGTACTATTTTTTTTAATTTCCAGGCCTTCTCTGTGCTCCGAAGCACCTGTAAACTTTTAACAGTATGCAATCGTAAAAGCAAGCTGTCAATTTTATAGCTACTTAGTACCTGTCAATGTTTTTTTCGTGGTTCGCTCACGCTCAAAAACATTTGTAAACTGTTACCAGTATGCAATCGTAGAAGCAAGCTGTCAATTTTACAGGTACTTAAGTAATGGAGCTTTGTAGTGTGGCCTGGACACCGCAAGGCCACACTACAAAACAAAAAAGATGCGGCCGCGTATGCGGCCACACGACACAAAAAGAACGAGGTCCTATTTTCCATAGGACCTCGTTCTTTTTGTGCCTCGTAAAGCTATGCTTACTGGAGCAAGCCTTCGCTGCCCAAAACTTTGTTCAGGGTTTCGCGTTTGATGCGATAGGCCTGACGTGCATTGACGTGGGGAAGCACAACAGCTTCGAGCGCACCCTGTTTGACCCAGCGGCGAACAGTAGTGTCATCCACACGAAGAATCTCGGCCACTTCTGATACGGTTAAAAGATCACTCATTTATTTAAGACTCCCTTTTGGTTTTGTATATTCGTTCACTCATTTTTATCTATATTAGATCAAAATGGTGTGAAACAATGTTGTAATTTATTATTACGTGCACATTGTATAACAATGTTATGGAATTGTAAAGCCGTGATAACTTATGTCGAACGGGACTTGCTACATCCTCCCTTTCGTGACTTAGAAGTGCAAGGAATGGTATGCCAATGGGGTAACGCGCAATGATCGTTAAAACGACTTTATAAGCGCAATCATAACCTCTTCGACATATCTTAGCAAAGCACTCTATCCTGGCTGAAAGACGGGTGTATGAATCGAATATGCCATACCATATGGGGGGGTATGTTTCTTCAAGGAATGTCACCATGGGGAACTGATCGTAGCTGTATTTCATTATATCACATTCTTTGTTGATTAGCGTTCTATGCCTCTGGGAAATACTTTTTTGGCAGGAATATCTTACATGCAGAATAAATTTTATAATTACGTAATATTATGCGATGTTGTGAAGAAGCAGGCGCCCGGGCGCCTGCTTCTTCACAACATCGCATAAATAAAAAACGACTCGGGCGCGTCAGCGTCCGAGTCACAAGAAGACACGTTGTATCCCGGCACACCGGGATACAACCTTCCTCCCTTTATTTGTACTGGCTGGTGTTAGCGCAGGTCGAATTATTGTTGATATAGATGGAGCCCCAGTCATCCGGTGGGGTCAATCCCTGCGCATTATCAACCACACCCACTACGCAAGGTTTTCTCACCGAGGTGGAGATCTCCTGGGCGGTGGGAATCCAGGCTACATCGTTGATCAGCGCCTGCTCGGCGGTATTGTACTGCTGCATGCGCTCGGTGGTGTTGGCATTGGCGTCCGCCTTCACCATCAGGGCTTGATTGGCCTGCTGCTCAGCGGCGTATGATTGCTTGTTCTGACCATAGTTCATGCCATTTTTGGAGGCACCGTTCCCAAAGAGCAGCGTCAGCCAGTCCTGTGGATCTGGATAGTCGGCGTACCAGTCGGCATACCACATCTGGATGCCCTTTGGATTGTTGGCGGCCGCATTGGCCTGGTCCAGCAGGGTATTAAAGTCGGTATCGCGTACCTTGACATCGATGCCCAGTGCGTTTTTCCACATCTGCTGCATGGCGCTGAAGGCATTGGCGGCATCCGAAGATCCTTCGGTCGCGACCGTGAAGACCACTGGAGGGAAGTTGGCCCGGGTATATCCTGCCTCTTTCATCCCTTCCTCAAACAGCTGTTTGGCTTTGGTGGCATCTCCTTTGGTATCTTTGACGCCTTGTGGACCGGTCAGGTTTTCATTATAACCGGGCATACCCTGCGGCACGATATGGTTGGTGGCGACGTTGGCGTCTTTCCCAACGTTATGTGCCAGAGCGTATTTGTCCAATGCCAGGGCGAAGGCCTGACGAATCTTGATATTATCAAAAGGCTTGGTCAGGTAGTTCATCGCGATGAAGTCGATAGCCAGGATCGGTATCTGATGATACTGATTGTCGGGTAGCGTTTTGGCGGTCGCGACCAGTGATGAGGGAACACCAGTGATGTGGACCTGGCCATTCTGATAGGCCTGATACGCTGTCTGGCTATCTTTGTAGAAAGGCACGACAATCTTTTTCAACTTGGGAGCGGTCCCGTAGTAATTCGTGTTTGGCACAAACACGATCTGTTTGCCGTGGTCAAACTTTTGTACCTTCCAGGGACCAGCGCCGCCGCCCTCGTCCAGGTGGTCGGTCCAGTTTTTGCCGTATTTGTCGACGAGCTTGCGCTCGACCACAAATGAAGTGTTATATGTCAGGGCTTCCAGAAAATAGGCCGCCTTCTGCGTGGTTTTCAAGATAACCGTCTGATCATCAGGGGTAAGGATGCTATCATTGATCAGGGTATTGATCTTGCCCGCGCCGCGCTTGTCCGAATCTTTGATCAGTCCCAGATAGGTGCTGGCAACGCCCGAGCCCACCTGGGGGTCCAGTGCCCGGTCAATGCTGTACGCGACATCTTTGGAGGTAAGGGGGGTTCCATCGCTAAACTTCAGACCGGGTTTTAACTTGAAGGTCCACGTCAGCCCATCCGGACTGGCTTCATAAGATTGAGCGAGCTGCTTTTGCACCTCAAGCTTGTCGTTAAGGGATACCAGGCCGGTAAAAACCTTGCTGATGGCATTGATGGAGGGGATATCGCCAGCCAGCGCTGGATCAAAGGTTTTGAGGTCCGCGCGACCAGTGATGGGTTGGATTAAAATCTGTTTGTCATCTGAGGCTTTGCTACTGTTGGTATTCGAATTGGTGGTAGCCGGTGCCGTACCGCCGCAGGCTGCGAGCAGCACAGCTATGATACATAGCAGGGCTGGAAGCAAACGGCGACTGGACAATGCATGTGATTTCATGAGTGTCTCCTGACTCTACGAGGTGAAAATTTCGGGCTGAAATAATTCCTTTACCAAAACTCTTCACTGTATACTACGCTTTTGCCCGATTAAATCTCTCACGTAATATAAATACATATAGAAGTATAGACAACATAGCCACTGCATGTGCTCAAAAAATGGAGCTATTTTCTATCCTGCCGCCTCTCTTCACTCTCAATGCGGGAGAACCCTGCACCCCTTAAGTTAGTACATAGGGCCGGGTGCTATAATAGAGCCAAAAATAATATAGAAAAGGTATATATATGAAGATTAGTAGAGAGGATATTGAGCAGGCGGCCCGGCGCGTGGCCGCTTATGTGCGGCAAACCCCTGTCATCTCGCTTGAGCGCGGTATCTGGAACTGTCCCGGCCATCTTTCATTGAAGTTGGAGCAGCTCCAGCATTCGGGCTCGTTCAAGGCGCGGGGAGCCTTTAACCGGCTTCTGTCGCAGCCGGTTCCTCAGGCGGGCGTGATCGCTGCCTCCGGTGGCAACCACGGCGCGGCGGTGGCTTACGCGGCCCAGCAGCTGGGATATCACGCAGAGATATTTGTACCTGAGATCTCGGCGCGCGTGAAGGTGGAGCGTCTGCGCTCGTATGGGGCTGATGTGCATATTGTTGGGGCGACATATGCCGATGCATGGCTGGCCAGTGAGCAGCGGGCCAGGGAGACGGGCGCGCTGGTGGTTCATGCCTACAATCAACCAGAGGTGGTGGCGGGCCAGGGAACGGTGGGTTATGAGTTGTCGCGGCAACTGCCGGATCTGGATACACTGCTGGTGGCTGTGGGCGGTGGAGGTCTGATTGGTGGGATCGCCAGCTGGTTTCAAAATACGGTGCGCGTGATTGGCGTTGAGACCGGAGGAACCGCCAGTATGTATCGGGCTTTACAGTCCGGCGCCCCGGTCGATGTAGAAATTCATGGCCTGGCGGCGGATGCGCTGGGGGCGAGACGCGTGGGCGAACTGGCCTTCGAGATCGCGCAGCGCTATGTGGAACGCGTTGTGCTGGTGGACGATGAGGCCGTGGCCCGCGCTCAGCTGTCTCTGTGGAACGATCTGCGTCTGGTCGCTGAACCCTCGGCGGCGGCCGGCATCGCGGCCCTGCAGGCCGGTGCTTATAAGCCCGCGCCCGATGAGCACGTCGGCGTCCTCATCTGCGGCGGCAATGCCCAGCTGGAAGCCTTTCTAATCAAGTGAGCATCTCTGTATCAAAAGAGCGGTACCAGGAAGTTATTTCTGTATTAGTACAATACAGAAATAACTTCCTGTTCACGTTAGCCAATTTCTTGCTGAGCACCTTCTTGTGGGATGGAGTCTTCTTCTGGCCTGGATAGCCATTCTGTTCCCCAGCGTTCGATGGCTTCAACAACCTCGCTGAGGGCTTTGCCCTTCTCGGTCAGTTCATATTCAATGCGTACCGGTATCTCATTGAAGACCGTTCTTTTGATGATCTCCTGCTCTTCCAATTCTCGCAAACGTAGGGATAGCACCCGGTCACTGATATGACCAACCATGCGCGCGATTTCACTGTAGTGGCACGGTCCCATCAGCAATACTCTAAGGATGAGTGGCGTCCAGCGCTTGCTTATCAGGTTGGCCGCCTGCTGATAGCGTGTGCACATCGGCCTGTCTTCTGCCATGATTTATAAGTCCCCTACATATTTTTTATCCTGGCTATTCTGCCATTATACTAACATAAAATTAGTAACTTGACAAATATTAGATCGTAGTGTATCATACTTTCATCGTAGACGTTACTAACAATAAGTAAGTATAGATTCCATCTCCTGGAGTCGAAAGGAAATAGCATAATGTCTTTATCAATTGGCCTTCTTATCTTGCGCCTTGTGGTTGGCCTGTTGTTGATGGGCCATGGTGCGCAGAAGCTTTTTGGCTGGTTTGGCGGACATGGCTTTGCCGGAACGACGGGCTGGTTGAAGTCACAGGGTTTTGTCCCGGCCGCGTTCTGGACTGTGCTGGGCGCTGGCGGTGAGTTCGTGGGTGGCCTGCTCTTTGTTCTGGGATTGCTGACGCCTCTGGCCGCGATTGCGATTATTGCCAGCATGTTGATGGCGGTGGTTCGTTTCCACTGGTCAAGTGGCCTGTGGTCGACCCAGGGTGGCTATGAGTATCCTCTGGTGCTGATGTTCGTAGGTCTGGCTGTCGCTTTAACCGGACCAGGTGCCTATGCGCTTGATGCCCTGATCGGTTTCGCGCTCCCTGCGGTGCTGTTCTGGATTTTGTTGCTGGTGGCTATCGTAGTGGTTGTCGTTGGCACGATCAGCAGTAATCGGCAGGCCGCGCAACAGGTTTCGCGCCAAAAGGTTGCCTGATAGGCAGACTGGCTACATAATTTGACTGGTTAAAAAGGTCATCTTCAAGGCATGGTCACATGCCACGGGGATGGCTTTTTTTATCAAAGCGCGCCGTAAAACCCCTGGCTTTAGCCATGAGGAGAGAAGGCGCGTTCCTTTTGGTGGCGCGATGGGGGCATGGTACTGTTGACTTTTTACACAGTATAGGTTACCATGTAAAGTATGAGTACACAGAAACGCGCCTACAAATTCAGATGCTACCCGACCGACGAGCAAAAACAGATGCTTGCTCGGACGTTTGGCTGTGTACGCTTTACCTACAACTGGGCCTTACGCCTCAAAACGGATGCCTTTTACAAAGAACACACGCGTCTGTACTACAAAGACCTTTCTTCGCTGCTCACTGAGCTCAAAAAACAGGATGACTATCGCTGGCTGAATGAGGTATCCAGTGTTCCCGTCCAACAGGCATTGCGCCACCTCGACAAGGCATTCATCAATTTCTTTGAGGGTCGCGGCAAGTATCCGACCTTTAAAAAGAAACGGATGTGGATATATCTTCGCATCCCTCACGCTCGACGTACGCCAGTGGACGTGTCCAGAATGTGACGTGCATCATGAGCGAGATATGAATGCGGCAAAAAATATAAGGTCCGTGGGGCTCACGGTCCTCAATGCCTGTGGAGAGGCCGTCAGACCGGGGGCGGTGAAAACCAACCCCGGCAAGTCTCAGCGAAGCAGGAAACCCCGCAAGTGATTGTGGGAATCCCCCGGCGAGAGCCGTGGGGAGGATGTCAAGTGGATTACGCGGTGATCGGCAGTGAGAACCAGAAAGTTGAACCTTTTCCCTGTTTGCTAATGAGGCCGATCTTGCCATGGTGGCGTTCAACAATCGTACGGCAGATATAGAGTCCCAATCCCAGTCCCGTACCTGAGCCATACTGTACTTCGATGCCTTTGGCGCGGTAGAAGCGCTCCCAGACATGCTCCTGAGCCTCTGGCGAAAGACCTGGACCCTCATCGTGTACCTCTACACGCGCCTGCCCCCGACCGGTCTTCAGATAGACATCCACCTGGCATTCCAGGGGAGAATATTTAAGCGCGTTGGTAACGTAGTTATGAATGACCATGCTGATGCGATCGACATCAGCATGGATGGGTATGGATTTGGTGGCTGGCAGGCATAGGTTGATCCGCCTGTCTGGCGTTACTTTCTGTAGATCTTCAACTGTGGTGCATACGATCTCTTTCAAGTCGCATGGCTGTGTGGTAATGATAAATTTATCGGCGCGGATGCGTGATGCGTCTAACAGGTCGCCGATCATACGGTCTAGCGTTAGAGAGCGGTTTAAGGCATCCTGAAGTGGTTGTTGAATACGTTCATTCTCGCTCAACATAGATACTTCGATGGTCTCGACGCCTTGCTTCTTGAGCTTCTCTATGCGGCGTAACACTAGCTGTACATTGCCATAAATACCGGTGAGGGGGGTACGTAACTCGTGGCTGGCGATTCCGAGGAATGTGTCAAAGCGGTGATTGAGCTCCTGCAGGGCTATCTCATTGGAATGCGCCTGGGCCCATTCATCTGAGATCCGTACCCGTTCGATAGCCAGCGCATTCAGCTTGGCGATGGCTTTGATCACGGCGATTTCTTCCTGTGTATACGGGCGCTTCTCATCCCTATCGATAAAGCAGATCCCAATCAGCTGCGTGCCCATTACCATCGGCGCCGTGAGCAGGTTAGACATGCCGAAGGTAGATCGTCCTTTAAAGGGTTGTTGTCTTACATTGTGTACGATAGCGCGGTTGGCATAGAGGTTATGGATATCCGCGTCATCGAAATAGTCCGCCAGCATTGATTTGCTGACTTCCTTTTGGGCCGCCTTTGCCTGTTCAAGGGGGAGCCCGCTAATACCCAGCAGTTGTAGTCGCTGGGATGGGGCCACGGACGAGATTCCCACCAGGCGACATTCAAGAACCTGGTGGAGAATCTCTGCCAGGTATTGTGCGGTGGAGTTGCTGCCTGGAAAAAGATCAGCATTTGTTTTGTGCGTGCTAGAGCCCTGTTCGGGGATGCGTACGATCTCTTCTGCGACCACGAGTAGCGATGCCAGGGTCTGCAGAGCCTGGCGCGATTGTTGGCGCTGCTCTGTAACGTCTCGGAAGACACATACGCCCCCTACCATCTTTCCATGCTGATCAAGAACCTGTGAGGCTGCTATGTTGAGCTGTTTCTCGCTGCCAGATGGCATCTGTATGATGATATCCCGCGTTTGATCGCTGTTATAACTGTCCGAGTTGCTCATGGCATGGTCGAGCCAGAGTTGCTGCGCGACGAGCTGATTTCTATTTTCATCAAAAATGTGGTGGTGATCAAAAAGCTGGAAGCACTTATGACCTATCACGCTTTGTGCTGAATCACATTCAAAGAGGGACAGCGCGGCCGGATTAATGTGGAGTATCGCTCCGTCCAGATCGTAGACAAAAACCGCATCTGTAATAGCTTTGAATACGGCTTCGAGCCACTGGGCTAACCCCTTTACTTCGGAAGGTTCACCTGCTGTATTGTCCATCGTCTCTCTTCTCTCGTGTAACGCGTAAAGTAGTCAGATTGATCTACCATATTATTGATGGGATTTATGACCTTCGCGTAGTGATACATAAATGCTACTTCGCAGATAGCATTTATTGCTGTACACAATTGACCTACGATGCATCAAAGTGACATAAATAATAATAATGTATCTACTTTGATTATGCATACATTTGACAGTACATCATATTCGTGAAGTGGTAGAGGATGTCAAGCTTATCCATGCAAGAACCGCACTCGCGCTATATCGATGCGGCACAGACAACATCCATAGCTCGTGTGCTGTATCGATGCGGCACAGACAACATCCATATGTGAGTTGGTGCGACATGAGCGCATTCGCGCTCATGTCGCACCAACTCACGTAAACCAAAGGCGGCCGCGTATGCGGCCGCCCGTTCGGGAGCGCGTACGCTCCCTCATTCTAATACGATTCTTTGGCGTGCACGCCAACCATCATCCCTTTTTTGAACATACGATCGCGCGTCTCCTGTGGCTGCCGCATGCGTGTGGTGAGTACGACACGTTGCTGAGCAGCCTGACCCCGCTGCAGGTCGCCAGCTGTCTCGATCTGCTTGAAGATCATCATACCCTTTTTGAACTGTACCATACTTTCACCTCTTCGCCTGAATGTCTGTTTAATGACGTTAGATTTCTAACACAGACCCTTGACGGTCGAGCCAACCATCATCCCTTTTTTGAACATACGACCATTGGACTGACGGACCTGCTGGATCTGCGTGCCGAGCACAACGCGCTGCTGAGCAGCCTGGTTGAATTTTAAACCTGTTGTCTGCTCAACCTGATTAAAGACCATCATACCTTTCTTGAATTGGATCATATGTTCACCTCATTCTCACTTGTGGCCGGATGCCGATTTACACTATTGCTACGGCTAGCGGGGCGGTCGTTGCGTTCACGACTTCGGTATTTTCGCTTTACCTGTTTCTCTGTTCTACTAAACTATTCTGTTTTGCCCGCTCAAAAACGGTAATTTTTCCAGCATTTCTATCACCTTTTTCGATTTCTCCTCCGCTTTCACCTGGCCGCGGAAGGCATCTCAATTGAGCGCGAAAGAGTACCAGATTACACTATAAGTGTAAAAAGTTGCGTGTATAGATCGATCCATGATACGCAATTATTGCGGCATAGATCGTCTACCGGCCTGCAGTTAGCGTTGATGTGCTGACTGTAGCGAGCGGTTCTCTTTTCTAGCGGGCATTAAAAAACAAAATTGGGAAAATGTACCTCAGACACCATTCAGGTCGTCACACGAGGCAAAGACATAAGAGAGCTGACGAAGTCGCCTTTATAGGTTCGAGCAACCGGCGTCCGATTGATAGATGCCTTTACCACTCAGGTCTGTCAGACATCTTTCAGCAAAGAGGTATAAGTGATGGGATATCAAGACAGACGAGGTGCGCCAACTAAAAAGCATTGATGCCTTCATGTGGTTTTCCCCTCTCTTTCTATCTTGATACTTAAAAAGTAGCAGAATCTTTTCTTTCGTTATTGTATAGTACAAAGATAGCATAAGGCACAACCATTGTCAAGCTAATTACGGACAAAATTGACAAATATTTCACTTATGTAAAAAAATGTCGTCACATTCATTTCATAAAATGGGGTTTATTTTGTAATGTTGAATGGAGCATTACAAAATAAACAGTTATCCTTTTAGGTAGTAGCGCATGAGGTGGCGGCCAGCAGGGCGTCTAAGGCTGAGCATTGGCGGGCGGCATCGCTGCTATCGGGCGGTTCGGACCACTTGAGCCCAAACTGGTAGTTGCCGGGGGGATTGTTGGAGACGATGGCTCTGGCATTGTTGTGCATGAAGCGCTGGTAGCTGGCCTTTGGCAGTACCGTATAGAGGTTGGCCAGGTTGCGCATAAAGATGCCTTTGAATTGAGGTCCGTCCGCTCCGCAGTCACCATCTTCGCAGGGTTCACGCAGGATGCCATTGCGATCTACCAGGATGGCTATGGTGGCGTCGGCGATGCGTTCGGCCACGTCAAGATAGGCATGGTCGTTCGTGATGCGATACATCTCCGTCAGGCCACCCAGAATGACGCCCTGATTGTAGGTCCAGGTGACGTCGCCGTTGTTCTGGCAGAATTCATCCAAGCCGTCGTTGACCAGGTAGTTGTGATTAATGAGGCCGCTGCGCCAGAACCAGAGCCAACTCTGATAGGCGCGTCCGAGGTAGTAGGTGCGCGCGACCTCATCCGCTACACGGTGCTGGAGGTAGGCGGCGACCGTAAAGAAGAGCTCATTGGCGATGGCATTTTTATACGTGCGTTCCTTGGACCACCAGATGCCACCTCCACAGTAGCCATCCCAACCGCCCTCCATATCCGCGAAAATAGTGCGGGCCATCGCTAAATATGCTGGCTCTCCGATCTGGTCATAGGCTTTAATCCAGGCCAGCGCCCACCAGCCTTCGTCATCATAAAAGTCGTTGATGAAATTGCCGCCGCGGTGCTTTGCAAAGATCTCGCGTATAGTATTCAGGTAGACGGGATTATGGGTACGTCCCAGGTAGTCAGAAAGCGTCCAGACTATGTTGGCGGCATTCCACCATCCGGTACTCTCCCATAAGCCGCGTTTGGGATTATACCACTGCTGAAGCGCGGTTAGTCCACCCTCTATATGCGATTGATAGTTATACATGGAAGCGCCCCCTGTAATACCTGTGCGTTACTCTGATATGCATTGCCCCTACCCTCTGTTCACGCCCCAGCCCCGGTCGCGTTACAGGGCACTGCATGAACGTGCGCTGCCCATAAATTTTTCCTGTTATGTCGATAGCGGAGCTTTTTTGCTTGACACAGGAAAATGGGAATGGTACACTCTTGCTATATCAATGCACTCAAAGGAGGTAAAGATGAAATTGTTCACCGTCATGATTACACCCTCCGCTCGTTCTGGGCGTGCGTTCCTGCCCGTGAGGTCGGGGTCCGCCCGGAGGTAAGTGCATCTTTTCACCACCATCATCCATATCATTCCCCTTGTGATGACGCGGAGATAGGGATACTTTGTGCCCGGCGCAGGTATCGCTGTCTTCAGATCGCACGCGCGCTACTTGATGGACCACTGCTGCACTTTGCCGCCTGTGGTTTTTTATGAGCAGTAGATCACAGGTACAGAGCTTCCCAGGTGTGTGCCGTGGTCGCGCTGTGCCCGCGTGAATCCCATTTCCTTGTTGTGCATGTCCGCTCTCTATGCGCCTGCGCTTCAAGCGACCACCAGCCAGTGTCCTTGTGCCACACCAATCTGCTCCCAGCTTCCACTATTCAGTACCCGCATGGGTATAGAGGATCAACTATGCATGTTTTTTGTGTGCTCACACGTCGCATGTGTGATGTACCCGCCGCCGGATGTGGCAACGTTGTTTTGTGTGTAAACAGGGAAAAGGAGCATGGGTTATGGTAAAGAAATATTCAAAGCAGCACTATCAAGATCATATTGACCTGGAAGGAGATGAGGAGGTGCCGGCGCGTTGGGAGCCCATTCGGCGTCCCGAGGTCCATGTGAAGCAGACAAAGAAGAGCAGCTATGAGAGCAACGCCGACGTGCAGCGCTGGCTGAAGGAGCAGGGGATCGATGTTAACCAGCCTACGGTCTTCAATCCTACTTTCCTTTCCTCCCAGCGCGATGCTCCCTGGATTCTGTCGTCGTTGACTCCTCTCTACGAGCAGAAGTTGATCCTGGATATCCTGCACGTGGTCAAGAGTGGTAAGGAGGCGACCGTCTTTTGCTGCTCGGGCCATCCTGATACCGATCGCCAATACCTGGCGGTCAAGGTGTATCGTCCGCGCATGTTTCGCAGCCTGAAGAACGACGCCGATTATCGCAATAATCGTACCCAGCGCGATGAGCAGGGCCAGGTGGCTCATGGTGAGAACCGCCTGCGCGGTGTGGCCCGTAAAACCGCGCGCGGTCACGCGGCCCGCGTGCAGTCCTGGATCGAGTACGAGTTTGAGACCCAGCTCAGACTCTTCCAGGCCGGCGTCCATGTACCTCGTCCGCTGGCATACGTCGGCAACGCTGTCCTGATGGATTACATCGGCAGTGAGGGGAACGCGGCTCCGTTGCTGCGCGATGTCAGACTGGCTGAGCAAGAGGTACAACCATTATTCGACCGTCTGCTGGCGGATATCGAGCTGTGCCTGGCTCATGGCCGTATCCATGGCGACCTTTCGGAATACAATATCCTCTACTGGCAGGGAGATGTAACGATCATCGACTTCGCCCAGGCCGTGGATACCATTCACGACGAGGTCTTCCCCATCTTTGCCCGTGACGTCGCTCGCGTCTGCCAGTACTTTGCCCGTTACGGCCTCGAACGCGACGCCGAACAGCTCGCCGCCCAGATCTGGACGCGCCACCTCGGCGGTCGCGTAGAAGACATAGTTCTATAAATAAAAGTTATGGTGTTTCACATGCCATGCGCTAATGCGCATAGCATGTAAAACACCTAAAAAATATTGGAGTCGTCAGCGCCTTTATGCATATAAAATTTGGAGGAGGGTGCAGTATGGGGGGCGTTCACGCCCCCCATACTGCACCCTCCTCCAATAAAAGATTAGGGGCATCAGCGCCCCCAGGCTGGCTCTATGGAAAAAAGCCCGCGCTGTGCGCGTCTCTATTCAGAGACCGCCAGCGCAATCTCATTCTCTTCTTCAGTGTCGATGATGCTCAGGAGTTTGAGCGAGGGAATCCAGAGTTCGGCGCTTTTCAGCTCGGCGCGCGGATGGGTGTTACCGACCGCGATGGCCGGGATGTGGGCGGTATGGGCCGCCTCAATGCCCGGCAGAGAATCTTCGATCACCAGGCACTCCTCGGGCTCAGCCCGCATCAGTTCAGCCGCTTTCAGATAGCCTTCTGGATCGGGTTTGCCTTGCTTGACGTCATGGGCCGAGATGAGCAGGCGCGGCAATGGCAGTTTTGCGGCTCGCAAGCGTGCCCGGGCCAGTGTGGCCGGACCCGAGGTGACGATGGCCCATTGCTCGGGCGCCAGCTGTGCTAACAGCTCAGTTGCCCCCTCCGTGGCTACGACGCCATTGGTGTCCAGCGTCTGTATATCATCCAGGTAGCGTGCCTCGTTGTCGGCTTGCAATTTCGGCGCCACCAGGCGAATCGTATCAATGGTGCGGCGTCCATGGATCGACGACAGTACTTGCTGAACGTCTAATTGATGCCGCTTGGCCCATTCACTCCAATGACGCTCTACGTTGGCGATCGAGTCGACCAGTACACCATCCAGATCAAATAGAAGTATACGGCAGATGAGAACTTTACTGTAATCTTTTTTTCTTTGTCATAGGTAAATGTGCTTGGATTATCCTTTCTATTGCCTCGGGTCGTTTTGTTTGTAGTCTTTTAAGTTCATTGAATAAGTGAACGGGATATATGTTTGACTGTGGGGCTTCCAACCAGGACCATAGCGGAGCGGAGCTCTTGCTGCAAGATTTGCAGGACGTGTTTGACTCCTTCAGATCCTCCGACCGCCAGTCCCCATAAGATGGGCCGTCCAATCATGACCGCCTGGGCTCCCAGCGCCAGGGCCTTCAAAACATCGGTTCCGCGCCGTATCCCTCCATCCAGATAGACCGGGCACCGACCATCGACGGCCGCGACGATCTCTGGCAGGGCTTCGATGGGAGCAATGGCTCCGTCTAGCTGTCTCCCTCCGTGATTGGAGACGATAATACCTTCGACCCCGTGCTGTACCGCCAGCACGGCATCTTCCGCCGTCAAAATGCCTTTGAGTATGATCGGCAGGCTGGTCTGCGTGCGCAGCCAGGCGATGATGTCCCAACTCAGTGTGTGTCCCACATAGGCGGCACGCTCATCATCGTCGATACTGCCGTTAAGGCTATTGTGAACATTGCCAGTAAATGCCCCCGGATAATAGATTCGTTGGAAGCTGCCCATCTTGTTGCGTATATCACGCTCGCGCCGCGACAGCAGCGGCGTATCTACGGTCAGAACAATCGCCTGGTAGCCCGCTGCCTCGGCGCGCTTAACTAGCTGTCGCGCTTCGGGTTGGGAACGGATATAAAGCTGATACCAGCGCAATCCCTGGCTGACCTTGGCGACCTCTTCCATGCTGCGTGAGGCATCGTTGCTGACAATCATGCCACTACCCACCGCGTCGGCACCCTGTATGGTCTCACACTCTCCCTTGCTATGGGCCATGCCATGCGCCGCTGTGGGGGCGACCAGGATGGGCATCGAGAGCTCTCTTGTTAGTACGGATGTCGCGGTATTGCAGTTGTTGACATCTACCAGGACGCGAGGTCGCAAGCGCAGTTGGGCAAAGGCGGCGCGATTGTTCCGTAGAGAGATTTCGTCGTCGCTGCCCCCTTGATAGTAATCCCATACGGGTCTCTGTAGACGTTTCTGGGCGAGCATCTCATAATCATGCAGGTTGATCGGTTGCATCATACACTACTCCTAATCATCTTGAACGCTCTGAAGGCTGAGTTTTTTCTGCCTTTTACCTGCAGGGATACATTAGCGTGGGGCCCAGAGATAGGTCTGGATGCTGCAGCATTCCTGGAAGCCAAGTCGGGCATAGATGCTATAGCCGGTTGGCGAGGTCTGCAACACACCAATATTGTATCCTAAAGTGCGTGCGACTGATAGAGGGGCTAAAGAGATGGCGCTGCCGATGCCTTGCCCGCGCGCTTCTGGAAGGGTGCCAACGGAAAAGATGCCCGCGACTCCCGCGCCCAGAAAAATGGAAGAGGTGGCGACCGCTTTTCCGTGCAGGCGGCCGAGGAAACGCCGGTATGGCAGGTCTTTTCCCCAGCCCAGACATTGTTCAAATTTAATGTACTCGGGATCAATGTTGCTGGCGGCACCTCCAAAGGCAATGGAGGAGACCTCTATCCATTCGCTCAGGGCGGTGGCATTTTCTACTTCTTCGAGGCTAAAGCCATCGATGGCGGGCAGATCGGTTGGGAGTCGAGAGAGGTCGATCATCATTCCGGGCTCGCTGCCGTTATATTGCAATCCGCTACGTTTGAGATAATAGCCTAAATTGGCAGGTTGAGCATGGGGGAAAATCAACCACAACATTGGAATCTGACGCGCCTGAAATGGGAGCATGACCTCTTTGATACGGGTCATAATCGTCTGCTCATCCATCTTTACGCCCATCACAACATTGAGGGATGGTTGCGGTATGCCAGTAATGGCGGCAATATGATCAACGCTCTGATAGGCCTGAGCCCCGGGTATACAGCTACAGTACATAATAAATTCAATCAGGTTCTTCTCCATGGCCGCAATGACGCCTGGATAGCTGTTTTGCTGAAAAATCCTACCGCTCATGCTCATGCAGTGGTCCGTTCTTGAAGATAATAGATTGTCATGGCTTCCCTTTGTATCCTACCATGCTGCTTTCTCTACAAGCAAGGAGGGGATCAGGTGAGGAGATAGCCTCCATCTACGGTGAGCAGGCTGCCCGTCATGTAGCTGGCGGCCTCGCTAGCGAGGAAGAGAACCACCCTGGCGATATCATCGGGTATGCCCAGACGGTTGAGTGGAATCTGCTGCAGGAAATCGCTGGTGTTCATATCGGTGACGCCCGCCTGGTCCAGTGTTTCTGGTGAGACGGCGGAGGTGCCCGGCGTGATGATCTCTCCTGGCGCGATGGCGTTGACGTTGATGTGGTGTGGCCCTAATTCGAGGGCCAGCGTCCTGTTGAGGGCGATCATGCCTCCTTTAGAGGCGTCATAATGACTTAAGAACCGGGTAGGAGCCAGACCGTTGATTGAGGATATGTTGATGATGCGCCCGCCGCGCCCCGCCTTGATCATCTGTCGCGCTGCCTTCTGGGCGTAGAAGAATGCGCCTTTAAGATTAATGTCCAGCACTTGATCCCAGGCGGCTTCCGTCATTTCCAGGACAGATGAAAAAGGATAAATGCCGGCGTTGTTGACCAGAATATCCAGACTGCCAAATGTTTCTACCGTTGCCTGAATGATCGTATTGATGCTCTGTACCTCGCTGACATCTCCATAGAGTGTAGAGGCCCGACCGCCCCGCGCCTGGATGTCTTGCGCCGTTGTCCGGGCGGCCTCTAGATTAATGTCGACCAGCATGGTTGCGGCCCCCGCTTCCGCGAGTCGCCGGGCGCAAGCCTGCCCGATGCCCAGCGCGCCACCGGTAATCAGCGCGGTCTTTCCATGCAGATCAAACAGGCTGACAATACTTTGTTGTTCCACCGTATGTTCCTATTCCTGGCCGCCCGGACCTTTCAGGAATCCGACCTGCGGTAAGTGGCCGTAAAATCAAAGCTATGTCCTACAGCGATTAACCAGCGCTCTCCTTCCTGGACGACAAGGCATCTCTTTCTATAGTGAATTTGTTGCATCTATGAATAAAACGTTTCACCCTGCATTATGGTGGACTAATTAGCTCAGGAATAGTATACTTATTTTCCATGCAATGTTTTTTTTCACGTTATCTGTGGTAAGTTATTCGTTATAAAAGCTATAAGGGGTATGTCATCTTAGGATGAATGTGTTGTATTTTTTCAGCACTAGGCACCTACGTAGGTGCAATATAGGAAATTGTCGATGGCCAATACTGTAATGCATGAAATACCGTTTTCCTTTGATCAACCGGATCAAGTTTTGAATTCTTTACTCAAGCTCTTGCAGCAAAGGCTAAGACAGCCTCTCGCGACGAAAACATCAAAGGAGATTGTTGTTCGTAATGCACTTACTGTTCTCATTATTGATGCATACCAGGAGCGCGCCCAGTATATTGGTGGCTTGTTAACCGCTGTTGGTTATCGGCCTGTGGCGGTGTCGAATGAGCTTGATGCATTTACCGCGTTTCTGCGCGGCAGTTGTCTGCCCCTGGCTATTGTGCTTGGACGGGAAGATGGATCGAATCGCTTATTTGTAAATCGCCTGCTGCAGCAGTTGTTACAGCGCTA
This sequence comes from Dictyobacter halimunensis, assembly GCF_036245075.1. Taxonomy (NCBI): domain Bacteria; kingdom Bacillati; phylum Chloroflexota; class Ktedonobacteria; order Ktedonobacterales; family Dictyobacteraceae; genus Dictyobacter; species Dictyobacter halimunensis. The sequence continues at coordinate 2,031,033 of NZ_BSRI01000001.1, forward strand.
TGATTGGGAGCCCCTGATGATTCGCCTGCAGGACTCGCGTCCCGCTGCCTTTGGTTCTTCCCCCTCGGGTGAGTTTCTCCCTCCATCTGTACAACCTGGTAGTAGCCCCTCTCAATCGCGCACCCCTTATCCACACACAACCAGACCCTTATATAACCGTTTTGGGGAACAGAAAGAGGGCTCTGGCCAGCCTGCGCGGCCAGCTATGCATGATAGCCGTTCTCTGCTTGAACCTCCCCCGAGTAGCGGTCCTTTGCCCAAGGGGCCCACTTCTATGCCCACGCGTGGTCCTGCTTCAGACGCTTCGCATCCCCCTATAACGCCACCATCTTTTACGGTATCAAAGGGGGATCAGGCCACATCCCCATCTGGTACTAGTTGGCCTTCTATGAATTCGGTGCATACGGAGCCGCCTGTTTCCAGGGATGTGAAAAGCGAGTCTCGTACGGATAAAGCTGAACTTCCTAAAAAGGAGAAGGTGTATCTGGATGGGCAGAGCCTGGGGCGCTATCAGATTCGGGCTCGCCTGGGGAGCAGTATGTATAGTGAAGTGTATCGTACCTATGATCGCTTGCGCGAGCAGGAGAGCGCGTTGAAGGCGATTCAGGTGGATATGGTACCGTTTTATGTGATGAAGGATTCGGTTGAGGAGGTGACCGTCTTTCAACAAGAGTCGGAACTGTTGGGCCCCCTGCAACATCCTCATATCTTGCCCGTGCTGAACTGCGGTAAATCATACATCAGCGGCACGAATTTTATTTATAAAAATATGCCTTTTTGCGCTGAGGGCTCACTGGCTACCTGGATACGCCGCTATGGTGGTGGAAACCCGTTTACGCTGAAGGATGCATTGCCAATCATCCTGCAACTGGCCGATGCGTTGCAGTTTGCGCATAATTATCATGTAACTTACCAGAACTTTAAGCTTTCGAATATTCTGGTACTGAATCAGAGTAAGAAGATAGCTAAAGTGGAAGTGGCCCTGGCCGACTTTTCTGTCGTGCAGGACGGCTCATATTTCTCGAAACTACCCGAGGGTTTTCCTTATATGGCCCCCGAACGCTGGGATGGAGCGATTTACCCGGCTTCTGATCAGTATGGTCTCGCCGCCATCACTTATGAGTTGTTGACCGGACGTCCCCCATTTCAGGGTAATGCCGAGCACGTAATGAAGATTCTGCACACCACGAAGTTCCCCCGCCACCTACGACCTTCAATCCTAAATTGCCTTCGTCTGTCAATGCGGTACTGGCGGCCGCCATGGCGAAGAAGCCGACGGAGCGTTTCGGTTCGGTATCCCTGTTCGTACAGACCCTCCAGCGCTGCTGAGCCACCCTCGTTACAGACTCCCGCACATGTTTTAGGTAATGAATAATACAAATGATGCGCAATGCGCATCATTTGTATTATTCATTACCTAAAACATACTTCCTTCGCAAGTTGAAAAGAACGGATATCCTTTGTAGGATATCCGTTCTTTTCAACTTGCGGTCAACTACTCATGCTGTGGCATAGTTGATCATACGTACGTACGTTACACAAATCAGACGTGTGTCAGTTCGCTCTGACCGGTCAGCAGCTTGTCGAGGGTCTCGCGTTTGATACGATAAGCCTGGCGCTCATTCACATGCGGAAGAATGATCGCCTCCAGCGCACCCTGCTTCACCCAGCGACGAACCGTGGTGTCATCTACCCTTAAGATATTTGCAACTTCCGATACAGTTAATAGCTCGCTCATGTGGTATTTCTCCTTCGCAAATGTTCTACTATTTAGATGCCGTTTCAAAACGGCGCTTTATTCAAAAACAGAAAGACTATCAAAATTATCTGCTAATGAATAAACTATGTGGAATTTGTTTTTATATTGTATCGCAAGTAAAGACATTTGTAAATATCTATCTATGGAAAATAATATTGATTAACGTCTTTATAGCGATGAATTGTCTCCTGTTGTATTCTGAACAATAACGGCAATGAAGAGAAATTTTCTCCTGGCCACTATTAAATTTAATAGTTTATTGCCTCATATTTATTACACGTGTGAATAGGCGAATAGGTTACGCGAATATTTCAATTATGTTGGCATGGTTCGGCGGCTAGGAGATATAAAAGAGAGATGTTATTGTGCCGCAGGTGACAGTTAAATGTATATTCTTTATAGAATTATACTAAGGGCAAACCATTTTTATTGCGATAGTGAATAGAACATCAGTTTTACCCCAAAAGGGTTCTCTCTGTTTCTTTTGTCCTTAGATATGAGTCGGGCTAGAAGATGTTGGCGACGCGGCTGATCAGGACCGCGACAATCATAAATGAGATTAGCCCCTCTAACATCATCAATACTTTGGCCCGACGACTGAGTGGGGAGGTATCGGTGGGACTGAACGCGGTGGCTCCCGTAAAGGCGACAAAGAGGTAATCAAAGAAGTGCGCCTCCCACGAGGCTCCATTCGCTTGCTGCGGGAACAGGAAGTCGCTGGCCTGGTGCGCGTTTTCGTGCCGCTTGCGTGGACCTCCACCATCGATGTTCCAGTACCATACCGCGAAGACGAGCACATTGCTGATCCATAGCAGCGTCGCTGAGCGTAGCAGGATAAAGCCGCTGTTGAAGGTCGATATTTTGATGATGAGCAGCGCCATTTCAACGATCAGGGCCAGCGTGACAAATCCCATCGCGGCCAGGGTGAGCGGTCGCGCAATGCGATGGGGAATAGCATGCCCGGTGACCCAGTATTGCCACATAGGAATGAGCAGGAGGATTTCTATCGCCAGCAATGACCATTCTGGCCCGATCCTGAGCGTGGGTGGCAGAAAAAAATAGCAGATCCCGATCAACAGCAATGTGAGCGATACAAGTAGTTTTGGCACCTGCCCTACCAGTTGATGCTCTGCTACCCTGTGCTTTTGCGCTATTGAGGATTTGTGATCCGCCTTTTCTTGTTCCATCTTTCCCTTCTATTCCATTACGCTTGCTTGAGATATTATAATTGTGGCAGGTTTGAAAAGCAATTGTGGGTTTCATTCGGCTTTGCGGCCAGCCTGAGAAAGTAGATTTGTATAATTTTTATGCAGCAGAATATAGATGATCAACAATTCTATGATAAGCAGAGAGCGCGAACCACTATTCGGAGAGAGTATCGCTTGCAGCGCTGGGCCTTTCGACTCTATCTTGCTATCGTCGCGCTTCTGTTGCTATGTATTGTGATCGGTGCTATCGGCATCAAGACTTCGTGGGGCGCCTTTATCGTTGATGGCTCGGTACCCTGGAAATGGATCTTACCGTGCGCCCTGGTGCTGGGCTTCGCGTTTATCTTTACAGATACTTTTATCCAGAATCAGGAAGAGGGTTGGTTTCGCAGGTATGGCACCCAGATCATGGCGACGGTGGTGGCGTTTGAAGAGGTGCGTATCTGGCGCTGGCCGCGCCGTTTCTTCTCCGGTGGGAGTGAGTATCGGCTGCAATTAGAGTGGACCTCTCCTCAGAATGGCAAAATCTATACCTTCTCACGTCGCGTGCGCGATAGCAAGCTGCCTGTGTCAGGCTCTCAGATTCCCGTTATTATCGATGCCGCCGATCCAACCGATTATCTGCAAGAAGATTTTAAACGCTCCTATGATTGGTAGCCCACTCGGACGCCCTGTGTTGTACTTAATAGGAGTTGGTGCGAGAGCAGGGATGGCTGTATTCGCGGCCATCCCTGCTCTCGCACCAACTCCTATTAAGAGAGTATTTTGACCATCGTGTAGTAACAAGATCCGGGGGGATAGTCCTCGACAACTCCTACCACTTTGTAGCCATGGCGCTCGTAGAAGGGGCGAGCGTGGAATTCAAATGTGGTGAGCAAAACTTTTTGCGCTCCGTTCTCGCGCCCTAGCTGTTCGACCTGTGCCAGTAAAGAGCTGCCCAATCCATGCCCACGCAACTCTTCGGGGAGCCAGAAATCATTGATCTCCAGCCAGTTCCAGTATTGTTCGGCGGCGATGCCGCCCAGCCATTGTCCCTGTTCATCGGTCACTATGGCGCTAATCTGCTTGACGGCACCTTTGGCACGGGCCGCCTTGTGATGTGGTGAGTGCTGATTATTGAACTCTCTGATTCGCTCATGGATGAAGCTCGCGAATTGTTCCTGCTCTCCCTGCGTAACTGAAACGTTGTAATTCATATATTCAACCTTCTGGAAAATTTTCATCCCTGAGTATACCTGTTGCGCCGTTTGAAGACAAGCGGGAAACCGCGACGGGCTGCTCTGCTGCGATCTTTTTTTTGTCTGTGGCGTTATTTACTTAGAGAACCTCGCTTTGTGGCAGGTTTCTTCGTATTGATCTGATGTGGATGTATGGTTATGTAGAAAGTTGAGGATGAAGCTATGTCAGGTGTAAGGAGAGCGTCTGTCTCCCGTTTTTTTCCGATCTTATCAGGTATCGCGCTGGTGCTGTGTTTGTTCTCGGGCAGCAGCGCGGCCGCGTCTGTCCCAAAGGCGACTCTGGTCTCTCATTTCGTTCCCTCTGGCGTGCGTGCTAATTTAACTTCGACGGCGGACTGCTGGGTAACCTCGCTGGCTGCGCCCCGTAAGGACGCTTGGCGTTGTGCTGTGGAGAGTATTATTTATGACCCCTGCTTTAGCTCGGCCAACTATCCGAATGCTGTCATCTGCGATGCCAATCCCGCAAGGTATACGCGCGGGCTGAAGGCTACGCTGGCGGGTAAACTTCCCGTGACTACGGCTGCCGAGGCGAGCGCGCAGCCCTGGGTGTTGCAACTGCCAAATAATGTGTACTGTACGTTTGCGACTGGTGCTACCTGGATTGTTAATAATGAGCGCGTCGATTATGGCTGCACCGACAATACTGTTATTGCTGGATTGCCTAAACAGGGAACCATCTGGACCGCCAATGTGGTTCCCCAGGGACAGATGACGCGTACGGTGGTGACAACCGTCGTTCACGCCTGGTATTGATCGATTGCTCCTCTATTTATTCCTCCTCCTGCGTGGCCGCCAGAGTATCCATAATGGTGTTGATAAAGTGACGTGCGGGCTGTGCTATGCGGCGGAAGCGAGGATAGACCAGGGCGAAGACAAATTCTTCGCTGAGATCCTCGATAGGTAACAGGACAACCTCGCGATCGATCTCAGATGAATAGAGCAGGGCGGGCAGCATAAAGGTGATGCCCCTGCCCTGCCTGACCAGTTCTTTGAGGCCGGCCAGGGATTCGATCTCTACCACGGGTTGAATGGTGATGCGGCGGGCCGTGAAGGCACGATCTACCGCCCGCCGTAGACGCGAGGTCTCCCCCAGCAAGAATAACGGTTCCTGCAGAATTTGAGCCAGCGTGACGGGGACCGTTTTATGCTGCGCCAGGGGATGATCTGCCGCGACCATGATCTGTAGCGGTTGGCGAAAAAGCTCTTTGACGACCAGAACTTCGGGATGTACGTTGGGATTAAAGATGAGCCCGAGGTCCAGTTCACCATGCTCGATGAGCCGGAGCAGATCGTCGGTGCGGCTGACGCGTACCTTGAGCTGGATGTTGGGGTAGCGTTGGTGGAAGATGGGGAAGATGGTAGGCAGAAATACCGTGGTGAGAGGCTCGATGCTGCCGATGTGGATCGTGCCATGCTCACCGTCCTGCAGACGCGCCATAGCCTGCTGTCCCTGCTGCAGGTGATCCAGGGCGTCACGCACGTAGGCGGCGAACTCCTGTCCCGCCGGAGTAAGCACCACGCGCTGCTTCACGCGACGAAAGAGCTCTACCCCCAGTTCGTCTTCCAGCGCGGCGATCTGGCGACTCAGTGCTGGCTGCGCCACCAGGCAGATCTCGGCCGCCTTGCGAAAGTTCTGGGTCTGCGCAGCCGTTAGAAAATAGGTGAGCTGTCGTAGTTCCATCTCCCCCCTTTATGTTGATAACCTACAGGCATCAACCTTAGCTATAATAGGTATTAGACATATCAATTGTATGTTATTATACTTCACATAATAACTGTCGCGCACGCCTCTATGCGCGCGCTGTGGTCCCTGTTTTCGCCAGGGGACGTTGGTACTCAGGAGAAGAGGTACATATGGTAGCTGACAAGCAAGCAGTGGATAGCAATACGACGCGACGTCCACAAACCCTGTTTGATAAAATCTGGCAGTCCCATGTAGTCAAGGATCAGCCCGGTGAGGCCACTCTTATCTATATCGATCGTCACCTTGTGCATGAGGTGACTTCTCCCCAGGCGTTTGCGGGCCTGCGTTCTGCCGGATTGCCGGTGCGGCGTCCGGATGCGACGGTGGCGGTGCTGGACCATAATATTCCGACTACCCAGGGGCGCCGTAAGCTGGATATCGTTGATACGGCGATCTCTACCACCATTACGACCCTGGAGCAGAATACACGCGACTTCGGGCTGACCTTATTTGATATGCAGGATGCGCGGCAGGGGATCGTGCATATTATCGGTCCGGATCTAGGCCTGACGCTGCCCGGCATGACGATTGTATGTGGCGATTCCCATACCTCGACCCATGGGGCCTTTGGCGCCCTGGCGTTCGGCATCGGGACCAGCGAGGTTGAGCATGTGCTGGCCACGCAGTGTCTATGGCAGGAAAAGCCGAAGACGATGAATATTCGCGTCGAGGGTAAGCTTTCGGAGGGCGTAACGGCGAAGGATCTGGCGCTGGCGATTATTGGTAAACTGGGGACGGGCGTTGGAACCGGCTACGTGATCGAGTTCAGCGGCCCGGCCATTCGCGCTCTATCGATGGAAGGCCGCATGACGCTGTGTAATATGGCCATTGAGGCGGGCGCGCGCATGGGTATGGTAGCTCCCGATGATACGACGTTTGAATATATCAAGGGTCGTCGCTATGCCCCACGGGGCGAGCAGTTTGAGCAGGCGGTCGCGGCCTGGCGTCAACTGGCGAGTGATCCTGGAGCGCAGTACGACGCGGTCCACGAAGTAAATGTGGAGGGTTTGGGACCCCAGGTGACGTGGGGCATTAATCCTGGCATGGTGCTGGATGTCACCGGTAACGTGCCCGATCCCGCGCAGCAGTCTGACCCTCAGGTACGCGAGAGCTATGAGCGCGCCCTGAAGTATATGGGCCTGAACGCGGGCCAGAAAGTGACCGATATCCAGGTGGATACGGTCTTTATCGGCTCCTGTACCAATTCACGCCTGGATGATCTGCGCATGGCGGCTCAGTATGTCAAGGGCAAGCATGTGGCTCCCAATGTGCGTGCGCTGGTGGTTCCTGGTTCAACCAATGTGCGCCGCATCGCCGAGGAGGAGGGTCTGGCCGATATCTTCCGCGAGGCGGGTTTTGAGTGGCGCGAGGCCGGTTGTAGCATGTGTATCGCTATGAATGGCGATCGCCTGAGCGAGGGCGAGCGCTGCGCCTCCACCAGCAACCGTAACTTTGAGGGACGCCAGGGACGCGGTGGCCGTACCCACCTGGTCAGTCCAGCTATGGCGGCCGCGGCCGCTGTCACCGGCCATTTTGTTGATATCCGTTCCTGGTAGTGAAGAGGAGCTAAGAAGAGATATGCAACCATTTACCACGCATAGCGGGCTGGTGCTGCCCCTGAATCGTGTGAACGTCAATACCGATGAGATCCTGCCCGCGCGCTTCCTGAAGACGGTCAAGCGTACCGGCCTCGGCGAAGCCCTGTTCGCTAACTGGCGCTACCTGGATGAGCAGCAGACGCCCAATCCAGAGTTCGTGCTGAATGAGCCGCGCTATCAGGGGGCCAGTATCCTGGTGGCCGGTGATAACTTCGGCTGCGGCTCATCGCGTGAGCACGCTCCCTGGGCGTTGGCCGAGTACGGATTTCGCGCCATTATCGCCCCTAGCTTCGCCGATATCTTCTACAACAACTGCTTCAGCAACAGCATCCTGCCGATCGCGGTCCCTGAGGCGGTGGTCAACGCATTGATGACGGAGGTCGAGGCCAATCCCGGCTATTCGCTGGACATCGACCTGGCCGCCCAGACCGTGACGCGTCCCAACGGTGAGGTGATCCGTTTCGAGATCGATGCCTTCAGGAAAGAGCGTCTGCTGAAGGGACTGGACATGGTCGGCTGGACCCTGCAGATGAAAGACGATATTGCCAGCTATGAGCAGCGTCGTCGGCAGGAGGCTCCCTGGCTCTTTTCCGATTCGCTGATCGCGCGCTAACTGCTTATTCTCTCGTTATAAAGCATGCGGCCCTTTGTTTTCGGAAACAAAGGGCCGCATGCTTTGTTCCTGTTACAGATCCGGTCAGGAAGAGTCGCCTTAAGCCGGTGTGTTTGCAATCTTTGATTATGACCAGGTACCGGCTTCCCGAAATACTGCTGAAGCCAGCACGGCTATTCTCGTCGCCATTTTCCCAGGCGTATACGCTTGTCCCTGCTCCAGCCACCAGGTGATCGCCTCTACCAGCATCGCGGCAACCAGATCTGGCACAAACGTATCAGGAAATGGATGGGCCATCTGCGCGGCATGCTTGGAATCAGCCGCTTCTGGCGCTTCCTCTAAACTTCCATGTTGCTGGATCAGCTCGGCAAGACGTGCGCGCATCTTTTGCGCGAACCAGGGGCTGCCTTTTTTGCCCAGCAGCGCCCGATAGAGCCGATCATACCGGGCGATTTGCTCAAAGAAGCGCACCCATACGTCTGTGGGATGCTCGCGCCCGAATTCACCGATCGCATGAAACAATGTATTCATGGCCTCGTCAAAGATCTGCTCGACCAGGTCGTATTTATCCTGGTAATGGCGATAGAACGCGGCCCGGCTGACCATCGCCCGCTCGGTCAATTCGCCAACCGTGAGATTATCGAAGCTACGCTCCTCGATCAGGGCAATGAGCGCTTCTCGCAGCAGGATTCTGGTGCGTCTCACACGCAGATTCTCAGCCTTCTGAGTCATTTTCCGCTCCTTGTCTCATTCGAGACAGATCTTGCTGATTGATGCTTGTACTCTGCCAAGCGCCGGACTACACTTTTTCTTAGATACGATAGTCCATATGAGACAGTATGTCTCTTCTCAGCTATACTGTCAACATATAAAGGAAGATATGATGAGAACGAACGTGATGGGCTCCTGGAAAGCAATCTGTTATTGGGTGGCGACTTTTATTACCGTGCTAGAGCTTCTGGCGGGTGGGGTGGCGGATCTGACCCATGGGAAGGCCGCGCTGGTGGCTAGTGAGCCGGTTACCGAGGTTCTGGCGCACCTCGGCTACCCGGTGTACCTGCTCACGCTTCTCGGCGTATGGAAACTCCTTGGCGCCATCGCCTTGCTCGTCCCGCGTTTTCCGCGACTCAAAGAGTGGACTTATGCCGGCGCCCTCTTCGATTATACGGGCGCCATTGTATCGAGTCTGATGGTAGGCGACTCGCTTGCCTCTACTTTGCCACCTCTTATGCTGGCCATCTTTGCACTCGCTTCGTGGGCGCTTCGACCGCAGAGCCGTATGCTGGGCGTTCTCTGGCCGGAGAACCGCCCACGTCGCGCATCGGTTTCCTCTCCTCAGCCCACAATGCGCTGAGAAAGTAAGGAGCAAGAGCACGGCCTGTTTCTGGATGTGTGCTCTAGCGGGTGAGGGTGATCTTGTTCAGACCACGAGGCGTGTCTGGCTGCAGTCGCTTGGTCAGGGTCAGGTGCAGCCCAAATAACTGACCTGGGATGATGGCGGTGATCGGGCTGAGCCATTCAGGTATGCCGGCGGGCATGGCGAAGGGCGTCTGGGCCATTTTGAGCGCCTCCTGGACGTCGGAGATGATCAGCAGCTCGGCCTGGCGCTTCTGGAGATCCTGGGCCAGTTCGACCATGTCGGCGTAGGCGGCCCCGCCTGGCATGACCAGGATGGTTGGCAGCTCCTCCTCGACGGTGGCGATGGGACCGTGCCGGAAGTCCGCCGATGAGTAGGCGGTGGCCATGACATAGGTGAGCTCCTTTAATTTGAGTGCCAGCTCGAAGGAGGTAGCGTAGTTGTAGCCGCGCCCCACCACAACGCACTGGTTCATGTAGCGATAGCGCTCTGTGCGCTGCGCGATCTCAGGCGCGTTCTGCAGCGCTTTCGCGATGGCTTCCGGTACCTGCTGTAGCTCGGCCAGTCGCTGCTGGTCGCCGCTCCAGGCGGCCGCGAAGAGCATCATGATAGCCAGCTGCGCAGTATACGTTTTGGTGGCGGCGACGCTCTTCTCCTGCCCGGCGTGCAACTCTACCACATGTTCGGCCGCCATGGCCAGTGCTGAATTGCTATCATTGGTGATGGCGATGGTCGGACGTCCCTGGCGCTTGCCCTCTTCCAGCACCGCCACAATGTCCGGCGATTGACCGGATTGTGAGATGCCCACGACCAGCGCGTTATTCATCCGTGGAGGCGCGGCATACAGTGTATGTACGGATGGCGCAGCCAGCGCGACCGGATAGCGACCCATTGTCTCCCAGGCATAATTAGCATAGGTCGCCGCGTGATCCGATGAACCACGGGCCGCGATCAAAATATAATCAAATGCCGGCAACTGCGCCACAATCTGCTGGATGTGCCGCGTCTCCTTATCCAATAGCCCCGCAATAACCTCGGGCTGACTCAGGATCTCCTGCTCTAACAATGATGACATCTGTAATCCCCTTTTATAATTGAAAATGAACGGCGAATATGGACGTGCGTCGACGGGAAATCGGCCACAAGGGCCGAACCTACGGTTTGGGTTTACCCTATATCTGTCTTCCTTTTACGATTCATTTTGCTTTTTCTTACTATACCATATTTTCTGGTATAGTGGTCTAGACGACTTGATCACCTTATTACCTCATATTTTCCCGTACGCCGTTTTACCATGCAAAACAATAATAAAGGTGATCACACCGTAGGTTCGGCCCTCGCGGCCAATACTTTCAATTTTAGAGCAAGCAACAAGAAAAGAGACAAGAGTACGTGCGGGGCTTGCCCCCGCTTGCTTCCTCGCCGCGCGAAAAAGCAACAAACATGATGTGGTGCATCACATGCAATCGTCCTTGATCGCTTTGAGGTGCCTTTCCTTTTGGGGTGCAAAGAAGCGGGGGCAAGCCCCGCACGTACTGTGGTCGTTTTTCTTCATGCCTTTTCTTAAGTTGAACGTATGGGTCCTCGCGGCCGATTTCCCTTGATGCATGTCCATGTCGGCCGTGGAGCGGCCCTCTCGGCCGATTTTTCGTTGATCGGGTATATCTATTGACAAAGCACAACATATTGGGTAATTTATGCGTATAAAGAAGAATAGCAGTGTGGCATTGAACAAGGAAAGTAGGGTTGTTGGGGATTGCAGAGAGTCGGCGGCTGGTGAGAGCCGATATCTGAGGCAACCTGAAGCTCCCTTGTGAGCCGTGCCGGTGAAACATTCCGCAGGATAAAAGTAGCTGGTTCCGGGTACTCCCGTTATAGGGTTCGGGTGTGTTGGCACCCAAAAGGCCGTCGTCGCGAGACGATGGTGAACAAGGTGGTACCGCGAAAGTGGGTTTGTGCGCACTTTTCGCCCTTGCCAGGGCGGAGGGCGCTTTTTTGATGCCTGCATTGCGGCCGCATCACTGATCCCTGTCCTCCGCGCAATGTTCTCTCTACGTTCATTAAGGAGGATCTTGTGTCTGAAGCGAGATTTCCCGCCGCTGTTACTGGCGCAGCATCAACTTCTACCGAAGCCGCCGCTGAGCAGGCTGTTAGGCGTATTCGCGCTCCCCGCTATGATTTTGCCCGCTTTGAAGCTAAGTGGCGTGCCCGTTGGGAAGAGCAGAAGATCTATCAGGTAGACCTGCGGCAGGCGCCACGCCCCTACTACAATTTGATGATGTTTCCCTATCCCTCCGCCGAGGGCCTGCACGTGGGCAATTTTTATTCCTATGTGGGCTCGGATCTGCATGGTCGCTTGATGGCGATGCAGGGCCACTCCGTCTTTGAGCCGATCGGTTTTGATGCCTTTGGCATCCATAGCGAGAACTTCGCTATCAAGCGTGGCATCCATCCGCGCATTCTGACGGCCCATAACGTTGAGCATTTCCGTGAGCAACAATTGAAGCGTATGGGCAATCGCTTTGACTGGTCGCATGAGCTGAATACCACTGATCCTGATTATTACCGTTGGACGCAGTGGATCTTTGTGCAGCTGTTTAAGGGTGGACTGGCCGAGCGTAAGGCCGCGCCCGTCAACTGGTGTCCCCATGATAAAACCGTGCTGGCCGATGAGCAGGTAATCAATGGCCATTGCGAGCGCTGCGACTCTATCGTTGAGCGGCGCTGGCTGGAGCAGTGGTTTCTGAAGCTGACCAATTACGCGGGACGCCTGCTGGACAACCTGGATAGCCTGGACTGGAGTGAGCGTGTGAAGGCCAGCCAGCGCAACTGGATCGGTCGTTCGCAGGGGCTGGAGTTCCGCATGGAGATCGAGGGGAAGCCTGGTAGTTATGTCGAGGTCTATACGACGCGGCCCGATACCATCTCTGGCATGACCTTTGTGGCGCTGGCCCCTCATCACGCGCTGGTGACTGAAATTACGGCTCCCGCTTATCGCGATCGCGTCAGGGCATACCAGGAGACGGTGAACAGCCTGCGCACGCAGCAGGAGCAGACGATGACCGGCGCCTTTACGGGCGCGTATGCCATTCATCCGTTCTCGGGTGAGCGCATTCCAATCTGGATCGCTGATTTTGTGCTGGAAGGCTATGGGGCTGGTGCCGTGATGGGTGTGCCGGCGCACGATGAGCGTGACTTCACCTTTGCGCGCCAGGAGGACCTGCCGGTACGTGTGGTGGTGCAGCCCTCTTCGGGGCCGGCAATCGATGCCGCGACCATGACAGAGGCGTTCACGCAGGCGGGCGTGCTGGTGGACTCGGGCGCGTATACTGGCATGTCCTCGATACAGGCCCAGGAGGCCATCAGCGATTGGTTTGAGCAGCGGCCCCTGGGAAGGCGCAGCGTAAAATATCGCCTGCGCGACTGGCTGATCAGCCGCCAGCGCTACTGGGGACCGCCCATCCCGATCATCTATTGTCCTGAGCACGGAGCGGTGCCGGTCCCCGAGGACCAGCTGCCGGTAGTGCTGCCAGACGTGGAGCAGTGGATGCCAACCGGCACCGGTGTCTCTCCTCTGGCCGCCATCGAGGATTTCGTCAACACCACCTGTCCTGTTTGCGGCCAGCCGGCCCGGCGCGAGATCGATGTCAGCGATAACTTCCTGGATTCCGCCTGGTACTACCTGCGCTATCCCTCTTCAGATGATCAGCAGCAGGCCTGGAATCCCGAGATGACGAGGCGCTGGCTGCCGGTGGATATGTGCATTGGGGGCGCCGACCATAGCGTGCTGCACCTGATGTATGTACGCTTCATCGCCATGGCCCTGCACGATCTGGGTCTGCTGGATTTTAGCGAGCCGTTCCGGCGCTTTCGCGCCAACGGCACCATTACCCGTGATGGTGCCAAGATCTCCAAGTCGCGCGGTAATATGATCAATCCCGATCACTACGTCGAGCACCTGGGCGCGGACGCCTTCCGCATGTACCTGATGTTCATGGGACCCTACGAGGCCGATGGCGATTTCAGCGATCGCAATATCGGTGGCGTGGTGCGCTTCCTGGATCGTGTCTGGCAGCTGGTACAGCAGCACCGGCAGTTGACCGCGGCCCAACAATCGGTGACGCGCGAAGATCGGCGTATGCTGCATGTCACAATTAAGCGCGTCACCGAAGATCTGCAGACCTTCAAGTACAATACCGCCATCGCCACCCTGATGGAGTATCTGAACACCCTGACGCGTAGAGCCCATGCCACAGACCAGGAGATCGAGACGCTGCTGCTGCTGCTGGCCCCGATCGCTCCCTTCATCAGCGAAGAATTGTGGGAGCAGACCGGCCATACCAGTTCCATCCATACGGCTCCCTGGCCTGTTTACGATCCCGAGGCCATCCAACAAGAGACGTTCTGGCTGCCCATCCAGGTCGATGGACGCGTCCGCGACCGTATCGAGGTGCCTGCTGATACCTCTGAAGAGGCCATCAAGCAACAGGCGATTGGTACCGCTCGCATCCAGCGCTATATCACTGATCGTTCTATCCAGAATATCATCTATGTACCCGGCCGCCTGGTTAACATTGTCACCCAATAGCTAGCATATAGATGTCTCCAGTGCGCAAAAGCCGCTTCTAGGATGGTGCAACAGGGGCGCAAAAGCCGCTTCTAGGATGGTGCAACAGGGGCGCAAAAGCCGCTTCTAGAATGGTGGGTGCAGAGGGGCACAAAAACCGTTTCTAGGATGGTGCAACAGGGGCGCTCTCGCGCCCCTGTTGCACCATCCTAGAAAACACGGGCGGCCGCGCAGCGGCCGCCCGTGCGTGGACGCCAAATTCTGCTGGCGCCCACGTTTTATTATAAAGTACTCATTTGCTTATTTGTTATGAACTTTGTATCATTGTGTGCTATATTGATGATAGTGTTTTCATTAGGTCGATAGGCGCTGGTAATATTCGGGCGTTGATCCTCTGATAATTCCAGGGAGAGAGAAGTGATATGGCGTTAGAAGGAACATACCTTGGTCGCTATCGCCTGCAGCAGCAGTTGGGAAGTGGCGGTATGGGTGAGGTCTACCTGGCGGATGATACTCGTATTAAGAGACGTGTGGCGGTAAAAGTGGTGCGGAACGATTCTCCTATGTATCACACATCAGGAAACGTTCAGAAGTCGACCCGGCTTTTTGAGCGCGAGATGCATGCTATCGCTGGCCTGGATCATCCAGCGATCCTGCCTCTGTTCGATTATGGAGAGCAAGAGGTCAACGGCGCTACCCTGACCTATATGGTGATGCCCTATCGACCTGAGGGCTCGCTCTATCAATGGGTAAGGGACCGCGATGATCACGATTTATTGCCGCCGTTAGAGGTGGCACGCTTTATTTCTCAGGCCGCGGGCGCCCTGCAGCATGCGCACAGCCAGGGCATCGTGCACCAGGATGTGAAGCCTGATAACTTTCTTTTGCGCATCCGGCCTGAGCAGCCCTCACAGCCGGATCTGCTGCTGGCGGACTTCGGCGTGGCCCGTTCGCTGCTGGTCACTTCGCATACCAGCCAGACCATTCGTGGCACATTGACATATATGGCTCCAGAGCAGTGGGATGGTCATCCTGTCTTCGCTACCGACCAGTATGCACTGGCAATTATGGCCTATGAACTGCTGGTTGGTCAGCCGCCCTTTGATGGCGCGCCGGGCCAGATCATGTATAAGCATATGCACGTGCCGCCGGAGCCGCCATCACGCTTGAATCCCGCGCTCCCTCCCGGCGTTGATGCTGTTTTACTGCGTGCACTGGCCAAGCGGCCTGAGGATCGTTTCCCCTCGGTGTTCGATTTTGCCCAGGCTCTTCAGAAGTCTCTGCAGGCCAGCGCCTCCGGCAGACTTCCCTGGCTGATGCCCAACCGGGACCCTGCTGAAGACAATGCTGCCTCCGTGCGCCTTGCGCTCATGGATCATAGCACCCCCACTATAGCTATTTCTGGTGGAGGTCCTTCGCAGCGGCAGGATGCTGTCATGCCTTTGCCGTATCGGCGTTTCCAGCCCGCGCAAGATTTCTCGACGCGTAAGATGACCTTGATTTTTCTGGTCGCGCTGGTTCTGCTGGTAGGCGGCGCCGGTTGGGCCTATGCCTTTACCTTAAGCCACCCTTTAGGGAAACTAGATCTTTTTGCCACACCCGATCATGCGGCGACGCAGACGGCAGTGGCCAGGTCACTGCATAATATCAGCGCTACCCAGACGGCGGTGACGCAGCGCGATGTCGCCGGGACCGCGCAGGCCCAGTCCCATCTCAATGCCACGGCGACGGCGGTGACGCAGCAGCATATTGCCGCCACAGCGACGGCGGTCGCTGTCTCTCAGCTATTGCAGGCGGATAAGACCTCATTTCAAAACCTGGATGGCTGCTCGACCATGGGTTTCGGCCTGGCAAGCTGCCCGATTACCTTAACCAACCGTAGCAATAACGATGTGCACTGGGTTGCTACCTCGAATCTTCCGAACTATCTCGGCTCGATTAATTCTGAGAATGGAGATAATAATCAAGGGACTGTGGGGGCCCAGGATTCACAGATGGTGAATGCTAACGTGGCTTTGCGCTGCGGCTTCGGGAACGGCGGTCAGACCAGCCAGCGCGCGCGTTTCACCATTCAGGGCCCACACAATGCTATCACCATCACCATCACCTGGCAGTGCCGATAACATGAATAACTCCTCTATACTCAAGCGGGAAGCAAGGAAGCGCCCGCGGCTTTTGATCTTATCAGCCTTGATCGCGTTCCGCTTTATTATCCGGCACCAGGGTTTTCCATGGTGCGTCGATGTTTCCGGTACTCATCTCTTCTTCGCTGATGGGCTCATATGGATTGGGCATATCAGCTGGCGGTAAGTTCCCGGTAAAGATGGGCTGTTTGTTCTCTTCGATCCTGGCCCGTAGCTGATCGCGACGCATCGGCT
The DNA here is from genome assembly GCF_036245075.1 of Dictyobacter halimunensis. Taxonomy (NCBI): domain Bacteria; kingdom Bacillati; phylum Chloroflexota; class Ktedonobacteria; order Ktedonobacterales; family Dictyobacteraceae; genus Dictyobacter; species Dictyobacter halimunensis. The sequence continues at coordinate 2,047,495 of NZ_BSRI01000001.1, forward strand.
GGGTCTCCTGCTTTTCCAGTGCCAGGCGATTATCGACCTCATTCAAGAGGATAACGATTTCAGGCCGTAGTTTGCGGTTGCGTTCAGGGATGCGGCTCCATTGGGCCATGGCGGCTGGATAGTAGCCCGCGCGATAGCAATAGAGCCCGAGCATGGCGCGCGCATCAAAGATCGTCATGCGCTGCCATAGGGCCAGCTCTTCGGCCGGTGTCTCGATTACATCTTCACTGGCTTCGATGCTCTCAACGTGATGATAAAGGTTGATGCCCATGATGCTCAAGGGATAGCCATAGTACAGGGCCAGGCGGCGGTGCCGGTTGCGTCCAGCTATCGATTGTTTGCCGACAAAGTAGCACTTGGACCAGGTGCCGCTGGACCAGATAACCCCCATCAGAACGAAGCCCAGAAAGCGGGCCAGGTAGCGCTGCCAGCTGATGGTATCGACCGAAATCAGCACGCTCAGTCCCGCGAAGATGGCTCCCAGCGTCCATGCACAGTAGACGAGCCGCTTTCTGTCCCATCCTAGCAGATCGAAGTGATGGTGCAGGGGCGCGGCCAGGAATGGCAGCGGAAACTCGGTGTGCGGGACGAATTCCTTTTTATTCTCGAAGCGCAGAATCCTTAAGCGGCGACGGTAGAATGGTGTGAGGACGCGGGTGGAGACGATGACTGAGAGAGCCTCCAGTACGAAGACTCCTCCAATGGTGGTGAGCAGCAGGATTTCGTTGCGCGAGAAGAGGGCGATGATGGCCAGCAGGCCGCCCAGCGCCAGCGCTCCACTATCTCCCATGATGATGCGTGCGCGCCGCTTGACAATGCCGCTACGCCTGGCCGCCCACGACGAGGGCCAGCACCAGGGCAGGAATCCCAGCACCCCTCCTGCGCAGACCAGGGCCAGTAGCTCCAGTACGATACCCTCAGGATGCGTCCCCAGATCACTTAAACGACCGGTAATGGCCAGGGCTAGCGCGATGGCGGCGCTGACCACCAGCCCACCGGAAAGCCCATCAAAGCCATCGCTGAAATCGACCGATACGGCGGTTGCCGTGCCGGTGAAGCCTACCAGCAGGACCAGGAAGATAAACCAGCCAAAGTAGGCCAGCTGTGGGAAAACGACCCGGCAGGGCTGGTCGATTGCGACCGAACTGCTACAGATCAGCCGTCCCAGAATCGGCAAATCTTTCCACAGGCTGTAGGATTCTTGTCCCGCCGAAAACAGGAAGAAGTAGCAAACGGCCGCGGCCACCGAGACCAGGAAGACGCCGGCAAATTTCGCCGATTCGGATAAACCTTGATTACTATAGACTTTACGCCAGTCATCCAGAAAGCCAACCATAGCGTAGCCGATGGTTGCCCCTAAAGCGATCAAGAGAAGGTTCCATTGATTTTGATTTAAATGTAAAATGTAACCGGCGCTGATACCGCTGCCGACAATGGCTATGGTGAAGGCCGGCCCACCGACCAGCGGGAGCTCGACTGTTTTAATGGCGCGTCCACTGCTCGTCGGCATGTCTGTGCGATGCGTGCCCGGCTTATGCTCACCACTGCGAAACGTGGGGAAGAGCTTGCGGGCCAGGCCGCATAAGAGCAGGCTGCCCGCGAAGCAGAGTAGAAAGGCGAGCAATAACCAGCAGATCTGATCAAATTGTATTGAATTCATAATTTAAACAACTCTCAAGATCGATTTATAGGCTTAAAAATATTTTTTCCTAACGACTTGGAACGACTGGTTTTATATGTATGTAACTTTATCTCTTTGATACTAGGAGAAAGGTACGTACTTGCTGGCCATTGATACTGCCTTTTCTCTTACTAACCTGCATGTTTATGCAAGCTGCTTCCTACTCTATAAGTACGCACGAACCCCCCGAAATTACGGCCTGCTTTTGTATGCTGGTGTATGAGATGCTCACAAGTCCTTTTTGTGCTGGTGCATGGGGTGGCGTGCGCGGCCGCGCACGCCACCCCATGCACCAGCACAAAAAACAATTGCGGCCGCGCAGCGGACGCGCGTGCGGGGGCGCTCATGTGCCACCAACATGACGGAAGTCAAACACATTCTTTATACACAATCAGCCCCTGAATCAGGATGTCCCCATCAATAATTTGAGAGCGTTGATTGGCTAATGTAAGGGCGTGCTTCATTGTGGAGAGGCCCATGCCTCCGATGGGGGACGGAGCACCGTGACCACCGATCAGGCGTGGAGCGATAAAAGCGGCCACCTGATCGATCAGGCGTTGATCAAAGGCCCGGCCTAAGAGCTGGCTCCCGCCTTCAATCAGCACATGCATGAGACCCTTTTCCTCCAGCAGCGAACTGAGCGTCTGCATATCGATGAGGCCCTCCTGATTCACTTCGGCGCGCATGACCTCGGCGCCGCTGGCGCGCAGGCGATCGATGTTCTCAGGGGGAGCGCCCTCTCCAACGATGATGCAGGTACCGTTGGCAAGTGCTGGTTGTAGCAGCTTGAGATGCGCCGGAAGATCACCATGAGTGGAAACGACCACCCGCAGTGGTCCACCGGGGCGATTGGTGCGGGGATACCAGTGTTGATGCGGCTCAAGCCGCACGGTTAATTGTGGATCGTCGAGGCGCGCCGTCGCACTACCGATGATAATCGCATCGACCTCCTCGCGGAAGTTATGGACCCAGACGCGGGATGCTTCATTACTGATCCAATACGCGTCGCCGGTATAGGTCGCGATCTTACCGTCAAGGGTCATCGCCCACTTGGCGCTAAAATGGGGGCGATGCCGGGTGATAAAGGTCGAGAACGGGCGTATAATTTCCTGCGCTTCAGCCGATCCGGGACCAACAGTTATCTCTACTCCGGCCTCGCGCAGTTGCGCCACGCCACGTCCAGCGACCAGGGGATTGGGGTCGAGCGTCGCCACTACAACGCGGCGTATGCCGGCCTCCAGAATGGCGCGTGTGCAGGGAGGGGTATGGATCGTTACGCAACATGGCTCAAGCGTCACATACAGATCCGCCCCTCCGGACAGCTCACCAGCCTGCCGGAGCGCGTTCACTTCCGCGTGTGGACCATAGGGCGGATCGGTCGCGCCCACGCCGACTACAGCGCCATCCCGCACGACCACCGCCCCCACGGGGGGACGAGGACTGGTGCGGCCGATAACCGAACGGGCGCGGGCAAGTGCCTGCGCCATAAATTCAGCGTCCCCGGTATTGTTATGTATAGGCAATGGCTCTTGCATTGCTACTGAGAATCATCCTTTCTAGATTTATCCACCTGCAAGAATTATATACCCATAATTTGATAATTTCTTGTTGAAAAAATATGCTCGCGCCCATAGACTGCTCAGGCCCGGAGCAATTCCCTGGCGCTGCTGATTACCTCGTCGCTGCTGATATCTGTAATTAGCGAGGCCAGGTGGCCACAGTGCCCATAGAGTTGGTTGTGATCGCATGTGGGGCAGTGAAGTTGCCATGAGATAAAGGGGAGGTGGCGCTGACGATTGAGTGGTCCGCTGGAGAGCATGTTGACGCACCAGTAGAGGCCAATGGTGGCTGTCCCTACACAACTGGCCAGTTGTTGGATGGCGGCATCATTGGCGATGACGAGGCGACAGCGGGAGAGCAGGCCGCAGAGACCGGCGTATGACAGCTTTCCCGCTACGTTTAGTGCAGGAGCCCTCATTTGCCGCGCGACACCGGTGGCGAGGTCGACTTCCTGCTCGCTGCCCGTGATTGCAATGCGCATTCCTTCACGGGCCAGGGCGTCTCCTACGGCGGCGAAGTGCTGACCGGGCCAGCGACAACGTGGGTCGTCGCTACCCGGATGGAGCACTACCAGGGGGCGTGGATCTGCCGCTACCACTCGCAGTGATTCTTCCAGGTCTTTTGCTATCACGACCAGCTCAGGTTGTGTGCAGGCCTCTTTGGCAACTCCCACCAGAGTGGCGACCTCCTGCCAGCGCAGAATCTCATGCTGAAATGGTGTGTATAGAAGACTGCGATCCAGTTGAGGGCCATCGGATGTGGCGTAGCCGGCGCTAACGCGAGCTTGTAGCCTGAGCAGGAAGGTGCTGACGTCTCGACCACCACGCTGCATCTGTAGGGCCAGGTCGAAGCGCTCCGCCTGCATGCGTGCAAAAAAACATGTCAGCTCGTTCACTTCTTGATCACTAAGATCTGTCTCGTGCGCGCCACAGTAGTCTGGCACAACCACGACCCGGTCGATCGGTGAGGGGCGACCATGCAAAAATGTGGCGTGCCATTCCTGGCCGAGCAGGACGAATTCGGCCCTGGGATAAGTATGGCGTAACGCTTCCAACGCTGGCAGCGTGAAGATGAAGTCTCCTGGTGCACTGGCCTGTAGGATAGCTATTTTCCTGACCCGAGCGAGCTTGCCAGCTATCTTAATTGCCTGGCGTGACCTGTCGTGGTACTTCATGTTCACTGCGTTCCTTTCCTCGCGCCCGGCCCTGTTTGCGAGCACAAAAAACAAACCCCTGGTCTGTCTGGAGCCACTGATCACATTGTGGTAAGCACCTGGAAGTATGCCCGATGGGGATGGCATATCGAGCTAGCGAGCGGCTCAATCCATAAATTGAGCCTTTAGTAATTGTTACGCCTGACAATAGCAAAGGTGGACTCTGCTGTTATCCAATTTCTTGTTTTGCTACGATCCAGCCTATCAGGAGCGGCAGGCCTCGCAGCGCCCAAAGAGGGAGAGGGAATGCCCCTCGATTTCAAAGTTGGTCTGATTACCAATGGCGTTGAGTTGTTCGGGAGGGAGGCAGAGGTCAACTTCGACCACTCGGTGACATTGGGTGCAGGTCAGGTGATGGTGGTGGCTCCCTCCGCAGACCCGGTAGTGATGCGTACCATCGGCGAACTCGATGCGGTCGAGCAACTCTTTGTCGACCAGCTTTTCAATCGAGCGAAAGACGGTGGCGCGACCAATCTTTGGCTCGATGGCACGCAGTTCTTGCCAGAGATCATCGGTGGTGAAGTCGTGTCCCGAGTTGGCTAGTTGGACGAGCCGCTCAGCGATGATCCGGCGTGGACGGGTGTTGCGCTGACTCATCTCGTCAAACGCTGTATAGATTTTATCCGTTATCTCCTTTGACATTGCACTTCTCCGTTTAATATCTGCGCTCTTGTGCTGTTATCTTGCTTCCTCCATACACCATCAGTTTCTAATGATGTTCCCCGTTTGCAACGCCGCAAGTATGTTTGTGGTTATTATAGTTTACCACAACAGCCATAAGCTAACTACTCTTTATCTATTGTGTTGATACTTATTGATAATCTGGCTGCATTCGCTCTTTACAATCGGTACAGCGAACAAATTTTTCCACGCGTTGAGGTGTATGAACAATCCCCAGGCGACTGATGATGATCGAGATAAAGTAGAATGCCGCGGCTATGGCTGAGATATAGAAGCCTACCGGCAACTGCTTGCCGAAGCTACCCGTGAAGGCCAGTATGAGCCCACTCCAGGTACAGGCCAGGCTGAGGATGATGGATAGGATCAGCGAGTGACGCGGCTGATGGGTCAGGCGGAGCGCGGTGGCGGCGGGCGCGATCAGCAGCGCGATGATCAGCAGGACCCCCACAACCAGGATGGAGATGGAGACCGTGACCGAGAGCATGAGCAGGAAGATGATCGAGAGGGTGCGTACCGGCACGCCTCGCGTCTGTGCTACCTCTGGATCGATGGATGCGAAGAGGAGTGGACGATACAGGACCATCAACAAAATTAATAAGCAGATCCCACAGCCCAGCGCTATCAAGACATCCGAGCGTCTGACGCTCAGAATCGAGCCGAAGAGGATGCCCACACCCGAGTTGACGCCCGCGCTGCCGGTCTGGGTGTAGATGCTCAGGAAGAGCACGCCCAGGCCCAGGGCGAACGAGAGCACCATCCCGATCTCAACATCGCGTCCTCGGATACGTTCTCCCAGCGCACCCATGCCGAGTGCGGATAGCATGGAGAAGACGAGCATGCCGATCAGCGAGCTGAAGCCGAAGATGATGGCTCCGGTGGCCCCGGCAAACCCGATATCAGAGAGCGCTTCACTGGCAAACGTCTGTGAGCGCAGCACAACAAAATAGCCGATGCAGGCAGCGATGATCGCTACAATGGTTCCAGCGCCAAATGCGTTCTGGACGATTTCGTAATTAAAAAGTTCTAGCATATTCTGTTTCCGGTGCCTTGATTGATTGATCAACTGGCGGTCGTTCGCGACGACCGCGCTTCCCCAGCCAGCGTGGCGATAAAACGCGCACGGGCAGATAGACAGCAAATGAGATGGTGGCGATAAAGAAACTGGCCGGCCAGAGCCCGTTGGCGACCGACAGGAAGATACCCGCCCACATATAGAGCAGCCCGAGTCCAATCGCGATCATGATGGCTGTGATCGGACGCTGGGCGATGCGGATGGCGGTCGCGGCAGGTCCAACCAGCATGGTAAATATCAGGAGCGCGCCGACGATCTGGATGGCGATCGAGACCGCCATGGCGACCAGGACCAGGAAGAGGACGGCGATGCCGCGAATGGGAACGCCACGGGCCTGCGCCACCATTGGATCAAACGAGCTAAATAAGAGCGGGCGATACAGGGCGATGATGGCGATGATGGTCAGTAGACAGGTGATCATCATGGTCCACACGTCGTTTACACTGATGCCGAGGATGGTGCCAAATAGCACGCTGTAAACTCGTTCAGCATAGCCCGAGTAGAGCGAGAGAAACATCAGCCCCAGCCCGAGGGCGCTGGTCATGATGATGCCAATGGAGATATCCCGCTCGCGTACCTCTTTGCCCAGCAATCCGATGATGATGCCCGCGCCGATGGTAAAGGCGAACAGACCATAGACCGGACTGAGCCCGAGTAAAACCGCTCCGGCGGCGCCCCCGAAGCCAATATTCGGTAGCGCGTGACCGGCGAAGGTCAGGCCGCGCGCGATCAAGAAGTAGCCCGTGATGGCTGCTACGATCGCAATGCATGAGCCGGCAAGCAGAGCGTTGCGCACGAATTCGTATTGTAGGGAGTCCATGATGGAATACAGCATTTATATCTCCGCTCCAACTACAAACACTCGCCCGAGCGCTCTGACTACTTCTACCGGTGATCCATAGAGGCGTGTCAGGGTTTCACTGGTAATAACTTCCTCCGGCGTTCCGATGGTGCAATGCTGGTTCGCCACATAGATAACCTTGTCCACCACATGCAGCAATGGATTGACGTCATGCGCGACTAGCAGGACCGCCACGTTGCGTGCGCGGCAGAGGTTATTGACCAGGGTGACGATCTCCTGTCCGCGCGCGATGTCCAGGTTAGAGAGCGGCTCATCGAGCAGCAACAGACGCGGATTGGTTAGGAGCGCCTGCGCGATCAGGAGCCGCTGCTGCTCGCCGCCCGAGAGCTGTCCCACCGGGGCGTCGGCGAAATGCAGGGCGTCAACCTCTTGCAGCGCCTTTTCGATGGTCGCGGTGCGCTTGCGGCTGGGCCAGCCGGGACCCCAACGATGACCGTCGAGCCCAAAGCCGACGACGTCGCGGGCGCGCAGCGCCAGGTCCGCTTCCAGTACCCGGTGCTGTGGCGCATAGCCGATATCTGTATTTCCCCGGCGCGGCGGCCGTCCCATGATCCGAACCGTGCCCGCTTCCGCCTTGATTAAACCCAGTAGCAGCTTGAGCAGGGTGCTCTTGCCCGCTCCGTTTGGACCCAGGATGGCGACAAACTCGCCCGCATTGATGGACAGGTTGATATTTTCCTGGATCGTACGCTTCCCCAATTGGATGCGCACGTTCTCCAGTGAAATTATCGGGGTTCCCCGTTCCACAATAGTATTATTCACATTCATTTCTACCCATTTTTTCATCATCCATTATTGGCGCTGGCCCAGACTTTGTTCCAGTGTATTTAGCTGTCCTATCATCCAGCTCTGATACGTTTGATTGCCCGGCATTGTTTCGGTTACGGCCATCGTAGGGATGTGCTGTGCCTGCGCCTCACTCTGTAGCCTGCTGGTGATAGTCGATTGGGCCTGTTGGTTATAGATAAGCACTTTGATCTGACGCCTGGTGATCTGATTTTCAGCGGTAATCACCGTATTAGCCGGGGGATCATTGTTCTCGGCCATCGCTTTTTGGAACTCGGTGGGTGTCAGCACGTTGAGACCCATCGGGCCGGTTTGATAGAGAAAGATGGTCTCGGTTAAACCAATTGGCGTCCCAGCGTATTTCGCTTTAATGGTCGCTAGCTTCTGATCGATCTTCATGCTCTCACTTTTGAAGCGTTGAAGATTGGCCTCGTACTCGGCCGCGTGGTGGGCGTCGATCGCCTTTAGATTATCGGCGATGGCGGTGGCAATGGTTCTGGCGTTGGCTGAACTATACCAGATGTGCTCGTTGTCGGGCAGCTTTACCGTGGCCAGGTCAAAGCCTTTGAGTACCCGGCGACTCTCATCTGGTGTGCTGGATATGAGCTTGTCCATCCAATCGTCATACCCACCGCCATTGGCCACGATCAACCTGGCTTTAGCAACAGCTTTTACCTGATTGACATTGCTCTCATACGTATGCGGATCTACATTGGGATCTGATAATATACTTGTTACACTGACATGCTTGCCGCCAATCTGGCTGACGATATCCCCATAAAAATTTTCGGCCGCCACCACAGGAATCGTCCCGTTGCTCGTCTGTCCCCCTGTATTGCCAGTAGCTGGATTGCTGCAGGCGCTCAGCAAAAATAACCCCACCAGCGCCACAATCAAACCCGCAGCCTTGCTACGTTTGATAATCATAAAATAAATGCTCCATCGTGGGCACTATCAATACTATTTACCAGTACCAGGTATCATTATTAATGATACACAATCTCTATATGCTGAGAGGATACCATAAGCGGGGATTTTTTGTCAATGAGATATATTCTCATTAACGTTGCGTAATCTCATATCATCCTCTGTCCATCTCTTCAAAACAGCGTCGCCACACGCTTTATTTCTGTTTTGGCATCATAATTATAATTAAGACATAGTATCATTAGCATCGTTAAATGACATGATGCTTGTCATGATCGTAACGAGCCATTTGCGTAGGTGCCGGGCTTGCCCCGGCTTAAAAGAAAGGATTTAGATATGTCGCTCAATGTACCATCCACACTGCTTGAGCAGGCTGAGGCCGGCGAGATACGGGCCAGCGATTTCCTTCAGTGCATCAAAGAGTCGCTCCCCTATGCCTGGGAACTGGTGGCACAGCTGGCCATGCGTCTGCAGCAGGGAGGAGCCGCTTTCGTCGATAACCAGGTGCCACCACCCAGCGAGCAGGCGCGGGGGCAACTTTTGCGCCTGCTCGCCAGCGACTCTATGCGCAACGCTATAGAGCAGCACTACGGGGTGAAGCTCGCGTTTCAAAACTGCCATCGCGTGGCGCTCTTCCCCCGAGAAGCCCTGGGAGAGGAATACACAGAGTTCATCACGCCGCGCAGCCAGATTCTCAATCAAAGTCCTGAATTGCGCGATTGTTAGTCTCCAGTAATTTAGATCAGGAGCCAGGCGATGGTTGTCTGGTTCCTGATCCACCGGGTTGGTGGCTTGTCCCCTTGTTTTGCTAGGAATTCGTGTAAGAAGGAGAATTGATGTTTTGTTAAATATGGTTGCGCCTGTCGTAGGACCAGAATAGTCGGCATCCGCTGGTGGGCAGGCAGCACTAGCGAGGGGGAAAGGACAACCTGTATGGCTGAGGGAATCTTGTTTGCGAGCACTAATCCGGGCTGTTATGCGCTTGGTTCGGCTGCGGGCCCCGATATTGTGAATGGGCAGGCGCTGGAGATATTCCTGGGTGGACACTGGGTCGTCGGTCGCGTGCGACATAGCCGCAAGCCTGTAGACGTTCCGGACCTGGGTACCCAGCACGCGGGTACATACAATACGGTTGCCGGGGATGAGGATACGGTGACCGAGGCTTCCGAAGAATCGTTTCCCGCCAGCGATGCACCGGCCTGGGCGGGCATGCGGGATAGTTCGTTGCATGCTCAAGACGCGGTTAAAGCTTTAAATGGCCTCTTTTTTGTGTCCGACGAGGATGGTAGTATCTGTGGCCTATGCGTTGGGATGAAGGTGCGCTCAAAGTAGTGATGCATCTTTAAATGAGTTGCCTGGCATCGCGCAGCCACTATGTATGCATGGATTGAGAGACGGCCATGTGATCAAAAAGCGACCTCTGCATTATACATAGCAAAACATGGTAAAATATCGCAGAGGTCGCTTTTTGATCGCGGTATTAAAGGGATTCCTGGAGGGCAGGCGCTTCCAGACGCTCTTCTTCAATGTGCAGACCCAGTCGTGTCAGGCGGCGAATAATTGAGCTGTAGCCGCGCTCGATCATCTGGGCGTTATCGATGATGGTTTCTCCTTCCGCCACCGAGCCAGCGATGATCAGTGCGCTACCGGCGCGCAGGTCATGTGCCCATACGGTGGTACCGGTTAATGGCGTGGGACCCGCGATGACGGCCGAGCCATCTTCGAGCTTGATATTCGCACCCATGTTGTTGAGGTCATTGGCCACGCCGAAGCGCTGGTCAAACAGCGTCTCACGAATGTAGGAGGTTCCTGAGGCCATACAGGCCAGGGCCATAAGCGGCGATTGCAGATCGGTCGGGTAGCCCGGGAACGGCCAGGTAATCACGTTGACGGGACGCAGGGCGCCACGGCGCTGCACCCGAATGACCGGACCATCTTCCTGCAACTCTACCCCCATCTGCTCCAGCTTGGCGCGTACGACCGCAAAGTGGCGCAGGTTGGCTCCGATCAGAGCTACATCACCCTGCGTGGCGGCCGCCAGGATGGCCATGGTTCCGGCATCGATGCGATCGGGCATGATGGTATATTCGACAGCTGAAAGCTCTTTGACCCCTTCAATCTGGATGACGCCCGTGCCAACTCCCGAGATTTTTGCTCCCATCAGATTCAGGAAATTGGCCACGTTGGCGATCTCTGGCTCCAGAGCGGCGTTTTCGATAATGGTCGTTCCCTCTGCCAGACATGCAGCCGTCATCAAGTTCTCTGTACCTGTGTGGCTGGGCGTGTCCAGGTAAAGGTAGGCGCCCTTTGGTTTCTCCATGCGTACAGAAATGGCGCGCTCATCCTCGACCACTTCAGCTCCCAGGCGTACAAAACCACGATAATGGAAATCCAGGCTGCGCTTGCCCAGGTTACAGCCTCCCACCTTCTCGATGCTTACCTGGCCCGTGCGCATCATGACAGGTGGCAGGAACAGGACCGAGCCCCGGATCAGGTTGGTAAGCTCGGGTGAAAGGTTACTGGTGGTGATGTTTGACGCATCAATGACCATCACCTGCTCTTCTTCATGCAATTTTATTTTCGCGCCTAGCGCGCGAGCAATCTCGATGGCTACATATACATCGTTGATCAACGGCACGTTATGTAAGATGGTCTGCCCTCTTTTCGCGAGCAGAGAGGCGGCAATAATTGGTAATGCGGCATTTTTAGCCCCCTGTATAATAACCGTTCCTTCAAGGCGTTGGCCGCCACGCACGTGATAGCGAACTGGTTGGCGTATCGACATAGAATTAGATTCCCCTTTAATGTATGTGCATAATCTATGCGTAATTAGCATATCATATCGTTAGGGGTTCGATAGGAATGCCAGTATAAAGGACTAGTAGGGGTCCCATCTGGCGACAACCTTATGGGTGAACAAGTCGTAAATGAATAGAAAAAGAGAATTTTCTCTGCGTTTTAAAGATATATGCGCAAAAATATGGTCGCTTTTGTGATTAAATAGGTACAAAGTACTGTGACTTTACCTGCTGATGCCTGGAGGCTGTGTCAAAAGCACGGGTTATTGGCGCTATTTATAAGGAGTTGATGAGGATGTTGCTGGCATCGTTGATTTCGCTACAGGCATTGCAAGACGCTTTACACGTGATTGGGTATCCTGCCATTGCTTTATTTATTATGATTGAGTGCATCGGCATCCCGATACCGGGCGAAACTATGCTGCTGCTGGCCTCTTTTTATGCCGCTACCGATAGTCGATTGCAGATTCCAATCGTTATTGCCTGCGCGGCCTTCGGCGCGATTATGGGCGACAATATCGGCTACTATGTTGGCCGCACTGGTGGCCGTACCTTTGTGAGCCGTTTTGGTCGCTACTTTTTTATCAAGCTCAATCACCTGGACTACGCGGAGCGCTTCTTTCAGCGTCATGGGGCCAAGACGGTTTTCTTTGGGCGCTTTATTTCTATCTTGCGTATCTTCTCCGCCTTTCTGGCCGGCGTCAATCGGATGGAGTGGCGTACATTCCTGGTTTATAATGGCCTGGGAGGTGTGATCTGGGCTACCTACGTTGGCTTGCTCGGATACATCGCCGGCCATTATTTTCACGAACATTTTGACCAGGTGGAGTCGATGGCCAGAACGGTAGGCTGGGTGGGCTTTGCTATCGCGATTATCATTACTGTTGCCGCCGTTATCTTCGTTAAGAAGCGCATCGCGCACACCATTGCTTCCTCCGAAGTCGCCGATGAGTCAAAAGAGCACTCCCTCCGCTAGAATCACTTTTTATGGTGGTGTACCAGCGGTGCTCTACGGTTGTATGAGAGTGTCTTACTCCCACGATCATCGCCTGTGGCCTGCATGAGTTTTCACACCAGCGATGCTCAGAAGTCAGTTTTATGGTGATGCATGGGGGCGCAATCGCGCCCCCATCCGCACTAACTTAAGCAGAGAGTAGCCTCTCTGCGCTCTCAAAGCGGGAGAACCCTGCACCCCTTAAGTTGGTGCATGGGGGCGCAATCGCGCCCCCATGCACCAACTTAAAAAACCAGTGCGGCCGCGTAGCGGACGCCTGTGCGGAGGCGCTCACGTATCCCAATAAGGCGAAAGTAAGGTTCATTTTGAATGTAGAGATGTTTTTTTGTTATAATGCAAAAAAAGAATAAAAAAATTGTTAGTGGTTGTTGGATCAGGAGGTTAAGGATGAAAACGCGTATTATCACTATTGTGTTGCTATGTGCGGTTATGCTGGTGGCTGGTGTGCTATGGACCAGTTGTGCCCTCTCGAAACCGGGTGAGACGGTGCCGCAGGCCGTAATCGCCCAGACGAGACTTCCGCATCCAGATCACGTGGTGGTTGTTATTGAAGAAAATCATAGCTATTCGGATATCATTGGTTCTTCCGAGGCTCCTTATATTAATTCCCTGGCCCGCAGTGGGGCCGTCTTTACCAACTTCCATGCTGAAACCCATCCGAGCCAGCCGAATTACCTGGCGCTGTACTCGGGTTCAACGCAGGACGTGAGCAGTGATGCCTGCCCCAATACATTTTCGGGACCCAACCTGGGCCGCGCGCTGCTCAGCGCTCATCTCAGTTTTGCGGGCTATTCGGAGGATATGCCCTCGGTGGGCTATACGGGGTGCGCCGCCCCCAGTTACAACAATGCCCTGTACGCGCGCAAGCACAATCCCTGGACCAACTTTACCAATGTCCCCACCGGCAGCAATCTGCCGTACACCCGGTTTCCCACCGACTACAGCAAGCTTCCTACCGTTTCCTTTGTTATTCCCAACCAGATCCATGATATGCATTCCGCCTCGGTTGCGGATGGCGACATATGGCTCAAAAATAATCTGGATCCCTATGCCCGCTGGGCCAACACCCATAATAGCCTGCTGATTGTCACCTGGGATGAAGATGATGGCTCCGATGTCAATCAGATCCCGACCATCGTTAGTGGCTCAATGGTCAAAACTGGCCGCTACTCTGAAAATGTGAATCACTACCACCTGCTGCGCACGCTGGAAGATATGTACAAACTTCCCCGCCATCAACCAGAGCGCCACCGTTCCCTCCATCACCGACATCTGGCGCTAGTGTCTTGTTAGATTCAATTAAATACGGGGAAAGATCGTCCGACGCTGCCGGACGATCTTTCCCCGTATTTAATTTTTTTTCTTAATTCTTTATGAGATTTTGAGACAAAAAGGCACGGTTTTCAAGTAAACTAGAGGGAGGTGAGGCAATATATATAAAAATAAGGGGTGGTGTATGAATAAAAGCGCATTTCTTTCCGGCGTGGAAAAAACCATTTTAGAATTGAAACATACGACTGACTCTATACGGGAGACAGCCGTCTATTACAGCATGGCATTGGATGCCGATCAAATTGTAGAGCCGCTCATCGCCGCCTTTGCCGCTGAAGGCAACGCAACCATTCGGGCAACGATGGCGAGAGCCCTGGGAATTCTGAAAGACAGACGAGCTATCGAACCTTTGCTGCTGGCTGTAACGACCGACAGAAGCCCTGTCGTACGTCATGAAGCAGCCAATGCTCTTGGAGAACTAGACGGTAGGGAGGAGGTGGTTGAGCCGCTCATTGCTGTCCTTTCAGCTCCAAATGAACACAAAGGTAATAAGATGGATGTAAACGTTGTCTCGAGTATTGTGTTCGCATTGCGGAAGTTGAACGATGCGCGCGCGGTTGAGCCATTGATCGATGCGCTTGAGCGAAAGGACGAGCAGACGCGTGCCGTGATCGCGCTCTCCCTGGGCAGCTTTGGTGATATTCGCGCGGTTGAACCCTTGCTCAACCTTCTGTATGATGATGAGCCCTTGATCCGCCGCGCCGCTGCCTGTGCCCTGGGCGACCTGAGTGATCAGCGCGCTGTCCTCCCCTTGATTGACGCGCTTACTGATCCAGACTTCGAGACGCGCAGCGGCGCGATCAAATCCCTGGGGCTACTCGGCGATCGGCGCGCTATTGAGCCCTTATGTTCGCTGTTGCAACAGGACCGCATACCTTATCGGCGCGTCTTTATTATTGGGGCCCTGGATCGTCTGGGCGCTACGCAGGCGGTGAGGCCGCTGATCGCTCTGCTGCAGAATTCGTTGGAAGAAGAAGAGGTGCGCGCGGCCTCTATCGAAACCCTCGGCCATTTAGGTGATAAAAGCGCTACCCCTTTCCTGCTCAACTTTGTTACAGATTTTGTGGCGGGCGATGCCAATGAGCTCCGCTGGCGCGCCGTCGTCGCTTTAGGACAACTTGGCGATACCCGTGCCATCGACAGGCTTAGCAGATATCGCACTGATCCGGAGCCTGTTATGCGCATGGCTGTCATCTCCGCCTTACGTCAGTTGAAAACGGCTCAAACCGCCGAATTGCTTCCCGATCACCCATAACACAAAAAACTGAGCCAGAACTGGTGACTATCTCTTTCTGTAAACCGTCTATGGATGTGAGCGATATAAAAAGCTCTCTAAATTTTTATTTTTTTTGTATAGAAATGTCTGCGCGATGAGCATAGTTAAAGCCTGGCGTCGCGCCATTCTTTAAATCGCCTAAAAGTGGAATTGGAAGATAGCTCTGAGGATATAGACCATTAAGGTGCAATGGATGCCCCTTCTTCTGCAGTGAATTGCTCGTACTTATCCCTTCTCTCCATCTCCTACTTGTCTGAAGCAGCAAAAGAGAGATATGAAAAATACCACTGTATCTACGTGGCGACAGCCGTTTGTGCGCGATCGCTTTACCGTGCTGGCTTATGCCTTGCTGGCAAGTTTCTGCTATTTACAGGCCTCGCCTGGCTCGCTGGTCCCATTTTTGCATGCGGAGATGCACCTCAACTATACCATTGATAGCCTGCATATGAGTGGTATCGCGCTTGGCATGATCGTGGCCGGTCTGCTGGCGGACCGCGTTTCCGGCCGCTGGGGCCGTCGATTAACGCTTTGGGGTGGTGCCTCTGGCCTACTGGTTGGTGCCTTGTTGCTCATGTTCAGTCACCATCCCGCGATCAGTATTTTCGGTATGTTTGTGATTGGTCTGCTGGGCACCTTTTTGATGGTGACGGTCCAGGCCTCCTTGTCCGATCACCATGCTGAGCATCGGGCGACAGCGATTACCGAGGCCAATATGATCGCCAGCCTGGGGGCGGGTCTGGCCCCGATCTGCCTGGGCGGCATGGTACTACTGGGTGCTGGCTGGCGCGGTATGCTCTTTGTGCCGATGGTGATCGTACTGCTGCTGGCTCTCTGCTTTTTCAAGGTTTCGGTGCCGGAGGCGCGGGCGTTCGCGCGTAAGCAAGAGGCCGGTGGACGTGTGAAGGCGCCGGGCGCTTTCTGGCTCTACTGGCTGGCGATGGTGATGGGTGTGGCCGCCGAGTGGAGCGTCTCTTTCTGGGGCTCCGGCTACCTGACCAACGTGGTCGGCATCGAGCGTACCAGTGCCGCGACCCTCATGAGCCTGTTCTTCCTGGCCGCCGTGATCGGTCGCTTTATCGGGAGCCATCTGACCCGGCGCATCGCCGTCGAAAGGTTGCTGCTGCCTGTGCTGATCGTGGCGATACTGGGCTTTACCCTGTTCTGGCTTGGCCCATCGGTTCCATTGCATGTGGTTGGATTGTTCGTGGCTGGCCTGGGCATCTGCAATCTCTTCCCTTTTACCTTCTCCGCCTCGGCCAATCGCATTCCACAGTACGCGGACCTGGCCAGTGCTCGTTCCGCCCTTGGTGGCGGATTGGCCATATTCTGTGCTCCTCTAGTGCTGGGACGCCTGGGGGACATGGTGGGTCTGCGCAGCGCTTATAGCGTGATCTTAGGCCTGTTTGTGCTGATGGGTGTATTCATGGTGCTGGCCGCTCGCGCCACTGTGGATCGGTCCACCACACAGACCGTGATCGCCGAAGATATGCTGGCAAGTGATACGCTCACAGAGGATTCCACCAACCTCATTGTAGATCCTGTATAATTCATCAATTTATAAAGCATTGGCGCGAACATAACACACGATATTATGTTCGCGCCAATGCTTTATAAGCTGCGTCTCATCTCTATAAATTCTCGCTCGCCATAACGTTCGCTTTTCTGTATATAGCTTCCACTTCGCTTGAAGCCGACCTTCTCGTATAGGCGAATGGCCCGCTGATTAAAGGGCAGTACAAAGAGGCGTACCTGCTCCGGGGCAAAGCGTTCTCTGGCGAATTCCAATATGGCCGTCACGAATGCCGTCCCCAATCCCTGACCGGTCAAATCTGGTCGCATCCCCAGACCAATGGCGATCGTCTTCTGATCCTCGTCGTAAATGGCTGGGGTAGTGCTCGACCAGACCAGGGCAGAGGTGCCAAAGCTGGCAAAGCCGATCAATTGCTCTTCTTCATCCCTGACCGTGTAGTGTGGGCTGCGCGGGTCCAGCATTTCAGCCAGAGCATCATCGACATCAGCATCCACCATATTATAGATGTCATATGGTTCTTCATAACGCCATTGAGCTATGAGACGCACATCCTGTTCAGTCATGGGTACGAATTTAAAGGTCATCTCCACTTACTTTCTAACAATCATTTCTATCTTGAATATCTTCAATAGTATGCTAAAATTCGCAGCCTTTTTCAAGAAAAGTTTTTTGAGGATGCTGCTGCTATGCTCCTGCGGTTCTACCTCTCTGTCGTTGATGGCGGTAAGAAGTAAATGTGTAAAGCTCTGGTCTGGTCAATCTCCTGCTTGACTTTTTGAATCAACATATGGTATTGTTGCATCTGTAATTACTACATGTTGTGCACTATCGCAATAAAATACAGAAAAGCTCATAGGGCCAGGCTGTCGTGGTCTGGGTACAATGGGGAAAGTCCGGTGTGATTCCGGCGCTGTCGCGCAACGGTAAGGCGGAGGATATGTGATCCGCTAAGCCCGAATGCCCACCTGTGATGCTATGGATTGATCCCTTCGCGTGAAAGGGTAAGACCAGCAGGGGCCTGTGTCTGCTTTGTTTGCATACCTGTCAGACAGTTTTCGCCTTGTTGCCTGTCGGCCTGTTCTCGCGTGGGAACAGGTTTTTTGTTGTCTGTGGAGGTATGTGTTATGATTCCAAGCCGGTTTTCCGAGTCATTCTCGGCGCCGAATATGCCATCGATTACTCTTGATGTGCCCATGCTTATCACCGAGGCATGTCGCGACCTCGCTCCCGATGTGGATGAGGTACGACTGCTTGCCAGTGTGCAGGCTACCATCTATCCAGGAGCATCGCAAGACGAGGTGTGGCAGGCGCTGGTAATGTCAGCGCGGGCCTGTATCGAGTTGGAGCCCGCCTATACGTTTGTGGCGGCCCGTTTTTTGCTGCTTTCCCTTTACAATACGCTCCAGCCTGAGGAATCCCCTCAATTGGGACTGAGTGATGCCTCTGCGTTCTATGCCGATTATTTTGGAACCTATGTGCGACGAGGCATTGAAACACATCTGCTCGATCCTCGCCTGGCTGAATTTGACTTGCCCAGGCTTGCGGGTGCGATCAGACCTGAGCGCGATCTATTCTTTGCTTATCCTGGACTGCAAACGTTGTATGATCGCTATCTATTGCAGTACGAAGGCCGACGCTTTGAGCTTCCTCAATTGCTCTGGATGCGTGTGGCGATGGGCCTGGCCCTGCGCGAAGAGCACAAGGAGGCGCGGGCGATCGAGTTTTATGAGCTGATCTCGCAGTTTCATTTTACGCCCGCTACGCCTACACTCTTTAATGCTGGTACCTCTCATCCTCAACTGTCATCCTGCTATCTGACCACTGTGCAGGATGACCTGCGGTATATCTTCAAGAGTATTCAGGATAATGCTTTGCTTTCCAAATGGGCAGGTGGACTGGGAAATGATTGGACAAATGTACGGGCATCAGGTTCTCATATCAAAGGTACCAATGGCACCAGTCAGGGAATTATACCGTTTCTCAAGGTGGCGAACGATACTGCGGTCGCTGTCAATCAGGGCGGTAAGCGTAAGGGGGCCGTCTGCGCGTATCTGGAGAACTGGCACCTGGATATCGAGGATTTTCTGGATCTGCGCCGTAATACCGGTGATGAACGGCGGCGCGCCCACGATATGAATACCGCCTGCTGGATCTCTGATGAGTTTATGCGCCGTGTACAACAGGGTGATAATTGGACCCTGTTTAGCCCTGATGAGGTGTCTGACCTGCACAATCTCTATGGAGAGGCGTTCGCCCGGCGCTATCGGGAGTATGAACAGCTGGCGGATGAGGGCGGCGTGAGGCAGTTCAGACGCCTGCCGGCACTGGATCTGTGGCGTAAGATGTTGACCCGGCTGTTTGAGACAGGTCATCCGTGGTTGACGTGGAAGGACGCGGCCAATGTGCGCTCGACCCAGGATCATGCAGGGGTGATTCATAGCAGCAATCTTTGTACCGAGATCTTGCTTAATACTTCAGCAGAAGAGACGGCTGTCTGCAACCTTGGTTCGCTCAATCTGGCGGCCCACCTTGTCGGTAATCAATTGGATCTGCCCCGACTGCGTTCAACTATCTCGACTGCGGTGCGTATGCTGGATAATGTAATTGATATCAACTATTATCCTACGCCGGAGGCGCGCCAGGCCAATCTGCGCCATCGTCCGATTGGCCTGGGGTTGATGGGCTTTCAGGATGCTCTCTATCGTCTGGGTATGAGCTATGCCAGCCACGAGGCGGTCGAGTTCGCCGATCATAGTATGGAGGCTATCTCCTACTATGCCATTCTGGCCTCTACGGAACTGGCGGCCGAGCGTGGGTGCTATGCCAGTTATCAGGGCTCTAAATGGCAGCGTGGCCTGCTGCCATTGGATAGCATTGCCCTGCTTGAGCAGGAGCGTGGCGAGCCGCTTGAGATGGATCGTAGTACGCGTCTGGATTGGTGGGTTGTGCGCACTGCCATCCAGCGGTATGGCATGCGCAATAGCAACGTGCTGGCTATCGCTCCCACTGCTACCATCTCTACCATTGTCGGCATTAGTCAATCAATCGAGCCAGAATACAAAAATTTGTACGTCAAGAGCAATCTCTCTGGTGAATTTACCACTATTAATACGTTCCTGGTCAATGATCTGAAGCAGGCGGGTCTGTGGAACGCTGATCTGCTGGAGATGCTGAAGTATTACGATGGCTCGCTGGCGGCGATGACGCCGTTGCCTGTGGAGCTCAAACTGCGCTACCAGACCGCGTTCGAGATCGATGCTTCCTGGCTGATTGAGTGCTCCAGCCGCCGGCAAAAATGGATCGATATGGGGCAGTCGCTGAATCTCTATCTGGTCGAGCCGGGCGGCAAGAAACTACACGATATCTATACCCTGGCCTGGCGCAAAGGGTTAAAGACCACTTACTATTTGCGTACGGTGGCGGCGACCCAGATTGAAAAATCAACTATTGATGTCAATCGCTGGGGCATTCAACCACGCTGGATGAAGAACAGCAGCCCCTCTAGCACCATTCAGGTAACTCGCGAATCCGCGGCTAAACCGTTTGCCTGCTCACTCGATGATCAGTGCGAGGCGTGCCAGTAATTTGGCAATCAGAAATGAGGTTAAAGTATGAGCATTTCGTTTGAAGATGAATCAGCCGTGGAGCAGAAGCGATTATTGAATGGTCGCCAGGTGACCGTGAATCAACTGTTGCCGCTGAAGTATCACTGGGCCTGGGAGCACTATCTGAATGGTTGCGCCAATCATTGGATGCCCAATGAGGTTCCCATGAATAAGGATATTGAGATCTGGCGTGGCGCGTCCCTTAGCGAGGCTGAGCGCCTGGTTATTATACGCAACCTTGGCTTTTTTGCGACCGCTGAAAGCCTGGTGGGCAATAACCTGGTACTGGCAATCTTTAAGCATGTGACCAATGCCGAGTGTCGACAATACCTGCTGCGCCAGGCCTTTGAAGAGGCGGTCCATTCGCATGCTTTTCTGTATATAGTTGAAAGTCTGGGGCTCGATGAGCGCGAAATCTTTACCATGTATCACACTATCCCTGCGATCGCGCGTAAAGATGGTTTCGAGATGAAGTTGACCTCGGCGCTGCTGGACCCCAGTTTTTCAACGGAGACACTAGAGGGGGCACAGACCTTTCTGCAGAATCTGATCGGTTACTATGTCATTATGGAGGGCATCTTTTTCTATAGCGGCTTCGCTATGATCCTTTCGTTTCATCGCCGTAATAAAATGACCGGTATTGGCGAGCAGTTCCAGTATATCTTGCGTGATGAGACTATTCATCTGAACTTCGGCATTGATTTGATCAATGGTATCAAAGCTGAGCAGCCGGAGATCTGGACCCCTGTGTTCCAGCGGCATATCCTGACCTTGATTCAAGAAGCAGTGGAACTGGAGATCGCTTACGCGCAGGATTGTTTGCCGCAGGGTATCCTGGGACTGCAGCCGGACGCGTTCCGCCACTATGTACAGCATATCGCCGATCGTCGCCTGGAGCGTATTGGTCTGCCAGTGCACTATCATTCACCCCATCCTTTTCCCTGGATGAGTGAGACCATTGATTTGAGCAAAGAAAAGAACTTCTTTGAAACCCGGGTGACTGAATATCAGTCCGGGGCCACATTGCGCTGGGACTAGGTTATATTGCGCATACCAGCGAGGTCCTCCCCATCATGGGAGGACCTCGCTCTTTGCTTAATCTCCGCGCATAGCGTGATCGATGGTAGAAGGGGTGGAGGGCAGGAAATGATCCCAGGCGCTGGTCTGCCAGTCGTCAACGCGCTCACCCCTTTGGATCCAGTCGGGTAGTGGTATCAGTAGATGTTCGGAGAGGGAGACGAGGAACGGTTCATAGGTGCTGCGAATCTCCGCCAGTCGTCGCTCTGCTGTCTCCTCATTCGTGAAGACCAGCCCCGCTTCGGCTAGCTGCTCGCGCAGTGCAATGAAGTCTTCTGACGATAGCCTTTTGCCGTCACGGGTTGGTGGTGTGCCATAGGTCTGCGCCAGGTCGACCGCGGCATGGCGCGCGATGGCAAAGGTAAATTTCATCGGTTTGACCGGCAACTGCTCAATGCCGACCAGGGCCAGGGCGCCGGCATCCAGTACGGTTGTGAGGGCGGCTAACCAGGACTGGCGTTCATGCTGCGAACGGTAGTAGGTCAGGACCGGGTATGAAATATGGCTTTCGAGCAGCTCGGCGCACCATTTTTCCCAATCGCGCATAAACTGGAGGAGCTCGTCTGGAAAGTGACTGTGAGAGTGCCTCCTGAGCAGCTCCAGCGCCGTTGGAGGGGAGCCCGCTCGCGCGTCTAGCAGGGTGATATTTGTTTCGCGGCGCGAAAAAGCCTGATAGATAACGGGAAGATAGCCGATAATCAAGGCCAGAAAGGCCAGTCCAAATCCTGCTTCTATGGCGACCAGCCCTCTACCCATGCTGGAAAGGGGGATGACATCTCCCAATCCGAGCGTCACAAAGGTGGTGCCGCTCATGTAGACATAGGTTGCGAAGGAAATGGATGTATCGGGTGAGTGGAGCGGCGAGGCCAGGCCCCATTGTAGCAAAGCAAAGCTAAAGACGAAGCCAGAGGCCCATACCGCCAGCAGGAGCAGCAGGGAGAGCGGGCCGTAATAACTTAAATATTGGCCGCGTCGGCCATTGGGACGCATTTTGCGCGCCAGGGCCGACCATAGCTGCCATGTAGCGCTGTAAAAGAGCCGGGCCAGACGAAACTTTCGTGCTACTCGCCTCGGCAGAACCACGGTCTCAAAGCCATCTTGCGCAATCACCACAATAAGTAGTATGCCGATAATGATTGCAATAATCCGCATAAGTTGTCCTCATCTTAAAACTCGGTTTTGTGGAGACCCCTGACTTCAGTCATGGGGAGGAAACAAAGCCGCCCCATACGCATTAAGTTAAGACCCAGTCGAGTCCTTCAAGGAGGATCTGAGCCAGACAGGGTTCAGCTACTCGACGATGGACCCGACAGCCCGATTGCATCATGGCACGCCCTTTGCGGATCACCTGATGCAAGTGACGAGTGCCAGAGAGCACCTCCAAGAGATCTAAAGCGAGAGCGCGAACGACGGCAGCAGCTTTGAACAAACTGCGCCAGGGATCGTGCCAGCAGCCAAACAAGAGGAGCCAATGTTGAATGACTACGGCAATCAATTTCGCGTACAGTTCGCACAACGCCTGCCAGGGCAGAGCCGAGCGCCAGGTGTCAAGGTGACCATGACTCTTCCAGAGTTTGAAAAGCAACTCGATCAGCCAGCGTTGGCGCAGCAAGATGAGCGCCTGCTCGGCAGAGATCTGCCTGGCCGAAGTATTGGTGACAATCAAGGTCCACTCGGCCAGCTTCCACTGCACCTCGCTCACGATTTTCCCTTTGTCGGTAGCCTCCTTCTTCAGGTGCTCACGCCGCTGCTCGGCGACCTCGGGTGGCACGCGCATCATGATCAAGCGCACCGGCAGAGGTTCCTGTTTGCCCAGCGACACGTACAGAATCTTGATCTGTCCACACGTTCGAGGCAAAGCGGTTTCCAGATCGATACGGTGGCCTTGCCGATCATAGAACACGGTGTTGGCCTTTGGATGCAGGCAAAAGCGCACACCCTGCTCGGACAACTCGCGCAAGCGAGCGAGACTCCAATATCCGCGGTCGGCCACATACAAACTTCCAGCCGACACGATCTGCTCTCTCAGTGGCCCATGCAGTTCATGCACGCGCCCAGCCGACAGATACGGACCAAGGAGCCAGCCATGTTTGAGGTCCAAGCGCACATGCAACTTGAGAGCAGAAGCCGTATGTGCCGTCGTAGTCGCACTGCCTCCCCCGCATCCGGGCCACAGATCCGCCAGTTCTTCCGGCAGGACGATGGTCGAGGCATCTTCCAGAATCACGTGCTTAAAGCGCTTGAACATGGCCACGGGGACCGCTTTGACCGTGACCACCTGCTGCACCAACTCCCAGAGGACTGCTTGCAGAAAGGTCGCTGCTGCTTGGGTGCACCGTTGGTGCAGGCCCGATGCACTGATCTGTACCCCGCAAATGTGCGCACCTTGCGTCAATTGTTCCAAGCTCGCTTCCGGCTGATGCAGATGGCCCAATGCCATCACCTGCACAAACGTGGCTCCTGTCAGTTTGCGCTCGCGTTTGACAAAGCCAGTTTCTTTGGCCAGCACGTTCGCTCGCTCATTCAAGATCTGGTTCAACATGGCTTCACACTGTGTTACACTCGTCGTCATAGGGCTCCTCGGCTGATGAAATGTTTGATTTCTTCATCTTCCGCTCAGGAGCTTTCTTTTGTCAGCAGACCTAAACTTAATGCCTATGGGGCTACGAGGAGACCACCATCGCCGATATCGCCAGGGAGGCGAATACCGCGGTTGGTACGGTCTACCTCTATTTTCGCAATAAGCGCGATGTGTATACAGCCGTGGCGGTTGACGTGGGCGAGATGATTGCCGCATCGTTTCTGGATCCAAAGCTACAAAGCCTGCCTTTTGCCCAGATTCCAAGGGCGCTGGTGGATGGTATTTTTCGGGTCAGTCGCGAACAGAGAAACTTGATCACTTTTTTGCAGACCGATATGCAGTCTTCAGAAGAGATGTTGCAGCATAAAGATTCCAATGATCGCATCAGCACGATACTGGCCGAGATTTTTCAGCGCGCCATTGATCGTGGCGAACTGGCCCCGTTTCATACAGAGATGTATTCACGGCTGCTATGTTTATTGGGCGACAATGTGATGTATCAGTGCTTCGCGGTCGAAAATGGCGAGCGTGAGGAACTCTACCATGACTATCTTATTGAGATGGTTGAGCGCCTGTTCCTGGGCCCCTCTTTACGTGAAGGCCCGAAGCGATCCTCAGCAGATAGCTAAATGCTCGTATCTAAAAACTACAACCTTTTCCGCTATGCGGCGTAATCTCTAATGAATGAAGTTCATTCATTAGAGTCATTGCCCGCGTACTGCATGTGCGTGCGCGCAAGCGGACGCCCGTGCGTACCCCTGTAGATCCATTCTAAATATTATTGATGGCTATTGGTGAATGAACTTCATTCACCAATGAAGGAGTAGAATTATGAATTCGGTAGACCAGCAAGCACAGGCTCTCCCATACGATGCTATTCCCTATGTAACTATGCCAGATGATTACCAATTGCACCTTGGTGATGGCATTGATGGAGGGGATATCGCCAGCCAGCGCTGGATCAAAGGTTTTGAGGTCCGCGCGACCAGTGATGGGTTGGATTAAAATCTGTTTGTCATCTGAGGCTTTGCTACTGTTGGTATTCGAATTGGTGGTAGCCGGTGCCGTACCGCCGCAGGCTGCGAGCAGCACAGCTATGATACATAGCAGGGCTGGAAGCAAACGGCGACTGGACAATGCATGTGATTTCATGAGTGTCTCCTGACTCTACGAGGTGAAAATTTCGGGCTGAAATAATTCCTTTACCAAAACTCTTCACTGTATACTACGCTTTTGCCCGATTAAATCTCTCACGTAATATAAATACATATAGAAGTATAGACAACATAGCCACTGCATGTGCTCAAAAAATGGAGCTATTTTCTATCCTGCCGCCTCTCTTCACTCTCAATGCGGGAGAACCCTGCACCCCTTAAGTTAGTACATAGGGCCGGGTGCTATAATAGAGCCAAAAATAATATAGAAAAGGTATATATATGAAGATTAGTAGAGAGGATATTGAGCAGGCGGCCCGGCGCGTGGCCGCTTATGTGCGGCAAACCCCTGTCATCTCGCTTGAGCGCGGTATCTGGAACTGTCCCGGCCATCTTTCATTGAAGTTGGAGCAGCTCCAGCATTCGGGCTCGTTCAAGGCGCGGGGAGCCTTTAACCGGCTTCTGTCGCAGCCGGTTCCTCAGGCGGGCGTGATCGCTGCCTCCGGTGGCAACCACGGCGCGGCGGTGGCTTACGCGGCCCAGCAGCTGGGATATCACGCAGAGATATTTGTACCTGAGATCTCGGCGCGCGTGAAGGTGGAGCGTCTGCGCTCGTATGGGGCTGATGTGCATATTGTTGGGGCGACATATGCCGATGCATGGCTGGCCAGTGAGCAGCGGGCCAGGGAGACGGGCGCGCTGGTGGTTCATGCCTACAATCAACCAGAGGTGGTGGCGGGCCAGGGAACGGTGGGTTATGAGTTGTCGCGGCAACTGCCGGATCTGGATACACTGCTGGTGGCTGTGGGCGGTGGAGGTCTGATTGGTGGGATCGCCAGCTGGTTTCAAAATACGGTGCGCGTGATTGGCGTTGAGACCGGAGGAACCGCCAGTATGTATCGGGCTTTACAGTCCGGCGCCCCGGTCGATGTAGAAATTCATGGCCTGGCGGCGGATGCGCTGGGGGCGAGACGCGTGGGCGAACTGGCCTTCGAGATCGCGCAGCGCTATGTGGAACGCGTTGTGCTGGTGGACGATGAGGCCGTGGCCCGCGCTCAGCTGTCTCTGTGGAACGATCTGCGTCTGGTCGCTGAACCCTCGGCGGCGGCCGGCATCGCGGCCCTGCAGGCCGGTGCTTATAAGCCCGCGCCCGATGAGCACGTCGGCGTCCTCATCTGCGGCGGCAATGCCCAGCTGGAAGCCTTTCTAATCAAGTGAGCATCTCTGTATCAAAAGAGCGGTACCAGGAAGTTATTTCTGTATTAGTACAATACAGAAATAACTTCCTGTTCACGTTAGCCAATTTCTTGCTGAGCACCTTCTTGTGGGATGGAGTCTTCTTCTGGCCTGGATAGCCATTCTGTTCCCCAGCGTTCGATGGCTTCAACAACCTCGCTGAGGGCTTTGCCCTTCTCGGTCAGTTCATATTCAATGCGTACCGGTATCTCATTGAAGACCGTTCTTTTGATGATCTCCTGCTCTTCCAATTCTCGCAAACGTAGGGATAGCACCCGGTCACTGATATGACCAACCATGCGCGCGATTTCACTGTAGTGGCACGGTCCCATCAGCAATACTCTAAGGATGAGTGGCGTCCAGCGCTTGCTTATCAGGTTGGCCGCCTGCTGATAGCGTGTGCACATCGGCCTGTCTTCTGCCATGATTTATAAGTCCCCTACATATTTTTTATCCTGGCTATTCTGCCATTATACTAACATAAAATTAGTAACTTGACAAATATTAGATCGTAGTGTATCATACT
Source organism: Dictyobacter halimunensis (assembly GCF_036245075.1). Lineage (NCBI taxonomy): Bacteria > Bacillati > Chloroflexota > Ktedonobacteria > Ktedonobacterales > Dictyobacteraceae > Dictyobacter > Dictyobacter halimunensis. The sequence continues at coordinate 2,074,408 of NZ_BSRI01000001.1, forward strand.
TTCATCGTAGACGTTACTAACAATAAGTAAGTATAGATTCCATCTCCTGGAGTCGAAAGGAAATAGCATAATGTCTTTATCAATTGGCCTTCTTATCTTGCGCCTTGTGGTTGGCCTGTTGTTGATGGGCCATGGTGCGCAGAAGCTTTTTGGCTGGTTTGGCGGACATGGCTTTGCCGGAACGACGGGCTGGTTGAAGTCACAGGGTTTTGTCCCGGCCGCGTTCTGGACTGTGCTGGGCGCTGGCGGTGAGTTCGTGGGTGGCCTGCTCTTTGTTCTGGGATTGCTGACGCCTCTGGCCGCGATTGCGATTATTGCCAGCATGTTGATGGCGGTGGTTCGTTTCCACTGGTCAAGTGGCCTGTGGTCGACCCAGGGTGGCTATGAGTATCCTCTGGTGCTGATGTTCGTAGGTCTGGCTGTCGCTTTAACCGGACCAGGTGCCTATGCGCTTGATGCCCTGATCGGTTTCGCGCTCCCTGCGGTGCTGTTCTGGATTTTGTTGCTGGTGGCTATCGTAGTGGTTGTCGTTGGCACGATCAGCAGTAATCGGCAGGCCGCGCAACAGGTTTCGCGCCAAAAGGTTGCCTGATAGGCAGACTGGCTACATAATTTGACTGGTTAAAAAGGTCATCTTCAAGGCATGGTCACATGCCACGGGGATGGCTTTTTTTATCAAAGCGCGCCGTAAAACCCCTGGCTTTAGCCATGAGGAGAGAAGGCGCGTTCCTTTTGGTGGCGCGATGGGGGCATGGTACTGTTGACTTTTTACACAGTATAGGTTACCATGTAAAGTATGAGTACACAGAAACGCGCCTACAAATTCAGATGCTACCCGACCGACGAGCAAAAACAGATGCTTGCTCGGACGTTTGGCTGTGTACGCTTTACCTACAACTGGGCCTTACGCCTCAAAACGGATGCCTTTTACAAAGAACACACGCGTCTGTACTACAAAGACCTTTCTTCGCTGCTCACTGAGCTCAAAAAACAGGATGACTATCGCTGGCTGAATGAGGTATCCAGTGTTCCCGTCCAACAGGCATTGCGCCACCTCGACAAGGCATTCATCAATTTCTTTGAGGGTCGCGGCAAGTATCCGACCTTTAAAAAGAAACGGATGTGGATATATCTTCGCATCCCTCACGCTCGACGTACGCCAGTGGACGTGTCCAGAATGTGACGTGCATCATGAGCGAGATATGAATGCGGCAAAAAATATAAGGTCCGTGGGGCTCACGGTCCTCAATGCCTGTGGAGAGGCCGTCAGACCGGGGGCGGTGAAAACCAACCCCGGCAAGTCTCAGCGAAGCAGGAAACCCCGCAAGTGATTGTGGGAATCCCCCGGCGAGAGCCGTGGGGAGGATGTCAAGTGGATTACGCGGTGATCGGCAGTGAGAACCAGAAAGTTGAACCTTTTCCCTGTTTGCTAATGAGGCCGATCTTGCCATGGTGGCGTTCAACAATCGTACGGCAGATATAGAGTCCCAATCCCAGTCCCGTACCTGAGCCATACTGTACTTCGATGCCTTTGGCGCGGTAGAAGCGCTCCCAGACATGCTCCTGAGCCTCTGGCGAAAGACCTGGACCCTCATCGTGTACCTCTACACGCGCCTGCCCCCGACCGGTCTTCAGATAGACATCCACCTGGCATTCCAGGGGAGAATATTTAAGCGCGTTGGTAACGTAGTTATGAATGACCATGCTGATGCGATCGACATCAGCATGGATGGGTATGGATTTGGTGGCTGGCAGGCATAGGTTGATCCGCCTGTCTGGCGTTACTTTCTGTAGATCTTCAACTGTGGTGCATACGATCTCTTTCAAGTCGCATGGCTGTGTGGTAATGATAAATTTATCGGCGCGGATGCGTGATGCGTCTAACAGGTCGCCGATCATACGGTCTAGCGTTAGAGAGCGGTTTAAGGCATCCTGAAGTGGTTGTTGAATACGTTCATTCTCGCTCAACATAGATACTTCGATGGTCTCGACGCCTTGCTTCTTGAGCTTCTCTATGCGGCGTAACACTAGCTGTACATTGCCATAAATACCGGTGAGGGGGGTACGTAACTCGTGGCTGGCGATTCCGAGGAATGTGTCAAAGCGGTGATTGAGCTCCTGCAGGGCTATCTCATTGGAATGCGCCTGGGCCCATTCATCTGAGATCCGTACCCGTTCGATAGCCAGCGCATTCAGCTTGGCGATGGCTTTGATCACGGCGATTTCTTCCTGTGTATACGGGCGCTTCTCATCCCTATCGATAAAGCAGATCCCAATCAGCTGCGTGCCCATTACCATCGGCGCCGTGAGCAGGTTAGACATGCCGAAGGTAGATCGTCCTTTAAAGGGTTGTTGTCTTACATTGTGTACGATAGCGCGGTTGGCATAGAGGTTATGGATATCCGCGTCATCGAAATAGTCCGCCAGCATTGATTTGCTGACTTCCTTTTGGGCCGCCTTTGCCTGTTCAAGGGGGAGCCCGCTAATACCCAGCAGTTGTAGTCGCTGGGATGGGGCCACGGACGAGATTCCCACCAGGCGACATTCAAGAACCTGGTGGAGAATCTCTGCCAGGTATTGTGCGGTGGAGTTGCTGCCTGGAAAAAGATCAGCATTTGTTTTGTGCGTGCTAGAGCCCTGTTCGGGGATGCGTACGATCTCTTCTGCGACCACGAGTAGCGATGCCAGGGTCTGCAGAGCCTGGCGCGATTGTTGGCGCTGCTCTGTAACGTCTCGGAAGACACATACGCCCCCTACCATCTTTCCATGCTGATCAAGAACCTGTGAGGCTGCTATGTTGAGCTGTTTCTCGCTGCCAGATGGCATCTGTATGATGATATCCCGCGTTTGATCGCTGTTATAACTGTCCGAGTTGCTCATGGCATGGTCGAGCCAGAGTTGCTGCGCGACGAGCTGATTTCTATTTTCATCAAAAATGTGGTGGTGATCAAAAAGCTGGAAGCACTTATGACCTATCACGCTTTGTGCTGAATCACATTCAAAGAGGGACAGCGCGGCCGGATTAATGTGGAGTATCGCTCCGTCCAGATCGTAGACAAAAACCGCATCTGTAATAGCTTTGAATACGGCTTCGAGCCACTGGGCTAACCCCTTTACTTCGGAAGGTTCACCTGCTGTATTGTCCATCGTCTCTCTTCTCTCGTGTAACGCGTAAAGTAGTCAGATTGATCTACCATATTATTGATGGGATTTATGACCTTCGCGTAGTGATACATAAATGCTACTTCGCAGATAGCATTTATTGCTGTACACAATTGACCTACGATGCATCAAAGTGACATAAATAATAATAATGTATCTACTTTGATTATGCATACATTTGACAGTACATCATATTCGTGAAGTGGTAGAGGATGTCAAGCTTATCCATGCAAGAACCGCACTCGCGCTATATCGATGCGGCACAGACAACATCCATAGCTCGTGTGCTGTATCGATGCGGCACAGACAACATCCATATGTGAGTTGGTGCGACATGAGCGCATTCGCGCTCATGTCGCACCAACTCACGTAAACCAAAGGCGGCCGCGTATGCGGCCGCCCGTTCGGGAGCGCGTACGCTCCCTCATTCTAATACGATTCTTTGGCGTGCACGCCAACCATCATCCCTTTTTTGAACATACGATCGCGCGTCTCCTGTGGCTGCCGCATGCGTGTGGTGAGTACGACACGTTGCTGAGCAGCCTGACCCCGCTGCAGGTCGCCAGCTGTCTCGATCTGCTTGAAGATCATCATACCCTTTTTGAACTGTACCATACTTTCACCTCTTCGCCTGAATGTCTGTTTAATGACGTTAGATTTCTAACACAGACCCTTGACGGTCGAGCCAACCATCATCCCTTTTTTGAACATACGACCATTGGACTGACGGACCTGCTGGATCTGCGTGCCGAGCACAACGCGCTGCTGAGCAGCCTGGTTGAATTTTAAACCTGTTGTCTGCTCAACCTGATTAAAGACCATCATACCTTTCTTGAATTGGATCATATGTTCACCTCATTCTCACTTGTGGCCGGATGCCGATTTACACTATTGCTACGGCTAGCGGGGCGGTCGTTGCGTTCACGACTTCGGTATTTTCGCTTTACCTGTTTCTCTGTTCTACTAAACTATTCTGTTTTGCCCGCTCAAAAACGGTAATTTTTCCAGCATTTCTATCACCTTTTTCGATTTCTCCTCCGCTTTCACCTGGCCGCGGAAGGCATCTCAATTGAGCGCGAAAGAGTACCAGATTACACTATAAGTGTAAAAAGTTGCGTGTATAGATCGATCCATGATACGCAATTATTGCGGCATAGATCGTCTACCGGCCTGCAGTTAGCGTTGATGTGCTGACTGTAGCGAGCGGTTCTCTTTTCTAGCGGGCATTAAAAAACAAAATTGGGAAAATGTACCTCAGACACCATTCAGGTCGTCACACGAGGCAAAGACATAAGAGAGCTGACGAAGTCGCCTTTATAGGTTCGAGCAACCGGCGTCCGATTGATAGATGCCTTTACCACTCAGGTCTGTCAGACATCTTTCAGCAAAGAGGTATAAGTGATGGGATATCAAGACAGACGAGGTGCGCCAACTAAAAAGCATTGATGCCTTCATGTGGTTTTCCCCTCTCTTTCTATCTTGATACTTAAAAAGTAGCAGAATCTTTTCTTTCGTTATTGTATAGTACAAAGATAGCATAAGGCACAACCATTGTCAAGCTAATTACGGACAAAATTGACAAATATTTCACTTATGTAAAAAAATGTCGTCACATTCATTTCATAAAATGGGGTTTATTTTGTAATGTTGAATGGAGCATTACAAAATAAACAGTTATCCTTTTAGGTAGTAGCGCATGAGGTGGCGGCCAGCAGGGCGTCTAAGGCTGAGCATTGGCGGGCGGCATCGCTGCTATCGGGCGGTTCGGACCACTTGAGCCCAAACTGGTAGTTGCCGGGGGGATTGTTGGAGACGATGGCTCTGGCATTGTTGTGCATGAAGCGCTGGTAGCTGGCCTTTGGCAGTACCGTATAGAGGTTGGCCAGGTTGCGCATAAAGATGCCTTTGAATTGAGGTCCGTCCGCTCCGCAGTCACCATCTTCGCAGGGTTCACGCAGGATGCCATTGCGATCTACCAGGATGGCTATGGTGGCGTCGGCGATGCGTTCGGCCACGTCAAGATAGGCATGGTCGTTCGTGATGCGATACATCTCCGTCAGGCCACCCAGAATGACGCCCTGATTGTAGGTCCAGGTGACGTCGCCGTTGTTCTGGCAGAATTCATCCAAGCCGTCGTTGACCAGGTAGTTGTGATTAATGAGGCCGCTGCGCCAGAACCAGAGCCAACTCTGATAGGCGCGTCCGAGGTAGTAGGTGCGCGCGACCTCATCCGCTACACGGTGCTGGAGGTAGGCGGCGACCGTAAAGAAGAGCTCATTGGCGATGGCATTTTTATACGTGCGTTCCTTGGACCACCAGATGCCACCTCCACAGTAGCCATCCCAACCGCCCTCCATATCCGCGAAAATAGTGCGGGCCATCGCTAAATATGCTGGCTCTCCGATCTGGTCATAGGCTTTAATCCAGGCCAGCGCCCACCAGCCTTCGTCATCATAAAAGTCGTTGATGAAATTGCCGCCGCGGTGCTTTGCAAAGATCTCGCGTATAGTATTCAGGTAGACGGGATTATGGGTACGTCCCAGGTAGTCAGAAAGCGTCCAGACTATGTTGGCGGCATTCCACCATCCGGTACTCTCCCATAAGCCGCGTTTGGGATTATACCACTGCTGAAGCGCGGTTAGTCCACCCTCTATATGCGATTGATAGTTATACATGGAAGCGCCCCCTGTAATACCTGTGCGTTACTCTGATATGCATTGCCCCTACCCTCTGTTCACGCCCCAGCCCCGGTCGCGTTACAGGGCACTGCATGAACGTGCGCTGCCCATAAATTTTTCCTGTTATGTCGATAGCGGAGCTTTTTTGCTTGACACAGGAAAATGGGAATGGTACACTCTTGCTATATCAATGCACTCAAAGGAGGTAAAGATGAAATTGTTCACCGTCATGATTACACCCTCCGCTCGTTCTGGGCGTGCGTTCCTGCCCGTGAGGTCGGGGTCCGCCCGGAGGTAAGTGCATCTTTTCACCACCATCATCCATATCATTCCCCTTGTGATGACGCGGAGATAGGGATACTTTGTGCCCGGCGCAGGTATCGCTGTCTTCAGATCGCACGCGCGCTACTTGATGGACCACTGCTGCACTTTGCCGCCTGTGGTTTTTTATGAGCAGTAGATCACAGGTACAGAGCTTCCCAGGTGTGTGCCGTGGTCGCGCTGTGCCCGCGTGAATCCCATTTCCTTGTTGTGCATGTCCGCTCTCTATGCGCCTGCGCTTCAAGCGACCACCAGCCAGTGTCCTTGTGCCACACCAATCTGCTCCCAGCTTCCACTATTCAGTACCCGCATGGGTATAGAGGATCAACTATGCATGTTTTTTGTGTGCTCACACGTCGCATGTGTGATGTACCCGCCGCCGGATGTGGCAACGTTGTTTTGTGTGTAAACAGGGAAAAGGAGCATGGGTTATGGTAAAGAAATATTCAAAGCAGCACTATCAAGATCATATTGACCTGGAAGGAGATGAGGAGGTGCCGGCGCGTTGGGAGCCCATTCGGCGTCCCGAGGTCCATGTGAAGCAGACAAAGAAGAGCAGCTATGAGAGCAACGCCGACGTGCAGCGCTGGCTGAAGGAGCAGGGGATCGATGTTAACCAGCCTACGGTCTTCAATCCTACTTTCCTTTCCTCCCAGCGCGATGCTCCCTGGATTCTGTCGTCGTTGACTCCTCTCTACGAGCAGAAGTTGATCCTGGATATCCTGCACGTGGTCAAGAGTGGTAAGGAGGCGACCGTCTTTTGCTGCTCGGGCCATCCTGATACCGATCGCCAATACCTGGCGGTCAAGGTGTATCGTCCGCGCATGTTTCGCAGCCTGAAGAACGACGCCGATTATCGCAATAATCGTACCCAGCGCGATGAGCAGGGCCAGGTGGCTCATGGTGAGAACCGCCTGCGCGGTGTGGCCCGTAAAACCGCGCGCGGTCACGCGGCCCGCGTGCAGTCCTGGATCGAGTACGAGTTTGAGACCCAGCTCAGACTCTTCCAGGCCGGCGTCCATGTACCTCGTCCGCTGGCATACGTCGGCAACGCTGTCCTGATGGATTACATCGGCAGTGAGGGGAACGCGGCTCCGTTGCTGCGCGATGTCAGACTGGCTGAGCAAGAGGTACAACCATTATTCGACCGTCTGCTGGCGGATATCGAGCTGTGCCTGGCTCATGGCCGTATCCATGGCGACCTTTCGGAATACAATATCCTCTACTGGCAGGGAGATGTAACGATCATCGACTTCGCCCAGGCCGTGGATACCATTCACGACGAGGTCTTCCCCATCTTTGCCCGTGACGTCGCTCGCGTCTGCCAGTACTTTGCCCGTTACGGCCTCGAACGCGACGCCGAACAGCTCGCCGCCCAGATCTGGACGCGCCACCTCGGCGGTCGCGTAGAAGACATAGTTCTATAAATAAAAGTTATGGTGTTTCACATGCCATGCGCTAATGCGCATAGCATGTAAAACACCTAAAAATATTGGAGTCGTCAGCGCCTTTATGCATATAAAATTTGGAGGAGGGTGCAGTATGGGGGGCGTTCACGCCCCCATACTGCACCCTCCTCAATAAAAGATTAGGGGCATCAGCGCCCCCAGGCTGGCTCTATGGAAAAAAAGCCCGCGCTGTGCGCGTCTCTATTCAGAGACCGCCAGCGCAATCTCATTCTCTTCTTCAGTGTCGATGATGCTCAGGAGTTTGAGCGAGGGAATCCAGAGTTCGGCGCTTTTCAGCTCGGCGCGCGGATGGGTGTTACCGACCGCGATGGCCGGGATGTGGGCGGTATGGGCCGCCTCAATGCCCGGCAGAGAATCTTCGATCACCAGGCACTCCTCGGGCTCAGCCCGCATCAGTTCAGCCGCTTTCAGATAGCCTTCTGGATCGGGTTTGCCTTGCTTGACGTCATGGGCCGAGATGAGCAGGCGCGGCAATGGCAGTTTTGCGGCTCGCAAGCGTGCCCGGGCCAGTGTGGCCGGACCCGAGGTGACGATGGCCCATTGCTCGGGCGCCAGCTGTGCTAACAGCTCAGTTGCCCCCTCCGTGGCTACGACGCCATTGGTGTCCAGCGTCTGTATATCATCCAGGTAGCGTGCCTCGTTGTCGGCTTGCAATTTCGGCGCCACCAGGCGAATCGTATCAATGGTGCGGCGTCCATGGATCGACGACAGTACTTGCTGAACGTCTAATTGATGCCGCTTGGCCCATTCACTCCAATGACGCTCTACGTTGGCGATCGAGTCGACCAGTACACCATCCAGATCAAATAGAAGTATACGGCAGATGAGAACTTTACTGTAATCTTTTTTCTTTGTCATAGGTAAATGTGCTTGGATTATCCTTTCTATTGCCTCGGGTCGTTTTGTTTGTAGTCTTTTAAGTTCATTGAATAAGTGAACGGGATATATGTTTGACTGTGGGGCTTCCAACCAGGACCATAGCGGAGCGGAGCTCTTGCTGCAAGATTTGCAGGACGTGTTTGACTCCTTCAGATCCTCCGACCGCCAGTCCCCATAAGATGGGCCGTCCAATCATGACCGCCTGGGCTCCCAGCGCCAGGGCCTTCAAAACATCGGTTCCGCGCCGTATCCCTCCATCCAGATAGACCGGGCACCGACCATCGACGGCCGCGACGATCTCTGGCAGGGCTTCGATGGGAGCAATGGCTCCGTCTAGCTGTCTCCCTCCGTGATTGGAGACGATAATACCTTCGACCCCGTGCTGTACCGCCAGCACGGCATCTTCCGCCGTCAAAATGCCTTTGAGTATGATCGGCAGGCTGGTCTGCGTGCGCAGCCAGGCGATGATGTCCCAACTCAGTGTGTGTCCCACATAGGCGGCACGCTCATCATCGTCGATACTGCCGTTAAGGCTATTGTGAACATTGCCAGTAAATGCCCCCGGATAATAGATTCGTTGGAAGCTGCCCATCTTGTTGCGTATATCACGCTCGCGCCGCGACAGCAGCGGCGTATCTACGGTCAGAACAATCGCCTGGTAGCCCGCTGCCTCGGCGCGCTTAACTAGCTGTCGCGCTTCGGGTTGGGAACGGATATAAAGCTGATACCAGCGCAATCCCTGGCTGACCTTGGCGACCTCTTCCATGCTGCGTGAGGCATCGTTGCTGACAATCATGCCACTACCCACCGCGTCGGCACCCTGTATGGTCTCACACTCTCCCTTGCTATGGGCCATGCCATGCGCCGCTGTGGGGGCGACCAGGATGGGCATCGAGAGCTCTCTTGTTAGTACGGATGTCGCGGTATTGCAGTTGTTGACATCTACCAGGACGCGAGGTCGCAAGCGCAGTTGGGCAAAGGCGGCGCGATTGTTCCGTAGAGAGATTTCGTCGTCGCTGCCCCCTTGATAGTAATCCCATACGGGTCTCTGTAGACGTTTCTGGGCGAGCATCTCATAATCATGCAGGTTGATCGGTTGCATCATACACTACTCCTAATCATCTTGAACGCTCTGAAGGCTGAGTTTTTTCTGCCTTTTACCTGCAGGGATACATTAGCGTGGGGCCCAGAGATAGGTCTGGATGCTGCAGCATTCCTGGAAGCCAAGTCGGGCATAGATGCTATAGCCGGTTGGCGAGGTCTGCAACACACCAATATTGTATCCTAAAGTGCGTGCGACTGATAGAGGGGCTAAAGAGATGGCGCTGCCGATGCCTTGCCCGCGCGCTTCTGGAAGGGTGCCAACGGAAAAGATGCCCGCGACTCCCGCGCCCAGAAAAATGGAAGAGGTGGCGACCGCTTTTCCGTGCAGGCGGCCGAGGAAACGCCGGTATGGCAGGTCTTTTCCCCAGCCCAGACATTGTTCAAATTTAATGTACTCGGGATCAATGTTGCTGGCGGCACCTCCAAAGGCAATGGAGGAGACCTCTATCCATTCGCTCAGGGCGGTGGCATTTTCTACTTCTTCGAGGCTAAAGCCATCGATGGCGGGCAGATCGGTTGGGAGTCGAGAGAGGTCGATCATCATTCCGGGCTCGCTGCCGTTATATTGCAATCCGCTACGTTTGAGATAATAGCCTAAATTGGCAGGTTGAGCATGGGGGAAAATCAACCACAACATTGGAATCTGACGCGCCTGAAATGGGAGCATGACCTCTTTGATACGGGTCATAATCGTCTGCTCATCCATCTTTACGCCCATCACAACATTGAGGGATGGTTGCGGTATGCCAGTAATGGCGGCAATATGATCAACGCTCTGATAGGCCTGAGCCCCGGGTATACAGCTACAGTACATAATAAATTCAATCAGGTTCTTCTCCATGGCCGCAATGACGCCTGGATAGCTGTTTTGCTGAAAAATCCTACCGCTCATGCTCATGCAGTGGTCCGTTCTTGAAGATAATAGATTGTCATGGCTTCCCTTTGTATCCTACCATGCTGCTTTCTCTACAAGCAAGGAGGGGATCAGGTGAGGAGATAGCCTCCATCTACGGTGAGCAGGCTGCCCGTCATGTAGCTGGCGGCCTCGCTAGCGAGGAAGAGAACCACCCTGGCGATATCATCGGGTATGCCCAGACGGTTGAGTGGAATCTGCTGCAGGAAATCGCTGGTGTTCATATCGGTGACGCCCGCCTGGTCCAGTGTTTCTGGTGAGACGGCGGAGGTGCCCGGCGTGATGATCTCTCCTGGCGCGATGGCGTTGACGTTGATGTGGTGTGGCCCTAATTCGAGGGCCAGCGTCCTGTTGAGGGCGATCATGCCTCCTTTAGAGGCGTCATAATGACTTAAGAACCGGGTAGGAGCCAGACCGTTGATTGAGGATATGTTGATGATGCGCCCGCCGCGCCCCGCCTTGATCATCTGTCGCGCTGCCTTCTGGGCGTAGAAGAATGCGCCTTTAAGATTAATGTCCAGCACTTGATCCCAGGCGGCTTCCGTCATTTCCAGGACAGATGAAAAAGGATAAATGCCGGCGTTGTTGACCAGAATATCCAGACTGCCAAATGTTTCTACCGTTGCCTGAATGATCGTATTGATGCTCTGTACCTCGCTGACATCTCCATAGAGTGTAGAGGCCCGACCGCCCCGCGCCTGGATGTCTTGCGCCGTTGTCCGGGCGGCCTCTAGATTAATGTCGACCAGCATGGTTGCGGCCCCCGCTTCCGCGAGTCGCCGGGCGCAAGCCTGCCCGATGCCCAGCGCGCCACCGGTAATCAGCGCGGTCTTTCCATGCAGATCAAACAGGCTGACAATACTTTGTTGTTCCACCGTATGTTCCTATTCCTGGCCGCCCGGACCTTTCAGGAATCCGACCTGCGGTAAGTGGCCGTAAAATCAAAGCTATGTCCTACAGCGATTAACCAGCGCTCTCCTTCCTGGACGACAAGGCATCTCTTTCTATAGTGAATTTGTTGCATCTATGAATAAAACGTTTCACCCTGCATTATGGTGGACTAATTAGCTCAGGAATAGTATACTTATTTTCCATGCAATGTTTTTTTCACGTTATCTGTGGTAAGTTATTCGTTATAAAAGCTATAAGGGGTATGTCATCTTAGGATGAATGTGTTGTATTTTTTCAGCACTAGGCACCTACGTAGGTGCAATATAGGAAATTGTCGATGGCCAATACTGTAATGCATGAAATACCGTTTTCCTTTGATCAACCGGATCAAGTTTTGAATTCTTTACTCAAGCTCTTGCAGCAAAGGCTAAGACAGCCTCTCGCGACGAAAACATCAAAGGAGATTGTTGTTCGTAATGCACTTACTGTTCTCATTATTGATGCATACCAGGAGCGCGCCCAGTATATTGGTGGCTTGTTAACCGCTGTTGGTTATCGGCCTGTGGCGGTGTCGAATGAGCTTGATGCATTTACCGCGTTTCTGCGCGGCAGTTGTCTGCCCCTGGCTATTGTGCTTGGACGGGAAGATGGATCGAATCGCTTATTTGTAAATCGCCTGCTGCAGCAGTTGTTACAGCGCTATGATTGGGAGCCCCTGATGATTCGCCTGCAGGACTCGCGTCCCGCTGCCTTTGGTTCTTCCCCCTCGGGTGAGTTTCTCCCTCCATCTGTACAACCTGGTAGTAGCCCCTCTCAATCGCGCACCCCTTATCCACACACAACCAGACCCTTATATAACCGTTTTGGGGAACAGAAAGAGGGCTCTGGCCAGCCTGCGCGGCCAGCTATGCATGATAGCCGTTCTCTGCTTGAACCTCCCCCGAGTAGCGGTCCTTTGCCCAAGGGGCCCACTTCTATGCCCACGCGTGGTCCTGCTTCAGACGCTTCGCATCCCCCTATAACGCCACCATCTTTTACGGTATCAAAGGGGGATCAGGCCACATCCCCATCTGGTACTAGTTGGCCTTCTATGAATTCGGTGCATACGGAGCCGCCTGTTTCCAGGGATGTGAAAAGCGAGTCTCGTACGGATAAAGCTGAACTTCCTAAAAAGGAGAAGGTGTATCTGGATGGGCAGAGCCTGGGGCGCTATCAGATTCGGGCTCGCCTGGGGAGCAGTATGTATAGTGAAGTGTATCGTACCTATGATCGCTTGCGCGAGCAGGAGAGCGCGTTGAAGGCGATTCAGGTGGATATGGTACCGTTTTATGTGATGAAGGATTCGGTTGAGGAGGTGACCGTCTTTCAACAAGAGTCGGAACTGTTGGGCCCCCTGCAACATCCTCATATCTTGCCCGTGCTGAACTGCGGTAAATCATACATCAGCGGCACGAATTTTATTTATAAAAATATGCCTTTTTGCGCTGAGGGCTCACTGGCTACCTGGATACGCCGCTATGGTGGTGGAAACCCGTTTACGCTGAAGGATGCATTGCCAATCATCCTGCAACTGGCCGATGCGTTGCAGTTTGCGCATAATTATCATGTAACTTACCAGAACTTTAAGCTTTCGAATATTCTGGTACTGAATCAGAGTAAGAAGATAGCTAAAGTGGAAGTGGCCCTGGCCGACTTTTCTGTCGTGCAGGACGGCTCATATTTCTCGAAACTACCCGAGGGTTTTCCTTATATGGCCCCCGAACGCTGGGATGGAGCGATTTACCCGGCTTCTGATCAGTATGGTCTCGCCGCCATCACTTATGAGTTGTTGACCGGACGTCCCCCATTTCAGGGTAATGCCGAGCACGTAATGAAGATTCTGCACACCACGAAGTTCCCCCCGCCACCTACGACCTTCAATCCTAAATTGCCTTCGTCTGTCAATGCGGTACTGGCGGCCGCCATGGCGAAGAAGCCGACGGAGCGTTTCGGTTCGGTATCCCTGTTCGTACAGACCCTCCAGCGCTGCTGAGCCACCCTCGTTACAGACTCCCGCACATGTTTTAGGTAATGAATAATACAAATGATGCGCAATGCGCATCATTTGTATTATTCATTACCTAAAACATACTTCCTTCGCAAGTTGAAAAGAACGGATATCCTTTGTAGGATATCCGTTCTTTTCAACTTGCGGTCAACTACTCATGCTGTGGCATAGTTGATCATACGTACGTACGTTACACAAATCAGACGTGTGTCAGTTCGCTCTGACCGGTCAGCAGCTTGTCGAGGGTCTCGCGTTTGATACGATAAGCCTGGCGCTCATTCACATGCGGAAGAATGATCGCCTCCAGCGCACCCTGCTTCACCCAGCGACGAACCGTGGTGTCATCTACCCTTAAGATATTTGCAACTTCCGATACAGTTAATAGCTCGCTCATGTGGTATTTCTCCTTCGCAAATGTTCTACTATTTAGATGCCGTTTCAAAACGGCGCTTTATTCAAAAACAGAAAGACTATCAAAATTATCTGCTAATGAATAAACTATGTGGAATTTGTTTTTATATTGTATCGCAAGTAAAGACATTTGTAAATATCTATCTATGGAAAATAATATTGATTAACGTCTTTATAGCGATGAATTGTCTCCTGTTGTATTCTGAACAATAACGGCAATGAAGAGAAATTTTCTCCTGGCCACTATTAAATTTAATAGTTTATTGCCTCATATTTATTACACGTGTGAATAGGCGAATAGGTTACGCGAATATTTCAATTATGTTGGCATGGTTCGGCGGCTAGGAGATATAAAAGAGAGATGTTATTGTGCCGCAGGTGACAGTTAAATGTATATTCTTTATAGAATTATACTAAGGGCAAACCATTTTTATTGCGATAGTGAATAGAACATCAGTTTTACCCCAAAAGGGTTCTCTCTGTTTCTTTTGTCCTTAGATATGAGTCGGGCTAGAAGATGTTGGCGACGCGGCTGATCAGGACCGCGACAATCATAAATGAGATTAGCCCCTCTAACATCATCAATACTTTGGCCCGACGACTGAGTGGGGAGGTATCGGTGGGACTGAACGCGGTGGCTCCCGTAAAGGCGACAAAGAGGTAATCAAAGAAGTGCGCCTCCCACGAGGCTCCATTCGCTTGCTGCGGGAACAGGAAGTCGCTGGCCTGGTGCGCGTTTTCGTGCCGCTTGCGTGGACCTCCACCATCGATGTTCCAGTACCATACCGCGAAGACGAGCACATTGCTGATCCATAGCAGCGTCGCTGAGCGTAGCAGGATAAAGCCGCTGTTGAAGGTCGATATTTTGATGATGAGCAGCGCCATTTCAACGATCAGGGCCAGCGTGACAAATCCCATCGCGGCCAGGGTGAGCGGTCGCGCAATGCGATGGGGAATAGCATGCCCGGTGACCCAGTATTGCCACATAGGAATGAGCAGGAGGATTTCTATCGCCAGCAATGACCATTCTGGCCCGATCCTGAGCGTGGGTGGCAGAAAAAAATAGCAGATCCCGATCAACAGCAATGTGAGCGATACAAGTAGTTTTGGCACCTGCCCTACCAGTTGATGCTCTGCTACCCTGTGCTTTTGCGCTATTGAGGATTTGTGATCCGCCTTTTCTTGTTCCATCTTTCCCTTCTATTCCATTACGCTTGCTTGAGATATTATAATTGTGGCAGGTTTGAAAAGCAATTGTGGGTTTCATTCGGCTTTGCGGCCAGCCTGAGAAAGTAGATTTGTATAATTTTTATGCAGCAGAATATAGATGATCAACAATTCTATGATAAGCAGAGAGCGCGAACCACTATTCGGAGAGAGTATCGCTTGCAGCGCTGGGCCTTTCGACTCTATCTTGCTATCGTCGCGCTTCTGTTGCTATGTATTGTGATCGGTGCTATCGGCATCAAGACTTCGTGGGGCGCCTTTATCGTTGATGGCTCGGTACCCTGGAAATGGATCTTACCGTGCGCCCTGGTGCTGGGCTTCGCGTTTATCTTTACAGATACTTTTATCCAGAATCAGGAAGAGGGTTGGTTTCGCAGGTATGGCACCCAGATCATGGCGACGGTGGTGGCGTTTGAAGAGGTGCGTATCTGGCGCTGGCCGCGCCGTTTCTTCTCCGGTGGGAGTGAGTATCGGCTGCAATTAGAGTGGACCTCTCCTCAGAATGGCAAAATCTATACCTTCTCACGTCGCGTGCGCGATAGCAAGCTGCCTGTGTCAGGCTCTCAGATTCCCGTTATTATCGATGCCGCCGATCCAACCGATTATCTGCAAGAAGATTTTAAACGCTCCTATGATTGGTAGCCCACTCGGACGCCCTGTGTTGTACTTAATAGGAGTTGGTGCGAGAGCAGGGATGGCTGTATTCGCGGCCATCCCTGCTCTCGCACCAACTCCTATTAAGAGAGTATTTTGACCATCGTGTAGTAACAAGATCCGGGGGGATAGTCCTCGACAACTCCTACCACTTTGTAGCCATGGCGCTCGTAGAAGGGGCGAGCGTGGAATTCAAATGTGGTGAGCAAAACTTTTGCGCTCCGTTCTCGCGCCCTAGCTGTTCGACCTGTGCCAGTAAAGAGCTGCCCAATCCATGCCCACGCAACTCTTCGGGGAGCCAGAAATCATTGATCTCCAGCCAGTTCCAGTATTGTTCGGCGGCGATGCCGCCCAGCCATTGTCCCTGTTCATCGGTCACTATGGCGCTAATCTGCTTGACGGCACCTTTGGCACGGGCCGCCTTGTGATGTGGTGAGTGCTGATTATTGAACTCTCTGATTCGCTCATGGATGAAGCTCGCGAATTGTTCCTGCTCTCCCTGCGTAACTGAAACGTTGTAATTCATATATTCAACCTTCTGGAAAATTTTCATCCCTGAGTATACCTGTTGCGCCGTTTGAAGACAAGCGGGAAACCGCGACGGGCTGCTCTGCTGCGATCTTTTTTTTGTCTGTGGCGTTATTTACTTAGAGAACCTCGCTTTGTGGCAGGTTTCTTCGTATTGATCTGATGTGGATGTATGGTTATGTAGAAAGTTGAGGATGAAGCTATGTCAGGTGTAAGGAGAGCGTCTGTCTCCCGTTTTTTTCCGATCTTATCAGGTATCGCGCTGGTGCTGTGTTTGTTCTCGGGCAGCAGCGCGGCCGCGTCTGTCCCAAAGGCGACTCTGGTCTCTCATTTCGTTCCCTCTGGCGTGCGTGCTAATTTAACTTCGACGGCGGACTGCTGGGTAACCTCGCTGGCTGCGCCCCGTAAGGACGCTTGGCGTTGTGCTGTGGAGAGTATTATTTATGACCCCTGCTTTAGCTCGGCCAACTATCCGAATGCTGTCATCTGCGATGCCAATCCCGCAAGGTATACGCGCGGGCTGAAGGCTACGCTGGCGGGTAAACTTCCCGTGACTACGGCTGCCGAGGCGAGCGCGCAGCCCTGGGTGTTGCAACTGCCAAATAATGTGTACTGTACGTTTGCGACTGGTGCTACCTGGATTGTTAATAATGAGCGCGTCGATTATGGCTGCACCGACAATACTGTTATTGCTGGATTGCCTAAACAGGGAACCATCTGGACCGCCAATGTGGTTCCCCAGGGACAGATGACGCGTACGGTGGTGACAACCGTCGTTCACGCCTGGTATTGATCGATTGCTCCTCTATTTATTCCTCCTCCTGCGTGGCCGCCAGAGTATCCATAATGGTGTTGATAAAGTGACGTGCGGGCTGTGCTATGCGGCGGAAGCGAGGATAGACCAGGGCGAAGACAAATTCTTCGCTGAGATCCTCGATAGGTAACAGGACAACCTCGCGATCGATCTCAGATGAATAGAGCAGGGCGGGCAGCATAAAGGTGATGCCCCTGCCCTGCCTGACCAGTTCTTTGAGGCCGGCCAGGGATTCGATCTCTACCACGGGTTGAATGGTGATGCGGCGGGCCGTGAAGGCACGATCTACCGCCCGCCGTAGACGCGAGGTCTCCCCCAGCAAGAATAACGGTTCCTGCAGAATTTGAGCCAGCGTGACGGGGACCGTTTTATGCTGCGCCAGGGGATGATCTGCCGCGACCATGATCTGTAGCGGTTGGCGAAAAAGCTCTTTGACGACCAGAACTTCGGGATGTACGTTGGGATTAAAGATGAGCCCGAGGTCCAGTTCACCATGCTCGATGAGCCGGAGCAGATCGTCGGTGCGGCTGACGCGTACCTTGAGCTGGATGTTGGGGTAGCGTTGGTGGAAGATGGGGAAGATGGTAGGCAGAAATACCGTGGTGAGAGGCTCGATGCTGCCGATGTGGATCGTGCCATGCTCACCGTCCTGCAGACGCGCCATAGCCTGCTGTCCCTGCTGCAGGTGATCCAGGGCGTCACGCACGTAGGCGGCGAACTCCTGTCCCGCCGGAGTAAGCACCACGCGCTGCTTCACGCGACGAAAGAGCTCTACCCCCAGTTCGTCTTCCAGCGCGGCGATCTGGCGACTCAGTGCTGGCTGCGCCACCAGGCAGATCTCGGCCGCCTTGCGAAAGTTCTGGGTCTGCGCAGCCGTTAGAAAATAGGTGAGCTGTCGTAGTTCCATCTCCCCCCTTTATGTTGATAACCTACAGGCATCAACCTTAGCTATAATAGGTATTAGACATATCAATTGTATGTTATTATACTTCACATAATAACTGTCGCGCACGCCTCTATGCGCGCGCTGTGGTCCCTGTTTTCGCCAGGGGACGTTGGTACTCAGGAGAAGAGGTACATATGGTAGCTGACAAGCAAGCAGTGGATAGCAATACGACGCGACGTCCACAAACCCTGTTTGATAAAATCTGGCAGTCCCATGTAGTCAAGGATCAGCCCGGTGAGGCCACTCTTATCTATATCGATCGTCACCTTGTGCATGAGGTGACTTCTCCCCAGGCGTTTGCGGGCCTGCGTTCTGCCGGATTGCCGGTGCGGCGTCCGGATGCGACGGTGGCGGTGCTGGACCATAATATTCCGACTACCCAGGGGCGCCGTAAGCTGGATATCGTTGATACGGCGATCTCTACCACCATTACGACCCTGGAGCAGAATACACGCGACTTCGGGCTGACCTTATTTGATATGCAGGATGCGCGGCAGGGGATCGTGCATATTATCGGTCCGGATCTAGGCCTGACGCTGCCCGGCATGACGATTGTATGTGGCGATTCCCATACCTCGACCCATGGGGCCTTTGGCGCCCTGGCGTTCGGCATCGGGACCAGCGAGGTTGAGCATGTGCTGGCCACGCAGTGTCTATGGCAGGAAAAGCCGAAGACGATGAATATTCGCGTCGAGGGTAAGCTTTCGGAGGGCGTAACGGCGAAGGATCTGGCGCTGGCGATTATTGGTAAACTGGGGACGGGCGTTGGAACCGGCTACGTGATCGAGTTCAGCGGCCCGGCCATTCGCGCTCTATCGATGGAAGGCCGCATGACGCTGTGTAATATGGCCATTGAGGCGGGCGCGCGCATGGGTATGGTAGCTCCCGATGATACGACGTTTGAATATATCAAGGGTCGTCGCTATGCCCCACGGGGCGAGCAGTTTGAGCAGGCGGTCGCGGCCTGGCGTCAACTGGCGAGTGATCCTGGAGCGCAGTACGACGCGGTCCACGAAGTAAATGTGGAGGGTTTGGGACCCCAGGTGACGTGGGGCATTAATCCTGGCATGGTGCTGGATGTCACCGGTAACGTGCCCGATCCCGCGCAGCAGTCTGACCCTCAGGTACGCGAGAGCTATGAGCGCGCCCTGAAGTATATGGGCCTGAACGCGGGCCAGAAAGTGACCGATATCCAGGTGGATACGGTCTTTATCGGCTCCTGTACCAATTCACGCCTGGATGATCTGCGCATGGCGGCTCAGTATGTCAAGGGCAAGCATGTGGCTCCCAATGTGCGTGCGCTGGTGGTTCCTGGTTCAACCAATGTGCGCCGCATCGCCGAGGAGGAGGGTCTGGCCGATATCTTCCGCGAGGCGGGTTTTGAGTGGCGCGAGGCCGGTTGTAGCATGTGTATCGCTATGAATGGCGATCGCCTGAGCGAGGGCGAGCGCTGCGCCTCCACCAGCAACCGTAACTTTGAGGGACGCCAGGGACGCGGTGGCCGTACCCACCTGGTCAGTCCAGCTATGGCGGCCGCGGCCGCTGTCACCGGCCATTTTGTTGATATCCGTTCCTGGTAGTGAAGAGGAGCTAAGAAGAGATATGCAACCATTTACCACGCATAGCGGGCTGGTGCTGCCCCTGAATCGTGTGAACGTCAATACCGATGAGATCCTGCCCGCGCGCTTCCTGAAGACGGTCAAGCGTACCGGCCTCGGCGAAGCCCTGTTCGCTAACTGGCGCTACCTGGATGAGCAGCAGACGCCCAATCCAGAGTTCGTGCTGAATGAGCCGCGCTATCAGGGGGCCAGTATCCTGGTGGCCGGTGATAACTTCGGCTGCGGCTCATCGCGTGAGCACGCTCCCTGGGCGTTGGCCGAGTACGGATTTCGCGCCATTATCGCCCCTAGCTTCGCCGATATCTTCTACAACAACTGCTTCAGCAACAGCATCCTGCCGATCGCGGTCCCTGAGGCGGTGGTCAACGCATTGATGACGGAGGTCGAGGCCAATCCCGGCTATTCGCTGGACATCGACCTGGCCGCCCAGACCGTGACGCGTCCCAACGGTGAGGTGATCCGTTTCGAGATCGATGCCTTCAGGAAAGAGCGTCTGCTGAAGGGACTGGACATGGTCGGCTGGACCCTGCAGATGAAAGACGATATTGCCAGCTATGAGCAGCGTCGTCGGCAGGAGGCTCCCTGGCTCTTTTCCGATTCGCTGATCGCGCGCTAACTGCTTATTCTCTCGTTATAAAGCATGCGGCCCTTTGTTTTCGGAAACAAAGGGCCGCATGCTTTGTTCCTGTTACAGATCCGGTCAGGAAGAGTCGCCTTAAGCCGGTGTGTTTGCAATCTTTGATTATGACCAGGTACCGGCTTCCCGAAATACTGCTGAAGCCAGCACGGCTATTCTCGTCGCCATTTTCCCAGGCGTATACGCTTGTCCCTGCTCCAGCCACCAGGTGATCGCCTCTACCAGCATCGCGGCAACCAGATCTGGCACAAACGTATCAGGAAATGGATGGGCCATCTGCGCGGCATGCTTGGAATCAGCCGCTTCTGGCGCTTCCTCTAAACTTCCATGTTGCTGGATCAGCTCGGCAAGACGTGCGCGCATCTTTTGCGCGAACCAGGGGCTGCCTTTTTTGCCCAGCAGCGCCCGATAGAGCCGATCATACCGGGCGATTTGCTCAAAGAAGCGCACCCATACGTCTGTGGGATGCTCGCGCCCGAATTCACCGATCGCATGAAACAATGTATTCATGGCCTCGTCAAAGATCTGCTCGACCAGGTCGTATTTATCCTGGTAATGGCGATAGAACGCGGCCCGGCTGACCATCGCCCGCTCGGTCAATTCGCCAACCGTGAGATTATCGAAGCTACGCTCCTCGATCAGGGCAATGAGCGCTTCTCGCAGCAGGATTCTGGTGCGTCTCACACGCAGATTCTCAGCCTTCTGAGTCATTTTCCGCTCCTTGTCTCATTCGAGACAGATCTTGCTGATTGATGCTTGTACTCTGCCAAGCGCCGGACTACACTTTTTCTTAGATACGATAGTCCATATGAGACAGTATGTCTCTTCTCAGCTATACTGTCAACATATAAAGGAAGATATGATGAGAACGAACGTGATGGGCTCCTGGAAAGCAATCTGTTATTGGGTGGCGACTTTTATTACCGTGCTAGAGCTTCTGGCGGGTGGGGTGGCGGATCTGACCCATGGGAAGGCCGCGCTGGTGGCTAGTGAGCCGGTTACCGAGGTTCTGGCGCACCTCGGCTACCCGGTGTACCTGCTCACGCTTCTCGGCGTATGGAAACTCCTTGGCGCCATCGCCTTGCTCGTCCCGCGTTTTCCGCGACTCAAAGAGTGGACTTATGCCGGCGCCCTCTTCGATTATACGGGCGCCATTGTATCGAGTCTGATGGTAGGCGACTCGCTTGCCTCTACTTTGCCACCTCTTATGCTGGCCATCTTTGCACTCGCTTCGTGGGCGCTTCGACCGCAGAGCCGTATGCTGGGCGTTCTCTGGCCGGAGAACCGCCCACGTCGCGCATCGGTTTCCTCTCCTCAGCCCACAATGCGCTGAGAAAGTAAGGAGCAAGAGCACGGCCTGTTTCTGGATGTGTGCTCTAGCGGGTGAGGGTGATCTTGTTCAGACCACGAGGCGTGTCTGGCTGCAGTCGCTTGGTCAGGGTCAGGTGCAGCCCAAATAACTGACCTGGGATGATGGCGGTGATCGGGCTGAGCCATTCAGGTATGCCGGCGGGCATGGCGAAGGGCGTCTGGGCCATTTTGAGCGCCTCCTGGACGTCGGAGATGATCAGCAGCTCGGCCTGGCGCTTCTGGAGATCCTGGGCCAGTTCGACCATGTCGGCGTAGGCGGCCCCGCCTGGCATGACCAGGATGGTTGGCAGCTCCTCCTCGACGGTGGCGATGGGACCGTGCCGGAAGTCCGCCGATGAGTAGGCGGTGGCCATGACATAGGTGAGCTCCTTTAATTTGAGTGCCAGCTCGAAGGAGGTAGCGTAGTTGTAGCCGCGCCCCACCACAACGCACTGGTTCATGTAGCGATAGCGCTCTGTGCGCTGCGCGATCTCAGGCGCGTTCTGCAGCGCTTTCGCGATGGCTTCCGGTACCTGCTGTAGCTCGGCCAGTCGCTGCTGGTCGCCGCTCCAGGCGGCCGCGAAGAGCATCATGATAGCCAGCTGCGCAGTATACGTTTTGGTGGCGGCGACGCTCTTCTCCTGCCCGGCGTGCAACTCTACCACATGTTCGGCCGCCATGGCCAGTGCTGAATTGCTATCATTGGTGATGGCGATGGTCGGACGTCCCTGGCGCTTGCCCTCTTCCAGCACCGCCACAATGTCCGGCGATTGACCGGATTGTGAGATGCCCACGACCAGCGCGTTATTCATCCGTGGAGGCGCGGCATACAGTGTATGTACGGATGGCGCAGCCAGCGCGACCGGATAGCGACCCATTGTCTCCCAGGCATAATTAGCATAGGTCGCCGCGTGATCCGATGAACCACGGGCCGCGATCAAAATATAATCAAATGCCGGCAACTGCGCCACAATCTGCTGGATGTGCCGCGTCTCCTTATCCAATAGCCCCGCAATAACCTCGGGCTGACTCAGGATCTCCTGCTCTAACAATGATGACATCTGTAATCCCTTTTATAATTGAAAATGAACGGCGAATATGGACGTGCGTCGACGGGAAATCGGCCACAAGGGCCGAACCTACGGTTTGGGTTTACCCTATATCTGTCTTCCTTTTACGATTCATTTTGCTTTTTCTTACTATACCATATTTTCTGGTATAGTGGTCTAGACGACTTGATCACCTTATTACCTCATATTTTCCCGTACGCCGTTTTACCATGCAAAACAATAATAAAGGTGATCACACCGTAGGTTCGGCCCTCGCGGCCAATACTTTCAATTTTAGAGCAAGCAACAAGAAAAGAGACAAGAGTACGTGCGGGGCTTGCCCCCGCTTGCTTCCTCGCCGCGCGAAAAAGCAACAAACATGATGTGGTGCATCACATGCAATCGTCCTTGATCGCTTTGAGGTGCCTTTCCTTTTGGGGTGCAAAGAAGCGGGGGCAAGCCCCGCACGTACTGTGGTCGTTTTTCTTCATGCCTTTTCTTAAGTTGAACGTATGGGTCCTCGCGGCCGATTTCCCTTGATGCATGTCCATGTCGGCCGTGGAGCGGCCCTCTCGGCCGATTTTTCGTTGATCGGGTATATCTATTGACAAAGCACAACATATTGGGTAATTTATGCGTATAAAGAAGAATAGCAGTGTGGCATTGAACAAGGAAAGTAGGGTTGTTGGGGATTGCAGAGAGTCGGCGGCTGGTGAGAGCCGATATCTGAGGCAACCTGAAGCTCCCTTGTGAGCCGTGCCGGTGAAACATTCCGCAGGATAAAAGTAGCTGGTTCCGGGTACTCCCGTTATAGGGTTCGGGTGTGTTGGCACCCAAAAGGCCGTCGTCGCGAGACGATGGTGAACAAGGTGGTACCGCGAAAGTGGGTTTGTGCGCACTTTTCGCCCTTGCCAGGGCGGAGGGCGCTTTTTTGATGCCTGCATTGCGGCCGCATCACTGATCCCTGTCCTCCGCGCAATGTTCTCTCTACGTTCATTAAGGAGGATCTTGTGTCTGAAGCGAGATTTCCCGCCGCTGTTACTGGCGCAGCATCAACTTCTACCGAAGCCGCCGCTGAGCAGGCTGTTAGGCGTATTCGCGCTCCCCGCTATGATTTTGCCCGCTTTGAAGCTAAGTGGCGTGCCCGTTGGGAAGAGCAGAAGATCTATCAGGTAGACCTGCGGCAGGCGCCACGCCCCTACTACAATTTGATGATGTTTCCCTATCCCTCCGCCGAGGGCCTGCACGTGGGCAATTTTTATTCCTATGTGGGCTCGGATCTGCATGGTCGCTTGATGGCGATGCAGGGCCACTCCGTCTTTGAGCCGATCGGTTTTGATGCCTTTGGCATCCATAGCGAGAACTTCGCTATCAAGCGTGGCATCCATCCGCGCATTCTGACGGCCCATAACGTTGAGCATTTCCGTGAGCAACAATTGAAGCGTATGGGCAATCGCTTTGACTGGTCGCATGAGCTGAATACCACTGATCCTGATTATTACCGTTGGACGCAGTGGATCTTTGTGCAGCTGTTTAAGGGTGGACTGGCCGAGCGTAAGGCCGCGCCCGTCAACTGGTGTCCCCATGATAAAACCGTGCTGGCCGATGAGCAGGTAATCAATGGCCATTGCGAGCGCTGCGACTCTATCGTTGAGCGGCGCTGGCTGGAGCAGTGGTTTCTGAAGCTGACCAATTACGCGGGACGCCTGCTGGACAACCTGGATAGCCTGGACTGGAGTGAGCGTGTGAAGGCCAGCCAGCGCAACTGGATCGGTCGTTCGCAGGGGCTGGAGTTCCGCATGGAGATCGAGGGGAAGCCTGGTAGTTATGTCGAGGTCTATACGACGCGGCCCGATACCATCTCTGGCATGACCTTTGTGGCGCTGGCCCCTCATCACGCGCTGGTGACTGAAATTACGGCTCCCGCTTATCGCGATCGCGTCAGGGCATACCAGGAGACGGTGAACAGCCTGCGCACGCAGCAGGAGCAGACGATGACCGGCGCCTTTACGGGCGCGTATGCCATTCATCCGTTCTCGGGTGAGCGCATTCCAATCTGGATCGCTGATTTTGTGCTGGAAGGCTATGGGGCTGGTGCCGTGATGGGTGTGCCGGCGCACGATGAGCGTGACTTCACCTTTGCGCGCCAGGAGGACCTGCCGGTACGTGTGGTGGTGCAGCCCTCTTCGGGGCCGGCAATCGATGCCGCGACCATGACAGAGGCGTTCACGCAGGCGGGCGTGCTGGTGGACTCGGGCGCGTATACTGGCATGTCCTCGATACAGGCCCAGGAGGCCATCAGCGATTGGTTTGAGCAGCGGCCCCTGGGAAGGCGCAGCGTAAAATATCGCCTGCGCGACTGGCTGATCAGCCGCCAGCGCTACTGGGGACCGCCCATCCCGATCATCTATTGTCCTGAGCACGGAGCGGTGCCGGTCCCCGAGGACCAGCTGCCGGTAGTGCTGCCAGACGTGGAGCAGTGGATGCCAACCGGCACCGGTGTCTCTCCTCTGGCCGCCATCGAGGATTTCGTCAACACCACCTGTCCTGTTTGCGGCCAGCCGGCCCGGCGCGAGATCGATGTCAGCGATAACTTCCTGGATTCCGCCTGGTACTACCTGCGCTATCCCTCTTCAGATGATCAGCAGCAGGCCTGGAATCCCGAGATGACGAGGCGCTGGCTGCCGGTGGATATGTGCATTGGGGGCGCCGACCATAGCGTGCTGCACCTGATGTATGTACGCTTCATCGCCATGGCCCTGCACGATCTGGGTCTGCTGGATTTTAGCGAGCCGTTCCGGCGCTTTCGCGCCAACGGCACCATTACCCGTGATGGTGCCAAGATCTCCAAGTCGCGCGGTAATATGATCAATCCCGATCACTACGTCGAGCACCTGGGCGCGGACGCCTTCCGCATGTACCTGATGTTCATGGGACCCTACGAGGCCGATGGCGATTTCAGCGATCGCAATATCGGTGGCGTGGTGCGCTTCCTGGATCGTGTCTGGCAGCTGGTACAGCAGCACCGGCAGTTGACCGCGGCCCAACAATCGGTGACGCGCGAAGATCGGCGTATGCTGCATGTCACAATTAAGCGCGTCACCGAAGATCTGCAGACCTTCAAGTACAATACCGCCATCGCCACCCTGATGGAGTATCTGAACACCCTGACGCGTAGAGCCCATGCCACAGACCAGGAGATCGAGACGCTGCTGCTGCTGCTGGCCCCGATCGCTCCCTTCATCAGCGAAGAATTGTGGGAGCAGACCGGCCATACCAGTTCCATCCATACGGCTCCCTGGCCTGTTTACGATCCCGAGGCCATCCAACAAGAGACGTTCTGGCTGCCCATCCAGGTCGATGGACGCGTCCGCGACCGTATCGAGGTGCCTGCTGATACCTCTGAAGAGGCCATCAAGCAACAGGCGATTGGTACCGCTCGCATCCAGCGCTATATCACTGATCGTTCTATCCAGAATATCATCTATGTACCCGGCCGCCTGGTTAACATTGTCACCCAATAGCTAGCATATAGATGTCTCCAGTGCGCAAAAGCCGCTTCTAGGATGGTGCAACAGGGGCGCAAAAGCCGCTTCTAGGATGGTGCAACAGGGGCGCAAAAGCCGCTTCTAGAATGGTGGGTGCAGAGGGGCACAAAAACCGTTTCTAGGATGGTGCAACAGGGGCGCTCTCGCGCCCCTGTTGCACCATCCTAGAAACACGGGCGGCCGCGCAGCTGCGCCGTGCGTGGACGCCAAATTCTGCTGGCGCCCACGTTTTATTATAAAGTACTCATTTGCTTATTTGTTATGAACTTTGTATCATTGTGTGCTATATTGATGATAGTGTTTTCATTAGGTCGATAGGCGCTGGTAATATTCGGGCGTTGATCCTCTGATAATTCCAGGGAGAGAGAAGTGATATGGCGTTAGAAGGAACATACCTTGGTCGCTATCGCCTGCAGCAGCAGTTGGGAAGTGGCGGTATGGGTGAGGTCTACCTGGCGGATGATACTCGTATTAAGAGACGTGTGGCGGTAAAAGTGGTGCGGAACGATTCTCCTATGTATCACACATCAGGAAACGTTCAGAAGTCGACCCGGCTTTTTGAGCGCGAGATGCATGCTATCGCTGGCCTGGATCATCCAGCGATCCTGCCTCTGTTCGATTATGGAGAGCAAGAGGTCAACGGCGCTACCCTGACCTATATGGTGATGCCCTATCGACCTGAGGGCTCGCTCTATCAATGGGTAAGGGACCGCGATGATCACGATTTATTGCCGCCGTTAGAGGTGGCACGCTTTATTTCTCAGGCCGCGGGCGCCCTGCAGCATGCGCACAGCCAGGGCATCGTGCACCAGGATGTGAAGCCTGATAACTTTCTTTTGCGCATCCGGCCTGAGCAGCCCTCACAGCCGGATCTGCTGCTGGCGGACTTCGGCGTGGCCCGTTCGCTGCTGGTCACTTCGCATACCAGCCAGACCATTCGTGGCACATTGACATATATGGCTCCAGAGCAGTGGGATGGTCATCCTGTCTTCGCTACCGACCAGTATGCACTGGCAATTATGGCCTATGAACTGCTGGTTGGTCAGCCGCCCTTTGATGGCGCGCCGGGCCAGATCATGTATAAGCATATGCACGTGCCGCCGGAGCCGCCATCACGCTTGAATCCCGCGCTCCCTCCCGGCGTTGATGCTGTTTTACTGCGTGCACTGGCCAAGCGGCCTGAGGATCGTTTCCCCTCGGTGTTCGATTTTGCCCAGGCTCTTCAGAAGTCTCTGCAGGCCAGCGCCTCCGGCAGACTTCCCTGGCTGATGCCCAACCGGGACCCTGCTGAAGACAATGCTGCCTCCGTGCGCCTTGCGCTCATGGATCATAGCACCCCCACTATAGCTATTTCTGGTGGAGGTCCTTCGCAGCGGCAGGATGCTGTCATGCCTTTGCCGTATCGGCGTTTCCAGCCCCGCGCAAGATTTCTCGACGCGTAAGATGACCTTGATTTTTCTGGTCGCGCTGGTTCTGCTGGTAGGCGGCGCCGGTTGGGCCTATGCCTTTACCTTAAGCCACCCTTTAGGGAAACTAGATCTTTTTGCCACACCCGATCATGCGGCGACGCAGACGGCAGTGGCCAGGTCACTGCATAATATCAGCGCTACCCAGACGGCGGTGACGCAGCGCGATGTCGCCGGGACCGCGCAGGCCCAGTCCCATCTCAATGCCACGGCGACGGCGGTGACGCAGCAGCATATTGCCGCCACAGCGACGGCGGTCGCTGTCTCTCAGCTATTGCAGGCGGATAAGACCTCATTTCAAAACCTGGATGGCTGCTCGACCATGGGTTTCGGCCTGGCAAGCTGCCCGATTACCTTAACCAACCGTAGCAATAACGATGTGCACTGGGTTGCTACCTCGAATCTTCCGAACTATCTCGGCTCGATTAATTCTGAGAATGGAGATAATAATCAAGGGACTGTGGGGGCCCAGGATTCACAGATGGTGAATGCTAACGTGGCTTTGCGCTGCGGCTTCGGGAACGGCGGTCAGACCAGCCAGCGCGCGCGTTTCACCATTCAGGGCCCACACAATGCTATCACCATCACCATCACCTGGCAGTGCCGATAACATGAATAACTCCTCTATACTCAAGCGGGAAGCAAGGAAGCGCCCGCGGCTTTTGATCTTATCAGCCTTGATCGCGTTCCGCTTTATTATCCGGCACCAGGGTTTTCCATGGTGCGTCGATGTTTCCGGTACTCATCTCTTCTTCGCTGATGGGCTCATATGGATTGGGCATATCAGCTGGCGGTAAGTTCCCGGTAAAGATGGGCTGTTTGTTCTCTTCGATCCTGGCCCGTAGCTGATCGCGACGCATCGGCTGGGTCTCCTGCTTTTCCAGTGCCAGGCGATTATCGACCTCATTCAAGAGGATAACGATTTCAGGCCGTAGTTTGCGGTTGCGTTCAGGGATGCGGCTCCATTGGGCCATGGCGGCTGGATAGTAGCCCGCGCGATAGCAATAGAGCCCGAGCATGGCGCGCGCATCAAAGATCGTCATGCGCTGCCATAGGGCCAGCTCTTCGGCCGGTGTCTCGATTACATCTTCACTGGCTTCGATGCTCTCAACGTGATGATAAAGGTTGATGCCCATGATGCTCAAGGGATAGCCATAGTACAGGGCCAGGCGGCGGTGCCGGTTGCGTCCAGCTATCGATTGTTTGCCGACAAAGTAGCACTTGGACCAGGTGCCGCTGGACCAGATAACCCCCATCAGAACGAAGCCCAGAAAGCGGGCCAGGTAGCGCTGCCAGCTGATGGTATCGACCGAAATCAGCACGCTCAGTCCCGCGAAGATGGCTCCCAGCGTCCATGCACAGTAGACGAGCCGCTTTCTGTCCCATCCTAGCAGATCGAAGTGATGGTGCAGGGGCGCGGCCAGGAATGGCAGCGGAAACTCGGTGTGCGGGACGAATTCCTTTTTATTCTCGAAGCGCAGAATCCTTAAGCGGCGACGGTAGAATGGTGTGAGGACGCGGGTGGAGACGATGACTGAGAGAGCCTCCAGTACGAAGACTCCTCCAATGGTGGTGAGCAGCAGGATTTCGTTGCGCGAGAAGAGGGCGATGATGGCCAGCAGGCCGCCCAGCGCCAGCGCTCCACTATCTCCCATGATGATGCGTGCGCGCCGCTTGACAATGCCGCTACGCCTGGCCGCCCACGACGAGGGCCAGCACCAGGGCAGGAATCCCAGCACCCCTCCTGCGCAGACCAGGGCCAGTAGCTCCAGTACGATACCCTCAGGATGCGTCCCCAGATCACTTAAACGACCGGTAATGGCCAGGGCTAGCGCGATGGCGGCGCTGACCACCAGCCCACCGGAAAGCCCATCAAAGCCATCGCTGAAATCGACCGATACGGCGGTTGCCGTGCCGGTGAAGCCTACCAGCAGGACCAGGAAGATAAACCAGCCAAAGTAGGCCAGCTGTGGGAAAACGACCCGGCAGGGCTGGTCGATTGCGACCGAACTGCTACAGATCAGCCGTCCCAGAATCGGCAAATCTTTCCACAGGCTGTAGGATTCTTGTCCCGCCGAAAACAGGAAGAAGTAGCAAACGGCCGCGGCCACCGAGACCAGGAAGACGCCGGCAAATTTCGCCGATTCGGATAAACCTTGATTACTATAGACTTTACGCCAGTCATCCAGAAAGCCAACCATAGCGTAGCCGATGGTTGCCCCTAAAGCGATCAAGAGAAGGTTCCATTGATTTTGATTTAAATGTAAAATGTAACCGGCGCTGATACCGCTGCCGACAATGGCTATGGTGAAGGCCGGCCCACCGACCAGCGGGAGCTCGACTGTTTTAATGGCGCGTCCACTGCTCGTCGGCATGTCTGTGCGATGCGTGCCCGGCTTATGCTCACCACTGCGAAACGTGGGGAAGAGCTTGCGGGCCAGGCCGCATAAGAGCAGGCTGCCCGCGAAGCAGAGTAGAAAGGCGAGCAATAACCAGCAGATCTGATCAAATTGTATTGAATTCATAATTTAAACAACTCTCAAGATCGATTTATAGGCTTAAAAATATTTTTTCCTAACGACTTGGAACGACTGGTTTTATATGTATGTAACTTTATCTCTTTGATACTAGGAGAAAGGTACGTACTTGCTGGCCATTGATACTGCCTTTTCTCTTACTAACCTGCATGTTTATGCAAGCTGCTTCCTACTCTATAAGTACGCACGAACCCCCCGAAATTACGGCCTGCTTTTGTATGCTGGTGTATGAGATGCTCACAAGTCCTTTTTGTGCTGGTGCATGGGGTGGCGTGCGCGGCCGCGCACGCCACCCCATGCACCAGCACAAAAAACAATTGCGGCCGCGCAGCGGACGCGCGTGCGAGGGCGCTCATGTGCCACCAACATGACGGAAGTCAAACACATTCTTTATACACAATCAGCCCCTGAATCAGGATGTCCCCATCAATAATTTGAGAGCGTTGATTGGCTAATGTAAGGGCGTGCTTCATTGTGGAGAGGCCCATGCCTCCGATGGGGGACGGAGCACCGTGACCACCGATCAGGCGTGGAGCGATAAAAGCGGCCACCTGATCGATCAGGCGTTGATCAAAGGCCCGGCCTAAGAGCTGGCTCCCGCCTTCAATCAGCACATGCATGAGACCCTTTTCCTCCAGCAGCGAACTGAGCGTCTGCATATCGATGAGGCCCTCCTGATTCACTTCGGCGCGCATGACCTCGGCGCCGCTGGCGCGCAGGCGATCGATGTTCTCAGGGGGAGCGCCCTCTCCAACGATGATGCAGGTACCGTTGGCAAGTGCTGGTTGTAGCAGCTTGAGATGCGCCGGAAGATCACCATGAGTGGAAACGACCACCCGCAGTGGTCCACCGGGGCGATTGGTGCGGGGATACCAGTGTTGATGCGGCTCAAGCCGCACGGTTAATTGTGGATCGTCGAGGCGCGCCGTCGCACTACCGATGATAATCGCATCGACCTCCTCGCGGAAGTTATGGACCCAGACGCGGGATGCTTCATTACTGATCCAATACGCGTCGCCGGTATAGGTCGCGATCTTACCGTCAAGGGTCATCGCCCACTTGGCGCTAAAATGGGGGCGATGCCGGGTGATAAAGGTCGAGAACGGGCGTATAATTTCCTGCGCTTCAGCCGATCCGGGACCAACAGTTATCTCTACTCCGGCCTCGCGCAGTTGCGCCACGCCACGTCCAGCGACCAGGGGATTGGGGTCGAGCGTCGCCACTACAACGCGGCGTATGCCGGCCTCCAGAATGGCGCGTGTGCAGGGAGGGGTATGGATCGTTACGCAACATGGCTCAAGCGTCACATACAGATCCGCCCCTCCGGACAGCTCACCAGCCTGCCGGAGCGCGTTCACTTCCGCGTGTGGACCATAGGGCGGATCGGTCGCGCCCACGCCGACTACAGCGCCATCCCGCACGACCACCGCCCCCACGGGGGGACGAGGACTGGTGCGGCCGATAACCGAACGGGCGCGGGCAAGTGCCTGCGCCATAAATTCAGCGTCCCCGGTATTGTTATGTATAGGCAATGGCTCTTGCATTGCTACTGAGAATCATCCTTTCTAGATTTATCCACCTGCAAGAATTATATACCCATAATTTGATAATTTCTTGTTGAAAAAATATGCTCGCGCCCATAGACTGCTCAGGCCCGGAGCAATTCCCTGGCGCTGCTGATTACCTCGTCGCTGCTGATATCTGTAATTAGCGAGGCCAGGTGGCCACAGTGCCCATAGAGTTGGTTGTGATCGCATGTGGGGCAGTGAAGTTGCCATGAGATAAAGGGGAGGTGGCGCTGACGATTGAGTGGTCCGCTGGAGAGCATGTTGACGCACCAGTAGAGGCCAATGGTGGCTGTCCCTACACAACTGGCCAGTTGTTGGATGGCGGCATCATTGGCGATGACGAGGCGACAGCGGGAGAGCAGGCCGCAGAGACCGGCGTATGACAGCTTTCCCGCTACGTTTAGTGCAGGAGCCCTCATTTGCCGCGCGACACCGGTGGCGAGGTCGACTTCCTGCTCGCTGCCCGTGATTGCAATGCGCATTCCTTCACGGGCCAGGGCGTCTCCTACGGCGGCGAAGTGCTGACCGGGCCAGCGACAACGTGGGTCGTCGCTACCCGGATGGAGCACTACCAGGGGGCGTGGATCTGCCGCTACCACTCGCAGTGATTCTTCCAGGTCTTTTGCTATCACGACCAGCTCAGGTTGTGTGCAGGCCTCTTTGGCAACTCCCACCAGAGTGGCGACCTCCTGCCAGCGCAGAATCTCATGCTGAAATGGTGTGTATAGAAGACTGCGATCCAGTTGAGGGCCATCGGATGTGGCGTAGCCGGCGCTAACGCGAGCTTGTAGCCTGAGCAGGAAGGTGCTGACGTCTCGACCACCACGCTGCATCTGTAGGGCCAGGTCGAAGCGCTCCGCCTGCATGCGTGCAAAAAAACATGTCAGCTCGTTCACTTCTTGATCACTAAGATCTGTCTCGTGCGCGCCACAGTAGTCTGGCACAACCACGACCCGGTCGATCGGTGAGGGGCGACCATGCAAAAATGTGGCGTGCCATTCCTGGCCGAGCAGGACGAATTCGGCCCTGGGATAAGTATGGCGTAACGCTTCCAACGCTGGCAGCGTGAAGATGAAGTCTCCTGGTGCACTGGCCTGTAGGATAGCTATTTTCCTGACCCGAGCGAGCTTGCCAGCTATCTTAATTGCCTGGCGTGACCTGTCGTGGTACTTCATGTTCACTGCGTTCCTTTCCTCGCGCCCGGCCCTGTTTGCGAGCACAAAAAACAAACCCCTGGTCTGTCTGGAGCCACTGATCACATTGTGGTAAGCACCTGGAAGTATGCCCGATGGGGATGGCATATCGAGCTAGCGAGCGGCTCAATCCATAAATTGAGCCTTTAGTAATTGTTACGCCTGACAATAGCAAAGGTGGACTCTGCTGTTATCCAATTTCTTGTTTTGCTACGATCCAGCCTATCAGGAGCGGCAGGCCTCGCAGCGCCCAAAGAGGGAGAGGGAATGCCCCTCGATTTCAAAGTTGGTCTGATTACCAATGGCGTTGAGTTGTTCGGGAGGGAGGCAGAGGTCAACTTCGACCACTCGGTGACATTGGGTGCAGGTCAGGTGATGGTGGTGGCTCCCTCCGCAGACCCGGTAGTGATGCGTACCATCGGCGAACTCGATGCGGTCGAGCAACTCTTTGTCGACCAGCTTTTCAATCGAGCGAAAGACGGTGGCGCGACCAATCTTTGGCTCGATGGCACGCAGTTCTTGCCAGAGATCATCGGTGGTGAAGTCGTGTCCCGAGTTGGCTAGTTGGACGAGCCGCTCAGCGATGATCCGGCGTGGACGGGTGTTGCGCTGACTCATCTCGTCAAACGCTGTATAGATTTTATCCGTTATCTCCTTTGACATTGCACTTCTCCGTTTAATATCTGCGCTCTTGTGCTGTTATCTTGCTTCCTCCATACACCATCAGTTTCTAATGATGTTCCCCGTTTGCAACGCCGCAAGTATGTTTGTGGTTATTATAGTTTACCACAACAGCCATAAGCTAACTACTCTTTATCTATTGTGTTGATACTTATTGATAATCTGGCTGCATTCGCTCTTTACAATCGGTACAGCGAACAAATTTTTCCACGCGTTGAGGTGTATGAACAATCCCCAGGCGACTGATGATGATCGAGATAAAGTAGAATGCCGCGGCTATGGCTGAGATATAGAAGCCTACCGGCAACTGCTTGCCGAAGCTACCCGTGAAGGCCAGTATGAGCCCACTCCAGGTACAGGCCAGGCTGAGGATGATGGATAGGATCAGCGAGTGACGCGGCTGATGGGTCAGGCGGAGCGCGGTGGCGGCGGGCGCGATCAGCAGCGCGATGATCAGCAGGACCCCCACAACCAGGATGGAGATGGAGACCGTGACCGAGAGCATGAGCAGGAAGATGATCGAGAGGGTGCGTACCGGCACGCCTCGCGTCTGTGCTACCTCTGGATCGATGGATGCGAAGAGGAGTGGACGATACAGGACCATCAACAAAATTAATAAGCAGATCCCACAGCCCAGCGCTATCAAGACATCCGAGCGTCTGACGCTCAGAATCGAGCCGAAGAGGATGCCCACACCCGAGTTGACGCCCGCGCTGCCGGTCTGGGTGTAGATGCTCAGGAAGAGCACGCCCAGGCCCAGGGCGAACGAGAGCACCATCCCGATCTCAACATCGCGTCCTCGGATACGTTCTCCCAGCGCACCCATGCCGAGTGCGGATAGCATGGAGAAGACGAGCATGCCGATCAGCGAGCTGAAGCCGAAGATGATGGCTCCGGTGGCCCCGGCAAACCCGATATCAGAGAGCGCTTCACTGGCAAACGTCTGTGAGCGCAGCACAACAAAATAGCCGATGCAGGCAGCGATGATCGCTACAATGGTTCCAGCGCCAAATGCGTTCTGGACGATTTCGTAATTAAAAAGTTCTAGCATATTCTGTTTCCGGTGCCTTGATTGATTGATCAACTGGCGGTCGTTCGCGACGACCGCGCTTCCCCAGCCAGCGTGGCGATAAAACGCGCACGGGCAGATAGACAGCAAATGAGATGGTGGCGATAAAGAAACTGGCCGGCCAGAGCCCGTTGGCGACCGACAGGAAGATACCCGCCCACATATAGAGCAGCCCGAGTCCAATCGCGATCATGATGGCTGTGATCGGACGCTGGGCGATGCGGATGGCGGTCGCGGCAGGTCCAACCAGCATGGTAAATATCAGGAGCGCGCCGACGATCTGGATGGCGATCGAGACCGCCATGGCGACCAGGACCAGGAAGAGGACGGCGATGCCGCGAATGGGAACGCCACGGGCCTGCGCCACCATTGGATCAAACGAGCTAAATAAGAGCGGGCGATACAGGGCGATGATGGCGATGATGGTCAGTAGACAGGTGATCATCATGGTCCACACGTCGTTTACACTGATGCCGAGGATGGTGCCAAATAGCACGCTGTAAACTCGTTCAGCATAGCCCGAGTAGAGCGAGAGAAACATCAGCCCCAGCCCGAGGGCGCTGGTCATGATGATGCCAATGGAGATATCCCGCTCGCGTACCTCTTTGCCCAGCAATCCGATGATGATGCCCGCGCCGATGGTAAAGGCGAACAGACCATAGACCGGACTGAGCCCGAGTAAAACCGCTCCGGCGGCGCCCCCGAAGCCAATATTCGGTAGCGCGTGACCGGCGAAGGTCAGGCCGCGCGCGATCAAGAAGTAGCCCGTGATGGCTGCTACGATCGCAATGCATGAGCCGGCAAGCAGAGCGTTGCGCACGAATTCGTATTGTAGGGAGTCCATGATGGAATACAGCATTTATATCTCCGCTCCAACTACAAACACTCGCCCGAGCGCTCTGACTACTTCTACCGGTGATCCATAGAGGCGTGTCAGGGTTTCACTGGTAATAACTTCCTCCGGCGTTCCGATGGTGCAATGCTGGTTCGCCACATAGATAACCTTGTCCACCACATGCAGCAATGGATTGACGTCATGCGCGACTAGCAGGACCGCCACGTTGCGTGCGCGGCAGAGGTTATTGACCAGGGTGACGATCTCCTGTCCGCGCGCGATGTCCAGGTTAGAGAGCGGCTCATCGAGCAGCAACAGACGCGGATTGGTTAGGAGCGCCTGCGCGATCAGGAGCCGCTGCTGCTCGCCGCCCGAGAGCTGTCCCACCGGGGCGTCGGCGAAATGCAGGGCGTCAACCTCTTGCAGCGCCTTTTCGATGGTCGCGGTGCGCTTGCGGCTGGGCCAGCCGGGACCCCAACGATGACCGTCGAGCCCAAAGCCGACGACGTCGCGGGCGCGCAGCGCCAGGTCCGCTTCCAGTACCCGGTGCTGTGGCGCATAGCCGATATCTGTATTTCCCCGGCGCGGCGGCCGTCCCATGATCCGAACCGTGCCCGCTTCCGCCTTGATTAAACCCAGTAGCAGCTTGAGCAGGGTGCTCTTGCCCGCTCCGTTTGGACCCAGGATGGCGACAAACTCGCCCGCATTGATGGACAGGTTGATATTTTCCTGGATCGTACGCTTCCCCAATTGGATGCGCACGTTCTCCAGTGAAATTATCGGGGTTCCCCGTTCCACAATAGTATTATTCACATTCATTTCTACCCATTTTTTCATCATCCATTATTGGCGCTGGCCCAGACTTTGTTCCAGTGTATTTAGCTGTCCTATCATCCAGCTCTGATACGTTTGATTGCCCGGCATTGTTTCGGTTACGGCCATCGTAGGGATGTGCTGTGCCTGCGCCTCACTCTGTAGCCTGCTGGTGATAGTCGATTGGGCCTGTTGGTTATAGATAAGCACTTTGATCTGACGCCTGGTGATCTGATTTTCAGCGGTAATCACCGTATTAGCCGGGGGATCATTGTTCTCGGCCATCGCTTTTTGGAACTCGGTGGGTGTCAGCACGTTGAGACCCATCGGGCCGGTTTGATAGAGAAAGATGGTCTCGGTTAAACCAATTGGCGTCCCAGCGTATTTCGCTTTAATGGTCGCTAGCTTCTGATCGATCTTCATGCTCTCACTTTTGAAGCGTTGAAGATTGGCCTCGTACTCGGCCGCGTGGTGGGCGTCGATCGCCTTTAGATTATCGGCGATGGCGGTGGCAATGGTTCTGGCGTTGGCTGAACTATACCAGATGTGCTCGTTGTCGGGCAGCTTTACCGTGGCCAGGTCAAAGCCTTTGAGTACCCGGCGACTCTCATCTGGTGTGCTGGATATGAGCTTGTCCATCCAATCGTCATACCCACCGCCATTGGCCACGATCAACCTGGCTTTAGCAACAGCTTTTACCTGATTGACATTGCTCTCATACGTATGCGGATCTACATTGGGATCTGATAATATACTTGTTACACTGACATGCTTGCCGCCAATCTGGCTGACGATATCCCCATAAAAATTTTCGGCCGCCACCACAGGAATCGTCCCGTTGCTCGTCTGTCCCCCTGTATTGCCAGTAGCTGGATTGCTGCAGGCGCTCAGCAAAAATAACCCCACCAGCGCCACAATCAAACCCGCAGCCTTGCTACGTTTGATAATCATAAAATAAATGCTCCATCGTGGGCACTATCAATACTATTTACCAGTACCAGGTATCATTATTAATGATACACAATCTCTATATGCTGAGAGGATACCATAAGCGGGGATTTTTTGTCAATGAGATATATTCTCATTAACGTTGCGTAATCTCATATCATCCTCTGTCCATCTCTTCAAAACAGCGTCGCCACACGCTTTATTTCTGTTTTGGCATCATAATTATAATTAAGACATAGTATCATTAGCATCGTTAAATGACATGATGCTTGTCATGATCGTAACGAGCCATTTGCGTAGGTGCCGGGCTTGCCCCGGCTTAAAAGAAAGGATTTAGATATGTCGCTCAATGTACCATCCACACTGCTTGAGCAGGCTGAGGCCGGCGAGATACGGGCCAGCGATTTCCTTCAGTGCATCAAAGAGTCGCTCCCCTATGCCTGGGAACTGGTGGCACAGCTGGCCATGCGTCTGCAGCAGGGAGGAGCCGCTTTCGTCGATAACCAGGTGCCACCACCCAGCGAGCAGGCGCGGGGGCAACTTTTGCGCCTGCTCGCCAGCGACTCTATGCGCAACGCTATAGAGCAGCACTACGGGGTGAAGCTCGCGTTTCAAAACTGCCATCGCGTGGCGCTCTTCCCCCGAGAAGCCCTGGGAGAGGAATACACAGAGTTCATCACGCCGCGCAGCCAGATTCTCAATCAAAGTCCTGAATTGCGCGATTGTTAGTCTCCAGTAATTTAGATCAGGAGCCAGGCGATGGTTGTCTGGTTCCTGATCCACCGGGTTGGTGGCTTGTCCCCTTGTTTTGCTAGGAATTCGTGTAAGAAGGAGAATTGATGTTTTGTTAAATATGGTTGCGCCTGTCGTAGGACCAGAATAGTCGGCATCCGCTGGTGGGCAGGCAGCACTAGCGAGGGGGAAAGGACAACCTGTATGGCTGAGGGAATCTTGTTTGCGAGCACTAATCCGGGCTGTTATGCGCTTGGTTCGGCTGCGGGCCCCGATATTGTGAATGGGCAGGCGCTGGAGATATTCCTGGGTGGACACTGGGTCGTCGGTCGCGTGCGACATAGCCGCAAGCCTGTAGACGTTCCGGACCTGGGTACCCAGCACGCGGGTACATACAATACGGTTGCCGGGGATGAGGATACGGTGACCGAGGCTTCCGAAGAATCGTTTCCCGCCAGCGATGCACCGGCCTGGGCGGGCATGCGGGATAGTTCGTTGCATGCTCAAGACGCGGTTAAAGCTTTAAATGGCCTCTTTTTTGTGTCCGACGAGGATGGTAGTATCTGTGGCCTATGCGTTGGGATGAAGGTGCGCTCAAAGTAGTGATGCATCTTTAAATGAGTTGCCTGGCATCGCGCAGCCACTATGTATGCATGGATTGAGAGACGGCCATGTGATCAAAAAGCGACCTCTGCATTATACATAGCAAAACATGGTAAAATATCGCAGAGGTCGCTTTTTGATCGCGGTATTAAAGGGATTCCTGGAGGGCAGGCGCTTCCAGACGCTCTTCTTCAATGTGCAGACCCAGTCGTGTCAGGCGGCGAATAATTGAGCTGTAGCCGCGCTCGATCATCTGGGCGTTATCGATGATGGTTTCTCCTTCCGCCACCGAGCCAGCGATGATCAGTGCGCTACCGGCGCGCAGGTCATGTGCCCATACGGTGGTACCGGTTAATGGCGTGGGACCCGCGATGACGGCCGAGCCATCTTCGAGCTTGAT
Source organism: Dictyobacter halimunensis (assembly GCF_036245075.1). NCBI lineage: Bacteria > Bacillati > Chloroflexota > Ktedonobacteria > Ktedonobacterales > Dictyobacteraceae > Dictyobacter > Dictyobacter halimunensis. Next base: position 2,113,500 of record NZ_BSRI01000001.1, read on the forward strand.
ATTCGCACCCATGTTGTTGAGGTCATTGGCCACGCCGAAGCGCTGGTCAAACAGCGTCTCACGAATGTAGGAGGTTCCTGAGGCCATACAGGCCAGGGCCATAAGCGGCGATTGCAGATCGGTCGGGTAGCCCGGGAACGGCCAGGTAATCACGTTGACGGGACGCAGGGCGCCACGGCGCTGCACCCGAATGACCGGACCATCTTCCTGCAACTCTACCCCCATCTGCTCCAGCTTGGCGCGTACGACCGCAAAGTGGCGCAGGTTGGCTCCGATCAGAGCTACATCACCCTGCGTGGCGGCCGCCAGGATGGCCATGGTTCCGGCATCGATGCGATCGGGCATGATGGTATATTCGACAGCTGAAAGCTCTTTGACCCCTTCAATCTGGATGACGCCCGTGCCAACTCCCGAGATTTTTGCTCCCATCAGATTCAGGAAATTGGCCACGTTGGCGATCTCTGGCTCCAGAGCGGCGTTTTCGATAATGGTCGTTCCCTCTGCCAGACATGCAGCCGTCATCAAGTTCTCTGTACCTGTGTGGCTGGGCGTGTCCAGGTAAAGGTAGGCGCCCTTTGGTTTCTCCATGCGTACAGAAATGGCGCGCTCATCCTCGACCACTTCAGCTCCCAGGCGTACAAAACCACGATAATGGAAATCCAGGCTGCGCTTGCCCAGGTTACAGCCTCCCACCTTCTCGATGCTTACCTGGCCCGTGCGCATCATGACAGGTGGCAGGAACAGGACCGAGCCCCGGATCAGGTTGGTAAGCTCGGGTGAAAGGTTACTGGTGGTGATGTTTGACGCATCAATGACCATCACCTGCTCTTCTTCATGCAATTTTATTTTCGCGCCTAGCGCGCGAGCAATCTCGATGGCTACATATACATCGTTGATCAACGGCACGTTATGTAAGATGGTCTGCCCTCTTTTCGCGAGCAGAGAGGCGGCAATAATTGGTAATGCGGCATTTTTAGCCCCCTGTATAATAACCGTTCCTTCAAGGCGTTGGCCGCCACGCACGTGATAGCGAACTGGTTGGCGTATCGACATAGAATTAGATTCCCCTTTAATGTATGTGCATAATCTATGCGTAATTAGCATATCATATCGTTAGGGGTTCGATAGGAATGCCAGTATAAAGGACTAGTAGGGGTCCCATCTGGCGACAACCTTATGGGTGAACAAGTCGTAAATGAATAGAAAAAGAGAATTTTCTCTGCGTTTTAAAGATATATGCGCAAAAATATGGTCGCTTTTGTGATTAAATAGGTACAAAGTACTGTGACTTTACCTGCTGATGCCTGGAGGCTGTGTCAAAAGCACGGGTTATTGGCGCTATTTATAAGGAGTTGATGAGGATGTTGCTGGCATCGTTGATTTCGCTACAGGCATTGCAAGACGCTTTACACGTGATTGGGTATCCTGCCATTGCTTTATTTATTATGATTGAGTGCATCGGCATCCCGATACCGGGCGAAACTATGCTGCTGCTGGCCTCTTTTTATGCCGCTACCGATAGTCGATTGCAGATTCCAATCGTTATTGCCTGCGCGGCCTTCGGCGCGATTATGGGCGACAATATCGGCTACTATGTTGGCCGCACTGGTGGCCGTACCTTTGTGAGCCGTTTTGGTCGCTACTTTTTTATCAAGCTCAATCACCTGGACTACGCGGAGCGCTTCTTTCAGCGTCATGGGGCCAAGACGGTTTTCTTTGGGCGCTTTATTTCTATCTTGCGTATCTTCTCCGCCTTTCTGGCCGGCGTCAATCGGATGGAGTGGCGTACATTCCTGGTTTATAATGGCCTGGGAGGTGTGATCTGGGCTACCTACGTTGGCTTGCTCGGATACATCGCCGGCCATTATTTTCACGAACATTTTGACCAGGTGGAGTCGATGGCCAGAACGGTAGGCTGGGTGGGCTTTGCTATCGCGATTATCATTACTGTTGCCGCCGTTATCTTCGTTAAGAAGCGCATCGCGCACACCATTGCTTCCTCCGAAGTCGCCGATGAGTCAAAAGAGCACTCCCTCCGCTAGAATCACTTTTTATGGTGGTGTACCAGCGGTGCTCTACGGTTGTATGAGAGTGTCTTACTCCCACGATCATCGCCTGTGGCCTGCATGAGTTTTCACACCAGCGATGCTCAGAAGTCAGTTTTATGGTGATGCATGGGGGCGCAATCGCGCCCCCATCCGCACTAACTTAAGCAGAGAGTAGCCTCTCTGCGCTCTCAAAGCGGGAGAACCCTGCACCCCTTAAGTTGGTGCATGGGGGCGCAATCGCGCCCCCATGCACCAACTTAAAAAACCAGTGCGGCCGCGTAGCGGACGCCTGTGCGGAGGCGCTCACGTATCCCAATAAGGCGAAAGTAAGGTTCATTTTGAATGTAGAGATGTTTTTTTGTTATAATGCAAAAAAAGAATAAAAAAATTGTTAGTGGTTGTTGGATCAGGAGGTTAAGGATGAAAACGCGTATTATCACTATTGTGTTGCTATGTGCGGTTATGCTGGTGGCTGGTGTGCTATGGACCAGTTGTGCCCTCTCGAAACCGGGTGAGACGGTGCCGCAGGCCGTAATCGCCCAGACGAGACTTCCGCATCCAGATCACGTGGTGGTTGTTATTGAAGAAAATCATAGCTATTCGGATATCATTGGTTCTTCCGAGGCTCCTTATATTAATTCCCTGGCCCGCAGTGGGGCCGTCTTTACCAACTTCCATGCTGAAACCCATCCGAGCCAGCCGAATTACCTGGCGCTGTACTCGGGTTCAACGCAGGACGTGAGCAGTGATGCCTGCCCCAATACATTTTCGGGACCCAACCTGGGCCGCGCGCTGCTCAGCGCTCATCTCAGTTTTGCGGGCTATTCGGAGGATATGCCCTCGGTGGGCTATACGGGGTGCGCCGCCCCCAGTTACAACAATGCCCTGTACGCGCGCAAGCACAATCCCTGGACCAACTTTACCAATGTCCCCACCGGCAGCAATCTGCCGTACACCCGGTTTCCCACCGACTACAGCAAGCTTCCTACCGTTTCCTTTGTTATTCCCAACCAGATCCATGATATGCATTCCGCCTCGGTTGCGGATGGCGACATATGGCTCAAAAATAATCTGGATCCCTATGCCCGCTGGGCCAACACCCATAATAGCCTGCTGATTGTCACCTGGGATGAAGATGATGGCTCCGATGTCAATCAGATCCCGACCATCGTTAGTGGCTCAATGGTCAAAACTGGCCGCTACTCTGAAAATGTGAATCACTACCACCTGCTGCGCACGCTGGAAGATATGTACAAACTCCCCGCCATCAACCAGAGCGCCACCGTTCCCTCCATCACCGACATCTGGCGCTAGTGTCTTGTTAGATTCAATTAAATACGGGGAAAGATCGTCCGACGCTGCCGGACGATCTTTCCCCGTATTTAATTTTTTTTCTTAATTCTTTATGAGATTTTGAGACAAAAAGGCACGGTTTTCAAGTAAACTAGAGGGAGGTGAGGCAATATATATAAAAATAAGGGGTGGTGTATGAATAAAAGCGCATTTCTTTCCGGCGTGGAAAAAACCATTTTAGAATTGAAACATACGACTGACTCTATACGGGAGACAGCCGTCTATTACAGCATGGCATTGGATGCCGATCAAATTGTAGAGCCGCTCATCGCCGCCTTTGCCGCTGAAGGCAACGCAACCATTCGGGCAACGATGGCGAGAGCCCTGGGAATTCTGAAAGACAGACGAGCTATCGAACCTTTGCTGCTGGCTGTAACGACCGACAGAAGCCCTGTCGTACGTCATGAAGCAGCCAATGCTCTTGGAGAACTAGACGGTAGGGAGGAGGTGGTTGAGCCGCTCATTGCTGTCCTTTCAGCTCCAAATGAACACAAAGGTAATAAGATGGATGTAAACGTTGTCTCGAGTATTGTGTTCGCATTGCGGAAGTTGAACGATGCGCGCGCGGTTGAGCCATTGATCGATGCGCTTGAGCGAAAGGACGAGCAGACGCGTGCCGTGATCGCGCTCTCCCTGGGCAGCTTTGGTGATATTCGCGCGGTTGAACCCTTGCTCAACCTTCTGTATGATGATGAGCCCTTGATCCGCCGCGCCGCTGCCTGTGCCCTGGGCGACCTGAGTGATCAGCGCGCTGTCCTCCCCTTGATTGACGCGCTTACTGATCCAGACTTCGAGACGCGCAGCGGCGCGATCAAATCCCTGGGGCTACTCGGCGATCGGCGCGCTATTGAGCCCTTATGTTCGCTGTTGCAACAGGACCGCATACCTTATCGGCGCGTCTTTATTATTGGGGCCCTGGATCGTCTGGGCGCTACGCAGGCGGTGAGGCCGCTGATCGCTCTGCTGCAGAATTCGTTGGAAGAAGAAGAGGTGCGCGCGGCCTCTATCGAAACCCTCGGCCATTTAGGTGATAAAAGCGCTACCCCTTTCCTGCTCAACTTTGTTACAGATTTTGTGGCGGGCGATGCCAATGAGCTCCGCTGGCGCGCCGTCGTCGCTTTAGGACAACTTGGCGATACCCGTGCCATCGACAGGCTTAGCAGATATCGCACTGATCCGGAGCCTGTTATGCGCATGGCTGTCATCTCCGCCTTACGTCAGTTGAAAACGGCTCAAACCGCCGAATTGCTTCCCGATCACCCATAACACAAAAAACTGAGCCAGAACTGGTGACTATCTCTTTCTGTAAACCGTCTATGGATGTGAGCGATATAAAAAGCTCTCTAAATTTTTATTTTTTTTGTATAGAAATGTCTGCGCGATGAGCATAGTTAAAGCCTGGCGTCGCGCCATTCTTTAAATCGCCTAAAAGTGGAATTGGAAGATAGCTCTGAGGATATAGACCATTAAGGTGCAATGGATGCCCCTTCTTCTGCAGTGAATTGCTCGTACTTATCCCTTCTCTCCATCTCCTACTTGTCTGAAGCAGCAAAAGAGAGATATGAAAAATACCACTGTATCTACGTGGCGACAGCCGTTTGTGCGCGATCGCTTTACCGTGCTGGCTTATGCCTTGCTGGCAAGTTTCTGCTATTTACAGGCCTCGCCTGGCTCGCTGGTCCCATTTTTGCATGCGGAGATGCACCTCAACTATACCATTGATAGCCTGCATATGAGTGGTATCGCGCTTGGCATGATCGTGGCCGGTCTGCTGGCGGACCGCGTTTCCGGCCGCTGGGGCCGTCGATTAACGCTTTGGGGTGGTGCCTCTGGCCTACTGGTTGGTGCCTTGTTGCTCATGTTCAGTCACCATCCCGCGATCAGTATTTTCGGTATGTTTGTGATTGGTCTGCTGGGCACCTTTTTGATGGTGACGGTCCAGGCCTCCTTGTCCGATCACCATGCTGAGCATCGGGCGACAGCGATTACCGAGGCCAATATGATCGCCAGCCTGGGGGCGGGTCTGGCCCCGATCTGCCTGGGCGGCATGGTACTACTGGGTGCTGGCTGGCGCGGTATGCTCTTTGTGCCGATGGTGATCGTACTGCTGCTGGCTCTCTGCTTTTTCAAGGTTTCGGTGCCGGAGGCGCGGGCGTTCGCGCGTAAGCAAGAGGCCGGTGGACGTGTGAAGGCGCCGGGCGCTTTCTGGCTCTACTGGCTGGCGATGGTGATGGGTGTGGCCGCCGAGTGGAGCGTCTCTTTCTGGGGCTCCGGCTACCTGACCAACGTGGTCGGCATCGAGCGTACCAGTGCCGCGACCCTCATGAGCCTGTTCTTCCTGGCCGCCGTGATCGGTCGCTTTATCGGGAGCCATCTGACCCGGCGCATCGCCGTCGAAAGGTTGCTGCTGCCTGTGCTGATCGTGGCGATACTGGGCTTTACCCTGTTCTGGCTTGGCCCATCGGTTCCATTGCATGTGGTTGGATTGTTCGTGGCTGGCCTGGGCATCTGCAATCTCTTCCCTTTTACCTTCTCCGCCTCGGCCAATCGCATTCCACAGTACGCGGACCTGGCCAGTGCTCGTTCCGCCCTTGGTGGCGGATTGGCCATATTCTGTGCTCCTCTAGTGCTGGGACGCCTGGGGGACATGGTGGGTCTGCGCAGCGCTTATAGCGTGATCTTAGGCCTGTTTGTGCTGATGGGTGTATTCATGGTGCTGGCCGCTCGCGCCACTGTGGATCGGTCCACCACACAGACCGTGATCGCCGAAGATATGCTGGCAAGTGATACGCTCACAGAGGATTCCACCAACCTCATTGTAGATCCTGTATAATTCATCAATTTATAAAGCATTGGCGCGAACATAACACACGATATTATGTTCGCGCCAATGCTTTATAAGCTGCGTCTCATCTCTATAAATTCTCGCTCGCCATAACGTTCGCTTTTCTGTATATAGCTTCCACTTCGCTTGAAGCCGACCTTCTCGTATAGGCGAATGGCCCGCTGATTAAAGGGCAGTACAAAGAGGCGTACCTGCTCCGGGGCAAAGCGTTCTCTGGCGAATTCCAATATGGCCGTCACGAATGCCGTCCCCAATCCCTGACCGGTCAAATCTGGTCGCATCCCCAGACCAATGGCGATCGTCTTCTGATCCTCGTCGTAAATGGCTGGGGTAGTGCTCGACCAGACCAGGGCAGAGGTGCCAAAGCTGGCAAAGCCGATCAATTGCTCTTCTTCATCCCTGACCGTGTAGTGTGGGCTGCGCGGGTCCAGCATTTCAGCCAGAGCATCATCGACATCAGCATCCACCATATTATAGATGTCATATGGTTCTTCATAACGCCATTGAGCTATGAGACGCACATCCTGTTCAGTCATGGGTACGAATTTAAAGGTCATCTCCACTTACTTTCTAACAATCATTTCTATCTTGAATATCTTCAATAGTATGCTAAAATTCGCAGCCTTTTTCAAGAAAAGTTTTTTGAGGATGCTGCTGCTATGCTCCTGCGGTTCTACCTCTCTGTCGTTGATGGCGGTAAGAAGTAAATGTGTAAAGCTCTGGTCTGGTCAATCTCCTGCTTGACTTTTTGAATCAACATATGGTATTGTTGCATCTGTAATTACTACATGTTGTGCACTATCGCAATAAAATACAGAAAAGCTCATAGGGCCAGGCTGTCGTGGTCTGGGTACAATGGGGAAAGTCCGGTGTGATTCCGGCGCTGTCGCGCAACGGTAAGGCGGAGGATATGTGATCCGCTAAGCCCGAATGCCCACCTGTGATGCTATGGATTGATCCCTTCGCGTGAAAGGGTAAGACCAGCAGGGGCCTGTGTCTGCTTTGTTTGCATACCTGTCAGACAGTTTTCGCCTTGTTGCCTGTCGGCCTGTTCTCGCGTGGGAACAGGTTTTTTGTTGTCTGTGGAGGTATGTGTTATGATTCCAAGCCGGTTTTCCGAGTCATTCTCGGCGCCGAATATGCCATCGATTACTCTTGATGTGCCCATGCTTATCACCGAGGCATGTCGCGACCTCGCTCCCGATGTGGATGAGGTACGACTGCTTGCCAGTGTGCAGGCTACCATCTATCCAGGAGCATCGCAAGACGAGGTGTGGCAGGCGCTGGTAATGTCAGCGCGGGCCTGTATCGAGTTGGAGCCCGCCTATACGTTTGTGGCGGCCCGTTTTTTGCTGCTTTCCCTTTACAATACGCTCCAGCCTGAGGAATCCCCTCAATTGGGACTGAGTGATGCCTCTGCGTTCTATGCCGATTATTTTGGAACCTATGTGCGACGAGGCATTGAAACACATCTGCTCGATCCTCGCCTGGCTGAATTTGACTTGCCCAGGCTTGCGGGTGCGATCAGACCTGAGCGCGATCTATTCTTTGCTTATCCTGGACTGCAAACGTTGTATGATCGCTATCTATTGCAGTACGAAGGCCGACGCTTTGAGCTTCCTCAATTGCTCTGGATGCGTGTGGCGATGGGCCTGGCCCTGCGCGAAGAGCACAAGGAGGCGCGGGCGATCGAGTTTTATGAGCTGATCTCGCAGTTTCATTTTACGCCCGCTACGCCTACACTCTTTAATGCTGGTACCTCTCATCCTCAACTGTCATCCTGCTATCTGACCACTGTGCAGGATGACCTGCGGTATATCTTCAAGAGTATTCAGGATAATGCTTTGCTTTCCAAATGGGCAGGTGGACTGGGAAATGATTGGACAAATGTACGGGCATCAGGTTCTCATATCAAAGGTACCAATGGCACCAGTCAGGGAATTATACCGTTTCTCAAGGTGGCGAACGATACTGCGGTCGCTGTCAATCAGGGCGGTAAGCGTAAGGGGGCCGTCTGCGCGTATCTGGAGAACTGGCACCTGGATATCGAGGATTTTCTGGATCTGCGCCGTAATACCGGTGATGAACGGCGGCGCGCCCACGATATGAATACCGCCTGCTGGATCTCTGATGAGTTTATGCGCCGTGTACAACAGGGTGATAATTGGACCCTGTTTAGCCCTGATGAGGTGTCTGACCTGCACAATCTCTATGGAGAGGCGTTCGCCCGGCGCTATCGGGAGTATGAACAGCTGGCGGATGAGGGCGGCGTGAGGCAGTTCAGACGCCTGCCGGCACTGGATCTGTGGCGTAAGATGTTGACCCGGCTGTTTGAGACAGGTCATCCGTGGTTGACGTGGAAGGACGCGGCCAATGTGCGCTCGACCCAGGATCATGCAGGGGTGATTCATAGCAGCAATCTTTGTACCGAGATCTTGCTTAATACTTCAGCAGAAGAGACGGCTGTCTGCAACCTTGGTTCGCTCAATCTGGCGGCCCACCTTGTCGGTAATCAATTGGATCTGCCCCGACTGCGTTCAACTATCTCGACTGCGGTGCGTATGCTGGATAATGTAATTGATATCAACTATTATCCTACGCCGGAGGCGCGCCAGGCCAATCTGCGCCATCGTCCGATTGGCCTGGGGTTGATGGGCTTTCAGGATGCTCTCTATCGTCTGGGTATGAGCTATGCCAGCCACGAGGCGGTCGAGTTCGCCGATCATAGTATGGAGGCTATCTCCTACTATGCCATTCTGGCCTCTACGGAACTGGCGGCCGAGCGTGGGTGCTATGCCAGTTATCAGGGCTCTAAATGGCAGCGTGGCCTGCTGCCATTGGATAGCATTGCCCTGCTTGAGCAGGAGCGTGGCGAGCCGCTTGAGATGGATCGTAGTACGCGTCTGGATTGGTGGGTTGTGCGCACTGCCATCCAGCGGTATGGCATGCGCAATAGCAACGTGCTGGCTATCGCTCCCACTGCTACCATCTCTACCATTGTCGGCATTAGTCAATCAATCGAGCCAGAATACAAAAATTTGTACGTCAAGAGCAATCTCTCTGGTGAATTTACCACTATTAATACGTTCCTGGTCAATGATCTGAAGCAGGCGGGTCTGTGGAACGCTGATCTGCTGGAGATGCTGAAGTATTACGATGGCTCGCTGGCGGCGATGACGCCGTTGCCTGTGGAGCTCAAACTGCGCTACCAGACCGCGTTCGAGATCGATGCTTCCTGGCTGATTGAGTGCTCCAGCCGCCGGCAAAAATGGATCGATATGGGGCAGTCGCTGAATCTCTATCTGGTCGAGCCGGGCGGCAAGAAACTACACGATATCTATACCCTGGCCTGGCGCAAAGGGTTAAAGACCACTTACTATTTGCGTACGGTGGCGGCGACCCAGATTGAAAAATCAACTATTGATGTCAATCGCTGGGGCATTCAACCACGCTGGATGAAGAACAGCAGCCCCTCTAGCACCATTCAGGTAACTCGCGAATCCGCGGCTAAACCGTTTGCCTGCTCACTCGATGATCAGTGCGAGGCGTGCCAGTAATTTGGCAATCAGAAATGAGGTTAAAGTATGAGCATTTCGTTTGAAGATGAATCAGCCGTGGAGCAGAAGCGATTATTGAATGGTCGCCAGGTGACCGTGAATCAACTGTTGCCGCTGAAGTATCACTGGGCCTGGGAGCACTATCTGAATGGTTGCGCCAATCATTGGATGCCCAATGAGGTTCCCATGAATAAGGATATTGAGATCTGGCGTGGCGCGTCCCTTAGCGAGGCTGAGCGCCTGGTTATTATACGCAACCTTGGCTTTTTTGCGACCGCTGAAAGCCTGGTGGGCAATAACCTGGTACTGGCAATCTTTAAGCATGTGACCAATGCCGAGTGTCGACAATACCTGCTGCGCCAGGCCTTTGAAGAGGCGGTCCATTCGCATGCTTTTCTGTATATAGTTGAAAGTCTGGGGCTCGATGAGCGCGAAATCTTTACCATGTATCACACTATCCCTGCGATCGCGCGTAAAGATGGTTTCGAGATGAAGTTGACCTCGGCGCTGCTGGACCCCAGTTTTTCAACGGAGACACTAGAGGGGGCACAGACCTTTCTGCAGAATCTGATCGGTTACTATGTCATTATGGAGGGCATCTTTTTCTATAGCGGCTTCGCTATGATCCTTTCGTTTCATCGCCGTAATAAAATGACCGGTATTGGCGAGCAGTTCCAGTATATCTTGCGTGATGAGACTATTCATCTGAACTTCGGCATTGATTTGATCAATGGTATCAAAGCTGAGCAGCCGGAGATCTGGACCCCTGTGTTCCAGCGGCATATCCTGACCTTGATTCAAGAAGCAGTGGAACTGGAGATCGCTTACGCGCAGGATTGTTTGCCGCAGGGTATCCTGGGACTGCAGCCGGACGCGTTCCGCCACTATGTACAGCATATCGCCGATCGTCGCCTGGAGCGTATTGGTCTGCCAGTGCACTATCATTCACCCCATCCTTTTCCCTGGATGAGTGAGACCATTGATTTGAGCAAAGAAAAGAACTTCTTTGAAACCCGGGTGACTGAATATCAGTCCGGGGCCACATTGCGCTGGGACTAGGTTATATTGCGCATACCAGCGAGGTCCTCCCCATCATGGGAGGACCTCGCTCTTTGCTTAATCTCCGCGCATAGCGTGATCGATGGTAGAAGGGGTGGAGGGCAGGAAATGATCCCAGGCGCTGGTCTGCCAGTCGTCAACGCGCTCACCCCTTTGGATCCAGTCGGGTAGTGGTATCAGTAGATGTTCGGAGAGGGAGACGAGGAACGGTTCATAGGTGCTGCGAATCTCCGCCAGTCGTCGCTCTGCTGTCTCCTCATTCGTGAAGACCAGCCCCGCTTCGGCTAGCTGCTCGCGCAGTGCAATGAAGTCTTCTGACGATAGCCTTTTGCCGTCACGGGTTGGTGGTGTGCCATAGGTCTGCGCCAGGTCGACCGCGGCATGGCGCGCGATGGCAAAGGTAAATTTCATCGGTTTGACCGGCAACTGCTCAATGCCGACCAGGGCCAGGGCGCCGGCATCCAGTACGGTTGTGAGGGCGGCTAACCAGGACTGGCGTTCATGCTGCGAACGGTAGTAGGTCAGGACCGGGTATGAAATATGGCTTTCGAGCAGCTCGGCGCACCATTTTTCCCAATCGCGCATAAACTGGAGGAGCTCGTCTGGAAAGTGACTGTGAGAGTGCCTCCTGAGCAGCTCCAGCGCCGTTGGAGGGGAGCCCGCTCGCGCGTCTAGCAGGGTGATATTTGTTTCGCGGCGCGAAAAAGCCTGATAGATAACGGGAAGATAGCCGATAATCAAGGCCAGAAAGGCCAGTCCAAATCCTGCTTCTATGGCGACCAGCCCTCTACCCATGCTGGAAAGGGGGATGACATCTCCCAATCCGAGCGTCACAAAGGTGGTGCCGCTCATGTAGACATAGGTTGCGAAGGAAATGGATGTATCGGGTGAGTGGAGCGGCGAGGCCAGGCCCCATTGTAGCAAAGCAAAGCTAAAGACGAAGCCAGAGGCCCATACCGCCAGCAGGAGCAGCAGGGAGAGCGGGCCGTAATAACTTAAATATTGGCCGCGTCGGCCATTGGGACGCATTTTGCGCGCCAGGGCCGACCATAGCTGCCATGTAGCGCTGTAAAAGAGCCGGGCCAGACGAAACTTTCGTGCTACTCGCCTCGGCAGAACCACGGTCTCAAAGCCATCTTGCGCAATCACCACAATAAGTAGTATGCCGATAATGATTGCAATAATCCGCATAAGTTGTCCTCATCTTAAAACTCGGTTTTGTGGAGACCCCTGACTTCAGTCATGGGGAGGAAACAAAGCCGCCCCATACGCATTAAGTTAAGACCCAGTCGAGTCCTTCAAGGAGGATCTGAGCCAGACAGGGTTCAGCTACTCGACGATGGACCCGACAGCCCGATTGCATCATGGCACGCCCTTTGCGGATCACCTGATGCAAGTGACGAGTGCCAGAGAGCACCTCCAAGAGATCTAAAGCGAGAGCGCGAACGACGGCAGCAGCTTTGAACAAACTGCGCCAGGGATCGTGCCAGCAGCCAAACAAGAGGAGCCAATGTTGAATGACTACGGCAATCAATTTCGCGTACAGTTCGCACAACGCCTGCCAGGGCAGAGCCGAGCGCCAGGTGTCAAGGTGACCATGACTCTTCCAGAGTTTGAAAAGCAACTCGATCAGCCAGCGTTGGCGCAGCAAGATGAGCGCCTGCTCGGCAGAGATCTGCCTGGCCGAAGTATTGGTGACAATCAAGGTCCACTCGGCCAGCTTCCACTGCACCTCGCTCACGATTTTCCCTTTGTCGGTAGCCTCCTTCTTCAGGTGCTCACGCCGCTGCTCGGCGACCTCGGGTGGCACGCGCATCATGATCAAGCGCACCGGCAGAGGTTCCTGTTTGCCCAGCGACACGTACAGAATCTTGATCTGTCCACACGTTCGAGGCAAAGCGGTTTCCAGATCGATACGGTGGCCTTGCCGATCATAGAACACGGTGTTGGCCTTTGGATGCAGGCAAAAGCGCACACCCTGCTCGGACAACTCGCGCAAGCGAGCGAGACTCCAATATCCGCGGTCGGCCACATACAAACTTCCAGCCGACACGATCTGCTCTCTCAGTGGCCCATGCAGTTCATGCACGCGCCCAGCCGACAGATACGGACCAAGGAGCCAGCCATGTTTGAGGTCCAAGCGCACATGCAACTTGAGAGCAGAAGCCGTATGTGCCGTCGTAGTCGCACTGCCTCCCCCGCATCCGGGCCACAGATCCGCCAGTTCTTCCGGCAGGACGATGGTCGAGGCATCTTCCAGAATCACGTGCTTAAAGCGCTTGAACATGGCCACGGGGACCGCTTTGACCGTGACCACCTGCTGCACCAACTCCCAGAGGACTGCTTGCAGAAAGGTCGCTGCTGCTTGGGTGCACCGTTGGTGCAGGCCCGATGCACTGATCTGTACCCCGCAAATGTGCGCACCTTGCGTCAATTGTTCCAAGCTCGCTTCCGGCTGATGCAGATGGCCCAATGCCATCACCTGCACAAACGTGGCTCCTGTCAGTTTGCGCTCGCGTTTGACAAAGCCAGTTTCTTTGGCCAGCACGTTCGCTCGCTCATTCAAGATCTGGTTCAACATGGCTTCACACTGTGTTACACTCGTCGTCATAGGGCTCCTCGGCTGATGAAATGTTTGATTTCTTCATCTTCCGCTCAGGAGCTTTCTTTTGTCAGCAGACCTAAACTTAATGCCTATGGGGAGGAAACAAAGCCGCCCCTTTCTTTATGTTTGGGGGACAAGCCAACTACGCCATGCAACCCATGTTTTGACGTTGCATGTCGCAGGCTTCGCTCCCTGTGTCAGGCGTGTATTCGTTCGATAGGCATGTAAGCTCACCGTTTGCTTTTTGCGGTCAAAGCCACCTACCGTACAGAGGCCATATTTGGCGTGATGCACCAACGTTCCCCGCTTCAAGCCAAGTGAACGCGTGCCCCCATAGGGCTTGCGCACACCTCCTTTTGAGGCTTGCAAACGATGGAGTTGGCGACGGTGCAACACGGCTCCAATCACATACCAGAGCCGTTGGCAGGTCGGTTTTTCTGCCCCACTCTCTGAAGCTGCTAAGACCCAACTATCGACGCAATGCGAATCAAAGCTTCGTTTGGCTTTCTGGTTTGTTTTTTTGAGGCCATACTTCTCGCGCAATTGTTTGGTTTCCCATCCTTGCTTGAGATGCACCTGCAGGCCCATATCAGTGAGCAGCCGATACAGATGGTCTTTGCCAACCTGGACCGGACTAAAGGAAAGATTCCATGTGCCTTCTTTCCCAGTTCTGGTGACCGCTTGCACATCCTCTACCACCGCATCCGTTAGGGGGAGCAGATGTGTAAGATGCGCCACAATGCGAGCCTTGGCTTCCCATCGGCTTCGTGTCGATGGTGGGATGCGTTTTCTCCGATTGAGACGATTGTGTGAACGCATGGGACGACGCCATTTGCGATGCCGACGTGCTCGGCGCATCGTTCTGCGGGTTTCCACGGCATCTTTGACATGCGTAGGCGCTTCGACCATGACATTGAGCACTGTATCATGCGTGCCAACCACGCTAAAACCCTCGAATGTACTGCCGGGATCAACCCCGACGACAAGAAGTTGGTTATTGGGTTCCTGCTCATAGCACAACTGGACAAAGAACATGCCAAGCCGATTGCGCTTTGGACGAGCATGACCGCTCTTGAATAATTGTCGTGCTTTCGCAGAGGTGCAAGGCATCAATACTACGCCTCGACAATCAACTACAGGTATACGCATACGTGAAGGATTCCCTTCCCTCCTGGTCAAAGCCAGGGTAATATTCCCCTTCGTGAGAGCGAGGACGGGCTTAACCCCAAAGGGTGCCAGCTTGGGCGCGGCTAGAAGAGGTTCAAGCGAGGGGGGTACTCGAACGTTCTTGAAAAGTAGCCCATCCCGCGGCTGCTACCGAAGTAGCCCACTAGACATAACTTACGTTGTCTTAGCCCTTCGACAAGCCCCTGCCTTTAGGCCTGATTCTTACCCACATTTACAAATGGAATCTGTGAAACGGCCATCAGGGTTTCTTGCCACTGTTGACTGTTTCACAAGCCCATCTCTTGCGATTGGCTTTTCAAGCTTGATCAAAAAGATGTGGGTAAGAATCAGGCCTTTAGGCATGGGGTTCATGACTTACACTGCTTGAGTTATTGGTTACGTCTCTTTCGAGCCTACTATCTTTAACCAATTTCAGATGTATTGTATTCACTTGAGGATAGCTTGTCTAGTGGCTCAAGTGAGATCACTTTGTGATGCCAGGACAGGGTTTTTGAGCGTCACGGATCGTCTTTTCTAGTAAAGACGGTAATTTCTAGCTACTTGAGGGATGCTATGACTACCTGGTGTGATGCCGCTACCGCCGTACAGGCCGTTTCATCTGGCGACCGCGTCTTCATTCATGGCGCGTGTATGACGCCGGGCCCCTTGATCGATGCCCTGGTTGCCCGTGGCGATGAGTTGTTTGATGTCGAGTTGACCCATCTGCATACGTATGGCCCGGTTGCCTATACTGATGAGAAGTGGCGTGGCCACTTTTCGACCCGCGCACTCTTCGTCGGCGAGAATATGCGCCAGGCGGCGAATAATGGACGCGCAAGCTATACACCCGTTTTCCTGTCGGATATTCCGGCGCTGTTTGAGCCGTCTGGCTCTCTGCCCATCGATGTGGCGTTTATCCAGGTCTCGCCTCCCGATAGCCATGGCTATTGTTCGCTGGGCGCTTCCGTGGATGTGGCGCTGGCGGCGACCAGCCATGCCCGCGTGGTGGTGGCGCTGATCAATCCTCGTGCGCCGCGTACGCATGGTAGCGGCTTTGTACACATCTCGACCATTGATTACGCGGTTGAATGGGATGGACCTCTATATGAGGTGATGCGGCGCCGGCCCGATGAGGTGCAACTACAGATTGGGCGCCACGTGGCCAGCTTAATTGAAGACGGTGCTACGCTGCAGCTAGGCATCGGCGCTATCCCGGACGCTGTTCTGCAGGCTATCAGCGATCATCGCGCGTTGGGCGTGCATACGGAGATGTTCTCAGATGGCATTCTGGATCTGGTGGAACGTGGAGTGATCACGGGCGAAAAGAAGATTATCGATCGTGACAAGATTGTGGCCAGCTTCGTGGTGGGCTCGCGCCGCCTGCTGGACTTTATCGATGATAACCCCACCGTCGAGATGCGACCTGCTGATTATACGAATAATACGGCTACTATTCGCCAGTTCGAGCGTATGGCGACGATTAATAGCGCACTCCAGGTGGATCTGACGGGCCAGGTCTGCGCGGAGTCGATCGGTACCCGTTTCTATAGCGGAGTGGGCGGGCAGATGGATTTTATGCGCGGGGCCGCCCTGGCGAAGCGGGGTCGTCCCATCATCGCCTTGCCGGCTACGGCGCGCGTTCCACGCGGCAACGAACTGTCGGCCGCCGTGCTGGATACGCTGCCGGGCCTGCTGAAGCCGATCGATAATGTGGCATCGCGCATCGTCCCCATCTTGACGCCTGGAGCGGCTGTAACGACCTCGCGCGCCCACGTGCATTATGTTGTCACTGAATATGGCGTGGCTGCCTTACATGGCCGTGATCTCGCCGAACGGGCGCGGAGCCTGATCTCGATCGCCGCCCCACAGTTCCGTGAAGAACTGGAGCGCGCCGCCTATAACCTCCACCTGTTGAACTAAACACACAATGATCCCCGGCTGTCCAACTGATTAAGGAAGCCGGGGATAGATTTTGGCTGTTTGTGATCGCTAACCGGCGTTATTCTGTCCCTGCACGACTTCAAACAGGAACCACTTGCGGCGTTCGGCCTGATCCAGTAAATCCTCCAGCGCGTTGGCGGTCGCAGTATCGTGATTGTCTTCCACAATCTTGACCGCGGCGCGTAGCATCTGCGCCGAATGGGCGTTGTCGTCCATTAAACGTTTGGCCATCTCGCCGGGCGGCACAAACTCATCGTTGTCGTCCTGAATCGTTTGTAGCTGGCTGATATGTTTGATACTGCGGATCGTGGTGCCGCCGATGCGTCTGACACGCTCCGCCATCACGTCGATCGATTTCAGAATGTCTTTCGCCTGCTTGTCGAACAGGAGATGGTAATCTCGGAAGTGTGAACCGGACAGGTGCCAATGGTAATTCTTGGTCTTGGTGTAGAGGGCAAACGCATCAGCGACCAATGGATTGATGACCGTAGTTACGGACTGCACCTCTTCTGGCGTCAGGTCGGTTACGGTCGCGAGCTGAGGCGCGATCGCTTTTTGCTGGGTAGCGGTATGTCTGCTGGTTGGTTTCTCTCTTGTTGTCATCGGTGTTACCCTTTCTCAACCTTCAGATGTAAATCCTGTGAATCGGTTTTTTCTTATCTTGCTATCAGCCTTCGACATGTGTTCATTACACGACCTCAAAATGAGATGGGTAACAGGGGGCTTCTTGCTCCTTTGATCCAGGGGATGTCACCACTAAATGTAGTGGCTTAACAGGCAGGTGCAGAGCAGGGCCAGGATCGCAATGCTCAACAATGCCTGCTGAATCGGTAATGCTAGCAGCGAGCCGTTTATATATAATCCTCCATAACAGAAGATCCCTGCCAGTACTTCAAGAAAAAAGAGATGGGTCCAGCGTCTGATTAATGCGTGACTGATAGGCGAATTCTCTGTTGAGGACATGGTGCGCGCCACGATGCGTGGTCCCAACAAGAAGAGGAGAACCCCACAGCAGAGCGTCAGTAACGAGCATACTATCTTTAAACTAGCGGGCAGTGCCGTAAAGTCGTTTATCATCATCATGATCTCCTCCTATCCTGATTGAGCAGGAAAAGAACTTTGTCTTCCGTTTTCGTTTGCTGTTCATAGCATAGATTTTATATGTCGCCCTTGTATCGCTAGATTGTCGCAACTTTGTCGCAAAGTCTGAAAGAGCCATTTCAAATAGGGGACAGGTGTTTATCCCCTGCTGTTTTAAGGTTATAATTGTGTTAACACAACAGGAAAAGATTGAGAGAGGGATAGATGCCAACAATATTGCTGGTTGAAGACGAGGCTGACCTGGCCCAGGTCGTTTTGCGCGAACTGATCGCCTCTGGCTATGCGACGCTCCATGCCAGTGATGGCCTCAACGCGGTCAAGATGCATAATAACTCGCAGGTGGACCTGGTAATTCTAGACTGGATGCTGCCAGGATTGAATGGCCTGGATGTATTGAGGCAGATCAGGCAGGTGGCCTCTACCCCGGTGCTGATGTTGACGGCCCGTAGTGAAGAGGCGGATCGCGTAGTCGGCCTTGAGGTCGGGGCGGACGACTATCTGACGAAGCCTTTCAGTGTACGTGAGCTCATTGCCCGTGTGCGCGCGCTTCTGCGCCGCAACGAACTGATCCTACAGACGCTGAATGCCGATCGGAGCGTTGCCGCTGCCATGCTGGTGCGGGGACCGCTCCGGCTTAATCCGCAGACGCACGTAGCGACCCTGAATGGCTCGACCCTGGATCTGAGCCCGACCGAGTTCAACCTGTTGCAACTTTTGCTGCGCAGCCCCGGCCGGGCCTTCAGCCGGGCCTATCTCATCGAAACCATTTGGAGCGAAACCTACATCGGCGGCGACCGCTCGGTAGACAACGTCGTGCTGCGCCTGCGCAAAAAACTCGGCAAAGTCGGAGACGCCATCGAAACCGTCTGGGGCGTCGGCTACCGCCTCAAACAAGAAAGCCTCACATAAAATTGCGGGGAGGTGCAGGAGGGGCGGCGAGCCCCTCCTGCCGGGGTGCGGGGTGTCCCCGCCCTTCTCTCTCTAGCAAGGGAAAATTTGGTGCCTTATGATGAATAAGCAAGCATGGCGACAAAACCCTTTGACGCACGCCACAGTGGGGCGGGCTTTTTTAGAGATGCTGATTATTCAAAGCGCGATGGCACTGATCCTTCCGGCGATCTCACCGCTTACAGATAGCCGCAATATCCCGATCAATGGATACGGAATCCAGTTTTTCACACTCTATTGCCTGTTCTCGGTTCTCTGCCTGGCTTTCCGCTGGCGCCTGCGGCCTGCCCGGCGTACCGTCTGGCAGCAGCTACTGACCGAGATCGAGGTCACGGGTGTCTTATTATGTGAGCTATTGTTTAGCGCCTGGTTTTTTCTCTGGTTCTTTCATCAGCTCAATTTTCTCTCCCTGGTGAGCATTTCGGAGGGTAGCCGGATCGGTTTCTTCGCCGTTACTTTACTGGGCTGTATAGGTTTCTTCTTGCTACGTATCGTGCTGCACGCGTTGGCGTTCTGGGATCGCCTACGTCTGAAGCGTTTGCGCTGGGAAGTCACACACTCACATCTGATGGTCGTGGTTATTGGTGCGGGTATTATCAGTGCCGTGATTGTGTTGATCCTTCTGGCGGTTGATTTCGGCACACTCTTTACAGATACACGCCCGCTCTATCTTATCATCTCTTTCCTGTTCGTCATGTTTATCTGTACTGTTTTTACTATCGCCTGTGTCTTGCCGCCCTCCATCCTGTCCTCCTATATCTTTACCCGCCGCATTACCAGGAGGATCGAGCAGCTGGCACGGGCTACCAGCATGCTGCGTAGCGGTGATTATAGCATTCGTGTGAACATTGAGGGTGAGGACGAGATCGCCCATCTGCAGGCTGACTTTAACGCGATGGCTTCAGCTCTTGAGCGGACCATGCGGGAGTTGAAGGAGGAGCGCGACAATGTGCAGACGCTTCTCAATGCGCGCCGTGAGTTGATCGCCAGCGTGTCTCATGAACTGCGCACTCCGGTGGCGACTGTACGGAGCTACCTGGAGTCTAGCCTGGCGAACTGGCAGCAGGATCAGCCTCCGGCTACGCTCAAGCAGGATATGCAGACGATTGAGCAGCAGACGATACGTCTGCAGTCATTGATCAATGACCTGTTTACGCTGGCACGGGCCGAGGTGGGTCGGCTGGAGATGCGCTGTCAGCCGACCAATATTGAGCTCCTGGTGACGCGCGTGGTAGAGACGATCGCTCCTATCGCGTGGCGTGGTAGCCGGGTGGAGGTTGTCGCTGAAGTGGAATCTATCAGCCCATCCTTCCCATATGCCCTGGTGGACGGTGACCGGCTGGAGCAGATCCTGCATAACCTGATCCACAATGGCGTTCGGCATACGTCTCCCGGCGGCATTATCGCCGTCGCGACCCAGGCCAATGAACGGCAGATCATTTTGCAGGTGAAGGATACCGGGGAAGGCATCGCGCCAGACGATCTCGCCAGGATCTGGGATCGCTTTTACCGCGCCTCGAATGCCCAGTACGGCAGTGGGACCGGACTGGGCCTGGCGATCGTCAAAGAGCTCTCCGAGGCGATGGGAGGCTCGGTCGCGGTCGAAAGCGTGCTCGGCCAGGGATCTTGCTTTACCATCTGCATCCCCCGTGCCCAGGCCGCCACCGAGTCAATTTCCGACGACGTCTTTATGCCCACACAGGACATTAAAACGCGCCCCCTGCCAATGCCTTGACGGTTTGTCTATCATCTTCTCTCGTGCGTTTTCGACTGATCCCAATATTCTAACGGCCGCGCCAGAGGAACCATGGCCGCGAAGTAGTCAAGCAGGAGTCGATGCACGAAGATGTAGCCGCCGCCGACTTTGCGCAGCAGGATACGCTCCGTGGCGAAATCAAGAAATCTGGCGTAATTGCGCGGCATAGCCTGGCTACGCCAGAGCAGAATGCGCAGGACGATATGCTGGATGCAGGCCCAGCCACCAATTAAGAGCCCCACCAGCAAGCCACAGGATGGCCCGATGTAGAGGGCATTGTGTAGCCCAAAGCTCAAGACCTCGTTGACCCCATCATCAAGCAGCATGTTGAGCTGCTGTCCTGGATCGCTGCTTAACATCATGGCCAGGCCCTGACTGAACAGGTAGTAAGCCCTGGTGAAGATGAGCAGCATTAAGATCTGGATGCTCCAGGTAGCGAATGTGCAGATGAGCCCAACGATAAAGCCGTTGCGCGCCGAGCGTCCAATTCCCTGGTTGGGGGTCAGTCTACGATGTTCCTCAAGCCTGTGATTGGAGAGACCATTTAATAGGCCTAAAATAAAGCCATAACTCAATCCAATGCTTAATCCGGTACTGAGTCCAAAGCCGAGGCCGACGAGGGCGCGATAAATAAGTTCGGCGTCGTTTCCAAGGGTGAGCAGGTTTTTGAGCTCAAAGCTCAGACTGCGCGCCAGCGCTACGCTGGGACCAAAGATCAAGGCGTTGCTGAGACCAATGCTCAATCCGACCAGCCCACTTACCAGCAGACTTTGCTTGATATAGCGAGTGCTCAATAGCCCTTTGAGCAGGTTCCTTGGATGCCAGGTGATGATCTCTGTGAGCTGGATGGTTGGACTCCTCTGTGAGAAGAAGAGCAGCAGGAGCAGAGAGATCAGCGCGAAGCTGATGCCGATGATCGAGCCAAAGCCTATCCCGATGATTGGTCCGATCAGGAAGCCAAAGCTGAGCCCGGTGCTCAGGCCAATTAAGGTGCCGATCAGGACACTTTGTTTAATGAGCGTATAGGTTCTATGCGTGCTTTTGGTGCTGGGTACAGGCGCCAGTAAAATACTTAACAGCGTGCTGGTGATGCCAAGGGCCCCTCCAACTATGATGCCTTTGAGCGGATCATACCATGTATAGCCTCCAGGAATGAGAATGGTGATCAGGGTAATACCTACGCCATTGCGCGTGGGCCCATTGCTGATGAGCCTGTTCAGCCAGCCGGATACGCCCCGCCTGAACGGTGGGATGGTCGATTCTGGTAGCGGCTCAAGTGTTCTGCCGCTCAGCAGACCTCCCAGGAGCCCCCCCATCAAGCCATAGATGGCGCGTATGGTGATGGTTAAGCTTCCCAGAAACAGGAGGCTGACAACCAGGCTGATCAGGACTCCGACGCAACTGCCAATCAGCTGTATGGCCAGGCGTTCGTAGATGCGCTGCGTGCGCGGCTCCTCCAGCCAATCTGGTTGGATATGTTCGATATAAAAGACACTTTGATTCTGTCGCTTCATCTGGCGGGCGAGATAGGACAGCCAGTGGATGGTCTGGGCCGGTGGATGACTGGTGGATGTGCCCCGGCGTGTAAGCATGCGCTGGACATAGGTGGCGAAGATCTGCCGCCGCTTGTTTTCTAGTGTATCGTTTTGCAGGATCTCGTCCAGTGGCATGCCGTGATAGGCCAGGGCGAGTACGCTGAGCATCAGGGGCGTTGTCGCCAGCTCTTGTAGATAGAAGTCCTGCTGCAGCGCGATTCTTAATGCTTCCAGGGGCCGGCCGACGTTTTTGAGATATTGTTCGATCTGCCGAGGAGTCAATGGTTGTATGACCACGGCCATCTGCAGGCTCAGTTGTGTGGATAGACTGTGGTACTCTGCGCTGCGACTGCATACTACTATCGGCACCATCCCATGTTTCTGGCGGAATGTGTTGATGGCATCGATGCAGGTGCCCCTGTGGGTGGCGTTGACCTCGTCAAGACCGTCCAGAAGGAGCAGAATATCTTCGGTGTCGATCCAGCTTTGTCCGACTTTGCGTGGTACCTGGTATTTGTCATGAAGCTCATCAATTAACCAGTCACGTAGCGGCAGGCGCCTGGCGGCCCACGATGAGAGGTTGAAAACGACGGGCAGGAGATGAGTCTCGTCTTGCTCGGCCCTGTTGAGCAGGTGACGCGTGAGTTCCAGCAGCAGGGTGGTTTTCCCTGCTCCCGGCTCACCCAGTATGAGCAGGGCGCCATCGGCCTCGTCGTAGACCTGCGTAATCGATGTGTGCGCGGGTAGTGTTCTTTTGGCCTGCGCCGATTCTTGTAAAAGATGCCAGGGGTTAATCAACGCATCTGGCCTCGTCTGCAATCCTAGCTCGATCAGCGTGGCATGATGCAGCGAATGTTCGAGCACATCTGTAATCCAGAAGCGTCTGACACGCTTGAGGAGATGCAGGCGGTTATTTTTCTCCTGCGGTGAGTGGGCGGCTCTTGTATTTCTGAATATTGTGTGATCAATGCCTGGCGGGGCATAATACAGCGGTGGCATCTCTCTTTCTGGTGTGAGCGGTTGATGCTGAACGCTGTGATGCTGTGGATATCGTCCCAATAGTCCTGTGCGTGGTATCGCTGGCCTTTTTGCATCGCCAGGTATTCGTAGCAAGGTCTCCTCACCACCTGCTACTGTTTTGTACAGATCGTCTTCTCCCATCCCTTTCTCCCTCCTTACACATTATCCTCGAGGTGCTCCTCCACCCTGCGCCCTTCTGCTGTACGGCGTTTTCCTACGCACTCATTGAACGATGCAAGAACATTATAACATGCTAACCGTTGTTTCGTCTTTGTTGTTCCTATTTTTCCTATATAATATCACTTTTATATCTTGTATAACTGGTATAATATTCCTACTCACTTATGAAATCGTTTTGAATTATTGTATATTGTATTCAAGCGCCAGAAGTGTATTGATCAATTAATGTATGCCAAAAATGAATTTCGTCAAAAATTATAATGTTATAAGTAGTTTGTGATCTTTTTAAAGGGGATGTGTGCGATGATAGGAGAGGGGCATAAGACGACGGTTGGCATACCTCAGCAGGCAATTCCAGCCTCGTGGTATCGCGCCCTGACATTGCCTGAGCGCATTGCGTTATGGCGGGCTGATGATGAGAAGAAGATTCCCTTGGATCAGCTCAATACCGATCTGGCGGCGAGTAAGTTGCGCTGGTGGAAGGAACTGCCAGCCTTTCAGCAGGGAGACCAGTTTGCTCAGCGTCTGGCAATTGATGGGTTGGTAGAAGAAGATCTCCTCTATCTGCTGGCCGAACCTATCGAGGCGGTGCAGCAGCGATTTTCGGGCGACCTGATCTGGCTGGATAAGTTGCAGCAGGCCTTCTCTATGGATGATAAGGATATGCCGTGCGCCCTTCCCCCTCTGCAACAGGAAGAAGGTATAGACTTACTCATTCGTGCGATTCTACCCCTTTTGCGTAGCGCGTGGAAGCGCGTCTATGTAGAGATGCAGATCCTGTTGCAGCGTCAGCAGAATCCTCCGTTTGAGCCCCTGGTTGTGATGACCCAGCTGTTTCAGCGCCTACCAGGTCAGCTGTTTCTCAAGGTGAGCAAGGTGCTGGCCCTTGAACTGAACGTCATGCGTCTGGAGGGGCGCCTGCGCGGCGCAACACCCGAGGAGCGCTTCGCTTTTTTCGCTGATTGGTGTAGTCAGCCGCAGGTGATGCTTTCGATCCTGGCCCGCTATCCCGTGCTGGCGCGTCAGCTGATGACCCATCTTGATCAGTGGCGTGAGACGTCGCTGGAGTTTTTGCAGCGCTTATGTGCCGACTGGAAAGAGATCCGTGCCCTCTTTTCGCCTGATGCCGATCCTGGCTTTCTGATCGAGGTGCTCAGTGGAACGGGAGATGTTCACCGGGGAGGCCGCAGTGTTTTTCTCCTGCGCTTCCATTCTGGCTTGCGGCTGGTCTATAAGCCCAGATCTCTTTCGATCGATACCCATTTTCAGACCCTGCTCCAGTGGTTGAATGTGAGAAGCAAGTTGCCACCATTCCGCTTATCGCGTTTGCTGGATAAAGGTACATATGGATGGTGTGAGTTTATTGAAGCCCATGATTGTAGCGAGCCCGAACAGGTAGAGCGCTTTTATATCCGGCAGGGAGCATACCTGGCCCTGTTGTATATGCTGTCGGCGACCGATGTACACGCGGAAAATCTGGTAGCTGCCGGCGAGCAGCCAGTATTGGTTGATTTAGAGGCGCTGTTTTGTCCACGTATCCGTCGGCAAGAAGATCAGCCATCTGCCTGGACCGAGGTCGATGATGCGTTGCAGTCGTCGGTGCTCTCGGTGGGTTTGCTGCCCTACCGCTTCTGGTCAAGTGAGCGCGCGCCCGGCATGGATATGAGTGGTATGAGTGAGCTACAGGGCCAGGTAGTTCCGGTGGCGATGCCCCGGTGGGCCCAGGTGGGAACGGATCAGATGCGCATCGTGCGTGATTTCGCGACCATGGGGGGGCGTCAGAATCGCCCGCGTTTACGGGGCCAGCCGGTAGATCTCTGCTCTTACCAGCACTGTATCGTGTTTGGTTTTGTTTCTCTGTATCGATTGCTGGTTGAATGCCGCGAAGAGCTGCTGCAGACCGTGCTGCCCGGCTTTGCGCGTGATGAGATACGCGTGATTTTACGACCGACGATGGCCTATAGCCTGGTATTGCAGGAGAGCTTCCATCCCGATGTGCTGCGCGATGCGCTCGATCTCTATCGTTATATGGATCGCTTGTGGACGATTACGCGTCAGCAGCCATATATGGCCAGCGTTATAGCGGCCGAACAGGCGGATCTTCTCTCTGGCGATATCCCTTTCTTTCTGACGCGGGTCTCCAGCTATGATCTGTATACGAGTCGGGGTGAACGGGTGACAGACTTCTGTTCCCATAGCGGGATGGATATGGCCGTGCGGCGCCTGCAAAAGCTGGACGATACCGATTTGATGCGACAGGTATGGATTATTCAGGCTTCACTGGCTTCTATTACAGAGCAGGAGCTGCATTTTCAACCTCCTACCCTGCAGTTGCGCGAGCCTGCCGCGCCTGCGACCCCTGAGCATTTGCAAACGGCGGCTCGTGCGATTGGCCGTCGCCTGGATACCCTTTCCTTTCATCAAGGGGACATGCTGAGCTGGTTGACCCTGACTCCGGGACGGCATCGCGAGTGGTATATTGGCGCCGTTGGCTGTGATCTCTATAATGGTCTGGCGGGCCTGGCCCTGTTCCTCGCCTACCTGGACAAGTGCGACGGGCATGAGGAATCGACCACCCTGGCGCGCACTATTGTATCCTCCCTACGCCAGCAGTTGGAGTCGTCATCGTCGGTACCTCTGTTGATGCAGGGCGTAGGAGCGTTCGCGGGCTGGGGATCGCTGCTCTATCTCTTCTCCCACCTGATTGTGCTTTGGAACGAGCCATGGCTTGTAAGCGGGGTGGAGCGCGTGCTTGAGCAGATCGAGCCATTGATTGAGCATGATCAGCAGCTCGATGTTGTTCATGGTTCCGCTGGCTGCCTGTTAGCCTTGCTGAGCCTGTACCAGGTTCTGCCTACGGCACGTGTGCTGGCGAACGCGATTCGTTGCGGTGATCATCTGCTGCAAGCTCTGCATTTAACCTCGCCAACACCATCAGTAGCTGCTCTGCTCCAGAGGGGTCTGTTAACCGGATACGCGCATGGGGCTGCTGGTATGGCTTTAAGCCTGATGAAGCTCTCCGCCGTCTGCCAGCAGGAACGATTTCGTATAGCTGCTAACGCCTTGCTCTCTTTTGAGCGCCAGCTGTTCTCAAGCACCCACAATAACTGGCCCGATCTGCGACCTGAGTCGGCTGCGCGGGGAGCGAGTGAGCCGAACGAGGACGCCGCGTCACGTTTTGTGGTGGCATGGTGCCACGGCGCCGCCGGCCTGGGCTTGAGCCGAATGGAGCTGTTGCATTATGACGATACCGCTGTAATGCGCCAGGAGGTGGAGATAGCGCTTAAAACAACATTGAAGGAGGGATTTGGCTTTAATCATTCACTCTGTCATGGGGATCTAGGCAATCTAGAATTGCTCCTGACTGCGACACAACGTCTGGGCATGACTGAATATTTGGAGCCACTGGCCCAACTGACCGCGATGCTGCTGGAATGCGGCGAGCGTACAGGTTGGACAAGTGGTCTTCCTCTCGGTGTCGAAACTCCAGGGATGATGCTGGGGCTGGCTGGTATCGGTTACGAATTGTTGCGCCTGGCGCAACCTCAGTCCGTTCCAAACCTGCTTCTTCTGTCTCCTCCCACGCGTACGGTGGCTGAATGAGGTCATCGTCATGGGGATTCGACGCATTTCTTGTTTGTGTCTCTGGCTGTAAAGCCACTGGTTGTACGTACTGTTGTAGCCCATATGTTGTAGTGGTGGAATACTTTGTTTATTTCCACACAGAAAGGATGTTCCCATGTCTTCTATAGACGTTGTGCGTGCCTGGACGGATGAAGCATATCGCCGCAGTCTGGAACCCGCTGAATTAGCGCAGCTACCGGCCAATCCGGCGGGCGAGATCGAGCTGATCGATGCTGATCTGGCGGCGATCTGTGGCGGGGACGGCATCAGCCTTGGCATCGGCGTTGGCCTCGGCATCGGTATGAATCGTCCGCATGAACAGCAGTTTTCTCTTGGTTGCTCGGCTGACTGCCTGAAATCGTCTTATTGCTTTACATTTGGACCCTGTTGTTAGCATGTGGCCGTGCCGATCTGTTCCGGAGATCAATGTATTGCATCTGTGGTATCGTTCATTTTGTTCTGTGCGGATGCACCCCGTGGCAGCCGCACAGGTCTTTATTGTGTGCATGTTATCCATGTGCCAGAGAGAGATTCCCTCTTTTTAGATTAGAACATGGCCTCGTCGGCCTGCCCAGAATGCAAGAAGTTGAGCACATGTTTATTGAATAAGGGGGCCTGCTCAAACATACAGACATGTCCCGCGCGGGCCAGTACGATAAGTTGGGCCTGAGGAATCTCTTTGATGAGCAACTGCCCCAGTTCCGCCGGCACGAGGGTATCGTGCTGACCCCATACAAGCAGGGTCGGCATGCTGAGGGCGCTGATATGCTCATGATCCCCCTGGGCCATGAGTTGACGGGCTGCGTTAAGCAGGGTCAGGGGACCGGTACGCATGGCATCGTAGGTGAGGATCGGCCAGAAGGCCGGTGAGGTATGGGTGATACCCAGGCATAATGGAAGGAGATAATGGCGCACCTGGCGCGCGGGCGGCATAAACGCCGGCGCTACCAGAACCAACTTCCCCACCACTTCTGGACGCCGCGCGGCAAGTTCAGCACAGATAAAGCCTCCCATGGAGTGGCCGATAAAATGCGCCTTCGTCAACTCGACCTTCTCCATCCATTGTATGAGCCACGAGGCGGTCTGCCTCAGATGGAAGTGCTGACGATGCTGGCGCATCGAACCAAATCCAGGCAGATCGATAAGGTAGAGGCGGTAATGTTGTGCCAGCGGCGCGATATTGCGCGTCCACCAGTAGCTGGAGGCACTGAGCCCATGCACCAGCACAATCGCTTCCCTCGACGTCCCCTGCCTATCCCCCGGCGTATCTACCACCTGATAGCGCACAGGACGCCCCTCCACAAAAACCGTATGATTGCTGATCTCGCGATACATCTTCATACTATATATGTACACCCGCGCATATTAAAATGCAAGCATCCTGCAAAAAGACCCTGTTTTTTTTATGAGCCATCCCGGATTTTTCAAAAATCCGGAATGACTCATAAGTTTTTTGAGGTATGAGTGCAACACAGTGAATGGGTGCATTAGCACCCATTCACTGTGTTGCACTCATACCTCAAAAAATCAAGTTGAGCGCCGTAGGCGCGTAGAGTCATCGCCGAAGGCACCAAAAGCAGACATAAGAGCGCCGCACATCGCTATGTGCCGCCCTCCATCAAAGGCAACGAAAACCAAAACGTAGACCCCTTCCCCTTCTTGCTGGTAACTCCTACCTGGCCTTGATGTCGTTCTATCAACACCTGGCAGATATGCAGACCAAGACCGAGGTTGACCCCCGTAGTCTTTTTACCCCTGGCGTGGTTGGTACGATAGTAGCGATTCCAGATATGCTTTTGTTCTTCCTTCGACATCCCTTCGCCGCGATCGTGTACCCATACATGCGCCTGCGCGTCGTCCACTGTTATCTCTACGGTAATGGGCTCTTCGGGGTCTGAATATTTGAGCGCGTTGCTGATATAGTTCGCCACTACCTGGCTGATGCGATCACTATCCATGAGTGCCGGTATGTATCGCTGCTCTGGCAGTACCAGGTAGATGGGATGGTTGCCCTCGGTGTAGCGCAGATCTTCGACCGTTTCCTTAACGACGCTGATCAGATTGCCGGGCTGCATAAATAATTCAAGCTTATCGATTGCCAGTCTGGAAACATCCAGCATATCGTTGATCAGACGGTTTTGCACGCGTGTCTGGCGTAATGATTGTTCCAGCAGCTTGCACAGTTTGTCGATCATCACCTCTACATCAGATGGTAATTTGTCGGGACGATCCTGTAAGAAGCGTTGGATACGGCGCTGGGCGAGTTGGATACTGCCATTAATGGCGGTCAGCGGTGTGCGTAATTCGTGTCCCACAATGCTCATGAAAGTATCTTTTTGCTTTTCTAATTCTTTCTGGGTCCTTAAATCAACGATGATGGCAGCGCAGAGAGGACGGGTATTTTCCACTATGGTACCGGTCATCAGTACGGGCACCCGCTGCCCGTGCTTGTTGCGGTATTCTTTTTCGACGGGCATGAAAACGCCGGTCTCTAGCAAATCTTTGACCGCCTGGTAATCAATGCCCCTGTATTCATCAGGTGTGACCTCGCGCCAGTTTAGGCGACCGGCCGCGAGGTCTGCTTTCGTGTACTCAAGCATTTTAAGCAGTTTGTCGTTGGCCTCGATAATTTTTCCATCCAGTTCGGCCAGTGTAAAGCCGATGATATTGGCATCGATCAATGCTTTGAATTTGTGTTCGCTGGTGCGTAACGCGATTTCTGTTCGCTTGTAGGCTGTAACATCATTATAATTGACGGATAGACCCTCTGCCGTGGGATGGAGATGAACGTCGTACCAATGCCGGTTGGGGGCGAAGAAAGCCTCGAATTGGATGGCTTTCTGGGTCTGAACGGCTTCGTAGGCTTTCTCTTCGAAGATGGTGTTTTTTAAGCCCGGAACTTTTTCCCAGATATTGTGCCCGATCAGGTCATCAGCCGAATAGTGGACCAGTCTGGCGGCCTGCTGATTCACATAGATGAGGTGCCATTGTTTATCAACGAGAAAGAAGGCATCCTTGAGACTCTCCAGGATGGTGTGAAGATAGTGGTTTGAGGCATGGAGCCTGTGCTCTTTCTGCTTTTGCCTGGTGACATCGATAGCTATCCCCATCATTTTGATGGGGTTGCATTGTTCGTCAAAGTAAACGCGGCCCTGGACCTCGATCCAGTGCTTGTGCTTACTGGCGTCGGTAAGTATGTATTCATCTATGTATTTGTGCCCGGTTTTTAAAGCTTGCTGCAGGACACGTTTTGTGTTAGCTGGATTGGCAGCCTGGACCGTCTGCATCACCTGCGCGCCATTAGGAGGGTCTTCACGCGGCTGGTGATCGAACGCGGATAGTATCTGGTCGCTAAGACTCTGCTGGTCGTCAAGGACGTTCCAGGACCAAAAGCCAATGTTCTGGACGCAAGCCGTCACGCTAACCTGGTCCTGTAGACTTTGTTCCGGTTTTTTTGAGGTAGTGATATCCTGATTGACTATTAAAATATGATCAGGGTAGTCGGTGTCGTCCTTGAGAATGCTTTGACGGCTTTTGACTACTACCAGTTTGCCATCACACTTGGTCTGGAGTAACT
This sequence comes from Dictyobacter halimunensis, assembly GCF_036245075.1. Taxonomy (NCBI): domain Bacteria; kingdom Bacillati; phylum Chloroflexota; class Ktedonobacteria; order Ktedonobacterales; family Dictyobacteraceae; genus Dictyobacter; species Dictyobacter halimunensis. Next base: position 2,143,816 of record NZ_BSRI01000001.1, read on the forward strand.
CGCCTTCCCACTGGTCTTCTTGCAATAACTGGAACATACTATCAGCATCTTGTTTGCTGGGCCTGCTTTGGAGCAATTCATGATAGAGGCACCCGATAGCTTCTTGCTTTGCCCAGCCGTATAGTTCTTCTGCGCTACCGTTCCATAGTTGAATGTGCTGTTGAGGATCGCAAATGATCATTGCCTCATGCGACATCTCGATGAGCCTGATGTATGTCTGGTCTTCAATGTGATGGCATGGAGCCTGTTCACATGTGTCCCCATTGTGTTGACCTGGTTTGATTCCCGCTTGCGAAGGAGCAAGGGGTGTTTTTTCTTGCTTCAATGCTTGCCTCAAAAATATATCTGATACAGGATATATATGAACCAGTTATTACCAACGTATTGTACCATGAAATTACCAGTCTATGTACTTTCCATTGCTCTATAAGTTGTGCTTTATGTGTAGAATATACATATAAATACTCCGGATTGACCCCGTTGGCGAGTGCCTTCCAAATTAAAACCCTCTATTGTTTTAGAAGCTGATTGATGAATTATATAAGCTATAAATCTCTTTCTGTTATTTGGTATTACCTGCTTATGATTTCTTTTAGTACTAGTACTTTAATTTATGCTGTTGATGAGGTATGATAGAGATGATTCAATTGGTTTCCGGCTATGGTGGGTAGCGCAGCCTTGTTGGGCGCTCGCTTGATTATTCGTATTTTGCAGAGGATTCTTATGAGTGTTCAGAATATGTTTCCCTGGCATTCTCAATATTAAGCTAATAAAGAGTGCGCAATGATCAATATTTTACAGCCTCAGAAACGGCAGAATAGGCAGCAGCGTAGTTTAATTGTGCATTTGCGCAGGCGGCTCTTCATATCGATAGTTTTCCTGGTATGCTTCCTGCTTCTGAGCTCCTCAGCCAGCTTCTATGTTGCCCAGAATCAGCAGCAGCTGGGTGATCAGCGTGTGGCATGGCATGATAACGTTAATGGCCTTTTGCAGGCGATGATCGACCAGGAGACCGGCCTACGTGGCTATATCGCTACAGGTGATGCGTCGTTTCTGCAACCATTTAATGATGGTCAGCGGCATTTTGCCTCCTACTTGCAGCAATTAAAAAATGCGAGCGCGTCTGAGGGTTTTCATCCAACCGAACTGGCCGTGACACGTGTGGAGGATCGCGTAACGCATTGGACCAACCAGTATGCTAATCCACAGCTGCAAAATATGCGTAAGGGTGACCTGAAGGCGGCTCGTGCCGATAAGATTAACGCTCTGGGCAAGGGATATTTCGATGGTGTGCGCTCAGCGGTGGCATCGCTGCAGGCGACCAGCGATCATGATCTGGGGGCACTGCAAAGTCAGGTTATTACCCGGAACTGGATGTTTTTGAGTATATTGATTGCGTTGACGCTTATCGTTTTTGCTTTTCTCTGGAATACTTTTCGCCTCTATATGGCTGTGCAACGAGAGCAGCTGGATGATTTTAAGGTTGCGGCTACCGCTTTTCGGGATGGCGATCTGACGGCACGGGTAAAGGAGAGCCGGGATAGCGAGTTTAACGAAATTGTACAGACCTTTAATGGGATGGCGGATGTGTTGCAGGAGCAGCAAAGTGTGTTGAAGGATCGCGATATTCTGGAGCAGGTGATGCAGATGAATACGTTGCTGGCCGGAAGTCTCGATCTCGCTGATCTGATGCGGCATTTCTTTCAAAAGTTGTTGGAACTGCTGGATGTGCAGATCGCGGCCCTGTATTTGTACGATGATGAGCAGAAGCAGCTGAATCTCTTCTCTTCACGTGGCCTCCAATTCTCGGGCAGGCAGAGTTGTTTCGCCGTGGGAGAGGGCCTGGTCGGGCAGGTGGCGCTGGCGCGTGAGCCCTTGCTGGTGACCCGGCATAGTCCCGCGACCGAGGTTTTTTCCATCAAGACTATGGTTGGCGAGGTGCTGCCTTCGACGCTCTATCAGGTGCCGCTTGTGCAGGGGAATGAACTGCTGGGGGTGCTGGCCGTTGGCTCCGTTTTTACGATGAGCGAACGGGCACGCAATGTGATTCAGGTCGTGGCCAGCAGTCTGGCGACCGCTGTACGCAATACGCAGACGTATGCGCATACGCAGCGGCAGGCGCAGGAACTGGCTGAATATGCGCACCAACAGGCGGAGAACAATCGGGCTCTGCGTCAGCAGCGCGATGAGCTCACCGTGCTGAACGCCGCGCTGGAAGAAGCCAATCGGGTACGCAGCCAGTTCTTATCTACTATGTCGCATGAACTGCGCACCCCGCTGGCCTCGATCATCGGTTTTAGCCAGATTATCATGCGCTCGGAACAGAAGTCACCCTTGACCAGCCGCCAGCATGACAATATCGAGCGCATCCTGAAGAACGCGCAGCATCTGCTGAGTTTGATCAATGATGTGCTGGACCTCGCCAAGATTGAAGCCGGCCGCATGGATATCAAGGCCTCCGAAGTGAATGTAGAAGAACTGCTGAGCTCTGTGATGGATGAGACGCGCTCGATGGCGCTCGATCGCCATTTGAAGCTGGTTACCTCTGTGGAAGAGGGGATCTCGACTATTGAAACCGATGCGCGCAAGTTGCGCCAGATCCTGCTGAACCTGATCTCGAATGCGCTGAAATTTACAGAGAATGGCTCGGTCACCGTGTCCGCCGTGCACCGGCCTGTCGCCAATGCCAATGATGGTATCAGCGGGCAGATCGCTATCTCGGTGACGGACACCGGTATTGGTATCGATCGCGAGCGCCAGGAACATATTTTTGAAGCATTCTATCAGGTGGATAGTAGCAATAGCCGTAGCTACGGTGGGACCGGTCTGGGGCTCTCGATTGTCCGTGAGCTGGCGGTGTTGCTGGGCGGTAAGGTTGAGATCCAGAGTGAGAAGGGGGTCGGCTCTACGTTCACGATCGTGTTGCCTACCCGCCTGCGCGACCAGCGCCTTATTCAAGATATGCGCCTGAATACGTTGCCGGATCAGAAGAATACTACCAGTACGTTACCGAAAAATGAATTGCCGTTGATCACCGATTCCGGCACATTGCGGGTGGTGCGCAATGCGGAGCCTCTTACGGACGATTCCTATCTGGTGGTTGCGGTTGATGATAATCCTGATGTGCTGCAGTTGATCTCAGCGTCTTTAGAGCAGACCCCCTATCGTGTGGTTGGTGTGCAGGATTCTAGTAAAGCGATCAAGGTTATTCAGGAACTTCGCCCCAAGGTGATCACGCTGGATATTATGATGCCCCGCATCAATGGTTGGCAGATTCTGCAGCAATTGAAATCGAATCCTATTACCGCTTCTATCCCGGTCATTTTGCTGACTGTGTTGGAGGATCACTCGGCTGGCTATGTGTTGGGTGCCGATGAGTATCTGGTTAAGCCGGTTGCGCGCGATTCCCTTTTGCGTGTGCTGCAGCAATTGACCGCTAGAGAGCCAGCGCCATTGCAGCATGCGGCGGCCGCGTCTCAGATCCCGGAAGTACTATCTACAATCCCATCTATCAATGCTGAGGCCCTTGTGCCCGGGCAGGATACCGGTGTCGGTTTGAGAAAGCCAATTTTACTGGTGCATAATGAACCCGATATCCATGGGCTCGTTGATAAATTGAGGGAGAAAACCGGCTATGTATTGCATAAAACATCTGAGGGACAGGATCTGCTAGCTCTGATCGAAAAGACGCATCCGGACCTCCTGATGATGTTGCTGCATGCTGATGATGGTAAATTCCTGGGAGATCGGATAAAATCTGCTATAGAGCAATCCTCCTCTTCACCACTTACAGACGATTCTACTGGTTCTGGTGTATAGCGAAATATTTGAGATAAGGATGAGTTATGGATAATCTTGCGCGGGTGCCAGCACGGAAGCGCATTCTGATCGTTGATGATAGTGAAGATATGCGCCAATTGATGCGGCAAATTCTAGAGGAAGAAGAGATCTATGATCTTTTTTTTGCTGAAAACGGCTCGCATGCCATTGAGCAGGCCCTCAAGCAACTTCCTGATCTGATTTTGATGGATATGTCGTTGCCGGGCATGAGTGGCTGGGACGCGGTCGTGCACCTGCGTAAACTTTCGACCTTTCGCGAGATACCCATTATTGCCGTGACAGCCCACGTGACACAGGCTGATCAAGAACGAGCGCAGGCGATCGGCTGCACATCTCATCTTGGCAAACCTTTTGATGTGAATGCCGTGCTGGATATGATCGCCTGTTTTCTGGCTTAGCCGCGTTTCCCTCCGCATAAATAATGGTCAATCATGTGATTGCTGCCCCTTTTTTGTTAAAGTATCCTCCTCCTTTTGGATGATGGGAGAAGAGAACGTCTGGTCTGTGATAAATGCTCTTTTTGGGCGATGGCATTCTGTGCCTCTGTGATTTACACTGAACGTATTCGAATCTATGCTATCTGGTTATGGTCTGCTGGAGAAAGGATGCGTTTGATGGCACAACAGCTTTCAGGACCACGCCTAAATACGGCCTCTGCTGACCTCTTTGTTCATGGGTGGTTGCCACAAACCTGGCAATTGGTGCTGTGGGACCTCTTTCACCTGCGGCAACGTGGTATGTCCAGGTGGTTGGCTGGCCTCTTCTTCGGCGGCTATGCCTTGCTCTTGCTACTGACGATTATTTCCCATCTGTTCCTGGCATCCAGTTCGGGTCCGCGCGTGGGCTCCGATCCTGTGGTCGCCCTGGTCTTTCCTGGTTCGCTACAATTCGCCCTGGGCTACCTGGGCTTGCTGGCACCTATCTTCCTCTGCATCGTGGCCGGGTCCCTGGTTGGTGGTGACTATACCTATGGCATGCATCGTCAGATGCTGACGCGGGGCCTGAGTCGGGGCCAGGTCTTTACCGCCCAGGCCGTAACTCTGGCGCTGGTGGCTTTGCTGGTGGTTGCGTTTGTCATGCTCCTCTCGACGCTGCTTGGTTTTTTGCTTGGCCCGTTGTTTGGCTTGCGGCCCACGTTGCTGCCACCTTTAGGCTGGATCGGCTTTGTACTGACCTGGGTGATGCAATCGCTGCGCTATTTTATCTATATGCTCATCGCTGTGCTTGCCGCCACTATTGGTCGCTCTGCCATTGCCGGTATTGGCTTTTCGATCGGCTATGTCTTTATCGAGTTTCTGGCCACTAATCTTCTTTTTAGCCTGGTAGGCGGATTGAGCGCTCCTATTGGCCGTGCGATCGTGGCCTTTGTCAACAGCCTTCCGGGTACGGTATCTAACTCGCTCAACACTTACGCAACTACCTTGATCGCTGGACAGCCGATGCCAGGCCTTGACCAACTCCCCCTGCAACTTGTTATGACCCTGGCATACGGTCTCATCCTGCTCGCCCTTAGCTATATTATCTACCTGCACAGCGATATCTTCGACTAAGTGGTGCTATTTATATACATTAAATGAAAATATCCTGATAAATGAATTCTCCGATATAAAGATATTTTAACAAATTATTAATGCCAAAGAGCGGCCTGTGGACAGCAAAGAGTTTATAATCTTTTTATGCTGCTTTAGATATATTAAGATGCACAAAGCCGCATAAGGAAGGTACAATTGATGCAAAATTATCTTAAATGTTTTACATATACTTCTGCTACACGCCTCTCACGCCGCTCTCTATGTCTGGCGGGTCTGGGAATGATATCGGTAGGTGCCAGCCTCAATATCAGGCATGTTGTTGGTGCGAGCAGCCGGGCTGCTTCACCCGATAACCACCTGCTGCTGACGCGACAGAACAGCCATAGTACCGCGCTGGCGTGGTCTCGTGATGGTGGTTGGATCGTTTCGGGAGGTAAGACGTCGCCCGTTGAAGTCTGGGATGTGTCTACTGGAAAGACGCGGGCTTCTCTGACCGCCAGAGATGGAGTGTTGCTCGACTGCTCGCCCGATGGTCGTCACATTGTAACGGCCGGCGGCATCGAGGTTGGAGATGCGTCCAGTTCGACGGCAGGATTGCCACAAACCTTTTCAGAAGTTGTGATCTGGGATGCCGCCAGTGGCGCGCGCCTGGTTACCTACAATGGTATGTCGTATATCAATGCGGTGGCCTGGTCGCCCGATGGTACGCGTATCGCTCTCGTCGGCAGCGACGCGGATGGAGCCACGATCCATGTATGCGATGCGCTGGCGGGGACGTTGCTGCTGGCGTATCGGCAGCATGTGGCTTCGCGCCTGGCCTGGTCTCCCGATAGCCGCCAGATTGTCTCAAGCATCGATAGTATCATCGGTGGCGTTTTTACCCGTACGACGCGGATATGGGATAGTGTTACCGGCCACGACTCCGTCGTGCTGAACAATAGCGCCAATGCCTTATCCTGGTCACCTGATGGTCGCTTTATTGCCTGTGGCGATGCGGAGGTGATTACTTTGCGCGACGCCCGGACAGGATCTGTGACCACTTCCTACAAAACCAATAACGATCAAGCGCCGGTATTGGGCGTGGCCTGGTCTCCGGATGGCCGCTTTATCGCCTGTGTCGGTGGCAGCCCCCAATTTCCCGATCCCAAGGGCTTTGTGCAAGTACTCGAGCAGGCCACAGGACAGGTTACCTCCTTCCATGGGCATAAGGTTACCGTAGCAGCCCTGGCCTGGTCTCCCGACAGCTCTCGCCTGGCGAGCAGCTCTTATGATGAAACGATTCGCATCTGGCACATCTGATCAACACGTTGGAGTATCCCCCAGGATTGCCTGAGGTGCGCTCTCCATGCTGCACCTCAGGCAATCCTGGGGGATACTTCTATAATCCAAACTTTCCTCCCACAAGTGAGTACAGTGTGATATTATTTTGTGGTACCTTGAATGAGTGCTTGCCTGAACATCAGGCAGATCTTACTGTGAAGGTGCTGTTTACCTTTATTTTTATGTGCAAAGGTCGATTAGATATAGGCATATATAGATATCTTTTCGGATTTATCTGTCGCGGACAAAGCATCACTATGTCTACGACCGTTACAATGAAGTGTGCTGTTTTAGACAGTACTTATCGAAAGGTTGCGCTTAATCATGTTACTGGCTGGTGACATTGGAGGAACCAAAACCAATCTGGCTCTATATGCCTCGAAAGAGGATCTTCGTTCGCCAACGAGAGAAGCAACACTGCCGAGTGCGCAGTATCCTACGTTGGCCGCCCTGGTTAACGACTTTCTCAAGAAGATCGATCTTCCTAAAGTTACTATTGATCGAGCTGTCTTTGGAGTGGCTGGACCAGTCGTTGGAGGCAAGGCGAAGATCACCAATCTCCCCTGGCACATGGAAGAAAAGCAACTGCAGCAGACATTGAATATTCCTTCTGTGACCTTGCTGAATGACCTGGCCGCTATGGCAACGGCTATCCCTCTCCTGAAGCCGTCTGATCTGCATACGCTCAACGCGGGAAAGTCCGCCAAGCATGGCACCCTGGCCGTGGTTGCTCCTGGCACCGGTTTAGGGGAAGCAATTTTGACCTGGGATGGCGCTCATTATCGCGTGCATCCTTCGGAGGGCGGCCATGTAGACTTTGCTCCTACCAATCCCTTCGAAGTTGGTTTGCTGGTGTATCTGCTCGAACGCATGCAGCATGTCAGCTATGAACATGTGTGTTCAGGTATTGGAGTACCCAATATTTACGCCTATGCCAAAGCATCGGGCCTGTTCGATGAACCTCGCTGGCTGTCGGACAAGCTATCTCAGGTTAAAGATATAACACCCATTATTGTGCAATCCGCCATGGCACCCAAAGACACCGAGGCTGACTCGAATGCCGAAGGTAGCTACTCGGCTATCTGTGCCGCTACCGTCAGGGTCTTTGCTTCGATTCTGGCCGCTGAAGCTGGCAACATGGCGTTAAAAACGCTGGCCACCGGTGGCATCTATCTCGGTGGAGGATTGCCACCACGTATCCGCCCCTTCCTGGAGGACCCCGAGTTTATACACGTCTTCCAGAGCAAAGGTCGTTTCTCCGAAATGCTGGCCGACGTGCCCGTACACGTCATCCTGAACAGCAAAGTGGCTCTGCTCGGCGCAGCCTCCTACGGCTTCGAACAATAATCTAGTTGAATGAAGTGTTGGGGACCTGGTCGCTGTGCGACCAGGTCCCCAACACTTCATTCAACTAGATTGTGCCATACACCTTCTAAAAGGTGTATGGCACAATCTCATCGATCGCCTTCAATTCTTCGGCGCTGAAGTCGAGATTTTTGAGGGCGGCGACGTTCTCGTCGATCTGCTCAACTTTGGAGGCGCCGATCAGGACGCTGGTAACGGCCGGCAGGCGCAGATTCCAGGCCAGCGCCATCTGGGCCAGCGTCTGACCGCGTTCCTTAGCGATGGAGTTCAAGCGATTCAGCTTGTCCTGGACCTCGCCCTGCACCACTTCCTCGTTATTCTTACGACCCCACCAGGCGGCCGCGCGTGAATCCTCGGGCAGATTGCTGCCGAGATACTTGTCGCTCAGGAGTCCCTGGGCCAGCGGACTGTAGGTGATGACGCCGATACCGTTGCGCACGGTATGATCGAACAGATTATGTTCGGGCTTGCGGTCCAGCATGTTGTAGCGTGGCTGGTGGATGGTAATCGGCGCCAGACCCATCTGCTTCGTAATCTGTACCGCCTGCTCCAGATGATCGCCCGGAAAGTTACTGACGCCCACGTACAGAGCTTTGCCCTGGCGAACAATCAGATCAAGGGCGGCCATCGTCTCTTCCAGCGGCGTCTCAGGATCGGGACGGTGGGCATAGAAGATATCGACATATTCCAGACCCAGGCGTTTGAGGGACTGATCCAGGCTGGCGACCAGGTATTTCTTCGAGAGCCCGTCGCCATAGGGGCCCGGCCACATGTAGTAACCCGCTTTACTGGAGATGATCAGTTCATCGCGTGGCATGTCTTTCAACACTTTACCCACGACCTTTTCGGCATTGCCTGGTGGGCGCCCGTAATTGTTGGCCAGGTCGAAATGAGTGATACCTAGATCAAATGCGCGATAAAGACAGGCACGCGCAATCTCTTCGCCGCGATACCCACCAAAGGTCTCCCAGGCTCCCAGCGAAATAGCTGGCAACTGCAATCCTGAGCGACCAGAGCGGCGATACTGCATGCTATCATACCGGTTTTCAGCAAACTGCTGTGTATCCTGTTCTGGCATGGTAAACGTTCTCTTTCTTGCTTAAATAACAAATAATACATATGTATTGGTGCGAATGGGGCGCACAATTGCGCGCCCCATTCGCACCAATACACAATCAGTGCGGCCGCGCATGCGGACGCCTGTGTGGGGTGCTCACGCACCCTGGAAAAAGTGTGTCTGACACGCTTTAAAGCTATTTTTCCAGGGCAGGGGTGTTGCCGCGAATCAGCTTGCGGGTCGCGGTCGGATTGGCCCAGCGCACGGCGTTGCTAATAACGAGCTGAACCTCTGGATGATGATAGGTGGGCAGCGTCTCGTGACCGGGACGGAAATAGAAGATTCTGCCCTGCCCACGCGTGTAGCAGCAGCCGCTACGGAAAACCTCTCCACCGGTGAACCAGCTGACAAAGACCAGCGTGTCCGGTTCGGGAATACCAAATGGCTCGCCGTACATCTCTTCATGCTCGATCTCGATGTAGTCGCCGATGCCTTCGGTGATAGGATGGTTGGGCGCAACGACCCACATGCGCTCCTTATCATTGGTCTCGCGCCACTTGAGATCACAATCTGTGCCGAGTAGCTTTTTGAAAATCTTGGAGAAGTGGCCGGAGTGCAGGACTACCAGGCCCATTCCGTCCAGTACGCGTTTGTGCACCTTCTCAACAATTTCGTCGCGCACCTCTCCATGGGCCATATGACCCCACCAGAGCATGACATCGGTATTTTCCAGCACTTCATCGGTTAATCCATGTTCCGGCTCATCCAGGGTGGCGGTGCGTACGGTATAGCCCTTTTCGCTGAGCACTTTGGCCAGCGTGCCATGAATCCCCTCTGGATAAATCTTTGCGACCTCTGGTGATTTGCGCTCGTGGCGGTATTCATTCCAGATGGTGACACGGATGTTTGCTGTCATTGTATGCCTCTTTCTAAGTCGTTACAGTGGCACTGTTGTCGCCTCATCGGGATGTATCTATCTTGCTCATGTCTTCTAGCAGATAGATGAGAAGAAGATGGCTGACCAGAATTGACACTTCAGAGCAAGCACATCTTAGTTCGCTTTTATTGTAACACGTGCTTCCTGAAATTGCATGGCGCTCACATCGTTTTTTCATTTTTTAAGATGTTTCTGACATTTGGCCTGTGTTTGTATGCTGATTATGTAATTCTATTTGTGTCATGATGTGCTTTATGAAGGGATAAGTTTATGAGTCAGATACAGGAGAAACCACCGCAAAGGGAATCTGAACAATCACTGTGGCGACGCTATCGTAGCTCGAAAAAGGCGCGCCGCATTACCGCCATTGTTTTATATCTGTTGCCCGTCGTGGTGCTGGTGACATTGATGTACACCGTGTTTATTCGGCCCCCCTTTAATCCCAATGAGGGAAAGCCGACGCCACAACCGGTGACGAAAAACCATCAACCAACGGCGCAACCGACTCCCTCCAGGACGCGTATCAAAGATCTGGATACTATCGCAACCCAGGTGCTCAATGATATGAACGCGCATAGCTGGGATGATCAGCTGCACACCACTTTGATCAACTGGCGTAAAAGCGATGTTCACCAGGTGAACTGTAGCCCTGATCGCTGTGATCAGCGTGGACATTCCACCCGCCGCGATAGCCTTAATGACCTGCGTATCCTGGACAATATGTACTGGTATAAGATGCGTCATCCCGATGATAAGTCAATTGACCAGTATATCGCTCGTATGCTGCCGACTACGCAGCGTGAATGGGGCCATACCGTCCTGAACAAGGGCTGGGTCTACTTTACGTTGCTGCATATGCGAGACTTCAGCCATGATACCGATTACTGGAATCACACCATGATTGGTTGGGCTACATCCGAGTTTAAGAGCATTGACTCCAACCTGGGCGTGCAGCATGGCGATCTGGATACCAGCGCCGGCGGTGGCAACGTTCATCTTCATGATGGTTATCGCGTCGATCACGCGCTGGAGACCAGCCTGGCTCTGGTTGATGCGGGAACACGCTTCCAGCACCCCGAATGGGTGGCCGCCGGCAACCGGGGAGCGGAAGCCGTCATCAAGCAGGCATATAATCAGCGCTACCACCTTTTTGGTCGTATCTACCTGCTGAGCGATTCCCGCTATGGCACCAACAAACTGCTGGACACGCAGGCGCGTATGGGCGAGACCGGTCAGGAACTCGAAGCACTGATCAGGACCGGCGCTTATACGCACAACCAGACCTATCTGAATCTGGCTAAAGAGATGCTGGACGGCCTTGAGACCTCGCCGTTACGCGACCGGACCAATGGTGGCTTCTACTTCAAGCTGTACCTGGGACCCTATCAAGGCTTTAATACAGGCTATGTTGATAAAAGCATCAAAGAGACTCGTCAGATGCACGTTCTGATCGCTGTTCACCTGGCCAATCTGGTCTTCAACGACCGCTGGGCTGATTTAGAGAAAGATCTCATCCAGGTCGCGACCCAGCGCCTGTTCTTACCCGCGCCTGTACCTGGCTTCAGCTATCGGGTACTCCCCAACGGCGATATGTATCCCTGCCCTTCCTGTACCGTAGCCCCCAAACTGGAAGACTGGGTTACCTCTGAGGCCGACAACATCAGCCTCGAAGCCTTCCAGACGGTCCTCTCGCACCGCCAATGGCTCTTCCCTACCAAATAGCTGGTAGTGCACTTCCCATGGGGAATGGGAAGTGCACTATTATGCTTATATATTGTGGTCAATGATGCAAATGACGCGCATTGCGCGTCATTTGCATCATTGACCACAATATATAAGCAAGGGCGGCCGCGTATGCGGACGCCCGCGAGGGGGCTACCCGCGCCCACCCACACCAGTAAAAAGGGTGTCAGACACCCTCCTAACCGCGTAGATTAATGCGGAAGTGATATTCGTTGTTGTGGTTGCCGTAGGTGCCGTCGAGATAGTTGCTGAGCGGATTTCCTCCACGCGGTACGATAAATGTGGGTGCGTGGCAGAAGTCGTCATCGGTGCAGCCGGGGAACTTCGATATGTCCAGGTGGATTGGTGCTTCCAACTGGGTCCCGTCGGTATCGCTGGCTGTTCCCGGATAGATGTTGATGCTCTGCCCCTGATCGTCCATTGAGATGAGATAGAAATGGCCGATGGCATCCTGAATAATACGTACCTTATTGGGGGCCGTCACATTCTGAATCACATTTTTAATGATGGTGCCATGATCGACGATGACATGATGGACGCCGTCATATTGATTGCTGTAAATGATATGGGTACGCCCCTGCGTATCCATATAGGCATCCGTAAGGTAGGTGACGTCGGAGTCATCATTGCTGCGTGGCTGTATCTGCGTTAATGGCAGCTGCAGCATGACAGGATTATAGACGTTGCCGATATAAAAGTACCTGATCTCATTGAAGATATAGTTAAAGTCCTGAGAGCTGGGATAGCCCAGGCGTGGACGCAGCACGTCACGCATGGCGACCATGGTCAGATCGTTGTTATAGCCGGGAAAGAAGAAGGCGTAGGTATGGCGATAATCCATCTGACTGGTATGAAAGGTCCAGGTATTGGTATTTGGCGAATAGTAGGTCCAATAAAAGATGCCCGGCACGTCATCGCCGGTCTGAAAGAAGACAATGTCTCCCAGTGGATTGATGGCGGCTCCGCTATAGCCCTGATCGCTGGACCATTGTCCTTGTAAGATCTCCTCTTTAAAGGTCTGGCCCAGGTTGGTTGATACAAAGTGATGGGCTTCCTGGTTCGTGCCAGGCCAGGAGAACAGGTGAATCTCATCGTGGGGGCCACGGATAATATTGATAGGTTCACTGCCAGCATTGCCCTGCTTTAGCTCGGTCCAGGTGCTGCTGCCGGGTGCCTGGTGCATGAGATGCCAGGTGCGGTTCTGCTGATCGCTTCCTTCCGAAATAAATACCGTAAATAGATCGCCGGAGGTTGTGCGGATAATACGTAGTTTGTGTGCGCCCCAGCTGTTGGGTACATAGTCGCCTTCATTGCCAAAGGCCTGGTCCGTTACCTGGTCCAGCTGGTTTAGCGTAGGTACCCCTGGTATGGTCGGCTGAATGATCGTAGATGTTGGGGCGGATGTGGCCTTTGGCTTTGGCTGTGGTTTCGTGACCGGAGTCGTTGCGTGCGGAGGTACCTGGAATCCAATACCAGTGGGTGCTGGCGTTGCGGTCGGCGCTGAGTTCTCCGCTGGCTGCGGATGCGAATGGGTCTTTTGCGTATAGATAGATATGGAGACGGCGATAACCAGTATGGCTGCGAGTGAGTATATAATGGCCCTTTTTCTACCGCTGATGGCACTACTTCCTTTGAACTTATCTAAAAGTGGCACTTTCAATATCCCAAACCCCCTTATTGAGCTTTTCGATGGAAAAGCCATATCTATCTATATTAAGAATATTGACGTTGTGTTGAAAACACAATAATCTCCAGATATATTAAACGAGAGCCACACGCCTTTCTATCCTGCTTATGACTTTCTGCCTATTACACCTTTCATAATACGGCAAAGCCTTTTTCTGTCAACAATGTTTAGCATAATTGAAGAGCATGATAAGCAGATTAAAAATCTGGTCGTACAGCATCTGCTGCATCCATTTTCGATTGTACTGACACTATGAAAGTGGATTGTTCTGTCATTGTGGGGCACATAAGCATCTTCACATGCGCGTTTACGCTTGTTTTTAGGTTGGAGCAGCAAGTGCGCGCATGCGCGCACTTGCTGCTCCAACCTAAAATGGACTCATGGGCACGGCAAGTGCGACACCTCGTGCTGGTTATGCTTGCCGTGCTTAGATGTCATGTGTGGATGTACCAGGGGCGCATCCGCGCCCCTGGTACATCCACACAAAATCCAATGTGGCCGCGTAGCGGACGCGCATGCGGGAGCGCTCACGTACCCTGACAAGAAGTGCGTCTGGCACTCCCCAACTAAGGAGTCGAAATGTATGGCCTGTACGTCAATAAAGAAAGAAGACTTTATATTTACTTTTTGACAAGGATCGATTAATGGATAAAAAAGTAGAGATTCTGGAGCAGCGGGTGCTGCTGAATGATTTCTTTAAAATCGAGGAGGCCCGTCTACGCTTCAGGCGTTTTGATGGGCAGATGAGCGATCCAGTTCGTCGGCTGGTATTGGAGCGTGGTGACGCTGTGGCGGCTCTACTGGTGAATACCGATACCCGCAAAGTGTTGATGACCAATCAATTCCGCTACCCGACCTGGGACAAAGGACCCGGCTGGCTGCATGAGGTGGTTGCCGGTATGATCGATGAAAATGAGCAGCCGGAGGATGCAGTCAGGCGCGAGATTCATGAAGAGATCGGCTACCAGGTTCATGAGCTGACGCCGATTGCTACCTTTTATGTTTCGCCCGGTGGCTCCTCGGAGCGTATATTCCTCTTTTACGCCGAGGTGACCAGCGCCGATCGTGTCTCAAATGGAGGCGGTCTGGCCACCGAACACGAAGATATCGAGTTAATCGAGGTATCCTTTGATGAATTGTGGGACGTACTTAAAAGAGGAGAGATCCGCGACGCCAAAACCCTGATCGCGGTCCAATGGCTGCAGCATAAGTGGCAGACCAGTTCCCAGGCATAGATAAGATTGTGAGGAGTTGGTGCAATACAGGAATGGGTGCAAATGCACCCATTCCTGTATTGCACCAACTCCTCACAACAGTTCATTCAGGGAATCGATATAGAATTTTGCGAATTCGCATATATAATACTCATAGATGCTTGCTATGAACTATCTTCTCCTTTCTGTTCTTTAGTAGAACAGCGGGGTGCAGGGGCGGCAGCCCCTGACGGAGCGCGAGGTGTCCTCGCACTCCTCTCTCTCCGTCCCTTCCGGAGGAAGGAAGGAGAGCAAAAATTTTTCCTTTTGACTAGAGGTTGTGACGTTTGTAGGGTATTGGTTGATTTATATATTATAGATGAGTTGTTTTTGTGTTTGTATTGAGTAAAGAACAGGGGCCATTTTGAGTACATTGATCTGTGAATTTACGTCGGTAACAGCGACACTACCTGGCAATAACACCGTGGAGAGTTTCCATTATGCGGGAGCAACGCAGCAGTTTTCTACCCTGATGGCTAAATCGACCCCTAAAGCTGTGAATGCCCACCAGTCAACGTCAGCGGTAAGGCATGCCCCGGTCGGCGTCGCTTCGACGGTGGCTACGACCGGTGGCGCCGGCAATACAGATATGGCGGTCAGCGTCTCCTTTAATCCGACGCTGTTTTTTCTCGGCCTCTTCCTGCTGGCGATCTCTATCGCCATGGTCTGGTTCATCTTGAAGCGCGCCGGGCAGAATAAGATCGATCTCAACGAGATCGTTTCATAAGCTGGACCAGTAAGCCCTTTTATATAGCATGCACAAATAAAAAGGTCCAAAGTGGGAGACCTCCCACCTTGGACCTTTTTATTTGTGCATAACCCTTATGCCATCAGGGTTTGGTCGCGGTTGGGACCGACGCCGACGCTGTGGATGCGTACGCCAACCAGTTCCGACAGACGATCCAGGTAGGCGCGGGCGTTGCGGGGCAGGTCCTCTAGCGTTCTGGCCTGCTGGGTGGATTGCTGCCAGCCGGGAAGTACCTCGTAGACGGGCTCACATTTTTCGTGGATGACGGGATCAGGCAGGTGCTCGATCATCTCGCCTTTATAACGATAGCCGGTGCAGACCAGGATCTCGGCTAGCGTGTCCAATACGTCCAGCTTGGTGATGTTGAGGTCCGTGCAGCCGTTGATCTCGGTGACGTAGCGGGTGACGACGGCATCAAACCAGCCGATGCGACGGGGCCGACCGGTGGTGGCGCCAAATTCTCCTCCCAGGGTGCGCAGATTTGTTCCCATCTCGTCGTGTAGCTCGGTTGGCATGGGCCCTGTGCCGACCTGGGTACTGTACGCTTTGGCTACGCCGATGACGCGGTTGATGTAGCGCGGCGGTATACCCGATCCGGCGGAGGCGCCCGCGGCGGTGGGGGAAGAACTGGTGACAAACGGATAGGAGCCCCAGTCGATGTCTTTCATGGCGCTGAGCTGGCCTTCGAGTAAAATATTTTTGCCTTCCTGCAGCGCTTTGCGTACGATCGGCATCGTGTCTACAATGCGCGGTTTGAGCTGCTGCCCCCAGGAGAGCGCGGACGCGATCAGTTCCTCGGCGTCAAATGGCTGCTGCCCGTAGACGTGCGTGAGGATGGCGTTATGCTTTTTGATGACGGCGCTGAGCTTGACGCGGAGAATCTCCTCATGGAGCAGATCATGGAAGCGAATACCAATGCGCCCAACTTTATCGGTATAGGCTGGTCCGATACCGCGTCCGGTCGTATCGACGCGATACGCTCCTCGAGCCTCATCTTCTACTTTGTCGAGTAACTTATGATAGGGCATAACGACATGCGCCCGATCTGAAATCAGCAGTTGATCAACGGAAACGCCTTTGCTGGCGATGGCTTCCATCTCTGTGATCAGATCTTGCGGATCGATGGCGGTTCCTGTCCCCATGACGCAGATACAATCGGTGTTAAAAATGCCGCAGGGTACAAGGTGGAGCTTGAATTCACCATAGTTATTGACGACTGTATGGCCTGCGTTGCCACCGCCCTGGAAGCGCATGCATAGGTCGGCCTCGTTGCTCAGAAGGTCTACAAGCTTCCCTTTCCCCTCATCTCCCCATTGTGTGCCTACAACTACGGTTACTGTTCCAGCCATGACGGCTACTCCTCTCCAAGATGCAAGGCATCTCGCGTTGATGTATGTAAATTTGATGGTAGGTTGATTGGTTGCGATCCCATGGTTGCGATAGCGACGAGCTGTTCGGCGTCCTGCGCGGGCAGCAGGCTGCGGCGCAGATTGACCATATGCGGACCAAAGGTGGCCTCTAGCTCGGGCGAGAGCTGCTCATAGATGGCCGCCAGGTAGGCTTCGTCGCGAATGAATTTTTCCACCATGCGAACCATGGTGCGGTTCTGGGTGACGACGCCGGTGGCCGGAGCATCCAGCGAAGCGACCAGAGCCTCTTCGAAGTCGATTGCCAGCGCGATTACATGGCCTCCTACTACCTTTTCGGGTCCCTCGTGCTGATAGATCATGGCGTAATCGGCGCTGGCCTCACCAAATAAGTTCAGAATTATCGTGCAGCCCCGGTCTCGCGCCTGCTGTAAGACGTCGCTCAGACGGTCGAGGTCCTCGGCCCAGAGACTGGCCGCGATCCGCTGCCGGGCCGATGTGATCAGTTCGCGCAGACGCGCCTCAATCCGACTGTACTCATTGAGCTCCCAGAAGTGTCCTACGTTATCTGGCTGCTCCAGCGCGGTCAGCTGCTGCTCCAGGCTCTGGCAGCGTTGGGCGGTCTCCTCCTCAATGCGCTTCAGCAGCCGTGCCGGTGAGACGGGCGCGTAGCGCACCGGGTCAGCGCTAACAGCTGTAACACGTTCCTTGGCGGTCAGAGTTTCAAGGGCCTGGTAGGTATTGGCTCTGGGCAATCCAGCCCCCTTGCTGATCTCATAGCCCGTCGAGAGTGGGTGCTGGAGCAAGAAGATATAGATCTGTGCTTCGGCGCCGGTAAATCCGAGATGCTTCATCTCCTCAACGGTCGACATCGTCACAACCCTCTCCTTCTTTCTCTTACATTAGTAGTAGCTCCAACTACTACTATAATAATCGGCTCCCCAATTGTCAAGAGTTAGAGAGTGTCAGACACACTTTTTACCGGGCGTGAGCGTCCCCGCACGGGCGTCCGCTACGCGGCCGCAGTGATTTTTTATGTTAACGTATGGAGTGCGCATTTGCGCACTCCATACGTTAACATAATTTGACAGATTTTGTTGGTTGGTGCGGCAGGAGCGCATTCGCGCACTCCATACGTTAACATAATTTGACAGATTTTGTTGGTTGGTGCGGCAGGAGCGCATTCGCGCACTCCATACGTTAACATAATTTGACAGATTTTGTTGGTTGGTGCGGCAGGAGTGCGAATGCGCTCCTGCCGCACCAACCAACAAAAGACTGTTGCTTTTGCGTGCGATGGGTGGTAGTCTGTTCAGGTTGTGAATAGAAAGGGGATAATGGGTTTATGTCTGAGGAGAAGGTTGTGAGGGAGAGCGCCAGGCTGTGTACGCGTGAGAGCCTGGCCCACGATTTGCGGGAATTGGGGTTGCGGCCGGGGATGACGGTGCTGGTCCATTCATCGTTGAGTTCTTTGGGTTGGGTCTGCGGGGGACCGGTGGCGCTGGTGGAGGCATTGATGGATGTTGTTACGGATGCGGGTACCCTGGTGATGCCGACGCAGACCGGCAATTATTCTGATCCGGCCAACTGGCAGCATCCGCCGGTGCCGCAGCCCTGGTGGGATATTATCTATGAGGCGATGCCGGCCTTTCGGCCCGAGGTGACGCCATCCTATAAGATGGGTGTTGTCGTGGAGGCGTTTCGGACCTATCCCGGTGTGCTGCGCAGCAATCATCCGCAGGTTTCGTTCGCGGCCTGGGGCCGGCATGCCCGTCAGATTATTGACGATCATGGACTGGAATATGGTCTGGGCGAGCGGTCGCCCCTGGCACGCATGTATGAGCTGAATGGCTGGGCATTGTTGCTTGGGGTTGGCTACGATAGCAATACCACTTTCCACCTGGCTGAGTATCGCATTCCAGGCGCGCAAGAGGTGACGCTGGGTGCTCCGATCATCGAAAATGATCGGCGTATCTGGAAGCGCTTTAAAGATATCGAGCTTGATGCCGATATCTTTCCGGCCATCGGCCTGGATTTTGAGCAGACCCGGCAGGTGTTGTGTGGCAGTGTCGGGCAGGCGCCTTGCCGTCTTTTTCAGCAGCGGCCCGCCGTCGACTTCGCGGCCGCGTGGCTAAAGCGCCAGCGAGGATTGTAATTCCGCGCGGCGCTCTAGTCGTTTGCCGGGTTACCGCTGTTCGTTCCAGCGTTCTACGACCTCATCGATACCTCCGACCATATAGAACAAGCTCTCAGGAATATCGTCGTGCTCACCGGCCATGATCGCCCTGGCCCCGCGCAGCGTTTCGGCGATCGTGACGTAGCGCCCCTCCATATTGGTGAAAATCTGGGCGACGCTGAGTGGTTGCGTCAGGAAGCGCTGCATCTTGCGGGCGCGTGTGACCGTGAGCTTGTCTTCGTCCGAGAGCTCTTCGACTCCCATGATGTTGATGATGTCCTGCAACTCACGATAGCGCTGCAGTAATCGCTGTACGTCGCGCGCGGTGTTATAGTGTTCCTCGCCTACCACGCTGGGATCCATGATGCGGCTGGTTGATGCCAGGGGATCTATGGCTGGATAGAGCCCTTGCTCAAACAGGGAGCGTTCCAGCGAGACGTTGGCGTCCAGGTGGGCGAAGGTTGTGGCCGGGGCGGGATCGGTGTAGTCGTCCGCTGGTACGAAGACGGCCTGCAGCGAGGTGATCGAACCGTCCGCGGTGCTGGTGATGCGTTCCTGCAGATCCCCCATCTCTTCCGCCAGGTTGGGCTGATAGCCTACCGCCGATGGCATCCGCCCAAGCAGCGCCGAGACCTCGGCGCCGGCCTGCGAGAAGCGGAAGATGTTGTCGATGAAGAGCAGCACGTCTTTGTGCTCTGCGTCGCGGAAGTATTCTGCCATGGTCAGACCCGTCAGGGCGACGCGCAGCCGTGATCCCGGCGGTTCGTTCATTTGCCCATAGACCATCGAGACGCGATCGATGACGCCGCGTTCGATCATTTCGTGATAGAGCTCGTTGCCCTCGCGCGTGCGCTCTCCGACGCCGACAAAGACGCTGTTGCCCTGGTGCTGTTTTCCAATGTTGTTGATGAGCTCTTGAATAATCACCGTTTTGCCGACGCCAGCACCGCCGAAGGCGCCGATCTTGCCGCCTTTGACGAAGGGGCAGATCAGATCGATAATTTTGATGCCGGTTTCGAGGATCTCTGCCTTGATGGTCTGGTCCTCTAAAATGGGCGCTTCGCGGTGGATGGGCCAGAGCGGCGCATCGGTGATCGGCTCACCGTTGTCGACGGTCTGTCCCAGCACGTTGAAGATGCGCCCCTGCGTCTGAGGTCCTACCGGCACCGAAATGGGATGCCCCATGCTGATGACCTCGGCCCCTCGCTGCAAGCCATCCGTCGCTCCCAGCGCGATACAGCGCACCCAGTTATTGCCCAGATGCTGCTCGACCTCAAACGCCAGCGCCTGCTCGATGTCTGGTTGCTTTAAGCGCAGCTCATCATAGATCTTTGGCATCTCGGCGGCCTCAAATTCGATATCGACGACCGCGCCCAATACCTGCACAATTTTTCCGATTGGATATGACACCACTGCCATATGCTGCCTCCTTCATGGCTCTCTTCACTTTTTTCTTCTGTCCCTACTGTACCGAAAAAAGGAGGGCCGCATATGACTTATATAACGTAGTTTTGGGGGTGTAGAAAATGGGATATTGAGTCCTGAGAGGTAGGCAAAATAACGTAGGTGTTGGGTTTGCCTCGACTTTGTCGCGAATCGACCGGTCCCGGGCGAGCACGTTCCACCAACGGTGATATCGTTTCTTGCAAGCGTCGATCAACGCAAGCGTGGACCATCTCTTGATGCATCCTTTTCTGGGAACGCTCGTGTCTTGGAAGAAACGTCTGCGACGGCGTACGGGGCCGCTGCGCGGCAATCGGCCGCAAGGGCCGAACCTACGTGTACGTTTCTTTGTTTTGTCTCGGTTGCTTTTCGCAAAAAAATGCATGGCACTTGATGACCACCATTGCATTTTTCATGCGGGCCGCATATTCTATGATTGAATATCATCGATCCAATTGCGGCTATGTGATGGAAGGAGAAACACATGCCCCGTGAGCATGAATATGTGAAATTCTGGCAAGATGCCACCTTAAGTAACCTTGAACTGCTTCACGCGACCTATGTCAGGCATTCGTTTGCTCCCCATACCCATGAGGGTTATGCGATTGGAGTCATTGAGCAGGGGGCGGAGCAGTTCGCGTATCGGAGACGTCAGCATGTAGCGCCGGTCGGGAGCATTGTGTTTATCAATCCTGGTGAGGTGCATACCGGTTCGGCGGCGGCCGAGCATGGCTGGACCTACAGGATGCTCTATCCATCAACCGAGCTTTTACAACAGGCGGTTTCTGATCTTACTGGCCGGTCACGCGATATCCCCTTCTTCACCGAACCGGTGGTGCATGATCCTGACCTGGGAGCCGAAATCTCTCTTACTCATCGAGCTCTGGAAGAACACGCGTCGACTCTTGAGCGGGAATCGCGGATGTTGTGGACCCTCGCGCGCCTGATTTTGCGCTACGCCGATGATCATCCGCGCCCACGCCTGTTCACCAAAGAGCATATGGGCATACAGCGCGTTCGTTCCTACCTTGAAGAAAACTACGCCGAGAATATCTCGCTCGACCAGCTGGCCGCGATCGCCTGCCTCAGTCCATTCCACCTGCTGCGCTCATTTCGAGATCAGGTCGGCCTGCCTCCTCATGCCTATCAGATCCAGACACGCATATGCCACGCGAAGTCTTTGTTAAGCGTCGGTGTATCCTGTGTGGACACCGCCATCACCGTAGGCTTTGCCGACCAGAGCCACTTTACCAAAAACTTTAAACGCATCGTTGGTGTCCCCCCAGGGCTCTACGGCTCAATCCTCCATTCATAATCTTTAATTTAAGAGTGTGCCTTAATCTTTTGTGTTGGTGGGTGGGGTGCGCATTCGCGCACCCCACCCACCAACACAAAAAACAGTGCGGCCGCGTAGCGGACGCGCGTGCGGGAGCGCTCATGTACCCCTGTAAGACGAGAGTAAGAAAAATAGCAATATCAGACAAGACGGGCGCCGTTTTTATTCTCTATAATGGCTCCATGAAAAAAGTATCACATTTTGAGTTCCTACACGGGGTCAGGGACGAACTGCCAATCTTACTCGGCGTGGTCCCCTTTGGGATGATCTATGGGGTGTCGGCGATCAGTGCGGGCATCCCGGCGAGCATCGCGCAGGCCATGTCGTGCATCGTCTTCGCAGGCTCGGCACAATTTGTGATCGCTCAACTCATCGCGGCCGGCACGCCCGCGCTGGTTGTGATCCTGACCGCCTTTATCGTGAATATCCGCCATGTGCTCTATAGCGCGTCGGTCTCTCCCTATACGCACAGGCTTCACATGCTCTGGAAGTGGCTGCTGGCATACCTGCTGACCGATGAGGCGTACGCGGTGACCATCTTGCATTATCAGAAGCCGGGCGACGACGGGCGGAAGCACCTGTATTTCCTGGGGGCCGGACTGGCTCTGTGGACAACCTGGCAACTGAGCACCGCCGCGGGCATCTTCCTTGGCGGACATATCCCGGCGAGCTGGTCGCTTGATTTCACCTCTACATTGACGTTTATCGCCCTGGTTGTGCCAGCGCTTAAAGACCGCGTGAGCACAGCTTCTGCGCTGGCCGCCGCGCTGACCGCGCTGCTCGTCATCGCCTTGCCCTTGAAACTGGGGATCGCGGTCGCTGCCCTGGTTGGCATCGCGGTCGGCCTCATCCTGGAGTTGAAGAGAAGAACATCGCTATAGCAAGCAAGGAACTGGATATGTCACAGCAATGGCTCTGGATCACTATCATCATTATCGGCTTGTTAACCCTGGCTACTCGCCTGTCATTTATCGTTTTCATGGGTAAGATGCAGGTCGCACCCATTGTTCAGCAGGCTTTGCGCTTCGTGCCGATCGCGGTCCTCTCGGCGCTCATCGCGCCCACGCTCTTTTTCCCGACCGGCTCGCTGGATATATCGCTAAGCAATGCTCGCCTCATCTCTGGCATCCTCGCCATCCTGATCGCCTGGCGCACCAAAAACGTCTTGCTCACCATCGGCGGCGGCATGGCCTGCTTGCTCATCTTACAAATGTTGGTTTTGCATCATTGAATCGCTTCTCTAAACCAATTTGTGTTCGAAGGCGAAGCGGCTGGCGGCCGTGCGTGAGGTGACGCCGAGCTTGGCATAGATTGAGCGTAGATGGGTGTTGACGGTGCGTGGACTCAGGACCAGCTTCTGCGCGATCAGTACATCAGTCAGTCCTTCGGCCAGGAGCCGCAGGACATCTACTTCGCGTGTCGTTAGTCCCGCGGGATAGGCCGCCCTGGATTTTTCCGCAACCGCTTCGTGCTTTTTGTGCAGGTGGATGTTGGCGATCATGCCCAGGGTCTGGGGCAGACTCATGTTGCGGCCAACGCTCCAGTTTTCGCTGAATGCTTTTTCGCTGATGTTTTTCTTATAGCTATCTATCTGTTCCGTATAGCTGGCCTGGTGTACTTTCTCGATGGGGGCGGACACCCCTTCGCGCAGGATAGATGCGGTACCCAGAAATTGGACGGCGCGTTCAGGCAGGTCTACCTGCTGGCATATCTGGGCGAATCCTTCCAGAGCGATGGCCATGCCGAGCAAGTCCCCGTGCTGAAATGCGTGGTGTAGCGCCTTGCGAATCTCTATGCCTGCCTGCTCGTAATCTTGTTTTGCCAGTGCCACGCATCCCAGCCCGTAGAAGATGGAGATCTTAGAGACCTGGTTGCCCATGCCGGCCATCATACTCATACTCTCTTCATAGTGGGCGCGGGCGTCATCATACTGGCCGTTCAGGCGGGCCAGGTCGCCGAGACTGCTCAGGACGGCTACGATGCCGGAGGGATAGTTTATCTCTCGGGTGATGTGCAGACTTTCTTTGAGGCGCTGGCTGGCTCGCGCGAGGGAGCCGGTACTGATGTCTAGCTTGCCCAGTCCCAGCAAAGCATTGGCCCGTTCACGCCTGGTACCCAGGGCCGTCGCCAGCCCCAGGCAGGCGTTCAGCGCCTGCTGCGCTCCCTCGTAGTCACCGCGCAGGCGTAGCGCGTTCCCGATACTGCTCAGGCAGACCACCTGGCCCCAGCGATCATTGAGTTGTTGATAGAGCGGCAGACCTTTCTGATAGAGGAAGACGGCGGTAATCAATTTGCTGCGCTGACTCATGACGTCGCCTACGTTGATCAGAACATCGGCCTGACTGCGGATATCTCCGGCCTGGCGTAAGAGGCGTAGACTCAAGGCGTAGCGCACCTGGGCGGCGGTAAAATCGCTTTGCTGGCTGGCGATATTGCCGCAGATGCTATAGAGCATGCCGCGACACCAGATGTCGGATGAGTCGCGTAGCGTCTCCAGGCTGTCTTCCGCCAGCTGGCGCGCGCGTTCGTAGTGACCCCGGTGTAGATCGAGCAGGGCCAGCGCTCCCTGCGCCAGGGCGTGGGTGCGTATGTCACCAGTCTGGGCGGCTATGCGGTTGCACTCCTCTAATCTGCTGCGAGCCAGGGCCAGGTTCCCGTGCAGGTGGGCCATGGTGCCCGCGCTATAGTAGATGCGGGCCAGAAAGTGGTTGGGCTGCGTGCTAGAAGATATGGCGATAACCTCTTCTAGCCAGCTGTAGCTCTCATTTAAGGAACCGCGCAATTGCAGGAAACGACCGAGATTGCTGGCCAGTTGCTGCGCAATATCGACTTCGAGCTGATCAATGACCCGGCGCAGCGCCAGCCAGATGTTGGCCGCCTCAAGATCGAGTCGGGCCAGCCATAGTGGCTGTTCGTTGCCATACAGGTATGGCTCGCAGCGCTCGACCAGCGCTGTGAAGAAGCGCGCGTGACGCTTCTGGGCCTCGAGCAGTTCCCGGTTCTGTTTCAGGCAGTCCAGCGCGTACTCACGAATCGTTTCGAGCAGGCTGAAGCGGGTCTCTGGCCCCGTATCGTCGGCGACGCGCACCAGGCTCTTGTCGACCAGCGAACCGAGCAGGATTAGCGTGTCTTCTTCAAATACCGCTTCAGACCGGGCGATGGCCGTTGCGGCTTCCAGCGTCCAGTTGCCCGTCAAGATGCCGAGCTGCCGAAAAAAGTATCTCTCCTCTTCATTCAGTAGATTATAGCTCCAGTCCAGCGTGGCGCGCAGGGTCTGCTGGCGTGGCGAGAGGTTGCGTGCGCCACCGACTAATGTGCGCAGACGGCTATGCAAACGTTCAAGCAGTTCCTGCAAACTCAATAGCTTGCAGCGGGCGGCGGCCAGTTCAATGGCCAGCGGCAGGCCATCTAGTTGAATACAGATCTCCGCGATGGTCTGGATGTTGTCTTGTTTGAGGGTGAAGCCGGGTTTAATGGCCTGCGCGCGCTCTACAAACAGCCGCATGGCGTCTGATGGTTCGTCTAGTTCTATCTCCTGCTGTTGGTTGGTCGCGGGCAACGCCAGTGGGAGGACCTCGAACTCATGCTCGCCATAGATGTGCAGGGCTTCGCGGCTGGTTGCCAGAATTTTGAGATCAGGGGCAGCCGCCAGCAGATCGGCGATGGCGATGTTGGCCGCCATCACATGCTCAAAGTTGTCCACTATCAGCAGCATGTGCTTGTTGTGTAGATATGCCTGGAGCTCGTCGCTGATAGAGTATTGGCCCGTCTCTTCGATGCCGATGGATCGCGCGATGGTGGGGAGCACGAACGTATGATCGCGCAGCGGGGCCAGCTGTACAAAAAAGACCTCTTCAGAAAAGAACGCGCGCATCTGCCGGCCGATCTCCAGGGCCAGACGCGTCTTGCCCACGCCACCGGGGCCGGTCAAGGTCAGCAGGCGTATGTGTTCGTTGCGCAGTAATGAAGTCGCCTGGAGCATATCAGCGTCACGGCCGATCGTCGTATTCATCTGAGCGGGTAAGTAGCGGTGTGTCTGGACTCTGTGAGATGGATTGTGCTGGTTCATCATCTTATCCTTGCTGCAGTCCGGGGGCGCGGCCGTTCTATACTCAACTATCATTCCTATTTTAACAGGTCATGACAACGTATGCATGCCGCTGTGATCGAATTGTGATGTGTTTAAGCTGAAGTGTGAGGGTGTCGTGATTGACACGGGCTATAATCGCTTAAGATGGAACAAGAGATTTAGCCCACTGGAATCTTTCTCCGTGCGTCTAATACGGTACTCATCTTGTTTTATCTTTGCCTTCTGGAAGCGAATTGTGTGCCCTCCAAGCTACATGACTTGCATCCGGGATTTGATGTTCGATCGTACCCATTATGACAATGAAGTTATGAGGGGTACGATCGAACATTTTTTATATGAAATACAAAAAACATCTCTGTGAGCAGTCCTTTCCATACAGCGTGCATGCAACAATCCATCAAACGAAGTTTGACAAAAAAGCACTAGTACTACTAGACATAAACATAAAAGAGATAGACATAAATAAAGAAAGAAAGTATACTGATGTCGCTTTTTGGTATTTTTTTGAAGAGAGGTATTATGAATGGATAGGGATAGGATGTACCTTTCCTCTCACGTACATGTTCCTGAAAAACTGATAGAGGAAGAAGGGCTTCCACCAGATCACGTCAATGCCGCTCGTCGCAAGCAAGCACCGGCCTGGTGGATGAGTTGGGAGTTCTATCTTATTGTTTTATTAGCAGTTGGATTACGACTCTATCGTATTGATACTGCTCAATATATGACTGACCACAATACGTTTTATCAGATGGCTCATGACGCGGTGGCGCACGGATTATGGCCCATTAGCGGCAACCGATCGTCGACGGGTCCATTGATTCCACCTCTGTTTATCTATATCATGATGCTTCCTGCTGCTATTACTGCTGATCCTGTCGCTGGAAATATTCTTATTGCGCTCTGTAATAGTGCGGCGGTGATATTGACGTATCTGTTTGTGCGGCGCTATTATGGACGGCTTGCCGGGACGATTTCGGCTCTGTTGTACGCGACGGCGGTCAATGTCATTATCTTCAGCCGCGATATCTGGCAGCCGGATCTGTTGCCGCTCTTATCGGTTTTGTTGCTGTTCCTGCTGTTTCGGGGAGTGGTACAGAGGAAGCCGTATTGGTTTGCCCCGGCGGTCTTGCTGCTCGCGGCGATGTATCAGCTCCATTCTACTGCGGTCTATCTCGCCATCCCTTTTCTGGTGGCGCTGGTCCTGGCCTTCAAAACGATTCGCTGGCGCGAGCTGCCATTAACGGTTCTGGGACTCCTGTTGCTCTTCGCGCCCTATCTCTACCTGGAACGTCGCCGACATTATCAAGATATTGTTGATTTGTTCCGTGTAGCTACTAAGCCCCCTGTTTTTAGCAAAGATGCGCTATTAATGTATGATACGTGGATTCATTCTTTTGTGCGCAACCAATTCTATAGCGTTATGCCATCACACCAAAGCGCTGATACACATCTCATTCCCAGTAATGCGCATTCTATCTTGCTGAACACACCACTACAACTGATCGCGCAATTGAGCCAGCCAGAGAGTCTCCTGATGAGTGTGTTGCTTGTGGGTGCATGGTTGATGGCGGCTGTACTGATCCTCTGGCCATTCGGCTCTGCTCAGAAACAACCTGGATTGATGGGCTGGTGGAAAAATCTGTGGCACTCACCACAACGCCATGGATTGCTCCTTTTGCTGGTCTGGCAAGGAACAGTCCTGCTTCTGCTGCGTCACTCGTCAAATGTTTATATTTATATCCACTATCTGATCTATCTTTTGCCCGGCCCTTTTATCCTCATCGGGCTCTTGCTGGCAAGGATAATTCAGTGGGTGCGCCACCTGCGTATTTCCTGGCAGTGGCCGCTAAGGTCGGGCTTCTACGTGCTTGTCGGCTTGATTGTTCTCGTACAAACGGCTGGAAGTGCCGGCTGGTTGATTGATCATGCGCGCGGCAATTTCGATAATACGTATGCCTTTCCGCAATATTTTGATCTGGCAACCATGCAGCGGATCGTGCACCAATCCGACCAGCTGGCGCAACAACATCAGCTTTCGCGTGTCTACATCAATATTCATGGGGACGATGTCCCTTCGGTAACGTACCTGGCACAATTCGCGCATACGCCAATCTCTGTCACTGATGCGGCTCAGTGCCTGACGATCCCCGATGTAGCGAGTGGTCCGGTGGTGTATGTTACCGATCCCAACCGGCCAGACATCGATGCCTTATTGAAGCGTTATACGACCATAACGTCGGTTGATACAATCCAACATCCAGGAGGTGCGCCCCTCAAGATGTATGTCCTGAGCGCGAAGCCAGAATCGCAGCCCGCTCTACACTTGAGCGAGGGTCTGCAATTACTTTCACAGCAGGCGGATGTCGTATCAGCGGGAGATGGCAATCCACACACGCTGGTGACGCGTTGGAAGATACAGAACTCGACGGTTCCTGAGCCACGTAAGAGCTATAATTATCGCTTTCAGGTACCGGAGAATCTGGGGTTAATGGCGCGTGACTTTCGCAATACCTATGGTGCTAATAGCGCACCATCCTGTAGTTTGTCAAGAAACTGGTCCGGCGATGAGCTCATCCCGTTAGTCGCGTTTAACGGCCCTGAGCCA
The DNA here is from genome assembly GCF_036245075.1 of Dictyobacter halimunensis. Classification (NCBI taxonomy): domain Bacteria; kingdom Bacillati; phylum Chloroflexota; class Ktedonobacteria; order Ktedonobacterales; family Dictyobacteraceae; genus Dictyobacter; species Dictyobacter halimunensis. The sequence goes on from NZ_BSRI01000001.1 coordinate 2,172,315, forward strand.
CAACATCTCAGCATGGAGATTGAGAAGTTCGTCACGACACCGCAGCATTATGATCATGGTGCTCTCAAGATGGTTACCTTTGATGTCGTCAATGGACCACATATCTCTTTACAAACGGCAGATGGGACAGGCACGATCCCATTTTCGGTCACAGATCAAACATAGAAAACGGTACAGCGGTTTCCGCTGTACCGTTTTCTATGTTTGATTTATTGACCATGCAACTCTACGTTGAGCTCCAGATTGACGTTGAATTTCTCTTGGACGCGGCGGTGCATCTCTTTGATTACATTCAGAATATCGCTGGTTGTAGCTCCGCCATTATTGACGATATAATTGGCATTGCGATCCGAGACCTGGACCGGACCCATGCGAAGTCCCTTCATGCCCACCTGCTCTATCAGCTGGCTGGCCGGCTGGCCGAGAGGATCTTTGAAGATGGAGCCAGTGTGATTGTGTAGCGGCTCATGTTCCTTGCGCTCCTGCTGATATTGCCTGAGCTTCTCTTCTAGCCGCTGGGGCTCCTCGTGGTATAGTTGGATGCCTAGCGTCATTACTATTTCCGCTGGCTCGATCAGGCGATGTGGAACCGACAGGATATTGCCCTGCTCATCAAATACGCTTTCATGTCCAGCACGGAAGCGACTATAGCGATAGCTAAGATCCAGTTCCTCCCTGGTGTAATGGCGTCTGAGAGGGAGGGAGAGCGCGTCCCCTTCGAGGTTACAGCCACGAGCATCCAGAACATCGATCGATTCCAATACTTCGCCCAGATCGTGGTTGTGAGCGCCCGCATTGCTGACGATGCCGCCGCCTAACGTACCAGGAATGCCGATCCCAAACTCTACACCCCCCAACCCAGTGGAGCCAGTTCATGGGCGATGCGCGGCCAGTTTGAGCCCGCGCTCACATTCAAAATGACCTTGCCGTCGGGCTCCTTATTGATCTGATACTCATGACCCGCCATCCTGGCCACAATACCGCGCACACCGGCATCGGTAAAAATAATATTTGAACCATTACCAATGAGCAGCAGGGGCCAGTGCTCTTCAGCGCACAGGTTAACCAGCCCGATCAGTTCGTCTCGCGACTCTACCGTAACCCAGATGTCGGCCGTTCCCCCAACTCCAAAGGCGCTATGTGGCGCGAGCGGCTCATCTCGGTGCACCCGCGACCCGAAACGCTTCTGCAAATGCTGATAGACCATATCCGCCTTAAAGGCCGCGCTATGTGCCAGGTCAAACAGCGGTACGTTGCCCGCCGGGTAGTTGTTATGAGGTGTCATATCTTGCATGTAACCCAGCTCCCTTTTATATATAAACCTATAAACCACATCGGTAAAATAGATGGATCATCTGCACAGTCAGGCAACGGCGGTAGCGAGAAACCGTAGAACGTTATTCCTGTTCACGGCAGCCAGGATCAATGCCGGTGATAATTCTACAGGTCTATCTCTTATTCTGCGCTTCTATGCACCCGCCGTTGTTTCTTCTATCATAGCCCTGCCCCATCACAGAGCTATCACTGCAGTTCCCCTCTATATCACAGGGATATCACGCCCCCCCAAACCCCAAAGTTACGTCTACGCATAAAGAATCTGGATGGTTAGTTGTGTGGTTGGGCGCGCATCCGCGCCCAACCACACAACTAACCATCCAGATTCTTTATGCTCCTCTCAATAATGAGGGGGTTGTGAGTGTGGTGGGTGGCGCGGATGCGCCCCCACCACACTCATAACTAACCATCCAGGTTCTTTATGCTCCTCTCAATTATGAACAAGGCGCGGTGAGGCGCATCCGCGCCCCACCCACCCACGACCAACTGTCCAGGTTCTTTATGCTCCTCTCAATTATGAATAAGGCGTGGTGAGGGGCATTGGCGCCCCCACCGTACACCTCTGAGATGATTAAGTCCATGCCGTAGAAGCCCCAACCCCACCAATAATGAGGGTGATGTGAGTGTGGTGGGGGGCGCATCCGCGCCCCCCACCACACTCACATCACCCTCATTATTATTAGCCCGCGCCGCAGGCGCGGGCCATGCCTTCAGGCACCATGACGAAAGTCATGGTGCCATATCCCTTTTTGGACTTTATTTCTTCTATATATGCACGTTATACTTTGCATGAGCTTGAGAGAGCGGCACAACTTTCGGCTATGAGGAGCGTTTATGCAGGAATCAATAGAATCAATATCAACAAATATCAATGGAAATATGAGGGAAGCGATCCACCTGCCGGACGGTGGACGAGAGGTTGCCGTCGAGGTACAGCACCTGGTCAAGACCTTCGGCAAACATGAGGCGGTGAAAGATGTCTCGTTCACCATCGGCAAAGGTGAAATCTTTGGCCTGCTGGGTCCCAATGGGGCGGGCAAAAGTACGACCATCAATATGATGTGTGGATACCTGAAGCCTACATCTGGTGATGTGAGCGTGAATGGGCTCTCGTTGTCCAGCCATATCCGCGAGGTGAAGCGTATCATCGGGGTGGTGCCGCAGGAGATCGCGCTCTATAAAGATCTGAATTCACTGGAAAATCTGGAGTTCTTTGGCAAGATCTATGGTTTATCGAAAAAAGAATGCCAGCAACGATCCGAACAATTATTGAATTTTGTGGGACTTTATGAGCGGCGTAAGGATGAGGTGAAGACGTTTTCAGGTGGTATGCAGCGGCGTATCAATATGGCTATCGGCCTGATCAATAATCCCGACTTTCTGATGATGGATGAGCCGACCGTCGGCGTCGATCCTCAGTCCCGTGAGCACATCTTCGCTACGATCGAGCAGATTCGCGATCAGGGGACCACACTCCTCTACACCACACATTATATGGAAGAGGCCGAGCGACTCTGTGATCGTATCGCTATTATGGATGAGGGCCAGATTATCGCTCTGGGAACGCTTGACCAGTTATTGGCGCTACGCGATCAGCGGCAGCAGGTGCAGCGACCCCATGGTCTGCAAGAGCTGTTTATTCAATTGACCGGAAAAACGTTGCGCGACTAAAGGTAAAGAAAATAATGAAGACACTCTGGTATATTGCGAAAAAAGACCTGTTGCAGGTTGTGAAGGATAGAAACGCGCTTGTCTTGATGCTGGTCGTTCCACTGGTGTTGATCACAGTGGTTGGCTTTGCTCTGGGCAATCTTTATGGTAATAACTCCTCCCAGATCAAGATCAAGGTGGCCCTGAGCAATCATGATGCAGGTATCGGTACAGTTATCGCCCGTTCACTCAAGGTAGATACAAAGAATCTCTTGATTACCGTCAGTGAGTATCCCGATACCGCTCAGGTGACCGCCAGTGTTAATGCCTCCAATGACGCGGCGGATGTTGGGATCGTTATCCCCGCTGGCGCCAGCCAGGCTATACTGGATGCCGGTCAGCCTGCCGGCACGACGAAAAATTTGATCCAGTTTTATACCTTGCCTAATGCGACTGGCACCTCCGTTACCATCGTGCGCAGTATCGTCGATAATGTTGTGCAGGAGCAGCGTATCGCCAGTGTCTCGGCGCGCCAGGTGCACCAGGTGTGTGGCCAGCCGGGAAATACATGCGCGCCACAGACCATCAATGACGCTGCGATTAGCGGCGCGGTCGTTAAAGCCAGTCAGACCAGCGATCAGACTATCGTTGCGCAGACGGTGGGACAGGCCTCGAAAGCGAGCGCGTTTGACCAGGTGGTGCCCGGTTACGCCATCTTCTTTTCGCTCTTTGGCCTGAACGCGGTGGCCGCCACGATCCTGCAGGAGCAGGAGGACGGGACCTTCCGCCGGCTGTTGATCGCGCCGATCCAGAAATACGCGCTACTGGGCGGCAAGATGCTGGCGCAGTTTCTGCTTACCCTGGCTCAGCTCACCGTCCTGTTCTTGGTCGGCTACTTTGTCTTCAAAATGCATATCCCTTCCTGGCCAGCCGTTATTCTGCTCTTGATCGCCACCAGCTTTGCCGCTACAGGATTGGGCATCCTGCTGGTGTCGGTGATCAAATCGCGGCGCCAGATCAATCCCGTGGTTAGCCTGGTGACTCTTATCACCTCGGCCATTGGTGGCGCGTGGTGGCCACTTTATACCGAGCCAACCTGGATGCAGCAGCTGGCCAAAGTCGGCATCACCGCCTGGGCCATGGAGGGTCTGAACGGCAGCATGCTCTTTGGCAAGAGCCTTTCGGGAGTGCTTCCTGATATCCTGGGATTGATGATCTACGGCGGCATCTGCTTCGTGATCGCCCTGCGCCTGTTTAGTTTTCAGCCCAAAACCGCTGTGGCCTGATCTCTCTATAAATTATAAGGGAAGATGATCTGGCGGTTTGACAGAACCATCTTCCTCATTAATAATGGATGAGCATAACAGAGCCAATGCACACGAAAGATACGACACTATGACCAATGATATTACTATCCTGATCTGTGAAGACCAGACCTTGATGCGCCATGGCCTGCGCACGATCCTTGAACTGGAGCTGGGCATGAAGGTAATTGGTGAGGCGGCCGATGGGGAAGAGGCGGTCGCATCCTATCAAGCTTTACGTGCCAGAAATACAGCCCCGGATATTGTGTTGATGGATGTAGAGATGCCACGCATGAACGGCGTGCAGGCTACCACTGCGCTGATCGCCAGCCATCCGCAGGCCCACATCATTATCCTGACGACTTTCGACTATGAGGATTATGTGTTTGATGCTATCAAAGCCGGCGCCATGGGTTACCTGCTCAAAGATGTGCCAGCTACTGATCTGATGGCTACCATTCGCAAGGTACACTCCGGTGAACCCTTTATCCAGCCCAGGCTCGCCAACAAGCTGCTGATCGAATTTGGGCGCAAAGGGCGTAACCCCGCCAGGCCGCAATCTTACCATTCCTCAGATGATTTAAGTCCCCGTGAAATTGAGATTCTCAAGCTATTGGCCGAAGGTGCCAGCAATCGTAAGATAGCGGAGCAACTGGGACTGGCAGAAGGCACGGTCAAAAATCATGTCTCAAATATTTTGAGCAAACTTCAGATCGAGAATCGAACGCAGGCTGCCCACCTGGCACGTGAACGTAAGTTGTTCTGATACTTTGATGCTACATGCGATCAGGAATGCGCAGAGTTGAGAGAGGAAAAAGCACCATGAGCTCCGAAATAGAGACAGGTGATATTGTATTTTATCGTTCTTTTAATCGGACAATGCTGGGCTTCGTTATTCTATGTTTTTTCTATCTATCCACCATAACTTCGATTGTACTTATAAGTGAGCCCGTTTATTGGCACGATTGGAGGGGGGGGCCTGCGTTGGACTTTCGATTGTTGCATTTCTTCTGTACGCAATTCACATCCTGTTCAAGAGCCCGCGCCAGCAGAGTTGGCCCCCATCCTTACCCTATGCCTTGTCTATATGGAGCGGCATGTATCTGTCGGTTTTCCTGCTCGTCTTAATTAATCGCAATTTCGTCTGGAATTTCTATATGGTCTTTGGCCTGTGTTTTGGCCTGTTTAGTTCCCGTCGCTTGCTTTTGATGGTGAGCCTGATTGCCCTTACCATCTTTGCGTTTCAAGGATTATTGGCATGGCCTGTAAATGCGGTAGGATTTTTCAATATTGTTAGCCAGGGACTGACTATTTATAGTCTTACGTGTATGAGTATGCTGTTCCAGAAACTGATTGCGGAACGTTTTACCCGCGAAAGACTCTTTCGAGAACTTCAACATACCAACACCCGGTTAGAGGAGGCCCACCGGCGTCTGGAACAATCGGTGGCGCAGGAGCAGGAACTGGCGGTCTTGCGTGAGCGGACGCGGCTGGCGCGCGAGATGCATGATACGCTGGGCCACGCACTGGTGCTGATCGCTGTCAAATTGGAGGCGGCGCAGCGCCTGCGTGAGCGCGATCCCAACCGCTGTAATCAGGAGTTGGAATCTACTAAAGCTATTGCGCGCGAGAGCATGGCGGGTCTGCGCGCCAGTATTGCTGACTTGCGCTCACCGGTGCTGGAGCATGAACGCTTTCAGCAGGTTCTTGAGCGTTCGGTGAGCGAATTGAGGCGACGTGCTGGTTTGCATGTGACCTACACCCTGGAAACAGATGTGACCAGCTTGCCTGAAGCATTAGAAGAGGTGCTATGGAAGGTGAGCCAGGAGGCACTGACAAATATTGAGAAGCATGCCGATGCTACACATGTTGATCTGCGTATCGGCCAGCAAGGGGATCAATTAACGTTGCTGATTCATGATGATGGGATTGGCCTGCCCGGTGCTTACTACAAATATCGTGAGGATGGTCACCTTGTCTGCCTGAGTCCGCAGGGGCATTATGGGTTACGGGGTATGTTTGAGCGCGTCGAGCATGCTGGAGGACGATTCGCTGTGCGTTCGACGCCCGGTGGGGGCACAAGCATAGAAGTTACGTTGCCGATCATGGCTGTAGAGAATCAAGTTGATAGCAAAAAAGCACAGGAGACGCAGCTATAAGCTGATCATGTGCTTTTTTATGTTCGTCTCGTATCCGTATTTATGAGAGGTGCAGCAGCTCTCTCTGCGTGTGCGCGTTGATGGCTACGTTAGTGTGATGACTCGAGCAATGTACGCAATAGGAATGTAGCACCGAACTGTGGTTACGCTTGATCGCGCAGGCGTGGCGGCTGCAGATAATCTTGCCGCAATCCATACAGGACTGGCTATTCCACCATTTTAATGGGGCATTGCAAAGGGCGCATGTATGTTCACCACGTAATTGCTTCATCGTTCTCTTCTCCCTTGAACGAGCGCTATCAACTTATACATTTAAGCCTGGCGATATATAAAAGCGTCAAACTGTATATAAAATATCATCTCATTGCTGTTATCTATCGGTCACTTGATGAGAAGTGTTAGCACATGCTAATATCCGACGGATCTACTAAGATATTAGCACGTACTAACACCGAAGTCAATATTAATTGTAACGAAAAGTTGCTATTGCCTGCAATAATACTATCTCAATTAGTGAGATCTTTATTGAAGCGCAGATAGGTATGGCCATCTCTTACCGCGTTGCCCGCCGCCGCGAAGCCTGCTCGCGTAACTACTCCGATGGATTGGGTGTTGTCGGGTTCTACCATGGCATATAGCCGTCGAAATCCAGCGCTCCGGGCGCTTTCGCAGAGCGCTATCACCGCGTTGGTCATGATACCACGGCTCTTGCTGCTGGCCCAGTAACCTATCTCCGCTTCATCGGCATTATTGGATTTGATATCGATGGCGGCGGCGACATGGTCCAGGGGATCAAGGATGAGGAAGACGAACCAGCCGTGGTTGCGCCAGCCGTCCCGGGCCCAGCTGAAGAAGTAGCGGGCGTTCTCCACATTGTATGGCTGCCCCTGCAGTCGCTCGCGGAAGAGCCGGTTATAGAGCAATGGCTCATTGCAGATGGCGATGATCTCTTGTTGAAGCTCGGGGGGGTTGGGAAAGCTATCATCGATGGAGCGCAGACCATAGGGCTGGTTGTCTGGAAAATGTAAGACGATACGCCTGAACGGGGCAAAAAAGTTTGCGGTTGTCATCTAACGGTCCCTTCTCGTTGTGGTTGAGTATCTGACTATTCTACTCTTCCGTACCACATATGAAAAGTCTTTTTTATCCTGGAGTGCCGTTCGATGAAAAAATCTAAACAACTGGACCAATATGTCTCTTTAGTGGGTGAAGATATCCTAAATGTTATCTACGAGAAGGCATCAAAGTTACGTGGATTGCATATACTGCATATCAATACTACTGCGAAGGGTGGCGGTGTGGCGGAGATTCTGGAAGGTTTGGACCCGATCGCGCACGAGTTTGGATTTACCCAGAGCAGAAAAGTCATCCAGCTGGATGAGAGCACCAGCCATTTTATATCCCACCTGGTGGATATGCTGCAGGGGAGCGAGCCGGGAGAGATTTCAGACAGGGAACGTGATCGGTTTTTAGACTGGCTCGGTCAGTCCAGACTGTCCAAACATGACGATCACGCTGATGTCTACGTGGTGCACGACTACCAGCTCGCCCCGCTGGCCCAGCTCTATCCGTGGCTACGACCGGCTATCTGGTTCTGTCATGTCGATACCGCCCAACCCAATCCACACGCTAAAAGCTACATACAGGATTTTCTGGATGCCTATGAGCTCTGCGTTTTTAATAGCGCGCCATCGGTTTTTCCCGAGATCCGGCCAGAGCGGGCCCACGTGATGACACTCGGAATCGATCCATTCCGACGCAAGAATGCTCCGCTGGAGCATGAGCGTGGGTTACAGCTCTTACACAAATGTGGTATCGACGTTCGGCGTCCACTCATCACCCAGGTGGCGCGCTTCGATCGTTGGAAAGATCCCTGGCAGGCAGTCGATGCGTATCGCCTGGTGAAACAGCAGATGCCAGAGGTCCAGCTCGCCTTTGTTGGCGCGATGGAGGCGACCGATGACAAGGGGGCGGTCGAGGTGCTGCACGATCTGCAGCGCTATGCGGGAGATGATAAAGATGTTCACCTGCTGTCCGACCCTGCCGTTATCGGCGATGATGAGGTTAATGCCTTCCAGCGCTATTCAAGCGTGATCCTGCAGCGCTCAACGCGCGAGGGCTTTGGCCTGACGGCGACGGAGGCGATGTGGAAAAATCAGCCAGTCATAGGTACATCAGCAACCGGCCTGAAGATTCAACTGGTCGATGGAGAGAACGGTTATATCGTGGATGATACGCAGTCCTGTGCTGAACGTACGCTGGAACTTCTGCGAGACCGTGATCGCTGGCATCAGTTGGGACGCAATGCGCACGAGCATGTACGCAAACACTATCTTCTTCCCATGATGGTGCTTAGCTATCTGGATGCCCTGGAAAAGGTGCATCAGCGCTCACTTCAACCGTCAGGCGTTGAGCAATCCTCCAGGTCAAGTGATAGTGCGGCCGCTGATTAACTATTACCCCCTGCTGGGGCCGTTTGTAGTACGAGAACACTATTTTGCCGGAAACCCTCGGAGCGAGGTTGTTTCCGGCAAAATAGTGGATATTGATAGCTGCTCTAACTAGCGGCGATCCCGGGAATCACATTCACAGTAGGTGAATGTATTGGAACAGGATGGGCAGTAGTACTGCAGGTTGCCGTCGTCATCCGTCTCGGGTATCACCTCTTCCAGGTCAGTAAGTAAAATGCCTTCTTCTTGATCATAGGGACATGTCTGATACTTAATGCGCTCTAGATTCATGACGTTCTCCCTTATTGATGTTGCTTGCCTCGCCACAATGTAAGCTTCCGCGAGGTGATATTCTTCAACCGTCCAAGCGCGAAACCCTGTTTCATCGCTTTCAATGGTGACTTTATATGATGTTTTTCATATCCTCAATTTTTGGTACCATTTGCCCATGAAGTACTACCTTCTATCAGCGAAATCATAAATATAAAAAATTGTATCTCTTGTTGGCTGGACTTCCGTATACTTTATTAGAATATAGAATAAGTGTTCTATATGGAAATGTATCTGACATCCCTCTTTTCTGGCGCATGAGAGCCCCCGCACGCGCGTCCGCTGCGTGGCCGCACTTATTTTTTGGTGTTGATGCATCGCGGGCGCGTCCGCGATGCATCAACACCAAACGGACCCGTGAGTACCGCAAGTGCGAAACCTCATGCGGGCAGCAGAGATGATCCTGGGAGTCAGGCACGTTTTGACGTAGTAGCGCAGTGGGGGCGCATCCGCGCCCGCGATGCATCAACACCAAACGGACTCGTGAGCACCGCAAGTGCGAAACCTCATGCGGGCAGCAGAGATGATCCTGGGAGTCAGGCACGTTTTGACGTAGTAGCGCAGTGGGGGCGCATCCGCGCCCGCGATGCATCAACACCAAACGGACTCGTGAGCACCGCAAGTGCGAAACCTCATGCGGGCAGCAGGCGATGATCCTGGGAGTTAGACACGCTCTGACGTAGTGGTGCAGTGGGGGCGCATCTGCGCCCTCACTGCACCACTACAAACCAGCGCGGCTGCGCAGCGGACGCGCGTGTGGGGGCGCTCACGTATCCCTACGATGACGGGAGTCAGACACGCGCTGGTTTGACATAAAGAGTTGATTACTGTAGTTCTGTTTTACGTTTGAAACCATATAGTGTGTTTCTCTTTAGAGAAAGTGGAACACGATGAACTGGCCTGTATCGGCCCTTAAATAGTACATTCTACTCATAAATGAGTAGTAAAATATAAAAAAGCCCGTAAAAATGTTAGAGTAATATTAATGGAATGATAATAGGTGGCCCGTATTGTCTCCCGATGTATAGCTGCTTTCGTATTATTCTCTACATAGTAGTGCTGTCTGATATATAGAAAGACGCAATATTGGTTTGTTGGATTTGGAATATGAAATATTGGTAGTGCTGTTCGGCGAGTACATGTTGGACAGATGTAGTCCTGATTGTGAATATGCTGAACAATTACATGGGAAATACAGATGATACGTGTATTGATGGGTCGGCCGTTGTTGCCTAGCAGGAAAGAAGTGGGACGATGACAAAGCATTTACATAAGCCGGTGCCGCTGAAGATGGTTAGTGCCTGCCTGGCGGGCGTACAGTGCCGCTATAACGGCAAGGCGAAAACGGTTCCGATGCTGAAGAACATGGTGCAGCGAGGCGATGCCATCGCCCTGTGCCCTGAACGGCTGGCAGGGCTGGCTACGCCACGACGGCCGGCCGAAATAGTGGGCGGAGATGGCTATGCGGTTCTGGATGGCAAGGCACGCGTGTACAACGATCGTGGCGAGGATCTGACCGGCGCTTTCATTATGGCCGCGTATAGAACTTTACACATATTACAGGCGGCCGGTATCAGCGAGGTGGTGCTGAAGGAGGGGAGCCCTTCCTGTGGCAGCCGGGAAATTTATGATGGAACTTTTTCAGGCACCAAAAGAGATGGCGTCGGCGTCACGACCGCGCTCCTGCTGCGTTCGGGTATCCGGGTCTACTCTGAACAGACGCTTCTGGGCGATTCTCAACCTGAGCCGATTTTGAGCAAGATGTAGCTCTTGACCTCTCTGGTAATCAGCGGCAATAGCAGCGATGCATAGATGCGGTCATCCGATCTCCTATCGCTCTTTGCCGCTGGCGTTCTCCTGTATTTCTTCACACTTGCTCCCTCCTGATGTGTCTTTCTTTGTTACTCCCGATGTGATGGGATCGTGATGTGTGCATAGATACGTGCTGTCATATTTGTGTTATAAAGAAATGTATCCAGAGTTAGAAAAAAGTGGCTTAAAGTCGGTCCCTGGTAAGCAACTGACTGTAAGGGGACTTTTAGATATCTTCGGAGGCTGGTTGTATCTATGACTCAAACAAAAGCATATGCTTTAGCTACAGAAACAAAAGAGGACGAGGTCAGGCGTCTGACCGAAAAACTGGGGACGCTGGTAAATCTGCGCGCCATTAATACTACGCTCGACGAGGTGCCGCTGGCGGAACTGCGCGATGTGGAGGTTCTGCTGCCTTTTATCCATTCTAAAGTTGGTCCGACCGAGCTCGATGCGATGCCCAATTTGAAGATCATTGCTACGCGATCGACGGGCTTTGACCATATCGATTTGAACGAGACCGAGGAGCGTGGCATAACGGTTTGTAATGTGCCGGGCTATGGCGAGACCGCGGTTGCCGAGTATACGTTTGCTCTCCTGCTGAATATTTCGCGTAAGGTTCACCTGGCCGATTCGCGTACCAAGCGTGGCGACTATACCCTTGAGGGGTTGCGCGGCTTTGATCTCTATGGGCGCACGATCGGCGTGATCGGTGCGGGTGCCATTGGCCTGCGGGTAATCCGTATCGCGACCGGCTTTGGGATGCGTGTGTTGGTCTATGATGAAGTCCAGCGTAAGCGCAATCGCTTGCTGGCCGAGGTGCTGGGCTTTAACTTTGTGCAGCTGGACGAGCTATTGAGGGAAGCTGACGTGGTGACCCTGCACGCGCCGAGCTTGCCCAGCACGTATCACATGATTAATCGTGAGGCTCTATCGAAAATGAAGCGTGGGTCGTATCTGGTTAATACCGCCCGTGGTACGCTGGTGGATACCCACGCGGTCGCCTGGGCTCTGGATACAGGTATTCTGGCGGGCGTGGGCCTGGATACCTTTGAGGGCGAGGAATTTCTGCAGCGCGAGGAAGAACTGCTGGGAGAGAGCGGCGCCGAGGAGAAGTTGCGCATGCTGGTACAAAATAATATGCTGCAGCGCCGTCCCAACGTTATTATTACCCCCCATATGGCCTTTAACTCCAATGAGGCGCTGCTGCGCATTCTAGATACCACCATTGAAAACGTGCAGGCCTTTCTGACTGGTGATCCACAGAACGTGGTTCGACCTCGCAGATAAGAACACATAATTTAGCAGGTAGAGTAACGCGGTGAGCGGGTGCCCATGCACCCGCTCACCGCGTTACTCTACCTGCTAAATTATGTGTAGCCCATAAGTACGTGGAGAAATGATTTTCTGCAACCTTCGCCGTTTATCTGGTTATAAAGAGAATAAGGATAGATATAATGGATAGGATAAGATTATAGTATACCGCATGCCTCTTTTAGATACTCTCTGTGCCCGATTGTTCTTTCCATGGTGAAAGGAGCAAAGGATTGCTTAAGATGTATTTATTCCCGCGGCTATTAAAACAATTGCCTCTTGATGGTGCCTGGCGTCTATGCGCCTTGAGCTCTTTGTTATGCCTGGTTGTTTTAATGTCTGGCCTGTTAGTGCCATTTCATCAAATCGCTCTATCTTTACTGATTATCTCTGTGGCGTCTCTAGCCTGGTATTTTCACCTCCCCTTTCCTTATCTCTGTGTTGGTGGCGTCATCTGCGCGCTGCTCTTATTTTTGATCTGGATGATGACTCTGTTCTGGCCCCGGTTGCTGCCGCTGAATGTGCTGCTTGAGATCGCATCATTTTTTTTGGCGGCGTTCGTGGTAAGCTGTATCCGCACCGCCTTTAACGCCGTCCAACTCGCGCACCACAAAACCGAGCTGGCGGAACAACAACTGGCACTGGCGGCCGCCCGGCACCAGCGCCTCAACGATCTCAAAGATCAATTCTTGCTGAATGTAAGTCATGAGTTGCGCACCCCGCTCACCGAGGTCAAGGGCTACCTGGAGCTCTTGCGCGAAAATTACCCGCAGCTCGATGCGGATAGCGCCGCGAACTTTCTTGACCATGCGTGCCATGGATGCGGCGAATTAGAGTCACTGATCGATAATATCCTTGAAGCTACGCAACTGGACATCAGTATATCCTCTGCTGATATAGCTGTTATTTCGCTGGCCGAAATTGCTCAAGGGGTGATTGATCGGCTGGATAGTCAGCAGCACGAGATACAACTGGATATCTCTGATGACCTGGCCGCGCGTGCCAGCCGCCAGCAATTGGAGCGCGTACTGCACAACCTGCTATCGAATGCGATCAAATATTCACCGGCCGATACCAGGATAACGGTGAGCGCCACCTTGATCTCTAACCGGCTACCTGCCTGTCCTGATATCTGTATCCGGGTACAGGACATGGGAGAGGGTGTTCCGGCAGCCGATATGCCGATGCTTTTTCAGAAAGTAATGCGCCTGAAGCGTGATATGACCGGCTCGGTCCGTGGTACCGGTCTTGGGCTGTTTATCTGCAAACACCTGGTAGAAACAATGGGCGGACGCATATGGGTAGAAAGTACTGGTGTCCCGGGACAGGGCAGTTGCTTCTGCTTCACCCTTCCCGGTGTCCCCATCACCCTCCTCCCCCTATCCCTGACCACCTGATTAGCGTCTGCAGCAGCACGTTTGGCGTGGCGGCCAGGTGCCCAACCCTCTCTTATGCTTGCTGTTGGATCGGGTGCGCGTACCGCGCAACGCCAGCCGCCCAATCCTCTCTTCTGTTGATGGATGGGTCGCGTACCGCGCAGCAGCCAGCCGTCCAATCCTCTCTTCTGTTGATGGATGGGTCGCGTACCGCGCAGCAGCCAGCCGTCCAACCCTCTCTTCCGTTGATGGATCGGGTGCGCGTTCGCGCACCCGATCCATCAACCCAAAAATAGGGCGGCCGCCCGTGCGGGGGCGCTCAAGCTCCCATCAGCATAAGAGCTCAAACCAAAACCAGAAGGCAGGTCCCCGCTCTGGGGGCCTGCCTTCTATAGCATAGCATCGTAAAAAAGAACTGATATGTACTTATTTTAGACACCATTCATATGTATTTGTATTGAGAAGTTCCTTGAAGCCGCCTAGTAGCCCCACTTCCAGCCTCTCATAGTATCCTCGGCGACTGTTCTCCACCCACGGGCGGACGCCTCAGACTTGAGACCAGCCTGTTCGGCTAACTCGGCATCGCTAATATTCGGATTCTTCTTCAGAATTTGAATAATTTTGTCTGTAACCTTGTGCGTTGATGTTGACTTTTGTTCGGATGTGTTCACTACCAAACCTCCCTTACAATGCGGAATACCTTAAGAATAACAACGCTCTACAGGGATGTAACCGTACCACGTACGCTTTCTTTCCTTCCTGTCCGATGGCAGTTGGTGCGTATATTTAAAAGCACCTATGTAATAGGGCATAGGGGCATGTAATTTTTTCGTGGTACCCCTATTGTACAACTTTTGATGGCCGCTAGCCACTCTTTTCTCCCTTTTACCAAATTGGGTGAAAATTATTCAGGAATTGGGCGACACCACCGGTGGGTGCATCCGCACCCACCGGTGGTGTCGCCCAATTCCTGAATAAAAAAAGTGTGCATCCGCGTCCTTGCTTCACCGACACACCAATAGTCCCCAGCATTTACCGTGCTCAAAAGTTATTAAGCTCCCCAGCATCTACTGTGCCCAAAATTCTTAAGGGAGGTAGTGCGGCCGCGCACGCGGACGCCCGTGCGGGGGCGATCACGTACCCCTGTACGACAAAAATAAAAATATTCAAAAAAAAGCTTTTTAGTGACCAGAGACGATGGTAGTTCGTCAGAATAAGTGGGATGGACACTATAGAAAATCCATCTTGCTTGTTTTGAAGCTATGTCCTCGTTTTATCCATGTAAAATTGGGCCGGAATGGACCGGCAAGGAAGTGGGGAAGCATCAATATATGATTATAAAAATTATTCTGGTTCGCCAAGGCAGTAGATCAATGTAGTTCTTGCAGCAGTGTGGTTACTTGGTGTGCCCTCTTTGAAAAAAGAAGGAATCATCATGAACCTGTTCGGATTTTGGAAACGTCAATCTTTTGGAGCACCCGTAGAAGTTATTCAAGCCGCTTGTGATTTTTATGGCACCTCACCGGAACGTGTCCCGGCCGTCAAAGCTGAAAAGCTGAAGGCCCTTTCTGATAACGTCTGGGTAGTAAAATTGAACGAAAAGGCAAGTGCCGTGGTTGCCTACACACCCAAGGAAAAAGAGCATACCATTACCGCTCCCTGGTATGGTGAGTAAGTAGTCAAGGTACTTCTTAAGATAAAGCGACATTCACCTGGTCATCGGAACGATCCGATGGGCCAGGTTTTTTAATATAGGTTGGGGATGATGGTCAGATTGCGCAGTTGCGCAATCTGACCATCATCCCCAACCTATATTGGCTTTTTTCCGCCCTGATTAAGACGATATGTATTGTAATAGCAGGATCAACATATTATACATTTGCGTGCCGATTGGGGGAAGCTGGTATGGTGAAGAGTTTTAAGCGGGGCTGCTTTATTTTATGTCTCCTTGTGCTTGTGTTAACCGCGTGCCGGGGTCCGGCTTTTTTGCCTATGCTCGGTACTGATAGCGATGGCAGGATTACGATGACGCTCTGGTACTGGAATCGGGCCATCGATGATCGGCTGCTGGCCCAGGTGGAACGGCACTTCCCTCACGTGCGCTTTCAGGCGCTGAAGATCGGTGGGGGCTATGATGCGAAGCTGCGCACGGCCCTGGCCGGCCACGCGAATATACCGGATATCGTGGGCATCAATGCCAATATCGCTACCTATTTTCCTGATGCCGATCAATTCGCTGATCTGCGTTTGCTGGGAGTGAGCCGGATCAGCCAGGCGTACCTGGATTGGAAGTGGCAGCAAGGGATTGCCCCCGGTGGACGAGTGATCGCGCTGCCGATGGATACGGGCCCGACCGCTCTGTTCTATCGTGCCGATCTATTCAAGCGGGCCGGCCTGCCGTCCGATCCCGCTGCTGTGGCCGCGCGGCTGAAGACATGGGATGACTATCTCCAGGCGGGCGTGCGGATGCGACAGGCCACCGGTGGCAGGGTGCATATGTTTGATAACATCAACAATGTTTTTACGCAGATCATGGGTCAGAGCAGGCAGCAATATTTTGACGCGGCCAATCATTATATCGGGGATCAGCCGGCGGTCAGGCGGGCGTGGGATTACGCGGCCAGGGTTCACCAGCTGGATCTGAGCGCGAAGGCGACCTCATATTCGACCGATTGGAGCGCCGCCATCAGCAATAGCTCGATTGCGTCCTTCGTGGGCGCGGTCTGGATGAAGCATCGCCTGAAGGATGCTGGTCCAGAGACGGCCGGCCTGTGGCGCATCGCCCCGGCTCCCGGTGGACCTGGCAATGCTGGCGGCTCGTTCCTGGCCGTGACGGCGGCCTCGCCGCATCCACAACTGGCCTTTGCTATCGCCAGTTGGTTGATGTCGGCCCGCAATCAGCTCACAGCCTACCTTGACACCGGACTCTATCCCTCCGCGCGTGCCAGCCTGGATAGCCCTCAATTACAGCGTCCCGAACCATTTTTCGGGGGACAGGTGACCACGAAGATCTTTAGCCAGGCGGCGGCCAATGTTCAACCGGTGCCGAATAGTCCCGATGCCGATGTGGTACAAAACGTGCTGCAGCGCGGGCTGACCCTGATTGAGATGCAGAACATGAATGCGCAGGCGGCCTGGAACGCGGCCCAGCAGCAGGTACAGCGAGAGCTCTCTCATTAGTCTTGTGAGCGGAAAGGAGTGCCGGGTTATGAATGTGATGAGTCGTCCACCGGTGATGGCGCCGCCTCCGGTGCCCGTTTCCGCGCCCAGGTCCCGCCGGAAGAGCGAGCTACTCCGTAGCTTGCCCCTGTACCTGTCGGTGGCCCCGTTCTTTGTGCTATTCGCCATCTTTGGCCTGTTCCCGCTGGCCTTCTCCCTCTATCTCTCCTTTCAGAAATGGGATGGCATCGGGCCAATGCGCTTCGTGGGCTGGAATCAGTTCGCTTACCTGCTGACAGATAGCTATTTCTGGCAGGCGATCGTCAATACGCTGGAGATCTGGCTGCTGGCGACCTTTCCCATGATCTGCATATCGGTGGTGCTGGCCTTCTTGCTCTCCTCACCACTCGTCAAGGCCAGGGGCCTGTACCAGATCGCGTTTTTCCTGCCCCACATCACCTCGATCGTGGCTATCGCGCTCGTCTTTGGTTCGCTGTTCAGCAATCAGTTTGGCCTGCTCAATGCATTGTTGACCGCGCTGGGGCTGGGACGAGTAGCATGGCTGAGCCAGCCGTGGGGAATGAAGTGCGCGATCGCCGCGATGATCCTGTGGCGCACGATTGGCTATCACGCGCTGATCTTCCTGGCAGGTATTCAGAGTATTCCCTCCACCCTGTATGAGGCGGCACGCATCGATGGCGCGGGCTCACGGCAGATCTTCCTGAGTATCACGCTTCCGCTCCTGCGCCCCGTGATGCTGTTTACCGTCATCACCTCGACCATCAGCGGCATGCAGGTCTTCACCGAGCCACAGGTACTGCTGGGCAACGACGGTGGACCCGGCCGCGAAGGCATGACCATCGTACTCTATCTCTACCAGCAGGCCTTCGGCAGCTACCACTTCGGCTACGGAGCCGCCATCGGCTGGGGACTCTTCGTACTGATCGCCCTATTCTCCCTCCTCAACTGGCTCCTGTTCCAGCGATCCTAAGTAAATGTATGTGTCTGTTGGTGCAGGTCGCTATGCGACCTGCACCAACAGACACATACATTTACTTTTTTGAGCACCGTAGGTGCGTAGTGTCAAGGGCCGAAGGCACAAACCTCCAACCTCTTCGGCAGAAAGGAACACAAAACAGCATGATCGGATCATGGACCAAACACAAATATATCCTTAAAAAAACAGCCCCGCGCACGCGGACTAAAACAGCTCTCGCTGCACCTCATCTTGCTACTGGTCACAGCCATCTCATTCTTCCCATTTTACTGGCTGCTGGCTATGGCCACCAACAGGACCAGCGACATCTTCGCCTATCCACCCAGGTTAGCCTTTGGCTCCCGCCTGGTCGAGAATATCAGCAATGTGCTGACAAACATCGATTTCTTCGCAGCTTTCGCCAATACCGTGTTCGTGGCCGGCGTAGAGACCACGCTGGTGCTCTTCTTTTGCTCCCTGGCAGGCTTTACCTTCGCCAAATTTAGCTTTCGCGGTCGCAGACTGCTGTTCGTGCTGCTGCTCGGGACCATGATGATTCCTTCGCAGCTCTCAGCTGTGCCGTCGTTTGTGCTGATGGCGAGGCTGGGCTGGGTCGGCAGCTTTAAGGCGTTGATTGTGCCGGGCATGGTGAGCGCCTTTGGCGTGTTCTGGATGCGGCAGTACGCGGAATCAGCGGTGCCGGGCGAACTGGTGGATGCTGGACGCATCGATGGCTGCGGCCACCTGCGTCTCTACTGGCACGTGGCGCTGCCGATCTTGCGACCAGCCCTGGCCTTCCTGGGCATCTTTACCTTTATCCGTGTCTGGAACGATTATATGTGGCCTTTGATTATCCTCAATGATCCGGCTAAATATACCCTGCAGGTCGCGCTCTCGCAGCTTGACAACGTCTATGGCTCCGATTATGGTATGGTCATGGCTGGGACGCTGATGGCGACGGTACCTCTGCTCCTGGTCTTTTTAATTGGCAGCCGCCACTTTATCGCCAATATCGCCGTCGGCGCCCTGAAAGAGTAACACAATCAGCTATTGTCAGGAGGAATCTTCAACGCATGGAAGCATCTTTACTGGTCAGGCCGGCACGGCCCAATGAAGTCTCGTATATCGTTGATCTGATCGATCGTGTACAGCAGAGGCTGATCGACATGGGGAGCCTGCAGGTGATCGGTCCTATTCCGCAAGAGCAGGTCTGTGAGTATGTCGCGTCGCGCACGGCTTTTGTGCTCGAAGAAGACGGTGGCAACTTGCTGGGTAGCGTATTTGTCAGCCCTGTGACGGTTGAGACCTTTCCCTTCCTGGTGAAGTGGCAACTGGCGGATACATTGGAGCATCCGTGGTTTTTACGTACGCTGGCGCTTGAGCCAGCCCAGCAGGGACGCGGGCTCGGCCTGCAGTTTCTCATTGGATTGAAGAACCTGCTTGCCCGGTCGGATCCCCGTGCCATGATCTTTCTGGATTGCTGGGCGGCCAATACCAATCTGCGCGCTTTCTATACCCGCGCCGGCTTCAAGCTCCACGGCGTCTTCCCCGAGCATGACTACAGCGTGGCCGTCTTTACCTCTCCCGTTGTATAGGCGCATGGTTCTCACAATGTTGCCCTCGCGTGTTGATGTTATGCCGACAATCATTTTGCATTCGCAGCGAAATATTTAACATCATAGCATTTTTGCCGCTACATTTTATATCACAGGTGAGTTATTCGTCTTTAAGGATAGAGTTCGATGGCATGTATTGTGTTCGATAGCATTTGATGGTATTCGATGGTGTTTGTCAATGATGTGGGACATTTACAATAGCACCAGATAGTATGTATAGAACAAAAGTTCCAATAGCGGTTTTGTGTGTGGCACAGAAATGAGGACAACTAATGAATGCGTACCCTCCAAAAGAGCATCAATGTAAGCATGGCCATGGTAAGGGAGTATTACTGGTAGATATCGAAACCGAGACCAGGCCGGTTCTCGACACCCATGGTCACTGGCAATATTATTGCCTGCATGGGCGTCATGTATTCGCGGTACGGCCGGCCATGGCCGAGAGCGCGGAAGAGGAAAAGCAAAAAGTTATCAGCATGGCTTAACCGATGCCTCCTCCCTTCTACTTCATCAACATCATGATGTGACTATAGGGCGCTTTGATCCTATAGTTTACATGCCTCGTTATGCCTCCGATCTGCTTTTTTCATCGGCACATCCAGATATGTTGCTATACGCGTATCATATATAAATATATAAAGTATGTGCCTTAAAACCGTAAGTTTCGCGCCTGTGGCGCTCAATTGGTTTTTTGTTGGTGCAATACCGGGGCGGGTGCAGTCGCACCCGCCCCGGTATTGCACCAACAAAAAAACGAATGTGGCCGTGCACACGGGCGCCTGTGTGGTGACGCTCACGTACCTCTGTAAGACGAGGGAAAGACACATTCTAATGCGGAGGTCACAATGCTCAAGCAGGACCCAAATATCTGGCGCTTACGCATCGAGTCTGTTATATATCTCTTGCTCATTGGTAGTTTTCTATGGAGTGTCTTCAATAATTTATTTCATGGGGAAAATGCTGAAAACACTACATTAATTGCTAGCCTTCTCTATTCAGTGGCCTTTTTATATGCGCTTTACAACGTATTTGTACGCCGTGAACGCTACTGGCGGCGCTTGAATTGGGTGCGACAGGATGCGGCTGATCACAATGCTTCTTACGCGGCGGCAAAGCAACCTGACATCGATGGATCTTCGCTAGATCTGCCTGCGACAATCACAACGCGTCCAGTGCGCTTTTATGGACTATTTTGTGCGTGCTGGGTATCGGGTCTGCCATCGCGTTGCTGGTCATCGCAATAATCACTATTATGCAGCAAGGTCAATTGGATATTGTGCAGTTCATCATTGGTATTATTTGCGTTCTGGCATTGGCAATATTGATAATAGTATGGATGTTATTCCTTGAGCCCTCCAACAATTATTGCCCGAAATTTGTCATCAATGATGAGGGGATAACGGCGCACTATTCGTTGCGCAGGGCTTCGCTGCACTGGAATGAGGCTCGGCTCTTTGCCAGTTATTATACTTACGGTAAACCTCTCTTTACTTCGTATATCCGTGTCAATGAGCTCTCCGGCGAACACGCCTTTATTAGCTGGTCCTGGAGTGTTCTCAATAGCCCCTGGTGGTCCGTGCGCGTGAACGGACGGGCCGTCGATGCCGGCTATAGCAAGCTGTTTGTCAAACAGTTCAATCGGACTATTGTTGGACATAGCAAGTTGCCACTATGCGAGCTTGTCATTACCGGCATAAAGACGCCCGGAACTAATCCTGCGCGTCCACTGCATGGATCTTCATCTGTTCGGGAAAAAGGACATTCGTAGAGAACACAGCGCCCCAATCTGTTGTGCTTACCCAAATGCCGCCGCTGAAAGCCCCTGAGCTTGCAGCCACGGGGATGAAAGCGGCGTTCTTTGCGTTGCGGGCTGGGGCTTGGGAATACCCATAAGGAACGCATGTTCTTGACACGAAGCGTTTCTGGGCGTACACTGCTGGGGCAAGGAACCTGATCAACACGATCACTGAGCCATGAGGAAGGGATCACGTGAGCAACCTACGCACGTCCAAGCGCAAGCCCACGATCAGAACGAAACCATCCACGAGAACCTATCAGTTTCGGCTCTATCCCACGCGCAAGCAACAACGCGTGTTGGAGCACTGGTTGCGGCTGTGCTGTGAGACCTACAATGCCGCCCTTGATGAGCGCAAAAGCGCCTATCGGATGGCAGGGGTCTCGCTCTCGTTTGAAGATCAATGCGCCGAATTGCCCGCATGCAAAGCGGTGCGCCCCGATCTGGCTGAAGTGCCAGCCCAGGTCCTACAGGATGTGGTCAAGCGCGTGGATCTGGCCTTTCAAGCCTTCTTTGGGCGCGTGGCTCAGGGCAAGACTCCAGGCTTTCCGCGCTTCAAATCGAGTGGGCGGTATCATTCGTTGACCTTCAAGCAGTATGGCAATAGCTTCAAGATCCATCCGCAGGACCAGCACAAGCGAGGCATCCTGGAATTGGCCAAGCTCGGTTACATCAAAATGGTGCTGCATCGTGCGGTCATCGGAACGCCGAAAACCGCCAGTGTCAAACGCACGCCGACCGGCAAATGGTTCGTGAGTATCACGGTAGAGCTCTCAGAGCAGCAAGCCCAGCAGAAGCGCTTGCCGGTATGCGCGGAAGCCGTGGGCATTGATGTCGGTTTGCATTCCTTTGCGTACTTGAGTACCGAAGAAGCGATTGCCAATCCCCGCTTTTTCCGCCAGGAGGAGGCGAAACTGGCACGAGCCTCTCGCAAGCTGTCCCGGGCTGCCAAAGGTACCAATGCACGAGCGAAACGACGCAAGGTCGTCGCTCGCATCCATGAACGTATTGCCAATCGGCGCAAGAACTTTATTGAGCAGGAAGTCAGGAAGCTGGTCGCCCGCTTTGGGTTGATTGCCGTGGAAGCGCTCGTCGTGCGTAATATGGTCAAGAACCCGCGTTTGTCAAAGTCCATTGCCGATGCATCGTGGTCACAGTTTTTCATACGTCTGCAGGCCAAAGCGGAAGAAGCTGGGAGGCAGGTCGTGAAAGTGGACCCGGCGTATACATCTCAGACCTGCTCGGCTTGCCGATATCGGCAACCGATGCCGTTGTCAGTGCGGGTGTATGAGTGTCCCCACTGTGGTCTGGTCATCCACCGTGACCACAATGGGAGTCTCAATATCTTAGCGGAGGCGTTTCAAGCCTGTGGACGAGCAGGCCGAGTCATTGTGCGCCGTTGCGCTTTCATGGCCCCTACTGGAGCATCCAGTGTTACTAGGGCAAAGGTAACTAAAGCATCACCTGACCTTCGACCCGAAAGGGAACGGGGGGGACTGTAGCATGGTGAGAAAAGGCAATTGAGGGAGAATGTCCACTCCCGAGAAGGATTGTCAGCTAGGCCGTATATGGTTAGACCTGAAGGGTCGAACTCTCGGTGAGCCGGGGCTGTCGGCCACCCCTCTCGTAGGGACATTGTTACGGGAGACACGGGATTATTAGTTCAGGAATGACGAGCTAGTAAATGCCCTTCCTGTGGGCGCTCGTAGGGAGCGAGGAAACCACCCAAGAGAGGACCTAAGTACGGAGCGGGACCATGAAAGAACTACGGGATCGCCTAAACGCCGTGAGGCGCAAGGCGACGGAGGAGTCGCAGTACTCAAATGCTCACCGTAATGGGTGAGACACGGGGAAGGACTCTAGAGAACACATTCCACTTGAAAGGGGTTGACTTGGATGAGTCAAAAGATCCCAGAGAGACTGGAAGCTTTACGAAAGCTCAATAGTAGCAGACAGTGGGTAAACAATGATCTCTATAGGTTGATGTTCAAAGAAGACTTGTACATCATTGCCTACGAACGGATTAAATCAAAACCCGGAAACATGACTCCCGGAACAGACGGAGAGACCATTGACGGTTTCTCACTCTCAACCGTTAGGGAGATTATCGAAGCGATGAGATCCGAGTCATTCCGATTCCAACCCGTACGCCAGAGTTTCATACCAAAGGCCAACGGAAAAATGAGGAAACTCGGTATCCCAAGCGCCAAAGATAAAATCGTACAACAGGCTATCTACACGATCTTGGAGGCGATCTATGATAGCCCTCAAACTCCCTACTTCTGTGAAACGAGTCATGGATTCCGACCTAACCACAGTTGCCATACGGCCCTACGAGAAATCAGAGAAGCATGGTCAGCCGTCAATTGGTTCATTGAGGGAGACATACGCTCCTGCTTCGACGAAGTGGACCACCAAACCCTGGTCTCTATTCTGCGCAAAAAGATCAAGGATGAACGTTTTCTCAACCTCATCTGGAAACTCTTGAACGCAGGATACATGGACCTGCACGGAGCAAGAAAGGATAGTCTTGTTGGAACTCCACAAGGCTCAATTGCTAGCCCAATTCTCGCCAATGTGTATCTCCATGAACTGGATGAATTTGTAGAAACGCTACGCACAAAACGAGAAAAAGGCAAGGTAAAAGCCCGAAATCCTCTCTATCATCAACTCTCTGAAAAAAAACGGAGAATGGCGAAGCAAGGCAAAACCAGAACCCGTGAATTCAGAGAATTGGTAAAGCGCCTGCGCACGCTCCCATCAGTGGTAGTGGATGATCCACACTTCACTCGCCTCAAATACCTGAGATATGCCGACGACTGGATTATCGGACTCTGCGGAAGCCGAAAGCTCGCAGATGAAATCAAGCAGGAAATGAAGGACTTCCTGAAAGAGAAGCTCAAGCTCACTCTCAGTGAAGAGAAGACCCGTATAACCAATGCCAAGGCCGAAGAAGCATTCTTTCTAGGAACGATCCTCAAGATCGGGAACGGAGAAAATGCCAAGGTAACACTCTGCACCAGCCGATCAGGAAAGAAAGTCAAACGTCGATCCACCGGATGGGAAACGGTTATGGAAGCCCCAATGCCTAAACTCACCAAGAGATTAAGCGAGCGAGGCTTCTGTACAGCAGAAGGTTTCCCTATTGCAAAAGCAGGTTGGGCGTACCTGGACACAGACCAGATCATTAACCTGTACAGCAGTATCAACCGAGGCATACAGAACTACTACGCGTTCGTAGACAATTGGTCCAAACTCAGCCGCATCCAATATATACTCAGGTACTCGTTAGCAAAAACCCTGGCTATGAAGCATAAGATCTCACTTCCCAAAGTCTTCAAACGTTTTGGAAAGAATCTCACCATCGTCATCAAGGGAAAAGAGGGTAAGAAAGACAGAGAAGTCTCTTTCCACTCTAACCAGAACTGGTCTAAGGACAGGGATGCCTTCCAGGGCAGCACAGCTCCAAACGTAGATCGAGTACGAATGGCGACACAGATGAGAACACGATCCAAGCTAGGGTTGCCGTGCTGCATTTGTGGAGAAAGTGCAGAACAAATCGTAATGCACCATGTTCGGCATATACGGAAGCTCTCTCATCGAAGAGAACCAACAGGCTTCAACCGGATACTCCGAAAAATCAATCGAAAACAAATCCCTGTCTGCGGGAGCTGTCACGGGAAAATCCATCGAGGCGAATACGACGCAGTAAAGCTCACGGACCTGGCATACATCCCAAGCTAAAGAGAACGAAAAGTGTTCTTGGCGAGCCGTGTGCATGGAAATCGTGCCCGCACGGTTCTGAGGGAGACCGTTGGAAAAGGACCATATCTTCACGGTTCATGGACAAAAGGATATGGCACCTCGCTGGCGGTCTACCCTACCCAGAAGCCCTCGGCTTGTAGCCGTAGGGAGTCGTCACTCGATTGGTTGAATATTGCGGGCGCTTAATCCATGCTGGCCCGAGATGATCTCGAAGCGCACCGCTGCTCCTGGCTTGATGGTGCGATAGCCCTGGCCTGGAATCGCTGTGAAGTGGAAGAATACATCCGGCCCTGCATCGCCTCGGGCCAGCATGCCCACACCTGTATCAACGTCAAACCAGCGCACGGTTCCCTGTGCGACTGGGAGCCCATTTGCCCCTGGTGTGGGCGCGCCATGCTCCCATTCCTGCTGGGGAATGCGAATCTGGCGTATGGCCGGATCGGCGTACGCTTCATAGCGATAATCAGCACGCATCTCCATGATGGCGCGCAGGTCGTGACGCAGTTCCTCTAGGGTTGGCCGACCCACGAAGAACCAGCCGTTATAAATGGTGTGAATCTGGAGTGAAGGGCGCAGCACAAATGTATATGGCTGCGCCCGATAGGCATATTCGCCCTCCGTTTCGTCCAGGATATTGATCTGTTTGATGAGTTGCCTGGACTCGTCGGACAAAAAAGGCCAGCGCGCATTGAGGCCGACGCGAAAGGCCGCATTGACCTGCGGAGGGTCCGCGCTGATCGTGACTACCCTGGCGTAGTTGACGGCCAGTTCCGCCTGGAATTCCACCATCTGACGCATCTGCTGCTGATCGCGAGGACAGAAGAAGCCGCGCAGAAAAATGAGAATGAGGGGACTACCCTCTTGAAAGCCTAGATACTGATCCAGGAGGCCAGGCCGGGTCAGGTGCGAAAGCTGGATCATTTCATTTTGATGATCGGGCAGGACAACATCCGGAAATTGATCGTTTACGCGCAACGACGTTGCCATGGCAGTGCTCCTTTCATTGGATACCTGGCTGTTTATTTGTCAGACCCTGCGGTTCTATATCATACTATGTGAGCTTGAGAATATGATCAGCGACCTCGCTTAAATTGTGCCCATTGATGATTGGGGCCGGGAAGAGCGGATTCAGAACCATGCCGGGTCGGGCGACAAAGGCGGTGGTATAGCCGACGTTCGATGCGCCTGCGATATCCCAGGCATGGGCAGCGATCAGCATGAGCTCGCTAGTCGGGACTTGCAACCGGGCGGCAACCATCTGATATGTCTCAGGGGCTGGTTTCAGGCGCTGCACGCTATCAACTGAAAAAATGTGCTCAAAGTATTGGGCCAGTCCCGCATTGGTGATCTGCATGGTTGCTACTTGCCGAGTAGAGTTGGTGAGTGTGACCAGACGCCGGCCAGCGTGCTGCAGGCGCGCCAGGCTTTCCGGTACCTCTGGATGAGCGGGCAGGTGACGCATGGTATCCAGGATGGCGCTGCGTTCCTGGGCTGAGATGGTCACTCCCTGCTGTTCCGCCAGCATATCCAGGGCCGAGGCGCCCAGGGTTCCAAAATCACTGTATTGACCGATGATAGTAGAGACGAAAGCGTTCTGGAGCATCTGGTTAAACCAGTTCCGGCGCAGATTGCTATCGCCGAAAGCCTGCTCGAAGAGGGGATCGAGCACATGTAGATCGAGCAGCGTTTCATTGACATCAAAGACACAGATCGGGGCCATTTCGTATATCCTTTCCACTGAGACTATATCACGTGGGTTACTGTTTGGTGGCTGCGCAAAGAGAGCAGGCGCTTTAGCGCACGATGGGAAAGCCATGGCTGTCAGCCGGGCGCACCAGCAGAACGGGGCAGGGAGCGTGATCGAGGACAAAGCGGGCGATGTGACCGACCGATTTGGGGCCGATGGCGGGCGCCAGGTGCTGGAAAGAGCGGGTCCCGATTACGATCAGATCGGCGTTCCAGGCGGCTGCCGTATTGACGATCTCCAGCTCTGGTCGTCCCTGCCGCTGTATGGTCTCGGCCCGCGACAGGTTGATCTTGCTCTCGTAGAAGATATCCTGGGCCGCCGCCAGTTCCGCCGCCTCAATGCGCTCTTCTTGCGGTCCGGGTGATCTTAGCGGCCTCAACAACTGTGAGCGCTTGCGTCCGATCTCGTCGCGCGGACGTGTGTCTATGACATAGATTAACCCGATCACTGCCTCACTGCTATTGACCAGCGTGTTGATGGCTCGCTGTATCTGTTCGCTATTTGTTCCATCCAGACAACCGAGAATACGCATCTGATCCCCCTTTGCATTGTTGGACATTACTGCGCTGTATGTATCTGTGTACGACGTTGTTATTTTGAATACGGATAATCGGTGGATATAGTGTTGCTGTCAATCTTGTTTAGAGCAAGAGCCAGATGGTCAGTGCCCCCACGATGAGTAGAAGCGGGGTCGTAATAATGCCGACTTTAAAATAATCCCAGCCGGAAACGTCCAGGTTGCGCTGGCGCAGGATGAGCAGCCAGAGCACGGTAGCCAGCGAGCCCACGGTCGTCAGGTTGGGTCCCAGGTCGCAGCCAAAGATGGTGGCGGCCACGAAGCCATGCTGGACGGCCAGCGAGGAGTGCTGCACGCTCTGCAGCGATGACGTGAGTACGACGGCCATTGGCACGTTGTTGATCAGGTTGGTGCCCAGCGCCGAGCCCAGCGTCCCCACCATCACCGCACCCAAGGGCGTGTTGCCCGAGAGGTGGAGCAGGAGCTGTCCAAACTGTGTCGTCAGTCCAGTGCTTTCCAGCGCCTGCACGACGATGAACATGCCGGCGATAAAGCCAAAGATGCTCCATGAGAGCTGCTTCCCCAGCTTTGATATGGTGATCTGCTTCCAGCCGAGCGCGCCGATGAGCAGCAGCAGGGCGCCCCCCAGCGTGACGAGCGAGAGGGGAAACTGGGTGGCGGACGCCACGATATAAGCGACGCCAACGCAGATCAGCACTCCGCAGGTATAGCGGAAATAGGTCTTGTGTCCGATGGTCTCCTCTAAGTTAGGGAGACGCTTGAGATCGAAGTGTCCGCTTAACTGGCGGCGATAGAGCAGGAAGAAGATGCCGATGTTGAGCCCGATCACCAGCAGCGATGGCAGGAAGAGCAGGCGCAGAAAGGCCCACAGATCCAGCGGGAAGCGAGATGTGACGATGATGTTGATCGGATTGCTGACCGGCAATAAGAAGGACGCGGTGTCGGCAATAAATGTGCAGGCAAAGAGAAAGGGCAGGATCGGTAGCCTGAGCCGGGTTACCAGCGTGTAGACGATCGGCGTCAGGATCAGGGCGGTAGCGTCGTTTGAGAGAAACATCGAGATCAGGGTGCCCAGTAAGAAGGTATTAAAGAAGAGGCGCCGGGCGCTGCTGCCTGAGAGTCGGGCCGCCTGAAAAGCCAGCCAGTCGAATAAGCCAGCCACCTCGGCCAGCGCGGAAAGGCTCATCATGCCCAGAAAGAAGAAGAAGGTATTCCAATCGCCGACCAGCGTGAAGAGCGCCTTTTGCGGCGTAATTAACCCTAGTAGCAATAAAAGAGCGGCCCCCAGCAGGGCCACCTGAGCTTCATTCATTTTCCAGGGTCGCAGCATAATACCAAGCAGGGTAACGACCGTAATGATGGCGATGAGTATCGTACGCACCTGGTTCGACAGATGAAAGAGAAGTGCCATGTTTTTTTATTCCTTACAGCACAGGTTATTGGATTATGTCTATAACACGCCAATCTCATGAAAAAAGTTGGAATTTGTGCCTACTCGTGCCTATAGGAGGTTATCACGGTCCGGTTCCGGGTATCACAATTGGGTAGTTGCCTGCTGGTGACGTAGTTGGGTGGGTGAAATCCCGAAGGCCCGATGTATGGTCTTGTTGAAGAGGTGAAGATCGCTGATACCAACTTCGATGGCAATGGATTTGATGGAGCGGGTAGAGGTGGTGAGCAGGTGATGCGCCCTGTTGATGCGCCGCTTTTGGATATAGCCAGAGATGGTGCAACCTAAAGAGGTCTGGAAGAGACGCGCCAGGTGGTTATGCGAGAGCCCTACCTCCCGTGCCAGGTCCGAGATATAGATGCGCTCGCCGATGCGCAGCTCGATCATTTGTATGACCTGCTCGACGGCGGGATGCACGCTCGGTTGCGCGGTCGAGATGACCGGCGTTCGCTCGCTGATCTGCCAGAGGATGTCCCAAAGCCTGGCCGTGGCCCGTGCTGGTCGCGTCGGCCAACTCACGACTGCATGGGTGAAGTCGGACTGGAGCGGCCTGAACTCGTCCTCCAGATCTTGCATGGCTAAGATCGAAATAGTGCTCTGTCCCGTGGGCCGGCTGGAAAACGAAAAATGGGCATACAGGTGCTCCGAGCGCCCCAGGTAGTGGTACTCCAGGCGGGCATCTGGTGGGGTGATACTAATGTAGCCGGGGCGAATGGGGAACGTGGTCCCATCGATCCATAACTCTCCGATATACTCGTAGAGATGCATACACCATAATCCCTCCAGTTGATAGCGCTCAACCGGCAGAGAGCCATGGACGGCGTAGCCCATATTCAGAACCTGCGGCTGGCACTCCAGTGGGATCGGCCAGCGCCTTTCAGATGCAAACATGGTGATATTGTACCAACAATCATAAATGTGGGCAATTGTTCCTCGGCCGGTTCATGGGTATATTTGATCTTAACGGTGATGATACGTGTCGCCAGTGGAATGCTGGAGTAGATCATGATGTTGCGTTAGAAGGAGGCCGGTCTCATGACGAGCGAACAACGTATAGCTGGTAGCCTGACCGAAGAACAGGTCGCTTTTTATGAACGTGAGGGCTACCTGGTCTTGCCCCAATTTCTGACCGCCGAGGACCTGGCACCTGTGCGTGCCGCCTTAGCCGAGAAAGTTTCCTGGATCGCTGACGACCTTTATCACGATGGGCTGATCGCCGATAAGCTCGAACAGCGTCCGTTTGAGACGCGCCTGGCGGATCTCTTCGCGGACTTAACGGATAAAGAATTCTTGCGCTATGGCCGTGGCTGGCGCGATCGGCAGCCTGGCCTCTTTCACCTGATCAGCCAGCCAAAAATTTTGGATGCCATTGAATCCTTGATTGGCGCTGAGATCTTTGCCAATCCTGTCTATAACGTGCGCCCGAAAGTGCCCCACGTGGCGGCAGGCGCCGTGCCGTGGCATCAGGATAAGTCGTACTGGCCCGATGCCAACTCGAATCCGGTGATCACCGCCTGGGTGGCGCTGGTCGATGCCAATGAGGAAAATGGCTGTTTACAGATCATGCCCCGTACCCATAGGCAGCGGGTGCTTTCCTACCATGCCGAAACCTATTCTGGTACCGGCTATACCGAATTAGATGAGCAGCATGTGGCTAAGAAAAATCAGGTCATCAGCCTGCCCCTGGCGGCGGGTGGAGTCATCCTGTTTAATGATCGCTGCATCCATATGTCCACCATGAACAACTCTCAGGTCGTGCGCTGGAGCGTGGACCTGCGCTACCAGCCAACGGATCAAGATCCCATGCCACAGCACGGCATCGGTTTTCTGGCCCGCAGCCACCAGCATCCCGAGCAGGTCGCGACCCTGGAGGACTGGCTGGCGCAACGGCCAACCCATGAGCTACCTGGAGTAGCCAGTTGATAGGAGAATCCATGTAATTCCTCACCACACGCGGGATGAGTTCGTATGCATAGAGCGCACTTTTAGTGCGCTTTTTTGCGTTTGACAATCGGACTGTTTGAACGTTGACACAAATTGTGAAGGGGTTCATATGTTAGTAGATCGATGCAGTGTTACAATAACGAATAGCAAGCAACTGAACCATTTCTACACTATCGCGATAAAAAAAGACGTATTGTAGATCCTCAGAAAAGCAAGGCACGCGTCTGAGGTGATAGGAGGTTATGTATGCCTGGCATCCGTAACGTGGTTTCAACTTTGACCGACAATGGCGAGGAAATGATGGGGCCGGATATTCTCCTCTGGCACTATCCTCACAATGGGATCATGAACGGTTCGCTGCTGACCGTCGAGAGCAACCACTTCTGTGTCCTTAAATCACGCGGAGCGATCCTCAATGTCTATGAGACGGGGCAATATACCATCCAGACGCCCGATCACCCTCT
The DNA here is from genome assembly GCF_036245075.1 of Dictyobacter halimunensis. NCBI lineage: Bacteria > Bacillati > Chloroflexota > Ktedonobacteria > Ktedonobacterales > Dictyobacteraceae > Dictyobacter > Dictyobacter halimunensis. Next base: position 2,203,499 of record NZ_BSRI01000001.1, read on the forward strand.
GTTTGGCTCTATGCAACAGGCTTTCTATGGAGGGCAGAGTCCATGGCAGTACGAGGCGCTCTACATCAACCGCGCCAAACTGGTGCTAAAGACCAGTGGTATGGCGCTCTCGCGCGAAATGGCCGAGATGGTGTACAGCGTCGACTACTATATTCACGTTGAGACGCGCGAGGCCGCAGTACAGCTTGTCCAGCACATGCCCTACCGGGGGCATGCGTTGACGACGCAGGAGATCAACGCGTACGCCGGACCCGTTATCGAGCAGGCCGTCAACCAGATCGTGCAGGTCACTCCTCTTGAAGCCGTCAATGAAAAGATTCACGATCTTTCGCAGATTGTATTTCAGCACCTGCAACAGTTTCTGTCCATTTATGGGATCGCGCTGAACACAGTGAAGGTCCTGGTGTTCCCCCGCGATGAGCGCATGAAGGCACTTATCTCGCTGAAAGCGTTCGGCTTGAGCGAAATAGATGCGGTACGCTACTATACCGCGATGTTGATGGCGGAGAAAGGGATCGTTTCGGCTCCCAATATGGCGATCGGCCAGCCCTTCAACGTCAACGGAGTGCAGGCCACCACGAACGCTGATCACTACGTCTCCCCCAATTCTGTAAGGGCGCCGGCATCTTCACAGGTATCCGCGTCAAATCCTCCGCACCCACCAGCACAGCCACCGCGCTAAACCAATTATCGTCATTACAGGTAATGGGCAAGGAGTATACATGATACACTTGCCCATCTGTCAGGAGAAAGCAAGATGAGTTCTCAACCATCCAACAACGTGCTTGTCCAGCAACTCCAATTGTTACTCACCGGCTACGGGTATAACTTTTATAACCGGACCAATCAAGCACGCGCGGATGATCTGCTGGTGCGTGAGCGTGCCTCCTATTTTCTTGCGCAGGCGGTATCCGCGCTCGCGCAGTTGCGCAACGACTACCACACCCGCTTTATCCCTCCTCTGACGCGGGCCAATCCCGATCCACCTCAGGAGGCGATGACACAACTGCGAACCATCGAGGCCGCCCAGCAGGCGCTGGCTAAAGTTGAATCCGGCATTCGCGGCATGGCGGTCCCTTCTCAGGATCGTATCTGGTGGCGTTTCCGCCAGGAGCAGGCCTTGTTGATGCAGTTGCTCAACTTTGACCTGGCCCTTGTGCGTGATAGCGAGCAGATCTATCAATATGTTTCGCGCATGACCCCTGAGGATTGGTCGCAGCAGAGCGGCGCGTTGCAGCAGATGACGCGGCAACTGGCCCATACTGTGACCGAGCGTGAGCGCTTCTTGCTGTTGCCGCTTTGATACAAAAAACCTGAGGACAGAGGCTGGCCTTCAGATTTACTTTTTCTGCAGGTAGGGCGAGAGCTTCAACATCTGGCGCCGAACTGTCGGGCGCAGAAGTGGCATGAGCAGGGCCACTACGCCTTTGGGACGCGTGGCATCGGCCACATCGCGCATGATCTCGTCGAAGGTGTGACGCTGGTATTGTAGGAGCGCCTGACTCTCGGTGGTGTCGAGCCAGTCGGTGCAATAGGGCTTGCTATCGGGCGCGAAGGCTTCGTCGGGCGGCGGCTGTATGCCCACCTGGGCCAGTGAACGATAGAGGTAGTCACGATAGCGGATCTGACACTCAGGGCCGCCGCCGATCAGCCACACCTTGCCCCAGATAGGACTGCGCATGCCATTGGCGATGGCCAGGCCCACATCATGTGTATGGATCATTTCCAGGCGCGTGTTCAGGGGAATGGTGTACATGATTGGATGTATCTGGCGCGGCTCCAGCGGCGGCACATCCCCGAAACGGTAAATGGCCCACTCCAATCCGGAGCTCTTCAGCATCTCTTCTCCGGCTAGCTTGTGTTTCGTATATTCATCGGTCGCCATGACAGGGTCGGTCACATGGCGTGGCGGCTCCTTATCCTGCGTCGGACCGAAGACGTCGAGGCTAGAGCTGAAGAGAACCTTCGGTGGCTGCGGCTGCGCTTTGGCGGCTTCGATCACATTACGTGTCCCCTCAACGTTGACCTGTTGGGCCAGCGTAGGATTCTCATCAACGGCGGGAGGAATGATATAGGCCAGGTGGACGATTACTTCCTGTCCCTTTACGGCTTCGGCGACGGACTGGGAATCGCGGATATCGCCCCAGATAGTTTCGACTTTGCCATGGACACGGTTGGCCTTCTTCTCCGTCGCTTTGGTGCGCCGATCAAAGGCGCGCACTGTATGTCCCTGCTCTATCAGCGCCTGGATCGCGCTAAATCCAACATTGCCAAAGGCTCCAGTAACTAGAATACGCATAAATATTACTATTCCTTCTAATATCTAATATGTAGAAATATGAAAACTAACACACTCTAGTAGAGTGTATCTTACGCTCATGACATCGCCTGCGGCCTGCATGCGTTTTCGCACCTGCGGTGCTCAAAAGCCAGGTTTATGTTGGTGCATGGGGTGGGCATCCGCCCACCCCATGCACCAACATAAACAACCAGTGCGGCCGCGCACGCCGACGCCCGTGCGGGGGCGCTCATGTACCCCAGTATGACGAGAGTAAGATGCTCTGTTAAAAATGTTGCTCTGAAGAGACTCTAAAGTGAGATTGTGGATGTGTAACGGTACTACGCGCCGCATTGTTGAGCTCGATAATGATTGGATCGAGTGGAGTACCTGTCGTTGGTAGATGCAAGTTGGCGAAATTCCCTGTTGCGGTGGCCTGATGAAGTATATTTGAGACCTGGTAGGCTGCCTGGCGTGTCATCGCCAGCGTATCCGCATCTGTTTTCATGCGCTGCATGCGGTTGAGCAGATTATTCAGCGACCCGGCGACGTTCCAGAGCATATTTCCCTCATCCAGATTCACGCGCACATTCAAATCGCCATTGCTGATACGCGCGTGTGTCTCGGCAATCTTATAAAAGCCCTCTTCAAGTTGCTGCTTCTGTTGCATCTGAGCACGAACGTGCTGCGCGATCTCTTGCTGCAGCGAGACAATCTCCTCAGCTCGGTCGGCACGCCGGATGGTCTCGATCAGGTTGCGCATAATAATGTAGGTCACAATACCAGTTATCAGTTGCACCATAATGGGTACGATCAGCGTGACCGTAAACAGGCCCTGATCTACCATTTTCTGATAAGCGGCGGTGTGTGGAACAAATATGCTAATCAGGACGATATCCACACAGCACAAAATACCAACGATCAGCGCCGCGATTGGCGGCATGAGCGCACCCGCAAAGATAATAGAGATAGTAAAGATACCAAAGAGAGGCAGCAGCGATGGATCCAAAGGATTCGTCATCATCACGGCGGTGATGCCAAGTATGTTATAGCTGACGATACAGGCCGCGGACAGAATGTTTCGCCCCCATTTGCCGAAAAAAAACGAGCACAGGAACAGAGAAATCATCATGAGAGCGATCGGGGGCGACGATGGACTGTTAGGCGAATCAAAGATCATGATTGGCGCGACAGGCAAAAATAACAGACCAAGGATCAGGAGAAAGCCACTTGTCAAGCGCGCATAGCGTGTGCGCTCTCGCTCACCTGGTGTCTTATCCGGCCCTCGCTTTGGCAGCGAAAAGGCATACCACCAGGCCAGAAACCATTTCATAGCGTAATACCTCCACATTTATTCAATAATATTTAGGGCGCGCAAATACTCCAGAACGCTCTCGACCGTTCCTGGAGAGAGTTGCAATTGTGCTTTGATCTCCTCGACGTTTCTCCTTCCATTCACCATTGTTAATACCATGCGTATAACCATGCGTTGACGAGAGGGAATCGCCATAAACTCCTCTTGCGAAAATCCGCGCTTCATCACCGGGAACCAGTTCATGGGCACGTTCGATCTCTGTTGTCCCGGCCTTTGACCATCCGGCGTGTACGGCCGTTGTGTGGGTGACTGGTTATTTGGTGGACTCGGATATAGCGGAGGTCCCTGTCCGCTTATAGGACCACGCCTGAACGTGGGCAACGGCCCGCTCGGCGATCCGGGTTTGGGCGCGGGTGACTGCTCAGCGGAAAAGTTTGGCCCTGGCGCGGGCGCTAGCGGACCCGATTTTATGGGTGGGAGGGGTTGGCTGTAAGATGTCGCAGGAGGAGGGCCAGGCGAGGATACCGATGGAGGAGGCATGGCCTGCTGTTCATTCTGTAATTGCATATGCCACTCGGAGTATTGCTTTAATATTTTATAGGCCGGCTCGCCTTGTCGCACAACCTTTTCACCCTCAATGATGTAACAGGTAGCCATGACACCACCGCGCACAACAACGTAACCCATCTGCTTCCGCTCCTTCAGAACCGTGCTCAATATGCAAGATTCTCCATGTACAGAGAGATTGTCAAGCAGCGTTTGCAGGTCGAGATAGTAGGCCTTCCCGTTCATCAATGGCTACTCTCCTAATGCTTACTGATTGGGATGATGCAAAGATACGATCAAAGCCAGTGCTCTCCTTGCGGGTGAAGTCTTTATCGGGTAGTATCTCTTTCAGCCTCAGCGGCCATTCTATCATTATAGATTGATATAGGTCAAATTGCCAATTAAAGGTTAGTACGTTTAGTTTATATTAATGCGCAAGGCCATAACGTTCTATATTATAAAGAAATATATAAATGGTGGTGGATATGGGTGCGCCGGGCGCACCCATATCCACCACCATTTAATTACAAGCGAGCGCCGCAGGCGCTCGCATCCCGATTGTATCGGAATCATCTCCCCATCCGTAATCAAAAATAAGACAACCTCACTTATAAGGCATCCTTAGTGGAAAAGCCGAGAAGATTAGAATTTTCTCAGGTTCCATTAAGGATGTTTTTAATTTCTTAAGTTTATGCTTAGACTGCCTTATAGCAGAGCTTATAAGGCCCAAAAATGCTTGCATTATGCTCACAAAAAATCTATGCTAAGGGGGACGAAAGAAAGTGAGGTTGATGAAATGCAAGTTCGGGAACATACAAAAAATAATATGCAAAATACGGAATTTTCTGATGGAACTCTGGTAAAACAAACTCTGGCAGGCGAGCAGGCCGCGTTTGAAATGCTAGTTCGCCGCTATAATACGCCTATCTTTAATTTTATCTGCCATTTACTCAATGATTATGATCTGGCATGTGATGTATCTCAGCAGGTGTTTACACAACTGTATATTTCAATGCCCACACTGCGAACCGGTGAGCCTTTGAAAGCCTGGCTGTTCCAGGTAGCCCGCAATCGTTGTCTGGATGAACTACGCCGCAAACGCGCCATCCACTTCTCCGAATTAGAGTCCGCGCATGACGAAGAGGATCTCTCTCCATTGGCTATTATCCCTGATGGTGGTCCGCTGCCCGATGAACTGGCCGAGCGCAGCGATTTAAAATCTAAATTGCGTGAGGCGATTGATGCGCTCCCTCCCAAATTTCGCATGGTGGTGTTGCTGCGATACACTTCTCAGTTAAGCTTTGCTGAGATCGGCAAGACGCTAAGCATGCCTGAGGCTACCGCGAAGACATACTTCCAGCGTGCCCGTCCACTGCTGCGTGCTTCAATGTCCCAGCACTGGCAGCCTAGGACCGCGCACTCAGCATCTTAATTTTCTCTGACATTTTTAAGTTTTCTAATCTTAAGCTTGGAAATCTGAAACTTCCTTCTTATGTTTATCGTATTAAAACCAGACGATTACAACGATGAGCATAAGAGGGAAGGTTAGTATGAACAACGTTTCTTTAGATTTCTTAAATAACGATGTAGAGTTAAACGATGCTGAGTTAGATGAACTGTTTATGAATGGCTTGCACGTAAATCCACCTGAAGATATGGTTGCGCGTGTTATGAACGCGGTATCTATCTTGCCGCAGCCTAAGCCCTTACCTCAATGGCAAGGTTTTGACTTCTTCGTCGCCGACGATACCCACGATCAGCTTTCTTAGAAACACAGGTAAACACACCTGTGTTTTTTTTATGCCGTTGATCCCGCTGTCCTATTCCCAACTATCCACTCAGTACAAATTAAGCCAACTGATGGATCGTCACCTCAGATATTTATCAAGGATGCGCAGCGCGTTGTGCATATAACTCTCATAGTCTTTCCCCCCTTCAAAGCCAATAGTGATAAGTCTTTCCCTCCTTCAAAGCCAATAGTGATAAGTCTTTCCCTCCTTCAAAGCCAATAGTGATAGTCTTTTCCCCTTTCAAAGCCAATAGTGATAGTCTTTTCCCCTTTCAAAGCCAATAGTGATAGTCTTTTCCCCTTTCAAAGCCAATAGTGATAGTCTTTTCCCCTTTCAAAGCCAATAGTGATAGTCTTTTTTGGCGAGCCTCCCCTCTCACTTTCTATCGAAAATAGAGCTGAAGCTCCATTACATTCTTTATTATAGAGAGCGGGTGCACTGTCACATGGGGTGCATTCGCACCCCATGTGACAGTGCACCCGCTCTCTATAATAATAGCTGAGCGCCGTAGGCGCGTAGTGTCATGGCCGAAGGCACTAAACCTCCAACTTCCAGAAAAAAACAGCTTATTAGCATGTTTGTCTTTAATCAGTCTTCTTATAAGAGGACCTTAGAGCTATATCTTTGCGTGCTTTACCGAAACAATATATAAATTTATGGGTATATAGCGTTCTTGTTTTTGAGAGTGCGGTATTTCCCCATATCTGATTTTGATAGCTTTTTCAGAAACTTTCTGATCACCATAATTAATGAAGAAGAGAAGGATTTAAAACATGAAGGCGCAAATCATTACTGATCGCCAGCAATGGAATGACTTTGTGGCGGCGTCGGAATTATGTAATCTTACCCAGACATATGAGTGGGGTGAGCTGATGAGTAAGCGCCATGCCGATTCGTTGCACGTCGGAGTGGTGAATGAAGATAGCTCGCTCTGCGCGGCCATGCTGGTGCTTGTATCTACCGTCCCCGGCCTGCGTGTCCCTTATTTTTACGCTCCGCGTGGTCCCATTATTGACAACCCCGCGTCGCCAGCGATGACGATTCTGCTTAATTTTGTCAAGGCGGAGGCGCATAAGCGTGGCGCCTGTATGCTGAAGATAGAGCCGGGTGTGCCCGATGAGGATAAGACCTGGCTGAACGCGTTGCGCCACTATGGTTTCCGCTCCATCCCTTATGCCCATCACCTGCGCCACGAGTGGGTGACAGATATCCGTGGTGATGAGCAGGAATTGATGTCCAAAATGCACAAGAAGACGCGCCAGTACATTCGTACATCGGCACGTACCGGCACGGTTATTCGCGAGAGCCATGAGCAGTCCGCCCTCGATGCCTTTTACCGCATCTATCGCGATACCGGCGAGCGTAGCGAATTCATGGTGCTCGGCAAAGAATATTATGAGAATTTCTTGCGCCTGTACAAAGACAACGCCGCCCTGCTGATCGCGGAATACGACAACCGCATCATCGCCGCCGCCATCGTGGTACGCCTGGGACGCTGGAGCTGGAATATGTACGAGGCGGCCTCCGATGAGTCCCGCGAAATGCGCGTCAACTACTTGTTGCAGTGGGAGCGCATTCGCTGGGCCAAATCCCATGGCTGCTGGTATTTCAATTCACGCGGTATCCCCGATGTATTGGAAGAAGGCAACGAGCTCTATGGCGTCTATAACTTCAAACGCGGCTTTGGTGGCTACGCCATGCGCTCCCTGGAGACGCAAGATCTCGTCTACCGTCCTCTTGTCTATCAAACCTATCGCAAGCTGCTGGACGGCAAGCACTGGTACGACAGCCAACAGGCCGCGAGGAGAAAAGCCAAAGAATTGAAGGAGGCCGAGGAGAAAAAAGCTGCCCGCGAAGCCGCCCAAAAACCGCCGCCGCATCCTCTCCTGTCGCCGGCCCGGAGGTTGCCCCTGAGGCACCTAAAACACCGACGAAATCAGCCAAAGCCACGAAGACGGCCCCCGCAGTACCTAAAACACCAGCTATCAGCGCCGACTTTGCCGCCGAGGTACCTAAAACACCAGCTATCGGCGCTGACTTTGCTACCGATGTCCCCAAAACACCGGCTATTGGTGCGGACATTGATGCCGATGCTCCCACAACACCACTCCCAGCGATCAAAAAGCCCAAAAACAGAAAAAGGTGGCTGAGCAACCTGAAATATAATCCCTCGCAGAGGTGGTATCGCGTATCTCTCGCGATACCACCTCTGCTTTTTTTGCCCCAGACCTGGCAACGCTTTTAATGGGCCAGCGCGTGTTCGTCATACATGTGGCGGATGCGCTCAGGATTCGTGACGTCCGCCAGGCTAACGGGATGCAGGGCCTGGAAACCGGTCCGGGGGAGAATGAAGAGCCAGGCGCTCAGGACGAAGGGGCCCGTTAATGCGGGCATACCAAGTGGTGAGAGCAGGACACTGATCGCGGCCATCGCAATCGCCGAGATCAAGGCACACAACAGGGCATAAATTGCTGATTGCCAGCTCAGAACATAGAAGACACCACCGATGGCAATTGCGCTCAGAACAGCGTTAAAACCATACAGGCCATGATAGATCCAGTGCCCGTTACCACCCAGCAGGAAGAGCGCGGTCAGCATTCCCACCAGCGAGCCTAGCGCGGCAAAGAGTGCTGAGATGCGTGAGTTGATGAGGATGGCGACCAGAAATATGATGCCTGTAAGGAGATTGTCCTGAAAGAAGACCTCTCCGATGCCGCGGAAAAAGGCCTCCACGAGATTGAGCGGTGTCAGACCCGCGCCTGTCAGCGACATTGGCAGCGGCCTGAGGTCGGTCTGTACCGCTGCGCTGGGCTTTAGCAAAGCGGGCTGTATCGCCTGCGTCGGCTGCAGATGGTTAAACAGAAAGACGGCGAACAGAAAGATCCAGCCTGTAATCACGAAGGGGGCGGTCAGCGCTGGTACATCGCGCGGTCCCAGCATATTGATCAGTCCCATCATCACGATACTGCTGAGGATGCTGGCCAGAATAATATACACCGGTAAGGTAAGGTTCCACTTGAGGAAGAAGGCGATCCCGATGCCAGTCAGGATGCCATTGTAGCCGAAGAGGCCCGCGCGAACGGCACCACGGTCCGCATTGAGCACCACCGCCGTTAAGGTACTCACCACCACCCCGATGATTCCAGCTAGTCCCAGCAGCGCTGAATTAACAAAGATTCCAACCAAAAATAAGAGGCCGGTGAGAGGATTGTTCTGGAACATTACCTGTCCGCAACCACGCAGGAGCGAATCTATAAAGCGGAGTAGCCAGTTCTCATTCGTCATTCGCTCCCAGGGAGTGGTCAGGCGCTCCATGGATATTGCGTGTTCCATCTTTATCACCTCCATATGGCCCGGATGCTGTCGGTAGCAGCATCCGGGCTGGAGAAAAAGCATGACCACAGAGCAAACTTGCGTTTAGCTGGTGACAGCTACCTGCCTTTTCTGAGAAACCGAGTGCTTCATGGGTTCAACATCGCGCTCGAAAATCTCGGTTGGCAGGTACAGCGAGCAGCAGGCATTCGGAATATCCACAATACCGCTGACGCGGCCCTCGATTGGCGCGGCGCCCAGGATGATGTAGGCCTGCTCGCCGGTATAACCACATTTTTCGAGGTAGCTAATCGCGCTCAGACACGCGTTTCGATAGGCGATATGGGCATCCATGTAATACTGTTTGCCTGCCTCGTCGACCGATATACCCTCAAAGACCAGGAAGTTAGAGTAGCGGGGTTCCAGCGGACTACTCCTGAAAATGGGACTCAGCATGCCGTAGGTGTTGACACCGCCTTTAATCAGATCTACCTGCAGGTCAATATAGCCGGCCATCTCGATCGCTCCGCAGAAGGTGATCTCACCATCTCCCTGCGAGAAGTGGAGATCGCCCAGCGACAGATTGGCGCCTTTGATATAAACCGGGAAGTAGACGCGTGAGCCACGGGTAAGGTTTTTAATATCGCAGTTGCCGCCATGCTCGCGCGGTGGTACGGTGCGAGCCGCTTCACGCGCCGCATTCTGCATGTCGCTTCCCTTAAGCGAGCCCATCACCGCGTTCTTCTCCTCTGGTGGGAGGGCCAGCGGTGGAACGCGATTGGGATCGGTCGCGATCAGATCGGCCTCGCGCCTGTTCCAGGCGTTGAGGAGGTCGTGAGATGGGGCGCAGCCGATCAGCCCTGGATGCGGAATGCCTACAAAACGTACGTCAGGAACGTGCCGTGATGTGGCCACCACCCCGTTGAGGTCCCAGATGGCCTTGTGCGCATCGGGAAAATGATCCGTCAGGAAGCCACCACCATTGTCATGGGAGAAGATGCCGGTGAAGCCCCAGGAAGTCGCTTTACCCGGGAATGGAGCTACGTCGAGAATGTCGACGACAAGCACGTCTCCAGGCTCCGCACCCTCAACGGCGACCGGGCCACTAAGCACGTGGGGGACTGAAAGATCAATATCGCGTACATCGTTCGCACTATCGTTGTTCTTAATCTGTCCATCCGTCCAGTCCTTACATTCCATCCTGAAGATTGTCCCTGGCTTTACCGAAGCTATCGCGGGGATGTCTGGATGCCAGCGGTTATGGCCAACTAGTTGTTGCTGGCTCATAGGTTTGTCCAGATCTATGCCAAATAACACTTCAGGTCTCATCGTTGTGGTCGTCGTCATGATCGTTTTCCTTTACATGTGCTATCTAGTAACGCAGAAAGGTGCATCAATCTAAAGCTTGACGTGGTCCATACGATTGAACTATTACGTGATGCTGGCATCCTATATATTGATATGTAGAAAAAGGAATCCGCATGGGTAGTACCCCTAAACATAGCTGAAACCCAGGTTTACACTTCCTTTTCTTTCGCCGCGTACGCTAATACGGTAGTCTAAAAAAAGTTCTCTGTCAAGCTAAAGCAAGCGTTTTTTAACTTATCAATAGAAAGATGGTTTGCAAATAGTCAACGAATTTATATACTATCTTTGTGTGGATGGATCGATATATTGAAGAAGAGTAAGCAGTATGGAGAATGAGTATGCCAAGATATGAATTTTGCTGCGAGCAGTGTGGTTCATTCGAGTGCTGGCGCTCGCTGATCGATGCTGCCACTCCCATGTACTGTCCTGTCTGCCAGCAGGAGGCCAGGCGGGTTTACACTGCTCCGGGACTGGTGCGTACGCCACCAGCACTGGCCCGGGCCCGTTATCGTGCCGAGAAGAGCGCTTTCGAGCCAGAAGTTGTGCGCAAAGAGGCAGGAAAGCCGCGCGAACTGACCGCTCCCTCTATCATTCAACGCTCGCATGGACGCCCCTGGATGCTTGAGTAGCGATGCGTGCCCGGCATACCTTTCTGGTCCTGGCACCCGGTGCCGCGTGAAGGCACTGAAAAACACAGGTGCCCGCGATTCTACACGTAGAGTCGCGGACACCTGTGTTTTTGGGTAGGTTAAAAGCGAAGTTGTCTATAACTGGATTAAAAACAACAAAATTATTTAATTCTATCCCGGGACGCTATGCTATTGGCACGTCCATTCACGCCAGCTATAGCCGTCACGCACGAATATATCGTGGGCGGCAATGATATTAGCCCGGGCGTTATATGGGGATGCACCAGCCTGCGAGGTGGTGTACCATGTGCTTGGATACAGGACCTGGAAGAGACCCGCGGCGTGACTTCCACCAACCGAATAGGAATTGGTGGCACCGGGATTCATACCTGACTCACACATGGCAATATGTTTGGCACCCGCAGCATAGGGCCCAAATATTTCATCAATCATGCCATTGATGTCGCCGCTTTGCGTGGTTGCGGGGGCTGGCGCGACTGGTGCCGGAGCCTGCTGTACCGGAGCGGGGGCTGGCGTTGGTGCCGGAGCCTGCTGCACCGGAGCGGGGGCTGGCGTTGGTGCCGGAGCCTGCTGTACCGGAGCGGGGGCTGGCGCGGGCGCACTCTGAGGAGTTGCCGGGGCGCTCTTAGCTACCTTACTGACAGCTGTATGGTCGATACAAATTTGTTGATCTACAAAAATGAGATTTGGATTGGCAATGCTATTGACTGCTGCCAGCGCTAACCAGCTGACCGAGTAACGTTGACCAATCTGACTCAATGTGTCACCAGCTACCACTGTGTAGACTTTGGGGCAAGCAGAAGCCGCCTGTGTCGTGCTAACCGTAGCTGTGTGCGCTGTACTTGTTGCCGCGTGCGCCACATTAGGAGTTACTGCATTTACTCCCAGAGTAGCACCGAGCAAACCTACTGTTCCCATAACCGCAATAAAATGACTTTTCTTCGACTGCTTTGACTTTTCCGATTGTAAGAGATTCCTAAGGGTCTGATATACCTGCAATGTTTCCTCATTTCAAGTAGACAACTTCCTGTACCGCTCGCTTACGCGGTGTTCCTCATCCACATAACCAATGGATATAACCAGTAGCCTGTTGCTCAGGCGTTGCGGGAACATTAGTAGAATACCATGAAATGCAGTGGTATACCTAGAAATACAATGTAAATTAGCCCTAATTACCTAGTTGCGTAGTTAATAATATGTAAAAGGACTGCAGATAGTATTTTCAATAAGCGCATTAAAGAAGCCAATTCGATTATTTGCCTGTATACTTGTGTTATTCTCTATGACCATGTATCGCACCATACATGCTATACACTTGTAATAGATACTACATCTTTGTTGGATTACTGTAGGTGTAAAATTTTAATAGTGAAATATTACCTTTTCAGACTGTTAACAAATTAGCTCTTCAATCGATAGTGTTATTGGATGTATCTTATAAAAAAATTTCTGTTATTAGACGGGAGCTTGTGCATGGAACGCCGTGTTTTCGCCATTGTCATAGTGGTTATTCTTTTACTCTTTGGATCTACCTGCCATATCTTTACATTTACACCTGTGAATGGTCAGATTATGGATGCGTTGGGGTCTTTAAATCCGACGCCGACGCCAACCCCTACTCCGACACCGGAGCCAACGCCGACGCCGGAGCCGACGCCGACCCCTATCCCAACCCCGACGCCGACTCCTCGTGGTATGATGCCTCAGGCCCAGGCCGATGCTATCTACATGGTGGATGGCAATACGAATACTGTGCTGTCCAACGTAAATGGAACCAAAGTGATGCCGATAGCCAGTACCACCAAGATCATGACCGCCATCTTGACTATTGAGAGCGACGTGAATTTAAACACCAAAATCACCATTTCGCAGGATGCGGTTGATCGTACCGCTGATGGTACCGCCAGTACCGCGCAGCTCCACCTGGGCGATGTCATCAGGATCAGGGATCTCTTGTATGGCGCGTTGCTGCCCTCCGGAGCTGATGCTGCGACCGCGCTGGCCGATTATGTTGGCGGTTCCACGCCGAATTTTGTGGTGATGATGAATAATAAAGCGGCTAACCTGGGCTTGACACAGACGCATTTTGTGGATCCCGACGGCCTGACGATTGATGGCGCTGTCAGTACGAGTAGCGCGGCCGATCTGACAAAACTGGCTGAATATGCCATGACGAATCAGACCTTTGCCAGCATTGTTGCGCAGACATCTTATAGTCTGGCACCGACGATGTATCATCGCAAATATGACTGGACGAACACAAACGGCCTGCTTTCGACGTATCCCGGCATGCTGGGCGTGAAAACCGGCCATTCCAGCATCGCTGGCTATTGCCTGGCCTTTGCCGCCGCGCGCGATGGACACTATATCGTTGGCGCTATCCTCAATAGCGCGGATGAGGCACAGCGCAATACCGATGTCTCAAATCTCCTGGACTGGGGCTTTCTGAAATTGGAGGGCAAACTTTAGCCGGGTTGTTTGTACAACAAAATAACGTGAGGGCAGAAAAAGTCTCAAAATAGCTGGCCTGAGACCCCCAATGTTTCTCCACCGGTAAGTTTAGATATTATGTAGCTGCCGTTGATGCTACTCATATGACCACAAATTGCGTTGTGGCTTATTGTGGTTTATTATGATATATGTATTGACCGGTTGTGTTTGCGTGCAGTCGCATGCGTATTTGGTGTGTTCTGGCTGAGTATTATGGGGGTATATTTTCAATCGGATTCTCTCCTGACTTTGTCTCAGCACTCATCTCTCTATCTACGTTTCGAAAAGCGAGGTTTTAAACTATGTCTGCCCGTATCTTGGTCATCAACGATGAGGAATCGATCCTTGACTTATTTCGTATGCTGCTTGAAGGCGAGGGATATGAGGCTGTGACCTCCGTGGAAACGATGGAGAATGTTGCAGATGTTGAGCGTATCAAACCTGATCTCGTCATTCTTGACTTAAAAATGGGGGTACAGCAAGAGGGCTGGACCATGATGCAGAAGCTACGCATGTATCCTCCCACCAAGGCGATCCCTATCATTCTCTGTACCGCCGCCCTCAATGAGGTGCGCGAGCAGGAATCGGTGCTGGAGGATAAAGGTATCCCGGTGGTTTATAAGCCCTTCGATGTTGATGAAATTCTGCACGCGATTCACAGCGTGCTGCCCGACTCTGACAAAAAAGCTTCTTCACAGAAGAAAGCATAGGGACTTTCGTTTTTGCAGGCGGTCGCGCATGCGCGACCGCCTGCAGTGGGGATAGGGCATGGGGGACACCCCCAACCCCGGCAGGAGGGGCTCGCCGCCCCTCCTGCACCTCCCCGCTTTACTGTGCTTCGAAATTAAAATTTCAGGGCGCCGGCCGAGATGTTGGCGATGAATTGGCGCGCGCCGATGAAGAAGATGATGATCAGAGGGATCGTTGCCATGAGGGTTCCGGCCATGACCATGCTGTAGTCGGTGCTATAGACGCCGTTTAATTGTGCCAGGGCGATCTGCAGGGTATACGTCTTGGGATCGTTGAGCACAATCAAAGGCCAGAGGTAGTCATTCCAGGCGTTGATGAAGGTGATGACGCCCAGGAAGCCTAGCGCGGGCCTTAGGGTTGGCAGGGCCACGTTCCAGTAGAGGCGCAGGTGGCTGCAGCCATCGAGGCGGCCCGCGTCGATCAGATCGCTCTGGATCGCCGAGAGCGAGTACTGGCGCATCCAGAAGATGCCGAAGGCGGTTACCATGCTGGGTATGATCAGGGGCAGGAAGGTGCCGATCCAGCCCAGGTCGGCCATGATGACGAACGAGGCTACCAGCGAGCCGGCCGAGGGGATGATCATGGTGCCCAGCAGGATGACGAACAGTACCTTTTTGCCGGGAAACTCGAATTTGGCGAATGTAAAGCCCGCCAGTGAGCAGAAGAAGAGGACCAGCACCGTGACGCTGACGGCGATCAGCAGGGTGTTGCCAAAGTTGGTGAAAAAGTCAATATTCTGCAGCACATGCGAAATGTTGACCCATAATTGACCGCCAAAGATGATCTTTGGTGGAATGCGATAGATGTCGCTGGTCATGTTGGTTGACATCACGATCATCCAGTAAAATGGGAAGATGGACGCGACCAGGAATATTAATAGGATGATATGTGTGATGATACGCTGGGTACGTGTGCCATAATCTTTCATTGATCGACTCCTCTGTCTTCTTAGTTATCGCCGCGCTGTACGATCTTCCAGTTGATAAAGGTAAAGGCCAGCAAGATGAAGAACATGATCCAACTGACGGCCGCACCGTATCCATAATGGTAGGTGGAGAAGGATTGCCAGTACTGATACAGCGACATGGTCAAGCCCTGGTTGCCGACGCCTCCGTTATCGCCGTAGAGGATCTTTGGCTCGGTAAAGAGGGTCAGACCTCCCAGGGTGGAGGAGATGACGGTAAAGAGAATGACCGGTCTGAGCAGCGGAACTGTGATGCGGGTGAAGATGTTGATGGTGTTCGCACCATCCATGCGGGCGGCCTCGTAGAAGTCGCTTGGGATGCTTTGCAGACCCGCCATGTAGACCAGGGCGTTATAGCCGACCCAGCGCCAGATGACGAGGATGGCGATGGCCCACTTCATGGCCCAGAAGCCGCTGAGCCACTGTACGGCTGGCAGGTGCATGGCGGTCAGCACCGTGTTGATGAGGCCGAACTGCTCGCCAAATAACGAGTTGAAGATCAGTGTAATGGCCACAATCGATGTGATGTTCGGCAGGAAGTAGGCGATCTGATAGGCGAACTTGGAGCGGGTCCGCTGGTTGAGCAGGAAGGCCATGATCAACGCCAGGAAGAGCATAGGAATGGTTGACATAAACCAGATCTCAAAGGTGTTGAGGATGGCGATGCCAAACTTGGGATCGGAGAGAGCAAAGGTGAAATTGTTGAAGCCAATAAAGCTCATCTGACCGATGCCATCCCACTTCTGGAAGGCCAGGTACAGCGAGAAGATGGTGGGTATGATGCTGAATGCCAGGAAGATGATAAAGTATGGCGCGATCGACAGGTACATGGGTAGATATTTGCGGAATGCGCTCTTGGGCTTCATCACAGCATCTGGCCGGGCCTGACGTTGGGGGACCGCGATGGGACTGACACTACTCATGTGTCTCTCCTTCTTCTAGATAATGAATAACAGGGGTAACAGCAGATGCTTGCTACTACCGTAACAGTTGTCTCTGAATTTCTGTTTGAGCGTCATTCCAGGCCTGCTGCGGATCTTTGTTTTGCTGTGCAATCAGGCTTAGTTGATCGCTATACGCTCCGCCGACGATGTCGCTGTACTCATTGAAGTAGAAGCGAGGAATGTCTTTGGCGGCCACCGAAAAGATCTGGTTGGTGTCCTGCCCGCCGTAAAAGTCTTCTTTCGCGCTCATACCGGGTTGATCGAGCGTGCTGATGGTCGAGGGAAAGAGCTGGAGTGACTTGTACGAGGTCAGCTGGTTGGTAGGATTTTCAAGCCATTTGATCACTTCAAAGGCCTCTTTGGGATGGGCGCTGGCTTTGGTTACGGCCAGGAAAGAGCCGCCGGAGTTGCCGTCTCCACCAGGGTTGCGGGCAATGCGCCATTTGCCTTTGGTGTTGGGTGCGGCATCCTGCAATACCTGCTTCATCCAGACGGCCCCCACAAATGAGGCGATCGTGCCGTTACTGACGCCCGCGTTCCATTCAGTGCTCCAGTTAGTGATGTTGGCGCTGATGCCGGCCTTGTTTACCTTACTGGCGAGTGCCCATGCCTGCTTAACGCTATCCTGGGTGCCGATGTATTTATCGGAGCGATCAAAATATTGTAGTGCTTGCTGACCGACCGTCTGACTGAAGACGTTGTTGATGTTGTCAAACATAAACACCTTGCCGTTGGTAGCCTGCTTCATTTTTACGCCCGCCTGGATATAGTCATCCCAGCTTTTTAACTGGTCGGTGACCTGCTGCGGATCGGTTGGCAGTCCGGCTTTGGCGAAGAGGTCCTCGCGATAGAAGAGGGCGGTCGGACCCGTGTCCATCGGTAGCGCGATCAGCTTGCCACCGGGCGCCACACCCAGATTCCATTTCCAGTCCAGATATTGCGATTTGATGGAATCGGCACCCAGGGTGCGCAGGTCGACAAACTGGTCCTCATCGGGAAAATAGGTGGCGATGTTGGAGTTGATGCCCAGAATGTCAGGGACCCCATGATGTCCCGCCATGGACGTTCTGACTTTGCTATCGTAATCGGTGATCTTTTCAGCTTGCAGATCGATATTGGGGAATATCTTGCCCACCTGTTGGATGAGCGAGTCATCGATTGAGCGGTTCCAATACCACAGGGTGAGCTGAATCTTTGGACTGGAGCCTGGACCCGAGCAGGCGCTTAGCATGACCGCGAAGAGCGATAATAAGCATGCGATGCTTACCATCGAGATCGCGACCTTGCGCGAAGGACGATTCGGAGTGTGCTTCATGCAGAACCTCACTTTCGTGAAACTTGAACCCATTTATTCCTGGTAGTGGGAGAAAACGTTTTCTCCTGTAGAAAGAACTATCTATGTTCCCCCCTTTCACAGATTTTGTTTATAGAAGAAGTGGACCCGTTGACGCGCCTTCAAGGAGCGTGGCGGGTAACACAATCGACTGCGAAGATGTGGGATGATCGATGTTGTGTAGCAAAAGATTGATCGCCTCCGCCGCCAGCATCTCTCTATCAACTTTGATGGTGGTGAGTGGCGGCGTGGTGTAGAGTGCAATAGAGATGCCGTCAAAGCCGATGATCGATAGATCGCGTGGAATCTGAATATTCAGTTCCCAGGCGGCCGCCATCAGGCCGAGAGCCATCATGTCATTGGTCGCGAATACCGCGCTTGGACGGTCGGGCTGCGTCAGGAGTTCATAGCCCGCGCTCTTGCCTATCTCTACATCGGATCGCCCGTTTTTGATCAGGCGGCTATCAAGCATCAGGTTGTAAGCGGCCAGCGCCGCCTGCAATCCTTTGACGCGGGCTACGTGGCAATACTGATCTTGATCGCCAAGGTCGGTAAGCAGACCGATATGCCGATGTCCTAATGATAGAAGATGCTCTCCTGCTAATTTGCCACCCTGGAAGAAGTCATAGGAAAGAGCTGGAAAAGGACAGGGTTGCATCTCTTCTTCCAGACAATAGATGATCGGTAGATGCGGCAAGGACAGCGACTGAATAATATCAAGGGAGATGGCGGCCGAGAAGATAATCACGCCATCCACACGTCGTAGGGCCAGATCTTTGAGCATCTCCTGCCCGGTCTGGTCGCCATTAGAGAATGTCGAGACAAAAATACGGAAGCCAGCCTGGTAGGCCAGCCGCTCCATCGCTGCTGTGATTTCCGCGTAGAAAGGGTTATCGATTGATGGGAATGCCAGTCCCAGTACGCCTGTTCTCCCTTTGATCAGGCTGCGCGCAACCAGATTCGGACTGTACTTCAGCTCTTCTGCGCATTGCATCACCCTTGCGCGCGTGGCCGAACTTACCGAACCTTTGCCCGACAACACATTGGAAACGGTTGTCGCCGTCACACCTGCGGCCCTGGCAATATCATAAATAGTTGTCATGGAGCTCCTTCATCCTTGTAGAAGCCAACGCAAGTTAATCGATAAACGTAATGTTAAATTGTAATTAACATATTTTTCCCGCCAAGTCAATACTTAACTTATCAGGAATGATTTTCATGCTGGTGCCTCGGGTGTGCATTGCACACCCGAGGCACCAGCATGAAAATCATTCCTGTGTGATACTCCAAAGTCGTTTGAGTAGAGAGCAAGAGGTGCGTATCCGCGCACCTCTTGCTCTCTACTCAAAAAGAGAATGGGGGCGCCTGCGTCCCCCGAGCTACACATAGACAAATCCATCATTGTTGGGTACAATTATTAACTGAAGTTTACATTCATAATATCGCCTTAATATTTTTTGCCCCTGCGATTCATGCATATAAAAGCTATATGGTAAATAGGATTTTAAAGGAGTTATAATGTTACGCATGCCTGCCCTGATTTCACGCATAGAAGATCTGCCGCGCGCACAGGTCTACCTCGTTGCCGGGCCAGCCGCTTCAGGTAAGACCACCTTTTCGACACAATTGGCACAGTACTTTGATGCCGCGGTGCTCTCGATGGATCACTATTTCGTGGATGAGGCAGATATCACGATCGAGCAGGACGAGATCTATGGGGCGGCCCCCCAGTGGGAGAGCCCGGAAGCCTACGACATGCGTGCAATAGGACGTAACATTAAAGAGCTCTTGCAACAGGGGCAGACATTGATTCCTCAATATAGCTTTGTTGCCAACCGCCGTGTCGGCTATCAGCCGATGCATCTACGCCCACAACAAAAATTAGTCATCGAGGGACTGTATACGATTCGCAGCGAACAATTCTTTCGTGATTACGCGCACTCCATCGTCAAGATTTTTGTGGTGGCCGACCTGGAGATTCGACGTGCGCGGGCGCGCGTACGCGATGTGGAAGAGCGCGGCAAGCCGATCGAAGTCTTTGATGCACGCCGCCACTTTGTCGAGCTCGGCGAACGCCGCTGGATCCTCCAGCAGGAGCGCGACGCCGATTTCATGCTCGAAATCCACGACACCTTCTCCTACGACACCTTCTTCAACCGCGACGCATAACATCTTATGCGTCAATCCCTATACGCCTTTCAAACATAAATCATCATATAATGCAACAATACACACGACCCCGTAGGTTCGGCCCTTGCGGCCGATTTCTGTTGACGCACGAGAATGCCGGCCCTTGCGGCCAATTTCTCCTCTCCGCTCGAAAAAGGAGAAATTGGCCGCAAGGGCCGAACCTACGTTGATCCGCTTTTATTCGGGGCGTTGCAGGGTTGGTAATTGGCCGGCAGGCACCTCTTTAAAATCGGGCGCCGTCTCCAGGACTCGTTCGGCTCCGGCTGGATTGTACAGGGCGATCAGGCGCAGCGGCTCCCAGCCTGTGTTCAGGGTGGAGTGATAGACGCCGAGGGAGACATAGATGGTGTCACCAGCCTTAATTGGGAACGGCTCTCCATCATTGATCATCTGCTCTCCCTCGCCCGAGAGTACATACAGGATCTCTTCAGATTCAGGATGATTGTGGCGTGCGTGTCCCTTGCCTGGCAGCAAGATGACCTCGCCGAAGGTCAGGCCTGTGCCCACGGTGTATTCAGGCTTGACCAGCCATTTGATAATGCCCCAGTCAAATGTCTGTGTGGGGACGCTGCGGGGATCAATGGGCTTTTCCATGCTTTTATTCTCCTCTCTGAATGGCCTTAAAGCGGCGGGTGTTCTCGGTGATGGCGATCTCTGTGGGGAGGCGCTCCATGCTGGATGCGCCAAAGAAACCGGCGATGCCCCTGGTACGTTGCAGAACATATGCGGCATCCTCTGGTTCGGCGATGGGACCACCATGGCAGAGGACCAGCACTTCAGGGTTGACTTTTTTGGCCGCGTCATGCATGACCTGGATGCGCGTGACCGCGTCGTCCAGAGTAACAGCGGTCTGCGCGCCGATCGAGCCCTTGGTGGTCAGTCCCATGTGGGGCACCAGGATATCGGCGCCCGCCTCAGCCATGGCGCGCGCCTCATTGGGATTAAAGACATAAGGGGCGGTGAGCAGATCCAGCTCGTGCGCGGCATGGATCATGTCGACCTCCAGCCCGAAGCCCATACCGGTCTCTTCCAGATTCTGGCGGAACGTACCATCAAACAGCCCTACGGTAGGAAAGTTCTGCACGCCGGCGAAGCCCATCTCTTTTAGCTGGCGCAAGAAATAGGGCATCATGCGAAACGGATCGGTGCCGCAGACACCGGCCAGCACGGGGGTATTTTTGACCACCGGCAAGACCTCGTTGGCCATCTCGACCACGATGGCATTGGCGTCCCCGTAGGGCAGTAATCCGGCCAGGGAGCCACGACCGGCCATACGGTAGCGACCCGAATTATAAATGATGATCAGATCGACTCCACCCGCCTCCACGCACTTGGCAGAGAGTCCGGTTCCGGCTCCCGCCCCCACGATCACTCCACCCTGCTTGACTGTCTGTTGAAGTCGCGTCAGTGCCTCTGTTCTTTGCACAGTTCTCCTCTTTCGTTTATCGCTCTGCTCATCATGACGCGCTGGTCACATGTCCCGGCTGCTTGAGCCGGGGCTGGACATATTCATCCAGGCGGCTGGCCATGGCGCGGGCAAAGCGCGGATCGTTGATGTCCATATCAAGCTTATGCACCTCTATCTCCGGTTTGAGATTGGTGGTGAGGTTGTCGATCAGTGCCTGGTCCGCCTGTGGATCATGGAAGGGGCCGCCCTCAACGTCGATCAGCGAGACGCCCCGCAGGGGGATAAAGACCACGACTGGTCCACTGGCTTGATTGAGCTTGCGCGCTATGATGCGTCCCAGTTCGACATTCTCTTCAACGGTGGTGCGCATCAGCGTGACGGTCTCATTATGCTTGTACAGGTTGCGCTGTTTGAACTTCTCGGGCACGCTATCCATCGGTCCAAAATTGACCATGTCCAGCGCTCCCAGAGAGACCACCTGGGGGATGCCCTGGGCGCCCGTAGCCTCCAGGCGATGTGGGCCGGCACTCAGGACGCCACCCACCAGTTCATCGGCCAGTTCGGTGGTGGTGCAATCCAGCACACCCGCCAGGAAGCCATCTTTGACCAGTGTCTCCATCGATTGGCCTCCGGTACCCGTGGCGTGAAAGACCAGCACCTCGTAGCCGCGCGCCTCCAGATACTTACGCGCCTCATCTACGCATGGCGTGGTGACCCCGAACATGGTGGCGCCGATCAACGGCTTGCCGCTACTGGCCGCCTTAAAGCTCTCATAGGCATGGGCCATCCCGCTGATGCCGGCGGCCGCGTTGGTCAGGATGCGCTCAGAGATGCGATTGATGCCCGCGATATCCACCACCGAATACATCATCGTGATATCGGCCGATCCCACATAGGGACGTGTATCGCCGGCGGCCATCGTCGAGACGACCAGTTTGGGCACGCCGATCGGCAGCGCGCGCATTACCTGTGACACGATGGCGGAGCCGCCGGAGCCACCCAGACCAAATATGCCATGCACCCGACCCTGCTTGAATAGATCCAGCACAATCTGCGTCGCGCCACGTGCCATCGCCGTTACGGCCGCGCCCCGATCACCTTGCGCCGCCAGCTGAGCCACGTCGATGCCCGCCGCCTGCGCCACCTGCTCATGAGGAATATCCGGTTGCACCTGGGGTGAACCTCTGACGCCCGCGTCGATCAAAATAACTTCGCAGCCCAATTGCTGCACACGCTGGCGCAAGTAATCATATTCCACGCCCTTAGTATCCAAAGTTCCCAGAAGTATAACAGTAGCCATGATATCCATCCTTTAATCTCTACAAGTGAACACATCATCGTATAGCGAATATCATGCCCATAGTATAACTTATAAACATGAGCCAATGAATCTACCGTAGGTGCCGGGCTTGCCCCGGCTTCATGCGCGCTCAGGGACGGGGTCCTTACAGGTATAGGTTTTTTGGAGCGGGGTCCAGGGGCGGTAGCCCATGGCGGAGTTTCAGGGGTGTCCCCTGATTTCCTCTCTCCTTGTGCCGCCGTCAGGCGGCACAAGCGGGTTCAAGGGGCAAGCCCCTGAAAACCTATACTTGAAAGGGGACGGGGTCGCCTTCGGCTCCAAGCCGGAGCGAGCCCGGCATCTCCTTACCCTTTTTGTTTGTGGACGTCGTCTTATGTGATTGGACACAAACTGGTATACTGGGTATACCTTTCCAATGAGATATCTGACGAGGCACCCGGTTCATGGAGCAAACTACATCACAACCTTTTCCATATATCGATCCACCAGATAAGCATATACATTTTCCGCTTGAGGCACCACGGGATGATGCGCATCTCGTGACCGGCACCCTGGCTGAGCAGCAGGCTACCATGGTAAGTGAGCTTGAAACCGTGCTGGAAGCGATTCCAGATGCTATTTTTCAACTGGACCTGCAGGGGGCTATCGAGTCCTACAATATGGCGGCGCAGTCTTTTTGTGCGCGCATCCTGCCGGCGTTTCCACAACATTTATCCGAGGTGATGGACGTTTGTCGTCAGGATGCGGATGGGGAGTCAGGGCAGCTATTTGCGTCTGATAGCATGCCGCTGGCACGTTTGCTGCGGGGCGAGACCCTGCTGGGCTCGGTTGCTCCCACGGTGCGCGCTCGGGACCTGGATGGACAGGAGATGTATTTGCAGATCAGTGGTAAGCCGTTGCAGGATGAGCAGGGGAGATTGAGTAGCATCCTGGTCGTGGTGCGCGATGTGACGGCTCCTCATCAACTGCGGCGCGACCTTGAGCATACGCTGGAGCGGCGTTTGCTGGAGCAGCGCCACCTGCAGGAGCGCCAGCAGCGGGTGCTGCACCTTTCCAGCTCCCTGGCCGAGTATGCCTATGTGTGTCAGATCGCACCCGATGGCCAGTTGCGTCGCGAGTGGGTCTCTGATACGTTGCTGAACCTGCTTGAATATAGCGGAGAAGAGCTGGATGCCATGGGATGGAATATCGTGCAGTTATGTCATCCCGATGATCTGCCAAAGGCCGCCGCGCGCATCGCCGCCATGCATGCTGGCCTGGCTGATGAGCAGGAGTGGCGCGTCATCTCTAAATCTGGCGCCATGTACTGGCTGCATGACATTTGCTATTGTGTGAAGGATGAGGCGGCCGGTTTTACGATGGTCTACGCGGTGGCGAAAAATATTACCGAGCGTAAAGAGGCGGAACAACAGGTGTGGCAGCTACGCCAGCAGCTGGATATCACCTTTGAGGCGATCGCTGATGGCATTATCGTCATGGGGCCGGATGGCGAAATTATACGCTTGAATCCGGCGGCTCGCGACCTGATACACCAGGTTTCGCCGGATGCTGATTTTTTTAGCTATCCACTGGAGAATCGCCTGGCGATATTGCGCTTGCAGGATGCGCATGGCCAGCCTTTATCTCTGGAACAGACGCCACATTATCGTGTTTTGCATGGCGAAGTGTTGGAAAAAGCGGGCACCGAGGATATGCATATGGCGGCTCTGGATGGGCGCGATCTGACCGTGAATATCGGTGGCTCACCTATTTATGCCGCCGATGGCCAGCTCCTGGGCGGGGTCCTGATCTTGCGCGACGTCTCTTTCCGTTATCAGCAGGCGCGCCGCAAACGTGAAGCATTGCTCACCCTGTTACATATGGCCGAGTCCCTGGCTCGCTTCCCCGATCAAGGTGATTTTTCCGGAGACGCGAGGAGCTATAGTGATAGCCGTGAAGTCGCCATCGAGATGCTGACATTGACCCGCGATCTCTTTGAGAGCCAGCTTGGCTGTATCGTGACGATTGACGCGCATACCGGACGCTTCCAGCCGCTGGCAGTCAGCGGGAGGAGCGCGATTGAGCGCGCGAATATGTATGAGCGTCTCTCAGCCTACCACCTGGCGACGTTTTTCGAGTTGGAGCAACTGGCAGCGTTACAGGCGGGTGAGGCTATGGCATTAGAGGTCGAGCGCTCTCCGGCTCTGACCACCATTCTGGCGGCCTGCAGCGTCAAAACAGTTATGATCGCTCCGCTGTATGTCAGTGGAAGCTATCCCGGTCTGATCTGTATCGATGGGAGCGACGTCGAGGAGATGTATCCTCTTCATGAGGCCCTGGCACTGTTAAAGGCGGTTGGCAAGCTAATTGCCCTGTTGATTGAGCGTGAACGGCTCATGCGCGAGCGAACGGCGGCCGAGGCTCGTGCCGTGGCTGAAGACGAGGTGAGCCGCCAGCAAGATGAGTTTATCAACCTGGCCAGGCATGAATTGCGGTCTCCCCTGGCGACCATCAAGGCCAGCATCCAGATCACCCGCCGCCGCATTAAGCGTCTTAAAGAGGTGGTATCGATCAAGGATAACGAGCAGGCCATGCTGCTAATGGGACAGGTTGTTGATATGCTGGAGCGTGGCGAGCGACAGGTGACGCTGGAGCATCGCCTTATCGACGATATCCTGGATGCATCCTATATTCAGGGGCAGTGCCTGGATCTGCATCCCACACTCTTTAATCTAATCGATCTTGTAAAACGTATAGTAATTTTAGCGACGGTTGAAGATGATGCTCAACCCATCATTCTGCACTCGTCGGACACCCAACAGCCGATTTTTGTCATCGCCGACGAAAAGCGTATCGAGCAGGTTCTATTAAATTACATCAATAACGCCAGTAAATACAGCCCTGCTGATGCTCCTATTGGGATACGCATCTGTGTCATGGAGGACGTAGTAAAGATAGAGGTGCAGGACCAGGGACCCGGTGTGCTACTGCAAGAGCAGGCGCGCATCTGGGAACGCTTTTACCAGATACCCAGGCGGATTATCTATCACGGATCACCCGGTATGGGTCTGGGACTCTATATCTGCCGTGGTATCATCTTGCAACACCATGGCCAGGTCGGTGTGGATAGCACCCCACCCTCAGGCTCAACGTTCTGGTTCATGTTACCATTAGTGCATAAACCGTAATTATATTTATATGCTGTGGCGAATGATGCGCATCGTGCATCATTCGCCACAGCATATAAATCATACAGATAAAAATGATACAATGACTAAAAAACTAGAAAAGAGCGTTTTATGAATGCTGGCTCCGAAGCCCCTATCTTGCTGGTGGAAGATAGTGAGGAAGACGTAGAACTAATCAAATGGGCCTTCAGAAAAGTGAATATTCTCGTGCCTATGATACGCTGCTCCGATGGCAATGAGGCACTGGATTATCTCTATCACCGTGAAGAATTTAGCGACCCCAGCTCTTTTCCACGTCCCTCCCTCATTTTGCTGGACCTGGATCTGGTCTCTGTTGATGGCTTTGAGGTTCTGCAAGAGATTAAGAAGAGCGAGGATCTACGTATGATCCCGATCGTGATCTGGACTACGTTCTCCGATGCTCAGTATGTTACTGAAACGATGCTGCAGGGAGCCAGTAGCTACATTTTGAAGCCTATGAATATTAATCACTTGCTGGCTGTGGTTAAGACGTTGAAGCTTTACTGGTTTGATTGTGGTATCCTGCCTAAAACTCTGCCTGATTACCTGTGACATCACAGCCATTTTTGTGTTATACTACTATATGGAACTATGAGTTAAAGTCGTTTTGCCTCATATGCCAGTGCTACGCCGTCCTTTGGTAGCACCCGCGTTTCCAGAGCATTTATTTTTCAGCGCCGAAAACTCCTGCTGCTTTTACCCATCAATGTCCTGATGTTTCTTCCGCTGCCCGGTATGCATTGCCTCTACATGCGCAATGCTTTTTTATGCGCAAAATTTTATTATTATTTGGCATGGGAAAATGAATGAAGTATTCTGACGTATTGCTTACCTATATTACGACTAATCTACGCCTTGACCGCTCGTCTGTCATTAGTGGCGTGCGTATTACCGCCATTACCGTTATTCCGCTTCTACTGGGGATGGTGCTGCATAAAGCCGAGTTGGGGATGATGTGCTTCTTGAGCGGACTGTATGTGGTGCTGGCCGATGTGGGTGGTCTTTATCGGACCCGCGCGTTCGCGATGGGTGCGGCCACCCTGGGTGTGGCTGTGGCCGCTTTTGTGGCGACGCTCTCTGGCGGCATCTTCTGGCTGGCCGTTCCTCTGATGTTTCTCTGCGCCTTTGGCTTTAGCATGCTGGGTATCTTCGGCAATATGGGCTCGAAGGTTGGCTTTGTCGTGATCGGCATCTTTATCCTCCTGCTGGGGCAACCGGGCTCTCTGGCGGTAGCGGCTGAACGCCTGGTGGCGTTTCTGGGTGGTGGCCTGTGGGCCATGCTTCTGACGCTGTGCCTGTGGCCCTTGCAGCCACACCAGCCGGTCAGGCAGGCTATCTTTAACTACTATCAGTCTCTGAGCACCTTCCTGACCGGTGCCTGTGTCCTGCCGGGTGAGCAGGAGCGGACAACGTTTGAGCGCTGGAATCAACGTGTCGCGCGCGAGCGGGGGCTGGTGCTGGCCGCGCACGATGTGGCGCACTCGACGATCATCACGTTCCGCGCGGCGCGCCAGGGATCCAGTCCGATCGGCCAGCGCTTCTTCTTGCTGATCCTGACCGCCGACCGCTTATTTAACGCATCGATCGCGCTGGCCGAGGGGATCGAGATCGCCAACAATCAGACGCGTGTCGCCCAGGTGGGGATGTCGCTGGATGAGTGTATCCGCTATGTTGCCGCGATGGTGGCTCGTTTTGCCGCCATGATCAGGGCGGGCCGTTCTCTGGATGCCGCCGATCTGCAGCGTGACCTGCAGTGGCTGGAGGAGCGCGAAGCCCTGCTGCGCGATACCCTGCCGCGCTTCATCGATGACTATGCCGCCCTGGTAAGCGTGCGCAACGTGTTGCGCCTGCTGCAGGCTGTGATCGAAGAGGTTCGCGTTGCGGGTGGTCACCTGTGCCAGTTAAATGAGGGGCTATTGAGCGATGCCATCGTCGAGGAGTCCGTGCCTACCTTCACCGTACGGGTACAGAGAATGTTGGCCGCCACCAGAAACTCATGGGAACTGCTGAAAGATAACCTGACGGCACAATCGCTGGTCTACCGGCACGCGCTCCGCCTGGCCCTTTCCAGCGCGCTGGCCGTGTCCATCTACATGTTGTTCAATATCCCCCATGGCTTCTGGATACCTCTGACCATCCTGTTTATCCTCAAGCCAGACTTTGGCGGGACGCGTAAGCGCGCCCATCAGCGCGTCTTTGGCACGGTCTTTGGTGGCATGGTGGCGGCCCTGCTGGCGGCCGCAATCCATAACGAACTGCTTCTCGTCGTCCTGCTGATATTGATGGGTTTTTATGCCTTTGCACTCTTGAACGGCAACTATGGGGCCTTCGTCGCTTTCCTGACCCTATTCGTAGTACTGCTTCTGGACATATCGATGCCTGGGAACTGGCAGATCGCTTGCATACGTATCATGAATACCATTCTTGGTGGCCTGATCGCGCTTGCGGCCGGTTACCTGATCACTCCCCTCTGGGAGCGCGAACGCCTCCCGGTGCAACTGGCCCGCACGATCGCGGCCAATCGCGTCTACTTCCAGCACGTGCTGGCCGCTTACCTGGGTCAGACCGGGATGGATGAGCAGATCCGCCAGGCCAGTAAAAAGGCGCACCTGGAAAACGCCAACGCGGCGGCGGCCTTCCAGCGCATGCTGGGCGAACCCAAAACCAAGCAAGGCGATGTCGAACGCTTCTACGCGCTGGTCACCTACAACCAGCATTTCAGCGATCGCATCACCACGCTAGCCACCTATCTCCACTCCCTGAGCGGCAAGCACCGTTTGCCTGGACTCGCTAGCTTCACTCGCCAGACCGAGCAGGCGTTGCAAGCCATCGAAGGAGCGGCCCTCTCGGGCCATCATCTCAGCCAGTTTGACTCATTGGAAGAGAGCCTGAAGACGGTGCAGGAATCCCTGCAAACCCTGCTGCAGCAGCGCACCCACGAACTGGCCGAGCAGAAGATTGACACCCCCAACCGCGAAGCCGTTCGCGACTTCATCCTGGTCGGCTCACAACTCGATCGCCTGACCAACGACATCTCCGCCATGTCCCGCTTATAAACAAATTGGAGCAAGTAGAAAGTGGGAGGTGCAGGAGGGCGACTAGCCCTCCTGCCGGGGCGCGGGCGAGCATGCTGGGGGCATGATCAAGTCCCCGCACCCCCTTTTTTATCTTCGCCGCCGCAGGCGGCACCTCTTACTGGAAAATAATGGGGATTAACTCTTTGAGGATCAGCGCGTTATCCACATCGGCCGTAAGCACCTCAAACCAGGGATGATCATGATCCTCTTTGCTGTAGACGCGTGTATAGGTTTCGCCTACCTCGATCGATTCCACCTCATCCCATGGAAGCTGTTCCTCTTCGTCGCTATTGGGGCGTACATGGCTGATCTCTTCTCGATTGATGATCAGATCGCCGAACTCCAGGTCCTCGCCCAGGCGATAGAGCTCAAGCATCCCTGGATAGCGATAATTGGTGTAGGCGCGCTCAATCGTATCACAGAGCTCGGAGCGCTGCTGCACCTTTGGCTCCAGGAGTAGCTGGACATCCTTATCAGTGATGAACGAGAGGGTATCGCCGATGATGTGGCTGGGATGCTTGGGATCGAGGGTGCCGCGCATGAGGCTTTCAATGTTGTCCCAGCGTAGCACATGGCTCTGTTGCCGTCCCTGCAGGAAGACAAAGCCATCCTCAAATATGTGCACCTGCTCACGGTGGCGATAGCGATATTCGCGCAGGTTGCGCCAACCCTGCAAAAAGCAGCCAAGGAGGATAATCAGACTGATTACCCCGATGGCACCGATGGAGCGCAGGGTAGGAGGATCGGCCAGCGTCTGACTGAGCGTGATCTTGCGCGCAGCATCGATCAGAAAGAGGAGACCAATGACACTGATGACGAACCAGACAATGGCGTTAATGAGTAATCGCGCGCCATTAATTGTGGATTGGGTGTAAGATGAACGCCTCTCTCCCAACGCATAGGCGGTTGCCAGTCGTTGTACTTCGGCGTAGTATGGTGATGATAACTCATTATCAATATTTTGTGTATCTTGTTGTGACTTCACGCTTTTGTCTGGCCTCCGTTCAATGTCCTTTGCTTTGTCGTATTATACATTATATATCCCACCTCTGAGTATGCATATACATACGCTGGGTGGCGTCCATATGCGCGTGCGCAAGACACGACCGGATTTTTCACAACAGAAGGAACTAGTACTGTGGGGTTCTCAGGGGCTGAGCAGCCCCTGAGAACCCCACAGTACTAGTTCCTTCTGTTCCCTTTTAGCTATTAATTGGTCGTTTGACCCACCTTGCCTGGATTGAGGGCGAATTGATAGCCGATGCCGATCTTGGTCAGGATATAGTTGGGGTGGCTGGGATCTGGCTCAACCTTGCGGCGCAGGCGGTTGACGTTGACCTGGAGCATATGGCTCTCACCGATATATTCATTGCCCCAGACGTGCTCAAGGAGCAGGTCCTGGGTGATGACGCGCCCGGCGTTCTGCGTCAGATAGGCCAGGATGCGATATTCGGTCGGTGTTAGAATGATCTCTTTTTCACCCATCATGACTTTTCGCTGTGCGTAATCGATGCTCATCTCGCCGATCTGGGTGACGGTGCGGACCGCGTGTGTCTGCTCTTGCGACATAAACTGTGTGCGCCGCAGGACAGCGCGGACCCGTGCCAACAGTTCCTCGATACTAAATGGCTTGGTCAGATAGTCGTCGGCCCCCAGATCGAGCCCTTTTACTTTATCATTGTCCTGCCCGCGCGCCGTAATGATGATGATCGGCACCGCCGAAAACTCACGTACGTGCTGGCAGACGGTCAAACCGTCCATACGCGGCATCATCACATCGAGTAGAATCAGGTCGGGATGATGCGCCCCGATCAACTCCAGGGCCTCCTGTCCATCACGGGCGGTTATCACCTCGTAGCCATCAAACTCCAGGTTGCGCGAGACGAGTCGGAGTAACTGTGGATCATCGTCGGCCGTCAGGATTCTGGTCTTTTTTGAAGTCATAGGGTCTAATCCTTTTAATAAATACTATATTAGGGATAATGGCTTTACGCTAATGAACTGCTCGTGGGCAAAAGGATATGCATGGTGGTCCCACCTCCAACCGTGCTTTCCGCCCAGATGCTACCCTGGTGAAGCTCGATCAGGTGCTTACTGATCGTTAATCCCAGGCCCAATCCATTGACCTGACGTGTCAGACCCAGGTCAACGCGCTGGAAACGGCCAAAGATCTGTTCGAGCTTATCTGCTGGGATGCCTGTGCCGTAATCGCGTATAGTAACGGCGACCATCTGGCTGGCATCCACATCCTTGTACGCCGTCAGGTGTTCTTTTTCCTCATCCGTACATACAGGTGAAAGCGTAATCTCGATTGCGCTATCCGAATATTTGAGCGCGTTATCAAGAATGTTTTCAAAGGCGATCAATAGACGAGATTGATCCGCCTGAAGTAGTATATCATGTTCGAAGGGCGAAAAGTCACAGGAGATTTGTGAGAAGTGAAATTGACGCCCTGGAACCGTACGTTCAAATTTTGTAATGACTGTACGAAGAAGATGAGGTAGGCTGATGGTCGTGGGATGAAGCGCGATGGCGCCACTCTCCATCTGCGCCAGTTCCATTAACTGATCGATACTGGCGGCCAGACGATCGCTTCCCTCATCGATGGCTTTGAGGAAATCAGCGCGTTCAGCCTGGTCGATCATGTGATCGTAGCGTAAAAGCGTGGTTACATAACCTTTTATAACGGCCAGTGGACCGCGTAATTCATGGCTGAGCGTTGCAAGTACTTCCGCCTGTAAGAACTGTGCCGAATAATGCTGGTCTAGATAGATTCTGGGTTGTTTATTTCCTATATGCTCATCGGTCATGAAGACTAAATTCCTTGCCGCTTTTATTATCAAATCCTGATCTTTCCCTGGCATGACTTCTCTATTATTTCCACCTCTATGTGTTGCCCGTGTTAGTCCGTTAGTGGTGGTGCATGGGATAGGGTGCGCAACCGCGCACCCTATCCCATGCACCACCACTAAAACCAGTGCGGCCGCGCTCAGGAGTCACCGCAATAACGGGAGGTTTCTCACTTGCAGTGGCTCTCAGGTCAGTTTTATGTTGGTGTATGGGATGGGGTGCGCGGTTGCGCACCCCATCCCATACACCACCACAAAAACCAGTGCGGCCGCGTAGCGGACGCCCGTGCGGGGGCGCTTATGTGCCACACTGTGACGAGAGTCAGGCACATTCAAGTCCAAACCCCTTGTCAGTAGTAAGCTTGTGCTTTACTATAGATTATAGATTGGAATGCTCTAAAGAGAAAGAGTAGGATGCCCACTGGCATCACAATACAGTCACAATGTACGTGGCCGGAGCGTGATAATACATATGTTCATGTGGAAAAGGGCGATGTCATGGAACAATTTCAGAAGAAGGTGCTCTCAGAAGTAGAGCGTTTTGATGCTCTCAGTCGGGTAAGTGTAGCCCTGATGAGTGAAAAGAACGAGTCACGCCTTCTTCACCTTATTGCTCAGACGGCAACAGATCTGACCGGGGCGGCCTATGCGGCCTTTACGCTGCGGCCTGTGAATGAACAGGGTGTGGCGCTGGTGCCTTCGGAGGGGAATCTTTTCTACCTGGCGGCCGTAATCGGAGTAAGCAAAGAGCAAGAAGAGTTTTTTCGCAAGATTCACCTGGGTGGCGAAGGACTACTGGCCCCCATCTTTCGCTATGGGGTGCCTGTGCGCGTAGGCGATGCCATGAAGATGGCGTCCGTGCATACTGATCGTCCTACCTACTCGCATGAAGAGGCGCGCGAGGCGGCTCTGCGCTTCGCCCATGGCAATATGCCCGTCGATGAACTGCGCCAGGTGGGGGTGCCATCGATGCATCCCGTGATCTGCAGCTTCCTTGGCGTGCCTCTACTCGATAGCAATAACGAGGTACGCGGTGGCCTGCTGCTGGGACATCCAGAACCTGATCGTTTTAGCGCGGACGACGAGCGGCTCCTGCAGGGTCTGGCCGCCCAGGCGGCGGTCGCTCTGGAGAACGCGCGCCTCTACCAGGCCATGCAGATGCGCGCCCGTGAGATGGATGCGCTCTTCCAGAGTATCGCCGATGGGGTGATCCTGGTTGATCAGCGTGGCAACATTATCCGTGAGAATGAGCGTGCCCGCGATCTGCGCCAGCAGCTACTGCAATTGCCCGATGGAAAACAGATCATGGAGCAGATGCTCTACCAGCCGGCGGCCACTGTCCTGAGCAGACAGATGAAGGAAGAGACCACGGTTACCGTCATCGATGGCTCCCATGAGCAGCGCGATTACGTGATCAATGCGGCACCTCTCCCCTTGAGCGAGCTGTATAAAAATTCCGCTCTGCTGGGCGATGCGAGCCATGATGCGGAACAGGATGCCCATTCCGAGGCGGTCGTGGTCTGGCACGATGCGACCGAGGCGCAGCGACTGCTGCATGAGCGCCAGGTCCATGCCGATACCGAGGCCAGGCGTTCCCTGCTGCAGATGATTCTGGATGAACTGCCCACCAGCGTATACCTGGTACGCGGTAAAGATGCTCGGCTCGTGATGTCTAACCACGCCTCGCGCACGGTCTTTGGGGCGGAATGGAAGCCGGGGCAGTCGATGCTCGAATTTCTGGGTGAGCACCAGATCCGCATCTTTATGAACGATGGCCGTATCCTGCCCAATGAACAACTGGCTACCTTGCGCGCGGTTCAGAAGGGTGAGACGGTCTACCAGCACCAGGAGGTTATCCGTCACGCCGATGGCACCACGTTGCCCGTACTGGTCAACGCGATCGCGCTCCCACCGAATAAGTTTCGGGTTCCGTCGCTGGTCGCTTCGGGAATAGAGGAGCCGGAGCTATCGGCGATCGTGGTCCACCAGGATGTGACCGCGCTCAAAGAGGCGGAATATTTAAAGGATGAATTTATCGGGATCGCGGCCCATGAGCTGCGCACCCCCCTGGCCGTTCTGCATGGCTGCGCGCAGACGTTAATCGTGCAGACCGCACGCGGCAATGGCTCGACCCTTGCGGACTGGCAGATGGAATCCATCCAGGATATCGATCAGGCCACCAGGCGCCTGGTAGAACTGACGGAAGACCTGTTGGATGTGTCGCGTCTGCACGCTGGTCATCTGGAACTACAGATGGAGGCCATCGACATGGTTGCTCTGGCACGGCGCGTCATTAAACGCACGCAACTGACGACGGAGCAGCATCAGTTAAAGGCAACATACGGGGCTGAATACCTCGTTGTTAATGCCGATAGCCGACGCCTGGAGCAGGTCCTGACCAATGTACTCAACAACGCCATCAAATATTCTCCCGCCGGCGGTGTCATCGAAATCGCCCTGGCGAAATCCCCCGACCAACAGCACTGCCTGCTTGCCGTCAAAGATTCGGGTATAGGTATCCCTGTGCAGCAACAGGCCCGCATCTTTGGCCGCTTTATGCGCGCCGATAACGTGCGCGGCATCAGCGGCACCGGGCTTGGCCTTTATCTTTGCCGGGAGCTGGTTGAGCGCCACAATGGTCGCATCTGGTTCGAATCGATTGAAAATGTCGGCACCACATTTTATATATCATTGCCTCTTGTCGATGATATACATATGGCGTAGGCTCGTCCCTCGCGACCAATACGTTCAATTTTAGAGCAAGCAACAAGAAACACAACCCCAGTACGTGCGGGGCTTGCCCCCGCTTTCTTCTTCGCTGCTCGAAAAAGTAGCATCGCATGCAACCGTCCTTGATCGCTTTGAGGGTGCCTTTCCTTTTGGGATGCAAGGAAGCGGGGGCAAGCCCCGCACGTACTGGGGTCTTTTCTCGTTTTGCCGGGCCTATTATCTTCCAGGCCGGTAACACGACTATAAATCAACGATCAGCTTGACTGTGAATCGCTTATAGGGTACTAATTAAGCTGTAATCATAAATCTTCAGTGCAAGAGCTTTAGAGGGATAGCGTTTTTGTATGGGTGTAATCCTGCAGCAAGTTGAATAAGGGCACAGGAGCAATTTCTATGTGTGCATGTTGAGTGGGGTGGATCTGGCACGGTGCATAGATAATCTGGCTTCTGTGTTTTTGTCATATGACTGCTCTCAATGTGGCGGGGTAATCAACAAACCTATGATGCAACAGAAAAAACGACCTCTTTTCCGGGAGCACGCGTTACAGCATTATATGCGCAGGCGCGAAGAAGATATTTTACCGCGCATCGTCTCACCACCGATCTTCCTCTTTGTCTGGGTGTTGTTTCTGCTGGTACTGGGAAGTGGGATTATTGCCTGGATGGAACGTATCCCTGTCTATGTCAATGGCGCGGGCATTGTTCAGCAAAACTCGCATAGCATCAATGCGCAGCAAAGCGAGGTTGATGTCCTGGTCTTTGTGCCCGTCTATTCCAGCGACCATGTTCGTCCTGGTATTAGCGGGCAGGCACAGTTCGCCTCGGGGGCGCACTATTATGATAGCCGGGTAACCAGCCTGGAGCCCCTGGTGCTTACTCCAGAGGCGATCCAGACGCACTATCAACTCAGTTGTAGTGCCGCGCAGATCGTCACGGCTCCTTCGGTGGCGGTACATATGAAGGTAATAGTGCCGGCGCAGTACCACGTCTTTAGTGGCACACTGTTGCAGGCGCGCATCCAGACCGGTACGCAACGGGTACTGTCGCTCATGCCTGGTTTTGATAGGCTGATGGGAGGTTCCTAAATGCAACGGACACAAAATGATGTTCAGCCAGATCCTCAATCACAACCCGAACGCCCTTTCATACCCCCTCCAGCCCCGTGGGAGCCGCCGGCCTTTCTACCGCTCTGGCTGCAGCATACGCTGCTCTTTCTGTATGGTATGCGGCGGAAAAAAGTACCCGTTATTCTCCAGATGAACGCTGTAGAGTGTGGCGCCGCCTGTCTTGCCATACTCCTGACCTACTACGGACGCAAAACGAATGTGGCCGACATCCGGAATCTTTATAATATCGGACGCGACGGTCTCTCGGCTCGCAGCATCGTGCAGGCGGCACGCAACTATGGGCTGCGCGTGCGCGCGATCTCGATGCAGAGCACCGATTTTCGTTTCGTGAGCTTGCCCGCCATCGTACACTGGGAATTTAACCACTTTATCGTGGTTGAGCGCTGGACGCCGCAGCATGTCGACGTGGTTGATCCGTCGATTGGCCGCAAACGCCTCACCGCCTCCCAGTTCAACGACGGCTTTACCGGCATCGTGCTGATGATGGAGCCCAGCCCTACGTTCTCGCGAGCATCCGAGCCGCGCGTGCTGACGCTGAGAAGCTATGCACGCCAATACCTGAAGCGCGCGCCGATGGTCTTCTTTCAGATTCTGCTGGCCTCAATCGTGCTGCAGGTCTTTGGACTGATTATTCCGTTGCTCACCAAAGTCATTATCGACCAGATCCTGCCCCTGCGCCTGACCAGCGTCATGCCCATCATCGGCATTGGTATGCTGGTGTTAATTCTGACTGAAAGCCTGATCACGTTGCTACGCTCTTTTCTGCTGGTCTATCTGCAGAACCGCATCGACACCAAGGTTTTTCCTGATTTCTTCGAGCATATGCTACACTTGCCATTGAGCTTTTTCCAGCAGCGCTCCAGCGGCGATATTATGACGCGTATCTCAAGTAACGCTGTGGTGCGTCAGACCGTTAGCTCGCAACTGGTCTCTAGCTTGCTGGATGGCGGCCTGGTCATCGTCTATATGTTCATCCTCTTCGGACTCTCCTGGGCCTTTGGCGTGCTAGTGCTGGTCATTGGTGGTCTGGAGATAATCATTATGCTCGCCTCCAACAAGACCAATATGCAGTTCGCCACCCAGGAACTGGAGGCAACCGGTAAATCCCAGGGTTACGTTACAGAATTGCTGACCAGTATGGAGACCGTTAAATCGGCTGGCTACGAGATGCAGGCCTTCCACCAATGGCTCAACTACTTCTATAATCAGTTGAATATCTCCAATCGGCACAACATCTATACGTCCATCATCAGTAGCTTCGTGTCTCTCCTGGAGATCGCGGCACCTCTCTTCTTACTCTGGTTAGGTACCGTGCAGGTGTTGAACGGACAGCTGGAGCTGGGCACCATGCTGGCCCTGAATTCGCTGGCCGCCACCTTCCTGTCCCCTCTGACCTCGCTGGTGAGCAGCGCCATGCAGCTGCAGGTGGTGCGCTCGCATATTAACCGTATCAGCGACGTCTATAGTGCGGGCGTTGAGCAAAACGTCTACGAGGTCGAGCCTCCACCGGTCCTGACGGGCCATATTGTGGTGGATAACGTGAGCTTCCGCTATGATCCCCAGCTACCGGATGTGCTCACAGACATCTCCCTCACCATCGAGCCGGGGCAGAGAATCGCCCTGGTGGGTCAGACCGGTTCGGGCAAGAGCACGCTGGGCAAACTGATGCTCGGCCTGTATCCGCCAACCGGTGGCGACATTCTCTACGATGGCATCTCGCTGCAGACGATGAATTATCAGGCTGTACGTGAACAGCTTGGCGTTGTTATTCAGGAGTCGGGTGTCTTCAGCGGCTCTATTCGTCAGAATATCTCCTTTGCCCATCCAGATGTCGACATGGAGCAGATCATCGAAGCCTCAAAAAAAGCCTGCCTGCACGAAGAGATCTCGATGATGCCGATGCGCTACGAAACCTATGTGGCCGAAGGCGGCAACGCCCTGTCGGGTGGACAACGTCAGCGTCTGGCCCTGGCGCGTGCCCTGGTGCATCAACCACGCATTCTGCTGCTGGACGAGGCCACCAGTTCCCTGGACGTGGTCACCGAGCGCGAGGTCGAAAAAAATCTGTCTGAGCTTGCTTGCACCCAGATCATCATCGCCCACCGCCTGAGCACGATCCGCAACGCGGACACCATCATCGTGCTCGACGCGGGACATATCGTAGAGCGCGGTACCCACAACGACCTGCTCAAACTGAACGGCTACTACGCCCACCTGGTACACAACCAGATCGAAGAAGAGCTGTCCTTCTAAAGAAGAAGGGCGCTTAATGAGTGTTTAGTGAGGCAGCAATGCCTCACTAAACACTAAGGGCGGCTGCGTATGAGGATTGCTGTAAGGGAGCGCTCAGCCTCCAGTACGGTGTATGGTAATATCTCCTCGATATATTTGATCTATAGAATATATTTGCGTGCTATATATTATAGGTATTATGGGAGAGCTTATCGATGAATAATCAGGAATCTATGTTTTCGCCTCACGAGGAGACAGAAAAGCAGCCGGTGCCTGATATGACATATCAGCCGCGCATCATTAATAACGATCCTCACGAACAGGAACCAGCTATTCAGCAGCCCTGGCTGCCGCCACTGTCCTCTGATCCTGACTCCTCTGAGCATTCATATGGAGAGGGCTATGCTAACTCCCAGCAGCAGGAGTCGATGGGCGAGAAACTTCGGCCACAGCAATTTAAACGGAACGAAAAATGGATCTACCTGCTGGTCGGTATCGGCATCGGCATCGTTATCGCATCGTCATCGGGCGCCAGCGTGAAGGGACTCTTTCCGCTCATCTTCCTGCTTATTGGAGGATTAGCGTTCTGGGTCTTTACAGGTAAGCGTGAGATGGAGGAAGAGCCGATCAGGACATTTTCAGTTCAGAATATGGCAGGGCTGGTTGTTGATAATCCTGTTGGCACTATGCGTATTCGTCGTGGCGACTCTAACAATATCGTGGTCAAAGCCACGAAGAGGACCCAGGGACGCTACGCGCGTATGGAAGATCTCAATGTGGTATATATTCAGGAAGGCGACCGCTTAACGATCAAGGGTGGAAATAACGCCAGGCATACTGGCGTCTCCATGCTATCTGGCATCGACCTGGATATTGCCGTCCCTCAGAACTGCGATGTTCAGGCGTATCAGCACATCGGTTCGATAGAACTGGATGGTGTCAATGGACAGTTCCAGCTCAAATTGAATATCGGTTCGATAGAAGCCAGGGATGTTGTCCTGCGCCGCCAGAGCTCTATCACCAATAATATTGGCGAGTTTAAGCTCTTTGGCGAGCTTGATTCAACCGGTACATATGAGTGTCACACCAACATTGGTGACATCCAACTGCATCTGCCGTCAACATCCGCTTTTGAGGTGCATTCACATACTAACATAGGATCTTTTGAAAACCAGTTTGCCAGCAACGTCGTTGGCGAAGCGCCCCGCGCCCGCATCAATACGCACGTCAATGTAGGCGCCGTCAACATCTACAAAATCCTCTAAACACCATATGTACGGACCTCGCGTCCGATTATATCAGGAAAGGGACAGGGATGATCTCCTTTTATAGCGTGCGAGAGGAGCCGTATGGCTGCTTCTCCAATTTTTCCAGGCATGGCTTCAAGATTGATGGTGTCTGGTGGCCGACCAGCGAGCATTACTTCCAGGCTCAGAAGTTCGCGGGCACCCCGCATGAGGAGTCGGTGCGCCGGGCCTATAGTCCCAAACTGGCGGCCGAGATGGGCCGCGATCGCAAGCGCCCCTTGCGTCCCGATTGGGAGAGCGTGAAGGATGACATCATGCGGAGTGCCGTGCTGCGCAAGTTCGAGACCCACGCCGAAATTCGGGATCTGCTGTTGTCCACCAGCGACGAAGAGATCGTTGAGAACGCCCCCGGCGATTACTACTGGGGCATCGGGCGCGACGGCAGCGGCCGCAACAAGCTCGGCCAAATCTTGATGGAGGTACGCTCAATATTACGGGAGCGCGCCCAATAAAGCATAAAGAAAGAAGAGGCGCGGTCATTCGACCGCGCCTCCGTCGTGTTTAAACCGCGGGTACGGGTTCTTCGGCTGTGTTTTGCTCTTCGATGGCTGGCGTGGGGAGGGCTCCGCCGGAGCGGCCACGGATGCTTTCGACGATGACGTACAGCGTTGGGACCAGTAGCAGGGTGAGGATGGTGGAGGTGGTCAGTCCTCCGATGACCACGATAGCCAGTGGCTGCGAGATGAAGCCGCCGGAACCACCAAAGCCAAGCGCCATCGGTAGCAGGGCCAGGATGGTGGCGATGGCTGTCATCAGGATGGGGCGCAGGCGATGGCGTCCACCCTCGACGACCGCCGATTGCGCGTCCATGCCTTGCGTGCGATACTGCCGCACCAGGTCAAGCAGGACGATGGCGTTGGTGACGACGATACCGACCAGCATCAGGAAGCCGATCAGGGCGGCCGCACCCAGCGGGGTCCTGGTGATCAGCAGCAGGACGAACGAGCCGGTCGCCGCGAACGGGATCGAGATCAGCAGGATGAGCGGCTGCAGCAGGCTGCGGAAGGTAGCTACCATGATACAGTAGACCAGCATGATGGCGACGGCCATCGCCAGCAGCAGGTTTCTGAAGGTGTCGGACTGCTGCGAGGTGACACCACCCAGCGAATAGGTCGCGCCGTTGGGCAGGGTCAGTTTGGACAGGCGCTGCTGTACCGTGCTACTGACGGCGCCCACGTTGGGGTCGGTGATGGTGGCGGTAACCGAAGCGGTGCGATTGCCGTCGATATGGGTGATCTGCGTGGGACCGTTGGCGCTCTGTACGGTTGCCAGGTCGCCTACTTTGGCGCTACCCAGCGTGGTCGGGATGGTCAGGTCACGGATCTTATCGACCGTGTTGACCGGGGTACCGTAGTAGAGGTTGACGTCGAGCTGGGTACCATTGATCGTCAGTTTGGTCACGCCGGGGGTACCACTATAGATCGCGCGCAGATTCTGAGCGACCTGGGCGGCCGTCATACCATATTTTAGCGCCTTCTGCGGATCAACGTTAATCTCGATCTGCGGCACGGCGTCGGACAGGTTGCTGGAGACGTCGGTGAGACCCGAGATCTTTGCTACCTCGTCTTTGACCTGCTGCGATGCCGCGCGCAGGGTGGTGTCGTCAGATGCTTTGACGTCGACCTCCAGGTTGGAGCCGTTGAAGCCGCCACCACCACCGGACGAGACCGTCAGGGCACCAACATTTTTGAGCCCGTTGATGCGATCGCGCAGATCCTTCTCAAATGTCGCCTGGTCCGCGTTCTCGTCCGTGGCCAGGGCGAAGGTCGCCGTGTTGGTGCCACCGCCGCCAAAGAAGCTGGAGAGGCCACCATTCGAGCCCACCACGGTCTGCCGGGTAGCAACGTGTGGCAGTCCCTGCAGGGTCTGCTCTACCTGCTTCGCGGCCTCATCGGTCTTCTGCAGGCTGGTCGCTGGCGGCATGGTCAGGGTGACCGAATAGGTGTTCTGCCCGGAAGAGCCGAACAGGTTGGTCTGCAAGCGACCGAGCAGACTAAAGGTGCCGACCAGGATAGCCAGGGCCAGAACCAGCGTGAGGGCACGCTGCCAGCCGCGACCCGTAACCCAGCGTACCAGGGCGGTATAGCCACGCTCTAGCCACGCGACCTTTTCCGCTTTGTGCTCCTTGCCGGGTTTGGGTGATTTCAGGAACCAGTAGGCCAGTACCGGGATAATGGTCAGGGCCACGAACAGCGATGCCAGCAGGGCGATGGTGACCGCGACCGAGAAGGAGCGGAACAGCTCTCCTACAATGCCGCCGGTAAAGGCGATGGGCAGGAAGACGGCTACTGTGGTCAACGTTGACGCGGTGACGGCACCAGCCACCTCGCGAACCGCCGCGGGAATGGCTATGTCTTTCCTCTCCCCCTGTTGCAGGTGGCGATAAATGTTTTCAAGTACCACAATCGAGTCATCGACCACGCGACCGATGGCGATGGTCAGGCCGCCCAGCGTTAAAATGTTCAGCGTATAGTTGCCGACGTAGATACCGATCAATGCGATCACGATCGACAGCGGGATAGAGATCGCCGTTACCAGGGTAGAACGGACCGACAGCAGGAAGATCAGGATCACGATGATGGCGAAGACGGCGCCGATCAGACCCTCGCGCGTCAGATCCTGGATGGATTTGCTGATCGACGGTGCCTGGTCAGAGACGATCGAGATGCTGGCGTTGTGTCCCAGATTATTCTGCAGGGTCTTGAGCTGGTCGCGTACCGCGTTAGAAATGGAGACGGTATTGCCACTGGGCGATTTGACGATGGAGAGTCCCAGGCTGGGCTTGCCATTGGTGCGCGTCAATGATGTCGAAGGAGCAAGCACCTCTTCGACGGTCGCGACATCTTTCAGTTTGACCAGCGTGACCTGGGGAACGGCAGCCCCTGTGGTTGGCGTAGCAGCGCCAAAGCCCGTGCTACCGGAACCCTGATAGCTGCTGCTACCACCGGCACTACCAGCGCCGCCAGCACCAGAATAGCTACCGCCGGTCCCACCGGTGCCACCGGCGCCGGGAAAACTACCAGTGCCACCTGTACTGCCAGCGCCTCCGGCTCCAGGATAGCTGCCAGTGCCACCGGTCGCGCCACCGACGCCAGGGGTACCCGTGACACCTGTGGTATGCGTGCCCACTACCAGATTTTTCAGATCATCCAGCGAATTGAGCGTATTGCCAACTTTGATAGGGACCGTTTTGTCATTGGCGGTTACATCACCGGCCGGGATGCTCAGGTTGTTGGCCTGCAGCGCGCCTGAAACCTGCGTGGAGCTGATGCCATCGGCCTTCATTTTGGCGGGATCAAGCGTAATGCTGACGATCTGGTTGCGCACACCAGTTACATTGACGGTTCCAACGCCATCGATGCGCTCCAGGCTGGGCACCACGTTTTGTTTCAGCTGCGTCGCCAGGGTCTGGGCATCAGCATCGGAGGTCACGGCCAGCTGCATAATGGGCAGGTCGGCGATGCTAAATGACTGCACCTGGGGCGTTGTGTTGCTGGGCAGACTCGACTGCGCCTGCGAGATACGCTGCGAGAGCGTCTGGCGCGCCTTATCGAGATCGGTTCCGTAATCGAATGAAACGGAGATGATCGATGCACCCTCGTTTGAATACGAGGTTATCGTCTGCACGCCCGCGATCCCTTGAAAGTTCTGTTCAAGTGGATTGGTGACGTCATGCTCAACGATCGACGGCGAGGCACCCTGGTAGATGGTGACTACTGAGACCGTAGGAAATGAAATGGACGGGAATAGCTCTTGCTTAATCGAGGGGATCGTTAAGCCACCAAAGACAAGGATCGCAATGGTGACCAGCGCTACTATACTTTTATTGGCAAGGCTAATCCTCGATAAAAAGGACATTACCGTTGCTCCTTTCGGATGATCTGGATATGGCTTGATAGCTGTACTTATTAAACGTTTATTAAGTTCGCATTATAATAGACGGGTTTATCGGGTTATCAGGGTATGCGTTTAGCGATCAGTTTATCAATCTGCTTTTTTGACGATACCATCTAAGAGGCAGCTGACCACCATCTCCGCCATGAAGGGAACATCAACCGGGGCCTCATCTTCTTGATCGACGTTAAAGTGCCGTTTGAATTGTATGCCCATCATAATGCCTTCGAACATAGAGATATATGTCTCGGCTGGTACATCCGCCCTCAGCTCTCCGCTATCGATTCCCTGCTGGAAAATATCCTGGAGGTACTTGCGGTCCTGACGATTTTTCCTGAATAGCTCTCTTTTCCCTGGTTTATCCCCACAAAACTCTTCAATATCTCGGATGAGCGCGAAAAAGTTGCTGAATTGACGTGAGAAAAAGGCCTCCGCTACCCTGGTAAGTTTGGCGCGCGTGCCTTCAACACGAGAAACAGCCTCAAAGGTCTGCCTGGTCCAGTTGTCGATCCATTGCTGGACCATATTGATGAATAGCTCCTGCTTGCCGCCGGGAAAGTAATAGTAGAGCGCAGCGGCCGTGACCTGGACTTCATCGGCGATCTCTTTCATCGATACGCCCTTGAAGCCTTTGGCGAGGAAGAGGCGTTCGGCGACTGCCAGAATGCGGCGCTGCGTTTCCGGGTCTCGCTCCGTATGGCGCTTGTCTCCATTGGCGCTTCTTTGATCAAAAATCATGTATATTTACCAATAGCTGAGTCACTTAATGAACATTAAATAAGTGCCATACAGAATATACCTGTGGCAGAGAAAAAATGTCAAGAGGGATAAGTACACTACCTGAATCTCCTATGCCACACCTCTTTTGAAACAAAAGCACCGGTTTTTTTATCTCAAGAGTGATGTCCTTTTTAGGAACAAGCATCTGGACATTCAAATATGCTGTTGCATAAAAGAACAATTGCCTGTTCTCCGCCCTTTAGGAGGAAAGCGGGGTGCAGGGGCGGCAGCCCCTGACGGAGCGCGAGGTGCCCTCGCACTCCTCTCTCTCTGTCCTTCCTCTGGTTGGAAGGACAGAGAGAACAATTGCCTTGCCGACCGGATGCCATAAACACATCAGTTGATTCGACACATGATATTGATTTCAATATCACAAGTTATACATTTTGTGTATTAAGGAAACCGTGAATGAAGAAGACTGCATTGCTCACCTTACCTGGCAATGACACCTCTCTGGAACAGTACACCTCTGAAACCTCTAACCGTGATTTTGCTGAGTTAAAGCGCATCGTGAAAAGACGCGGCCTGTTAGCTAAGCAGCCAGTTTACTATACGTATCGCGTGCTGTTGCTGATCGGTTTACTGGCACTCAGTATGGTCTTTCTCCTCGTTGTTCATTCTTTCTGGCTACAACTCATCAACGCCATTTTTATGGCCTTTGTCTTCGCTCAAATCGGTTTGCTCAGTCACGAGGCTGGTCATCGTCAGATGTTTCAGCGCTCCTGGAAGCATGATCTGATCGGGTTGATTGGCGGAAATTTATGTATCGGCATGAGTTATGCCTGGTGGCTTGATAAGCATAACAGTCACCATAGCCATCCCAAT
The DNA here is from genome assembly GCF_036245075.1 of Dictyobacter halimunensis. Classification (NCBI taxonomy): domain Bacteria; kingdom Bacillati; phylum Chloroflexota; class Ktedonobacteria; order Ktedonobacterales; family Dictyobacteraceae; genus Dictyobacter; species Dictyobacter halimunensis. Next base: position 2,248,146 of record NZ_BSRI01000001.1, read on the forward strand.
CAGGTTGATATGGATCCGGATATCGAAATTCCTTTTCTTGAATTTACCGGGAAAGAGGACCTGGCACAGATTGGCAAATTCAGGCAATTTCTGGTGAAGCATCAGGCCTTTATCTTTTTGCCAGCGTTAATGACTGTGTCATTGGGCTTGCAATATAACAGCGTGGTCTTTCTGCTGCGCAACAGGACCAGGTTTTATGCATTTGAATGGGCCACGATGCTCGCTCATTTTATTCTGTATTTCGCGGCTATCTTTTATAGCATGAATGTCTGGCAGGCAATTATCTTTATTGCTTTGAACCAGGCAGTCGCTGGTTTTTACCTTGGCTCTATCTTCGCGCCCAATCATAAGGGCATGCCAGTTCTGGATAAAGAGAGCCAGGTGGGTTTCCTGCATCGCCAGGTGTTGACCTCGCGCAACATCTACGGCAATCCCGTCATCGATTTTATTTATGGCGGCTTAAACTACCAGATCGAGCATCATCTCTTCCCCAGTATGCCTCGCAACAAGTTAAAAGAGGCGCGCGGCGTAGTGAAGCTCTTCTGTGAGGAGCGCGAGATTCCCTACCACGAGACCCATGTTTTGCAGTCCCTTAAAGAAATTCTTCAGCACCTGCATCAGATAGGCGCCCCCCTGCGCCACATCTCTTAGCATGGGTCTTACTCCCGTTACCCTGGAGGGGCACGTGAGTGCCCCCGCACGCGCGTCCGCACTAGTTTTTTGAGTTGGTGCATCGGTGCGCATCCGCGCACCCGATGCACCAACTCAAAACAGACTCGTAAGCGCTGCTAGTGCGAAAGCTCATGCGAGCAGCAGGCGATGATCATGAGAGTTAGACACATTCCTGGAGAACGCATGAACCATATACGATTACAGGTCGGTATGATCTATCTCCTGCAGAGCCTGCTGAACGAGATCATATCTGTCTTTTAGGATACTGTTGAGGTCCCGTAATTTTTCCAGGGTCTGGACATCAAATGTGTCGCTGATCCACTGCTCTACCTGGTTAAGCTGGCTCTGCTGTTCAAGAATCCAGAAGCGGATGCGCTGTAGCAAAAAGGGGAGATCGCTATTTTGGGCCGGAATATAGCCGATAAATAGTTCATCTGTATCATTTTGTTCGAGCGAGATCTGCAGCATTTCTAGAGGTGGCTGATCCGCTGGCATCTGTACCTCACGCACATGGAACTTCCCGTATTGCTTGATAGTAATACCTGTTTTGGGTAAAGCTTGCATAAAACCCTCCCTGACTGATCCCGATCTTCTATTTTCATTATATGTGTAGCCTTAAATGCTATTTTGAGATGCTTATATATGGCCTACCCCGCTGAGAATATTTAAAACATACCTTAAAAACTTATACGTGAAGGGGTGCTCACACGCACTAGGAAAAAGTGTGTTTGACACTTGTTTAGATGTTACTTAATATAGTATTCTAGCGTATGAATAAATATCTCCCTGCTTTCTATCCCGCTGGTTTTTCTATGCTCGGGAGCTGAAACAAAGATGTTATTATACATACTTGATTGCATACAAGACCCGATCATCATAAATGAGTTTATGTTTGAGGAATAATATATGATGCAACATTCAGAACAAACTTCTTTCTCCCATACCACTGCCTTGCCTGCTGATTTGACTTCTCAATATCAGGTTGAGAATGATAATATCTTTGTGGGGCCGGACAAACATAAAAAGACTCTGACCTTTATTAAGTATGCTCTGCAACTGGAAGCTATTGATGAAGGCTGGTTGTATGAGCAGCAGGGCTGGATGTTTAATCAACTCCAGCGCTATCGCGAGGCTTTGGAGGCTTTTGAGCGGGCACGCCACCTGGGCTATGGCAACGATGGCTGGCTCTACAAGCAGAAGTCCTATGCCCTGACTCGCCTGGATCGCGTTGAAGAGGCGTCGGAGGCTGGAGAACGGGCGCGCAAATTAGGCTACGTGAACGAAGAATAAATCACCTGCCCCACGTATTTAAGCGCATGTTTGAGGCGGTAGGCATTTTTGTGCCTTCTGGCTAAGTGATGCGTTTTTGTCGACGTAAGTACTAGTTCGAGCTCGGAATAACTGACAATGGCCGCGCAAGTTTTTATACTAAGGGGAGGGGCTGGATGTTCTCAATTTAGCGTGATAGGGTGAGCTATGGATTCTGCGTGGTCTGTAATAGAGTTTCTGGTGGCGAACCATTTGACCTTGCTGCTCGGAGGCGTGGCCGCATTTATATTAACCTATGTGGCGACGTATGCTGTGCTGGCATTATGCCGGAAGATGAACTGGTTTGAGCCGGTGGTGGCGCATAAGATACATAAGAAGGCGCTCCCTCGCCTGGGTGGGCTGGCCATTTTCGCGGCATTTCTGCTGGCTTCCTGGCTCTTCTATCTGCCTACCCTGGCGGTGCAGCCAGGTGCGACCGAAACGATCTTTGGCCACCCGGTCTCAAAAGAACTGGTTATCTATAGCCTATTTTTGGCAGCATCGCTGCTGATTGTGCTGGTGCATGCCTATGACGATATTAAGGGTATGAAGCCGTTGCCAAAGATGCTGGCTCAGACGGTGGCGGTATTGATCTTGATGGGCCCCGGCCTGCACAATTTTCATGGCATCCTCTTCTTTGGCTTCCACAATCCCTTTGTTCACCAGTCGTCCGTGGCGGGCGTCCCGCTTCCCTGGTATCAGCAGAGCGAGCTGACATTATTTATTCGCGAGCCCGTTGTGTCCTGGCTGGCCATCCCGGCCATTCTGTTTACCTGGTTCTGGTTCGTTGGTATGATGAACGCCGTCAACTTTATGGATGGTCTGGATGGGCTGGCCGGCGGCATCGTCGCTATCGCGGGCCTGTTTATTACGGTTATCAGCCTGGAGCTCTCCCAGTATACCATCGCTACCCTGGCCGCTATCTTTACCGGTGCCGTAGCCGGCTTCCTGCCGCATAACTGGCATCCCTCACGCATCATTATGGGGGATAGCGGCTCCCAGTTTTTAGGGATCACGCTGGCCATGTTATCGATTATGGGCGGCGCCAAGTTCGCCCTGATTCTGATGATCCTGGGCATCCCCATCCTGGATATCGCCTGGGTCGCGGTGAATCGCCTGCGCCGTGGACAGAATCCGATGCAGCGCGATCTGTTGCCACAATATGCCCATAAGACCCACCTCCACTACCGCTTAGCGTTTGGGGGGCTCAGCGCCCGCCAGATCTGCTACGTCTTTTATGGGATTACCGCCCTGTTCGGCCTGAGCGCGCTATTTTTGACCGGCATCTTTAAATTTCTTGGCTTCGGACTGGTTGGTCTGAGCGTATGTGTGCTGTTCTGGATTAGCATTTACCTGCAATACAAGACGGAGCGCACCAGGCAGCATCAGGCCTGATTACTGGTTGCCTGGTTGGTATGACTTTTGTGCACGCAAAATGATATAGCTTGACAAACAAATGAATGCTTACTACACTTTGAACTAACTGGAAATTATTTAACCTGTAATTAGACAGTCTGATTATTGATTTTAACAGGGGCGCTCGTTGGAGGATCGACAAGAAAATTCTCGTGTACGCGAATCTCGTGCACTCATATGGGATGTGGCCCGCAAATCGGGTGTTTCTATCTCAACGGTCTCAAGGGTATTGAATGGTCGCCCGGATGTATCTGTGGCGACGCGCGATAAGGTCCTGGCGCATGTACGGGACCTGGGATATAACTCTCATCGCAATACCCATACCGTCGTGCGCGCGCCTCTGCAGCGGGTCGGGGTCAGTATTCCTAACGAAGAGCATTTCATGGGCATGCTCCATGGCATTACCGATGCCCTTAACAAGCAAAAGGTTCAGCTGTCTTTCTGCTCGCGTTCATCCTGCGGACCCACGCAAACGTTGAAGGAGCGCCTGCAAGCCGATGGCGCGGATGCCGCCTTGCTGGTTCTGCCCAGGGAATCGGATGAAGAGTTGCTGGAATTGTGCCACGCCGGATTTCCCTTTGTCGTCATTGATCCCCGTACCCCTTTGAGTGATGATATTCCAACGGTTACCGCGGCCAATATCGGTGGCGCCCGCGCGGCCACCAAGCATCTGCTGTCGCTTGGACACCGCCGCATCGGTCTGCTGGTCGGAGATGCGCGCTGGTGCATGAGCATCGATCGGCTGGCTGGTTATCAGGCTGTCATGTTTGCTACCGGACTACCCCATGATCCGGCGTTGATCCGTGAGAGCGATTTTACGCTGGAAGGTGGCTACCAGGCCGCCATGGAACTGCTCAGCCTGCCTGAGCGGCCGACTGCCATCTTTGCCTTTAGCGATGATATGGCTGTGGGTGTGCTGCACGCGGCGCTTGAACTGGGTCTGTCGGTTCCGCGCGATCTCTCGGTGGTTGGTTTTGACGACGCGCGCTTTGCCTCGTTTGTCACCCCCGCTCTCACCACCGTGCATCAGCCGCGCTACGAGCTTGGCTATACCGGCGTCGATGTCCTCTTCCGCAACCGCGCCGAAGCACGCCTGGATGCTATCCACACCTCCCTCTCCACTCGCCTTGTCGTACGCCACTCCACCGGTCCCAGTCCCGAATCTTTTTGAATCCCTTCGGCGGGAACTTGTAGCAGTTCTGCGGCGTCTACTCCTGTAGAGTAAGTTTTATGTGTGTTCATTACATGTGCTGAGTGAACAATACTTTAAAAATACGTGATGATTGTTTTGCTTACCCCGAACAATTTATATCCTCTAAAGGAGCGGATCTATGCTGCGCATATGGGTATCTTATCAAAGATTGTGGCTGTCTGGTTGTGCCCTGCTGTTGGCTGCTTTGCTGGTCGCTTGCAGTTCAGGTGCCGCAAGTAGCGGCACTTCCAACTCGGTGCCGGCTCAAAATTCGTCTGTTCACCAGGCACCTAATACCACCGGAAGCAATGGTGCCAGCAATTCTAGTTCTTCCTCTTCGACAGCTTCCAATCAAAAGAGCACAGCGGGAAGCTCTACGGCGGATGCGGGTCCTCAATACCTGATTAAAACGTTGAATGTGACTATGCAGGTAAAGGATACGCGCAAAGTCGCCAGCGATATCCAGGCCTGGATATCGGCTACCGATCCGCGTTCCAGTTCAGCTGGTGCCGATTATACCCAGGTTGGCGACAAATACTATAATGTCTCGCTCACCTTTTCGGTCCAGGCCACCATGTATCCACAGATCTACAACTACCTGCGCGACTATAATGTGCAGGGCTCAACCGGGGGGAAACTGGTTGCATTTAAAGAGACGGTGCAGGATGTGTCAAATGACTATGTCGATACGCAGTCACGCATCAAGAATTATAAAGGAGAGCAGACGCGCCTGCTGACCCTGTTAAGTCATGCACAGGCGGTTGGCGATATTGTGACGATCGATCAGAAGTTAACCGAGGTAGAGAGCAATATCGAGACGTCCGAGGCGCACCTGAAATTGCTCTCCGGCCAGGTGACCTTCTATACCGTTAACCTCTACCTGCAACCGATCATCCCCAATGTGCCCGCACCGGCTCCACAGACCGATACCGGCTGGTCGTTCAGCAGCGCTTTCGGTGGGGCTTTCGCGGCCTCGCTCAGCTTCGGACGCGCCCTGCTAACGTTCCTGATATGGTTGCTGGCGTTCAGCATCTATGTGGTTCCGGCCGTGATCATTGCCTGGTTGATCAGGAGGTATCGCGTAGCGATCGGGCGCTTCGTCTCGCCGCTGCTGGCTACCTCCAGACCCACACCGCCCGCACAGCCACATTCATAAGGATGGGTCTTACTCTCGTGTTCATCTCATGTGGCCTGCATGAGGCTCCGCATCTGCGTAGCTCACGTATCAATTTTATATGAGTGCATGGGGTGCGCATTCGCGCACCCCATGCACTCATATAAAAACCAATGCGGCCGCGCAGCGGACGCGCGTGCGGGGGCTATCACATTTCCCCCTGATGATAGTAGCTGTATAACTATAGCGGGGGCAATGGGGTTCAGCTACTCATCACCGGCGCGTTTCAGCTCCGCTGCAAGCTGATCTGGCGTGACGCTTTCGTAATCTGGATGGAGCTTGAACGTGATCGCGTGGATATTTTTTATGCGCCGGGAATATTCTATACCCGATAGGCGTGAAAGAGATGCCAGCAGCCGGTCGACATGCTCAGGAGTTCCCTGATTCTGCTGATCCAGCAGGATGACAGCTCGTGGATCAATGTTTGTATCTTTAATCAACAGGTTGAGCGTAATATTGTGCCGCAAGCGGGCTTCCCTGAATGTCATATGTATTTGATTCATCATTTTCCCTTACCATCTTCCCATATAGCAAGACGAGCGGTACATTCCATATAATAGTTTTATACACATCCGCCCTCATTTATTTAGACGATTTAAAAGTCTAAACACATGCTAAATCATCAAGAATGAACCAAAAATACTTTATGAGCGTATCTGGTGGACTGTGGGGACCAGGCGACCTCCGCAGCTGCCGCAGAAGGTGTCGCTTAAGTGGAGGGGACCATGGCAAGTGGGACAGAGATAGTCGGGATCATCGATGGTGTTGTAGCTGTCTGTGGTATATCTGACCCGCGGGGCCGCTAGCATGGGAACGTTAACGATTGGTGGCCGGCTGATAGGGGGCCGACTGGCCGCTGGCCATGCGGCAGGTGGCCGATAGACGGTGGACGTTGAAGGGAGCGCCTGTTGCCTGATATTTGCTGGAGGACCGCTATAGACGGTGGATGTTGAAGGGAGCGCCTGCTGCCTGATATTTGCTGGAGGACCGCTATAGACGGTGGATGTTGAAGGGAGCGCCTGCTGCCTGATATTTGCTGGAGGACCACTGTAGACGGTCGGCGGAGCGGGCGTGAAGACCGCATGGGTCGCGGTCCCGCAGTAGTGGCAGTAATTATCGCTGCGACGCAAGCGTTTTAAACAGACTGCACACTGCTTGCTCCCGATCCATTGGAATATGATGAGCGTGAGCAGAAAAACGACCAGACCGCACAGGAACAGGGCAATATAGATAAGGCTGATTGATACCAGCGTAATGGTTGCTTCTGTCAGATAGGACGCTTGAGCCAACGTGTACCTCCAGATCAGGTAAGCCTGTAGAGCCAGGGTCTCGCGTATGTGTTCTTCACCTCTGCTCACACGAGTGATAGGCACTTTATGCTGTTGATGAATATATTACATGCAAAATACCTGCTGGTCAATACGGCAGACTTATAATGTGAACTACTTCACAATTTAGCCTGAGAGGGCAGAGATGGCTACCATCAGTTCTGAAGCCAGTTTATTGCAATACCATGCATATAAGAGGAGAAAAATAAATTCTCCTCAGGATTGGGGTGTAGATGCCTTGTTTTGAGTTTGATTGCAGTAAGCCTGTAGAAATTGGGCGTTCTGTAAAAAGTTCTCTCGCTTGGTTGGCTTGATCATATAACTATTCGCGCCCTGCTGGAAGCAATCGGTGATCCTGTCGTCGTTGCCTGAAGACGTCCAGATAATGACGGGAATGTGTTTCAAACGCTCATCAGACTTGATCTCGTACAGGATCTCTAGGCCGTCCATATCCTGTAGTGTCAGGTCAAGCAGGATAACGGCTGGCTGTGCGAACTGTTCTGGCTGGCTGCTAATGGAATGTAGGAAGTCCAGAGCCTGTGTCCCATTCCTGAAGTGTTGCAGGGGTGTTTGATTGCCTGATTTAGTGAATGCCCACTGCAAAATTTCAAAGTCATACGTATTATCTTCAATGACCATGACCGCAGCCTTGTTTGCGCTGTGCATCTGTATTTCCTTTCTGGCTAGCGAAGCAAGAAAAGCTCTTTCCTTTTTCACACCGATACCATGGTGCGTGCTTTTATGTTGTTACTGATCGAGAAGTTGATTGACAGTATCCAGTAACTCGTCGAGATCGAATGGTTTGGCGACCCCGATTACCTTGAGTTGTGCAAATTCGCCGTGTGGCAGATTCGCACTCATCAGTATAATGGGGGTCTCGCAGAAATCCTGTTGCATGCGAAGTTCATGACAGAGCCGCAAGCCATCCATTTCAGGAAGTTGATAGTCCAGGATGAACAGGTCTGGCTTGACGGATTCAATGACCTTCAGCGCCCGTTCGGCTGTGGGGACAAGAATTGAGCGATACGGTGTCTCCTCGGAAAAGGCCAGGGTGAGGAATAAGCCAATCGAATTATCGTCCTCGACAATGACTATCGTTGTTTGCGTATTTTTTGTGTCTTCGGTTTTCTGTAGCTCAAGATGAGGCACAAATCTCCTCCCGGATACGCTTCAGTTCATAAATCAAAAAAGCCACTGCTTCGCCGGCAACGTGTAAGGGTACCGGAAAAGGTGTCTGCTGGGTTTGTTGCTCAGGAAGTTTTGATGGGAGAGATGGCGAGCAACTTTTTTACCACCCTTAAGAGATCCTCGACATCGAACGGTTTGAATACGATGTCGATGGTCGGCGTTTTTAGCGCGTCAATCTTATCTCTCAATTCATGCTCCGCAGCCGTGCATAGCAGGAGTGGAATGGAGGCGGTCCTGGTGTCTTTTTGTAGTGATTCTAAGAATTTCCATCCTTCTTGCTTGAACCCAATCATTAAATCTAGCATAATTAATTGCGGTTGCATACGCTCTACTTCAGTCAGATCTTTGTAGACAGTATCGGTTGCATATATTTCATACCCTTCGCCCTCAAGGAGCAAGCGGTAGAGCTCTAAAATATCTGGTTCGTCTTCTATGACAAGAATGCGTGCGGTCACGTTTATACCTCATTATTTGAATGCGTACAATGTTATCACAAGTGAGCTTATTGTGCACAGCGAAATGGCTAAGATAACTTATTATAATACCAGGAGGTAGTACAACACAACGGGCGGATGCACCCGCCCGTTGTGTTGTACTACCTCCTGGTATTATAAAATTGGTACCTTCTATGTACATAGCAGGGTATTTATGTTATGGTTGTGACATGGTCTGGACGGTGGAGACTGGTAGCTTCATTTTATTGTCATCGGTGCATGCTGCTGCTGGATATTGCTACCAGCAATGCCTGCTGGATATAACACCTGCAGCCGTCGATTCAGATATATAAGGAGCACTGATTGTGCTGGTACCTTTGTGCATAAAGCGGTTACCTCTGTAATACTTTATCGTATTAGACAAGTGTAGCGTTTATGTAACCCGGATTGCGAGCATCTGAAAATGCAGACATATTGAGTGTAGAATAATTTATGAGTAAAACGATAGAAACAGGGCGATCAACACCTGATCAGGTAGCGGATCAAAAAAATGCTCGGCCATGGCTTATAATTTTTTGTGTTCTGGCTTTCGTCGTATGCATTTTGTTAACCACCACGCCTATCGCTCGTCTGAAGAATGTCGGCTATACCAGTTTGACCGAGGATATCGCGACTCCTCGGAACTTTACGCCGCCTGCGATGCCGTTTTTGACCGGCTGGGGCCGTTGGCTGCCGATGCATTTTTCGCACGCGGACAATGTAGCGATCTATCTGACGGGCAACCTTGAGGTATTGGTGTTGCTGGGGCTGGCCTTTGTCATTTATACGCTGGCCGCCTATTTTATTGCTCGGCGCGTGAGCGATGAGCAGATGCGGATTGTGCGCCGCTGGATGTGGATCGGCACTATTATCGCGGGCGTGATTTTTGTGCTGACGCCGGGCATGGCTTCCAAAGATCTTTTTGTGTATGCCGACTATGGCAATCTGGTGGGGGCGCATGGAGCCAATCCCTATTTTTCTACTCCCAGGCAGGTCGCTTACAATGATCTGCTGACGCACATCGATGGCTGGAGCGATGCCCCATCCGCCTATGGACCTGTATGGGTCTACCTGTCTGGCCTGCTCTCGCTTATCTTCGGTGATAATCCCCTGCCGTACTTTTATATCTATCGCGGCCTGGGACTGCTCTGCCATGTGTTGAATGTGCTGCTGATCGGGCGCATCCTGCGGATGAATGGCCGCTCGGAGCGTACCGTGACGCTGGGTATGTTCCTCTACGCGTTAAATCCTTTGATGCTGTTCGAGGGGCCGCTGGGGGCCCATAACGATGTCTTTATGAGTACGCTGCTGCTGTATGGCTTCGCCCTTTGCTTTCGCGCCAATCAGCTCGGCTTTACGCGTCTGAAAAACTATTGGCCGGCGCTGGTGATGTTGACGCTGGCGGTGCTGGTCAAGTTTACCTCGATCCCGGTGATCATTTTTTTCCTGTTTGTGCTGGCGGCGCAAACATTGGGCGCCCCACGCAAGCTGACGCGGGATCTGCCCTGGGGGGCCGCCCTCAAAAATGTCGCCATCGCGGGGGGACTCTTCGTGGCGATTACACTGGTAGCATATTTACCGTTCTGGATCGGTCATGGACCGGGCGAGATCGTGCGTAGCTTTGGTACGCCGCCGTCCTCCAGTGGCGCTCAAAACTCTTTGATGCGCGTGGCGATGAACTGGCTTTTCGTCCACCCGCATACCTCAATTCCGGTGGTTACCTTTGTCGCCCACGCGTTGGCCAATCGTGGCTTCTGGAGCAAAGTTGATATCCTGGCGATGGGCGTGGCTGTGCTGGTAGGAGCCTGGTATACCTGGCGTTCACCCTCGATGCGCACGCTGGTGGTTGGTAGTCTGACAACCATGACAATTATCCTGGTGGTTACCCCCTGGTTCTATTCCTGGTACGTTGTCTGGCTGGTCGCGCTGGCCCCCATCATGCTGGCCTTTTCAATGGGCCGCTTCACACGCGCGCTGGTGGCTTTCTGCTTCGTTTTCTCGGCCAGTGCTGTTATCACGTACATGAATCTGGCCTTCTTCCACGTCTCCGGCTACCAACTGGCGATCCGCTATGTGTTGATGATGGCGCCGCCAATTATCGCCGCGCTGGTCGTGTACTTCTATGTCCGGGCGCGCCAGAAGCGGGCCCCTCAGGCGGAAGAGCTTTCCTCGCCTGCGGGATCTGAAGACGCCAGTATCATGCCCAGATAAACATCCACATATCACGCACAAAACAAGCGGCCTTGCCTCCAAGACCGCTTGTTTTGTGCGTGTAAATCCGTAAGTGGCAGGCGTGCCCCGGCTTGTTTTGTGCGCGTACATCGGTCCTGAGAGGTTTTCTTTATCGTTATTGGCATGATAGACTTTTGATGGTGAACAAAAATATTATGTAAAGGTTGCCTGTATTTATGAAAATCTGTACCTGTGGAAATTGTGAAGAATGTCATGTGCGTGGAGCGTTGCTGGAATTTGCGCGTCAACGTGAGTATGCTGCCTTTGAATGGTTGCCAAGTTCGACCATCGTAGGCAGCGAAAAAGGATGGCATGCTTTCGCGCGTACGCATACGGTACGCGAGCTGTTCTGGGTCCTGCACGTCGCTAAAGAGTCCGAAGGTTATATAGCCGCGCTCGAGTCCACAGCCCAGTAAAATAAATATCTATATCGCCGCACGTAGCTGACCGCATACATGGAAAGGATTATCCTTGATGCCTGAATTTTATCAATCTACTCCGCGCGTGCCTGTGACGTATGAAAATTATCTTCATCTGCGTTATCCCTCCGATCCCGTGATCTCTCCCGATGGGAAGCAGGCGGCTTTTGTGGTGATGATGCGTGAGCCCGATTCCACCAAATGGCGCCGCCGTATCTGGCTGACGAATACGTCGGATGCGGAGCCGCGTCAGTGGACGCGCGAGGAGCGCAATGAGCGAGAGCCGCGCTGGTCGCCTGATGGAACGCAACTGGCTTTTGTGGGGGAAGAGAATGGGAAGTTTCAGCTGTTTGTGCGTTCGCTGGATAGTGAACACTCCAGGCGCGTCTGTACGCTGCCTGGCGGCGTGAGCGACATCTCCTGGTCACCGGATGGGAAGCGGCTGGCCTTTATCTCTCAGGATCAGCAGGAGAAGACCAGCGATCCGATCGTGCTGGGGCCTGGACCTGTTCGCCGCCTGTGGACGGTCCAGGTGGAGAGCGACCAGCCCGCTCCGGTGACGCCCGATGGGGTTACCGTGTGGGAATATCGCTGGTCGCCCGCTGGCCAGTCGTTCGCGCTGTATTTCTCGTACGGCTCGGATGAGACCGATTGGTATAACGGTCAGGTCGGCATCGTGTCAACGCTGGGCGGCATGGTCGGGCAGATTACGCAGTTGATGCGCCAGGCGAGCTCCCTTGCCTGGTCACCCGATAGCCAGCAGATCGCCTATATCTCTGGCGAATGGAGCGATCCTGATCAGGGCGGGGGCGATATCTATGTTGTGCCCGCCGTGGGTGGTGAGCCGCGCAACCTCACGCCGGGCATCGATGCCAGCCCCAACTGGTGTCGCTGGTTGCCTGATGGTGAGCGCCTGCTCTTCCTGGCCCTGCATGGTGTAACCTGCCAGCTAGGGATTGTGCATGCTCAGGATGGGACAATTACCATGTTGGATCCAGATTTCGCGGTCGATGTTTATGAGGCCCGCCTCTCTGTCACGACCGATCTAGGTCAGTGTGTGACGGTGCACTCGACCTCTCAGCAGCCACCAGATGTGTGGCATGGTGAACTGGTGCTCTCTGATGCGCACAGAGAGGGGATGCACTGGCGGCGGCTCTCGCGTTTGAATGTGCTGGCTGAAGAGTCGTTCGCGCTCTCACCCAACCGGCGCTTGCGCTATCCAGGCGCGGATGCGTGGCTGATCGATGCCCTGTTCACTCCACCTCTCAATTATCAGGGTGACGGCCTGCCTCCATTGTATGTTGATGTACATGGCGGACCCTCGGGCGCCTCGCTGGATAGCTGGTACCCTTCCGCCCAGATTCTTGCCTCGGCCGGTTACGCGGTGCTACGGCCGAATATGCGTGGTAGCTGGGGGCGTGGCGTCGCTTTCGCCGATGCGGTGCTGGGTGACATGGGCGGCAAAGACTTCCAGGACATCATGCACGGCGTCGATTTCCTGATCGAGCAGGGCCTGGTGGATGCCAGCAGGATCGCCATCGGTGGCTGGAGCAATGGTGGCTTCCTGACCGCCTGGGCCATCACGCAGACGGGACGCTTTAAGGCCGCGATGGTCGGTGCTGGTATCACTGACTGGCACAACATGCACGCGCAGACCAACATCGCAGACGCCGATGTGCGCCTGCTCAAGGCCAATCCTCTGGAGAATCCAGATGCCTATCGGCGCTGCTCGCCGCTGACCTATGCTGGCAAGGTAACGACACCCACCCTGATCGTCCATGGAGAGAATGATCCTGCTGTCCCGGTCGCTCAGGCCTATGCGTTCTATCGCGCCCTGCGTGAGGTCTCGATCCCGGTTGAATGCGTCATCTATCCCCGCGAGGGCCATGGCCTGAGCGAGCCCGAGCATAACCGTGATTATTATAAACGCCTACTGGCGTGGCTCGACCGGTACGTATAATCGGACGCGAGGTCCGAACCTATGGAGGGCATGGCGCGCATAGGTTCGGACCTCGCGTCCGATTTCACATCTGGGGGCGGAGGGTGAGCTGTTCGGCGGGGGAGAAGATGGTTGTGCGTAGCAGCAGCCCGCCGAGGAGTCCGGTGAGGGTGCTGGCGGCAAAGAGCATGGCGATGGCGGCGAACTGGTATTCGGCGGCATAGATCGGGTTGGCGCCCGCCAGGAGCATGCCGCTGGCCAGTCCTGGGATGAAGACGATGCCCAGCGAGCGCATGGTGTCGACCGCCGGGATGATGCTGGCATAGACGGTGTTGTTCATATAGCTTGCGATGACCATGTTCGGAGGCGCGCCCAGGGAGAGTCCCGCTTCGATCTGACCGGTGTGCGCTTCGATCTCGGCGCGAAAGCGGTTGAGAGCCAGCGAGTTGGTGCGCATGGAACTGGAGATGATCATGCTGCCAACGGGGATGAGGGTGGCAATCCTGGGCTCGATCACTCCTACCAGTGCCATAATCACGACGGTAATGCCGGAGCCTATCCCGATGGCGAGCAGCGAGATCTTGAACGCGCCCGGCAGACCTTTGGCGCGCCGCTGGGAGAGGACGGCGGCGAAGACGATCATCATGGCCAGTACCAGGTAGCCGAAGATGATCGATGCGTTAATGATCATGACCAGGATGAGGCCCACGATCAGGATCTGGATGAGGCCGCGCACCATCGAGGTGACGGTCTCTGTGGCGAGCTTGACCTTGTTAAACTGGGCGATCACTACGACCGCCAGGACCAGCACGGTGGCGGCCGCGATCTGGAGCAGACCGTTGATGACCTGGGGCGTGGTCAGCGATATGAGCATGTTACGCAATAGGTTCATTGAGCACCTCTTCTGCCGTCCCGATGCGTTTTAGCCGGGCCGCCTGGATGACGGCGATGCGATCGGCCATGCGTGTGGCCTGGGCCATGTCGTGAGTGACGATGATGTTGGTCAGACCCTGGCTGTGCATGATCGTGTTGATCAGCTCTTCAACGCCCGCGCGCGTGGTCTCATCCAGGGCCGAGGTCGGCTCGTCCAGCAGCAGTACCTCGGGATCGTTGACCAGCGTGCGCGCCAGCGAGACGCGCTGCGCCTCACCACCCGAGAGCCCACTGATGTCGCGTTGCTGGTAGCCCGCCAACTGCACGTGTTCGAGCAACTCTTCGATCCGTTCACTGGAGACTTGCTCGCCGCGTGAGCGCGGGCCGAAGCTGATATTTTCGGCCACCGTGCCCGGAAAGAGATAGGCCGACTGCATGACCATCCCGACCTTGCGGCGCAGGGTACGTGGGGAGATGGTGGTGTAGTCAACCCCATTCAGCAAAACGGTGCCGCTGGTCGGCTCATCCAGCCGATTGAGCAGACGCAGGAACGACGATTTGCCCGAGCCTGATGGTCCCACGATCGCCAGCGTCTCACCCTTGCGCACCGCCAGTGAGATGTCGTTGATGATAACTTTATCCTTATCCACCACGCGCCTTAAATTTCTGGTCTCTAACACAATTTCTGACTGATCTGCGGATGTAGCTTTATCCATATAAACGATAATCCCTGTTCTGTGTGAATTTTGAATTGAGGACTGGTCGTCTTATTACGCAACTTACGCGATCATTCCCCGGTTTTTCAGGGCATCCATTACTATCTGTAACACGTTTGAGCAGCGATCGCGCTCCTGGTAGCTCAGCAATGCTACCTCCTCGATCTCGTTGGCGGCCTGTAACTGACCCGTGTAGTCAGCCTGATAGCAGGTAGAGATGACGATCGTTCCCTCAGCTTTCCCATGGGCCTGTGCCGTGAAGGTATCAAGGTAGCTGACTGTCTCAGGTTCTAAGTCTACGCTCAATTCCTCTCGCACCTCACGTACCAGGGCCGCCCGATCAGTTTCACCCGGCTCACGTTTCCCACCCGGCAAATAAAACAGATCCTTCCCCTTTGAACGTGTTGCCAGCAGGCGCTTATCGTCAATATGTATCCAGGCCAATTTATCAATGGTGTTGGTCATAAAATTGTATCTATCCTATCCATGCTTATACTATCTGTTTATAGGCATACAGCTATCTATTGTATCCACCTGGTATGATATGGTCAAATCGAACCCGTCACCGAGCAAAAAAAGGAGCCGTTAGTGATCACAATTTATGGTTTTCTAGAAGGGCCGGCCCCAACCGGCGGCTGGGAAGTCACCGTTACCTGTCAATGCGGGACGCGCCTGCTCCGGCATATCTCAATGAAAGCGGAAGACGCTCAACACGATATTGGTGTGACCTCGCAAGAGCAGCATGATCTCTATCAGGCTCATTGTTCTGAGCGGCATCAAGGGGAAGCATTTAACGTAAGGTGGGTTGATGATCCATCAAATTATCAAGGGGTACGCCAGTCTGACGTCGAGGTCGTGGCCTGGAGCGAGGATGATCTCGCCTCCCTGGCCAACCAATTCAAAAAAACATTTCCAGTCAACCACGAAAGCTCGGCAACACCCCCGGAAGAGGATCGCTAACCGTCCCACGTATGGGCATGCGGGTTTTCCAAAATTTCGCCCCCCATACGCGAACGG
The DNA here is from genome assembly GCF_036245075.1 of Dictyobacter halimunensis. Taxonomy (NCBI): domain Bacteria; kingdom Bacillati; phylum Chloroflexota; class Ktedonobacteria; order Ktedonobacterales; family Dictyobacteraceae; genus Dictyobacter; species Dictyobacter halimunensis. The sequence goes on from NZ_BSRI01000001.1 coordinate 2,264,093, forward strand.
GGGCTTTCGACGATCGCGTTCCCCGTAGGCGGCATAGGCCTGCTGCTTGTTCATGAATTAAGCGTGTTTAATGGGCCGCAGGCCTATGCTGCCTACGGAGACAAAATCGTGTTGAGGAGACGTTTCGCATGGGGCCGATTTCGAGTTATCCTGAAACGTTCCCTCAGGTTTACGCATGCCGCTCTCGTATATCATTAATTACGTTTCGCACGTCTTGTACAATGGACACCATCGCACTATCTTCATCTTTCCATGCTGATACTGGTTTCTTCTGGCGTGGCAATGCAAAAAGGTTTCCAAAGAGCTTATCTTTGTCCCAATCAGCGGTTTCAGAGACAATGATTGGGATAACGCGACTCAAGCCCTTCTCACGCCTATCTATAGCTGGCCGAATTTCATTCTCGTAAATACTATCTGAAGAAAGGAAATCTTTACTAACTAGTAGTAGGACAATGTCTGCACTATTCAAATAATGTACTTTCTCAATGATGTCATCTCCGGCTGCTGTACTATTAGCATGCCAGATTGTAATGTCACCATTTCTTCTCATGGTCGTGAAGTGTTTTTCCAGGCTCGCTCTGAATTTTTCATCTTCGGGAGCGTAAGATATAACAATCGAAACGGGTTCTTTGGTAGTGTTTGATGTGGATGAACCTGTTGCCGAGGATCTTTGCGTTTTTTGTTGCGAAGATGGGGTGGTTGGGGCTATGAGATAACGCCAATCTGCCTGGTTGGCGTCCAAACCTGGGCGCACAAAAAGCTGAGGAATATGCGCGGCTGGGATATTTTTGATTTGAAGTTGAGCGATTCCCTGTTCAAATGAATTTTGAATAGAATTGCCAAAAGCTAATGCCTGATAAAAAGCCGAAATAAAATTTATGGCCGCTCCATCTCCGATGAGATCTTCCATCCCAATTACGAAATCTACTTCTTGCGCAATCATTTCTGCCTGTATTGATGAATTACAAGCGTTTAAAACAACAAGTCTGGCATCATTTTTAAATATACGCATGAGAGATTGTAGTGATTCTCCCGCGACAGGTCTGAGGGATCGATCTTGCCCTTCTAAAATTAATTCACCTGTACTTGTACCATGACCGCTAAAATGCACAATTTGAGGGTGATGCATATTCATAAGATAGAGCAAATCGCTATCTCTAACTGCCCACTCGCTCTCTATTTTAAAATTCTCACGGTACGTAGAGCGCTGAATAAATTCTTTGATGGATCGATTCTCAAGGTCTAACTGTAATCGTTTTGTTTCTTTTGGGGAGGCAGCCAGGAAGAGTATTTTGACAATGTCATTGTTGCCCACAAGCATTTTCCTCTCAAAGACTATGATGCTGAATTTGCAGCATTATTGTAGGTCACAGTGAATACGAAGTCAAGAATTGAAATATATCAATTTGAATGGTGTGAATCGTTGAGAGGAGGCAGGTGAGAGGGTAGAAACGCTACGTTGTCACAAATAGACGGGTCAATATGAATATATAGAAAAAGGTGGCCGGGAAAAAACACGGCCACCCTTTTTGTTGAAATTTTAGCATTGCGCGTTGGCTAGCGGCTTCTGACAACCACTGTGTGAGCAATTTTGTCACCCAGACGCTGTTTTTGTGAAGAGGTCCAGATTACAATCGCACCTATGATATAAGCAGTTGGCAGTAGATCAATTATGCGTACTAGGTTGCGGATGATTGATTCATTCCAGCTAATGGGCGCGCCATCTTCGCGCACAACGCGCAGGCCGAGTATTTTCTTACCCAGTGTAGCGCCCCCCATAGTCGCTTCCAGGATAAGGAAATAGAGAATGTAGATAATTCCGCTTACACTAATCCCTAGTACAGCTTGTTTTGTACCTAGAATCGCCGTAATGAGGGCGGTAACAATGCCGATAAGAATTCCATCAATGAGTACGGCAAGGAAGCGTGGTCCCACGCCAACGCGCTCTTGAGAGACAGCCTGGGGTGCGTATGGTGCTTGCATCGAAGACCTCCAATGTTTTTCTATTGGTAAACTGAAAAACGGCTAGTAATCTCTTCTTTTAAGATACATTAAAATATATGTAATTGTCAATTATATTGATTGTGCCATGTTATGTCATTAATGTTTTGTACGCATTAATATTTAATGAAGATAAATTTTATTTATAGGCAAGCGGTTTTTGCTGCAAATATATGTAAATATTTTTACACATAGTTATCATAATTGCTCTGGACCTGATTTTTATACTTGAGGAAGCATAGAGATAATGGTTGAGATTGTGATGGTGGGCTAATACGTATATGCGGGCTGGTTCGTGATAAGATAACATAGCGCCCATTGTTGTGGGCTGGCTATCTTCTATATAAAGTGATATTTCAAACGAAGGAGTGCGAGCTATGCAGATTAAGCGTCTCGGTGGTACGGGTCTGAAGGTGAGCGAGGTTTGCCTGGGCACGATGACATTTGGCAATCAGGCGGACGAGGCGAGGGCGTTTGAGATTATGGATACGGCCGAGCAGGGCGGCATCAATTTTTTTGATACGGCCGATGTCTATCCTGGTGGCGAGAAGGCGTTGACAGGCACGACTGAGGAGATTGTGGGGAACTGGCTGCGCGAGCGCAACGCGCGCGATCGCATCGTGCTGGCGACCAAGTGCTTCGGTAAGATGGGGTCTAACCCCAACGATCAGGGGTTGAGCCGCCGCCATATCATCGCGGCCTGCGAGGCCAGCCTGAAGCGCCTGAAGACCGACTATATCGATCTCTACCAGATGCACCAGTTTGATGCGCAGACCCCGATCGAGGAGTCCCTGCGCGCGATGGACGACCTGGTGCGTGCCGGTAAGGTACGCTACGTGGGCTGCTCGAACTTTCCCGCCTGGCGCTTGGCCGATGCCCTGTGGATTAGTAAGGTCAATGGGCTTGAGCGTATCGTCTGCGTGCAGCCGCGCTACAACATAGCCTTCCGCATGATTGAAGATGAGCTGTTGCCGCTGTGCCAGGAGCATGGCGTGGGCGTCATCGTCTACAATCCGCTGGCCGCCGGCGTCCTGACCGGCCGCTATGTGGAAAAACCAGAGGCCGAGTCGGGGACACGCTTTAAATCCCAGAATCCCAACGATCTGTATCGTCGTCGCTACTGGAACGAGACGCTGCACGACCAGGTGCGGCAGCTCGCCGAATTCATGAAGGGACGTAACAAGTCGCTGACGCATGTGGCCGTGGCCTGGGTCTTGTCCCAGCCAGCTGTTACCTCGGCCATCCTCGGTGCCAGCCGCCCCGATCAGCTCAAAGACAGCCTGGGCGGCGTCGGCCTGACCCTGGATGAAGAGGAACTGCGCGCCTGCGACGACCTCTGGTATAATCTGCCGCGCATCCGCGACAAAGAGATCGCCCGACGTTAATGTCATAAACGCGTGATATTACCTGACTGACATATATTATAACCGGCCTGGATATCGACGTTCTATAGAGAATTTTAGAGATACCTCATCCAATGTATCCGAATTTCTCTGTGGAGCGTCTTATCTATGGGTTCCACCTGATGTATGCGGGCTATTTCGAGAGAAAGCGCCGCGAAAGGAAGCTCAGTCAGTATGAATATTCATAGCTGTGTTATCAGCCCGCGCCTTAAGAGTGCGTTGTCACCCCACGCTCAGTCGGTTGAAGGTACCCAGAGTAAGTATGGCCGTTTGTTTCCGAGCCTGCCGTCTCTAACTGTCGATGAAGCTCTCTTGCTAAAATTGGGACGTGCCGATTCTGCCATGGATCTTGCTGCCCACCCATCTGACGATCGCGACACACTGACCGATAATCCTCGCATCCCGGCCGGTTTTACGTTTCTTGGTCAATTTATCGCTCACGACATTACGGCGGATCGTAGCCTCCTGTTGCATCATGCCCGTTTGAATGAATTGCGCAATTTCCGTCAACCAAGATTGGACCTGGAGTGTGTCTATGGTGCCGGCCCATCGGGTGATCCCTTTCTCTATGATCTAGAGGATCCCGATAAATTTTTGCTGGGCATCAATGACGCTGGCAATTCTGATGACGTGCCGCGTAACCAGCAAGGAAGGGCGCTGGTTGCAGATCCTCGCAATGACGTACATCTGTTTATTTCACAACTGCACCTGGCTTTGCTCAAGTTTCACAATCGCGTCGTGGACTATCTGCGTCTGCAGGGAACGCCAGCGGCCTCTGTGTTTGAGGAGGCCAGGCGCCTGGTGCGCTGGCACTATCAGTGGCTGATCGTACATGAATTTCTTCCCCTGACGGTTGGCGAAGAACTGGTTGAAGAGATACTGAAGGTGGGGCCGCGCTTCTTCGCTGCCGAAGAGGAGCAGCAGGTTTACATCCCTGTCGAGTTCGCGGATGCGGCTTATCGTTTTGGTCATAGCCAGATTCGTCCTCGTTACATGCTTAATAGCCGGGGAGCGAGCGGACAGGTTTTCCCTGATTGTGCCGGCACCTGCCCGGTTGAAGCTGTGCGTACCCTTGAGTGGTCCTATTACTTTACTATTCCTGGACGCTCTGCTCCACAGGCCAGTAAACGGATCGATAGCTGGATGGCGCATCCTTTGCTGGATCTGCCGGTGCGCGTGGTGGGTGAGACGGATATCCCTGAGCAGAAGTCGCTGGCTTATCGCGACCTTGAACGTGGCGAGGCCCTGGAGCTGCCATCGGGTGAAGCTGTCGCTAGATTGATGAATGTACGCCCATTGACACCCCAGGAAGCAGGATTGAGCAATCTGGGCTGGCAAGGCGAGACCCCCCTCTGGTATTATCTGCTGAAAGAGGCAGAAGTGTATCATCAGGGTCAGTATATGGGTCCGGTTGGAGGACGTATCATCGCCGAAGTTCTGCTGGGTCTGATGCTCTACGATCCCACATCGTACTGGCAGGCTCCCGAAGAATGGACCCCCACACTACCGTCCGCCGAGCCACAACAATTTACCATGGCCGACCTGTTGCTTTTTGCTGATGTCGCATAGCACTTTTGGAGAAGTAGCCATATCATGAAATGGATGATTGATATCACTTTTAAAGAGGGTTCACAGGCCGAATTGGGACAGTTAGTGCAACGGGAGCGCCAGCATGTAGCTGAAGGCAAAGCGCAGGGGTTGATACACGAACTCTACATCAGTTCGCCTGATGTCTCGCGTCCCCAGGTCTGGTTGATCGTCAACGGCGACACAGAAGAACAGGTGCGGCAATACCTGTCCACCTTTCCAATGTTTCCTTATATGACGCCAACCATCATAAAATTGGCATAATCATAATACGTTGGTGTCGTAACCTCCTTATTTACGACTAACGACCAAAAGCAATGTGTAGCTCGTGTGGCGCTGGCGCCACACGAGCTACACATTGCTTTTGGTCGTTGTTTTTTAATCCTTCAGGCCACCGGCGAGACCGGCGACGATCTGGCGTTGGAAGATGACGAAGACGATGACAGCTGGCAGGCCACCCAGGATGGCGGAGGCCATGATCTGGGCGTAGCGGATGCCGTAGGAGGTCTGGACAGTGGCCAGACCCACGGGAACGGTCATCATGTCGGTCCCGGTGACGACCAGGAAGGGCCAGATGAAGTTGTTCCAGGCGGCCACAAAGGTTGAGATGGCGATGGTGGCGATGGCCGGCCGCGCCAGCGGCATCCAGATCTGCCAGTAGATGCGCCAGGGACTGGCGCCGTCCATGCGCGCCGCCTCCTCGTATTCGTGCGGGATACCATCAAAGAACTGCTTGAAGATAAAGACCGCGAACGGCGAGAAGATCTGTGGCAGGATAATGCCCCAGTAGGTGTCGATCATCTGGAACGACTGCATGAGCGAGAACAGGGGGACCAGCAGGACCTGTCCGGGAATCATCAGTCCGCAGAGGATGAGCCAGAAGACGACCGAGCGTCCCTTAAAGGGGATGCGCGAGATGGAGAAGGAGGCCATGCTGGCCAGCAGCACGACGGCCACCGAGATGATGACCGAGGTAAAGACGCTATTGAAGTACCAGCGCGGCAGATCGCTGGCCGAGAGTACGCTGATATATGCCTGGATATTGAAGGCCGACGAGAGCCATGTCAGCGGTAGAATCGTCGTTTCGGCCTCGGGCTTAAACGAGGTGTCCAGCACCCAGGCGATCGGCAGTAGCCAGATAACCGCGAAGATGAGCAGGATGGCAAAGGCGCCCCATTTGCTGACCTGGCGCGGCAGATTTAGCGGGCGTTTGGTCGTTGTTGCGTCGGTATTTTGGATGCTCTGTGTGGCCATTATGCCCTCCTCTGTGGACGCTGGAAAAAGACGAACTGCATGACGGTGATGACCAGCATCAGGATAAAGAGAATATAGGATGCCGCCGAGGCAAAGCCCATGCGGAAGGATGAGAAGCCGGTCTCATACATGTATTCCACCACGGAGCGCGTGGCGAAGTTAGGTCCGCCGCCAGTGAGCAGGTACATCTGACCGAAGACCTGCAGGGAGGCGATAACCTGTAGGATGACTACCAGCATCGTGATGCGGCTCAACTGCGGCAGGGTGATCGAGATGGTTTTAGCCCATGAGCCAGCGCCATCGATGGCGGCCGCTTCATAGAGTTCTGCGGGTACCTGTTGCAGGCCCGCCAGGTAGAGAAGGAAATTGCTTCCCACGGTCCACCAGACGGTCATAATGACGATTGAGATCATGGCGACGTGGGCGTCGTTAAGCCAGTCGACGGGTCCCAGGCCAATGCCGGCCAGCATGTTATTGATCAGGCCAAAGCCAGGCTGATAGAGCCAGTTCCAGATGATAGCGGTTACCGCGATTGGCAGGGCCACCGGGATAAAGAATGCTGTGCGGAAAATCCAGCGGCCGGGCATCTGCCGGTTGGCCAGCAGGGCCAGGAAGAAGGCCAGAATCACCAGAATCGGTGTACTCAGAATGGTGAAATAGATGGTGTGCCAGAGTGAGTTCCAGAAATCGGCATCGCTCAGCAATTCCTGATAGTTGCCCAATCCCAGAAAACGCGTCACGCCGTTCAGGCTCCAGTTGTAGAAGCTCATACGGAAGCCGAGGATGACCGGCCAGAGCGTGAAGATAGCATAGCCAATCAGGAAGGGGAGCACAAAGCCCCAGCCCGTCAATTGAGTGCGCCAGTTGACCTTCCCCTGCGGCGCGGTACGAGCCTGTCTGGCAGATTGGGCCGCCTCTTGTTGAATAAGCATTTCAGACATGGATATGCCTTTCTTTGAGTAAAGAAACTTGCTTGCGCATCAGATTGGCGATGGTGTGTCGATGAGCTTTTGGATAGCCTTCTTGAACTGCTGGACTCCCTGCTGGGGTGTCAGTTGACCCAGCAGCACGGTCTGGAAGGCGCCATTGGCCTGGGTTTCAAAGTCGGAACCCGCGCCACTAAACCAGGCCGCCGGGTCGGCAACGACATCGGCCGCCGCGTTGGCGTAGTTAGATTGTGGTTTGAGCTGCTTGTAGGCGTCGCTGGTAGCGACCGGTAGATAAGCGGGGATATGCCCACCCTCGGCCCAGATCTGACCTTCTTTGAGCATGCTGGCCATAAACTCGTAGGTGGCGCGCTGGCGACCTTTGTCGGGATAGGCCTGGTGAGGCAAGATAAAGGAGTGCGAGTCACCCCAGACGCGTGTATTGCCGAAAACATTGGGGAAGGGGATCATGTTGAAGGGGGTCTTCTGGGTGATAAAGGTTGTGACCTCCCATTCACCGTTCCAGAGGAAGCCTGATTTGCCGCTGCCGAAGACGGCTACCGAGTCGATGTTGGCCGGCATCACCTTCGACTTCTGGGTCAGGTCAGCCATAAAGTTCAATGCTTGCTCTGCCTTGGCGTCATCCAGCACGATCTCTTTAGCATCCGGCGACAGGATCTGGCCTCCCAGCTGACCATACAGCGAATCGAAGAGTCGCCAGGAATCGAGGAAGGCGATGCCGGTAAAGCCGGTGACCTTTTGCGCCGCCTTAAAGGCGCTGATCAACTGATCCGGACCCTGTAGCGGCTTCAGGTTGCCGTTGTCATCCAGCAGGTCGGCTTTTTTACAGACATCGGTGTTGTAGTACATCACGTAGGGGTGCGTGTCCAGAGGTAGGGCATAGAGCTTGCCATTGTAGGTCGCGCGCTGCCAGACCGCGGGCAGGAAGTCTTGCTGGTTGATGCCTACCTGTGACAGCAGATCAAGGTCGAATGGGTCCAGGAACTTCATGGCGGCGAATGTTGAGAGTCGTGAGAGGTGGCAGATGCCCACGTCGGGCGCCCGACCTCCAGCCGCCGACATGGCGACTTTCGTGTAGTAAGGTTGCCCCCATGACAGGGTTACAGCCTTTAGCGGGATAGTGGGATGGTTTTTGGTGAATAGATCCTGCATCTGGATCATGCGCGCGCCATCGCCGCCGCCAAAGAGGTTCCAATAGGTCACGCCGGATGCGGCACTGGCCGAGGTGCCGCAGGCACTCAATAGTGAGAGCGCGGCGCTACCACCAACGCCGAGCGCCAGAGATTTTTCGAGGAAGGCGCGCCGGTTCATGCGCCCTCCGGAGCTTCTCTCTGACTCCGTGCCTGGCTCATACGTCATTGTCGATTCCTTTCCTGAGGTAAATGAGGGTCTACGATTGTTGATTGGGACCACAGCGTTATATACAACCTCGTCATGTTGACTGTTCGTCCGATAGACATTATGCCCCTTCAGATGGCACCGTTTAAAGGTGCAAGCCGGTGAGCATTAACGTTTATTGCAGGCAACACGTAAGCTTGTCAGTGATAGAAAAGAAGAGGATCGGGAACTGATATACATATGGAGGAGAGGTTTGAGCGTGCATCCATACTGTAGACGTTGTCATCGACGTATGGGATAACTGGCTCAGATTCTGCAAAGTCTGCATATGACACCCCTTAAGACGAATGTGACCATTGCACGAATGGCACAATGATTGGCTGAACTTTCATTGCTTCTCTTTACGTACTCAAGGATAAAGATAAGCTACCCAGCGTTCATGAGCGTTTACCGCTGCTCCCGATCGGGTTACCCCATTTGTAAACATTTCTTTATGTTTGTTGCCATCAGGAGCGTTTTCGTCTGTCGAGCTAATTGTAACATAATTATTTAAAAAATTCGATACAACGTTGTATTTATTTTTGGGATTGCCCAAACATTTCAAATATTATTTAGTTTTGTAGGAATTGGTACAACCCAACGGTGAGTGCGAATGCACTCACCGTTGGGTTGTACCAATTCCTACAAAACGATAAAGTCCATATTAAGCACATAAATATGTTATATTGATAGATATTAAGGATAAAAGTGTTGTTATAGAGAGGTAGTCAGGAGCTGTCGCGTGCAATCACAGAACATTGTCTTTACAGGAAAAAATCAGGTTGAGGTGTATGATGAAGTTGTGCCTGAGTTGGGGCCGGATGAATTTTTGTTGCGGGCTACAAAATCTTTGATCAGTACGGGGACCGAGGGTATCTGCCTGGGACGGCTGTTTGATCCCGGTACGCACTGGGATCAGTGGGTGAAGTATCCATTTCATACCGGCTATAGCCTGGTGGGGCAGGTGGCCGCGGTGGGCAGAGATGTGCGGCGCGTGCATGAGGGTGATCGCGTCGCTATCAGGCAGAGCCATAACCAGTATAAGGTGGTGCCGGCACATGAGCCGGTGTATCGCATTCCGGACGCTGTGTCCGACGAGGATGCCACCTGGTTTCACCTGGCGACGATTGTGCAGAATGGCGTGCGCAGGGCGCAGCATCAACTGGGTGATACGGTGGCGGTGATTGGCCTGGGTTTGCTTGGGCAGTTGGTCGTGCAGTATACCCGATTGCTGGGAGCGCAGCAGGTGATCGCCATCGACGTGGCCGAGAAGCGGCTGGAGATGGCGCGTAGCCACGGCGCAACCACTATTTTGAAGATGGGTGCCGATGAGGCGCGTGAGCACGTGCTGGCGCTGACCGAGGGGCAGGGCGTCAACGTGGTCTACGATGTCACGGGCGCGGCTCCTGTATTTCCGCTGGCCCTGGGCCTGGCGCGTCCCCTGGGCCGAGTGGTGTTGCTGGGCGATACCGGCACGCCGGCGGCTCAGCAGCTCACCGGTGATGTGATCAGGAATGGGCTGACCATCGTGGGCGCCCACGATGGCAATCCTCCCGCCACCTCGACCAACCATGCCTACTGGTCGCATCTGCGCATGGGCGAGTTATTTTTTGACTATGTCGAACGTGGTGATATGCGTGTCAATGATTTAGTGACTCACCGGTACGCTCCCAGCGATGCCGTTGAAGCGTATCGCATGTTGCATGAGGAACGGGCGACCGCGATGGGTGTCATCTTTGATTGGACCCGTTTGCAGTAGTCCGGGCGACGCGCGGGCCGGCCTGTTTTCGTGGGACGGCCCGTATGAGGAGAAATGATGGTTACACGTATCGCCGTTGCGCAGCTGGCTTCGCAGGCTGATCCCGAGCAGAATCTGGCCCGAGCCAGCGCGGCCATCAGGCAGGCAGCTGATGCGGGCGCGCAGCTGATCGTTTTGCCAGAAATATTTATGGCCCTGCTGGCGAAAGAGAATTTCAATGCCGCCTATGCGCGCGGCGTCTCGCAGCCGTTGGATGGACCCTATGTCTCCGGTCTGCGCCAGGCGGCCGCGCAGGCGAATATCTGGGTGGTCAGTGGGATGCTAGAAACGGCGCACAGGGTCGCTGATCGCACTTACAATACCACTGTCGTCATTGATGATTCTGGCGACCTGCTCGCTTTTTATCGCAAGACCCATCTCTACGATGCGTTTGGCTTTCGCGAGTCGGAGGTGTTCGCGGCCGGTGAGCAGCTCTTTACACCACTGGAAACACCTTTTGGACGCATGGGACTGTTTGTGTGCTACGAGCTGCGCTTCCCCGAGATCGCGCGCCACCAGGCCGAGCAGGGAGTGGACTTTTTTGTGATGCCGTCGGCCTGGGTGGTGGGCTCCTTAAAAGAGATGCACTGGCAGCACCTGGTAAAGGCACGAGCCATCGAAAATACCGCCTATATGTTTGCCTGTGACCAGGTTGGACATAACTATCTGGGCCGCTCCCTTCTGGTCGATCCCCTTGGCGTGGTGCTGGCGGAGGGCACCGAGGACGAATGCATGCTCTATGCCGATCTCGATCCACAGCGCCTGCAAATTGCCCGCCAGACGCTGCCCGCGCTTACGCATCGGCGGCCGGATCTGTTTGCGCGTTCGTGATGGGGATGATCGGACGCGGGATAAGCGGAGGCAAGCCCCAATCCTTTCAACATAACGAGCGCAACAAGAAAAGAAACAAACGTAGGTTCGGCCCTTGCGGCCGATTTTCCGTTCCCTATCCAATCATGTCCCTTACACATGCCATGTGTGTTGACTTCACGTTCGGCGGGTATTATCGTGCGTGGACGGGGAAATCGGCCGCAAGGGCCGAACCTACGCGCGGGCGGTGAGGGTGAAGGTTTTGGGGATGCCGATGTCGTCGATTTTGGTGTTGGGTTCTTCGTCGAGGCGTTGAATGACAAGTCCGGTGGCCGCGAAGGCGGTGACGATCTCTCCTAAGTTCCAGTAGCGCTGGTAGACGCGTCCGGTTTCGGTCGCGTCTTTTTCGGTCAGGTGCTTGCTGAAGGCTACGTTGGTGACGTGCAGGCTTTTATCGAAGTAGTTGCCGCTGACCCTGTGCTTCTTGCCTTTGGAGCTGATCAGCTTGGTCGAGACGGGATGAAAGTCTTGCAGGATCAGGCAACCGCCAGGACGCAGGAGCTGCCGCACGATGTGGGCCAGGGGCGCGAGATCCACAAAGTAGTGTAGGATGCCCATCTCCATAAAGACGAGGTCATAGCTACCATCCAGTTCCTGTGGGGATAGCTGGAGGACGTCTGTGACGAGGTAGCGCAGCGGGACCCCGGCGGCCGCGGCGACCTCCCGCGCGTAGTGCGCGTTCTCCTGCGATATGTCTACGATGGTGACCTGCGCTCCCAGCAGGGCCAGCGCGATCGCTTTGCTGCCATGCGAGCCGAGTAGATTCATGACCTTCGCGCCTTCGATCGGCGGTAGATATCTGTTGAGCGAGGCCAGCCGCGCCCGTGGATCTTGCTGGATGCGCGCCGCGTGCGTAGCGGGCTCTCCATGGCGTTGCACCCAGGCATCGTAGGCCGCCTGATTCCATGCCCGCTGATTGAGCTCGCTGTTGTGCTGCTGAAGATGCTGAAAATAGCTCTGTACGGCGCGGTTCACTGCATGCTCCTGCGGATATGCGTGCAGATAATAATCTAGCGCTTTAACCCAGACTGCTCTGCCCTTGTGTTCTATCTGCAGACGATTTGGATCGGTGACCACCACCGTATTGAAATAAATATAGAATGTGAGCTTGAGTCCCTGGTACGTGAGAGCGAGACGTTCATAGCCGTTCTGGCGCCCCGACTTCTCACGCGCCCCGAACGTTTCGGCGACCCGCTGTGCCAGGTCCCATTGAATCGAAAGCTCCAGGTGGTCGGGCGCCTCGTTTAGCGCCTGCTCTTGCTCTGCCCCCGGTACAACTCCCTGCGCGAACAGGGCCGAAGATTCCACCAATGTATAGTCAACATCGATGCCCTCCAGGGTTGAGAGTATAGAAAAAAGGGTCGCCCACCAGGTCTCAGCAGATACCAAAACGTTCACCTCACTATGTAGTGGCTACCATTTTATCCCACCCCACCAGGAATAGTAAAGTGTAAATTATGAGCCTTAACAACGTTTAGTATAGTGCGATAAGATGTAATGGCTATGTAGACTATGACTGGTAATGTGCTTGTATTCATTGCTACATTCAGTTATACTACAATTTGATTGAAACATGACAATGTATAGTTGTGCCATTCAATGGTCATGTTGCTTTGTTATTATTGGAGAGGATTATAACCTTCTTATGAGCCAAAATCCCGAGCAGCCGCAGCAGCCGAATAACTATACTCAGTATCCGTATGATCCGACGCAAGCTGCGCCACCCCCATATGATCCCACCCAGCTGGCCTCACCGCCATATCAGGGAAATCAGGGATATTCTTCGCCGTCTTATCCGACTCCCTCGACGGCGGGAAATAGTTCACCCGATTATTTACAGCAGTCACCGTATGCACCCCAGTCACCGTATGCACCCCAGTCGCCCTATCCAACGCCGAATGCACAGCCAAATCAGGGAGGATATCCCGCACCGGGTAATTTCGCGCCCCCTCCAGGCGCGCCGCAATATCCCGGCTATCCGCCTGCTCCCAAGAAGAATCGCACCTGGCTGTGGGTTACCCTGGGTATCGTTGGTGTTCTGCTGGTAGGCCTGATCGCATCCTGCGCGATCTTCTCGAATACAATAACTAATATCGCTAAATCGACGGCTACGACGACCTCCACGACCTCTACTCCTACGACGGCTACGGATGCCACGCCTACCACCACGGATTCAAATAATGGCGGTTCTAAGCCTGTAGGTGGTGGCGATTCCGGCAAGACGCTTACTTTGCAGGGCGTGAATTGCACGATGTCGCAGGTGCGTATCATTCCGGGGGACGATTATGCGAAGCCCAAGGCCGGCAACCAGTTTGTGCAGCTGCATGTCAAAATTGTCAATAACACCAATGAGAAGCAACACTATAATCCCCTCGACTTCAAGGTATTGACCTCGGACGGCCGGTCGCTGACCCACTCATATATCGTGCCGACGGATTACGATACCCAGTTGAGCTTTGGCGATGTCGCTCCCGGCAAATCTGTGGAGGGCAACCTGGTTTTTGAGTTACCGACCAATGATCATAACCTGGTCCTCAGCTGGGATCCCACGTTTAACATGTTTGCCGACAATCCCGGTGAAGCCAAATGGAATCTGGGCCTGTAGCATCGTTCATAGAGTGTATAAAAAGGACCGGCAAGAGCTGTGGCTCCCGCCGGTCCTTTTTTTCTTTGCGTTTGATAACTGGCGTTACTAGTGGATCGACATGCGCGTCAGGGCGTTTTCGAAGGAGACGTCGATGTTATCGTCTCCAGTGACGTAGCGCCAGAGTTTGGCGCGCTGCATATGCTCGAGCCGCGCCTCATTGCCCTGCCATGCCTGGCTGCCTTTTCTGATGATCTGTTCTACATCGGGGCTGGTATAGTCGTCGGTGTTGAACAGTCCACGCTGTACCTGCCCTGGCCGTAAGCGCAGCTTGAAGACATAGCGGGTCTGATCGGTGTGGTTGGGCTGGGCGCAGTGCCAGATGCCATGGTGCATAAAGACGATGGTGCCGCCCTTCGCTTCGAGCTGGCGCTGCCCGATGATGTTTTTGTAGCGATCGATGCTGGCCGTGTTGGTTTTGCGCAGGTGCGAGCCCGGCAGGACCAGTGTGGGCCCCATCTCGGCGGGCGCGTCGTGGGCAAAATAGAAGGCCTGCACGTCGAACGCGTATGGGCGCACATCGATGATTGAGTCCGCGTGCCACCCCTGGGCCTTGAGATGGCGTGCCTTTACGATATGCAGGAATGAATGATCATAGGCCGGGTTGACGCCCACAAAGCTCTGGATGATCCCCTTGACCTGCGGCTCCTCGAAGACCTGGCGCAACACCTCGGTCTGATGCCAGAAATTATACCCCGGCCCATCCCAACTGCGCTCGGCTTCCAGGACCGCCGCGTTCAGGTCGTGAGGAACGATATTCTCAACGATGAGAAAGCCGTCGGTGACAAAGCGGGCCATTTGTTCCGCCGTCAGCAGATGATGTCGTTCTACGTTACTCATTGATGGCCACCTTTCGTTCCAGAACGTATTCATACGGGAGATAGCTGCTTTCATGTTCATGGCCGGGGATGATCTGTGGTAGCGTGGCCAGCTGGATTACGTTCCAGCCCGCGCGCATCGCGGCCACGACCGAATTATACGGCGGCTCCTTCTCATCACCGGATTGCATGGGTAGCGCGTCTTCCTCGCTGGCTCCGTCATAAAGCGCCCAGGCAACCGTCTTAGATGCCAGGTCGGACGACGCCAGATGGAGTATGAGTATCTGCTGTCGCTGCTCACTCATCTTCGAGACCTCCTCATTATATTGACTTTTACTCTGCTAATCTGTATTAAATACCGCGCGGCTTCATCTGCTTTTAAGATACCTGTTCCTGCTGCGAAATCCTATCCTGAGATCCGAACTTTTTGTGTCTCATCCCGACTTTCTGTGTTTTCGGCCCGCTTGATCCCTATTTGCTTGTATACTTTTAATGGTACCTATCAATTATCCAGGAGGGGACGTAGATAGCAGATGGCTGATACGATTCATATTCGTTTGCTTAATTATCAGGTGTTGATGTTGCAACCGGCCCGGTGGCGGTTGCCACGTGTTCAGAGCCACTTCTGGCGCTTTTACATGAATGATCGCGATGGCGCGCAGCTCGATTTTCAAGGGACGCCCTATCCTCTGCTGGGTGAGCACCTGTATGTGATACCGGCCGAGGTGCGCTTTAGTACCCAGCTGGCCCATACCCTCAGGCATTTTTTTGTGCACTTTGATGTGTTAGGCCTCTCGCCGATCATTTATCGTGAAATTTTTGCCACCCCGATCTGCCTGCCCGCTTCTCCGCCGTTAAAGCAGATGGTGCATAGCTGTATCCAGGAGATGAGGACGGCGCAGCCGGAAGGATTGGTGCTGGAGTTTCGTTTGAAGGCGATCCTCTATACCGGGCTGACGCAATATCTGCAGCAGATAGAGCCCGCGACGTTGCAGCGCTATTTCCAGCTGACCAGCGCCCTGGAGCCGGTGCGGCCCGCCATTGAATACGTTGATGCGCACCTGTCTGAATCTCTGCTGTGCAAAGACCTGGCCTCGCTCTGTCACATGAACGTGGATTATTTCAGTCGTCGCTTTCGCGAATGCGTGGGCCAGACGCCAAATGCCTATATCCAGCTGCAGCGCGTCAAGCGCGCGGAGCAGCAGCTTCTGCTGACCGATGCCAGCATTGAGCAGATCGCGGCCCACCAGGGCTTCGGGAGCCGACATTATTTCTCCCGCATCTTCGCCCGCCACACCGGCGTCTCCCCCGCCGCCTACCGCAAAGGATTGTTGGGGAGTTAAAAAGGGAGGATGAAAACGCTCCTTATGCGTTTTCATCCTCCCTTTTTAACTTGTGTTTGAATGCTGGAAGGATTTGCGCCTTCGGCCCCTGACTATACGCGCCTACGGCGCTCACATGGTTTTTAAGGGCTGGGGCAATGTCATGGGGGTGCATCCGCACCCCCATGACATTGCCCCAGCCCTAAAAAGATGAAGGAGTTAGAACCTGTTTTAATCAGGAGTTGGTGTGATCCCATGGCGGCATTCGCCGCCATGGGATCACACCAACTCCTGATTAACTCCTTTAACTTCTTGGCTGGGTGTGCAGAGTGAGGGGAGATATTGTATACTTCAGGCGTTGTAGGGGGCGGGCTTTGTGCCGCCAGATTGTATCGATAGATTTGAGAGGAATATATTTGTATGATGCGTGTCCGATCGTCACGCTTATCTCTGGAACCTTTGACCGCGTCGCTGATCAGGAGCTTTTTTCGTGATCGTCGAGAGATGGCCGAGGCCCTGAATGCGAGGGTTCCCGCCGATTGGCCGGGCCCCGATTTTGAGCCGGTGCTGCCACTATTGCTTGATGGTTTTATGCGCGAACCCGGCCATGACTCCTGGGATGGAGCTATCATATTGGAGGGTGGGGAGCGCGTGGTGATTGGCGCTATGGGGCTGAAGGGTGGCCCCGATAAAGAGGGGACCGTAGATATCGGCTATAATATCCTGCCCGCCTACCAGAATCAGGGCTATGCGAGCGAGATGGCGCGTGCCCTGGTGGCCTGGGCCTTTGAGCGGGGCGATATACAGAAGGTGATTGCTGATTGCCTTTACGATAACCAGGGTTCTATCCGCGTGCTGGAAAAAGTGGGAATGAAGCGCCTGTACCAGGATGGAAATTTGTTGCACTGGAGTCTCACCAGAGAGGAATGGGAGGCTGCTCAGCACCAGTCGTGACGCCGCTTGCGGCTTTCTTCCTATTCCTGGTGATGGCCCCCTTTCTCTGTGTTAAAATCTGTATATTGCAATATATGCATTGTTCGGTAATGTGTATATCGGTATTTGCATGTGTACCAGCAGAAGTCTTTCTAATGTAAGGAATATATATGGCTAAACAGAAACAGTCCCCGTCGGCCTCTAAACGTCGTGAGCAGATGCGCCAGCAACGGACATCGCAATCTCGGTCGGCTCAGCAGTCGCGTAGTCGCAATCAGCAGAGGCAGAAATCGAATCGATCAAGCTGGTGGCTGATTGGCGGTATCATCGCCATGGTAGTTGTGATCGTGGGTGCCTTTATCTTTATCGCCAACTACGAGGCTCAGCAGTCAAAAGTCGGTAGCGATACGGCTTTGAAGACTATTTCCAGCATCAAGCCAGACGTTTTCGCGCGTGTGGATAAGGGAACCTTTAATGGTCAAATCAGCGCGGTTAAGAACGCTCCTGTGTTAAAGGGACCCAGCGGCAAGCCCGAGGTTTTTTATGTGGGTGGCGAATATTGTCCTTATTGCGCGGCCCAGCGTTGGGCGATTGTTTCATCACTCAGCCGCTTTGGCTCGTTTAGCCCGCTGACACCGATTCTATCGGCGGAAGGCCAGGTTCCGACCTTTTCTTTCTATAAGGCAACCTACCATAGCAACTACATCGATTTTGTGTCAAGAGAGACCGCGGATAACAACTCTCCTAATCCGGGTCCGTTGGAGTCGTTAACACCCGCCGATCAGCAGATCGTCAACCAGTATGAGCGGCCTCCCTATGCACAGCAGCAGGGTATTCCATTTATGTCGATTGGAAATCAATACGTTTCAGTCGGCCCATACTATTCGAACAATGTCCTGACTGGCAAATCATACAGTGATATCGCCACAGCGGTCACCGATCCCAACAGCGACATCTCGCGTGGCATTGTGGGAGCGGCCAACATGCTTACGGCGGCCGTGTGTAAGGCTACCAATAACCAGCCCGCCAATGTCTGTACCGCGGACCCTATTCCGTCGCTGCAGCAGTCGTTGCCTCAACCCACCGCGTCGGCAGCCAGTCCAACCCAGCTAGCTCAGGCCTGGCAGATGCCTGAATGGGATGTGCGGCGGCGTAACTAATCCTATACCCTACACGTATCCTGTTTAGAGCGTGTCTGACGCTCATGATCATCGCCTGCGATATGCACGAGGCTTCGCGCCTGCGATGCTCAGGAGTCAGTGTTATGTTGTGGCATGAGGTGCGCGAATGCGCACCTCATGCCACAACATAAAAAACAGTGCGGCCGCGCAGCGGACGCCCGTGCGGGGGTGCTCACGTACCCCACAATGACGAGAGTATCAATGCCAAAACTACGCTTTCAAACCATCATCCAGCGCCAGCCTGATGCTATTTACCAGGCGTTGCTGGATCTGCCGGGCTATCGATCCTGGCTGCCTTCCTCAAATCTATATGCGGAGACCATGCTGACATCTGATCCTCCTATCCGCGTGGGTAGCACCTACGTTGATCATGGCCGCTCCAGCGTGATGCAGGGCGAAGTAGTTGATCTGGAGCCTTCCAGGCGCCTCGTGTTCCGCCAGCTTACCAATTCCCGGCGGGGTGGTGGACTGGAGATCACCATTCGCTATACCCTGCAGCCGGTCGAGCAGGGGACACGCGTCACGCGTGAGCTTATCCTGCGCGCCCGTGGCCTCTTTTTTTGTGCTGCAACCAATCCTGCTCCGTCTGATTCGTTCCGAGAATGAACGTATCCTGGCCGCCCTCAAAAATTATATGGATGCCCGCGTGGCGTGAAACGGGATGCGAGATCCAAATCGGACGAGATCCAAACTGGACGCGAGGTCCGAACATATGGGGGCGGTTATGGTTCGATGGGGGTTTCGGTTTGTTCGGCGGTTTCAGGTATGATGGTGGGTTGCGCGTTTTCCATGATTCTTTTGAGCCGCGAGACCAGGATGTAATCTACAATGGCGTAGATGACGGCGAGCAGCCAGCCGCTGGAGAGCAGGATGAGCAGCGCTACCCAGGCCCAGGTGAGGATGTTGCCCTGGCGCGCGAAGATCACGGCCAGCAGGCTTGTGATGATGGGATAGATCAACAAACCGGTGCCGAGTCCGATCAGGATTCCTCTGGTGCGCGTTGGCTTGCGTGGACTCAGGATGACGAATAACCAGAGAAATGTATGCAGCATGGTGGCTAGGATAGCTCCCGCAAAGGTGCTGACATTGATCAGGGGACTGTGGAAGCTGCTGTTGGAAACGTACAGAGCGATCAGGGTTGTGGCAATCGCCAGGATGACCAGGATCAGTGAATAGAGTGCTCCGCTCAGGTTGGCCCGTATTTTTGTTGACATCTGTAAAACGACCTTCCTTTAGTATTTGCTCAATTATATCAATTATTATCTATATATCGAAAAAATGGAAGGTTTTGAATTGGCTGTTGTTGGTGTCAGGGTTTGGCTGTTGTATCGTGGTGTGGCGTTCTCTATAGTTGAGGTGTAAGCTTTTTTATATTGACGCAGCCCCATTATCAAAAAGGAATTTTGTTCATGCATAGGTTTTCCTGGCGTACAGTTTTTTGCTGGCAGTACCTGGTGCGCTTCGTTGTGCTGGTTGTTGGCCTGTTTTTTTATTCGACCGGCATTGTGTTTCTGTATCGCTCCGATTTTGGCCTGGACCCCTGGGACGTGTTTCACCAGGGCATTAGCTTTCATGCACCCATTTCTTTTGGGACGGCCAGCATTGTGGTCGGAGCCGCTATCATTATCCTGGGACTGTGCCTGAAGGTGATTCCTGGCGTCGGTACAGTGCTTAATATGCTCTTGATCGGCGCATTTGTTGATTTAAATATCTGGCTTGGCTGGCTTCCGGACCTGGGGCATGCGTCCTGGCCGGTGCGGGTGGCAGCTAATGTGCTGGGGGTGGCTATCATTGGTATGGGAACGGCGCTCTATATCGCTCCTCGCATGGGGGCCGGTCCACGCGATGGATTGATGTTGCGATTGCAGGTCCTGACGAAGCTGCGCGTCTCTATTGTACGTACCGCCATCGAGTGTACCGTGTTGCTGATCGGCTTTTTATTGGGCGGTACCGTTGGCCTGGGAACGTTGATCTTCGCTCTGGGCATCGGCCCCGCCTTTGAGATGAGCCAGACGTTGCTCAAGAGGTTCTATATCAGCGCCTGGCTGGAAAAACTGGCGGCCCTCCCTACAACCACCGAGATGCTGCGACCGGCTGACGACAGCTTGCTGCAGCCTGTGCCGGAAAATATTAAATAGCTCAAAAAAATACATAAATATAGGTATACGCTGTTTATAAATTTGCTTTATAGTTATCTGCATGGGGCGACACCGTATCCATTAGCTGCTCTGCTGAACCAGGTATCGTGTTGCTGCCTTCACCAGTTCTGCCAGTCCGTTCAAAGAAGAAACTGACAGAACTGGTGTTTTTCTTCACTTTTTTGATTTTTCTCGTAAGGGTTGACAGCGGGGCTTTTTTTATGTCATTCTATGTGTACACGTGTACATGTACACGTGTACACAGCCTGGGAAGAGGGAAGTAACATGGTTACAAGTGAGCAGGTTGCCCGACTGGCTGGCGTATCGCGAGCTACGGTTTCGCGGGCGCTCAACGGGTCGCCACGTGTCAGCGCGGAAGCGCGCAAGCGCATCCAGGAGGCGATTGTTTCGCTCGGCTATGAGCCTGATATGGTGGCTCAGAGCCTGGTGCGACAGCGTTCACGGACGATTGCGCTCGGCCTGTTCTATGGAGACCAGAAATCGACGGTGCTCTCTAGCATCAGCAAGACGCAGCACTATTTCTATCTGGATCTGCTGCGGGACGTCGAGCAGGAAATCGCCGCCGCTCAATATGATCTGCTGCTCCCTTCTATATCTCATGCCCAGAAAAACTACATTCGTAGTCTACAGATGCGCCACGTAGCCGGTACCCTGGCTATCGCGATGCATCCCGCCGACGAGCGCGTGAAAGCGTTGCTGGAGGCAGAGATCCCGACTGTGTTTATCGATAGCCTCAGTCAGGGGAGGAGTTCAACCTATGTGACCTCCGATAACCAGGATGGGGCGAGGCAGGCGACCGAGCACCTGATACAGCTCGGACACCGGCGCATCGTGACGCTGGTGTCAGGATTCTCGGGCCAGATCGGCCCTGTACGTCAGGCCGGTTATCGCCAGGCCCTGCAGCGGGCGGGTCTGCCGATTGATGAGGACCTGATGTATACCTCGGGTTGGAATACCGAGGAGGCGTACCAGGCGACGTTGCGCTTGCTGCAAGAGCGGCAGCCGCGAGATTTCACCGCTATTGTGGCGGGCAGTGATTTGATGGCCATCGGCGTGTTGCGCGCTTTACATCAGCATGGATTACATGTACCCGGCGACGTGTCCGTGGTTGGCTTCGACGATGTGGACCTGTGCCGCTACACCGAGCCACCCCTGACAACTATACGCCAGGATCGTTCCGCCATGGTGCAGGGAGCCATTCAACGGCTCATCCGCATGATCGAGTCTGATGGCGAGTACGACGAATCCATGCTAGCACCAATTATTATCCCTACCCAACTGATCACGCGAGCGTCCACCGGACCCGCAACAGGGTCCTGCTAACGCTGATCACTGGATAGCGAAAACCTAGTAGTTCAAAGGAATGAATGAACCAGCTCCGAGGGAGCAAGGAGTTTTCAACGATGACAAAAATTACTTTTATGGGGGCGGGCAGCACAGTCTTCGCGCGCCAGCTGATGACGGATATCCTGCATATCGAAGGCTTACAGGAAGGCACATTTGCCCTGGTGGATATCGATGCTGAGCGCCTGGAACTGGCGCATAAGATCGCGGAGAAGCTGGTTGCCCATAGCGGTCTCAACTGGAAGGTTGAATCTTCGACACAGCGGCGCGAGGTGCTGCCCGGCACCGATTTCCTCATCAACACGATTGAGGTTGCGGGCATGGCTAACGTGCGCCACGACTTCGATATTCCCATGAAGTACGGTGTTGACCAGTGTATCGGCGACACCATCGGACCAGGTGGTATCTTCAAGGCGTTACGCACCGGTCCCGCGTGGTTGGAGATCCTGCACGATGCCGAGGAGCTGTGCCCCAATGCCCTGGTGCTGAACTACACCAATCCCATGTCGATCCTGACCTATGCCGCCCTCACCGGCACCGCCATGAAGACGGTTGGCCTGTGCCATAGCGTGCAGGGAACGTCCAAGCAGCTGGCCACCTACCTGGATGTGCCATATGAGGAGCTGGAGTGGCGTTGCGCGGGCATCAACCACAACGCCTGGTTCACCGTTCTGCGCCACAATGGCGAAGATATGTATCCCCGCCTGCGCGAGCGCATGAATGATCCCGAGGTCTACGAAAAAGATCCTGTGCGCCTGGAGATCATGAAGTACCTGGGCGCCTTCGTAACCGAGAGTAGCGGCCATTTTTCGGAGTATGTGCCCTATTTCCGCAAGCGTCCCGAGCTGATCGAGAAGTATTGCCGCCCTGGCTACCTGGGTGAGACCGGCTTCTATGCCAACAACTGGCCCGAATGGCGCGCCAAAAACGAGCAGTACATCAAAGATCTGCTGGATGGCACCAAGGAGCTGCCCTTCAAGCGCAGCCACGAGTATGGATCGGACATCATCGAGGCAGTGACCCAGCATCGTACCAAGGTCATCTATGGCAACGTGCGCAACGAAGGCCTGATCGATAACCTGCCCGATGGTTGTGTCGAAGTTGCCTGCCTGGTCGACCGCAACGGCATCCAGCCCACCCACTTTGGCAAGCTGCCCGAGCAGCTGGCGGCCCTGAATAAGGCCCACATGAGTGTCCACTCGCTGGTCACCGAAGCCCTGTTCACCCACGACAAAGAGGCGGCCCGTTACGCCCTGATGATCGATCCCCTGACGGCTGCCGTCTGCTCGCCCGCCGAGATCAGCTCCCTCTTCGACGAGCTCTGGGAGGCCCAGCGCGAATACCTGCCATCGTTCTCCTAAACATAATATACCTGAGTATACGGATTGAGAAGAGCAGTCCACCTGAGAACTTAATTCAGGTGGACTGCTCGCTTGTAATCAGGACCTCTACGTATCCTTCATTTACCCGAACTCTCTGTCCATCTTTAACTAGTTTGTTCGCATTCTATAATCTTGTTTAATCTGTCGCCTCGCCAACCTGAATCGCCCGAGAAATGTCGGAATGCTGGCCCTTCTCCACTAAGGGAACGTCCTACGCATGAGCGACGCGGCGAATCTCCTCAAACTCATCCTGACTCAGTCTGATCCTGGTGGCTTCAACGTTCTCTTCAAGGTGCTTGATCGAGGCGGTGCCGGGGATAGGCAGGATAGTTGGTGAGCGTTGCAGCAACCATGCCAGGGCAATCTGGCCAGGTTGCGCGTTGTAGCGCCTGGCAATCTGATCCAGGATACCCTCTGGACGTGCCAGCTTACCGACTGAGCGAGGATGCCAGGGAATAAAGCCGATATTCTCGCGCGCGCATAGGTCAATCAATGCTGCGGTCTGCTGGATATCCATCCCTAGGGCCTGTGGTTGCTCTAGATTGTAATGGTTTTGTACCGTCACAATGGGCACAAGCTTCTGAGCTGCCTTAAGCTGATCAATAGTCACATTGGAGAGACCAACGTGGCGGATCTTACCCTCCGTGCGCATCCTGGCGATCTCACCTACTGAGTCTTCAAATGGTACCTTCGGATCAGGATAATGCAATTGATACAAATCGATATGATCAACGCGCAGACGCCGCAAGCTTCCCTCCAGATCCTGGCGCAAGCGCTTTGGACGCCCATCCGGTTGAAACTGGTTGGGGCCAGGACGGAGCAACCCTCCCTTTGTGGCAATCACCAGATCCTTTGGATAAGGGTAGAGCGCTTCGGCAATCAAGGACTCATTGATCTCAGGCCCATACGCTTCAGCAGTATCGATCAGGTTTATCCCAAGATCCAGTGTGCGTTTCAAGACGGTGATTGCTTCATCCTTATCCCTTGGCGGTCCCCAAATGCCGTCGCCTGTGAGGCGCATTGCTCCAAAGCCAATACGAGAAACTGGCAAATCAGCACCAATTGCAAAGATACCGCTTGCCGCTGCGATTTGCTTGTTTATGTTCTCCATCTATCCTTTTCCTTCCCAGAAAGCAGAATAAAATTATAAAAACGCATGATAGTAGAAAATGCAAATCAAATGTGCGTCTGTTACACAACTGGCGATGCATTTGACTGGTTGCGTTCCTCTTTCACATGTCGCTGAATCAAAGGCTACACCTTAGAGCGCACTCTCAGTCAAGAGGGACAAGGACCTCCCTCTTGACTGAGAGTGCGCTCTAAGGTGTATGTTTAATAGGGATAATATTGTGTATCTCCTTCTCTGAAGGAGTCAAAAGTGATTGCCTGAAAGGGAAAGCAATGGAACAGCAGGCTGTGGAGAGAGTGTTCACTATCCAGGAAATGGCACAGGCAACAAGACTAAGCGCTCATACTTTGCGGTATTACGAACGTGCTGGATTAATGCTCCAGCGCATTGGGCGGGATGAGGGAAATGGCTATCGCTTCTATAGCCAGGAAGATTTGGACTGGGTTGAGTTCCTTAAGCGTTTGCGAGCCACAGGGATGCCTATTCGTGATATCCAGCGGTATACCAACCTCCTCCGCCAGGGTGAGGAGACTATACCCGAACGCTTGCAGTTGCTCAAACAGCATCAACGCCGAGTCGAAGAGCATCTAAAGGAGAGCGAACGCCATCTTGAAGTGATTACCTTTAAGATTGACTGCTATGAACAACTGCATACCCAACATAAAACAGCATCATGGG
This sequence comes from Dictyobacter halimunensis, assembly GCF_036245075.1. Taxonomy (NCBI): domain Bacteria; kingdom Bacillati; phylum Chloroflexota; class Ktedonobacteria; order Ktedonobacterales; family Dictyobacteraceae; genus Dictyobacter; species Dictyobacter halimunensis. The sequence continues at coordinate 2,288,920 of NZ_BSRI01000001.1, forward strand.
GTGAGTATCTCCTCGAACCCGGCGATGAATGAAAAGGCTCTAGCGGGAGAAGAGCTTTTTGAAGATGAAGTTGAGGCTGCCGAGGACGATGGCTCCTATAATAAAGACTTTGAACAGGGTGCCTTTAAAAAGGACCGCAATGAGCAGGACCAGCAGGATCAGCAGCAGGGGATTGCGGTACCAGAGTTGGGCAGCGCGCCTGGTCATAAAATAGAGTCCGACCAGCAGGGCCAGGTAGAGTGGGAGCAGAAATACAATGGGGATGTGGAAGAGCACTACCGGGCTGACGAAGACGACGACCAATGGGAGGAGGTTCCAGGCATTGCTGTGCCATGGCGCGCTCCTTCTTTTGTTATAAGCGATCCAGCAGGCGCCGATGAAGCCAGCCAGCAGGGCCAGGGCAGAAACGATCAGCCGCGCCGATCCATCCCATAGGGCCGTCTGGCCGGTAGCAGCGCATAGAATGAGCAGGCCGGTAGTGTTATACATAAAGTTTTCCTTTGAAATGTATGTATCCTGATGCTATACTATACAAGCTCTTCAAAGTAAAATGCAAGACCCCCCGGAAAACTCAACGCGCACCCGTGTCCAGGGTGCGGAAATGCTTGACCGCCTCTACAATTGGTGGTGTGCCCTGCTCGATCTCTTCTTCCTGTAGTTCAAACATCAGGGTAGTGCTCTGTCCTGCTGCGCCCAGGATTATCCTGCACTCGAAGGTAGCCGTATCCCAGTCCTGTTTGCGTGGTTGCTCGATGAGCTGTGGCACGGTCGCGCTGGCCAGCGTGAAGAGTACACGGCACATATCGGGCTCGATTTTCTGCAGCGTGACGTGGCGCGCGAGTTGCTGGCGGCGATCCTCGCGCTCGAGCCTGGCGTAGCCGTCGCCGGAGAGCGCATACTTTTCATCGACCCATTTCTCCGGATTACCGCCGCGAAAGAGCTGGATACCCAGTTCGAGCCTGCTATCCATCTGGACCGCATCGACCTGCTGGCGAAAGTGAGTGATCACGGATGCTCGTCGGCGCTGAGCCGCGTTGGCGCCCGCCTCAAAGGCAGCGTGCGCCTCCTCGAAGCGATCCAGGTCGCGCAGCACATTGTTGCGCATATAATAAGGATCTGGCTCGTCCGGATCGAGCTGGATGGCCTGCTCAAAGGCCTCCAGGGCCTCGCTCTCGCGATACAGCTCCGCCAGGCTGAGTCCTTTATAATAATACGCCATGGCGTCGCCGGGATCATGCTGGATAGCCTGCTCGGCTGCGGCCAGCGCCTCCGGATGCAGCTTGAGTTGCCAGAGCGCATGGCTCTTGTCCCTCCATGTATTGGCGCTGTCTGGCTGCAACTGTAGCGCCAGCTCGAATGCCTCTAATGCCCCGACCGGATTATCAAAGTGCCGGGCCAGCAGATCCCCTTTCATTTGATAGAGTTGAGCGTTATCAGGTTCTAGTTGTAATGCTTGCTTACAGGCCGCCAGGGCCTCTTCATAGTGTTTTTGCTGAATTAATATGGATAAAAAAGCGAGGTTTTCCGGAAGTGTTGATCGATCATTGGCATATCTATCATCTGTCATTGTGTAGCATCTCCTGGAATACAAGGGCAGGGACGTCATCAAAGACGCTAAATAGATCATATCACCCGTCTACAAAGTCATCAATATTTCTATGCATGATATAATGCTTCACCTCCCACGTAGGTCCGACCCTCACGGTCGATTTCCCTCATGCAAACAAAAAGAATAAATAAGGCAGTACGTGCGGGGCTTGCCCCCGCTTTCTTGTTTCCTAAAAGAGATGGCTCCTTCAAAGCGATCAGAGGCGGTTGCATGCGATGCATCGCATCATTTCCGTTGCTGCTTCGAGCAGCGAGGAAGCAAGCGGGGGCAAGCCCCGCACGTACTGCGGTATCTGCTCTTCTTGCAGGATATTAAATCGACCGCGAGGGCCGAACTTATGCTTCTGGTTGGCCGGCGTGTGGCTCCTCGCTTGTTTGTTGTGGATTGTGGATCACGCGGTAGAAGTGGACCGGTGGCTTGCGCCGGATGAAGCGCGTGATCTGATCGCTCTTTTGAATGGTTACGGTGGTGCCGTCCTGTACCGCGCAGTTCCATTGGCCGTCGGCGGAGAAGACGCCATCCTGGTCATTGGTTGAGATCTGGAAGCGAATGGTCGATTGCAGCGGGATGACCAGGGCGCGATTGGATGATAGGTGGGGCGCGATGGGATTGAGGATGCTGGCCTCGATTTTGGGATGCATGATTGGGCCCCCGACGGAGAGATTGTAGGCCGTGGAACCGGTGGCCGTTGAGAGGATGATACCATCGCCATAGAAGGTGTCGAGAAATTGATCATCGATCCAGGTCTTGACGTAGACGCCACGGGGCCAGGTGCCGCGCGCGATCATCATGTCGTTGAGCGCGACGAACTCTTGCTTTTCATCCCCTTGCTGGAGGGTGGCATGCAGCATGGTACGTTCGTCCGTCCAGATCGATTTGTCGCCATTGAGATAATACGGCAGCTCATGCGCCAGTTCATCAGGCTCCAGTTCGGTCAGATAGCCGACGCGACCAAAGTTGACGCCCAGAATCGGCGTATGCTGCGCGGAACAGAGGTGGGCGGTGTGCAGGATCGAGCCATCGCCACCCAGCACGATCAGCATCTGGCAATTTTGGAGCGCAGGATCGGAACATTCCAGCCCTTCCTGATTGAGATTGACGATCTCTGTTTCATAGTCATGCTGCTTCATGATCGCTGCCAATTCAGGTATAAACTGCAGCGTCTCGGGCTGGGATTCCTCATAAAGCAGGGCAATCTTCTTCATCGTATTTTCCTTTACTTTCTTACTTAATGTCTTGTTGGTAACTTGCTTCAAATTCCTCTTCCTTTTCATCCCAGTGCTTTTCCCTATCGAGAACCTCTCTATCTAATACTATGACAGAATCTGGCAATAGTACATTGCTAGAGCACCTGCTCACGTTATTTTGAGCTGGCATCCTTTCCTTTATAGATTGTACGTTTATGGGGGACTCTCTTTATGTGAACACATTGGAAGCCAGAACAGGCAACGCTCAGATTGACACTCAAACATAGAATGAGAGATGCCAGTTCCGTCTGCCAGATCCAATACTTTAGCAGAATCATCCTGGTTGGAATTACTCGTGAGAACTTGAGGATAATTGGAGAAGAACATGTCTACCGAACAGAACGAGAGGGGTCAGACCGCATTGCTGTTGGTCGATCCTTATAACGACTTTCTTTCGCCCGGAGGCAAATTGTATCTTACCTTCAAAGAGGTTGCTGAGTCCGTGGATCTCCTGACGCATCTGCGTGAGATTGTAGGCGCGGCACGCCAGGCCAACATTCCCATTTTCTTTGTGCCTCATCATCGCTGGGATCCAGGAGACTACACGACCTGGAAGTATCCATCGCCAACCCAGCTTGCCTCGATGAAGCGCGAGACGTTTGCCAGAGGAAGTTGGGGTGGGGAATTCCATCCCGATTTTTCCGTCCAGAAAGGCGACATTGTGATCAAAGAGCATTGGGCGCAAAGCGGTTTTGCGAATACGGACCTGGACCAGCAGCTCAAGCAACATGGTATCCAACGCCTGGTGCTCATTGGTTTGATCGCCAATACCTGTATAGAATCGACGGGCCGCTTTGGCATGGAGCTGGGGTACCATGTAACCCTGGTCAAAGATGCGACGGCGGCTGCTAGCCAGGAAGCTATGCATTCAGCGCACGAGATTAACGGGCCGACGTTTGCTCATGCTATTCTCACGACGAGTGAGGTGGTTGCCCACTTCCGCTCTCTTGAGAAGAGTAAGTCATTTACCACTTAGCTACAGCTAAGTATAATCCGTTCGGCCAACGTTTCCCAGGGACGCGCCTCTAATACCGGCAGATGCAGCCTGCTGGCCTCGGCTATCAACCACTGGCTATACAGCCACTTGGCCCTGGCCTCCGTTTGCAGTTCTGTGGGAGAAAACTGCGCTGTGCCTCGTGCGCGCGCCTCGATATTGGTTCGCAGCCTGTTCGCATCGCTTTCTCTCAGAAAGACCGTGCGTAACAGTCCGTTTTCCACATATGGTTGCAGCCGTGAACGCTCTATTAGCTCGGGGAGGATGTTATCGCCCTCTATAATCAGTGGCGCGTTGGTATCGATATGGTTGGCGATCACAATCTCAAGCGCGGGCAGCAGCGCCCGGCTGCTGGCGATTAAGCCAGCGCGCAACGCCTCCGCGCCCTGACGCCAGACGTGGGTGGTCTCAGCGAAGAAGTACAGATTACGCGTCGCCTGTGGATCTGGCAGCGCCACCTGGCTATGCTGAAACGCCAGCCGCAGATCATCGACCTGCAGCCATGGCAGCCCCAGGCGCAATCCTGCCTGGCGTGCCGCCTCGGTTTTGCCCGCGCCAGAAGCGCCGCCGATCAATAATACCTTCCAGTTCATGGTTTTGTTCAAATCAGAGACAGGCCACCGAAGAGGCGGGCATGCTCGACTTTGATGCATCTATTCTCTACATAAAGGAGCCCGGTGGCCTGGGCGCGCCGCTTTGTCTCTTCGTTGGCGATGCCCAACTGGAGCCAGAGCGCCTTTGCTCCTACTCCGGCGGCCTCGTCGGCAAAGGGAGGGGTCTGCTCGGGACGGCGAAAGACGTTGACGATCTCGATCTGCTCACCTGCGGCGGCCGCATCCGCCAGCGTCGCGTAGACGCGCTGGCCCAGGATCTGCTGGCCCGCGTAGAGCGGATTGATCGGGATGATAGCGTAGCCCGCCTCCTGCATATACGCCGACACGTCCCGGCTGGGCCGATGCGGCTTCGCAGATAGACCGACCACCGCGATATGATGATAGTCTCCCAGAATCTTGATCAGCACATCCGGCGTCATATCTTTGCCCTCGTTAAACATAATCCCTCCTCACTAAAATCTTCCTGCTTTGCATGATCCTTAAAGCTTGCGCGAAAGGATCACGCCTGTGTTCAGGCCGATGGTATGCAGGCCGCCAAAGAAGCGGGCGTGCTCCATCTTGACACAGCGATCCTGGACAAAGATCAGACCCGCCTCACGGGCCAGCCTGCCGGTCTCATCGTTGCGCACGCCTAGCTGGAGCCAGAGCACTTTGGCGCCGATCTCCACGGCCTCCGCCACAAACGGTGGCGTATCCGCGGCCTTGCGGAAGATATCGACGATCTCGATCTGCTCTCCGGCCGCTCGGGCCTCTTTCAGGGAGGCGTAGACACGTTTGCCCAGGATGGTCTTGCCCGCGTAGCGCGGGTTGATCGGGATGATATCGTAGCCTTCGGCCTGCAGATAGATGGCCACAAAGTGGCTGGGCCGATAGGGATCGGCCGAGAGCCCTACGATGGCGACGTGTCGATACTGTTTGAGCAGCTTTAATCGCTCGTACATGTCGGGCGTGGCTGAATACGCTGTACTGTCACCCATTATTCTGCCCCTTTCTCTGTCGCTTGCGTCCCTGCCTGTACGCTGGCCGTTGCCTTAGCCAGCGCCTGGTCCAGGTCCCAGAGGATGTCTTCGATGTTCTCCAGGCCGATGGAGAGGCGGATCAGGTCGGGCGTCACGCCGCCAGCGATCAGGTGTTCTTCTGAGAGTTGCTGATGCGTGGTGCTGGCCGGATGGATGATCAGGCTGCGCGCGTCTCCGACGTTGGCCAGGTGGGCGAAGAGCCGAACGTTGTTGATGACGGCCTTGCCAGCTTCGTAGCCGCCTTTGACGCCAAAGGTAAAGATGGCGCCGCCCCCACGGGGCAGATAGCGTTTGGCCAGTTCATGCGAGCGATCCTCGGGCAGACCCGAATAGCGCACCCAGCTGACGGCTGGATGCTCCTGCAGGAATCTAGCCACCTGCAGCGCATTCTGGCAGTGGCGATCCATGCGCAGCGAGAGCGTCTCCAGTCCCTGCAAAAGGAGGAACGAATTGAACGGGCTCAGGCTAGGACCGGTGTCGCGCACTGTCTCCACGCGCGCCTTCATCACAAAACAGAAGTCCCCGAAGGTCTCGTAGAAGCGCACGCCGTGGTAGCCCGGCGAGGGATCGACGATGTGGGCGAACTTCCCGTTGTCCCAGGGGAACTTGCCGTTTTCGATCAAGACGCCGCCGATAGAGGTGCCATGACCTCCGATGAACTTGGTGGCCGAATGCACCACAATATCCGCGCCATGCTCAAAGGGACGGCACAGGTACGGCGTGGCGAAAGTGTTATCTATGATTAGCGGCACGCCCGCCTCGTGCGCGATGTCGGACACGGCCCGCATATCCAGCACGTCTCCACCGGGATTGCCGATGGTCTCGCCGTAGAACGCACGAGTCTTCGGTGTGAGCGCGCGGCGGAAGTTCTCGGGATCGGTGCTATCGACAAAAATGGTATTGATGCCCCACGTACGCAGCGTAAGATCGAACTGCGTATGGGTGCCGCCATAGAGATTGCTAGCCGCCACCAGTTCATCGCCCGGCCGCAGCAGCGTCATCATCACGGCCATCTGGGCCGCCATACCGGATGCTGTGGCGACCGCGCCCGTTCCACCTTCAAGGGCGGCGATGCGCTCCTCAAACGCGGCCGTGGTCGGATTCATGATGCGTGTATAGATGTTGCCAAAGCGCTGCAGCGCGAAGAGGTGGGCCGCGTGATCGGTGTCATCAAAGATATAAGATGTTGTCTGATAGATAGGGACCGCCTGGGCCCCTGTCGTCGGATCGGGCCGCTGGCCCGCATGCAGGGCTAGCGTATCAAACCCAAATACGTGATCGCCATCGATTTCTGGCATCGTTCTATGTTCTCCTGCCGAATGTATAGATATCTTCTCTTCATAGCATATGAGTTCTGCTAGTTAAATAGCAAGTCTGCTCCAGGTCGCCATTTGATAGATGTGTCATAATGCATCGATCAAATGCTGCTCGTTGGTGATGAGCTGGTCGATGACAACGGCGACCTCCGGCCAGCGGTTGTGCATGCCCAGATATTGGGCCTGCCCCACCAGAAGGGCCTGCTGTTCCATGGCGTGCGCCGCGGCTGGGAGGTGGGCCTCGTCCAGAAAGGCGGCCGCATCAAGCGAACGTTTGCCGGCCAGCGGAAAGACGAACGCGGTTAACATCTCCAGTAGCTCTTCTGGCCTGTGGCCGTCGCGCAACTGCTCGGCCAGCATGCGCAGCGCCGCCACGCCATTATATACCTGGGGACCATCCAGTTCCAGGCAGATATGCCTGCGAATCAGCGGCAGGGCACGCTCAATCATCTCCAGGCGCGTTAGCTTCTCTTGCCGCTGGAAACGGTCTCGCAAGGTATAGGGACCCCATTTATAGCTGATGCGTTCGGCGCGCCAGGCCTTCATGAATTCTGAAATAGAGAGACGAGCATAGGGATATTTCCGGGGATCATGCATGAGCACGTGATCGTTCTCGACGGCCAGTGCCATAACGAAGTGGTCGGTGCCCTCCAGGTACTTATGAGAAGGATTATATGTGAGATAGCCGGCATCGAGGGGACCAACCAGGGCAGGTGCTTGCTTGAGCGCCTCTCGCAGACGAGCCAGCGCCAGGTGCGACGGTCCGCCGCGCTGCTCACGACAGCTCCACCCCAGCGCGTGTATCGCCAGCGTCAGCCCATTGTCTGGATCGACCTCGGCACTGTTAAAGAAAGCCAGGGGGCCGGTATCCAGTTGCAGGTACATCTTACCAAACGGCATCGTGGTCAGGCATTCCAGAAAGCCGGTCTCAGGTAGCTCTTGCTTGCTGGCTCCGGTCGCCAGCAAGCTCATATGCAGGCTATTCGTAAAGCAGTAATCACTATTCCCGGTGAAAGCAACAAAAGACATAACGGCAAGCTCCCTCTCTCTTATGTATCCATTCGGCCTGTCTCTAATAAGCACTTCAGTCCCTTACCACGCAATCATAGCATAAAAAAAGAGGGCCCTTCGTCCTTCGCCTGGAAGGACAAAAAATCTCCCCCTTCAGAAGGAAGGAGGGAGACGTATACCTGGAATTAGAAGTCGCGCTTGCCACTCTGGGCTTTGTCAGCTGAGCCAGAATTGAGAACCTTGCAGACCTCGCTGGAGGAGTTGTACTGCTGCTGTGCATTCAGCATGCGCAGCGCATTGCAAACCTGCTCATCGGCGCCCTGCTGGCGGACATGAGCGATGATTTCGTCGCGCTTGGCCGGCCAATGCATATTTTTCAAATGTTTCTCAATATTGAGTGATTCTGCTGTAGCCATGTAATTTCTCCTTAAAACGTTCGTAAAGATACGAACACAACTTACGAAATACACCAAACTTGTAATGCTACAAATTTGGATAACTTCTGTTATTAGACTACTCTCACCTAGAAGCTACGCATGTTCATCTGTAAATATTTTTACGGGCTTGTCTATGACAATGACATATTCCCGAGGGCGCGCGTGAGCACCCGCTCTCAGGCGTCCGCATGCGCGGCCGCACTGGTTTTTTTTAGTGATGCAGCAGGGGCGCACCCGCGCCCCTGCTGCATCACTAAAAAAAGACTTTGAGCACCGCAGGTGCGAAAGCTCAGGCATGAGGCAGTGATGATCCTGTGAAGCAAACTTATGTTTTAACAAACATGAACGATGGAGGGCAGACCAGGGAAGGGGCGGAATGATTTGACACTTTTGACATCCATGTCATGTCTCTTTGGGCCAACGTTAACTCGAATTCGAATTCGAAATATTTACTTAAAGATAAACTTTAAAATAAATATATAACTCGAACTCGAAATTCGAGTCGCGAGGCAAAAAAATATTCATTGCCATTCATGTCATTTTCATGTCACAAATGTCATTTTTGAGCTTAACCGTATTGCTGCGACCCTGCCGCATGAATTTATTGTAACTATACTGTAATGAGATTGTAATTTTTGGTCATGCCAGGCATATATGCTGGACATATCCGTCATGTCGGTCGCGACATTTCTGTGTCATCTCTGACAATCATGTCAGCGTTGCCATGACAGGTTTGCTGCCATGTCTGACAGCCTTGTCCTTTGTACTATGGACCCATACAAGAGCTTTGGTGGCGACCAGCGCGATATCGCCGACTCTCTCTTATGCTTTTATATATGCTGCATAGACAAATTCCTTTTCATCATAGCTGCTTCTAGCTGACGCGGCAAGCCCCGAACTAAGTATTTGTGCTCGAATTTATACGTATAAATGTGCATTGTGAAGCGTTCTGTTTGCCTGTATAGTATGCTCGAAGAGCCAGGGAACGCATATTTATATGTTGAAGAAGCTTTCCAGGGGTCTCTTGTAGTGGGAGCATTTATGCGGTGTTTCCCCTCCTCCAGGTGATTGTATGTTTCTTTTGTACCTGCCAGATGGCGAGGACAGATGTGTCAGGGAAAGAGGTTTTGTAGATAGATGTGTCGTGACAGGCTTGAATGCCAGAGGACGGTTGTGTCAGACAGTGATGTCATAAAGATGATTATGACAGATGTGTCAGGACATGATTGTCAGATTGTCAGATCTGTCCACGTGTGGGTTATGACACAGGTGTCCATACTGAGAATAAAATGTGGGGCTGTGTTGTTGTGATAAGTAGATAAAGGAGGAGGAATGTATGAAAGTAGAGATCTGGTCCGATGTGGCCTGTCCCTGGTGTTATATAGGTAAACGTCGTTTCGAGGCAGCCCTGGCCGACTTCAAGCATAAAGATCAGGTCGAGGTGATCTGGCGCAGCTATCAGCTCGATCCGTCGGCGCCACGTACGTCTGAGACGAAAATGACCGAGGTACTGGCACAAAAATACGGCGTGAGCCCCCAGCAGGCCGAGGCCATGAACGAGCGTGTGAGCAAGTTGGCCGCTGAAGTAGGACTCGACTACCATATGGGCGATATCCGTCACAGCAACACCTTTGACGCCCACCGTCTGATCCATCTGGCGGCGCATCATAATGTGCAGGATGCCGCCAAAGAGCGTCTATTGAAGGCCTATTTTACCGAGGGCGCCCCCGTCGGCGACACGGAGACGCTGGTGAAGCTGGCTTCCGAAGTTGGTATCGACGCCGAAGAGGCACGTTCTATGCTGGCCAGCAACGCATATACTGATGAGGTGAGGGCCGACATCGAGCGCGCCCGCATGTTCGGCATTGAGGGTGTCCCCTTCTTCGCCATCGACGAAAAGTACGGCATCTCCGGTGCCCAGCCCACCGAAGTCTTCAAACAAGTCCTCGACCAGGCCTGGGCCGAATCCCACCCCCTCATCAAAATCGGCGCCGACAACACCGACAGCGGCTACTGCGAAGGCGACAGCTGCATCATCCCCCAGCAATAAAAAATTTTATACAGCAATCGGGTAAACAGTGGGGAGGTGCAGGAGGGGCGGTCAGCCCCTCTTGCCGGGGTTTGGGGTGTCCCCAACACTATCACATTATACAGCAACCGGGTAAACAGAGAGGCGGCCCTGCTTCGCGCAGGGCCGCCTCTCTGTTTACCCGGTTGCTGTATTTTTATTATCCTTTGACGCCGGTGAGGGTGATACCCTGGATAAAGGTTTTCTGCGCGAAGAAGAAAAGAATGATCACAGGGATCAACATGACGGTACTGGCCGCCATCAGGGCGCCGAACTCGGTGCTGTACTGTCCCTGGAAGAAAGAGAGGCCCAGGGAGACGGTGTAGCGCTGCGAGTCGCTGAGATAGATCAGGGGTCCCAGGAAGTCGCTCCACGATCCCAGGAACTGGAAGAGCGCCACGGTGGCGAGGGCCGGTTTGGCGAGTGGCAGGATCACCCGCCAGTAGATGGCCAGCTCGTTGGCCCCATCGATGCGTGCCGCCTCGGACAATTCTTTAGGAATGGTCATGAAGAACTGGCGCAGCAGGAAAATATAGATGGGGACGCCACAGTAGGTCGGGATGATCAGTGGCATATAGGTGTTGACCCAGCCCCAGGACTTGAACAGCGTGAAGAGGGGCACCATCGTGACATAAAAGGGGATCATGGTGGTGGCCAGGATAATGATAAACAGCGGTGTGCGCAGCGGCCAGTCGATGCGTGCCAGCCCATATGCTACGAACGAGCAGGAGAAGACCGCCCCGATAACGGCGAACAGGCAGATGACCAGCGTGTTGAACACATACAGCCCGAAGGGGACCGCCTGCAGCCCATAGATGTAGTGTTCCAGCGTAATGGGATCAGGGAACCAGACGATCGGGAAGGCGCTCAGTTGCGAGTCGATCTTGAGCGATCCGGTAACCATCCAGAAAAACGGGATGATAAAGAGGATGCTCAGGACAATCAGGGCGATATGCGCCAGAATCTGGGTACGCGGTTTGGCCTTGAGGTTCGTGTCATCGCGCTGCGTGGTGCCCGGTCGGATGACTTCCAGGTCCTGGGAGTAAATGTTTTCTTGAATGGCCATGATTTATGCTCCTCCATAATAAACGCGTCTGGCAACTATGCGGAAGGTAAGCGCCGTACACAGTAAGATGATGATGAAGAGGACCCAGGCCATCGCGTTGGCGTAGCCAACCTTGAAGTAGCGGAAGGCGTTCTGATAGAGGTACAGCGCCGCGATGAGGGTGGAGCCCGCAGGATCACCATTGCCGTTGGTGAGCACGAAGACCGGGGAGAAGTATTGGAATCCAGCGATCAGGCCGGTGACCAGCGCAAAGAACAGGTGCGGACTCAGAAAGGGCAGCGTGACATGGCGGAAGCGATTCCAGGAGGTGGCGCCGTCAACCTGGGCGGCATCCTGCAGATCGCGCGGCACGTCCTGCAATCCTGCCAGTAGAATGATCATCAGATTCCCCACGCCCCACAGGCTGAGAATGATCAGGGTCGGCTTCGCCCAGTCCGGACTGGACAGCCAGCCGGGTCCCGTAATGCCGAAGATCTGCAGGATGTTGTTGAGGACCCCATACTGCGGGTTAAAGACATAACCGAACACGACGGCCGAGGCCACGATCGGCACAATGCTTGGCAGGTAAAAGATGGTGCGATAAACGGCGATGCCTTTCGTTTTGACATTCAGCAGCAGCGCCAGCGTAAGCGCAACAATGATGCCCAGGGGCACCGAAAAAATGAGGATATACACGGTGTTGTAGAGCGAGCTCCACCAGTTGTCATCTCCAAACAGATCGATATAGTTGGTCAGGCCGAGAAACTTGTAGGGCCCGAACATCGAATATGAGGTGAAGCTATAGTAAAAGGACATGATTAACGGGTAGGCAGTAAATAAGAGGAGGCCGATAATGGCCGGTGAGGTGAAGAAGAGGCCCCACAGAAAATTGCGGCGCTGCAGGGGGCTCAATTTTCGTTTCTGGACACTTTGCACATTTATGGTAGACACCAGAACCTCCTTGTTGTGCTATAGCTGTGCATTGTCAGGAGTTACAGGCCATGTTCGCGGTTGAAGTCATCCCATTCTTTGGTGGTGCGTCTTTTGACTTCTTTGAGGGCCTCCAGTGGAGTCATCTTGCCATAGACGGCATCTCCAACCAGGTCGTTGAGGATTCCTGCATAGAATGAGCCAACTGGAATCGCGGGCCGCGAATGTTTGGCGTTGACCAGCGTGGTGTAGTACGGGGCCATCACCGGATCATTTTTGATTTTTTGCAGTACGGGGGCTTTGCTGTAGCCAGGTGGGAAACCAACCGTGTCCCACTGGGCCTGTGTGCCCTCATCGCTGGTGCTGACCCACTTGATGAACTCCCAGGCCGCATCGGGATTTTTCGCGCCGGTGGGGATAAAGAGGCTCCAACCGCCCAGCCAGCCTCCCGCGCCTGGCTGCGTGGCTCCGGGTCCCTGCGAGGGCAGCAGTCCAGCCCCGATTTTCATTTTCGGTAGAGCTTTCACGATGTCACGATAGTTGGGAGCCACCAGCGGAGCCATCCCTATGTTGCCGGTCGAGAATGGATGTAATTGCAGGTTTGGAGGCGTGACGGCGACCCGGTCCGCGCCACCAACGTTTTTGGCATACTGCACGATCCATTCCAATGCCTTCACAACGTATTCGTTGTCGGGCGTTACCACCTGCTTCTCGCGATCATAGAACTCGCCACCAAAGGCCCAGCCCCAGGTAAAGATGGAATTGCTGGCTCCATAACTGTCCCAGGGGATCATGCCGATGCGGGAAATATTGCCATTGGTTCTCTTATTGATCTTCTGCGAGAACTCATTGACCTCATCAATGGTCTGCGGACCCTTGTTGGGATCGAGTCCCGCCTCTTCAAAGATCTGTTTGTTCCAGAAGAAAGGAAAGTTAGCGTCGGCATCCCACTGCACCTGCCAGACCTTCCCGTTCCAATTCATGTCGTTCCAGGCGGCGGGCCAGAAGTCATCTCCCGTTATTCCTGACGCCTTGATGTAGGGAGTCAGGTCTGTCATAATGCCCTGCGCGGCCCATTGGGGGGTACTAAATGGAGTCAGTTGCGCCAGGTCGGGTGGATTGCCGCCGGCGATAGCGGTTAGCAACTTGGGATTATCACCGCCGCCGCCGCCACCGGCTGGCGCATAGGTGATCTTGACGCCGATCTCAGTTTGAGACTCCTCAAACTTGCGGGCCAGACTGACCCAGTGATCATTATCAACACCACCGAATACATTATAGAGCTCGATGACGGTCTTGCGTCCCTGCGCAGCCTCTTTACCTTGCGCAGATAGCGTGGGTGAGGGCGCTCCCAGAATGACGCCACAGCCTGAAAGGCCGAGCGCCGTTGTCCCTAACCCTATGGTTTTTAAGGCCGTTCGGCGACTGAGCCGACGTGCCACAGTGCGCTGAAGATTGTTGGTCAATGCCTTCTCCTTTGAGGTGATAGACGAACTCTCTTAGCCAGGCAACCGGGTTACATATATATGACGATCATGAGCGTATGCTTTTAACATATTTCTTTAGCAATTTCTTTGCCTTTGCAAAGCTTTCACTTAATCGTCCTATATGTTACATGATTATCTAAAAATATAACATAAATATAACCAAAAGAAAATATATTGAAAGCATACGAAATATGGAAGGGGTTTGATTTCCTGCGCCCTCATACGAGAGGGCGCAGGAAATCAAACCCCTTCCATAATACTGGCCCCTTGACAGGGAAACTGGTTATCATATATGTTATGCCTGTGGCGTGAAAAACTATCTGAAAGTTTCCTGTACAGCTTTTTTCTTTTTTGTCGCTGATGAGATAACCATGATCAATGGGAGGTTTCAGGACCATGCCAGAGCAAGAGCGTCCGCAAGATGTGAATGCGCAGCCGCAAAATCCCGAGCAGTTTCAGGCTGCGCGTGAAACGGCTGAACAAAAGATCCGCCAGGCGATCGACCAGTACGCGTCTAAGATTCCTGGTGGGGAACAGTTTGCCAGCCAGGCTAAAGATGCCGCGACAAACGTGCTGAATACGCTGGAGAAGGAGGCGGGGAATCGGTTGGGTGGCATTGTGAGTGGCGCGGGAGGTATTCTCGGAGGGTTGTTTGGGAAGCGCAAACAGGAGGATGAGCCTCCACCCAGTTAGTTGCAGGCACGGTACTGTGCAAGCTGTCGTAGTGCGCAGCGGCATTCTGGTAGTCGGGTACCTCTTATGTGCTCGCTACTGGAATGCCAGTTTTTTTGTGCCTGCCTTCGCCTCTGATCAGGATTCCAGGCTGGCCAGGACCAGTAGGAGCTGTCTGATGGCCTCTGCATTTTCGCTGGCCCGCTGATCTCCTGTTCCAATGCCAAACTCACCGCAAGCCTCGCTGAGATCGTGGAGCTTATATTCTCGCTCCGAGATCTTTTCTCCGGCATAGAGCGCGTATTTGGTCATCATACAGTGCGAGACGATGGCCGGCAGCGCCAGTTGATAGCGGGCCGCCTCCTGGCGCAGGCTACGCAGATAGAAAGCCGCGTTGTAGATGATTAATTCATTCTGGATCAGCAATGGATAGATCTGTGGCCAGATCTCTGGAAAGTTTGGAGCCTGTGCCAGCTGATTGGTGGGGATTCCCTGTAGATCTCCCTCGGTTACCGTGAGAGGCTGGCCCGGCTTGATAAGGGAATTAAAGACGATCTGACCGTAGATATCGACGATGGCCAGTTCAATGATTTCTTCGTTGCTCGCGATGGTAAGTGTCTTGCTGGCGAGGATCAGTGGTCGGCGCCGAACGATCTGTTGGGCCCAGCGCAGTACGGCCAGCCGTTCATTGGTAAGATTGACGGACTGAGTGGGAGGAGGCGTCACAGGTGGCTGCGCTTTCCGATTGTGGATGGCCTGCATGGCCTTTTCTGGCGTGGTCGTCTTCCCCTGCGGATCCTTTAAAATCCACTGACTATTTTCCTTGGCCCAACGATAGCCATGGCGTTTGAGCGTCGCATTCTGTTGAGCTCTCTCCTCGTTGTCCAGCGCCATTTCATTCGCTCTCCTCTCAACCAATCGATGATCTAGGTGCAATATACCATACTCTTCTTTTGAGGGCAATAAACAGAAAAATTTTATGAAAACGCTATTTGTCCTTATTGATCGCTTTATTTATACGCGTGCAGCACGTTTATTATCAATTAGAACTGTATCTATCTAACGTTGTTGTGCAACCGTAGATAGATCATGTTTGCAATGCCGATGTTTCGCACCTACAGTGCTCACGAGTTCGTTTTGTGTTGGTGCATGGGGCGCGCATCCGTGCCCCATGCACCAACACAAAAAAACAATAATGATGAAGACGAGGAAATAAAGAAGCTATGACCATTCAATTACAGGTGACACCTGAGAGGGCGCTGGTCGATGTTCCGGTTGAGATTGTTTGTACTGGTTGTCAGCCGGGACAACAGGTGACGCTGCGCGCCAGGACGCTGGATAGTGATCAGAATTCATGGGAGGCGTATGCTACCTACCGGGCCGATGAGCAGGGCGAGGTGCGGCCCGCGTCACAGGAGGCGCTTTCTGGTACCTACCAGGGCGTTGACGCGATGGGCCTGTTCTGGTCGCTGCAGCCAAAAGGGAAGAGGCGCAGGCCATCCTCTTTGAGCTGGCGTTCTGAAGAACCCCTTCACGTTCAACTGGTGGCCGAGATCGATGGGCAGGCGGTGGCACAGTTCGATGTCGAGCGCGTCCTTATCTCACCAGATGTCGAGAAGGTCGACTTGAACGAGCAGGGGCTGGTCGGAACCCTCTATCATCCAAAGGCAGAGGGACGCTATCCCGCCGTGCTCATCCTCAGTGGTTCCGATGGCTTACCACGTCCCAACCAGGCCGCTGTACTGGCCTCGCATGGTTACGCGGCGCTCTCACTGGTCTACTTCAATGCTCCGGAATTGCCCCGGACGCTGGCCAATATACCACTGGAATACTTCGAGAAGGCGATCGGCTGGCTGCAGGAGCAATCTTTTGTGGACGAGGAAAAGATCGGCGTCATCGGCCTGTCGCGTGGTGGTGAGCTAGCCCTGCTGCTGGGCGCGACGTTTCCGGCCATTAAGGCTGTGGTTGCTGGTTCTCCCAGTGGTATGACCCATGCTGGCTTCGGTGGGCGCGGCGGTTACGACGTCCCTTCCTGGACATATCATGGTGAGCCTCTCTCTTATCCGAAGTCTCACATCACTTTCTGGCAGGTGCTCTCCTGGACGGTCAACGGATTAAGAAGGCGCCCCTTTGAGATGAAGAGCATTTTTGTGCAGATGTTGCAAGATCAGGAAAACATAAAGGCGGCCACCATTGCGGTGGAAAAGACGCAAGGCCCTATCCTGCTCATTTCTGGCGATGATGATCGGATGTGGCCATCGAACCTGTTTTCTGAAATGGTGGTTGAGCAGCTGCGCGAGCAGCAGTTTCCGTATGCTTATGAGCACCTGGATTACGCTGGTGCCGGCCACTTTGTCTGTTTCCCCTATGGCTATCCCTACTTCCCGCCGACCTACCTTCCTTTGAATGGTATGGCCTTTGGTGGAAGCGCCGCCGCCAATGCCGCCGCGCTCAAAGACTCCTGGCCAAAGATCCTGGCCTTTTTCGAGCGGCATTGGCAGCCCACTTAGTACTAGGACTAATGGTCATACAAGTGTTGATCTGGCCTCTCTGTAAGTTGTTATATGTAGATGGAGTTGTGCTTGTATCTTCGCGCATATATAGCATACCTCTGCTTCAAGCTTATTTTGAACGCTATCATATATTTCTTATAGGAAGGTTTTATCCACATATGAAATCAACCAAGCTGATGCTGATGGGCATCTTGTTGATGTTGCTGGCTGTATGCCTGGCCACTAGCATCTCCCAGGCGCTCTTTAATATGTCCGCCAGCAATCCTCCAATTATTCTGAAGTTTTTTCCAGGTATCGAAGCATTTCTGGTCGTGATTGGTTTTGTGATGGGGGTGGTGGGCTTTTTTCAAAGAGAGAACATGACCCGGTAGGTGCCAGGCTTGCCCTGGCTTGCTGCGAAGCGGCCCCGTACCCGGACGCTTAAGTTCCACCAAGGATGATCTCTTTCTCAGCGTTCTCTGGGAATGATCACGTTGTGGTGGAACTTAAGCGTCCGGGTACGGGGCCGCTTCGCGGCAAGCGCCCGCAAGGGGCGCACCTACGATATATGTGTGCCGCTTAATAGGGGATCACGGGCATCTCGGTCTGTTGTAATGCGTCGAGAGCCAGACCCATGGCCTCGGTTGTAAAGTAGTTCTCCTGCTGTGGCTGCCCACTGGCATCGTTTGAGACGTAGATCTGGAAATCTGGCGTTACCCGGTAGAAGTAGCCGTGGTAGTTCGGCTCATAGAATCTGGTAGCCAGTAACGAGACCAACTGCTGCTGCTTATCCAGAAACACCTGCGGTCTGCCGATGGCGCGCATCACCTGGTTAAAGCGATAGAGGCCGATCAGGGTATGTGCCTGTGCCCGCGTCTCCTTATATTTTTGCTCCAGCTTGCCGCTATTCAAGTCCAGGGCGAAGTAGAGCCCTCCATTGCTTTGATCCCACAGTCCACTGCTGACCAGCAGACTCTGTAATACCTGGCTGGCGACGTCTAGATACTGTTGATCATGGGTCAGCATATAGGCTTCCATCAAGGCCTCGACGACGCTCCCCTGGGTACTGGCTTTCGCCTGGTCATTGGTGACGACCTCGGTTCCGTCGCTATTCACCATCATGTTGTTATAAAAGAGGTGCGATTGCAGATTGTACGAGGCCGCCAGCGCGGTCGTCAGGGTGGATTTGCCCGCCTGGATCCAGGCAGGTTGGTGCCAGCGCGTGCCCGCGTCCATCAGCGCGGCCCCGGCGGTAATGGAATGCTCAACGCTATAGACGCCGGGCGTATGCGACTTATTGTAGAGCAGATTCAGCGCTGGATCGAACCAGTGGGTATAGTAGTTGCTGGCCGCCATGCTGGCCTCCTGGGTCAGCACCGGATCATTCAGGAAAAAGCCGTCGCGCAACAGATAGAAGTAGACCCATCCCTTCGGCAGGTTATAGTTGAAGAATTCGTAATGGACAATGGGAGTTATCTTCTGGATCTCCAGGTCGTAGCGTGTATCTCCACGGTGAAGAAATTTGTATTCCGCCAGCGCGTTAAGATAGAAGAGATCTGTCTGTATATCATGGCTGGTGGGCGGATCGTCGTTGGTATTGGGGTTGACCTTGTTGATCTGGGTGGGATTGTTCATCATCCAGTTGACGTAGAGCCCACCGGTCGTGAGCGATTTGGTCTTCGCGTTTGGATTAAAGCCGTTGACACTGATATTGAGCAGGACCTGCTGGGCCACCTGGTCAATGGCCTGGTCCAGTCCACCGCTTTTGAGCTTGCCATGAGCCGCCCGAGCCTGCATCCCGGTCAGCAGCATACTACTTACGCTATAAAACAGCACAAATAGAACCACCAGAGATACTTTACACCTTTTCTGCATCAGCCACCTCCCACTTCTCTATCTATGGTTATGATACCTACTTGTATTGTACGGGATGCCATGAAATCTCTGGTTGACCAGAGATTTCATGGCATCCCGTTATCATTAATATAAAAGGGCAGCAGGAGATGAACCTACCCCTTGCCGATAATAATTCTCGTAGGTGCCGGGCTTGCCCTGGCTTTCTGACTCCAATACTTTCAACATAACATGTGTTGGTGCATGGGGGCGCTGATGCGCCCCCATGCACCAACACAAAAATGAGTGCGGCCGCGTAGCGGCCGCGCATGTGGGTGCGCTCGCGCCTCCCCAGGGTGATGCGAGTAAGACCCACGCTCAAAGATATAAAAAAGAAGAAAAGGACAATGCTTATGACTCACGTTCAGCGGTCTTTTGCGCCTCCGGCAACTCAGCCTTCGCTGATTGAGCCGTTATTGTTCGAAGTAAAGCGTTTGATTGTGGGACAGGATCATCTTTTGGAGCGCCTTCTGGTGGCGCTGTTAGCGCGCGGCCATGTGCTGCTGGAGGGGGTGCCAGGACTGGCAAAGACGGCGACCATTAAGGCGCTGGCCCAGGTTGTAGGTGGCAGCTTTGGGCGTGTGCAGTTTACCCCTGACCTGGTGCCGGCTGACCTGGTGGGAACGCGTATCTATAACGCCAAAAGCGCTGAATTTGTGACTGAACTGGGTCCTATTTTCGTCAACCTCCTGCTGGCCGATGAGATCAATCGCTCGCCCGCTAAAGTTCAATCTGCCCTGCTCGAAGTGATGCAGGAGCGCCAGGTCACGATCGGCAAGCAGACTCACTTTGTGCCCGATCCATTTTTAGTGCTGGCCACTCAAAATCCGATCGAATCGGATGGCACATATCCCCTCCCCGAGGCGCAGCTGGATCGCTTTATGTTTAAGGTGCTGGTCAACTATCCCTCCTATGAGGACGAAATTGTGATTGTCGAGCGTGTGACAGGCACCAATATCACGCTCAAGACCTTGTTGACCCCGGAGCATCTGCGGGCCTTTCAGCAGCAGGTGGATCAGATCTATGTCGACCCGCATGTGGTGTTCTACGCGGCTACCCTGGTGCACGCGACGCGTGAGCCGGCACAGCATGGACTACAGCACCTGCAACATATGCTACTCTATGGCGCTAGTCCCCGCGCCTCTATTAACCTGATCACGGGCGCGCGGGCGCTGGCTTTTATGCGTGGTCGACCATATGTGCTGCCCAGGGATGTAGCGGACCTGGCGTTGGATGTGCTGCGCCATCGTCTCGTGCTGAGCTATGAGGCGGTGGCCGATGGGGTCTCGCCCGACACCATTGTGGGTGACCTGTTGCGGCGTTTCCCACCTCCACATATTGATCTGGGAGATCGCTATGTGGCCTGATTCCCTCATCAAGCTCTGCAAGTCCCTGCTGGCTCGCGAAGAGCCCGATGCTCGGCCTTCACAGAGCCGGTCCGCGCCATCTGCCCACGTGTTGCGGCGGCTGGACTGGCACTTGATGCGTCCACTGGCCAGCTCTCTAGGTGGCAGCGAACGCTCGCCATTTCTGGGACCAGGCGTCGAGTTCTCAGAGATTCGCGCCTATCAGCCGGGCGACGATATTCGCTTTATCGATTGGAACATCTCAGCGCGCTCGGAGCAGCCGATGCTGCGCGAGGCCTACGTCGAGCGTGCGGCCGATGTCTGGTTTTTGCTGGACCTGAGCGCCTCGACCCGCTGGGGGACGGCCGATTGCCTCAAGCTGGATCGTGCCCTTGAGTTTGTGACTCTGGCTGGCCAGCTCTTGAATCGAGCGGGCAATCGCCTGGGGGCGCTGTTATTCGCCGCGCGACCACTGGTCGTCATCCCGCCCTCGGTAGGACAACTGCACCTTCAGCAGCTGTTGGTGCGTGCGCGCCAGGCACAGTCAGGCGAGGATGTGGGACCCACCGATCTGTCGGCGGCCATCACAAAGGTCCAGGCGGTAATGCGGCGGCGTGCCCTGGTAATCATCGTCTCTGATTTTCTGGTGATGGCCGGCTGGCAGGGTGCGCTCAGCAAATTAGCCCGGCGCCACGAGGTGATCGCCGTGCGCCTGTCGGACCCACGCGAAGGATTGCTCCCGGATATAGGACTGGTGACGCTGGAAGATCCAGAAACGGGCCGGCAGTTGTTTGTGGATACAGCTGATGCCCGCTTGCGTGGGCGATTTGTACAGGCGGCCCAACAGCAGAGTGAACAGTTGCGGACCGACCTGCTGAAGTGTGGAGCCGAACTCCTTCAGATCAGTACCGATGAAGATGCGTTGAGCAGCCTGATCCGCTTTTTACGCACCAGGCATGCGCGTCGGCCACAGGCGGCGCTGGCCGCGACCCGTGGGAAAGGGGATGTGTGATGACTTTTCAGTGGCCCCTCTGTCTTATAGCCTTGATAATCGTGCCGGTGCTCACCTGGCTCTATGTGGCCGCGCAGAAGCGGCGCCGTACCTATGCCATACGCTTTACCAATCTGTCTCTGCTTGAGCGCGTGGCTGGGAAGGGACCTGGTATGCGGCGGCATATCCCACCTGTCATTTTCGGACTGGCCCTGATCGCTTTGATAACAGGGATGGCGCGTCCGATGGCCGTGATCGCGTTGCCGCGTGATCGCGCCAATGTCATGCTGGTGTTCGATGTGTCTGGCTCTATGAGATCGACGGATATGACACCCAGCCGTATCATGGCGGCGCGGCAGGCGGCCCATCTATTCGTCAATGCCCTGCCAGCCAGCGTGCAGGTCGGCGTGATCAGCTTTAATAACGTGGCCGAGGTGCGGGCTCCGCTCACCTCGGATCACAGTCTGATCCAGCACTCAATCGATACCTTGCAGCCCGGTGGGGGGACCGCCATTGGCGATGGATTGAATGCGGCCCTGGACCAGTTGCGGCAGCAGGCGAAGGATAATAACGGCAATATTATTCCCGCCACGATTGTGTTGCTCTCCGATGGTGCCAGCAATTCGGGTTCCGATCCGATGCAGGCAGCCCAGCGCGCTCATCAGCAACATATCAGAGTCAACACGGTCGGCGTGGGGGCGCGCAGCAGCGTATCAGTTGGTGAGGGGCGTGCGTCATCTGCCCTGGATGAGGCGGCCCTGAAAGCGATCGCCGACCAGACCGGTGGCCGCTACTTCTACGCCGGAGCCACGAAGACGCTGCACCAGGTCTATACAGATCTCAGCCGGCAGATTAGCTGGATGACCGAGACTACCGAGATTTCAGCCTTGCTTAGCGCCCTCGGTGTGATACTTTTTCTGCTTGCCGGTTGCCTTAGCTTGCGCTGGTTCCAGCATTTCCCCTAGTCCTGTCCCTGGTTTACTAGAAAACGTATTCTTTTCTACTGCTACTATAGCTTCTTTAATGCCTGTAAATGTATAATATAAATATGCTGCTATTGTTTGTGTAGCTGGCAACCGTCATCGTATAGTGTCTTGTAACTTCGACTCATTGCAGAGAGAAAGCAGGCAAACAGAAGATGGCCAACCTGATGCAACATTCAACCTTCCAGACCACCGGTAGTGTGGGGCTACGCCATGATACCCTCCCGATGCGCCTCTATCATAAAGCCAAGAAGCTGGGTACCTGGGACCCGCGCAGCCTTGATTTCACACAGGATGTCCTGGACTGGCAGCGCTGCAGTCCCGAGGAGCAGGAGACGCTGCTGACGCTGACCTCCCTCTTTCAGGCGGGTGAAGAGAGCGTAACGCTGGACCTGCTGCCCTTGATTACCGCCGTGGCCCAGCAGGGACCGCTGGAAGAGGAGATGTTCCTGACCACGTTCCTGTTTGAGGAAGCCAAGCACACGGAATTTTTCCGGCGCTTTCTGGATGATGTGGCGAGTGTCAAAAAAGATCTGCATATGTATCATTCCACCAGCTACCGCAAAATATTTTACGAGGAACTTCCCCAGACGATGTCGGCTCTGCTGACCGATACCTCCCCGGCCGCCCAGGTGCGCGCCTCCGTGACCTACAACATGATCGTTGAAGGGGTGCTGGCCGAGACCGGCTACCAGGCTTATTTTGATATGCTGGAACGCAACCAGATCATGCCTGGCCTCAAGCAGGGCATTACCTACGTCAAGCGCGACGAGTCTCGCCACATCGCCTATGGCATCTTCCTGATCTCGCGCCTGGTCCTGCAGCAGCCGGAGCTATGGGATATGATTGAGGTGCGCATGAATGAACTGCTGCCCTATGCCCTGGGCGTCATTCAGGAAACAGACTCCTCTTTGCCCGCCGGTGAAGAGAATCGTTTCGGCATCCGATTGACCGACTATGCCGGATTTGCTATGGACCAGTTCGATAAGCGCATGCAGAAGATTGCGAAGGCGCGCCAGCAGACCCTTGATCAGCTCTTCCATGAGCAGGATGATCTCTCCTAGGTTTTATATGCTAATACAACAGGGACGTGAGTGCGTCCCTGTTGTATTAGCATATAATGGACTCTGAACATCGTAAATGCGAAAGCTCAGACCTGATTGGCAGCGATTATTTTATGAGAAGGATGTATATGGATACGTTACCTACCGGTATTTCGGCGAACGAGATTGATCGTTACGTGGAGCATGGTTACGCGGAGAATCAGGGCGTTAAGATTCACTACGCGGCGCTGGGAAGCGGTCCGCTGGTTGTGATGGTGCATGGCTTCCCCGATTTCTGGTATAGCTGGCGCCACCAGATGCTGGCTCTGGCCCCGCAGTATCGCGTGGTGGCGCTGGATCTACGCGGCTACAACTTGAGCGACAAGCCAAAAGATGGCGCGCTGTATTCCATGCGGTACCTGGTTGGAGACATCCAGGCGGTGATCCAGGCTCAGGGACAGCAGCGTGCGATCGTCATCGGACATGACTGGGGCGGCGCTATCTCCTGGCAGTTCGCGATCCATGTTCCTCAGATGACCGAGCGCCTGGTTATCCTTAATCTCCCACATCCACAGAGCTTTTCGCGTGAGCTGGCCAATAATCCTCAGCAGCAGGAAAATAGCCAGTACGCGCGCAACTTCCAGATGGAGGGGGCGCACACAAAGCTTTCGGCCGAAGCGCTCAGCGAATGGGTGAAGGACCCTGAG
This sequence comes from Dictyobacter halimunensis, assembly GCF_036245075.1. Classification (NCBI taxonomy): domain Bacteria; kingdom Bacillati; phylum Chloroflexota; class Ktedonobacteria; order Ktedonobacterales; family Dictyobacteraceae; genus Dictyobacter; species Dictyobacter halimunensis. The sequence continues at coordinate 2,312,824 of NZ_BSRI01000001.1, forward strand.
GCGCGCGCGCACTATATCGAAGCCTTCCAGCGCTCGGACTTTGAAGGCATGCTGCAATACTACAAACAGAACTATCCACGTCCTCCCTATCAGGAGATCACCACCCCCATGCCTAAAGTTCAGACCTCCGTGCTGCAGATCCACGGCCTGCAGGATCGCTATCTGCTGCCCGGCGCCCTGAACGGCGCCTGGCAATACATCGAAAAAGACTGGACCCTGATGACGGTCCCCGAGGCTGGCCACTTTGTCCAGCATGACGCTGCCGACCTCGTCTCCCGAACCATCCTCAGCTGGCTCAACCGTTAATCCGCCGCGCCCCGGCACCTCATGCATGATAACACCCATTCCCCTCCCCGTAGGTGCCGGGCTCGCCCCGGCTTCCCGTACCCATGCCGCCCGTTCCCCCCGTAGGTGCCGAGCTCGTCCCGGCTTATAGTACTTTCGCACCGATTTTCTTATAGTGGAAAAGTAGTAGCGGCCTTTCATGGTAAAATGATATTGCTCATGTAACTTGTAAGGACAGGAGGAGACGGCGCGATGACCTACGATGTCAGTAAGAAGCTTGGGAATTATCGGCTGCTGGAGGTGCTCGGACAGGGCGGCTTCGCCGATGTATACCTGGGTGAACATGTATATTTGAAGACATCGGCGGCCATTAAAGTGTTGCGTCTGCAGTTGAGTCAGGATGCGCTGGCGCGCTTTCTGGGTGAAGCGCGTACGATCGCGCGCCTGGGTCATCCAAACATAGTGCCGGTGCACGATTTCGGCATCGAGAATGATGTTCCCTTCCTGGTAATGGGCTATGCCCCATATGGCTCTCTGCGCCAGTTGCATCCCATCAATAGTATTGTGCCCCTGTCGACGGTAGTTGGGTATGCGAAGCAGATGGCCCAGGCCCTGCAGTATGCGCATGAGCGCAAGATTATTCATCGCGACGTGAAGCCGGAAAATATGTTGCTGGGTGAGCAGCAGCAGTTGATGTTGAGCGATTTTGGGATCGCCGTGACCACGCAGAGCATGCCCAGTAATCCGATGCTGCCCAGGGCGGATCATGGCCAGGCGATTGGCACGACAACCTATATGGCCCCCGAACTGTTTACCTCCGAGGCCGTGTTCGCCAGCGATCAATATTCGCTGGGCGTGGCGATCTATGAATGGCTGTGTGGTGCGCCGCCCTTCAGCGGTTCCGATATGGAGATCGCCCTGCAGCACGTCCATATCACGCCACCCGCGCTGATCGATAAGGTTGCTATCCCGGCCGAGGTCGAGCAGGTGGTCATGAGGGCGCTGGCCAAGCGCCCCGAAGATCGGTACCCTTCGATGCTCGATTTCGCTGCCGCCTTTGAACAGGCCGCGCTGGGCTCTACTCCCCATGCCTCGTCCGAGGTGATCTCTTCGACCCTGCTGTCATCTGCTATCGAGCAGACACCTCTTGCCGTGCCGCCTCCATCTACGCCGTCAGTAGAGCCTAAGGGGTCAGGTGAGGATGTGAGGTCGCGGGCTGAAGTGCCTGTGGAGACGTCGCCTGCTTCATCTGTCGGCCCCGCCAAAAAGACTGAGATTGTGCGCTCATCGCTGGGTCTGCCGTATTCTGTCAGGTCAAAGGCTCTGCAATTGCCAGCCAAAGAAGTTAGCCCGGCGGCACCGGCAAAAAATGTGCCGCTGGTCTCGTTAAAATTACCAGCGCATAGTGCGGGGGTGTCCAGGCGGCTTACCGATTATCGCGCCGATTCTCAGGGGCCTGTTGCCGATGGTGCCTCTGACGAACGACCATTGCGCCTCTGGTCTTTTGCCTCTGCCGGTGAAGGATCGGCCGATGATGCGGCGGTTGTGGATACCTCGGTGTCTCCTGCTGACCATGATCGATCGGCGCTTGCCTCTTTAAAGCAGCGCTGGTCTGAGCAGGCGGCTCCGGCGCTCAAGCACCTGTGGATGGATCAAGCGGCTCCGGCGCTCAGGCATCTGTGGGTGGATCAGACGGTGCCAGCGGTACATAAGATGGTGCAGACGCAGTCAGCGCCCGCAATTCCACCTTCTATGCAGCGGCCTCCGCAGGGGGTCTCGCGCCGCGTAGTCCTCGGCGCCCTGGGCGGAGTGATTGTGGCCAGTGTTGCGGGCGGCGTGACTATGATCAGCTGGCAACAGGCTTTTCAGGGGCAGCACAATTCATCCTCAACACCGCTACCCGCCCATCATCCTACCCCGACTGTACAGTCCACGCCTACTCAGCAGGCGCCTTCGCCAACGGCGGTGCCTCAGAACGCCGTGGTGCTGGGATCGACGCGACCGGCCATCGCATCCTGGGGTCCCAATCAACTGGATCTGTTCGTGCGTGGGACCGATAATGGCTTATGGCAGCGCCACTACGATGGTACCTGGCATGATTGGATGCGCGTGCTTGATGGCCTGGCCTTTGATCCTACCGTGGCCGCGTGGAGTCCCGGTCGCTTCGATGTCTTTGCCCGTGGTCTTGACGGCACCCTGCAGCATGCGTGGTACGACGGCAGCTGGCATCCGTGGGAATCGCTTGGGGGTTCGCTCACCTCGGACCCGTCCGTTGCCTCATGGGGACCGAATCAGTTAGATGTTTTTGTGCGCAGCGTCGATAACGCCCTCTGGCATAAAGGTTTTAATGGTGCCTGGCATGACTGGGAACACCTCGACGGCGTCCTGCTCGCCAGCCCTTCGGCGACCACCTGGGGACCGAATCGGTTGGACGTTTTTGTGCGCGGCGCTGATAGCGCGCTCTGGCATCGTGGCTATGATGGCAACTGGCACGACTGGGAATCGCTCGGCGGCTCCTTTGAGTCAGACCCGGCCGCTGTCTCGATCGCCCCCAATCACCTGGATGTTTTTGTGCGCGGAGCCGGAAACATCCTGCAGCAGCGCAGCTTCGATGGCGCCTGGCACGACTGGCAGACCCTGACTGGCGTGCTGACCACCAGCCCATCCGCCACCACCTGGGGCAATGGCCGCATCGATGTCTTCTCCCGTACCGCCAATAACGTCCTGCAGGAAACCTGGTATCAAAACGGCGCCTGGCAGCCCTGGCTCTCCCTCAGCTAGCCACCTTTTTGTGATAACATTTTGCATGTTATGAATGATCAGCGGAAACAGTCTCAGCGCACCCATATAACGAATCCAGACACCCTCAATGCAATCGTGCGAAAAGCCATGGGTACGGACATTGAGCGGGCTACTCGTATCAACAAGGGCCAGTCTAACGAAGTTTATCTCATCAACATGAAGAATAGCTCATTTGTCCTGCGTATTGCGAGAGGATTTGACTACGATATATTCGCCGTTGAACGATGGGCAATGCAGGCAGTGGGCCGCCGTGGAGTGCCTGTTGTTGCCATTCTGGCACAGGGCTCCCTGGCTGATGGAGATGGAGCGATCTCCTACCAGATCCAGGAGAAGTTAATCGGAGAGCCGATGGATAGTCTGCTGGCACAAGGTAAGGTGGGACGTGAGCGCTCTGAAAGACTTACTGAGCGGGCTGGCGAGCTACTTGCGGCTATTCATTCGGTGTCGCCAGTTGGGTGGGGAAGGATCATCCAACCCGATCATGGGATATACAGGTCGTTTGAACAGTGGATGCTCGCTCTTCACGAAGGCACCGAGCAGTTCGACACAGCCCTCGCCCCCTTCAATGCTCTTGGCGTGCCCCGCTTTGAAGAAGTGTGGCAGGCATTGCGTTATCTGCAATCATTCGCAGTCGCTAAACCCGTTTTATTGCATTATGACCTGACGCCTGACCATATCTTTATTGATAGCGATGATAGGATCACTGGTATTATTGACTGGGGCGCGGTTCACAGTGGCGATCCTATACGAGATCTTGTTCGCTGGAACTATTGGGATAGCTATGAGTTCTCGATCGACTGGCTCGCCTCCACCTACGGTCGATCTCTCGTTAGCAGTAAAGGCTTTGCGGAACGTATGCAACTGGCGCGGATAATTGATGCATTACTCTTGTTGGATAGCTCTACCTATAAAATACCAGATGCCGCCGATGCCAGGCATGCCGCACTGGTCATCAGAGACTGTCTTAAATGAGGTACAGTGCAGACAAGTACGTGTCATACTATGAAACTTTGCTCTTGCCGAAGCTCATGTGATTGGGCATAATGACGCGATGATGAGAAAGGCCAGGCTCCGTACCCTATGAATAGGGACGGAGACGCTGGCCTGAAGTGAGCAGAGGTGCTTTATGGTTGATAATGGTAGATCTGATTGATGTTGTTGGCTGGTATCGGCTGCGCAGGTATCTGAATGGTGACGGGCTGGTTGAATTGACTGCAGTTGAAGGTCAGCGTCTGCTGCATAGTCACCGTCGGCATAGCGTCGTTCTCGGTTGTCTTATAGACAACGGTGCTACTGGCGCGATAGACGTAGCCAGTGGCGGGATCGATCCAGAAGTCGCTGCTGCCACTGGTATTCTGAGTCTGGATCGAGGCGAAGAATGGGCTATAGTTCTCCACATCGATGGCGCGCAGGGCTGTGCGGTCTTCCTCATCGAAGGTAGCGTGGATGTGGAGTAGCTGGCTGCCGTTCATCTTCTCCAATCCCTTATCGCTCACCTTTCCCGCCTGCATGGTCAGTTGAAGCAGGTTTCTGATCTGCGACATGCCCGAGAGCACGTAGATCTGCGTGGCGTTCTGTTTGACCAGCGTGTGCGAGCTAATCACGTACCACTTCTGGTTGGCGATTGGTTCTCCGAGCAGGTAGGTGCTATCATCGGCCTGTTGGCGTTGATCCATGGTGAAAGCATAGCCAGAGCCGGGCTGGAACAGGGGCGGATCTGTTTGTTCCTTCAGGTGTATCTGCGAGCCATGGGTCCCTGCGTCATCACCTGCACCCTCTTTCCAGCTATTATATGCAGCCGCGCCGGGCAGCGGCACCAGGGTCTGCAACGTCTGCAGGATGTTGCCGGATGGATTGGGTGTTGTGCCGCTCGGTGTAATGTTCTGACGTTTGGCGTCTAGCGTAAAGTGCACTCCCGTCAGATTATTCATCGCATTACTGCTTTTCTGTAGGATCTGCTGTGGAGTGAGCGCCTCTGGCGTCGGCCTCTTCTTTTGTTGATCCAGCGTCTTCGTCTGCGCCTGTACATTATTATGAGTAGTTGTGAGGGGCATGACATTGCTGCAGGCGCTCGCCAGTAAAATGAGCAGCAGCGCTACACAGCAGCTAAGACCGATACGCATACCTTTTCGCATATGTTTTTGTTCCTTCTTCATCCATTCATTTTTTTAGATTTTCAATATAGAAAAGTGTTATCGTGTCTTTAGTATGGGCTGCTTTGGCTGCTAATCCCACCTCATCTTCACATCATTTCCTCATCGTTTCCTCATCATCTACCTTTGGCGGATAAAAAAAAGAGCCGCTTCCCTGTCATTGACGGAGAAGCGGCTCTTTTGATATTGCTAATAAGGGATGCGCGTTTTTTAGGCGGCGATCTCTTCGGCGCTGAGCATGGCCAGGGCTTTGACCCACTGGTAGTTTCCCGGTAGGGTCTCACCCTCCAGCATGGTGGTGGCCAGGTAGAGCCAGCAGAGGGCGTTCGGAATGGTCAGGTAGTCGCGGTTGGCCAGGGCCGCGGCGGCCGAGCTCATGCTGGTATAGAGTATGTCGTCTGTCATCAGGTTGTAGAGATGCTGCGCAACCTGGTCGGTTTCGCCGGTCTCTACCAGGTAGCCGTTGACGTTGTCATGGATCTGCAGCGGAATACCACCGACCCGGTACGCTACGACCGGTTTACCTTTGTGCAGAGCCTCGGTCACCTTGATCTCAAAACCCTCTTTAATCGAGAGCTGCAGAACGACCGCGCTCCTGCGCAGTAGCGTATTTAGAATCTGGTCGCGGTGCGGCAGGCGTGCCACCTTGACATCGTGGGCGAAGCCGATGTACGGCTCGGTCTGCAGGATGCGTTTGATCAGGCTATAGACCGGAACGCCATCGGGATCATCGATTGAGCCATTGCCGGCGATAACGAGCTGTGGCACAGGCCGCTGCTGCTCTTCCAGCATCTGGCGCAACTGCCGGTATGCATCCAGCACGTCAGGAATACCTTTAGATGGATCAAAGCGCGCGATCTGAACGATGTATGGACGCTGGCTATCCAATGGGGTCTGACTCTCCTGGATCAGGATCTTGTTGAATAGCTTGATATATGTGTCCATCTGCTGCTCGCTCAGTGGCTTGTTCAGACCATCGACCGGATCGGTGGTGGCGGGCATATACAGCACTTTTTCGTCCGGCACGTTCGAGGGTACGAACATCTTCATAGGATGGCTGATAAAGTAGTCTGCCTGTCGGATGAAGTTCCACAGGAAGCTCCATGTGGTATGCTGGGGCGTGTCCTCCTGGGTAGCCAGGTCCGCTACGATCTGAATGTGTGAGCGATACAGGATCTTACAGTCTGGATTGGCCTCTTTGATATAGGGAATCAGGCCAGCGGGTTGTGGATCATCAATGACGATGACGTCGGCCTGCTTGAACACAGGGTCTAGCACCACGGCGTTCTCTTGCGTCCAATCCAGGTAGACCTGCTTGTCGTCTTCCGTCAGCTCGGTGGATGGGCTGGCCACGTTCTGCAACACGTTATGAACTTTAGTTTTGGTAATATCAAAAACTTCTTTTTTGGGCAGTAGAATATGCCAATGGGCATCTACACCCAGCAGTTTGAGTAGACGGATCAGGGCATGGCGCATCAGAGCTACGCCGCCACCCTGTGGGGTAGCATTGATAAAGACCAGGCGTTTCCCCTCAAATTTGTGTGCCAGATGCTGGACCATTTCAAAGTCCTCGGCCGTTACCGTGGAGCGATACTCTTCGAGGGTGGTCAACTCACTGACAACCACCTCGCGATCGGCCGTCAGGGGCACTATCGCCAGGTCATTCTGATCAAATTGAAGACGTGCGTAGCGAACCAGGTCCTCGGCCGTTGCCGGCTGATCTGCCCGGCGCTCGGCGCGCAGCGGTACGATATCTTCCTGCATCCACAACCGGGCTCCCATCTCAGGAGTAAAGTCTCCATCGCGGAGAGCGGCGGCAATAAATTGCTGGTTATGCTCTTCCGACGCCTGTTTGAGCCAGTTCAGGGCATCCTCGCCAGCATCCGTATCAGTGACAGCCTTTTCAAATGACATGCTATTAAGATTACTGTCTGATTCAGCTATTTGTAAATTGCCATCTTGTAATTGTAGACTGGCATAGGTTGCGGCAGGAATCGCAAGCTGCTCGATCTGCGTGGCATGCGACTGTTGCTCCTCTGATATATTATTTCCAGAGGGTGTAGCAGGCATGTCTTCTATAAGTGTTTTGGTTGGTTTGCTATAAGACGAATAAGACAATTCATTTACCTCAAGGAATGATATTAGTGCTAACACTTACAGGTGTATCGAATAGTTCCCTATCAGACGTGAGACCCTGTTGCTTATGATAACAATACTCCACCACATTCTATTTCGGCTTTTGACCTCTGTTTAGACGTAACATTAGCTTGATGAACAGGTCTGGCGTCTGACACGATGTGAAACCTTGCTACTGGATCAATAACACATTCTACGCTTGACATATAGGCTGAACTAGAAGGTTTACATCTATTTTCTACTATGGGTATTATACATCCCTCGAGGCAGGATTTCTGTGCCAGATGCCACACTATTAGCACCTATGGATATGTGACCAGGCCCACAATTCAAGCTTGTTCACCTCCATTATCGTCTCCTGTTCCCCTGTAATTAGGAGGCTTTTCCATCATTCGACGGGTAGTACAAAATTGCTACATAAATTTCACACTAGGTGGCGACAAATAACATATATTTATTCTCTATCTTTTAGCGGCTCACATGATCTTTCCAACCTCGGATTAAGCCATCAAATGTAGTATTCTTGCATTTTCTATTAAGTCAGCCATTCAATCAATAGTACAATATTATACTCGATTTTATTATAGAGCCAGCTGTCGTTTGTGCACGGTCCGCTGTATGGTGATACAAGTGCGCCCCCGTACGTACGCCCGCACTTGTTTATGGTATGTTGGCGCGGCAGGGGGCGCGAATGCGCCTAATACTTTAAACTTTAGAGCAAGTAACTATAAAAACGACCACAATACGTGCGGGGCTTGCCCCCGCTTTTGTCCTTTCCGCTCGAAAAAGCAACAAGAAAGACGTTCTGCATCAGCAGAAGCCTGCATTGATAAGCGGCGAGGAAACAAGCGGAGGCAAGCCCCGCACGTACTGTGGTCGTTTCTCGTTCTGAGTTGCTGCATGCGGCGCGCATCCGCGCGCCGCATGCAGCAACTCAAAAACCCAGCGCGGCCGCGTAGCGGACGCGTGTACGGGAGCGCTTACGCTCGCTAACATCATGCTCCAGAAAATGTGGTAAATTACAGGAAAGTTCCTCCTGTTTCAGGACACGGAAGTTCTTTATTTAAGCTATATCGCACAGATGCTGGTAATACATGTTATGTACTGGCTTGAAGGGATTTGAGATGCAGAAGTTTGTGGATAATCATCAACTGGCCTCGTTGCTGCCGAAGGATTTTGTGTTCGGGGCGGCGACCGCTTCGTACCAGATTGAGGGGGCGACGCATGAGGATGGGCGTGGCACCTCGATCTGGGATACCTTCGCGGCCACCCCCGGCAAGGTGTTTGGCGGACATACCGGGGATGTCGCCGACGATCACTATCATCGTATGCCCCAGGATGTGGATCTGATGTCGCAACTGGGTCTGGATGCCTATCGTTTCTCGATCGCCTGGCCCCGTATCTTGCCACAGGGCCGAGGGGATGTCAATCAGTCGGGCCTGGATTTTTATGATCGCCTGGTCGATGCGTTGCTGGCCAAAGGCATTACGCCGTTCGCGACCCTCTATCACTGGGATATGCCCCAGACTTTGGAGGATGCCGGTGGCTGGACCAATCGCGAGACCGCCTATGCCTTTGCAGACTATGCTGAGATTGTCGCGCGTCGTCTGGGTGATCGTGTTGCCGGTTGGATTACCCTCAATGAACCCTGGTGTTCGGCGTATCTTGGTTATGGCATTGGCGTGCACGCGCCGGGCGTGCGGAATCGGCAGGCCGCGATTGATTCCGCCCACCATCTCCTGCTGGCCCACGGTCTGGCTGTGCCACGCATCCGCGCCGCCGTTGCTCCCGATAAGCAGGTCGGCATTACCCTTAATGTCTATCCTGTCTATGGCGAAGACGAGCGCCCTGAGACGCTGCGGGACATGGCCCTGCAGGATGCCTTCTCCAACCGCTGGTTTCTCGATCCTCTCTTTCAAGGCCACTATCCCGAGACCTTTTTTGCCGATATGGGGTTGAATCCCCCTCCCATCCAGGGAGATGATCTGGCGACGATCAACGTTCCGGTCGATTTCCTGGGCATTAATCTCTATTCCCGCAACCTGGTACGTGGCACGGCGGGCCAGGCGCCGCTGGCCGACGCGGTTGCCACGGTCTCCCCTGTTCCTGAGGCCTGCTACACCGATATGGCCTGGGAGATCTATCCGAACGCTCTGAAGGATATGCTGCTGCGCCTGCATCATGACTATAACGTCAAGGCGCTGTATGTGACCGAGAATGGAGCCGCCTTCAGCGATAAGTGGGATGGCAAGAGCGAGGTGGTCAGCGATCCGCGCCGCGTCTCCTTCTTGCAGGAATATATTACCGCCGCCGCTGGGGCCGCCCATGAGGGAGTGCCCCTGAAGGGCTACTTCGTCTGGTCCTTGATGGATAATTACGAATGGGCCGAAGGCTATCGCAAGCGCTTCGGCGTCGTCTACGTCGATTACGAGACCCAGCGGCGCATCCCCAAAGAGAGCGTGCTCTGGTATTCCTCGCTGATCAAAGATCACCACGCCGCTCGCTAAAGCATGCTTCCCTTGCACCCCGCAGGTGTGCAATTGCTTTTGTAGGGATTGGAGCAATACTACGGGTGGGTGCATTCGCACCCACCCGTAGTATTGCTCCAATCCCTACAAAATAGGGCGACCGCGTATGCGGGTGCCCGAAAGGGGCGCTTAAGTGTGCTAGCAAAAGAAGAGCCTGATGCCGCGTCAGATATCGGACTGCGCGGTGAGTGCGATCTGCGTGTAGGGGAGATCGGTTGGTGGAGTGGCCCGCGAACCTTCGATCCGTTTGAGGATGCTGGGGACGCCCGGTACGGTCTTGCCCGCGAGGAGTGTGGTGGCCAGTGTCTTTAACTCTTTGGGCCATAGGGGTAGCTGAGGAACGCTGGAGAGTGGTACCCAGGCCGGCTGCGGAAAATCGGGTCCCTCCTGCCGCAGTGGCTGATCGGGGCTGATGGGATGGGCGTAGATATGCACTTCCAGCGTGTAGCCGTACTGCATACGTTTGCGGGGACAGGGGGCATAGGTAGGATAGACCCATTCTCCCAGGAAGGCGACGCTGGTGGCTTCAACCTCAATGCCGGTCTCCTCATAAACCTCGCGCGCGGCGCATTCCAGTAAGCTCTCATACGGCTCTAACCCACCTCCCGGCAGTCTCCACGCGCCCTCATCGTTTAACAATAATAGCTGATTCTCTTGCAGGACGATCACCCGCGTGCGGATATTGTCATAAACATTCTGGCTCATCTCCACTCCTTTCTCTCGCCAAATTTAAGGACGGCATGCACTGCTGCTAGTTGTACCATACCAGCGCCTGAAACGCTAGAGATAGGTCGTGAATGGATAGACCCTGCCTGCCCCCGTTGGAAAGAGGTAGACAGGCGAGGCCGTGAGCGTGTTACGCGCTTTCCCGCTGACTGTTTTGCGGTAGCGGGCGCTTCATGGATTTGCCGGTGATGATGCGTTGCTGCGAGATGAAGATGCCGAACAGGATCAATAGCACGCCCATCCATTGCGTTAGAGTGACCTGTTCGTGCAGCACCAGTGTTGAGCAGGTAATCACTACCGGGAGCTCGATCGAGCCAAGAATCGAGGCCATGGCGGAACCAACCACCGGGATGCCGCGCGCATACAGATAGAGCGGGATTACCGCGCCAAAGAGGCCCAGCAGGGCGGCGAAGATCCACAGATTTGCTCCGGGGAGCCCATGCGCCAGAAAGAAGGGCGGCAGAGAGATAAAGGTGATGATGACCGAGCCGCTTACCATCAGGGCGCTGCGCAGAATAGAGGGGACCTGCGTCTCAACCCGACCATTGACGGTCAGATTGAGGGTATAGCTGGCGGCGGCCAGCAATCCCAGGATAACACCGACCAGGCTGACATGCTCGAAGCGTAGCGCCTCATAGCCAGCCGCCAGCACTGTACCGATCAGGACAACCACGATGGCGATCCACTGATTGGTCGTTGGCCGCCGTCTGTCGATCAGCCAGTCCACCACAAAGCCCATCCAGACAAATTGAAAGAGGAGGATTACTCCAAAGGAGGCCGACAGCGACTGCAGGGCCAGGTAGTAAAAGACCCCGACCAGTCCACCGAAAATACCGCTGGCAAGCAACTTGCCGATGCTGACCAATGAGATGGTGCGCAAATATTTCAATGAAGGAATGCTGCAGAGCCAGAGACAGAGGCAGCCGAGCAGGATCTGGCTATCTGTAATCTCGGCCGTCGAAAAGCCCTGGCTATAGCTGATCTTCACAATCGTCGATAAAATGCCGAAGGATGCGGCGCCTGCCAGAACCAGCAAGCTGGCGGTTAATCTCTTCAAAACGAACTTCCTCCTGTCTACAAATCCTGAAACAGGTAGAGCCGGCAACAGTCATAACAACCCACCCATGCCCACACGGGCACAAAAAAAAGCCCTACCCTCATAACATAGATTCAATCTAGCTAGAGTGAGCCGATACTGCCGGTCAGGAAACCCGTATTTGTTATATAAAGCGACGGCGCCACGCGCCCATGCTTCTCTACTCAATCCGCAACTTTAAGCGGTCCGATTATACCATCCCCACCAAAACCATGTCAACGCTACCGCCCCCATTCCGCAATCGAGCGCTTGACAGTAGCTTTTCTCCAGAGTATGATACTCTTGTAAATTAATCAACTCAGTTGATTATCAACTCGATTAATCAATTCTTTCATGGACGATCGATTACGTTTTTTATGAATGCAAAAGGCAATATGATGTTGAAACAGATTACTATTATCGGCGCTGGTCTGGGTGGTCTCACCCTCGCCAGCATACTGCACAAACATGGGATCGAGGTTGCCATTTACGATCTTGAAGCATCACCGGATGTCCGTCATCAGGGAAGCATTCTGGACATGCATGAGGAGTCGGGTCAGCTTGCTTTGCGGAGGGCGGGGCTGTTTGAAGCTTTTCGGCAGAAGGTTGTCCCGTCGGGCGACGATATGCTTATTCTTGACAAGGACGCGACTGTTCGCTGGAAAGATCAGGGGAACGGCACGCGACCAGAGATTGATCGTGGCTCCCTCCGCGACATGTTGCTCCAATCGTTGCCAGCTGAGAGTATTCATTGGGGCAGTAAAGTGGCCGGTGTCGTCAAACTGGAAGCGGGAGGATATGAGGTACGACTGGCGAGTGGAGCAACGTTCACTACGGAGCTATTGATTGGCGCGGATGGTGCCTGGTCGAAAGTCCGGCCACTGCTGTCGGATGCGCAGCCCACTTACCTGGGCGTCTCATTCTTTGAAACATACCTCTTTGACGCCGATATACGTCATCCTGTGGTTGCTGACCTGGTTGGCCGAGGCTCGATGTTTGCACTCTCTGACGAAAAGGGTCTGCTGACCCACCGCGATGGGGAGGCACGGCTCACCGTTTATATCGCGCTAAAGGTGCCTGTGGACTGGATGGCCTCCAATGGCATCGGTGCGAACGATACCGAGGCAATCAGGCAGCGCCTGCTCAGCCAGTTTTCTGACTGGGATGACCGTTTACGCGCCCTCATCTCTGAAAGCGATGCGGAATTTATTCATCGTGGCATCTATGCTCTACCGGTTGGGCATCGCTGGGAGCGCGTGCCAGGGGTTACGTTGCTTGGTGATTCCGCCCACCTGATGTCGCCGTTCGCTGGGGAGGGTGCCAATTTAGCTCTGCTGGATGCCGTCGAATTGGCGGACGCTCTGCTGGCTTATCCCGACGATGTGGAAGCGGCCCTCGCGGAGTATGAAACCGCCATGTTCACGCGGAGCGAAATCTCCGCCACCGAATCCGCCACCAACCTTGTTGACTGCTTCCGTCCCGACGCTCCTCAAAGTATGGTTGACCAGATGATACGCTATACTTCGCAGGAACAAACAGAATAGTGCTCTTGGATGATAGAAGAAAGGCCCTAAGATGAGTAAGGAACTGCCCTTGCCCGCTCTGATCCTTCATCTCTCGCGCGATCAAGCGCGTCTCTATGAGAGGCATGTTGGAATGAGTCAATCTCGTCAGATGCTCTTACTTGAACTGAAGCAGAACGGCGAACTAAGCCAGGCCGAACTGGTGCAGCGTTTGGGAATGGAAGGGACGCTGGTAACGCGCTTCGTTAAGCAGATGGAAGGTTCAGGATTGCTGACCCGTCGGAGCGATCCACGCGATAATCGCTTTACCCTGGTCACTCTCACCCCTGCTGGAGAGCAGATTGCCCGGCAGATGGCGGACTTCACCCATACGCTGGAGGCTCAAATTTTGGAGGGTCTTGATGAGGAGATGAGAGCAACCATCAGGCAGGGGCTCGAACAGATCTATGAGAAATATGAGCAGTTGAAGGCTGCTGATCCCACGGTTTAAAAACATCATGCCCGCGCTATTAAGAAGCATGGGGGTAGATCGTGCCTTTTCAGCGGGAGGCACTTCTACCCACGCTATGAATCCGCCAGTGTAGCTTTCCTGGTGGCCGCCGGCTGTTCCTGCATACGGATGACCAGGAGCGGCAGGCGCGTCTCTCCCAGCATGTGTTCGCTCACGTGAGCGCCAAACCAGTAGCTCAGGCCATGATTGCAGTGCGTCACCAGGGCGATGGCGCTATAACCCATGGTGGAGCCGTCTGGTGCGCTCAAGCCCTGTTCCGCCGTCTGGATAATGGTCTCGGGCACGTTGATGTCCAGCACCACCGAGGAGGTAATCTCCATTGGGATCTTCCCACTGAGCCGCTGCTGGACGCCGACTTTAATCTTCCTGAGATACTCTAAGCTCTCGTCGATCTTGCGTTGATTGACCTGGTTGGTGAGGAGCGGATCCTGTTTATTGCCAGCGTGGCGTGGTTTGACGATATGCAGTAGGTGCAGCCTGCTCACACCATCTGTTGAGAATGCCGCGCTGATGCGGGCGGCCGGGAGCAGCGCGTCTTCGGCTCCTTCCGAGCCGTCCAGGGCCACCAGGATGCGGAACTGTTGTTGGCCTGCCCGGTTGAATGCGGCCATGTCGGCGCAGCCTTTGCGCAGGATAAAGACGGGGACCGTGCTATGGCGGATCAATTCCTGTGCCAGGCTACCCAGTACCAGGCGTTTGATGCCGGTGGCGCCCCGGCTGCACATCACGATCATGTCGCTATGTTTTCTGCGCGCCAGCGATGGCAGGATCTGATTCGGCAGTCCAACCAGCAGTTCATTCTGGATCGCGATGCCGCGCAGCGTCTCTGAATAAATCACTTTCTCCAGATAATCGGTCGCCTCGCTTACCTCCTGGTAGTAGCACTCTTCCATGGCCGGATAGCCATCTACCAGTGAGTATGGATACTCCTGAGTCTGGGCGAGTATGCGCACGACTGTGATGGTTGCTCCGTTGGCACGCGCCAGCCTGGAGGCCACTGGTAGAGCCTCTTCCGCACAGGTTGATCCATCCAACGGCACGAGTATATGCTGAAACATAGTCATTTCCCTTTAGTCTCGTGAAGGTATCTGTATGTGCCTTTAGCATAAAGTTGGTGCCTCACAAGGAGGTCTCCATGCTTTCCCCATAGATCACATTCCTATCACAGCAAACTTATGCATTCGTGCCTTCGGTCCCTGACTCTACGCGCCTACGGCGCTCAACCTTTTTTAATAAGGAGTTGGTGCAACACAGTAGGTGGCGCGTACGCGCCACCTACTGTGTTGCACCAACTCCTTATTAAAAAAGAAAGTAGTGTACCAGCTCCTCATAAAATATGGAAAATGAACATTCAATATATTGTTGATGCCGATATGGCATCGGTTTTTTATAAATTTGGTATTAGACATATCATCATGTGAACTTTATACTCTTTGTATGGGGTTACATGGTGGCAATACCTTTCAATGAAGAGGAAACGGAGCCTCAAAGAGACGAGTGCACCGTAGGTTCGGCCCTTGCGGCCGATTTTCTCTCCACGCCACCCATGTTCCCTAAACGTGAGGAGCACGGGAACAAACATTCCATGTGTAAATGGGAAAGTCACAAACCACAATAGGAAGAGGTATGTAGGTATGACACAGCATTCAACCTATGGAGATGGATCTCAGTTGGAGGGGCAGGAGAAAAACCAGCTGATTCGGCAGCGCTTTGGGGCGGTGGCCGGCGCGTATGTTGGTAGCGCGGTCCACGCGCAGGGGCCCGACCTGCCGTGGCTGGTGGAGGCGGCGGCTTTAGATGGGAGCGAGACGGTAGTGGATCTGGCGACCGGGGCTGGACACGCCGCTTATGCCCTGGCCCCGTTCGCGCGCGAGGTGATCGCGATCGACTTTACCGTCCCTATGTTGGAGGCATCTGAGAAGCAGGCGCAGGAACTGAACCTCACCAATATCCATTTTGTCGAGGGCGATGCTCATGCTTTGCCTCTGATGAATCAGAGTGTAGAGGTGCTGGTCTGCCGCCTGGCCGCCCATCACTTTATCGATGTGGCCCTGGCCGTACGCGAGTGGGCGCGTGTCCTCAAGCCGGGCGGCAAACTGCTCTTGATCGATTCCATCGGCGCTGAAGATCCGGCTGTGGATGAATACGTGAACGAGATTGAAGTCTTGCGCGATCCTTCGCATGTGCGCAATCATAGTGTCTCCGCGTGGCTGGATCTGCTCAAACAGGCCGGTATCGAGGGTCGCCATCAGCGCACCTGGGGTATTCACATGGATGTACCTACGTGGACGCAGCGCCAGCGCACGCCAGCTCCCAACGTCGAGCGCATCCTCCATCTCTTCGCCACCGCGACCCCCGAGGCGCGCTCTTTCCTCAACATCGAACAGGATAACGACGGTGTCTACACCTTTGATCTGCCCGCCGCCCTCATCACTGGTATTCGGGTGTAATCGCGGGCATCCCTTTGCGCGCTTTCAAGCGCTGGTAGAGCAGGGCATCAAGCGACCAGCTACCAGCGCCTGAAATGATCAGGGCAAGGATCAGGCCAGCGGCGAGGATGAAGTACTCGATCCCCTCGCCTCGCTGCTGTCCCGTCCAGTTCATAAAAAAGCCATTGCGCAGATGAACGGTAGCAACGGCCACCACGAATATACATGCCAATCCCAGGGCCGCCAGGCGTGTCAGCAACCCGATCAGCAGAGCCAGCGGTGCCAGAAACTCGGTAAAAATGGCTAGCAGCGCCAGCATAAGAGGGATATGCAACCCATGCGTAAATCCGTTCAGCGTAGCTGGGAAGCCATAACCACCAAACCATCCCAATACTTTTTGCGATCCATGCACGATAAAGACGGTGAACAACGCCAGGCGCACCAGCAACAGGCTGGTCGCCACCATCGGACTCGTGGGTGGACTAAACAATCTCATCCCCGGCTCCCTTCTTCTCATCTCTAATCGGAAGCCTCCCTGCCCATCAACCACCCTCCCTGAACGGCGCCAAAAGAACCTGTTGACGCCCCGCCACTACTTGATGCTTTAACATACATTATAATCGTTTATTTGCCTTTTCCAAATTACAAATAAAAACGATAAAAACCCGTAGGTTCGGCCCTTGTGGCCTATTTTGCCCTTGCGGCCGATTTCTATTCCTTTTTGGGCAATGTCAATGTGGCGTTAATAGGAATTGGATTAAGAAGAGGACGGCGAAAATGTAGACCAGCGGGTGTACTTCGCGCCAGCGACCGCTGACCAGCTTGGGGAGTGGATAGAAGATGAAGCCTAGCGCGATACCGACGGCGATACTTGAGGTCAGGGGCATGATCAGGATAGTGATGAATGCCGGGAAGGCCTCCTCGAATTTGTCCCACTGGATGTATTGGACCTGCCCCACCATCAATGAGCCGACGATGACCAGCGCGGGTCCCGTGATAGCGGCGACCCCTGAGATAGCGCTGACCAACGGACTAAAAAAGGCTGTGAGGATAAACAGGATCGAGACGGTTAAGGTGGTCAGGCCGGTGCGTCCGCCCACGGCGACGCCGGCGGCCGACTCGATATAGGCGGAGGTCGGACTGGTGCCGAAGATGGAGCCGATCAGGGTCGCGATCGAGTCCGAGACGAAGGCACGATCGGCACGCGGCAGCGTATTCCCTTCCATCAGTCCCGCCTGCCGGCTTACGCCGAGTACGGTGCCAGTGGTGTCAAAGATCGTTACCAGCACAAACGAAAAGATAGCCCCGTAGAGTCCATAGCGGATCGTATCGGCCACCGCGTTGACGGGATTGTAGGCCAACAAACCCTCGGGTAACGAGGGGAGCGCGACCGCCCCATGGAAGGCCAGTTGTCCGGTGATTAGCGCGACGATGGTAATGAAGACAATACCGATGAAGATCGCCCCCGGCACGTTGAGGAACATCAGGATGGCGGTAAATACCAGTCCCAGCAATGCCAGCAGTACCTTACCCGAGTGCAGATCGCCCAGGGCCACCAGGTTGGTGGGATCGGCCTGTATGATGCCGGTCAGGCGTAGGCCAATGAAGGCGATAAAGAGGCCGATGCCCGCCGTGATCGCGTGCTTAAGATTTTCAGGAATCGCTTCGATCAGGCGTGAACGCAGGGGCGTCAGGGAGAGCAATACAAAGATGATGGCCGCCAGGAAGACGGCTGAGAAGGCCACACGATAATCCATCCCCTGGTGACCACGCGTCACCGAATAGGCGAAATAAGCATTCAATCCCATTCCGGGCGCGATCGCGATTGGATAGTTGGCGTAGAGCGCCATCAAGAGCGTCCCCGCCACCGTCGCGATGATCGTCGCCGTAAACGCCTGTTGAAACGGTACGCCCGCCGCTCCCAGCACAATCGGATTAACCACGGAGATATACGCCATAGTAACGAACGTCGTTACCCCGGCTAGAACCTCCTGCTGCACAAAGGCCCTGGTGATTTTTGCACCGAACATGAAAAAACCTCTGATAAACACAAACATCTGGCGGCACGCCAGATGGAACCAGAACGAAGGCTTGCCGTTTGATTGTATGTTATCCCCGAAGAAGAGGGCAAGGACATGCATTAGCTTTCAGTTTTGTAGGAGTTGGTGCCATAGCGGGAAGGGATGCATCCCTTCCCGCTATGGCACCAACTCCTACAAAACTATTTATGATAAATTTATAATCGATAAAGAGAAAGATTCTATTTTTGATGGTCGTTATAATAAATTCTAAGGCTTATCTGGCCGCGTATGTGACCAGTTACGCGCTGACGAGAGCTATACAACGGCGTTGTTGTATTGGGCCCCGTTCTTCTGCAATGGTGTGGGGAGGGGAAGATGATCCTGGTCTTGCACGTTACCCTGGCTCTGGGAAAATTTTGGACGGGGGTGGTGCTCGTGCTCTATGGAGTACGGCTGATCACCGAGGCGGTACGACACGTCGCGGATACACATATGCGTGGAAGACTGACCTCTCTGATGCGCTATCCCGTTATCGCTCTGATCGTGGGGATGATCGTGACCGCGTTGATGCAGAGCTCCAATGCCATGTCCTCCTTGCTGGTGGGATTTGTGAGCACAGATCTCCTTTCGCTCTCTGAGGCCATCGCGGTGCTGCTGGGATCAAATATCGGCTCCACGCTGGCCGTTCAATGTATCTCTCTTCATGTTACAGAGCATGTATTTATATTTATCGGTATCGCCGCCACTGTTGCGCTCTGGACCCATCGTACACCCTATCGTTATCTGGGACGTCTCTGTTTCGCCTTTGGGGTGATCATGTTCGGTTTATCAGAGCTGGTAACAGCGAGCGCTCCCCTTGTCACCTATCCGGTCATCATTATGATATTGCAGGCGCTGGCGACCGTGCCGATCGTGCTTTTTGTCTGTGGTGCGCTTCTCACTATATTACTAAATTCCAGTACGGCGTTCATTGGACTGGTGATCATGCTGGCTACGACCGGGGCGCTTCCCACCTCAGCTGCCCTGGCCTTGATGTTGGGGGCGAACGTCAGAACCACCGTGATGGCCCTATTCCTGGCGATGCATGAAGGAACCATAACGGGACGCCGCCTGGCCGTGGTCCATTTCGGTACCAAACTCGCGGGTGCGCTCATAGCCTTGATCTGGCTCGTTCCGCTGACCGCTGTGCTATCACACCTCTGGACCAACGCCGGCACCCGTGTGGCCATGGCCCACCTTGGACTCAACATCCTGATCGCGCTCTTCTTCCTGCCCCTGATCTGCACGATAGAACGCCTGATGCAGCACTGGATGCCTGAGCGCCCGGAGCCAAAGGATACCCTATTGGCTCAACCCAAAGTATTACCAACATGAATGGACTGCACCTTCAGGAAGCAACTTCCTATGGCTAGTGTCCAGTGGCATACATGGCAACAAACATGATCAGAAGCCCGGCGGCTATAAGCGACTGTCCAATGGTTACTGACAATCCGTTCCGTTGTCTGGTTGCTCTCCACTTTCGCCAGGAGAGAATTGATACGGCAAATAGGCCTATGGCGCAGGCTAATAGAATAAATGAAGCTCTCAATGGTTTTCCTTTTCACATAAGATAAGTAGGTGTGGATCAGTATATCTGCTATGAGCCAGACCCGCAATATACCACACTTTGGAAAGGTGCCATTCATTTTTTGCGAAAAGAAACCACGAAAAAACAAAGAAACGTACGGGCACATGCCCGCTTTTCTTGTTGCCTTATATGTTACTTACTCTTTGTAAAAAAATGAATGACACCCGCTTTGGAGAAATAGCGTTCTTGAACCGATTGTCTGCTCCAAACGCAGATTTCTTCTCCATCTCCTTTAATGGTTATGATCCTTAATTAGGGGGCAAGGAGTTTTTGGAGTTCGGGGACGAGTCCGACGCGAGGCTCGATGCGACGATAGTCGATGCCAAAGGAGCGGATGCGCCGGCCGCAATCTTCGCCGCTGTCATCGATGAGGACGCTCTGGCCCGGTTCTAGTCCCTGGGATTTCAGATATGTGCCGAAGAAGGCACTACGGCCACTCTCATTAATATCTTCTTTGAGCGCCTGCAGATCATACGAGTTGAGGACATCGTCGAAGAGGGTGCGCAACTGCAGAGCGGGTACGGTCCAGCGTGTGAAGGTATCCATGTTGTCGGTGGCGATGACGACCTTGATGCCCCTGGCCTGTAGTTGGGCTACATAGGTGGGAATCTGCGGAGATACAAATTGCATCTTGCTGCAGCTGAGTGCCAGTTCGTCCAACATCATCCGGGGATCTAGCGCTGCATCGTGCTGGCAGAGCGCGGCGATAACATCTTCGCTGGTGAACCTGCCGCGCATCCAGTCGAGGAGCATCTGTGAGAAAGCCGGGTCTTGAAATAGCGTCCGCTGAATCATCTGAAAGGTCTGGAAATGCGCGTGCTCGGGATCATTGAAGTGTTCCCAGAACAACGAGTTGGATAACGTCAGCGCCCAGTCCAAAAAAACGCATTTATAGCTATTCATTGTGGCTACTTCCTTGCTGCATATAGTGTTCGGAGCTGTTACCCGGTTCGTTTCCATCCTAAGAATGGAAACAGGCCACGCTTCTCCCGGCTTCAGTTTACGATATCTGGCGCCTGCCTCATCAGCCATCTTGTATCTTCTCTTGAGCCTTACATGCCCAATGCTCGCAGATAGCGATCCGCTGAACGGATGACGGCATTTTTAGCGTCTTCGACAACCAGGCTATCAAACCAGCCGCCGTACAAGCGCTCGAAGTCGTAAGGCATGATAGCGTTGCATATCCTGCTGACTTCTGAGGCTGGAAGAGGGATCATGTTCGGATAGCTATACATGAAGCTGACCCAGCGCCGATCCATGGCGACCGCAATCGTGTCGCCAGTAAGCAGGCACCCTCGACCATTCGCACCACCTTTCCAGTGCAGAACGGTACTTCCGGGAAAATGACCACCCAGGCGTATCAGTTGCAAATTGTGCGTCAGGGGGAATGTCTCGCCCGACCAAAAAGCGATGCGTTCACTTGGTCGCATGACCCACGCACGGTCTGTCTCGTGGAGGTAGATCTGTGCGTCAAAGTGTTTAGACCACTCCACCATGCTGCTATAAAGGTGTGGGTGCGAGATGGCGATGGCTTTAATACCACCGAGCCGCTCAATAGCCGCTATGGCTTCATCACCTAAGTAGCTTATGCAGTCCCAGAGAATGTTGCCCTCCTCCGACTGTATAAGCAGTGCTCGTTGTCCAATGGCGAAGGATGGCTCTATGCCGATTCCTGTCAGGTGCAACTCATGCTCCCTTATGACATTACGAAAACCATCGGCATACATTTTTGCCTGCGTTGTCCACTGCTGTCCATTATCACCAACATATTCGCGCTCATCTTCACTGATAGGACATCCGTGCGGTGGCTCTTCGCTTGATGCGAATTGTACCCCACAGGTGACACAAATCCAGGTATCCATTTGTTCTACCTTTCACGTCTCCATTTGGAACAGGGAGAGGCTTCTCCATTACTCAATTACTAGTCTAACCACAGGGAAATGCTTATGAACTGTCCGAGAGGACAGTTTTTGCTAGCTGAAGGAGAGGTTTCTCCAGCTTGATCGATTGCTGGCTTGGAATGGAAATATAGGTTCTGTCATTATGTATGGCTCGCAATGGATATGTTCGGTTTCTGGTAGCATTTGTGATAAGGTTAACTGGTGCTTTTGCTTATACACGGTTGTAGGCGGATTATCAATGAAGTAAGGAGTTGTGGGCATGGCTGCTGCAATTGTAGAGACGCGCTATGGAAAAGTCGAGGGCCTGACACAGGAGGGCATGCAGGTATGGAAGGGGATTCCATACGCGCGGCCGCCGCTGGGGTCGTTGCGACTGCGGGCACCTCAACCGCCACAGGCCTGGTCCGGGGTGCGCGAGGCCAAAGAATTTAGTGCTATCGCGGCCCAACCGGTCAATGCGATGGGTGGCTTTCTCGGGAGGAACGCTACTCCACCACCTTCAGGCGAGGATTGCCTTTATCTGAATATCTGGTCTCCGGCGGCCGATGGTCAGAAGCGCCCCGTGCTGGTCTGGATCCATGGTGGGGCGTTTATCGCCGGTTCGGGCGCCGATCCCTGGTATGATGGTGCATCCTTTGCGCGCAATGGAGATGTTGTTGTAGTGACGTTCAATTATCGCCTGGGGATGCCGGGTTTCCTCTATCTGGATGAGTTGGGCGGTAAGGATTATGGGTATTCCGCCAACTGTGGGTTGCTGGATCAGATCGCGGCCCTGGAGTGGGTGTGTGACAACATCGAGCAGTTCGGCGGCGATCCCGCCAACGTGACGCTGGCCGGGGAGTCGGCGGGCGCGATGAGTATCGGAATCTTGCTGGCTATGCCGCGTGCGCGAGGCCTCTTCCAGCGCGCCATCCTGGAGAGTGGCGCGGCGCATAATATTCAGACTCCTGAGGAGGCGACCAGCCAGGCACGCGCCTTTCTTGAGCAGCTTGGCCTCAGAGAAAATCAACTGGCGGAACTTGAGAACCTACCGGTAGACAAGATTCTGGAGGCCCAGCAGCTCAGCATTCGTAATATGCGGGGCGCACCCGTCATTGACGGTCATCTGGTACCCGGCAAGCCGCTGGATCAGATCGCCTCCGGTTCGGCCGCGCAAGTTCCGCTCTTGATCGGTACCAATCGGGACGAGGCCCGGCTCTTCACGTTTATGAGCGGTCGTCAGCCTACCGTTAACCAGCAGGAGCAGGAGCACCTCTTTGGGTCTCGTGCCCTGGAGGTCTTTGCCACCTATCTACAGGCCAGGGATGACCACTCCGAGGCGAACGCCTGGATGGATATCGTGACCGATCGCGTCTTTCGCATACCAGCCCTGCGCCTGGCTGAGAAGCAGTTGCCGCACGCACCGGCCATCTGGATGTATCGCTTCGACTGGCCCTCGCCCGCCTTTGGTGGTCGCCTGGGAGCCTGCCACGCGCTGGAGATCCCTTTCGTCTGGCATAGCCTGCATATCGAGCTATCACAGCTCTTCATCGAGGAGTCACCGGCCGCGTCTCCTATCGCCGATACCATGCATGCCGTCTGGACCGCCTTTATCCGCGACGGCAATCCTCAGACAGACGCTTTGCCAGACTGGCCGCGCTACCAGTTGGACGAGCGTCTCACTATGCTCTTTAATGAGCAGCAACAGTTGGCGTACGATCCCCAGGGCGCCGAGCGCCAGTACTGGGATGATATCCTCTAGCGGCTACTTCTTTGTGTGCGACACCACTGCGGCCGTCAGGCGCATTGATGAACTGACGGTCACAGCTGGTCGTGTGTTATGCCCCGGTTGCTTAGGGCCAGCGTTATGGGATGAAGCGTGAGTCAATATCAAAATGAGGATCACGATAGCGACCAGGGCTGCCCCGGCAATCCAGATCAGCCGCGATGCCTTCAACGCATTAGATTTTTGTTTTGGCGTCGTGGAAGTTGGCATTACCTGGATCGTGGGAAGGTTTTGCAGTGAACTGTGCTGCACGTTCGCCACTGGTTCTGGCGCGGCATTCACCTGGTAGGCCTGGCGGAAGGCGTTGGCCAGCGCCTTTGGCGTGCGAAAGCGGCGCATGGGATCTTTCTCCAACGTCTGCAGGATGACGCGCTCAACGTCAGGCGTAATGGCTCGATTCAGGTGTGAGGGAGGCTGCGGCTGCTCACGGAGATGCTTCATGACGATGTTGACCGGATTTGCTCCCTTGAACGGAACGCTTCCGGTGACCATCTGGTACAATAGCACCCCCAGGGCGTAGATGTCGCTGGCTGGCGTGGCCGAATCTTCGACCAGTTCGGGCGCCATATACTCCGGTGTCCCGATCAGGAAGCCGGAACGCGTCAGGCTATAGTTGTCCTCGATGCTCTTCACCAGGCCAAAATCTGTCAGGTAGGCATAATTTCCATCGCGCAACAAGACATTTGAGGCCTTGATATCGCGATGCAGCATGCCATGTTCATGGGCGAATTGCAGGGCGCTGGCCACCTGAAACAGGATATTGCCCGCCTCCTCCAGCGGCAGGGGACCCTCGGACACGCGGCGGCTGAGCGTCCCATACTCAATATAGGGGGAGACCATATAGGCCCAGTGATCGTATTCGCCGTAATCAAGGACCGGCAGGATGTGTGGATGGTGCAACTGCACCATCGCACGCGCCTCGCGTCGGAAACGTTCATAATATTCGCCGGCGCTGCGCCTGACCATCTTCATAGCCACTATGTCCTGATTACGCTGATCGCGCGCCAGATAAACCTCTGACATCCCCCCTTTGGCGAGACCGCGTTCTATGTAATAGTTGCCGATCGTTTTATGTACAAGCTCTTGCATGAGCATTATAAACTCCTTGCATCCCAGCGTAAATGAGAGATGAATTATAGAAGGTATACGTATATATCGTGGTTTTTGGTCGAGTTTGCCAGGTTCAATGAGTAGTATATGAGAATATAGTAACCGTGAATGAATAGGTTTGACCGTTGTTGAGGCCAGATACGTTTGAATCATAGCGATGAGTGAAATAGAGGGCATGTCATCCCTCTGTGGTATCTGGCAGAATAATGTACCCTTATCATATCCCCCGGCAGCCGGGTTTCGCAAGCGTATATGACCGCCCTTTTTTATTTCTGCCTCTCAAAAGTTCGGGATGACTCATATCCTAACCCGGCGCCTGAGGCGCCAATGAGGAACATGAAAAAGTCCTGAGCAGGAGACGAGCTGATTGCAGTTGTGATTAAGTATGGTTATACTTGATCATAATGATCTAAATTTGCACAGATTGTTTTATTTTACCTTCTTTACAAGGGATTATTTTATATATTATGAATGTAGAACAACCGTTTCCGGAAGAACCAAAGCGCAAGTTTTTCGCGTTTGGTCGCGCGTTCTCTGCGTTCGTGCAGCCCGGCGTTTATTATAAAAAGATGGAGAAGTATCTGCGCAGGCAGCTACGTTCTCAAACGTTTGCGCCCACCTTTTTGCCTGCCAACCTGCAAAAACCGATCGCGGGTTATCTGATTGCCCTCATCAGCCAGTCACTGGTAGTGGTGGGGATGACATTGGTGATGCAGCGTTTCGGTAACTTCCGCTTTCTGGAGGCGCCGACCTTGCTGGTTGGCCTGTTGATTACCCTGGGGTGGGGTGTGTTTCCGGGCCTGCTGGCGATCTTGATGGGCACCGGCTGGACCGTCTACCAGGCTTTGCCGGCCTTCTTTCCTTTCTTACGTGCCTACACTGAGGATATAACCAGCGTTATCTTCTACCTGGTGGTTGGTGCCACCCTCTGTGTCGTTGCCGGTCAGACCCAGCGTGCGCGCCTGCGGGCCGAGCAACTGGCTGATCGTCTGAGCACCTCTGAGCAGGACGCGGCTGCGCGAGCTGGACAACTGGAGGCGGTGTATGAAGCGATGGTCGATGGCGTCATCCTCTATGATAGCGTTGGACATATCGTGCGCATGAACGCTGCCTATCGGCGTATGCTGGTGCTGGATCTTGATTCCTCCCATGCGTTGCTGACACCCGAGCAGCGGGGCCGAGCGCTTCATATTCGCGACGAAAAGGGACAGCTATTGCGTGCGGATCAGATGCCGGTGCAGCGTGCCCTGGGGGGCGAAGTGTTTACCTCTACGAATTCCCTGGACATTCGGGTTCGTGCCCTGGATGGACGCGATGTGCAGCTGAACATTACGGGCTCGCCTCTCTATGATTGTATGGGCAGTTTGACGGGTGGTGTATTGATCTTCCGTGATGTCACTGAACGCCGTTCCCTGGAACGTAAGACGCAGCAAGCCCTGGCTTCGCTCCTGTCACTGGCCGAGGAACTGGTGCAGACGCCAGCATCGGACTCCTCTTTGAGCTCCAGCCGCCTCTCTGGCTCTACGACGATCGCTTACCGTCTGCTCGAACACATCGGCTTGATCACCGGCTGCACGCGTAGTGGTCTGACCCTGATCGACCAGGCGACCGGCACGGTTTTTCCGGTGGCGGCCGTCGGTTTGGCCGCAGACATGCAGCAGAAATGGTTGGAGCAGCGCCAGGATTATCCGGTGGAGCAGCTGTTGCAGAATCCGGTCATCGGATCTATCCTGCGCACGCGTGATATCGGTATATTAGATTATACGCAGCCGCCATTGAGCGATGCCGTCAATATCTTTGGCATTTCACAGGCTGCGGTGGCCCCGATGTATATTGAGGACCGCCTGGTGGGTTTTCTCTTTGCCGATCATGGTGGTGAACCCCATACCTATTCTAAATCTGAACTGGCCTTACTCAAGACGGTATCTGAATTGACCGTCTTGGTGCTGGAGCGCGAACGGCTGGTGGCCGATCAGGCGGAGGCGCAGGCCAATATACTGGCGGCACGCGAGGCCAATGCGATGATGGAGGAGTTCCTGGGCATCGCGGGCCATGAACTGCGTACGCCGCTGACTACTATCAAGGCCAGCGTTCAGCTGGCGCAGCGGCAGACGTTGCGCCTTGCTGGCCGATCCCCGTCGCCCGATCTTCAACTTCTACAGGGTATCAATGCCGTGCGCGACCTGTTGAATCGGACCGAGAGGCAGATTGGTACGCAGAGCCGTCTGATCAATGATCTGCTGGATGTGTCGCGCATTCAGATCGGTTTCCTGGATCTGCAGCCTGATCTGCAGGATCTGGCCCTTCTCGTGCGGCAGGTGGTTGAGGATCAGCGCCTGCTGAATCCAGATCGTCACATTGAGCTGGACTTGCCCGCGACCAGAGAACTGCTGGCGATCGTGGATACTGATCGTATCCGCCAGGTTGTCAGCAATTATCTGTCAAACGCTCTCAAGTATTCTGAGGCTGATCAGCCCGTGTCTGTGCAGGTAACCCATGATGTACCTTCAAAAATCGTGCGCGTGGCCGTCAGCGACTCTGGCCCCGGCCTGACCGAAGCTCAACAACAGCATATCTGGGAACGCTTCTATCGCGTCCCCGGCATTGATGTACGCAGTGGTTCAGGCGTCGGTCTGGGACTGGGCCTGCATATCAGCAAAATGATTATCGAGCGCCTGGATGGCTCGGTCGGTATCGATAGCACCCCCGGCCAGGGTTCAACCTTCTGGTTTACTCTGCCACTGGAGGCCGTGCTGGACAAATGATATGATATGAGTAATTGCAACAAGGAGGTATTGCATGCAACTTACCGAGGAAGAACTGTTGTTACTGCCAACGGATGAAGAGGTCGCATTCTATCGCACGCATGGCTACTATAAGTCCCGCAAGCTCTTTACAGATGCGGAGATCGATGCGGCCATCGCGGGAAGCGAGCGCTACTACGCAGGTGAGCGTGACTTTCCTTTGCCGGCGGAGGTGCGCGGCTGGCGGCCCGAGCATGGAAACGTCCTGCGCAAAAATGACTATGCCTCGCTGCAGAATCGCGAGCTGTCCGGGCTGGTGCGCAAGCCGCTGCTGGCCGCGGTCGCGGCCCGCTTATGTGGCGCCCCCATTCGCCTCTGGCACGACCAGTTGCTCTACAAGCCCACCAGCAATCCCGACAAGGCCGTCAACGTTGGCTGGCATACCGATCGCGGATACTGGAAGACCTGCTCTTCCGAAAATATGCTGACCGCCTGGATCCCCTTCCACGATTGCGATGAGCGCATGGGCACCATCACCATGATCGATCAGAGCCATGAATGGTCCGACAACACCGAGGGCCTGGACTTCTTCAGCAACGACTTGCAGGGACTGGAGAAGAAATTCAACACCGGTGGTCGTCCCGTCGTCAAGGTCCCGATCGAACTGGCCAAAGGCGAAGTCAGCTTTCACTCCTGTCTGACCATTCATGGTAGCGGCCCCAACCTCACTCCTGATCCGCGCCGCTCCATCGCCGTTCACCTGCAGGACGAAAGCAACCACTATCAGCCCCATCGCTTCGCCGACGGCACCCTGGCACGCCATCCCAACGACAGCCTTTGCCGCCGCATCGAACACAACGGCCAGAGCTACCCCGACTACACCGATCCCGCCATCTGCCCCCAGCTCTGGCCCCGCTAACCTGCCGGGTACGGCGTTGTGGGGTGAGGATAAATCGGCCGTGAGGGCCGAATCGATGGGATATGGTATCGTGGGGCGAGGGGAAATCGGCCGCAAGGGCCGAACCTACGGTTTCCTCTCTTCCCCTCCTCTCGCCGCCGAAGGTGGCACCAAACGAAGCGGGGTGCAGGGGCGGCAGCCCCTGACTGGGGGCTCCGGGGGCTGTACCCCCGCTCTCCCCCTTCCCTCCTCTCGCCGCCGAAGGCGGCCTCACCATAAAAGCAAGCAAACTTGCATAGTAAATTCGGCACACAAATAGCTTTTTTCATCCACAATTTGCTATAGTAGATTGTGAGAAATATACACATCCTTACGTATATAACTATTGGAAATGGCGAATCTCCCGATCTATGTTCACAACCGCCGTCGGACGTATGCGATACATATGTATTGCGCCGCGCATGGTGGCTGGTGGTAGAATATGGTCATTGCCGGGTAACAAGCCTTATTCCTTTAGTACAGGCATATATCGCAGCACGATCGTATGTCTAATCTATTATCGTCTGTTAGGATTTATAAAGTAACAGAAACACCTCTTTTGCCGGCTAGTGTTTTCGGCATGGTATTGTAAAGAGCGTTTGTTTTCATCTCTTTATAGAGACAACGTACAGGTGCCGTTCGCACGTCGTACGTATAGATGACATTATTTTTTTCGCAATCTCTTTGGAGAGCAAAGAAAGGATCCTACCTCTATGAGAAGGTCTGGCATTCCGAGCCTGCTTGTCTCGCTACTCGTTTTATGCGGCGTCTTGCTATCCGCCTGTGGTGGTAGCACGCCCTCTACTTCAACCGGTGGCGGCAACTCTACTTCGTCCGCCCCGAAATCTGTGACTCTGGTTACCGACATTGGCGGTCTTAATGACCAGAGCTTCAACCAGTCAGCTGCTGTTGGTTATACCAAAGCGATGAATGAGCTGAAGTTCCGCCGCCAGGTTATCGAATCAAAGTCGCAGAACGACTATGTTGGGAACCTGACCCGTGCCGCCCAGACTTCTGATCTGGTGATCGGTGTTGGCTTCTTGATGGCTACCGCCATGGACCAGGTCGCGAAGGCCAACCCGACCAAATCCTTTGCTTTGATTGATGCCTGTCCGTCAGATGCCAAGGGAAACTGCGATCCTTTGAAAAACGTTGCTCCCCTGTACTTTAAAGAGCAGCAGGCCGGCTGTCTGGCTGGCGTGGTTGCCGGTGAGATGGAGACACTGGGCAAGAGCAAGGCCAGCAAACTGCTGGGCAACGACACCATTGGTGCTGTTGGTGGTCAGTCCATTCCCCCCGTCGACCACTATATCGCTGGTTATCAGTTCTGCGCCAAGAAGGTTGATCCCAAAGTTACCGTCAAGGTAAACTACTCAAATTCCTTCGACAATACCGCCGCGTGTCAGGATATCGCCAACAACCAGATCGGCGCCTCTAAAGCCGACATCATCTTCCAGGTGGCTGGCGGTTGTGGCGTTGGCGCCCTGCAGGCTGCCAAGGCTAAAGGCGTTTACAGCATCGGTGTGGACAGCGACCAGGCTCATGTGAACGATAGCGTGATCACCAGCGCCATCAAGCGTGTTGATCAGGCCGTCTACGTCACCATCAAAAATTTCGAGGCTGGCAAATTCAGCAACAATCCTGCTCCTTTCGACCTCACCAATGACGGCGTTGGCTATGCTCCCCTGAGCAGTCAGGTTCCCGCCGAAGTGAAACCGATCGTCGACAAGTACATCCAGGACATCAAATCGGGTGCCCTGCAGGTACCGGACACCGTCCAGAAGTAGGTCAGGCATCTGAAATCACCGTAGATGTGGCATGGCTGGCGTTGACTTTCTCTCCCTATCCATGGCTAGAAATGTCGACGCCCCTGCCCTCTACGGTGATGTTTCGTTTGATGGAAAATCGGATGCGAGGCCCGAACCCACGATGGGCGTTGATGGATGGGGCCAGAAAATCGGACGCGAGGCCCGAACCTATGATGCACCTTTCCGGGCGGGGAGGTGCAGGAGGGGCGGCGAGCCCCTCCTGCCGGGGGCGTGGGGCGAGCATGCTGGGGGCATGCTCAAGTCCCCCACCCCTCCTCCCCCCTCTCCCCGCCGCAGGCGGGGATAATGGGGTATAATTTCTACAATACCATCTCTCTTTCTTATATGTATTGCGCGCAGGAGGAGCCATATGGCAATGCCAACAGTGCAGCGCAGGACTTCGGCTCCTGCGTCACGGTTAGCCAGGTGGATGCGAGCTTTCAGGGCCGCGCTGGGGCGACCGCTGATCGCGATTCTGGTCGCCTTTGTGCTGGGTGGGATCATCGTGATGATTACCACGCCGGGGCCACTGGATAACCGTTTTATTACAGCCGTTTCAAGCTACTATTATCTTGTATTGGGATCCTTTGGTAGTATTCAAAGTATCTCTTTTACCCTGGCTAAGGCGACCCCGCTGATCTTCGCGGGCCTGGCGGTGGCTATCGCCTTTCGCGCCGGACTCTTTAATATCGGCGCGGCCGGCCAGTTAACGGTTGGCTCGATGGCTGCTGGCGCGATTGCTCTACGTATGCCGAATATGCCCGGTTGGGTGCTGGTGCCGCTGATGTTGCTGGCCAGTATCGTGGCCGGTGGCATCTGGGGTGGCATCGTCGGGGTGCTGAAGGCATGGCGCGGCGCCCATGAGGTGGTGACCTCGATCATGTTGAACTGGGTGGCGTTCTATTTTTGTGCCTACCTGGTTGAGGGTCCCTTCCAGGCTCCCAAGCTGTCGCAGCAGACGCTGCCGCTGCCCAGTCAGGCGACCATCCCATCGCTGGCCGTGTTTTATAACGAGACCCTGGGTAGCTTCCTGCCGCAGATTCCTGAGCCGGCTCAGTATACCGTTGATGTCGGCCTGCTCTTTGCCTTTATCGCCCTGGTCATTTACTGGTTCATTACGGCGCGTACCACCTTTGGCTATGAGCTGCGCGTGATCGGTCAGAATCCGAAGGCCGCTCGCTACGCGGGCATCTCGGTCAAGAAGAACATTATCATGGCTATGGTGCTGGCGGGTGCTTTCGCCGGACTGGCTGGCTCGGTACGCCTGATGGGCCAGGCCCCCTACCAGTTGATCAGCTCAGCCTTCGCCACCGACTCGACCGGCTTTGATGCCATCGGTGTCGCCCTGCTGGGGCGCACGACCTCGATAGGCGTCTTGCTGGCCTCGCTGCTCTTCGGCGGCCTGCAGGAGGCGGGCCCCTATTTACAGGGATATGTCAATGTGCCCGGCGATATCATTACGATTATGCAGTCGCTGGTTCTGTTTAGTATCGCGGTTGAGTATCTGCCTTCATTCCAGCGTTTCATCCCCAATTTCCTGTCCAGAAGCTCCAAACCTGCCCTGGTTCCAGGTGCGATTGATGTGAAAACACCAGATATTCCCGCTGGCGGCACTGTTACATCCGGTTCGGCGAATACGAATGGTAATGAAGCGACAGGTGAGGGTGCCGAAACGGCGGGTTCGGCCCGCGCACCCCTGGGTCAGGAGGAATAGCGTGTTTTTCCAAATATTAATGAGGGTTTTACTATCGTCCGACTTCTGGCAGGCAGCCCTGCAATTTGGGGCCCTGCTCCTGCTCCCGGCCCTGGGTGGCCTGATTTCCGAACGTAGCGGCGTCATCAATATCGCCCTGGAAGGGTTGATGCTGATTGGGGCCTATGTTGGTGTAATGATGGCGATCGCCACCAATAACGTCTGGCTGGGCCTGCTGGGCGCGATGATCGCTGGTGGCCTGCTGGCCCTGATACACGCCATCGTCTCGATCCATTTTATGGCTAATCAGACCGTCAGCGGCATCGCCATCAACCTGGCGGCGCTGGGATTGACGAACTTTCTGCTCCCTATTCAGACACAGGGACAGGGTGTGAGGGCGCTGGGTGATGCGCTGCGCCTGCCCCAACTTCACTGGGGACCTCTGGCGAACATCCCTTTTATCGGTCCGGTGCTTTTCCAGCAAAATATCCTCTTTTACCTGGCCCTGCTTATCCTGGTCGGCATCCATTTCCTGCTGTTCCGCACTAACATCGGACTGCGCATCCGGGCCGTCGGTGAGCATCCACACGCGGCCGATACCGCCGGCGTCAATGTGCGCCTGATCCGCTACCTGTGTGTCGTGAGCAGTGGCCTGCTTTCAGGTATGGCCGGAGCCTTCCTGTCGCTGGGTATCGCCGGTATCTTCAACCAGAATATGACCGCCGGACAGGGCTATATCGCCCTGGCGGCCATGATCTTCGGTAAGTATACCCCGGTTGGTGCCGCTGGAGCCTGTCTGATTTTCGGTGTCGGAGAAGCTTTGAGCTCACGCCTGCAGGATACCGGCGTCTCGGCTAATCTGCTCAGCATTTTGCCGTATGTGTTGACCCTGATCGCCCTGGTGGGCCTGGTGGGCCGCACGACAGCGCCCGCCGCCGATGGCATACCTTACGAGCCAGCATCAGAGTAGAAGGGATAGATCTATGCAAGAGAGTACTGTAGCTGATCGCCGTGAGGAGGTTTCGACCCCCTATGCGGTGGAGATGCGCGATATCTATAAGGCCTGGCCGGGTGTGGTGGCGAGCAATCATGTGAACCTGCTGGTGAAGAAGGGCGAGATCCACGCCCTGGTGGGTGAGAATGGCGCCGGCAAGTCGACGTTGATGAATATTCTTTATGGCATCGTCAAGCCTGATAGCGGCGAGGTGCTCATCAACGGCCAGCCGGTCCAGATCTCTGGACCACGCGACGCGATCCGCCTGGGCATCGGTATGGTGCACCAGCATTTTATGCTGATCCCGCCCCTGACCGTGGCCGAGAATATCGTGCTGGGACACGAGCCCGGTGGCCTGCGCGCGACCTATGATCGTCAGCGGGCGCGCAAAGAGATTAAGAATCTGAGCGCGCAGTATGGCCTGCCCATTGATCCGGATCTGCGCATCGGGCAGCTTTCCGTGGGACAGCAGCAGCGCGTCGAGATCCTTAAGATGCTCTATCGCGGCGCCGACATCCTGGTCATGGACGAGCCCACGGGCGTCTTGACACCACAGGAGACCGATGAGCTGTTTATGGTGTTGCGCGACCTGGTCAAGCAGGGGAAGACGATTATCTTTATCACCCACAAGCTGCGCGAGGTGCTGTCCGTGACGGACTCGATTACCGTCCTGCGCCGTGGACAGAATGTGGGCGAACTGATTACAAAGGAGACCAACCAGCGCGAGATCGCCCGCGCCATGGTGGGACGCGACGTGCTGCTGCGCGTCGAGAAATCCCCCGCCAATCCAGGCCCCGTGATCCTGCACGTGCAGGATCTGGAGGCTAAGTCTGATCGTGGTCTACCGATTCTGCGCGACGTGAGCTTTGATGTGCGCGCCGGTGAGATTCTGGGCATCGCTGGTGTCGAGGGCAACGGCCAGACCGAACTGGTGGAGGTGCTGACCGGGATGCGTAAGCCGTCGGGCGGCCAGATTACCATGACGCCCACGGTCAATGGTAAGCCTGGTCGGGCGCGCGATATCACCGAGATGGGCGCGCGCGGCGTACGTATCGCCGGTATGGGCCACATTCCCGAAGATCGACGCGATAGTGGTCTGGTGATCACCGAATCCATCGAGGACAACTCGATCCTGGGTCGTCACCGCTGGAAGCAGTTCGCCTGGCGTGGTATGGTCATGCAATTGAAGAGTATCGCCAGTTGGGCCGAGAAGCTGATCAAAGAGTTCGATGTACGCACCCCCTCGTCCACGGTCGCCATGCGCACACTCTCCGGCGGTAACCAGCAGAAGCTGATCATCGCGCGCGAGCTGAGTACCGATCCCATCGTACTGGTCGCCTCGCAGCCCACGCGCGGCGTCGACATCGGTGCCATCGAGTTCATTCACCGCCAGTTGATCGAGCAGCGCGACGCCGGCAAAGCCGTCCTGCTCGTCTCGGCCGAACTCGACGAGATCCGCTCCCTCTCTGACCGCATCGCCGTCATGTATGAAGGGCAGATCGTTGACATCGTCTCATCCGACGCCACCGAAGAGGAACTCGGCATTCTCATGACCGGCGGCCATCAAGAAGCCGCCTCATAGCTTTAGAGTGTGTCAGACACACTTTTTTCGTGGCTCTTGATAGCTCCCATACGGGCGTCCGCTTGCGCGGCCGCCCGTTTTTTGTTGGTGCATGGGTTGCGCATTTGCGCAACCCATGCACCAACTCATAAATGAGGTTGATCTTATTCTGTAGGAGGCTGCGGCTCATCGTTGCGTGCTAATAGACATGCCCTGGGTGTAGATACGTCGTAGCCCTGCCAGGATCTGTTCTGGCGTATAGCCGCGCCTCTGGCGTTGAAAGAGATAGAGGGCCGGATCGGAGGTGGCGATGATCGCATCGGCGGTGTAGATGGTGTCCAGTGGTTCCAGTTCTCCCTGGGCAATGGCCTCCTCAAGCAGATGTGAGATGAGGCTATGGGAGGCACGGTAGTACGGCGTGCTAAACTTCATCTCGCGCCTCTCGGCCGACGACGCATCCATGATGGCAGCCAGAAATACCCCTTCCTCCTCAATGAAGGCCAGAGATCTGCGGAGGACGCTGTCCAGGCGCTGTAAGGCTGACCGTGTTTCTTTATCCTCGGCATAGGTCTGGGTCTCTTCTACGAAGCGTTGGGCGCTCTCACTCAGCAGATCCAGAATCAATTCGCCCTTGTGGGCGTAGCGGCGATAGAGCGTTCCCTGCCCAATGCCCGCCTCCTGGGCAATCTGGTGCATACTGACATCCTCAATGCCTCGCTCGGCGAACAACCGCCGGGCCACCCGCAGGATGCGCTGGTCAAAATCGGCAGCCTGACGCCGTTCCGGCCTCCTGCGCATCCCTGCATCTTTTTTACCAGGCTCTGTCGTGGCGACATGTTCCTGCCGATTTCCTGCTTTCATAGCGCCTCTCTTTATCTGATCCACTCTTGACAAGAGGACAAATGTCCCTTAAGCTATGTTTTATTGATAGGGACAATTGTCCTCATCGGAAGTATAAGACCTCCCGCGACCCTCGTCAAGTACTGATGAAGCTCGTGGCATGCTGTAAAATAGCATCTGTATTTGTTTTGAAGGTTCGGGCATCGCATCGCACGTTTGTGCTTCTGCTGAAAATAGCTGCCACATGACTTGTTTTCCGTCATTGACTAGAGGAAGGAAGAATACATTGACAACCAGACATCTTGTTGATCCCGAGCTTGTTGCTCTTTTGGACTTGATCCCTGCCACGGCACCCAACGCGGAAAACCTGGGGCAGATACGCGCCATGAGCCCGCGACCGCCTGTGAACCTGACCCAATCCTCTACTCTGTCTGTGAGTGAGCGTGTTATTCCCGGTCCAGCAGGGGCGCCCGATGTACGGGTGCTGCTCTACCGGCCGATCTCGGCGCAGGGACCGCTCCCCGTCCTGCTCTGGATTCATGGTGGTGGATATATTATGGGCTCGGCCAACGCGGAAGATCCTCTGGTCACCAGTATGGTATCGGTTGCCGGGTGTGCGGCCGTCTCGGTGGATTATCGCCTGGCCCCTGAGACGCCCTATCCCGGTCCGGTCGAGGATTGTTACGCAGCCTTGAAATGGCTCTCTACTCATGCCGACGAGCTGGGTATCGATTCCCAGCGGATCGCGGTTGGCGGCAGTAGCGCGGGCGGCGGACTAGCCGCTGCGCTAGCGCTCCTGGCGCGCGATCGTGGGGAGGTCTCCCTGCTGTTCCAGCTCCTGATGGCTCCCATGATCGATGATCGCACATGTACGCAGGAGGAACCACATCCGTACACCGGAGAATTCATCTGGACGCGGGAGGCCAATCGCTTTGGCTGGACCTCGTTGCTGGGACAGGAACCCGGAGGACCCGATGTTTCGCCCTATGCCGCGGCGGCACGTGCCGAGCATCTGGAGGGTTTGCCCGCCACTTTTATCAACGTGGGCTCTATCGATCTGTTTGTGGATGAAGATGTGGAATATGCTCGCCGCCTGATGCGCGCGGGCGTGCCCGTAGAGTTGCATGTCTATCCTGGAGCCTACCACGGCTTCCGCATGGTCGCCAGCGCCCAGGTGACCGAGACATCCACGCGAGATCAATTAACCGCCTTAAAACGCGCGTTTGATCGACCTGTCTGACAGGTATCAAGGGAGGCAATAACGTAGATTCGGGCCTTGCGCCCGATTTTTTCTCATTTGATCATATACCAAAAACACGATTTTTGGGGGGTGACATGCGCGGAAAGGAAATCGGGCGCAAGGTCTGAACCTATGGAGACATTATGTGCGAGGAATGAGAAATTAGGTGAAAGGCTCGAATTATGGAGATATTATGTGTGGTCTCTGGCCTTCTTTATCCAGGGTGTGGCCTTCGCTTGCCTGGGACTGGCCTGGACCAGCTCGCTGCAGGAGTTTGTGCCCCCCGACCTGCTGGGGCGCGTCTCCAGCATCGATATGCTGGTCTCGTCGGGCCTATTGCCCATTGGCTATGGACTGGCTGGTATCGCCGCCGATCATCTCGGCGCCGCGCCGGTCTTTCTGCTGGGTGGTGCCATTGCCGCCGCCATCATCGCCCTGGGACTGCTCCACCCGGCTATTCGTGCGGTGGACTAGTATGCTCGCATGGTGATATGTGGCCGATCTTGAATGGATAGGCTACATATCACCATAGACACCTGGCAGGCTATAGTTGCCGAGGGCCAGCGAGAGCTCGCCGCCGTGGTGGATCTCGTGCTCAAGAGTGTGCCAGATGATCCATTGTCGTGAGAACGCGGGCCAGTTCGCACGCTCCTCTTCTCCCAATGCGGCTGGAGGCTGGAAGACCTGCTCCAGGTCGGAGGCGGTCCAGCGCCCGAGGGCATCGGCGATCATGTTCCAGGTGGATTCCAGCCCGGCTACCAGTTCAGCCGCGTTCAGTGGAGCGATCTCCACCTTATCCGATGGATCCCAGTGGGCGATAGGGGCCAGCTCGGGGCTGCCCTCGCCCATCCATACCTGAAACCACCACACGCGGTTACCTACGATATGCTGGGCTATCTGCCCGATCGTCCATTGATGTCCCGGCGCCGGTGAAGCCAACTGCTCGACCGTCAAAGGGGCGATCATCTCGATAAGCCCGCGCTGGTAGGACTTCCAGCCTTTATAGAACGTAATCAGTGGCAGTGCTTGCTCCGTCATGCATGTAACTCCTTCTATGTGTTCCCATAAGTGATAGCTTGCTTATTTTAACATAGAGAAGAGCTAAGAAACTTCTTCTATCTTGCTTTTTTTAGCTCTACCCAGTGACTGAGTGCCTGGGCAAGGCGGTTCCCCGGTGTTTTTTCCTTGATGGTGGCGGTAATTAATGCGCCGGTGAATTGATCGCCGCGTTGGATGAGATCCAGCCAGAGATGGTGGGGGTAGCGGCTCGCATCGGTGGTCCCGATGTCTCCCACCATGGTGCCCGTGAAGGAGCGCTCCTTAAACTCCACTTCGTTGACAAGGGCCTTCAATTGCTTGCCGAGTTGAGCATGTACGTCTCCGTCCTCTTTGAACCAGAGTGTAAATGGAATATCACCCTCGTAAGTATGCACATGTCCGCTCCACTGTCCCAGCAGGTGAGGATCGGGCTTGCACTCTGCTTCGGTCACGTCCTTTTGCTCTTGCTGCCGCTGCTTTATGCCCCGGGCGCGCTTCTCGGCGTAAGTAGGAATCAGGGCCGAGAAGATATCCGCGATGATCTGCTCCTGAAGATCTTTGTTGCCATTGGTGTTGGTCAGAATCGCCACCGCTACTCCAGCCGCTGGAACTATCTTCAAGAGCGTGCTTACACCATCCATGCCGCCACTGTGCCCGATGGTGTAATGATCTTCAACGTCATCGTAGATCCGCCAGCCGATTCCATAGCGTGTGAGTTCGCCCTGACGCGCACTGGGAGCATGCATCTCGTCCAGCGCTTCATCCGAGAGGGTCACTTTTTGATCAGGCAGCGGCTGCTTGTAATGGAACATGCTGAAGCGCATCAGATCATGCGCGCTGCAGTATACCTCACCAGCCCCTGGATGATTGCTTTCATAAAAGGGATAGGGCATCCCGTTGGACCCGTAGCGCTGTGCCTGATATGGCTCCAGACCCGGCCCAACGTTGATGGAGGCGCGCAGCATGCCCAGCGGCAGAAAGACCTCCTCACGCATGAAGGCGGCGTAACTTTTGCCGGAGAGCCGCTCGATGACTTCGTTCAGCAGGCCGTATCCCAGGTTGGAGTACATAAAGCGCTCGCCAGGAGGTGTTATCAGATGGCCGTAGCGTCGAATTGTCGCGTCCACCGAAGGTAGCTGGTATGCTGGTTCGTCCCGATAGAAAAACTGGTAGTGGAGCGGCAGGCCCGAGGTATGGTTGGCGACACGCCGCACGGTGGCCTCCCCGGCGTCTCCTACCCATGCGTGTAGTTTGCTATCTTCCAGGTAGTCGTTGATGGGATGATCAAGCTCAAGCAGTCCGCGCTCCTTGAGAACCATCAGCGCGGTCGCGGTAATCGGCTTGGAGATGGAGGCCAGCGAATAGAGCGTATGCGGGGTGGCGGGAATCCTGCGCTCCCGATCGGCCCAGCCGAATCCCTCTTCCCAGAGGATCTCATTTCCGTGTGCGACCGCGATGGCGATAGATGGGATGCCGCGCTCGACCATCTCCCGCTGGATACGTTCGCGCGCCTGGTGAAATATCTCACGTCCCTGTTGCGTTTCTGTCATGACGTATTTCCTCTATAGCGTCGTAATCTACATGTTTATATTGTTGCCAACTCTTGTTGACGGGCTACGACAATTTACATCATACTATATAAATAGCTCAGGCTAGAGGCGCGAGAAGCATCGATCATTATAGAGAACATAGATGGGGTAAATATGACAAATCCAACTGATCAGGTTATAAGGACCGAGCAGAACATTTCCTGGTTGCCGCAACCCAATGAGAGCTGGCACGTTCTTTCCTCTGTACCGCCACCACAGGAGGCAATTACCACCGCCTTTATCTTTGCCTTTGAGGGTGAGCAACTGGTGATGAGCCACCTGGTCAGGCGGGGCTGGGATATTCCGGGTGGGCACATCGAGCCTGGCGAAACGCCCGAGGAGGCGGCGCGTCGTGAAATATATGAAGAGACCGGGACGCGAGTGGGAGCACTGCGATTCTTCGGTTATCAACATCTGCATATGTCAGGACCTATGCCCGACGGCTATGGCTATCCCTATCCTGATAGTTACCAGGTCTTTTATCTCGCCCGTGTAACCGCGCTGGACGACTTCTCAAGCACATTTGAATCACATGGGCGCGGCCTCTTCTCTCCCAATGAGGCGCGCCAGCTCTCCTGGATCCGCGAGAACCTCGATTTCTATGAAGCCGCCCTGCAAGCCATTCGGCAGCTACACTGACGTATACGTGTACGTATACGTATACTGGAAGCACTTTTATGGATTGTCTCCAGGCCCTATCCGATTACGTGGACCTGAGTGCTTGTTCTTTCTATGGGCGTCTGTTATAACTTGTGTCAGCGGGCTGATAGCAGGTCGCCTGTTAGTATTTATGAACCTGATCTTGTAGGCTGATGTTGTACAGAGCACATGGATAAGGGAGCGCAGGGATGTTGTATGGAGACTGAAGATAGACTCTCTGTGCCGGTGGAACCGGCTGAAAGGCGGCCCCAGGGAACGTTTCTAGAAGTGTTGAGGGTCTTCGCTAAGTTGGGATTGACCTCGTTTGGTGGGCCGGTGGCGCACCTGGGATACTTTCGGCAGGAGCTGGTGGTGCGCCGCCAGTGGTTGGATGAGCATAACTATGCCGATCTGCTGGCACTGTGTCAGTTTTTGCCGGGACCTTCGAGCAGCCAGATGGGGATCGCGCTGGGTATCACGCGTGCGGGTGTCTGGGGTGGCCTGGCGGCCTGGCTGGGCTTTACACTGCCCTCTGCGATCGCGCTCGTGCTCTTCGCCTATGCGACCACGCTGTTTCATGCCACGGCCAGCACCGGCTGGCTACATGGATTGTTGATCGCGGCGGTCGCCGTGGTGGCGCAGGCGGTGTGGGGTATGGCAACCACGCTCTGCCCCGATAAAAAGCGCGCGACCATCGCTATCCTGGCGTCCATTATGATCTTGCTCTGGCCGGTAGCGCTCGCTCAGATCCTTATCCTGATCGTTTCGGGCCTGGTTGGCTGGCGCTGGCTGCGGAATATAAAGCAGAACGTGGCCGCCGATGATCTGCATATCGCGGTGCCACGGCGGCTATCTATCCTCTGCGCGGTCCTCTTCTTTGTGCTGCTGCTGGGACTACCCCTCTCGCGCCTGGTGATCCACAATCAG
Source organism: Dictyobacter halimunensis (assembly GCF_036245075.1). NCBI lineage: Bacteria > Bacillati > Chloroflexota > Ktedonobacteria > Ktedonobacterales > Dictyobacteraceae > Dictyobacter > Dictyobacter halimunensis. Next base: position 2,353,426 of record NZ_BSRI01000001.1, read on the forward strand.
GGCCTGGCGCTGTTCGACACCTTTTTCCGCGTTGGCTCGCTGGTATTTGGTGGGGGACATGTGGTGCTGCCACTGCTGCAGCGCGAAGTGGTGCCAGCTGGCTGGGTCAGTAATGACCAGTTTATCACTGGCTATGCGGCGGCCCAGGCGGTTCCCGGCCCCCTCTTTACCTTCTCCGCCTATCTGGGAGCGGTCTCGCATCCCAGTCCCAATGGTTGGCAGGGGGCAATCATCGCCCTGGTGGCCATCTTTCTGCCCTCGTTCTTTTTTGTGATCGGGATCCTGCCGTTCTGGAATCGCCTGCGCACATATCAATCTTTTCAATCGGCCCTGCGTGGCATCAATGCCGCTGTGGTCGGCATCCTGTTGGCCGCCCTCTATCAGCCGGTCTGGACCAGTGCCATCCATGCGCCAGCTGATTTCGCCCTGGCTCTGCTGGCCTTCGGCCTGCTGGTCATCTGGAGGTTTCCTCCCTGGGCGGTCGTCCTGATCGCGGCCGTGCTGGGCAGCATTATCCAGCTCCTCTAGCGCTAGAGGAGCTGGAATGAAGTTGTCTGTTGGGATCGCTGATGGTCAAATGTAGAGTAGAGTATATGCCTGGGATTATAGCTTTAAATAGACATAATCGGTGAGATTGAAAAGCTGCTCGGTTTTGGTACCGGTGGAAGGATCGGTGTAGCTAACGAACACATCGTCACCATCCTGGCGTACTCCCAGGACACGCACCTCTTGCTGCATGATAATAATCACGTTATCGCGTGCCACCGACCGCACATTCCTCCAGGTGTAGGTTGTCTGCTGGCGCGCAAACAGCAATTGTTGCTGTTGCTCCTGACGCTGTCGTGAGGTTCTCTTCTCGACCATTCATCTGCGCTTTCTGGCTGAATATGGTACAGATTTTTACTTCTTATATATTATAGTTCCGTCACGACTAGCGAATCCTGACCAGTGCCAGGATTTTCACGTGAGCAGCTTTGTGAGGGAACGATTTCCTCACGGGATGGACTACCGGCAGATGGACCCTGCTCTCCCCATCCGCTACTCCCTCCGCCTCAAAGGCATCAGGAGCTGCTTTTCGAATGATGTTATATGATCCGTTGCAATCGGCGTTGATGAGTCGGCCATCTTTGGCCCGATAGAGGCCCCGTGCGATGCGTTTTCCGCTGAATACTGGCTGTTTTTCCTGGCCAGGCGTATAGGTGGGCAGGGGATCACGGTCCAGGAAACTGGCCTTGCTGGTATAGGCCTCTTCCGTGAGCAGCACCCGGATGCCTTTGTGTTCCGCTTTATAGGTGAGCATCTGGATCAAGCGTGCGTGGGGAAGCTGGACAAAGTGCTGGTTGTTGCGTGTGCCCAGCTTGATTTCCTGCTTCCAGCCTGCGTTACGACCAATCACCAGAGTGCCAATGCCCTCGGCGACGAGCACATCCACCACAAAACGGGAGATGGTATGCAGATCATGTTCAATGCGCCGATTGCGCCAGACGGCCAGGCGCTGCATGCGCCGAGTACAGCCAGGGTGACCGAGGGCCTGTTGCAGATCAGCCATCGTCTTGTTGTAGAACTGGTTCGTACTTTTGAGACCGCGTCCGTTAACGACGACCGGGACAAAGCCCGGCTTGTTTGAAGTTAACGCGATCACATTGTCGACACCAGCATCGATGCCCGCGATGAGGGAAGGGTTAACGGCAGATCCGGCTGGTTCCTGTTCATAAATGATCTCCACGACAGCAAAGCCATGTTTGGGAACCACCCGGACCTGCGAGATCGCCTTGGGGTCTTGCCGGGTTTTGATCTGAATGCCCAATCCCGAAGGCGCAATGATGCGTCGTCCCAGAGTCCGTTTGCTGCGACTGACTGCCTGTATCGTATAGATGAGCACGTTGCGGCCGGTTGTTTTGTGCTTGTACGTGGGCAGTTGGGGACGACGACGGAACTTTGAGGGATCGGCCTTGTAGGCTTTGAGTGCCTCAAAGAACGATTTCCAGTTACGTTCGAGCAGCAGGAGCACCTGTTGGGCCACTTTCGCAGGAAGCGCTTTGTACGCTTCATGCGACTGCATGCGCCGATCCATTTCCTGGTAGTTGAGATATTTCCCTTCAAAGAGAAAGGCCTGCCGGATTTCATACAGTGCCGTATTGTAAAGATTTTTAGAAGCGAAGCAGGCTGCGTCAAGCGTGGCATAGCGTGGATCATTCCGGTCAATGATGTGCTTTTCAACCAGTTGCATGATCAGCTCCCCCTTCCTGCACAAGACGCTCTGTTTTGTGTTTGGCATGCCGTTGCCCATAAAGTTTGGCGCAAAACGCGTACACGATGCTGGTGAGATCTGCGACCAAGTCTTCTGTGCTATTACATTATACCAGTTTTTCCAATAAATTACTCTATTTTTTGCTACTGTCCTCCCTCTTGATGCTTACTCCGACACTGTATATTAAAGCTTCACTATGTTGCCTGGTTGTGAGTATCCCCGCCCTGTTGGCTTACACAGCGCTTGCTCTGTAACTAGTGAGCCAGGCCGAGAGGGAAGGTGAGCAGCGTGCTGGTCAAGATAAAAATAGCCAGGGTTAGCAACGATGTACCAAGCACACGCCACCCATGACGGCGCAACTTACTGACGTCTACCAACAATCCCATGGCCGCCATCGCCATGACCATTAAAAAGATACTGGCCTGTAGGACGAGATTGGCGATATCTTTTGAAAACCAGCCGAAGGAGTTGATGGCGCCCACCAACAGGAAGCCCAGAACAAACCAGGGGATTGGCAGCTTGCTCAGCTTCAGATGCCCCTGGCTCCCATCTGTTGCCTGCCGTTGCGCTTTATAGGTGAACAAGAAGGCCAGTACGAGGGCGACAGGCGCCAGGTATACCACACGCGTCAGTTTAACCACAGTAGCTACCTCGGCTGCCCCTGGGCCACCGGCGGGACCTGCCGCTATTACCTGAGCGATCTCGTGCAGCGTTGAGCCGGATAGGATACCGTACCAGGTGCCATGCAGGTGGATGAGGGGAGCGATAAAGGTGAAGCCCAGTACTCCAATGGTGCCGACAATGCCACAAACTGCGACCGCCAGCGAGGTATCCTCTTCATCATTCTCTGGCATCAAAGCGGCGATCGCTCCTACTGCCGACGCTCCACAGATAGATTGCCCCACGCTCAGCAAGAAGGCGAAGTTTTTTGATAATCCAAGCAGACGGCCGATACGTGGCAGGACCGTCAGACCAAATAGGATGAGCAGGCCGTCCAGAACCAGGATCTGTAGTCCACTGGAGGCGATGAGCTGGAAGTTCAGTCGTACACCTGTCAGGATGATGCCCAGGCGCAGGATTTTTTGCGCCGAAAATCTTACACCTGATGTCAGGTTCATCGGCAGCTTGAGCGTGACACGCCAGGCGAGGCCCAGAATGAGCGCGATGGTCAGGCTTCCCATGATGGCCAGTCCTGGCAGTGGAGCCAGCCAGTACGCCACCAGTCCGATAAGCGCGGTCAAGGCTATACCAGCCCAGAAGGACCAGCGTGGTGCCTGACGATCGGGTTCTCTGACCCGCGAGGATGTGTTACTAGCACTTTGTATGTCAATGCCGTTCGTCTGCTCTTGAATCTGCATGCGATGAGCCTCTTTCTACTGCCAGATTGTTCGCTGATAGCGGGCAAATGCAATATATATATGCATGTAATTATTTAATCGTGAAAAGTATACTGTGATTTGCGTGATAACTCCAATACATGCTATATATAAAGGTGATAACTTAAAGTTATACTGCAGAAAGCAGAGTTGGGCGGCGCGATGAACTTTAATCATTTACAGATCTTCTACAAGGTAGCTCAGCTGCAACATTTTACCCGAGCTGCAGAAGCGTTATTTATTAGTCAGCCAGCAGTCTCCAAGCAGATCCATGAGCTAGAAAAGAGCCTCGGGCAATCACTTTTTACCAGAACCGGGCAGAAGGTGTACCTGACCGAGGCGGGCAGGTTATTATATGAATATGCTGAGCGTATCTTCACTTTAACAGCGGAGGCAGAGATCGCCCTGGATGAATTGCAGGGTCTGCTACGCGGTCATCTCTCTGTGGGGGCCAGTACCACGATCGGCACCTATCTGCTACCAGATCTGCTGGGACAGTATACGAGCCTCTATCCGCAGATCCATCTCTCGGTGAAGGTTGAGAATACCAGCGCGATTGAGGAGGCCGTGCTCAGTCATCAATTGGAACTGGGATTGGTTGAGGGGAAGGTCAATCACGCTGAACTGGAGGTGCGTCCATGGCGCTACGATGCGTTGGTGCTGGTCAGTGCCTGTGATAAGGCTTTAGAGTGGCCAGAGGCTATGACCTTGCAGCAATTCATGGACCTGAACCTGCCGCTGGTGGTACGTGAGTCCGGTTCGGGTACGCGCACTGTGCTAGAGGAGGCTTTGCTTGCGCATGGCGTTCAACTCCCTGTGCCATTAATGGAACTGGGGAGTACCGAAGCCATCAAGCGCGTTGTCTCGGCCGGTCTGGGCTATGCCTTTATCTCGCAACTGACTATCGAGCTCGAAGTGGCTGCCCAACGCTTAAGACAGATTCCCTTATCCGATTTTGAGTTGCGGCGTCCACTCTATCTGATTTTCCCACGTCGTCAGCGGTTCTCGAAAGCGGCCGAGGCTTTTCTACAGTTACTTTGATGGAAGCTCTTTGGGGAGCAGGGCCGCTTCGCTGGTGGGACGCGCGATGAGCTCTTCATAGATGTTACCCATTAGCTCGATGGGATACGGCATGTTGTGGTCCAGCCACCATTCGATCAGTGCGATGGAGGAGGCTACAATATGATAAGAGGCGATCTCAAGCGGAACGATGCTGCCGGGTCGTGGTCCCGTCTCGTTGAGGGTGGTGTCTGTGGCCGCCTTGAGGATCTGCTGGCGCACATTATAGGTGCCCAGGAGCGCGCGAATCGCCTCATGGTGCTCCTGCACATAGCGGAATATCAGGACGCCTGTGCGGTCAGGACCACTGGCGGGCCGGGCGGAGCGCAGCAGTTCAACCAGTTCGACCAGGACCACGTCCAGTACGTCTTTGAGCAGTTCATGTTTATCTTTATAGTGGCGGAAGAAGGTCGCGTAGCCGACGTCGGCCCGTTCGGTAATATCCCGGATCGTTACAGCATCAAATCCCTTTTCCAGCGTTAACTCGATTAATGCTGAGGCCAGACGACGTTGGGTTCGTTTGACTCTGCGATCCTGCATGCCCATGTTATTCCCCACCTCATTGTATGTTTGTGCTTATTTAGCATACCACATTCATGCATAAAGAGGATAATCTGACAAGAATAAAAGACTGTTGCACCTTTTTGCGTAATTACGCAAAAAGGTGCAACAGTCTTTTATTCTTGTCAGATTAGCGGCTGGCCCAGAGCATGCCGCGCTGCATAATGGTGAGCGCTTCGGGGACGTCGAAGTCGGTGCGTACATGTCCCAGGGAGGAGTAGAAGACGCGACCTTTGCCCCAGCGTTTCTTCCAGGCGACCGGGACGACGCTGCCTTCGATCCAGTCGGCGTACTGGCCGCCGAAGGTGGTGGTGGCCAGGACCTCGATCTGGGGATCGATGTGCATATAGTATTGCTCGGAATGCATCTTGAAGTCGGAGAGACCGGCGGTAATGGGATCTTCGTGGTTGGTGATGTTGACGGTATAGTCGATGATATTGCCGGGATGGGCCACCCACTGGCCTCCGACCATAAACTGGTATTCTGTATTGTTGCGGAAAGAGTCTGCCATGCAGCCATGCCAGCCAGCGATGCCAGTCCCATTTTTAACCGCCGTGAGCAACCCCTGCTCTTGCTCACGGGTGATGGTTCCCATGGTCCAGATCGGCACAATTAGATCCAAGGCCTGCATCTTTGCTTCATCCTGGTAAACGTCCAGGTCGGTGGCTACTTCTACTTCGTAGCCTTGCTCGCGCAAGAAAGGTGCGAAGAGATTCGCTCCTTTCTCTGGCTCGTGTCCTTCCCATCCTCCCCAGACAATCAGTGCTGATTTCATCTGCTCTTTTCCTATTCTATCAAGTTTTTTCGTTGAACTTGAAATATAGCTTCTGTTAAAAAGTATAGGTTTTCTTTCACCTGTTTGTCAACGCGATGATCAGCGTTTGCTGGTGTGGATCAGGATGAGCATTCCTTGCTGGATGGCGACGCTGGCCTGTTCGTGCACGAGTTCGTTGCTGATGCCACGTGGGGTGCCGAGCCGCAGGCTTTCACCGCGCAGGGGATAGAGCAGGTTGGTGGTGGTGATGGCCGTTACCTCGGGCGTGATGGGGAAGAGAGAGAGGAAGTCGCCCGCCTCGCCCACGATCTCGCTCTGACCGGGACCCCGCAGTAGCCAGCAGATAGTGGGCCCGTCGATGATGCGAATGGAGAGCTCGGGAAAGCCCGTGAGCAGGAAGGTGTTGGCCAGGGTATGCTCGAAGCGTTGCCCTCCCAGCGCGCCGAGCAAGGTAACAGTGCGGGCGCCGATTTTTTTTGCCTCTAGTAGCGCCAGTTCGGTGTCCGTTTCGTCTTTCTGAGCGGAGACACGTACGATCTGGCTTCCCAACTGCTGTAGCCGCGCCAGTTGCTCGCTGGCCAGAGAGTCGAAATCTCCCAGGATCATGGTGGGGACGCAGCCGTACTCCAATGCGGTGGCCGCCCCGCTATCGGCGGCCAGAATCAGATCGGCGCTCTCAATGGCCTGGCGAACCGCCACGCTCGCACGCACCGTGCCACCCGCGAAAATAACAATATGCATCCCATCTCCCTGCGTTAGCTGTGATATTTTTCTCAAGAATGTAGCACAGGATCGATGCCGCTGTCCAGTATGGATTGGTGAGAGACAAAAAGCTGAGCCAGACGTTTAATTTAACGACAGGATTCGTGCGACGAGCACGTTCTATGGACTTACTTTTTAGACCAGAAAGGATGCAGGCATGGATACGGTTCCGAATAAAACCAGGGTAGGATTGTCAACCACGAAGCAGGAGCAGGCGCTTCGCTCTCCTTTTCCCCATCTCGATGTTGCGCAGTGGCGCTTCCCTAAATTCACGCATAAGCATGCCCCGATCATTAACGTCAATGAGGCGCACGATGAAAAAATGTCCAGGGGCGCTAAAATCGCCGACGCGGTCGCCACGACCGTTGGCAGCTGGCCCTTTATTATTGTGCAGTCGATTATCTTGTTGAGCTGGATTGTTCTAAATGTTATTGGTTGGATCAAAGCCTGGGACCCCTATCCCTTTATCTTGTTGAACCTGGCGCTGTCGTTTCAGGCGGCTTACTCGGCCCCCTTTGTGATGATGAGCCAGAACCGGCAGGCGCAGAAGGATCGCCTGACGGCTGAGAACGACTACCTGACTGATTGCAAAGGTGAGGAAGAGCTGCGCAATGTGATGGAGCACCTGGATCATCAAGACCATATGATTATCCAGCTGTTGGAGCACATCGAAGCTCAGCATGAGCGCATTGAAGCCCTGCACCAACTCATTTTGCAACGTCTGGAGCAGGCGCCCGCTGAAGTCGTCAAATCCGCGATAACGATAGATGCTCCTACTCCCCAGCCCACTGCGGATCAACAGCAGTGATCTGACCTACCTGCTATGGTTGTTTCTTATTTGTTCACGCTCTTTATACTGAATGTGGATTGCCCTGTCCATTCTTTGGGTTGTGGTGGATATTGAAGGTAGAAAGAAAGAGTAGTGTAATGAAGCAACCAGAGCATGTAACATGTAAATCGCGTGGCAGGCGTCCCCTACCACTTATACTTTTACTTATTTGTGTTGTATGTCTTTTATCGTTAGGAAGTCAGTTGCTGGCGGGTAATGGTCTGCTACCCCAGGCCGCGAGCGCGCGCAGGATAACCAGGCAGACCCATGTTCGGCACGCGATCAAGATTCCTGGTCACGCCCATCATCTTGCCAGGAAGGGGTCGCAACTGGTTAAGCATGCGGCTAAAACGGGAGCCCGGCATGAGAAAACAAAAAAGCAGGTGAAGATGGGCGTGCCAACGGCGACCGCGACCGCCACTAAGACGCCATCAGAACCGACTCCTAACTTGTATATTCGACAGTTCCGTATGGGAGGGCCCCACCTGGATGTGGGTAAGAAGCTGATGTATGTCCTGTTTTCTGGCAATAACGAGGGCGCAGCCAGCGTGAAGAAGCACGATTCTATTGTGATCATGGATGTGGTACCACTGGGTCTGAAAGACTTGAAGGTACAGGCAAAGCACTGGAAAATCACCCTCAGCGACACGGTCAGTCCAGCCGTCTTGACGGCCACGTACGATGGTTCCTATCCAGTTAAGGCCGGCGCCGTGTTGTCACCGATTTTCCTCACCGGGACTGTGACGGCGGACGCCGCGCCCTCTATTACGACAACCGCCACGGTCGATGCGCCAAACAATACCAATCCACTCGATAGCATGGTCTCGGACACTGTTTATGTGGGATCGAATGCTTCGTCGCCCTATGCGCCGATCTCCGATACACTTGCTGGTACCCCGGCTTTAGCCTTACCATCAGCAGAGCCGTTAGCGACGGCTCTGCTTACGCCGACGACGATGGCAACCGCTTCGCCATCAGTGGTGCCGTCAGTGACGGTTCTACTCACGCCGACGGCCACGGTTGCCCCTTATCCATCCCCCACCCCCTCACCGAGGGCGATGACGATGGTTACTCCCACACTTGTGGCGACAGCCACGGCCAATCCGACGCTAACGGCGACGGCGATGCCGAGTCCCATGCCGTCCGCAACATCTACCGTGATGGCGGGTCCGACGCCTCGTGTATCCTTGACACCCGTTACAACACCACTGGCTACGGGGACCGCGACAGCTACCCCGGCTATGGGACCTCGCCTGTCCATCTCGATCAGTAGATCGGGCGCCCCGGCTGGTGATACCTATGCCGTTGGTCAGCAGGTGAGCTATGTGCTACAAGTCACAAACGCCCAGGTGCCCGAGAAGCAGATTGTGTCGGTGTTTGATATCGCCGCGGTTGGCATCAGCAACGTCACCTTTACGGCTCCTGGATGGACGCTCGGGGCCTCGAATACGGTCGGGCCGGTCGCCCTATCAGGCACATTCAACGGACCCTATCCTATCGCGGCTGGCGCGAATCTGCCCCCGATCACCATCAGCGGCACGCTGACCAGTACCGCGGGACCCCTGTTCTCCAACGCCGCCGCTGTGATATCCAGCGACGATCCCGATTCGCCGAGCAATATCTGTGTTGACTCGATCGCGGTACAGGCTGCTGTTACTCCCACAGTGACGGCAACCGCGCCATCTATGGGTACCACGACTCCCACCGTTGTGAGTGGCACGACCCCAACCGCTGTAGCGATCGCGACTCCAACGGCCGGAAGGAGCGTGCCTCCAACCTTTGTTGCTGAACCGGCAGCAACCGCGACGGCACCCACCACCGGGTCGACCGCGACGGCGATGCCAGCTACCACACCAGCGGCGACGAGCAGCGCAGCCACGGCCACCGGCACTTACAATCAAGGGATGGCCGCCAGACCCTTTTTAAAGCGGCGATCGGGGCTCGCCCTGGCTATCGTCAATTCCAATCTGTATGGAAGTCATGCCTCGGTACAGGGTCGGGTGAAGCTGGCCCTGGTGGTGGCGAATACGAGCACCATCAGAACAACTGCGGACCCTGGCTCTATCGTTGTTGACGAGGTCATTCCACTGGGATTGAGCCAGATCGCGGCGCAGGGTAAAGACTGGCGTATCTCTCTCAGCGATACCGTCAGTCCCGCGATCGTCCATGCACAATACACCGGAAAGGCTGAACTGGGACCAGATATGGCCTTGCCTCCGATCTCTATCACCGGTGTGCTGAACCGGGATGCTGTGCCCATCCTGACCTCGACCGCGGCGGTTAACCTGTCCGGTAGCAGTGATAGCAACAATGCGATCACCGCTTCAGATACCCTGCTGGTGCGCGACTCCTGGCAGCAGCTCCGCTAAACATCTCTGCCATCCGCTCCCCTCTTAAAAACTGGTGCTATCCACGCTCTACACAAAGCGTGGATAGCACCGGTGGCGTTCCACGATCAATATGTTGAGTTGGTGCGACAGGGCGCGAATGCGCCCTGTCGCACCAACTCAAAAAACCGTGCGGCCGCGCTAGCGGACGCCTGTGCGGGGGCGATCAAGTTCGCCAGCAAGAAGAAGGCGCATTCTCTTTTTATGTCTTCTGCCAATCGCGAATGTACTTATCCATGTAGGCGGCAAACTTATTCAGCAGGTCGAGATCAAAATCACGTTCGTTAGAACGGCCGCGATAGATATCCAGCGCATGCGTGATCAGGCCAATGAACTCCGCCGGTAGGGTAGTCAGGCCATAGACGCCCCCCTCATCTTTTGAATAAATATGGCTACCTTGCAGATAGGCATAGACCCGGCAGGCATTGAGTATAAAATAGACGCTATGGCTGTTTTTCGCTTTATTCGCCCCCTGGTAGTCCTCAATGATGGAGTCAATATAATACCTGACTGGTATCTCGGGGAAGGTGGGTGGAATCTCCTCTCCATAAAGGGTGACGCCACGTTTGCGCAGGATGGTGATATGCGCGTCCAGGTCGATATCGTGGACCTGCCTGTCATTCCAACGTTGCCACGTCCCATTCTCTAGCTCGTCCTGCATCTTCTGGCGCCAATCCTCGCTATAGTGCAGATCAAATGGGAGTGGATGCTGGTAGGGATTGATCTGATCGGCGACCAGGAAACTGATCTCTATAGGATGGGGCTGTCCTGAGGATTGCAAGAGCTGTAGCATAAGCTGGCGCTTCACGAAGACACTCAGGGGCTGGTGGGTTACTACCAGTATATCGACATCGCTGATGGTAGGATTAAAGCATCCCATCGCCAGCGAGCCATGGAGATAGATCCCGAGCAACTGAGTGTCAAGGATGGTGCGCAAATTTTCGCATAACATATTCACCTGCACACGAGTGGAGGTCGGGCAGTTTGCCCAGCTATATTGAGCCAAAGCGGTACGCCGATCCTTTCATCTTCGATTTTTTAAGCACTGCCAACGCGTATATGTACACTATAAGCTATCTATTGGCATCCTGTAAATGATGAAGACAAAAGAATGGTACACAGGTTTTTGTAGTGTGGGATGCGGAACATGGCCAGACTGGCCGACCATGTTCCGCATCCCACACTACAAAAACCTGGATGAGAATATCAGCACCGGCATATAAAAAATTCATAAGGTACTTCGGGCCTGAGATGTGTTATAATAGCCTGCAATATCAGGTAATACTGATGGTTTCTATTAAAAAACGTAGCTTGCCGTAAAAAGCATACTATGAATTTGAATATATTAAAAGTGGTTTCGTGAGGGGGGACAATATGGTAAATGGAAGTTCAGACGATTTTTCGATCAGCGGCCAGGAAGAAGATGAGCTGGCCCAATCGATACAGGATAATCCGCAATCTTCGATCTCAAAAACGTTGCCCGATCTTTCTCAGGCGCAGGTGCGCGCGGCGACTGGCCGCCTGCATCCGGCGTTTTCGTCGGCGGCCAATCAAGAGGCGCAGCTATATGATCCAATGCTTATGCGCAGTCCATGGCTGGAACAGTATGCAGGAAAAATAGTGGCGTCCCTGGCGCTCATCTTTTGCTCTACCTGGCTACTCCTTTTTATATCTCTTCCGCTGCCGGCTAACAGCCCGCTGATTACGTATGTGGAATGTGCTTTGCAGGGGATCGGTGGTGGAATTGCCCTGCTATTTCTGCTGCGCATGCTGGCGTTGAAACATGGGCTCAGGCGTAAAGTACGCCACCTGCTGGTGGAGACAATGCTGTCGGAGGAGACCGCGCTTGCGTTACATGTTGAGGCGCAGTCATTGCGTATGGCGAACATGATATGGACCCTGTTTGCGTTCGGCCTGCTGTTATCCCTCAGTGGTCAACTGCTCTGGCTGGGGACGGTACGGGGTTTGATCCCTTTCCCCGATAGCTATCGTGCGCCGCTGATCCTGATGTATTTCGTTTTTTATGCCGCGATCACGCTGCTGGCGCGCAGGCACGCGACGTTATTGGGGCATTTTCGCGTCCTGCTGGATCTGTTACTGATTGGTGGCGCGGTCCTGGCCCTGGCCTGGTTTTTTGTCCTGAACCAGCTGTTTGGGTCGCCGCAGGACACGTTGCTGGCCCGCGTGTGGCTGGCCTGCTTGCCGGTGAATGACATTGTGCTGGTGACGCTGAGCTCCTTTTGCCTCTGCAGCCTCACGGTCTCAGAGGAGATGGAGCGGGTGTTCGTGCGACTCTTCTGGGGTATGTGTTTGCTGGCGTTCAGCGATAGCCTCTGGATCTATGAGGTTTTGCGTCACGATACCCACCTGGAAGTGATTCGCGCCATCAGCAATCCGCTGGGCCTGCTCTTGATCGCGCTGGCGGCTGTCAAGCATCCACAAATGATACTGGAGGAGCGCCTGCGCCTGCAGCAGCGGGTGCGTAGCTATGGACGGTCGCTGGCTTTTTCGCTGCGCTCTATCTCTCCTTCCCTGTTGATCCTGACGACCTGCGCCCTGTTAAATACCGTGATTGCCGCGCGTGGTGGTCAGACCCTGTTACTGGCCATCGGGAGTGCGTTTGTGCTGATGGTGGGTTTGGTGACGCGCCAGTCCCTGAGCCTGATGGAACATGGCCGGATGATACGGCAGCTGCAGCATGCCCTGTTGCTTACGCAGCAGGAGCTCAATGAGTCGAGACACGTCATCGATCAGGTTTCACGGGAGGCCCGGGAGAAGCGGGCCGTTGAAGAGGCGATCGGCATCCTGCGCAATGCCCATGCCATGCTGGCCCGTGGCGACTTTTCCGCCCGCGCGATCGTCACTTCTGGCCCCCTGCTGCCCATCGCCATGAGCTTTAATCTTATGGTCGAACGCCTGAGCACGCTGAAGCAGCAGACGGAGGCCTATGAGCATCTACGCAACGAATGCCAGATGTTGCGTGGCGTGGTTGAGCATCTCTCTATGGGTGGACCCCTGGCGCCCATGCAAAAGATCAGCCAGAAGTCGCCGGAGCTGCGGCCGATCTTTCTGACCCTCGTCTACTTTCAGCGCCAGCAGCAGCAGCAGTGGCATGCCCAGATGCAGACGCTGGAGATGATCAAGGCGCAACTGCAATATCTCTCCGAGGGCATAAGAGCGCTGGACGAGTATTCATTTACCTCCGCCACCGATCGCGTGATCTTTGGTCGCTTGAAAGGCTCCTTTGAGCAGCTCAAGCATCCTCTGGAACAGCTGAAGCAGCGCGTAGAGTATCTGCATATGCAGTTCGTCTCACGTGACCTGCGCTCGGCCGCCGTGTGCGCGACTCCAACAGAGATGGATGTCCAGCCCGATGCTGCTAATCAATAAGCAATATATGAGTCATCCCGGATTTTTCAAAAATCCGAAAAATGGGTTCCTCGCTCTCAGAGCGGGAGGACCCTGCACCCCCAGTTTTGGGAACTTTTGAGAAAGTTCGGGATGACTCATGACAGCCAGCCGTTAGATACGAAGCTTGCCGCGTGTCTCTTCGCGCAGGATGCGCAGAAATTCATTGGCGGCCATGGAGAGGGTGCCGGTCCGTTGATGCTGGATGACGACGCTCTCTCTATGCAGATCTGGATCGGGCTGAAGCGTGAGCTCGACCAGGGTGCCCATCTTGAGCCCGTAGCGCGCGAATGAGCGCGTCATAAAGGCCACCCCGATCTCGTTGAGCAGCAAATCATAGGCGGTCTGCGGGGGCACCTCGATGACCGCGCCCTGGGTTGCCAGGTTGTGTGCCTGCCAGTAGCGCGATGCCAGGCTCCAATCGATGACCAGGAAGGGATCGCTTTGGGCCGCCAGTTCCGCGATGCTCACCTGTTGTTGCCGGGCCAGTGGATGGGTGGCGTGGGCCATAGCAATCAACGGCTCGTGTATCTGAAAAATAGTCTGCATCTCGGGTGAGAAAAAGGGTCCGGTGACCAGTCCAAACTGGATAAAGCCCTCGTGGAGCATCTCGACAATCTGCTGGTTGTGGCCCGTATGTACCGCGATATCCAGCTTGGGCTGTTCTCTATGCAGACGCGCCAGGGCGGTGGCGAAAAAGCCCGTGGCCTGCGTGGGCGACAGTCCCAGCATCAGCTGTCCCCTTTTACCTTGCAACGTATGCTGGGCGCTCTCCAGGCCGGCGGACATCGCTTGCAACGCCTGCCGCGCATGCGGCGCGAAATTCTTGCCCAGCTCGGTCAGTTGGAGACGCTGGCCCCCACGAATGAAGAGCGCGCCCCCAACCTCCTGCTCCAGCGCCTGGATGCGCAGACTGATCGACGGCTGTGAAATATTCAGGCGCCGCGCCGCCTTGCTAAAGCTCCCCTGCAACAGAATCTGGTCGAACGCCTGCAACTGATTTAGATCCAATGTTTCGGCCTCACATCCCCAAAAATTCTTCTGCTCTACCAGGGTGCGGCTGGTCAGGCAGGCTGCATGATGTGGTGGGTGGTGACCTTGTGGGTAGCTTTTTTGTGCATGAGGATGCGAGATCCGCAGAAGATGTTGCGGCGCGTGAAAGGTGGTGGGGTCTCGCGTTCATAGCGCTCACGGACCGCCGGATTATGCAGGGCGGTTGGCACAAAGAACCACGGCTCAGCCAGCGGAGTGGCGTACAGAGGATCATGTACCCAGTCGGGACAATCCAGTTCATATTGCTGGCACAGATATTCTATCGCCGCCACGCAGAAGAGGGCCCAGCGCCAGTGCTCCGGCTGTGACTGCTCCTCGACAACAATAGGATCAACCATCAAGGCCTGGCGTGCTTCCGCGTGATAGTCAAAGAAGTCGTTGAGGAAAGTACCCACAGCGTAGCGAGGGTCATCCCCTTGCGTGATCCCCTGATAGATGTTTTTAATCGTATGCAGTTCATCTGTAAATGTGAGTACCATATTCATTGTGGCATATCCCCCGTGCTTATAAAATGCTTTCATTGGTAGTATACCATTACTACCTTGTTGCGCACGCTACAGAGAGAGTGCCTTACTCTCATTTTACAGAGGTACGTGCGCGCCCCTGCACAGGCGTCCGCGTGCGCGGCCGCACTGGTTTTGATGTTGGTGCAACAGGGGCGCAGATGCGCCCCTGTTGCACCAACATCAAAAGACTCCTGAGCATCGCAGGTGCGAAAACTCACAAACCAGCAAGACATATTATCCAAAGAGGTCCATCAGGGTTTCGTCGACCAGGTTCTCTTGTTGCCAGGAGGCTGGGACGTAGCGATCGAGGATGGCCTGCGCTTCTTCGGCGGTTGTAACGTTGAGGGCCTGGCATAGGTGAAGCGTGTCGTCCAGGTCCTGCAGGGGGCGGAACGCGGTCAATTTGAGGGCTAGCATACAGGCGAGCTCGGGCAGCCAGATCTCAAGCATCTGAAATGTCTTCCAGTGGACCAGTTCACCTTTCTGGATGATCTCTTCGACAAAGAGGGCGCCATCGTCGTTGATCCAGTTGCGTGGCAGGCCATGGCGCGACGCCACGGCATTGCTGGCCTGCCTGAAGATCTTGCGCCGCCTGTCCTCTTGCCGGGGATCAGTACTCGCGGCCAGCGGAACGATATCCACATCATGGGTTGAGGGACGATTGCCGATCTGCATCAGCATATAGACGCCGCCAAATACAATGATCTGGACCGGTGATTCGATGCCACGGGCCGCCAGTTCAGCCCCTAATTCTTCCAACAAGGCCATAACCTCGTCTCGTTGCAGCCTGACCTCCGGCATTGCGGCGCCTCCTTCCTCATAAGTAATAGTAGTAATTGATTGTACCACATGTCGGGAGGCATTTTGCCTGCTCGCTCTATAGAAGTTATCTCCGCTTTTTTAGAACCTGTTAGAGCATGGATGGAGAAAAACTGGTAAAATAGTTGACAAACTCTTTCTGTTAGGAATATTTTTATGAGAGCAACAAACAATTAAAAGATCTCTCTTTCAAGAGGTCATCCCTTTTTTCGTCAAAATCCCGTTGCAAACGTGGATTGAGAAAAGACAAGAGGAAAAGCATGGTTCAAAGAGTCCAGGGCAAAGTGGCTATCGTTACTGGCGCGGCTCAGGGTATTGGGCGAGCATGTGCCCAGATGCTGGCACGCGAGGGCGCGCGAGTAGTGATTGGAGATATCCAGGAGACTGCGGGGCAGGCCGCGGCAGCCGCTATTTGTGAAGCTGGAGGCGAAGCGATCTTCCAGAAAGTGGATGTGATGGAGGAGAAGGATTGCGCCGAGTTAATAGAGGCGGCTGTGCGTAGCTATGGGCGGCTCGATGTGCTGGTCAATAATGCTGGCTGGTACCCGCGTGCTACGCTGGAAGAAACCTCATCTGATCTATGGGACCGCATCCAGGCTATCAATTTGCGAGGCCCTTTCTTCTGCTGTAAGTATGCTGTACCCCGCATGCGCGAAATGGGAGGTGGCAGTATTATCAATATTGGATCGATCCACGGTATTCAGGGACAGGCGAATCTCGTCGCCTATGCCTCGGCGAAAGGGGGCCTCCTTGCGCTGACAAGAACACTGGCAGGGGCGTATGCAGCAGACATGGTCCGTGTCAACTACATTATTCCTGGCTGGGTGCTGAGCGAGGGAGAACTGGCCTTGCGTAGAAGCCAGGGAACCAGCGAAGAGGATCTCGTGCAGATTGGAAAAAACTTGCCTTTTGGACGCCACCAGACGCCTGAAGATACGGCCTATGCGGTTATATATCTCGCATCTGATGAGTCTTCACAGATTACAGGCAGTACCTTTCATATTGATGGCGGCGCATCAATTTTGCCCATTAAGCCCAAAACAAGCCATCCCACATAATGACGAAAACCCACTCCATTGAAAAGGGGTGAGATATCAGTGGCCGTTGCGGGAAGCCAGTCGCTCGTAATCCTTCGCTTCCCGCATCGATGATCAATGTACGATGACGGTCAGATTCATGCCGCTGTGGATAGTGCAATAGAGCTTGAACGTACCCGCCGTGTTGAAGGGACCGATCTCACCGGAGCTATTGCCGCCGATGGCTACGTTATCAACTCTGGGCGCCCCCGGTTCTTGCGCTGGCTGACCGGCCCCATCTTTCCAGGTGCCATTAGCGATAGTATGCCCGACCAGCGTATCCGATACCAGCGTGATGCTCTCACCCTTTTTGATGGTAACGGACGATTGCACGAAACTGGTGTTGTCCATATGCACCTGGTTGGGACCCGTACTGGCGGCTCCCCCCAGGCTACAGGCGGTCAGCACCAGCGTTAGCAGCGCGGCGCAAACTATAATGATACTTACTCGTTTTAACATGGTGATCTACCTATCTATCTTTTATGCATTAGCGTACTATCTGAGATCTGGTCGCGGCACCGTTGCTGCCCATCCGTTTAAGCGCCAGTGAACGCGTAACGAGATTGCCGGCCAGCGCGATGGCACCAAGACCGACCAGCAGATGCGCCGTCTGAATCAGCCAGTGCAGACCGCCCGGCAGAATACCGAATTGTGTCACCCCAAAGACTGGTACAATCAGAGCGTATATGATGCCGACGATGCCCCAGATTCTCAACTCCCGCGTCGTAACGGCCAGGATGCCGCCGACCAGCAGCGTCAGTGCCACGATCAATCCAAACAACATATGAATCGCGTACACGTTCAGGCCCATCGTCCAGATCAATATCCCCAACGCGAGTGCTCCCAGACCGGCTACTCCTAGAATAACCTGCAAAATCCGTGTTGCCATATCTTTCCTCTTTTCCTCATGGTAATAAATGTGTTTTTATGTATAAACAGTACGTGCTGTTTTGTGCTCACAATACCTCCAATTTAAGGAAATGTGTAAAGAGAAAGAGAAGCAGTACGTGCGGGGCTTGCCCCCGCTTCCTTCGTCGCTGCTCGAAAAAGTAACACGCGTGATGCGATGCATCGCATGCAACCGTTCCTGGTCGTGTTGAAGGAGCCTTCCCTTTTGGGAAGCAAGCAAGCGGGGGCAAGCCCCGCACGTACTGTGGTCTTTTCTCGTTTTGCACGTTCTTAAATTGAAGGCATTGGGGCTCGCCCCGGCTTTGCCGTGCAACGGCTCCCGTACCCCGGCGCGCACGTTCTACCAATCATGTCATCCTCACATCTGCCCTGTATTGTAGGGATCACAAATGACGAAAGCGTGAAAAACTCTCCTCTTTTTTGTCATCAATCTGTCATCTTGTTGTGCGATAATCGTTGTAATGTAAGAGTTCCAGATGGAGAGTTGCGCACGCAGATAAGATGTCGTGATGTTTGCGCTTATTTATGAGGGGTGCCCCTATGCGTATCCTGGTTGTTGAAGATAATCATCGCTTGAATAGTTCGTTGCAAATGAATCTGACCCATGAGGGATATAGTGTCGATACTGCTTTTGATGGACAGGAGGGGCAGGACCTGGCGGAACTGACGCCGTATGACCTGATTATTCTGGATATCTTGCTGCCCGCAAAGAATGGTCTTGAGGTATGCCGCGATCTGCGTCGCAGGCGCATTCATACGCCGATCCTGCTGTTGACCGCGCGCGATAGTGTCAATGATCGCGTGCAGGGACTGGACTACGGCGCGGACGATTACCTGGTCAAGCCCTTCGCGATGCGCGAGTTGCTGGCCCGTCTGCGCGCCCTGCTGCGCCGTAACCATCCCTATACCAGTGGTCGCCTGGAATTTGGTGACCTGATCGTAGATCCAGTTACCCATATCGTGGAGCGCGACCGGCGCACCATCGATCTGACACCCAAAGAGTTCGCCCTGCTGGAATACTTTATGTATCATCCCGACCAGGTGGTGACGCGCGAGATGATTGAGCAGCATATCTGGAACTATGATTTTGAGTGTAGCTCCAATGTCATCGATGTTTATGTGCGCCGTCTGCGCCGCAAGATTGATGATCCATTTGAGGTTAAGCTGTTGACGACTATTCGCGGGATCGGCTATCGGCTGGCCCAGCCACAGCGGGAGCGCGTATGAGACGACGAGGTTTTTTACATGCGTTCATGACCTTCTGGTCGAGCGTGCGCGTGCGCCTGATGTTGAGCTACCTGGTGGTGATGGCCATTATCATGGTGATCTTCGGTGGTAGCCTCTACGCCACCCAGATCATATTTAATCCCGCGACGGCCGAGAGCAATCTGGAGACGCAGGTCTACCAGGAGGCGCAGCGCCTGAGTACAGATTATCGCAGGGCTCTGTCACAGCACCAGGCGCCCGGCGCTCTCTCCGAAAAGCTGAGTTCCGGTGAAATTGTGCTGCTGCTTGATACCTCGGGCAACGCCATCCTCGATCAGCGCGGAACGTTGCCAGCCATCAGCATTCAGCAACTGCGGGATAAGGTCCGCCAGGGTCAGACGCTCAGCGATCTGACTATTTCACAGACCCAGACGCAGAATCAGCACTGGAACTGGTGGCATAGCGCGACAAGTGATAGCTATCGCGTTCTCATTACACCTGTTCTGGATCAGAACAAGCGTGTGGCGGTCCTGGTGGTTGGTCTGCCTAAACAGACCGTGATGCCGCTGTTCTTTATCTGGCTGTTCCACGGCACCATGGGACTGCTGGCGGCGGCCATCGGTGGCTACTGGCTGGCTGGCAGGGCACTGCGCCCCGTTAAGATGATCACACGCATGGCCAACGAGATCAACGCTACCGATCTGCGTCGCCGCCTGAATCTGCATCTCCGGGACGAGTTCGGCGAGTTGGCGGCGACCTTTGATCAGATGCTCGGTCGCCTGGACGCGGCCTTCCGGCGGCAGACGCAGTTTACCGCTGATGCCAGCCACGAGCTGCGCACCCCGCTGACCATCATCGACCTGGAGCTGAATCGTGCCCTGACGCAGCCGCATAACTGTGATGAGCACAGGCAGATCCTGGAACTGGTGCAGTCCGAGAATGTGCACATGACAAATATTGTCAATAGCCTGCTGCTGCTGGCGCGGGCCGATACCGGGCAACTTGCCCTGCAGCGGCAGCAGGTAGACCTGAGCGATCTCGCCCTGGAATGCGTCGAGCGCCTCCTGCCGCTCGCGCGCGAGAACGATATTATCCTGGCCACCGGAGACCTGCCTGAACTGCTCGTCAACGGCGATCCTCACTACCTGACCCGCATGATGCTCAACCTGATTGAGAACGCCATCAAATATACCCACGGCAGCGGCCAGCGCGTCCACGTCGAGTTAACCGCTGAATCTGACAAATGGGGAGTGCTGCGCGTGCAGGACGATGGGCCGGGCATCTCCGAAGAGCATCTGCCCTATCTCTTCAACCGTTTTTATCGCGTCGACCGCGCGCGTTCACACAACCCCTCACCATCTAGCGGCCCCCAGAAAGAAGTAGGAGGTACCGGCCTGGGACTCTCCATCGTCCAATGGATCGCCCATGCCCACGGCGGCGAAATCAGCGTCGAAAGCCAGCCAGGAAGAGGTACCCTCTTCGAAGTGCGCCTGCCATTGACGCGCTCCACCGTAGGTGCTGGGCTTGCCCCAGCTTGCCGCGAAGCGGCCCCGTACCCAGGCACGCGCGATCACCAAAGATGACATCGTTCCCTGCGAGCGCCGCATCAATGCAATAACTTGCCATTCATTGGTGCATTATTCTATGGGAACGCTCACGTGTTTGATGACACGCCTGCGCCCGGGCACGGGGCCGCTTCGCGGCAAGCGCCCGCAAGGGGCGCACCTACGATGGTCTTATTATTTGTGCTCAAATGAGGCCTGGCGCTTTTCAAGGAAAGCGCGCATCCCTTCGCTGGCGTCGGGTATCTGCGAGGCCGAGGCCATGATGCCTTGCGCATACTCATAGGCCTGGGACTGTGGCAGGTCGATCTGGTTATAGAAGGCGTGCTTGCCGATGCTGCGGGCATTGAAGCTGTTGCAACTGGCGGCCCTGAGCAGTCGCAGCGCCTCCTCGCGTAGCTGTTCGGCCGGCACGACGCGGTTCACCAGTCCCCAGTCGGCGGCCGTGCGGGCGTCGATCGGATCACCAGTAAGCAGCATCTCCATAGCGCGCTTGCGTCCGATGTTACGGCTCAGGGCGATCATTGGCGTGGTGCAGAACCAGCCGATCTTGACGCCGGGTGTGGCGAAGCTGGCGTTTTCCGCCGCCACCGCCAGGTCGCACGTGGCGACCAGCTGGCAGCCGGCGGCTGTCGCCACCCCCTGTACGCAGGCCAGCACCGGCTGCGGGATCTCCTGGATCGTGTTCATCAGTGTCGTACAGGTTTCCAGCAGATTGGTCATAAATGGCAGATCCTGGTCCACCATTTCGGACAGGTCGTGTCCCGAGCAGAAGACCGCTCCGTTGGCCGCCAGCATGACGCCGCTGGCCTGGCTGGCTCCCACCTCGCGAAAGGCGCTGATCAGCTCCTGCATGTGAGCCAGCGACAGGGCGTTGCGGCGCTTGACGTTATTCATGGTGATGGTAGCTATATCTTGCTCATAGCTTAGTTCGATCAATTGATACGGCATAGGAACCTCCTCCCTTCTATTTTACCAGCGCGGCTGGCTAGTGTATGTATTTCTGCTGGCCCGCCCAGGCTTTATCACGCAAGACATACTTCTGGATCTTGCCTGTCGAGGTCTTGGGCAAGGGACCAAACTCGACGGCGACCGGACACTTGAAGTGGGCCAGCCGCTCCCGGCAGAAGCTGATCAGCTCGGCCTCGCTCAGATTTTGATCTGGCTTCAAGGTCACAAAGGCTTTGGGCCGTTCGCCCCACGTCTCATCCGGAATGGCGATGACCGCGCTCTCCAGGACGGCCGGGTGCTGCACGATGGTCTGTTCGACCTCGATGGTCGAGATATTTTCGCCGCCCGAAATGATGATGTCTTTGGCGCGGTCGCGCAGCTCTATATAACTATCACTATACCAGACTCCGATATCGCCTGAATGGAACCAGCCACCCTCAAAGGCCCGGCTGGTGGCGGCCTCGTTTGCATAGTAGCCCCTGGCGATGGTATTGCCGCGCATCATGACCTCGCCCATCGTTTGTCCGTCTTGTGGCACCTCCTGCAGCGTTGGGCCCAGGACCCGCGTCTGGCTTGCCGTGACGTGTACCTGTCCCTGGCGCGCCTTTAGTCGGGCTTGCTCGTCCTCCGATAGCGTGTCCCACTCGGGATGCCACTCGCAGACCGTGTTGGGGCCATAGGTCTCGGTCAATCCATAGAGGTGGATGGGATGGATGTTGAACTGCCGCATCTGTGCCAGCAGCGTGGGCGATGGCGGCGCGCCACCAATGGCGACGGTGGCGGGTTGCTCCAATCGGTGCGCTTTGGCGTGATTGACCAGGAAGATATGCACGGTCGGTGCCCCGTTGTAGTGCGTCACGTGCTCCCGATCCAGAATGTCCCAGACCAGTCCGGGATCGAGCTGGCGCAGGCAGATATGCGTGCCGCCAACGGCGGTGACGGCCCAGGTGAAGCACCAGCCGTTGCAGTGGAACATCGGCAGCGTCCACAGGCAGGCGCTCTGGCTGGTCAGCTGCGTCTCAATGACGACGCTCAGGGAGTTGAGGTAGGCGCCGCGATAGGTGTACATGACGCCTTTGGGATTGCCGGTGGTCCCGGAGGTGTAGTTGATCGAGATCGTCTCCTCCTCATCCTCCAACCAGCTCTCTATCGGCTCGGGCGAGCCCTCCGCCAGAAACTGTTCGTAGGGATCGTCGGACTGGCCGGTGTCCTGAATATGGATGGTCTGGATACCGCTCAAATCCGCGTTGCTGACCAGGTGGGCCAGTTCATGATCCACAAACAGGAACGAGCAGCTCGCGTGCCGCAGGATAAACTCAACCTCGGAGCTGTTCAGTCGTGTGTTGATGGCGACCAGGATGCCACCGGCGGCCGGAACGGCGTAGTGCGCCTCCAGCAGGGCGGGAGTATTGGGGCAGAGGAAGGCCACACGCTCGTGCTTCTGCAATCCTAGCGCCCTCAGACGCGAGGCCAGTCGGTAGACGCGCTCGGCGAACTCGCGATAGCTATAGCGCCGCTCCTCATGAATGATGGCCGTCTTCTCCGGGAAGACCAGGGCGCTGCGCTGCAGAAAACTAACGGGTGACAACTCGGTACGATAGACTTTTTGCATCATTGCACATGCCTTTCACCGTTGTATTGTTGTTCTCTTCCTTTGAGATTAATTGATCCGCTTCTCGCGTCCTGCCCAGGCCTTATCGCGCAGGACATACTTCTGGACCTTGCCGGTCGAGGTTTTGGGCAGGGGACCGAACTCGACGGCGACCGGGCACTTGAAGTGGGCCAGCCGTTGCTTGCAGAAGTCGATAATCTCCTGCTCCGTCGCTGTCTGATCGGGCTTCAGCGTCACGAAGGCTTTGGGACGCTCTCCCCAGACCTCGTCGGGGATGGCCACGACGGCGCACTCCAATACCGCTGGATGTTTGACGATGGTCTGCTCGACCTCGATGGTCGAGATATTCTCGCCGCCCGAGATAATCACATCTTTAGCTCGGTCGCGCAGCTCGATATAGCTGTCAGGATGCCAGACGCCGATGTCGCCGGAGTGGAACCAGCCGCCCGCGAAGGACCGCTCGGTCGCCTCTGGATTGTCAAAATAGCCCTTGGCCACGTTGTTGCCACGCATGAGCACCTCACCCATCGTCTGACCATCCCATGGCACATCCTCCATGTTAGGATTGACGACGCGCGCCCGCTCGGCGGTCACGTAGCCCTGTCCCTGTCGCGCCAGCAGACGGGCCTGCTCCTCCTCGGGCAGGTTTTCCCATTCTTCATGCCACTCACAGACCGTGTAGGGACCATAGGTCTCGGTCAGTCCGTAGACATGGATGGGTCGCATGTTGAGCCGCTTGAGCTGGGCCAGCAGGGTCGGTGATGGTGGGGCGCCCGCGATGGTCACAGTGATCTGCTGCTCAAGGCGATGGGCCTTGGGATGATGGGCCAGGAAGATATGCACGGTCGGCGCCCCGTTGTAGTGGGTCACCCTCTCGCTTTCGAACAGATCCCAGACTCGCGCCGGATCGACCTTGCGCAGGCAGACGTGGGTGGCACCCACGGCGGTGACGGCCCAGGTAAAGCACCAGCCGTTGCAGTGGAACATCGGCAGCGTCCATAAATAGATGCTCTGGCTGGTCAGACCGCTCTCGATCACTTCCGACAGGGCATTGAGATAGGCGCCGCGATAGGTGTACATGACGCCCTTAGGATTGCCGGTAGTTCCGGAGGTATAGTTGATGGAGATCGTCTCTTCCTCATCCTCCAGCCAGCTCTCCACAAGCTCGGGTGAGCCTTCCGCCAGAAACTGCTCGTAGGGATCATCGGGCGAGCCGCTGTCGGCGATACGAATAATCTGCAGTGGCTGTTCCAATTGTAAGGATTCCACCAGGGGGGAAAATTCGTCGTCGACGAACAGATAATGGCTGCCAGAATGCTGCAGGATAAAGCCGATCTCGTTGCTGCTCAACCGATTGTTGATGGCAACCAGGATGCCACCAGCGGCCGGGACGGCGTAGTGTGCCTCCAGCAGGGCAGGGATATTGGGACACAGGAACGCCACGCGCTCGTGCTTCTGCAGTCCCAGATTGCGCAGATGCGAGGCCAGCCGATTGACTCGCTCGGCGAACTCGCGATAGCTATAGCTCCTCTCCTCATGAATGATGGCCGTCTTCTCCGGAAAAATCAGAGCACTGCGCTCCAGAAAACTCAGTGGGGTAAGTTCGGTACGATAGACTTTTTGCTCCATCTCTTTTACCTTTCACCGGGAGAACCTAATTCAATCAGCGCTGTGTCATTATTATACGATATATGCCACTGCCTTTTTTACCAGCAATCGATGGAGAAGTGTCTCTACTCTGCATTTTGCGATGCCGCCTGTACCCGTGTACAGGCATTCCAACGTCTTGTGAACGGTCGCCTGTCTATGCTAGAGTTTTCAATTACAAAAGCAAGCGACTGCTATTGCTTTGCCTATAAATAAAGATTTAATAAGAGGAGTGTCATACTTATGGCCATGTCAGATACCAATGTCCAGGATCCCTTCGCCTTTTTAGCGCCCCACGAGTTTATGCTGCTAACTACTTATCGCAGGGATGGTCGCGCTGTCCCCACCACCGTCTGGTTCGCATACGAGCAGGGGAAGGTCTATGTTACAACCTCTCAGACCGCGGGCAAGATCAAGCGCGTTCGCGCCACCGGCCGCGTCAGCATGTCCCCCTCCGATCGCATCGGCAACTTGAAGGGCGAGTCTACCGTGGAGGGCGTCGGCCGCGATGCCAGCCTCGAAGAGCGACCGGCCGCTCGCGCTGCCCTGGCCAACAAATACGGCGAAGCCTTCCAGCGCATCGCCGGCGAAGAGACCCCCAGCCGCGTCTACATAGTCATCGAGCTAGCCACCAGATAAAGACCTGCCTTATCTGGTTTGGCTCTTGCGGTCGACCGCCTTCAATCAGGATCATACATCAAGAACAAAAGAAACAGCTGTAGCCCGCGATCTTCATAATCGCAGGCTACAACTGTATACTGGTTACGTATTGTCTATAGAACTCTACTGGCGTGCATCTGAGTCTCCAGTGTCCAGGTTGACCCCTTATCCCATGAGACCTCTCCCAACCAGGTGAAAGACTCGCTAGTGATGTCAACGAAGCGCCAGCGCCGTACAAGACCGTTGCGATCCTCACCGACCTGTACAATCTCGCCGTGGGCGGCTCGACCGATCTGGTGTAGTTCAACTGCCCGGCTGGGATCTAACCAGGTGATGTGCCATGCATCAATGGCGGGGTCATACCAGCGAAATGTGGAGCCATAGCGATACCATGGTTCAGTCGCAGTTTCGCCTGTACGAAACTGCCGTGTTGGGTAGATCCAGGTGTCTTGAATAGCCCTTCCTTCAAGGACCCAATCGAAATGCACCTCGCCTTCCGTGTGTCTGTGCGATCCGTCCAGAGAATACAGGTCTATATCCAGGTGCCAGGACCCCACGAATTGGCCGTAAAGATGCAACTTCTCAGCGAGAGCCTCATCGGGCTGTACGGCATGGAGCGCTTCTAGCATGGGAGTGCTTTCTGCTGTGGTTTGAGTTGTACGCTTTGTTTCATCCATAGGAACTGCTCTCTTTCTCTGTGTTGACAAGAATTATGGTCGCCAGATGTGACCGCCAGCGTTTCGCCGAGCGCCTTGTTAAGCTTCTTCATATCCAAAGCATACAATTCAAATTTTGCCATCTGTCTGTCATATTAAAGCGGGTGATCTATAATATTGACTGAATCTATGAACTCCTTGTAGGATAACAATAATCGCGTGACGAAGGTACGGAGCGGGGTGTCACTCTGCTATAGTTTCGGAAAGGGGAAGTAGAGAGCGTATGCAACGTTTCGACCGCGTGTTTGGTATTCTGCTCTTCTTGCGCAGTAAGCCATCGGTCCCGGCTTCAGAGTTGGCGCGTCATTTTGAAGTTTCGACGCGAACGATTTACCGGGACCTGGAGACACTCAGCGTGTCAGGGGTACCGCTCTATGCTCAGCGGGGACGGCAAGGAGGAGTTCGGCTCTTGCCAGGCTATTTTCTGCCTCCCCTGATGTTCACCCAGAGCGAAGCGATTGCCTTGCTGCTAGGATTGACGCTGCAAAAGAGCTTGCGGGCGATCCCTTTTCCAGCCGAGAGAGAAATGGCAGAGAAAAAGCTTTTAGCAGCCCTTCCCGATCCGTTGCGTTCTGTACTGACAAAAGCAGAGAGGCTCGTTGGTTTTGAGAAGACCCCCAACGATATCTTTCATCCTGAACTCGCGCAGCACGAGTCTCCGTTACCTTCCACCCCGCAAGAACAGCCAGAGATCCCTCAAAGCCGCACGATCACGATCTTTTTTCAGGCTGTCCTTGAGAGTAAACGGGTGCTGATGCAGTATGCTTCTCCCTATCGTTCGCATGCCAGTGAAGTACTGATGGAGCCGCAGGGACTTTTCTGGGACCGTGATCGCTGGTATCTTGCTGGCAATCCAGTGAAGCATGAGCAGGTGTTGAGATTCTGGCGGGCAGATCGCGTGCTGGATATCAAACCACTTCAGCCAATGAGCAGGGTCCACAACGATTTTGATGTACGAGCACATCTTGGAAGGAACTGGCTCCAATCAGCAATGGAACAGTGGAGGCAGCGATCACCCGTCAAAATTCGTCTTTCACGCGCGCAGGCGGAACGGTTGGGTCAGGATTGGTATTATCGGCATGCCCATTTTGAGCCAGTCGCGCAAGATCAGATGATCATGACCTTCGGGGAGCAAGATCCTGAGATTGTCCTGGAACTGGTGCGCTGGTTAGGTCCGGGGGCAGAATTACTGGAACCGTTGATATGGCGAGAAAGGATGCGGGAAGAGTTAAGGCAGATGCTAACCTCTTATACCTCACAATGACCGTACCCGATACCTTGCTGTATTAAGGAGAAGCACCCTTCAGAAAGGGCTACTTCTCACAAATTGAATGATCTTATAAATATTGCTGGACCGCTAACCGGAGCTTACTCTACAATTTCTGAGTCAAACCGGCGCATGATCGCGTTATGCTCCTGGAAAGGAGCTGTTTGCAAGGTCGCGATCAATTCACGCAACCGTGGAGTCATGATGATAAGGTAACGGGTAGGCCCCCCGGCCTCATAATAGTCGTGCGCAACTCCAGCGGGAGCGAATACGGTCGTCCCTGCCGGTGCTTCAACGGTTCGATCACGAAATCGGAATGTCAATGTTCCCTCTAGGACGTGCCATGCTTCATCGTCTGAGTGGTGGACATGCAGGTAGCCGGGGCCACTCCCACTCCACTCCTGAACATCAAAAGTCTTCCCTGTCGCCATAATGGGAGATTGGCCCTCGGCCCGTGCTTGTTTCTCTGGAACGATAATAGGATGATCCATAGTCGCGGTACCTCTCTCTCGTGCATATAAATACTTTACTCGCTATCTAGAACATTTATTCTATGGTAAAGGCTCTATTCTGTCAAGGCCTATTTCTGGGCGCCGAGCGTATGAGGGAAAGCTATTCAGTCAAATCATTGGCAATTTACGATATATCTTCTATATTTAGAAATACTTAGCATTTGCCTTCTTCCTAACGGCTGTGGCACTGAATCTGGCCGCTCACGCTCATTGAGGTCTGCTACCTGCACCTGAATATACAATTTATGCTGTATGCTCTTTTTTACTCTGGTCTAACGAAGAGGATGGGCTCAGTCACAAAGGCTGAGCCCATCCTCTTCGTTTCTAGCCAATGGCGCGCCTTCTGAAACCAAGCAGGCCGATAGCACCGAATGCAGCCGCGATGAGGCTCAGCCAGAGCAGGGAGAGCAGGGATGAGTCCCCAACGAGCAGCTTGGGAATATGGATAAACGGCGAGAGATTCAAGATGGCCTGGTTCACCTGCTGCAGTTCGCCACCGAGGTCGAGTAGCAGACAGGCTACCAGTAGCGCCCAGCTTACATAAGCGACCAGGCGTGGCAGCAGGCCGAACAGCACGACCGCCAGCCCGGCCAGCACCCAGACCGCGGGCAGGTATGCCAGGGTCGCGTAGAGGATGCGTGGCAGTGTGCTTTCAACCGTGCCCTGGCTGATGCCATAGGTCAGGCCAGCAGTTAGCCCAAAGGCCAGCAGCACGAGTGCCGGACCTAGGATGGCGAAGAGCAGGTGACTGATCGCCCATGTGATACGCCCAACAGCGTTGGCGAGTACTGGTTCAGCACGCCCACTCGTTTCCTCCGTGCGCAGGCGCAGCGTGGCCAGGATGGCGTATGCGGCGGCCACCTCGCCGAAGATCTCCAGCGATAGGGTAAAGAAGCCTTCGCCGGGGTCCACATTGTGTCCCATATGCGCGAACAACTGCATCATCTGTGGATTGGTGCTGAGCTGTGCGGCGACCGTGCTGGCGACATAGCCGAAGGCGCCCCCAACGATGGCGAAGCTGATAATCCAGACCAACAGCGTGCCACGTTGCAGCCGCCATGCCAGCGCGAATGGATTGCTCAGTCCCGGTGCGGCTGTGGCGGATCCGAGCCGTGGAGGCAAGAAGCCAGCGCCCAGATCGCGCCGTGCCGCCAGCCTGTAGGCGAGAATTGAGAGGACCGCGACTAGTCCGATGAAGAGCGCGAAGATCCACCAGCGCTCAGCGGCGAATGGACGGATGAAGCGCATCCATCCCAGTGGTGAAAGCCAGGAGAGCCAGGATAACCCCATGTCACCGATGGTGCGCAAGAGATAGCAGAGGCCCAGCAGTCCTCCTGCCATGCCATTCGCGCTCCCCGCGCTCTCCGCGAGCTGGCCGGTCACTGCCGCCAGCGCCGCGAATGTCCAGCCGACGGCGGCCAGGGACAATCCCAGCGCGCATGATCCGGCGACCGGAAAGCCAATCCCGATCAATGCGCCCGCCACCAGGAGCGCGATCAGCAGGTTGGCCGCGCCGGTCACAATCAGGACCGCTGATAGCGCGGCATGCCGACCAACCACCGCCGAGCCAAGCAGCTCACGTCGCCCCGCTTCCTCTTCAGTACGTGTATGCCGGGTGACGGTGAAGAGATTCGCCAGGGCGACGAGGATCGCTCCCATGAAGCTTAAGCGCCAGACCGTTATCCCGGCCAGCGTGGGAGCATATATCGGTCCCAGCAGCGCGACCTCTGCCGGATTGCCCGCGACCTCGTTGGCGAACGCCTGCAGTAAAGCGGGCGTGTGGTAGAGCTGCGCGAAGCTAGATTCAATCCCAAGCGCCAGAAGTGCCGGAAGGACTATCCAGATGGGCAAGACGATCCGATCGCGCCTTAGAATCAGGCGGATCAGGGCGCCTGTGCCTTTCATCGTATTCATCGGGTTACCTCTATCTGTTTACTGTGCTGCTCCTGTGTCGTCTGATAGTGGCGCATGAAGAGCTCTTCCAACGTGGGTGGCTGGCTGATCAGGCTGCGCACCCCGAGATCCGTGAGGTAGTGGAGCACCTCGTTCAGCCTGTTCGTATCTACCTCGCAATGTATCCGCGTGCCCTCAGCCCGTATGTTATAGACGCCCGGGAGCGTGTCGAGGCCAGCAGGAGGACGTGATAGATCGGCTGTGAGCGAGGTCCGGGTCAGGTGACGCATCTCAGCCAGCGTCCCACTCTCCACCGTGCGACCGTTTCTGATGATGCTGACCCGGTCGCAGAGCGCCTCCACCTCCGCCAGGATATGGCTAGAGAGCAGCACCGTGCGCCCACGGCGGCGCTCTTCAGCGATAGACTGCTGGAAAACGCTCTCCATCAAAGGATCCAGACCCGACGTAGGCTCATCAAGGATAAGCAACTCGACGTTGGATGCCAGCGCCGCTACCAGGGCCACCTTCTGCCGATTCCCTTTTGAGTAGGCGCGCGCCTTCTTTCTAGGATCAAGCTCAAAGCGTTCCAGTAGCTCGGCACGGCGGCGCTGATCAAGTCCCCCGCGTAGGCGTCCCAGCAGATCGATAATCTCACCACCCGAGAGGTTCGGCCATAGCGTGACATCTCCGGGGACGTAAGCCAGGCGGCGATGCAGTTCAGTCGCCTCCCGCCAGGGATCACCGCCAAGCAATGTCGCCGATCCACCATCGGCGCGCAGCAGACCAAGCAAGATGCGGATAGTCGTTGTTTTCCCGGCCCCATTAGGACCCAGGAAGCCATGAACCTCACCAGTCTGAACAGCTAGATCGAGTCCATCAAGGGCGCGCGTGCGCCCAAACGATTTTACCAGGCCCGACACTGAAATTGCGCTAGTCATATCTCAAAACGTCCTTTCCCCTCAGCATAGTAGTCTATCAATGTTCAATTGATGAGAGAGCGGGGATGCAAGCGAGCATGCCGGGGGCATGATCAAGCGGCGAGCCCCAAGCTGGGGCAAGCCCAGCACCTACGGGGATCGGGGGCTGTGCCCCCGGCAACTCCCCCTCTCGCCCGCGTAGCGGGTGAACTATCAAACGAAGTTTGACAAAGTAATAGATTGGCAAAACAAAAACAAACGAGCAAACATTAAAAAATTCTTTGTTCATAGATAGGCCGAAGTGTGCCTATTAATCGATTAAGAAAATCATCTAAGGTGCGTGTAACCTTCTCAACCGCTTCAGGAGCGTATGGCTCATCCGGTTCAACGGCACGGTGGAGCGTGTAAGCCAGGGACTCCGCCATCTCTTCTGGCCGAAACCGGGCGTTAGCCGGCAAAAACTGGTCGACCATGAAAAAGCCCATAAAGATGGCTGAGATTATCTTCAACTGCGTCGCTGGCTCGATATCCGTGCGCAGCAGACCTGTCTGGCGCAACTGCTCAAGGTAGCCTGTGACCATCTCCATGCGCAACGGCAGCGTAGTTTGTCCGACACGTGTGTGAGTCAGATCGCCCAGCATCTCGCGATCCTGAAGCAGCGTAGCCCGGAACAATGGATTGTTGATCGTGATGTAGACGACGTGGCGGGCGAGGGAACTGATGGTGGCGCCAGCGGGATCAGCCGCGAGGCGCTGCTTGAGCTCCTCAATCGTTGCCAGCCACTCCCGCAGGAGTAGCGTCTCAAAGAGCTCCTCACGCGACTTCCAATGCAGATACACCGTTTTCTTGACTACGCCCGCCTGTTTTGCGATATCCTCCATCGTTGTCTTTTTATAGCCCCAGCGCTGTATCAATTCCAGCGCCGCGTTCAAGAACCGATCCGAACTTAGCTTGCGTCTTGATCGCTCCTGGCCTCGTTCTACTTCCTCCCTTTTGCCCTTTGACAATCTTTCTACCTGCCCTCTTTCTGTGTCTCTATTGTTTGTGACTAAATTCTCTTAATTAGTCATAAAGTGTATGTAGTCAAATTCTAGAGCCTAAAGTGAGAAAAGTCAAGGGTAAACAACGAAAACACAGCAACCTCTGTGCTGGCCTTAAAGACCAGCACAGAGGTTGCTGTGTTTTCGCTGAGATGTTGTTTAGCGCTTAAACGACTTTAGCCCATAGATAGTAGATGGAGGGTGATGCCGAATTGTTGGGAGAGCCGCTGCCATTTGTCGGCCGCTTCAGGTGAGATGTGTCCTGGCCGTACCTGTTCTTGTTGAAGGAGCTGTGCCATGCGGGCGAAGTAGTTCTCCAGACCGGAGGGCAGGATAAAGATCAGGAAGCGGGCGCTGGCGGAATCGATCTCAAATGAGTGCCGCGTTCTGCGCGGCAGCCAGGTGAATGATCCGGGTGAGACTGTGAAGGTCTGCTCGCCTACATGGATGGTGGCCGCGCCATCCAGCAGATAGAACGCCTCATCTTCGTGTGTATGGGTATGCGGTGGCGGTTCCTCTCCCTTCCGGATAGTAACCTCGTACAGGGTCAATTGTCCTGCCGTATCTTCTGTGCGAGCCAGGTAGGAGGTGTGCTGTGCTTCACCTTCGGGGCCCTCATCGCGCATGTTACGTGTATAGGGCACGGCCTGATCCCGCTGATCGCTGTTGCTATATGCTGTCATCGCTCTGCCTTTCAATGGGAGGGAACGTGATTATTTCTATGCCTTTTCAGACTTAGTATACCATCTGCATCTAGATACGCAATTTTTGTTGTATGCTCTTTTTTTCTCTTGAGCCTTATACTCTGTGCATATCGAAAGGCAGAGCGAACAGTTACTCCTGAGTGGCCGACATCATGGGCGGCGGACTCGGCCTGGCGTGCGCGTGCCGTAGGCGGAGCGACCGCCGGATCAGGAGGACGCCGATCACAATCGCGCTGACGCAGACGATAAAGGGCACGGCTATCGCGACCGTCGTCAGAGATACGGCCAGGAAGCCGCCTACCGGCACCATCAGAAACAGCAGTGCGATGCCGATGATGGTGCTCAGCACGCCGATGCCGATGTCATCCCACTGTCTGTTGCTGCTGCCATGGATGATTTCGCTGACGCCGTAGATGATGCCCAGAATCGATCCCATCAGGAAGATTGTGGGTGGTAGTACGCTCAGGCTCCAGATGCGGAAGATCATCAGCAGCAGGCCGGCGACGATACCGATGATGGCGGCGACGATCTTGAACTTTGGATACGACCTGGTGCGAATCATGTTGAAGAATAGGAGGATGCCAGAGATAAAAAGATACGCTCCTAGTAAGCGAACCAGAAGAGTAGCCAGCTTAAAGGGTGCCAGCAAGACCAGCAGACCAAGGATGATGGCGATAATTCCCTGTATCATGACAATCCACCAGGTGGTGGTGGCGCGAACACTGTGAACCAGATGCTGCATATGCTTTCTCCTCGTGAACCGGCGATCTTCGCCTCGATGTCTCAATCTGGTAGGGTGAATATAGCACGCGCCCCGCTGCGGGACATCCCCCAAAGGGATGAAATATTGTATGGGATTCTGTGAAGGTGCCACAGGGACGCAGATGCGTCCCTGTGGCACCTTCACAGATGATTATTGGTAGCGTTGGAAGATCAGGCTGGTGTTGTGGCCCCCAAAGCCCATCGAGTTTGAGAGGGCGACGTCGACTTTGCCGGGACGCGCCTGGTTGGGGATGTAATCCAGGTCGCACTCGGGATCGGGCTGGTGCAGGTTGATGGTGGGCGGCATCAGGTTGTGCACGATGCTGAGCACCGAGATCGCGGCCTCGATGGCTCCGGCGGCCCCAAAGGTGTGTCCGATCATGGACTTGGTTGAGCTGATGGCGACCTTGTAGGCGTGCTCCCCAAAGCAGGTTTTGATGGCCTCGGTCTCGCGGGCATCGTTGAGATGGGTCGAGGTGCCGTGGGCGTTGATATAGTCGATCTGCTCGGGTCGCAGATCCGCGACCTGCAGAGCTTGCTGCATGGCCATCACCAGGCCCGAGCCGCCGGGGGCTGGTTCGGTGATGTGATGAGCATCGGCGGTCGAGCCATAGCCGACCAGTTCGGCCAGGATGGTCGCGCCGCGCTCCTGGGCCAGTTCCAGGTCTTCGAGCAGCAGTACGCCGGCGCCCTCACCCATCACAAAGCCATCGCGCGTGGCATCGAATGGGCGGCTAGCCCCCTGTGGATCCTCGTTGCGCCGCGAGAGGGCTTGCATCCTGGCGAACGAGGCCATGCCCAGCGGGGTAACGGCCTTCTCCGATCCGCCTGCCAGCATGGCGCGTGCCGTACCGCGCCGGATCGTTTCCCAGGCCTCACCGATGGCGTTGCCGCTGGTCGCGCAGGCCGAGACCGCTGCCCAGGATGGTCCACGCGCCCCAACTGTCTGCGAGACCACACCGGGGGCCGCGTTGATCATCATCATGGGTATCAGGAAAGGGCTGACGCGGTCCGGACCCTTTTCGTACAGGACCTTGAACTGATCGTGCAGGGTGATAAAGCCGCCGACGCCGCTGCCGATACATACCCCGATCTCTGGTGACAACTCTTTGCTGATCTCCAGTCCCGCGTGGTCCAGTGCGTGGCGCGAAGCGGCCACCGCCAGGTGCGTAAAAGGATCAGTGCGACGGATCTCCTTGCGATCCATATACGGGCTGGCATCAAAGTTCTTGACCTCGCCGGCGAATCGCACCGGGTAATCGCTGGCATCAAAATTGCTGATCGGACTGATGCCCGAGCGGCCCTGGCTTAGCCCCTCCCACGTCTCCTCCACCGTATGTCCCAGCGACGTCACCAATCCAATGCCCGTAACAACGACACGCTTCATGATACGATGCTCCTTCTTATATTCGTCTATTTACTCATCAATGGAAGATAGTCTTTGTCTTGATAATGCATCAAAGCCAGTATACCTGGACGCAGGGTAGCGATCAGAGCAGGATTGTTCTGTCCCTTGGCCAGTAGCAGCACGCCCTCAAAATACGCCAGCAACATCTGGGCGGTGGTAGTTGTATCAATATCAGATGGTATGAGCCTCTCGGCCCTGGCATCATCCAATGCCTGCTCAAAATAGGCGAGCCATTGCTGAAAAAGCTGCTGCAGACGGAGGCGGATCGGCTCATTTTGCGTGCTGAGCTCCAGCGTCAGGTTGCCCGCTGGGCAGCCGCGCATATGTTCGTGCCGCTGCTGTAGCTCCATCTGCTGCTGTAGCGTCAGCTCGAAGAAGCGCAAGAATCGCTCTGGCGGAGGTATGTGACTGGCAAAGGTCTGTATGAGAGTGGTCTCCAATGACTGCCATTGTGTCTCTATGGCCGCCAGCATCAGTTCCTGCTTGGAGGCGAAGAAATGATAGAAACTGCTCTTATGGACGCCCGCCGCCGCGCATAGCTCATCGATGCTGACGCTCTCATAGCTGTGAGTAAAAATGACCGTACGTGCCGCCTCGATCAGCCGCTTCCTGGCATCGCTGGGTCTACCCATAAACGCTCTTTCCCTTCTCCCAATCATTGTGTACTATATAGTACACAATACCACAGCACCTCCAACACCGTCAACCACCCCCCTTAAATCACAACGCCACCAACCTGCAACACATCCTAAAACCCGCAACGTCACAAAAAAACTGAATGTGAAATGTTCCCTCCAACGAGAAACGTCTCCCCAAAAGCGAAAACGCCCCTGTCGCGGCGCCCCTCGAGGGCGCCTGACCGCTTGCGGCCCCGTACCCCCACGAAAATGTATCCCCAATAAAAATTGCGTTACAATAGAGGTGAAACTCTCCTTTAAAGGATGTATT
Organism: Dictyobacter halimunensis; assembly: GCF_036245075.1. NCBI lineage: Bacteria > Bacillati > Chloroflexota > Ktedonobacteria > Ktedonobacterales > Dictyobacteraceae > Dictyobacter > Dictyobacter halimunensis. The sequence continues at coordinate 2,389,002 of NZ_BSRI01000001.1, forward strand.
GATGATGATGATGCAGGCACAGAATGTGTTGAAGATTATACAGATGTTGGCGTCCGTGGGCGTGCAGCTCTGGCTGGATGGCGGCTGGGGCGTGGATGCCTTGCTGGGCAGGCAGACGCGTGAGCACAGCGACGTGGATGTGGTGATCAGGCTGGATCAGGTGGGGCTGGTGCGACGGAGTTTGGAGGATGCTGACTATACCATGGTGGAAGATGAGCTGCCAACGCGCTTTGTCATGCAGCATACGAGCGGTCTGAGCATCGATTTCCATCCTGTGTATTTTGATGATCAGGGTGATGGCATTCAGCAGCTGCAGGATGGGACGCCCTTCCACTATCCCGCCGACGGCTTCGCGGGACATGGTACAATCTCCGGCGTGACCGTGCCCTGCGTGACGGCCGAGGCGCAGCTCTTATGCCACCTGGGATACGAGCCCACTGCCAGGGATCAACGCGATATGCGCCTCTTGGGCGAGGCTTTCCAGCTCTCGTTGCCAGCGCAATTTCAGGCATAACACTGTTGCGAACGCTTGAGAGGCAGGTCTTTCCTCTAAATGGACCTGCCTCTCAATGTCGTTATTGGACGATGCGTGGATAGAGCGCGGCGCCGATCGATACCAGTACGACGGTGACGACCAGCAGGATGCCGAAGTCTCGGCCGACGCTGGCTATATCAATGGCGGTATCGGCCAGCATCAGGGAGCGTAGTCCATCCACGACATAGGTGAGTGGATTGATGTGGGCGATGGCCTGTAGCCAGCCTGGCATGATGGCGATGGGATAGATGGCGTTACTGGCGAAGAACATCGGCATCGTCAGGACCTGTCCAATACCCATCACGCGATCGCGCGTTTTGAGCAGGCAGGCGATGATCAGAGAGAAGGTGGAGAAGCAGCCCGCTCCCATGACGACGAATACAAGCACGCCGAGCAGGGCCAGTGGATTAAAGTTCATCTTGACGCCCAGGATCAGAGCGAGCAGGTAGATTACGACGGCCTGTGGCAGGGCGCGGATACCGGAGGAGAGCGCCTTACCCAGCACCAGTGAGCCGCGTGGCGTGGGGCTGGCCAGAAACTTATGAATGACGCCCAGGTCTCGTTCCCAGATAATCGCGATTCCGGCGAAGATCGAGATAAAGAGGACGCTCTGTGCCAGGATGCCTGGGGCCATGAACTCCAGATAGCTTACATTCTTGCTGCCAGTGGGGATGGCGCGGATGCGGGTGAAGACCTCGCCAAAGACCAGGATCCACAGCGCGGGCTGCACCGCGCGTGTAATCAGGTCCGTGAAGTCGTGACGGATCTTACGTGCTTCCCATTCTGCGATCGTCAGGGTCTTGCCGAAGAAGTTGGCCAGCAAGGCCAGTGGCGAGGTGGGTGCCTGGTATGGCTGGGACTGGGCATTGGCTTTAGCCAAGTCTTCGTGCTGTACGTCGTGCTCGTGAAGCGTCACGGTAGGTTCCTCCTGACTCAAGGGCATCGCCCGCGAAATGAACAAATACATCGTTCAGGGTTACGTTCTCGCCACCTACGGCCGCCTTGAGCTCATCTGGCGTGCCGATCGCGGCGATCTTGCCTCGATGCATGATGCCGATGCGTGTGCACAGGCTATCGGCCTCCTCCATCGAGTGGGTGGTCAAAAAGACGGTCATGTTGGATTCTTCCCGTAGCTGCATCAGGTGCTCCCAGATCGCCTGGCGCGCAATGGGATCGAGTCCCACCGTTGGTTCGTCCAGGAAGAGGACGTGCGGTTGGTGGAGCAGTGCCTGGGCAACCTCCAGACGACGAATCATGCCGCCCGAATACTGGCGCACCAGCTGTGCCCCCGCGTCGCTCAGCCCCACGAACGACAGCACCTCCTTCACGCGGGCATCGCGGATGCTGCGCGGCAGATCATAGAGCTTGGCGAAGATCAGCAGGTTCTCATAGCCGGTCAGATTTCCGTCGGCCGACAGAGCCTGCGGCACATAGCCCAGACTATGGCGGACCGCCGTCGTCTGATGGGCGATATCAAAGCCATCGACGTTCGCTCGTCCTGATGTAGGACTGAGCAGCGTTGTGAGCATCTTGATGGTCGTACTTTTACCGGCACCGTTTGGCCCCAGAAGACCAAATACCTCGCCTTTTTCCACCTCAAAGCTCACATCATTGACGGCCGCGTAGTCCCCAAATTTTTTTACAAGATGAGATACTTCAATGATGGGTGTCATTTCTTTTCCATTTCTCCAAATCCTTGAGCTTCTGCCGCGTCCAGCAGGCGCTCGATCAGCCGCTGTAGCTCCTGCTGCTCTGGCTCATCAAGTACCTGCAATAAATGGGTCAACGATTTGCGCCTCTGTTGGAGGACTTCATCAATCTGTGTGCGACCCGGTTCGGTTAACGCGACCTGTACTACCCGCTCATCCTCGGCCTGCCGTTCGCGCGTGATCAGCCCCGCCTTTTCCAGGCGCTTGCAGGCCACGGTCGCAGAACCGGTGGTGATCCCCAGCGCCTGCGCCAGCTCCCCGATGCTCTGTGGGCCTGAGTAGCGCAGGTGGCGCAGCAGCCAGTATTGCTGCGGCGTCATATCCGTGTGCCGTGATGGCCGTAGCAGACGCACCAGTAGTAGTAAGTCTTCCGTCAAACGTTCCGTTGCCATACATGATCCTTTGATGATGAATTGTTTTGATGTTCAAAATAATTATACATCAAAATATAGCGTTTTATCAATTCATTTTGTATCCCCGCCGCAGGCGGGGAGAGGGGGAGGGAGGTTTATGGGGACACCCCAAACCCCGGCTGGAGGGGCTCGCCGCCCCTCCAGCACCTCCCTGCTTTATGTGTCAATAAGATATGAGTTGGAGCACCGGGGGCGCGGTCGCGCCCCCGGTGCTCCAACTCATATCTTATTGTTTTTATTTGATCTGGAAGGTGCCGGTTACTTGCTGGGTGGTGTTGAGGAGGGCGTTGGGTAAGAAGATGAAGGTGAAATCGGTTGAGTCGGCGGGCATGATGAACACGCACGCTCCCTGAGAGTTGGTCTGGCCTGGGGCGATGCTTGATTCCAGGGTGTTTGAGTCGGGCTTGTTGACGGTGTTGCCGGATTGGAGCCGCATTATGTCCGAAGGGAAGGGATAGACGGTCTTCTCTGAGTTGTTGTCGATCTTGAGGTTCACTACTACAAAAACGTTGCCTTTATCGACCTGCTTGCCGCCATAGCTGGTCTGTTTGGTGGCCCTGGTGATGGTCCAGTTCGCGCCCGCGTATTGCAGGACCTTGTTGGGCGTGCTACTCACCGGCTGATATTTGGAGACGTCGGTCTCGCTCTTGAGCGGAATATCCATCTGCGATTCATTGGCCGTACCGATGCGCAGGGTTAACTGGTCGGGTTTGATGCTGGTAGAAACAGGAAAATCGATCCAGTTGCTGCGCTTGACGGATGCGTCAGGCGCCGAGTAGTGCTGTTCTTTGTTCGGATGAACGCTTGTACTATCCGGTAATAATAAGAGCATTGAATCAGAGTATGAGTAGAAGGACGAGTTTGTGGACGTGTTTTCTTCGCTGAGCGTGATGCGCAGGACGCCTGAATTGTTGTTATCGTCGTCTGTAAAGCTGCTCGCCTGCTGGACATTCTGAATGGTGAACTTTACGCTGGAATAGGTGATCGGTTGGATGTTCAGGGTTGTAACTACAGGGGTTGAGACAGTTTTTGTGTCGGTGGTGCTTGTGTCGCCATTAGTGTAGGTGCTGGTCGTGTGCTGGGTGCTGGCCTGCTGGACCGCGCCCGCTACCTGGTGATAGACAAAGTAGCCAGCGCCTCCGCAGAGTCCCAGGATGAGCAGGGCGACCACTAGAAAGCCGCATCCCACCTGTCGCAAGACGCTGCGTGATGAGTCTTTGGTTGGCGTGGCATAGGCAGGAACCTGGCTTTGTGCCATCGGTGGTGGCCCATCTGGGCGATAGCCAGACTGTGGTTGGTAGACAGGGGTATCCGCTTGATAATTCTGTGCCTGGTAGCCTGCTCGCTGCCCACTTTCATAAGAAGCGGGAGGTGGTGGTGGAGGCGTTTGTGGACGCTGACCTGGGAGGGCTGTATCTTCCGCGTCGACTGAACGCTCTGTCGGTTGGTTGATATTGCCCTCCGTTGTTCGCCCACAATTTGAGCAAAAACGCTGTCCTGACTGCACAGGAGTTCCGCAATATCGGCATAAGGGTGTTTGTGGGTCCTGCATGTTCCTCTCCTTTAATCTGGAGCTGAAAAAGTGCTTCTGCCTGATCGATTGAATAACCGAACGCTTGTCAGCTTTACACTATCTAATGAACGATAAACACAGCCGATTCTTTGGTATCAAATTAGACGCCCGTGAATGAGGTTGTAGATATAACGGACAACGGAATGCTACACGTATGCTGGCAAAGCTTTCAGGCAATGCCACACTATCTACATGCAGAAGTAGTGTATGTAGGAGATGAAATGTATGTTCCCAATAGTTACCACATACTGTGTCAAAATGCACCAAACCCTGGTGGGGATGATGAAAAAGGTGGAGGTTCTGGAATATATTGTGTTTCCAGTGCCTCCGCCTGTTGCCTGTTTCAGGACGCGATAAGGGCTTGCATCATGGCGTTCACATGTGCGATCTCATCGTCGTTGACGGTGTGGCCCATGCGGGGGTAGATGCGTTTGGAGACGGTTGCCCCCATGCGCTGCAGCACATCGGCCGACAGGTCGACGCGCTCCTTCGGGATGTGGGGATCGTGATCGCTGCAGCCCAGAAAGGCGGGTGTGTCCGCCAGTGAGCCTGGATAGTCGCGCGGGAGCGTATTTGGTCCGATCAGCCCACCGCTGAGGGCCGCGATTCCACCATAGCGGCGGGCGTTGCGTGCCGCGAACTCAAGCGAGAGGCAGGCACCCTGTGAGAAGCCCAGCAGGATTGTGCGCTCGGGCGCGATGCCCGCCTCGCGCAGGCTATCCAGTAGCTGCCCAATCACCGATAGGGCTGAGGAGAGATCCGGTTCGTTGCTGCTGAGCGGGGCCAGGAAACTGGTGGGATACCATGTGCTTCCGGCCGCCTGCGGGGCGATATAGACGAAGCCTGACGGCTGCAATTCGGTGGTTAAGCCAAGAATATCACGCGCGGAGGCGCCACGTCCATGCATCATAATCATGGCCGCCCGCGCCTGATCCAGCTGTTCGCCCGCCATCAGTACGGGTTGACCACGGTGTATACCGGTAATTTTATTAACAGGTGGATTGTCCAATCTATTTTCTCCCTGGGTTGAAGGCCCTGACGCCTCCAGATGAATATGTGGTGATAGCATAAGCATGTGCATAAGAGTATAACGCTTACGGATCTGAAAGTCATTATTAGCCTCACCGTTTACTTTGGCAACAGGACTTCTCAGCTCATTGAATATTTGACATCGCTTGAAAAAATGTGACTTAATAAGAAGAGAAAAATTATACCTAAATTTTTCCTCTCAGGGGATATGCCGAAGTTTGGTTCTCCCCGTACAACTCAATCGTATCCTGGGATGCTACGACTCTTCCGATAACACAGAAGTGCGCGGAAGCTGTTGTTTGCGTTTATCTACATCATATATATTCCAATAAGCTATCATAAAGAGCATGTCGACGCCACTCGATCGCAATTAACTCTGTCTTACGGCGCAGTCGTTGTGCTAGCGTCACACGACCAGTCATTCTCTCAGGTGGCTGCGCTCATATAGTTTAAGTGGTATACCTGCCTGTCTGCTTGCCTGCGGTTGTGCTAATTGAAAGCAGTTCACCAGGCGGAATGGTATATCTGCCGTAGAGGAGCCTGAACATCATGACCTACACACGCCGAAATCTGGTTGAGGAACAACAAGAGGCCAGCCAGAAAATTAAGCAACTCGCTGCTATCTGTGAGCAGCTTCACTTCCACCTGGATCCTGTGGACTGGAAACAACATGGAATGCGAGCTATAGTATATATCAATGGGATTGAGATTGCTCCTCTGATCGAGTTTAACCAGTTCGAGGCCGATTCTGTCTTGCGGCGTGTGCGCATTAATTTGCTGGCCCATGCGGCCCTGCAAAGTGTGCATGACGATGCAGACCTCAAAGTGCTGATGTGGAGTCCCGTGGATGTCACGAAGCCAGAAGAATTTTTGAGCCTGTGGATCGTTACGCTGGAGACCGATGAGCGCATCGCTATCGCCGAGCGCATCAAGGATGGACAGCGTGTCTATGAGCCCTATCCGTTCAATGGCAACGATAGAGAGCAGTGCGCCCGGCTATTCGGACCGGCCAGCGAGGGTGATTATCAGCCCGGTGAGACGGTAACCCTGAAAGAGCGCGAACGCGAATTTACAGGTGAGGTCCTGTATAGTATCCCTCCTGGTAAGGTAGTCACCAGCCGCAAACCCAATTCCAGGGGATACCATGCGTCCTCCGGAGCATCCTCAGCCAGCACTATCGCCGCCCGCTATATCGTCGACTGCAAAGATGGCTTCCCCCACATCGTCAACCAGACCCAGGTAAGCCGCCAGGCCTCCTGATAACATACGCCCTGCGCAAAAGATGTGTTTATATGGATGCAGGGGCGCGATTGCGCCCCTGCATCCGCTTTTTCTCAAGAATGTGTCTGACACGCAAGATCATTGCCTGCGCGTGCTGTGGATTTCGCATCGGTGGTGCTCAGAGTACTTTGTATATAGGTGCAACAGGGGCGCGATTGCGCCCCTGTTGCACCTATACACAAAAACCAGTGCGGCCGCGTAGCGGACGCCCGTGCGGGGGCGCATACCTCCATCTGTAAAAAGTGTGTCTGACACCCCCCTGACTCTTCATGCTGTTTTCGGACGTTTTTTGTGTGTTGAAGTGTCTACCTGCAATCATGGATGTAGGCAATACGCATGTTTTCAACTTCTTGATACGTCTAGAAAATCATGGAGAAAAAAGGTGCAATCATATGCAAAGCTTTTTCTGTGCGTTTTTCCCCATCTCCCCCCGTGCTACGTATTCCTTCTGGCATACATCCGCGTTTGGTTATCTCGCTAGCATCTTGCTGATCGCCGCGATGATTATGCTGAAGAATATGGATGTGTTCCTGGCAAAGGCTCCCTACTTCGCGATTGCTCCTCTTGGGTTGGTCTCGATTGTGATCGCTCTGACCTGGGGTATCGGACCGGGTCTGTTTTCGCTGGTACTGGGATTGGTGGCCGCGCAATATTTTATCGTGCCCGGTGTTTTTACATCCGATGTTGGTCGCGATAGCGCGATCGGTGGTCCTTTTGTGATCAGCGATCTGCTGGTTGTTGTGCTGGTTGCCAGGTTGTCGATGGTTACCCGGCAGCTCAAGCAGGCGAACCAGGAGCTTGAGCAAGCTTCACGTATAAAAGATCAGTTTATTGCGCGCGCGACGCACGAACTGCGTACGCCATTGACGACGATTCGGGGACAGGCACAACTGGCCCTGCGTCGTTTACGAAATTTCACGGACAGCGTTTCTCAAGCCACTCTCCAGAAGCATTTCGAGAAGGTGTCTGCGCGGGCGGCAGACATGCAACTCTTGCTGGATGATCTGCTGGATCTCAATAGCCTGCGCGTTGGGACGCTGTCCATGCACTTTGATAGCTGTGATATAGTGGATGTCTGTCGCGAGGTGGTGGTGGAACAGCGCGAGGTTTCAGGCCGCGATATTACTTTCACTGAGACGGGAGAGCATGGCCTTCTCTATGCCGACCAGAAGCGGTTAGCACAGGTAGTTACGAACCTGCTCAACAACGCGATCAAGTATTCGACAGAGGATACCATTATTAGCGTCGCCCTGAACCAGGAACCACGCGAGGTCGTGCTCCAGGTCCACAATGAGGGTCCTCAGCTATCGGAAGCGTCTCTGAGAAGGGTCTTTGACCTCTTTTACCGTGCTCCCGAGGCTGAAGCGACCCAATCAGGATGGGGTATTGGCCTGACGATCTGCCGCGAGATCGTTGAGCAGCATCATGGCCGTATCTGGGCCGAGGCCTCACCCAATGGCGGCGCCACCTTTTTTGTCTCCCTCCCCGTCCAATAGCATCGTTGACAAAATTCGTGCGACCCAGTTCCCTGTGAATAAACGCAAGAGGAATAAAAAGATAAGCCCGCGGCGTTTTAACTAAGGCAACATCTGAATCTTCAATACATACGTGAAACGTATAGATAAACTGCGCGGGACAGAGGCGACTGTCTGTCCGACATTGCTACCTGGATAGGTCTGTGTGCCGCCGTTATGGTTGTGCTATAATTGCGATTTTCTCAGGGTATCATGTTTCAACGTATCTGTAACAGAAAGCGAGTACTTATTTATGTCTGCATGGCGGAGCCAACTTCCGCGTTCACTTTCCTTGCTCTTGCTGACGGCCGTTGTTGTGCTGCTCAGCGCCTGCGGTGGAGCGACCAGCACGCCTTCCAAGAGCAATAATTCTTCTACCCCTGCCACCAACCAGGTGCTGCGTTTCCCCAATGTGGGAACCGCCGATATCGGTAAACTTGATCCCGCCAGTGGTCCCGATGCCAATTCTAACCAGGCCGTGAATATGATTTTCAGCGGGCTGGTGCGCGCGGATCAGAATCTGAAGGCACAGCCTGACCAGGCCACCTCGTGGGATGTGTCGAAAGATAATCGGGTCTATACATTTCATCTACGCAATGATATTACCTTTTCTGATGGCACCCCGATTACGGCGCAGTCTTATGTCTACACCTGGACGCGCGCCTTACTGCCAGAGGTGAAATCGCCGGTTGGCCCGGTTCTGGAAGAAGCTATTCAGGGCGCCAGCGATGTCATTAATGGTAAGACCAAAACCCTGACCGGCGTGAAGGCGCTGGATGATCATACCTTGCAGGTTACACTGGTTCGCCCCACCTCCTATTTCCTGCAGCTGCTGACGGTCTCCATGTTCCGGCCTCTAAACCAGAAGGTGATCGAGCAGTATGGGCAGACGGACTGGGTGAACCACGTCGCGGGCAGCGCTATTGGCTCCGGCCCGTTCATGGTCAAATCGTGGCAGCATGGGGTGAAGATGGTTTTTGCCCCCAATCCACACTATTATGGTAAGAAGACGCAGCTCAAAGAAGTACAGATGTCCTTCGTGAACGACGCCTCGACCGCGTTCAAGGCCTATCAGGCCGGCCAGTACGATCTGGTGTGGGGATTGACTACCAATGACCAGCTGCAGGCGCAGAGTATGCCTGGTTTTGTGCGCAAGCCGGTCTTGGAGAGCGATCTGCTGTTCTTTAACAATAAGATGGCCCCCTTCGATAAGACAGCGGTGCGCCAGGCATTCGCCGCCGCCATCAATAAGCAGGCGCTGGCCAAAACCATCTTCCATGACACGGTAACGCCGGCCAGCACTATCATCCCGCCCGGCATGCCCGGTTCGCAGGCCGACTATCCCGGCATCCCATTTAATCCAGACAAGGCGAAGTCCCTGCTCAAGAGCGCCTATCCTGACGTGAGCAAGATACCGCCGATTACCTTCTCCTATCCATCGTCGCAGGTTACGCCTGAACTGGCTGAAGCCCTGCAGCAGATGTGGCAGGATAATCTGGGTGTGAAGGTAAAGCTCAATTCGGTGGAGTTGACCAGCTATAACGCTGAGACGACCAAGCGTACCATCCAGTTTGGCTTTACGCAATGGGGCGTCTACTTCCCGGACCCCTATGAGTGGTTGGATCTCAGCCTGCTCTCGAACTCCGCCAATAACAACGGCAACTGGAGCAATCCGCAGTTCGATCAGACCGTGGCCCAGGCCGAACAGACCTCCGGTGATGCTCGTCTGGCCCTGTATGCCAAAGCTGAGCGGATCGCCATCGATAATGTTGGCTGGTTGCCGATCGACCACCAGTCAGCCGCGGCGATCATTCCGTCCAAAATCCATGGTGTCACCATGAACAGCAACGGACTCTACTTCGGCGACTGGTCCGATGTCTACCTGACCAAATAGCCTGTCTTGGCGTTCCAAACCCCGGTGACTCAGCCTGAGTCGCCGGGGTTTTTTTGTGTTGTTGCATGGGGACGCGAATACGCCCCCATGCAACAACACAAAACTGACTCCTGAGCACCGCAGGTGCGAAAACTCTCGCAGGCATGGTTGAAGAACACTATGAAAAAATGTTAAGCTTATGCATAAACAACGCAACTGGCTAGAAAAGAGGAAGTATGCCAAACATCACCATCAGGGATGTGCGTGTCATCCTGACGATGCCAGACACCAGTCGTCTGGTAATCGTTAAAGTTGAGACAAGCGAACCGGGACTCTATGGCGTTGGCTGCGCGACCTTCACGCAGCGTCCATTGACGGTACGCTCCGCTGTTGTGGATTACCTCAAGCCCTTTCTGCTGGGCAAAGATGTGATGAGGATTGAAGACCTCTGGCAGACGATGTATCAGAATTCGTACTGGCGCAATGGTCCAACCCTCAACAATGCTATTTCCGGGGTGGATATGGCGCTGTGGGATATCAAGGGCAAACTGGCGAATATGCCGGTCTATGAGCTACTGGGCGGCAAGTGCCGCGAGGGAGCCGCCGTCTATCGCCACGCCGATGGACGTGATGAGGCGCAGGTGCTGGAAAGCGTGCAGGCGTACATGGAGCAGGGCTATCAGCATATCCGCTGCCAGTGGGGCGGCTATGGTGGGCGCACGGAGCTCAAGGTTCCGCCAGATCAGGCGCTGCCGGGCGTCTATTATGATCCCGAAGCCTATGCACGCAGCGTGCCGCGCCTGTTTGACTATTTGCGCGGCCACCTGGGATACGCCATTGAGCTCCTGCACGACGTGCACGAGCGCCTGCCACCCATCGAGGCCATCCGGCTGGCTAAACAGCTTGAGCCCTATCGGCTCTTCTTTCTGGAGGATCCTTTGCCGCCTGAGCAGAATGGCTATTTCTCCATGTTGCGCCAGCAATGCGCCACGCCGATCGCCATGGGTGAGCTGTTCAACAATCCCCACGAATGGATCCCTCTGATCACCAATCGCTGGATCGACTTTATCCGCGTGCACATCAGCCAGATCGGTGGTCTGACGCCCGCGAAAAAGCTGGCCACGCTCGGCGAAGCCTTTGGGGTGCGCACCGCCTGGCATGGTCCTGGAGATACCTCTCCGGTGGGACACGCCGCCAACCTGCACCTTGATCTCAGCAGCCACAACTTTGGCATTCAGGAAGGCCACGCCTTCAGCGAGCAGGAGCAAGAGGTCTTCCCCGGTTGTCCTGAGCTGCGCGGTGGCTATATGTACGCCAACGACAGGCCTGGCCTGGGCATCGACATCGACGAACAGCAGGCCGCCCGCTATCCCTGCACCGAGGGGCCACCCGAATGGACCCTGGCCCGCTCCTGGGATGGCACCGCCGCCCGCCCGTAATCCCACGCGAACCAACGTGTTCCATAGGTTCGGGCCTCGCGCCCCGCGATTACGTGATTATGGGTGTCATTCACGTTTTTGCAAAAATCGGAACGCCCATGTAGGGTCGACCTTCAACGGTCGACCGGGCCGCGATCGTCAGCGATTGCGGCCCCGTGCCCGGCCGGTTCGGCTTCTCGTGGAGAACATCTCGCCCCACGTGGTACCCCAGGAGGAACGTTCGTTTTTGGGTACGCCAGCGCAACGTTGCGGGTGGGTACAGCGCGGGCCGCCATGAAAGAGAGGGGAAGCGGTGTCGTGGGGGTACGGGGGCTGCCGTCGCTGGCGCTGGCAGCCCGGTCGACCGTTGAAGGCATCTGTTGATACTAAATCACGATGAAGGTGAAAAAACGAGGCACAAAGTCGGGTCGATCCGAACGTGACTGATGGATACGATGGGCGTAGCGTGGCGTGCGGATGGTCGGCAGATCAGGTGGGGCCGGGGCGTAGGACCGAAGCAGCGCTGGGACGACTGGCTCAATGCGCCGCGAGGGCCGGATCAAGCCCTGGCGCCGACCCACCTCGAGCAGTCGCTGGATCAGGGGCTGCCCATCCGATCGCGTAGGCGCCTGAGCAAGCAAGGTGGCAAGCACGGGCAAGGACACGTCGAAGAGGGGGACCTGGGCGGCGAAGGCCACCTGAGCATGGAGCGCATGGAGCACCTGAGCCAGGATGAAGGCGGCGAAGAGCTGCTGAAGCACCAGGAGGGGATCGCAGGACCACCACACGCGAATGCCCAGCGTGCATTTGAGCGCTTTGAAGGCCAGCTCGATCTCCCAGCGCCGCGCGTAGAGGCGAGCGGCCTCGCTCATGCTCAAGCGATCGGGTTCGCAGATGTTGGTCAGATACTGGTACAGCTTGCCGTGATGCTCAAACTGGATCAGGCGCACCCGGTGGGCACAGCGATCGGCGCGGTAGGCTCCCAGCCAGATGAGGGCGTCTAGCGTGGTGCCGTGTTGCACAAAGACGTGCAGGATCTGGTAGGAGGTTTTCTCCCGCATCCGCGAGAGCCAGAAAAAGCCCTGGTCCGTCAGCCAGTCAAACCAGGGAAAGCTGAAGTAGCCCAGGTCGGCCAGCAGCAGGCTGCCAGCGGGCAACCCGCGCACCACGTCCTGGACGAGGAGTTTTTCATTGGCAAAGACGTCCTCACGAAAGAGGATACGGACCCATTGCTGGCGGCGGACATCAAAGAGGGCGGCCAGTCTGCCGACCAGCAGGCGTGGACTGTCCACGGCTTCATCGCGCACATCCTGCATGCGCCGCTGGACAGCATCGAGCGTCGTTTGATCAAGAGCGAAGATATGGGAAACCCAGGGAAGCAGATCGCACTGGGCTACCGCCTGGGTTTGGGCATGCAAGCCGGTGCTCACGCGCAGCAAGGAGGCGCTGCCAGACGTCGAGGGAGGTGTGCAACAGGCGTTTGCGGATGGCGTCACGAGTATGGGGCAAGAGAGGAAAGTGGCCGACTCCCGACCAGGTGATCAGGCGCCAGACGCAGGCATAGCTCTTCAAGCCGCGCAGCAGCGCCAGCAGGACCGCCAGACACAGATGCTCGGGGGAGAGCACCGCGGGTCGTCCACGAGGGCGGCTCACTGCAGCAGCAGGGGGATCAGGAGGGGCGATGATGCGTTGCAAGCAGTCAACCATCTGTTGTGAGAGCGAATCGGCATTCGCCTCTTCTGGCTGAGATGCGGTATGATAAGGCATACGAGGAAGATCCTTTCGAAAACGTGTGAAGACAATTTCTTTGGATTTTCCTCGATGTTTGCCACGCTGGCAAGTCTCCCCCCAATCCAGAGACCTTTTGGCTATTTAGTATCAACAGATGCCGTTGAAGGTCGACCCTACATGGGCGTATCGTGTTGGTGGGGGCGTGCCGGTTTTCGGGGCGTGCTCTTTTTGCAACAACATGAATGACACCCCGTGATTATTGTATGCTTGACTTTTATGTGGGGGGCCTGTATACTGACCAGGTAACCTCGATTTCTAGAAAGGGATTTTATGCAAGTCCTCTCATTTACATTTGTGGCGGGTGCGCACTAATCACGACTGTACTCTTTGTCTGTACAGTGTTTCTTTTGCTTTGTGGCTCTCTCTGTGTAACAGATTGATGATAGGCCACAGCACGCATAGTTATTACAACAGCCCCTCCACAAATCCTTCCACATCTTTTCCTTAATTTCTAATTCTCTGTGCACTTTTTTGGTATGCATGCGCCCGGACATCTTTATGCCTTTGCGGAACCCATGCGCGTGCATGGGTGCACAGCATCTCCACTGTTGAATTTGCCGTCGGGCTCTGAAGCCGTCCGGCATTAGAAGGGAAGCTATTCATGGGTATCAGTATGTTAACAATACGTCCTGTCCTCTCTCTGGTTTTTTGCGCCACCGTACAGACTGCATCGCGGGCAGTGGTGGCGCCATGGCGTTCAAACAAACTTTTTGTTGACAGAAAAGAAGAGGACAACCATTGCGTACAACACGTAGGCATACCACCCATAACGATTACCGGGAATATTCGACCCATAAGCCCACCCGCCAGCATCGACATAACCGATCCACGAACGATGTCTTTAAATGCAGGAACTGCCGCCGCTTTATTGGTCCCTTGCCATATGGCGGCCACCATCGGAACCACTGTCCATTCTGCCTGTACTCGCGGCATGTCGATGAGAGTAAGGGGGACCGTCTGAACGCGTGTGGCTCAAAGATGGCCCCGATTGGCTACTTTCAGCGGCCAAATGGTGAGTATGTGCTGGTTCATCGCTGCCTGGGCTGCGACTTTGAGCGTTTCAATCGCATCGCGGGCGATGACAATTTTGATCTGGTGCTTACCCTGCCAGAGTTGTCGCCACGCACCGGACGCGATGTGAAGCTGCAACGTATGCTACAACAACTGGAAGTTTCAGACCTGACCGAGACCGAGTAGCTCGCCTGATTTCCTGTGCGCGATCGCACCGTTTTTTCTAATGATGCACGGAATGCGCATTCGCGCATTCCGTGCATCATTAGAAAAATGATTCCTGAGTACCGCAGGTGCGAAAACTCATGACGAAAATTTTTGTAGTGAGAAGCGATGGACGAGACAAAACAGGCATGAAGAATGTATAATACTCAAAAGTCATGTGTAACAAAACACATAGCGGAAGGTCTGTAGGATGTTTAAGAGGGATCATTTGTTTATCCTGTTTATTTTGTTGGGCGCGATGTTCGTCATGTATACGCTCTTAAATACTCATCTGCTTTACATCACACGCTACATTGTTGCCATCGAGTCGGTCTTATTTATCGTTATCTTTTTTGTAGAAAGTTGGAAGAGCAGCGTCTCCTGGCGCCTGAAAGGCCAGATGATTCTCTGTCTCGTCCCTTTGATTGGCCTTTTGATTGTACTCTTCCCTTTTCTTGGGAGCGGTGGCGCCTACGTGCAGGCACCTTCCCAGGATCCAACGGTGAAGGTTCTGGATGCAATCAGCAGCTACTGGGAGGCTGGTGGAGGCTGCATACTGCTCTGCTGCGTGACGCTTTTTGCGCTTAAGGTGCAAAAATTCTATCGCGAGCTAGGACGCATCAGAGTCGCCGACATACCTCAGCCAGCGCCTCAGGAGCCGCGCCGGCGACGTGTCTATTTCGCTGAGGATTCCGAATACTGAATGACCTTCCCTTTTTGTTTGGAAGAAGGTGGTATAACACAACAGGTGGGTGCACCCCGCCTGTTGTGTTGTGCTGCGATCCACAATGACATATTTTTAACCGAGATTCAACAAAATCACATATTTATGATGTAAACTATAATAGGAGATATGATGAATTTTAGTTGTCAACAATGTGCTTATGGTCGACAACGCCGCTGCAAGTATTTCTTGTATAGTTGTTCAGGCGGCTTTCTGTCTTGCTTTGATCATATGGTTCGTGTAAAAATAGGAGGCAGATTTAGTCGTATTGAAGGAGTGGGGGATTGATGTCTACAGCAACCAGAAAGAAACCTCAAACTGACAATGGTCAATTATCTATAGATGCTGACCGTCTTATTATTGCTACCAATCGTGGACCCGTTGAGTACTTCAAAACGAAGGAAGGTCAGGTCAAGTCACGCCGTGGATCAGGCGGCGTGGTTACGGCTCTGACGAGTACCGTCAGTAAGGTCAATTCCACCTGGGTTGCCCTGGCGATGACCGATGCTGATCGCGAGGCGCTCAAAGCGGCGCAAGATGGCATCATGCCATCACCGATCAAGGATATCGATGTGCGCCTGCGTTACGTGACGGTCCCAAAGACGATGTATCGCAAGCACTATGATATGGTCAGCAATCGCGTGCTCTGGTTTACGCAGCATTACCTGTTGGAGCAGGCAGCGGATATCATTCCGTTTAAGCAGCTGCAAGATATCTGGAATAATGGTTACTATAGGGTGAATAAGGCTATCGCGGATGCCGTGAACGCGGAGATTGCCAGCCAGGATTCCAAGGCGCTGGTGATGCTGCACGATTATCATCTGTACCTGGTCTCGGGCATGATCCGTGAGCAGCACCCCTCGGTGGCGATGCAGCAATTTATTCATATTCCCTGGCCCGAGCATCGTTACTGGGCCTCTTCGTTGCCGACTGATATCACCGGCGATATTTTCCGGGGCCTGCTGGGCAACGATATCCTTGGTTTTCAGACGCGAGGGGATGCGCATAATTTCCTGGATGGTGTGCGTGCCTTTATTGAGGATGCCGAGGTCAGTTTTGATGAGCGCCATGTAACTTTTCACGGTCATCAGACCCATGTGCGCGATTATCCCATCTCTATATCGGTCTCCGATGAGCTCCGCCTGGTGAATAGCAACGCGGGCAAGCGGGCCGCCGAGAATATCAAGCCGCTGCTGAATAAATATAACCTGATGCGCGTCGACCGCATCGAGCCGACCAAGAACATCGTGCAGGGCTTCCTGGCATACGAAACCTTGCTGGAGCAGCATCCAGAGCTACACGGGCAAACGACCTTCCTGGCTTTCCTGATTCCTTCGCGCCAGTCTCTTCCTCTCTATCGAGAATACCATGACGAGACTATGAAAGCGATCGAGCAGATCAATCAGAAATACGGCAACAAGGATTGGGAGCCGATCCATACCTTTGTGCAGAATGATCGCACCACCGCGCTGGCTGCGCTGCAATTCTATGATGTCCTGCTTGTGAACTCGCTGATCGATGGGATGAACCTGGTGGCGAAAGAGGGTGCAGCCGTCAATCGCAATGATGGCGTGCTGGTGCTGTCCCGCAGTAGCGGTGCTTTCCAGCAGCTAGAGAATGCCTCGATCGCTATCTCGCCGGCGGGACGCAACGAGACCGCCGAGGCGCTCTACAAAGCGCTGACTCTTCCTAAAGAAGAGCGCCATGAGCTGGCCGAGCGCGCCCACCACGAGGTAGAGACTGATAATCTGCGCACCTGGATGACCCAGCAGATTAACGACATCAATGATCTGCTCAAGAGCCGTGACTAAGCAGTTTTAAGCGCATAACACAAAAGAGGAGGCCAGTCTCACACTGGCCTCCTCTTTTGTGTTATGCGCTGTTTTTGCCTGGACCTTTGCGTATATTTGCCGGGTGAGACGCAGCGGCGAGCTGGTGCCTCAGCAGTCATAGCAGACAATGAATGCCTGGAGATGTATATTGATATATATTACTGAGTGGTTGCCCTGACGATTAGGAGATATCGATATGGAACACGACTCAACAATCGGCTATACGTCTTTAAATGAAGAGATTGCTCTGGACCAGCTTCCGATCCAGGGTTCCATTCCGGTGTGGCTCAGCGGTTCTCTCGTGCGCAATGGGCCCGCGAAGTTCGAGGTGGGCACGGAATCCTTTCAGCACTGGTTTGATGGCTTTGCTATGCTGCATCGCTTTACCTTTGAGCGGGGCCGGGTCTCGTATGCCAACAAGTTTCTGCAGAGCGATAGCTACCGGCAGTCGATGGAGCAGGGACGCATTGTTGGCGCGTCCTTCGGCACCGATCCCTGCAAAGCGGTCTTCAAGCCGTCGATGACGGAGGTTGTCAACGCCAATGTCAGCATCAACCATGTGGCGGGCGAGTACGTGGCGATGACCGAGACCCCGCTGCCGGTGGTGTTTGATCCGCGTACTCTGGAAACGCTGGGCGTGATGGAGTTTGGTGACCGCTTAACCGGTCATCATGGCTCAGCCCATCCGCACCACGACGCCAGCAATCGCAGGACGATTAGCTATATGACCGAGTTCGGCATGGAGAGCCAGTTCAAGGTCTTCGCTATCAAAGAGGGCCGACCGGAACGTACGCTGATCGGATCCTATCCCGTCATGCTGCCTTCATATATCCATAGTTTTAGCATCAGTGAACAGTATGTGATCATCGCCGAGTACCCATATCGCGTCAACCCTATGGAACTGTTGATGCGCAACCGGCCCTTTATTGAGAATTTCAAGTGGTATCCTGAGCAGGGCACGCAGTTGCTCGTGATGGATAAGCGCAATGGTTCGATCGTGGGCAGGTTCAGTACCGACGCCTTTTTTTCCTTCCACCACATCAACGCTTTTGAACAAGATGGCGATGTCTTCGTTGATCTGTCGGCTTATCCCGATGCCTCAATCGTCACCGATCTCTACCTGGAGCAGTTGCGCAATAACAGGGGGCGAGTCGACGGTACGAACGAGAGCGAGTTCAGACGCTACCACCTCCCGCTCGGCCATCCCGCCGATCCCGTGACATACGAGATGTTGTCATGGCAGGGGATCGAACTGCCGACCATCAATTACCGGCGCAGCAACGCGCGTGAGTATGGGGTTGCCTACGGGATAAGCGTGGACAAGCAGCGTCCCGAGGCGGTCTCCAATCAACTGGTGCGGGTCGATGTCGATACGCGCACCACCACCATCTGGTCTGAGCAGGATTGCTATCCGGGCGAGCCGATCCTGGTCGAGGCGCCTGATGCGCGTGCCGAGGATGACGGCGTCGTGCTCTCCGTGGTCTTAAACGCTCGCAAGGGCAACTCGTTCCTGCTGGTGCTGGATGCCCATACCTTTGCCGAGATAGGTCGCGCCGAGGTGCCGCATCATGTGCCGTTCGGCTTCCACGGCTGGTTCTTCCCGACATAGGTGCCAGGTTTGATCCTTAGATGCTGGGTTTGACCCCAATATCTTCAACTTTGTATCAAGCTAAAATGACAAATAAGGCAGTACGTGCGGGGCTTGCCCCCGCTTCCTTGCTCGCTGTTCGAAAAAGCAACCAGCATGATGCGATGCATTGTATGCAATCGCCCTTGTTCGCTTTGAAGGACCCTTTCCTTTGGAGGGGCAAGGAAGCGGGGGCAAGCCCCGCACGTACCGTGGTAATTTTCATTTATGCATGTTCTAAAGTTGAAGGTGTGTGTTACGTGGCAAGTATCAGGCTGTGAGATCGGGAGGCTGCTGCATGGGAGCGTTCTGGTCATCTAGCTGGCTGGTCTGATGCAGGGTCTCGAAGATGGCGCTGGCCACCAGTTCATTGGTCCAGTAGCTATTGTGCGCGTTGCCGCCGAAGAGGGCGATCTCGGCAACCTCCCCCACCAGTTGCGTGTTGAGCAGGGGATCCAACAGGCCCGGTTCCTGGGTCAGTATGTCATTGATGTCCAGCAAAAGCTGCTGGGGATCGATCATGCTATAGAGCAGGTCTTCCAGGGGATACGCTACGGGATCATCGGGATGGATGTAGTTGCGCCATGAAAGCTTGCGTCCCAGGATCGTGTACAGGGCAGCCAGCATCTGTTGCAGCCGTGGCGTGATGTCATGGGTGTTTGGCATGCTCTCCATGATGCCGTTGCCGTTTTTAATCATGATCAGGCTGAAGATGCTAATGGGCGAGCCCAGGGTATGGATGCTGCAGAGGGGCAGACCCTGCCCTGGCTGCGCGCCCAGGCCGAAGATGGCCTCGCGGATCTGCTCAACTCCCTGGTAGTCGGAGGTCTTGGCGGGATCCCAGCGGGCACTGAAGAGCGCGTCGAACAGGATGATAGTCCCCATGCTATGCGTGACCAGGTGCAGACGATCGCCCGGACGCGGACCGGTCCCGCCTTGCTGCTGCAGACCCGCTATGGCCTGCAGACGCAGGCGTTCAATTACTTTAATGCCGTCAAAGCGGCTGATGTAGAGGGCCAGGTCACCGGTAAACTGTAGGAGCTGATTGCTACGAATGCCGGTGAAGTTCATCTTTTTCCACAGGGGAGATCGCTGGTAGCTCTGCAACAGCGCTGCCTCGTCCTCTTTGCCCACATCTCCCCAATAGAGCGGAATCATATTCAGGTCTAAGGGGTTGTCCAGTGCTTCGTTTTTGCGGTACAGTTGTTTAATCAAGTCGTCGGCATAGGTTGGCGTAACACCTGTCTCGCGGGTGTTAACGCCGTGGATAAAGATGATATGGTCCGTCATGGCCGCGTTCCCTTTGATACAGCTTCCGCTGCTCCGAATAGGGGTGAAAGATGCTACTTCTACCAGGTTGTATCGCTACATACATACCTATAAAATAGACGTAAAACGGGCCATTTTTTAGGGCTATTAGTCTGCTCTTTATAGTGGTCAATCGTCCCTGGTTGTTCATGTGACTTTCGATGTTCTATGATAGAAGAGACAACAATTTGTATGTGTGCATCGAGCATTCGAATGGTGAGGGACGCGATGACAACAGTTGCTAACGATACTGAAACGAAGACGCTGCCAGCGTTGCCACCAGGACCACGGCCGTGGCCGATGATCGGCAATATGCTGGCCTTCCGGCAGGATCCTCTGGGCTACCTGCAGCAGTTGCAGCGTGCCTATGGCGATATGGCGACCGTGTATCTGGGCCGCATGCCGCTGGTATTCCTTTTCAAGCCCGAGTATGTGCGCTATGTTTTGATCGAGCATCCGCGCGATTTTACTTCGCGCGAGGTGTCGCAGCCGGATGAGACAACCGCCAGCGAGGGCCTGCTGACCATCGATGGCGAGAAGCATCGGCAGCAGCGTCGGGCCGTGCAGCCTGCCTTCCATAAGAAGCAGGTTGAAGGCTACGCTTCCGTGATTATGCAGTATACAGAGGAGGCGCTGGCGCAGTGGCATATCGGGGATACCGTTGATCTCAATCACGACATGCAGGAGCTGACGCTGCGCATCATCGGCAAGTGCCTGTTCGATATCGATTTCGCGTCCCAGCTTGATGCCCTCGGCAGAACTTTTGATGAGATGATTGGTAGCCAGGCCGGTATCCTGGATACCCTCTTTAATCTGCGCATCGATAATCCTGTGACGGCCTATGGCAAGCGCCTGGCGGCCATGCGCAAGATGAATATGTCGATCTATACCTTGATCGCGCAGCGGCGCGGTGATGCGAGCGAGCACAACGACGTTCTCTCCATGCTGCTCAAGGCCGAGGATGGCGCTACACCAGGCAAGCTTCTGACCGATAAGCAGATCCACGACCATATCCTGACCTTTATCGCCGCCGGTCATGAAACGACGGCCATCGCCCTGGCCTGGAGCTTCTACCTGCTCTCGCAACATCCTCATGTGCGTGAAAAGCTGCAGGGCGAGCTGCGCACGGTCCTGGCGGGACGCGCGCCGACGCTCGAAGATCTTCCTAAGCTCACCTACACCGATTGGGTGCTCAGCGAGTCGATGCGCCTCTATCCGCCCGCCTGGATTCAGGGACGCTTTGCCGCCACCGACTTCGAACTGGACGGCGTACGCTTTCAGGCCGGGACCCGCATCATGCTGAGTCAGTGGGTCATGCATCGCCTGCCGGAGATCTGGGGCGATCCGCTGGTCTTCCGTCCCGAGCGTTGGGATCCCGAGCACGGACAGCAGGTGCCGTCGGGGACCTACTTCCCGTTTGGGGGCGGTCCGCGCACCTGCATCGGCATGCCGCTGGCGCAGCTAGAGGCGCGCCTGATCCTGGCCACCATCATGCAGCGCTTTCAGCCGGAGGTTCCCGCCAGCTATCAGCCCGGCTTCAATCCCGTCATCACCCTGCGACCAAAGCATAATGTTAAAGCACGCCTGATGCCTGTGTCCGCTAAAGAGGAGGGACGCGGCGGAGAGCGGCGCGTCGTGGTGTCACCAGCGACTCTCCCCCTCGATGAGCGCCGTGGCTGCCGCACAGCCCTGCTGGACTGGCTCAGCTTCTTCCGCCTTTAAGCTTGGGATCTTTACCTATTGATGTACCGATCTGGCCTCCAGCGAGGTGGCGATGGAGGCCGTAATGATCAGGAGCATGGCTAGCAGGTCGCGCGCGGTGATGATCTCGTGCAGAAAGAGGAAGCCGATCGTGGCAGCCATGGCCGGCTCCACGCTCATAAAGATGCCAAAGACCCTGGATGGCAGGCGGCGCAGCGCCTCCAACTCCAGCGTAAACGGGATGATGGTTGAAAGCGCGGAGACGGCCAGCCCGATCAATAAGATATGGGGGTCAAAGACCGTTGGGCCGCCTGAGGCAATACCTATAGGTGCGATCAGGATGGCCGAGACCAGCATTGAGAGCGCCAGTCCGCCGCCACCGGTGAAGGCGCGTCCGAGCTGTACGTTGACAAGAATATAGACACCCCAGAAGATGCCCGCGACGAGCGCAAAGCCGGCTCCGATGAGATCGACATTGGACGCCGCGCCCAGCGGGGCCAGCAGGATGATACCCGCCGCGGCCAGTGCCGCCCACAGTAGATCCCTCAGTCGCCGCGACTGCAAGAGCGCCACCCCTAGTGGTCCTACAAATTCCAGCGTCACCGCGATCCCCAGGGGGATGCGATTGATGGCGACGTAAAAGGCGGCATTCATCAGGGCGGTAGTGGCCCCAAAGATAATCACCACCCCGATCTGCCGCCGTGTAAGGTGGCGCACATCGGGACGCCAGAAGAGCAGCAGCAGAATGGCCGCGAATCCCAGTCGCAAAAAGGTTGTTCCCAGCGGCCCAATGCTCTGAAATAAACCTTTTCCCACCGCCGCCCCGGATTGCACCGAGACCATCGCCAGCAGCGCAAAGACCTGCGGTGGCACCTTCCTCATAAAAGTGCCGGCCTGTTGCGGCTGCAAATGCGTAACCTCATCATTCATGGTGGGAAGGTTATAGACTGGTTCCTGCTGCATGCTATCCTCAATTTCTGCGGTGGAAAAAACTTCTATTATGTCCATGGAAAGAGCCGCCTATTCGCGGCTCTTAAACTCATATTTTTATCTCATTCTTTATTATTATGCCATATCTGGAAGATATGATAACACCCCTCTATCTTTCGCACCTTCGGTGCTCAAATTTGGGATGTATGGTGCAGATGTGGCGCATTTGCGCCACATCTGCACCATACATCCCAAATTCAATGGAAGTGCGCACACCTGCACCATACACCCAAAATTCAATGGAAATGCGCTATACACCCCAAAATTCAATGGCAGTGCGCATCCCTGCGCTATACACCCAAATTCAATGTAAGTGCGCATCTCTGCGCTATACACCCCAAAATTCAATGGCAGTGCGCATCCCTGCGCTATACACCCCAAAATTCAATGGCAGTGCGCATCCCTGCGCTATACGCTCTAAATTCAATGGTGGAGCAAGTGGTGCGCACGTGCGCACCACTTGCTCCACCATTGAATTTAAGGGTGGGGCGCCTGCGCTCCCCAGTCATGCCGGCCTACGGATTGACAGATCATCTTATGACTTCTATGATGGTAGAAACCATATTTATACACATCAACTTCAGGTGGGGGATACACCTGTTGGACTATTATTTACCTGTTGCGGGGGAGAAAATATATGTTTGGACCATTGCGCTTCAATAAACTGCTGAAAGCTGTTCCGGGTTTGAGCCATCTGAGCCTGACACCTCAGGCCGCCCACCATGCGAAGTCGCGTGTCTATGAGCACGTGAAAGAAGAGATCGAGGTCGATAAGGTTCAGCGTTCGGGCCATGGTAAGAAAGAGACGCATATTCACGAAGACGTGGTCAAGAAGGTGGCCGTCGAGCCGCGCAAGGGCGGTCATGGCGCCGCCGACCAGAAAAAGATCACCACCGATATCAAGGTCAAGAAGATTGAGCGGGGCGATGGTGAAACGACGGAGACGCTGACCCACGTCCATGCCACCATCTTTGGCGTGGCCGAGATCGAGATGACGCCCCCGCATGCACCACGAGAAGAGACGCCCCTATATATCCAGACCCATAACCGCCTGGTCAATAAACTGGATACCCCCTGCGCCATCTGTGGTGTGCGCAAATCCACGCTGAAGGATCCACGCGAGAATCCTTTCGGAGCCAGCGCCATCGAGACGCATCACTATCCTATCGAGCGTAGCCTGCTCAATGCCTGCGATCCCAAAAAGCTGCATATCACTTTCCCCCAGATCAATAACTACAAGACCCTGGAAGAGTTTATCGACTCGGAAGACAATATCATGGTGCTCTGCGACATCCATCATCGCCATCCGCACTACGGCATCCATCATCTGCTGGCTCAGGACTTCTTTATCCAGCCTTATCTCTATAGCGGCTACCAGGTTGTGGCGGAAACGGAAGAACAGGTGAAAATAATGGCGGCCAATGAACGTGTAATTAAAAAACATATCACAAAGAAGTAACCTGTCTCATCTATAGTGAAACATATATGGTCGTTGATTCGTGCTGCTGAAGGACAGAAAATTTTTATTATTGTTCACAGTACCTATTCACGGTCAAGAACGCGGTTAGTCTTAGCGATGATCCGCGTATACATACCAGCGACAGGACAACCGTACAATAGCGCGGCTGCAGTCGCATAAAGGAGTCATCGATCCCTATGTTTCCATATAATAATCAGATGATGACGTTAATGTTCGTTCGTATCCTCGTCGAGGAGCCCGAACAGGAACCACATGTAGCAGACAGAAAATTTTCATGGCAGCGGGCTACTAGAAAGAGTGTAAGAAGGCTGGGCATCACCTTGATGCGCGCCGGAACCTATCAAACAAACGACTATGTGTCTGGAACGACATGTGTAAGAAGGCTGGGCATCACCTTGATGCGCGCCGGAGGCAAAATGGTTTATTGGGGCACCGGAGAGCCGGAGATTGAGCCCGAGGCATCCAACGTAAGCGAGTAAGAGAGAAACCATCCACCGGGAAGCGCGTAGGTGCTGGACTTACCCCAGCTTCCTTGCTTCCCAAGAGGAAAGGCCCTTTAATGCTTGTTGCTTTTCCTATACCTTCCCCTCCACAAGATCAACCGCAAACAGATCAGTTACATCGCGCTCCCAACCCGCATACAGGCTTGACAGCCGAAAGGTCAGCGGATAGCCTCTTGAGAGACGTATCAATAAGAGAGTGTCCGAATTCATCGGTTTGAAGAGAGGAGCGATTGCTATGCGTGCAGTTATTATTGAGCGACCTGGAACGATCCGCGTTGGTGAGAAGCCGGAGCCTACGCCGGGGGCGGATGATTTGATCATTCGTGTTGGGGCCTGCGGCATCTGTGGCACTGATCTGCATATCTCTGAGGGATCATTCCCTCCCACTCCCTATCCAATCGTGCCTGGACATGAATTCGCTGGCGAAGTAGTGGCGGTGGGCAATAATATACAGCAGGGGAAAGATCCGGTGACGGCGAAGTTCAAGCCAGGACTACGCGTCGCGGTCGATCCATCGCTGTTTTGTGGCAAATGCGAGTTTTGTCGTTCCGGCCATGGCAATCTTTGTCTGAACTGGGGGGCTATCGGGGATACTGTGGACGGGGCCTTCGCGGAATATGTAAAGGTGCCAGCGGCCAACGCCTATCTGTTGCCGGATAACATCTCGTATCGCGAAGCGGCCCTGATCGAACCCGTGTCCTGTGCGGTCCATGGCGTTCACCGCCTCAATCCACGCCTGGGTGATAAATGTCTGATTGTCGGGGCCGGCACGATGGGACTGATCTTATTACAGCTCCTGTTGCGCGGCGGGGCCTCGCAGGTGGTGGTCAACGATACCAACACGCAGCGTTTGAAGCGGGCAGAGCAGCTGGGAGCTTCTCGCACCGCGACAGATATCGCCGCGCTGCTGAAAGATGAGCCACTGGGCTTCGATTGCGTGATCGATGCCACCGGCGTCGCACAGGCTATGGAAGGAGCCTTTAACGCGGTCCGCCGGGGTGGGAAGTTCATGGTCTTTGGCGTGGCTCCCCAGGAAGCGCGTATCTCGCTATCACCTTTCCGCATCTACAACGATGAGATTACCGTCCTTGGCTCGATGGCTGTCCTTTTTTCCTATGCTGCCGCGGTCGATCTAATGAGCAGCGGAGCCATCGATACCGGGGCCATGTTAACGCAGGCCTTGCCGCTCGCAGATTTTTCGGAGGCGCTGGAGAAGGTCAGGCGGGGCGAGGGCGTCAAAACCCAGATCCTCCCAAATGGAGACATCTGAGTCAGTTTCGTTTATAATAAGTTACATTTCGAAGCCATTGAGGCCCTTTTCGGCGTATCAAATATACACCCTGCGAGATTCATCAATGAGATATTCTCCAGCCTGATGGTTATTGTCTTTATGTAGCAGTGATTATTGTCTTTGTGTATGGGAATATATCTTTTGTTTGAAGCAAGCGGTGTAACCAGAAATCATTTTATTGTGTTTTCTCCTAAGAGAAGCAAGAACACACTGGAGTGTTATGGATGTGAGCGGTGAGAAGAGCCTGGCTCAGTTTGCCAATGAGATCGATGTCTATTACGAGCATCTGGTAGCGCTCTACTGGCAGCCATTGAAGGCGTTTGTAACGGCGCGTCTTGGCAACCCTCAGGATGCCGAGGATATCGTTCAAGAAGTATTTATCCGAGCATACGTAGCGTTAGAGCGATACTCGGTTCGGCAACGGCAGGAACTCAAGGCACGTGCCTGGCTCTATAAGATTACCTGGAACCTTTATTATAATTTTGTCAGTCGTTCACCTGAGCAGCAAGGTTTATCTATCGCCCTGGAAGAGAGACAAGAGCACATATGGTCTGAGTCAGATGAGGAGAACGGTGTTAATCCAGAAGAGGTTTTCGAACAGCTGGAGCGCCGGCAGGAGTTAGAGGCATTGGTAGCCTCGCTTCCGCGACAGTACCAGGCCGTGGTCAGTCTATACTATTTTGAAGAGCTGAGCCTGCAAGAGGTGGCTGAAGTGCTTAACCAGCCACTGGGCACCGTCAAGGTGTATGTACGGCGTGGCATTCAGCAGTTGAGGAAGATGTTGCAGATGCAGGTGAACATGGTAGGATAAGTTCAAATGGCCAAAGACGAGAGCGATCACCAGGGATTTCCAGAGGACGAAACTGCCTCTGGACAAGGACGCCGCGGCAAGAATGATGATGCGCCCGGGTTGTCGCTTCCACCTTTAACTTATTTTGGTCTGGGCAGTAGCGAAGCAGATGGCGCGCGCTCAGATGAGCAACTGCTGGTTGATTTGCAGCATCCTGATTGGCCCGTACGTGTCAGTGCCTTGAAGCAACTGGGGCGACGCGAGAGGCGAGCTCCGTTGGATGCACTACTAACCTCTCTACAGGATGAACATAAAGCTGTGCGGGCCGCCGCCGCCCGGATACTGGGTACAATGAAAGAAGACATTCCCCTGGCCCCCCTCCTGACCGCCCTCTATGATACTGATTGGCATGTGCGCTCTTGCGTTGTGCAGGCGCTGGCACAACACGTCCGGCGCGTGCCATTGGATGCGCTGGTATATGCCCTGGGAGATCAGGATGAGACGGTTCGCGCCGCCGCCGTGACAGCCCTGGGCAAGCTGGGAGAGCGTGCTCCCCTGGATGCTTTAAGCGCCTGCCTGCATGATCGTTCCTGGATGGTGCGCGAGGCTACAGTACTGGCGCTGGGTGATCTGGGGGAGCGCGTTCCTCGTTCACTGCTGCTGCGCGCGCTGGCGGATAATGATACCAGTGTGCAGCAGGCGGCGGAAGATGTGCTGGGCGATCTGGCCGGTGCATCCCTGCAAAGCCGGGCAAGCCAGCAGCAGAGTGCGAAGGATACGTTTTTGCCCGCAAGTGAAGCAAACGTTTTCCATGTCCACGAAGAGCATACGGAGACCAGTTCGCACGCTGCGGATGGTTCTCAGCCGCTCCATTTTTTGTCCAGACTATACAATGTCGGCCGGGCGGTACGGCCCATGGGCCTGAGTATTCTGATCGGCATGCTATTGATCTGCGTGTTTGCGATCCTGCCCCCGCCGTTGATGGCTCCCGCTGAGAGCAACCACATCATTGAATATGCTCATTATCACGACATCGGTGGCAAAAGTTCGGGCATCACCTGGCTGGACAAGGGGCAGTTTGCCTGGGCGGACGGCCGGGGGGCCGTGCAGATAGCCAGCGCCGTCGCGCCCCAGTCGATGACCATGTATGATACCTCGTCCACCATCCTTGACCTGACGCGTATGAGCCATTCATTTTATACTGCTGAGCTGCAACAAGGGTCTGTCAGATTGCGCAAAGATAATAAGCAGACCATTCTGGCCATTCCGACCAGTTCGCAGATTCCGATCGCGTCGTTTTCCCCTGATGGTCACTACGTTGCCCTGGCCCTCAACGATGTCAGCGCCGTCACCACTATCTCTATCTGGGACACCGCGACAGGAAGTTATCTGACCAGCTATACCGCCCAGCAGGGGACGATTACAGCGATTGCCTGGCCGCCCAGAGGGAATGTACTGGCATCGGTGAGTGTTTCTGCAGATCATGATGGCCATCAGAGCTGGAAGATTGAAATGTGGGATGTACGCACGGGCCATTCGACCCTGGCGCAAGAGTTTATACCGTATCTGAGCTTATCCCAGACCGTCATCGGGCTGTCCTGGTCGCCTGACGGGATGCGCCTGGCCTATACCCTGGCCGATGGCGTGATCCATATCCATGATCGGGTAACCTTGATCGATGGCACCTATAACGCTGGCAACCTCACCAGAGGCGACTGGCGTGGCGCGATTGCCTGGTCGCCTGATGGTCGTTACCTGGCCTCAACCAATCAGAATGGCGAAGTACAGGTCTGGAACGTCTCAGGCGATAACAACGATGGCCAGCTAGTCTGCACATATATGCGCCACAAAACGCTGGTGGACGCCATCTCCTGGGCCCCTAACGGTAGCGTGGATCGCATTCTCTCAACCGACATCAGTGGCAACCTCTTTGTCTGGGACGTAAAAGAGCACTGATGGCTGAACCATATGTGTGCCCTCTGGAGACACCAGAGACTGTTTGATACACGGTAGAATACTTCTTTACCTATTCCCCTTATCCAGCCGCCCCTCCGGCGGCTGAACCCTTTATTTGAAGGTCACTTCTTAATCCGGCCATCGGGTGGCCCTCTTTTCTAGTCTCTACAATACTATTTATGGAAGAGACTCTTTTTGCCAGTCCCTTTGTTTTCTGATAGCCATGGATGCTAATGGCTTGAATTCGCATGTGTGAATGTATTTTAGTCCATAATAATTGGTAATAGAGGGAATTACAACAATAGGAATTCTATTTCTGGCTGTCTTTCTTTTAACAGATTTGCCCCTCATATGGACCCGTTAAAAAGGTCATCATCACCTATTGTCTGGCTTTTGACGCTAGACTTTCGCTTCGGCTTATCGTGGATTCCTATATACCGCTGCTAATTCCATGTGCATAAGCAACGATAGATTAACTTATTATTAAATTTACTGAATTCGTAAATTATAGTAGGCTTGACATATAAATCACTATAGGGTACATATGAAGTGGCACATAGCCAACTGGAATTTTTCCAGTGAGACTTCCTGATACTTGATGAAAGGATGAATCTGATGTTTGACAGCAAAAAAGATCAGCATGTGGATGTTCAGTCATATCCAGCGTTTCTGGTAAGTGTAGATGCAGAGGAATTGTCTGATGGACAGTTGCAGAGCGTCTACGGCGGTTGCTGTGGCTGCGGCGGCTATGGTGGCTACGGTGGCTTCGGCTGGGGAGGTTGGGGTGGCTGGGGTGGCTGGGGTGGCTGTGGCGGTTGGGGTGGTGGCTATGGCGGTTGGGGTGGCTACGGCGGTGGTTGGGGAGGTTGGGGTGGCCCAGGTTGGGGCAGCTGGGGTTTCAGCAGCTTCAGCAGCAACAACAACAACGGTGGCCATCACCACGGCGGACACCACCACCACTAGTCATACGTATGGCCATACAGCCGACAGTATAACCATACTACAATCATCACTCTGTTGGTTGCGCAGAAGTCTGAAACCTTCTGCGCAGCCCGCAGCAGGAGTATAGGATCTGTACTTTCTATGCATCGCATTGCTAAAGATCACACATCCTATACTCGACTATTTATGAACAAGCTCATCGGCTGCGAGCATAAAGGCACGATTATTGAAGCGCACCACCTCATACTGATTAGCAATAAAGGAAGTTGCATCGGTAGGAGTTTTATTTTTGGTTGCTTTCTTTTCTTTCATTTTCGCCTCTAACCTGGCCTGCTATCATCCTTCTATGTATCCATCAGTGAGCTTTTCACTCTGGAAAATCCCTTTATACAAGCGGTAGATTCCTGCACATCGCTTTTAGATCAACATGCGATGGCAACGATAGATTAACTTATTATTAAATTTGTTGAATTCGTAAATAATAGCAGACTTGACATATAAATCACTATAGGGTACATATGAAGTGGCACATGGCCACCTGGAATTTTCCAGTGAGACTTCCTGATACTTTACGAAAGGATGAACGTGATGTTTGATAGCAAAAAAGATCAGCGCGTAGATGTCCTGAGTGAGACCGCTTATCCAGCATTTCTGGCCAATGTAGATGTAGAGGAATTGTCTGACGCAGAGCTGCAGACAGTCGATGGTGGCTGTGGTGGTTGGGGCGGCTGGGGTGGCTGCGGTGGAGGTTATGGTGGCTGGGGTGGCTGGGGTGGCTGGGGTGGCTGGGGCGGCTACGGAGGCTGTGGTTGCGGAGGTTGGGGCGGCTGGGGTGGCTGGGGTGGTTGGGGCGGCTGGGGTGGCTGGGGCGGCTACGGAGGCTTCGGCCGTGGCCGTGGCCGTCACCGTCATGGTCATCACCACGGTGGTCATCACCACCACTAGCAACTTGTATGCTCATACTCTTGAAGATATAACAGTACATAGGTTTGATTGGGGAGCAGCGCCTTTTCCAGGTTGCTGCTCTCTTCTTTATGCCGGTAAGAGATGTAAAGAACGATGACTGGTAATTATTAAAAGTATTGCTCTATCAGAGGTTTTACTTTTTTCCCGCCCTGTGTAGATCTTCTTTCTCTTTGTTTGCATCCTTAAAATAGGCCCTTCCAGCAGCAGGTTGCGCTTTCAATTGCGATGCTTATTTTACAGCCAGCTGTCTCTAGTATATTTTTTAGCAGTTAGATATATACACAACAAATAGAGATTAGTATATTATTAAATTATAATGAATGAGATATATATAGTAGACTTGACATAAAAAATATAATCGAGTACATATGAAGTGGCACACGGCCATCCGTAGTTTTCCTGGTAGAATTTCTTGATACTTGATGAAAGGACAAACCCGATGTTTAGCAACAAAACAGATCAGCGCGTAGCTGTCCTGGCCGAACAAACATATCTCGCGTTTCTAGACAAGGTAGACGCCAGGGAAATGTCTGATATGGACCTGCAGGCCGTGAATGGCACCTGGGGAGGCTGGGGATGGGGAGGAGGCTGGGGCAGCGGTGCTTATGGAGGTTATGGTTGGGGAGGCTGGGGCTGGGGCTGGGGCTGGGGCAGCGGTTGGGGAGGTTGGGGTTGGGGTTGGGGCAGCGGCTGGGGTTGGGGCTGGGGCCATCGTAGATGGCGCCGTTAGCAGCTCGTACGCGAATGTCCTTAGCAGCATGGCAACTCACGCGGTTGAATGGAGGCAGCAAGTCTTCCGCTTGCTGCCTCCATTGTGTCGTGGGACAGGCTAGTAATAGAGAGATGCAGCTAACATGATAAATGCATTTGCATTATCATGGGTTTTATTTTTCGGTCTGATTTTTTGTATCTTTCTTCCCCTCTCTCTGATCCATTGAAAAGCTCATTTGTAGTCTTCGGACAGCATTTTTTGACTATTGATGCCCGCCCAGCAGCCAGCAAGCTCTAACATATTTTACATGAGTAACATCTCCTCAATAAATAGAGATTAATTTATGATTAAATTACGTGAAAAATGAAACTTATAGTAGACTTGACATAGAAAACATAATCGAATATATATGAAGTGGCACATGGCCACCCGGAGTTTTATCCAGTAGGACTTCCTGATACTTTACGAAAGGATGAACGTGATGTTTAGTGGCAAAACCGATCAGCGTGTAGACGTCCTGAGTGAAACTTCGTATCCAGCATTGTTAGCAAAGATGGATGCTCAGGAACTGTCTGACATGGAATTGCAAAACGTCAATGGAGGCTGGGGAGGCTGGGGAGGCTGGGGATGGGGCAGCGGTTGGGGAGGTTGGGGAGGTTGCGGTGGTGGTTGCGGAGGCTGGGGTGGTGGTTGCGGAGGCTGGGGAGGCTGGGGTGGCGGCTGGGGAGGCTGGGGAGGCTGGGGAGGCTGGGGAGGCTTCGGCCGTGGTCGCTTCGGTCATCGCCGCTTCGGTCATCGCCGCTTCGGGCATCATCGCCGTTAGTCGATGAGCGGGTGGCCATGCATTTACCATTTGTATGGCCACCTATTTTTTATGTGTAGGACCAGGGTGACCGGAGCTATCTTCTGTTGGAAGGAGCAGCTGATTACTTGGTGTATCTGGCCACCGCCACCGCGATCTGCCCCAGACTCAGTCCTCCGTCATTAGTGGGCACCTTCTGGTTGAGATAGACCTTATAAGAGCATTGTAGCAATCGTGGTATGAGCTCCTCTAACAATACTTGATTTTGAAATACTCCTCCTCCCAGCACCACATTGCGTAGTCCATTCTGATAGCGAATCTCGTCACAGGCCGCGACGAGCAGGTGAGCGATAGTGCTATGAAATCGGCGCGCGATGGTGGCTGCCGTTATATTTTGTTCAATGTCTCTGGCGATGGTGCGGATCATAGGGAGTACGTCCAGCTCTCCTGTTGAACAGGAGATACGGTAGGGATAGCATGGCTGGCTGGCTGGAGACGCCATGGCCAGCTGTTCTAGCTCGATGGCGGCCTGCCCTTCGTACTGCACCTGTGACTGGATGCCCAGCAACGCAGCCACTGCGTCAAATAACCTGCCCATGCTAGAGGTGAACGGACAATTCAGGCCGCGCTTAATCATTTGCTCCAATGTTTTCCAGCTCTGGATGGGTAGCTGCCGGGTAAAAGGAATGTCTAGCCGCTGGAAATCTGTGCCATAGGCCGCGTAGAGATAGACGGCGGCCATGCGCCAGGGCTGCCGGATAGCCTGTTCGCCACCTGGCAATGGCAAATATGCCAGGTGGAAGCAGCGCTCAAAATCACTCAGGTCCGCCCGCAATATCTCTCCACCCCAGATAGCGTTATCCGGACCGTATCCCGATCCATCCAGAGCGATACCAATCACGGGCTCAGTCAATCCATGCTCAATCATGACGCTGGCGATATGGGCGTGATGATGCTGTACCCCGATTGTTGGTAGATCCAGCTCCAACGCGTAACGGGTAGCGAGATAATCAGGATGGAGATCGTGCGCGACCACCTCGGGCTGGATATCAAAAAGCTGTTGGAAGTGATTGATGCCTTCTTTAAATGAGAGCAGGGTCTCAAGGTTTTCCAGGTCGCCGATATGATGGCTGATGAAGGCCTGTTTTTCTTTGGCCAGGCAGAAGGTGTTTTTTAGATGGGCGCCGCAGGCCAGCATCGGTGCTGGCACTGGCCAGGGTAGCGTGATGGGTTCCGGCACATAGCCGCGCGAGCGACGCAAGAACTGCTGACCCGCCCTGCTAACGCGCACGACCGAGTCGTCGCAGCGTATGAAGATGTCCCGGTTATGTGCCAGGATGCCGTCGCTGATGGCGGTCAGACGCGTGCGAGCATCTTCATCGCGATAGGCGATCGGCTCATCGCTGACATTACCGCTGGTCATGACCAGTACAACGGGCCGATCGGACCTGAAGTGTTTCTGGCAGGTGGCCAGGAGCAGGTGGTGGAGAGGTGTGTATGGAAGCATCACCCCCAGGGTATGTTGTCCGGGTGCCACGGCGGACGCGACCTGCCGATCTTCTCGCTGCCACAATAGTACGATAGGACGTCGATGGGATTCCAGTAACGCCTCCTCTGCGGCGCTGATGTGGCAGAGCTGACGCGCGTGATCCGTGCTGGCAACCATCAAGGCGAAGGGCCTGGCCTCTCGCTGCTTGCGCTGGCGTAGACACTGGACCGCCTGCTCATTAAAGGCATCGCAGGCCAGGTGGTAGCCTCCCAGCCCCTTTATCGCCAGGATCATGCCAGCGGCCAGGTTGGCGGCTGCCCGCTCGATGGCGGCGGTGTCTCTCTCCAGCGACCCCTTTTCACCGCCCGCGTGCATCGTTAGTTGCACCTGGGGGCCACAAAGAGCGCAGGCATCCGGTTGCGCATGGAAGCGCCGGTTTAGAGGATCGTCATATTCCTGCTGACACTGTGGACACATCTGGAAGGCGCGCATAGTTGTGTTGGCGCGATCATAGGGAACATCCTGAATAATGGTGAAGCGGGGACCGCAATTGGTGCAGTTGATGAATGGATAGCGGTAGCGCCGATCCTGCGCATCAAATAGCTCGCGCAAGCAATCATCACAGGTGGCGCTATCTGGTGAGATCAAGGCATGTTTGGTGTCCTGGCGCTGGCTCTCAATGATCACAAAAGAGTTCTCTCCATGGGCCTCCATCCGCGCAACCTGGAGCTCATCGATCCGCGCCAGTGGTGGAAGCTCCGAATGCAGAGCCTGCTCAAACGCTCGCAGCGCCATGGGTGCTCCCTCGACCTCGATCTGCACCCCCATGCTATTATTCAGCACAAAGCCGCCCAGCTGCCAGCGCTGAGCCAATCCATACACAAAGGGACGAAAGCCCACTCCCTGCACAATTCCTTGTACCAGCAGACGCCATCGTTCTCTCTCCATCCTCACAACCTCTATTTTCAAACCATACCTACAACGTACCTCCCCTCCCATCACGTCTCCCCAACCCCATTCGTAACTGCCATCTCCTATCGTTGTTGGCTCCACCTGCAACGTGCGCGACAAAAAAGCCGGAGCGAGCCCGGCACCTATGATTGCATTATTAATTGGCGGAAAATGGCTTCCCCCCTCCATTAAATGGATGGAAAATGGCTTCTCCATCCATTTAATGGATGGAATGGTTTCCCTTCCAGTAATTTAATAGAAGGGTTTCCCCTCATTAAATGGATGGAATGGCTTCCTCCCTCATTAAATGGATGGAATGGTTTTCCTCCCATTAAATTAATGTGGAGGTTGGGTGCGCGCCAAGCGCACCCAACCTCCACATTAATTTAACTTTGTGAGCGCCGAAGGCGCGTAGAGTCAAGGGCCGAAGGCGCGACTCCTCCCCCCAAAACAGGCAAAAAAATAGGCCATTGCATAAACCCTGCAATGGCCTCCCTCGAACTCTTAGTCGAGATAGTCCTGTAGATGATGGGTGGTGCTCAGCTGGCGCAGCTTGCGCAACGCCTTCGCCTCAATCTGGCGGATGCGCTCGCGGGTAACGTTAAACGTCTTCCCCACCTCTTCCAGCGAATGGCTCTGGCCATCTACAAAGCCAAAGCGAATCTGGATGATCTTGCGCTCGCGCTCAGAGAGATTCGAGAGTACCTGATTGATCTGCTCTTTGAGCAATTGACGGTCCGCGCCCTCGGTAGGAGTGGCGGTTGTCTCGTCTTCGACATAGTCGCCAAGATTGCGATCGCTATCCTCGCCAATTGGTGTCTCCAGGCTAACCGGCTTCTGATTGACATGGATGATCTCAAGCACCTTCTCTGTTGAGATGCCCATTCTTTCGGCGATCTCCGCGGGAGATGGCTCACGACCCAGCTCCTGGACGAGCGCGCGACTGACACGGCCCATGCGGTTGATGGTCTCAGCCAGGTGCACTGGCAGGCGAATCGTACGCGCCTGGTTGGCGATCGAACGGCTGACCGCCTGGCGGATCCACCAGGTGGCATAGGTGCTAAACTTGTAGCCCTTGGTATAGTCGAATTTATCGACGGCCCCGATCAGGCCAGTGTTGCCTTCCTGGATCAGGTCCTGGAGGGACATACCGCGACCGGTATATTTTTTGGCGACGCTTACGACCAGGCGTAGATTGGCTTCGATCAGATGACGATGGGCTTCGTTGGCGCGTTCAATGATCGCACGATCGGGCGCGACGTGGAGCCGCTCGGCTCGCATGCGCTCGAGCTTACCTCGCTCAATTGCTTGAGCCAGGCGTACCTCTGCCTCTGCGGTCAGCAAAGGGGCACGGCCAATTTCTCGCAGATACATGGCCACAGAATCATCCACCTCGCTGGTGCCGGAGGCCAGCAGGCTTTGTCCTCGCAGAGGAGTGTCGAGACGGGTATTTTCTGCCTCATCTTCCTCGTTTTCCTCTTCCAGGAATACTTCGCGATCTATTTCATGATCATGAATATCACTTATTGCGTCGAAATCGGGATCCACTTGCATATCGTCAATCTCAAATGGCAGAGATGTCGAGGTCCCTTCTTTATCTTGTTCTTTCAGCATAGTCGCCATCTAGAAATCTCCATCGTATAGAATAAGTACTGCGTATAAAATGGGTGTTGATGTGATATTCAAGCCAGCTTTACCAGCTGCACTTCCTGGTACAGGCGTTAACAATGATAAACGACCGACTGGAATAAATTCAAAGCATGCTTATGAAGTATTCAGCGTGACCGCGTTCGCGGTTTAACTGAATAAAGATCTACAGGGTAACCTGTTTTGAGCAGCTTGACTCGTCTGACTGCACTGGCATTACGGTTAGTCGTATAAATGAACGAGCGTTGTCGGAGAAATCCAGGAGTGTGTTCAATACCTACATCAAGCACATGCAGTATCATATATCATTTTATCTCTGTCTATGATAACACAATTGTGTGCTTTTTTCTTCCCATTTCGTACCCCTATTTATCAAATCTGGAGCTGTAGGCGTGCTCGCCATGCCATCTGAATGAGTGGTCTTGCCTGTTCATCCATAGCATTTTAAGCACGGAAATCCAGAATTTGTGCTCGCTTTAACTTTACTACGTATCGCCTGCGTACAAGGTGACAAAAAAATAATTTTTGAAAAAAGTCAATGCCATATCTCTATCTAGGACTAAAACCTTCCAATGTACGCAGGTATGCCCGCTGCTCACTATCCATCAAGGATCAAGCATCTTATCCTGGAGTAAGAGGAGCGGTCATCATGCCGTGCTGTCAGATTGATAGAGTTTACAGTCATGAATAGCGAGAGCTGATTCATGCGTTCCTCGCGCTAACACTACGTTTCTCTATCAAAACAAAAGGCATAGAAAAAGTATAATAGCAAATTATTTGTCGTTTTATCATTGCCGGGCGCGTTTCATTTACGCGCTCGGGCTGGCGTTGAATGTGACAAATTCTCTTGCGAGTATACCATACCGACTCTCGCGGAGAGGGCAATTTCTGGCCTTGTTAGTACCATCAGGCTAGCCCGACCGTTCGCATCGTCATTTCCACTGCTTTTGAGCATGGATTTATGTATTTGGTCATACCTGATTGACTTTTCGCGCACTGCCTTTATATTTTATACTAAATGGATAAGCGCCATTTATATTATAAACAGGAGTGCAAAGAATAACGTTCTAGAGTACAACAAGGAGAATATGTATGCCTGATAATGTCCGGCCTCGCCGCTTTAGCGCGGACGTACCCGATCGCCAGGGTACCCAGATTAATCGCCTGCATAGCAAGTTCTCTACCCAGCCGTTTCGTCCCCTTCCCCGACCAACCGGAAATCCCCCTTATCATCTTGAACTAGCCCAGGTTCTGCCTGCCGATGTGATGCAGCGTATGATCGATGCCAAAAAGATGGTTTTCCATACCATTGGTGATACTGGGGGCGTGAAGAACCCGGCCGACCAGCAACTGGTGGTCAACCATATGGAGAATGATCTTCAGGCCACCGATCCGGTTGATCGTCCCGCTTTCTTTTATAATCTAGGCGATGTCGTGTATTTCTATGGAGAGGAGAGTGAGTATTACGCGCAGTTTTATGAGCCGAACTCACATTATGCCGCGCCCATCTTTGCCATTCCCGGCAACCACGATGGCGATGTCCAGGATCAGTCGGTGCCATCGTTGCAGGCTTTCGTAACCAATTTCTGCGCGCCCGAGGCACGTATCGCGCCCTCTTCGGGCGATGCGCCGCGTGATACGATGACGCAGCCAAACGTCTACTGGACGCTGGATACACCGTTCGCGACCTTTATCGGTCTGTATACCAATGTGCCCGAAGGTGGCGCGCTCGACGCGACCCAGATCAGCTGGTTTCATAGCGAACTGTCCCAGGCACCGACCGATAAGGCCTTGATCGTGGCGACGCACCACCCCATCTACTCGGGCGACTCATATCACTCGGGTAGCCAGTATATGGATGGTATCCTGGACGCTGCGATGCAGGCGACCGGTCGTATCCCCCACCTGGTATTGACCGGCCACGTGCACAATTATCAACGCTTTACGCGTCAGTATAATGATAAGCCGATCACCTACCTGGTGGCGGGCTCCGGTGGCTACTGGAATCTGCACAGCATGCTCCCGGCCATCAAACATCCTCCTACCCCGATCGAATTTCCCTATCCTATGCCCGACCGGCCCGATGTCAGCTTAAACATGTTCAGCGACGATCGGCACGGATACCTGAAGATGACCGTCACGCCAGACGCCATCCAGGGCGAATACTATACCGTTCCCCGGATACAGGAATCCTGGAGCGCCCCCGCGGCTCTCCTAGACCAGTTCAATATCCCTCTTCATTAGCTGGCGGATGCTCATCAGCCATCTCAGGGTCAAACAGCATTGCTTGAGATGGTTGATGAGCTATAAACCTGTGTATAACAGGCAGACCTGTCGGGATCTGTTCCGACGACAATTTTAGCAGCCAGAGTATTCTTTTCAGGCGTTAGATGAGGTGCTGTTCTCCCCTCTTAATGAGGAGGCCTGACCTCCTGGGGTGGATGGCGTTTTCGCCTGCATCGATGGGGGTAGGTGAGCCAGCGTTTCCCTGTTATAGGCGAAGTAGTCGATGACGAACTGGCGGAACTGACGCGCGGCCAGCGAGAGATAGCGCTCTTGCGACCAGGCCAGCCCGATGGTGCGCCGACAGATCGGCCTCTCGATGCGCAAAACGCTGAATGAAGGATCGGGCTGTTGAATGATCGTCTGCCAGCTGACGGCCGAGGTAAAGGTGATGCCCAGTCCCGCCCGCACCAGACCACGGATGGCGGCGGGTTCGTCGCCCTCAAAGATGATCTTTGGCGTAAAGCCGGCCTGCTGGCAGTATTGATCGCTAATGTCGCGCAGCCCATAGCCGGGCTTGACGCTCACAAAGGCGTCGTTGGCTACCTCGCTCAGATCGATGCTTTCCCGCTCGGCTAATCGATGGTTGCTGGGAACGATCAGGAAGATCTCTTCGGTCATCAGGGCGATCCAGCCGATGCCCGCACGCTCGACGGGA
Source organism: Dictyobacter halimunensis (assembly GCF_036245075.1). Classification (NCBI taxonomy): domain Bacteria; kingdom Bacillati; phylum Chloroflexota; class Ktedonobacteria; order Ktedonobacterales; family Dictyobacteraceae; genus Dictyobacter; species Dictyobacter halimunensis. Next base: position 2,428,005 of record NZ_BSRI01000001.1, read on the forward strand.
GGTGAGGCGAGGCAGATATCGATCTCGCCATGCTCCAACTGCTCGATCATCGCCAGGTTCGGCTGTTGAAAGAGGCGGAAGCTGATCGCGGGATAGCGGGCGCAGAAGACGCTCAAAATCTCGGCCAGCAGATTGACGTTGGCCGTACCAATGCCTATCGAGCCATGTTCGAGTCCCGCCATATCCTGCAGCTCCCGCTTCCCCTCATCCAGCTCAAAAAAAGCGCGCTCCACCCGCTGCAGAAAGATCTGGCCGAACTTATTGAGGCGTATCTGCCGCCCATGCCGATCGAACAGCGGCACCCCCAGCTCCTTCTCCAGGTGCGCGATCATCTTACTCAACGAAGGCTGCGCGATCGTCAACTCCTCCGCTGCCCTCGTCATATGCTCATGCCGCGCCACCGTCTGAAAATAGCGCAATTGTAATAAATCCATGGTTTGACTCCCTGGTGCATCTCACGTTGGTGGGGCGTGCGCGTCTGGGGACGGGGTCGCTTCGCTCCAAGTCGGGGCAAGCCCGACACCTACGATGGGGTTTCACGTTGGTGAAACATCCTCACATTGGTTGGTGAAGCATCCTCACATTGGTTGACGAAGCATCCTCACATTGGTTGGTGAAGCATTCTTACATTGGTGGTGCGGCGGGCGCGTACAGCGCCCGCCGCACCACCAATAAAAACTCTGCGGCCGCGCAGCGGCCGCCTGTGCGGGGGCACCCAACTTCCCATCGCCATGGGACGCAAAACCAACTCATAGACAAAAAGGAATGAATATATAGAAAATTATATATTGGAAATTATCAATATTCAAGGGTACACTTTAAGTATACAAAAGCGCGCGCCATCATACTTTCTTCTCGGCGTGACGTCAGTCAGGCTCACAGCCAAAAGCATATCGAATGTTATTATTCCCTTCTGAAAATGAAATGTGGAGGAGACACGCTGTGGTGTGGGTGATACAGAGTGGTATGGAGTAAAAAGGATACAATATGTCTCAAACAAGGGTCCCAAGGTCTGCTCGTCCGATAGGTCCAAATTACAAATGGATTGCGTTGTCCAACACAACGCTTGGTATGTTGATGGCCACCATCAACTCTAGTATTGTTCTGATTTCTTTGCCTGCTATCTTTACAGGTGTTGGCGTCAATCCCCTGGCTCCCGGCGAAACGAATTACCTGCTGTGGATGTTGATGGGATATATGATTATCACGGCTACCCTGGTGGTAACTTTTGGGCGCATCGGTGATATCTATGGACGCGTTAAACTCTATAATCTGGGCTTTGCTATCTTTACTGTTGGTAGTATTTTACTGTATCTGACCCCTGGTTCTGGCGATAGCGCCATTATCATGATGATCTTGTTCCGCCTGGTGCAAGGTGTGGGCGCCGGCTTCTTGATGGCGAACAGTACGGCTATCTTGACGGATGCCTTCCCGGCCCATCAGCGCGGTATGGCTCTGGGCATCAACCAGATGGTGGCCATCCTGGGCTCGATCCTGGGCCTGATCGTCGGTGGCCTGCTCTCTGTGGTGAGCTGGCGCGCCGTCTTCCTGGTCAGCGTGCCGTTCGGTATTCTTGGTACGGTCTGGGCGTATTTGAAGCTGCGTGAGACCTCGACGGTGAGCACGAAGCATCAGGGTATCGACTGGTTCGGCAATATCACGTTCTTCCTGGGTCTGACCATCCTGCTGATCGGCCTGACCTACGGTATCGAGCCATACGGCTCATCCGCTATGGGCTGGGGCAACCCGATGGTGATCGCGGCCCTGGTGATTGGTGCTCTGCTGCTGGTTGCTTTTGTCTGGATCGAGATGCATGTCGCGGCTCCGATGTTCCAGCTGTCCCTGTTCAGAATCCCGGCTTTTACTACCGGTAATATCAGTGGCCTTCTATCCGGTCTGGCCCGTGGTGGTCTGCAGTTTATCCTCATCATCTGGCTGCAGGGTATCTGGCTGCCGTTGCACGGCTACAACTTTGAGGATACCCCGCTGTGGGCTGGTATCTATATGTTGCCATTGATGGTTGGTTTTGTGATCATGGGACCATTGAGTGGCTGGCTCTCTGATCGCTTTGGCGCTCGCATCTTTTCAGCGGTCGGTATGTTCCTGCAGGCGATTGGCTTTGTGCTGCTGACAATACTGCCCACCAACTTTGTCTATCTGCCGTTCGCGCTTATTCTGTTTGTGATGGGCATTGGACAGGGCATGTTCGCTTCGCCCAATACGACCGATATCATGAATAGCGTGCCGGCCTCCGCCCGTGGCGCCGGTTCCGGTATGCGTAGCACTTTCCAGAACGCGGCCACCGTCATCAGTATGGGCATGTTCTTCAGCATCGTGACGGCTGGTCTGGCCGCTTCGCTGCCCGGTGTCCTGTACGGTGGTTTGACGAAGGCGGGCCTGCCAGCCAGCGTTGCCAACGGTGTGGCGCACCTGCCACCGGTCGCGGCCCTCTTCGCCGCCTTCCTGGGCTTTAATCCTATGCAGACCATGCTGCCTCCGGCGGTTCTGAACGCTCTGCCTCAGGCCAGCCGGGCTCAGCTGCTGGGCAAGAGCTTCTTCCCCAATCTGATCTCTGGCCCCTTTGTGGATGGCCTGCATATCGCCTTCTACATAGCCGCCGCTATGTGCCTGGTCGCGGGCTGCGTCTCGCTGATTCGTACCCGTCGCGCGCAGCTGGCCGCTAACGAGGCCGAACACATCGAGGTCATCGCCCCCGAGGTCGAGGCCGTCGCCGAAATGGCCGGCGAACAATAAATTACAATAAGATATGTTGTAAAGGCCGTGCGGACGCACGGCCTTTACAACATATCTTATTAAATACCTCTAGCAAACATGCTGTTTTTGCCACCTAAATATAGACACTTTTTCCTTGACACCAGAATTCTCACTCATTAGACTTATCTGTAATGAATATATTTCAATGGGGAAATTGATTCAGCAGGCACAATACTAATCCTCCTGTGATGATAGATCCTCTTTTCGCACCTGCGTGGCTCACGTGTTAGTTTGAGTGATGTAGTGGCAGGTGCGCATTCGTACACCTGCCACTACATCACTCAAAAAGAACTTGTGTTTATGATTATTCTCCCACGAAATCGTTGTTGGTAGATGGTGTTATGAAAGGAGAAGCCATGTATTTAGAGAAGTTTAAACTGCAGGGGCGCGTGGCCCTGGTGACCGGTGGTAATCGGGGGCTGGGATTGGTGATGGCGCAGGCGCTGGCGGAGGCGGGCGCGGATGTGGTGGTGACCAGCCGTGAGCGTGCGCGGGCCGAGGAGTGCGCGGCGCAACTGGCACGAGATTTCAGTTGCCGCGCGCTGGGCCTCGCCGTAGATGTGACGCAGCCGCAGCAGGTTGAGGATATGGTGCAGACGATTGTGAAAGATCTGGGACGCATCGATATCCTGATCAACAACGCTGGCATCAATATTCGTAAGCCGCTGGAGTCGTTCGATGAGGAGAGCTGGGATCTCGTTCAGTCTACGAATCTAAAGGCACCTTTCCTGTGTGCTAAAGCGGTGGCGCCTGTGATGAAGCAGCAGCGGTATGGGCGTATCATCAATGTGGCTTCGATGCTGGGCCAGGTGGGTCTGGCGGAGCGCAGCGCCTACTGCTCCAGCAAGGGCGGCGTCATCCAGCTAACCCGCGTGCTGGCCCTGGAGCTGGCTGACTACAATATTACCGTCAACGCGCTCTGCCCCGGCCCCTTCATGACGGAGCTCAATAAACCTGTACTGAATAATCCCGAGGCCAATCAGTTTTTTATCAATCATGTCGCGCTACATCGCTGGGGCGATCCCCAGGAGCTGGGTGGCGCGGCCCTTTTCCTGGCCTCCGATGCCTCCAGCTTTATGACGGGCTCCACATTGACTGTGGATGGTGGCTGGACGGCCGAGTAAGCTTTAGCTAGCGACGCGATGAGTGATGAAAGCGAGGATGCTATGCGCGTTGGACTTTCTGTGTATGGTACGACCTTTAGCATGGGGGTACACCCCGCTTCAGGTCGTCCGACTATACGTCCCCAGCAGTTGATGGAGCAGGCGCAGGCGCTGGGGCTAGAGGGCGTTGAACTGCCCTTTGTATTTCTGAATGGAGTCGATATCGAGGCGCTCAGACGCTACGCTGAGGAGCGCCAGCTCGCCATTACACTGGATACCTATGGCTGTGATGCAGGCCATTTGAGTGAAGTGCTCGAACTGGGATCGCGCCTGGGCGCCAGGACGGTGCGTACGCTGGTGGGCGGCGCCAAACTGGGTGGCGACCGCCGCGAGATGGTCGGCCACTGGCAAGATTATCTGCAGCAGGTGCTGACCGGTTTCCAGCAGGCGACCACGGTGGCCGAACGGCTCGGCGTCAACCTGGCGGTCGAAAATCACCAGGATATTGCCTCGGAGGAACTGCTCTGGCTCTGCACAACCATTAACTCAGAGAACTTTGGTATCATCTTTGACACCGGCAATCCGCTGGCGACGGCCGAGGAGCCAATAGATTTCACGCGGCGCATCGCCCCCTATGTCAAGCACATGCATCTTAAAGACTACTGGATCTACCTGAGCGAAGAAGGCTATCGCCTGGTGCGCTGTCCCCTGGGACAGGGCGTGATCGACTTCCCGGCCATGCTGGAGATTCTGGCGGGGACGGGACATGAGATTACGAAGGCGGTGGAGCTGGGCGCTTTGGAGGGACGGCATGTACGCGTGCTGGCCGACGATTATTGGCCGGAATATCCACCACGCACGGCACCCCAGTTCGCACAGCTCTGGCGCTTCGTCCAGCATCACGCCCGGCCCGTCGGCGAGTGGCGTACCCCCTTTGAACTGGGCCAGCCCGTAGAGGAGATTGTCGCCTATGAGCAGCGCCAGCTGGTCTCTAGCCTGGCATATCTGCGTGCGCTGTTTGGAGAGCCCCACCAGCAGGAAATATTGAATGGACACCTTTGATCAAAGGTGCCATCGGATGGTAGTGCTTCTAGTGATGTAAGGAAAGAGGTTTCACGCATGGCTGCAGAAGATCTCACAGGAAAAGTTGCCCTGGTTACCGGTTCTAGCCGGGGCCTGGGCCGTCATTATGCTTTACACCTGGCTCGTGCCGGTGCGGATGTGATCGTCCACGATGTCCACGCACAGGCCGCCTCCGAGTTTGGCGAGGCCCCCTCCGGCGAGGCCGTGGTTGAAGAGATACAGTCCCTGGGACGCCGGGCGGCCTTCTTTACCGCCGACCTGACGGATGCCGCGCAGGTCGAGGGCTTTGTGCGCCAGTCCCTGGAAAAGCTGGGCCAGATCGATATCCTGGTCAACAACGCCGGCGGCGACATCGGAGCGCACACCCCACGTCCAGAGCCCAACGACGCCCTGGACATCGATCCGGAAGATATCCGCTCGGTGGTCGAGCGCAACCTGTTGACGACCATGTTTACCTGCAAGTATGTCGGCGCCCACATGCGCGAGCGCGGCTCGGGCAAGATCATCAACGTCGGCTCGGCGGCCGGACACGTCGCGGCCCGCACTGGGCTCATCTACGCCGCCGCCAAAGCGGGCGTCTCGCATTACACCCGCTGCCTGGCCGAGGAACTGCGCCCATCGGGCATCAACGTCAACTGCCTCTCGCCCGCGCCCACCTACACCGGACGCTTCCTGGCCACCCGCAGTGTCGGCAGCGAAGAAGGGCGCTCACGCCTGCAACGCATCGCCCAGCCTGAAGACATGGCCAAAATCGTCCTCTTCCTCGCCAGCACCCAATCCGACATCCTGACCGGCGAAACCATCGTCTGCTGGTTCGGTTGATCAAGATATCGTAGGTGCCCGGGCTTGTCGCGAAGCGACAAGCCCGGGCACCTACGATATAACGTACAATAAAGAATGAGGATGTATGGCCGAATTGAACTTGAACAGACGCGCGCATCTCCCTATCTTTGATAGCCATATGCACATCATCGATCCACGCTTTCCCTTGGTTGCTAATCAAGGCTATCTGCCGGAGACCTTTACCGTTGAGGATTACCGTGCCCGCACAGCGCAATTTCCCATCATCGGGGGGGCGGTCGTTTCGGGTTCGTTCCAGGGAGAGGATCAGACCTATCTGATTGATGCGCTTGAGCGTTTGGGTCCTGGCTTCGTTGGCGTGACCCAGTTACCGGTTACTGTTCCCGATCAGGAGATTCTGCAATTGCATGCCGCGGGTGTACGGGCTGTACGCTTTAATTTCAGGCGAGGGGGTGCCGATGTATTGGAAAAGCTGGAGACGCTGGCCCGGCGCGTCTATGACCTGGCGGCCTGGCATGCCGAGCTCTACATCGACTCAAAGTACCTGGCTGAACTGGCTCCTCTGCTGACATCGCTGCCACGCGTCTGCATCGATCATCTCGGCCTCTCGCAGGCTGGCTTTAATGATCTGCTGCACCTGGTTGAGCGGGGCGCCTACGTCAAGGCCACCGGTTTCGGACGCGTCGATTTCGACGTTCCCCAGGCGCTGAAGGCCATCGCAGCCGTCAACCCCGCCGCCCTCGTGTTCGCTACCGACTTTCCCTGTCCCCGAGCGCCGCGCCCTTTTCAGGATAGCGACGTCGAACTCGTTATAGACGCTCTCGGTGAATCCCTTGCCCGGCACGTCTTCTCCGAAAACGCTATCGCTCTCTACCATCCCGATATTTGAGCATGATGAACGTCCCTCAAGACACGAATGGACGCGCCGTCGTATGCGCGGGTGCGTTATATGTTTGCACTCCGGCATACAACGTTGCGTATGCGTTTGTTATGCGTGGACGTATGGTGCGACAACCTGGCGTTCGCGGCTCAGGCCATTCCATTCGTCGGGATTGGGGCCGTCGTAGATGAGGGTGTAGGGACCCGAGAAGCCAGCCTCGCGCGTGATGTCGAGGCAGCGTACATAGTCGTCGCTATCCAGCTCATCATTTTCTGAGAAGTGGGCCTTGGTATGACAGGATTCCGCGTAAGGCGCGATGGAGGTCAGGGCCTCGTATTTGGTGGGGCCTGACCAGTTGCCGAAGTCGAAGCAGAGTCCGAGGCGACCATTTAACTGCTCGAACACGGTGTGCACAGCGACCGGCTGTGAGAGCAGGCCGAACCAGTTTTCGGTCATCAGGCGTACGCCATTGGCTTCGGCCGTATTGGCCAGATCACGCAGTCTCTGTACGCTGATCTGCAGATTTTCGGCTGTCGGCGATGATTTGCCCGCGATCACGCGCGACCGTTTAGCGCCGAGCTGACCCGCGACCTCGATCCACGAGTTGATCCAGGACTGGTCGCGTTCGCCATGCTCGGGATGTGTGATGTCGCCCGAATCGATCAACAGTGAGAACAGCTCGACGTTCTCATGCTCTAGCGTGGCGCGCAACTCTTTGAGATAGCCGCTATCCAGGCTGGGTAGATGAAAATGGCAGATCTCCAGGGTTGAAATACCAAATGCCGCTAGCCGGGCCGGTAGCTCTAGTAGAGTGATCTCTCCGCGTTTATCTGCCGCTCCTGTCAGAGGGTTTTCAGCGTCGGGGCCGTAAACGGAATAGTCCCCTAGCGTGCGATGCAGGCTCCAGGTGGAGACTGAAAGACGAAGAGGACTGGTCGATTTGTCTGTAGGCGTCATGCCGAAGCTCCTTTGATGCATAGATAAGTGAGAAAAGTTCTTTTCCCTCCTTCGTGATGCGCACAAGCGAAGGGATCATGAACTCTCCTCCACAATGTTCTTCTATCATTGTAGCCTATTTAAACTTTTTTCGCAGGAGCAAAAGCTATGAGATCAGGGCTCGTCTACCGCGTAATCAGGGTCATCGAAATCGGTAATCGGCGCGCTTGTCTCTTCCTCCAGAATTTCGGGCACCGGATTAACCTGATGGGCCCTGGCCGCGGCTACTAGCGTCTTCTTGTGCTGGTTGAGCCAGTTGAGAAAGTCAACGGCCTCGTGCGGCGACAGTGTCAGGCGCGTTCCTTCACCGGTAATGGCGAGCATTCCCTCTTCATGCAGTTCCACAACGTGTTTGCCTAAATCGCGTGTGCTCACTATGTGTTCCTTTCCATATCGCAAAATAAAGATAGCAATCAAGAGTAACTTCTATACTTCCCACATGGTTCTCGTTCTAGTGTTTTAAGCATAGCGCTGGCGGGAAGATCACTCTATCATTAATATATACCATGTTCCTTTATATACGCACGGATGTTTTTATTGGCTACAGATTATGCGCGGTCGCGTTCAGTCCTGTCCGGCGTATCGGAGAGCAGGTATGGCCTCATTCCATGCCCACCTGCTCCATTGATGTCGCTTGATGCGGTTACTGGCCGCGTTCGCCCCTGAGATGTTTGTTGAAGAAGTTGATGGCCAGTCGATAGATGTCTGGCCAGCTCTGAGGCTGCCTGGAGAAGACGTGATCCTCACCTTCAATGGGATGCAAGGTGACATCTGCCTGTGCCTGTCTGAGGGCGGCATAGAGTGCCTCGCTCTGGTTAAAAGGCACAACGGTATCGTTTGTCCCATGTATAATGAGGAAAGGAGGAAGCTTGCCAGACTGGATATACGTAATTGGATTGGCGCGTCGTGCCAACTCTTTGTCTTCCTGTAGCGGTGCGCCGACCAGGCGTGCCTCGGGTGAGTCGGGCTCATCGTGCGTGCCACCCATGGTCAACAGATCGCTGGGTCCGCTCAGGACCACCACGGCCTGTACGCTGCTGGTATAGGTGGATGCTGCCTCGGGACTCTCCAGTTCGGGCACTCCTGCCGTTGTGCCTACCATGGCGGCCAGGTGTCCGCCGGCCGAGTGTCCCCAGACGCCAATGTGCTCGGGATCGATATGATAGCGGGTGGCGTTGGAGCGCAGCCAGCGGATGGCGCTCTTTACGTCTTGCAACTGGGCCGGGAAAGTAGCCTGTCCGCTCAGACGGTACTGCACGTTGACGGTGAAGAAGCCTTGCTCGGCCAGCTCGACATTTTCGCTGCCCATGTGGTCGCCCGCTTCCCATCCACCGCCATGGATGTAGACAACCACTGGCATTGGCTCTGTCGGTACGGGATCGGGCTGGATAATATTGAGATACAGCGGTATACCTTTCGCGTTTGTATAGAGGACTTCTGGCATGCTTTTCGTTGCGTAACGGTTGTTCGATGTTTCTGTCATAGAAATGTCCCATCTTTTCTAGCAAGGTTGCATCTGCTTCGATTTAACTGACGTCTTTACAAGTATACAAGTAGTAAACGAAAGGATGTAAGGATGCAGATGAATATTGCGCTCCTCAGCGATTTTGTGGTGCGACCGGCACGGCTGGCTGATGCCGAATCGGTGGTTAATCTGTTGACCGCGATCGCCTGTGCCGAAGAGCCCGAGCAGGCCGCGCGCCTCTCGCTGGCTGAGGAGGACTCCGAGCGGACAGTGGAGGCCACACTGGCTTTCTGGCGTACTCTGGATCTACCCCATGACACGCAGGTGGTGGTGGCGCCTGACGAGAGCATCGTTGGCTACATCGATGTGGGGATGATGTTCAGGGATGCTGAGCATACCGATCGCTGCGTACGAATTCGCCATGTGTCCGGTGTACATCCCGACTATACGGGCCGGGGGATCGGTACCTGGCTGCTACACTTCGCCCAGTGGTGGGCGCAACAGCATTCTAGCGGCGATCCTATGCGCATCGTGGCCTGGATCCACCATCGTAATGAGCGGGCCAGCCACCTCTTTACGCGTGAGGGCTATGTCTGCAAGGGCGACTATACCTATCGAGCGCTTCAACTGGATGAGCGGGCCAACCAGCGCCTGGTCAGCCAGTATACCAGCTATAGCAAAATTGTGACCCCTGATATGCTGATCGTTTTGTGCCACGGTGTGAAAGGCGAGCCGCAAGATACCCTGAATAGCTAACCCGTCCTACTTTTAAACCCAGATATTTGATATTTGCGAAAAAGTCCGTTTATAGTTACCGTATTAGCACTCGTGAATTGGAACTGCTAAATATGGGAATAAACCGCTTCATGGGTGCGTTTATATAGATGATTAGCAATCATTCGAAAAGAGTGCTAACCCCGGGAATAAAAAGACCCGGGCCATCGTTTATATAAGTGATTAGCAGTGACCTGTCGAGAGTGCTAACATTCTCCCGTGCCGCTGATAAAAACCAGAAAACTCCCTGAAGGGAGTCTGCAAGAAGTAGATTCCCTGCTTCAAATAAATGATTAGAGTAGGAGCATACCTATAATGAAATGTGAACGTTGCCAGAAAAACCCCGCTCAGGTCCGCGTTGATCAGTTAGTGGATGGTCGTCGTGAGTCTCATTTCCTCTGTCAGTCCTGTGTCAATGAACTGATGAGTGTGATGGAACAGGCTTCGGGTTTTGATGGCCCCGAAACCTCTGGTGCTCCCTTCGGCTTTACAGGCAATAACAATGCAAACTCCTCTGCGGCCAGCGCTCGTACCAGTACTGCTACTGCTGAGCGCCAGGAGGCCCAGAGTAAAACTCCAACTTTGGATAAATATGGCCGCGACCTGACGGGTGAGGCTGCGGAAGGCAAGCTTGATCCAGCCGCCGGCCGCGAGCGCGAACTGCGCCGCATGATCACCGTCCTGGGCCGTCGCCAGAAGAACAATCCGGTCCTGATCGGTGAGCCGGGCGTCGGTAAGACGGCGATCGTTGAGGGACTGGCTCGCAAGATCGTCAGCGGTGATGTGCCCGCTAACTTGCAGGGCAAACGCATCGTCTCGTTGAATATCGGTGGCATGGTCGCTGGTGCCTCGTTCCGTGGTCAGTTTGAGCAGCGCATCAAATCGATCCTGGAGGAGCTGCGCAACGCGCCCGAGATCATCGTCTTCATCGACGAGCTGCATACGGTGGTCGGCGCAGGTGCCGCCGAGGGTTCGGTTGGCGCTTCCGACATGATCAAGCCGGCGCTGGCCCGTGGCGAGCTGCGCTGTATCGGCGCCACCACGCTGGACGAGTACCGCAAACATGTCGAGAAAGACGCTGCGTTGGAGCGCCGTTTCCAGCCGGTCAAGGTTGATGAGCCCTCGGTCGATGAGGCCATCGCGATGCTGAAGTTGCTGCGGCCCAACTATGAGGCGCACCACAATGTGAGCATCACCGACGAGGCGATCGAGGCGGCCGTCAAGCTGTCGGACCGCTACATCAATGATCGCTTCCTGCCTGACAAAGCCATCGACGTGATGGATGAGGCGGGTTCGGCCCTGGTGCTTGAGGCGACCGAGAAAGGCATGGTCAGTCCTTCGGTGCTGGAGAAAGAACTGGCAGACATTCAGGCGCAGAAAGAGGCCGCCGCTGAGGCCGAGGATTACGAGAAGGCCGCGAAGCTGCGCCAACAGGAGCTACTCACCCTGCAGAAACTGGAGAAGGCCCGTTCCGAGGCTGACACCAGCATGTCCCTGCTGGTGACGCCAGAGCAGATCGCGCAGGTAGTAGAGCTGTGGACCGGGGTGCCGGTGACGCAGATGCTGGAGAGCGAGCGCAAGAATCTGCTCACCCTGGAAAGCGACCTGCGCCAGCGGGTGATTGGTCAGGATGAGGCGATCAGCGCGGTAGCCCGTTCCATCCGTCGTTCGCGGGCGGGACTCAAAGATCCCAAACGCCCCATCGGCTCGTTCCTGTTCTTAGGACCCACCGGTGTTGGGAAGACCGAACTGGCCAAGGCTCTCTCCGCTGAACTGTTCGGTGGTGAGGACCACATGATCCGGCTGGATATGTCGGAGTACATGGAGCCGCATACCGTCTCGCGTCTGTTCGGGAGCCCTCCGGGATATGTGGGACACGAGGATGGTGGACAGCTCACCGAGCAGGTGCGGCGCCGTCCCTACAGTGTGATCCTGCTCGACGAGATCGAGAAGGCGCATCCTGAGGTCTTCAACTCCTTGTTGCAGATCCTCGACGATGGTCGGCTGACCGATGGACAGGGTCGAACCGTGGACTTCAAGAACACGGTGGTGATCATGACCAGTAACGCGGGCAGTTCAGATCTCAAGCGTGCGGTGAACATGGGCTTCAACACCCGTAAAGGTGATGAGGTGAAGAACGAGCAGCACGAGGTGATGCGCTCCAAAGCGATGGAGGGCTTGAAGCGAGCGTTCCGGCCAGAGTTCATCAACCGTATCGACCAGATTGTGGTCTTCCACACGTTGGGACGTCAGGAGCTCTACCAGATCGTCGATCTGATGCTGGAGCAGGTGCGCGGCCGGTTGGCCGAGCAGCAGATCGAGCTGAGCGTGAACGACGAGGTGCGCGACTACCTGTTGCAGGTGGGCTTCGACGAGGAGTATGGAGCGCGTCCGCTGCGCCGGGCGATCCAGAGCTACGTCGATGACGCATTGGCCGACGCCATCCTCGATGGCACCGTCGCCAGCGGCCAGCAGGCCCAGTTAGCCATGGAAGACGGCAAGATCGTCGTCCAACTGGCCGATAGGCTAGCGGCGTAACATAAAGCTACGATTCCCCTTAGCTTAAGGCGGGCGAGATCATTCAAGATCTCGCCCGCCTTTTCGTTTGTTTTATACTCTATTTAAGGGAAAGATGCGCGCTGCGCCCGGTCTGCCCAAATCGATAGCACACCAGGAGGGGACGCAGCCGTTCTCCGGACACGAAAATAAACTTATCTCTTCCCATTATTATTATAACACCTTCTGTCCAATAGCACACTGCCTTTTTGGACGATTTTTTTTTGTATTCTTTCCTCTATACTCTGGTAGAAACGACGCGCGTCTTTCGCACCCACGGTGAAATCTTTTCTCTGAATGTGTCTTACTCTCGTTACCCTGGGGGACCGTGATCGCCCCCGCACTAACACACCATGGACTCGTGAGCACCTGAGGTGCTCACATGTCAGTTTTATGTTGGTGTATCGAGTGCGCATCTGCGCACTCGATACACCAACATAAAAAATAAGCGCGGCCGCGCAGTGGCCGCGAGGGCGGGGGCGATCACGGTCCCCCAGGGTGAGGAGAGTAAGGTACATTCTCCGAGAAAAGATATCTTTTGTGTTTGTGCTCAAAGAGCACACGCTTCATCAGGCGTGTGCCAGACCCTCGTCGTGTGCGAAAAGAGTCACCTAGAGGTGAAAGGACAAGAGATATCATGGCGGTAAGCAAGAAATCTGTGCTAGCACCGGAACGCGTCTCCTTTGCGCGTATTCCAGACATACGGCCGATGCCAGGGCTGATTCAGATCCAGCTCGACTCTTTTGAATGGTTTAAGAAGGAGGGTCTGCGCGAGCTTTTCGAAGAGATCTCGCCGATCGAAGACTTTACCGGCAAAAACCTGAGCTTAGAATTTATTGTACCTCCAGAACCGTTTGGCAAACCCAAATACAGCGAAGACGAGTGCCGCGATCGCGATGCGACGTACGCTGCTCCTCTGACAGTGAAGGCGCGGTTGGTGAACAAAGAGACGGGTGAGATCATCGAGAAAGATGTCTTCATGGGTGATTTCCCGTTGATGACGACGAATGGTACGTTTATTATCAACGGCACCGAGCGCGTGGTGGTGAGCCAACTGGTGCGCTCCGCCGGTGTCTACTATACCGCCGACGAGGATGCCACTACGGGCCGCAGGCTCTTCTCGGCCAAGCTGATTCCCGGCCGTGGTGCCTGGTTGGAGTTCGAGACCAGCAATAAAAATCTCTTAACCGTCAAGATTGACCGCAAACGTAAGATTCCGGTGACTACGCTGTTGCGGGCGATATCTAGCCTGGCTAAAGAACAGTGGCATGCCGAAAATGTAGATCTATCGACCGATCAGGGGATCCTGGACGCCTTCGCCGGCGTCGATAACGATCCCGTGGTGCGCTACATTCAGGCCACCCTGGACCGTGATCCGGTGAGGAAAGAGGACGAGGCGCTACTCGAACTGTACAAGAAGCTGCGCCCCGGTGATCCCGCTACCTTAGATAATGCGCGTTCGCTGGCCAGGAATCTCTTCTTTAGTTCACGCCGGTATGACCTGGGCGGTGTCGGTCGCTACAAGCTCAATCGCAAGCTGGACCTGGCGATTCCGCAGAGCCAGCGCATCCTGACGCAGGACGACCTGGTCAACATCATTCGGCGCCTGGTGTCATTGAATAATGGCCGTGGCCGTAAGGATGACATCGACCATCTGGGCAACCGCCGCGTGCGCTGTGTGGGCGAGCTGATCCAGACGCAGTTCCGCGTAGGTCTGCTGCGCATGGAGCGCGTCGTCAAGGAGCGCATGAGCATTCAGGAGCCGGGACAGGCCACCCCGAACGCCCTCATCAACATCCGCCCGGTAGTGGCGGCGATGAAGGAGTTCTTTGGCGGTAGCCAGCTTTCGCAGTTCATGGAGCAGACCAACGCTCTGGCAGAGGTTGGTGTCAAGCGCCGCCTCTCGGCGCTGGGTCCCGGCGGTCTCTCGCGTGATCGTGCGGGCTTCGATGTCCGTGACGTTCACGAATCTCACTATGGTCGTATCTGCCCGATTGAGACGCCTGAGGGTCCCAACATTGGTCTGATCGGTAACCTGGCGACGTATGCGCAGATCAACCCCTATGGGTTCATCGAGACACCGTACCGCAAGGTCTACAAACGCCTGAAGGCCAATGATCCCAACCTGATCGGGCGCGAGTTCCGCGGGGTGTTTGGACGTGAGCGCGACGCCATCACCGACACGGATGGCACCGTGTTGATCCCGGCGCGTGAGCGTGTGCGTATCGACGAGACGCTATTCCAGAAACTGTCGTCCTTGCTGGGTGACGCGCAGGTTCGCGTGAAGCCCTTCGTGACCGAGGTGGTGGATTACCATACCGCCGATGACGAAGAGAACTTCTGGATCGCGCAGGCCAACGCCAAACTCTCCGACAACGATGAGTTCGAAGAGGATCGTGTTCTGGCGCGCTATCAGGGTGAGTTTTTCATGGAGAACTCGGACAACATCGACTACATGGACGTTTCGCCGCGCCAGACGGTTTCAGTGGCGACCGCCCTGATCCCCTTCCTGGAGCATGACGACGTCAACCGCGCCCTGATGGGCGCCAACATGCAGCGCCAGGCGGTGCCGTTGCTGCGTCCGCAGTCCCCCATCTGTGGGACCGGCATTGAGCGCCAGATCGCCATCGACTCCGGCCAGGTCATCGTCAGTCAGACCAGTGGCGAAGTCGTTTCTTCCACCGCGCGTCGCATTGAAGTCATCGATGAGCAGGGAGAACTGCACATCTATCGCCTGCGCAAGTTTGTGCGTTCCAATGCGGGTACCTGTATTAACCAACGACCGATCGTCAAAAAAGGCGACTATGTCACCGCGGGGCAGGTGCTTGCGGACAATACCTCGACCCAGGACGGCGAGTTGGCGTTAGGCCAGAACATCCTGGTGGCCTTCATGAGCTGGGAGGGTGGCAACTTCGAGGACGCCATTCTGATCAGTGAACGCATCGCGCACGAGGATCTCTTCACCTCGATCCACATCGAGAAGTATGAGATCGACGCCCGCGACACCAAACTGGGACCCGAAGAGATCACGCGTGATATTCCGAATGTGGGTGAAGAGGGTCTGCGCAACCTGGATGAGCGCGGCATCATCTATGTCGGGGCCGAAGTAGGACCACAGGATATCCTGGTCGGCAAGATTACGCCCAAGGGCGAGACCGAGCTGACGGCGGAAGAGAAGCTGCTGCGTGCCATCTTCGGTGAAAAGGCCCGTGAAGTCAAAGACACCTCGCTGCGTGTGCCCCATGGTGAGCGCGGCAAGATCATCGAGGTCAAGGTCTTCTCACGCGAGGCCGGTGATGAACTACCTCCAGGCGTCAACCAGCTGGTGCGCGTCAGTATCGCGCAGAAGCGTAAGATCGGCGCGGGCGACAAGATGGCCGGACGCCACGGCAACAAGGGTGTGATCTCCCGCGTGTTGCCGATCGAGGACATGCCCTTCCTGCCTGACGGCACGCCGGTGGACATCATCCTGAACCCGCTGGGCGTCCCGCACCGTATGAATATCGGTCAGATTATGGAGACCCACCTTGGCTGGGCGGCGGAAGCGCTGGGCTTTAAGATCGCCACGCCCGTCTTCGACGGCGCCACCGAAGATGATATCGAAGAGTTCCTGCGTCGGGCAGGACTGCCCGAAACCGGCAAAGTCCAGCTTTATGATGGACGGACCGGCGAGCCATTTGACCATCCCATCACGGTTGGCTACAACTACATGTTGAAACTGGCCCACCTGGTAGAAGATAAAGTGCACGCCCGTTCAACCGGCCCCTACAGCTTGATCACACAGCAGCCGCTGGGTGGTAAGGCGCAATTCGGTGGACAGCGGTTCGGTGAAATGGAAGTGTGGGCGCTGGAAGCCTATGGAGCCGCCAATATCCTCCAGGAGATTCTGACGGTAAAGTCGGATGATGTGGTGGGCCGTGTCAAAACCTACGAGGCGATCGTGAAAGGTGAGCATATCATGGAGCCGGGCGTTCCAGAATCCTTTAAAGTGCTCGTAAAAGAATTGCAGAGCCTGGGCATTAATGTAGAGGTCCTCAACGAAGACGAGCAAAAGATCCAATTCGTCGAAGACACCTCGAACGATGTAATGCCGGAACTGGGTATTAATTTATCCGGCTTCGAGGGGGATCAGTAAGGTGTAAATTTCCCGATTAAACTGCCCCTGGACCGAAGTTGGCTTCTTTCTTGAAGGCGTTGCCAGCAGGGGCCACATCTAAATCGGCGGTAGGCGCGTACAACATAAACAGCGAGCTCTTTAAAAGCGAGGATGGAGGGAATAAGTATCTCCATCCTCCTGTTATTATCAGTACTTAGCAATCTTGAAAAGAGAGTGCTAAAAGCGGGAATAAGCAGGCCCGCCATACCGTTATCATATATGAATAAACAAATACGAAATGCGAGTGCTAGAAGTGGAGGCCTCGGTTGCATTCATTGGTCTCGCCAATCATTTGTTAGCATAGAAAGATTCCGCGGAGATCGCGCTTTATCCCAGGTGCTGGTTGAGGAAGCGTGACTCCATCGAGATATATAGTGAGGAGCATACCTGATAATGAAGTGTGAACGCTGTCAGAAGAATCCTGCCCAGGTCCGCGTTGAAGCTATGGTCAACGGTAAACGTGAAGCCCACTTCCTCTGCCAGTCCTGTGTAGAAGAACTTATGGACTCGTTGAATCAGATGGGCGGCCTCGGTGACGATTCTGAAAACGCTGGTGCTCCCTTTGGTTTTGCTGCCAATAACAATACAAACTTTTTCAACTCCACCAGCCGTGGCAACGGTAGAAATACCGCGACCGCCGAGAAGTCTGCCAGGCAGAGTAAGACCCCGACCCTTGATCAGTATGGTCGTGATCTGACGGGCGAGGCTGCAGAAGGCAAGCTTGATCCAGCCGCCGGCCGCGAGCGCGAACTGCGCCGCATGATCACCATTCTGGGCCGTCGCCAGAAGAACAATCCGGTCCTGATCGGTGAGCCGGGCGTCGGTAAGACGGCGATCGTTGAGGGACTGGCCCGTAAGATCGTCAGCGGTGATGTGCCCGCTAACCTGCAGGGCAAACGCATCGTCTCATTGAATATGGGTGGCATGGTCGCTGGTGCCTCGTTCCGTGGTCAGTTTGAGCAGCGCATCAAATCGATCCTGGAGGAACTGCGCAACGCGCCCGAGATCATCGTCTTCATCGACGAGCTGCATACGGTGGTCGGCGCGGGTGCCGCCGAAGGTTCGGTAGGTGCCGCCGACATGATCAAGCCGGCGCTGGCCCGTGGCGAGCTGCGTTGTATCGGCGCCACCACACTGGATGAGTACCGCAAACACATCGAGAAAGACGCCGCGTTGGAGCGCCGTTTCCAGCCGGTCAAGGTTGATGAGCCCTCGGTTGATGAAGCCATCGCGATGCTGAAATTGCTGCGACCCAACTATGAGGCGCACCACAATGTGAGCATCACCGACGAGGCGATCGAGGCGGCCGTCAAGCTGTCGGACCGCTACATCAATGATCGCTTCCTGCCTGACAAAGCCATCGATGTGATGGATGAGGCGGGCTCGGCCCTGGTGCTTGAGGCGACCGAGAAAGGCATGGTCAGTCCTTCGGTGCTGGAGAAAGAGCTGGCCGATATTCAGGCGCAGAAAGAGGCCGCCGCTGAGGCCGAGGATTACGCGAAGGCTGCAAAGCTGCGCCAGCAAGAACTGGTGACGCTTGAGAAGCTGGAGAAGGCCCGCTCCCAGTCGGGGGCGACCGTATCCTTGCTGGTGACGCCAGAGCAGATTGCGCAGGTGGTCGAGCTGTGGACCGGGGTGCCGGTGACGCAGATGCTGGAGAGCGAGCGCAAGAATCTGCTCACCCTGGAGAGCGATCTGCGCCAGCGGGTGATTGGTCAGGATGAGGCGATCAGCGCGGTAGCCCGTTCCATCCGCCGTTCGCGGGCGGGACTCAAAGATCCCAAACGCCCCATCGGCTCGTTCCTGTTCTTAGGACCCACCGGTGTTGGGAAGACCGAACTGGCCAAGGCTCTCTCCGCTGAACTGTTCGGTGGTGAGGACCACATGATCCGGCTGGATATGTCGGAGTACATGGAGCCGCATACCGTCTCGCGTCTGTTTGGCAGCCCTCCGGGATATGTGGGGCATGACGATGGTGGACAGCTCACCGAGCAGGTGCGGCGTCGTCCCTACAGCGTGATCCTGCTCGACGAGGTCGAGAAGGCGCATCCTGAGGTCTTCAACTCCTTGTTGCAGATCCTCGACGATGGTCGGCTGACCGATGGACAGGGTCGAACCGTGGACTTCAAGAACACGGTGGTGATCATGACCAGTAACGCGGGCAGCGCGGATCTCAAGCGGGCGGTGAACATGGGCTTCAACAATCGCAAAGGTGATGAGGCGAAGGATGAGCAGCACGAGGTGATGCGCTCCAAGGCGATGGAGGGCTTGAAGCGAGCGTTCCGGCCAGAGTTCATCAACCGCATCGACCAGATTGTGGTCTTCCACACGTTGGGACGCCAGGAGCTCTATCAGATCGTGGACCTGATGCTGGAGCAGGTGCGCGGACGCCTGGCCGAGCAGCAGATCGAGCTGAGCGTGAGCGATGAGGTGCGCGACTACCTGTTGCAGGTCGGCTTCGACGAGGAGTATGGAGCACGTCCGCTGCGCCGGGCGATCCAGAGCTACGTCGATGACGCATTGGCCGACGCCATCCTCGATGGCACCATCGCCAGCGGTCAGCAGGCCCAACTGGCCATGGAAGACGGCAAGATCGTCGTACAGCAGGTCGACAGTCTCGCGGCGTAAGCCTGATCATCAAAAGAACTATCCGCAATGTATGCGGGAGCCAGGTTGTTTTAAAACAGCCTGGCTTTTTTTGCAAAATTTGATTCTAAAGTAGGCTCGGGTCTATAATCTTTAACGAAATAAGAAGAGATAAAGCGGGGAGGTGCAGGAGGGGCGGCGAGCCCCTCCTGCCGGGGTTTGGGGTGTCTCCAAAAGCTCCTCCTCTCTCCTTCCCCGCCGAAGGCGGCAGAAATTTCCATTCTGTCAACTCGCTCGGGCGAGTTGACAGAATGGAAATACCCATGTATACTTTTTGTAAACGTTTACTTAGTGTTTTCATTGAGGAAAATTATGGCCGAAGGTTTGGAAGAGATTGCTGCGAGAGCAGGGGTATCAATCGCTACGGCATCACGTGCTCTTAACGGCAAGGGTGGTGTAAAAGAAGAGACAAGGCAGCGCGTGCTAATGGTGGCGCAGGATCTGCAGTATGCTGCGTCAATGGCCGGTCGTGGATTGTCAACATCACGTACAGAGACGATCAGTTTTGTGGTCAGCCGCAAGTCAGATTCATTCAACGATGATCCATTTTATCCGATTATCATGCGCGGCCTGGAGTCCGAATTATCTAACCACGGCTATCATTTGCTCATGTCTACGATCGATGTTACACAGAGTAAGTCGGCTAGCGATTTTCGGCCTGTCATGGAGCGGCGCGTTGATGGTGTAATTCTAGTGGGTCCGGATATTCCATCACGTTTGATCGTTAGCTTGCAGCAGCGGGGCATACCGGTGCTGCTGATCGACAACGATCTGGCGGCTCTGTCGATTGATGCGGTGAACATTGACAATAAGCAAGGGAGCAGACAGGCGACCGAGCATCTTATTCAGCATGGTCACCGCACGATTGTCTCTTTGTTAGGACCCGAGAATTGGCATAGTTCACTTATGCGTGGGCAGGGATATCTCGAGGCGATGGCTGCCGCTAACCTTACTCCACACATTTTTCGCGTCGATGCTACGACCGCGAAGACGGGTGCGCTGGCGATGCGTCAGGCGTTAGAATCTGTGCCGGATCTGACAGCGATTTTTGCCGCGAACGATGCCATGGCGGTAGGTGCTATCCGTGAGCTGCTGCAGCGGCAACGGCGCGTACCCGAAGACGTGGCGGTCATTGGTTTTGACGACGTGGCTATGAGTGAGCTCTATGAGCCACCCCTAACCACAATTGGCGTGTTTAAGCGTGAAATCGGCAGACAGGCGGCCCGTCAGATGCTTGATATGCTGAACGAGTATGGCAGTCCCGATCGAGCTCCGATGAAGATTTCGCTCTCGACCGAACTGGTGCTCCGCCGTTCTTGTGGTTGTCAGCCGACCCCTGAGCATTAGTGGTTCTTATCTACAATTTTTGCGTGTTGTTTGTTTTATTTGATATCGTTCACCATTAGTATTCTCTATCATCCTTTTGACTGGACAAGAGGCGCTAATGGTTGAGCAGTAGTGAAGGAGTCTAGCGATGAAGCTGACCAAACTTTTTTCTGGTTTAGCAATATTTATCGTTGTTGCCCTCTCCCTGGCTGGCTGCGGGGGTGATCAGAGCGGCAGTAGCTCTAGTGGTGGTAGTACTAATATAACGTTTTGGTCCGGATCCAATCCTCCTGAAGTGGCTTTCTGGACACAGATGGCTAAAGCGTATACCGCTAAAAACCCTTCCGTTAAGGTTTCGGTGAAAACTATCCCTGAGTCTCCTACTTCGGAGGCTGGTATCCAGGCCGCCCTGGCTGGGAATACCGCCCCAACCGCTTCAGAGGGTATCTTTACTGGTTTTGGTAGCCAACTTTCGCAGTCGCAGGCTTTGGTACCATTAGATCAGATGCCTGGGTGGGATAATGTATTAAAAACTCGCCATATGGATAACACCATGCAGGGCTGGAAGTTTTCTGACGGTCACTCTTATATTTTGCCAGTATATTCGAATGCTATCATGGTTGCCTGGCGTATGGATATCCTGAAACAACTTGGTTATAGTCAGCCCCCACGGACATATAGCCAGGTGCTGGAACTGGGTCAGAAGTTAAAAGCCAAATTCCCGGATAAATATGTCTGGGCACGCCCTGAACTGGCAAAGGATACCTGGTATGAGCGCTGGTTTGATTTCTTCACCCTTTATGATGCTGCTACGAGTGGAAATTCGTTTATCAGCGGCAGCAAGTTGACGGCTGATGATTCGGCCGCTGTCTCGACTCTGTCATGGTTGCAGCAGATGTCACAGAAAAAATACCTCCTGGCGCAGACGATTACCGATCCGTTTGAGAATGGTAACTCTGTGATGAGCATCATTGGTCCCTGGGCCTTTACGACCTGGCAGCAGAAATATCCCAATCTGCAACTGAACAAGTCCTATGTTTTAACCTCTCCTGTGGTGCCCGATAATATGGCGAGTACACAGAATGTCAAGACGTTTGCTGACTCCAAGGGTATCGTCATCTACAAACAGGCTTCTGAAGCACAGCAGCAGGCTGCCTGGAAATTTATCACATGGGTCTATTCTGATCCACAGAATGATCTGACGTGGTTGAAGACCACCGCGCTTCCCCCTGCTCGTGACGATCTCAGCACGAATCCAACCTTTACGTCCTACCTGAAGCAGCATCCTGAACTGGTGGCGTTCACTGACAATATCGGTAACGGCGTACCACCAATTAAGAATGGAAAATATGCTGATATTCAGCAGAAGTTGGGCGCTGATGCCGTCATCCCGGTGATCAAAGGCCAGGCTAGTCCGCAGAATGGCTGGAATGCTTTTAAATCGGATATACAGTCATCCCTGGGCGGAAGTCAGTAATTTCTGATTGGTATGGCCCTCCTTTTTCCGGTGCCGCTTGTCTGTCCGGATGAAAAGGAGTGGCCTGCCAATCTCCTCTTGATAAACATAAACGAACTGTATCCCCTTTTCCTGGAATGAGAGTACATTCCCCGTTCCATATAACATACATGATCTATTGCTGGTTTTTTCTGGTTCAGAATGAGCTTTGCTATGGGTGCTCATCGATATAGTTCTGTTTACCAGTGTAACGTGAGGATTTTGCAATGATACACACGCAAGGTGGACAAGAAATGGCCAATGTCCCGGCTGAGCGCCAGCCCAGGACCAGGCGAACAGCAGCCAGGAGACGCGGGCGAGCTGGAAGAAAATACTGGCTCTATCTCGTCGCGATACCAGTGGCGCTGCTAATGATCATCCCTTATTTATATCTCCTGCTGCAATCGCTGGCACCCTGGGATCAGGTTGACAAGACTTTTATCCCCGCTGGCCTGACGTTGAAATCATATCAGTGGCTCTGGACCGGTGGTGGCTATGAGGCGCAGCCGTGGCTTAGCGCGCTTTTCAATAGTGTGCTGGTATCGGCGGTGGACAGCTTCTGTATGGTTGCTATTGGCGCGATTGTGGGTTATGGCCTGGCGATTCTGGAATTTCGTGGGAAGAGGTTTATCAACGGCTTTATCCTTTTCCAGATGTTCTATCCTGGCATCATTTTGCTGGTGCCAACCTTTCTGGTTGTGCGTTTCCTGGGATTGTACAACTCCGTCTGGGCAATGATTATCCCGAGGATGGTTGGTTTGTGGGCGATCTTTATGTACACAGGTTTCTTTCGCGCAACCAATATGGAGATCATCGAGGCCGCGCGCCTGGATGGGGCCAGCGAGTTGTCGATTATCTTTCGCATTATGATACCGATCTCGCGTTCAATCACTTCGGTTATCTTCTTGTTCGTGTTTATGGATCGCTGGACCGAGTTAATGTGGGACTTGATTGTGGTGAAGGATCCTGCGCATCAGACATTGAATGTGCTGCTGTCAACAATGTTCGGCCCATATGGTTCCTATCCGGGTCCGTTGTATGCGGCGGGCGCGTTATTGACATTCCCGATCCTTGTGCTGTTCATGATCTTTAGCCGCAACTTTGTCAAGGGTGTTCAGTTTGTCCTGCGCTAGGCCAGGCATACCTATTATCTGTGAGGGGAAGCGATATGATTGGTGCTCATAAGGTGAATCGGGGAGGTCGTGAACGGGGTGCTGTCAAGCGGGAGATCCAGGGCTGGCTGTTTTCGAGTCCGTACCTGGTGTTTACGATAATCTTCTTCCTGATTCCATTGGTCTATAGTATTTACCTGGTATTCCAGGATTGGAACTTGATTTCGCCAACGCCTGTTTTTGTAGGCCTGGCAAACTTTAAAGAGGCATTAGCGAGCTCGCGTGTCTGGGCCGCCTTCTGGGTATCTTACAAGTTTATGCTTGGTTTTATCCCGTTGGTCCTGGTTGCATCCATCTGCCTGGCGCTGGTGGTGCATCATCTGCCCAGGTGGAAGAGTCTCTTCGCGGTGGCCTTCTTCCTACCATACCTGGCTTCCGGCGTGGTGTCATCGCTGGTGGTGAAAGGTGTATTGTCCTATTCGGGTCCGTTGAATGCATTTTTGCGCGCGACTTTTGGGAACTCTCCAGATTGGTTGGGCAATCCGACACTGGCAATGGGTGTAATCATCGCCATGGTTGTTTGGAAGATGGCCGGTTACTATGCGTTGATTTTCCTGTCAGGGCTACAAGGTATCCCGATTGAAATCTATGAGGCCGCGGCGATTGATGGTGCGGGACCCTGGAAAGCCTTCTGGCGGGTGACACTGCCGATGCTCTATCCCGCTTTTTACACCGTGTTGATTCTGGCCGTTGGTATCGCGTTATCGATCTTTACCGAGCCATATACGTTGACGCATGGGGGTCCCGAGATGGCGACGCAGACCTGGCAACTTGAAATTTATTACCAGGCGTTCGATCAGTTCCGCTCTGGATATGGCGCGACGGTCGCCTTGCTCAATGCGGTCGTAACCTTGATTACGATCCTGGTTATTCGCAGGATTGTTGAGGCCTGGGGCCATCAAAATGGTTGGAATTAATCTGGTGCATCACCTATTGGGGATGTGACGGCACTGATCTTCCTGTCAGGCTGTCCGTGCCCTCATATCCTCAATTTCAGCGCTGTCCCTGGCGGGGATGCGCAATGAGAACTGTTATTTAAGGAGCTATCTGTCATGGCTGATATTGCCAAAAGATTTGGAAACAATCCTTTATTGCATCCACGCGATGTAACACCCAGTATGGATGGGCTGGTGGTTGAGTGCCTCTTGAATCCAGGCGCCTTCAGATTTCAAGGCAAGACCTATTTATTATTGCGCGTTGCTGAGCGTCCGGCGCAGAATGATGATACTGTAAGCGCCCTGGTGCTTGATCCGAGCGCGCCTAAAGGATTACGTATTCTCTCCTGTAAAAAGGGGGATCCAGAACTGGAGTATACATCTGATCCTCGCAGTTTTACATATCGAGGCGATACCTATCTGACCACGTTGTCTCACCTGCGCCTGGCCTCAAGCTCGGATGGTATACATTTCCAGGTGGAGGAGGAGCCTACGCTACTTGGCGAGGGTCCGCTGGAAACCTTTGGCATTGAGGATGCCCGTGTGACGCAGATCGGGGATGTCTACTATCTGACGTTTACCTCTGTTTCGGCTGATGGGTTTGGCGTTGGCCTGGTTAGCACGCGTGATTGGCAGCACTTTGAGCGCCATGGCATGATGATCTCTCCGAATAACAAGGATTGTACGCCTTTTAGTGAACGCATCAATGGCAGGTATTATGCCTTGCATCGTCCTTCAATGGCATCCGGTGGCCTGGGTGGTAATTACATCTGGATGGCTGAGTCGCCAGATATGGTCCATTGGGGCAAGCACAAATGTATTGTGCGCACGCGCCCGGGCAAGTGGGACTCCGCTCGTATTGGCTGTGGCGCGGCCCCCACACGTACCCCCGAGGGATGGTTGGAGATCTATCATGGCGCCGATGAGCATAATCGCTATTGCCTGGGTGCCCTGCTATTTGATCTGAACGATCCGACGAAAGTGCTGGCGCGTTCCGAGGAACCAATTATGGAGCCGCTAACCGAGTATGAGACCAATGGTTTCTTCGGGAGCGTCATCTTCACCAACGGTATCGTTGAGGAGGGCGACCAGATCACCGTTTACTATGGAGCCTCCGACCTGGTTGTCTGCGGTGCTACGCTCTCGATTCAGGAGATCCTGGGTACCCTGAAGTAGAAATGCGCGGAGTAAAGGAGAGCATTCAATGGAAAAACAAATTGGTCTGGGGATCGTTGGGTATGGTGGCTTTGGTGAGTTTACCGCGCAGGCCTATGCCTCCATGCCGCAGGTACGCATTGTGGCTATCACTGATGTCGATGCCGCAAGGCGTGGTAGCGCGGCCGAGCTCTATCATGCGCGCGCGTATGAAGATCTGACGGCGTTGCTGGCCGATCCCGAGGTGGATATCGTCGCCATTAATACCCCTC
Organism: Dictyobacter halimunensis; assembly: GCF_036245075.1. Classification (NCBI taxonomy): domain Bacteria; kingdom Bacillati; phylum Chloroflexota; class Ktedonobacteria; order Ktedonobacterales; family Dictyobacteraceae; genus Dictyobacter; species Dictyobacter halimunensis. Next base: position 2,453,595 of record NZ_BSRI01000001.1, read on the forward strand.
CCTGGTTGCATGCGTCACAGGCTATGGCGGCGGCGGAAGCCGGAAAGCATATCTTTCTGGAAAAGCCACTGGCGGTAGAGCTGGATGATGCCGATACCCTGCTTGTGAAGCTCAAGGAGAGACGGGTGCATCTCACTATTGATTATGTGCTGCGCCATGTTCCTGTTTATGAGACGCTGCTAAAGGTGACCAACAGTGGCCTGCTTGGAGCGGTAACCTATATGCGGCTGGAAAATGTCGCCTCAAACGAGGCACTGCATGATCAGCACTGGTTCTGGCAGCGCTCGCGCAGTGGTGGTATCTTCATTGAGCACGGTGTCCATTTCTTTGATCTGTGTAACCAGATCAGTGGCGCCCGCCCTGTCCACGTGTCAGGCGCGGCTCACCTGGGACCCAATGGCCGCCAGGACCGTGTGATGGCGGCGGTTACCTATGCCAATGGGACCCTGGCCAACTTTTATCATGCCTTTGATCGTCCCGCGATCCTTGAGCAAACGGTTTTGCGGGTTGTTTTGGAGCGCGGCTCAATTGTTGTGAGCGGCTGGATTCCCGACCATCTTGAGCTAGAGGGTACTGTACCGGCTGAGCAACGTGATCAGCTCGAGTCCTTGCTCGGCGTGGCTTTGACGATACGTGATATACCGGCCCCCGTGGGTATTACCGGCGCGACGCCTGGTCAACTGGTTCAGGCAACGCTTAATCGTGCGGACCGCAATGCCGATTATGTTGAAGCAGTGACGCGCGGTATGGCTGATTTTGTGACGCAGATCCAGCAGCCCCATTACACTCCCCTGGTTACACTGCAGGATGCATATGAGAGCTTTCGCCTGGCGTTCCTGGCTCAACGTTCCATCGATGATGGCTGTAGTCTCGAGATTTGCTAGATCGCGCATTACCAAAAACATATCATACTCTGGGTCCATACGTTCATGCGTCCGTTTTGTGTTGATGCATGGGGGGCGCATCCGCGCCCCCCATGCATCAACACAAAATAACAATGCGTCCTCTCCAGATTGCCTGCAGCCAGACAATCTGTCTCTTTTTTGTTCGTGGTATCTGTCTCATCATATGGTGAGCGAGATGTCAGATATATTGATACATTTGCATTGAATGATACTTTTTTCCCTGTTTGTTGCGATTATCCACCCATAAAAGTACACTAATGTGTAGTTCCCTTTTTTGAAGCATTTTTTGATAGGAAAGATGTGTTTTTTTACATGGAGGGAGTCATGGTTCGCGAAGACACGTATGCCGCTGATCCTGAGGATGCTTTAGAGATGACCAGGATCATGGAGCAAGATCAACTGGTAACTAAAGGAATGGGGGGAATCTTTCCGGAGGGGGATATCCCGGATGATATCCAGCATATTCTCGATGTTGGATGTGGCTCCGGGGGTTGGGTATTGGACGTCGCTTATCGTTACCCTGAGTGCGAAGTCGTTGGATTGGATGTGAGTGAGCCATTGCTGGCTTACGCGCGGGCGCGGGCAAGCGTTCAGCAGCGCCACAACGCCTGTTTTGTGCAGGGTAATGTTCTATCGGACCTCAATTTTGCCGAGGGCGAATTCGACCTGGTCAATATCCGTTTCGCAACGGCATTTCTCTTGCGCGATGTCTGGGTCCCGGTGTTGAAAAAGCTATATCATATCTTACGACCGGGCGGCATCATTCGCGTCAGTGAGATTGATACCATGGGGATCACGAATAGCCTGGCCGTGGAAAATCTCTTGAGTTACTTATACCGGACACTGGGCAAGATGGGATACGGCTTTTCTCCCGACCACAAAACTATGGGCATGACGGCCGCTCTCAAAGGACTCTTTACAGCCGCCGGCTTTGAGCAGGTGAAGCTCTTTCCCTGGGTCATTGATTTTTCGTGTGGTACCGAACTACATCAGAAGCAGTATGAAAACTACATCGCCACCTTTGATACCCTGAAGGGTTTGGCGGCGAAGACTGGCATCGCGACCGAAGAGGAGTTCCAGGCCCAACTTAACCAGATGCATGTAGACATGGTGCAGGAAGATTTTCAGGGTGTATGGCATATCCTCACCGCCCGTGGTATCAAGCCTCTATAATTGTTTTTCCAAAGAGACATCCTCGCCTCCTACCATCGCTGTCTCTTTGGAAAAACAATATTTTTTATGCTTCTTCACAAATAGATGTCTATGGGGTATACTCAAAGGGCGAAGATTTAACACGTATCTATATACAAACACTATTTCATGCACATCGGTTGTTTACCAATAGAATAAAGCCAATTTGCTGCTAGGGGAGTCTTCGGACTGAGATGCTGGCGCATATATAAGCATATGCGCCACGACCCTTGAACCTGATCTTGGATCATACCAGCGTAGGGAAGTAGCAGATCTGATTGTCAGCTGACGTTGCTGCAGGCACTATTGTCCTGTCCATACCAGGCTGCTTCACTATTCCGATCTGATTACCGCTACTCCCTGTGTTGGGGTAGCGGTTTTTTGTATGCCCTGAGCCGATATGTAGAAGCGGTGGTCTTATAGTCTTTTGAGGTGTACGGATGCAGAACAAACATGAGGATGCGCCGAAGCTGATCGTTAAAGGTGTCAGCAGGACGTATCGGGATGGGAAGCGGTTGCTGGATGTATTGGAGCCGCTGGATCTGACGGTGGGACGGGGCGAGTTCGTCTCGCTGATCGGCCCTAGCGGCTGCGGGAAGAGTACGCTCTTCAATATTGTGGCCGGCGTGGATGAGCCAACCAGTGGCACGCTGGCTATCGATGGCGACTGGCAGGGGAAGCGCGCCGGCTGTGTCGGCTATATGCCCCAGCAGCCGCTGCTGCTGCCGTGGCGTACGGTGGAGGAGAACGTGCTTCTGGGACTGGATGTGCTTCGTCTGCCACGTCGTGAATCGCAGCAGCAGGCACGCGATGTTCTCAAGCGCTTTGGCCTGCATGAGTTCGCCGATAGCTACCCAGATACGCTCTCGGGTGGCATGCGTCAGCGCATCGCCCTGCTGCGCACCGTCTTATTCAATTCATCATTTCTGCTGCTGGATGAGCCCTTTGGCGCGCTCGACGCCCTGACGCGGATCACGCTGCAGATGTGGCTGTTGGACCTGCTGCAGATGTATCACTCCAGCGTCCTTTTTATCACTCATGACGTACGAGAGGCCATTTTGTTGTCCGATCGTATCTACGTCCTGAGCGCGCGCCCGGCCTCGGTGCTCCGCGTCGTGGATATCGACCTGCCGCGACCACGTCGGCAGGAGATGCTGACCGAGGACACCGCCATCCATCTGGAGCGTGAACTTCTCTCCCAGCTGGTGAAGGAGCAACCGCTATGACCCTGAAACGCCTGGCGGGCTACGGTCCCGCCTTTGTGCTGGCCGTCAGCCTCTTTCTCATCTGGGAGCTGGTGGTGCGTGCTGGATTGATAGCCAGCAATCTATTGCCCACGCCGGTCGCGATTGTGCGCGCCCTGTATGATAACTGGGATGTCATCTTTGGCCACACGGTACAGACCAGTCTGGAGACCGTCATCGGCCTGCTGATCGCGACCGTACTGGGCCTGGGACTGGCCATCCTGCTGGATCTCTCCGAGGGTGTCAAGCGGGCTGTCTATCCGCTCTTGATTACTTCGCAGACCATCCCGATGGTGGCGCTGGCTCCCTTGCTGGTGATCTGGTTCGGCTTTGAGTTGACGCCCAAGATTATCGTGGTCACCCTCTACTGCTTCTTTCCAATCGTGGTGGCGTGCCTGGATGGGCTGCTGAGCACAGATCCCCAGCTGATGAAGCTATTGCACAGCATGAAGGCCTCGCGCTGGCAGACGTTGTGGCTGGTGCGCTTACCCGGGGCGATGCCCTCGTTCTTCTCGGGACTGCGCATAGCCGCGACGTATAGCGTGACCGGCGCCATCGTGGGCGAGTATGTGGCGGCACAGCAGGGCCTGGGACTCTACATGAAGACCGCCGCCAGCTCGAACGCGATCGTGCTGGTCTTCGCCGCCATCGTGATTACCGCTGTATTAAGCTTATTGCTCTTCGGACTGGTCTCGGTGATCGAGGGGATCGCCCTGCCATGGCATCAGCGCCAGGGGCGTAAGTGCTAACCTGGATAGTTTATAGAAAGGTCTTTCTATTTATATGAAAGCTCGCACGCGTTTATTACTCAGCATCGGCATTCCGCTGCTGGTGGTCCTGGTCGTGGTCGGCCTTTACCTGGCGCAGCAGCGCAGCAACGCGCCCGCCCAGTCAACGACAACGTCTAAGCAACCCCTGACGACGGTGAAACTGGCCCTTGACTGGACCCCGAACACCAACCATACCGGCGTCTATGTGGCTATGAACAAGAAGTGGTACCAGGATGAGGGCATCAATCTGCAGATCCTGCCCTATTCTTCGAACGTGACGCCGGATGTGTTGGTGAGCAATGGCAAGGCCGATGTGGGCATCAGTTCAACCGAGTCCATTGTCGCTGACGCGGCTGTGGGTCAGCCGACCGTTTCGATCGCGGCCATCGTGCAGCACAATACCTCGGAGTTCGCCGCCCTGGCCAGTTCGGGCATCAAGCGCCCCCGCGACCTGGATGGCAAGACCTACGGAGCCTTTGGCGCTCCTTATGAGAATGCCGTGGTCAGCCAGATCATCAAGCACGATGGCGGCAAGGGCAATTTCAAGAGCATCACCCTGGACATTGATCCCCTGCAGGCTTTGCAGAGCCATCGCGTCGATTTTGTCTGGATCTATCAGGGGGCCGAGGGTATCCAGGCCAAACATCAGGGGATGCAGCTAAACACCTTCCCTCTCATTAACTCTGGGATTGCTGATTACTATACACCTAATTTTATTGCCAGCCCGGCCGCGATTAAAGCCAAACCAGACCTGCTGCACAGGTTTATGAAGGCCACTGCCCGTGGCTACGAGTACGCGCGCACGCATGCCAGCGAGTCGGCCCAGATCTTGATCCAGGAGACCCCGAAGGGCACCTTCCCCGACCCTTCCTACCTCCAGGACAGCCAGCAGTACCTGAGCGAACACTACGCCGATCCCGGACGCCGCTGGGGATTGCAGGATGCCGCCGCCTGGCATGGCTATCCTGAATTCATCCTCAACTCCGGCGGCGTCAAAGATGCCAGCGGCAAGAATGTAACCAGTCTCGACCTCAACTCCCTCTACACCAATCAGTTTATCTCCTCCTAAATAAATGATCTAAACGCAGTTGGTACAAAACAGGAGGTGCGGCAGGGTTTTCAGCCCTGCCGCACCTCCTGTTTTGTACCAACTGCGTTGTTGTTACTTTTTTTGGGTGGGTAAACGTGCCATAGATGTGAGGTATGGGGTATGAACATGATATTGTTGGAAGTGAGGATAAGCAGGATGAATAATTTCCAGACAACAGATAATGCTGTAATAACTTCAACACGACATGACAGGCAGTCTGTTACCTCGCCAGCAGTCGTATATCCGTTGTGGCCGACGTCAGTGCCCGGGCCTTTACGCTCTTTGCCCCCACAGAACGAACGGCCGGTCAATCGGTATCGCAGCGAGCAGATGGCTGTTGTTGACTATAATCAGGAGACTGGTAGCTCTGTACCGGTAGGTGAGTTATGAAAGATATTGATGATCTGTTGCTTTCACGCACAACGCGCTTCACGTTTCTTAATCTGCACACTATGCTGACGGCGTGCGGTCTGAATGCGGATCTGCAGAATTACGCCGACAACACGACCCTGTTTGCGCCACCCGATGGGGCCTTTGAGAGTTTGAAAGAGAAGGATCTTTTCGATCTGACCAAAGATATCGATAATCTGCGGCGCTTGCTAACTTTCCATCTGGTGCCGCTGCGACTGACGCATGCGGACCTGACATCTCTGGTTCAGCAGGAGCGAACGTCCGGAAGCGCCGGTTCCGCGCTGGAACTGGAGACCATCTCCGGCCATCCGTTGCACGTTACACTGGCGGACCATTTAACGGTTGAGAACGCAAACGTATTGCATGCCGATCTGGTTGCCGACAATGGCATCGTCCATGTGATTGACCATGTCCTGTGGCCTCCGGGATTGACTGAAGAGTCCTTCCATGCCAGCGCGCCATTTCATAGACCGCACGACGCGAGCATTTAATCGATGTCGTCTGTGTAGATAGCGACTATTCCACGTCAGCGTCCACCTACAAGGAATAAAATCCATGTGTGGACGCTGGTACAACGAATCGTGTAGAAGGGGGAATGGCCTATGATTGGGCTGAAAAGGCGGCGCTATTGCTCTCGATTTGACGTACATGGATGAGGTCGTGTTCGATCCAATATCCAACCCATCTTTCGGCCGTGAAATGGTCGTATTCGGGGTGGTACGCGGTCCGTTCCCACTCTTCAGCGCGGAAAAGCCTGAGGATGCCCAGGCTGGCTGCACGCTGAGTAGCAAAGTCGCTCAAGAGCTCATCAACCGAATCACGGGCCGTATTGCGCTGGCGATACCACTTCTTCTCGTCGTGCGAAGCCAGAACTGGATTCTCCTCTTTGACCATCCGCTCCAGGCGCGTGCGCATGACAAACATCTCGTCGTCTACCAGGTGGGCTAATATCTCACGTGTACTCCAGGCCTCCGGGTCAGGCCGAAAATCCAACTCAGTATCCGAAAGGTGGGACGTCAAACGAACCAGCGTCGGATGGGTCTGTTCCAGTGTATCGATCAACTGTACGCGGTTAGCAACCATCTCTTTCTCCGTTCATTGTGTATGTATGCAGGATAAGTGGTAGGTGTAGTCCATACTCTACCAGAAACGGATTCAGAGGTGGTAGCTATAGTTTTTGATAATAGCTATCAAAATTATCGAACGATCAGAAAACAACACATTCAACTTTAGAGCATGTAAAAAGGAATATGACCCCAGTACGTGCAGGGCTTGCCCCCGCTTGCTTTCTCGCCGCTCGAAAGAGCAACGAGCATGATGAGATGCATCGCGTTCAACCGTCCTTGATCGCTTTGAGGATACCTTTCCTTTTGGAAGGCAAAGAAGCGGGGGCAAGCCCCGCACGTACTGGGGTCTTTTCTCGTTTTGCATGCCCTTAATGTATTGGGGGCATGCCCAGCACCTACAGTCCGCCGGTGTTGCGCATCAGGCCACCGTCGATGAAGAAGGTGGAGCCGGTTACGTAGGCGGCGGCATCGGAGGCCAGATAGAGCGCGAGCTTGCCGATCTCTTCTGGCTGGCCCATGCGGTGCAGCGGGATCTCGTCCAGTAGGGCCTGGTACTTCTTGGGATCCGCCTTCACGTCGGCGTCGATCGGCGTATCGATGGCGCCGGGTCCGATGTTATTGACGGTAATGTTGTGCTGGGCCAGTTCCAGGCAGATGGTGCGCATCAGCATGCGCATGCCGCCCTTGGCGCAGCAGTAGGGGACGTTCTCTGGCATCGGCAGATCCTCATGCACCGATGAGATGTTAATGATGCGGCCAGCGATCTTGCGCTTGATCATCTCGCGTGCCGCGGCCTGGGCGCAGAAAAATGAACCTTTGAGATCCACACCCATCACACGATCAAACTGCTCCTCGGTCACATCCAGAAACGGACTGTGAATCTCCATACCAGCGTTGTTGACCATGATATCGACGCGATCAAAATGCTCAACTGTCTGCTGGATCAGACCAACGGCCTGCTGGTATTGCGAGACGTCGGCCTGTACCACCAGGGCCTTCCCTGACTTCTGTTCGATCTGCTGGCGGACCTCTTCCGCTTTATCTTTGGCGTGCGCGTAATTGATGACAACCGTGGCGCCCGCTTCGGCGAGTGTGAGAGCGATTCCCCGCCCGATGCCGCTATCAGCGCCAGTAACTACCGCAACTTTCTGGTCGAGCTGTCCCATATCTGTATCTTGATCCTTTCTGTGTATAAGGTACTACAAATATATGTCAGACATACCTCTACATAACAAGCACCTATAGATACCACGATTGCTCGACCTAAAAAGTTGTTGAGGACTACTTGATGGCGTGGCGGCTCTATAAACCTGGTTGCGGTTGTATAAATTCCTAGAAGGACTCCTCTCGGGCCGATGGCTGGGTATGCTCGATTGAGATTGGTGATTGCCGAGCCGGGTTGGAGGCTTCCTCGTGCTCTTTGTTGGCGTGCTGGGTGGCGCGATAGACCGCGAACATGCGCTCGATCGCGGTGATATTGGAGAAAACGGCCAGGAGCAGCAGGGCCCACATGGTCAGGCCGAAGAGCAGGCCCACGGCCAGGACGACGACACGCTCCGGACGCGCCAGCAGGCCGGTCTTACATTCGATGTCCAGTCCTTCGGCGCGCGCTTTTGTGTAACTAACCATCAGAGAGCCCACGATCGAGATATAAATGAGCGCGATCATCCACACCTGCGCCGATCCTGTAAACCATAGGTTGGCCTGCATCGTGGGATGAAAAAGGGCGTAGAACAGTAGACCTCCCAGGATAATTGCCTCTGAATAGCGATCCAGGGTGGAGTCCAGAAAGGCACCAAAGGTGGTCTCAATGTTGCGCAGACGGGCGGTGGCGCCATCGAAGAGATCGAAGATGCCTGTGAATAGCACCAGCAGACCACCAATCAAGAAGAGCCCCTGGCTGATGACGACCGCCGTGACTATGCTGAAGAAGAGGCCAATGAGCGTAAGGGTATTGGGGGTGATGCCCAGGTTGGCCAATGGGCGGATAATCTGAGCCGCAAGTTGCCGTGCCCATTTCTGTATATCTTTGTTGAACATTTATATCCTACCATTTTGTGTTAGTCTACTCAATCAAACTCGTGAAGAGATGGATCGTATTTATTATTGTAGCATCTTAAAACTCATAAATGTCAGCATTGACTGCGTGGCGTATAGTAATAGAAAATTTGTGCATGGCGTATTTTATCTTTCCTTCATTTGGATAGCACGATTGAACTAGATGGAAAGTGTCATTTTACGCTTAGTGAAAGAGAGGTGTTGTGATGGCGATGACACAGAACTCTATCGTGGTGGGAGTGTTCGCCAGTCAGGATCAGGCTCGTAAAGCGATTGATGAGTTAAAGGGTGCGGGCTATAACGATGATCGGATAGGCTTTTTAGTGCGGGCCGATGCCAATCCAGATGTTGGGGTTGAGGATGTGGGACGGCCGGCGGCGACCGGCGCCGTCAGTGGTGGCGTGCTGGGCGGCCTGCTGGGTGCCGCAGCTTCTTTGTTGATTCCTGGCTTTGGTCCTGCGATCGCCGGTGGTGTGCTGGCGGCGACGCTAGGTGGCGTGGCGCTGGGGGCTACGGCGGGCGGCGCCCTTGGTATCTTGAGCAGTATCGGTTTTTCGCAGGAGGATGCCAAATTCTATCAGCGTGCGCTGGAGAACGGGAACACGATCGTTACCGTCAAGTCTGATTATGATCAGGATGAGGCACTCGCTATTTTGATGCGCAACGGCGCCTCTAATGCTGATATCAAGTATAGCGCGTTCAATGCGCCCCCTACGTTGCGGCCTCGTCCTGATGATGAAAATCGGGGCGATAATGCCTTATAATAGAGCTATTAAGAGCAAGCAGACGGTTGGCTGCTTCCGGTCTGCCCATGCCAGGGCCCAGATGATTGTTATCGCTGTTTGAGAAACACAGGCGCGCCTATGATACCAATGGTTTCTGTCGTTGTTCCGACTTATAAGCGCTATGATTACCTGGAGCGGTGCCTGCGGGCACTGCTCAGTCTGGAGTTCACGCCGGGCGAGTATGAGATTATCATCGTTGATGATGCCAATAGTCAGCAGACGCGCCAGCAGATTGAGGAGTGGCGGCAGCGGACGCAGTCGGATGGGTATGCGATCGTGTATGTACCCGTAGAGGGGGCGCCACATGGACCCGCCGCCGCCCGTAACGCTGGCTGGCAGCAGGCCCGCGGCGAACTGATCGCCTTTATCGACGACGACTGTATCCCCGAACTGAACTGGCTAAAGGCTGGTGTGGCCTCCTTTAGCGACGATGTCGCCGCGGTCTCTGGTAAGATCGTGGTCCCCTTGCAGCACGAATACACCGAATACGAATACAGCGTCTCCCAGTTGAGCCAGTCCGAATTTGTGACGGCCAACTGCTTTTATCGACGCAGCGTCCTGCAGCAACTGGATGGTTTCGATACCCGCTTCCGAGCCTCCTGGTGCGAGGATAACGACCTCTACTTTACCCTGCTTGAACATAGCCTGCGTGGCATCAAAGCGTCTGATGCCATCGTCATGCATCCTGTGCGCCCGGCGCATTGGGGCATGAGCCTGCGGCTGCAAAAGAAGGCTCTGTATGATGCCTTGCTGTTCAAGAAACATCCCGATCTCTATCGGAAGCGCATCCAGCCCCGACCGTTGTGGAACTACTACTGCATCCTTGGCGTCTTACTCCTGTTGCTGGCGTCCCTCGTCCTGGGACTGTGGCCCCTGGCATTAATCTGCGTGGCCGCCTGGCTCTATATGACCGCGCGCCTGTGCATCCAGCGTTTGCAGAAGACGACGCGCACCCCGCGCCACGTACTGGAGATGATACTGACCTCCGCGCTCCTGCCGCCGCTGGCGGTTTTCTGGCGCTGCTGCGGCATGCTCAGGTTTCGCGTCGCTTTCTTATAGTTTATTGTGCGCCCTTTGATGTGTGTTGCCATGCTTCAGATGTAGCTTTGAGCGACAATTGACGTGTTACACTTTCGGCTGTGTGGACGTGATGCGATAAGTAGGGTAATTACATGCCAGTTATAAATGAGTTGTGCGGCCCCCTCTATCGCGTGCGTGCTGTGCATTGCTTGCATTGAATGCTTGTAAAAGAAGATGGGTGGGGGAATAGATTGTCAAGGAGGCAGCAATGGTCGAAAGTATACAGGAGCAGGAGCATGTGGCTCTTGCCCCCGAGATTGATGCCGTAATTGAGGGTGCCCGGCGTGAAGCGGCACGAATGCAGGCCCCTGAATATTATCCAGAGCATCTTTTGCTCAGTATTTTGCGTCTCAAGGATGACACGATTGAAACAATCTTTAGCCTGCTGGGGATGGATATGCGCGCCTTGCGGCGTGCGGCGGCCGATATCGTGGGTACGGGGAGAGAACAGGTAGCTGGATATGCTGCGCTTCCTCCTTCAGCGGCGGCCCAGGAGTGTCTGGACTGGGCTACGAACTTCGCGACGCTGCGACGCTGCTTGCAGGTGCGCCCCGATCATATGGCGCTGGCCGTACTGCGCCATCCCCAGGTGCAGCCTTTGCTGTCGCTGTTGCATTCACCCTCGGATGCCATCCCGTCATATTTGATAGAAGAAAGCGGTGTCGCGTATACCAACACGATGGATCAATTGATTCAGGCCAAGGTTCGTGAATATAAGCGTTCGGGTAAACACTTTTCTAACCTGCCGATCATCAAGTGTGAGCGACCGACCATTACCTTCGCGGATATACAGGGGGTCAATACGACCAAGCAGGAGTTGCGTCGGCTGGTGAAGTATCTGCGCTGGTCACAGCTCTATCAGCGCGCCCATGTCGTTGATGTAAATGAAACGTTGCTGATCGGCCATCCCTGTACCGAGCGTAGCCTGCTGGTCCAGGCCATTGCCGGAGAGGCTGGCATCTCAATGGTTTCGCTCTCGTTGCCGAGGCTGGTTGACCTGATCAATGCCCAGGTGCATGGTCGCGTAGGTGAGGATGATCTGGCGTGGCTAGAGCAGGAGTATCCCACCTTTGTGCGCTCTGACCTTGTGAAGACATGCCGCAATATGGTAAAGGCGACCTTTGAACTGGGGCAGCGCTGGCATCCCTGCCTGGTGGTGCTGGAAGACCTGGATGCGGTGGCGCGCTTTGATTTGCCCGAGCATGGCGTGGCGGTGCAGCGCCAGTTGCTGGTTGAACTGGACGGCTACGACCGGCTGGGATCAATGGTGGTGGTGGCCACTGCTCATCAGCCAGAGGTGCTCGATCCTGAATTGTTGCAGATGGGGCACTTTGGTCACCATATTTCCCTGGGCGAGAGCTACGCGGTACATCCGGCGGCGCAGACCCGGCTCTGCCTTTCCTGTAAGCATGAGGTATTAGCCAACTGGACCTATTGTGTCTATTGCGGCGCCAGGCTGGTCAAGCTGTGTCCAAAATGTGGCTCGCCGCACGTTGAGGTCGAGGGGGCGCGTTACTGCTTCTCCTGCGGCAGCGATAACTGGTCGGAGGGATAATACATATTTAGCGATAGCTCGCAGAGCGGGGGCACAACGATATGCTGAGAACGCTTTTTGATGTGCGGTCGGTGGCGGTGATTGGGGCTTCAGGGAACCCACAAAAGCTAGGCTATACCATCGTTAAAAATCTGGTGCAGTATCATTTTCGGGGTGCCATCTATCCAATCAGTCTGCATGCGCAGACCATTCTGGGCATCAAGACCTATGCGCGGGTGAGCGAGGTGCCCAGGGACATCGATCTGGCGGTGATCGCAGTGCCGGGGGAGGCTGTTCCCCCGGTACTGCGCGAGTGCGTCAGCAAGGCGATCCCGCTGGTGATCGTGATCTCGGCGGGCTTTAAAGAAACTGGTGAGCCGGGAGCCGGCCGCGAACGAGAGCTGCGGGAGATCATCGAGGGGTCCGGCACGCGCCTGCTGGGTCCCAACTGCCTGGGCCTGATCGACGCCGCCAGTTCCCTCAATGCCTCTTTCGCCGCCAGCTTTCCCGCCTACGAGCCCATCTCCTTTATCTCGCAATCAGGTGCGCTGGGGACCTCTTTTTTGGACTGGATCGGCGCCAATCACCTGGGCCTGCATTGCTTTGTCTCGTTGGGCAACAAGGCGGATCTGGATGAGAATTACTTTCTGGAGCGCTTGCGCGACGACAGGTTGGTCGCCTGCTACCTGGAGGATATCAAGGATGGCAGACGCTTTCTGCAGCTTGGCCAGCAATATAACTGCCGGCGGCCGGCGATCGTCTTGAAGGCGGGACGCAGCGAGGCGGCATCCGAGGCCATCCGATCCCATACAGGCGCCCTGGCCGCTGGCTATCCATTGACGAAGGCGGCCCTCCAGCAATACGGCTACATCGTGGTCGAGACGATCGGGGACCTGTTCCATACGCTCAAGGCCTTTGCCTGGCTGCCGCTGCCGACCTTTAACCGGGTCGCCATCGTCAGCAACGCCGGCGGGGCCGCTGTGGTGGCGACCGATACCCTGATCGAGAAAGGATTGGAACTGGCCGACCTGAGCCCGGCGACACAGGATGTGCTGCACCAACTGTTGCCACGGGCCGCCAGCATCCACAATCCCGTTGATGTAATCGGCGACGCCCTCTCGGAGCGCTATCTGCAGGCCATGGAGGCGGTTCTGCAGGAGGAAGACGTCTCCTCGCTGCTCGTGATTCTGACACCCCAGGTGATGACCGAGATCGAGAAGACGGCCGCCTATATCGGGGCCATGAAGAAGCACGGCAAGCCGATTGTGGCCGCGTTTATCGGTGGCACCCTGGTTGAGAAGGGGCTCCAATTGCTGGCCGAAAAAAGGTCCCCGCCTACCACTTTCCAGAAACGGCGCTCGATGTGCTGGCCGCCATGACCTGGTACGCGAGTTATCGGCAGCGAACGGCATATAACCTGCCCATGCCACCACTCAAGAGCCCCTATTATGAGCAGCAGCACGCCGCTATTAATGATCTCTACCAGCAGGCCCGCGTCCTGAACCTCGCCACCTTGCCGCAGGCCAGCGTGGACGAAATGGCGCGCCGCTATCATATCGCGATCCCCGAAAGCTATGTCTGTCGTCAGGTGGACCAGGCAGTGCTCTGCGTGAGATCGTCCATCGGCTATCCATGCGTACTCAAAATCGTCGCGCCCACCCTGCTGCATAGATCTGATATCGGCGCTGTCATTACCGACATCAACAATGAAATAGAATTGCGTGAAGGGTTCAACCACCTGGAGGCGCTGATACGCGAGCACCACATCGTGGACGGCGCCATCTGCGTCCAGAAATGTGTTGAGTGCGGCCTCCCTCTGATCGTTGGTGCCACGCGTGACCCCAACTTTGGCACCATCCTGCTCTTCGGCAGCGGCGGCATCTACGCCGAGCTTCTAGGCGACGTCGCCAGGTGCGTCGCTCCTCTCGAACGCGGCGCGATGCTTGACATGATCCTCGCAACGCGCATCGCCCCTATTCTCAAAGGCGCGCGTGGCCAGCAGCCCATCGACCTCCAGCGCATCATCGACATCCTCAAAGCCATCGAATACCTGATGCAAGACTACGACTTCATCCAATCCATCGACATCAACCCCCTGCTCGCCAGCCCCCAGGACATATGTGCCGTCGACATCAAAATCGCCCTGCAGTAGGCGCGCCCCTTGTGGGCAATACCTTCAACTTAAAAAAGTGCAGAAATAAAAAAGAGATGCAGTACGTGCGAGGCTTGCCCCCGCTTGCATGTTTCCAAAAAGAGAAGGCACCTTCAAAGCGACCAAGACGGTTGCTTTTTCGAATAGCGAGGAAGGAAAGCGGGGGCAAGCCCCGCACGTACTCTGGTCTTTTCTCTTTTTGCACAGTCTTAAATTATATGTATGACATTAAATAGATGAGAATTTATGCATGAGGCGGTTCTTGACATTGTGGGAGGCGTAGTGTAATGTCTTTTTGTACGCTTGCTTTCGTTGTAAATATGAACCGAGCAGTTTCCTCTTCTGTTCTCTCTTGTGGTAAAAATTGAAGGAAATAACCACTTAATCGCGTCCATTGTAGCTCGGCAGCGATTCATTATCTGTACAGGTAATGTCATACGCTCAACAGTACAAATACCCACGGCGAGTTTCGTTTCACGTACGTTTGCGTCTATGTGGATGAGTATGTGTGACAGCGAAAGAGGATTGATAGATCATGGTCACCAGAGCTCGTGTGGAAGAAGTACACATCATCTGGATGACGGCCGGTCTGAGCTGTGATGGAGATACCATCTCGGTCACCGCCGCCAGCCAGCCAGCCATCGAAGATGTGCTCCTGGGTGCGATCCCCGGTTTACCGAAAGTGTATTTGCACAATCCCGTGCTGGCCTATGAGACCGGCGAGAATTTCTTGTCCTGGTGGTATAAGGCCGAGCGCGGTGAGTTGGACCCCTTTGTGCTGGTGGTCGAGGGATCGATCCCGAATGAGAAGATTAAAGCGGAGGGATACTGGGCCGCGCTGGGCACGGATGTAAACGGCCAGCCGATTCCGACCACGCAGTGGGTCGATCGTCTGGCTCCGAGGGCCTGGGCGGTGATCGCCGCCGGTACCTGCGCGACCTATGGTGGCATCCATGCTATGGAGGGCAATCCTACGGGCGCCATGGGCCTGCCCGATTACCTGGGCTGGGACTGGAAATCAACGGCCGGCAACCCGATCGTGTGCGTCCCGGGCTGTCCTGTTCAGCCCGATAACTTTATGGAGACTCTCCTCTACCTGCTCTACCAGGCCGCCGGACTCGCGCCTACTATTCCTCTGGATGATGCTCTACGTCCGAAGTGGCTGTTTGAAAAGACGGTCCATGAGGGTTGCGATCGCGCGGGCTACTTTGAGCAGGGCGATTTCGCTACCGAATATGGTTCTCCCAAGTGCATCGTGCGGTTGGGCTGCTGGGGACCCGTCGTGCAGTGCAACGTCCCCAAGCGTGGCTGGATGGCTGGCATAGGCGGCTGTCCGAACGTGGGCGGCATCTGCATCGGCTGCACCATGCCGGGCTTCCCTGACAAGTTTATGCCATTTATGGATGAGCCACCGGGGAGCAAGCTCTCTTCGAATGTTACACGCTCCTATGGCCGCGTGATCCGCTCACTGCGCCAGTTCACCAATGATACGCTGAACAAAGAGCCGTCGTGGCGTCGTCCGGGTCTGGAGCTCAGGACAGGCTATCAACCAGTGTGGAAGTAGTGCTTAAGATGCTCCACGCAAGTGCGGATAAAAGGAGAAAACAGCAACGTGAGCACCGAATTTAAACGACGAGAACCACATGTCGTTCCACCTCAGCTGGTGGAGATGTCCTGGGACCCGATTACGCGTATCGTTGGTAGCCTGGGCATCTATACCAAGATCGATTTTAAGCAGCGCCAGGTGGTGGAATGCCATAGCACCTCCTCGATCTTTAGAGGATATAGCCTGTTCATGCAGGGCAAAGATCCGCGCGACGCGCACTTTATTACCAGCCGCATCTGTGGCATCTGCGGCGATAACCATGCGACCTGCGCGGTCTACGCGCAGAATATGGCCTTCGGCGTCAAACCACCACCGATCGGCGATTGGATCCTCAACCTGGGCGAGGCGGCCGAGTATATGTTTGACCACTGCATCTACCAGGATAACCTGGTGGGCGTGGACTTCTGCGAGCAGATGGTGAAGGAGACGAATCCGTCGGTGCTGGCCAAAGCTGAGAAGGCCGAGGCGCCGCACGCTCATCTGCACGGCTATCGCACCATCGCCGACATCATGCGCTCGCTCAATCCTTTTAGCGGCGAGTTCTATCGCGAGTCGCTGCAGATGAGCCGTATGACGCGTGAGAAGTTCTGCCTGATGGAGGGGCGCCACGTCCATCCTTCGACGCTCTATCCCGGCGGCGTCGGTACCGTGGCTACCGTCCAGGTGTTTACCGATTACCTCGTCAGGCTGATGAAATATGTAGAGTTCATGAAGAAGGTTGTGCCGATGCACGATGATCTGTTCGACTTCTTCTACGAGGCCCTGCCTGGTTATGAAAAGGTGGGACAGCGCCAGGTGCTGCTGGGCTGCTGGGGTGCTTTCCAGGATCCATCTGTCTGCGATTATAAATATGAGCATATGCAGGATTGGGGCCGGGCCATGTATGTGACGCCGGGCATCGTCATCGATGGCAAGCTGCGCACAACCAGCCTGCTCGATATCAACCTGGGCATACGTATCCTGCTAGGCAGCTCCTACTATGACGACTGGGAGAATATGCCGACCTTCGTCAGCCACGATCCGCTGGGCAATCCGATCGATAAGCGTCATCCCTGGAACCAGACGACGCTGCCGCATCCGCAGAAGCGCGATTTCGAGGGCAACTATAGCTGGGTGATGTCGCCGCGCTGGTACGATAACCAGACCGGCAAGTACCTGGCCCTCGATACGGGGGGCGGCCCCATCGCTCGCCTGTGGACGACTGCCCTGGCCGGACTGGTCAATATCGATGGTATCCAGGCGACCGGCCATAGCGTGAAGATTACGCTGCCGAAGACGGCCCTTAAGCCCGAGATGGAGCTGGAGTGGAAGATTCCGCAGTGGAGCAACGCGCTGGAGCGCGATCGCGCCCGCACCTACTTCCAGGCCTACGCGGCGGCGGCGGCCCTCTACTTTGTCGAGAAGGCGCTGACCGAGGTACGCGCCGGTCGCACCAAGACGTGGTCGGACTTCAAGGTGCCGCAGGAGTCTATCGGTTGCGGTTTCCATGAAGCGGTACGCGGTGTTCTCTCCCATCACGTGGTCATTCGTGATGGCAAGATCGCCAACTACCATCCCTATCCGCCCACGCCCTGGAACGCCAATCCGCGCGACGTTTATGGCACACCGGGACCATACGAAGATGCCGTACAGAATACGCCCATCTTTGAGGAGAATGGGCCCGACAACTTCAAAGGCATTGATATTATGCGCACTGTGCGCAGCTTCGATCCCTGCCTGCCATGTGGTGTTCACATGTACCTGGGCAAAGGGAGGGAGTTGCAGGTTGTGCATTCGCCAACCTTTGGTATGGCGCCGCCGGCGCCGTAATGCCCCTGCGGGGGGCTTCCCCGCCTACGGCAGGGGGATTAAGAAAAGAGGGTTTGGGAGGGGACTTGATCATGCCCCGGCATGCTCGCCCTCCGACCCCGGCAGGAGGGCCTCGCCGGCCCTCCTGCACCTCCCGCTTATAAGGGGATAATGCCCGTAGGTGCGCCCCTTGCGGGCGCTTCGGACCTCGCCTTACGAGGAGAAAACGTAGGTGCGCCCCTTGCGGGCGCTTCGGACCTCGCCTCACGATAATGTTGGGAAAAAGGATGGTAACATGCAACAGGATAAGGAGCAGCAGCAGGTTGAGCGTATGGAGTCGTTGATCCAGCAGGTGGCGGCCTTTGAGGATCAGGGGGTGCGTGCTGCGGTGCAGGAACTGGTTCAGTGTACGATGGCGATGTATGGGGAGGGTCTGACGCGTATGCTGGCGTTGATCGGGCGGCATGGGGAGTGTGGCGCGGCCATCATCGATCAGTTTGGCGCGGACGAACTGGTGGGTCCTTTGCTGCTGTTGCATGGTTTGCATCCCGTCGATACGCGTACGCGCGTCCTGGGCGCGCTGGAGGATATGCGTCCCTCACTGCGGGCGCATGGGGGGGATGTTGAGCTGGTGCGGATCGAGCAGGGCGTGGCCTATTTCAAAATGATGGGAAGCTGTAATGGCTGTTCGGCCTCCAATACCCATCTGGCGCGTGATGTCGAGGACGCGGTCTACAAAGTGGCTCCTGAACTGGATGATGTGATCGTGAGCACCGAGGAGCAGGGCCCTTCGCATCCCGTTACCTTTATGCCGAAGCGTCGCCGTAAGCCGGAGAAGGCCGCATCAAGTGGATCGAGGGAGGATTAGCCATGGATATGGAGCAGGCGCGTGCGCCTCTGTACAGGTTGCGCCAGTTTATGCGCGATCCCATCGAGCGATCCGCTTCGGCGGCCGGGCCATGCGAGCTGTGTGGCGAGGGGCTGGCGGAGCAGCATCGGCACCTGTGGGAGCGCTCAAGCCATACCGTGCGCTGCGTCTGCACCGCCTGTTCTCTGCTGATGAGTCGGGAGGGTGCCGGGGCTGGCAGGTACCTGCTGATCCCTGAGCGCTATCTGCTATTGGAGGACTTTGTGCTCAGTGATAGCGCCTGGAATGAGCTGCTGATCCCGGTCAACATGGCTTTTCTCGTCCGAACGCATGCAGATTCAGATCAGCGCTTGGCCGCCTTCTATCCGGGACCTGCCGGGGCTACCGAGTCGTTGCTGGACGAGAGTCAGTGGCTACCTTTGCAGTACGACAATCCGCTGCTGGCCGAGATACGGCCTGAGGTCGAGGCTCTGCTCATCCAGCGCATCACGGCTCCGTATCGCTATTACCTGGTGCCGATCGATAGCTGCTATCAGCTGGTTGGGCTGATCCGCCGTAGCTGGCGCGGCTTCAGCGGTGGCGCCACCGTATGGCAAGATATCAACACCTATTTTGAGACCATTCAGGCGAAGGCGACCGTATGGAGACATCCTTCAAAGTCGAAAGGATCATTGCATGCCAGATCTCGCATTTGAAGTCATAGCGGCCGAAATTATCCCGTTCGCGGCTGTACCAACGCTGGGTTTTACGCTGGCGATCACTAATCAGGTCCCCTGCGAGCCGATCTCCAGTATCTCGCTGCGCTGCCAGCTGCAGATCGTCGCGCCCCAGCGGCGCTATGGTCATGAGGAGCAGGAGCGCCTGCAGGATGTGTTTGGCATCCCCGGACGCTGGCACGAGACCCTGCGCAGCCTGCTCTGGCAGCACATCAACATCGTCGTTCCCGCCTTTGACGAGCATATCACGGTTACGCTTCCGGTTACCTGCACCTATGATTTTGAGGTAGTGAGCACCAAATACCTGGATGCTTTGCAGGAGGGTCGTGTCCCGCTCCTCTTCCTGTTCAGCGGCACCATTTTCTACCAGGATGAACGGCACCAACTGCAGGTCAGCCGCGTCCCGTGGTCTAAAGAGGCCAGCTATCGCATGCCGGTCACGCTCTGGCGCGATATGATCGGGCACTACTACCCCAATAGCGCCTGGATACGCATGCGCAAAGATGTCTTTGATCAGCTCTATCGCTACAAGGTGGAACATGGGCAATCCAGCTGGGAGGAGACGCTGACTATGCTGCTGGCGCAGGCCGGCCAGGAGGTGCAGCCATGAAGATAGAACAGATCAAAGAGATCGCCGATGCCGTGCTCTATGAGGGCTATCTGCTCTATCCCTATCGCCGCTCGGCCATTAAGAATCGCCAGCGCTGGAACTTCGGCGTGCTCTATCCGCGTGCCTATAGCATGGCGAAGCGTGGGAAAGAACCATGGCATATGCAGACCGAGTGTCTGTTGCAGGGAGGTCCGCAGACCCGGCTGACTATCTCGGCGCGCTTCCTACATCTCCTGTTGAATAGTGTGGTGCAGGATGATCATCCATCATCTTTAACACCGCATGGGTCTTCGGTTGAGCGACAGATGCAGGATGAATGGGAGGAGGGTGTGGCGCGAGAAGTGGTGCTATCAGAGATCAAGTTGCAGGATATCATGAGTCAGCCGCTGCTGGCGCCGATTAATTTTTCTGGACGCTATGTTTCGTCTACCTCCTGTGATGCTGCCATTATTTCCGCGACGCGCGAGCAACAAGATATCTGTGGCCGGATGCGTATCGTGGCCTATCCGATTGAGGACGCGGTCTACAGGCTGCGTGTCGGCATTGAAAATACTACCCCGCTGATCGGTGTCGATCCTGAACAGCGTGAAGCGGTTCTACTCCACTCGTTTGTCTCTACCCATACCATTTTGCAGATTGAACAGGGGCAGTTTTTTTCCATGTTGGACTCACCCGCGCATGTACAGGCAGCGGCTCAGTCCTGCCAGAACGAGCATACCTGGCCGGTTCTGATCGGTGATGCCGGCGAGCATAGCGCCATTCTCTCATCACCCATTATCCTGTATGACTATCCACAGATCGCGCCCGAAAGCACGGGTCCCTTCTTCGATGGTACCGAGATCGATGAACTGCTGACCTTGCGCATGATGACCCTTTCGGAGGATGAGAAAGAGGAGCTCAGGCATGGCGATGAGCGCGCACGCGCCATCTTAGAACGGACCGAGTCGCTGTCAACGGAACAGTTGCTGAAGCTTCACGGTGTGATTCGGAAGTACGAAGGCTTGCAGCCCGATGAGGGAGGAAAAGATAAATGATGAATCAATTTGAACCTATTGTGAGCGTCATTGGCGGCGTGGCCAGGCCTGGGGATCGCGTACGACTACATCCCCGGGCCAAAGCCGACGCGTTTGATATGCTGCTGGAAAGCAGGATGGCACGTGTCGAAGAGATCAAGCAGGACTTCGAGGATCGTATGTACCTGGTGGTCACGCTGGAAGATGATCCGGGCAATGAGCAGGAAGAGGATCGTGTCCTGCCCGGCCATCGCTTCTTCTTTTATCCATCCGAAGTTGAGCTGGTGGAGGAGGAGTTCGTATGAACGAACAGACCCATGCTGAGCAGCGGAGAAAAATCCTGGTCGCCGGCATCGGCAATATCTTCTTCGGCGATGATGGCTTTGGCGTTGAGGTCGCCCAGCGTCTGCTGGCCCGGCAAAATCCCGCCAATATTACGGTTGTAGATTTTGGTATTCGCGGCCTGGATCTGGCCTATACCTTGCTGGAAGACTACGACGAATTGATACTGGTGGACGCGGTGCCGCGCGGTGGGCAGCCGGGCACGCTCTATCTGATCGAGCCCAATCACCTGTCCGCCGGGCGATCCGAGGTGGGTGAAAGTTTCCTGGACGCACACAGCATGGATCCGTTGAAGGTGCTGGCCTTCGCGCGCACCATGGGGGCGCGTCCCATCCACACCCTGCTTGTTGGCTGTGAGCCGGTCACGCTGAATACTATCGACGAGGATCTCGCCATGGGCCTGAGCGAGCCCGTTCAATCCATGATCCCGGCTGCTATGGCCATAATAGATCAACTTATCGATAACCTGAGTGTTACTTCAAACCTCGTTCTGCCCTTGAAGGAGGCGTATTATGGTTACACTTCGCCTTAACATACCGCTACTGATAATGGTGCTGCTGGGTCTTGCCCTGTTTATCCTAGGTATTCAATTGCCAGATATCCGGCGTTATTTACGTATACGATCCATGTAATCACGTAACATTGTAGTCTATACAGGTGATAGCTAGAGAAAATGTTATGCATGAACTTTCAATTGCCGACGCTATTGCTGGCGTTGTGACCGAACAGGCCGCGCTCTACCAGGCAACAAATATCAAAAGCATCCATGTCAGGATCGGCGAGGCCAATGCTGTCGATACCGATGCACTGCGTTTCTGCTTTGATGTCGTTGCCGACGCGCAGCCCCTTCTGAACGGGGCGCGGCTGGCGATCGATATCGTGCCGCACCGGGCGCGCTGTCGTTACTGTGGCCAGGAATTCCATGTCGTGCAATGCATCATGCAGTGTCCGACCTGCGACCGCTGGGAGGCCGATGTGCTCTCGGGCACCGAATTTATGATCCAGGACATGGAGATTGACAACTCCACTACGCAAGAGGGAGGCGATAGCTAGCATGCCCAACGTGCCGATCGTGCAGAACATCCTGGCCGCCAATGAGCGCATCGCTCGCGACATCCATCGTCAGCTGGCCGAGCGGCAGATTCGTACGCTCAACCTGATGAGCTCGGCCGGAGCGGGCAAGACCACGCTGCTGGAGCAGACTATCCGGCGCCTGCGTTCGCGGCTCGCCATTGGTGTGATCGAGGGCGACGTTGAGACCAGCGCCGACGCCGAGCGCATCAAGGAGACCGGCGCCCAGGCGGTGCAGATCATCACGCAGGGCATCTGCCACCTGGAGGCACATATGATTCAGCTGGCGCTGCAGGAGCTCGACCTGAACACTCTAGACTTGCTGGTGATCGAAAACGTCGGCAACCTGGTCTGTCCCGCCGACTGGAATCTGGGTGAGGACCTCAAGGTGACCGTGGTCAGCACCACCGAGGGTGACGACAAGCCGGCCAAATATCCGGCCATGTTCGCCTCGTCGCAGGTCATGGTCATCAACAAGATCGACCTGTTGCCCTATGTCGATTATGACATGGAGACCGTCAAGCGTTTCGCTCTGGCCGTCAACCCCCGGCTCCAGATTTTCGAGCTCAGTTGCCGCACCGGCGAGGGGCTTGACGCATGGTGCGATTGGTTGGAGACGATCGGAAGCGAACCGAAGCGGGGACAAGCCCCGCACGTACATACATGAACATGAAGGAGGAAGGTTATGTGTCTTGGGATTCCGGGGCGCATCGTGGAGATTGTGGATGATAATCTGGACATCGCGAAGGTCGAGGTATCGGGGGTGAAGCGCAACGTCAGCGTGGCTCTGGTGCGCCTGGAAGGGATCGAGCCCGGCGACTGGGTGCTGGTCCACGTTGGCTTCGCCATGAGCAAGATCAACGAGAAAGAGGCGCAGGAGACGCAAAAGGCGCTGCAGCTGATGGGCGATCCCTATACAGATGAACTGGCGATGTTCAATAAGAGCCAGATCTAGTGAGGAAGGTGGAGCGACTATGGCAGTCAATCTATCCGCTATTCTGGACGCGCGTGTGAGCCAGAGCACGACCATTCCAGAGACCTTTTTTACGGCCGAGGCCGGGCATATCTCCGAGGCTTGCTGGTCGATGGCGCGCCGCTTCCACCAGAGCGGTCGCTTGCTGGCCTTCGGCAACGGTTCCTGGGCCACCGACGCGCAGCACGTGGCGGTGGAGTTCGTGCACCCGGTAATCGTTGGCAAGCGGGCGTTGCCGGCTCTGGCTCTGACCAATGATAGCGCCACCCTCAGCGGCATGCATGCCATGACCGAGCATCCTGAGGGGGCTTTCGCCCGTCTCATCGGGGTGCTGGCGCGCCCACAGGATATCGCCATGGGCTTTTCGCTTGATGGCAACTGCGCCAACGTGAATAGCGCCCTGTACAAGGCTCATGAGATGGGCCTGCTGACCATCGGACTCTGTGGCAACGGCGACGGCGGTGGCCACATGGCACGCCACGTGATTATATCCGGCGAGGAGAGCATGCCGACAACGGCCAGAGACGCCTTTCTCGACTACTGCTTTGTGGTTCCCAGCTCCGACCCCCTGGCCATTCAGGAGACCCACGAGACCCTTTATCACGTGTTGTGGGAGCTCGTACACGTCTTTTTTGAGCATGAAGGAGTACTGCAATGAGTGAACATGACCATGCTCATCGTGCCAACGCGCGGCCCGAAGAGAACTGCGTACTGGATGAGGAGGGGCACTGCCTCACCTGTTCGGATGAAGCCCGCCAGGCGCGGGTCGTCACTGTAAATTCCGCGACAGCTACAGCCAGGGTGGCGGTTGACCTGCTCAACATTGAAGAGGTTGATATCAGCCTGCTGGAGCAGGTGTGCCCGGGCGATCTGCTGCTGGTTCACGCCGGCGTGGCCCTTGAACGCTGTTCCGCGGAGGAGGGTAGGGAGGAGGCCAATCATGCCTGAAGGAGGTAGCCGCTACGACCAGATGTTTTATCCTTATCTGTTTGAAGGTGAGAAGGTCGATCGTGCCGCGGTTATTGAGCAGGTGCGCTATTCAACGCTGGACAAGTGCCACGAGATAGTCACCCTGCGCCATCAGATGCGGGCCCTCTCGGGTGAGCGCATCGTAGAGGCCGGCGCGGCGATGGCCCGCGCCTTCCGTCTTGGTGCCACCCTCTTCGCCTTCGGCAACGGCGGCAGCGCCACCGACGCCCAGGACATGGTGACCGAACTGGTTAACCCGCCGTTCGCGCACTGGCGTCCCCTGCCGGCCGTGTCCCTGACCAATGACATCGCGGTGATTACCGCTCTGGGCAACGACGTTGGTTTCCCCACCATATTTACGCGCCAGATCATCGCCCTGGGAAAACCGGGTGATATCGCCGTGGGCATCTCAACTAGCGGCAACTCGGCCAATATCTTGCAGGCGCTTGAGCAGGCGAAGCGGCAGGAGATGCTGACCGTCGCCATGTCTGGCTACGATGGTGGCAAGGTCTCGCGTTCGCCCGACGTCGACATCTGTATTACCGCTCCCTGCGACCATATCCCGCGCATCCAGGAGGCGCAGGCCACGGCCTATCACGCCATCTTAGAAATGGTACAGGCCTTACTCGACCAGCCTGATGATACATAGACGAGCATAGGTTTCTTTTATGCGAGGCTGCCCGGCCCAATGTGGATAGATAAGGAGAAGGATCAGTGAAGTACGTTGATGAATATCGCGACTCAAAGCTGGCGAAGCGTATCGCTGATGATATCGCACGCCTGAGCGATGGTCGGAACCTGAAGTTTATGGAGGTCTGTGGCGGCCATACGCATACAATCTATAAGCATGGCATCGAAGATATCCTGCCGCCGACCATCGACCTCATCCATGGTCCTGGCTGCCCTGTCTGCGTGCTGCCGATGGGGCGCGTCGACGACGCCATCGCCATCGCCCACATGGAGAACGTCATCTTTACCACCTTTGGGGATATGATGCGCGTTCCCGGCTCGCATGGCAGTCTGCTGGATGCCAGGGCCGAGGGGGCCGATGTACGCTTTGTCTATTCGCCGCTGGACGCCCTCAAGCTGGCGCGTCAGTATCCCGATAAGCAGGTCGTCTTTTTCGCCATTGGCTTTGAGACGACCGCTCCCTCCACGGCCGTGACGCTGCTGCGGGCACAGGCCGAAGGGATCAAGAACTTCTCGGTGTTCTGCAATCACGTCACTATCATCCCTGCCATCAAGGCGATCCTGGATTCGCCGGATCTGCGCCTGGATGGCTTTGTGGGGCCGGGGCACGTCACGATGGTGATCGGCCTGCGTCCCTACACCTTCATCGCGCGTCAGCACCGCAAGCCGATCGTCGTGGCCGGATTTGAGCCGCTAGACATCATCCAGTCTGTGCATATGCTGGTGCAACAGATCTGCGAGGGGCGTTCGGCGGTCGAGAATCAATACGCGCGCGTAGTACAGCCCGAGGGGAACGTCAAGGCGCTTGAGTCGATGGCGCGCACGATGGAGCTGCGACCATTCTTTGAGTGGCGCGGCCTGGGCTTTATCACGCAGAGCGCGTTGAAGCTGCGGCCGGAGTTTGCGGAATGGGATGCCGAGCTGCGCTTCCAGGTGCCGGGTCTGCGCGTCGCCGATCCCAAGGCCTGCCAGTGTGGTGAGGTACTCAAAGGTGTCATCAAGCCGTGGGAGTGCAAGGTCTTCGGCACCGCCTGTACTCCGGAGACGCCGATCGGGACCTGTATGGTCTCTCCTGAGGGAGCCTGCGCGGCCTACTTCAACTATGGCCGCTTCTCAATGGCCGCCGAGCGACACCGGCTCAATGTCATGCCCGCCATGTCCACACAGGAAAGCTAGTGGAGGGCAATAAAGATAGGTTGTCAAATAGCGCATTGTTCGCTGAAGCGACGAATGCAGCACGATATCAGAGAGTGGCCTGGCCGGATGGAGGTGTAAACAATGGGCAAGCAGTCCACACAGAGCAGTGAGGTCCTGTCAAAGATTGAGCGGGCGCGGCAGGCGCGGCGGCATAAGTTCTATCTGCGCGACGACCATGTCACGCTCAGCCACGGCAGCGGCGGCAAGGCTACGCACAATCTGATCGAGGGCATCTTCGCGCCCGCCTTCGCCAATACCATCCTGGATCGCATGGAAGATTCCGCCACCATCGTGCTCGGCGACCAGCGGCTGGCCTTTACCACCGACTCCTACGTGGTCAATCCACTCTTCTTCGCCGGTGGCGATATCGGCCGGCTGGCCGTGCACGGCACCATCAACGACCTGGCCATGGCGGGGGCGGACCCGCTGTACCTCTCGGCTGGCATCATTCTGGAGGAGGGGTTCGCGATCGAGCATCTGCAGCGCATCGTGGACTCGATGGCGCTGGCCGCCCATGAGGCGGGTGTGCTGATCGTGACGGGGGATACCAAGGTGGTGCAGCGCGCCAAGGCCGATGGCATCTTCATCAATACGGCCGGGGTCGGCAGCGTGCGCGCCTCCGCTAACCTGGGACAGGCTCTGGTGGCACCAGGTGATCGCGTCCTGTTAAGCGGTTCGGTCGGCGATCACGGCATCGCCATCATGCTGGCCCGTGAAGAGCTGGACATCGAGACCGAGGTCAGCAGCGATAGCGCCGCCCTGCATACGCTGGTGGCTGCCTTGCTTGATCGCATCGGTACCAGGTTGCACTGTCTGAAGGATCCCACGCGTGGAGGAGTGGCGACCGCCCTCAACGAGGTTGCGCTCGGCGCCGAAGTCTCCATCGCCCTCGACGAGCAGGCCATCCCGGTTCATGAAGGTGTGCGCGGCGCCTGCGAGATCCTGGGACTCGACGCGCTCACCATCGCCAACGAAGGCAAGTTGCTGGCCTTCGTGGCACCCGAAGCCGAGCAGGAGGCCCTCCGAGCCTTGCGCGCCCACCCCCTGGGACGAGAAGCCGCGGTCATCGGCACCGTCCGGGCCGAATTCCCCGGCATGGTCTTCCTACGCACCGATATCGGGGGCACCCGCGTCCTCGACATGCTTGTCGGCGATCCCTTGCCGCGTATCTGTTGATCGGACGCGAGGTCCGAACCTATGGGAGGGGGTTATGGTTCGGAGCGTGGGAACGCCTCCCATTACTCTTTTCCTCCCCTATCCCCGCCAAAGGCGGGGATACAACAGGTCATTATGTTCTTAATCTGGTGAGGGTGCGGTGATAATGATTGTGATGGTGGTATCGGCGCTAATGGGATAGTCTTTGAGATGGGCCTTGAAGGTTCCTGTACGATGGAAGACGAGATCTATGGTGGAGTCATGCGCGATCGTAAACGGCTCAAAACCCATGGGCGTATCGCTTACCAGCGTCATAGGGTTGGCCGAGTCATTCTGAATATATACTACTCCTTTGGCCTGTGGAGGCACGTTTAACAGGGTGCGCGTAAAATTAGCTACTGGACGATCGACCGGCGAGTGAATGGTCGTCAGATTGTTACCCTCGGCTGTCCGGTTAACAGGATTCCCACTACTGCCCACGGTCGCCGCAAATGCGCTCTGGGGCCCGATCGGAGTAGCCGTAGCTGTAGGCATTATTGCTGTCGGTGTGGTTATAGCGGTAGGTGTGATAACAATAGGTGTGGCTGTGGCGGTAGGCGTTTTAGCAGGTTGCTCGACGATAGATGTGTCGCTGGTTGGCGTACAGGCAGCCGTGAGAAGCAGGATGCCTGTACAGCTAATTGCCATCAACAGGTGTAAAAATGTTTTTTTCATCATTGCCATAAAACCTCTGAAGGACCATCATAGCGTGCTCGACCTTCTCCATTTTGATTTCCGCCCGCATTCTTTGCAACGCATATATATATGACTATATATGGCAAGAACCAGGCTTCATATCTTCAGTTTAGATGACAATTGATGTATTTGCTGTGTAGTGGTTCACTCTGATGTGGTGAGATTGTAGAAAATTTCCCAGCGATTGCCCGGCAATGACAATGATCTAATATTTTCCCTCCCGCGTCTCAAGAATCTTCCCGTGGGGAATCTATCGGCTTATTGGCGGCATTCTCATTGGTCTGCTCGGCGAGTTCTTTCTCTCCAGGGAATTGGTCGGGATGGCGTGAGCGCCACTCGGACCACAGGGCGATGATGATCGCCTGAATGACGCCTGCGACTGGTGATGCGAAGAGGGCTCCCCAGATGCCGAAGAGCTCCGCGCCAGCGACCAGGGCCGCCAGCGACACCACCGGATGGAGTCCGACGGCCTTACCTACGATGCGTGGTCCGACAATATCGCCCTCAAGCACATGCACAACGATAAAGTATGCCAGCACTCCCAGCGCGATCAGCCAGCCCTGGGTCAGCGCCAGCAGCACGCAGATGGCGCCCGAGACCAGTGTGCCCAGTACAGGGATGAATTCCAGGATAAACGCCAGCACGCCCAGTAAGACGGCGTAGGGAACGTGAAACAGCGTCATGCCAATGCCGACCAGCAGACCGATCAGCGTAGAAAGAAGCAACTGCCCACGAATATATCCTCCTACAATGCGTTGCAGGGTATCGAGCAGAAAGTTGACGCGGTTACGCTCCATCACTGGCATATGGGTGCGCAGCCAACCATTTATCCTTCCGCCATCGATGAGCAGGTAGATGCTCATGACCGCGATGATAATCGTATCCAGCAGGAAGTCAAAAAAGCTCAATAGAATTGGTACTGCGCTACTGGCCGCGCCACCGACGCGTGAAAAAATCTGTTGCGGCAGCGCATTTAGCTGGTCGGCGGAAATTCCTAATGAGATAAGTGGTTGCTCTAATGCGCGCAACTGCTGTTGTCCACCAGGCCCAAACAGATCGCGCGCCTGCTTAGCGAGCGATATTCCTTGATGAATCGCTGTACTCACGACCAGGTAGAGTAGCAGGCTGATGCCACCAAGCACCAGCAAATAAACGATCAGGATAGCCAGGAAACGTGGCATTACCCGCTGGAATATCTTGACCATGGGCGCGATGGCAAAGGCCAGCAAGGCCGCAATCGCCAGCAGCAGCAGCGTGCGCGCCACATGCCCGGCACCCCACAGGACCAGAGCGACCACCGCCACCCATGCCAGGATCGACAGCGGAATTCCACATCTCCTGACCCATTTAGCAATGATGGCGGTAGAGTTCGTTCTTTGTGTATCGGTGTCCTCACCAGTTCTATCGTTCAGACGTGTTTCGAGCGACATCCTCTTCCTTCCTTTTCCCTACTTTTTACTTCCCTCTGACACGGCTGAGATCATCTAAAAGTGACAGAATGTTCCATTTTTCTGTCAGGCTGGCGGGGGCGTGCTCGTCTTTCTTTAAACGTGTTCGAGGTAGCGGCGCTTCATGATATCGAGTACGTCGTCGCCGGGCAGGTTCCAGATGGCCCGGTTGAAGATCTCGACCTCGATGGGACCCTGGTAGCCGGCGGCGTCGACAGCCTGGCGCAGCTTGCGCAGCTCGATGACGCCGTCGCCTATCATGCCGCGCCCCATCAGGACGTCGGGCAGGGGGACCAGCCAGTCGCTGACGTGGAAGCCGAGGATGTGGCCGCTGGCACGGGCGATCTGCTCATACACGGCGACGTCCCACCAGACGTGGAAGGCGTCGATGACGACCCCCAGGTGCGAGTCGTTGAACTTTTCGACGATCTGGTTGGCCTCTGCCAGGCTGGTGATGACCGAGCGGTCGGCGGCATACACGGGATGCAGCGGCTCGATACCCAGCGAGATGTCATGCTGGTGGGCGAAGGGTAGGATCTGCGTCAGGGCATCTTCGACCATTCCCCGCGCGGCCTGGATATCGCGATCGGCGGCGGGACCACACACCAGCACCAGCACCTTCGTCTGTAGTTCGGCGGCCTCCTCGATGGCTCTTTTGTTATCATCGATGCGGGCCTGGCGTTCGGTTGCCGTGGCGGCTGGAAACCAGCCACCGCGACAGAGGCTGGAGACCTGGATGCCGGTCTCGCGCACCAGACGCGCCGTCTCAGCCAGTCCGGTGCGGGCCACCTTGTCGCGCCATAAGCTGATCCAGGGAATCCCGGCACGCAGGCAGCCCTCGATGGCGGTCCGCGCATCCCACTGGTCGATGGTGGCCTGGTTCAGGCTTAAGCGTGTCAGATCGTGTAGCTCGTGTTGCTGTGTCATCAGAATGCCTCCCCTTCCTGTTCGATGCCGGCCTGGAGCAAGATGGTGCGCATGCGTTCGCTAGCCAGATCTGGATCAACCAGTAGCCGGGCCTGGTCCGCCAGCACAAACAGTCGCGCCAGGTGCGGCAGCGAGCGCGCACTTTCTAGTCCCGCCACCATCTTGAAGTGGTCCTGGTGACCGTTGAGGTAGGCCAGGAAGACAATGCCGGCCTTATAGTTATAGGTGGGTGCCTGGAAGATATGACGCGACAGAGGCACGGTCGGGGCGAGTATCTCCATATATCGTTCGATGTTGCCCGCGTCCAACTGCTGCAGGGCGGCCGAGGCGGCGGGCGCGATGGCGTCGAAGATGCCCAGCAGCGCGTGGCTATGTCCCTGCTCATCCCCCAGCATCAGGTCGGCGTAGTTGAAGTCGTCGCCGGTATACATCTTGACGCCCTCGGGGAGCAGGCGGCGCATGCTGATCTCCCGCTCGGCATCCAGCAACGAGATTTTGATGCCATCGACCTTTGTGGCGTGGCTTTGGATGATCGCCAGGCAGCTCTCCATGGCCGCGTCCACGTCGGATGAGCCCCAGTAACCGGCCAGTGCGGGATCAAACATGTCCCCTAGCCAGTGGATGATCACCGGCTGCGCCACCTGTGAGAGGATGTGGTCGTAGGCCTGCATATAGTCTTCTGGCGTACGCGCGCAGGCGGCCAGGGCGCGGCTAGCCATCAGGATGATGCGCCCGCCAGCGGACTCGACGAAGCCGCACTGCTCCTCGTAGGCCTGCCTGACCTGTTCAAGCGTGACCGATGAGGATGGCGCCAGCTGGTCGGTTCCGGCCCCACAGGCGACGCGTGCTCCCGGTTGGGCGCGTGCCTCACCGATCGAGCGCTGGATCAACTGCTGCGCCTGCGCCCAGCTCAGTCCCATGCCGCGCTGCGAGGTATCCATCGCCTCGGCCACGGCCAATCCCAGTGACCACAGATGGTGGCGATAGGCCAGCGTGGCCTCCCAATCGATCTGTTCGGGCTCGGACGCCTGTGCATCCAGCACCACATGGGCAGCGGCATAGGCCACGCGGCTGCGCGGCACCGGGGCCGTCTTTGGAAACGGACTGGCTTCTCCGGCGCTGTACGTGAGCAGTGTACCGTCTTCGGCGGGAAATAGCAGTTTTCTGGCCATCGCTTACGCCTCCTTCGTGCCGGCGAGCTGCGGGATATCCAGCCAGCGGCGCTCGGCCCAGGATTGCAGGGCCAGCTCCGCCAGCTGTACGCCTTTGGCTCCCTCATATAGATTCCAGCGGAACGGCTCGTCAAGAGCCACATGTCTCAAGAAGAGCTCCCACTGCGCCTTGAAGCCGTTCTCGAAGGTACCATTATCGGGAACATCCATCCAGTTCTCGCGGAAATTGATGGGATTGGGCACATCGGGATTCCAGACGGCGCGCGGCGTGTTGACGCGGCTCTGCACTTTGCACTCGCGCAGACCGGCGACCGCGCTGCCGTGGGTGCCGTCCACCTGGATGCTCAGCAACTCGTCGCGGTAGACGCGTACCGCCCAGGAGGAATTGAAGTGGGCGATGATGCCATTTTCGATCCCGAAGGTGCTATAGGCTGCGTCATCGGCCGTGCTGGCGTAGGACTGGCCCTGCTCGTCAACGCGCTCGGGGATATGGGTCGTTCCCAGGCAGGAGACGCCGGTGATGCGGCCAAAAAGATTGCTGAGTACATATTGCCAGTGGCAGACCATGTCGACGATGATGCCGCCGCCCTCTTCCTTGCGGTAGTTCCAGGAGGGACGTTGGGCAGTCTGCCAGTCACCCTCAAAGACCCAGTAGCCGAACTCGCCGCGCACCGACAGGATGCGTCCGAAGAAGCCGCTATCAATGACGCGCTTGAGCTTGAGCAGGCCGGGCAGGAAGAGCTTATCCTGCACCACGCCATGCTTGACCCCGGCGCGATCGGCCATCTGGGCCAATTCCAGCGC
This sequence comes from Dictyobacter halimunensis, assembly GCF_036245075.1. Lineage (NCBI taxonomy): Bacteria > Bacillati > Chloroflexota > Ktedonobacteria > Ktedonobacterales > Dictyobacteraceae > Dictyobacter > Dictyobacter halimunensis. The sequence continues at coordinate 2,485,966 of NZ_BSRI01000001.1, forward strand.
CGTCGCGGTATCGGTGGCGATGGGTTTCTCACAATAGATATGCTTGCCCGCCTGGATGGCCGCGCGGATCGCCTCGGCACGGCGCGTGGTGGTCTGGGCATCGAAATAGATCGTATCCTCGGCATTAGCCAGGCAGGCGTCCAGGTCCGTGCTCCAGCGCTCGATGCCGTGGTCCTCGGCCAGTGTCCGCAGTTTATGCTCGGAGCGTCCCACCAGAATGGGATCTGGCATCAGCGTATCGCCGCCGGGCAGGACGATCCCACCCTGCGCACGTATCGCCACGATCGAACGAACCAGATGTTGATTGGTTCCCATGCGTCCCGTGACACCATTCATAATGATGCCTATTCTTTGCGTAGCCATGATTTTTTTACCTCTCCTTCTTGTATTGCGATAACCACCAGTATTCTGTCACATAACCGTGATAGTTAATCTTTGCCCTCGGCTGTTATCAGTGTTTTCGCTTGGACGGCCTCGATTGGCTCCCCCGCGAAGTTCATATCGCGCGCCTCTCTGCCGAGCGCGGTGACCACGATGGTCACGACCAGTGCGATCGCCGTCACCAGGGCCAGCGCCAGCGAATAATTGCCGCCATTCGCAACGGCGATCCCGGCCTGAATGGTCGTGTTGGCTGAAGCAAACAGGTTCCCCAACTGGTAGGTCAGGCCGGGAAACGTGCCACGGACCGAGCCCGGTGATAGCTCGTTCAGGTGGGCCGGGATCACGCCGAAGGCGCCCTGGATCACGAACTGCATCAAGAACGCGCTCAGCCCCAGCAGAAAGAGCGAGGGCGCGAACGCCCACAGCGGGATCAGCAGCAGGGCGATCACCTCGGCGATAATAATGGCGCGCTTGCGTCCGATGCGCTGTGAATAGGTACCAAAGATGATGCAGCCGATGATCGCGCCAACGTTATAGATGATGCCGATGGTACCCACGGTCTGCGGGGACAGCTTATGCTGCACGCTCAAGAAGGTGGGATAGAGGTCCTGCGTCCCATGGCTCATAAAGTTAAAGGCCGTCATCAGGACCACCAGGTAGATAAAAAGCGGGAAATTTCTCCAGATCGCCGTCCAGATGCTGCGTTCGGCCCGACGCTCCCGATGTTGACGCACCTCGCGTTCCCGCTCCCAGGTCGGTGACTCCTTGACACCAAGGCGGATGAAGATCACCAGGACCGCCGGCAGTGCGCCGATAATGAACATGCCGCGCCAGCCAACCAGTGGAAAGAAGATGGCAAAGACCGCCGACGCCAGCAGGTTACCAAAGACGTAGCCACTCTGCAGGACGCCCGAGAAGAAGCCACGCGACTCATCGGGTATCGTCTCCATCGCCAGCGAGGCTCCCACACCCCACTCGCCACCCATGGCGATCCCAAACAGCGCCCGCAGCACCAGCAGAATCGTTAACGACGGCGCAAAGCCTGAGAGCAGTTCAAGCAGCGAAAATAAGATGATATCGATCATCAATGCTGAACGCCTGCCATAGGCATCGGCCATAATCCCAAAGAGAAAGGCCCCTACCGGACGCATCGCCAGCGTCAGCAGGACCGCCACCGTCACGGCAGGGATCGGAACATGAAAATCGCGCGCGATATACGGGATCGAAAAGACGAGGATAAAATAATCGAAGGCATCCAGCGTCCAACCCAGAAAGCTCGCAACCAAAGCATTGCGCTGATCACGGGTCAGTGCTCGAATATGACCAACGGCCATCTGCATATACTAACCTCTTTTCACCGGTAAAAATCTTTCCCCATGTAAATAGAAAACGTTTACTATCAAGTGTAAATGGTCGAGCATAATTTGTCAACAGGTAAATTGGGGAGGTGCAGCGGGGGCAATTGCCCCCGCTGCACCTCCCCAATTTACCTGTTGACAAAGACACATGGCACAGATGCCAAATATCCCCTATAATAGTAGAAGGCTACGATTAAGAAAGAGCATCGGCTGGTATCGTTGTGAGCATGTAGCAGAGCGATGGTAGATGTGGCAGAGGGGCTTTGATCCTCGCAAGGCATGTTTCCGTGCGCAGCAGACGAACAAAAAAGAGATGTAGATATGCTATTTCTTAATTTTTCTCATGGAGGATCATAACTTGTTGAAGCATCGTTTGATGAGCATCTTAGCTATTATAACCTCATTTGGGGCTTACATAATGTTGCTCCTGGGCGCGGCTGTTACCCAGACTGACTCGGGGCAGGGGTGTGGGAACTCCTGGCCATTTTGTCATGGGCAGTTGATCCCAGAATCATTACCGATTACTACCGTCTATGAATATAGCCACCGTATCATGTCGGGGGCGGATTCATTCTTGATTTTTGTGCTGGTGGCCTGGTCCTGGTGGACCTATCGCCGCGACTTCCGAATCAAGTTATTTGGCTTTATGAGCCTCTTCTTTGTCGTTTTGCAGGCGATTCTGGGCGCGTTGACCGTGGTCTACGAGGGCACCTACGCCAAAGAGGGGCTACTCTCATTGCACTTTGGCTTCTCGCTGATCTCATTCGCCAGCGTGATCCTGCTGACCATGCGCATCATGCAGATGCAGAAGCTTGTCCCTGGACAGCCCGAGCGTACGGCGCAGCAAGTCGCGCCGGTCTCCAAGTGGATACAGATCGTGGTGTGGTGCCTGGCGGCCTATACCTATCTCGTTGTCTATACCGGTGCGCTGGTGGGTCACGCCTCGGCCACCCTGGCCTGTGGACAGCAATTCCCAACCTGTGGCTCGACCTATGTTCCCAGCTTCCTGACCGCTCCGGGCATTCAGGTCCTGCACCGTTACTCGGCGGCCAGCATCTGGTTCTTGCTGCTGGCCTTAATGGTCGTCATAATTCGCGTCGCCCGTGATCGACGCGACCTGATCTGGGGCAGCCTGTGGGCGTTTGTGCTGGTCTCCCTACAGGCCCTGAGCGGCATGGCCACCGTCTTAAGCGGAGCTCAACTGATGGTTGCCCTGCTGCACACCACCATCATCGCCGGCCTCTACTCCGTCATCTGCTACCTCTGCATGCAGGTCGAGTGGCCCTGGCGCAAACGCCGCGCCGAGCAAACACCCCTGGTGAGCACCGACAAATCTCCTCTCTATCAACACGAAACAGTCTAAACAAGATGGAAAGAGAAGATGCCAGGACCGCGCAGTGGCGCGGTCCTGGCATCTTCTCTTTCCATCTTTATTGACCTTGCGCCAGCAAAGATGAGAATCTGAGACACATTCAGACAATCCTGGCTATCCACATTCCCCTCATTTCGGGTTATTCTTTACATATCAATCACAAGATTATATGCATCTTGCAATAGGATAGAGTGAAAGGATAAAAAGAATATGATCGCCGATGAAGTCAAACAATTCTTTGATGAAAATGGCTATGTGGTGGTAAAGCAGCTGTTCAGTCCCGAGGAAGTCGCGCATTACCGGGATCACTATATGGATCTGCGCCTGAAAGGCAGCTATCCTGGAGACCTGGTTGGGGCTGATCCTGAAAATGATGATCCGTTGAAGCGCTATCCGCGCATGATTCATATGCACCACTGGGATGCCGATGGTCTGCAGTATCTGACCGATCAGCGCATCAATAACGTGCTGACCGGACTGCTGGGACGCGAGCCGTACGCGGTGCAGACTATGCTGTACTTTAAGCCTCCCAAGGCGCGTGGCCAGGCGCTGCACCAGGATAACTATTTCCTGCGCGCCAAACCGGGCACCTGCATGGCGGCCTGGATGGCCCTCGATCCCTGTGACGAGGAAAACGGCTGCATGAAGGTCGTTCCCGGTAGTCAGAAGTGGCCGCTCCTCTGTACCACTAAGGCCGATACCAAAGAGAGCTTCTCTGATATCGCGGTACCTCTTCCTGAGACGCAGAACGTGCAATCCGTGATCATGGAGCCGGGCGATGTGCTGTTCTTTGGTGGTACACTGGTCCATGGCAGCTATCCCAATACCTCCAGCGATCGCTTCCGCCGCGCGCTGATCGGTCACTACATCTCCGGCGAGGCCGAGACGGTGACAAAGTATATGAAGCCGATCTATCGCATGGATGGCACTACGCTGGACCTGAACTATAGCAGTGAGGGCGGCCCCTGTGGTGTCTGGGTGGAATCGGACAAAGGTGAGCCCGAGATCGCCATGACCGGCGCGCTCTCATCCTTTGGCGGCACCGAATAATCCTGTTGAACGATCAGATCCTGTATAGAGGAGAATGTATATATTATGCAGCTACAGCTTGTTCGTCACCTGTGGGGAATAGGTGGCACCCACGAAGAGGCCTTCCCGCGCATCAAGGCGCAGGGCTATGCCGCGATTGAAACTGGATTGCCCGAGCCGGGACAGGTGTCCCACTTCCAGGATCTGCTGCAAGAGCACGGCCTGGGCTATATTCCACAGATCTTCACCAGCGGCGCCAGCGTGGAGGAACACCTGGCTACGTTCCGCCAGCAGGTCGAGCAGGCTGCACCGTTCCAGCCTGCAAAGATCAACTGCCATAGCGGTAAGGATCTGTGGAGCCTCGATCAGAGTCTGCGCTTCTATCGTGAAGCGTTGAAGATCGAGGCCGACGCCGGTATCGCGGTGGCGCACGAGACCCATCGCGGGCGCGTCTTCTTCTATCCCGGCATTACTGCGCAGGTTCTGGAGCGTGTTGAGGGACTCAAGCTGTGCTGCGATCTGAGCCACTGGGTCTGCGTCGGCGAGCGCCTGATCGATGATCAACTGGATGTGGTGCGCCTGTGCGCCAGCTGCTGCATCCACCTGCACGCGCGCGTAGGCTATGAGGAGGGACCGCAGGTACCAGATCCGCGCGCCCCCGAGTACCTGCCCTACGTCGAGGCCCATGAGCGCTGGTGGAGCATCATCTGGGACGAGCAGGAGCGGCAGGGCATGCAGATCTCGACCCTGACGCCCGAGTATGGCCCTCCCGGCTACCTGCACACCCTGCCCTACACGCAGGAGCCCGTAGCCGATCTGGAAGCGATCTGCAACTGGCAGACACAGCGAGAGGCGGAGCTGTTTGCCCGCCGCCAGCACTAATAATGGCAAAATGTCAGAAGTAGCTATGATTCTTGTTCCTGCTGTTGCATCTTCCTGGTTTCGGCTTGCAGGACGCGGCTGCTGCGCCGCACAAAATCGAGGATCAGGGCCATTTCCTGGTCGCTGTAGGCTGCCTGGAACTCGCTGGCCATGGCCTGCTGGAACGAGGTAAAGATGGGGTTAAGTCTGGCGGCGATCTGTTCTGGCCGGGCGTGGATGCTGATTTTGCGTCGATCGATGCTGTCTCGCCTGCGCTGGGCGTAGCCCGCCGCTTCTAAGCGATCGACGATGCCGGTAACGGCACCGGTCGTCAGTCCCATCAACTTTGCCAGTTGACCTGGCGTCAGACCGTCTGACTCCCTGACCAGGTCCAGACATTTAAGATCGGTCGTGTTCAATCTCAAGGAGTCCGCGATGGCCTGGTGGAAGAGGATCGAACTTTCACTATATTTGCGACCGGCCTGTTCCAGCGCGATCAGAAGTTCGCTACGATCCGATGGCTCTGTTGACATGGATTGTCTCTTTCGTTTAGAGGCTAAATATCTGCAGCGTTAAGCTATTTACTGCCGATAAATATGTAAGGGCTACATGTTTTGGTATGGTAAGCATTATAGCATACGCTGGCCTTGCTGGTTGGTGTGAGGACAGCTACACGGATCGCTCTGGTCGTAGCTGGCTATGGATACACGATCTTTAACTGTGGCCAATGTTCACTGAGCAGGCTGCCGAGGTCACGCAGGCCCCGTTGCTCGCAGATAGCATGACCAATGGTGGCGACGGTCATTCTGGTCTGCTGGGCAGCGGCGCGGGCGGGCTGGCGAAATTGTCCAGTGATGTATACCTGCGCTCCCAGGTCAGCGGTCTCATGGATAGAGGCGTCGTTCATCGCTCCCACGACCGCGATGCGTTGCACACTGTTGGTGTATTCGGGCGTGATGGCCGGTGGATGCCCAAATATAGCGGTCAGGTCATTGATCAGCACTTTGAGGGGTGTGGGTGGGATCTCTCCCAGCATGCCGTACGCGATGCCCTCACGAAACACGCAGGGGACCACGTTGTGCATCCCCAGGATCTCCGCCAGCCGTGGATTATATCCCAGTGTCAGGCCGAGGTCGAACGCCAGGTGGTAGGCGAGAATTCCCACACCGGCTGGTAACGTCTGCAGCCTGACATGCCAGGGACGATGCAGAAAGATGGCATCAAGCTCCTGCTCCTGCGCCCATTGTCCAATGGCTGGCCAGGGCTCGATGGCCAGCCCCAGACTTTCTATGGTGCGGCTTCCCGCATGGTAGATTCCATGTTCATCGCTGGGAAAGCGTTCCGCGCCGAGATAGCTATCCAGAAAAGCTGCTAGCCCTTCCATAGTCAATGCTGCTGGCATGCTCAATCCTCCTCAGAGTGCGTTTTCTCTTCTGATTTTTTTGGATGAATAGTATGATCATAACGCAAGATTGCCCTCAAACAAAAGTTCGTTTGTTTTTTAGAGATGGCGCAACACAACGGCGGATGCGGATGCACCCGCCGTTGTGTTGCGCCATCTCTAAAAACAGTAATCATAAATTTTTAATTTCTGAAAAAATCTGGGGAATCAGGGAATAGAATATTTCGTGAGTGTGTTATAAGTGATGTATGACATCAGAAAGAGAATTGTAGCGCTTCTGTGAGAAATGGTTTCTTCGAGCGTCAATCTGAGAGGCGATGTCAGCGCAGGAGCGTACAAAATGAGACTTTATGTTGGTGGACTTCCATACCAGACCGATGAGCAGGAACTGCGTGAGGTATTTGGACAGATCGGCACAGTGACCTTTGCAACCGTGATCACTGATCGTGATACCGGCCGCAGCAAGGGTTTTGGCTTTGTCGAATTTGAGGATGATGAGCAGGCTCGTGCCGCTATCGATCAGTTGAATGGTACCACTTTAGGCAACCGTACTATTACCGTCAATGAGGCGCGTGAGCGTCCCGCCGGCGGTGGCAATCGCGGCGGCGGCTATCAGGATCGTCGTGGCCAGGGTGGTGGCTATCGCGATCGCCGCTACTAGTAGGTATCCTTTTTATTAAAGTAACGGAAAGAGGCCAGTCGAGCAATCGGCTGGCCTCTTTTTGATTGTAAACGTCTTGAAACTATGAGATTTTGATCACGATAGCCGTGATGTTGTCGAGTCCACCACTTTCGTTGGCGCGCTCGATCAGCCGTTTCGTGCTCTCCTCGGGTGGATATGCGGTGACGATCTCGCGCATCTCGTCCTCCGAGACCGGCCCGTGTAAACCATCGGTACACAGCACCAGTGTATCTCCCGGCTGCGCATCCGTGGTGGTCAGGGAGACCTCTTCCTCTTCCTTGGTACCCAGGGCGCGCGTAATGACGTTGCGCTTCTCGCTGGTACGCGCATCCTCTTCGCTCATCAGGCCCAGGCGCACCTGCTCCACCACCCATGAGTGATTTTCCGCCAGCTGCCGAATCTCCTGATCATTGATAAGGTAGGCCAGGCTATCTCCTACATTGGCAATATAGAGGGTCCGATCCTTAATCACCGCAGCCACGCAGGTCGTGCCCATGCCGGTACCTTTATTATCGGGGGATGGCTTGCTATGCGCCTCCTGATAGATGGCGGCATTGGCCTGCTTGATGGCGTTGGTTAACGCGGTGGGAATATCGGAGGACGTATCTTGATAGTAGACTTCACGGATCTGGTCGATCGCTATCTGGCTGGCAATCTCGCCATATGAATGGCCGCCCATGCCATCGGCGACCACAAAGAGGGCACCCTTCTGCTCTAGAATAGAATGGTCTTCGGGTAATACCGTAATCAAGTTATCTTCATTGGAGGGACGTTTACGACCGATGTCAGTAAGCTGCGCGACCTGTAGCTGTAACGGTGCATTGAGCATGCTGTACTCCTTGTCGTGTAGAAACATATTTTTTACATTGAGAAGATGTTCGATGGATACACTTTTCATAAAATCATAAAAGACGGTGCCCCAGAGAGGGATGAGTCGAGGAATCCCGCCCGCTCGTAACTCCTCCCGGCAGCAATCGCGGAAGGCCTGCGCCATCTCCTGACCAAATTCGCGCCTGAACTCGGATGGATACGCCAGGAGAAGCCATTGATAGAGCCGTTCGGACCAGGATTGCATCCAGTGGAATGACGCCATGTTACGCTTCTCCTTGTATCAGATGCTTCACCTGCGCGATCTGCACCAGATTGGCTAGCCGCCTGGCCTCAGCCCGTACCACGCGCTGTCCGAAGTCGGTCAGGCGGTAGTAGCGGCGGCGCTCATCATCGAGCTCAGGATCGGGTCGTGAGCCGGATTCCTCCAGCAACCCATCCTTCATCATGCGCTTGATCGAGCCATAGAGGGTACCCGGTCCCATATGCATCTGGTTATTGGTGCGCCAGGCCACCTCCTGCATGATGCCGTAGCCGTGGCGCTCCTTATCGCTGAGCGCGAGCAGGATGTGAAAGACCGCGGGCGTCAATGGGAGCAACTCTTCTGGCTCCCTGTGATTGGTCTTGATTGTTCCCACCTCCGTTTTAAATTACTATATCAGCAACGGATATATCCGTTGCTGATATAGTAACCCGAATCCCCCTGCTTTGTCAAGGGGATATCATGGAAGGAATATTATTTATTTTTGCGCATCGCGTAGCGCGGCCAGTTCTGGATCGCTCTGTGAGAGCTCCTGAAGGCGAGGAGCGAGCGTGAGAGCTTGCTGTAAGAGGGTAGATGCCTTGTCAAACTGCTTCAACTTCGTGTAGAAGCAGGCCAGGTTATAGAGGAAGTAACCTTTGATCCAATCCGGCACTACCTGCGTCTGCAGGATGTGATTGGCGCAACGCTCGCGGATCTCGATGGCACGCGGGAGGTTGTCATGGTCGAAGTAGTACTGCGCCAGGTGTTCCTGCTCGTGCTCGTAGCAACTGCCCAGGAAGGCCACATACAGTGGTCGCTCTCCCATGAACCAGGGGAAGCGATTGGGAGTTGTCAGATCTTCTTCGCTAAGCTGTTCGGTCAGCGCGATGAGTTCGGCGTAGGTCTGTTCAGACTCGGCAAGAATGTCTGACCAGGGACGCTGCTGTTGCGCGAAATTCTGCGCATTGAGCTTTTCCTCGTCCTCTTCGTCCTGCGCCAGTTCTTGATGCTGCAAGACAGCCGTCAGCTTCCTGATGAGATTCCTGCGCCAGAAGTTCCGATGGGCCAGGTGATCTTTGGCAGCCCAGCGCTCCCACGTCCCGCTGGCGGTCCGTTCGCTCTCACTGAGGTCCTGCACAAAAACTTCTTCATCATGATGACCCCGCTGCAACAGGTCGAGGACAAGAGTCTTAAAAGGCTGTGTGGACATTACTGTTCCCTTTCATCGTTCCTCACAATAATATATGTTCTATTGAGAGTATCCCATGAAAAGTGGTCAAATTTCGTCCGCATAGGGATCAGATTCTCAATGTCGCGTGAGGTATGTCGTTCATTTTGCAAATCAAATGTAACCGTAGGTGCCGGGCTTGTCCTCAATACGTTCAACTTAAGAGCAAGCGGCAAGAAAAGAAACCACAGTACGTGCGGGGCTTGCCCCCGCTTGTTCCCTCGCCGCTCGAAAAAGCAACAGAAAGAGTGTGATGCATCGCATGCAAACCGTCCTTGATCGCTTTGAAGGGGCCTTTCCTTTTGAGAAGCAAACAAGCGGGGGCAAGCCCCGCACGTACTGTGATTTTTCTCTCGTTTTGCACGGCCTTAAGTTGAACGTATTAAGATTTGCTCCGGCACCTACGTTGGTGTGTTTTTACATGATGGTTTTGATGTATTGCGCGGCCTGGTGGGCCAGCCCCATGATGCTGAGCATGGGATTGACGCCGCTGGCGGCCGGAAAGACGCTGCCGTCGCAGACGAAGAGTCCCTGGACGCCATGGACCTGGCTGTGGGCGTCGGTCACCGCCTGAGCGGGATCTTTGCCCATGCGGCAGGTGCCCATCTGGTGGGCGCTATACATGATCAGGTGGTTGACGCCCAGACCGTGGCGTTCCAGTTGGCGATCAAATTGCTGCCAGGCGCGCTCACCCAACTGGTCCAGTTGGGGACGCGTGAGCTGGGTGCGCTTGCTTTGCAGGGAGGTGACCTCACTGGCGCCAGCGGCCATGTGGACGCGGGCCGCCTGCCTTAGTCCGTGCAGGATATGGCGGCGATCAAAGACAGAGGTGACATAGTCGATGACCGGTTCCCCGTGGCGGTCCAGCGTCACCCTGCCCTCACCCTTATCGCGCGTCAGGATGATGATGGTGGCCAGGTAGGCCGCGTAGGACATGTTCTCGCGATAATCGCGGGCGGAATGCCAGGGGGAGCCCATACCCAGCAGGCCCGGATGCGTTGGCGCCACCTCCAGTTTATAGCCGTAGACGCCGTTGAGATGTCCAAACTCGTCGCTGTAGGCCGATTGCATCACGCCCTGCCACGGATAGACTTGCTCGGGATAGCGCCCGCTGATGGTGGTGGTTGGATGCAGGTGCAGGTGCTGCCCGATGTGCGGATTGCTCAGTCCCGAACGTAGCAGGATGGCTGGTGAATGGATCGAGCCCGCCGCTACCACGACGGTGCGCGCGCGTATCGTCAACCGCCTGGTGGTGTTTGTTGCTGGATCATAAACGCTGGCCTCGACGCCTGTGGCTCGCCCCTGTTCGATCAAGACGCGTTGGGCGTTGCAGCGCACGATGATGCGCGCGCCGTGCTCGTAGGCGTCCTGCAGATAGGTCTTCAGCGTGGACTGCTTGCAGCCGTAGCGGCAGCCAAAGCCGCAGGTGCCACAGCGCTGCTCGCAGCCGACCGCGTTGCGGCGCAGGCTGTCGGCATGATAACCAAGGGCGTGCGCCCCTTCATAGAGCAGCTGATTTTGACGATTGTGGGCGCTATTGTCCGTGTTGATCTGGATGCGCCGCTCAACCGCCGCAAAGCTCTCCTGCAGTGCGGGGCCTGTGAACACGTCGGATAGACCCGACAACTGCTCCCATTCGGCCAGGGTGTCCGGTGGAGTGCGGAACGAGGTATCCCAGTTGACGATGGTACCTCCTCCCAGCGTGCTGCCGGCCAGGATCGCCACGCCCAGGTCTTTGGAGCTGAGCAGGCCGCGCTTGAGATAGAGCTCGTTCATCGCCTGGGCCTCTTGCAGCGTGAAGTCGGACTCGTCCTGGTAACCGCCTTTCTCCAGCACAATCACGTTCTTGCCCGCCAGCGCCAGCTCGCCCGTCACCACGCCGCCGCCAGCACCTGAACCGATCACGACCGCGTCACACTCCAGCGTCGTATCTTCTTGTATTGCCAGTGGTTGCAGCCGTCGTGGCGCGGTGGATGCTGCTGGTGGATCGGCCGGATGGTACTCAATGGCGGCCCAGGTGGGATTGTGCCCCTGGGGATCGGATGTGGCATAGAATAGGAAGCCCGTGAGCCGTTTAAATAATTGGTAGCCCTGTCTCAACTGTGCCAGGGGACTATGGGCCATGGCCAGCAGATATTTTTCACGTTGCTCAAAGGGAAGCACTCTGAAGGGACGGCCCTTGCCTACCAGCAGCAGTCCGGTGGCGGGGCTGCGCAGCAGTGCCAGCAGACGCTTCACATCGGCCCGGCTCTCTTCATCCTCGCGACCCAGCGTCTCCGCGATCAAGAGCGCCAGGTGCAGATCGCCGGCGTTGGCGCGATAATAGGCCACCTGAGACTGGTCGCTATCGGGTGGTGGGTCCAGAGAAGGAAAGAACGTCTCACAAATAGCCTCTAAAACCTGAAGCTCATCATCTGAAAGCCAGCCGGCTCCTGGCGACTGCGTATCGGTCCGCGGTGAAGACGAGGTGACATCCATGGCGCCCCCTTTCAGGCAATGCTATCCGCTTTGTATTTAAAATAAGTAATCTGATTAATTGAGACTAACGCAAGTATAGCATATGAGGTTTATATGGGGGTTCACACCTACGGTGCTTAGAAATCTATTGTGAGTTGGTGCAGGGGGCGTGGATGCGCACCCCCTGCACCAACTCACAATAACCAGTGCGCCCTGTATAAGCTTTCGCACCTGCGTTGCTTGTGAGTCCTTTTTATAGTGGTGCAGGGGTGCGCATCCGCGCACCCCTGCACCACTATAAAAAACCAGTGCGGCCGTGCAGCGGACGCCCGTGCGGGGGCGCTCACCTTCCTCTACAGAGTAAAGCTATTTCAGCTATGGGATAACCCTGCGCCTGCGCAAATCTTCAAAGATGTTCATGAACATCGCCTCTGTATCGACGAACTCATGGAAGCCGAAGCGGCGGGCCTTTGATCCATCGGCAAACATGTCATAGTCCCAGGAGAACACCACGTCCCCAAAGTTCCAGGAAGACACTTCCTGGTATGAATGCCGCTCAAGCCTATATTTTTCTATCATCTCATGCCAGAGCGGCTCTTTATCGACCATGACGATGTTGAGGGACATTGGCAGTGGTGGGGCTACCTCAAGATCAAAGAAACGGGCGATTTTCGGCCACATCTCGCTCCAGCGGAAGAGGTCGCCGTTGTTGATGTTGAAGGCCTGGTTGGCGCAGGTTTCGTTAGTGGCCGCCCAGACGGTTGCGTGAGCTAGCAACGTGGCGTCCGTCATTTCGAGCAGCGAGTGATACGCGCCCGGCTTACCTGGAAAGCGCAGCGGCAAGCCCAGTTCTTTCGAGATCGAGGCGTAGATCGCGATCACCATCGCCAGATTCATTGGATTGCCGAGCGCGAAGCCCGCCACCACCGATGGCCGGATCGCCGACCAGGTCCAGCTTTTGCCTCGCTGGCGCTGTTCAAGAAAGTTCTGCTGGTCGACGTTGAACTCGGGAGGCATGTGGGGTGCATCCGTCTCGCGCGCCGGTGTCTTGAAGGGTCCCAGGTGCGCGCCATAGACTTTGTAGCCCTGCATCAGGCTAATGTGTTGTAACCCCGGCGCAACTGCCTCGACCACCTCCACCACGTTCATGAGCATGGTCAGGTTTGGTGGCACCAGCTCGGCCCACGTCGGGCGATCCTGATATGCCGCGTAGAAGATGTGCGTCACCTGTGTCAGCTCTCCCAATTTCTCCTGGCTATCATCGCGATCAAGTAGATCGACCGCGATATATTGGACGCGCTCGGTTGTCTCACCACCGCGGCGCGCCAGGCCGATAATATCCCAATCAGGAAGCGTCAGCAGATAATTAATGAGGTTGCGCCCGATTACTCCCTGCGCCCCCACGACCAGAGCTACCTTACGCCGTTCCAAAGCTGAAGCGAGATCTTTTTTATCCTGCTGTATCATTGTATCTTCTCCCGTTTTTTATTTGTTACTTACTTTTTACTGGTCTGCTTTGATACCTATAAGATAGCCTTCTGTCAGGAGCTCTACAAGTACGCACTTTGAAGTAACCTGGAGACGCGCGGTTATGCTATACTGATGGCATGGAAAAAACCCTTCAACCGTCTTCACCCCATAGTGTGCTGATCGCTCATTGTCCCTCGCGGCAGGTGCTTGACTTGATCGCCGATAAATGGACCGCCATGATCTTTGCTCTGCTGGAGCAACGGCCCACGCGCTTCAATGAGATGGAGCGTGCTATTGAAGGGATCTCACACAAGATGCTGACGCAGACACTGCGCAGCCTGGAGCAACGGGGGATTGTGACGCGCACGATTACGCCAACTATCCCGCCAGCCGTAGAATACGCGCTTTCTCCGTTGGGGGTTACGTTGATCCCGCTTATGGCCGCCCTAAGACAGTGGGCTGAAGAACATATGGATGAAGTTGAGCAAGCCCGTCAGGCATACGAAGAAAAGGTAATCTAGACATTATGATACAAAAAGTAGAGCATGGCACGATCTTCCCTCGTGAGGATGGCAAGATCATCGATGAACACTTTGGTGTTTTAAATACAAAGAAGGATGACTTCAGCCTGGCGCACATGTTTGCGCCTGCCGCCTGGCGCGAGCCCGCGCAGATCGCCGAGTTTGATGAGGTAGTGATCGGCGTAAAGGGCGTACTGGCCGTGGAGGCCGATGGACAGCGCATCGAGGTCGCCGCCGGCGAGAGTTGCCTGGTGGGCCGTGGCACGCGCGTCATCTACAGCAACGCCAGCCAGGATGACCAGTGCGAATACTGGTCCCTCTGCATGCCGGCCTTCCGCCCCGAGCGCACCAAAATGGAAGGGTAAAAGCCCCGCTCCACATGTGAAATGCATCTCAAAGAAAAGAAGCGGGCACAGACGCCCGCTTCTTTGTATATTGCCACAGAAAAACCTTCAATGCCTCATAGCATATAGTTACCGTTTTCGTTCTTCGGCGTCTCTATAACAATGTCCCTGTTTCGATGTCATAGTTAAAGAAAGCGAGGAGAACTTATTCATGTCGGTTCAAAGAGAGGCGTATGCGCAGGCGCGCAGCGCCCTATTGGGACAGATTACCCGTGTGTTGCAAAATGATGAGCGTTTTGTGGCTGCGTGGCTGGGCGGCAGCTTTGGACGCGGGGAGCAGACGTGGTTGAGCGATCTGGATCTGTACGTCGTGGTAGCGGATGCTTTTAGTGCGTCTTTGTGTGCTACTCCCTGGCAGACCGGCGCGAAAACAACGGCCGAGCGCCTGGCCTTATTTCAACAGTTTGGAACGCCGGGCCTCATCTTTGAGCGTAATACCCACGCGAACCAGATGGGTGGCATCCTGACCAACGTGGTTTATCAGGAGTCCGCACAGAGCGTCGACTGGATGTTGATTCCACAGGCAAAAGCCTATCGCGAATACCCTTCTCTCCTATTGTTCGATAAAGTTGGTCTTCCTGAACCGCCCACACCAGAGCCCGAGAGCCTGGAGCAGCGTATTGAACGTGCATCGACACAGGTGGGCTTCTTCTGGATCATTGCCTGTGGATGTGCGCGGGCCCTGGTAGCAAACAAGCTCCCGCTCTTCTACTTCTCTCTGCTCGACCTGGAAAGGGCGCTCGGAGAAGTAAGGGCCGCGCGGCGTGGCGAACAAGCTCCATATCTCAAGTCCAGCAATCAGCCAATATATTCAACCGCGAAGCAGTGTGCGGCTATCCTGCTCGCCTTGTGCGATGAAATGGAGAGCATGATGCCTGGGGTCGTTCATCTGGGTGGTTATGTCCCGGCTTCACCGCGTTCACTGATTGAAATGCGGCTCTCGCTGCTCTCATCCGAAGAATAAGGCGCATTGTCGTATTGTTGTAGCAGCCTGCGTCGCAGCGGCTGGAGCTGTGGCAGGCTGCTGGCCAGGATGAACTGGGTCGCCAGTCCGATGGCGGCCAGGTGCATGGCCTGTAGCTCGTAGCCGCCCCGCCATGTCTGCCGGTTGAACTCGGCGAGATCCTGCAATACGATTTCAATGTCCTCGGTCTCGTCCAGGGATTGCTCGTGGGTTTTTTGCACGTCGATGGCGAGGAAGGACCAGATAATATTATTCTGGTTGGCGGGATTGGCGTAGCTGTGGCCCACCTCGAAGAACTGGCCGCCGCCATAGCCGGTCTCCTCCAGCAGCTCGCGCTGTATTGCCTCCACGGGCCTGGCATCGCTGGGCTCGGTCCCGCCTCCGGGCAGGCCGACCAGTATCCGGCCCGCGCCATGGCGGTATTCGCGCACCAGCACCACGTGTCCCTCCGTCGTGACCGCCAGCACATTGACCCAGTTCGAGTATTCCAGTACATGATACGGCTCAATGATCAGGCCGTGAGCGTTCTGGCAGCGATCCGAGCGCACCTTCAGCCAGCGATCCTCATACGTAATCGTACTCCCCAGCACTTTCCAGGGCTTTAATCTATCTTCCATTAAATAGCCTCTCTCTTGCTTCAGAATACTATCATCATAGCGCATCACGCCCACGAGGGCTAGCAATCACATTGTAAAATTTCATGCATGGCTCGTTTATGCTCTTGGATGGATGAGGTAATTGGTTAACTATCGTTGGAAAACTGGTTATCCGTAACCGTAAAGGAGCATATATGGGCCAGTGGCTCGTTCTATCTGTATTTGTCTTGCTCGGTATTATCGGTATTATTGAGCTTGTGTTTGGTATCTATTGCGCTGTGATGGCCGTCTCTCAGTTTATTCGGGCACGCCGAGAGCGGCGCAGGCTGGTTGATGTGAGCTGGCAGGAGCGGCAACATGCCAGTTTATTGCGTAAAGGTGGCTCCACGGCCTTCTTCTTTTCGATGGGCGCGGTCTGGCTGCTGGCTTCAACCTTCTTCCTCGGCGCCTTCCTGGGCAGCATCGCTTATGCCAACGCCTTTCAGCCGGGTCGCTGTACGATTGTCTCTACCCGGCTGGTGCGTGAGAAGATCACCAAAGTTGTCGGCTCCCACGAGGAATACAACTCCAGCACCGATAGATGGGAAACCGTCGATGATACCTGGGATGTCCTGGGCTATCGACCCTATTATACGGTCAGGTTGAATACGGACCAGGATAGTGTTGATGTCAATGGACCCGATGTCTATCAGGATGCTCAGGAGGACGCGTCTTCTGCTCAAGCTATCCTCAAGCAGTACCAGCGCGGAACCGTGTATAGCTGCTGGTATTTCCCGCCGGATAAGCAGCAGATTACGTTCAACGAGCCGCCCCGTTCCAATCTAAGCCTCGCTTTCATACTTATCCCGGTCACGGTCACCGGGCTGATTGGAACCGTCTTTACCATACTGGCCTTTAGACGCAGGCGTAAAGCCCGGCAAGGCTGAACATTGTTATGTCCATGATTGTGTGATCCATCTCTGGCGGTTGTTTTGGATGAACTGGGCGAGGGTGGTGCCGGGATGCCCGAGGATCTGCTGGAGCGTCTCGGTCTTCTCCTCTCCCAGGTGCAGACGGGTGGCGCTGTATTCAATCGACATAAAGATGATCAGGAAGAGTGAGACCCCGCGCCGGTGCATGCGCCACCAGAAGCGGGGGAGCGAAGGATGTGTGTAGCGGATAGGGGTCTGTAGAACCTCGCTGAAGATGCTGGCGATCTCAAAGAAGTTGAGCAGTTGCGGCCCGGTGAGGTTGTAGGCCCGATTTTTGTGTGGCGCCGGTTGTTCAGCGATCCTGACCACCATCTCGGCGATGTCGCGCGTATCGATCAGAGCCATGCTGCCCTTGCCCGCCGGGATAAAGATCTCATGGCGTGTGGCGATATCGATACCATGCGTGGGCGCTTTGCGGATAAAGTTCTGCATAAAGTAGCCGGGACGCAGAATGGTATAGGCGATGCTACATCGCTCCAGGTAGCGTTCAATTGTATAGTGTGGGACCAGCTTTAGAGTACCTCCGACGGGTACTGAGAGGAAGATAATATGCTGGCAACCGGCGGAGATCGCCGCGTCGATGAATGGAATAGTCCGGGTGCGTGCCGCGTTGGGAGATCCCTGCGAGAGGACCAGAAACAGTATTTGCACGTCCTCGAGGGCGGTTGACCAGCTTGAGGGATCGGCGAAGTCGAACTTGACGCTCTCTATCGCCTGTTCAAACTCTGCCTGGATGATTTCTGGACGGCGTGAGACTGTGCGGAATGGGAGAGGAGGGTCGTGCTTCATTAGCTGACGCACAACTTCAGATCCCACATTTCCTGTGGGTCCCGTGATGATAAACATGACAAATCCTTCTGCCAGTGTATGGCCCTATTATCGCTGTAGCGTACTTTAGGTTTAGGATTGGTGGAGATCGATGCGCATCATGGTGAAGCGTTGGGCCGCTTCGTGCATGGCGCTACGATCAAGCTCCCCAGAGGAGTTTTTCTGGACCTGGAAGGCGCGCGCCGCGTTCGGCAGGCGACCAAGATACCGCTGCATTTCTTGTTCGGTGATGGTTTTGTCCAGGATCGCGTTGGAGCTTCCCTGATAGGTCTTGCCCTTGACCACTACCGAAACCGGGGCGTTATCACGCAGATTGCGCCACCACTGGTGGTCTGTGAACAGGGTGATGTGCTCGCCATCCTGCATATAACCCACCGGCGTCGTATACTGCTTGCCGCTCTTGCGACCCGTGAAGGTGATGAGCATAAGCTGTGAGCTCACCATGCGATGCAGCGGACTACGCAGCACGACTTTTAATAGCGCATTGGCAATGCCGGGAACGCGGCCCGGGGGGATGTTCGAATTACTGGTGGCCTCGACCGTCATGGTCATTCTCTCTTTCTCGCCCATAGTAGTCTGCCGTAGCGATCTGATGCGATACTATAACCAGGTAAGTTGTACTTGATGGGTTTGTATTATGACTTTTTTAGCTTACATTTATGTGGACACATGTCCGCTTATATTCTTGTTCTAGCATAGTGGACATGTGTCCACTTGTCAAGATGAAGATCGATGTAGGGTGTACGTCAATTTTTTGCAAGGAGACACGGCGAAAAGAAACACAGAATGCCTAGTAGGTTCGGCCCTTGCGGCCGATTTCCTCTCCACGCACGACCATGACCACCAAACGCGAGGACCACGGAAACGTATGTGAGATGCATGTTCATGCGGCGAGGAGAAATCGGCCGCAAGGGCCGAACCTACGGAAGCATGTTCGTTTTTTTCGGTGCGGTTCTCTGTGCAAAAAATTGACGGCCACCCATCGATGTAGACCAGGAGAAAAAAGATGGGTGAGCAGAAAGGCGGCGACCTGCCTCCTTATCCTTCCGTGTTATCGTTTGCTACTGTGACGGAGAGGAGGGATGCCGCCGAGCACCGGCGACATATCTTGCAGGTCGCCCGGCATTTATTTCTTGAGCAGGGGGTTGATCAGGTGGGTATGTACCAGATCGCGCGTGTCTCGCAGGTGGGACAGGGGACCCTCTACCGGCGCTTCGCCCATAAGGGAGCGCTCTGCCAGGCGTTACTGGAGGAGAGCTGTGTGCATTTTCAGACCGGCGTCCTTGCTTATCTGGAGCGCACAGATGCTGAAGGTGCACCGGTATTTGAACAGATCAACGCGATTTTGCAGCAGCTTATCGATTATACGGAAGAGAACGCGTCTCTGCTTGGCGCGATGCTGGACGCTTCCAACGGCAACTATCATAGACAATCCTATCATAGCCCCTTTTACCGCTGGCTGCGCCAGCTCTTTCTGGTTTTGCTGACGCGAGGCGTCATGCGACACGAGCTGGCCGAGCAGGACCTGGAGTATGTCGTCGATGTTGTACTCGCTCCGCTCGACGTCGGCTTCTACCACTATCAACGCCATGAGCTCGGTTTCAGTCAGCAGCGCATCGCCACCAATCTACGTCAGTTTCTTGCCCATGGTCTGAATGTAGAGCACTAAATCTTCCTATTCCTTTCAGGCTTCGGCCATGCGTTGGACGATGCCGGTCAGTTCGTGCTTGGCGTGCTCGATGTCGCCGGCGAAGATGATGCCCATGGGATGTTTGGCCATGCGGCAGATGATGCGGGTACCGCTGGCCTTGAGCTCCTCATCCTTGTCGGCGATGCGCGCGCGTAACTGGCGCGGATCGATCTGTTTAGGAATGTAGTATTTGTCGATGGCCTGGATGCGATTGCCAATGGTGGAGCGCATAGTGTTGATGGTGGGCTGCAGGCGATTGGCCCCGATAATGTTGAGGATGGCATCGGTATAGTTGGTCCAGCGGGGATTGCTCTCGGCGACATAGAACGCGGAGGGCTGGTCCCGTTTCTTCTGCAACTCAGCCTCCAGGGGACTGGGAATCATGATGTCGATATTGGCGACGCCGCGCAATGTCGTAAAATCGTAGCCGCAACGCTCGGCGGTGAGCCTGAGAATCTGCTCGAAGTAGGCGATGGTCTGATCTTCGTAGCGTTTCTGCATGCGCGCGATGGTCTCGTTTTTCGGCCGGTAGTTGCCGGTACCGATGCAGGCTTTGCTCCCCTTCTCCTGCAATTGTCCATTCCAGCGCAGGGTCTCGATCTGTCCGTTCATAATCACGACCGACATGCCCGGCGAGTCGCTGAAATCGATGCAGCGGCTCATGACCACGCGCGTCTCCTTCTCAGGGTCCATGGTATCTAGCAGGATAGCTTGCGCGGCCTCCAGCGCCTCGCGCCAGCCGCGATAGTTCTGTATCAGGTCCGCTTCTCCATTGGGAATCAGGTGGACGGCGTTCTGATCGCTGTAGAGCAGGCTGCTGCCAAAGTTACCATCCGACTCGGATGTACGCAGCATAATTCCTGGAGGATAACTGTGCAGGCCCGCCTGCGCATAAATATCTTCGATGTCCGCCAGGAAGCGCAGCGCCTCGCCCGGAAGGGTATGGATGCTGGCGATGCGATAGTCAGGAGGTTGAAAGTCGGGTAGCGCGTATTCGTCGAGCAGCTGATAGAAATTGGCCTTATTCTTTAACTGCGAAACCATGGCGCCCGGCAGGCCCCAGGAGATGCCTCCCATCTCGGTCTGAATGGTGCGCTCCGATTCCGGCACGTTGATATAGGGGACCACCAGCGTGGCTGCCTGTGGGAGCCCCTGTTGCTCCTGGCGCAGCTCGGGGCTGGTGGCCGCTTTGATATTTTTGCCAAAGAGCGCGCCCAGATAGGCGATATGTGCATGGAGATCAGCGGTATGCTCGGTGACATGGATACGAACTTTCTCAGCATTGAGGGGGAGATGGCCGCAGCGCTCCCCGTATTGCGCCTCTAATTTGCGAATCAAATTACTATGTGAGGCGCGCAGGATGCCACTGCCAATATTATGGAATCCGACCCCGATTGTAGCAGGTGGCTCTAAGCAGAATAAAGAGGTATCGAGTGTTGTCATCGTCCTGTTTTTTCCCCCATCGCATCGATCTTATGCAGGTTGATACGTGTTCGGCTGTGTCTGCGCGTTCTTGCGAACGCTGGAAAGCGGTGGCAGAGCTAACCGCCAGCCAGCGGGATCATCTACAGCATAATAGCATACGCGGAGAATGGAAAAAAGCTCATCCTTTGGCCGCTAGGGAAAAGTACTCCCTACGCGTTCTATAAACATCTGGATGAAGCGCTCCGCATCTACTTCAATCGAGGCCAGTACGTTGGGCGTGGCGGCCTGCTCACCCCTGAAATAAGCCACGGTCTCTCCCATTGTCAGTGCTCCCTGTAGCTCGACCTCCACGTAGGCGGGCTGCCAGGTGATCAGGTCGGGCTGAAAGACGCTGGCCAGGCAGAGCGGATCGTGCATGTGGAAATCCGGCTGCCCATAGAGGGGTGCATAGATATCGAAATAGTGGGCGAACATCTGCCGCATGCAGGTCTTGACGGCGCTCTCGCCCTGCGCGAACTCCGTGGCCTGGATCTGTGTGAACGGTGTGCGATTGGTGGTGTCCAGCGAGACCAGGCGAATGGGCCAGCCGGCCTTGAAGACCACGTGGGCGGCATGCGGATCGGCGTAAATATTAAATTCAGCGCTGGGCGTGACGTTGCCGGGTGAGAGCAGGGCTCCTCCCATGATAACGACCTCGCGTACAGTCTGCACGATGCGCGGCTCGCGGCGCAGGGCCATCGCCAGGTTCGTCAGGGGTCCGATGGCGACCAGCGTGATCTCACCGGGATTGCCCATGATCTTCTCGATGATCAGATCGACGGCATGTTGCTCTACCGGCTGGATGCCCGGCTGTGGGAGTCTGGCCTGCCCCAGGCCATGCTCACCATGGACGTGGGCGGCGTGGAGACGATTGCCAACCAGCGGCTCTCGACAGCCACGCGCCACCGGAATATCGGTGCGGCCCACCAGGGTCAAAAGCGCCAGCGCGTTATGTGTTGTGTGCTCGACATCCACGTTGCCGGTGACGGTCGTGATGGCCTCCAGCTGAATTTCGGGCGAGGACAGGGCCAGGAAGAGCGCGAGGGCGTCATCGATACCAGGATCGGTATCCAGGATAATACGATACAAAGGGAACCTCCATTGCGATGAGATCTGCTATAAATTCATCCCTATTATATCGCAAGCTGCCTGCTTATCGATGACGCATTACAAGGCGTTCGCACTCCTCTCGCGGTGGTGTGGTAGATCGCCGGCTAGCTAATCCTGGTACGCGCTTCGGTCTGGGCGATGCTGGTCACAGCCAGGACGTATGAGACACTGTGCCGCGTCGCCATGTGCCTGGCCGTCTCAAAGCTTGCCAAAGCCCTGGTGGGCTGCTCCCGGGCGAGATGCAGGTAGCCGATGCTGAGCAGGGCGAAGATATAGGGGATCGGCAGTTCCATCTCCTGCGCCAGCATTGCAGCTTTCCGATAGTACAGTTCAGCCTGTTCCATATTTGTCATCACCTGCTCCAGGTCGCCCATATTCATGTAGGTGAATGGCAGGTCGACTCGTATATTGAGTTCTTCCCGCATCGTCATGCCGAGCATCAGCGAGCTGCGGGCCTCCTCCAGTTTGCCCATCTCCTGAATGCAGACGCCCAGGTGTAACAGGATCTCGGCCATCAAGATCTGGTGATTCTGTACTTCCGCGATCTCCAGCGCCTTCGCGAAATGGGTATATGCCTGGCTGTTGTCTCCACTATTTTGATGAACGCGACCGATATTAAAGATAGATTCACAGATGCCCCATGCATCATTGCTCTGCTGCCGCCGATCCAGGGCATCGTTGAAATGCTGGAGCGAGGTTTGAAAATCGGCTTCATCTTCATGGGTATTGAGGGCCTGAAAATAGAGTGCCTGTCCGGTCCAGTCGATGATGTTGATCAGTAGCTTCTCATCATCAATTGTTTCCGCCAGTTCGCGAGCCCGCGACAGGGTCGCCAGCGCCGTGGCCGCTTTATGTCCCAGGTAGATGATGCTTTTGGCCTGCAAGATGCCCGCATGGAGCAGAAAGCTGCTTCTGGACTGCGGGGATACCCCGGTTTCCTCCTTGATCAATTGCATTCCCTTTTCCAGCAGTTGGTGCGCCTGGTGAAGCTTGCCCTGAAAAAGGTAAGATATAATAAGATCGCTTAAATTTTGCAGTAAAAAGGTATATTGTTCAGTAATAATTTCTTGATTTTGCTTCTGATTAAACATAAAAAGACCTCCTCACAGTACATGGGTAGAGCGAGGAGGGCAGGTTCTTTTGAAGCCTTATTCTCTACTATTCTATATTCAGCCGAATTATATTATATAATTATCTGATTACCTGTAAAAAGGGTCGGAATCAAGCTGATTATAGCCGTTTGCCTGCTTGAGAACCTGCCTCCCTGCGGCGTCGCGGCCTCCCCAATTGTCTGTTTACTGGTTATACCCATGTTCATCCGGGTTGATGCGTGTATTTTTGTCTGTGCGTGAACTGGTAGTACGATTATGTTCTCCTGGTCCGGCCAGGGGAGCTTCTAGCCCATACAGGGCGTCGGGATCGGGATCTACGCCTGCCGTGGTCTCTTGCGACTCCCCGTCGCTATCATCCAGATTAGAATATGGATCCTGTCCGTCTATATCACCAAACTGGTCCTGTAGACCATAATCGTCTTTAGGATCTTCACCGAATGGTTGCTCATTCTGCGTATCATCGATATTAGGATCAGGGCTGAACGTCTCGCGCTCATCCGCGCCGCTTTCTTTCGTATAGTTGTCATCACCGTAGAGCTCTTGCTGGCCCTGAATATGTGTTCTGGTTTTTGCCTCTAAGGCTCGATCGTTATCCTGTCCTCTATTCTTATTAGGATCTGCCATCCTATCCTCCTCTATATTTCACTTCAATATCTGGTTATCTTCTCGTGTTCTATCGTTTACCCACTTCAGGGGTGATAGAGATAGTACGCAAGAGCGACCCGAAAAGTGTCTACATGAGGTATCATTAGGGTGTCAAATGTCGATCAATGTAGAGGAGACATATTATGAGAATTGTGATTTCGGACGATTATCAGGATGCTGTGCGTGGCCTGGATTGCTTTGACCGGCTGGTCGATCAGCAGGTGACGATCTACCATGATACTGTGAGGGATATCGATACGCTGGCGAAACGCTTCCAGGGTGCGGAGGCGCTGGTGCTGATCCGTGAGCGTACCCCGATTACCTCTGATCTGCTGGATCGCCTGCCAGATCTGAAGTTGATCAGTCAGACGGGTCGAGGCATCGCGCATATCGATCTTGATGCCTGTACGAGACATGGTGTAGCGGTGGCGGCTAGCGGCGGCTCGCCCTACGCGACAGCCGAACTGACCTGGGGCTTGATCCTGGCCGCTATGCGGCACATTCCATACGAGGTGGCGCGTCTGAAATCCGGTCACTGGCAATCTACACTCGGTACGGGATTGCATGGGCGTATACTGGGTATCTTTGGCTACGGCAATATCGGTCGCCTGGTGGCCAGCTATGGACGTGCCTTCGGTATGGAGGTTGTGATATGGGGACGCCAGAGCTCGCTGGATCACGCGATCTCGGATGGTTTTGCAACAGCCGAGAGCCAGGAGGAGCTGTTTCGCCAGTCGGACGTGTTGAGTCTGCATATCAAGATGAGCCCGGAGACGCGCGGTATCGTGAGGGCGTCCGATCTGGCATTGATGAAGCCTACGGCTTTGCTGGTCAATACCAGTCGGGCAGGTCTGATCGAGCCGGGCGCCCTGGAGCAGGCGCTGCGCGCGGGGCGTCCCGGTTTAGCGGCCGTCGATGTCTACGAGTCCGAACCCGCGACGGAACATCCTTTGCTGCAGATGGATAATGTGGTCTGTACGCCGCACCTGGGCTATGTGGAGAAAGATAGCTACGAAATGTATTTTTCGATCGCCTTTGACCAGATACTGGCCTACGCGGCCGGACAGCCCGAGAACATCCTCAATCCCGAAGTGTTGAAGCGTTCCCCAACGTGAAACGCCCCCTTAAAAAAGGAACGTTATTGTAGGGACGAGCTTCAACGGTCGTCCGGGCTGCCAGCGACAGCGACGGCAGCCCACGTCCCCCACGACCCCGTTTCTCCTGTCTTCCATGCTCGCCAACGTCGTCCCCCCACGTCAACGTACCACACACGTACCCAAACGCACTGCATGGGGCGAAATACCATACACGGGAAGCCGAACCGGCCGGGTACGGGGGCCGCAAGCGGCCCGGTCGACCGTTGAAGGTCGACCCTACAGGGGCGTTCTTTTTGGAGGGGACATTTCACCACGATGAAATAAATGTTGTGTGTATTACTGTTGTTATGCGTAAACCATAAACATCGCTTCGACTCAACAAAATACTATACTACAGGAGTATGAGATGCAGATAGGTGTAACATTTCCACAGACAGAGATTGGTGCTGATCCCCAGGTTATTCGCGATTATGCCCAGGCCGTAGAGGAGATGGGCTATGAGCACGTGTTGATTTATGATCATGTGCTGGGCGCGAACTCCGCCAGTCGTCCGGGTTGGTCCGGCTATACCCATACCGAGATGTTTCATGAGCCGTTTGTGCTCTTTGGCTACCTGGCGGCTCTGACGAAGCTTGAGCTGGTGACCGGTGTGATTATTCTGCCCCAACGTCAGACGACTCTGGTGGCCAAGCAGGCGGCCGAAGTTGATGTGCTGAGCGGCGGCAAATTCCGCCTTGGCATCGGTGTTGGCTGGAATCCGGTCGAGTACGAGGCGTTGGGCATGGATTTCAATATCCGTGGCCGCGTGGTCGAGGAGCAGATAGAGTTGATGCGCCAGCTATGGGGCCAGGAACTGATTACCTTTAAGGGCAAGTACCATACCGTGACCGACGCGGGCCTCAATCCCCTGCCGGTGCGTCGCTCGATCCCCGTCTGGATCGGTGGCAGTTCCGATGTGACGCTGAAGCGTGCCGCGCGCATCGCCGATGGCTGGTTCCCACTGGGAAGGCCAGACGACAAGATGCGCGGGTTGCTGGACCGCCTGAACGGCTACCTGCAGGAGAGTGGCCGCGAACGCCAAACCTTTGGGATCGAGTCGCGTGTCAGTGCGTCCGAAGGCAACCTGGATCAGCAGGTGCGTGAAACCGAGCTATGGCGTTCCTATGGGGCCACGCACATCTCCTTCAATACAATGAACGCCGGCTTTACCTCCCTCGATCAGCACCTGCAGGCTTTGCGACGCTACAAAGAAGCCGTCAAAACGTTGTAACCGACAACGGGGCCGCCAATCGGCCGCAAGGGCCGAACCTACGGTGATGATGATGAGACGCGGTGGATGTTGATGCTGGCGAGACCGGCGATCTGGTTACATAGCGTCGCTACCCCTGGATTGGCCTGGTGTGTAGCCGGATCGGTCCAGCCGGTTTTGGAGATGCTGGAGTCGCCTAGCTGGTCCAGCTGGTTGCGCTGATTCTGGGCCGCTTTCAATTGGTCCTTGGTTAGCTTGCCAAGCTGGAGGACCTGGTCATGCATTCTGGTGATCAGGCCGGTGAAGGCGACCATGTGCGCGTCGATCGCGTTGGCCGACGAGGTCTGGCTTGAGCTGGCGCCGGGGGACGCGACAATCCCCGCCAGGTGCAGCCTGATGTGTTGCAGATGGCCATGGATATTGGCGAGCTGCTTGCATTCCAGCAAGCCGATCTTGCTTTCGTTCAGGATATTCTTGTCGGGCGCGGCCGGCAGATGTCCTGTCGCCTGCGTCTCAGTGGCCGCGCAGGGACCATCCATGTAATAGAGCATATCGGTCAGCTTCTGGCGCATGAGTACGGGGTCCTGCAGATTCTTGACGCTCGCGGCCTCTTGCTGTATCTGCTCCACGTCGTGCTGGAACCAGAAATCGATGCCATTATGTAACCCACGACTGTCCAGTGTCGGGTCACTGGCCAGCAGGTGCCGCAGATGATCCAGTTGGCTGAAGTGCTCCGGATCGCTAGCTAGTGACTGATCGGGAATGCTGCCCGAGTAGCGCCACGTTTTGGTGTCCAAAACCGGGGTGACGGGCTGATCATTGGGTGCGTTCTCGGTAATCACAAAGGCGCTCATACTGGCCAGCAGGTTCTGGTGATTAGGACTCTTGTAATTGAGCGTGCCCGCTCCATTGTTGATGGAGATGTTCCCCAACAAAAGCGCGTCATTTTCTGGTTGCTGCTTGTCGTAGAGCCAGGCCTTGTAGACTTTGCCTGCCGCCGGCGGGGCCACGTTCTTGAGGTTGATCATGACGCCATCATTGATGGTCGGATTATTGCTGTCGAGCGCGTTGCCGGTGTTGTAGAAGGACATCTGCCCCACAATTGGATTGGTGGGACTGGCCGCCCCCGAAGGGAACAGGGTCAGGACTCTGTTCAGCAGGGTTGCGCCGATGACTAGCAAGACCAGGACCGCGAGGGCAATGGGCCACAGGCTGCGCCAGACGCGGTTGCCTGATGTAGAAGGTGCCGGCGCCTTTGGTGGCGTGGTGGGCTCTGTTGTCCCTGGCTTTGATGGTGCTACGACCTGCTGGGTCGCAGGTAATGCAGTCCGGGTGGTATTCGCGTGCGATGCGAAGGTCGTCTGCGCTTCCGCGGCCCCCACGGAGATGATCGTTGGCAGCGAGGACTCGCTGCCAACGATCGGCGGTAGGGCCAGTTCAGGCGGTAGCGACGGCTGGCTATGGCTACTTTTTACCCGTAGTCGCTCGGGGATGGGGACGTGGAAGGCGTTCGCCACGGCTATCGTCATCGAGGTGGCGGTAGTAAAGCGTTCGGCCGGATCTTTGGCCATGGCGTGCTTGATGACGAAATCTATTTCAGGCGGGAGCATGGGGTTAATCAGCGTGGGCGGCGTCGGCTCATCCTGCATATGCTGGCGCATGACCGTGTAGGCATTATCACCCCGGAATGGTGGCGTGCCGGTACAGATCTCGTAGAGGATCACTCCCAGCGAGTACAGGTCGCTTTTGGGCGTGATCTCGCCGCCTTGAACCTGCTCGGGCGCGATATACAAGGGCGTGCCCATCAATGCCCCCATCTCGGTTGGTCCCTGGGCACCAATGATCTTGACCAGGCCAAAATCGCTGAGAATCGGCTCGCCCATCGCATTGATCTCGGTATTGGTGCTGTCCAGCAGAATGTTGGAGGGCTTGATATCGCGGTGCACGATGTTTTTTCGGTGCGCGTAATCGAGTGCCTGGCTGATCGAGGCAAAGAGCTCAACAAT
The DNA here is from genome assembly GCF_036245075.1 of Dictyobacter halimunensis. Classification (NCBI taxonomy): domain Bacteria; kingdom Bacillati; phylum Chloroflexota; class Ktedonobacteria; order Ktedonobacterales; family Dictyobacteraceae; genus Dictyobacter; species Dictyobacter halimunensis. Next base: position 2,513,935 of record NZ_BSRI01000001.1, read on the forward strand.
CTCTTCGGGAGTCGGAAACTGGCTGGCGCGTGAGGTGCGCTGGATATACTTGTCCAGCGTGGGGCCGTCAACGAATTCCATCACCAGGTAGGGATCACACCCTTCTTCTTCGGGACCCGGGATATGCAGGTCGAAGACCTGCACGATATTTGGATGATGCAGCTGGGCGATGGCCTGACCTTCATTGATGAAGCGCGTCATCGATCCAGGGGTGACGTACCGGAGATCCGCGTGCAGGATCTTTACCGCCACAAAGCGGCGTAGTTCCGGGTGAAGCGCCTTCCAGACCTGAGCCATGCCGCCGGTGCCGATCGGCTCCAGCAATTCATACTTCCCAAAACAATTTGGCTCTTTATTCATGAACTTTCCTTGCCCCTAACAGAATGTAGTGCATTTTGAAAGATAAAATAAGTACATTGCGCCACTTTATCATACACGCTGGTCAACTGCGTGTCAAAAAGAGAAGTGAGGTGCCATACATGTGATGGTGCGGGGGATGCACCTTGCGCATCCCCCGCACCATCACATGTATGCTATTGAGCGCATCTATGTCTTTTACTTTCTAATATACATAGACGCGCCGCTGGGGGATTTTTTGACCGCGGGTGGTCTTTCTATAGCAGAGAGAGGGCGATGGACCTGGCCATAGCCTGGCTACGGCTCTGCACACCTAGCTTGCTGCAGATGTTGAAGACATGCTTCTTGACCGTGCCCTCGCTGATGATTAGAGAGCGGGCGATGTCGCGATTGGAGGCGCCATTGAGGAGCTGCCGCAATACCTGTTGCTCGCGCCGCGTCAGGGGCTCCAGCATAGCGCCAGATTTTGGTCCGACGTGTTCTGACAATGTTATGGATTGTCTGGGCGCCTGTTGCTCATACCACTGGCTGGCGCGCTGATGGAGCTGCTGAACCTGCTGCGCGTCTGTGCGCTGCAGCAGGTAGAGGAGCGTCTCGCGCAGCAATGGCGCGTAGCTATACCAGCTCCCGTGCTGATCTGTGAGCGGCTGACAGAGGTTGGCGCGCTCCAGTTGCTCAAGCAGCAGCTGGCTGTCGCCGGCCTGGCGCAACGTATCGCAGAGCCCGGCATTCAGGCGTGTGACAATCGAGGTCCGCAGCATAAACTGCTGCACCTCGGTCGTCTGCTGCTGAATGACCTCTTCGATCAGGTAGTCGCGGATATAGCGGTTGTGGTTGAGGTATGTATCGACATGCTGCTTATCGCTTATGGAGAGCAAGGCTAGCTGCAGGCCCGCGATCCAGCCCTCGGTACGGACCGTCAGGGCCGCGCACTCGCTGTCATCGAGTGTGATGCCCTGCGTTCTCCTGAAGAAGGCGCCGGCCTCATCTTCTGTGAAGCGTAGCTGGTGCTGGCGTATCTCGGTCAGCGCGCCCTGGACGCGCAGCCGGGCCAGCGGCAGGGGCGGCATCGTGCGGCTGCTGATTATGACATGCAGGCGCGCGGGCAGGTGATCCAGGAAGAAGCTGAGCGATCGATGGATCTCCGCTGCCTGGATGGCCTGGTAGTTGTCGATAATGATGATCGTATCCATCGTCAATTGCTGGCAGGCATTGAGCAGCGTCTTGATGACCATATGTATGGTCTCGTCTTCTGGATGGACCAGCAGAGTTCGAGACTGTGCGGCGATGCCCGTGTGAAGGAGATCGAGCGCCGCTAAGATGTTGCTCCAGAAGCTCTGTATGTCGTTGTCGTGGCTGTCGAGCGTGATCCAGCCATGTGGCCAGTGTGGCGCGTGGTGACTGGCACACCAGCTGCTGAGCAGGATGGTCTTGCCCCAGCCAGCTGGAGCTGAGATAAGCGTTAGCTTGCCCCTGGCTCCGCTGGTGAGAAATGTGAACAACCGTGGCCGCTCGACCGGGTTCCCGGCCATGGTTGGGAAGGCGAATTTTTCGGCCAGCACGACCTGTGGCCGCTGTCCCCGCGCTGTACACACCTGGATGGCCTGTGGCGCGTCCCGATTCGGCGGCTCAACCCTGGCTGCCAGTACGCACGCGGCATGCTCTAGCCGCTGCAGGCTCATCTCGGCTGGACGACCCAGGTATATTTTGTGTATGCGACCGCCTCGTTTACGATAGGCGTACCAGTACCAGCCGTTGCGCTGTCGCTCGTGGCGCGCGGTAAAGTTGCCGCTGCTCTGCTTAAAGGCGAACGAAGTATGCTGATCATCCGCTAGCCAGGCATACCAATCATGGGAGCCCACAATGATGGCAGGAGATGTTTTGTCTGTTTGATCAGCCAACCATAAATATTCGTCGACAACGACCGGAATGAAATTGCGGGTCATGGTATACGAACCTCTCTCTGGCCTTTTTCTTCGTTGAAATAAGAGTGCGTACCCATGACTGTACCTGATTTCAGGCCTGATTACATCGGCGAAAGCGTGTATTTTCTCGGCCTCCATATATTGATGTACACATTTCCGCCTAAGCCAGATGGCTGAGATAGCTGGCGATTGTGTGTCAGTCGAGGTGATGTTCGATGGCGTAGCGCGTAGCGGCGCTGCGGCTGCTCAGACCAAGCTTGTTGTAGATGGCGCTGAGATGGGTCTGGATGGTGCGTGGGCTGACGACCAGCCTTTTGGCGATCTGCCCATTGGTAAAGCCTTGCGCGACCAGTTTCAGGACCTCTTTTTCGCGGCTGGTCAGGTTGGCTGCGCTTCCATTATCTGGCCGGCTATGGCCCGCGCTAGCTGTGGATACCGGTTGGGCAGGTTGGGTTTCTGGGATGGCCAGGACCTGCTCTGGCGTCTGGTTGTAGCCGCTGCTCCAGCAGGCGGAGAAGCGTTCGTTGCCGAGCTGCTGGCGCGCGATGGCGATGGCGTTCTGGTAGGGGGCACGCTCTATAGGTGGGATGGGGGCGCCGATTTTTTCGCGCATGGCGGCGGCGGCCCCCCATAGTTGCGCGGCGCGCTCGGGCTGGCCCTGACGTACGACAACCTCACCCAGGCGTTCCAGGCATGAAGGGATAAACCAGCGATCACCGACGCGGGTACAGAGGGACAGGCTCTCCTCGATCAGCGCCTGGGCTTTGCTGATCGCTTCCTGTTGGATCGCCAGTAGACCAAGGTCCGCCAGGATATAAGATCGGCTGGAGCCGCTGCGCTTGTCGCTATTGAGGGCCAGGCAGCGCTGAAACAGGTTCTCGGCCTGTGTGTAGTTGTGCTCGTTGAGGGCGAGCAGCCCCATCACATGTGTGGCCTCGGCGATATAGCGCTGGTCCCCAATTGCTCTGGCGACCACCATGCTCTCTTCGATCAGGTTGCGCGCCTGCCAGTGGTTGCCCTGATTGAGGGAGATCAGCCCGAGCTGGCTCAAGCGCGAAGACAGGGTCCAGCGATCTTCGCTGGCGCGTGTCAGTGCCAGGCTCTCCTCCATGACCGTGTGGGCCGCCGCGTAATTGCCCTGGCGGGCCTCCAGGTGCCCCTGCATGTTGAATACGCCCGCGATCATGACGCGGTTGTTGAGCTGTTTGAACATCTTCAGGCTCTCGGCCAACGATTGGCGGGCGGCGGCAAAGTTTGCCTGCGAGAACTCGATACAGCCGAGGGCGAATAGCCTGGTGGCGACCCCTTCATCCTTGCCGGCTTCGCGAAAGATGGTAATGCTCTCCTCCAGCAACCGGCTCACCAGCACCTCCTCAGACTCCCGCAGGACCGTGCTCTCCGCGTGTATTTCCAGGTAGTGGGCCAACGGCTGCTTGCTCCCTAGTTCCCTGGAAACGGCTACGCATTCTTCCAGCAAGGTGTGCGCCCGGCTGTAGTTGCCCTGGTAGAGAGTCACGATCGCCAGGGGCAGCAGGGCCAGGGTGATGCCGACGCGATCATTGATCTGACGGTGCAGGTCCAGGCATTCGCGCAGCAGCGTATTGGCCTGCGCGTAGTTGCCCTGGTGGGCCGCCAGCTGACCCAGGCCATCCAGACAGTAGGCGATGGAGCGCGTATCGCCCAACTGCCTGGCGATGCTGAGCCGCTCCTCAATAAAGATCTTTGCCTCGTTCAGAAATCCCAGCGCGAAGGCTTCATCGGCCAGTGAGGCCAGGGCGTCGCTGATACCGTACTGATCGTGCTGGGCGCGGGCCAGCGCCAGGCTGCGCTCATAGAGGGTATGGGCCTCCGAGGGCGCGTTGCGCGCGTAGGCGGTGCCCAGCTTATTGAGCGTGGCGACGATGCCCGATTGATGCTGTAGCGTCTCAAAAAGCGCCAGGCTCTGCTGCCAGAGCTCGATGCTGCGTGCGTATTGCCCCTGACTATCGGCCAGGGCCGCCGTGGCAAAGCAGGCCTCGGCCCATAGCTGATCCCCGATCTGCTGGCCTTTGCTTAGTGCCAGCGCCCGTTCGGCCAGCTCATAGCCTTCGCGATGGCGATTGCGGATCAGCCAGAAGCGCCAGAGGGCGTTACAGAGACGCAGGGCATATGCGGGTGCCTCTTGTTCTAGCAGCCAGCGTAAGGCGGACCGCAGATTGTCGTAGTCCTGCTCCAATCGGTTCAGCCAGTAGGCCTGTGTTGAGCACCGCAATTGTGGAGCCGCCATCTCCGCCAGATTCAGGTAATGGAGCGCGTGGGCCTGGTAGGAGCCGCTAGACTCACCGGTGTTGAAGAGGCAGTCCAGCCCGTATTCGCGCACGGTCTCCAGCATGCTCAGGCGCATCTCGCCGTTGGCCTGTTCGCTCTGCTGGAGCAGGCTCTTGTCGATCAGCGAACTGATTGTATCGAATACGCTCACTCCCGCCCCATCTTCGGACGGTTCCAGGAGCGCGCAGACGTCTTCTGCGGCCTCCAGGGCGCAGCCACGTACAAAAACCGCCAGGTGGCGAAAGATCTTTTGCTCGGCTGGCGTCAGCAGGTTATAGCTCCAGTCAAGCGTGGCGCGCAACGTTTGCTGGCGCGGCGGCAGATCACGGGGTCCACTGGTCAGAACCTGCAGCCGGTGCTCCAGCCGGTTCAATAACGCCGAGGGTGACAGATGCTTGATGCGGGCCGCCGCCAGCTCAATGGCCAGCGGCAGCCCGTCCAGTCGGCGGCAGATCTCCGCGATCGTCTCCGCGTTTTCAGGTGTCAGCGTGAAATTGACCCTGACGGCGCTTGCTCGCTGTATAAAGAGCTCTATGGCGGCGTAGCGCGCCAGCGTCTCGCACTCAGAGCGCTGCTGACCTTCTGGCAGCGCCAGCGGGGGGACATTCAGCTCGTATTCGCCACGCACATGCAGCATCTCTCGACTGGTTACGAGTATCTTGAGCAGCGGACAGCTTGCCAGCAGCTCGGAGAGCACGGGGGCGGCCGGCATGATCTGCTCAAAGTTATCCAACACCAGCAGTGTGTGCTTGGGGCGCAGAAAAGCCTTCAGGCGCTCGATCAGCGGCTCGTTCCCGGCCTCTATGAAGCCAAGCTCGCGGGCGATGGTCGGCACGACGAACTCGGATTCAGTGATGGGACCCAGTGAGACGATCGAGACGCCGCCGGGGAATGTATCCACGAGTAAGCAGGCCATCTCCAGCGCCAGACGCGTTTTGCCGACCCCACCGGGACCGGTTATGCTGAGCAGGCGCACATCTGGACGCTGGAGCAGCGTGCAGGCCGCGTGGATCTCCTGCTCACGTCCAATCAACACATCCGGTTGTACCGGAAGCACCACCTGTGCCTCCTCGCCGCTGGATATGGTGGCTGTTGGGGAACCCTTGACCTGCGCATCCAGCGCTTTCCGGCTTATCTCCTGCGCCGCCTCTTGGAGCCGTTCGATTGTCAGCAGCTCCGATTTTCCCAGGTACGCGTGCAGCAACCTCCCTTTGCGCTTACTATAGGCCTTCCAGTACCAGCCACCGCGCTTATTGCTGGCCTGCTCTTTGCGCGCCGTATAGCCGCCGCTGGTGCCGTAAAACGTAAAGGTGGTCGCTGTCTGCAGCCACTCATACCAGGCCGCACCGCCCACGGCGAGCCTGAGTTCCTGTCCCTCATGCTGATAAGATAACGTATCGCTGCGTACAGTGGGCGTTGCATCTGCCATTGTAATCGGCTCACCCCTATATACTTATTTATATGTATATGCACGCTTAATAAAGGAAAGTTCCCCAACAACTCCTTGCACCTTCATGGTCATGTTCGGTAACTTTTGTGCGGCCAATTTATACCCCTATATTAATCTGCCTGGAAACAGCCTCCATTTGAATTATCAGCCATATTATACAATGGAACCGCTGTAATATGTTAGTGGATGGTGCAACGTCATGGCTGGGTGCAAATGCACCCAGCCATGACGTTGCACCATCCACTAACATCCATCGAGCGCCGCAGGCGCGTAGTGTCAGGGGCCGAAGGCACGAACCTTCGACCGTTAGGTAACCCATGTGATACCTGGAACCAGCCGTCAGGCGTGAAAAGTAGTAGAAAAATAAACTGCCAAAATACTACTTTCGTTCGCTTCAAATTCAGGTTATCCATTTTACACTTCTGACATGAAATCGTTTCCGAAACCGATAACGGTAACGTAAACGGTAGTGATTCCGGCCGCTGGGACATCGGCGCATCGCGCACATTCACGGGCCGCGCAAATATCAAGTATCCCTTGATCGCCATCAGGGTTATTGCGATGCTCTGGCTGAGGAGGGCATCGCATAGGCCCGGCGCGCTGTCGGCGGTGGTCTACTGCGCTCTGCGCGTGCCCGAGGCCCTGGCGGTCGTTGGTTATGATGATTTCTCTCTCTCCATTTCCAACCTCCACTGCCAACTGTGTGCCAGCTTCTTGATGAGATGGGCAAGCGTTCCATTGAGCCGCGCTCAACCTGTTGCTGGTACGACAGCCTATCATCCTGGCGATCGTAAAGAACTGCAGGAGGAGCCCATGTCATATGCTCCTCCATCCAACTCGATGATTCAAGCTGCCAGTATTCGTAATGCGAAAACGTTGAAAAAAGAAGAGATTAGATGAACAATAAACAGGATCAACAGATACAGAGTGCCAGCGATACCGATCTCGCCTCGCGCTTTCCCGCGGATTTTCTGTGGGGCGCGGCCACCTCGGCGTATCAGATTGAGGGCGCGACCAGAGAAGATGGACGCGGCCCCTCGATCTGGGATCGTTTCGCGACCACTCCGGGTTGCACCTTTCAAGGCGAGACGGGTGAGGTAGCGGCGGATCACTATCATCGTATGGAGCAGGACGTGGCGTTGATGGCCGAGATGGGTCTGCGCGCCTATCGCTTCTCGATCTCCTGGTCGCGCATCTTTCCAACCGGCACAGGAGAGGTCAATCAGTGTGGGTTGGATTTCTATGGCCGGTTGGTAGATACACTGCTGGCCCATAATATCCAGCCGGTGGCGACCCTCTTCCACTGGGACCTGCCGGCCGCCCTGCAGGACCAGGGAGGCTGGACCAATCGCGCCACCGCCTATGCCTTCGCCGATTACGCGGCCCGCGTGGTCGAGTACCTGGGCGATCGCGTCGGCCACTGGATTACCCACAATGAGCCCTGGTGCTCAGCCTACCTGGGCCATGGCCTGGGCATTCATGCCCCCGGCATCCAGGATGTGCAGGCGGCCGTCACGGCTGCTCACCACATTCTGCTCTCACATGGACTGGCGATGCCGCGCCTGCGAGCCCTGCTCCCACCTACCGCGCAGATTGGGATCTCGCTCAACCTCTTTCCCGTCTATAGCGTCGATAAGACGCCCGGCGCCTCTGAACGCGTGGAGCGGGAGATCGATTTCAGGAATCGCTGGTTCCTTGATCCTGTTTTTAAAGGCCACTATCCCGCTGATCTGTTCTCATTCATGGGCTGTCAGCCACCAGAGGTCCAACCGGGCGACCTGGAACTGATCTCAGCTCCTCTGGATTTTCTGGGCATCAATTACTATAACCCGTTGCGTGTGGGTATGACGCCCGTAAAGGATAAAAAAGGCGGCGTGCGGCATGATTACGAGGTACTGAACATGTCGGCCAGCGTGCCCAGCACCGCTATGGGATGGGAGATCTATGCCCAGGGGCTGGCCGATCTCATTAGCTGGCTGCGTTACGAGTATGTGATCCCCGCTATACTGATTACAGAAAATGGTGCGGCCTTTGATGATTGTATCGAGGCGAGCGGAAGGATCGCCGATGTGCGCCGTCTTCAGTATTTACGCGAGCATATCGAGGTCATCGGCCGTAGTATCCAGCAATCGGACCTAGCTCCCGTTCAGGGTTATTTCGCCTGGTCGCTACTGGATAACTTTGAGTGGGCCGAAGGATATAGTAAACGCTTCGGCTTAGTCTACATCGATTATGATACCCAGACCCGTATTATAAAAGATAGTGGCCTCTGGTATGCATCCTTTTTGGCATTGTACAATGCCCAACATTATGACTAGACAACAACATGTTCTTTAGCTCAAAAATGTTTCTTATGAGTCATCCTGGATTTTTGAAGAATCCAACCCAATGCGGGAGGTGCAGGAGGGCATGCTCGCCCTGCACCCCGGTTTTGGGAACTTTTGCAAAAGTTCGGGATGACTCATACATCACAAAAGGCATATACTATGAGTGAGGTAGAAAAATTGCGCCAGCGAATCGCTCTGGAGTGCCAGGCTATGCATCGCCTGATGTATGATTTTGCGGCTGTCTCAAGGCATGAGATTATCGCCCATCACTATGATGCGATTGGCGCGTATCAAAACCAACTGGAATTGCTGGTAGGTAATGTGGAGGCCTCTCTGATTACCGCCGAAACCTATATCAAGGCGATCGAAGCGCCCAGCATTCAGCCCTGATAGCGGGGAGCGACCGCGTTTCCATCCGGTCACATTCGTGCTACAATATCCTGAAAGTATCGTAACAAGATTGGACCCTGGCGAATGGAATGCCGTATTGGCTGTGGCGCCTGCTGTATCGCGCCCTCGATCTCAACCCCTATCCCTGGCATGCCCGAAGGCAAGCCAGCAGGAGTCCGCTGCGTCAATTTGAGCAGCGATAACCGCTGCCAGCTGTTTGGCAAACCAGAACGGCCAGCTGTCTGCTCCGCTTTTCAACCCCAGGAAGATATTTGTGGACGCTCTTCTCAGGAGGCTCTGCAGATTATTACTACCCTCGAACGAGCTACCGCCCCCACCAACAAAAAGAATTGCTAGCTGCTGGCCGCTTGCTACTCTTTACTCGTTATTCTTCTTCACTAAAATCGAGCTCAACCTGGTCGACATAGCACCAGCCCCAGTCTTCGCCCTGCTCAAATGAGGCTATGATTGGATGCTGGGTGCTGTGAAAATGTCTGGTTGCATGCTTGTTCTTTGATGAGTCGCAACAACCTACATGCCCACAGGTCAGGCAGATGCGTAGATGGACCCAGCTATCGCCGGTCTTCAGGCAATCTTCGCAGCCGCGCGCGCTGGGGGTGACCTCTTGAATCTGGTCAACGTGCGTACATTCTATCGCCATGATCATCTCCTTAAAAACGCTACTTTTCAGATGATGCATACTCAACCGCCAGGGGCGCACGTATGTTTCCCTGGCGCACATCGCTCATCCTCTGTCACTATATCATGCAGGTTGAAATGATGACAGGTCGCTTTACTATTTTTCAGCACCACTACTGATAGCGGTTAGATCCGCTTTTTTGTCCCACTCCGTTCGATAAGCATACATCCAATCCGAAGCTTTGGGATTGGCGAAGAGTTTGAGGAAGATCGGCGTGGTGAGATCGCGGAACCACTGCTTGCGAGGACCCATGACGAATTTTCCCGAGTCACCCCGCTTTCCAGCATCATACATCTTGATCGTGCGTTCGCGGCGCAACCGTTCGTAGACGCTGAAAGCCTGCTCCAGATCGGGAATGTCGCGCAGGCACTTCGCCAGTATGGCCGCATCCTCCAGCGCCATCGAGGCTCCCTGCCCGGAACTGGGCGAGATGGCATGGGCAGCGTCGCCTGATAACACAACTGGACCTCTATGCCAGCTGATCGGTTGTTCGGGTAGGGTATAGGAAGCGAAGTAAGGGAAGGTTTCGTCGGCCCGCTGGATGATCTCGCGGATGAGCGGCTGATCATCCTTGTATATCGCTAGCATCTGCTGCTTGCGCTCGGCATCGGTCATCTGATCGAACGCTCCTCTAGCCGCCTCCTCGTCCTGTACCCAGTTAGTGAACCAGTAGATGTAGCCAGTTGGCGTGACATGATAGCCAAAGAAGGCGCGCCTGCAAAAGATGAAATTGATGGTTTCGGGTGGTCCGGATACAGTGACCCCGGAGGTATAGCCGCCGCTATTAATCAGCCTGGTATAGGTTATGCTATTGAAGGTGGGAGCAACAAACTTGCGCGTCTGTGAATGAACACCATCGGCCCCGATGAGTAGATCGCCGCTGGCCGTGCTTCCATCACTGAACGCTGCCACAACGCCTCCCTGCTCGGTGGTTTTAATATCCTGTAGTTTCTTGCCCCGCATGATACGTATCCCCTGGCGTTCGGCCTCATCGATGATGATTTTTCCCAGAGGGATGCGTTTGATGAAGACGCTCTTGAGGCCTCCGCCAGCCAGGACACCCCGACCCAAAAATTTGTTTTTGCTGTTCCACATTGACCACCGGGTTATGGCCGATCCTTCGGCGTAGATGGCCTGATCGAGTCCTAGTTCCTGCAGAACCGCCACGCCATTGCATGAAAGCGACAGTGAATAGCCATCAAGTGTCTCGCGCGCCTCGTAGATCTCAGCCTCAATGCCTGCGCGCTTTAAAAACAGAGCCAGCGTGGGGCCCGCGATCCCACAGCCGATAATCAAAGCTTTTCTTGCCCGCATCGTTCAAATCCTTTCTTAGATGTTTTTTCTTATAGTTTTTTTGCGCCTGCTGTTAGCGATCCTGGGATTGGTCATCAGGGGTTTCGTTGGATGTTTGTTCGCTACCGAGAAGAGCAAGATCCTGGCGTTGAATCTTCCATTGGAGATGTCCATCGCGAATCTCGGTCAAGGTACCATCGTGGATCTCCTGAATGAGCTGTTGTACAAAGGTGGACCTGGTTTCAAGCAAGGTGAGGGCATAGCGATCCTCGACCAGGAAGAGGCGGTCCACCCCTAGCTGCGAGCCCCGTTCCAGATTCGACTTCGCCTGGTCGATCTCCGGTTGCAGATGTTGCAGGTATTCCTGCAACAGCGTGACAACCTCGTCGGGAGGAAGATTGCCCAGGAAGGCCAGTCCGGCCGCGAACTGCGTATATTCGGTGGCGGGCTGGCGGATGAGTGAGCGCAACCAGTCCGCCAGTTCGGCCCGCCCGGCCTCGGTTGTGGTATAGATGGTGCGCTCGGGATAGCGTCCCTCGCGCTGTGTCTCTACCGGCATGATCCATTGCTCCCGCTGTAGCGCGTCGATCACCGCGTAGAGCGAGCTTTGATTAAGTTTGATTACCGACGAGAGCTCGCGCTGCCGCATGACCGCCGACATCTCATAAGGATGCATAGGACGCTCGGTCAACAATGACAGCACGGCCAGCGCCAGCAGGTTGGAAACTTTACGCCTGGCCATGGCTTTATATTCCTCGTTATACTAGTATATATCTAACTATTCCTGATTTGACTAGTTTACATTGGAATAGTAACCTGTAGTTTAATAAATGTCAATGGTTTGGCAACGTAATACCTGCTATCTGATTGTCGAGGAAATCATACCTTTCAGCGCCGCTTAGATGCTGGAGGGCTGGCGCGTATGCAGATGCTGGAGGATGGCGTCGACGGCGGCATGGACACCTCCCGTTTCCGCGATCGTGCGCTGCATCCGCCGCACGCGCAGGCGGATGCCTGACTGGTGGGCGAGATAGTTCACCGTTTCTCGCAGGAGCGCGGCTGTAACCTGCTCCGGTTTCAGTGAGACGCCGAGCTCCAGTTCCACTATCCTACGCGCGGTGAGCTCTTGTTCCTGGGTTCGCGGGATGATGATTGAGGGTACCCCGTACGAGAGCGCCTCGATGGTGCTGTTCATGCCGCCCTGCCCGATAAAGATGCTGGAGTGAGCCAGGACATCAAGCTGAGGCACCTCGGGATGAATGATAAAGTTTTGCGGGAGCGGGGCGCCCAGCGCGGCTAGCGGGACGTGTGGACCAATCGCCATCACGACCTGCCAGGGCAGACACGCAAAGGCCTGTATACATGTCCGGTAGAAGTCTGGTTGCTGGGTGAAGGCGGTTCCCAGCGAGATGTAGAGCGTCGGCTGTGTACGCAGGCGTTGCAGTGGAAAGTCATGCGCATTATAGCGGGGTAGCAGGCAGGGTCCAACGAAGTTAAAGCGATCATCAAACGTCTCACCCGCGTATTGAAACGCGCGCGGCAGCGTCACCAGCGTGAGAGGTTCCGCGTGGGTGAGAAAATCTTTGAAGTCAAAAGTGGGTACCTGGTACATGGCGCAGAGCGCATGGAGTTGCGTGTTCAGGGCGGCTAGATGTTCACCCATCTTATCCACATCGGTGAGGGGTAGTGATTGATGCATGAGGGAGCAGAACTGAAAGTATTCGTTGCAGGCGTAGGTCGGGTGGACGAGAATGGCCGGGATATGCAGGATCTGGGCCAGCAGGCGGCCCCAGAGCGCGGCCGGCGTATAGATAATGCCGGTGGGCCGCTGATGACCAGGCAGCGTCTCTAAAATCTGTGGTAGGAGCTGGCGACACTCCTTGATGATCTGCCAGCCGATCACAGCTAGGCGTTCAGGGCCGCTCTGACCATTGATCCATCGGGTAAGCTGCTCAACGTCCAGATCCGAGATATAGCCACGAAAGAGAGCTCCCGTGGCCTCGATCGGATGGCGAAATGTGTCCGTTTGATAATACGTGACCTGCTCGCCACGCGTTATCAGACCCTGAACGATGGCCAGTGTAGGATTGATGTTTCCTTGCTGCGGGATGTTGAAACAAAGATATGTTGACATTACAGACACTCCCTCTGCCAGGCCAGCTTACCCGGAACGATACCTCTACTACTTCGGTACACCAGAGCATATCAACACATCCTGTGTCTGTTAATTTCTTTCTTCTCTCTAAAGAGATAGCATACTGGTCTGGTACTGTCAACATAGAAAAGGCAGGAGTCAGCTGTATGCTGGTGCATGGGGGCGCATTCGCGCCTCCATGCACCAGCATACAATAGCTCTAATTCTTAGCTGACGGGTGTGCGTGTGGGCTCGTTGGCGGCGGGCGCGGGTTGACGTGAGCGGCCCAGGCCGAAGCCGGCTCCCAGACCTACCAGCAGGGCGATCACACCAGAGATGACGGCGGTCCAGATGGAGGAGCCACCATTGCTGGAGCTGGCCGCTCCGGCCGCGGGTGCGCTCGCCTTGGGCGCGGGCGTAGGTTGAGCCTGCTGTGTGCTGCTACCGGCTGCCGAACCGACCGTAAAGACAAAGGCGCCCTGAGCAGGATCGTTGTCGTCGGATGAAACGGTGATCCAGCGTACCACGTAGATGCCGTTTTTCTCGGGTTTGATGTTGACCGACATCTTCATCGGATTGTTCAAGTCAACTTTGGCGTCCCCCTGGCTGATGAGCTCGCCGCTGGGTCCATAGACGAAAAGGTTGCTGTTGGTTGGACCCGGCTTCATATTTTCCGCCGTGGTGACGGTGACCTTGTCGGGTGCCTTTGCAATAGTCGAGTTAATGCCTGGATTAGAGGATGAGACTTTGGCGTGATTGGGCATCGCGAAGGACGTGCCTGTGAGCGCGAAGAATATGCCCAGGCTGAGGATCGCCACGCATATCATGCACAGACGTTGTCGAAGTAAGCGCATAATGAGTACATTCGCCTTTCTTGCTTGTCAGGATTCTATGATAAAGAATAGTACATAAAGGTACTACTTTTTTTTATTATCAGGGTTGCCCGCTATTAATCTCTACCCAGAGCATAAAGCTTGCATTGAGCCATGTCTATTGGGGCAATTCCCTATTTTTTCCCTAGGGTATTTTCCGCTTCGGGAAGCGAGGCTCTATGCTGCTGCTGATGCCGGGTCATCATAAAGGTGGCCGCGCTACCCGCCAGTAGACCGATGATGCCAGCCAGGAGCACCTTGAGCCAGCCGGGTAGCGGTGTGGTGGGCGTATTCTGGGTTGGTGTGATCTTCTTTATGCTGACCATCATTGGATGTCCCGCTAGCTCACCTTTCACCATACCCTTGAGCATAGGACTGATATTGACGAAGAAGCGGAAGCTCCCGCTGTCCCGGTGCCCTTCATCGGTGGAGGTATTATGCCAGGTGACGAGGTAGATTTCGGAATTATCCGCCTGCATCGGCACCACCATCGTCTGGCGATCGCTACCGTTGAGTTTAGCCGGCGCTGTATTTACCAGCCTGCCGGTGACATCATAGACCTGGATATCGCTTAGATTGGGATCGACCGGCTCTGAGAAGCGCACCGTAACCGTGGACGGCGCTTTGGTCAGCATAGCGTTGGCGGCCGGTACGGAGCTGACATATTCGCCATGGACAGGTTGCGCCAGCGCACTCCCTGTGTATATCAGCATGGATAGTATACCCAAAAAAATGCTTAAACCGATGATAGAATATCTCCCTGCTCGTGTGCTCATATGTATAAACATCCTCTCTACGAATGATGAGCGGCAACTATGCGGCGCAGGATCAGAGGTGACTACAGTAGAACATCTCCACCCCACATTTCCACATCTTTTCTTATCGTCTTCTATCCTTATCGGATGTACAAAGTTATATTAGAGCAGAACTCTACTTATGTCCATTGGGCGTTGGCCCTATGCTTTTTTGCGCTGCCCCATTATAATCCTTTAGATATATAATAGCACTCCTCAAAATATATAGTACTTATTTGCGTACATAGGGAGATATACTCAATCCAGTTTGCATCACCTGAAAAATAATCAGGTAGCAGGAAAGGATAATTCTGCTACAATACGTGTAATAAGCTTTCAGTGATACACTGAAATAGAATCTTTTTACATGGGAGCAATCTGCATCATGAAACGATATCCATATCGTTGTCTGCTTTTTTTTGGTGTGCTGATCGCTATGCTGGGGCTACTCGCGGCCTGTGGCGCCTCAAATCAGAATCAGGTCCATATGAACGAGACAAATTTTGAGCAGAAATCTATTAGCATTCAAAAAGGTGATAGCGTGACGCTGGTCAATGATAGTCCGGCGATCCATGTGATTGAGAATGGGAGCTGGGTGGATGGGATGCAGGTGCCGAAAGATGAGGCCGGGGCGCCACAGGTTGATGCCAGCGTGAATGGCAATATCAGCCAGATTATCGGTCCCTTTAATACCGCCGGAACCTTCCATCTCTACTGTACCGTCCATCCTGATATGAACCTCACCGTCAACGTTCATTGAGAATGTGTCTGACGCTCATGAGCATTGGCTGCAGGCTGCTTGAGCCTTTGCATCTATGGTGCTTACGAATCAGTTTTGAGTTAGTGCATGAGGGTGCGCGAATGCGCACCCTCATGCACTAACTCAAAACAAACAGTGCGGCCGCGTAGCGGACGCGCGTATGGGGGCGCTTACGTGCCCCGGGTGACGGGAGCCAGACTCATTCTGGGATGATGACCTTTGGTCATCTAGAAGGTGATGACGGCCTTGATGATGCCGCTATCACGATCGAACCAGTGGGGAAACGCTTCAACCACGGTCTCTGGCGTGGCGCGATGTGTAATCCACGGATCCAGCCGGATCTGTCCCGCTTCAAGATAGGCGATGATCTGGCGGAACTCTTTGCCGGTGGAGTTGCGGCTGCTGAGCAGCGTAAGCTCATGGCTGTGGAAGTAGGGATCGTTGAAGGTGACGTCCCCCTGGAAGAGTCCGACAAAGATCAGGCGACCACCATGGGCGACGTAGTGAAAGGCGGCCTGCATAGAATGTTGATTGCCGGTGGCGTCAAAGACGGCCGTCGGAAGATCATCCCCAAATATGGCCTGCAGACCGGCCTGGGCGTCCTGGCCTGGATTGATGCAGGTGACCTCTGGCCATTGCTGGCGACAGAAGTCCAGGCGACTGGCACTGATATCCATGACAAAGACCTGTGCGCCCGCCAGCCGGGCGAACTGGGTGACCGCCAGCCCGATGGGGCCCGCGCCCACCACCAGCACGCGTTCATTATTGGCCAGCTGCGCACGATCTACCGCGTGGGCGCCAATCGAGAGCGGCTCAACCAGCGCCAGGTGCTCGAAAGAGAGATCTCGGGCGGGATGAAGGTGGTCGGCAGGCACCAGCAGATATTCGCTCATCCCACCATCAATATGCACCCCCAGCACATGCAGATTCAGGCAGCAATTCGTTTTGCCGCGCCGACAGGGGGGACACGTACCACAGTTGAGGTAGGGCTCGACCGCGCAACGCATCCCCACGCTGATCCTCTGCACCTGCTCTCCGATCGCTACCACCTCCACTCCCATTTCATGACCCAGCACACGTGGATATTCAAAGAAGGGTTGCTCCCCGCGAAAGGCATGCAGGTCGGTGCCGCATACCCCGATTGCTCGCACCCGCACCAGCGCCTCGTTTGGCCCCGGCGTCTGCGGCTCGGTCGCCTGCAGTAACCGTAACTGTCCCGGCGTTTCCAGCTGTATCGTCTTCATCATTTCTTCTCTTTACTTTCTCCTATATACGACTGCGCAGGGCCTGTAACCACCTAATCAGTGTGAAAAATAGCTTTCATATTGGTCCACCATTCACCTTCCCCACCCCCTTCAACCGGCTCCTGCATCGGATCTGTATGCGACCACCACTCCTGCGTCTTCGGGTCCGCCGCCATCTTTTTCTGATCGGCCGCATAATCGTTGCCAATGTATTCAAAATAAGCAAATAAGAGGGTCCCATGGCGGAAAATAGTATAGTTGCGCATGTTACAGGCCCGAATCGTTTCCAACACCTCCGGCCAAACAGCGGCATGAATACGCTCATAATCTTCAACACGGTCCGGCTTTATCCGAATAACTTGACCAAATCTGCGCATAAACATTCTCCCTCCCGTTAATTGTATCGCGGCCGAGCATACGGTTCCCATAAATTATTTATATGTTGGTGCGACAGGGGCACGATGCGCCCCTGTCGCACCAACATATAAACCAGTGCGGCCGCGCATGAGGACGCCCGAAAGGGGCGCTCAACTACCCCTTCAAAGTGAAAATATAGCACCTACTCTTATGGAGAAAGCGCTTTCTCCATAAGAGTAGGAAAAAACCCTGCTTTTGTCAAGGGAATATACTGTATTTATATTCAGGAGAATCAAAAGAGGCTGGCCCTTTTCATTGGAGAATCGAAAGGGCCAGCCAGTAGTCGCTCGCTGTGACATCCAATTGAGAGGAGATGGGTCGGAGGATAGCGTAACGCGGGCAGGCGGCGCGAGCCGTTGGATGACTGACCGACCAGCGACTCACGCACCCACTACCAGGGATATCAGGATGAGAAAGAGAGTTTTTATCAGACGCTTCCCTTCGTCAATTATCAGGCGCTTAAAATCGTATAAAGGACAGGTGTATGCAGTTGATGTGTACCGAGTGTTGCCAGTGATCTATAAGCGGTAAAGGCGTTTACATGACTACTATCATTGTCTTTTGAAGCCGCTTATCTATCACACTATTATTGATCGCCACATTCTACAAGTGAATAAGGCTTTTTACTGGCAATATTTGTTTCGAAGATGTTGTATCGAGTAAAAAGCATATATCGATCCGAATATGACGCATCGAGCATACCTGTAAATGCTCCAACCTATGGGCCAATGTGTACAAGATCTTTTTTATTGTAGAGGCGTTGTGGCACAATATGTATATGATGTGGATAGCTGAGCAAGCTACCGGGATTGGAGGAGATGTGACAACGGCGATGGAACTGGTGAATGGGATGCAGGCGCTACAGGTAGCGGCGGGCTGGACCTTTGGGGAGCATGCGCATAATGGGATTGAACTGGTGGGCATTCTGCAGGGGCAAGTGGTATTGGAGGCCGCCCGCTGCCAATGGCAGGTCAAAACGGGGCAGGTAGTCTCGATTCCTCCACATTTGCCGCATCGCTGGTGGTGCCATGAGCCATCGCGGCTGAACGTTTTGCACCTCGACTATACGCCGCTCGACCTGGCCCAGCGCCTGGTTCCAGGCAACGCACCCCGCCTGATTACGCTGACAAAAAAACAGGTGATCGAATACGAGGGCCTGTTTCAGCGTCTGTTGGACCTGGTCGCCCAATCGCCCTCCAAACAGGAGCGTCTCCTGAAGGCCTACCTGGAGGTATTCGTGCTGACCCTGCTGGAGGGTGATCAGGTTCAGGACCCGACGACCATCGCCATGTATGAGGTCGCGGCCTACATGCAGACCCATCTGGATCAGCCGATCGCCATTGCACGCCTGGCTCAGCAGTTCTTGATGGCGGAAGTGACGCTGCGCCGCCATTTCCGCGCCGTCTTTGGCGTTTCGCCGAAACAATATCTACTGGACCTGCGGCTGAAAGAAGCCCAGCATCTGCTGGCGACCACGCGCCTGACTCTGCAGGAGGTCGCGGCCCAGACCTGCTTTTTTGACCTGGCTCACTTCTCCTCAACCTTTCGCCAGCACTATCACGTCTCACCCTCCCAGTGGCGCGCCCAGCACCTGGATCTCTCCTCACCCGCCTCCGATTGATAATCATCAGCGAGAATGTGATCGTTTTTTACAAATTGCAGATTGCTTTCTCCCAGGACATGGGCGGCCCGCCTGCGTATACTTATCTGTACATGGTGGAAGGGATGATATGGTGCTTATAGCGAGTCGAACCGCGATTGTCTTGCATCGTGGACGCATCGGTTCCGAAGGAGAAAGATTTTGAGCACACGGACGCGCGAATTTACATTGATGAGCAATGGCTATCAACTATCACAGACACCACAGCGTCTGGGCTGGCTGGAGCCTACCGATCCCACCTTACCGATGGAACAACTGCGGCAAAAGTACCGCGCAGACGGCTATCTATGGCTAAAGGGTATCCTGAACCGCGAGGCGGTTCAGACGTTTCGCCGCCGTTTCTTTGCCGCCATGCAGGTAAGCGGACTGCTGGCCGCTGGTAGCGATCCCGAAGAGGGGATCTACTCGGGGGAGACCACGCAGAAGGAACTGGCCCACAGGATCTTCATGGAGGCGCACCGCTGGCCCGAGTATGAGGCTTTCTGTACCGCCCCCGAGATCGTACACTTTTATGAAGAATTTCTTGGCGGCGAGATCTACCTGCACAAGCGCAAGCTTATCCGCTACAACGTACCCGGTGATGCCAGGACTACGGGGGCGCACTATGACCTCGTCTACCTGCGCGGTGGCACCGATCATCTCTGCAGCAGCTGGATCCCTATCGGTGACATCCCTGTTGAGATGGGGGGCCTGACTTACCTGGAAGGCTCGGATGCCTGGGGACGGAAGATGGAGGCCGAATTTTCCCTGAAAAATGCTGATCTTCCCCCCGAGGAGCGCATCAGCGCGTATAATAAAAATATGCGCGAGGGCTGGCTGACCAATGATCTGCCAGAACTGGCCGAGCGCGTCAATAGTCGCTGGCTGATTGCCGATTATGAATGTGGAGATATGGTCGTACATAGTCCTTATATGATTCATGCCGCCACGGTCAACTATAATTCCGGACAGCGCATTCGTCTCTCAACTGATATTCGCTATCAGCGTAAAGATGATGATATCGATATGCGCTGGACCAACCATTGGTACCCTGGCGATAAGCTCTAGTTTTTTGTACACCTTCTCTCCTTTTTAATCGTGTTTTCTACAGCAATGGAATGAATCCTTAACTCCATTGCTGTAATTTTAAGTTTTGGACACGTTTGTTCTTCGCATCTCTTTTCGAGAGATTTGAACTGATATAGGATTGAAGAGGTGGATTGTTATGAGCCGGAATGATGCAAAAAAGTCAAAGGAAAAGGATGTCCAACCCGATACTACTGTGGTGGAGGGAGAGGTGGTGACGCCGGAGGAGGAGACGCAGGGCCAGCAGGAAGAGGTAACCCCTGGAGCGCCTTCTCTTGAGCAGCAGTTGGCGGGAGAACAACAGAAAAGCGCCGAATATCTTGATCAATTGAAGCGTTCACAGGCCGATTTCATCAATTACAGGCGCCGGAGCCGCCAGGAGCAGGTGGAGGCACGCGCCAGTGGCGAGATGGCCCTGCTTGAACGCATCCTCCCCGTTCTGGATGACCTGGGACGCGCCATGGCGTCTGTACCCTCGGAACTGACGGACAATGCATGGGTTGAAGGCGTCATGCTGACCTCGCGACAGTTGACGAATACGCTTGAGCAACTGGGGGTGACGCCGGTGGGAGAGCCGGGTGAGCCCTTTGATCCCTATAAACACGATGCTATTCTACGCATGCCCAGCCCGCAGCATGACGAGGGGACCATTATCCAGGTGGTACGACCCGGCTACATGCTGAAGGACCGGGTGTTACGTCCGGCGCAGGTTGTGGTTGCCAGCGCGCCTTCCCAGGAGGAAAACTCCTAGAGATCGGCTGACCAGGCGTCGTTACTTTGGAGTAACGCAGTCAGAGAGTGAGATGTTCCATGGCAGTTGATTACAAGGATTATTATAAAATCCTCGGGGTGAGCAAAGATGCCGACCAGAAGGAGATCCAACGCGCCTTTCGGCGGCTGGCCCGCAAATACCATCCCGATGTGAATCCCGATAATAAAGAGGCCGAGAATAAATTCAAGGAGATTAACGAGGCTAACGAGGTCTTATCTGATCCAGAGAAGCGCAAGAAATATGATGAGATGGGCGCGTACTATCAGCAGTATGGCGCGTGGCCGGGAGCGGGTGGGACCACGGACGCGCGGGCGCGCTATGGTGGGGGGCAGTATCAATACCGAACTATGAACGAAGAGGATCTGGAGGATCTGTTCGGGGGAAGCTCTCCCTTCTCCGATTTCTTTGAGACCTATTTCCATTCGGGCTTCACCGGCGCACAAGCGCGTCGCGCTGGCGCCGGAACCGGCCAGCGCGCCCGGCAGGCCGTGGCTGGCCGTGACGTGGAAGCCGAGGTGGAGATAACAGTGGCGGAAGCGTATCAGGGGACGCAACGAGTGCTCGAATTGGGTCAACCAGACGGGAGCACACGTCGCCTGGAGGTCAAGATTCCGGCGGGCGTTGGCGAGGGGTCCCGCGTGCGTATCTCGGGCCAGGGCATGCCCGGTACGCCGCGTGGCAACCTCTATCTCAACGTCCATCTGCGGCCCGATCCTCAGTATACGCGTGAAGGCAGTACGTTGCGCACCCGCATCTCTGTCCCATTGACCACGGCCATGCTCGGCGGAGAGGTCCCCGTCCCCATTCCTGATGGACGCCGCCTGATGTTGCGCATCCCCGCCGGTACCAATGATGGCCGCTCTTTTCGTCTGCGTGGTCAGGGCATGCCTGAAAAAATTGGACACCCAGAGCAGCGCGGCGACCTGTACGCCGAGGTACACGTCGACCTGCCGACCCAATTAACCGATGAACAGAAGCGCCTCTTTGAGGCTTTTGCCAGCTCACTAAATCCGATCCACTAAGACGGAAGAGGAGTGATGTATTTATGAATGATCCACAACCCTCGCGGCAGTTCATAAAAATTATTGTGCCTGGTCAGAACGAATCTTACAGCTATAGTGAATCAGAGATCCTGGAATGGTGCCGCCTGGAACGACCATTTGTGTCGCAGCTGGCCGAAGAAGGGCTGGTGGGACGTCTGGAAAGCGTCAGCATGCAATACTATTACTGTGATCGCGACCTGCTTCTCTTGCGCCGGGCATATCGACTGCAGCGCGACCTCGACATCAACCAGGCAGGCATTGAGGTCATCCTGCGCCTGCTCATGCATATCGATGAGCTACAACGTGCCCATCCCCAACCCGATCACCCCCCCGAACCCCAACCATAGACGCATCCGTGAACGCATCCAGATCTTCCTATGTTGATGCAGCGGGGCGCTGGTAATTAAGAGCGGAGAGTGATCAGATTTTCGGGGTCTTGTTCACTTTCGGTAGAGCCTGTTCAGTTTCTACAAGTGCTGCCACTGCCCTCTCCAACTCATGGTGCACCAGCTTCTCTATACTGAGCCCGTCAAGTATTTTGGATCTGCGCCACTTTTCGTGCTCCTTCAAACGGACTTTAGGACATTTGACAGAGAAGAGAAAATCTGTTTATCAGGCGCATCCGCGCCTCGCTGCATCAACAAAAACAGTGCGGACGCCCGTGCGGGGACGCTTATGTACCCCCTCCCTCTTCCTCATGCGTATACTCATTAGTAGAACTATAATCTCGTGAAGGAAGAAGGTTAATATGAAGTTTAGCGTTGAAATTCCTAATGGTTGGAAGATGAATCTGGCCGCCATCAAAGATCCGGTGGAGGCCTACGAGGCAATGACCAACGTGGCCAAAGCCGCCGATGATGATGGCTATGAATCCATCTGGATGGTTGATCACTTCCACACCGTTCCCGAACCATCGCAGGAAGTGACCTTTGAAACCTGGATGTCGCTGGCGGGCATTGCGCGCGACACGAAGCGTGTGCGCATCGGCCAGATCGTAACCTGTAACGGCTACCGCAATCCCGCCCTGCTCGCCAAGATGGCCAGCACCTTCGATGTCCTGTCGCATGGTCGTCTGAACTTTGGCATCGGCGCCGGCTGGTACGAGCACGAATACCGGGCCTATGGCTATCCGTATCCCGACGCCCCCGAGCGCCTGCGCATGCTGCGTGAAGCCCTGCAGGTGATCCATGCCATGTGGGAGCAGGATGAGGCCCATTTTGAGGGCAAATACTACCAGATCCGGGGCGCCATCAACCAGCCCAAGGGCGTGCAGAAGCCGCATATTCCCATCCTCATTGGTGGTGGTGGCGAAAAGGTTACTCTCAAATTGGTCGCCCAATATGGCGACGCCAGCAACATCCTTGGTGACCAGCAGACCATCAAGCACAAAATCGGCGTACTCAAGCAGCACTGCGAGAACCTGGGCCGCGACTTCTCGACGATCCACAACACCACTGGTTCCGTCTGCGCCATCGCCGACAGCGACGACGAGGCCCGAGCCTCCCTGCCTGAAAACGTCCGGAAACAACTGAGGGACACCGCACTGGTCGGTAGTCCAGAAACGATTCGCCAGCGTGTCGCCGAACTTGAAGCCCTCGGCATCCACGAACTGATCCTGGACTTCCCCACCTGCGCCACCGACCTCACACCCATCCACCGCTTCGCCCAGGAATTCGTCAAATAATAAGATCCAATAAAATAGATGGTTGCAGAACCGTGCGCACCGCGCACGGTTCTGCAACCATCTATTTTATTGGATATAGATAAAATAACCTTGACAGAGCAATTGCTTTCATGTTAAGAATATCAAAAGAGTTTGAAACTAGATGAAATGTAGCAAAACATAACAATGGTTTTAACTCTTTAGCGCCCACCATGTCATAATTAGTATGAGTAATTTGTAGGTAAACAGACCGCTAACTATTTCCAGTTTATCGGTGGTAATAGGGAAGGACAACTGCAATGAGGCTTGGTTGTAACACGGTACTGTTCTCTAAGCTCGACCTGCCCGAGGCTCTGAGGCGGGTTGAGTGGTGTGGTTTTAAGGAAGTTGAGCTGGCCGCGATTCCGGGCATGTGTGAACACGTGTCACCTGAACGTGATGATCCAGCGCGTGTGCAAGCATTACTGGATGAGACGGGTCTGCGGGCCGTCGCCATGGAGGCGGCCACCAACCTGACCAATCCCGATAACCTGCCGCGTTTTATTTCGGTCCTGCGCTTTGCGTCGGCGCTGGGAGTGGAAGTCGTTAATACCGGTAGCGGTGGCAAGACCGGGGATGCTGTATCCGAGCAGGCGGCCTACGCGGCCATTCGACAACTGGCTCCGATCGCGGCCGACCTGGGTGTGCGTCTTGGCGTCAAAGCGCATGTCAATCAGGCCATCGATAATACCGCCAGGGCGCTCCAGGCCCTGGATGCCATCCCGATCGATGGCTGGGGCATCAACTTCGATGCCAGTCATCTCTACCGACTGGGCGATGACGTTGTCGAATCGGCCAGACAGCTGGCTCCTCGCCTGGCCTCGGTTCATATCCGCGACACCCTGGAGCTGGTAATCCCCATTGGACCCCCACAGACCCAGATTGCCGGTCGTGGTAGCATCGATCTGCCCGGCGTCCTGCAGGCGCTGCAGCAGGCGAACTACAGTGGTCCCATCAATCTCGAAGTCATCGGTGGTGCCAACCTGGAAGATTGGCAGGCCAGTGCCGTCGCCGCTGAGAGCCATGGTTATCTATCGCGTATTATGCGCACATTGGATGCCTGATCATTTATATAATGCTGAAAATTTTCGTTCCTCAATGCAGGGTTGCAAGAAAGGGGCAGCATGAGCAAATTAAAAGTAGCTGTTATCGGGCTTGGAAATATCGGAAAAAATCATGCCAACTGGTATAGTAAAAATCCAGATGCCGAAATAGTAGCGTTTTGCGATCTTTTAGCTGACCGTGTAGACCCGGTGGCGCAGCAGTATGGCGTGAAGGCGTATCATTCGATCGATGAGATGTTGAGTTCTGAGGAGATCGATGCCGTCAGTGTGGCTACGGCGGGCACAGAGAACGGCAGCCACCACTATGAGCCGACGATGCAGTGTCTGCGCGCGGGCAAGCATGTGCTGGTAGAGAAGCCGATCTCGAACAACATCGAGCAGGCGCGCGAGATGGTAAGTTTCGCCAAAGAGCGCGGCGTGCTGCTGGGTGTGGATCTCAATCATCGCTTTACACCCGCCGCCGATCGTGTCAAGCAATTGTTGAACGATGGCGAGCTGGGTGAAGTATTATTTATCAATATGGCGCTTTGGATCAACAATCCCAACGAGTCGTCCCCCTGGTTTCACATGCGTGCCCTGCATCCCCACTCCATTGATGTGATGCGCACCTTTGGTGGACCGATTAAACGCGTGCAGGCCTTTATGTATAAGGGTCCGGGCCGCGCGATCTGGTCGAACGCCTCGGTGAACATGCAGTTCGCCAGTGGGGCGATCGGCCACCTGACCGGTAGCTACGATGCCAGTTCGTTCCATCCCATTGAGCGTTGTGAGGTTGGCGGCAGCAAGGGACGCGCCGTGATCGAGAACGTCTTTCAGCGCATGGAATTCTTGCCGCGTCAGAGCCGCGAGAAGATCGTGCTGGAGAATCCGATCATGGGTGGGGGCATGGGCAATTTTGATGATACCTTCCGCAATCGCATCAATGCGTTTGTACAGCAGGTGTTGCAGGGTGGTCCGCTCGATGCCTCCGGTGATGATGGCCTGGCCGCTCAGGAGGTGATTGAGGCCGCCATCCGTTCCTGGGAGAATGGCACCATCGAGGAGGTGCCCAACGGATGAACATTGTCTTGATCGCTCTGGATACCCAGCGCGCCGACCATCTGGGCTGTTACGGCTATTCCAAGCCGACCAGCCCCTTTCTCGATAGCATTGCCGAGCGGGGCGTGCTGTTCGAGCGCTGCTACGCGCCCAACATCCCGACCCACCCCAGCTTTACGACGATGCTGACGGGCAAGGAGGCCATCACCCATGATATCGTCAACATCGGGGGGGGCGTGCCGATCGCCGAGGGTGTGCGCCTGCTGCCCGAGATCCTCAAGGAGCACGGCTACGTGACGGCGGCCGTCGATAGCATGGAACGGCACTTCCCACGTGGCTTCGATGAGTACGTCACCTATGCCTGGGATCGCTCGGTGCCGACCGTGTTGCGCAAGGCCGAGACGGTCACCGAGAAGGCCTTGCCGGTGATCGAGCGTCTACGCGGGCAGGACCAGCCCTTCTTCCTGTTCCTGCACTACTGGGATCCCCATACGCCCTACCTGCCACCGCCGGGATATACGCATAAATTCTATCCTGAGGGGCGCGATCCATACGCCCTGGATAATCATAGCATGGATGAGGCCTGGAGCTGGGAGCCGTTCCGCTGGTATTTCCACGAGTGGATGCCCGGCGTGACTGATTCTGAGTACGTGATCAATCTCTATGATGGCGAGACCGCCTACATGGACGAACATCTGCGCCGCATCTTTGCCGCCCTGGAGCCCGTGCAGGAGGATACGCTGGTCATTGTGACCGCCGACCATGGCGAGATCCTGGATGAGCAGCAGGGGTACTTTGACCACCATGGCCTCTACGAGGGGAACGTGCATGTGCCGCTGATCTTCTACTGGCCGGGCAAGCTGCCGGCGGGCCAGCGTGTGCCCGGCTTTGTGCAGAACGTGGATCTGGCCCCGACGCTGCTGGACCTGGTTGGACTGCCCGATCGCGACGCCATGGAGGGTGTGAGCCTGCTGCCTCCCATCTTTGGATTGCGCGACGGCAACTACGACGAGCTCTACCTGTCCGAGGCCACCTGGGAGGTCAAGCGAGCGATCCGCAATACGCGCTGGAAATTGATCGATTCCATCGAGCAAGATCCCCATGGGCGGCCGATGCAGGAACTGTTCGATCTGCAGACCGATCCGCAGGAGCAGCATAATCTGATCGATGAGCAGCCAGAGATCGCCAGTGAGCTCAAGCGACGCCTGGACGCATGGGTGGCCCGACGCCTGCAGGAGACTGGTCGCTCGGTCGATCCTTTGCGCGCGCAGGGACATTGCGGTGTCAGAATTGGCACGCCCAGACCCGACGAGGTTATCGGGCCCGGAGCCACGCCGCTGTCTCAACGTACCCACGGCGAGGCGGCTACCATCCCTTCACCCGAGGCTCTGACCGTTCCCAATGAGTTACAAGATCAGGACAAAGGAGTGCGCCTGCATGGCTACGTCAAGGATGAATAAGATTCGCC
Source organism: Dictyobacter halimunensis (assembly GCF_036245075.1). Classification (NCBI taxonomy): domain Bacteria; kingdom Bacillati; phylum Chloroflexota; class Ktedonobacteria; order Ktedonobacterales; family Dictyobacteraceae; genus Dictyobacter; species Dictyobacter halimunensis. Next base: position 2,540,717 of record NZ_BSRI01000001.1, read on the forward strand.
TGGGCGTCATCAGTTTCGCCCATGCGCACGTCAATGCCTACCTGGATACGATACGCAATTTTGATGACGCCGAAGCGGTGGCTGGCTGGGACGCTGACCAGGAGCGCGGCCGAACGCAGTGCCAGAAGTATGGTCTGGATTTTGAGGCCGACCTTGACCATCTCTTGCAGCGCTCGGATATCGATGCCGTCTTTGTGACCAGTCCGACCAATCAGCACGCGGCCCATGTTCAGGCCGCCGCGCAGGCTGGCAAGCACGTTCTGCTGCAGAAGCCGATGGCGCTGACACTGGATGATTGCGACGCGATCATCGAGGCGGTGCGGCGCTATGGCATCAAGTTCAGCCTGTGCTATCAGATGCGCGCGGACCCGGTTAACCAGAAGATCAAGGCGCTGCTGGACGAAGGTGCCCTGGGCAATATCGCCATCGTGCGCCGCCGCCATGCCATCGGTTTGCTGCTCAATCCCGACTTCGCGCGGCCCGGTAACTGGCATATCGATCCCGTGCAGAACATGGGTATGTTCATGGACGACGCCTCGCATGCCGCGGACTGGTTCTACTGGATGCTGGGGCGGCCCACCAGTGTCATCGCCGAGATCGACAACGTACTGACAAACACGGCGCCGGACGATAACGGGGTCGCGGTCTACCGCTTTGGCAAGCGCGAGATGGGTATTCTGCTCAATAGCTCGACCATGCTGGCGGCGACCTCCACCACCGAGATCTACGGCGACAAGGGAACGTTGATCCAGGATTATGGTGACCTGGTCTCTTCGTCCCTGCCACGACCGCCCGGCGCTACGGCCCTCAAGATCTACCGCGCTGGCGCCGCCGATTGGGAGCGCTTCGATTTCCCGGCCGATGTGCCGCATGGCAACCGCATCCGGGCCGTCCCCCGTCCCTTGATCGATTACCTGCGCGGCCAGGGCGCTCCCATGGCTACCGCCGAAGATGGACGCGTATGCATCGAAATGGTTTTGGGCGCCTATCAAGCCGCCCGCGAAGGAAGACGCATCCCGTTGTCGTCGTCGTCGTAGGTGCGCCCCTTGGGGGTAATACTTTCAACTTTAGAGCAAGCAAAAAGAGAAATGGTCAGAGTACGTGCGGGGGCTTGCCCCCGCTTTCTTCCTCACCGCTCGAAAAAGCAACAGGAATGATGCGATGCGTCGCATGCAACCGTCCTTGATCGCTTTGAAGGCGCTTTTCCTCTTGGGAAGCAAACAAGCGGGGGCAAGCCCCGCACGTACTGTGGATTTTTCTCTTTTTGCCCGATATTAAATGGGAGATATCGCCCCTTGCGGGCGCTTCCTGCGTCGGCCCACGAAAAAGGAACAGGAGATAATACAACATGACCGTTCCAGCGAAGTTGCCCAACATCGTGGTTGTGGCGATCGATAGTCTGCGCGCTGACCATCTGGGCTGTTATGGCTATGCACGGCCAACTTCGCCGCATATTGATGCCCTGGCCGCCGAGAGCCAGGTCTTTGAGCAGGCATTCGCCGCCGGTATCCCGACCATGCCTTCTTTTACGACCCTTTACACGGGACTGCATCCCTATCGCCATGGTGTGGTGGCGCATACGGGCCAGCGGCGCCTTTCTTCTTCGATCCAGATGCTACCACAGATGCTCAAGCAGCGTGGATATGTGACGGCGGCCTGCGATAACCTGGCCGTGCAGGGCGATGGGCGCGGCAGCTGGTTCGCGCGCGGCTACGATTACTATTCCGGCTTTCTTTATAAGCCGTTCGGTGATCAGAGCCAGCAATTGACTGAACGGGCGCTTAATCTCTTGCAAGAGTACGCCGATCAGCCGCTGTTCCTGTTCCTGCACTACTGGGACCCCCATACGCCGTACGGTCCGTTGCCGCCCTATGATACCATGCACTATGAGCCCAATTCTGGCCCTATCGACCTGGCCGAGGTACGCAAGCTGCGGCCGGAATACTACAATGCCTTCCTGGGTGATATGCATCTGCGCCACCCGGATGACTATGCCTATGTGGTTGCTCAGTATGATGGAGAGATCAGCCAGGTGGACGCCGAGGTGGGCCGTCTGACGCAGGCCCTCAAGGCGCAGGCGTTATGGGAGAATACCATCTTTGTGTTGCTCTCCGATCATGGAGAATGCTTTGGGGAGGGCGACTTCTATTTCGATCACCATGGTCTGTATGATGCCGTGACCCGTATCGCGTTCATGCTCCATCTGCCCGGCAAGTCCGCCGGACGTCTCACCCCCATGGTCTCGCACCTGGATATCGTGCCGACGCTGGGGGCGTTGGTAGGATTACCTCCTCTCCCATACGCCCTGGATGGGAAGAGCCTGCTCCCGCTGCTGAACGGCTCCACTTCTACCTCACCCCATCCCTATATCGTCTCCGCTGAGTCTTCGCGCCAGGCCTCGCTGGCCCTGCGTACCCCCGAATGGAAGGTCATTCTCCCGATCGTAGAGGACCTGCATGGTCAGCCGCTGCCCGATTTCTATGGCCGGCCGCGCTCACCACAACCCCTGCTCTTTGATCTATGCAACGACCCCGCTGAGCAGCACGATCTCAGCCAGCAGAGGCCGGAGAAGTTGGCCGAGATGCTTGATCTGTTGCGCTCCTGGCGCGCGCGCATGGCGGCGATGACCGGTGAGCCCGATCCCATTCAAGCGCAGGGCTTAAGCCTGTCCTACGAACGCTTCATGAAGCGCCTGCTGGCCCGCCAGAAAGCATAAATTTTAGTAGTGGGTGCAACGCCACGGCTCGTGCATTCGCACGAGCCGTGGCGTTGCACCCACTTAAATACTTAAGGGAAATAGAGATTGGCAAATACTTTGCTATGTCGTACAATAGTATATGGCAGGGATTACTATAGTTAGCATGCTCTATGCCAGAAAGCATGTGAAAGGAGGATGCAGGGCACTGTTATTACCGGAAAGCTGTTTCCAGAATTCATTTTCCTTTACCTTTTCACTCTTACTAGACTGGTGATGAGGCCAGTTTACTTTCCAAGTATGTATGCGTAAAGAGTAGCGCTCGCCCAGAGTTTTGTGCAGCGACGTGTGTAAGAAACATACCAGGAAAGGTGGGAACATATAATGGCCCAGTTTTCTTTAAAAAGAGATGCAGCGGCAACTGAAGAGGTTGCGGCCGCCGTTAATCCAGCTCCCCTTGGATTATGTGCTTTTGCCCTGACGACGTTTGTTTTGAGTGCGGCCAACGCTAACTTGTTTACAGGTGCCAGTATCGTTATTGGCCTGGCCCTGTTCTATGGCGGCCTGGGACAACTGCTGGCCGGCATGTGGGAATTCCGCATGGGCAACACCTTTGGCGCGACGGCATTTTCGTCTTTTGGAGCCTTCTGGCTGGCTGTAGCGGCCACTTTACAGCTCAAATTAGTCCCCAACGAGACCGCCATGGGTTTCTTCTTCCTCGGTTGGACAATTTTTACCGGCCTTATGCTTATCGCTTCCTTGCGTACCAACTTCGCATTGATCGGAGTGTTTCTATTCCTCTTCCTGACCTTACTGGCCTTGACTATCGGCGCCCTGGGAGGCGGATCTGCCTTCACCGTCATTGGCGGCTGGCTCGGTATCATCACGGCCCTTGTCGCCTGGTACACGGCCCTGGCTGGCCTGTTGACGACCGTTAAGGCTCCCTTCGGGCTACCAGTTGGCCCCCGTCCCTGATATACTCATCACATAGTCCATTGTATATTGGTGTGGCAGGTGCGCAAATGCGCACCTGCCACACCAATATACAAATATATTCTAAAGTTATCCAGCATATGTATTTCTATCTGTGGGCGAGCACACAGTAGATGCGCCACTTTTCATGATAGCCATCGGACTGTTTGAGGGCGGCCATCCGCTTAAATACTTCGGCCTTGAAGCGTTCCAACATCAGGGGCGGCATGTTTTCCAGGGGATAGCGTTCGCCGTGGGTCCAGCGTGCCTCCCACCATTCTTGCTCGCTGGCATAGACAAACTCGGCTTCTTCTACGCTGTGGTGTACGGAGGTAAAGCCGATCTGGCCCATCAACTGTGTGAAGCTGCCCAGGTCCGGCAATGGTTGTGCATTGGCCAGCAGAGGCGGTAGATCGATCTGCTCCTGCTGGTAGTAGGTACCGATCATCTCATTGTACCAGCGCCAGCGGGGATCTCCACCACCCGGAAGGGTTACCGCGAAGGTGCCGCCCGGCCGCAGAACGCGTAAGAATTCCGTGAGCGCCTGCTGCAGATGGGGAAAGAAGAAGATGGCGAAGTTGCAGAGCACATAGTCAAAGCTGGCATCCGCGAATGTGAGCTGTTCGGCATCCATCAATTGCATCGCTGCCTGCGTCAGTCCACGCAACCTGATGCTCTCTTGCACCTGCTGGACCATGGCGGGCGCGATATCTATGCCGATGACCTGCCCCGTTGGACCCACTTTTTCGGCGGCGGCGAACAGGTTGGCCCCTTTCCCGGCTGCGATATCTAGCACGCGCGCTCCCGGTGGGATGGCCGCACGTTCTATGACGCGCTGCCCGAATGTGGCAAAGACAGCTGGACCTATTTCATCATATGTCGTGGCCACACGGCTATAAAAATCGGCGACCCGCGCCTTGGGATTCGCATGGGACTCATTCATCGTACCCGATCCTCTCATTGTAATCACCTTATATCAATTGATTGGTGATGGAGTATGCATTCCCAGTGTGAGCTATTGCATAGATACTCTGTGTTATGCCGAAGATAATGAACACAGTGTCTATGTGTTCACCAATATGTGGTCATGCGACGTTGTATGTAATATACGGTAAATGAACGTTCCTGTTGCGCTTGAGGAAGCTTCGATCCCTGATCTGGTGCCTTTTAAATCATGCTATCCATTTTAACATTTGTTATTCGTATGTAGTGCTAATAGTTTTACATTGTTGATGAGAAACGTACCAAAAAAGTCCTGAACGCTTGACAGGCCGGCTCGGTCGACTGTAAAACTAATAGTAAACATAGTTTTCCTCAGTACGGCATTCTGAAAAAGTCACCGCAGACAAGAGTTTACCGTGCGTTTCTCCATAGTTTAGATGTAAACCCTTGTAGCGCTTTCTGATTAATGGTTTCGATATTTGAAGTGGTGGTAGTTGTAGGATTGGGTATCTCCAACGCATACATGGCCGCCGGTGTCGCGTGTCAATGCAATCCAATGCGGAATAATCATGAAAGTTACTATGTTATCAAAAGTATAGATAGGAGTGGTGAGAATGCGACCGTTAATTGGTATACCATGTCGGACCGGGGTTAGAGGTGCGAACGCTGAAAAACCTGTATATTATAGCAATCAATCTTATATCCATGCTGTGGAAAGTGCGGGGGGAGTGCCTGTTCTTATTCCTATAATGAATGACTATGACAATCTCCGTTCGTTGCTTTCTCGCCTTGATGGTTTATTGCTCTCGGGTGGCATTGATGTACACCCCAGTACCTATAAAGAAGAAGTTATCGCAGCTATTGAAGAGACGGATCCGGCATTAGACAAATTAGAATTACACCTGGCTCGTTGGGCCTATCAAGAAGATATCCCCACGCTTGGCATCTGCCGTGGCATGCAGTTGATGAATGTTTCGCGCGGCGGCACCCTTTATCAGGATCTGGATAGCCTGTACGAGAATGGTTTGCGGCATGCCAACTGGCATCTACCCCGCAACCAGACTATTCATAGCGTGAGCGTAGACCCGGATAGCAAGATGTATCAGATCCTGGGCTCTGATACCGTGCTGGTAAATAGCCTGCATCACCAGGCGGTCAAAAAACTGGGTGATGGCATTATCGCCAGCGGACTGGCCGAGGATGGGATCATCGAACTATTGGAGTTCCCCGAGCGCACATTTATGCTGGCGACACAGTGTCATCCAGAAGAACTGTACCGGGATAACGCGACCTGGTCACGTCTGTTCCGCTCGTTTGTGGAAGCCTCCATTGACAAGATGAGTCAGCAGGTAGGCGTGGTATCACATGTCTGGTCAGCCAGCGCATAAAAGCGCATAAAAAAGAACTGAAAAGAGAAACACAGGAGTCCAGCCGCGGCGGCTGGACTCCTGTGTTTCTCTTTTCAGTTCTTTTTTATTCAATCGTCGTATGAGGTTCCGGCGCGCTGGCGATAATGTTGCCCCAGTCTTGGTCGGCGGCGCGGCGGAAGGCTTCGCGTTCGCTTTTGGGAACGTGTAGCTCGACGATGCCCTGATCGCTGCAGACGGTGAGGCCGACGTCCCGCTTGGATTTGTGGGGTTGGTGAATCAGTCTTCCCCAGATGGGATGGTGTGCCTGGAAGCGGGCCAGCGCGGCATATGAGAACTTGCCCTCTTCCCAACTCGCGGTCCCACCCTTGGCCAGGCGCTGGAATGAGGGACGTTCCAGGCGCTGCGGGAAGTGGCACCAGTCATCAACCAGGGGGCAGTCCAGGCTATGAGCGCAAGGGGCCAGCATATGGGCCTCCTCCATGCCAAGCAGGTAGGCGCGCGTCGCTTTGATGATGGGGAAGGCCGCGGACGTGCCGGGTTCGACGATCAGCAGGACGCCCGAGCAGTGTTGCCAGGCCAGCTTAATAATCTCCTGGCGCAACGCCTCGGGTAGTTCATTAAGGACATGTCCGAGCACGATGAGATCATAGGTTTCTATCTGTCCCGGTAGCTTGCCTCCGATGGTCGCTCTGTGCCAGTTCGTTTGCTTGAGGGCTGCTTTATCGCTTCCCCGGACGAGCTGGCGTCCCAGCTCGATGAAGGAGGGCTCGCGCTCCCAGGCGGTCAGGCGTTGCAGTGATGGCCACTGTTCGCTGGCGGCCCAGAGGGCGGTTCCTGGTCCGCTTCCTATATCCAGCATGGTTGTAGGCTGCCAGTCGGGGATACGTGCGCTGACTGCTGCCATGGCGCCACTGAGCTGGGCGTAGGCGGCCGGCATGATGATCGCCGCGTAACCAAGCGCGGCATCAGCACCACGGGCCAGCGAGGATTCCTGCCCCGTGCGCTGTGTGCGATAGCGTTCGCTCAGAGCCTTCGCCGCGCTCTTCCACTTTGAGGCGGGCACGCTCTGCAACGCATGCTCGATCGCGCTCTCCAACTGCTCGGGTAAAGATAACATTGGCATATTTTCTGTTAAGATCCCTCTTGAGATACATCTTTTATCCCTGCTACTTTAGCAGATAAACCTGAAGCGGTGCAACAAGCTGGCACTTTTGCCGCCTGCGACAGCGAGGAGGAAATCAAGAGTTGGTATAACACAACAGGTGGGTGCATTTGCACCCACCTGTTGTGTTATACCAACTCTTGATAAAGCTGTGGCGTGCTTAGCGCGCCTGCCACAGGTTGGTGTTGGGGCAGTAGGGTTCTGACGTCAACGGAGCCGGCATATTGGTCTTGACATACCCTTTGGCGAAGATGTCGTTGTACATCTTCCAGATGGCGGGGCCGATTGTGTAGGCGCCCTCACCGCCGTTCTCACGCATGCCGACAATGGTGACCGCGGGCATCTGGTCGGTGCTGTGCAGTGTAAAGGGAGCCTGCGTAATCATCCAGCCATGCGCTGGTAGACCACCTCCGACCTCACCGGTACCGGTTTTGCCGACGATGTCTGATTGATACCCATAGTTCTGGCCCAGGTGCCAGCCACCACCACAGACGGCGACCGCTGCCATGGCCTGCCTGACCTGGTACGCGGTATCCTTACTCACCACCGTATTGAGCTGCTGAGGATCGATCGTCTGCAGCGGATTTTTATCCTTGTCGGTGATCTTTGATACCAGCATGGGGCGCATCAAGACGCCGTTGTTGGCGACGGTATTATCGATGAGCGACATCTGCAGTGGTGACATGTTCACCACGCCCTGTCCAAAGGCGTTTGAGGCCAGCTGCAGGGTCGATAGCGGCTTGCCATCTGCATTCAAGACGCTACTCTTCGCCGTCGGTAAGTCGAAAGGAATCTGCTGGTCGATGTAGAGCCGTTTGGCGTACTCTAGCCACTTATCCATGCCGGTTCTGACGCCGAGCTGGGCGAATACGAGGTTATCTGAGTTCGCGTAGGCATACTCGGTCGTGATCGGGAAGTGGAACGTAAACTCTCCATAGGCCAGATTATCACCTATGATCTGGCTTCCATCATAGTAGAGTGGACCCATGGCCCCTTTTTTATCCCATTGTTGATCCAGCGTGGTGGTGCCGCTGTCGAGCGCGGCTAGCAAGGTCATCGTCTTAAATGTCGATCCTGGCGAATAGAGTTCTTTCAACGGCCGCACATAGAGCGGATGGTCAGGGTCCTTGTTCATCTGATCATAGTAGCCATAATCGCCCTTGGACAACGTCTGCACCATCGTATTGGGATCGTAACCGGGAGCGCTGACCATGGCCAGAATATCACCGGTATGGGGATCTGAAATAACGACCGATCCCTTCTTGGTCGGCAAGGCCATGTCGTGTGCGTATGATTGCTGATAGAAGGGGTCCGTCTCAGGATTGTAGTCGTTAAATTCCTGTACAGCGATCTTTTGGATGCGCTCATCGATGGTGAGATAGATGTCGTTACCAACCGGAGATTTGTGCAGTGTCTTATTGACCTCATTATCCAGGGCGGTGCGACCCGAGTTGCCGGTGAGCACATCATTGTATTGCCCTTCAATGCCGGGCACAAACGCACCGGGAACATAATAGCCGATCAGCGCGGCCAGTGAGGGGTCGGTATAGTGACGGATAAACCCACCACATACATTGGCGTCGGGCACCGATTCTGCCAGCAAGACGCCGTTGCGATCAAAGATGCGACCACGCACCGGCGAATTTTCCGCCGAACAGCGCCGGGGATTGTGGATCGTTGCGTCGACGTTATCCGCCTTCACTACTTGCCAATATACCAATCCACCGCTCAAACCGATGAATAGAATTACAAAGATATAGGTTAATTTCCGTATGCTAGAGCTAATATTCATGAAAGGCACCCTTCTACGATACCTGCGGTATGTCCGATATATACGATCTTTGCCAGTGTATCATTCGTGTTCAACGTCGGCAAGAAACGGCCCGCTTTTCTGCCCGGTTTTCCTATTCCGATAGGACAAAAAGTGCTATTGCACCTGATAGAGATACGTTGCTGCTAAAAGCAGGTTGTTGTTTTGTGACATTTGTACCTTATATACACGACCAATAGAGGCGGAATTTTCTGATGGAAATTGTGATATGCGCTGGCAATGCGCTGGAAAGGATGGCAGGCGAATTTTTCGTTGGCCCGGCCGGTATAGATTTACCTGCCCGCCAGGCATAGCTTTCAATTATCCCTTTATCCTATGACCTTCTCATCGATTGTAATAAATGTATGCTTGCTTATGTATCGAGCACCTGCTTATAGCGAGAGGGGATGGTATGCGACTGATGCCACAAATGCGCGGAAAGAGCCGTGCCGTACGTTCATCCAGGCGACGGCTCAACCTGTTTCTGGTAACGATCCCGGTGTTGTTGATTATCGCTGTCTCTACATCTGTGGCTGGCGCTTGCATCGTCCCTTCGCGGGAATCGCTGTTTCTGGTGGCGCATCCGGGTCCCCAGGCGGGTGGGACGCGCCTGGTTGATACCTGGACCATTACACCGGCCGGCAGCCAGTTGACGCTGGGCGATCTGCCTTTGAACTCGATCCTTTCTCCCGATGGTCGCCACCTGTTGATCTCCAATGGAGGGGCGGGCATCCAATCCCTGCAGGTTGTTTCTACGGCCGATCATAAGCTTATGCAGACCATCTCCTATACCTCTCCGCACAGCGTCTTTGTGGGTCTGGCCTATAGTCCTGATGGCAGGGCCGCGTACGCGGCAGGTGGCGGCGAGAACATCATCCATACCTATTCGGTCTCGGCCGATGGACTCCTGCATGAAGGTGACGCGATCAGCCTGCTTGCCGATCCCTCTTCGCATCGCAATCTCTTCCCGACGGGCTTGAGCCTGAGTCCCGATGGGAAACGATTGTACGTGGCCAACAATCTATCTGACAATATGGACGTGGTGGATACAGACAGCAAGGCGGTGCTGGCCAGCCCACAGGTTGGGGCCTTTCCTTATACCACGCTTGTGAGCAAGGATGGCAAGGTGGTATACGTCAGCAACTGGGGGGAAGCCACTATTTCGGTCATTGACGCGGCGACCAATACGGAGACGGGCAGTATCGCGGTCGGTCAGCATCCTACCGCTATGGCCCTCAACCCGGACAACCACTATCTCTATGTCACCGATGCCAATAGTGATGCTGTCTCTATTGTTGATACGGGGGCCCGGCGCGAGGTGGGACGCATCTCGGTGGCACCGCGCCCCCACGCTCAGCTGAGTAGTAGCCCTCAGGGATTGGCGCTCAGCGCGAATGGAAAGGCGCTCTACGTGGTTGACGCGGGCAATAACGAGGTGGTTGTGATCAATCTGCAAGGCAGCAAGGGGCAGGTGATGGGGCGTATCCCGACGGCCTGGTATCCTACTTCGGTGAATGTGGATGCCGCCAATGCGACCCTGTATGTGACCAACGGCAAGGGGACCGGCGCTGGCCCCAATGATAAACGCCTGTATGCCGATCCCATACGTGCGCGTCCACCAATCGTCGATGCCGTCAGCGGCTTTAACAATCAATACTGCAATTGCGCGTTTGATGGTTTTACCGGCAGCATGATCAGGGGTACCCTGTCCATTATCGAGATTCCAGGCGCGCAGCGTTTGAAGCTGTATACCGATCAGGTGGCGCGCAACGATGGCAAGTCGGATGCGGTTCTCAACGAGCGTAGTCCTGGCAATCCCATTCCTCGGCCGGGTGGAACATCGCCGATCAAGCACGTGATCTACGTGATCAGGGAGAATCGTACCTATGACCAGGTGCTGGGAGATGAGAGGCAGGCCAATGGGGATGCCAGGCTGGTTCTGTTTCCGCGCAGGAATACGCCCAATGGGCACGCGCTGGCCGAGCGTTTTGGCCTGTTCGATAATTTCTATGCCGACGCCGAGGTGAGCGCGGATGGCCATAACTGGATCAACTCGGCCAATGCCAACGACTATATCGAGAAGATGTGGCCACAGAACTATTCGGCGGGTCCCGCTGGTCGTCATCGCCTGGCGGACTTCAGTGGGGAGAGCGAGGTTGGCCTGTCACCCGGCGGCTATATCTGGGATGCGGCGGCCGAGGCGCATATTACCTATCGTGACTATGGCGAGTTCTATCAACTGCATGGCTATGAGCCACCGCACCTGTTGCCGGCGGCTCAGGAGCCGAGCTGTCCCGGACCGGTCGCCCACACGTATGTGAGCAAGCAGTCTATCCCGCGCGGCCAGGTGCTTTGTTTTGCCCCGATGCAGGTTACGAACCATGTGCGCAGTCACCTGGCGAACCATTATGATCCCCGCTACCGCTCGTTCGACCTCGACTATATGGATGCCGATCGGGTCAGAGAATGGAAGCGTGAGTTTACGCAGTTTGTGGCCCACAATAATCTGCCACAACTGGAGATTGTCTGGCTGCCCAATGACCATACGCAAGGGACGAGAGCGGGCAAGTTGACGCCGCAGGCCATGGTGGCTGATAACGACTCCGCGCTGGGCCAGCTGGTTGATACGGTCAGCCACAGCAAATACTGGGCCAGTACCGCTATCTTTGTGACTGAGGATGATTCGCAGAACGGGCCCGATCATGTGGATGCGCATCGCACGGAGTCACTGGTGATCAGCCCCTATACCTCCTGGCGGCAGGTGCATGTGGATCATACCCTGTATGACACGGCCGCGATGCTGCGTACTATCGAGCTCATCCTTGGATTGCGCGCGCTGAGCCAGTATGACGCCAACGCAGTGCCGATGTGGCGCGCCTTTACCAGCTATGCCAATCTTACCCCGTACACGCTGCACGCGGAAAACCTCTCGACTACCGCCCGCAATGGCCCTAATGCCTACGGGTCCGCCACCTCGGCGGGCATGGACTTCTCGACCGAGGACCGCATCCCGATGGATCGGCTCAATCAGGTCCTCTGGTACGAGATCAAGGGTACCCACGTCCCTTATCCAGGCATCAAACAGGCTTCGGCTACCGGACATGATGACGATGACGGATAGGAGGTAAGTGCACCCAATTTTGTGAAATTATACCATTAGACTGCCGGGTTAAAATCGGGTAATATAAGTATTATGTAGCAGAGGGCTCACTATTATGTATGCGATCGAGCCGCCTGTAGCGTGTGGCATGGAATGTATTAATAGTATAATTCTCTAAGGAAAGGGTATAATGAAATTTCGACGCGATAATAAAGCTGAACGCGCCACGGCGCCAGCGGTTGGGACCACAACACTATCTATGAAAGAGTTGCTGGCTATTATGATCCCGCTTGCCACAATGGTCAATTCTATTACCTGGGCGATTGCTGTCTGCCTGATCGTACGTGAAAAAGAACGCGCCCGTGTCGAGATCGCTCGCCTCGATTCGGAGGGAAGCGGCGGCTCCCTGCTCGAATCTGCCACCATCGACCATTTCCCCGCCGAACAGATCTTACGCGAACGTTACCGCCAGTAGCTGCGCCCCTTGCGGGCGATACCTTCAATTTAAGATCGTGCAAAACGAGAAAAGACCCCGGTACGTGCGGGGCTTGCCCCCGCTTGCTTGCTTCCTAAGGGGAAAGGCTCTTTCAAAGCGATCAAGGAAGGTTGAAGGCGATGCATAGCATCATTTCCGTTGTTTTTTCGAGCGACGAGGCAGGAAAGCGGGGGCAAGCCCCGCACGTACTGCTTCTCTTTCTCTCCATGCATTTTCTTGAGTTGAAGGTATTGGCCGCGAGGGCCGAACCTACGGGGATCGTTTCCATGCGCGAGGTCACAGGACGGTGGCAGTGAGGGAGTAGATCGTTGGCAGGCCGCTGCCGATCAGGCGCCATCTGTCGCCATTGTCGGCGGAGGCGAAGATATTGCCGTTTCTGGTGCCGACGTAGATGCCGCAGGGATCATGGCCGTCTGTGCACATGCCGTGGCGCAGGACCTTCTGACGCGCCTGCTCGCCCGCTGGCAGACCACGGGTGCAGCCTTCCCAGTGTTCGCCGCCGTTGTGGCTGCGATAGACGGTCAGTTGATCTCCAATGGGAAAGCGGTCGTTCTTATCCACGACCATTGTGAACAGTGTGTCCGGTCGATTGGGGTCCATGGTGAGCGCGAAGCCGAAGGTTGAGGGCAGACCATGGCTGATGCCGGTCCAGCTATCTCCGGCGTTGGTACTGCGAAAGAGGCCGCAGCGGCTCTGCTGGTACAGCGTGTCTGGCCGATAGGTATGCTGGAGCAGGCGATGGGTGCTGGTGCAGATGGTATCCCAGCCCTCAACCTGCTGTGGTTGCTGCAATTGATTGATGACCTGCCAGTTGATCCCATTATCATCTGTGCGTACGCTCCCGGCGCCGGAGATGCCCAGCCACATGCGCGCGGGCCGTTGGGGATCCGCCACGATGCTATGGACGCAGGTTCCGACGTCACCGTTTTCCCATTGTTCGCGCCGGGCTTTCTCTTCCAGGGAGGCGTTGCGCTGCCATGTGATGCCGCTATCGTGGCTGAGCCAGAGGCCAACGGGACCCGTTCCGGCATAGAGGGTGCGTGGATCGTCGGGGCGTCCCGGTTCGATATACCAGATTTCAGCCTGCTGGTTGGGACCCGGCTCGTCAAACGTGATGCTCTGTTTCGGCTCTCGCCAGTTGACGCCAAAATCATCGCTATAGCGTAGGAAGGCGGCCCCATGGCGGTTATCGGCCGCGAACAGGCGGTAGTGATTATGGGGATCAAACATGGCGTAGAAGATGTTTGCCCCCTCTTGCCGCAGGCTGGTAGCCTGCAGATCCCAGCGCACACGATCGCCCGACGTCAGCAAGAATAATCCCTGCTCTGTTCCCGCCAGCAGTAAAACGGTACCAGGTGGATAGGGTATGGTCGCCATGAGTTGCTGCCTCCTATGCATCTATGCTCGTCGCGTCCGCTGCGCGTCAGTCATGGGCCGCTATTGTCACTGTGCCGGCTTTTCCCATGCCTGTTTGCGGCCGCGTCCAAAACGTCTATAAAGGAAATACACGGTTGGAGCGATGAGCATAACCGCGAGTAACGCGTCCGCCCCTATGGTTATGAGTATACCAGAAAGCGTGGCTTCTTGTGGATTAAGCGGAGCCAGCGGTGGATACAGGCCGGTAATGATGAAGCGCGGCGCTCCCCCTACATGCAGATTGATGACCGTCTGCTTGCCCGGTAGATCGAGCATGGCGACCTGGCCGCCAGCCAGCGCCACAAAGCCGAGCTGCCCATCATTGGTAATGGCGACCGACTGCGGGGCCGAGGCAAAGCTCCAGGTGCGCTCGGGCTCATGGGGATGTTTATATCCGACGACGACCGGGGAGAGCACGTCCAGTTGATCATGTAGGGCATCGGGCACATATACCTCGCCTGTTGACTCGTCAAAATCCATCGGACCATAGGAGCCGCCGGTGATGACGTTTGTGTTCTGGTAACTGTTGGTATCGATGGCTATAATGTTTCCCTGCCTGGTGGTGATATAGGCTGTCCTTCCAGGAGGAATCGCCAGAGCGCGCGGCTCATCCTGCAGGGAGATGTAGCGCAGGCTCTTTCCGTTCTGCGCGTTAAAGATTGCGATGCCGTGGGTGGTGGTGGCCCAGAGCTGCGTGTCCTGTCCATCGGCCAGGTTGATCTGCGCTAGGGCCAGCGCCACTCCGGCAATGGGAGCAGGCGCCTGAAACACGCGCCTGCTCTTGCAGTTGCCGGTGTCCAGATCGGTCACGCGGTCGCTGCCGCTACCCCCAACGTAGAGGCTGCTGCTATTGACATCCAGGGCCAAAAATTGCGGCTGACCCGGCAGCGCCGCCGTACAGATGGTATTGCCGGTGCCGGCGGCCAGGATCATGACCTGTCCCAGCTGTGGCTGGGTAACGTACAGGTAGCGCCCATCTGGACTCAGCAGAACCGTGTGCGGATCGCTTTTGACGGCAATGGTACGCGAGACGGCTTTCTGGGCCACATCGATCACGCTGATGCCAGCGGCCGAGCCCGCGACATAGGCCAGATTAGGAGCACCGCCATCGGCCCGCGCCGGAGACGGTGCCGCCACTAGAAGAAAGCAGAGTAGCAACCCATAAATACACGCCAGCGGCGGGAATGTTTTCTGTGGATAAATGCAATTGTTAGAGGGCGTTCTTGTTTGCTGTTGTCTCATAACTGTATCTCTTCACTAAACTATCCAAAAACGAGCATAAAATACTCTTTTTTTTTCAGTATAGAAAGAGAGACAAAGCGCGCTTTCGCCCACCCACCGTAGGTTCGTGCCTTGCGCCCGATTTTATCTTCCGTGCCCGAAAATACGTTATCCCTTTTATTGTTGCATGGTAAAAAGGGAAATTGGGGCGTTTAATCGAGCCGTTGATGCAAGAACTCGATGGTGCGTTCCCAGGCAAGGCGAGCCGCCTCGGCGTTATACTCAGGCCGATTCTCCTCGAAGAACCAATGCCGGGTCCCCGGATACGTAAAGAAGGTGACCTGTTTCCCGGCGGAACGCAGGGCCTCCTCAAATTCACGAACCTGATCGACGGGTTCAAAATCGTCATCTTCGGCAAAATGACCCTGTATATTGCCTTCGGATCTGACCGCCTCGGGTGAGTTCGTGCCATAGAAGGTGACGATGGCCCCCACCTGATCCCGCAATTCCAGCGCTACGTTTCCCCCTAATGAGAAACCGATCGCACCCAGGGCTCTGCCAGGTCTCCCTGATTGTTTAAGTAGATAGTCGATGGACGCGCTAACATCCTGAGCAGTCTCGCTCTCTACCATTGCTGAGGCCAGTTTGTGGGCCTCCTCGATAGAAGTGGTAGTCTTCCCATGATAGAGGTCGGGAGCCAGCGCGACGAATCCCTCACGTGCAAGGCGGTCGCAGACCTGTTTGAAGACATTGGTGAGTCCCCACCATGCATGCAGGACCAGTACCCCTGGTCCGCTTCCCCGTTCGGGAACGGCAAGATAAGCGTTAGTTGTTCTTCCATTAACCTGAATTTCTTCCATATTATCCTCCTTGAACATCTCAAAAAATACTATATGTACGTGCGGTAATACGCATAACGAACCATTCTCCTGGAGAGAATTAAATGCGGTAATAGACATACCGGCTAGGAACGCCAGAGCATTCTCAGCCGGTATGTCTATTACCGATGTTTATCTTTCCTGGGCCAGGTCGAGGGCGGTATAGCCGGCGGCCACGATGTCGTCGGTGCTGATGCCGACCGCCTGATAGAGCTCCGACATGCTGCCGGATTGTCCAAACTCGTCGACGCCCAGCGAGATGCAGGGGACACCGTGGATGCCGCTGAGGAAGGCCAGGCTGTGGGCCGAGGCGTCCTGCACGGTGACGATGGGTGCCAGCCGTTCGGAGCGCGGGAAGAGCGTCCTCAGATGCGCCGCGCTGGCCGGCTCGGTCTGACCCTGGCTCTGGCTGCGCCGGAAACCGTTATACGTGCTGAAGATCTTCCTGGGACTGGTCAGGTGGATGACGTTGGCGGCGATCCCCTCGCGGGCCAGGATGCGCGCGGCCGCCAGTGCCTCGGGGACCATGACGCCCGTGGTGACGATCTGGATGACTTCGTCTTCGTTGGCCTCGGGCGCCAGGTCGCGTCCCTCCAGTAGCCGATAGCCGCCGGCCAGTACGTGCTGGCGCAGACGCTCCTCGCCCAGGCGCTGCAGGGCCTCCTCCAGCAGTTGCTGGTCGATCTTCTTCGTCGAGAGACGCAGATATGTTGAGCGGCCTTCGTCCCGGTCGCAGCACTCGCGTAGCGCCTCCAGCAGGATCCACTCTACTTCGTGGGCGAACACGGGTTCATAGTAGTTGAGCTCGGGCAGCTCAACTCCCAACGAAGCTGTGACCGTGGATTGGTGGGCGCCCCCTTCCGGACTCAAACTGACGCCCGAGGGGGTACCGGCGAAGATCATCTTGCTATGGTTGTAGAGGCCATAGATCAGAGCGTCCAGGCCACGGCAGATAAATGGATCGTACACGGTCCCGATCGGGAAGAGGAGCTGGCCGGAGTGCTCATAGCTCAGGCCGAGCTGGCCGAGCAGCATGAATAGGTTCATCTCTGAGATGCCCAGCTCGATGTGCTGTCCCTGTGGATTGGGCTGCCAGCGCAGGGTACGCTGGATGCCGTCCTGATAGTCGGGATGCATTGTTGGCGAGAAGACGCCGGTCTTGTTGACCCAGCCGATTAAATGGGTGGATATAGCCACGTCCGGCGCGGCCGTCACGATGCGTTCACCGATGCCTTCGAGCGTGGCCAGCCGAGTCAGGATGCGTCCCAGCGCCTCCTGGGTCGACAGCTTGCCGGGGAAGGACATATCCAGGCTACCAGGGATCTTTTCTGCTGGTATCAGTGGCGCCGGCTGTAGCTGGCCTCGGCTGAGTCGCTCGGCGCTCTGACGACACCATGCGGCTTCCGCGCTCCCGCTTGCGAACGCCTCCCACTCGGCCCCTTCAGGAATATTCATCGCGCGCTGGAGCTCGCGTACCTGCTCGCCACTGAGATGCATCGAGTGGTTCATGGCATCTCCGGCAAATGGCAGTCCCCAGCCTTTAATCGTGTAGGCAAAGACAATGGTGGGTGCATCGTGACGCTGATCCGCCTGCGCGAAAACATCTAGCAGGGTATTCAGGTCATGGCCGCCCAGGTTGGCCAGCAGTTCTTTGAGGTTTTCATCGGGCACATCTTGCAGGACCTTGCAGATATCCGCGTCCGCCGGCTGGTCGAGTCCTCCGGGATGAGTCAGGCGCGCCCGCATGTCCGCGCCCTGGCGCCGCAGCAGGCTCTGGTATTCTTCGTTGCTCATTTCGTCGATGCGCTGGCGCAGCGCGGCACCCCCTGGTTGCGCGAAGACCTTTTCCAGCAGGCGCCCATACTTTGCTTCCAGCGTATGCCAGCCGGCGGCGGCGAAGAGATTCTTGAGTTGCCGCGCACGGATGCCCGGAACGACGCGGTCCAGGCTCTGCCGGTTGAGGTCGACGATAATCAGGACGTTGCCGGCCCCATGCAGCGTCTCATCGATGGCGGCCTCCCAGATGTTGCCCTCGTCCAGCTCGGCGTCCCCGATGACCGCCACAAAGCGTTGCGCGGTCACCTCTCCAAAGTGCTGCTGCGCGTAGCGCTGTGCCACGGCCGCGAAGGCCGGCGCGACCGCCCCCAGGCCCACAGAACCAGTACTAAAATCGACCGGATCTGGATCTTTGGTGCGGCTGGGATAGGCCTGCAGTCCTTTGAATTCACGCAGGGTCTGTAAATAGTGCTGGTCCAGGTTGCCCAGTAGATATTGGATGGCATGGTACGCCGGCGAGGCATGCGGCTTGATGCTGACACGGTCGCCTGCGTGCAAATAATGAAAGTAGAGTGCCGTCAATATGCTCACCATCGAGGCCGATGAAGCCTGGTGTCCCCCCACCTTCAGATCATCTGCATTGGGACGCGTATTGGCGTGATGCACGATCAGCGTCGAGAGCCAGAGCACACGGCGCTGGATAGAATCAAGTACCTGGTATTCATCAGCCTCTAAGGGTGCCGGTCGTAGCTCCATTGCCGACGGCGTCGCGGCTGACCTGACCTGTTTCTGTTGCTTGCTGCTATTCTTTGCAGTCGTAGAGATCTTCCTCTGCATGCAGAAACTCCTTCTATATTATTGAAAAGTGAAATTATCAAAGAACGGCTTATTTGTCAAAGACATTGTACCATCAATTTCAGCTAAATATGTAAGTTATTAAGGAGTTGGTGCCATACGGCAGGGGGTGCATTCGCACCCCCTGCCGTATGGCACCAACTCCTTAATAACTGGGTGGACTTCAGGCCCATTCATACATCAATGTATATAATTACCCATGCATTTCGTGTTATACTTTAAAGGCGTAAATAACGCAGCATCTTGTCAAACTAATAAAGCTCTTTGTGCTGTTCAAGTGGTATGCTTTGTACGACGTACAACCTGGTGGTTTGAGGCAGAGACATGGGAAAGGGAGTTTGCGGTGGAATTCACATTTCTTGGTGGCGCGTCAGAGGTTGGAGGATCATGTACCCTGTTTCGTGTGGCGGGTCGTTGTGTGTTGATTGATGGAGGAATGCGACCGGCAGCTCGTGATGGCCAGTCGCGCATACCAGATCTGGCTTTGTTAGATGATAACCCCCCGGAAGCGTTGTTGATTACACATGCTCATATCGATCATACGGGCTCGCTCCCGTTGATTGCATCACTTTATCCACATATTCCCATTTATGCAACTGAGAGTACACGTGTCTTGACGGAGATCCTGCTGCGCGACTCTGTGCGCATCATGGAGCAGGAAGGTCTGAAGCCCGATGGGGAGACGCCCCTCTATAACGCGGAGCAGGTGGATGCCCTGCTGGGCCGAATTCAGCCTATTGGCTTTCACCAGGCTTTTGCCCCTATTCCCATGGCCCCCGAGATTCGCGTGAGCTACCTGCCCGCGGGCCATATCCTGGGGGCGGCCATGCTCTACTTTGTGACGCCCGAAGGGACGCTGTTGCATACCGGCGATATATCGGTGACCGATCAACGGACGATCCGGGGACTCGATATCTCATCGTTGCCTGGCGCGGATGTGATGATCTGCGAGGGAACCTATGGCAACCGGGCGCACAGTAGCCGCCGTGAGGAGGAGCGTAAGTTCGCCGAGGCGGTCCAGGCGACGGTCGCACGCAATGGGCGCGTGCTGTGTCCCGCTTTCGCCGTTGGTCGCGCGCAGGAGATCGTGCTGATCCTGAAGTCGTACCGTGCCAGCGGCCACATTTCTCCGGTCCCTATCTACCTGGATGGCATGGTGCGTTCGGTCTGCGCGGCTTACCAGGGACAGTCCCACGATCTGCACCCCCATCTGCAGCGCTATCTCAAGAATGCGCGCCGGCCATTGTTTGTCGATCCAGACCTGCATATCTTTGCCGTGCGCAGCCATGAGCGGGCCGCGCTGATCGCGCGCAAGGAACCGGCCATCATCATCAGTAGCTCGGGTATGCTGTCGGGTGGCGCTTCTCCACTGTATGGGGCCACCATCGCGACCCGTGAGCAGGATGCGTTATTGCTTACTGGCTATCAGGATGAGGAGAGTCCGGGGGCGGCTCTGCTGCGGGCCAGGCCCGGTATGCCGCTGCAGATCGGCTCGCAGCGGGTGCTGTTGTCCTGCAAGGTCGAGAAGTATAATCTATCGGGCCACGCCGATGCCGAGCAGATTAGCCAGGTGGTCACAAAGGTGGGTCCGCGCTGCTTGATCCTGGTGCATGGCGCGCCCGAGGCTTTGGAGGCGCTAAAGCAGCGCTTTAGTGAGATGCGCGTTGAGATTCCGGTTGTGGGCAGCAAGCTTACGCTCCACACGGTGCGCCATGGGATGTTGTCCCGTGCTTCCAGTTCCATGGCCATTTTGCCCCAGGCCCCTCTGACGGCGCCGGATCTGGCCTTTTTAGACAGCAGCGAGTCGATGGCGCTTCCCTCGATTGAGAGCCTCTGGCTGCTGGCCAGGAAACTCGGTCCATTACGTCCCTGGACGGTGGTTGAGCTGGGACAGGCTTACTATGGTAGTGCCTATCGACCGGCTCTACGTCCTTTGATTGAGCAGATCTTCAAAAGCGATACATCTGCCTATTTCAAGCGCAGTCGCATCGGGGCCCAATCGATCTATCAGCCCTGCGAGACCGTGCTGGGACTTTCATTTTCTACGACGCTGCCCGGTGAATTGCCGGTGGGTCGAGGCGGCGGCCCTACCTCTCTGACGCTGCCTCGTGTCCCGGCCACCGAACTCTCCCGGCGCATACCGGGTGCAGGCGCGGTAGTAATTGTGCAGGGGCAGAAGAATTCCGCTCCTTACCTGGCATTGACGCTATCGCCGGAGCGCAACGGGGGGATCCGCATGATCGCCGATGGCTGGAAGGCCGCCACCCGTCCACTGTCGATGATTCAGCTTCTTCCGGATGTGCAGCGCCAGGAGTGGCTGCACCTGCCCGAGGAAACCATCAAGGCTCATCTCAAGCAATGGCGCCAGAAGCTGGACCGGGCCTGGGTGGATCTCTTTGCCTGGTGGCGCAACTGTCAACGATCCTCTTTTTCTTTTACCTCGCTGTGCCGCGACCTGGAGTTGCGGCAGGCCGACGAGCGGCTAGCCTGGAGCCTTGAGCTCTTGACCCATGGCCTGCTCCTGTTTCGCCATCATGGTGAAATGTGGCATCCCCTTGATGAGATGCGTATCTATGCCAATGAAGGCTTCGCCCACCATCTGCATCTGCTGGAAGCGGGCGCGGGGAGCGCGATTGAGGCGAATGGCCGCGCTGGCCGCCTGACCGGACGCAGTAGCTGGCGCCTCTTTGAGGTCTGCTGGGATGAACTGTTAGAAACAGAGGATGAGGTGGACCGTCTCGCGCAGGTGCGTGCCGCGACTATACGCCTGCTCTCCTGATAAACGATGATGGCGGAGCACGTCTCTGCTCCGCCATCAGGTGATATTGGTAATGTTTAGTTGTGGCGTCCAGAAATCTGTTCGACCAGCGTGTCCGGTTGACTGCTGTCCTGGAGACCTTCGTCGATCCGGCCGTTCTGTTCATCGTGCCGCCGTTCCGCCCGACCCCACAGGTAGAAGATGGTTGTCAGCAGGATAATCGCGCCCAGTGCTATAAGCTGGGTTAGCTCATAGGTCATGCGTGTAACGCCCGAGCTCTTGATCGTGCCGTCATCCGGAAAGATCAAAAAGTAACTGACGATGACGGTATAGAACATGGAGAGAATGGTGACGAGCCAGGCTCCCCCTATGCCACCTGGAACCCGGTATGGGCGCCGTACCCCTGGTTGTTTGCGGCGCAGGAGCAAGAGATCGGGAAAGATGAACAGGTAGGCCAGGGTATTGACCGAGATGGTGAAGCCAAGCACCAGCGTGAACAGCGATTGCAGGGTGCCAGCCCCAAAGCTGTTGATCAGCACCGCAAGAACCATGGCGCAGGTGGCGATCAGGCCGCTGACGATGATGGCGGTGCTGGGCGCATTGGTGCGTGGATTGAAGCGAGCCAGGCTGCGGGGCGCCACATGATCTCTGGCGGCTACAGCATAGGCGCGATTGGCGCTGACCATCCAGGTTGAGCCGCTGGCTCCCAGCGCGACGATTAGTAGTGGCACCAGCAGCCATTTTAATGGGAGCGCCAGCACGTTGGGTAGCACAATCGTCACATTGGAGATGGCCTGTAGCAATCCGCTACTGGTGCTGACCTGCGATTTATTGAGCGCGAAGATGGTCACAAGAATCGGGATGACATAGGCCAGGAAGGCCAGTCCGCCGGTGGTAAGCATGGAGCGCGGCACGGTTCGCTGTGGATCCTCGATCTCGTCTCCGACGTTGACCTGAACCTCAAAACCCTGCCATTTAAAGACCATGACAGGAATGATTCCGCTGACAATAATACCTAATGCGCTACTGGGTAACAGGTCGGCAGGACCCATGTGGACGCCGCTGGCATGGTTGGTCAGAAAGAAGATCAGGGCCAGCACCACAAAGAGTGCAATCAGCAGGAGCTTAAAGGCGGCTCCGATATTGGAGAGTCGTTTGTTAATATTTATGGGTAATAGTGCGGCCCCCATAATGCTCCAGATGAAGACCGCGGCGATGGCGATCGTAATCCACACATCGGCGACCTTATTGCCTCCAAACAGATAATCGGTGCGTCCAAACCAGAGCACCTTGATGGCGGTAATGATGGTGACAAACATGGTACCACCAATCCACAGCGGATTGGCGATCCAGTAGAGCATGGCCGCGATGGCGGCATAGAAGCGTCCACCACTCATCTTTCCCCATTCATAGATGCCGCCCGCGCGTGGAAATGTACTGCCCAGCTCGGCCATCAATAGCTGATAAGGAATAAAAAAGGTCAGGCCAACCAGCAGAATCCAGAATAGTGCCTGCCCACCATATGAGGCGGCCGCTCCCAGAGTATCCAGGCCTAGCGCGCCAGCGATTGTATAAAAAACCAGGTCTCGCACCTTGAGGTTGCTGCTCCCCAACCGGGTGCGCCTGCTAGATGTAACTGATGAATGCTCATCCATAGATCATGATCTCCTTAACAAATAGAGAAAACCTCTCTATCTTTATCACCTATACCAACACATTAGCAGTTACTAATAATTCCATAGGGTAGGTTTTACTCCCTTTATCCTGGGGGCACGTGAGCGCCCCCATTCGCGCAGCTGCTGCGCGGCCGCATTAGTTTTTTGAGTTGGAGCATCGGGGGCGCGGCTGCGCCCCCGATGCTCCAACTCAAAATGGATTCGTGGGTCTCCGCAGTGCTTCACAATCATAGGTGAGTTGGTGTAACAGGGGCGCGGCTGCGCCCCTGTTACACCAACTCACCTAAAACTCAGTGCGGACGCGCATGCGGGGGCGCCCACGTGTCACTTTCAAAAAAACAACCTGGCCGTCTCTCACGCTTCACAGTGAGAGACGGCCAGGTGTTCAAACAAGTTGGTTAGAAGTAGGACTATATATAAATTTTTATATATAGGGGAGGATGTTGGCGCGTGGCGCGCTTAGCCCATGATGCTGCGGACGTAGTTCTGGGTCTCCGCTGGAAGCTGAGCCAGCCAGTTGCCGCCACCGGCATTCACGGCGCCCTGTACCGCGCCAGGACCGGCGTTGTAGGCAGCCAGGGCTTTGCCGTAGTCACCACCGAACTGCTTGGTCAGGCTGGACATCCAGCGGGCCGCGCCGGTCAGAGATGACTGTGGGTCCGAAGCGTTGACGCCCATTTCGGCCGCGGTCGCTGGCATGAACTGCGCGATACCGATGGCTCCGACTGGTGACACCGCATTGGGATTGAAGCCGCTCTCTTGATTGATCTGGCGTACGAAATAGTCAGGGCTGATACCTGCCGCGATCGCCGCACTTCGAGCCATATCGACATACGAATGTGGCATTGAGGCTGATGACTGATGGCGATGGTTGTCATGTTGTGCTGTCGACGGGGCGTTATGTTGCGTGGTCGACGCTATGCTGTGTTGTTGGTGATTAGCTGACGAGCCAAAAGTGTCAACCTGCGTATAATGTGTGGCTGCGAAGCCTGAAAGAAGAAGAGCTCCGCAGGCAGCTCCAACTGCGATACCTTTGCGTAGATTTGAGATGCGCCGTGGTGTGCGTGCTGCTGTCACCGGACGATTATAGGTAGGGATAGCCACAGCGGCGAGGTTGATTTCTGTTGTTTCTTTAGTATTGTTCTCTAGCAGTAAGGTATTGGTGTTTTTCAATGTGGAAGTGCTCCGTGTCTCTTGTGAATCTACAGTTGCCGTCATAGTTGGGTCAGAATAAAAACGCTTGTTCAATTGTGTTCCTTTCAGGTGAAAACGAAGCTCTGCTTTCACACTCTCACTTCGTATGTCGAGTCCTCGTTTCTAGGCGATGTGTGAGCCGACCAGTAAGATCTATTACTTTCGACCCACGCGCTATGTATTGACGAAGGTCAGTGTAGCACATGCTATGCAGCCTGCCAGCTTAAGCATAAAAAAAGTAGCCCAAAGGTAATATGCTTCAATTTGTATCAGAGTGTTTCATAGTGTGTCATACTGTACCGGATAAGGCCCCAAAATTGGGATAAATTGGGGGGGAGGGCTATTGGTCGCACCATAAAAAATAGCAGGCCGCGTTTCAATGCGACCTGCTATTTCTGACCAGGGAAAGGATTATTAGCTGTTCAAAGTGTCAAGCATTGACACATCATCCAGTAAGAAACCGCTACTGGAAGTACGGTTGGTGGTACTTGTGAAGTAGAGGATAACCTGCTGACCTTTGTAGTTTAACAACTGTGGGGTGACGTCAAAGGTGTAGTGAACCCATTGGCGCGAGTTCGAGCTACATTTGGTTACTACTACACCGATAGGAGTAATATTGGTCGTCAATAATGAGACCGAGAATCTACCGGCGCAGGCGTTCGTGCCTGGAGTTGTGGTTACGCTATACAGCCAGTAGCTCAGGGTGATCTTACTGCTGTTAGTAGGGATCGTCACGACTTGATAAATGGCTTCATTACAGCCTCTATAGCCACACGGGAACGCGCTATATTTTCCACTATGGGCCGCTATATTCGTGATCAGCTCATAGCCGCTGCTGGAATATTCTACCCATGGGCTCCTACCGTTCTCGAAGCCTCCATTCACTATCAATTCCGTCGTACCACCCGGAGGAGGGGTCGGAGTGATAGTTGGTGTGGGCGTGGGGGTCGGCGTAGGAGTCTTTGTGGGGGTAGGGGTAGGTGTTGTTGTGGGCGTAGGTGTGGGTGTAACGGTAGGGGTCGGCGTGGTACCGCCGGCGAGGGCGCTGGCGAGCTGCCCCGCGTTGGGGGTACCAATTCCGGTGGCCATATCATAGTTTGCGCTGGCCTGATAGTACAGATTGTTGCCCGTGGTTACGTCGTGAAATGAGGTATATGGTTGGCTGCCATTATAGATGCTGTAGAAAGGTTGATGGGCATTTCCCAGTGTTGGCTTGTTCTGCGCCGCCAGGTACTGATTGAGGTCGATAGCTATACTCGCCCACAGGGGAGCCGCCGCGCTTGTTCCTCCGACCGATAGCCATCCGGAGCAGTGAGAGCTAGAGCTGGTGCAGTAAACGGAGTAGCCGGTCTGGGGGTCAGCATCGGCCGAGACATCCGGAACCATGCGATTGGCGTTGGTCAGGTTGGTGCCTGTCTGGTAGCTGGGCCGCTTGAAGTATGAGCTGACGCCACCGCCGCTACCTGAGTTATTGCTGGAGGTGCCCCAGGCTGATTCGCTGCCATAGGTGTTGTCGCTGCCTAGCTTTAGATTGGTACCACCAACCCCGACCACGTTGGGATCACCGGCGGGCGAATCGACACCCAGTGGCGATCCGCTGCCACCACCACCGTTACAGCCATATGCTCCCGAGTCACCGGAGGCGGCAAAGAAGGCCTGTCCTTGAGCGGCCCCTTGCGTGAAGATAGTATTTAACGCGGCCAACTCAGAGTTGCCTGAAGACGCTTCGCACAGTATCCAGCTGGTCGTCGTTACTTTGACCAGGTTGTCCATGACGATGCGGTTATAAGTGTCGTTGAGGCCGGTCGTTGTGTTAGGGCCGATATAAATCCTCTGGGAGGCGCCGGGGGCGATGGCGGAGACAACCTCCATGTCCAGTACGACCTCAATCGCGCCACTGCCGGGATTGGTGGTGGCGCCGTCCACCAGCACATTGGTATATTTGCCGGTGCCCAGGCCATAATTGCTGCGATAATTGTCGATGTCGGAGGCTTTATAGCCGTCCAATTCAAACACGCCGATCGTTTGGCCTGTTCCATCACTGCCAGCGCTGATGAGGGGGTTGACGTTGTAGGCGCCGCGCAATTCGGTCGGCGTATAGCCGCCACCCGGGCCAATCAGTGGCCTAGACGTATGCTTCGCCACATTATCTATGGATGGCTTGCTCGCGGGTCGCGCACCACTACCCTTATGCAGTATGTGCGCGTAGTGGTTACGCGTAATGTTGTTCAGCCCAGCAATATTCTGGATATCCGCTGCCAGATAACTCGGTACAGAGGGATTTCTATCGGGTGCATAGATATAAATAGGGGGAGAGACACTATACACATAGTTATTCAGGGTGACGTTAAAGGCTCTTTCCGCGTTGGCTACCGTGCCAACGGCGTTGATAATTAACCGATTGGATGATACTCCCGTTACGGTCAGGCCCTGGTTGCGTAAGTACGCCGATACCTGGTCAACGGTGCTCTGCGTAGGCCCAAACATGCTTGTAAACTGTTGCGGAGTCAGGTAGTGATGATAGAGTGGAGAAGAAGGATTCTCCTGGGCGGCTCGTAAAGTATCTAAGTAAGTCTTGTTGCGCAGATTCAAGCTGACCGCCAGTTGCAGCATATTGCTCAGCGCCGTGTGTCCCGTCGGAGTCAGATGCTGGACAGAGGGGATCACATGTCCGGGGATGGTCTGTAGCGCGGTTTGTGGCTTTGGGGTCGCAGCCAGCGTAATTGAGCCCCTGGCCATAATGCTCTGTGTAATCAGTGCCAGGAGCAGCGCACAAATAAGAAGCGCAAGGCTTGATTGCCATTTCTGGCGCAATGTCTTTTTCACGTGTCCCTCCCAAAGAACCAGTGGCTAAGCGTAAGCAAGAGAGACAATGCAGCAGTACCCGGTGCCGCTGGTACATCCTTGTCAAGGAAAAAACCTTGAAGCTACATCCACTATTGAGCATCTACACTGGCTGGCATGCTAATTGTCGCTTACTTACACAATACATAAGTAAATCATACAAAATACATTTATAACTGCCATATAGTAATTATACATTTAACACATAATTTTCATAAATTTATTATAAATACATTAATATACGCTTAAATGAATAAAAAAAAAGGAGTTAGTGCAACATTTGGGATGGGGGCATTCGCCCCCATCCCAAATGTTGCACTAACTCCTAAATAACCCCTTATGGGCTATGGCGCGATTGATGGCGCGTGGGCGCGCTGGCGCATGCGCTGGGTTTCAGCGAACTCGGTCGCCAGCCGTGTATAGAGCTCCTCCCACTGATCCAAAACATTGTCTTTATCATGGGCGGCGATGATATTCAAGCTTTCGGACCCCATGCTCTGCTGCAGGTTGTGATCCTGCAGTATTCTGTCCATATAGGCGGCCATTTCGTCGCTGTTGCCGGGCTCAAAGAGGAAGCCATTCTGATTGTGGTGGACCAGTTCTGGCAGGGCATATGAGTTGGCGGCAACCACCGGCAGGCCGCAGGCCATCGCTTCCATCATGGCCAGGCTTTGCAGGTCGGCCTCAGACGGAATCACAAAGAGCTGCACCGAGCGGCGCAATGGGATCAGATCCTCGTTGCGTACGAAGCCCAGGAAGCTGACACGATCCTGTATATTGAGCCGTTCAACCTGCGCGCGCAGGGCTGCCTCGGCTGGACCGGTGCTGGTTAGAATCAGGTGGGCTGGCGTACGAAGCCCGGCCATCGCGTCTAGCAGAACATCGATGCGTTTCTCCTCGCTCAAGCGATTCACATGGATGATCAGGGGCCGGTCCTCCGGCAATCCCAGGCGGCGTATCAATTCTGCATCGGCGGGTCCGGGCGTGTAGCGCGTGAGGTCGATGCCGTTCGAGATCACTTTACTGGGTGCATGCAGCCCATGATCACTCAAGAGATCCAGCGCGGTCTGGGTGGGAGAGGTGACGTAGTCGCAGCGATTATAGAAGTAGACGAGGTAGGAGTAGATCAGCGCGCTGAGTGGCTTGCCCAGGACCGGATCGGTCAGGATCGAGCGACTGAGCATGTTGCTAGGCAGGTAGTGGTTGGTGGCGATGAGCGGCTTGTGCAGGCCGGGGGCCAGGATATGGGCGATGTTGCCCAGCACGATCGGCGAATGCACATGAATGACGTCCGGATCACTCTGCTTGAGCAGTTTGTGGATCGGCCCGAAGGGAAGCAGGGGGATGCGCAGGTCTTTATAGGTCGGCCATTCAAATGAGGAAAAGCGTGAGACGTGTACCCCCTCCTCTGTGCGCTGGATATCCCGCGTTCCATAACTGGGAGCGACCACCCAGACCTGGTGCCCCCGATTGGTGAAATCAACGGCCAGGCCATGGGCCACGTTGGGGACCCCTCCTACCATGGGCGGATACTGATCGGTAACAATCATGATTCGCATCGCTTCTACTCACTTTCCCTTATTAGCTGACTTTTCCTCGTGACTGGCTCCATGACTGAAACCAGGCGTACCGCCGGTGTGCTTGCTCTCAGGGTGTGCCGCATAGTAGCTCAGGTGGCGTTTTAGATCGTTGAGCAGCAGGGTCGCCATATCCTGACTGAAGCCATCCTTTACCACGATGCGCATTACAGCCAGATCCTCCAGGTTTTTGGGATAGGTATAGGCGGGAACGATCCAGCCGCGATCCCGCAGACGTTGCGATAAATCGAAAACGGTAAAGTTGGTCTCTTCTTTTAAGGTAAAGGCGAATACTGGCAGGTCGCTACCATCGCTGAGCAACTCAAATGGTCCCAGCCGGGCGATCTCTCCCGATAGGTAGTGAGCCGTATCCTGGCAGGCCTGCTGGATGCGTCGATAGCCGTCTTTGCCGAGCCGTACGAAATTGTAATATTGGGCCACGATCTGACTACCGGGCCGCGAGAAGTTCAGGGCAAAGGTTGGCGTCTGCCCTCCCAGGTAGTTTACCGAGAAGATCAGTTCTTCCGGCAGGTCACTGTGATTGTGCCAGACCACCCAGCCGACGCCCGGATAGACCAGGCCGTATTTGTGTCCCGATGTGTTGATGGACTTGACGCGCGGCAGCCGGAAGTCCCACACGATATCGGGCTGGATAAACGGCGCGACCAGCCCGCCACTGGCGGCGTCCACGTGAAGCGGAATGTCCAGTCCTCGTTCGCTCTGCAGACGATCCAGTGCCTGGCTGATGGCCTCAACCGGTTCGTAGCTACCATCCATTGTGCTTCCCATAATAGCCACGACGCCGATGGTGTTTTCGTCACAGAGCTTGACCGCCTCTTCAGCGGTCAGGTGATACCGTCCGGGCTCCATGGGAACCAGGCGCGGCTCGACATCCCAATAGCGGCAGAACTTTTCCCAACAGATCTGAATGTTGATGCCCATGACCAGATTGGGACGCTCGGTCGACTTGCCGGCGGCACGCTGGCGTTCCCGCCACTTCCACTTTAAGGCCATGCCGGCCAGCATACAGGCTTCGCTGGAGCCGATTGTTGAGCAGCCAATCGTCTCTTTTTCGTCTTTGGCATGCCAGAGATTGGCCAGAATATTGACGCAGCGGCGCTCCAGCTCGGCCGTCTGGGGATACTCGTCTTTGTCGATCATGTTTTTATCAAAGGTCTCGGCCATGAGCTGCCGCGCCTCCGGCTCCATCCAGGTGGTGACAAAGGTGGCCAGGTTCTGACGGGCATTGCCATCCAGAATCAGCTCATCGCTTACGATCTGGTAGGCTGTTTGTGGCAGCATCTCCTCCTCGGGCATTTCATTGCGTGGGATAGACCTATCCAATGGGATGCGGCTATACACCGGATTCAACACTTGCTCTGACTCGTTCCCGGTTGTACGCTTCGCTTTTTTATGCAGCATGCCTCTGACTCCTACAAAAAATCGTTCTCTTTTTTAGCCCTCTCTGGTGAAGCACGTTCAGACGAACCACCAGGATACAGCGTTGGTCTGGGCATATATGATATACTGCTTACTATGGTTCTATAGATGCATGGTTTCGAATAAGGGGATTTTCTATGGCTGAACAGAAGGGTACCTCCAGGACGCTGTTTTCGCTGCCCGAACGTGGCACAGGGCGCAAACTCTTCTTATGGGCCTGGCATCTCTTGCTGTGCGTGGCTATCGTCTTACTCATCGCGTGCTGGCAAACGCCGCTCTGGCTGATTGGGAGCGCCGGCGATTTCGCGCGCATGATGGAGAAGATCGAGATCGTTCTCTTTATCCTTTTGCTGACCAGCCCTTTAACGCGCACGCTCAGGCAGCGCCTCTTCCCACGTAACTCTGCGCCCCGCATGTAATCCGCCCGCCTGCTTATGCCTGTGTAGAGATCCCCATCACGAGAATGCAAAGAGGTAGTTTTATGTTAACGGTGATGACGTTTAATATCCGTGGCGCGTTAAATGCGGATGGACCCAATGTCTGGCCGCAGCGTGCCTCCTTAAACGTGCAGACCATCCAGGCGGCTGATCCGGCCGTGATCGGTTTCCAGGAGGTTCAGGCTGGCAACCTGGAGGTCTATCGGCAGCAACTCCCCTCCTATGCTTATGAGATTGGCCCCTCAGCCAATGCCGAGGAGCCGCATCAATATACATCTATTTTGTGGAAGCCCGACGTGCTGGAAAAGTTGGACGCGGGCGGCTTCTGGCTCAGTGAGACGCCGGAGGTGCTTTCTGGAAGCTGGGAGACGGCCTGTATGCGTACCGCCACCTGGGTTCATTTTCGCATGTTGGATAATGGTCGCGAATTTATTCATCTCAATACCCACCTGGACCACGTTTCCGCGCAGGCGCGGTTGGCCGGGAGCGCTTTGATTATCCAGAAGCTGCAGGATATTACCCATGATGGTGCATTACCTGTGCTGGCGACAGGGGACTTTAACTGTGATCCCGCTTCTCCTCCCCATCGTTTATGGTTGCAGCACGGCTTTATCGATAGCTTCCTGGAGACGGGGCACGAAGACAGCATGCAGAACAATACCTTCCATGGTTTTAACTGGAGCAAGCCGTCCTCTTCGGGAGAGAGGCATGGGGATGACATTCTGCGCATGGATTGGATCCTGCTGCGCGACCCGGACCACAAGATCCACCCTATGACCTGTGAGATTGTGCGTACGGCCCAACCACCGATCTACCCCAGCGACCATTATCCGGTCGTTGCTCAACTGGCGGGCTTGTAAGTGGCTTCCTGCTGTCGCTGCAGATAACTTATGATGCCCCTGGGATAGCGGGCGGCCCACTCTTCGCGCAGGATGCCATAGCCGAGGCCATCGTAGTAGACACCATTGACGGTGCGCGCCTTGCGAAAACGGGCCTCCAGTTGATAGCCGAGCTTTTCGGCCAGCCTCATCATGCCTTTGTTGCCGGACCACGTGCGCAGATCGAGGCGGGCGATGGTTGGGAGTGCGTAGAAAAGGTAGTCGCACCACAGTCCCAGGGCTTCAAAGCCCAACCCCTGATTCCAGTAAGTGGGATCAAAGATAATGATGCCAACCGTGGGCCAGTGTGTCTCCGCGCTTTCCCAGTTCCAGGAAACGATACCCAGAAATTCGTCTGTGTCCCGGTCGCTGATGACAAGTACCGAGCGAATGGTGGGATAGCTATTGCTGGTGATCTGCGCGCGCATCTGTTCTACATAGATCTCTATCTTCTCTTGTGGAGGGAGCGCGTAGTAGGGGCTGTCCAGCGCTTTCCAGTGCTGCCTGGGGACCATCCACGACCGATATCGCTCTAAATCTGTCAATTGCCAATCGCGTAAAGAAATGCGCAAACCAGGGATACGTACTTGCATAGATACTCGTTTTTCTCTCTATCACAGTGAAAGATCGTACTTTGTCGCTGTCTGTCTATTCAATGCATACAGGGAAACATATACCTCCGCATGTGCCTTCTACACGAATCTCCGCCATCTCTAGCATCTCTGATAGGACTATTCGGTAGTGTCCAGCCTTTCGTATATCCACTGCCGCGTATCTTCAAGCGTCTGCTCCAGCGTGACGCCTGTTGTATCGTACAGTGTCATGGGTGGCTCGGTTTCGGCCCCGTGTTCTTTATGCCAGCGGTTAAACTTCACCATCTGATTCTGCGTCTCTTCATCGCAGCCGCGCCAGGCGGGACGCTCCTTTAGCCGCTGCACCAGCACGTCATCATCGCAGACCAGCGCAAGGATATGGATGGCCGAAAAGTAGCGATGTTCGGGACTGCCCATGATGCGCTCGGGCATCGTGGTGCCACAGAGCACGACCGGGCGTCCATTCTGCGCGATATGCTTCGCCAGTTGGAGCCAGCGATCCTGATAATCGACGTAATCCTTTTCGGCCGTAGCCGGCAGCACCCCCCACAGAATATCGGTATCTAACGTCACGCACTCCGGCAGGCGCTCTGGCAGGTAGCGCGCCAGCGTCGTCTTCCCCGTACCGCTCGCGCCCGTAATCACAAACAGCGGCAGACGCAAAAACGGTTCCCCATACTGACAATGGGGACAGATCACGGCTGGCACCGTGAAATCAATCGGCTCCTCCTCACACCACGCGCCACATTGTGGACAAACCCTTGCCATATTTCAGAGTCCTTTCATTTATAGGTTATGAGGAGTTGGTGCAAGACCACGGGCGGGTGCGGATGCACCCGCCCGTGGTTTTGCACCAACTCCTCATAAAACATGCGGCCGCGTAAGCGGACGCGCGAGCGGGGGCGATCAAATTCCCTAAAGCTTATTGTATGTCACTACCTTACTCCTTGACAAACAGACCTGGATGTAATTATAATGCTTACATTGAGTGTAACAAAGTTAGTTACAGTGCATACATGAGCGTTTGAAGGAATGAAGGAGGCAGCGATGAGTGCCAATAGTCGTTTATCGTTAGCCGTCCATACCCTGGTCTGGATGGCCGAGTTTGGTGAGGAGCACGATTATGCTCCTTCAGAGCGTATTGCGCGTAGCGTCAAGGCAAATCCTGTGGTCTTGCGCGGGTTGCTGGGTCTGATGGAGAAACAGCACCTGGTATGCGTTCAGCGCGGCAGCAATGCTGGCTGGAAGCTGGCGCGCCGACCTGAGGAGATTACATTGCTGGAGGTCTATCGCGCGGTCGAATCAGGCACCTTGTTTTCTCTGCATCATACGCCTCCTGATCAGCGTTGTCGGGTGGGGTGTGGCATCATTCCTACCCTTGAAAATGTTTACGAGCAGATTCAGGATACCATGGAGCAGGAGATGGCGCGTACCACGATCGCCGATATCCTGCGCGATACCCTGGCGCATACGGCGGAGGTCCTGCGGCGAGGGGCCGCCGAAGCCTCAACGGAAACTCAGCCGGGAGGGGCGCAGCCGTAAAAAACAGATTGCAGGTCTTGCTGACTGAGCGATAATTCACTCGCATGCAGGACCTTCATTTTTACCATGCGATGTAATAACTTTTGTTACATCGAGCATGTTCTGGGCTGCTTCATTGATGTTCATTTTTTTTGAGAGCGGATGTAATAAAAATTGTTACAGCAGCTGAAAAGGAGTTCTATTTCACATGTCACAATCGCTACAACAGTCCTCGGCAACAGTGCCGCAGGGGAGACAACGTATTAATCCGCGCATCCTCTTGCTGGCGTTGGGGATGTTCGCGCTGGGCACCGATGCTTTTGTCGTGGCCGGCGTTCTACCGACGATTGCGAAAGAGACCGGCGTAACGGAGAGCGTGGCTGGCCAACTGGTAACGGTCTTTTCGTTGACCTATGGCCTGGGCGCTCCCTTGTTCGCGGCGCTGGCTGGACGCTGGCGGCCCACGCGCGTCCTGATTGGATCGCTGGGTCTGTTCTTCCTGGCCAATGTGGCTTCAGCCCTCTCTCCTTCATTTCTATTGCTGCTGTTGACACGTGTGCTGGCCGGCTGCTTCGCCGCCACCTATGCTCCCCTGGCCTATACGGTTGGTATCTCTCTGGCGCCTCCGGCCAAACGCGGCCAGGCGCTGGCACTGGTCGTGATCGGGCTTACGGTGGCGACCGCTTTGGGTTCTCCTCTGGGAACCTGGGTCGGCGAGCACTTTGGCTGGCGTATGTCTTTCGCGCTGGTCGCCTTGCTGGCCGGCATCGCGGTTCTATCCCTGCTCATCGGTGGTCTGCCTGAGGTTGCCGCGCCCAAATCCCTTCCGCTGAAGACGCGCCTGGCACCGATCGCGCAGCCACGTGTAGTGATGGCTCTCTTGCCATCTCTGTTGTGGAATATCGGCGGCTTCACCGTCTACACCTACATTGCGATCTTGCTACTGCACAATCTACACATCAGTGATATCAGCGGCTTACTGGTCGCTTACGGCGCGGGAGTCGTGGCCGGAAACTGGTCTGGAGGCTTGATGGCGGATCGCTTCGGTACCCGCCGCCTGCTGGTCTTTTACCTGGTGGCGCTGGTAATCATTGAGGCCGTGCTCTCGCTGCTCATCTCCAATATGATTGCGGGTATCGTGATGCTCTTCCTCCTCGGACTGGGGATCTCACAGCTCTTTATTCCCCAGCAGCATCGCCTGTTGAGCGTGGCGCCTGAGCATGCCAATGTTATCCTGGCCCTCAATAATTCGGCCTTCTACCTGGGTATCGCCGGTGGAGCATTGGTAGGCGGCCTGGCCCTGCGCGTGGTCCCGGTCTCCCAACTCGGCTGGATCGGTTCCGCCTTTGTCCTGCTCGCCCTGCTCTTATTCCTTCTCAGCCTGCGCGCGGGCAAAAGCCGACCCCTGGCCACCGCCGACAAAGAAACACAGAAGGTGCTGATAGCGCCCGAGTAAGCTATCTCTTGCATTTCGGTAAGGGGTTGAGGCAATAGCACAGGTGGGTGCATCCGCACCCACCTGTGCTATTGCCTCAACCCCTTACAAACAGGGCGGCCGCATCTATTGGTTGGTGCGGGTGAGGTAGACCTGGATGGTGTCGCCGTCGCGTTGCCAGCTGTAGTGATAGTTCATGGAGGTGGCGATGGGCTCGAAGACGCTCCACCAGGCATCTCCCTCTTGCTCGGAGAGGCCGAAGGCGCTGGCCTGTTCGTGCGAGATCCAGTCGTGGAAGACGGCTTTGGCGCGCTGCTCATCTCCTTCGATCGTTTGCAGTTTGCCGCCAAGAGAGGTGATGTTCAGGGCGATAGCCTGGGTGAACTCGAGTGCTCCTCCATTTCCGAGCGCCTGCCAGCTCTGCGCCAGGCGATTGCCGGCCATCGTCACGAACTCCTCGGGCGCCTGCCCCTGCTTCTTGATATAGGCCAGCGATAGCAGCGCGAAGGCAACGGCGTTTTCACGCGCGGTCTCATGCAATTTTTCCGCTGTATAGCTCTGTTCGTTCATCTATCTTTCCTTTCATTTGCTCAATATCGCTAGATCTGGAATTTCCTATTGACGGAAGATTATTGTGACGATCAATGGTGGTATGAAGTAACAATGGGTATGTTGCCTGGAAAAAAATATCGGGGTACAAAGTGGGAATATCGTATCCACCCCCCATACGCATTAAGTTAAGACCCAGTCGAGTCCTTCAAGGAGGATCTGAGCCAGACAGGGTTCAGCTACTCGACGATGGACCCGACAGCCCGATTGCATCATGGCACGCCCTTTGCGGATCACCTGATGCAAGTGACGAGTGCCAGAGAGCACCTCCAAGAGATCTAAAGCGAGAGCGCGAACGACGGCAGCAGCTTTGAACAAACTGCGCCAGGGATCGTGCCAGCAGCCAAACAAGAGGAGCCAATGTTGAATGACTACGGCAATCAATTTCGCGTACAGTTCGCACAACGCCTGCCAGGGCAGAGCCGAGCGCCAGGTGTCAAGGTGACCATGACTCTTCCAGAGTTTGAAAAGCAACTCGATCAGCCAGCGTTGGCGCAGCAAGATGAGCGCCTGCTCGGCAGAGATCTGCCTGGCCGAAGTATTGGTGACAATCAAGGTCCACTCGGCCAGCTTCCACTGCACCTCGCTCACGATTTTCCCTTTGTCGGTAGCCTCCTTCTTCAGGTGCTCACGCCGCTGCTCGGCGACCTCGGGTGGCACGCGCATCATGATCAAGCGCACCGGCAGAGGTTCCTGTTTGCCCAGCGACACGTACAGAATCTTGATCTGTCCACACGTTCGAGGCAAAGCGGTTTCCAGATCGATACGGTGGCCTTGCCGATCATAGAACACGGTGTTGGCCTTTGGATGCAGGCAAAAGCGCACACCCTGCTCGGACAACTCGCGCAAGCGAGCGAGACTCCAATATCCGCGGTCGGCCACATACAAACTTCCAGCCGACACGATCTGCTCTCTCAGTGGCCCATGCAGTTCATGCACGCGCCCAGCCGACAGATACGGACCAAGGAGCCAGCCATGTTTGAGGTCCAAGCGCACATGCAACTTGAGAGCAGAAGCCGTATGTGCCGTCGTAGTCGCACTGCCTCCCCCGCATCCGGGCCACAGATCCGCCAGTTCTTCCGGCAGGACGATGGTCGAGGCATCTTCCAGAATCACGTGCTTAAAGCGCTTGAACATGGCCACGGGGACCGCTTTGACCGTGACCACCTGCTGCACCAACTCCCAGAGGACTGCTTGCAGAAAGGTCGCTGCTGCTTGGGTGCACCGTTGGTGCAGGCCCGATGCACTGATCTGTACCCCGCAAATGTGCGCACCTTGCGTCAATTGTTCCAAGCTCGCTTCCGGCTGATGCAGATGGCCCAATGCCATCACCTGCACAAACGTGGCTCCTGTCAGTTTGCGCTCGCGTTTGACAAAGCCAGTTTCTTTGGCCAGCACGTTCGCTCGCTCATTCAAGATCTGGTTCAACATGGCTTCACACTGTGTTACACTCGTCGTCATAGGGCTCCTCGGCTGATGAAATGTTTGATTTCTTCATCTTCCGCTCAGGAGCTTTCTTTTGTCAGCAGACCTAAACTTAATGCCTATGGGGAATATCGTATCCACCCCCCTTGTTTATACTAGTGAAATACGAATTCCCCATCCACTATTCTAGACAAGCTTAGTTGGTCCAATGGATATGCGATATCCGTTTCGCTCCCACTCTGTCTGTCACTTCATCCCGTACCCCAAACGTGTAGGAAACGGAATGACGCTATCTATCGCACTGGAAAAGAGACGCTATTTACTTTACCTATTTTACTCCCTGCTTTTCTTCTATAAGAGATACATGTCAGCGAAAGGAGAAAGGTGCGATCATTAATAGGGATCGTGCCCCTCAACTCTATGAAAAACACCCACTCTGTTATGAATACGCAAGCGATGCCCGATCCCGATGATCGTCAGCAGTCGTTTCGCTCATTTGTACATTCGAATACTGAATCATTTGATCGTACGCTGAACCGACAGACACCGATCGAAATGCGCCAGCCGGCGACGGCCCTTACGGATCAAGAACTGGCCGTACCAGGTGAGGGCGTGCTGGATATCGTTGAGGATGGCTATGGCTTTCTGCGCCCGGATCGCTATCTGCCGGGCCCAAAGGATATCTATGTGTCGCATTCTCAGATTCGTCGCTTTAATTTGCGGCAGGGCGACCATGTTTCGGGACAGGTGCGGCCGCCGAAGGATCGTGAGCAGTATGGTGGCATGCTCCGGGTAGAGCAGGTCAATGGTCGACCCGCCGATGCGGTGGGACCGCGCCCGCGCTTTGATGCCCTGACCCCGGTCTTTCCACAGCAGATGTTCGACCTGGAGAGCAGCGCCTCCAATCTATCCGGTCGCTTGATCAATCTGGTTTCTCCCATGGGACGCGGTCAGCGTGGCCTGGTTGTGGCTCCTCCAAAGGCTGGTAAGACGATGCTGCTGATGGCTATCGCCAACGCTATCTCCACCAACTATCCCAACGTGCATCTGTTGATTACCCTGATCGGCGAGCGACCAGAAGAGGTGACCGACATGAAGCGGCTGGTTAATGGAGAAGTGATCAGCTCGACCTTTGATGAGCCCGCCTATGTGCATACGCACCTGGCCGAGATGGTGCTGGAGCGTGCCAAGCGCCTGGTTGAGGAGGGCAAAGATGTCGTGGTCCTGCTCGATAGCCTGACCCGCCTCTCCCGTGCCTACAACCTGACGGTTGAATCGAGCGGTCGCAGCCTGTCTGGTGGCCTGGATCCCAGTGCCATGATTATGCCCAAGCGCTTCTTTGGCGCCGCCCGCAAACTGGAAGAGGGTGGGAGCCTGACGGTCATCGCCACGGCCCTGATCGAGACCGGCAGCCGCATGGACGACGTGATCTATGAAGAGCTCAAGGGAACAGGCAACATGGAGCTGGTCTTGAGCCGCAAACTGGCCGAGCGACGTCTCTTCCCGGCCATCGATATCTCCCTCTCCGGTACCCGCCGTGAGGAACTGCTTTACGATCAGCCAACCTATCAGGCTGTCGTGACCATGCGCCGCATGTTTGCCCAACTGTCTGATCAGCAAGGACAGGATGCGATGGATGCCTTTATTCAGCAGCTGGCCAAAACCAAAAACAACCAGGAATTTCTATCCACCCTGAGTAAGCGCGCGATGTAGTATGTTTACTCGCTTGTTCGGATGGATGCTCATCAACAAAAGGACAGGACTAGAAAGGATACTTTCTGTCTCTGTCCTTTTGTCGTCTGGTCTGGATCTGTCTTTATTTCATATTTCTATTATGGGTTGACGTGCGAGAGCGGTCCCGCGTTATCGGGGAAATTTGCTGTATTGAGAACCTGAATACCGGCGTGCTGCTCGCCGTTGAAGGGTGTGATGGTTGGCGATGTCTGCCCCGGTTCACAGCCTTGATCAAAAGGGACTTGAGGATCGTTGAACCATAATCCCAGGTGGAACTGGTGCGTGAAGGCTAGCGGCGCTTCGTTGGTAATCGTGAAGGTTTCGCTGTTGAAGATGCCCTGGACGAAGACGCTACCATTGCCATACCGATCAGTTTCCAGATCGCTCTGATACCAGGCAACCCCAAATGGTTTGTTGGGTACTTGAATCACGAACAGGTCGTAGCCCGTATTTGGAACAAGACCTCTGACACTGACATGCATGAGGTCGTTCTGACTACCACGGGTAATAGTGACAAATCCGCTTGCATGTGGCAGACACCCATTGATATTAGGTGATGATGGAACCATATTGAAGGCAAAATCGGGCCTGGGCGGTTTAAAGTGCCCGCTGGAAGCCTCGGTTGTCTGCACTCGCAATAGCGATATACTGCCTGTCGCCAGACTGACTAGCATGGCTAGAACGAAGATGCGAGCCAAAAATGAATGCCGTAGCCGGTAAGTGCTCATCATATGCTTTTCCTTATATATGCTTTTTCTTAGTTGCACTGACTGTGAGAAAGGATATCACTCCTTTTTTCATAGCATCGGCTAATGGCGCAATATATATGAATACATATGTAGTGATACAAAGGTGTTAGCTGGTGCCAGATAGTGAATAAGGTGGTTAGAAGGGTGGGCTGCTATTAGCAAAAATAAGAGGGGCACAGATACATTTCTCGCTTTTGTATCTACGCCCCTTTTATTATGACTGCAT
The DNA here is from genome assembly GCF_036245075.1 of Dictyobacter halimunensis. Taxonomy (NCBI): domain Bacteria; kingdom Bacillati; phylum Chloroflexota; class Ktedonobacteria; order Ktedonobacterales; family Dictyobacteraceae; genus Dictyobacter; species Dictyobacter halimunensis. Next base: position 2,580,506 of record NZ_BSRI01000001.1, read on the forward strand.
AAAAGAAAATTGTTAATGGTAATCTCAGGCGATGGCCTGAATTTCCTCTCTGCATGGGGTGCAGGGGCCTCCCTGCCGGGGTGTGGGGTGTCCCCACAAAACTTCTTTTTCTTCTTTTTCGCGCCGCCTCAGGCGGCGCGAGAGGAGAAGAGAGAATGTGGGGACACCCCACACCCCGGCAGGAGGGCTCGCCGCCCTCCTGCACCTCCCGCATTGGGAGTGCGGAACCAACCCATAAAGCCAGCCTGGCGGCTAAACACTTTCGAGCAAGGAGAGGCGGAGAATCTTATAATTTTCGACTGCTACGAGGGCCAGGAGTCTGCTAATCTGCTCATCTTCGAGTGGCAACAGTCCCTGTGGTAGTAGCTGTTGAGCCTGTGCGCGATCCTGCTGCAGGTTCCGCTTCTCTTCACTTGCACGCAGGCTATCATTTTTCAGGGTATTTTTTGTTGTGAGCATGTCTTTCGTCCTCGTGCTACTTTAAGTAAAAATCTTCTCATTATATATAGTCTGTTTTTGGTCCCAAAACGTGACACTTTTTAGTACCAATTTTTGGTTTTATATGCCTATAATAAAAATCTGTATGGTATAGATGTCTAACAATAGATTGAGGGATTGATGGTTGCTCGTGGACAAAAGATGGCTGTGCTGGCGTTGTTATGTATGGCGCAATTTATGGTGGTGTTAGATTTTTCGATTGTGAATGTGGCATTGCCTTCGATGCAAAAAGATCTGGCGATGTCGACGCAGAATTTGCAGTGGGTGGTGAGTGCCTATTCTCTGACTTTTGGTGGTTTCCTCTTATTGGGTGGCCGCGCCTCCGATCTCTTTGGGCGGCGGCGCCTTTTCCTGGCGGGCCTGGTTGTGTTCTCCCTTGCTTCCCTGTTTGGTGGCCTGGCTCAATCCGAGTCCTGGTTGATCGCGGCCCGCGCGGTCCAGGGACTGGGCGCGTCGGTGGTGGCACCGACATCGCTCTCGCTGGTCACGTCGATCTTTGCGGAGGGGCCGGAGCGCAACAAGGCGCTGGGCGTGATGGGTGCGGTGGCCTCAACCGGCTTCGCCGTCGGCGCTATCCTGGGTGGTCTACTGACGGCTGGCCCTGGTTGGCGCTGGGTCATGTTTGTCAATGTGCCGGTCGGCATTCTGGCCTGCGTGCTGACGCCTTTTTTTATCCTCAAAAGCCCGACGCCGGAGCGGCGGCCGAAACTGGACATTCTGGGCGCGTTGATGATCACGGTGGCTATAGTAATACTTGTCTATACGCTGGCGCGTGGCAATGATCTGGGCTGGCTCTCCTGGCAGACCTGGAGCTTGCTGGCTGTGGTGGTGGTTTTGCTGGCGGCCTTTATCTGGATCGAGCTACGGGCTCAGGACCCGCTGGTACGCTTGAACATTTTCCGCCTGCCTGTGCTGGCTGGTGGCAATCTGGTCAGCCTGTTGCTGCCCGGAACCTTTGGGGCGATCATCTTTATCCTGACCCTCTTTATGCAGCAGGTCCTGCACTATTCAGCCATTCAGACCGGGATGGCCTTTCTGCCGATGGCTGCGGTGCTGCTGATCCTCTCCAACATAGCCTCGCGTATGTTCTCGCATCTCAGCCTCAAGCTGTTGCTGGTCGCCAGCATTGTGGTGGTCGGCTGTGGACAACTGCTGTTCCTGCTGATCTCGGCGACTGCGACCTATCAGGGCGCGCTCCTGCCGGGGATGCTGGTGGTGGGATTGGGTATGGGCTTTGTGTTTCCGGCCATTACGATCGCGGCCACAACCGGCGTGCGCAACGAGGAGCAGGGCCTGGCCTCCGGTCTGCTCAATACCAGCCAGCAGGTGGGTTCAAGTGTGGTGCTGGCCATCGTTACTTCGCTCGCGACCGCGCAGACCGCCGGACTGCAGTCCCAGGGCGTTGATGGCGCTTCGGCTCTGGCGGGCGGCTTTCACGTCGCAATCTGGGCCTGTTTCGCCTGTGCCGTCTGCGGACTACTCATCGCCCTCTTCGTCATCCGCGAGCAGCGTCCAGTCGTTGCCGCCCATGAAGAAGAGCCCGTCATGACCGAGCGGCCATTCGGCGAATCTACGGCAGCATGCCTCGAAGTCGAAAACGATGACGTCAAATTATAATCCATAGATACAGAAAAGGTGTGGCTGCCTGCCACACCTTTTCTGTATCTATGGATTATATCAGTGCTCCTGGTTGATCGCGTAGAGGCGGAAGTGCTGGCCCCACTGATCGACATCGCGCTCGTAGCTCATGCCGATCTTTTCCGCGATATGGATTGAAACGGTGTTATCGGGTGGAATTAATGAAATAATACGCTGGAAGCCCAGCTTTTGGAAGCCGTAGTTCTTCAGGGCCTCGGTTCCCTCCATGGCCAGGTTGTTCTGCCAGTAGGGGCGTGCCAGCACATAGGCCAGCTCGATCTCCTCCTGTCCCTGAACCTCCTGCTTCAGCAGGCCGCAATGTCCGATAAAGCTCCGGTCGCTTTTACGGATGGTGGCGAAAAACGAGTGGCCGTAGATCTGGTATTCGCGGATATAGCCTTTGAGTACCCGCTGCACTTCGTCCCGGCTGCGTGGACCGCCCAGGAAGCGCGTAACCTCGGGATCGGTATAAAGCGCGGTCATATCATCCAGGTCGTCCATCGTCAGGGGCCGGAACTCCAAATGTTCCGTCTCTAAAATAATCATCTTATCCTCACAATATCATAAAAAATGAAGCGTTTTGCCTCATCTTTTCACCTCATTGCCTCACCCATTATATGCCGTTGGAGTGATTGTGACAAATATTGCGCCGTAAGGTTGGTTTATGTGAGCTGATACGGTGAAATGATACATCTTCGTATAGTTCAAATAACCGTATTTCTGGTTTTCTTCAGAGGAAGTGGTGAGTCGAGCGAGGAACCGTGCTATACTTGGTGCCTACTGGTATTTTTGGGAATAATATGCTGCTATAACCAGAAAGTAAGACGCAAACCATCAGCGCGGATGGCGCCGACTTCCCCCACCTCAATGCTGACGCCCGTAGGGGAGATTTATCATGTTCACGATTCTTAATAAAGAAAACTTTCAATGCAACTACTGCGGGGTGGGAACGAACTCCTATCTCCCTTAAGGAGGCGCAATGCGTTCAGATCAGATTAAGCTCGGCTTCGAGCGCGCTCCTCACCGAGGCCTGCTGCGTGCGACCGGTGTCGTAGGTGAAGATGATTTCAAAAAGCCCTTTATCGCTGTGTGTAATTCCTACATCGATGTTGTGCCCGGCCACGTGCATCTCCAGGCGTTTGGCAAGCTGGTGAAGGAGGCCATTCGCGAGGCCGGCGGTGTGCCGTTCGAGTTCAATACGATCGGTGTCGATGATGGTATCGCGATGGGCCATATCGGTATGAAGTATTCCCTTCCCAGCCGTGAACTGATCGCTGACTGCGTCGAGACCGTGATTGAGGCCCATCGCTTTGATGGCATGGTGTGTATCCCCAACTGCGATAAGATCGTGCCGGGCATGCTGATGGGTGCTATGCGCCTGGATATCCCGACTATTTTTGTCAGTGGTGGTCCGATGGCGGCCGGCAAGCTGCCCGATGGCCGTAGCTCCGACCTGATCACTATTTTTGAGGGCGTCGGCGCCTACCAGGCGGGCAAGATCAACGATGCCCAGCTGCTGGAGCTAGAGCAGTTGAGCTGCCCCTCGTGCGGCTCGTGCTCGGGCATGTTTACCGCCAACTCGATGAACTGCCTGATGGAGGCGCTGGGACTCGCCTTGCCGGGCAACGGCTCGAAGCTGGCGACCTCTGAGGAGCGGCGTGAACTGGCGCGGGCGGCGGGCCGGCAGATCCTGAACCTGGTCAAGGCCAATGTGACGCCCCGGCAGATCGTGAATGTGGATAGCATCGACAACGCCTTCGCGCTGGATATGGCGATGGGCGGTTCGACCAATACGGTGCTGCATACGCTGGCCCTGGCCCGCGAGGGTGGCATCGAGTATTCGCTTGAGCGTATCAACCAGGTCGCGGCGCGCACGCCGCATCTGTGTAAGGTCAGCCCGGCTGGCCAGTGGCATATGGAGGACGTGGACCGCGCCGGCGGCATCAGCGCCATCCTCAAAGAGCTGTCGCGCAAAGAGGGTTCGCTCAACCTGGAGCGTCCGACCGTGACGCTGCGCACGCTGGGCGAGAATATCGCCGAGGCCGAGGTGCTGGATAAAGCGGTCGTCCATCCTATCGAGGAGGCCTATAGCGAGCAGGGTGGCCTGGCCATCCTCTTCGGTAACCTGGCTCCCGAGGGCGCGGTGGTCAAGGTGGCGGCTGTCGCCCCGGCCATGATGAAGCATACGGGCCCCGCCCGCATCTATAATTCACAGGAAGAGGCCAGCGCCGGCATCCTCAACAAGCAGGTTAAAGAGGGCGATGTCGTCGTCATTCGCTATGAGGGACCCCGTGGTGGACCCGGCATGCAGGAGATGCTGGCGCCGACCGCCAACATCATGGGCATGGGCCTGGGCGAGAAGGTGGCCCTGATTACCGATGGACGCTTCTCCGGTGGTACGCGTGGTGCCTGTATCGGCCATGTCTCCCCCGAGGCGGCCGCCAATGGTCCCATCGCTGCCCTGGTCGATGGCGACATGATCCATATCGATCTCGCCGAGCGCCGCCTGGAGGTACAGCTCACACCCGAGGAGATCGAGCAGCGCCTGAGCGAGGTGACCCACGTCAAAGGACGCGTCAAGAGCTCCTGGCTGCGCCGCTACGCCTCCCTCGTCACGTCCGCTAACACGGGCGCCGTCCTCAAAGTCCCCGAAATCTAAACCAATGAAAAAGGGACGCCTCATCACCGATGAGGCGTCCCTGACAGATCAAAGCCGGGGCGAGCGCGAAGCCGGGGTGAGCCCGGCACCTACGAGTAGCGGAACGGTGGAATATTCTTTTGTGGTCGCGGCGCGAAGATCTTGCCGATCAGGCCCCCGATCAGCCCCAGCAGTGCACCCAGACCCAGCCAGGGTATCAGCAGCACCAGGTCAACCAGCACGATGCCTGTGTAGCTGGTTGGCGCGCTATTGTTGATCTGTAGCGTTTGCACCGAGATCTGAATGCCCCCCTGCGCCAGGAAATCCTGTACCTGCTTGATAATATCCGGCGCGACCTTCGTCGGAACATTATTTTCCAGCACCAGAAACTGATACACCCCCATAAATATACCCACAAAAAGACCATTCCAGACGCCAGCGGCCATCCCCGTATCGATGCGACTGGTGCTCAGGGTACCGATCATGCCGGCCAGAAAAGGCGTACCGATAAAGGCGATCAGGAACACCATCTCAATCCAGGTGGTATTGGTAATGTCGTTCTGAAAGTTGGTCCAGAAGCCGATACCAAAAATGATCAGGCCCGCGATCAGCGCAAGAATGAAGCCAGAGGGAAAGGCCCTGCTGCGTTCACGTCGCGTATGGCTCTGGTAATATGATTGCTGCATAGATGTCCCCTTCATGAGTAATGTTTTTGGTAGCTCTATCTGAGTAGCGGATGAGCAAGCTTATTAGATGTTGCACTAGCTCTTTTGGTTGATAGCCGTAGTTATCTCCGCGCAAGTGTTGTACAATCGCCTTTTAATATTTACGTCTTTCTGACTATAATGTGACATATATATGTATCAACGACTGCAACGTGAGAAGTAGTAGAAGTGGTTCGCCTGGACGCGGCATTGAATAGTATGGCAGCAAAAATTTGATTGCCTATGTTAAATAGTATATCTGACAGAAGTAATTATTTCTAGAGAAGCAAAAAATAAGTTCCCTCGTAGGTGCGCCCCTTGCGGGCGCTTGCCGCGCAGCGGCCCCTTGCGGGCGCTTGCCGCGCAGCGGCCCCGTGCCCGGGCGCGCACGTTCCACCAATGATACCATCTCCCCTCTCAAAGATGCGCCAGAATGTTAAGTTGGACGTATTGGGGCTTGCTCCGACTTCGGCCGAAGTCGAAGCAAGCCCGACACCTACGGATATGGTATGTCATTTTATGATGATGGTGACGCCGTTGGGGTCCTGGACCGTGGCGGCTTGGAGATCTGGACGCCGGATCTCGTAGAAGTCGATGCCGTACATGTCTGGCTCGACGGGTCGCACGTTGCGACCGGCCCATAGGTTGGTCCCCAGATGGTGATGATAGCCGTCCCAGGAGAGGAAGTACGCCTGCTGCTCGATGCCGATCATGCGCTCCATGCCAAAGTGTTCTCTGTAGAAGGCAAAGGTCTGGTCAAGATCGCTGACGTTCAGGTGCATGTGGCCCAGGCGCAGACCCCGTGAGAAGCCCTTGAATTCATGAGCCTGTTCCAGCAGATGCGGAGCATTCAGCGGTAGTGTGTCCATCGCTACCCTGCCGTTTTGTATGGGCCACTGCTCGCGTGGCCGGTCCACATAGACCTCGATGCCATTGCCCTCTGGATCGGTCAGGTAGAGAGCCTGGCTGACCAGGTGGTCGGAGGCGCCACCCAGCGGGACATTGTTGTTGCGGTCGAGGACGTGACGCAGAAACGAGCCCAGCTCCGGCTCGTCGGGCACCAGCAGGGCGAAGTGGAACAGCCCGGCGGTGTGGTGCGGACGCGGACGCCCACCCGCCAGCGTGCGCAGCTGCAGCACCTCGCTGCCGTCTGCCGCACCCAATCCAACACTCCCGTTGCCATCCGCGTCGCGCTCATCGCGCACCACGGAGAGGCCCAGGCGCCCATAATAATCGATGCTGCGCTGCATATTCTGCACGCGCAATCCCACGCGCCTCAATGGCCAACTGGCCACCTGCGCATCCCACTGCTCTGTCTGTGTATTGGTGATAGCCATATGCTCTCTCTGCTCCATATCTCTCTAATCTGCCGCTATTTTTGTTTACTTACTTATTATCAGTATGTAACAATAGTATAGCATATTTTTACCCACCTGAATACCTTCTCACCCCGTAAAGATATCATCTTCAACCTTCCAAAGGAAAATGAGAAAGGAAAATGAAGGCAACGTCGTAGGTGCGCCCCTTGCGGGCGCTTGCCGCGCAGCGGCCCCGTATCCGGGCTCCTACGCTCCATTAAAAACGACCTCTTTCCTATTGCATGTAAAATAATAAATTATTTGCAGTAGATGGAATGGAGTATAAATAGCAATGCATAACGCCGCTATACCTCAGATGTTGCAGCCTTTGCTGGAAGCATACCTACATATCTTGGAGCCGGTGCATGGTCGTATCTATGGCGTGTACGTCTGTGGCTCTACGGCCCTGGGCGCCTTTGAAGAACTGACCAGCGATATCGATGTCGTCGTTTTGACGAGCGGTGAATGGAGCACATCTGAATTGGACTCTCTCGCCGCCGCGCATAGCCGCTTGCTGGGGGAGCAGCCGCTGGCCCGGCGACTGGAGGTGGCATATATGCCGCTGGAGGCGCTTGGAAAGTCACGTCAGGAGGTTGCCTCCTATCCACACTTCCAGAATGGCGTGTTTAATCCGGCGCGCTATGGAGATCAAAACGCGGTGACGTGGTGGATTCTTCAGCACAAGGCCATTGCGCTCCTGGGACCCGACCGTGCTACTCTGCCCCTGGTGGTGGACTGGTCGCAGGTAGTCGATGCGATGTCCTATAACCTGAACACGTATTGGGCTGGACTGGCCCGGAACCGTCCTTTCCTCTATCTTGACGATGAGTCGGTGATGTTCGCGGTGACGACACTCTGCCGCATCCTGACCACCCTGGAAGATGGTGAGATTATCGCCAAATCTCCGGCTTTGCAGCGCTGGCGTAAGCGTCTGCCCGCTAGCTGGCACCGCCTGCTGGACGAGGCATGGCGCTTGCGTCGCCATCCCGAACAGCCTTCCCGCTATCACTCGCGCCTATCACGTATGCTGATCACACTGGCCTTTATCAGATATGTACGCATACGTGGCAATCACATCCTTCGACCTGTCTGATTGCTCAAAATAAGGCAGCTTGTTGTCAATATTGAAAAAAATGTTGTATCTATGCTACATTATATATAAGTTATGATAATCATGGTTGGCTTTCTACTATGGAGGTAGGTATGCCTGAGCAGATTACGATCTACAATCAGCTGGCGGTGCTGAGGGCCGAGCGGGGCCTGTCGCGCCTGGCACTGGCCAATGCGCTAGGTATCAACTATCAGACCATCGGCTATCTTGAGCGGGGCGAGTATAATCCGAGCCTGGAACTGGCTTTTCGCATTAGCCTCTTTTTTGATCTACCCATCGAGGCCATCTTTTCGCCGCGTCCCTTCAAGCCCTTGAGTGAGAAGGTGTATACGCGTCCTTCTAGCGATGAAAGGAAGCCAGGACATGAATAAGCATATTGATGTTCTGGCGGATGGCCGTTTGCGTCCCCATATATGGAATCAACGCCTGGCCTTTAAGGGCTATGCGCTGCACCTGTCGGTGAGCCGTGACGCGGTTCAGGACCGCTCCCGGGCCGCATCCGCCATGCATAATCGCCTGGCCGCTTATCGTGTGGAGCGCGGCATCTCGCGCCAGCATCTCGCGGACCAGCTCAATATCCGCCTGTCTACGCTGGATGCATTGGAGAACCAGTAATATACTCCGAGTCTGCCACTTGCCCTGCGTATCTGCGCCCTGTTCTCCGTACCTGTTGAACAACTCTTCTCCCTTCCTGATAACCAGGTTTGAAACATCTAATGCTAGCCTGCTTTAATGACTATATAGATGATGATAAAGAATGTTTACCTGTTAGAAGGAGATTTCTGGCATGAGCCAATACCTGGAAATGTCTATGGATGGACCCGAAGAAATAGTGCCACGGCCACCGTCTCTGCGCCGTCGCCGCATCCTCTATCAACGGTGCGGGTTCTACCTTAGCCATTGTAGATAGGTTTAGTAAGGGGGCAATTTATATAGGTTTCCCTCTGGGCGAACAGACTCTATCGCCTATTCCAGGTGGTGGTGCGGCCTGGCCGGTTGATCCGCTGCATATGGTGCTCTATTATGGTACCTTGCTGGCCTGCATCTTTCTACTGCTGATGGTGTTGCCGATTTCAATCGCGCTTTGGAAGAAAGATCCATCGCGGGCGGCGGCTGGCTTGAAATAGACTCACCTTAATGTGGGCGACGGCGGCGCCCGTATCCATTGAGCAATGGATACGGAACAGGCGCGCCGCTCAACTGTTGGCGATCTTAAAGGTGCCGTTCACGTTCTTCAACAGGATCTGCGTGTCCTGAATGTGGACCAGCATATCGGGATGGTGCGTGTGGTTGGAGTCCACGAACTCCAGCGTGACGGGGATGCTGGCGGCCGTCGGACCCGATAGCTGCGTCACCTGGTAGCGCTGCACCTTATTCTGGTCGCCACCCGGCATTTCGATGACCTGGATATCACCGTTGAGATTCAAGACGATAAAGTGGCTGGGGGTGGTCGCCACCGTCTCGTGTCCCACGAAGGCATCGATCTGAAACGTGCGCGGATTTCCATAGCGCCAATCGTTGTAGGCGGTGGTCGCGCGTGGCAGCACAAACTGCCAGGCGGCTACCAGGAGTAGCATGAGGATCATGCCCAGGCCCAGCGATACCAGCCAGTGCCCGGGTGGTCGCCTCTGTTGCACACGCGGGCGCGTCTCCTGCGTCCTGGTCGTCGGCAACACCTTGTCCGTATGCCGCGCCTGCGCCTGTCGGGGTTGGGTCTGTCGCGAGCTGCGTGTTACCCTGGGCCCATTGATCGATGCGAATATATGCCCGAATGCCGGATAGCGGGGGGCGCTACGTGTGCCGAGTAAGGATATAAAGGTTGTTGGCATGGAGCTCCTCCTTTGCCATCGTCGTCGTGGGTGCGCTCTTGCGGGCGCTTGCTTGCTACAATATAGGGTAAAATTTCATGATCACACGCCGCTAATTTGGTACAAGATGGAACAGTAAACATTCTATTTATGGTATTGCACCTAGGGAGCCATATGCGCAATTATATCAAATTAAACGCTCCATGACCAGCTTTTTACGAGCTCAACTGTAAAGATATTGTAAAGGATATGTAGATTTTTAGTGGTGATCAAGAAGGCAGAGGGAGACAGGACAGGATACATTATTTTGTTATATGGATGTTTGAAGGAGTGCGCTAATGCGCACTCCTTCAAACATCCATATAACAAAATAAGTGCGGCCGCACACGCGGCCGCCCGTGCGGGGGCGCTAACGCCCCCCGTAAAAAGTGTGTCTGACACCCCCTACCCTTTGAGTCCGCCGCTGATGCCTTTGACGAAGAAGCGCGAGACCAGGGTGTAGAGCGCCACGGCCGGCAGAGCATAGAGCATGGCGTAGGCGGCCAACTGTCCATAGTTGACCTGTCCATAGCTGCCAAAGAAGGTGTAGATATTGACCGAGGCCGGCTCCAGCTCCTGTGTCTGCAGCAGGATGAGCGGGACGAAGAAGTTGGTCCACGCGCCCAGGAAGCTCCAGACCGCCACCACCGAGATGCCGGGGGCGCAGATCGGCAGCACCACGCGGATCAGGGCCGTGAAGGTCGAGGCGCCATCGATCCAGGCGGCTTCCTCCAGCTCATAGGGTACCGAGTCCAGAAAGTTCTTCATCAGCCAGATGCTGAACGGCAGCGCGCTGGCCACAAAGAAGAGGATGACACCCTGCAGGGTATCGACCAGGTTGAGGGTGACATACATGGCGTAGAGCGGCGTGACCAGCGCCAGGATCGGGAGCGCGCTGGCGAAGAGCACGCCCAGCATCAGGGTGTTTTTGAAGCGAAACTGGAAGCGCGATAATGGATAGGCGGCCAGCCCCGAGAGGATGACGACCAGGATCATGGTGCTGATGGCCATGATGGCGCTATTGGTGAAGGGCGGGATGACCACGCCATTGGTCAGAATCGTCGCATAGTTGCTCAGGCTGGGCGCGCCGGGCCACTTTACCGCCAGCGTCGCCGCCGGATTGATACTGGCCAGTACCGGCCACAGCAGAGGGACCAGAAAGAAGAGCCCCAGCAGGGTCAGAAAGATATAAATGATCGTGGAAATAATAGCTCTACGAAACATGCGAACCTCTCTTCACAACTATAAATCCACGCGCAGGATGCGTGTATAGATTAAGGATAGAATGGCTCCGGCCGCGATGATCAGCAATGCGATGGCGCTGCCATACCCGATCTGATAGAACTGGAAGGCTTGCCGGTATTGATAGATCGTCATCAACTCTGTATTCATATTGCTGCCCGCGGTCAGCACATAGACCAGTGTGAAGTCCGAGAGGGTGGCCAGGGTGATTAGCAGGAGATCGGTGCCGATGGCGCCCCGGATCAAGGGGATAATAACGTAGCGCAGTGTGTTCCAGCTGTTGGCGCCATCGATGGCGGAGGCCTCCAGCAGCTCCTGGGGAATGCTTTCGAGCGCGGACGCGTACAGCAGCATCGAGAAGGCCGTGCCGCGCCAGATGTTGGCGATGATAACCATGACCATCGGATATTCTTGCAGCCACGCATGTTTGGGGAGTCCGAAGGTGGAGAAGATGGTGTTGAGCAGACCGGGGTCCAGCACGCTCTGTGGACCACCGGCCAGGAAGGCGCTCCACACGAAGCCCGCGACCACGTCTGGAATCACCCAGGCGGCTACGATGATCGCGCCCAGCACCGACTTAAAGACGACGTTACGCCGGCGCATCAGCAGGGCCAGCAGCAGCCCCAACCCCGCCTGCCCGATCAGGGCCGAGAAGACCAGGTAGGTCAGTGAGACGCGGAAGGCGTTGTAAAATTCGCTATCATGAAAGATATGGACAAAGTTATCCAGGCCCACGAATTGAGGGGTGGCCGCCCCCACGCCTGTCAGAGCCATATTTGTCAGAGAAACGTAGACCGACCAGATCGCCGGTCCCAGCATAAAAATGAGGATGACCAGGAATGCGGGCGCCATAAACAACAGGCTGATGCGTAGCTGCCGGTTGCGTTTGCGCCTGATGGTGCGCGCCGAGACCTCGATTGCCCGTGCTGGCGTTTGGGTGTCCACCTGCATACAAATTCTCCTGCATCAATGGGAAGGGCGATAGGCCAGACGATCTCTATCGATCCTGGCCCATCGCCGTTACTGCCATAGGGATTGGCTGTGGCTGAAAGGAGAGAAGGGTGATTCTTCTCTCCTTTCAGATACCTCGTCACGGATGTTTTTCTGTTTTATCGGCACCTCCTGCTATCGTTTCGACTGATTGCGAGAAGGCCGACATGGCGTCGTCCGATGACTTGCCACTCATCACCTGCTGCATCGCGTTGTCGATCTGCACCGAGATCTTGGGATAGGCCGGGAAGCCAGGGCGGAACTGCGTGAAGTTTACCAGCTGTGTGAAGAATGGGAAGTTAGGCAGTGCGCTGTATTCGGGCAGGCTCACGATGTCCTTGCGCGGCGCGATGCCGTTGGTCTGAATATCGTATTTGCCCAGCAGGTCTTTAGCGAAGGCCTCCTGGATGACGGTAAATGCCTGATCTTTGTGGGCGGAACGGGCCGCGATCGAGTAGGCCCAGCCACCGGAGAGCGTGACGTATTTGGGATCCTGCCCATTCTGGGTTGGCATCTTGGCCAGTCCCAGGGTGTCTTTCCACTGCGGCCACGGGGCGGCGCCGCCGGTCTCCCAGTTGCCTCCTAGCCATGAGCCGTCGATGTCGATAGCCAGTTTGCCCTGCGGGATCAACTGCTGGGCCACGGTATTGCCGGCGGTGGTGCTCAGGGTAATATCATTGGTGGGTCCCAGTAGATTCGACGGATTGTAGACCTGCTTGACGAAGTTCAATGCATCCTTAAAGCCTGTGCTGGAGGAGACCCATTTGCCGGTCTGGTAATTGTAGAGGGTATCCTTGGTGCCGTAGAGCAGCATCTCGAAGCCCTGCATGGTTGAAGCCTCGTCCATGGGCACACCGGAGTACAGGTTCATAGGAATGACGTTGGGCACCCTCTTTTTAATGGTGTTGGCGGCAGTGAGGATATCGGCCCAGCTGTTTGGCTGCCAGGTGGTGGGCAGACCGGCCTTTTTGAAGATATCCTTGTTGTACCAGATGGCGCGTACATCGGTGCCATCCATGACTCCATAATTCTTGCCGTTGAAGGTGGTAATCTTCTGCATGCTGGGGAACCACTGGTTCTTGTAATCTGACCAGTTGTTCAGATAGGAATCCAGGGGAGCCAGGTAGCCGGCGGTGACGTCGGAACCAACCAGGAAGCTATCCTCGCGCACAATGTCGGGAGCGTTATTTGAACGCAACATCAGATCCAATTTGGTATAATAGCTGCCTTCATCGGCGATAATCGGCATCAGCTTGATTTTGATGTTGGGGTGCGCGGCCTCAATCTTGGTCTTGGCGCTCTGCCACCACTGCTGTTCATAATAAGGTGGCGGGCCAAACTGCTGATAGGCAACCGTAATGGTGACCGGTCCATTGCCACTGCTTGAACCGCTTGAGCCGCCACAGGCCTGGAGTAGAGGCACCAGGCAGAAGAACAGGGCGACGAATGAAAAGAGATGTAGTGATCGCGTTGATTTCTTCACGAGACACTCCTTTGCCCGGGAAATACATGAATCATCTAGTACAACGATGTTCCTGATACTACGCGAATGAGGTGTGGTGGGCGTCAATAGATCCACACCAGAGGAATGATGACTGTCTCCTCCTTTCATACAGAGTTATCTAGCTTTCGACAATGATTGAGATATCGAATTGACCATTGTCGATGGCAACCGCGTGCTGAGATATATTGGAATGCCCGGCCGGCAGGATCGGGCAGATGAATTGTCCACGCATATGGTTGATGCCAGGGCTTGTCGTCGGTATATCCGACTGAATGATAAGTGAGCAAGAGAGCGATGGGATGAGCGCCAGGTCCCAGTATTGCTTGCCTGACGTAATCCTGACATCACCGCCATTGACCTGGTTGGTGAGTGTATAGGTCGCAGGTCCGCTATAGCCGTAAAACACAATAATAAGGGAGCGTTCCGCATCTACAATATCAATGGTAAACTCTTTATGTCCGTGCCTGAGTTTAGAAATAGTGGCCGTTGACCGCAGGCGATAGCTTTGTGGCGTTGTGCCCGCGAACGAAAAAGTGGCCTGTGACCACGTGACTGCCGTAGTGTACAGGGTAGTGGGAGTGACTACAGGACTGGCGGCTACACCCTTTGTGCCGTCCGTGCAGGAAGTGAAACATGCGATAGATACAATCAAACACAAGTAGAGACGCCATTGGTCCTTCATCGGTGCCGCTCCAGTTCAACCTGTGATGCATGCTTATCGGTTGAGCAATGTATATAAGCGAACATCATTGTCCACCTATATACATCAGCTTATAGATGAGATAATACACTAGTGTATATTCGTATGTCAAGTGAACGCCGCATCAATTTATCGGAAAAAGGTTTCTTCGCTTAAAATATAACATATATTGGAGCAAGGCAAGGCAACAAAAAGCACGCAATGTCTCCAAAACCGAACCGCCCCCGTATGCCAGCGCCAGCAATGGCAGCCCCGTCCCCCCACGACACCGCTTCCCCTGTCTTTCACGCCGGCCCCCGTTGTCCCTGCCCGCAACGTTCCACACACGAACCCAAAAGCAAACGTTCCTCATGTGGTACCACGTGGGGCGAGATGTTTTCCATGGGAAGCCGAACCGGCCTGGTACGTGGCCCGCAATTGCTGGCGCTGGCGGCCCGGTCGACCGTTGAAGGTCGATCCTACGATTACATTCCTTTTTTAAGGGGGCGTTGGCGGTGTTCCCACATTCTCGCCTGGGGATACATTCTCTCTTCTTCATGCTTTCCTGCATGCTTGCAACATTTTGAATTATACCCAAGCAAAAGGGGTGTATTGACGCTTCTACACTCTATAGTATATACTCTATATAACACCATTGGTAGAGCTAATTTATAACGCACAAGGAAAAATCTTTGAGTGCAGCGCACGGACAAGAGCCACAACTACCCTTGTATCGCCGAATTGCTCAAAGTATCCGTCAGGATATTGTTCAACGCGGCCTGGCGGCCCATACGAAAATAGCCTCTGAAGTTGAGCTTGCCCGGCAGTTTGGCGTCAGTCATGGGACCATCACGAAAGCGTTAGAAGCACTGGTGCGCGAGGGGGTGCTCTATCGTCGGCGACCGCAGGGCACTTTTGTGGCCGAGATTGCGCCGTCTCACGCGGAGATCGCCCCCGTATCCGTCCCCTCCACTGGTATTGAAGAGAAGCCTGTTGATTTATCCTTGCCGGCGTTCCACATGCCCGGACATACCGCGTTTGTGGGCATTGTTATTCCTCATTTTGGCACTGATTTTCTGGATGGGATCGTGCTGGGCGTTGAGTCGATGACGCGGTCCTTCGGTTATGGTTTGAGTTTTGCTTATTCGGAAGATGACGAGGGGTTGGAGCGCTACCATATCGAGCAATTCCTGCGCCAGAACGTGGCCGGCATGATTATCTATCCCTGCGATCACCGCGTGCTTGAGCGCGATGGTGGCTATGTTTCAACCCCTGAAGGCAAAGATCGTATCGCCCTCTTGCAGACCCTGCAGGCGCGTCAGATTCCTTTCGTGCTGCTGGACCGCTATGTGCCCGAGATCGAGGCCAGCTATGTGGTCTCGGATGATTTTATGGCCGGCTATGCGTCTACGCAGCATCTGATTAAGCTAGGTCATCGGCGTGTGGGCTTCGTGTCCGTCAATTACCTGGTTACCAGTAGCGCGGCGCGGCGCGCGGGCTATCTGCAGTGCATGCAAGATCATCAGTTACCGGTGGATGAGCACCTGCTCCTGGATACGCTGCGGCACGCCTATCCAGGAGCGCATGACCATAGCGCCGTAATTGAAGTCTGTTGCCCTGAGGATGCGCAGCGACTGCTTGCCTATCTTCAGCATCCTCGTCGGCCCACGGCGGTGGTGACGATGAACGATTACCTGGCGGTACAGGTTTTGTGCGCGCTCGAACAAACCTCACTGCGCATACCCGAAGATCTGGCGCTGGTGTGTGGGGGAGGCAGTAGCCGCCTGGGCTCAATGATGCGCGTGCCCCTGACCACTATCGTACAGCCCGTGGGTGAGCTAGGTCGTCAGAGCGCTCACCTCCTGCATAATCGCATTTCGCAGCGCTTCTCCACCAATCGCCATCTCAAGTTGCCCGTCAGCCTGCTGGTCCGCAAAAGCTGCGGCTCGACCGCCAACGCCATCGTCCAGACCCTCCCGATGACCGCCGAACGCTAAAACACACACATTTAACCGGAATACGTGTCAGGCTTGCCCCGGCTTACGACAAATCTTGCAACAACGCGGTAAAGCTTTCAAAAGCGGCACGGCCGCTGGGGCGCCCCAGGCGCTCATTCTGGTAGATGGCCTGTACCTGTTGCAGCAGGGGACGATATTGTTCTGGCAGGTGGGTAAGGCCCCAGGTACCTCCATCGCGCTTCGACAGGAAGAGACCCTCGCGCAGGTATGCGAGTCCACGACTGGTGTCGAGCACGAAGCTAATCGGGTCCTGCAATGGATGGGCTTTGATGTCCTGTAGATACCGGATGAGGGCGCTACGGAAAACCTCTTGCGGCACCGCTGGAATGGCCTCAGCTACCGGTTCTCCATACAGGCAGATGCCGTACTGACGCAGGGTGGCCAGCTCTATGATCAGACGATCATTTGGGGGCGTGGTCCCGTTCCATTGTGTGTCGCCTGTATTATGCAGGGCGTGTTTGTAATCCTCGCGCAGACTCTCATCATAATGCCAGTCAACGGGCAGCGGTTGCGGCAGATTGTGGATCGCCTGCTCAACTACAAAGGTGATGTCCAGAGGCGCGGGCGTGCGTGAAACGCGCAGCAGCAACTCGATGATCTTACGCTTGTTTTCGGCCTCCAACTCGCGCGCGGTTACCACCAGCAGATTGATATCGCTACGTTCGGGATTAAAGCCACCAGCGGCCAGCGAGCCGCCGAGATAGATTCCCAGCAGGTTGTCACCAAGGATGTGCTGAAACTCATCCAGCACGGTCTTCACTTCTGCCTTCACAACTTTAGAACAGTTTATCCAGTTATAATCCATATTTTATTTTATTGCCTTTCAGGGGCGTATATGCAGCGTGATGATGCTTGTCGCGCCTGCAGGGGACGCAAGCAGTTGCATCGCATCTTCCTTGCTTGATAATCATCCTTCAATTCTACGAGATGAGGTGGAGCTATAGCAAGACGCCTATGCACCAGGGCATCGCATATGTGCACATGAGTGACTTAGCTATCCATTATGGTTGGCTATTTTGCGGACCTTCGCCGACATCGTAGTTCTTGGCGAAAAAGGTGCTCTTCCAGATGCGGGCCGAGGCGGTTGTGCAACCAACGGCTCGGGCTAATTCCTGAGGGGTAAGAGAAGGATTTTCACGGAGCAGCGCATGTAGGCGTTGTTTGGCATTGAGTTTTGTGGGCTGCCAGCGTCTTGGATATCTGTTACTCGTCATCTCAAGTGTGTCTCCTGCTGCAATATTGCCTGTATATTGACATATCCAGAGGAAAATAGCAAGAGAAGAATAAACGGCATATCTTGTGTTGCCTGAAGGTTGGTATCTTGAACACCCTGGCATCTCCCCTTGCTTTAGCTATGGGGAGATGCCAATTCCTAGATCTAAATCATCTATGATAGCATTGGAGACGTCTCCTGGGCCTTCCTTATGAGAGGTGATGTAACTTGTATTTTGACTCGCGGTTTCGGACAGCTACAGGGGCCGATCCGCTAAGGGACGGACAGGCTGGAGCGGGAAGCGGACCCCGGTGAACTGCTCGGAGACAGCCCAGAGGTGGCGAGCTATATCGGCGTTCTGTGCGGCGGCGGAGCGTCCGATGAGCATAGGCGCGCCGCGCATGTGCGCGAAGTGGCGGGGTCCGACGAAGCTGTTGCCGGGGATGTCGGCGACAGCAGCATACAGGGTAGGCAGCGCGCCCATATCGGCGTCCTGCGCCAGTAGTCGGATCATGGTTGCGGACAGACCGGATGGGCGAACACCTGCATGGTTGTAGATGTTCGTGGCGACGAAGCCGGGATGCGCCGCGATCGCGAGCACGCTCGATCCTGCGGCGTCCAGCCGACGTTGCAGCTCCGCGGTGAACAGCAGGTTCGCCAGTTTTGACTGCGCATAGGCAGGAGACTCTTTGTAGGGTTTGTGCTCCCAGTTGAGGTCGTCAAAGTCAAGGCGACCAAGCCGCTCAGCCTGCGAGGCAACGGTTACGACCCGGCCGGTGATGTGCGGCAGGAGCAGGTTCGTCAGGGCGAAGTGGCCGAGATGGTTGGTGCCGAATGTCATCTCGAACCCATCGGCGGTGCGGGAAAGCTCTTTCTCCGACACGCCCGCGTTGTTGATCAGCAAGTCGATTCCCCCATCCCAACCAGCGGCAAACGCTTGCACGGAGTCTAGGCTGGCTAGGTCGAGCTGGCGAACCTCGGTCACGCCAGTTATAGCATTTGCGGCCACGCTGCCCTTCTCAATATTGCGCACCGCGAATACGACGCGTGCGCCGGCCTCTGCCAGCGCGCGTGCCGAGACCAGCCCGATACCGCTGTTGGCGCCGGTCACGATCACCGTCTTACCAGCCATATTAGGAATGTCAGCGACACTGAAAGTACTCATGAGAAATTCCTCCAGAAATGTAGAGTGGGGGTGCGGTGGTATGCTTGCTCCCTGTTCCGATCTTTTTAGCAACATACTGTTGCAAATGCATCAAGGTGTTACAATAGACAGTGTAGTCTGGACGGGAACAGGGGGCAAGCATCAATGTTTGTCTTTTGTTACGTATGCAACACAGAAAGAAAAATGTCGCACTTGCGTATTCGGTGTGCCCATCGTGCCGAAGCAGCCAGTTTTGTGAGAGCAGTTATGCGGCTGACGTTCTAAGTACAGCTTTCTATGCCGTAAAGTGCTATAATCTCCTCTTAAAGATGTTCCTGTGCTTTTCGTGGAGGGAGTGTGTGGTGGAAACAATTCTTGTCGATCTCGATGGTGTCCTGGCCAAAAAGAACCTTCCCCGTTTACTGGCTATGTACAATGACGTGCTGAACCTTGCCATCCCGGCCGAGCAACTCGCGCGGGTCATGAGCCTGGAAGCATTTCATGCCCTACCCCAGGCCCGGTCCCACTATGAAACAGTGGGGGCTGCTCGCTATCAGTATCAATTAGAACTGCTACGATTTCACCCCTATCATATCGCGAGTTGTCAGCTCGTCGATGGCGCGCTGCAGAGTGTTCATTATCTTACCAGGCGCTGCGATGCACTCAGGTACTGTACAGCGAGGGTGATCAATTTTCATCCGCAATGGAACTCCGATATTGCGCGGTGCACCCAGATCTGGCTGAAAAATAGCGGTTTCCCCAACGCCGATAAGATCTTCTTCTGCGATGGTCCCAAAGTGAAGTTGACAATGATTGCCGCGATGGTGCGCAAGCAAGCCCAGCGTGTGCTTTTAATCGATGACAGCCTGGAAAAGCTTTTGGACGCATTTGATGAATTGCCTGAAGATGATCAACGTCTTTTGCGCGAGTATCTTACTTTGGCCGCATTTGGATACGACTACGATGAATGCGACCTGGAGGGTACGTTGCCTGTGATCCCGTTCCCAAATTGGTCAGAAGTTCACAATTTAGCCGTCAACAGGCCGGTCGGAAAGGAGGCCAATAGACTATGACACGAGGCAGAAACGGCCGCGATAATGAAGGGATGAAGAAGCAGCATTATACTGATACGTCAAATTGCGAATACTGCTCAAATGGGCTCACGTGCCCTTACTGGTGGCAAGACCCCGATGATGGCGTCTGGTACCACAACCCATCTGGATCTCGTCGGTATATTCAAGATGCCCTGATTGAAGGCCAATTTGGCGAAATTCCTCATACTCCAGATGGTAAGGATGACAAAGGGAAAGGGAAAGGTGGAGATGACGATGGGCCAACCCAGTATCCCAGGCGTAAACGAGGATTGCGGTAGGTGACGTGATTCTTAATATCATAGGTGAACAAAAAACTGGCGGCATAGACGCTGTCGTAAGCGCCTGTGCCGCCAGTTGATATACTTGCCAGTGGCAGTTAGATGGAGGGGCCGCCGCTTCCGTTGTCGTAGAGCGCAACATGCGATAATTCTAGTCTTGCTGGTGTGCCGCTGCCGCTGCCCTGCAATAAGAGATCAACTGAGCCGGTATCATAGGGCGAGGTAGAACTGTTGTCGTCGCAGGTAGTGATCTGTTTCCCGTTCACATAAAATGTCATTTTGGTTCCTTGTATGGTGAGCGTAGTCTGAATGGACCTGTTAAGCGGTACCGAATCATCCAGGATGCCCGAGGCTAGATTGATTGCCGCATTACCTGTGTTAGAGGGATTGCTGGCTGATGGATCAACGATCTTACGGATGGAATAGCGTCCCGAACCGGGTGCTATCATCAGCACATAGCCGCGCAGTTTCTGGCTGCCCGCCGCAGATTGGCGTCGGAAGAGGACGCCAACATAGGCTTGGTCGCCATTTTGCAGGATATATGTCATGTCTATCTGGAAATCTGTCATCGCTCGCGCGCCCGGAACATGTTCCAGGAACATTTTGCCGTTGCCCTCGGTCATCACCAGCGTATGTTGCTGGATGGCGGCACTGTAACCCGAACGCTGAAAAAGATCCCAGTTGTTTGTGTTGTCCCCGAAGTTGTCGTCAAGAACTGGTTTGCCCGTCGGGGTCGGTAGCGCGGTCGGAGTCGCGGCTACGGTATCACCGGAGGGCGTACGGCTAACCGGTGCCAGCGCAGAGTTCAGGGTGTACGCGAGGACGCCGCATAATACCACTATCACCACCAGGACGATGCCCAGAGCGATGAATAGAGGGTTGATGCGCTTCTTCGGTGCGGCAGGCGCCATATAGGGCGGATAGCCAACCGGTGGATAGCCAACCGGCGGTTGCTGCTGTCCATAGGCAGATGGATGCGCATAGGGCACCGGACTATTATAGCCAGTCGTTCCAGTCGCGGGCGGCGGGCTGCCCGCTGGCATGAAAACGGGACCATTGACAGGAGGTCCATCGGGTCTGTTGACCGGAGTGAAGGCGGTTTCGTTGACGGGGGACATTGATGAATTCATTGGCGGGAAGACGGATCCATTGGCGGCAGGGCTGCTGACCGGAGTGAAGGCGGGTTCATTGGCGTGAGGATATGAAGCGCCTGCGTGTGGAAACTCTATCTGGCCCCGTTGGACTGCGTTCCCCTGCGCGGCTTCCACGTTACCAGGAAGCGGCCTTCTGGGAATCTGATACGCTGATCGTGATGGCGTCGGCTGCGATGCCGAAGGGCGTACCCGCACGGTTGCCTCTCCCGCTGGATCTGCCTGTTGCGATAATGCTGGCCGCGCGTCTGCTTGCTGCATCGGTGGTAGCGCCATTGGCATGTTCGCTTCGGGGCGAGCCGCCGATGGCGGTTCACTATAAGGGGTTCCGCAGTTGCCACAGAAGTTTTGCCCCGGCTGAACCTGCGTTCCACATTGAGGGCACAGACGGTTCGTGATGCTCAATGAGATTACTCCTGACTATTTCTACGAGTCATTAGAAAAATATGCTTTATAAGTCCTGATGCGTATACACGTTTACTGTAAAATGATGAGATAAACATTTATGATTATAGCAAACAAACCGTAAAAATAATAGCTAAAGTACTTTTCGCATGTATAAAATGCGGACCGCATGCCCGTTTTTCATACATACATCTAATTCTAATAGCTATTTGGCATGGTTTCTGGTATTCTAAGAGCACCTGTTCATGGTTTTTGTTGACGCGGGCCATGAATGGAGATGCTGGAATGATATACGGGCGCGGACCCGTTGTGCGCTGAATGCGCTATATTGAGGAAGGAAAAAGTTTCATGGGCACGAATAAGGATGCTATGCTGGAGCGTGTGCGCGCTCAGCTTCAGAAGTCGGTCGAGCGTTTGCAGTCGTTACAGGCACGCCCCTCGAATGATCAGGCGCAGAAGCAGGCGA
Organism: Dictyobacter halimunensis; assembly: GCF_036245075.1. Classification (NCBI taxonomy): domain Bacteria; kingdom Bacillati; phylum Chloroflexota; class Ktedonobacteria; order Ktedonobacterales; family Dictyobacteraceae; genus Dictyobacter; species Dictyobacter halimunensis. The sequence continues at coordinate 2,602,484 of NZ_BSRI01000001.1, forward strand.
TGGAGCATGAATTGCTATCCGCTCTGTCGGCCGTGAAAGAGATGTTGCCTCCTGACATACAGGCCCAGGTGCAACAGTTATTGACGCTGCATACCGAGCTGAGTAGCCCTTATATCGGGCGCGCGACCTCGATGACGCAACTGCACCAGCGCAACGCCGAACGTTCAGACCTGCCAGGCTGGGCCCAGCCCGAGTAGGTTCGGGCCTTGCGCCCGATTTTTCCTCCATGCATATCAAATTCCTCAAATCGTATTTTAGGCACATAATCAAAGGGGAAGGAAAAATCGGGCGCAAGGCCCGAACCTACGGTATTGCTTTTCTTGATACATGATAGAATGGAGAGGAAAAAAATCGGGCGCAAGACCCGAACCTGCGTCTCTCTTTTTGTCATCTCTACAGCTTACCCGTAGATCAGGACTAGCGAAGGAGGAAGCGCCAGTATGTCGGAGCACATATCGCCATCCCACATCCACGATCAGCATGAGCATCCTCACGATCATCACGATCATCATGAGCACCCCCACGGCCAGCATGATCATGACCATCATGCCTCTGGTGAGCACGGACACGACCACAGCGAGCACGGACATGATCATGAACATGATCATGGTCGTTTTGGCTGGCTGCTGGAGGCTATTCCTTTTCTGCATGGCCATAGCCATGGGGATGCGCATATCGATTCGGCGCTGGACTCCAGCGCGCGCGGCCTGTGGGCCCTGAAGATCTCTTTGCTGGGACTGGGGGTGACCGCGCTCTTTCAATTGGTGATCGTGCTGCTGAGCGGGAGCGTCGGGTTGCTGGCCGATACCATCCATAATTTCTCCGATGCCCTGACGGCGATCCCGCTGGGTCTGGCCTTTGTGCTGGGACGTCGCCTGGCGACCAGGCGCTATACCTATGGTTTTGGACGCGCCGAGGACCTGGCCGGCGTGGTAATTATCCTGATGATCTTTATCAGCGCGATCGTGGCTGGCTACGAGAGCATCTTCAAGTTGCTGCATCCCGAGCCACTGCGCAATGTCTGGTGGGTGATGCTGGCGGCTATCGTCGGCTTTCTGGGCAACGAAGGCGTGGCTGTCTTCCGTATCCGGGTGGGAAACGAGATCGGTTCGGCGGCGCTGGTGGCCGATGGTCAGCATGCGCGCATCGACGGTTTGACCTCCCTGGCCGTGCTCTTTGGCGCTGCGGGCAGCCTGCTGGGCCTGCCCCTGGTCGACCCCATCATCGGTCTGCTGATTACGGTGGCGATCCTCTTTATCGTCAAGGATACGGTGGTGACGATGTGGCATCGTCTGATGGACGCAGTCGATCCAGCGATCGTGGATCGGCTGGAGCAGACGGCGCGAGAGACGCCGGGTGTGCGCAAGGTGCAGCGAGTACGCGCCCGCTGGGTTGGTCATACGCTGACCGCGGAGGTCCAGATCCTGGTCGACGAAAATCTATCTCTGCGCGATAGCCACCAACTGGTGGAGGAGGTGCGCCACAATCTCTATCACGCGCAGCCGCGCCTGGCTAATGTCGTGGTGCATGCGCAGCCGCAACGCGCGGATGGAACGATTGCTGAGAGTGTGGCCGCTCATCACGATCTGCAGGCCAACCAGGCTTGAGCGGCGCTACTGGCTATCCCGGTCTAACTGGCGCCAGCGATAGACGACGCTGAGCAGCGTCATGGGGAACAGGCCCAGAAAGAAATAGAATATCGGCTGCTGCAGCCACGCGATCAAGGCGCCGCCGACCGCGCAGACAAAGGTGATGATGGCCAGTACATTCCAGAGCGCGTGACTGTCCCGATATACTTCGATGGCCGCGTCAAAGCTCAGACAGCCAAATAGAATCAGACAATCTAGAAACTGGACTAGAAATCTATAGGGAAAAGATGGATTCTCCAGTGATAGGAGATACACGATCAGAGCCATGAAAAACATCAGCGGTGCCAGCCAGATATAGCCGTTCTTAAACCAGCTTTTATGTCGCGATTGCCCCTGGCTATAGTGTTGGCGCAAATAGGTGGATGGCTGAACCGAGACAAACTGCGGTTGACTGATAAATTCCTGAATCCGCGTGCGTGGCGGCTGCCGTGGCAGGCGCTGGCTACTGGTGCGTGGAGGACGCGTCGGCGGATACCTCTCTGGCCGATTGCGCACGACCGGGTCATTTATCCGCTGCGCGTGACCCTCAATGCGCTGTGGTGGCGGCTGGCGAACCGGATGGCTTTGAGATCCAGGTTGATAAATACGGCTGGCGCGGCGGATGGTCAGGGGCCGATCAGGGTTCCATGTGGGGATGTGGGACTCGTTCGCATCGTCATCGCGGGAGCGCCAGTTCCCGGTACGAAATGCTAATTTCAGCATCTTTACAAATTCTGCGGTCGTTGCATAGCGATCGTAGCGATTCTTCGCCATCCCTTTGAGGATGACTTTGCACACAGCATCCGGAATCTCAGGATTATATCTATCGGGCGATAAAGGTTGTTTTTCCAGGTGTTGATACATCAAGGTATGGGAACTGGTGATATCGAAGGGATGCCGGCCTGCCAGAAGTTCGTAAGTGACGCATGCCAGCGCGTATTGATCGCAGCGTTTGCTCACTTTGCCCCTGAACTGTTCTGGCGCCATGTAAGCATAGGTGCCGAGGATGCCATCCTCACTTGTATGCGTAGCAACCAGTACATCAGCGATCCCCAGATCCGCCAGCCAGACGTGTTCACGCGTCTTAAATAAGATGTTTTCTGGCTTGATATCCCGGTGGGCGACATTATTTTCATGCGCGTAGTGCAGCGCTTCACCAACCTGGATGATAATCATCAATGCCAGTTGCTTTGGCAGGGGACCATTGGTTCGATTAAGAAGGTCGCGCAGTGAGCCTTCAGGCGCCAGTTCCGTGATCAGGAAGGGAAGGGAGGCCTCCTGGCTTTTCATATATTTTATGCCATGGGCGATGATGGGGACGATATGCTCATGTCGTAGCCTTTTTAGGATGCGCACCTCGCTCTCAAATTTTTCATGGGCCTTAGGCGTCTCTACATACTCATGAAAAATTTTGATGGCAACCACTTTGTTTCTTTGCCAGATGTGTCTCGCCCGGTATACACGGCTATAGCCCCCTCCTCCGATTTTTGCCTCGATGCGGTAGTTACCGATTATTTCGTTGGTCATCAGGCTGTGTGCTCCTGCCCCTGGCATAGGTTGCTATCTGTCCTCACCTTATATACATATTTTACCACAATAGTGCCCTTTTTATGGGCATTTGTGCCTGTATCCCTGGTTACTACTCACATTTTTGACCAGGCTAAAGTGCTACCAACGGTTAAGCGCTCGTTTGCCATCAGTCACGTCTCTCTTTATATAGACGGAGCGTTAGAGCATCGACGGACAGTGTCGGCTCTGTTTTGATGCTTTGCTCACCAGCCGCCCGGTTGCGATAGATCCGATCTGGCTGGTGAATCTTCATGACGAGGAAGATGATATAAAGAAGAATGCGTGCATCCTTTGCACGCATTCTTCTTTATATGTAATTGCTCAATGTCCATCTATTCGCAAAGATGGTATTGATGATCAGACAATTAAATAAACTGTTCTGGTACAGCAGTGGTGGGATCTCCTGTATTTGGCGTGCCCATCGGCTCGACGAGGAGGATGTGCGTCTCCTCTTCCGCAAAGGGTTGATGTTCTATTCCGCGAGGAACCACAAAGAGTTCTCCCGGCCCAAGAACCACGTCCCGATCACGCAGCCGTATTGTCAGTCGCCCCTTGAGGACAAGAAAGAAGTCATCGGTCTCATCGTGTTTGTGCCAGACAAATTCATTCTGCACCTTTGCTACCATCACCTTGTAATCATTTAAGCGGGCAACCGTCCGTGGAGACCAATATTCTGAAAAGAGGCTGAGCTTCTCTGCAAGGTTAATGCTATCGTTCATCGTTCTCTCTTCCTTTTCTCTTCCTGAAAGATACAATTAATCTTCACAATGAGTATAGAGAGGCTTGAGGTGAGCCTTTACAGCGCCTGACCTCCATCAATGAATGAGTATACCCGGGTGTCTGCCAATGCGCAAGCTTCACCAATGGCCGGCATATCCCTGTCATGTTTTCGGCGGCCATCAGCGATAGGCGACGCTGAGCAGCGTCATGGGGAACAGGCCAAGGGAAAAAACACGAAACGCCCCGCGGAAATATGAACCGCTCCTCCGAAATGGACGCCCCGCGGAAATATGAACCGCCCCTCCAAAATGAACCGCCCGTGTAGCGCCGGCCTTCAATGGTCGCCCGGGTTGCCAGCGACAGCGACGGCAGCCCACGTGCCCCCACGACACCGCTTCTCGTGGCGCCCATCTCGCCCCACGTGGTACCTACACGTCAACGTCGCGCACACGCACCCAAAAGCGAACGCTCCTTTTTTTCGGGGACGTTCCTTGTGAGCCACCACGCGGGGCGACGTGTCATCCACGAGAAGCCGAATCGGCCGTGGATGGGCGTGTTCGTGTTTGGCGCGGCGTGAGACCAAACCTGCGCTTGAAGGCGCGCTCAAAGTGCGATAGGGTCTGAAATCCGGCGGCGGCATAGACGTGCGAGATGGGGACGCTGCTGCTGGTGAGCAGGGAGTGCGCGAAGCGCAGGCGCAGATCCTGCAGGTATTGCTGGAAGGTGATGCCGTAGACCTGGTGGAAGTATTCGCTGAAATAGGTTGGCGAGAGATGAACCTGCTGCGCAACCTCTTGCAGGGTCAATGGTTCGCGAAAATGGTGGTGCAGATAGATCAGGCTCATGCTCAACTTCTGGTGCTGCGTCGTCGCCGCGTTCTCCCCGGCTGGCTTCTGGATCTGATGCTGGCTATGGCGCAGCAGATCGATCAGGATGCGTTCCAGCGTGCCGATCATGATCAATTCTGACCCTACCTGGTGGGTGTTGGATTCGTCATAGAGGCGCTGGAGCTCCTGCTCAATGCGTTGCGCCTCCTCCTGGGAGAAGTCGACGCGATAGCTGTGCAGGGCGTGGAAGAGCAGCCGGTAGACCGCTCCCTGCAGCACGTCGGCCAGAAAGACCACGTCGAACAGCTCCAGCGTCTCGCCGCTGGCGGGCCTGAGATCGTGGAAGTCAGCGGGCGTCAGCAGGAAGCAGCTACCGCGCTGAACGCGATGCGCCGTGCCATTGAGGATGTGCCGTCCCTGGCCCTCCAGGATAAAGCCGACCTCGTAGAACTCGTGCCAGTGGACACCACCGGCTCCATTGGCATCATGCAGCGATTGCCGGTAGATGTGCAGCGGCAGATCCGGACCCATGTGGTCGGTACTGCTCAACCGTCGCAGTGGCGTGTGGCGCATCTTGCTCCGTTGAAGAGGAGGCTACGCCTCGCGGCAGCCCCCTCTTTCCTTTCTATCAGGCATTCATATAGCTATTGCCTGCTCGATCCTGGCCGCGTGCCAGCCACAGCTTATGCCCGGCGTTGCGCTCAGGAATGATTCTGGTATCGGCCGACATGTAGCGCATCGTGTAACCACAGCGCCGGTACTGGCTGGTATTGGCGTTGGCCCCATGCATGATGCGCGAGTCGTGCAGCGAGCACTCGCCGGGCTCCAGCACGAACGAGACCGCTCGCGAGTCATCCAGATTTTTAATCTGGCTCCCGAAGGTGTTGGTCGCTGAGTCAACCTTCTCATATTCCGAGAAGCCATTGTTGTGGCTGCCGGGAATGACGCGCATGCAGCCGTTCTCATCGTTGCTGCGATCCAGAGCCAGCCAGACCGTGATGATCTTCTCATAGTTGTTGACCCGGCCCTCCCAGTAGGAGGAATCCTCGTGCCAGGGCGTCGGGCGGCCCGTATACGGATCCTTACAGATAAAATGGCTGGACCACAGAAAGATGTCTGGCCCGATGATCGGCTCGACCAGGTCCAGCACCTCGTCGCTCAGCAAGAAGTCCAGCAGCCTGGGATCGCGAAAATGCGGCGTGTCCAGTTCATCGGACAGCTTTGAGCCTTTATGTGCCAGGTGTTCCTCGAAGATAGCCTGCAAGCGAGCAAACTTTTCTTCGGAAAAGAGTTGATGGTGATAGAGCAGGTAGCCGTTCTCTCGATAGTATGCCACATCCTGAGATGTGAGGGGGGTAGCTAGCTGTGCCATTGATATATCCTCCTTGAGCTCACATGACTGTATCTGTGTCATTCCTTGATACTTCACAGTATACCTATGGATACTCAAAAATACTCCCCCTATTTTGGGAAGGAGTATGCATATCTTTAGCAATTATGCGTAGGCGCCGGGCTTGTCCCGGCTTTGCTTGAGCGCCCCCGCACGGGCGTCCGCGTGCGCGGCCGCACATGTGTTTTATATATTGATGCCCGGGTGCGCATTCGCGCACCCGGGCATCAATATATAAATGATCATGGTGTCGGGCCAACGTGGAAACGACCGATCGTAGGTGCGCTCCTTGCGGGCGCTTGCCGCGAAGCGGCCCCGTGCCCGGGCGCGCAAGTTCCACCAATGACAAGACCTTGCCGTTATCTGTTGGCGACGCTGGTGGCGGCGACTTCTTCCACTACGATCTCCGCGACCGGCTCGGGAGCGGTCGAGACCACCAGGTCGTCGTAGCGTTTGACCTTATAGATGACGGTCGATACCAGCCAGCTGACGACGAAGATGCCGATAATCAGGTAGCCGATGAAGCCGAAGTTCTCATTCAGGTTGCCGACCTGGTCCCAGAAGGGCCCGGACAGCTTGAGGGCGTTGCTCATGATGCCCAGCACCTCGATTGTGCCGACGACGAAGGCGACCAGGACCGAGATCAGGGTGATGTTGAGATTGTAGTAGAGTTTGCGCACCGGTTTGACGAAGGCCCAGCCGTAGGCGCCCAGCATCAGGATGCCGTCGGTGGTGTCGATCAGGCACATGCCCGCCATGAATAGCAGCGGGAAGATCAAGATGCTCCAGATGGGCAGGTGTCCCTGCGTGGCCAGCAGCGCCGTCAGGCTCATGATACCCACCTCGGTGGCGGTGTCGAAGCCCAGGCCGAACAGCAGGCCGATCGGATACATCTTCCAGCTCTTGTCGGTGGCGCGCAGCAGGGGACCAAAGAAGCGGGCCATCAGACCGCGCTGGTTGAGGGTATCATTTAATGTCTGCTCGTTGTACTCTTCGCCGCGCTTCACCTTCTGGAAGGTCTTGAAGATGTCCCATAGGATGACCACGTTGAGCAGGGCGATGAGGTAGAGGAAGACGGCGGATACCGAGGCGCCGATGAAGCCACCGATGTTCTTGAGCGCGTCAAAGTCTTTGATCACGCTGGCCGTGATGGCGATGACGATGCAGAGCCCCAGCACGATCGTGGAGTGGCCCAGGCCGAAGAAGAAACCGACCGAGATGGGCCGCTTGTCTTCCTGCATGAGCTTGCGCGTGACGTTATCGACCGCCGAGATATGGTCGGCGTCAACCGCGTGGCGCAGGCCGAACGTGTAGGCGGTAACCGCCAGTCCCAGCGTCGCCATGGCGCCGCTAAAGGCCACCACCGCCAGCGCCCAGATAATGATATTGAACAGGATGAGAAATGTATAAATACCGATGATCTTGCTGCGCACATCCTGTGAGCTGTCGTTAAATACATGTGTCAGGGCCGAAAAGCCAAAGCTGCTCTTGACGGCACCACGGGTACGACTCATGAAATGTCCTCCCTTACGTTTCTAAACCCATGAACTGACTGCTGGCTGTGTTATTAATGGGAAAGGATGACTACACCCCGGTAGACGGCTCCCCAGTTCATGCGCTCACGCGATCTGTTCTATTGCGATATAGCTCTCAAAGTATACTCGCTAAACAGTGGTAATTGCAAATCTTTCGCAATTACTATTGTTTATCACTCCTATAGAGACGTTGGATGCTCTGGTATTCAGGTAATACTTTCATTAAGTTCTTTCTGAGGTGTACAATAGCGGAATACATGAATGACTGGCCTGGCCGCCAGCTGATCCTGATGGGATCGTACTGATATGATTAGGAGTGAAGAAGGCATGGCAAACCTGCTGGTTGGGGTTGATACCGGTGGCACATTTACCGATATCGTGCTGCTACAGGATGGGGACTTCAAGGTTCACAAGGTGCTCTCGACGCCGGATGACCCTTCGCGGGCGATTCTGCAGGGATTGAACGATCTGGGCATCCTGCAGGATGTGGTTGTGCTGGTGCATGGTTCGACAGTGGCGACCAACGCGGTGCTGGAGCACAAGGGAGTTTCCACCGGCCTGATTACGACGGCGGGCTTTCGTGATGTCCTGGAGATCGGCCGGCAGACGCGTCCGAAGCTCTATAGCCTGTCGGCTCGCAAGGTGTCCCCACTGGTGCCGCGCGAGCTGCGCGTGGAGGTGGTTGAGCGTCTGGATGAGCGCGGCGAGGTGATGACCGAGCTGGACGAAGCATCTTTGACAGGGGCCATCGAGACCCTGCGCGCGGCGGGCGTTGAAGCAGTGGCGATCTCGCTGCTCTTCAGCTTCGCCAATCCCGCCCATGAGCGGCGGGTCGCCCAGATGGCCGAGGAGGCCGGCTTTTACGTGTCTGCCTCATCCAGCGTCCTGCCGGAGTTTCGCGAGTACGAGCGTACCAGCACGACGGTGTTGAACGCCTATATCGGTCCGTTGATCGCGCGCTACCTGGAGCGGCTGGAGCAGGAACTGGCGCGGCGCACGCGCCTGCGCATCATGCAGTCCAACGGCGGCTCTATCTCAAGCGCGATGGCGCGGCGCGAGGCGGCGCGCACCGTGCTGTCCGGACCCGCGGCGGGCGTGGTCGGGGCGGTCTTCGCGGCCCAGGCCTCCGGCTTTGAGCAGTCGATCTCGTTCGATATCGGCGGTACCTCGACCGATGTGGCCCTGATCAATGGCATGGCGAGCGAGACGACCGACGGTATGGTCGGCGGCTATCCGATCAAGCTGCCGATGATCGATATCCACACGGTAGGAGCCGGTGGTGGGAGCATCGCCTGGTTTGATACCGGCGGCGCCCTGCGTGTGGGACCTCGTTCGGCGGGGGCCAGTCCGGGTCCGGCCGCCTATGGCCGTGGCGGCACGGAGGCCACCGTGACCGACGCCAACGTGGTGCTGGGTCGACTGGTTCCCGAGGCCTTTCTGGGCGGCACGATGTCGCTGGATCAGCGGGCGGCCCGGCGGGCGGTAGAGAAGATCGCCAACAGGCTCGACTCAAGTCCGCAGGAGGCCGCGCTGGGCATCATTCGCGTGGTCAACGCTAATATGGAGGCAGCCATCCGCGTCATCTCCGTTGAGCGCGGCTGCGATCCCCGCGACTTCGCCCTGGTGGCCTTTGGCGGGGCTGGACCCCTGCACGCCTGCGAGCTGGCGGCCGCCCTGCGCATCCCGCGCGTGCTGGTCCCGACCGTCCCCGGCGTGCTCTCGGCCCTCGGCACCCTGGTCGCCGATACCCTCAAGGACTATGTGCGCACCGTCATGGTGCCTTCTGAGGAGGCCGAAGAGACGGTGGGGTCCGTGCTGAAAGATCTGGAGCAGCAGGGACACCGGGACCTGGCCGACGAGGGCATCGCTCCCCATAATATCCGCATCGAGCGCTACCTGGATCTACGCTATGTCGGTCAGTCCTACGAGTTGCGCATCCCCTATGAGCAGAATGTCGAGCAGGCGGTGCGTGATTTCCATGCCGCCCACGGCCAGCGCTTTGGCTATAACGATCCCAACGAGCGGGTGCAGGTGGTCAATGTGCGCCTCAAGGCGCGCGGCGTCACCAGCAAACCAGAGCAGCGCCGCCAGCAGGTGGTCCACGATGCTCAGTCTGAAGCGCTCTCCCGGCGATCGGTCATCTTTGCCGGAACTAAAGGTGAGGCCGTAGCGTATGATGCCCCCGTCTATGCGCGGGCCGACCTGCAATCTGGCACTTTATTTATGGGTCCCGCCATCGTCGTACAATATGATACCACCACGGTCCTGCCGCCTGGATGGCACTGTTACGTCGATGAGGTCAGCAACCTCATCCTTGAGCAGGTAGAAGGGAGATAAGGCCATGAGCGAGACGACACATGTAACGCCTATTAGCCTGGAGATCTTTCGCAGCGCCCTGACGGCTATCGCGGAGGAGATGGGCACGGTGCTGATGCTCAGCAGCTACTCGCCCAATATCAAGGAGCGGCGCGATTTTTCCTGCGCCCTCTTCGATACGCAGGGACGCCTGGTGGCGCAGGCGGCGCACATCCCGGTGCACCTGGGCGCCATGCCCGATTCGGTGGCCTCCGCGCTCAGCAGCTTTGACGACTTCGCGCCCGGCGATATCATCGCCCTCAACGATCCCTTCCTGGGTGGTTCGCACCTGCCCGATATAACGCTGATCGCCCCGATCTATGTGGAGATCGAGCACGAGCCGCGCCTGGTTGGCTTCGCGGCCAATCGCGCCCACCACTCCGATGTGGGTGGTATGTCTCCCGGCTCGATGCCGCTGGCCAACGAGATCTACCAGGAGGGTATCATCATCCCTCCGGTCAAGCTATGGGAGGCGGGACAACCCAATCAACCACTGCTGACCCTGCTGCTGCGCAATGTGCGCACCCCGCATGAGCGGCGCGGCGATCTGACGGCCCAGGTGGCCGCCAACCGCACGGCCATCCGCCGCATGCAGGAACTGGTCGAGCGCTGGAGCCTGCCCGTGCTCGATGAACACGTCGAGGCCCTGATCGAGTACGCCCGGCGCATTACCCATGCCACCATCGGCTCCATCCCCGATGGTTCCTATAGTTTTGAAGATTACCTGGATAACGATGGGATCAGCGACGAGCCGGTGAAGATCTCGGTAGAGGTGACCGTCGATGGTGATAGCCTGAGCGTCGATTTTTCGGGGAGCAGTCCCCAGGTGCGCGGCAACATCAACACGGTGGCGGCCGTCGCCCGCTCGGCCGCCTATTACGTGGTACGCTGCCTGATGCCCGATGATGCTCCCATGAACCATGGTACTTTCGCGCCCGTGACCGTCATCGCCCCTGAAGGGACCGTGGTTAACGCGCGCCCGCCGGCCGGTGTGGCCCAGGGCAACGTCGAGACCTCGCAGCGCGTCACCGACGCCATCTTTGGCGCCCTGGCCCAGGCGCTGCCGGACGTCATCGCGTCCGCCGGTCAGGGGACTATGAACAACATTACCGCTGGCGGCATCGATCCGCGCAGCCAGCAGCCCTTTGCCTACTACGAAACGATGGGTGGTGGCATGGGCGCGGGACCCCGGCAGGACGGCCTCTCCGGCGTGCATGTGCATATGAGCAACACCCTCAATACACCGGTCGAGGCCTTCGAATACGCCTATCCCATGCGCATCAGCCGCTACCAGCTGCGCGACAACTCGGGCGGAGAGGGTCAGCAGCGTGGCGGCGACGGCCTGGTGCGCGAAATCACCTTCGAGGTCCCCACCGACGTCACCCTGCTCAGCGAGCGCCGCCGCTTCGCACCCTATGGTCTTCGCGGCGGCCTGCCCGGCCAGCGCGGCGAGAACCGCCTGCTCCATGACGGCCAGGAGACCATCCTCCCTGGCAAGGCCCGCATCCAGGCCGCCCCCGGCGATCGCCTGATCATCGCCTCCCCCGGCGGCGGCGGCTGGGGTGCACCTTCATCTATCGACAAGACCGCAAAATGATCAACTGAATAAATACAGAAGCTTATTTTTAAGAAGGAATATGGTATAATTCATGAATAAATATGTTTCGCATGCCCTGGCTGCGGCGGGCGGCTACCTCACTGGTAGTGCATCGATCGTCGCCATTTTTGGTTTCATGTTCTATTCGCTTTATCGCATGCTAACGCTGCAGCAGGACGGTATTCGTATAGAGGCCACTGTAGTAGGCATACGGGAACAGAAGGTGCGCCTTTCCAGACGAGGGATCGGGGAAAGCCCGCAGGATGTGATCCGCACAAACTATCGTGTCGTGGCACGCTGGCAAAATCCTCGCAATGGGAAAACCTATACCTTAAAAACCATGATTCAACATCCCGAGAAGTATCCAACAGGAAGTACCATCTCGCTGCTCGTTGATGCGCGCCATCCTCGTTTGTGGCATCGCGTCGCCAACCTGCAAGATATGTAAAGAGTTTTTTAAAGGTGGAAAAGTTTGAGTCCAGAGAAAAGGAGCAAGCTGTGACCTTTCTACATCTCCTTCCCCACCTGGCGTATCGGTTGCGCGTCCCTTTAGGAAGCTGTGTCTGCCTGCTGGCAGCGCTGTTGCTCGTAAGCTGTTCATCTACGAACCCCAATCCAGTCACCTTGCGCCCGACCCCCACCGCGCCCGGCCCTGCTGCTACTGCGACGGCAGGCCCTGCTCCTGTTACCACGCCGCTGGCGGCTCCGCCACAGAATTGTAATACGAGTCTGCCACCTCAACAGAAACACCTTGCTACCCTGGGTTCGAACAGTAACGTGCAACTGCTCGGTGGCGGTCCCTTCTGGATCAATGACGTTTTTTACCATCGTGTTTTCCACATGGCTCAATACGATAACCTGCCATGGCCAACGATAAAGCTGATCGTGGAGGTCGAGCCGAATTATAATCAGCCAGTCACGCTACGCCTGCGCAATACCGATACGGGAGCGCTGGCATGGTGGACCGACGCCGGGTCGCCCCCTCATGCCATCACCCAGACGTTGGTTTTGAAACGGCAGGAGAATAAAGGGGATGAGGGTCCCGTTCATGGGGTGGCATACATTCCCCATGGGGTATCAGAGACGGGCTGGAGTGAATGGGGACTCTTTCCTGTCTTTTCAACTGCAGGCTGTTACTCCCTGGAGGTAAGCTGGGCGGGCGGCTCCTGGCAGAGCCGCTTCGCCGTCGGCAATTAACCGGAGCCATCTTTCAATTCGCCCACAAGAAAAAAAGAGAAATGAAGCCCGACCGTAGGTGCCGGGCTTGCCCCGGCTTGTCGCGAAGCGACCCCGTACCCAGACGCTCACGTTCCACCAACGATGATATCCTTCTTTGGGAACATCACGTGTTTGACGAAACGCATGCGCCCGGGCACGGGGCCGCTTTGCGGCAAAGCCGGGACAAGCCCGGCACCTACGATCTTCGTTTTTTACGGCAGGTCGCTGCGGTTGACGATCTCGGTCTGGAGACGCTCAGCGAGCTCGGCGATGGGCAGGGTGCCGAGGTCGCCGCCGCTGCGACGGCGCACAGCGATGGTGCCGTTCTCGGCCTCTTTGTCGCCGACGACCAGCATGTAGGGGATCTTCTGCATCTGGGCGTTGCGGATCTTCTTCTGCATCGATTCACGGGCCTCGTCGATCTCTACGCGCATGGTGCGGCCATTCGGGAGGCTGACCTCCTGCAGGGCCTTCTTGACCTCGTAGGCATAGTCCAGATGGCGGTCGGCAATCGGGACGACCACAGCCTGTACGGGTGCCAGCCAGGTGGGGAAGGCGCCCGCGTAGTGCTCAATCAGCACCGACATGAAGCGCTCGACCGAGCCCAGGATGGCGCGGTGTAGCATCACCGGACGGGTAGGATGACCATCAGGTCCTGTATATTCCAGGTTGAAGCGTTCGGGCAGGTTGAAGTCCAGCTGGATGGTTGCCAGCTGCCAGACGCGATCCAGGGCATCTTTGGCGGTAAAGTCGATCTTGGGACCATAGAAGGCGGCCTCGCCCGCCTCTTCAACCCAGCTGGCATTTCTGTCGCGCAGGACCTGGCGCAGCTGATCCTGGGCGCTGTTCCAGGTTTCGGGTGTGCCCAGGTACTTCTCTGGATGCTTCTCGTCCCACAGCGAGAGCCGGATCGAGAGCTCCATGCCAAAGGGTTTATAGAAGCCATCGACGATCTCGAAGATGCGCAAGGCCTCTTCCGCCACCTGGTCGGGACGGCAGAAGACGTGGGCGTCATCCTGCGTGATGGCGCGCACGCGCGAGAGCCCCTGCAGGGTGCCCGGCAGCTCGTCGCGATAGACGGCTGTGACCTCGCTCAGGCGGATCGGCAGCTCACGGTAGCTGCGCATGCGGCTGGCGTAGATCTGGGTGTGGTGTGGGCAGTTCATCGGCTTCATGCAGAAGTCTTCTTCGCTCTTGCCGCTGACATGGAAGATGTCTTCCTGGAACTTGGCCCAGTGTCCCGAGACCTTGTACAGATCGCTCTTGGTGATGTGCGGGATGCGCACACGCTGATAGCCATGGGGCTTCTCCAGCGACTGCACGAACTCCTCCAGCAGGTCGCGGATAACGGTGCCCTTGGGTGTGAAGAGCGGCAGACCGGCTCCCACCAGATCTGAGAACGTGAACAGATCCAGTTCCTGTCCCAGGCGGCGATGGTCACGCTTCTTGGCCTCTTCCAGGAACCAGAGGTAGTGGTCCAGTTCCTCTTTGGTGTTGAAGGCGGTGCCATACAGGCGCTGCAGCTGCGGATTCTTCTCGTCGCCACGCCAGTAGGCGCCGGCGATGCTCATCAGCTTGAACGCCCCGATCTGGCTGGTTGTATCTACGTGTGGTCCACGGCACAGATCGACAAAGGGTCCGGTCTCATAGAACGAGACCTTTTCCGCGCCCTGCTGGTCGCTGCTGACACCGACCGCGTCGCTATCGCCGGTCTCCTCGACCACAGCGGTGCTGCCGCGCTCCTTCAGCAGGCGCAAGAGCTCCACCTTATAGGGCTGGTTGCGCTGGCTCATATCCTCGATGGCGGCATCGATATCCATCTCGATACGCTGATAGGGGAGCTTCTTATTCTTCAGCTCGCGCATCTTCTTCTCGATCCGCTCCAGATCCTTGGTGGTCAGGGCAACTGGTAGCTCGATATCGTAATAAAAGCCATTTTTGATCGCCGGACCCACGCCGAATTTCGCATCGGGCCACAGCTGTTGCACTGCCGCCGCCATCAGGTGGGCTGTGGAGTGGCGCATGCGATCCAGTTCGTACTGTGCCTGCTCCTCTGATACTTCCATTGAAGCACTCATGCATGTTTCCCTTTCTCACTAAACAGTATGATGTATCGTAAGCAGTAGTAGCATGGCTACTAGTGCCGAGTTTTATGCCAATAAAAAAAACTCCCTCATCCCGCGCACCGGGGACGAAAGAGCTTACTCATCCGTGGTTCCACCCACAATTCATTCATTCAGCCAGCCTGATCGGTCGGCACAATGAACCTCTACAGCCCGTTAACGGTGGCTTTCCGCTCTCAGCCTGACCTGGAAGAGAAGCTTCTTGAGTGGTATCCATCGGATGTGTTCAGGACAACTTGCAGCCTCGATTGTCCCTCTCTGTCAACACGAAAAGCGATGACGTTGTCTCAAGCAATGCCGATTTTTTATTGTAGTGGTATAGCTTACATATATGTATTGAAGCGACTATAGCATAAAACAGCAGCAGTGTCTACTGTTTTATCCTGGTGGCAGGACTTTCCAATGCTAAGGCCAGCTGTAACCTTCACTGGCGGGAGGACGTGCCATGCGCTGAAGAGAGGTTTGTAATAGTTGTTGTATCTGGATAGCGTGCATAAGAGGAGGTAGGGCCATGGGTGTGAAGCAGCGGGTAGTGCTGATTACAGGGGCCACATCAGGTATCGGGGCCGGTATCGCCCATCGTTTTGGTCAATGCGGGGCACTGGTCGCCGTGGCAGGACGCAACGTCGAGCGGGGCATGGAGGTGGTGGAGTCGATCCAGCGGATGGGTACCCGGGCCATGTTCGTCGAGCATGAGCTTAAAGATGAGCTGGCGCCCTTACGCGTCATTTCCGAGGTCGAGGCATCTTTAGGACCGGTCGAGATCCTGGTCCATTCCGCCGGCTGGTCCGTCTTCAAGCCGACCACCGACGTGACGCCAGACCTGTTTGATCAGATCTTCCAGCGTAACGTTAAAGGACTATATTTCCTGACCGCAGCGGCCCTGCCGGGGATGATCAGGCGGCGCCATGGCCGCGTCATCCTCATCTCCAGCATCGCCGCCTTGCGTGGCATCAATGGACATTCGCTCTATTGCGCCAGCAAAGCCGCGCTGGATCAATTGGCTTGTGCCTGGGCCGCCGAATATGCGCGTTACGGCATCAACTTCAACACAGTAGCCCCCGGCATGGTGGCGACGCCGATGACGGCCGAGCTCACCGCAGATCCCCAATTGGTTGCCGCTGTCAAGGCCGCCACCCCCGACGGACGCCTCGGCACCCCTGAAGACATCGCCCACGCCGTCCTTTTCCTGGCCGACGATAACGCCCTGCACGTCCAGGGCAATACCATCGTCGTCGACGGAGGCTGGATCGTTCCACCCGGCGGATTCGCATAAAAACGAAACGACCACGTAGGTTCGGCCCTCGCGGCCGATTTTTCTGCCACGCATGATTGCACGTCTCAAAATGAAATGTTCGTTCCGTGGTCCTCGCGTTCGGTGGGCATGGGTGTGCGGGAAGAGGAAATCGGCCGCGAGGGCCGAACCTACGGCCTTTATCTCTCTCCTGTCTTTTATTTGAGATGGCGTTTGAACACCCGCATTATGATATAACCCTGTAACGCAGGGCTGTTCTATACAGTGGATGGTTATTACAGAGAGGAATGAAGAATATCCATGGGAGTCTCCTCATTAGAAAAGGATGGGCGGCGGCGTGCGGTTATGGATGCCATCTTCCGTGAGCATTTCGCGGAGGTGCATGCATTTATCTTCAGCCGGGTTCGGCAGCCAGAGGCCGCCGATGACCTGACCAGCATGGTCTTTCTGAAGGCGTTTCGCTGGCTACTGGAAGATCGGGGCCTACGTCAGGTACGCAGCTGGCTTTACTCCACTGCCCGTACCACCATCGCCGATTACTGGCGCGAGCAGTTGATCACCCTGCCCCTGGATGCGATCGCCGACAGCGCCGCTGCCCCTTCTGGGGGGACATTGGATGGACGCCTGCAGGAGCGCGTTCAGGACCTGCTCTCTCAGTTGCCCGTCCGCGAACGAGAGGTTCTTCTGCTGCGCTATCTGCGGGGCTATAGCGCGGCCGAGACCGGGCAGGCGTTGGGCCTGACCGCCGGCCACGTGCGCGTCCTGCAGCTGCGAGCTTTGCGCCAGGCAGCGCGCTTTGAAGAAATGAACGACGTGAAGGAAGAAAGGAAGCTTTCACACATGCAGACAGTAGATTTTACCTGCACCGAACAGGGTCAGCGCGTTCTCATGCTGGCGAAAGAGGAGGCGCTCGCGCTGGATCATCACTATATTGGCACCGAGCATCTCCTGCTTGGCATCCTGGCTGAGGGGAGCGCCGCCGCGCCCCTGCTCGAACAGGGGACGACGCTTGAGCGTGTCCGGGCCGGACTGCTGTTCCTGGTTGGTCGGGATCAGGGCGATACCCAGGCCGAGGCCCCCCTTACACCATATGCGCGCCAGATTCTGGCTTGTGCGGATCAGGAAGCCCGTGAGAGCGGCGAGCAGGCGATCGGCCCACAGCATATCTTATATGCCCTGCAGGGCGCGGATGGTGAATATGGGATCAGCTATGGCATGCTGCAATCGCTGGGCGTCGAACGCCGTCCAGGCCAGCTAGAGCAGACCATAGACGAGGAGGTTAACAGGAGTGCCCTGGCCCAGCAAGAGTTGTTGGTCGAGCTTTATCCCACGCTGAGTTCCGAGGAAGAGCTGCACCTGGCACACCTGGTACAGCAAGCCGAAAAGGATAAGCGTCGCGCCGCCTACCTCAACAGTAGCCCCGATAGCAGCATCGCTGAGGAGGGAAAACTTGCTTACTTCCGCCTGTTCATGGCCAGCCAGCAACTCGTACTGACCGCCGCCAGAGAATATATGGAGTCTTGTAAGGATGTGGGCAGGCTGCTCGAAGCTGGCAACAAGGGTCTTAGCTACGCCATCCACAAATTCGGCCTCAAGACCCAGGTACCGTTCCGCCAATACGCCACGCACTGGATTCACCTGGAGATCATGGAATCAATGTTTGATTGACGGCAAAGAATGGCGCTTTCTCCGCTCTGTTCTGTTACGTCTTTCTTTAACCATTTGATTGGATTGTCCCACCCGGCGGATGCGCATCGTAGTGGTAACCTTTAAGGGTTGCCTGGGCCGCTAGCGAAGCGACCGCGGCCCTAAGTAGGAGCAAGCCCCCAATACATTCAACTTAAGGGAATGTACAAAGAGAAAGAGAAGCAGTACGTGCGGGGCTTGCCCCCGCTTGCTTGCTCGCCGCTCGAAAAAGCAGCAAGCAGAATGCGATGCATCGTATACAGCCGTTCCTGGTCGCTTTGAATAAGCTTTCCGCTCGGGGGACAAGCAAGCGGGGGCAAGCCCCGCACGTACTGTGATCTTTTCTCTTGTTGCTCGCGCTAAAGTTGAATGTATTGGGAATTGTCTGTCACCTACGTTTAGCGTACTTCCAGCATGACTTCTTCTTCGCTGGCGACCGGGTCGGTGACCTCGCCGATGCGCCAGAAGGTGACTTCGGGGGCGCGCTCGGCTAGCTGCGGCCAGACGGCCGGATCGATGGCGGCGAAGAGCCCACCGGAGGTCTGGGGATCCCAGAGGATGGCCTGGTCGATCGGGTCGATGCCCTCGCGGATGCGTACGTGGGCCTCTAAGAAGGATTTGTTGCGCTGGGCGCCGCCCGGGATGCAGCCGAGCTCGGCGTAGTGGCGGGCGTTCTGCAGTAGCGGGAAGGAGCCAAGATCGAAGCGCATATTGGTGCGGCTCTGCATGGCCATCTCGCGCGCGTGCCCCATGATGCCGAAGCCGGTAATGTCGGTGGCTGCATGCACTCCCTTCCCGGCCGCGACCAGGGCTTCGCTGGCCTTGAGGTTCAGACGCGTCATCGAGGCGATGGCGGCCTGGATATCTTCTTCCTCCACTTTGTTGCGTTTCTGGGCGGTTGTGAGCAGTCCCGCGCCCAGCGGCTTGCTCAGGACCAGGATGTCGCCGGGCTTCGCCCCGCCCTTGGTCAGGATATGGTCGGGATGCACCATGCCGGTGACCGAGAGACCATATTTGGGCTCGTTGTCGATGATGGTGTGCCCACCGGCGATGGCGCCGCCGGCCTGGGTCATGATGTCTGATCCGCCGCGCAACACCTCGCGCAGGATGGCTGGATCAAGATCGTCAGGCCACGCCACCAGGTTGATAGCCATCAGGACCTTGCCGCCCATGGCGTAGATATCGCTGACCGCGTTGGCGGCCGCGATGGCGCCATAGCTGTAAGGATCATCCACCACCGGCGGGAAGAAGTCAGCGGTACTGATGACGGCCTGCTGGTCATTCAGACGATAGACGGCGGCATCATCGATGGCGTCCAGTCCGACCAGCAGATCCACTGGCACTCCTACCTGCTTCAACGGACTCACCACCTGTGCCAGGCTCTGCGGACCCATCTTGGCCGCGCAGCCCGCGCTCCCGGCCAGGGTTGTCAAACGAATTGGGGGTATATCTATACTCATAAATAAGCTCTTTCTCTAAAAATCATCCACATCTTCTACCACGATTGTACTACGTTGTCCGTAGCTACTTCCAATCAGGCCAGCCATTTTGTGCCTATGTATCCGATTCGCTTCTCGATATCGTATATCGTATCGTATATCGGGTGTGGGCCTGTTCGCCATCTTGTCCTGTTGAGGACAGCTGTTGAGCTGGTATCCCGCGTCAAAGAGGTTGGCCTGGATAGGTACATCTTATATAATCAAAGGAAGTGCGGATCACTTTTTGCCTGATCCTTTGCTTATATAGAGCCGTTTTATCTGAAGATGACAGGGGGCAGACTATGGGTATTGATAGGCTAGCAGGAACGGGGCGATCCGGCGCTCGCCTGACGCGCGAGGACGTTGAGCAGCTTTTGAGCAAAGTGGAGAGCTCGGCACAGTTGAACTTGAGTTCCCGGCACATGGAGGACAGCAATCTGTCCTATCTGGATTTGCGTGGCGCGAACCTGCGCGGAGCCAACTTCCAGGGGGCGAACCTGCGCGGCACCAATCTCAGCGGCGCCTATCTCCAGGCGGCCAACCTGTGTGGAGCCGACCTTGATGGCGCTGATATGACCGGCGCGCACCTGGGCGACGTGGCGGCTGAGCGCGCCAATCTGCGCCAGGCACGGCTGAGTTATGCCACCCTCAAGGATCTGAATCTGCGCGAATTCGATCTGTCCGACCTCGACCTGCACAATGCTGACCTGAATGGGAGCGACCTGCGTGACGCCGTATTGCACGGCACCAATCTGCGCGGCGCGGACCTGAGTACGGCCCGGCTCTATGGACCCGAGTTGAGACGAGCCATTTTACATGGCGGCGCCCTGCTCAGCGATCGGATGTCGTCTGAGCGCCGAGCCAGGTCTGCTACCCGGCCCCTGCCTCCTCATGCATCGTCCGCGTCCGCGCGACCTCCACTCTCTGACCAGCAAGCCATGCGATTGGGCGAGCAGGCCCTGTCAACCGAGGCCGATCCCGGCGAGATACAAAAGCTGTTCCCGCAGGGCTTCACCTTTACCCAGGCGCGCACGCTCTTTGACACCTGGCTCACGCAGTCCGGCACCCGCTACAGTGAACGCGAGATCCAGGCCCTCTGGATCGGCTTCGCCCACCGTCTCTGCACCATCTATCAGCAAGCGAACGCGCCAGACTGATCGCCCGGCGCCCGGAATAAAACTCTCTTTTTTACGGCCAGGATGTTGGCGGATTGGGCCAGAAAAGCAAGACTCGAGAAGTTTTTTTGAGTTTTCATGCTATGCTGTTGCTGAAAGAACATATGGCGGCCGGGCATTGCCGTGCATGGAAAGGTAGCAAGCTCATGCGGAAACTTATCGTCTGCAACATGATGTCACTGGACGGTTATTACGAGGGGAAAGATAGGAGCCTCGACGCACTCTTCGACTATTTCCACAAAGATTATTCAGGGGACGAGAACTTCGATCATTATAATACTGAACGGCTGCGGGCCGCCGATACCCTGATATTGAGTGGTCGCACGTCCTTTTTGGGCAACAAGTCGTATTGGACGGGGGTGCCGCATGACCCGAACGCCACCGCGATCAGGCGTGAATATGCTGGACTGATAAGCTCCGTCGAGAAGATCGTAATCTCCGATACCATCTCTCAGGAGGATTTAGCGCCCTGGGAGGATACCACACGCATCGTGCGAGGAACAGACCTGTACCAGGAGGTCGCCGCCCTGAAACAGCAGCCGGGCAGGGACATCCTGGTGATATTAAGCCGCATGCTCTGGAACGATCTGCTCCTGCACGATCTGGTTGATGAACTGCACCTCATGGTTTTTCCGGTAATCGCGGGTGAGGGAACACCGCTATTCACAGGCAGGCCCCCGGTCTCCCTCAAGCTCATTTCCACCCGCACCTGGCAAGGCTCCGGCAACATCCTCGCCTGTTATCAGATAGATCGGAATTAGAAAACGTAACCACCAAAAAATCATCCTCGTATGTTCGGCCCTTGCGGCCGAACATACGAGGATGATTTTTTTCCCTTTGTGCTCTTAAATTGAAGGCATTGAGGCTTGCTCTGGCTTAAGGTGGCCCCATGCCCATCTGAGACAAGAGGTTATTTTCGCCGCCGAGAAGAGCCATGCCTCCTGTTGCGGCGCCTGGGTTTTGGAGCCTGGGATTGTGTTCTCTGTTCGGCCTGTTGAATGAATCCGGTTGCCTGAGCGAGAGCTGGTGTGACTTTGTTTCCTCCCCAGTGTGAGACAATATATTGCTGGCCGATATTCATGAGCAGAGAGACGATGCGGTAGAGCGCCAGGCCAGCCGCGAAGCGCCAGGCAATGACGACTGTAATAATCGCAGGTATCACGAAAAACAACCATTGCATGTTCTGGTTGATATGCTGCATTCCCTCGCGCGCCTCGACGGAGGCAAGTGGTTGCGCCACCCAGGTCTGGATAAGAGTGAGAACACCGGTCAGGATTGGGAGAATCGCTGTGGGATCAGGTGCTCCCAGCGAGATATGCCAGGTAGCATTCAGTATGGTGAACCAGGTGAGATGAAGATTGGGCATGGTCGCCAGGTGGGTGACAAAGGGATAGAGATAGTCATTGAGGGTAGAGACCGAAGATGCCTGCAGGATCATATTAAGGGCAAAGTATAGTCCCGAATAGATGGGAGCTTGAATCAGGAGCAAGAGGAAGGTTGAGCGGGTGCGAATGCCATGGGCCTTATACAGTTCTTGCAATGCCTGTGCCTGTGCTTGATGGTCCGAGGCATGTTGCTTCCTCAGGGCCTGGATTTGTGGCTGGATCTGCCTCATCATTCTAGCCTGGCGCAATTGCCGCAGCGTGAAGGGTAGCAAGAGCAATGAGATGCCAACCGTCAACGCGACCAGGGCCACACTAAAATCTCCCAACCAGCTATATAGCTGGAGTAGAGCGTTAAGAATTGGATACGTAAAGAGTGTATTAAAGAGTGTCGCGATAATGGACATAATTCCTCCTCATAAAGTAAATAAGTAAAATTCTCTTATTGCTTTTTACGTATAGAAAAGCAGAAAGTTGAAAAAGGTGGTGGGATCGTGGACGAAGGCATGTTAAAGTGCCGTTTTGGATGATCAAGAATAGAGCCTTGACAAAATAGACAACTAAGTTTACTATATCAATATAGTAAACTTAGTTGTCTATTTTGTAGATAGAGGAAAAGTTGTTAAGGAGAATATGATGAAGCTACAGGCGGGGATGATTGCGCCTCATTTTGAGGTCGAGGATATTTTCGGTGGGCGGATCGATCTGGGTGATTACGCGGGTCGGTTCGTGCTGCTCTCTTTTCTGCGCAATGGCGGTTGCGCGCTGTGCAATCTGCGCGTCCATCAGTTGATACAACGCTATCCGGAGCTGCACGCGCGAGGATTAGAGATGCTGGCCGTCTTTGAATCTCCGGTGAGTAGTATCAGGCAGCATGTGACATCCAGACAGGATGTTCCGTTCCCTATCATCGCTGATCCAGCCGCGTGGTTGTATGATCTCTACGATGTTGAGGTTTCGCAGGAGAAGGTGGGGGCTAGCATGGCTCGTATGGGGACGCCTGTGATGCAGCAGATGATCCAGGATGCCGCCGCGATCGGCTATCAACTGGCTCACGAGGATGGCTCCAACTTCAATCGCATTCCAGCTGATTTCCTGATCGATCCCGACCAGCGGATCAGGCTGGCCTTCTACTCGGATCTCGTCGGCGATCATCTCCCGCTGTCCGAGGTCAACGAGGCTATGGCGGCTGCGGCGCTATGATTTTTGGTCGTCTTCGATATGCGCTAGCAGGTCGGTGAGGGTCTCGCGCAGCTGCTCATAGCGTTCCCGGCCCAGGATGTCGGTGAATTCCGCTTCGATCTCGCCTTTAAGCTCATAGGCGTCGTGGAGGAAGCGCCAGCCCACCTCTGTAAACGTGACCAGCACGGCGCGCCGGTCGCTTGGATCGGGGGCGCTGGCGATGTAGCCCTTTTCCACCAGGTCCGCTACCAGGTGGCCCGCTGCCTGTTTGGTGATAAACAGGCGTTCAGCCAGCGTCGTGATGCGCGTCCCCTCGGTATCGATGTGGGAGATGAGAGTCGCGTGGGCGGGCGCCAGCCCGATGTGGCCGCGCGCCGCCATCTTGCGCACCGATATCTCCACAAAGGCGCGGTGCGCGCGCCAGAAATAGCGGCCGATATTCTCCTGCCGTCTCTGCACCAGCGCATCGTACTGGGCTGATTCTTCGCTCATGCTCTCTTTTTCTCCAGTTCCGCTCTGTTGCCTGTCACTCCAGTTCTCTACATGCTGCCACATCAGTATAGCACGATCAAGGTTTTCTGCTCACCGAGATATTTGCTATTTACTATATTGCTGCGCTACATAGCGTGATGTAGGATAATAGAATGAACATGTGATGTAGATTGGAGCTACCATGAGTGAAGTCGTGACGCTGTTCCGCCCGGTGGGCGCGGAGGAACTGGCCTTGATTCAGCAGAGTGGTATGAAGTCTTTCCCCCCGCGTCTGTACTGGCAACCGATCTTTTATCCCGTCTTGAACGAGGAGTACGCGACCCAGATCGCGCGGGACTGGAACGCGCGCGACGGCCACTCTGGCTACGTGACGCGCTTTCGAGTTGCAAAGGCGTTCCTGGATCACTACGAAGTGCACCGGGTCGGCGGCACCCTGCACCTGGAATACTGGATACCCTCCGAGGACCTGGACGAGTTCAATCGCCAGCTTGTCGGCCCAATTGAAGTCATCTCCGAATTCCACTCCTGACGGTAAGAGAGCAAGATCGAAGAAGTTTTGTTCATTATCCTGTGCTACATTAATCCTTGTCGAGAGTATCTACTGGCCCATGATATGGCACTCTACTTCAACTTTTAAGAGCATGAGTGCCGGCTCGACCTATAAAGAAAGGGTGCAGCAATGATTAACAGGATAGTTGCGACCGTTGTGTTTGTGCGTGACCTCGCCACCAGCATGGCGTTTTATCGTGACACGCTCGGGCTGAAGATGACCTTTAGCGACGCCGTCTCCGCCACGTTCCAACTCGGCGATCTCTATTTTCTCCTGCTGGATGTTTCGTCGGCAGCGGAGTTGATCGGTGTAAATGTCAGTGAGCTAAAAGCGGATGGTGGACCGCGTGGTCTGTTTGCCGCCGGTGTTGAAGATGTCGATGCCGCCTACGAAGCATTCAAGGCCAGAGGCGTCACCTTCCTCAAACCTCCCATCGACCAGCATTGGGGACTGCGCACCGCGCACTTTGCCGATCCCGAAGGCAACGTCTGGGAGATCAACCAGCCCGTCGAGGCGAAATCCAAAGGCTAAGCTAAAGCGCCCTCACCCGCTTTCTTTTGAACCTACTGCCTCCGATAGGTTCAAAAGAAAGCATCCTCACAAACATCCCTCTTATCATTTGATGCTCCAAATTTGTCTAACATTCATTCACGTCTTACGTATCCATAGATGAGCGTCCACTCATGGCGGCTTAATAACACACTAAAGCGGTTTTATGCAGGCAAAGAGGCTCCATCATGAGTAGTGTGTTCAGGGAGGATACTATGGTATTGTTGTCAGCTCAACCTATTCGAGCCAATCCATTGATTACGACCTTCAAAAGCCAATTCAGATTTAATTTAATCGTTGCGATCCTGTTTTTTGTTCTGACATTTGCCTTTCTGCTTGCTGTGTGTATATATGTGCATTTTGATCAGGCTAAAATGCCTCAACTCATCAGGAACGAGCTTTATATACTGTTTCCTGTGCTTGTGATGGTGTTGAATAGTGTACGGGGTTTTCGTCAGTGGCGTTACTGGCAACGGATAGAGTCGCTTCGTGTCGCGGTCGCTAACGGGGATCTCGCATCGACGGCGGCTGAGCAGCCGGACGCCAATGCGACCGCGCTTCCGTTGCCTTACAAGATGAAGTTGAGCTATAACTGGGACTCCATATAGAGGTTTATCGGCATAGTCTTGATCTTCTTCATCGTATATATGAGTTTTGTGGCCTGGATGAATAATACCTTGCTGGACCTGATCACCAAGTATCCTGCCGTGTTTATTGTGGTGGCAGTGGTGATAATCTGCCTTCTGTTGATCCTGTTTATCTCCGCTTTGCGTGAACAGAGGCGCACCATCGAGGTTAGCCAGTCAGGTATAACGACATATGGAGGAGGCGAGTCAGGGTATGTACCCTGGCAGGATGCGCGCCTCTTCGCCGTCTATCGCAGCTTTAACGCGCGCGATGATCAGTTCTCGTTGACCTACGAACTCTCCAGCGCGACCGACATTGTGCGCTGGACCGCAGTTGTCCGCCATCCGGTCCTGAGCCTGCTTCACATGACACCCGATATCTCACAGCAAGAGTACCAACAGCAGATCCAGGCGCTCAACGCCCTGGTGGTCGCCCGCACGAGCCTGTCGCTCTACGATCTGCGCAACGAGTTCGCGTTGGATAATCTCCCACAAAAACGTTGACCCATGATAGATAGCTGATTTTAAACTAAGCTTCATGAAATGAGAACTCATATGCTATAAGGAATATTCAATGCGAGATGTATCGGCAAGCCCTATTAAAAAGAATCCCGATCTCAGAAGATACAGGCTAAACTGCACCATGAGTATGGTCACCATTGTCTGTTGCTCAACTATCTTGCTGGCTTATGTCGTTGTTTTTTTTCTGCTGAGGCCACCACTTGAGGATTTCCTGGCCCATAACAGGTCGATTTTCTGGTGGCTATTTATTGAGTTCATGTTTATTTTCTCATATGTTTCGACCAGGGCGACCCTTTTCTACTGGCAGTGGATCGAGCAGCGTCGCCAGGCGGCGGTTCTTAATGATCATGTCTGGGATGCCGCTGAGCAGCCGGTCGCCAACCTTGAGGCTCTCGATTTACCCGCGACTATAACGTTGCGCGCCTATACACCGCCGAAGGGTAGGGAACGCTTCAAGATTATCGGGTCGGTGCTGGCCTACATTATCGTTATCTCCGCGTTATGTGCCTGGAGCGGTGATCTACTTACAGTTATTTCGCAGAATCGTTTGTATGATTTCCTGTTTATGTTCGTGCTTCTTATCCTGCTTGCATGGCTCCTGTTTAGATGGCTACGTTCCGCTGCTGCCAGGATCAAGATCGTAGCAACCGAACAAGGGATAAGGATGGATAGCAGCCTGGTAAAGTGGGAGGAGGCGCGCCTGTTTGCTATGTATAAAAACCTGAATGCATCGGGGGCGACGTATGAGCTATCCAGCGCCAGAGATATCGTGCGCTGGACCGTCTTTCCCAGCCCTGCGGGTCTGTCTACAGAGGAGAGTCCGTACACGGTACCTGCTGATGAGTCATCGCAGCAGGTGCGGGCGCTCAATGAACTGATCGTCGCCCGCACAGGTTTGCCGCTGTCCGATCTGCGCTAGCTAGATTCCCTACCTGGTCCCATCATAAAAAGTGTGTTCAAGGAGGATACTATGGTGTCATCGTCGTTCATGCCCATTCGCGCTAATCCGTTGCTTTCGACTTTCAAAATGCTATTCATCTTATACTCAGTTTTTATGGCTATGCTTCTTCTATTTTTCATTGTATTATTAGCGATGGCTTTTGCGAGTCTCCAATCCCATGAAGATATGGCTATCAAAATTTTAGCTGGTGAGGTTCCATTCATAGGTATTTTATTGATTAATTCACTCAATTTTGTATTGAACTTCCAGCAGTGGCGCTATTGGAGACGTATTGAGCAGCGTCGCATCGCGACCGTCAGGGGAGATCGATCGCTGCTGGCGAACGAGCAACCTGTTGCTAATGCGGCTGCTCTGGCGCTGCCCTGTACATTTACGCTGGGCTACAAATTGCGGCCCATGGCGCGGCTCATTGCGCTGATATGGGTTTTCTTCTTTCTATATTGTGGCTTTCTGGGCTGGTGGGTAACTGTCGTCTGTTCTGGCTACCAGATTACTTTCCCCAGTCCACTGCTCATTGGTGGGACTTTCGTGGCCGCCTGTGTTATTGCCCTTTTGCCGGTTTTGTTGATGCGTAGCCAACATCATGTCGTTGAGGTGAGCGAAGTAGGGATAGAGATGAACATGGGGAGGCAACACAGTTTTGTGCGCTGGCAGGATGCGCGCCTCTTTGCCGTTTATTACAGCCTGGGAGCGCAGCGCAACCAGTCCTCGCTAACCTATGAGCTGTCCAGCATGACCGATATCGTGCGCTGGACCGATATCGTCCACCATTCATCTGCCATTCTGCCGCAGATGACGCCCACCATTCCACTGACGCAATATCAACAGCAGATTCAGGATCTCAACGCCCTGGTGGTTGCCCGCACGGGTCTGCCGCTGTCCGATCTGTGTTAGTTGGTTTCCCCTATTCTAGGGTGCATCGCTCAGCTATACAACGCGCATGCTCTCAAAACCGATGGGTAAGTGGAGGGGACCACGCAGGATCGGGCTTTCGCGATAGGTTGGCGGGTCCTGCAGCAGCCTGGGACTCTGCAGGCGCCGGGCCAGAGATCTGAGGGCAATATAGGTTTCGAGCCTTGCCAGGGGCGCCCCGAGACAGTAATGGATGCCGCCACCAAAGCCGAAGTGCTCGATGTTCTGGCGCTGCGGATCAAAGCGATCCGGATTTTCAAACCGCGCCGGGTCGCGGTTGGCCGCCGCGGTCATGACCATGACGATGGCCCCTTTGGGGATCTTTACCCCGCCCAGCGTGACGTCGATCAACGGCGTGCGAAGCGTGAATTGAACGGGCGGCTCGTAGCGCAGCACCTCCTCGATCAGGTTGGGGAGAATCTCTTCAGGTTGACGGCGCAGCAATTCGAACGCCTGCGGATGACGCAGGAGCGTGAGCATGCTGTTGGTGATCAGGTTGACCGTGGTTTCGTGCCCGGCGATCAGCAGCAGCACCGCCGTTGTGATCAGCTCGGCTCTACTCATGTGCTGCTTGTGGTCGGTATCGTGAATGATGGCCGAGAGCAGGCCGGGACCCGGTTGGCGCTGCAGCTTATCGATCAGCTCTCCCATATACTGGTTGAGCGCGTCCCTCCCCTGTCTGGCCTCCTGCGCGGCGGCGGTATCTCTGCCAAGATGGGTGCCTTTGATGAACATGCGGGACCAGGTGTGGAACCTGGGCTCGTCGGCGCGCGGCACGCCGAGCAGCTCGCAAATGGCGGTTACCGGCAGCGGATAGGCCAGGTCATCCACAATATCCATGCGCTGATTGGCGCTCTGTGCGTTCAGCAGCTGCGTAACAATCTCCTCCAGTCGCGGTTGCATGCTATCGATCAAGCCGGGCGTAAACTTGCTCGCTACCAGCTGGCGCAGCCAATCATGTTTAGGGGGATCGAGAAAGACAAAGGGGGGCTCCTCCTGCTCTAAACGGATGCCCGGTTCATTGCTCTTGCGCATATCCACGCTCATCTGTGGATCGTGGAAGACCATATCCACCAGCGGGTAGCTGCTCACAATATAGCGCCCATCCGCCTGTAGCTGGACCGGATGCTCACGCATCCTGGCATAAATGGGATAGGGATTGGCGCGATTAGTGTAGTTGAGCACCTGCTCTAAAAGATTTACAGACGATACAGCCATGGTACATCGCTCCTTTGTGAACTGGTTTCCATCTCTGATCTCTCACCTCAACCACAATATATATAACCATCTCTTGAGTACTCGCCAAGTCATCACAACTCAACCGATACATTGCACATATTGATCCCACAAATAATCAACGCCATAGACAGCATGGATGTATAAGTGGTAATCATGTCCAGGTCAGCGTCAATAACAAATAAATAGAAAGCCTGTTAGCTACGAGGATATGGTAGCTAGCAGGCTTTCTATTTATTTGACTGAGGAGTTTTAACTGCCTCGTACGCACAGTACCCAGGCGGTTATTGGTTGATTAACACCTGATGCATTTTCCACAATAACGTGCCATCCTGTGGGATTATTCACAGTTGTCGCGGGAAATGGGCCGGTCGTGGAGAGAAATATCCCTGCGCCTCCACCTGCTCCGATAGCGCCACCCCCACCTGTGGCGATCCGGCCTGCCGGACATGTAACAGGTAAATCCACAGCAACATTGTTGGGAATCGTGGATGTGGCGGTTTGTACGATGATAAAGCCATTCTGTTGCAAGCCGCCTGGGGGGTGATTGCTCGGAGGGAAGTTGCCCGGCGGAAAATGACCCGGAGAAAATGTGCCTGGCGAGAGTCTATACTCATGCGCAAATGCAACCCCGGATGTCATCATCACAGCACTGCATAATAGCGCCAGGAGCAACCGCAAAAGAATATATCGCATTTGATCTCTCCTATTCATGACAAGATATGAGATATCTCTATTTGGATGATGAAATGACTATTCATCACTTTTTTCAGTATAAATATGCCCTTCAAATATATTTTTCAATAAATGAAACATTTTATCTGCGCTACTTCCCACTGCTATATTCTTTGTCGTTGGTAGAGGGGATGGCTATAACAGCCCTGGAGAACAAAATTGGGTATCCGCCTTTTTTTGCATAGAGAAAGGCAACAAGAAAAACGCAAATGCCCCGTAGGTGCTGGGCTTGCCCCAGCTTTCCGTACCTGGGCGCATACGTCTCTTTAAACATATAACCGTTCCCAGAGAAGGATGGATCAATGGATGGCAAGCTTTTGCGTTGATGCGGCTCTTGTAGGGAAAGATGTTATCTTTTTTAACGATTTATAGGTTATTATGTGTAAAAAAATTGTATGTGCATTGAAAAGGAATCCAAAGCATGCATGAACCTGACTATTATGAGAAGCTGATTCTGACCACCGATGCGTATAACAGAAAGTTTCCCGCCGGCAATGATCCTTTTCAGATCATCACGCGTTTGTGTGAGGAGTCCGGTGAATTGGCCAGCGCGGTCAATCACTTTGAAGCCAGTGGTGTCAAGCATCAGAAGCATGGTCCACCCGACAAGGCGGCCCTGGCCAAAGAGGTGCAGGACGTGATCCGTAGCGCGCTCACCATCGCCCGCTACTATGGTGTCGAGCAGGAGCTCAAGGACGCCATCGATTATTCCTATCAGGTCAAGTTGCGCGAGGGCTTCATCTCCGAATCATAGATAAGTACCGATGGGACGCATCCTTGCGGTCCCGGTGGGGTCTTTCTGTTTAGATGGTGGGCTAAGACCGCGTCTCGGGGGGATAGACTTCGGCCTCTTCGGGCTGTTCAAAGCGTCCCGTTTTCTCACTGAGCTTGATGCGATAAATGATGATCGCACGAGGCATGCCGTGATTATCACTTGCGCGCATCTCGTGGAGGGCGTAGCCGCTGGCGATCAGGCTGGTGAACTGTTTGCCGAGCTGGTGGCAGACCTTCGCGGCCTCTTCTCCCGACAATTCCTGAAAAGTGCCCCAGGCCAGGACACTCTGCCAGGTTGAGCCGTTCTTGATTTTGTCTACCTGCAGGCATACCTCTGGATTGCTGCGCATCAATTGCAGCTTGGTGCCCGGTAGGGTGTGTGCATATATGTAGGTGCCGTCAAAAATATAATTAATGGGAATGATGTAGACCCTGTTCTGATCGGAGACACCAATGCGCCCGAAGGTCTGGCTGCCTAACAAGCGATCGATCTGGTCCTGGTTGAGTTCGCCTAGCATCGTTTTGTCCTTTCTGTACTATATATGGATACTATGCCGTGCTGGCTTCTCATTTGACTCACAAACCAGTTGAGGACATCACAAAATAATCACTATATCGTCATGGATTAATGCGTATTATTGCTCGCTTATTCAGGATGTTTCTGATATACTCATCTTTAAGAAGAATAGGCGAATAGGAATAGCGCTTCTATTTTCTATATAGTACTTGCGCAAACAGGGAGGTAAGAAGCGCCAGATTGCCGATGAAACGACAAGTACTCTTCACTTTTACAATTGTTATTGTACTCTTCGTATTTGGTGCATATGTCTATCATGATTTTCCCTCTATAGGCATCCCTATGTGGATGTCAGCCATGGTGATGCTTTTGTGCATGAGCATCCAATCGATCAAGACAAACGCTGGTGAGCAGAAACCCGTACCAGATCCATATGCAGGATTGGCCACTGCTGGATATATCTTCGGCACGGTCAGTTTTTTCTTTGTCAACACGATCTATCTCTTCAGTCCACCATTCGCAATTGTTGGTCTTCTCTTATCCCTGTTTGGTCGCAAATCATTTACCCACAGAATACGGGCGAGCTGGGGGTTTGGGTTCTCCGTGATCGGTGTCCTGGCACCAATTATGGTGATTGTGATCAGTATGACGCTCAGTCACTGCTCTGGTTGGCCTTTATTGAACTGTTCTATCCCTCTTGGAATTGAAGAGCTTTTTCATTGATTGCATACTTAATTCAGTGTTAATTTGTCGATTCAGTAAAAGTAGCAGACAGGGGGAATGTAACATGGATGAGCAGCGTGCCGCGCAGCTGCGGCGGTCTATTCAGCGATGTTTTCAGCCGCTCCATGGATGTTCGGTGGCTGACATCAGCCTGACCCGGTATCGAGCCGCCTTTGAGGCGCTGTCAGAGCTGATTGAGCCGATTGATACTGTGGCTATTGAACCATTGAGCATCGATGCTATGCCAGCTGAATGGTTTGTGCCCGCGCAGGCCGAGGAGGGACGTGCGATCCTGTATCTCCACAGCGGTACCTATGTGTGCGGATCGATGAGGACGGATCGCGCTGCCGTGACCCGGCTGGCCGAGCTATCTAGGACATGTGTGCTGCAGTTTGCCTATCGGCTGGCACCCGAGCATCCCTTTCCAGCCGCTCTTGATGACGCATTGGCCGCGTATCGCTGGCTTATCTCTCAGGGGTTCGCGCCCCGGCGGATCGCGCTGGTGGGCTCTGGCGCGGGTGGTGGCCTGCTGCTGGCGCTGCTGCAGGTGCTGCGCGATCAGGATGCACCACTGCCGATAGTAGGCGCTTGCTTTTCACCCTTGCTGGATCTGACGCCGGCGCATTTGCAATCCAGATCGGATATAGCCACCGATATCGTGCTCAACTCGGCAATGCTGGAGTTTGTCGCCCAGCACTATTGCCAGCCGTCTGAGCGGAGTCATCCACTGATCTCTCCGCTGCACGCGGATCTGCATGGTCTTCCGCCCCTTTTGTTGATCGTGGCGCAGAACGAGCTCGTGCATGATGATGCCGACCGATTATGGGAGCGGGCCCGCGCTCAGAGAGTGCGGGCTCACGCGTTAAGCTGGTCTGACGTGTGCCATGGCTGGCAACTATTTCCCGCAGCCTTCCGCGAAGGAGAACGTGCGCTGGACCAGGCCGCGGCCTACTGCGAGAAATATTTTGATATGGGCAAAGCCTAGTCCTGGGCCGCCCTGACTGGATAACCGGGACGGCGGCTACGCCTGCGACGCAGGCTTGCGGGCACGGATAAAGGCGCTGACGAACTTGCCCTCCGTCTGCTGCCGCTCCTCATCGTTCAGGGCTGAGATGGACGCGCGGGCACCGCCCGAGGCTATCTCCTCCAGGGTATAGCGGCGCGTCACCTCTACCTCGATGTCTGTGAAGCCGGCCTGTTGGAGGAGCTGGCGATAGACATTCTCTTCCAGCGCGCCGGCTATGCAGCCGGCCCAGGACTCTAAATCGGAGCGTAGCGCGGGCGGGATCTGTCCCTGGAAGATGATGTCGGAGACGGCGAAGCGTCCACCAGGGACCAGCACGCGTTGGGCCTCGCGTAGCACCTGGCCTTTATCCGCCGCCAGGTTGATGACGCAGTTGGAGATGACGACGTCGATACTGTTGTCCGGCAGTGGAATATCTTCGATGATGCCCTTGAGAAACTGTACATTCTGGATGCCAGCTTCCTGTCGGTTGCGCTCGGCGATGGCGAGCATATCATCTGTCATATCCAATCCATAAGCGAAACCGCCCGGACCCACGCGCCGGGCTGAGAGCAGGACGTCGATGCCGCCACCGCTCCCCAGGTCTAGCACCTTTTCTCCTTCTTTGAGCTCGGCCAACGCTGTGGGATTGCCGCATCCGCGTGAGGCCAGCACTGCGGCGATCGGCAGCGTGCCCAGCTCGGCTGCGTTATAGAGATCGCCTGTGATGGGATCTGCCTGGCTGGTACTACAACAGTCAGTGCTACAACAGCCAGTGCTGGCCGCATCTCCGGCGTTCTGTATAGATGGCGGGGTTGAGCAGCAGCTATTGATGCTGTCCGACTGATTAGTGAGAATGGAGCCGACGGAACGGCTATATCTCTCGCGTACGGCAGCGCGCAACTGCTCCCCATCTTCTGGTACTGTGTTATTCATTCCTTGCATCCTTTCCTGGCAATGCATTGTTGCATCGCGCTCATCTGTGTACTTTACTGCTGGTATAGACGGCAATTCTGCTAAAAGGACGCAAGTCTTACGGGCTCTTTACCGGACTTAACGAGGAACGGAAACCTGTATGAGGGCGCTCTGTGGCTCACAGCAGGTACAGCGCGGCTGGTAGTCGATCAGACGCCCGAGGCGGTCGAACTCGAAGTGGCAGCAATCGAGCAACATCTGGCGTAGCTTTTCACGGGCGCGCTGGACGCGTGATTTTGCTCCCGATACCGAGATGCCCAGCCGGCTTGCCAGCTCTTTTTGCGATAGTCCCTTGTAATCGGTCAGGTAGAGCGCCTGGCGATACGGTTCCGGCAGGTTGAGTAGCATCGCCATCATGGAAGGAATGATCTGCGCCCGCACGTCCTCTTCTGGTATTTCGCTATATACCAGTTGCATGTCTGACTCGCTCACCGTTTCAAGTGCGATGCCTGGCGCCCGCGTGCGGTAATAATCGATGATGCGATGGCGGGCGATCTGGTAGACCCAACCCTCAAGCTTCTCTTCCGCCTTTAATGAGGCGATATGGGTATGGATCTTCAAGAAAATATCCTGCAGCAGGTCCTCAACGCTTGCCTCGTCGCTGACGCGCTGGCGAATAAAGTTTCTCAATGGCTCATGGAGCGCATACCACGCCATCTCGGTGGATAGCCGCGGCGCGTGTCGGCTGTGGGGTATTTCACTCATGACTGTCAAAGCCTCTCTCTGTAGCTGCTTATCTTTTGTATGTATAGACGAACATAGAATAGAAAAGACGCATACAGTATGTAAGGATTAACTGAGTTCAGCATAATTAGACAAATAGCATGAGCTTTTTAACCTATACATCTTTTCGTTACCAAATTGGCTACATCAGGCTCTCAGATCTTGTAGAAGATAGTAGGTACGGACCCGGCTTTGGCGCGGTGGTGCAAAAAAGCCGGGTCGCGTGTTCAGCCGTTACTTCCTCATGCTCAGGGCCAATGCCATCTGGTAGGTTTCACGCAGGGTCGCTTCGATCGAGTTCGTTCTACGAAAGGCCTGTACCATCTGGTGGGCAGGTGTGATCTGGTGCCGGAGGAGGTGGAAAAGCGGCGCGAGGAAGCGCATATCAGGATCACTGCCCAGGGCTTCTGCTGACGCGTTCAAGACTGTTTGCGCCCCTGTGAACAGATCATGCTGCGCGAAGCCAAAACGCGCGGCACGCTGATGAAGCCCCCGATCCGGGACCGTTGCGCGCCCTGGAAGTGTCCGGTCAAGGACCAGCCCCTTGAGCAACGTCAACAACGCCGCGTAGAGGGAAAAATCCGCGCAACTGTCGCAGGCCTTGAACTCAATCCGACCAATTTCTGCCGGGCAACGAGCCAACTTGGTCAGCGAGGGATCGCTTTCGATGAGGTCAGTCGGCTGATCCAGGAACACTTGCACCGCAGGGCGCCTGCCTGTGCGCTGAAACGTTCTCACCGAGAATCCTTCCCACAGGTGCCCATTATAGAATGGAGAGCTAAAACTCCATGGTACGATATACGGGCTGTAATAGGTGAGCTTGCGTCCAAGATCGATCATACGCTCAACCGGCAGCGCTTCGATCGAAAAGTTTAAGTCCGGCCCGTATGTTACCATCGAGAGCAGCGCGCTCAGGTCCTCAGGAGATTGGTGCAACAACTGCTGCTCATAGGCACACAGGGGAGGATCGGGGACAAAACTGGTCTGGTAGGGATTATGGCTCGTTAATACTGGAAGGAAACCGTGGCGCGCCGCCACAGCCTGGAGCAAGTGAAAATTGGTCCGGAGCTCATTGACCGCTGCTTCAATACTCGAGTGGATTGTGGTGCGAATCTCAATGCCCTTTGGCAGGCAATCTGTCAGTTCGCCGCCCTCACTGAAGCGCTCGAATCCCTCAATATACCAGCGTTTGACGCGAATACCCGCGTCCCCTATCCGCAGATGCTTTTCATCTCCTCCATATTGCGGAAGCTCATCCACGATTGCCTGAAGTGTCGCAAACGGGGTCGAGAGAAAGTCCACAAAATGCCCTTGCCGATCGAGAAAAGCGACCTCGTGCTCAATGCCAAAGCGAAACATCGGTTTTTCCCTTCTACATAACACATCCACACAGAAGAATGACGGCGGCTATCTCTTATCACTGCGTGGCAGCAACCGCCGCGCGATCAACATCATGTCGTCGCCAATGAAGCCCATGATATCCAGATTCGTTACCGCGCGATAGTAGCACGCCCTGAAATAGAAAGTCAAGCGAAGAAATTGAATACCAAAAAGCTTCTTGAACGTGACTACCAGGAGCTTCGCCCTGTGTGTTGTTGGGTACGCTTTTTTGTTTTCTTTGACCTAATCAGTCCCCCTCAAGTATGGACGTTTTTTACCTATGATAGTATAACGCTATCGGGTAGGCGAGGGATAGGCGATTTCCCATTATTGCAAGATTGCTTTAAACGCGGCCTCATAGTTTTTGGCCTTGCCTGGTGGCAGTTCATTGGAGACGCGCAGTATCGTTGTGCCAGATAGGTATTCGTATGTGTTTTGAATTGAGAAAGGGATTTGGAGATGTGATTAATGCGATAAGTCACAAAGGATGCTCTTCATCATTGAGCTGTGATAGGATCCAGCTGAGCAGATTTAGGGTAAGCTGGATGCGCTGCGGGGTTTCGGAGCAGAAGAGTTGGGTGAGCTGCTCTTCCACATCCGGGGGACCCAGCGTCAGATCTTTAAGATGAGGCCAGATCGAGCTGTTGGGGGGTAGCGGCCTGTCGTTGGCGGCCCAGAGACCCTCGATAATCTGCCAGGAAACCGTCCCGCTGACAAACGCGGCCTTCACCTGCTGACCGGCTTTGAGGGCCAGCTGGATTTTGAAGCGAGACGATTCCAGCCAGGTGATGATCTTCACCCGTTCTTGCTCTGGCAATCTGTAACCATCAAAGCGTTGTTGCGCCTGCTCTTTCAGACAAGCGAGAACGCCCTGGGGATCATACAGGATGCGCCCATCCAGATAGGCGTAGACCTGCATGGCGTCGGCTTTAAGTTTCGCCTGCGCGGATGCTTCGTCCGTATATCCTTGCTCAACCACGACGCCCTGGCGCACCTCTGATCGAAACTCTCGTTTGATACCCGGCTTCAGAATGAAGCGGAGATCCAGATCGGTCCCCTCCACAGCGTCGCCTCTAGCAACCGAGCCGGTCAGCAGGACTCCGATGATCTCTTCCTGCTGATGTGCTTCCTCAACAATCTCTTGCTGCAATGTCTGGTATAGCAAATCGAACTCCTTAATAGCTATGTAGATCCAGGCTCTCACGGACCGTGTTGAGCGCTTGCGCGACATCGTATTCCACTGGTAGCAGGGTTAGTGTATCATAGATTAACTGGATGCAGGCCGCAATGCGCTGCTTTGCATCGTTCTCGGTGAAGATGGCCGTGCTGCGCTCCATCAGATGATGCGGTTTGAGCGCGAGAGCACCGCTGCTCTGGCTGATCCACTTCCATTCGGGTTCCCATTGGTGGTTTAGCGCGAAGAGCACGCGCAAGATATTGTGCAGTTCTCTGAGGAGTACCTCGGCCAGGCGCCATGGTTCGTGGCGTTGAGCCAGTGCCCAGCGCGCTTCGAGGAGATGGGGAAATTGCCAGAGATCCGTGGCGTTCGCTATCAGGCGCTGTGCCAGTTGTGGCGGATATTGTGTGAGCTGCTGTCGCCAGCGAGGAAGATGACCTTCACCGCGCAGTGAGAGCGCATGCGATGTGATCTCACCAAGGATCAAGCGATGATGGTCGAGTACCTGCGCGGCCAGTATCTGACGCAGCAGTTCTTCCTGTTGCCTGAAGGTTTGCCAGCCCGCTTCAATCCATATCTCTCCGAAGCGAAAGGTTGACCAGAGCGAGCCATCTTCGATCGTTGTCTCATCATGGATGATCGCGCTGGCCCCAATCTGGCGCAGCCAGGTATCGCGTGCCTGTACGCCTGGAATCTCCTGTACGTAGAAGACCTGCTCGATGTCTGAAGGGTCGTCAGCCAGCCCTTTGGATACCGATCCGGTAATGGCGATCTCTTGTCCCAGCACGGGCGGACAGAGCTCTGAGAGTTCCTGAGCTATGCGATAGCGTGTATGGCTGGCGGCTGTTGCTCGTGGCGGCAGGCTATCCATGGAGCGGTTCATTCCCATCTATGCGGCCTCGATAAGGGGGAGCCGAAACCAGAAGGTGGAGCCCTCCCCCAGGGCGCTCTCAATACCGACGGTGCCCCCGTGCAGAGCAATCAGGGCCTGACAGATATAAAGGCCCAGGCCCAACCCACTGGAGCTCGACGTTTGCACCTGGTAGAAGCGGTTCCAGATGCGCTCCTGGTCCTGTTCGCTCAGTCCCCGTCCCCGGTCTTTGACCCAGACTTTTACCTGTTCAGGCTCCTCATTGACGCCCACCATCACGGGCTCTGTCTTATCGGAATACTTGAGCGCGTTCGTAATGTAGTTGTCGATCACCTGGCCGATCCGGTTCTGATCGATGTTTACCAGCGGTGGGGATGAAACCGTGGAGAGGTCTAATTCGATTGTGCGGTTGACGGCGTTGGCGCGTTGATCTTCGACCACTTCTTGTACGACATCCAGAAGATTGTGTGGGGTGGCTTGAATCTCGATCTTGCTGCGCTGCAGGCGCGCAACATCCAGTAGATCATTGATCAGCCGGTTCTGTAATCCTAGTCGATGCACCGCTCGCTGCAGCAGGGTAATGATCTGGTCCAGCGCCGGCTGGAGCTCGCCTGGCTGCGCTTTGCCCGGCATCTTTTTGAGCAGGCGCATCGCCAGTTGAATGTTCGCCTTCGTAACCGTCAGGGGCGTGCGTAACTCATGGCTGACCAGGCTGATAAAATCATCTTTGCTCTGTATCTGCTCGCGGTACTGGGTAATATCGCGTGTGAAACCCAGGATAGATACGACGTTTTGCTGGGTGTCGAACTCGGGGACGAACCGCGTCTGGCAATAGTGCGTGCTGCCCTGCGCCTGTACGGGATATTCTATGGTTTGCGCCTGCTTGCTGGTGATGACCTCCGCCAGCGTCTGTTCCCAGACCTGACTATTATCGGGCGATAGACCCAGTTCCTGATTCGTTTTGCCCGGAAATCTCTCCGGTGCCAGGCCCGTCAGAAGAGCGATGGCAGGATTGGCATACATATAGCGCAGATTCTGGTCTATACGCGTGATGATGTCAGGTGAGTTCTCGGCCAGGATGCGAAAGCTCTCGTTCTGCTGATGCAGTTGCTGCAAAAGTTCCATCTTGCCGATCGCGTTCAGGCAGGCGTGCTGGAGAATCTGCGGCGTAATATTGTCCTTGATCAGGTAATCCTGCACTCCCTGTTTCATGGCGTTTACCGCGATCTCTTCATCACCGCTACCGGTTAAAATGATGACCGCGGTCATGGGCGGATGAGGAAGTTGCTGGAGGTGTTGAAGAAACATGATACCGGTCATATCTGGCAGCCCATAGTCGAGTAGGATGCAATCGGGGCGCGTCTCCTCATAGCGGGTCAGCGCCTCTTCCCCGGTCTTCGCCTCATAAAATTGATAAGAGTTAGAAGAGTTGCGCTGCAGATAGCGACGGAAAATCATTCTATCCTCAGGGCTATCATCAATAATCAATATTTTAATCTGGCGATCAAGCATATGTTATCTGTCTTTCTCGGGCAAGCGAACCAGGCGAAACCAGTAATCGAAAATACGTTGTATCTGCTCTCCCAGGGTTTCGAATGGCACTATTTTCAGGATATAGCTATTGGCGCCCTGAGCGTAGCAATAATCGATGTCGCGCGGATCGGCCGACGTCGTATAAATGACAACGGGGATCTGTTTTACTTTGTCACTTTGCTTTATATCCGCGAGAACGGCTCGCCCGTCCAGACCAATGATATTCAGATCCAGCAGGATCAAGGAGGGGAGCCTTCCCGGATTAGAGACCGTTTGCACAAATTTTCCGCGCTGATGTAGAAAATCGAGCGCCTCTTCTCCTTTTTGGCAACGTACAAGTGGGTACCTGAGGGCCCGCTTCCTCAGGATGCGCTGGAAGGTGAAGTAGTCTTCATCGCTATCTTCGACGACCAGAATGGATTGTTCTTGTTCCATGTCCGTTATCCCCCTTTTTTATCGACAGCTTGATGTCACAGAATTCAACCCACGGTGAAGTAGAATGTTGTTCCTTCCCCTTCCCGGGATTCAAGCCAGATCGCGCCTTTATGGAGCGCGATAATCTTTTTTACGACCGCCAGGCCGACGCCGGTTCCGCCACCAAACTCATCGCGACCGTGCAAGCGCTTATAGATATGAAAGATAGTTTCATAATGATGCGCGGGAATCCCGATGCCATTATCACGAACGTACAGGACGGGAGGATGTACTCCTTCGGGTATGGGCGCGCTTTCGGAGAGAACCCCAATCTCAATCCGCGCCTCGCCTTCCTTGCCGTATTTGAGCGCGTTGCTGATCAGATTGAGAAAGACCTCGCTGATCCTGCTGCTATCGCAGTAAACCGTGGGCAGCGGACCCGCGACATGGATGTGGGTTCCACTCTTCTCTATGCTGTATCTCAACAGCGACAGCGCGTCTGCCAGCACCTCGTTGAGGTCATTCTCTCGCATCGGCAGCTCTGTGCGACCGAGACGCGAATAGTACAGGAGTGAGTTCATCAGGCTCTCCATGCGCGTCGAGAGATTGATCAGCGTTTCGACCTGATAGGTCCCATTCTGGTCGAGCAGGTGGCCGTAGTCCTCCTTGAGGAAGTTCGCGTAATTACGGATGCCCCGCAGCGGCTCTTTCAGATCATGGGATGCGATATAGGTAAACGCGTCTAGCTCCTGGTTGCTGCGCTCAAGTTCCCTGTTCATCTCGGCCAGCTGTTCGGCTTTATGGACGAGGACGTTCATCAGCGCCGCACGCAGGCTGCCCATCTGGCGCACCTCGCTCTCGTTCCAGGGCTGGGCATGCCCCTGGACGATCTGGCTCCATTTTTCAAACGATTTGCGCGGTGAGAGGCGCACCCCCTGTTCCGTTTGGGTTGCTATCTTCGTCGGCTCACCCGCCCATTGCACGGTTTGTTTCACCTCTGGTCGGAACCAGAGCAGATACTGCTTCGCGTTTTTCGAGAGGATGAGCGCCAGTACGCCACTGGCGGTCGCCGTCCATGCCTGGGCGTCGGGATAACGGGCTGAGAGACAATCGCTACTGAATATCTCGTCCTCAGGCTGGTGCTCAAGCCAGGATAGCAGGTCATGGATCTGCTCGGTGGTGGGCGTCTGCCCAAGAAGGTGGCAGGTATCCCCCATGCAGATGGCGGCGCCGGTGGCTGCGACGGCGTCAAGGATCGTGGGCGTCGAGGTGGTCAGCGCATCTACCAGGTTCATGTGCGTCGAAGCCTGTTCAATGAGCCGGGCGCGCACCTCCGCCAGCCGCGAGCGATAGGCGGTATCCTCTTGCTCGGCGACCGTGGGTAATTGCAGTGACATGACGCGCCCAAGCAGCTCGCAGGCCGTGCGCACGTTGTAGGGCACATATTTAGGCGCGTAGTGATGACAGGCGATCAGGCCCCAGAGGCGCTCATCCTTCACGATCGAGATCGACATCGAGGATTCAACACCCATATTTTTCAGATATTCGATATGGATGGGGGAGACGCTGCGCAAGACAGAGTGGCTCATGTCCACCGTCTGTTGTGTCAGAGGATTGACCGTCGGTAGCAGGGGCGCGGGCGTATAATCAACATTCGCGATTAGACGCAGCCAGTTCAGAACATAGAGCCGACGCGCCTGCGCTGGAATGTCCGATTCGGGATAGTGGAGGTCCAGAAAGGTCTCCAGGTCTGCTCGCTTGCTTTCGGCGATGACAACTCCGTGGTCGTCGGCCTCAAAACGATACATCATGACGCGATCGAAGCCCGTAAACTGGCGTATCTTCTCGACAATGAGCTGCGACATGGTTTTGACCGAGGGCAGGTGCCGCAGACTGCTGAAGACGGTCTGCGTCGCGGCGTAGAGATCTTCTGTGGTGACAGCAGAGGCGCCATTTTTCGCGCTGGGCTCTAACTCCAGGATCAGCAGCGGACCAACGGTGTGCACAATGCCATCGAATTGCTGCGTACTGCCTTGCAGCGTAACGGTGAAGAGATAGAGCGGATTGTTCTCCAGCTGGCTCTGTTCGGTTGAACGCAGCAGTTCCATATGTTCCGGCGCCAGCAGCTCCTCAAGTGACTCTCCGAGCAACGCATCTGCCGCTCTCCCAATCACTTCCCGGCTATTGCTGCTTACTTGCAGAATACGGTAGCTGTGACTATCCAGTATAAGCATGACTCCGTGAGGCTGAATGGCGCCCGGAATATGGATCGGTTCGCGCGCGCAGTCTTGCAGGTCAATCGGTTCTGGTTGTTCGGGTAAAAATGTCATGCCAGTCTACGTTTCCCTTGCTATACGGTTGGGTACCAATACTGAGATGATGCGCTGGTAGAGGTGTCCCTTTGGCTTCATGCCTGGACAGGCGCACTATACCTCTCTGATATTACGGGCTACATCTGCTTATCAATGACCTTTATTGTATCACGTGATACTCCGCAGGAGCTACAAGCCTCTTCTTATCTGGCACCTTGCATCGTTGGCGCTTGAACCTCATAACCGAGGACTGCGAGATAGCCATAGAAGGCGAAGCGGTGAAACCAGGTAGCCATTTGCAGGGGCGTATAGCTTTTTTCGCTCTCCAGCCACCAGACGATGGTGCCGATGAGGACATATGAGAGCTGGGTGACCGGCAGTTCCTGGGGCATGGTCGGATCGGTCGGCTGCGTGGGTGTTATCTGCTGTTTCAACTGTCGCCCGCTCTCAAGCAGGAGCTTGATGGTGTGCTCGCGCATCCTGTCCGCGAACCATGGGCTCCCGTTCTTCCCCAGCATCGCCCTGTACAGGCGGTCATTATCAGCCACGTGCTCAAAGAATTGTACCCAGATCTCTGGTGTGTTTTGCTTGCTACTATTCTTTTCTTTGTGTATGGGCAGTAGTTTCTCCACCAGGTAATTGGCTGTCTCCTCGAAGATCTTTGCCACCAGGTCGTACTTATCCTGGTAATGGCGGTAGA
Source organism: Dictyobacter halimunensis (assembly GCF_036245075.1). NCBI lineage: Bacteria > Bacillati > Chloroflexota > Ktedonobacteria > Ktedonobacterales > Dictyobacteraceae > Dictyobacter > Dictyobacter halimunensis. The sequence continues at coordinate 2,645,289 of NZ_BSRI01000001.1, forward strand.
ACGTGGCCCGGTTGATCATGGCCCGTTCGGCGATATCGCCTACCGTGATGGCCTCAAACCCTTTCTCGGTGATCAGTTCGACCATCGCTTCTTGCAGGAATTTATGGGTGCGCCGAACGCGCAGGTCGGTCTGTTCTTCGTGCGACATTTTCCCCTCCGTGTTGCATACGTAACAAAAGGCCACTATTGATGCTTGTCCAGCGCGACGGCCGGGTTTACACTATCTATTGTAACAGGTTGATGCCTTTGCAACAATGTGTCGCTACGATAGATAAAATATGGGCGTGATCAGAGCATCCCTCACTCCTGGAGGATCTCGATCAGGGTCACTACTTCAACAACGAACGATGGTCATCTGGCGCGGCGTTTCTTGTAAGGAAAGTTCTATACATATAATGCTTATAACATGAGGAGGATTTTATGCCCGAGATACATGATGTGAACGAGTTGGATCGTCAGGTGATCGAGGAGTTTCGTGCCAATGGGGGCAACGTTGGCGGCTACCTGGCTGGCGCCCCCGTGCTGCTGCTGACAACGACGGGTGCCAGGAGCGGTCAGCAGCGTACCACTCCGCTGGTCTACCTGTCCGAAGGCGGTCAGATCTACATTTTCGCCGGCAACAGGGGCGCGCCGACCAATCCCGCCTGGTATCACAATCTGCTGGCGCATCCCGATGTGACCGTCGAAGTCGGCGCTGAGAAGTTCGCGGCCCGTGCCATCGTCCTCGACAGCGCGGAGGCCGAGCGGCTCGGCCGCATCCAGATTCAAAAGATACCCTCCCTGGCCGAACTGCTGGAGAAGATGACCCGCAAGGTCCCCGCGATTCTGCTGCAACGCACAGTGTAAAACACGCTCTTACACTCATGGTCATCGCCTGCGTTCTGTATGAGCTTCTGCACCTGCGGTGTTCACGAGTCCGTCGTATGTTGGTGCATGGGGGCGCGGATGCACCCCCATGCACCAACATACAAAATCAATGCGGACGCGAGTGTGGGGGCGCTTGCGTTCGCCAACATCAGACCCAGTGGTGATGAAAACGTAGCTGAGCTCCGACGCCGCCCATTTCCTGGAATGCCGCATGGTTGGTGACGTTTTCTATCTGGGCGTCCGTTTGGGCCGCCAGGCGCACCAGTTCATTGCGTTGCGTTTCGTCGAGTGGCGCCTGCTGGTCGAGCAGCAAGACATCAACCTGCCCATGTTTGAGCGCATCCAACGTCTCCTGCATGCCGCTGATGGCCAGGCCGTTCGCGCGTATGCGTTCGACCATGGTATCCGCTAGCTGATGCGACTCTTCTCTCTGTATGTACTCGATGACCGGCTTGATCTGCTCTTGAACCTCGTGACGCGGGGTGCGAATATCCATGCGCAAGACCTCTTCATGCACCAGTGGCTCAATGGCAGGAGAGATCTGTTGATGCAGGAGAGGAATAGAGACCTCGTCGCCTGCCAGGATGACCCTGCGAGCACCTTCCTGCAGGACGAGGTCTTCGATCGCCGATGCGGCCTCGCGCGCGAAGGCTTTGCGCTTATTCTCGACCTTACGGTGGTAGCGCGCCTGATTTAAGCAGGTGGTGTTGCGCTTGCTGTAGCCGCGTGGTGAGTCATCGGGTCCGGCTACCTCATCCAGAAAACCGTAGCGCGTCACAAAGAGGCGCGTGGTATTGGTATCTACGACGGCCGTGACGGTGGTCTCTTGCTCATCGAGTAGCCGGGCTAGCTGAAACAGATCCGGGTAGGGTTCATACATTATCTGGTCATGAAATGAGACGCCCGTTTCTATATATTCAAACAACTGGTGCGCGTCGCAGGCGAAGATGGCCACGCCCTGTAGCCAGGGTTCCGCGTGGTGTTCGAGATATGCCTGCACCTTCTCCTTATCCCGTCGAAAACCTTCCAGTGCCGGGTGACGCGGCAGCAGGGTCTCCTCGATTTGGCGGAAACGCTCTCTGAGCGTAATGGCGGAGATACGTCTCCACGGCTGCTTGCCAGACATATGTGGGCTCATATCCAGATATACGCTCAGCACATAGGCTCCATCGGGCTCAAAGTCTGCCAGCCTATGAAAAAGCTCTTGGGCAGTATGCATCTTTGACTCCTTCCTGTATAGCTTATCTTGATGCCCTTCTAACGGTTGATCATCCTTTGCTTGCGTGAGTTGCTTCGGAACGCGCTAATATACTCCGGGAACAAAGTTATAAGCTCGGGCGGGCTCTACATAGCCATTGGCCGGCTGGCGCGGCGGCAGCTCTACAGGTTGACGCGGCGCTTCTTGATATGGAATCTTGCTCAGGAAGTGGGCGATACAGTTGAGGCGCGCCCGCCGCTTGTCATCTGCGTCTACCACATACCAGGGAGATTCCGGTGTATCCGTGGCCTCGAACATGATGTCTTTGGCTCGCGAGTAGTCGTACCAGCGCTTGTGCGCCTCCAGGTCGATTGGACTGAGCTTCCAGGTTTTGCGCCCGTCTGCAATTCTGGATTGGAAGCGTCGCTCCTGTTCATCCTGGCTGACCTCGAACCAGTATTTGATCAGGATGACGCCCGAGTTGATGATCTCGTGCTCCATTAGCGGCGCGTCGTGCAGGAACTTTTTGTGCTGCTGTGGTGTGCAGAAGCCCATCACTACCTCAACGCCGGCGCGGTTATACCAGCTACGATCAAAGAGCACGACCTCGCCTGCCGCCGGCAGCTCGGCTATGTAGCGTTGAAAATACATCTGGGTCTTCTCGCGCTCGGTTGGCGTCGGCAGCGCCACGATGCGAAAAATACGCGGGCTGACTCGCTCGGTGATCTGCTTGATCACGCCCCCTTTACCCGCCGCGTCGCGCCCCTCAAAGAGGACCACGATCTTCAGCCCTTTATGCACCACCCATGATTGCAACTTTACCAGTTCAACCTGCAGGTGTTTGAGCTCTTTCTCAAACTGCTTGCGACTGAGCTTGTCGGCAGGCCGTCGCTGCGCCTGCATATTATCTGTGTGGCCCGATGAAGCGGAGGTCGGCTTCGTTTTTACCATGTATGCCCTCAACTTTCTCCCACTTATCTCCCCACTACTTCAACTAGATGGCGAGAGAATCAGGGATTTGCCATATCTGCCATACACACGTCCGCCCATCCAGCCATGGGGACTCTACTTATGAAAGAAATTGGGTGGACCATTTTGTGTTGGTGCAGCAGGGGGGCATGTGGGGGGGCGCTCGCCTGCCTCTACGATGACGGGAGTCAGACACGCTCTAAATTTTTCTCGCTTTTGCGCAGACAATCTGCATGGTTATGATTTTTACAATGATCCGAGTCCTACTCTTTGAGCACGTTTACATGCGCGATTTTGTATCGTAGTATGTATATGTACAATATATGCTATCCCTATCGTTTCAAATGGGCATATGGGTGCAGAATCTATTTTATTTTCTCACTGTATTGTCTGCATCATAGGCTCATGAGTTCTTCCCCGAAAGGACTGTTACTATGAGTCGTACCCTATGGCCTTTTTCCCGCCGCCGCCGTGATCTTCCCGTGGAGCAGGTAGCGGCACCGCAGCCCGTGAACTCTATCTCTGTCGATGATCGCGAGCGCCTGACCCATGCGCCTTATTTCTTACCCAAGGATGCTGAAGAGGACTCCCGTCTGAATTTTCAACACCGCGCGCTTTATGCTGCTATCGGCAACCACTATCTCGCGCCACTCAAACCAGAAACGGACACGATACTTGATGTCGGTACCGGCACAGGTATCTGGCCAGCTGAGATGAGCCGCCTCTTTCCAAAGGCACATATTACTGGTCTGGATGTCGCATCCTCGTCCTTTCAGTATTCATCGACAGCGGCATACACGCTCATGCTCGGAAATATCTTGCAAGGACTTCCATTTCCAGAGAAACAGTTTGAGTTTGTCCATCAACGGCTGCTGGTTGCGGCTATCCCGACTGCGAATTGGCCCTCTGTCATCAATGAGCTCATCCGTGTGACGCGTCCTGGTGGATGGATCGAGGTCCTGGAAATTGGGGTCACGATCAAGAATTCCGGAGCAGAAACCGCGCGGCTCCTTGAATGGATGGGGGACCGCAGCAAAGAGCGCGGTTTTGACATGGGCATGGTATCTCAGTTGGGCCAGTTACTCATCGATGCGGGGTTACAGAATGTCGAGATCCACCATATTCCTGCGCCGTTAGGAGTCTGGGGAGGGCATGTCGGATCAATGCTCAAGGCGAACGTGTTGAGTGCTTTCGGCGCGCTGAAAGGAGCCTATTGTAGCCAGGCACAGATGAGACCAGAGCAATTTGATGCCTGGGTGCAGGACGTCGCTGAGGAGTGGGAGACGTTTCACGCTTCCTACATTTTTCATGCAGCCTATGGGAGAAGAGCGCCAGCATGAACAATTCACCGCTCCCGCGTGGCCTCAGCCTGACATCTAAGCAACTGCAACATTTGATACATTGTATCCAGGTATACCGCCGTTTTGCCTGGGAAAACATGGAGCCGACAGCAGAGCGTAATGCGGCGCTACGAGTACTGCAGGCGCTTCATGGCAGGATCATGAGCGACCTGGAGCAGCCTAACGGAAGTATCACTATCATGCTCCCGATCACACCCGACGAGCGCATTGCGATGACGATGATGATCAGTTATATCCTTGACCAGTATAAGGGAGGTGCCCCGAACAAGGAGCGCACCCTCCTAATCGCAGATCTTACTGGATTAAAGTCCATTCTCGACGGTGACTTTTTCTCCAGATAACCAGGATACCATCCCATGGCCCCGGAGAGGGTGTCAGATGCAATATCATTGTTGCCAGAAGCACGAAAAGTGGTTCTGGCAACACGTTGAGCGTAAGCGATAAAAGGGCGAAGGAGAAAACGTCCCCCCCAACGCGACACGCCCCTGTAGGGTCGCGTTGGGGGGGGACGTTTCGTATTCGGGGGGCGCGTGTTTTTTGTCGCGTTGCCTTTTTGCAAACATTTGAATGTGGGTTTCCTTCCGGTTGACATGCATTTCAGGACAGAATGGTTTAAAATACAAATATATTGTATTTATTTTCAGGATCGGAACAGGGCACTTTTGCTTGCCACTAGAAGGTGGATTTGATAGATGAGTGAACATCATGCTCTCCCGGCGGGTTTGGAACGCCGCACAGAAGATTATCGGCTGATTACGGGTCATGCCGCCTATGTTGATGATGTACGCCTCGCGGCAGGCAGGCCCGCGCCGCTGCAGATGGCCGTTGTTCGTAGCCCATATGCGCATGCTCGCATCAACTCAATCCAACTCGATGCGGCGCGGGCGGTCCCCGGCGTGGTGGCTGCCTACGCGGGCGATGAACTGGTTGAGCATCTGCCCTTGATGGAGTTTATGTTCGCCCAGATGGCGTCGGAACTGAAGACGCCGGCGCGTCATCCGCTGGCGGTCGGCAAAGTGCGCTACGTGGGCGATCCGGTCGCGGTGGTGCTGGCGGAAGATATCTATGCCGCGCTCGATGGACGCGACCTGGTTGAGGTCGATTACGAGCCGTTGTCCTCGGTTACCGATCCTGAGCAGGCGCTGGCGGCCGATGCCCCCTTGCTGTATGAAGAACTGGGGAGCAATGTGGTGTTGCGCAGCGGGACGCAGGGCGGCGATGTCGCGGCCGCTTTCGCCCAGGCGGATCACACCGTCACGCTGCGGCTGGAGAATCAGCGCCTGGCCCCGGCGTCGATGGAGCCGCGCGCCTGTCTGTTCGATTTTGACGCCGAGCAGCAGCGCTTGACCGCCTGGCTCTCATCGCAATCCGTCTTTCAGGCTCGCAATACGCTGGCCCGCTTCCTGGCTCTACCTCCGGAGCAGATCCAGGTGTATAACGCGGATGTCGGCGGCGCCTTCGGCGCCAAGACGCTCTTCCTGGGCGAGGAGATTATCACGGCTGTGCTGGCCAAACAGCTGGCGCGCCCGGTCAAATGGATCGAGGATCGCAGTGAGAATCTGCAGGCGCATATGCATGGGCGCGGGCAGATCAATTATGTCGCGGCTGCCTGCACATCTGAGGGACGCCTGCTTGGCCTGCGGGTCTGCACCATCGGTGATGTGGGCGCTTTCCTCTATAGCATCGGACCCCTGCTGCCCCTGTTTTCAGCCAATATGCTGAGTGGTGCCTATCAGATCCCGGCCATCGAGTGCCAGGTCGCCTCCGTTCTCACCAACAAGGTGCCGACGGGCGCCTATCGTGGCGCGGGCCGTCCGGAGGCAGCCTACATTGTCGAACGGACCATCGAGCGCGTCGCCCACGAGCTACATCTTGATCCGGTTGAGGTGCGCCGCCGCAATCTGATCCCCTCCGATGCGTTTCCATATCGCACGGCGGGTGGGCTGGTCTACGATAGCGGCAATTACCAGGTGGCGCTGGATAAGGCGCTGACCCTGGCCGATTACGCCGGCTGGCGCGAACGGCAGCGCCACTGGCGCGCTCAATCCTCCTCCAAACTTCTCGGCATCGGCGTCTCTACCTTCATTGAAACGACCGGTGGCGCATCGCGTGGGCAGGGGCCCCAGGAGGCGGCGACGGTACGCATCCAGCGCGATGGAACGATCCTGGTGCAGAGCGCGGTCGCCCACAATGGTCAGGGCCACTTCACCACCTTCGCGCAGATCGCCGCCGAGGCCTTTGGAGTGCCCGGCTCCCAGGTTGAGGTGCGCCTGAACGACGCCTCGCTCCCCGGCTATAGCACCGGCACCAACGCCAGCCGCATCACCCAGACTTCCGGTTCGGCGATACACCTGGCCGCGCAAAAAGTGCGCACAAAGGCGCTCCAACTCGCCTCCCAGGTGCTCGAAGCAGCTATGGACGATCTGGCGCTGGAGCAGGGACGCATCGTCGTGCGCGGTGTTCCTGCGCGTGCGATCGAGCTGGGTGAACTGGCGCGCATGGTCGAAGAGCAGCCAGACCTGATCGAGCGCGAGGCCCCCAATCCCGCCAATAACGTTCCCATTGAGGGGCTGGCCGCCTGGCACGATTTCGCTTCCACCGGTACGGCCATCGCTTCGGGCGCGCACGTCGCCATCGTCGAGATCGATAGCGAGACCGGCGACCTGGAGATTCTGCGCTACATCGCCGTTGACGATGCGGGCCACATCCTCAATCACTATCTTACCGAGGCGCAGGTCCATGGCTCGCTGGCGCAAGGGATCGGGCAGGCCCTCTTCGAAGGTGTCGTTTATAACGAAGATGGGCAGAACCTCACCGGCACCTTTATGGACTATGCCGTCCCGACGGCCGGCCAACTGCCCAGCTTCGAACTGGATCTGGTCGAGACGCCCTCGCCGCTCAATCCGCTGGGAGCCAAAGGCGTTGGCGAATCCGGCACCATCGGCGCGCCGCCCACCATCGTCAACGCTGCCCTCGATGCCCTGGCGCCCCTGGGTGTCAAAAGCATCGATATGCCCCTGACACCGGAAAAGCTCTGGGCCGTCATCCGCTCCGCGCAACATGGCACGCTCCAGCAGCCAGCACCGGAGCCGCCCGCGATCTTCCGCCCGTGATTTTACTTATGCGTTGATTTTGAGCATCTTCGAGGGCGTTTCGTGACTCTAAGCAGAGCTACAAAACGCCCTCCAGGTCTTCTTCGAGCATACTAACCGCGTGTGCAGCCTGATGCCAACGCGGGGCGCGCCCAGCATGTTGATCGCTGGGTTTGTAATGCACCGCATCAAGGATGTCGATCCCTGGCAGGATACGCAGCGCAAGATTGCGGCCATCACGCCGATCAGCGGGCGCGTCCTCGATACGGTAACCGGCCTGGGCTACACCGCAATCCTGGCCTCGCGTGCCGCCGAATCCGTCACCACGATTGAGCTTGACCCCGGCGCGCAGGAGATGGCGCGGCTCAACCCCTGGTTGCAGGAACTCTTCAACAACCTGAAGATCATCCAGTTGATGGGCGATGCCTACGAAGTTGTGCCAACCTTTGAAGATGAGAGCTTTGGCCGCATCATCCACGATCCCCTGACCTTTAGCCTGGCTGGCGACCTCTATTCAGGCGTCTTTTACCGCGAACTCTACCGCATCCTGAAACGCGGCGGACGGCTCTTCCACTACATCGGCGACCCCAACAGCAAGGCCAGCGGTGGTGTCACTCGCGGCGCGCTCCGCCGTTTGCAGGAGTCCGGCTTCACCCGAGTGGTGCGCAGGCCGGAGGCGTATGGGGTGGTGGCTTATACGTGACATCCTATGGTGTCTCATCTTCAGGTTTGCAATGAGTAGCAGCCCCGTCAGCTCTGTTGCGCCCATGCGTGAGTGTAGCGTTTTGATGGCACCTTCATGGGCGCGCGTTTCCTGGCGGAGAAACATAGCTGGCGCAGGTTGGGGAGCGCGTGCGTGATTCTGGCGGGAATTATCCTGCCGGCCATAGGTTAAGAATAGATTTCCTGGCCACCTACTGGTTTGCTTGCTCCAGAAAGCGCTCTACAATCAGCCTTATAGTGGGAATCAAATCCAGATCAAGCACCCTTTCGAGCGGCGTAAAAACCATAGCCTGCCCTTCACCCAGGACAATATCTTCCTGGCGGGCCTGGGTCTGGACAGAGTAGACATGCCATTGACGATAAACTCCTGGCAGTGGGCTAGCAGGAAGGATGCTCTCCCAAAACAGCTTGAGGTTGCCATGTACCTTGAGGCCTGTCTCCTCTTCCAGTTCCCTGCGGGCCGCTTCTTCCGGGGTTTCGCCCGGCTCAATCCCGCCTCCCGGCAGGCCCCATTTGTGCGGCCACGCATATGCAGCGCCATCGCGGTGCTGCATCAACAGCTGGCCCTGCTGATCTATGACAAGCACCACGGCAATATGGTTATCCCGAATCTTTTGCTCCATTTTGTATGCTCTTTCTGCCTCTCTTTTAGATGAGGGTGCTTCCTAACTTGACCGAGTAGGATAAGATCATCCGAAACGAGGCTTGCTCCCGCCTCCAGGAGATCAGCTTATGATACCTACGATCATCAACCCAAGCGGCACCTGTGGCCCCACCAGCATATCATAGAGCGCAAGCTCGGTTGGGTCCAGCCTTGCATATTGATGCCCTCACCCTCGTCAACACATTGCATCTGCTGGCTTTGTGCCGCTTGTCTCCGGCTGGTCCACCATGGTTCGGCAGGTCTCCTTGACCTACACGGCTACCATCATCGTCGCTCTCGCTGCCCAGCAGGCTAGCCGCCCCGATCTCATCCGCTCTCCCAAACGCGTTTTAGCTCATACATGGGAGGGGTCTGAGTTACGAAATGCCCTCCATCTTCTTCTGTCCGCAGAGCATGCCGTCCACCCCGGGCCACGCTTTCGGCAGCGGATCGAGGATTTGAGCAAGATCCAAGAAGTTTTTTTTACGCCGAAGCTGATAGAATAGGTCTACTTGCAAATGGTCATTGCATCTCTGCTCACCAGAAGTCATCCTGAATGCAAGAAGGAAAAGAAAGAAGGGGATAGATATGAAGACGTCTGATCAGCACCATTTTGCCAGAGACCTCGACACTGCTGCGCGGCCTGCAGTGGTCGACCGGGCCACCTGGCAGGCGGAACTGGACTCACTGCGAGTACGGGAAAAGGCCCACACCCGCGAAGGGGATGCCATCGCGGCAACTCGTCGACGGCTACCAATGGTGGAAGTGGACCCCACCACTACGTTGATTGGCCCGCATGGACCGGTCACTCTGCTGGAAGTCTTCGAGGGCCGCAGGCTCCTGATCGCCTACTTTCACATGTGGCACAGCGGTCAACCCGCTAGCGGCCAGTGTGAGGGCTGCACCTTCTCCACCACCCACATTACCGAGCTGTCCTATCTGCATTCCCGCGACGTCACCTACGCCACGTTCTGCGAAGGTCCGTACGAGGAGAGTTCGCGCTATCATGACTTCATGGGCTGGACCATGCCCTGGTACTCGGTGCCGCAGGAATCCGTGGACGCGCTGATCGCAGACCGGCACTTCGGCATTTTGGTCAGCTATCTCCGAGACGGTGATCGGGTCTTCGAGACCTACTGGACCACCGGCCGTGGCAATGAAGTGATGGCACCGTCGTTCGGACTGTTAGACAGGACTGTGTATGGTCGGCAGGAGGTCTGGGAGAACTCGCCTGAGGGCTGGCCAAAGCGCTGGGGGGAAAACACCAGCGAACCTAATGGCTTCCGCACCAATGGACGGCCCATCGCCCAATGGTCCCGGCTTGCCGCCGGACGCCCCGACGACCTTGGCACCGCGACTACCGCCACTGACCAACATTGCTGTCAAAACGAGCCGTAACACGCGCGGGAGAAAAAGAAACGTACACGTAGATTCGGCCCTTGCGGCAGAACCTACGTGTACGTTTCTTTTTCTTTGCAAAAATTCGCGTTGAAGACTAGACAACATCTTTCTGCTGGTGACGGTGTTGGTAGGCGCGGGCTTTGGCACGGCTGCCGCATATCTTCATTGAGCACCATGTTCCCGAACGATTCTTTGATACATCATAGAAGGCACGCTGGCATTTTTCGTTGTGGCAGACCTTGAGCCGGCTCCAACTTCCATCTGCCATAGCAGTGAAGATAATCCCGAACAATTTCGCGATCACTCCATCAATACCGGTGAGTTCGGATGCAAGGTTGGCCTGCCCATTTTGCTGGAATGTGAGCTGCAATGGTGCGCGCTGGCTGAGGTGGTTGAGTACATCAATAGAGCTTGCCTCTACGCTGCCCTCGCTATTCATATATAAGAGACCCCGAATGGCCTCGCGCGCTTCTATCATGCGCTGATAATCGCTCCGAGTGATGACTTGTTCCTCGGTCAACAAGTGCCGTTGCAGCAACCAGGCACGGAGCTGTTCTGGATCACCCCATTCATCAGCACGTCTTCCAAAGCGCGTATTGATGCATTCCTGCAGGAGTTTGAGGGGTTCAGTGATCATAATCTTTGCCTTTTTTTGTAAGTTTGCCTATCTGTTTACCAGTATAGCATATTTAGTGGAAAGTATAAAGTCTCTATCCTCCATAATATTTACCATCAAAGTCACTTGACTGGTTACATTGAGTTCGGATATACTATGTTCAAAGTTTCGTTCTATCCGCAATGCTGGAGGGTAAGAGGATATGGCTTTTCCCACACGGTCGTCAGTGGCACGGCCGAGGCTTCCCTATAAATGGATTGTTATTCTGGTCGTCGTCTTCGGGGCGTTTATGACCATTCTCGACCAGACTATTGTTAATATCGCTTTGCCGCGCCTGCAAACGGCCTTTCACGCGCCGTTGAACGTTGTGCAGGGATCGATTACGGCCTACATCTTAACGCAAGGGGTGATGACGCCGACCACGGCCTTCTTTGTTGATCGGCTGGGAGGCAAGCGCTTCTATCTGCTGGCGCTCGGCATCTTCACCATCGGTTCCGCGCTCTGCGGCCTGGCCTGGAGCTTGCCTGCTCTCATTATTTTCCGCGTCGTACAGGGCGTGGGTGGAGCATTCCTCTATCCTGTCGCGGTTACGCTGGTCTATCGTGAATTCCCACCGCAGCAGCGCGGTACCGCCTCGGCGGCGCTGGGTGTGGCGGCGTTGCTGGCTCCAGCTATCGGACCTACCCTCGGCGGCTACCTGGTTACCTATTCGGACTGGCCTTATATCTTCTTTATTAATGTACCGCTGGGGATCATTGGTATCCTGCTGGGGATCTGGCTCTTGCGTGAAGTTCGTTCGCAGGTACAGGTACGTTTTGACTTCGCCGGTTTTTTACTGGCCGCGTCCGGCCTGACCACACTGCTCTATGCACTGTCCGCTGCCAGCACTGATGGATGGGGTGCCCCGAAGATAGTGGGTTTGCTGGCTGCCAGCCTGCTATTGCTGAGTGTCTTTGTGGCGGTCGAGCTCTGGCGCGTCAATCGCGACCGGGCTGTTCTGCTCGATCTACGGCTCTTTAGCAACAGTCCGTTTCTCTTTAGCAACATCGCCAGTGCATTGATCACCTTCGTTTTCTTTGGTGGACTCTTCCTGTTTCCCATCTACCTGCAAAGCCTGCGCGGACTGAGCGCCCTGCAATCTGGCTTGCTGCTGCTACCTCAGGCGTTTGCCTCAATCTGTATGGCCGTCATTGGAGGGCGACTGTTTGATCGCTTTGGGGCGCGGACGGTGGTTATCCCAGGATTAGTTATCATGGTCTTCACACTCTGGCAGTGCGCGTATCTACAGCTTTCGACCCCTCTCTGGTGGCTGATCGTTATCTACCTGCTGCGTGGAGTGGCCCTGGGACTGATCATTCAACCCTTGAATGCCTCGGCCCTGCAGGATATGCGTTCCCAACAGTTCGCGCAGGCCTCTTCTCTTTACAATGTGATCCGCTTTGTTTCTACCTCGCTGGGGGTCGCGATCCTGGCAACGTTGCTACAGTCGCAGACGAAGGTGTATGTTGGAGAATTTATCAAGCAGGCGCCAGGTAGCCATAGCGGCGTCACGCATCTCATCGAGAGCCAGGCGATGATGCAGGCGCTGCAGGATACCTTCTGGCTGAGCGTGGTGGTAGCTGTGGCTGGCGTGCTGGCGGGCGCCTTTATCCGCTCGCGCCGTATCCTTGACCGCAGCGAGGAAGAAGCGATCGAGTTACGCTCCGCTATGGTGGCGGAGTAGGGTTAACGAAATGAATAACTATCAATCGGAGGAAAGCAAAATGACACAGGCATTGATTGGAAAGGTGGCCCTGGTCACCGGTGGATCTCGTGGTATTGGTGCCGCCACGGCACGTGCACTGGCTGAACAGGGGGCCGACGTCGCGATTAGCTATACCAGCGCATCCTCGGCCCCAAAGGCTGAGGCCCTTGTCAACGAGCTCAAGGAAAAAGGGGGACGCGCGGCCGCTTTTCAAGCGGATCAAGCTGATGGCGCGCAGGCCAGGGCATTGATCGAGCATGTTGTCGAGCACTTTGGACGTCTTGATATCCTTGTTAACAATGCCGGTGTACTGGCCTTCAGGACGATTGATGCCGTGGAGAGAAACGAGGCCACCTTCGCTCGCATGACGGCCGTCAACCTTGCCGGGGTGGCGACGACGGTGGAGGCGGCGGTACGAGTCATGGGTGAGGGAGGACGCATCATCTCGTTAGGTTCCTGGTTCGCCTCGCGTGTAGGTACTCCTGGTCTGGCGGACTACGCGGCGACGAAGGCGGCCCTGGCAGGATACACCAGAGGCTGGGCGCGTGATCTCGGTCCAAAGGGAATCACCGTCAACCTGGTCCAGCCCGGTCCCATCGATACCGATATGAATCCGGCCGAGGGTCCCTTCTCGGCCAATGTCGTATCAACTGTCGCCCTTGGTCGTTATGGTCGGCCCGAGGAGCTAGCGGCGGCCGTCGTGTTTCTGGCCAGTCCCGCGGCTTCTTATATCACCGGCACCTCGCTTGTTGTCGATGGGGGACTGCTGGCGTAGGCGAGATGGCGACGTTTTCTCCATGCCAGGAGCTCTTATGAAAGTGTCCTCAGGACGAGGTTTCCATAGGAGCTCCATTGTGTTATATATTCTCGTTTTTAAAATCGACGCCTGTGCTGTACCTTATAGTACAAAGGGGATGAGCCGCTTCGTGCGCTGCATATACTCTTGATATCGCGGACCCAGATGCTCCTGGAGGGCGTGTTCCTCTACATGGATACGGTAGCTCAAGCCCGCCAGCGCGCAGGCCATGAGGACGAGCAGGCTCAACCAGTTCGCCAGGCTGAGCCCAAATCCGAGCAAGGTGATGAGGAAGCCGGTATAGGAGGGATGTCTAATGAGCCGGTAGGGACCCTTTTCAACCACGGTCTGCTCCGGTGTGATGGCTACCGCCGTTGTGAAGAAGGCGCCGAGCATCGTGATGGCGTAGAGGCGCAACGCGATCCCTGCGTAGATCAGCAGAATGCTCAGCCAGAAGAGGGGGATGCGCGCAGCGGTGATGGCGGTGACAGGAACCTTGAAAGCCAGCAGCATGCCGAGTATGATCCCGATCACGACCAGGCAAACGAGGACCATGTGTGATCCTCTATCCCGGCGCTGGACGCCAGCACGGAGACGCTTGAACGTCCTGATATCCACGACTGTTTCCACCGCTCTCCAGATGAGAAGGCCAGCCAGCCAGACATTCAGGAGCAGCGGATTATGGGTGAAAAGTGGTTGCATGTTCCACGTCCTTAGTGATAAGCGTGCGAGAACAGGTATGTTCCCATCACCCTCAACTTCGATTTCTAAACGGGCGTTTATGCTCAGTCACCAGTTAATGGGGTTCTACTATAGATTAAAGCATATATATTAAATATAAGCGAACATTTATGCAAGGGAAATTAAGTTTTTCATCTACTTTGACGAGAGAAATATAGTGCGGAAAGTAAAATATATGCTCTGAAGCTATATTACTTTTTCACAAACTCCTTTCTTAAAACCTGTTAGGTCAGCTTATCCCTTAATCTAGCCCGACTGCTAGATCCACTTCATGCGTACTTCTCGTGAAGTATTATGCTTATAACTATGGAGAAAACTTGTATATGTTTAAAGCGTTTCGAGTAGGAATTTCTCTTGTCATTTGCCTTTTAGGAAGTGCATCATTTCTGGTAACAGGTACCGAAGCACAACCAGGCGCGGCAGCAAGCGCTGCAACCAGTTGTTCTCATCACCATACGGGGTGCCACAACCACAACCACAACCACCATCACCACAAACACCACAAGAATGAGCACAAAGGACCGCAGGGTCCATCAGGCCCTAGTGGTCCATCAGGTCCATCAGGACCTAGTGGCCCTTCTGGAGAAAGTGGTCCATCAGGTCCATCAGGCCCTAGTGGCCCTTCTGGAGAAAGTGGCCCATCAGGACCTAGTGGCCCTTCTGGAGAAAGTGGTCCATCAGGACCTAGTGGCCCTTCTGGAGAAAGTGGTCCATCAGGACCTAGTGGCCCTTCTGGAGAAAGTGGTCCATCAGGTCCATCAGGACCTAGTGGTCCTTCTGGAGAAAGTGGTCCATCAGGTCCATCAGGTCCATCAGGTCCATCAGGCCCTAGTGGTCCTTCTGCAGAGATTCAAGGGTATGACACGATCAACAGTGTTCCCACATCTCTCTGTACACCTTCGACAGCCCCCGAGTGTGGTAGTAATCCTAGCTCGGCAGTAGTGGCAAGCTTAAGAGTGCCCGCAGGCAAATTTATTGCCAATGCTAGTATTCCTGTTTTTGCTACAGCCAATAATACGGTGGTGACGTGTAAATTTGGTGGTAACGGTGTCGTATCAGACAATGCCCCTGGTGCTTCAACGGTCTACCAAACATTCACTGCAAGTTCGCCTCAAGTGACCGTGGCGCTGACGGATTCACTGCGTGTCACACCGCCAGGTGGTGCTACGACTACAACTATCGATGTTATATGTACAGTTACCAAAAACGGTGGTGGAGAGTCTGCTGCGCCAGTTGTCATCGGCCCGGCGCAAACAAGCACTGCAGGAGTTTCCGTCTCTGCTGACGCAAAGAATTCTCTAAACGGCTTCGACCCGCCGGGAGAATAATAAGCAGTATAGTAACTGCCTGCTCACTCATCGTCTAGCAAGTAGGCACCGATGGAAATGGATTATCATATCCGTTTCCATCGGTGCTATGCATCATATACCAGCATTTTGCCACCTTCCCTCCCCTCCAACGCTTCTTATTAGGACTTACGCGGTTTGAATCGAGGCCGCGTCTTGCAGGCCCAGTTCCTGGATCGACGTTTCGCGCATCAGGTATTTCTGGATCTTGCCCGTTACCGTCATGGGGAATTCCTGCGTGAAGCGGATGTAGCGCGGGACCTTGTAGTGCGCGATCTGCTCGCGACAATATTCGCGCACCTCGTCCTCGCTCAGCTGTTCGTCGTCGCGCACCTTGATCCAGGCGACGATGGCCTCGCCGTATTTGGGATCGGGCACACCGATGACCTGCACGTCTGCGATCTTTGGATGGGTGTACAGGAACTCCTCGATCTCGCGGGGATAGACGTTCTCGCCGCCACGAATGATCATGTCCTTGATGCGGCCAACGATGTTGACGTAGCCTTCCTCATCCATGGTCGCCAGGTCGCCGGTATGCATCCAGCGCGCCAGGTCGATGGCCGTGCTGGTCGCCTCGGGATTATCCCAGTAGCCCAGCATGACGCTGTAGCCGCGCGTGCACAGCTCACCGGGCGTCCCCAACGGAACGATGGCGCCGCTGGCCGGGTCGACGATCTTGATCTCCAGGTGCGGATGAATCTGCCCCACCGTGCTCACGCGCTTCTCCAGCGGCGAATCGATGCGCGATTGCGCTGAGACAGGCGAAGTTTCCGTCATTCCGTAGCATATCTCCACGTCATCCATGTGCATCTGTGCGATGACGCGGCGCATGACTTCGATGGGACAGGGGGAGCCGGCCATGACGCCGGTGCGCAGGCTGGTCAGGTCGAACTTTGCGAAGTCGGGATGGTTCAGCTCGGCGATGAACATGGTCGGTACGCCATAGAGGGAGGTGCAGCGCTCCTCCTGCACGGTCTCTAAAACGGCCAGCGGCTCAAAGCCTTCGGAGGGATAGACCATGGTGGCGCCGTGCGTGACGCAGCCCAGGTTGCCCATGACCATGCCGAAGCAGTGGTACAGCGGCACCGGGATACACATCCTGTCCTCATGGGTGATGTTCTGCAGGTGCGCCACGAAATAGCCATTGTTGAGGATGTTGTGGTGGCTGAGCGTCGCCCCCTTGGGAAATCCGGTGGTGCCGCTCGTGTATTGAATGTTGATCGCGTCGTCGAACTGCTGCTGCCGCTGGACCTCTGCCAGTCGGGCCGCGTCAACCTCGTGTCCCAGAGCCATCACGTCGGACCAGCGATACATGCCGGCCACGTCGTGTGTGCCCATGTGGATGACGGTCGTCAGCTCGGGCAACTTCGCCGCCTGCAACTGCCCGGGAGCGCACGTGCCAAGCTCGGGAGCCAGCGCCTGCACCATCTGGATATAGTGGGAGCTCTTGAACTCGGGCGCCAGGATCAAGGCCCGGCAACCGGACTGCTTGAGGACATATTCGAGCTCGTTGAGGCGGTACGAAGGGTTGATATTGACCAGAATGACGCCGATCTTGCTGGTGGCGAACTGGGCGATGCACCACTCCGCCCGATTAGGCGACCATATTCCCAGGCGCTGCCCCTTCTCAAGCCCCAGCTTCAGCAGGGCTCGGGCGCACAGGTCGACCTGTTCCTGAAACTCCCGATAGGTCAGGCGGATCCGCTGCTGACGCGAGATCAAGGCCAAATTATCAGGATAGCGCGCGGCCGTCTGATCAAGCATATCGCCGATCGTCAGACCGAGCAGAGGAGTATCGGTGGTGGCGCTGGTATAGCTCATGCGAGAAATAGAGGATGGTGTGGGCGCAGCATTAGCGTTCTCATGCGACATTGTCATGGTTCCCTCCCTCATCTGTGTGGAAGTTTCAGCGACAAATCTCTGTGGACGACTCTATAGCAGGTAATGGCTTTTGTATTCAGCATCAAGCGTAACCAATCCCCACACAAAAATCAAGCGCTCTATCTCTAGTGCGCTCGTCCTCGCTGCGGCGCAAATCGCATGGTAGCATGTGCACGCCCACTTTCTTCTTCACCCCGCTGCTGACAACAGAGCATGCCACACACCCGACTCTGTTGTCAGCAGCGGGCCGAGGATGTGAGCAAGATTCGAGAGGTTTTCCTTTTTCTTTGCCAGTAGAATAGAGATACTTACACATTACAAGGAGATCACTCTCTTTATGAGCTATCCCGAATGCCTGGAGTGAGAGAAAGGAAGAAAACATCTATGAACACACAGGGCCAGCAAGATTTGCCCCTGACACTTCACTCTCCTTTCTGGTTATTTCTTTGTACGGTGATCGCCTTGTTCTTTGTATTCCGACTTATATATGGGCGGAGATTCTTGGGCCACGTCGATGTAGAGCACGAGATCGGGCATGGGATGATGGCCATTGGGATGGCGCTCATGCTCGCGCCTGCTGGCCGCTTTCCTCTTGATCTTCGGTGGAATATCTTCTTGTTTGCGGTTGCCTCCCTGTGGTGGACCTCTCGTCTGGTCGTGCGCAAGCCTGTGCTTGCCTTCCTGTTTGGGAAAGACACAACGCCCACCACTATCCACTCTGATGGGATTCAGGTGCTCATGCACAGCGGCATGTGCTACATGTTTCTGCTGATGAGTAGTATGGTGTTCAGTATGACGCAACCGGCTATCTATGCCAATGTCATCTTTTTTGTTGCTTTCGCTTTTCTCACCTGTTTTTTCGGGCGAGAGGCGACCAGAGTTCTTCAGGCTTCTGAGAAAGATTGGCTTCAATGTGGGGCACATCTTGCCCATGTCTGCATGAGTGGCATGATGTGTTGGATGTTTCTTGAAATGTTCACCATGGCCGTGAGCATGAGAGGCTGAAGTGGCTAAGAACACACTCGTTGTATCTCCCGTAAGAGAGACGCTGGCGGCCCTGTAGTCCATGTTCTATTTCTTCGCTGCTCATATTTTTCCCACATAACCTTTACCGTTATCGTCCTCGTACACCAGCAGTCCATTTGCGCACGCTAATTAGCCCACGGCACATCGGCAAACAGACGATCTGCTCTCCCATTGGCTCTCCTCTTTGAGTTGAGAGCAATGGGAGAAAACAACATCAGGATGTTTCCCTTCAGAGCCGCGCGAGTTTTTCCGGGTTGGCAATGATGCGAATCGTCTGAATACGCTCTTGCTCTACATCCATGGTCAGGACGGAGAAGGGTTGGCCGTTCGCGCGGATGAGCAGGGCGGCCTGACCGTTGATCTCCTCTAGCTCGACAGCAACGCCCTCGGGCCAGAAGCGCTTCGTTCCCAGGGTAAAGCGTGCCACGGCATCACGCCCATGAATCGGGCGCAGCGCGGCCTGCTTGTTTTTCCCACCACCATCAGCCCATAGGACCACATTTTCGGAGAGCAGTTCTGTCAGGGTGCTCATTTCTCCGCTGCGCACGGCTGTCAGGAAGTTGACAAGCAGTTGCCGGTGCACTTCGGGAGCGGGTTTGAAGCGTGGCCGCTGCTCAACCAGGTGGTGCCTGGCCCGGCTGAAGGAGCGGCGGCAGGCGGCCTCACTCTTCTCTAATATGGCGGCAATCTCCGCGAACTCGTAGTCGAAGACTTCGCGCAGCAGGAAGACCGCACGCTCGAATGGTTGGAGTTGCTCCAGTAGCACCAGGAACGCCAGTGAGATCGATTCCTCGGTCTCGACACGCTTTTCGGGATCGGCTGTGTCTGGCATCTCTTCGGTGAGGATCGGTTCCGGCAACCAGGGACCCACGTACTGCTCTCGCTTGCGGCGCGCCAGCTGGAGCTGATCCATGCACAGGCGCGTGATAATGGTGGTGAGATACGCTTTGAGCGAGTGAATGGTCGCAGGCTCAGCGGTCTGATAGCGCAGGTAGGTCTCCTGCACGATATCCTCAGCGTCCATCGCGCTGCCGAGCATGCGGTAGGCGATGGCAAAGAGGTAGCTACGATAGGTTTCAAAGGTTTCCACGCTGTTTCCTCACAATGATAAGATGACTCTGATCCCGGTTACATGGCGTCCTGTAATAAAAACACAGGATGGCTGGCCGCCACACGCTCAAACTCCTCAAAGGAAGATTGTGCTGTGACCTGATAGTAGCTAGCAAAAGGGTTGCCACCCTTGATATCTTCTTGTAAAACGAGGGCAGCCTCTCTTTGGGGTAGCTCTCTGGCTTTGACCGTTTCCACACGGCGCCCACGCTTGAGGGTGGCTTCGCCCGCTGCTTGCAGATTGCGTACCCAGGCCACGGCCCCAAACGGAGAGGCCAGGTAGCGCCTCCCATTGCGCTCAATCGTCACGATCGGGACCGTACGCAGCTGCCCACTTTTGCGACCACGCACCGTTAGCAGGTACATCGGGTAGTTGCCAGTTCCATTGAGCTTGACGCCCACGCGCAGCAGGGGCACTGTCAGCTTATTTCCCAGCGCGACAAACCACGGCGCCTTGTTTATTTTTGTCATATGTTCCTTCTCATTCTATAACTTAGAGATGTTTTGCGATGACCACTATCTGTGATCTCACAAAGAAAGAGGGTTGAGCAGTCTGATTTGGGACAGCTTTTGTAATTGGAACAAAAAAAGAGGTGCACGATCATGTTGCATGATCGTGCACCTCTGCTTCTGATTGATCTTTGTCGGAGTGCCTCAGGAGCTGAAGTCCAGCACCAGGCGTCCCCGTACGCCGCCAGCCTCGAAACGACGGTGTGCCTCCGCGGCCTGCTCGGCTGGCAACACATCGGCTATGCGCAGGGTCAGTGTGTGATCCTCGGCCTGGCGCACCAGCTTTTCGAGCGCCGCGGTATTGGTGGCGGCACTCATCACCATGATCCGGTGGATGGTGATATTGCGCTCGCTTGGACCCTCCCAGCCGCGGATTACCGCCAGTCCACCGCCATTGGCGATGGCGGGCAGCGCGCGTCCGTTGAGTACGGCGCCATCGGCCAGGCCGGGCACACCCTCCGGAACCATTGAACGCACAAGTGACGCGAACATATCGCCGCGTTCAAGCACGTAGTTCGCGCCCAGTGAGCGCACCAGTTGTTCGTCGGACGGCGAGGTGTCCGCGATCACCCTCAGCCCATCAGCCTTGGCCAGCTGAATAACGTAGCCGCCGAAGGCACCAGCCGCCCCAGTCACCGCCAGCAGTTGTCCTGGTTGCAGCGCCAGTGCATCCAGCGCCAGGCGCGCGGTCATCCCGTTCATCAGCAGCGTCGAGGCGGCCGGGAAGTCTACGCCATCTGGTGCGTGCACGACCGAGGCGGCCGGCACAACGACCTGCTCGGCGTACGCACCTCCATGCGGGCCACCCGGCACTATCAGCGCCACCACGCGATCACCGATCTTCAGACGCCCATCGGCGCCGGGACCCAGTTCATCGATCACGCCCGCCGCATCCATGCCGGGAATATAGGGTCCGGGCCGTCCTTGCAGCCGCCCCGCCTGCAGACCCGCGCGGAACGCCGTGTCGGTCGGATTTACCGTCGCGGCATACACGCGAATACGCACCTCGCCATCCCCTGCATGCGGCTCCGGCAACTCCACAACCTGCAGCGCCTCGGGCCCACCGAATGATGTTACTCCTACTGCTTTCATATCCATTACCCCTTTCGTCAATGTTTGTAGCATACGTTTATGACACGCAAAAGACATACATAAAGGTGAGCTCTCCCTCGCTGCGGCTCAGGTTTGCTTGCCAGCCTTGTTTCTGCTATACTCATCCATGTTGGGGAGTTGGGGAGAAAATCTGTTGTGGACAAGGAAGGGCCGATGCCAAAACCAGCGACTCATGTTCTCACCTGGTCTGTCGAGAAGCGATGCTATCTGTTGCATACCCCTGACTATCTCCCACTGCCAATTCTCCCAGGAGACGAGGGAGCGTGGCGCGCCTGGCTGGCGGCGCATTCCTCCTTTTCCTTTCAGGGACAACATGGTCGCCTGAATGTTCTCAAAGAGGCTCGTTCGCGCGGACATGGCTACTGGTATGGCTATCACACCCATTCCGGCCAGACCAGGAAGCGCTATCTGGGAAGCGATGCGACCGTGACCCTGGCTCGTTTAGAAGAGATAGCACAGGAGCTCCAGGAGGGCCAGCAGAAGCCGCCATCGTCCCCCGTGGGCGTGCTGGAGACCTTGCATTTCTTCCTTGCTGGCAACGAGACCCCTTCTCGCCTTGTCGAGCCGGGTGACCCCTTCGATGATCCTCGCATGCCGATGGTGCTGACCCGGCTGGTTCCTCCCCCTCCTCCTGCCGCCCTCGTGGGACGAGAGCGTCTCCTCTCGGCTCTGGATGCCGCGTTGTCGCGCCCACTGACCTTGCTTTCAGCCTCCGCTGGCTGGGGCAAAACCACCCTGCTCTCCGCGTGGGCGCAGCGGCATCACGGGTCCGTTGCCTGGCTGTCTCTGGAGGCATTGGACAATGACCCGACGCGCTTCTGGATCTCGGTGATCGCGGCCCTGCGAACGTGCCTGCCAGACATGGGAACGCATGCCCTTGCCCTGTTGCATACCTCCGCGCCGCTTTCGACCAGCCTGACCACCCTGCTCAATGAGCTCGCAGGTCAACACGCGGATGACTCTCCTCTGGTGCTGATTCTGGATGACTATCATGTGATCGATGAACCGAGCATTCATGCCTCGCTCACTTTCTGGCTGGAGCATGTGCCCCCGCACGTGCACCTGGTGCTGGGCAGTCGCGTTGACCCGGATCTGCCGCTCTCTCGCCTGCGGGTGCGCGGGCAGTTGGTCGAGATCCGCGATACTGATCTGCGCTTTACACGGGAAGAGACGCAGCGCTTTCTCACGCAGCGCATGGGACTTGCCCTCCCTGAGGCCGACGTTACGCTGCTGGAGGCGCGCACCGAGGGCTGGATCGCCAGCCTGCAACTGGCCGCCCTCTTCCTCCAGAAACAGACGGACCCCTCGGCTTCGGTGCATATGCTCAGTGGCAACCAGCGCTTCGTGCTCGATTACCTGCGTGAAGAGATCTTCACCAATCTGCCGGAAGATCTGCAAGACTTCTTGCTGAAGACCAGCTGGCTCCATCCGTTGAGCGCCTCCCTCTGCGATGCCATCAGAAACAGAGAGGATAGTGCTCACCTGCTCGAACAGGTCGAGCGAGCGAATCTGTTTCTCCAACCCTTCGATGAGCAGCGGCAGTGGTATCGCTATCATGCCCTGTGGGCACAGGCCATGCAGCATGAAGCACAGCTTCGCCTGGGGACAGCCGCCCTCCGTTCTCTGAGGAGCAAAGCCAGTCAGTGGTATGAGCAACAGCATATGCTTCCAGAAGCGATTGAAGCAGCACTGGAGGGCGAGGAGTTTTCCCGCGCGGCTGCGCTGATTGGACGATTTCTGGTCCCGAACAGCTTTCACAATGCGTATCATCTGCTCTGCTCCTGGCTCAAACGCATGCCAGAGAGGTCGCTGCAAGCTCAACCGGAGCTCTGCCTTCAGTATGTGCTCGCGTTGACGTTTACGACTGATCGGCGTTCGCCTGCTACCTGGGAACAGGTCGAGCGGCTTCTTCAGCGGGCGAAGCAGGGCTTGGAGGCGGCGCAGCAGCGGGAGCAACTGGGGGAAGCACTGCAACTGCACGCCGAGCTGGTTTTTTTTCAGGATGATCAGGTGCGCGCGTTGGCGTTGACTCGTCAAGCCAGTTCGCTCCTCTCCAAACAGAGTCTGTTGTATGCGGATAACGTTGTGATGAGCGGATTAGAAGCCTTCATGGCAGGCGAGGTGAACGTGGCCTCCCAGCGCCTCCTTGAAGGGTATAGGGAGTTAAAAAACCTCGACAATCTTTCGGCTGCCTTTGCGACATGTCTCATGTTGGGAGATGTTTGCCTGGAAAAGGGCGAACTGCACAGGGCCTCACACTACTACCACCAGGCCCTTGCTCATATGGATGAGGATCAGGAGATTGCTCGACAGCAATTGCTGCTCTCTACAGGAAGCACCGAACCATTCTTCGTCTCCTGGGCCTATCATTCTCTGGCTCAACTTTCTTATGAGCGCAATGAGCTCTCCGAAGCTCAGCGCCATCTCTCTGCAGCGCAGGCACTGAGAGCGATGCCCGAGAAAGGGATTCACGTGCTGGCATCGGGCGCGCTCGTCCAGGCTCGCCTGCTACACGCCTGTGGAGAGACACCGCAAGCTCAGGAGCTGCTTGCGAAATGGGAGATGCATACTCGGTTTTCCTGGTCTTTGAGCGTGATACGCGTCTGCCAGGCGCGCCTCCAATTGGCACTTGGAGACCTCGCCGCAGTCGAACAATGGGCGCATTTGGTTTCCCGCGAGTCGGCGCAGGAGGAGCGCTTCCTCTTACAACAGCAAGAAGAAGCACTGCTCCTGGCGCGTTTGCGCACTGCCCAAAAGAGGGGAGACATGGCCTTGAAGGAACTGGCTCCCTGGAAAGAGAAGGCGCAGGCGCAGGGGCGCAGGCACAGCGTCCTGGAGATCCTGATTCTGGAGGCCCTGGCCCACTTCGCCTGCCAGTCGCACCGCCAGGCCAGATCAACACTCATGCAGGCGTTACACCTGGCACAACCTGAGAACTACCAGCGCGTCTTTTTGGATGAAGGCCCGGCGATGGAAGCCCTGCTCAAAACGGTGCTCCCAGAGATCCGCGAGGCGTCCTTGATCTCCTTTGTGCGAACCCTTCTACGCGCT
The DNA here is from genome assembly GCF_036245075.1 of Dictyobacter halimunensis. Taxonomy (NCBI): domain Bacteria; kingdom Bacillati; phylum Chloroflexota; class Ktedonobacteria; order Ktedonobacterales; family Dictyobacteraceae; genus Dictyobacter; species Dictyobacter halimunensis. The sequence goes on from NZ_BSRI01000001.1 coordinate 2,669,477, forward strand.
TTTGTTCAGGAGCCATATGCCCGGTCTACCGGAGAGGTGGTTTCTCCTGGGGAAGCTGCGCTGCCCCTGGAGCCACTCAGCGAGCAAGAACAGCGGGTCTTGCGTCTGCTTGCCGCAGGATGCTCCAACCCGGAGATTGCCCGTGAACTGGTAGTCTCGGTCAATACCGTCAAGACCCACGTCCAGAGCCTCTACCGCAAGCTGGATATCCACAATCGTGTGGAGGCCAGCGAGATGGCACGACGCCTGTCCTTGCTCTAACCTTCCACTTTTCCCTTTCACCCACCCACAACCGCCCCATCGGGTGATGTTAACTCACCCGCTGGGACACTATCCTTCAATCATCCTGAATGAAAGGAGGACGCGTCATAGATGCAATGCTCCATTGCCGTCAAAGGGCATCTGGACCCATCCTGGCAAGAATGGTTTGAGGATCTCCAGCTTCTCTCCGAGGCACCTGACAGAACAGTGCTGCACGGATCGCTGGTCGATCAAGCGGCGCTCTATCGGGTTCTGCTCAAAATCCGTCGTCTCGGCCTAGTCCTGGTCTCCCTTGAGACAGATGAGTTGCCTTCGATCCAGAGGTAGCAAGCAATACAGGCATCTCTATAGGTCTTGCTCTTGCCCTCTGCTATCCGCATTCAGGGAGGTCAACGAAAGAACAGAGAGCTGGTTTATCAAACAAAGTATAATTTCTGGAATAATACCTTGACAGTCATAGTAGTATGACGTATACTCCTACTATGACGTGACGATATGAGTGAGAACAAGCTAACCTCCGACCGGTTGCCTGGAAAATCTCTTGTAAAGGATTTTTATGTTATGAATGAGAAATTAACCAACTATGTCAACGGCGTTTTTGCTCCCTATGATGAGGTAAAAAGCGCCGCCGAATTAAAGGCTGATCTGATCTCCGATCTGCAGGAGCGCTTCCGTGAACTGAAAGCTGAGGGCAAGGATGATGAAACCGCCTTTGCCATGACCATTGAGAGTATCGGCGACATTGAGCAAACCGTCCGGGAGGTCGCCAACCTCTCCCACTCGCTGGAGCGGCAAGTGGTCACCAACTTGAGTGCGAGTCATTTGCCACAAAGCGACTTCGCGGGCGTTATCGCGCAGAAAGGAAATTTTCAAGCGAGTGCGTTGCGCGGTTCTGACTTTACGGGCGCAGACCTGACCGGCAGCTCGTTTCGGGGCAGTGATGTCCGTGAGGCCAATTTTGTGGGCGCCAATCTGACCGATTGCGACTTCTCTACCCTTGAACTTGCGGATGCGAGCTTCCGTGAAGCCATTCTTGTGCGCACCAACTTCAGCAAGGCGGGGCTGGCCGGGGCACAATTCATTGGCATCACGCTGATTGATGTCAACTTGATGAAGACCGACCTGAGAAAAACCACCTTTGAACACTGTACCTTTCGCGGTGTGGACTTCACCTCTTCGGATCTGAGTGGACTGCGACTTGATGGGCAGACCTTTCTCGGCGTCACGTTTGACAATGCGGCCCTGAAAAATGCGTCGTTTCAGGGCGCGACCCTTAAAAATGTGTCTTTCCGCGCGAAGTTTGCCTTGACGAATAAATATTACCGTACCCTTCAATCCATTCGCTTTGATGGCGCGATGATGGATAAGCTCACGTATGCCGCGCTCAAAGGTATGGATGTTGATGTATCGAAGGTCACTGTTCTAGCATAAGGAATTATTATGTCAACTTCTTTAAATCCAGAGGAATTAGCGCCGGCCAGCACACCGCAAATAGTGAAGCAGGCAGAGGAAACGAACACACAAAATGGTGAGCTGGAAATGAGCGCGCGCGATGGGGCTACGCAGCCAGACATGACCAGGCCGGCTGGGGGAGGGATGACGCGGCTCTTCAAAGTGCGCGATTTTACGTTGCTCTTCGGTGGTCAGACCATCTCGACCTTTGGCGACGCGCTCTACATGGTGGCGCTGCCGTGGCTGATCCTGACCACGGGTGGCAATGTGCAGGAACTGGGCATTGTGCTGTCCGCTTACGGTATTCCTCGCGCGGTATGCATGCTGGCGGGTGGTTGGCTCTCGGATCGCCTGCGCCCCCGGCGGCTCATGTTGATCGCCGATACGCTGCGCCTGCTGTTGATGGGAGTCCTGGCGGCACTGGCCTTTGGTGGTCATCCTCTGCTCTGGCAGCTCTGCGCGATCGCGGTGCCGCTGGGTGCCATGGGAGGCGCATTCACCCCCGCTTCCATGTCCATGGTGCCAGATCGTCTGAGCAAAGACGATCTGCAAGCTGGCAATGGGCTGATGATGGCCTCAATGCAGGGCGCGAATCTGATCGGTTCATCGGTCGCGGGCGTGATCGTCGCCGGGCTTACTTCGGCGGTAGCCCTCACTATCGACGCGGTAACCTTTCTCGTCTCGGCTGGTTCGCTCGCGTTGATGCGGGGGGCAAAACACGCCACACCTGCTGCAAGCCAGGAATCTCCCCTGGCCGGCGCGCAGGAAACTGGGACACAGATCAGTTTCTGGGGCTTTCTACGCACCTCACGGTTGATTCAGATCGCCCTGTTCATGTTCATCGTGAGCAGCCTGGTGACAGGCGGATTGATCGAGGTGGCGCTGCCCGCGCTGGTTCAGGGTCCCCTGCATGGGAGCGCGAGCGCGTTTGGCTTCATCCTGGCGGGTTGGGGCGCGGGCGCGCTCATTGGCTCCATCCTCGCTGGCATGCTGGGCAAATTCAAGCACAAAGGGCTGATTATTCTGCTGGGAGGAATGATCATCGCCGCCATGTTCGCGCTGCTCCCGGTTGGGGGTGTGCCCGGAGCCGTGGCCTGCATGCTGATCGCGGCCATCGCCAGCAGTGGCTTCAGTGTCCTGTTCTTCACCGCGGTCCAGATGAACATCCCGAGCCACCTGATGGGGCGTGTCATGGGCCTGTTGATGTTCAGCTCATTAGGACTCTATCCTGTCTCGACAGCCCTGGCCGGTGTGCTCGCCAACCATCTCGGTCCTGCGATCCTCTTCCCGTTCGCCGGGCTTGTGCTGGCTGCGACGATGCTGTTTGGGATGACGCAAAAAGTGTTGCGAGAGCTATAACACAGAATCATAGACAGAATTATATAAAGAGAAAGAAAAAGAAAGATTATGCAGACAAATTCTAATAGAGAACAGCTCACCGCCTCGTATGACTGGTATCGTCAGATGCGTGAGACGCAGCCCGTTTTCTTAGACCCGAATACGCAGATATGTCACATCTTCCGCTACGACGATGTGGCACGCATGCTCAGTGATCACGCGACGTTTTCTTCCGAGCAGAACCGCTTCGTGCCAGCCGAGTATCGCGATGTGAGCCCGATCAGTTCGAGTATTGTACGCCTGGATCCGCCGCGCCATCACAAGTTGCGCTATCTTGTTTCGCAAGCCTTCACGCCGCGCATGGTGGCTCACATGGAGTCGCGCATCCAGGAGATCACCAGCGGATTGCTCGATCAGGTGCAGGCGGCGGGTGAGATGGATGTGATCAAGGATCTGGCCTATCCTTTGCCTGTCACGGTCATTGCGGAGTTGTTGGGGGTCCCCGCCGAGCGGCGTGAGGATTTCAAGCGGTGGTCCGATGCCTTCGTCTCAGGAGATGCGGAAGGGACGGAAGAGGATATGCAGGCGGGCAAGGAGGCAGCCGCCAGCATGGTCAGCTACTTCACCCAGATCTTTGAGGAGCGGCGCGCGCATCCCCAGGACGACCTGGTGAGCGCGTTGCTGCAGGCAGAAGTGGAGGGTGAACACCTGAGCAACGAGGAATTGATCGGGTTCTGCGTGCTGTTACTGGTCGCCGGCAACGAGACCACGACCAATCTGATCGGCAATACCATTCTGTGTCTGGATGAGAATCCAGGCAGTGTGGAACGCCTGCGTGCCAATCGCGACCTGGTGTCGGGTGCTCTTGAAGAGGCACTGCGCTACTACTCGCCGGTCAAGCTTCAGCCGCGCTGGGCCACGACTGAGACGACGCTTGGCGATCAGCGCATAGCAGCCGGTCAGCTTCTCTTTGCCTGGATCTCCTCGGCCAATCGTGATGAGGCCCAGTTTCCTGATGCCGATCAGTTCAAGATCGAGCGTGAGCCCAATCGGCACCTGGGCTTCGGACGCGGCATCCACTTCTGCCTGGGTGCTCCCCTGGCGCGTCTGGAGGCGAAGATCGCGCTGAACGCGATGCTCGACCGCCTCCCTGGCTCCTGGCACGTGTCTGATGCGCCGCTGTCTCCGATCAAGAGCATGTCCTCTTTCGGGGTGAAGCAGTTGCTTCTGGCATGGGAGAAATAAAGCAACGCGAGTTCTGGTTAGCAACTCCTTCCTGGTTGAAATTGGAAGAAATACTAAAGAAAAGGAAAAAGAATGCAAAAAGTCTTTACTTCAGAGGTTATACAGACCAACTCAGATACACAGCTCACGAAAGCGCTTCTGACCTGTGGCGTGGTTGCGGGACCACTCTTCACCATAGTGGGTTTGATCCAGGCCTTCACGCGTCCTGGATTTGATCTGACTCGTCACGCTCTCAGCCTCCTTGAAAATGGAGACCTGGGATGGCTGCAAATCACGAATTTCTTGTTCTCCGGCCTGCTCTTCATCATTGGTGCGGCCGGCATGCGACGTGTTCTACGTGGAAGTCGGGGGGGGAACGTGGGGGCCCTTGCTGGTTGGCATCTGCGGCCTGGGTATGATTGGCGCTGGCTGCTTCACGGCTGATCCAGGCCTTGGTTTCCCCCTCGGCACACCAGATGCTTCCTCCATGACTCTGAGCGGGCATGGACTGGGGCATATGATCATGGGATCGTTATCGTTTCTGACGATGATTGCCGCTTGCTTCGTCTTCGCACGACGATTTGCCAGCCAGAAACACTCTGGTTGGGTGATCTATTCAGTAGCGACCGGCGTGCTCTTCTTTATTGCCTTTGTTGGTATTTCAACGGGGAACCTCTGGTTAAATAGCGCCTTCGTGTTTACAGCGCTCAATGCCTATATCTGGATCTCTGTGATAGCTGCACGAATTCTGGCTCGACAATCCCACGTCTAAGCTCGCTAAACAAGTCTTTTATCCAGTAAGTACATCATTCAGGAGAATCTTGAAGAGGAGAAGAAAAAATATATGAACCCTGAAGTGACAGAATACATTGAAAAAATAGACCAGCCCTGGCAGGTAGAGGTATGCAATCGTCTTCGCCAGCTCATCCTGCAAACGGTTGCTGAAGTTGACGAAGTCAAACTCTACAACCGCCCGCACTATAAAAAGAATGAGCAGTATCTGTGTGTCTTTTTTGTGGCCAAAAATGGGTGAATGTCACCCTCTTTAACGCCTCTGGACTTACCATCCCGCAGGGCTATGGGGAGATTAGCAGCAATGGCGACCGGGTAACAGCAAAAATTCAGGACGGGCAAGATTTCGATTATGCACTATTTACCGAACTCCTTCAACAGGCTGCCCGCACACTCTAATATCAGAAATTGCTTTACCGCACAAAATCGGTTATGCACTATTTACCGAACTCCTTCAACAGGCTGCCCGCACACTCTAATATCAGAAATTGCTTTACCGCACAAAATCGGTAGCTATTCGGGTGGCGTGTACCAATTGAAATAAAAAGCTCCTCCATAATGTTCTTCAGGATAGCTTATCTTGAAAAATTGGAAGGAACGCATTATATGCAAGGGGTACCAGAAAAAGATCAGCATCTGAATGCTTCAGAGCGTCCCATGCCGGACCTTCAGTTGATCCGCCCCAATCACGCGCCAGCCCTGCTTGCGTTCGAGCAGGAGAATCGGGCCTACTTCGCGGCGTCGATTCCGGATCGGGGGGACGAGTTCTTCGCCGAGTTCGACACGCGGTATGCGCAAATGCTCGAATGGCAGGCTGCCGGAACGGATTACTTCCACCTGCTGGTGACCGAGGGTGGCGAGGTGGTAGGACGGGTGAACCTGTTCAAAGTGGCAGACGGTTCGGCGGAGCTCGGATACCGGATCGCGCAGAAGGCCGCTGGACAGGGCCTGGCCACAGTGGCGGTGCGCAAGGTACGCGAGCTCGCCGCCACAGAGTACGGACTCACCAGGCTGCGCGCGAGGGTCAAGCTGGACAATCCGGCCTCGCGCAAGGTACTTGAACGCAACGGCTTCGTCGCCGTCAGTGAGCTCACGCTTAACGACAAGCCAGCCATATCCTATATCTGCGAGCTGCGGTGACGCAACGCTCTCGCCCGAACGTATTCGTGAAGCGGCGCTGGACCTCCAGCGCCGCTTCACGAATACGTTCGGGCGAGAGCATTTTGTCAGTTATCGGTTCTGCTCTCGATCTCGCTCACTATCGAGCAGGGCCATCAGTGGCTCGGGATATCGTTCGCCCGCCACTGCGTCTTTCGGGATAGCCTGTTCGATTCGGGCCACGTCATCAGCTGTCAGTCGCAGGTCGAGGACCTTTAAAGATTCAGCGAGGCTCTTGCGCCGACGTGTTCCGACCAGCGGCACAACATCCTGTCCACGCGTGAGGATCCAGGCAATGGCTAGCTGCGAGACGGTTGTCCCCTTTGCCTCTGCTACCGAGCGCAATGCATCGACGAGCGCGAGGTTGCGGTCGAGGTTGGCTCCGTTGAAGCGCGGGCTGAGACTGGTGAAACTGCCGGGCGCATGTGGACGATCTTTCGACCATTGTCCGCTGAGAAGGCCATGCGACAGGACGCCATACGCGGTAATCCCGATGCCAAGCTCGTGACAGGTCGGGAGAATATCCGCCTCGATGCCGCGCGAGAACAGCGAGTATTCGAGCTGTACGTCAGTGATAGGATGCACCGCCTGCGCGCGCCGTATTGTGGCGGACCCGACCTCGGAGAGGCCAATAAAACGTACGTAGCCGGCCTTGACCATGTCCGCGATAGCGCCAATGGTCTCTTCAATAGGCACAGTATCATCCAGGCGGGCGGGGCGATAGATGTCAATGTAATCGGTGCCAAGCCGACGCAAGGTATACGCCAGAAAGTTCTTGACCGAGGCGGGACGACCATCGACACCAATAAAGCGGCCTGCGGGATCGCGTAATCCCCCGAACTTATCGCTAATCACGACCTGCTCGCGCGACCGTCCCCGCAGCGCCTCGCGCAGCAGCATCTCGTTGTGCCCCATCCCGTAGAAATCGGCTGTATCAAGCAGAGTAATACCACTCTCAATGGCGGCCAGGATCGTCGCGATGCTTTCAGCCTCATCTGCCGACCCGGATGCGTCAGACATGCCGCTGCAGCCCAGACCTATAGCCGATACGCGAGGACCATGCGTTCCAAGCGAACGTGTAATCATGTGCTCAACTCTTCTCTTCCCTATAAGACGTTTCGAACGTTTTTCGTACTTTTTGAGCAGCTACCAACGACAGTCATCGCGCCTCTCTGCTGTCGCTGATGCTGAATGCCTGCTTGCTTTTTGCCAGGCCTAACTTAGCAACGTCCAGGGCCGTCTGGCCGCCAAAATCCGCGATAAACAGCTCAAGCGATAGATATCCCTGGTAGCCTGCCTGATAGAGGAAGCTGGCGATCTCGGCGGTCGGGGCGATACCGTCGCCGGGGAAGACGCGATCCTTATCCTGAATGGTGGCTCGCTCTGGATTGGCCGGGTAATCATTGACGTGGACGATGCCGATATGGCTGCTTTTGAGATAGGCGAGATTGTTGACCGAACTGCCACCAGTATACATGTGATAGGGGTCCAACAATATCTTCACATCGGACAAGCCGCTCTGCAGGGCGACCGTGAGCGCGTCACTGAGCGTCGAAAGCTGCTTTGCTCGTCCCCAGAACTCCAGATAGGGCTCCACGCCAATGCGACGACCAATCTCCACGAGATGCGCGAAAGCGGCGGCCATATCGGCCAACGTGACCTGATCCACATTCCCAAAGGGAGGCGCGGCGATCGCCGGGCACCCCAGTTCGGCCAGGATTCGCATCTCCTTTTCGGCCTGGACCATGCCCTGCTCGCGCACAGTCGTGTCCGCGGCGGCCCAGGTGAAAAAGCTAATGCAATTGACGATGGAGATCCCCAGTTCGTCCCCATATCGCTTCAAATCCTGGAGATTTCCCCCCTCGGCCAGATAGTGCTCGATATCGCGCATCCAGAGCTCAACGCCCTCATAGCCAGCCTCGGCCGCAACCTGCATCTGTTGCTTAACGGGGAGATGAAACGGAAATAGTGTGGATGCATTTAACGCCAATTTGAATGGGAACATGGATGATCCTTTCTTGCTACGTGGTTAGAAGGAGTGGACAAGCATGCTCTCTCGCAGAGACATGCTCCCCTTAGCGTACCGGATTTAAAGCCTATTTTCAAGATTTTACCGGCAAAAAGGGGGGTGGCATTATGTGATTTCACCTAGCCGTTTTCCGGTGATGACTGATCGGTCTTGCTGGAGGATGTCGGTCTGAGAGGCGTATTGATCGCGTTTCTTGATCAGGAGCCAGCTCTGCTCGCCCATGCGTTTTGAGCGGATGAGCGTGAATTCACCTTGCAGTTTTTCTCCGTAGAGCAGAAAATGGAGCGCACCCTGGTCGAGCTGCTTTCTTAGCTGTTCCTGCATGGCGTCTCTGGTCTGGCCTGTCAGAGGCCGGTAGTAGCCCTGGTCCCAGACGATGACTTCGCCGGCTCCATAGCCGCCCTGCGCAATCACACCTTCGAAGGTGCGATACTCGAAGGGATGATCTTCTACCATGATGGCCAGCCGTTTATCGTTTGGATTGAGCGAGGGTCCCTTCGGCACGGCCCAGCTCTTCAAGACGCCATCGAGTTCCAGCCGAAAATCGTAGTGAAGATGGGATGCCTGGTGCTTCTGTACCACAAAGACAAGGTCGCCTGGCTTTCTGCTTTCTTCATGAGCTGCGTCGAGGTTCATGCTGTCCCTTCCCTCCGTCTTCTTTACCACTGGCGCCGGCGCTGACCGCCGACGTTGTTGCTGCAACGTATTGTAATAGTATAGCGTTGCAGAGGGCCGGTGCGTGTCATCAAGCTTGAGAGAGGAGACGACTTTTTGTTATCAATACAGAAAACTTTTCAGGCACAAGGAGGCGCATATGCCGGACGCGAAGGATCGTTTACCGTATACCAGCACAACATGTCTGTTCTGTCGCATCATCCAGGGTGAGGAAAAGGCCTCGCTCGTTTTTGAAGATAATATCTCCGTGGCCTTTTTAGACCACAGGCCTGTGTTCCCTGGACACTGTCTGCTAGTGCCCAGGGAGCACTATGAGACGCTCGCCGATCTCCCCGCCGAGCTGGTTGGCCCCCTGTTTCAGAACGCGCAACTGCTTGAGCGGGCCATTGAAGGGGGCCTGGCCGCCGATGGCACCTTTGTGGCCCTCAATAACCATGTCAGCCAGAGCGTGCCCCACGTGCATATCCACCTGGTGCCGCGTCACCGCAAGGATGGGCTGCGAGGCTTCTTCTGGCCCAGGCAGCGCTACCAGAATGAAGCCGCCCGGCAGCAAGTACAGGAAACGCTCCGCGCGGCCATCGCCAGCATCCGTGCAGATTCTTAGGGCATCCGTAAGCAGCGGTAATGCGCACACCATACTATTACAAAGAAGGAGATAGAGAAGGCATGGATAAAGAGAATGCAACTGTTTCCAAAAAGGTATGGAAAAAGGATCAATACGAGGCCAAACGCCACGTTTCCTGGTTTCTTGACAAGAGAGAACATTTGCTCTATACTGAGGCAATACCAGATAGGAGAACGAGCAAAAACGCATGATTCGCGCTCATAAGATCAGGTTGCATCCCACTTCAGAACAGGCCAACTCCTTGGCACGCGCCGCAGGAGTGGCCCGCTTCGTGTGGAATTGGGCGTTGTCCGAGTGGAATCGGCGCTATGACGTTGGGGAGAAACCGACCGCTCTCAAGCTCAAGAAGCACTTTAACGCGATCCGACGGGAACAATTCCCCTGGACATGGGAGGTCACCAAGAACGCTTCTGACCAACCCATTCTCGATCTGGGCAAAGCCTTTACCGCCTTCTTCACCGGCAAGGCTCGCCGCCCGAAGTTCAAGAGCAAGAAACGCAGCAAGCCGAGCTTCTATCTCTCCAACGACCAATTTGAGTTGAGGGATCATCGCCTCTGGGTTCCCAAGCTCGGATGGGTCAATATGGCCGAGAATCTTCGCTTTCAGGGGAAAATTCTCGGTGCACGCATCACCAAGACCGCCGACTGGTGGTTCGTGAGCATTCAGGTCGAATTGCCTGACAAGATCCCTGAAAAGAAAGCGGCAGCGGTAGGCATTGATGTCGGATTGAACCGCCTGGCGACCTTAAGTACGGGAGAGCAAGTCGAGAACCAAGCCTTTCTCAAAACCGCACTGGGGAAACTGCGCCAGGCCAACAAACGCCTGCATCGGAGAAAACCAGGGTCGAAGAATCGGGAAAAAGCGCGCAGGCAGGTGGCACGTTTGCACTACCAGATTGTGTGCTTGCGCCAGGATGTCCTGCAGAAGCTCTCGACCAAGCTGGTGAACTGTTATGGTATCATCGGGGTAGAGAACTTGCATCTCAAGGGGCTGCTCAAAAACCGACGGCTGGCCCGCGCGTTCTCTGACGCCGCGCTCGGCACGCTGGTGCGCCTGCTGGAAAGCAAGGCCTCCCAACGAGGTGGACAGGTGATCAAGGTCGATCGTTTCTTTCCTTCTAGTAAGACCTGCCACTGTTGTGGGTGGACGTGGGAGCAGATGACTCTCAAAGATCGCATCTTTGTGTGCCAGAATCCCTCCTGCCCCTATGTTCACTTTCCCCAGGATCGTGACCACAATGCTGGTCAGAATGTCCTTCGAGAAGCCCTGCGCTTGATCGGGCTCATTGATCAAGCCGTCTCCGGTACTGGCTCGGGCGAAGACGAAAACTTGGCTGTGGACGCGGGGTAAGACCAAAAAGGCCGCCTGGTCTTGAGGCACCTACGGATGAAGCAGCAACAACGAAAGACGCAGGAAAGCGATGCGTGCATACGTTTTCCTACATTAATCGGAGCAGATATCGGCCTATCGCGAGATCGGTCCCCGACGTTACCGAGAAACTTCTGGCCTTTATTATGAGGACTTCGTTGTGGGCGATACGTTTGAGCATCGTCCGGGCCGCACCATCACAGATGCTGACAATATCTGGATGACGCTGCTGACGATGAATGTGCAGCCCGTTCACTTCGACGCCGCCTACGCCGCGCAGACCGAGTGGAAGAAGATGCTGGTGGATAGCACCCTGACGCTGGCGCTGCTCACCGGCATGAGCGTGCGCACCGTCAGCGCGAAGGTGGTGGCGAACCTGGGCTGGGACAAGGTACGGGCCACCCATCCCGTCTTTGCCGGCGACACCCTCTACGCGGAATCTACGGTGTTGTCGAAGCGGGAGTCCAGGAGCCGTCCCACCCAGGGCATCGTCACCGTGTCCACGCGCGGCCTCAACCAGAACGGCGTCGAGGTGATGAGCTTTGAACGCACCATGCTGATCCATAAGCGTGGCCATTCCCCCGAAGATGCCGCCAATTATTGATACCGTTAACTTGCTCTAAGTAGGGCACCAACTCTGACAAGGAGCGAGATTTGAATGATCCTGTCTGTGCATTAGTTCATAGACAAAGCCTCAAAAAATAAATATAATTATAGAAAGTTGGCAATGTTAGATGGAATTATTAAACGCTTTAGAAATATCCTAAGAAAGACAGGGTCTTCAAACATGGCTAAGAAACAAAAAGACACACAGATCCAGGCTCAGCAGACAACTATTCCAGAGAAAAAACGCAAAGCCGTGACCGAACTGACGGATGATGATCTAAAGCAAATTCACGGCGGAACACGCTCCACACACAAACCTGGGGTAAGCGAGATTACGATAACCAAGTACTCGGATAAATCCTCTAACTCTTAATGCCGACGTAATTCCAGCTCTTCCCACGAGATGCTCATGTAGGACTACACCATCCCTCTCGTGGGCAGATCCATGTTTGAGGGCCAGACCTGCTCACTTCGTAGGCATTTACAGATGGGTCTACCCCCTTTCTTTTTCTGTTGGCTTCCCCTTCAATTGGTCTGGTCTCTCTCCTCCATATCAAACGCACAAAAATAGGCCATCATTATGACCAAGGCGTGATGGTGGAGATTATTCCTGCTTCTGAGCTTGTTTTGGTGAACTCATTGTAGCAGTCAATGATCCTTGACAGGACTTAATTTAAGTCTTATATTAAGGGTAATATTATCTTATCAATGTATTCCGTTTACCACGATTCTCCTAATCATATCGCGATAACGCCATTCTGAACTTGTTTTCGACTCTATTGTATTAAATTTTCTGCACGAGGAGTAGAGGATTTGCTAACAGCCAGGCTGACATCGCGCGACGTCAGGCGCGTTAATCGATCCACCGTGCTGCACGCGATCTATCGCGCTGGAGCTATCAGCCGCCTGCAATTGAGCCAGAGCTGTGGCTTAAGCGTCGCTACCGTTACGAACGTTGTGACCGAACTGCTGGCCGAGGGTATTCTGCTGGAGGCCGGGCTGGAAGCTTCGGATGGTGGCCGGCCACGGGTGCTGCTCCGTCTCAATCGCGAGTATGGCTATTTCCTGGGTGTTGAGATTGGCGAGACCGATGTGGTGGTGGAGATCTTTGATCTAACCCTGCGAAACCTGCGCACCGCCCATTTTTTTCTGTATGGCGAAGAGAATCATCCCCAGAAGGCTGTGCAATATGTGATCGAGGGCGTTACCTCGTTGCTGACCGCTTTAGCTATCCCTGCTGAGAAAGTGCTGGGTATGGGCCTGGGCGTGCCGGGGCTGGTAGATCATGCCGATAATGATGCCGTTCTGGCTCCAGCGTGGCACTGGCAACGCGTGCCCCTGAAGGCGTTGATTGGCCAGTCCCTGCGCATCCCGCTGTTTCTGGACAATGGCGCCAAAACCATGGCCCTGGCCGAGATGCATAAACGGGAGGCGGTGACGAGAGATGAGACGATGATCGTGCTGAACCTGGGGACCGGCGTTGGCGCGGGCATCATCTATGAAGGTACCTTGTATCGCGGCAAGACGAATAGCGCTGGCGAATGGGGCCATACGGTAGTGGCTCTGGATGGGGCTCCATGCCGTTGTGGGCATCGCGGCTGCCTCGAAGCGTACATTGGCGCGACCGCGATTATCCGCCGCTTCCGAGAAAGCGCATCCAGCAGCCTCCTTTCCTCGGCAGAGGATGAGATGCAGGCCCTCACAGCGATCCTCGCGGCGGCCCAGCATGGCGATGGAGCGGCTATCGAGGTCCTGCATGATACCGCTCACTACCTGGGAGCTGGCCTGGCGAACCTCGTGAATCTCTTCAATCCGCAATACATGATCCTGGGCGGCTGGGTCGGGACCCTATTGGGACCATATCTTTTATCGCAGGTGCGGCAATGCGTCGCTCGCTACGCGCTCGCGGCGCCGTTTGAGGCGACCCAGATACTTGTCAGTCAGCTAGGGAAGGATGCTGGCAGTATCGGTGCGGCCCTGCTCGCGCACGAAAGCTTTCTAACTTCTGATATCCCTACCAATGACACACAGCAATCCATTTCTCTGGCAACTCTGTAGAGTGTGTTTGACTCTCATAATCATCGCCTGCGGCCTGCATGCGTTTTCGCACCTGCGGTGCTCACGAGTCAGTGCTGTGTTGGTGCATGCGGTGCGCATCCGCGCACCGCATGCACCAACACAAAAAAACAGTGCGGCCGCATAGCGGACGCGCGTGCGGGGGCGCTCACGTGCCCCCATATGAAGAGAGCTGGATACTCTCTACGTGGTTGCTTGATATAGCTAGCCATCGGGCTTTTTTCTTCCTGGTTGTGCGACCAACATGTATTTCAAGGAGGATTAGTATGTACTGGTCGACCCTTGCGCGCAATGTGTCTTTGCGCACCCTCCACATCGCCGTAATCTGTACCGTCCTGCTCTTGAGTATTGTGGCCATCTTCTCCAGTCCGCCGCCAATTCACGCGGCCGGCGAAACGGTCAATGTCTGGCTGACCACGGGCGATCTGAGCACACATCTGGCGCCGCAGGCCAATCTAACCTTCGCCAACGGTAGCGGCGGCGGCAATGTGATTACCGTCAACGAGAATCAGACCTATCAGCAGATGGATGGCTTTGGCGCATCTTTTACGGATTCCAGCGCCTGGCTGGTCTATAACAAGATGAGTAGCAGCCAGCGTTCAACCCTGATGAACAATCTCTTCAGCACGTCGAGCGGCATCGGCCTGAACTTCTTGCGCCAGCCGATCGGAGCCTCGGACCTGACGCCGCCGGCTCCCACGGTGGGCGAGTATTCCTACGACGACATGCCCGCCGGCCAGACCGATCCCTTCCTGGCCCATTTCTCGATCAGCCACGACACCGCCTACATTATTCCTGTGCTCAAGCAGGCCCTGCAGATCAATCCCTCGATTAAAATCATGGGCACACCCTGGAGCCCACCGGGCTGGATGAAGTCGAGCGGCTCCATGGAGGGCGGCACGCTCAACAGTAGCGCCTATGGTCCCTACGCCAGCTATCTGACGAAGTATGTGCAGGCCTACCAGGCGCAGGGGATACCGATCTACGCCATTACGCCGCAGAACGAGCCCCTCTACGTGCCCAATGGCTATCCCGGCATGTCCTTCCCCGCCTCGGATGAGACCAACTTTATCAAGAACAATCTGGGACCCACCTTCGCCCAGAACGGCATTACCACCAGGATCCTGGGCTACGACCACAACTGGGATCAGCCAGGCTATCCCACCACTATCCTGAGTGATTCCAGCGCCAGTTCTTATACTGCCGGGACCGCCTGGCACTGCTACGGCGGGACCGTCGACGCGCAGACCACGGTCCACAACTCGTTCCCCAACAAGGACGCATGGGAGACCGAGTGCTCCGGTGGCACCTGGGAGAACAGCAATGGCTTCCCCAATACGATGTCCCTGCTGATCGGCGTGGTGCGCAACTGGGGCAAGTCGGTGGTGCGCTGGGGGATGGTGCTCGATCCAAATGGTCAGCCGAACCTGGGGACCGGCGCGGCCTGCTCGACCTGCCGTGGCGTGGTGAGCGTGGATCAGAATAGCGGCAACGTCACCTACAACGGGGACTATTACGGCCTGGGTCAGGCCAGCAAGTTTGTGGCTCCCGGCGCCTATCACATCGATTCCAGCGCTGGCAGCAATGGCGTGCAGGACGTCGCGTTCAAGAATCCTGATGGCTCAAAGGTGCTGGTCGCCTACAACTCCGCCTCCAGCAGCCAGTCCTTCAATGTGCAGTGGGGAGGCGAAAACTTCTCCTATACCCTGCCGGCGGGGGCGGCGGCCACCTTTAAGTGGAGCGGCACCCAGTCCGGTGGCGGCTCCGGCGCGCCCGTTGGCAAGACCATCTGGCTCAAGGCCACCAACGGTAACTACGTCAGTGCTCGCATCGACCAGAGCAACAATCCACTGGAAGCCATGGTGACGCAGGTGCAGGCCTGGGAAGAGTATGACGTCATCGACGCCGGTAACGGGTTGATCGCCCTCAAGTCCCACGCCAACGGAGATTACGCCAGCACGCGCATCGACCAGAGCAATAATCCGCTTGATGCCAGCGTCACGCAGGTACAGCTCTGGGAGGAGTTCAAGTGGCTCCCGCAAAGCGATGGCACCATCGCGCTGCAGGCCCAGGCCAACAACGACTACGTCAGCGCCCGCACCGACCAGACCAACACCCCTCTGGAAGCCATGGTAACCCAGATCCAGGGCTGGGAGAAATTCACCTGGGGACAGGTGTAATCGTAACTGCGGGGCTTGCCCTGCTTCCCTTATCACGCAAAAAAGAAATAACAATTATTTCTCTTTTTGCTTGATATTAAATAATGCATCTATGTAAGAGCAACAGGGACGCATACACCCCTGTTGCTCTTACATTACCCTTCATGGCTCCCTATTTTCTTGCATTCTTCAAATTTTTATGTTATCCTCGTATTTGAGGACGTTCTAAAATTTTGTAACGAGAGGTGTTTTTTGAAGAGAGCGGACTTGATTCTCCATCCGGTCAGGATGCGCGTGATTCTCGTTTTAAACGACCGAAAATGTACGCCCAAACAAATTGCTGCTGAACTGAAAGATGTGGCTCCGGCGACCCTCTATCATCATCTCAACCTGCTTACCGAGGCCGGGGTCACTCAGGTCGTTGAAGAGCGCCTTGTTCGTGGTACCTTACACGAAAAGGTCTATGCTATCTCGGACACCTTTACGCTCCTGAGTCCTGAGGAGGTCGCGACCGCATCGAAAGAGGAGTTGATGCAATGCTTTCTCGCCTTTGCCTCCAAGCTCATTGGTGACCATGCTCGTTACCTTGATCTTAAAGAAGGCGGCTATTATACGGATGCCGGATACCACCAGCATGCCGTCTATTTGAGCGATGAAGAGTATGTCCGATTTGGTCAGGAGGTTAACGCTGTTCTGTTGCCCTGGCTCAAGCAAGCACCTGCTCCTGGTCGCCGTCGATATTTGCTTACCACTATTTCCTTTCCTGATCTGGAACGTGAAGAGACCTCAAACGATGAGCACGAATCCGACAGTATCTCTTGAAAGACAGAAATGAGGCGACAGTATGTTCAGTTTCTCCTGGTCTGAATTTGCGCTGTTGTGCGGCGCGGCGTTGCTTGGGATCGTCTGTGTTACCCCCTACACGCTGGAACTGAACCACGATGCATTTAAAAAGGCTGAGGCGCGGATGCATCAACCTCCCTGGGTACTCGCGCTGCTGCAGGGGACGCAGGGCTTGGTCCTCATGGCCGTGGCGACCGGCCTGGGATTGCTCATTGCGCATCATATCGGTCTGGGTGCACCATTGATCGAAGGCCTGCTGGCTGGCAAGGCGGTGACGACTCAGGCGCAGGGGATCATCGCACCGGCATTGATCTTAGGGATAGCCCCTGCTGCGGTCCTCTTGCTCCTGGAGATTACTGTCTTCTGGCCGCGCCTGCCGCAGGTTATGCGCACCACCTTTCCAATTCCCGCCTTGTGGAAACGTTTCCTGGCGTGCTTCTACGGTGGTACTGCTGAGGAGCTGCTGTGTCGCCTATTCTTGCTTTCTTTGCTGGCCTGGCTTATCGGCCTGGTCTGGCATGTACCGGATGGTAAACCAACGCTCGGGGCATTGTGGCTCGCCAACATTCTGGCGGCAATAATC
Organism: Dictyobacter halimunensis; assembly: GCF_036245075.1. Lineage (NCBI taxonomy): Bacteria > Bacillati > Chloroflexota > Ktedonobacteria > Ktedonobacterales > Dictyobacteraceae > Dictyobacter > Dictyobacter halimunensis. The sequence continues at coordinate 2,686,667 of NZ_BSRI01000001.1, forward strand.
TTTGGCCTGGGCCACCTGCCGGCCACGGCTACGTTGGTCAAGTTAACCCCTTTGCTGATTGGGCGTGCCATTCTCCTCAACGGCATCGCTGGCGTCGCTTTCGGCTATCTCTTCTGGCAGTATGGTCTGGAAGCGGCGATGGTGGCCCACTTCAGCGCAGATCTTGTCCTGCACGTTATTGGAGACTCCATTGCGAAAGCGATACGTGTGAAGGAGGCGGCCAGAGGGTAGGAGAACGCAGAAGTTTTCCTGAAAACGCGCATCCGACTTTGCTAGAGCGTCACGGTAAATGGTAGGGTTCTGTATTCGAAAATCTACATATTAGGTTTGTGACTAGTCTTGAAAGAGTTGCAGAGATGAATATATCCTGGCCCGTTTTCTTCCTTATCTGTGGGATATTGTTTGCTATCATGCTTGTTCTGTTCTGGCATCCAAAGCTGCCGTGGACACCTATGAGAACACCTGCCGATTGGGAGCCCTCCCATCCTGTTTTCCACGATGATGATCGGTACTGGTATGCAGACTTGTGGTACAACAATCCTGACGATTCTGATTTATTTGTTCCCAAACGTTTTGGTTTCGGGTGGACCCTGAATTTCGGTCATCCTCAGGCCAAATGGTTCCTGATCACGCTCCTGGGGCTGCTGTTCTTGCTGGGGGTGGGACTGCCTCTGATAGTGACGATTTTTGGGAGTGGGAGCATGCACCCATCTGGCTGCCACACGTTTGGATGTCGGCCGTAACACATCTTCAGAGAAAATGCGCGCACACCAATCGGTACATGATAAATGGAAGCCAGGATGATTCCACTATATGTGCCTGCTGCTCACCGTGCTCTTTTTTGATTGGTTTTGCCGTTGTCCTGGGCTTCGCCGTGCTCAGGTCGGGCAGCATCCTGCTTGCCGCTTATCTGCACGCCCCTGATGACCAGACGACGGGCTTCATTGTCACTCTGGACTACAAGCCGTTCAACCCCGTCTTTTCCTTTGGAGTTGGCATCTACGGTATTGCGATACTGGTTTTGATTACCCTCCTTATCCTACGTGCCCCCATCTGGTGGGGCAGGGGCAGCTCCCTGATCTCTCCCTCAGTGGGAGCGGATCAGATAAACTGAAAGTGCCAGCTGTTGAGATTACGCGGGTGAAGTGTCGCACATGCCGTGCGAGGTTCGGCCTCTTTGGCGTAGCAATACAATGCTGCGCCAACTCACGTAATGTGCTTCAAAGTACCGTTGAAGGTTGCCGCTACAATAACGTTCCCTTCCTGTTTCTCGCGCTCACTCGGGCAAATATGACAGGAGATGTCATGAGGAGAAGATATACTGCTGGGAGTGAGTATTATGGAATAAGGTTTTCTCTCTCAGAGGAGGTTATGATGCGGTATGGTCTTTCTCTCCCAAATGGAGGGGTGTGCGGGGATGCACGCGTGCTGGCGGAACTGGGGTGCCTGGCGGAGGCGGCGGGATGGGATGGAGTTTTTGTCGAGGATTACATTGTGCACCAGAGCGATGGGGCGGTCCCAACCTGTGATCCATGGATCGCTCTAGCGGCGATAGCCGTTGGCACAAAACAGATTTGGTTAGGGACCTCGGTGACGCCCCTCTCCAGGCGACGACCATGGAAGGTGGCTCGCGAGGCAGTCGCCCTCGATCAGTTATCCAATGGACGCTTTATTCTGGGTGTTGGCTCAGGGGATGCGGGTGAGGCCGGTTTCAGCCGTGTCAATGAGGTAAGAGATGCCAGAGAGCGGGCGAAGATGCTGGATGAGGCGCTGGAGATCATCGTGGGACTATGGAGTGGAGAGCCATTCAGCTATCAGGGGCACTATTTTCAGGTGCAGGAGATGACCTTTTTGCCCACGTCGGTGCAGAAACCGCGTATCCCCATCCTGGTAGGTGGAGGCTGGCCGCTGAAAGGTCCCTCGCTGCGGGCGGCGCGCTATGATGGGTGCTGTCTCTACAAGCAGCATGAACCGGGAGACTCCAGTGATTGGATCCCCGATGAGGTGCGCGAACTCAAGGCGTTTATGGAGGCCCACCGCGGCGAACAACCACGAAACGAGCCATATGAGATTAAGCTCGGAGGTCGCAGCCGTTCGGCAGATTGGGAGCACGATCGCGCCTTAATGAAGGTACTGGCCGAGGCGGGCGTCACCTGGTGGGTCGAATATGTACCTGCTGGCTCGGTAGAAGAGATGCGTGAGAGCGTGATGCGTGGCCCCTTAAGGATCGAGTAGCCGCCTGGCATGTTTATTTTTTCCTGGTTGGTGCCGGCACGCTGTCCAGCCGATGGTGTTTCTCTTAAGAAGGATAAAGTTCCTGCAAGCGCTGGCGCACCTCGGGGGTGAAGCGGAACGTTGTGATGTTGTCGAGGCCCACCTGTGGTAGATGGCTGTGTTCGGCCACCAGCAGATTCACCTGCTCAACACGCCGATTATACTTCAGGTCGTCGGCCTCGCTGCTCATCGCTTTTAGCAATAACTTGCTCAAGGCATCTACATAAGACCAGCGCACGATGACCTGCTCATTTGATAGCTCAAATGTTTGTCGGCCCATCAGATAGCGGCCTGCCAGATACCGCCCGGAGACCTGTGCGTCCTGCCAGCTGATGCTAAACGCCCGCCCATGGTAGCGTGTTTTTATGCCCGTCTCGCAGACCTCTATGGATTGCCGTGCGAAAAACGCTTGAAAAAAGAGCGCAAGTATTAATATAGTTATGATGAAGAGCAGCACGAATACAACAAGGGAACCCGGTGAATGGTTATCCAACCTCATTATTGGCCAGAAAGGAGCTGTAATGAGCAATACTACCAGCAGACAAAAGCAGATGGTTAGCGGGATGACCACCGGACGGTTCCAATCCAGGGACACTACAAATGGGAGCTTCATGGGCACTGGCGGAGGATTTTTTACAGTCAGCCTTAGCGGTTGAACCTCATTATGCAAGGCATACAGGCGGCGCGCACCAATACGCAGCCAGTGTCGCTCCTCAAATATCTGAGTAAGGATTGTTTGCAACAGATAAAAGCTTATGAGGCAGCTATAGGCAATGAATACAATTGTCTGCTTCTCTGTCTGGATTAGTACTCTTCCTATGATCATGAATGCCAGCCAGAACAAAGCCAGGAAGATATGTATGCCACGCTCAATGTACATAAACTTCCAAATAGGATCGAGCCGCCTGAGCGTCCGTCGCTGGGCCGCATTATATAAACGGTTGCTATGACCCATGATTTGTTTTTACCTCTCTGTTTACCGAGATACCAATGTTTATCCACATATAAAGCATGTATTTATCTTTTGCCAGTTGGCACTGGCACTCTGTCCAGGCCGACCAGGGGTAGGCCGGTGCGTCCGCGAATGTAGCCGAGCAGTTGTTGGTGCCAGCGATCATAGGCTTGCTGGTCGAGTTCGGGCCGGGTTGGCATCTGTGAATTGATTCTGAGCCGGTGGCGCCAGCGGATAATCCGGTACGGGCTGGCTAATTCATAGTAACGGCTGTGCCGGTTGGGAGTGAGGTCGAAGAGGTTAAATGGCCCTCTGTAAGTTGAGAAGAAGCAGATCTCCTGCCACGGCATTGAATCTCTGACCTTACTTATCCTGATGGTGATAGCGGCTTCGGATATCTCTTTAGAGTTCCATTGCGTTTCGTTCCTTCCCAGATATGCAATAACGAGAAGCAATATGCCGACCAGCAGGGTAGCCGCGACTCCTATCAGTAAAGCAATAAGTAGAGAGGGGGCGGAAAACACAAAAACTATCATGGTTATATAAAAGAAGGCGTATGGTAGGGCAATCAATAGCTCGCTTATGTGTATCCGGGTAGCAACCCTAACAGGTTGGGGCGGCTGAGGGGATGAAGCGGGTTGGTCTGACGCGAGATAATTCTCGGGTCGCGTGAAGGCTAGCTGTCTTTTCTGTTGCAATCGGCGCCAGTAACGCAATGGCCGATATAAATTATAAAAATACATCCAGAAATTGCAGAGAAAAATCAATGATACAGCAGCTATTCTGAGCGTTGCGGTTATGTTAAACAGACCAAATGCCAGCGCCAGCGTTAGAATGAGCAGGTATAGCGCAGCAGGGATGCCACTCGAAATCAGCCCAATAGTAATTGACTTCTGATTTCGCCCTATTATTTGTGGATCTCTCGGCGCAAAGGGTGTATTGCGTAAGTTATGCTCGAACATCGTAGCCTGTCTTTCTACATTTATTTGGCGGACAGAAAGTACAGAGATATGTGTTAGCGTGACCGAACTGCCTTTGTATTTGACTTCAATGTATCCAGGCGTAGCAGATGTAGGTGACTGTGTTCGGCCACCTGGGCGTTGACCTGTTCGATCAGGGTGTCATAATAGTTGTGGTCGGCGAAGTTGTTCGCCGCCTTCAAGAGGTAGTTTCCCGTTATTCCCTCCTTGGACCAGCGCACAATGACCTGTTCGTTGGACAGCTCAAAGGTTTGTCTGCCTCCAGTAGCACGGCTGCTATACTGAGCGAACAGGCGAGCATCTTCCCAGCGCATGCTGCATTCCTTGCCCTGATAGGAGGTCTTGATACCCTCTTCATTCACCTCAATACGCTGTCGCAAGAAATATGCATGGTAAGCTAAAGCCAGTAAAAGAATGAGTAATAAAAAGAGGAGTACGGGACCAACTATAGCTGCAAAAACGTAATAGCCCCCGTTGCCATCGAATCCCCATACTATATATCCCCAGAGGTCTAGTAGTAAGAGGATAAGGAACGTTATACCGGTAATAAGAATGGTGCGGCGGTTCCAGTCCAGGGATACGGCGAGCGGCAAAGGTGCTAGCTTGGTCGGCATAAGCCTGACCGATTGAATCTGTGGGGACTCACCATTGTGGAGAATATCCAGTCGGCGCATACCGATGCGTAGCCAGTGTCGTTCGTTCATGATGTGGTTGATAACAGTTGGTTGTAGAAGCATATATAAAGTGAAAAAGGAAGATATGATGGAGATGAGCCTTGGGTGTGTTGATAGATAGTATCCAGTCCAGCTTAGAATGAGGATGCTCAGGGAGATGTTCACGACGCGCTGGATGCGCATAAACCACCAGATCGGATCGGTGCGTTTGATCTCTTTGCGCTGGGCCGCATTGGGTAACTTATTTGAGTGCTTCATTAATTGTTTCCATATTCTTGTTCTAGCGATTCTTGATTCGTGAGTTGAGCATAACTGTCCTTCTTATTTCTTCCCCGCTTGCACAGGTACTCTGTCCAAGTCAACCAGGGGCAGGCTGGTGCGTTCGCGAATGTAGCCGAGCAGTTGTTGGTGCCAGCGATCATAGGCTTGCTGATCGAGTTCTGGTCGGGTGGTCATCTGTGGTGCAAGTCTGGGCTGGTAGCGCCAGCGGATGATGCGTTGCGGACTGGCCAACTCATAATATCGGGCATGCTTGCTGGTAGAGAGCGCAAAGTGTGTGGGAGGTCCTTTATAAGTCGCGAAGAAGTAGATATTCTGCCATAGCAACGGTTCTCTAATCTTATCCATCGCCGCAGCGATGCCACCCTCGGATACCTCGACATAGGGCCATTTCGGCTTGTTGCGCTGTACATATACTGTAACCAGAACCGCTATACATAGCAGAGCAGCGGTTATGACCCCGATTAACAATGCCATAGGCAGAGATGTATTGAAAAACAACAAACACATCACCGTCATTAAGATAAAGCTATATGACAAGGGGAGCAGCGATATAGCGCTTTTTTTTGTGATAATGGCGACTCTACCAGGTCGGGGTGGTTCGGAGAATGCAGCGGGCTGGTATGAGGCTAGATAGTTTTCTGACTGCTCGAATGCCAATTGTCGCTTCTGTTGTAATCTGCGCCAGTACCGTGAGGGTAAGTAAGAACTATAAAGAAGCGTCAAGAAATTTAATAAGGGAATACTGAATAAAGTGATAAGTCTAAGAGCATAAATTAATTGAAATCCTCCTGGTAAGAAAAGAGCGAATAATGCAGGTAAGTAAAAAAAAGACCCGACGGCATACATAATGATTACAACCTTAAAATTGCTGCTGCTGTATGTCACCAGTTGCGGGTCTTCTGGCACAAAAGTTGTATCTCTGAAATTATTATCAACCATATGATTGTATTCTTTCTATTTTTTGCACGTTATTTTTCTTCTGGTGACATAGGGGTACCGTCCAGGTCGACCAGGGGCAGGTTGGTGCGCTGTGTGATGTAGCTGGAGAGATCTCGTAGCCATAGCTCGTATTGTTGCTGGTTCATTTTTGGCTGAGTGGTGACGGTGGCGACGCGGCTCCGGTTGGCGAGCCAGCGCACGACCGTTTGCTGGCTCGCGATCTCATAGTATTGGCTGCGTGGTGGTTTTGAGAATAACTGCAGAATTCGATAGCGCGTGAACAGGCGGGCATCCTGCCAGTTGATATGGCTGTCGATCATGTTGAGGCGTGTCGAGATGCCCTGGGCGTTGACCTCGATGCGTTGCTGCGTGGAGCGCTGGATAAACGGTGTCATGAAGATGCCTAGACTCAGGGCGAAAATGAACGGAGATATCAGGCCTGATAGCGCCAGGCGCTGGTGAATGATGGCGTTGAATAGGCTGTTGTTCAGCAGTGATCCAAGAAAGAAGCCTTCTATAAAGAACATGATGAATAGGCGATAGGCTCTCGGACGAATGATCAGGCTGACCGGTTGGGGTGGTTCAACGATGTGGATGGGTTGCGATTGCGCCAGAAAGGCATCTGGTTGTTGGATCGCTCGTTGGCGCTGGCAGTTCAGATGCTGCCAGTAGCGCTGGCTGGCCAGTAGGATGACCGCTGATAGCACCAGCATGATGAACAACAGGATTCCTATGACTAGCCAGAAGGCATTACCGAAGCCCGGCAGCGCTGGCATGAACAGGCTATGAGTCAGGCTGAGCACGCCATAAATGACCATCAGCAGGCTGATCCCGATCCCTATCAAGACTACCAGGCCGCTCTGACCACTCCACTGTATGCGCTGCACCAGCGGATCGTCTTGCGCCAGTGGTGGAGTGGTGTCCGCGCTTTCATAAGATAACGTGTGCAGGCTTTCGCGGACCTGGCGATTGAGCTTGATTGGCGAGGTGTTGTCCAGGCGCAGCAGGGGCAGGCGGGTGTGTTCGGATACCAGTGCGTTGACGCGCCCGATCAGCCAGTTGTAGTCATGCTGATCGCTGACGTTACTTACAGTCTTCAGCAAAAAGTTGCCCAGGAACTCGTGCTGGGACCAGCGTACGATGACCTGCTCGTTGCAGAGTTCAAAGATTTGCCTGGATTGCGCCATGACGCCTGATCGATACTGTGCAAAGATGTGTGCATCCTGCCAGCGTATGCTGTATTCCTGGCCCCGGAAGCGGGTCGTGATGCCCTCCTCGCTGACCTCGATGCGCTGCCGCAGGAAGTATGCCTGGTATGCCCATGATGCCAATAGCCAGACAACCGTAAAAAGGATAATTGTGGAGAACACTATAATGATAAACACGTTCTGGTTAGAGGTTCCTGGCCAGAGAATCTCTGTTACTACTATCGCTACGGCAAAGGTTGCCAGCACTACACCAATAATGATAAGTACATCGCGCCTCCAGTCTAGTGCTACCACAAGAGGTAGATCAACTGGTTGTGTGGCGGTCTGTTTTGCTATTTGTCCCCCCACCGACACATCATTGTGTAAGGCGTACAGGCGGCGCTCCCCAATGCGTAACCAGTGCCGCTCTTGCCACACTTGTTTGAAGATAAGCCGTAGTAAGAGAATGCAAAATACGATGAGGCCTATTGGATTGTTCTGCGCAATCTCCCTGTACACGTGGATATCAAAAACGATGTAGCCTGCACACATAAATCCCAGAATAATACTGACGATGCGCTCGATGCGCAGCGATCTCCAGATAGGGTCGTGACGCTTGATGGCCTGGCGCTGTTGCGAACTATATCCATCGCTCATATCTTGTTTCACATCCTTGTTGCAAGATTAATTTGATATATAGATTGACGCATAAATGTGTAGCAGGTCCAACTACATAATAAACTTAAAAGAGGGAAGAGCATAATATAAATAGTTCTATTGATGAGTACGGAAAACAGCTTTTTGTGCTTCACTTTTGGGGCTGATATGGCAATAGGCACAAAAAGTACGCGCCTTTCTGATGATGTTAGATGTCGAGATGGCCACTGGCTTCGATGGCCGCGCGAAGATTGGCTGCATCGGGTTGCAGGGATGTGTGAAATGTCTGCGCGACCTGTGTTCTGGTCTCTTCTGTCCAATCGTCTCGGAAGTAGATGTTGTGAGCCAGATAAATCAAATCTTGCACGACTCGTTCCCAGAGATAGTAGGTGAGGAGGGTCCAGTCGATCTTTGCGTTGGCGTATCCTTGAAAAAATGCCTCCGCGTGTGGTGGCCTGATAAAGATGAAGTCACGTTCTTTGGGGGCGAGCATCACTTCATCCCAATCGATCACGAACACGCGCCCCGCTTGATCGCGAATCAGATTTCTCGCGTGCAGGTCGGCGTGACAGATAACGTAGGAGAAGGTGCGCGACTGGAGCAGCTCCGCCAACTGTTGAAGTCGGGATACAGCCGCGTGGATCGTGGGCTGATGGGTCTTCCAGGAGGAGAGAAGGGCGCGTCGTGAGGTAATCGTGCTGCTCTGATCCTGCAGGTGTTGCGTTTCAAAGATCTGTATCCATTGGACGTATTCCGTCGGATCGAAGCGCTCATTGCGCAGTGACTCAAAGCCTGCGGCGGGTAGCCTGACCTGGTGAATGCGCTGGAAGATGCCGCCAACCTCCTTCCACTGGGCATCGGTCACTCCTGTTAAGCTGCATTCCCCGCTGATCCATGGATAGAGAATCACCGTCCATTCTACGGACCGGGTCCACAAAGCACCACTCCTGGTAGGAACGGGAGCCACAATGGCGGTGATCCCTTGATCGCGCAGATAGGCGGGAACAAGACAGGCAGGTTCATAGAGCGGGCGAGTAGTGGCTTTAAGCAGATAGGCACTGCCCCGCTCGTCTACCACATGATACACTCCGGCGTTGTAGTCATGTCCCAGAGGCAGAAACTCAAATTGAGCAGGGATCAGCCCATACTGATTCTGTAAACAGGCTCGCAGATCTTCTTCTCTAATGCCAGGTGGTTCACGCATCGCTTCCCTCCGATCACGAACGCAATGTACAACTTCTCCAGGGAGTATATCAGATGGGGAGCGGTTTTCCCAGGCAGGATGTATCAGAGGTATCATTCAAAATTTACAAACAGAATGTAAGAAACACGAACCCTCCCCCCCAACGTGATACGCCCCCGTAGGGTCGACCTTCAACGGTCGACCGGGCTGCCAGCGCCAGCGACGGCAGCCCACGTACCCGGCCGGTTCGGCTTCTCGTGGAAAACATCTCGCCCCACGTGGTACCCGGCAAGGAACGTTCGCTTAAAGGTTCGTGTGCGGAACGTTCCCCTCGGGGAACCACGTTTCCCATCGTGGATGCCATGGGAAGCGGTATCGTGGGGGTACGTGGGCCGCCATTGCTGGCGCTGGCGGCCCGGTCGACCGTTGAAGGTCGTCCCTACGATTACGTTCGTTTTTGAAGAGGCGTTTCTTATTACGTGGGTGTTTGGTTTTTGAAGGGTGAGGCGGGATCGGTGAGCACCATGTTGAGCGTGCGGGCGTTGGATTCGACCGGGTTGGCGATGGCCTCCTCTAGGATCTGCTGACGCTCCTCGTCGCTCAGGTCGCGTGAGGGGTCCCAACCGTAGCGCTTGAGGTCTACGCGTCCGTCTTCCATGAACTCGACGCCTTCAGCCTCCAGCAGCTGGCGCATGCGGCCGATCTGCCCGAAGGCGCGGCTGCCGCTGAGCTCGCCCTTGCTGTTGATGACGCGCTGGGCGGGTACATGCTCTTTGGAATCGTGCATAAACCAGCCGATCATGCGGGCGCTGCGCGGATAGCCCAGGGCCTTGCCGATCCAGCCATATGTCGTCACGCGGCCACGCGGACATGCCTCGACGAGCGCGAAGGTCTGCGCCATCAGCTTGCTTACCTGCTTACGGACCGCCTCGGTATCATTAGTGGTCATACAATCTACCTCTTTATCTCTATCGCTCTGCTTCGTCTATGAAATGATGCTATGATAGTAGCGTATTTCAGCATAGAATAAAAGACCTTATACAACGTCGGGATTTGAAACGCTGAGCAAGCAACTAAAAGGCCGGGCTCCTCTTGATCGGGAGGAGCCCGGCCTTTAACGTTTTGAATTGTACGTCAGTGCTGTGTCAGTTATAAGGTTTGGCGGGCACGTGCGTTGGGGCCTGGATTTCTCAGCGAACCTTTGACGAAGAAGCCGACGGCGGCCGCGATTAAGCCAGTAATCAGGTGCAGGATGTGGTCGCCCGCGTTCAGGTGGGTCAGCCCCAGGAACAGGCCTTTATCGTCGCCATACGATCCGGCCGGGAAGTAGAGCTGTGGGATTAGTCCGAGCAGGGCCAGTAAGACATAGACGATGCCAAAGATCTGATTGAAGCGGCGCTCATAGCCGGTGAAGGCCGACGCGATACCCAGCAGACCTGTGACGACATACAGAATATTATGGATCGTATCGGAATCGAAGATGCCGAAGATGGCCTGTACACCGGTGCTGTTCTCGGGCGGGGTCACAAAACCCACAATACCCAGAATAAGGAAGATGATACCGATCACCAGTGCGATCACACGATTGATTGACCAGTTAGCCATGGAGTCCTCCGTATCGATAGTTGTATGATAAAAAAAGCTAGTACTTATAAATGAGCCTGGGTGAATCTTATCTACTTCATAATCGTAGGTGTCGATTCGCTTACTCTTCTATAGTACGGACCCCTCACTTAAGCAGATGCACTTTATTCTGTTTCTCAACATTTATTAATTTTATTCCAATCAAATTAAGCTTATGGATAAGCTTTTGTTAGACATTTATTTGTTGGCTTTATCTCACTCATTCTCGATGCCATAAAAAGGTGATGTGGATGCTCCAGATCAGGTTATACGTCCCATCAAACATGTGACATTCCCAAAAGATGATGAATCAAAGGATGGCACGTTCTTGCATTGCACAGGAACGATGCCATTTTTGATGAAACGTGTGCGCCCGGGCGCGGGGCCGCTTCGCAGCAAAGCCGGGGCAAGCCCGGCACCTACGATGGGAGGGCATCGATTTCTTGTATCCATAGGGCGCTGCTGGCGTCGCTGGGCATGCGCCAGTCGCCGCGCGGCGAGAGCGCGACCGAGCCGACCTTGGGGCCGTCGGGCATGGCCGAGCGCTTGAACTGCGAGGCGAAGAAGCGCTGGTAGAAGGTGCGCAGCCAGTCCCGGATCTCTTCGGGAGTGTGGTAGCCCTTGAAGACCTGGCAGGCGAGCCAGTAGATCTTGCGCGGCGCGAATGAGTGGCGCACGGCGTAGAAGAGGAAGAAGTCATGCAGGACGTAGGGTCCGATGGTGGCCTCGGTCTGTTGCACCAGCGCGTCGTTCTCGCCCAGCGGCAGCAGCTCGGGACTGATGGGCGTGGCGCTGATGTCCTTCAAGACGTCGGACGTGGTGCCGCTGTAGACGCTGTCGGCGCTCCACTCGATCAGGTAGCGTACCAGCGTTTTGGGGACGCCGATGTTGACGTGGTACATGGACATGTGGTCGGCGTTGTAGGTGCACCAGCCCAGCGCCGATTCGGAGAGGTCGCCGGTCCCCACCATCAGTCCGCCGACCTGGTTGGCCACGTCCATCAGGATCTGCGTGCGCTCGCGCGCCTGCGCGTTCTCGTAGGTGATGTCGTGCGTCTTGGGATTGTGTCCGATGTCTTTGAAGTGCTGCAGGACCGCTTCCTTGATAGGGATCCGTTGCAGGGTGATGCCTAGCGACTTCGCCAGCTGCTCGGCGTTCTTCAGCGTGCGACTGCTGGTGCCGAAGCCGGGCATAGTGATGGCGACGATGCCGTCCCGTTTCAGATTCAGCATCTCGAATGCTTGCTGCGTGACCAGCAGCGCCAGAGTGGAGTCCAGTCCACCGGAGAGGCCCAGGGTGACCTTTGTGAGGCCCGTGTGCTTGAGCCGCTTAGCCAGTCCTACTGACTGCAGGTGGAAGATCTCCTGACAGTGTCTGGCGCGCTGCGCCGGGTTGGCCGGCACGAAGGGGGTCGGCGAGAGATCAGGTCGCAGCAACTTCTGTTTTTCCTCGCTGCTCGCGGCGCCAGTTGGCAGGTTGAACTGGATATTGCGGTATGACTGATTGGGGGAGGCGGCCGAGAAGCTGCTGTTGCGCAGGCGCTCGTGGTTCATGCGCTGCACGTCGATATCCGCCACCGCCATCTGGGTGGAGAACTGGAAGCGTTCCGTTTCGGCCAGCATGTTGCCGTTCTCGCTGATCATGCAATGACCGGAGAAGACGATGTCGGTCGTTGATTCGTTGGCGCTCGCGCCCGCGTAGAGGTAGGCGGCCAGACAGCGCGCGGCCTGCTGCTGCACCAGGCCGCGCCGGTAGTCGGCCTTGCCCAATACCTCATCGCTGGCCGAAGTGTTGAGTAGGACCGTCGCGCCCGCCAGCGCCATATCCCCGCTGGGTGGCTGTACGGCCCACAGGTCCTCGCAGACCTCGATCCCCAGCATGCAGCCGGGAAAGTTGAGCGCGGAAAAGAGGAGATCGGTACCAAAGGGAATCGTCTGCTCGGCGAACTGGATGATCTGCAGCGGACAATCTTTGGCCGACGTGAACCAGCGCTCTTCATAGTATTCGTTATTGGTTGGTAGATATGTTTTGGGCACGATCCCCTGGACCACGTGCTCGCTGACCAGCGCGGCGCAGTTATAGAGCTTGCCACCGAGCTCAATGGGTAGGCCAACGACCGCCGCGATCTGCGCGTCGCCGGCGGCCTCGGCGATCTCCAGCAGCGCCTCTCTGGCCTGCTGCTGTAAGAGAGATTGATAGAACAGGTCCGCGCAGCTGTAGCTGGTGATGCATAGCTCAGGAAATAAGGCCAGCCGGCACCCACGCGCCGCCGCCTGTCGCAGGCTATCGATAATGACCCGGGTATTAAAACGAATATTGGCCACCTGCAACTCTGGCGCCACCACAGCCACGCGTAGAAACCCCAGTGCAGCGGGCGATAATGCTTCCTGACTCACTTTTTCCCTCTTCTCTATTGATGATTGAATAGCCTTGAGTATAACATATTTACATCATTATTAATAAGAAGCAAAACCAACCTATAAATAAGCGCGGTCTCATTGAGATGAAACCTATAAAGGCATTGTATCGCATGAGAAGGAGCTAAATCTATGCTGGAATATCTTCCCGGCGCGAAATTTCGGCGAAAAATGCGTGATATTCCGGTGGTTCCGTGGAACATATTGTTGATAATCGTAAATGATTACGAGAAATGAGAAGAGATATGCTGAAACGGAATAGAGAGATTGATGCTGAGGACTTCGCGTTCGCGGAGGAACGGCGCAGGCTGGTTCTTTATTGCGCGCGTGTGACGCGGGATATTGAGGCGGCGGAGGACCTGGCGCAGGAGACGTTGCTGACGGCCTGGCGCGATGCCAATAAGCTGCGCGATGTTGATCGGCGCGAGCAATGGCTGTTTGGGATCGCGCGCAACCTCTGCCTGCACTGGCTGCGCTTGCAGCGGCGCGAGGCTACCTATGCGTTCCCTCCATCATTAGTGGATCAGGAAGGCGAGCAGCCGGGACTGGATGATCTGCTGGTCGAGGAGGTGGATATCGAGGTCGAGCTGGAGCGGAAGGAACTGGCGGATCTGCTGGATCGTGCCCTAGCCTTGCTGCCGGAGGAGACGCGAGCGGTGCTGATCCAGCATTATATCGAAGAGTCGTCCCTGTCCGAGATTGCGGGCCGCCTGCGTACCAATCCCGGCGCTCTGGCGATGCGTCTGCAGCGAGGCAAGCTCTTTCTGCGCCGCCTCTTTACCCATGAACTGCGGCAGGAGATGCTGCCATATAGCCAGCAGGCGGCCGCTGATGAGTGGGAGCGCACGCCGATCTGGTGCCACAACTGCGGCCAGCAGCGCCTGCTGGGCAAGCGCACGCCGAGCGAGGGACGCCTGCTACTGAAGTGCCCCACCTGCCATCCCGGTCCCGATGAGCTGTTTAATCGCAACTATCTATCGGTGCTCAAGGGGATTCACAGCTACAAGCCGCTCTATGCGCGGCTGGCCGCCTGGTGCGATCGGTATTATCGCGGCGCGCTGGAGCAGGGCATCACGAGCTGTGAATACTGCGGAGCCGACGTTCATGCTATCATCACTACTCTCGAGCAGTTTCCCAACTGGCTACGCAGCCGGGACGACATGAAGAGTTGGAGTCGCTACTGTTCCGATGACGTGCTACTCGTCCCCTGCGCGCATTGCGGCTCTGCCTGCATCACCACGCTGGAAGGGCTGGTCCTGCAGACACCGCAAGGGCAGGACTTTCTGCGCGCCCATCCCCGACTACGCACGCTGCCCCGGCAGGAGATCGAGGTGGTGGGCCGACCCGCGCTGCTCTCGCGCTTTGAGAGCGTCACCGATACGGCCGTGTTCACGGCCATCTCGGATGCCGCCACCTATCGTCTGCTGGCTGTCTATGGGGAGGACGATCATGAATGATATCGAGGCACCTCAGCAGCAGACGCATCCCGAGCCCACCTCAGGCCAGCGGCTTCCCATGCTGGCGTTTTACATCGGCAGCGCCATCTCTTTTGTGGGCGATATGTTTACAATGCTGGCCATCCCCTGGTTTGTCCTGCAGACAACCGGTAGTGTGACGCAGACCGGCATTACCGCCTTTTTCGCTACGCTACCTTCGGTCTTCTCGGCCTTCTTTGGCAGCGCACTGGTCGATCGCCTGGGATACAGACGCACCAGCGTGTACGGCGATATCGCCAGCGGTCTCACCGTCCTGCTGATCCCTTTGCTCTACCATACAGGTGGGCTGGCCTTCTGGCAACTGCTGGCCCTGGTCTTTCTCGGTGGCCTGCTCAAATCGCCCGGTGCGACGGCGCGCCACTCGATGGTCCCTGAACTGGCCGTGCTGGCCGGGCTGCGCCTGGAGCGCGCCAATGCCTTCAGCGACGGCATCAACCGGGTCTCCGGCCTGATCGCGGCGCCGCTGGCAGGTGTACTGATCGTCATCATCGGGACCAGCAATCTGCTGTGGTTGGATGCAGCCTCGTTCTTGATCTCGGCCCTGCTCATTGGTTGCCTGGTGCCAGATGTTGCCGTGGCGATGCCAGATGATGCCGCAACTGGCGAACAGCGATACCTGCAGCGGCTCTGGGAGGGCGTGCGCTTCATCCTACATGACGGCCTGATCTGCTCACTGGTGGTGGTGATCCTGATTACCAATCTGATCGATGGCGCCTTCTTCTCGGTGGTCGAGCCGGCCTATATCAAGCACGTCTTTAATAGCGCCATCCCCTTTGGCCTGATCGTGGCCGCCTCGGGTGGCGCGGCCTTCGTTGGTACCCTGATCTTCAGCGTCATTGGGCACCGCATGCCGCGCCGCCTCACCTATGGCATCGGCTACACGATCGGCGGCGCCCTCAGCTTCTGGGTCTTCCTGCTCTGGCCGATCCTGCCCGTGCTTATCGGCTGGCAGATCATCGCCGGGCTCGCCATCTCCGCCGTCAATCCGATTATTGGCACCGTCATGCAGGAGCGGCTCCCCGTGGCGATGCGCGCTCGCGTCTTTGGCACCATGAGCGCCGGGACACTGGCGGGTATCCCGCTCGGCACCTTTATCAGCGGCTTTGTCGTCGCCTGGATCGGCCTCTCCTCGACCCTGCTGATCATGGGCGCCCTCTACCTGCTCACCACCCTCTCGCTCCTCGTCAACCCCGCCATGCGCCAGATGGACAGACCTGATCCAGCGTAACTTCCCAGGGTTTGCATTGGTGTATAGCGATTTTAGAGATTGATGAATTTAATAATGGCGGTGATGGGAAACCAGATCACGAGTGGGAGTAGCCACCATCGGGCGGCTTTTGAATAGCGAGAATAGAGCCATATGATCAGCCAGCTCTCGATGATGCCCTGTATGTCACCAACGAAGATGCCCAAAACGCTTTCGTTCGTGGCTGCTGTTTGGGGGAAAAAGGCGATCAGCGAGAGCAGAAACCAGAAGAATACTACCATAGCCCCTCGTATATCAGTTACTTTTCTTTTTAACCAGACCAGCCAGCTGGCGACGCCCCACGAAGGAATGATGATCAGCCACGCTATCCAAAAGAATGAGTCTCCAGGTGAGTGCTGCAGATTTTTTGTAGGTGGGGCATATGCGAAGCCGATGGCCGCCGCAGTCATGACCACCGCCAGCGTGCCAAAGATAAATAGGACAGCCATCCATTTTTCGTATCGGGTCAGTGCGTTCATCTTTTCCTTCTGTGCCGTAATACAGGTCTGCATGGGCATACATCTCTTTCTTATGCGATTTATAAGCAAATTGCTTTCCATTCAAAAGACAATCAACCAGATGGTTGACAAAAATATAGCATACGCCAACTGTTTTGTCAACCATCTGGTTGATTGAATTGATTGGTTGACAATTCTTCCCTTCTCTTTTATGCTTCCACCAACTAGTTGATGAGCGGAGGAGATGCTGGCTATGAAAACGACTTCTTTGTCAAAAGGGACTTCAAGGTTAGAAGAGAGGCGGCGTGCTCAACAAGGGCGTACGGCTCATGGTGATGAGCGGCGCCAGGAATTGATTCAGACAGCCTATCGGCTTATAGCAGAGAAAGGTGTTGGAGGATTACGTACCCGTGATGTGGCGGCTCTGGTAGGTATTAATACCGCGACACTACATTACTATTTCCCGACCAAGGAACATCTTTTGCAGGCGGTTGCACAGCAGCTTGGATACGCATTTACAACTTCTCCCGCACCCGGGACTTCTGCAGGTGATGGCGCAAATACTCCCTCTGAGCAGATGGAGGCGTATTTTGCCAGCCTTGCTTACCAACTGCGTACAACCCCTGAGCGTTTCGTGGTGATGAATGAGTTGTTTTTTGCCGCAAGCCGGGATGAGAGGCTCGCGGGGGCACTTGAGGTGGACACGCACTGGCAGGCATACCTGAACTCTATTTTAGAGGAGGGCGTGAAGCAGGGTAGCTTTCGTAGCGACTTAAATGTTGAACAGACGGCGCTGACGATAATCGCTTTTTGCAAGGGCTTGCCGCTCCTTCAAAGTCAGCCAGATAGCCTGGATAAAATTATTACAAGCTTCAAGAATTGGTTTTTTTCCATGACTGCCACTGCAATCGAGAAGCGTACTTCATCTCGCCATAAGAGAGAATAAAGCCTCAAAAAATGTGTCAGGTTTTCGCGCTGGAATGCGATAAGCATCTGTAGCGGACGCGCGCTGCGAAAAAATGCTATATTGTTGAGGAGTAAAGAAGGTATATCATGGTAGCGCAAGGAAAATCTGATATCATTTCGCAAACATCCGATAGCTCTTTTATGGAGTTGCTGGCGGAGGAGCGCGCCCGCTTGGTACGGCTCTGCGCCCACCTGACCGGCAATCCTGGCGCCGCCGAAGATCTGGCTCAGGAGACGCTGCTGGAGGCGTGGCGCAATCGGCACAAGTTCGCCGTTGAAGATCTTGATAGCGCGACGCAGCGGGCAAAATGGCTCTCGGCGATCGCGCGCAATGTCTGCCTGCGCTGGGGACGCAGCCATGGTCGCGACCTGGCCCACCTGACACAATATACCTTTTCCGCCGTGGATGAAGGTGAGCAGGACCGGCTGGATCTGGATGACCTTCCCTCTTCTGATGCGTATGATCTGGAGATCGAGTTGGAGCGTGGCGAACTGGCGCACCTGCTTGATCGCGCCCTGGCTCTGCTCCCACCCACGACACGCGCGGTGCTGATCGAGCGCTACATCCATGAATCTCCACATGCTGAGATAGCGGAGCAGCTTGGATTGAGCGAGGACGCGCTGGTGCAGCGTCTCTATCGCGGTAAGCTGGCCCTGCGACGCGTGATGGAGACGGAACTGCAGGCTGAGGCCGTGGCCTATGGTCTGGTTGATCCACAACAAGCGGGCGGACAGCAGCGAGTTGAGCAGGAGACGCGCATCTGGTGTCCCATGTGCAATAAGCGCAGGCTGATCAAGTATTACGAGCCTGCGAGTGGGACAACCGGCTTTAACTGTCCCGGCTGCTGGCATATTGCCGGACACTCACAACCCCTGATCTGGGAGGGTGTGCGCAGCCCCCGCTCTATTCTCAATCGCCAGTTAGTCGCCCTGAGCGAGTTCTACTGGTCGGCGATTAACGCTGGCAAGACCCTCTGCGTGATGTGTGGGCGGCCCTGTGAGGGGCGCATCCTGCACTCCCAGCATATGCCCAACGCTTTCTACTATAGGTACGGCAATGACGGTTATCATGGAGTCTTTCTGTATTGTAGCCATTGTGGATATGAAGAGTGCAACCCGCTGCCTCACCTGACCATCGATCTCCCGGAGGCGCAGCAGTTCTGGCGTCAGCATGGGCGCGTGTTCTGGCTGCCAGAGCGCGACATCGACTATGCGGGCCAGGCCGCCTTGCTTAGCGGCTTCCAGAGCGCGGGTGACCGTGCCCGGCTCGACGTGGTCTACCAGCGCGATACGCTTAAGGTGCTGGGCATCCACGAAACAACCTGCTAGCCAAAGATTTTTTCCACTCCTTGCGTTTCACTAAGGGTCTGTAGCTACCGGCCCCTGGCTCCTCTGTGTCTGTTTTTCCAATTTTTTAGAAGAGGTTTGATGATGTTTACGGTTCTACGTCAGCGTAATTTTGCTTTGCTCTGGTTTGGTGGCATGATCTCACAGATTGGCGACTGGCTGCTGCAGGTTGGCCTGCCGGTCTATGTCTATCAGCTGACCGGTTCAGCCCTGGCCACCAGCATTCTCTTTCTCGTCTCCTTTGGACCCAATATTCTGTTAGGCTCGGTGGCGGGCGTCTTTGTGGATCGCTGGGATCGCCGGCGCACCATGCTGATAGGTAATCTGCTGATGGCGCTTGGCCTGCTACCCCTGCTGCTCATGCACGACAAAAGCTCGTTCTGGATCCTCTATCCTGTGCTCTTTTTTGAGGCCATCGTCTCGCAATTTATCTTACCGGCGGAAAACGCGCTGGTCCCCCTCCTGGTCAGTGAGGAGCGACTGGTCACGGCTAACGCGCTCAACGCCGTGGGGACAAGCGCCTCGCGCCTGGCCGGTGGCGCGCTGGGTGGCATCCTCTTCGGCCTGTTTGGTCTGTATACGACCATCGGAATTGATCTCGTCTCTTTTCTCTTTGTCGTGGCTATGCTCATGTTGATGAAAATGCCACCCCAGGCGCAGGAGGAGATCGCGGCGGAGCGACTGGCCGCCGAGAAGGTGTCTGCGCGGCTGCCTGACTGGCGCACGCTGGGCGCCGAATGGCGGGATGGTATCCAACTGATCTGGCGCCAGCCGCCTCTGCGCGTGCTGTTTGTGATGCTGGCCGCTCAATGCCTGGGTGAGGGTGTCTTTGGCATTATGCTGGTAATCTTTGTAAAGCTGGTGCTGAACGGAGGAGCAGCGGCCTACGGCATCTTGCTCGGTGTCCAGGCGGTTGGCAGCCTGCTGGGTGGGCTGGTGATGGGACAGTTTGGTACGCGTGCTGCTCCGGCGCGCCTGCTCGGTGTGTGTACCTGCATCTTCGGCTTCATTGATCTGCTGATTATTGACCTGCCACTGTTCGTCAAGGGAGGCGTGGTGCTGGTTGGTGTACTTTTTGTACTGGTAGGTATTCCGGCCGCCGGTATGCAGGCGAGCAGGCAGACGCTGAACCAGATACTGGTTGAGGATCGCCTGCGTGGACGCGTCTTTGGCGCGAATCAGGCTGTGATGGCGCTGATGCAACTGATCGGCATGATCCTGGCCGGCCTGCTTGGTGATCGCCTGGGTCCCGTGTTCTTGCTCAATATCCAGGGCAGCGTCTACTTTCTCAGTGGAGTGCTGGCCCTACTCACGCTGGGCGGGATGATGCTTAAGAGGAGGGAGGTGTCCAGAGAAACGGTGGGTGTATAGCACGAGAAACGTTCGCTTTTGGGTTCGTGTGTGGTACGGTGGCGTGGAGGTACCACCTGGGGCGAGCGTGGAGGACAGGGGAAGCCGAACGGGCCGGGCACTGCCGTCGCTGTCGCTGGCAGCCCGGTCGACCGTTGAAGGTCGACCCTACGGGGGCATTTCCTTTTTTAAGGGACGTTGCGGATTTCGATGGGTGTTCCGGATTTCGATGGGTGGTTCGTGATGCTTTGTGTGATTGTCGGGCGTTGGGGTACCATCTATACTCTGGATGAGGACTGCTTGATGTCTTGAGCAAGCAGGGGTAATCCTTCTGTGAAGGAATGTTCCTTCCCATCGAGTACGCGAATCGTTGCCTGAGGCAGCTTTTCTTGATAGCGCCTGAGAGAAGAAAATGGGACGTTTTCATCAGAACGACTATGATACAGGAAGATGTGCCGAATCGGGGGGAGGCGTGAAGCAAAATCATCTGGCACAGCATATTCAAGCTGCCAGCCCTGCTTCTCCCAGTAGGGCACAGCCACCAGGAACAGCCCGGCGATTGGTCTCTGGTAGGTTCCCTGCGCCAGGTATTTAAGCAACATCGAACCACCTAAAGAGTGCCCGACGAGCAAGGCATCAGTATCGAGCTTGCCTAGTTCTTGCTCAATCTGGCCTCCCCAGGTCTGGTACGTGGGATGCTCAGGATCAGGCATATCTGGCGCCAGAACTTCGTAGTCGCTCCCGAGCTGCTTCTGTAGGTAGGAGATCAGCTTCCCGCTGCCTAAAGACTGGTCCTTATGACCAGCTCCATGTAT
Source organism: Dictyobacter halimunensis (assembly GCF_036245075.1). Taxonomy (NCBI): domain Bacteria; kingdom Bacillati; phylum Chloroflexota; class Ktedonobacteria; order Ktedonobacterales; family Dictyobacteraceae; genus Dictyobacter; species Dictyobacter halimunensis. Next base: position 2,707,513 of record NZ_BSRI01000001.1, read on the forward strand.
GAAAAGTATTTGTCTACTCATTCAAACTCCGCAGACCTCCACTCCATCTCTTGCAAGACCCACGTATTGCCATCAGGATCGCTGAAAGTAGCGTACGTCACACCCCGATCCGGTCCTATCAGCTCACTTATCTGTACTCCTCGGCCAACAAGCTCTTCGCGCGCCTGGTGAATGTTTCCCACTACCAGGTGTCCACCCCTGACTGACCCGGGCTTCATTTCCATATCGGGCATGTCAGCCCAAAGACCGATTGAGCAGGCTGACCCGGGTGGCGTAAGCTGAACAATCCTCATCTTCCCGTCAGGGCTTATATCGAGATCTACGTTAAATCCAAGTTTTTCCACGTAAAACGCTTTAGCAAGATCAATATCAGCAACGGGGATCTGTAGAAGCTCAAGTTTCATATTCATCTGTATCAACTCCTTTTTGTGGCCCTCGAGTGCGCGACGGTGGATCTGGTTGGTCGCTTCGCGTTCTGTCGACCTTCCTGGTTGCGCTGCCAGGTATCGTCTTATATCCAGGGTCTCCGCTCCATGGACATTCTATTGAAGATAGTCTAACAGAACAGGAATGACAAAACTTCTCGGATCTTGCGCATCGGAGATGTGTGGAGCGCGGGATGGACACCTTACTTGCTGATACCTACCTGGCGATGAAGCAAGCGCAATGGCGATCCAAAAAAAACTTGTGCTTGTGGGTACGATGCCGTACAAAGGGTTTCCAGATCACCATGAGTGGAGGACAAGGTAAGATGAGGCAGCGAGATATTGATGTACCCGATCATGTGCGCAAGAAGGTTGCGGTGCTGGGCGCGGAGGGCGTGCAGTGGCTGTCCGACCTGCCTGAACTGGTTGGGGAGATGGAGCAGGCATGGCAGATAACGGTGGGCGCTACCCTGGAAGGAGGCTCGGAGGCGTATGTGGCCCGGGCCAGAACCAGCGAGGGAGCACCGGTTGTCCTGAAAGTGCCCATCCCTGAACGCGAGGGGAATACGGGGCTCGTCCGTGCAATCGCCGCGCTGGCTGTGGCGGACGGTCGTGGATACGTGCGGCTCCTGCGTTCAGATCTCAGTCGCCGGGCGCTCTTGCTTGAAGCACTGGGCATGCCTTTGAGCGATACGGGCTATTCCACCAGCGCGCAGATCGAGATCATCTGCGCGGCCCTCAAAGAGTCCTGGATGCCGGTTGCGCCTGGGTCATCATTGCTATCGGGAGCCATCTCGGGCCCGTGGTTCTCGCAATTTATCCCGAATCTGTGGGAAAAACTGGGCCGCCCCTGCTCTCAGCGGGCGGTTGACCTGGCGCTTTCATATGCACAGAGCCGTGCCAGCGCCTTCGATCCCGATACCTCCGTTCTGGTACACGGCGACGCCCACAATAGAAATATGCTCCAGAACCTCTCACCGACTCCTCAATCTCCGGCTTCGTTCAAGTTTATTGATCCTGATGGGCTGATCACCGAAAAGGCGTATGACCTCGGCGTCCTGATGAGGGAGTGGACCGACGAACTAATCCCCGACCCGGTGAGGCTGGGACGTGAAAGGTGTGCCTATCTCAGTCAGCTCACCGGGGTAGAGGCGCAGGCCATCTGGCAATGGGGCTTCATCCAATCGATGGCCACCGGGCTCTTTCTCACGCAGGTAGGACAGGAGCAGGCTGGCCGCCAAATGCTCGATGTCGCCGAGGCGTGGAGCAGTGCCTGACCTGCCAGCTTGTTTTCCCGATCTCCCGCGTCGGGCTAGCGGTACTGACGGAAGGTGCGACGCAGATCGTCGGTCCAACCGTCCGGGATCTCCCAGGGGATGAAGTGGCCGCCGTGCTCGTGGACGGTCACGTTCACGTGGTTGTACCAGGCGCCCCGGTCGCTGCTCAGGAACTGCTGGACACGGTTCTCCGTAGAGACGCCGGGCGGATTTTCATAGCCCACGAGCGTAATCCCGGTAGGCGCTTCGATGACCGGCCAGCGATCGTGGGCGGGAGTCCACGGATAGCGGTTGGCATTCGCGTACATGCGTATAGAGGTTTCGATGGCATTATTGACCCAGTAGATCATGGCGTGCGTGAGGAGATCATCTTTCGAGAAGACGTTCTCAACGTTGCCATTGTTATCGCTCCATTTTATCCAGCGCTCCAGCATCCAGGCGAGCATCCCTACCGGGGAGTCGCTGAGCCCGTAGGCCAGGGTACTCGAAGCGAGCACGTGCACGGCCAGGTGGGATGCGAAACGCCGATCGAGCTCTATGATTCTGGCTCGAATGTGCTCGGGAACATGCTCAGGGATGGGCTGGCCGCCGCTGAGATCCCATGCGCGATCCCCATTGAACATGGTCAATTTCTGGGCGGAGCCGATATGGATCGCGTACAGCTCGCTGGCGTATTTATGCCCCAACTGGCCGGTGACCAGGGCCCCAATATCGCAGCCGGCGGCGGCGTACTTTTCGTAGCCAAGGGTGCGCGTCATCAGGGTATGCCAGAGATCGGCCACCTTCCAGAAGTTCATGTCGGGGTTGTCTGGCAGAGGGGTCGAGAAGCCGAAGCCGGGCAGCGAGGGGACTATGACGTCGAAGGCGTCAGCGGGATCACCACCGAACGCGCCAGGGTCCGCGAGCGGATCGATGACCTTTGACCAGTGCCAGAAGGTCCACGGCCAGCCATGGGACAGGATCAGCGGAACCGGGTTGGGCCCGACGCCAGCTTTGCGCATGAAATGCACGGGAACACCATCGACGTTCACCCGGTAATGTTCGTAGCGGTTGATGGCCGCCTCCGCTGCACGCCAGTCGTAGACATTGAGCCAGTAGCCGACCAGCTCCTCAAGATATGCCCGGTTGACACCGTAATACCAGTCGTCATTGCCTACGCCCAGCGGCCACCTGGTGTGCTGCAGGCGCGCGCGCAGGTCCGAGAGCTGCTCATCCGGGACGTGGATTGATATGGGTTGAAGTGGAAACGCGGGACCTGTCAGCAAGGTCCCGTCCTGGCTTCCATGCATACATTACTCCTTTTCCTGTGGGCGTTCCATGTACTGTTCGACGTTGCTGGATGGGCGCGGATGCAACGGGAGCTCCGCCTTCCTTCCCAGTTCGATCGCGTGGGCCAGCGCTGGCACGGCGGCCGCGATGGCCCCGCGTTCTTCCTGAGGAAGGCGATCGAGCAAGCTGGTGAGTTGCCTCACACGCGCATCGCGGCGTACATCTATGATCTGTGCTCCCCGTGGGGTAAGTTGTATCAGCACCGCGCGGGCATCGTCGGGATCAGCTCTTCGTTCGACCAGGCCGTCGTGTTCGAGCCTCCTCACGATCTGCGTGATCGCCGGCTGCGACATCTGCTCAGTGGCCGTTAGCGCAGTCAATCGCATAGGACCCTTGCGCGAGAGTGTATGCAGCACCGACAGCGTGGTGAAGCTCAGCTTCTCTACCGAGGGCAAGCGGATAAAGATGGTCGTGAATTCTTCAATGATGGTTGTCAGATCACCAACATTCAGATCTGGATCAGCATAGTTATCTGTCATGGCCAGATTATATCACAGATTTATATAAATTTTTTATGTATAAATCAGCCACCTTTTGCGAGCAGCTTTGTCTCATCATTGACAACCCTGGTTATTTCCCTTTATGCTGCAGTCAATTGTTAATGAGAACAGAGGTAAGTTGTATGGAATCGGCTATCATTGCTGAGATCAATCGGCGCTTACAGCGCAAGAATCCGCTGCTGGTGGCGCTCGATGGCCGCAGCGGGACCGGTAAATCAACCATTGCGGGGGCGATCGCCGAGCGTGTCGAGAGTGTAATCGTGGTGGGTGATGACTTCTATGCCGGAGGCAACGATGATGTCTGGGAAGGATGCGGCGCCAGCGAGAAGGCCGACCGCGTGATCGACTGGCGCCGCATGCGCGTCCAGGTTTTGGAGCCTTTACTGGCCGGTCAGCCAGCATGCTGGCATCCGCTTGACTTTCAGGCTCCTGTGGGCTGGGTCGGTTGGAAAGAGGAGACCGTCAGCCTGGCGCCAGCGCCGGTGATCCTGCTGGATGGTGCGTACTCCGCGCGGCCAGAGCTGTCTGACCTGATAGATCTGGCCATTCTGGTTGAGAGCGACGATGCGCTGCGCCGCCAGCGCCTGCTTGCCCGCGAGGGCCGCGAGTTCATGCAGCGCTGGCATCGCCTATGGGATGTCGCTGAAGATTATTACTTCACTAGCATTCGTCCACCCACGGCTTTTGATATTGTTATTAAAAACGATGAACGCATCCACCCATAGGAGGGTTGCAGGCCAGCTACGGATTACTGTCTGATAGTCTGGTAGTGCAGCCCGATCACACCATTCTGGAACGTCTTTGTCTCGGCCAGCTTCAGCTTTGTCCACGCCGCTTGGTCCTGGAAGAGTGGGATGCCGCCGCCGATAACGATCGGATTGAGAAAGAGTTTATAGTCATCGATCAGATCCATCTGCATGAATGAATGCGTCAGGCCGGGGCTGCCGAAGATCATGATGTCGCCGCCGGGCTGGCGTTTAAGCTCGGCGATCTCCTCCGGAATGTTGTCCTTCACGATGCGTGTATTCTTCCAGTCGGCCTGGGTGAGCGTCGTTGAGAATACAATTTTAGAGACGTTGTCGACCCAGCGTGCGTGCGCGAGATCGCGTGGATCTGCATCGGGATCGGTCAGCACGGTTGGCCAGTAGCTGTACATCATATGATAGGTGGTGCGCCCATAGAGTGCCGTGTCCGCTTTTCTAATCTGCTCATCAATATATGGATTCACTTCCTCGTCCACGATGGCCCACTCGAGTTCACCATTGGGTCCGGCCGTAAAGCCATCGAGCGAGACATGCATGAATGCAATGACGTTTCTCATTTGATCTTCTCCTTTTATCGGCAAACGTGCGACTTTTATGTGTTTTCAACAACCCCATCATAGCTCAAAAAAAGGCTCGGGTCTTGAATAAAACGGACATCCCGGCGCTATTCCAATTTTCTGGCCTGTGCGATCTGGGAGGGCGTGTAGCCGATGAAGTGCTTGAGCGAGCGCGTCATGTGCGGCTGATCGGCATAGCCGGCCTGGTAGGTCGCATCGAGGAGCGAGACCCCCTGTTCGAGCAACGCGGCCGCCTGCGTAGCGCGTGAGATCTGCTCGATTGTTTTGGGTGCCAGGCCGGTGGCGTTCAGGAAGCGGCGCCGCACGGTGCGCTCTGAAACCTCTGGCAGTTGCCCGGACATGACCGCTTTGACGAGCGGATCGGAGACCAGTAGGTGTTCGCGCACCAGCCGATCCACAAACGTCTCGACATTATCATAGTCAGGCAGCTGCCAGCGCGATCCGGCCAGTTCAAAAGATGTTTTTATGATGAGGGGCAGGATGGTCTGTGCATTTGGCAGCGCGCTGGTGGGTATGGCGGTCAGAAAGGTGCCGAGCTTAAAAGTGACGCCAAACCACTCGGTCCCTTCGTCCTGCCTGACGGACTTTGACCTGGTCAAAGGACCCTCGATCGAGACGGATGGCTTGCCGTTCCGCTTCATGAACAGTAGATGCCAGTGGCCCGAGGCCGGGCAGATAGGGGCGTAATCGCTACCAGCGCGGTCGCGCCAGACCGCTTCTATATAAGGAGAGTCCGATGCTCGGCTCTCAAAGGACGAGTCCATATATTTTTTTGCCTCCGGTGTCTCAGATATCACAAAATACAGCGCTGCACCATCACAGAAAAGGTTTCTGCAATATGGCTCTGTATTTGTTTTCTGTTTATGGCTGAGAATCCCGGTTATTTAGTAGATTGACACACCACTGGAAGTGCCCGTCCTGGTCATTATCGGAGTAGGCGTTGCTGCCGGCCAGGGCGTAGGCGGCCGCGTAGAGTGGATAGAGCTGGTTGATGCGCGGACCCGGATTGCTGGTCTGTGCAAGCATGTCGAGTAGTTCCTGGCGTGCCTCGCGAGCGTGGGGCGAGTACATGTCGAAGAATAACGTGGCCAGCACGGCATCAAAGCAGGGATCGCCGGCCGTGGTCAAAAAGCCAAAATCGAGCAGGCCGATTGGCTTCATGCTATCCGGATCAACCAGGATATTTTCGGGACAGATATCGCCGTGGATGACGCCTGTACGGGGAATCTGCAGGGCGTTGAGTTCGGCGATCACGTTGTTCAGGATAGATGCGAAGTTAGCGACATTGCGCTCAAGTAGCGTCCGATAGCGCCTGGCTCGCCTGTCTACCAGCGCACCCAGGACCGCGCCCCAACTGGTATGGGACTTCCATGGAGAGGATTCACCCATCAGCGCAAGCTCGTGGGCGGTTGGCAGATCTTCGACGCTTGCCAGCGCGCTTACCATGCTGACCGTGGCAGCCATGCCCCGCTGCCGTACGCCATCGTTATTGGGATCGCGTTCGAGTATACTTTTGAGCGGTACTCCCGCCAGGCGCTCTTCCAGGCTGACGGCATAGCCCTGTGCTGTGCTGAAAACATCATGCATCAGCGGAGTCGCGAACGGCAGATGCTGTCCCCTCAATTGCGCATAGAACGTGGCCAGCAGCCGCACGTCGGCCTCAGTTTGTCGCAGCCACACTTTAGCCAGCCTGTTGTCACCGATCGCGAACACAAAGCCTTCCATCCCAGCAGCCACAAACTCTGGCGCCAGGCCCGCCGCTTGGAGTATCATGCTGGCATTTTGCTTGTCCATACTAACTCCTTATATCTCATGGTGAAACGGTACAGAAAAGACACATCGGGATAAGATGGCAAGATGCGAGAAGTTTTTCCCCCCGTAACATGTTATACTCAGCAAGTGAAGCGTTTGGATGATAACTGCCGTCTGGCAGGCAATCAAGTTGCGAGGCTGAATATCCTGGCAAGAAAGAAGAGAAACTTATGGCGGTCACAAAGCCTTTCACAACTATTGGCGAATATATCAGCACCTTTCCGGCGGATATGCAGGTCATCCTTGAAAAGGTCAGGCAGACAATACACAAAGTAGCGCCCGAAGCCGTGGAGACCATCAGCTACGCGATGCCTGCCTTTGATCTCAATGGCAAACATGTCGTGTTCTTCGCCGGTTGGAAACACCATATCTCTGTGTATCCGCTCCCGGCCGGCGACGAAGCCTTTCAGCAAGCCATTGTGCCCTATAAAAGGGCCAGGGGCTCCATCCAGTTCCCCCTGGATAAACCGATCCCCTACGATCTGGTGGAGCAAATTGCGACCCTCCTCATAAAAGAAACCCCACAAAAATGATCGTAACCATTTTCCAGAGCCAGTCTGACACCTACGATGGCGGATGATGTATGTTGATGTTGTATGTCTCGGTGTTGTCGAAGATGAAGCGGAGCAGGCGCGCCCCCTCTTCTTCAAGGGCCAGCTGGTTGCCTGCCGACAATGGTTGAAATGGTTCGATGTTGAGCGTGGCGTTTTTGCCGCTCTTTTCGGTTTTCCAGGTGCCGCTCACAAAGCCATCGAGCAGGAAGGTGGCGCGTACGCGTCCGGCGGAGAGGTACACGCGCGAGCGATATGTCTCGGGTACAACGCGTTCGCGATTGGAGTGTGAGAGGATAAGGTTGTCGTATTCGGGCAGGAAGCGCGGGGGCGCTTCAACCTCGGCTGAGGGGAGTGATTGATCTGGCAGGTCGAAGAGTTCCTGTCCCTGCTGAGAGCGATAGACGCGCAGAGCCGTTTTCAACTTTTCAACGGCCCCTTGCAGGCGCGTAAGGCCCGACCAGGCTTGAAGATCCTGGACGCTGGCGGGTCCGAAGGCGGCCAGGTAACGCCTGGTCAGGTTCGCCAGCTTCTCTTCGGCGTTCAATGGTTGTCCCAGCCAGCTGGTTGCTGTGGCGTGGGCGGGACTTCCTGCGCTGCCCCAGAAGCCTCCCGGTGGCACCTGGACGAGCGGCAGATGGGTACGCACAACATAGGCCATCGCTTCTGGATCGCCTTCCGGCACCAGCCCTGTCAGCAGGGCGCGGATCTCGGTAAAGGTGCGCGGTTTCTCTTCAATGTAGTCACGGGCAGCCGCGACCAGCTGCTCGATATCTAGCCCTTTGGTGCGCTGACCAAAGAACGCACCGAGCGCCCGTGTAAGCGCGGGCTGCAGCGTCGTGCGCAGCTCCAGATAGTCCCTTGCTGTAAAGATGTGCAGGGTTGAGCGCATCAGAGTGGCGCGCACCGCCTGCCGCTGCTGTAGAAGATCAGAGAGATCCTGACGCTGGAATGCGCGCAACCGCGTCCAGAGCCCGATGTATGGTGCGTTACTGGTCTGAGCCTGCAGCCCAACCAACTGCTCCACGGCCGCGCTGGCCGATAGAGAAGATCGTTCGAGCAATAATTGCCGCGCCAGCAATGTACGGTTAAGCTGGCGCGGCGTCAGTACCTCTGCCGCTGCTGTCATCTGCTTCTGTGTTCCTCCAGTGTTTAACACAACCAGACTGTATAATAATACATACCATAAACTGGTCGGAAGTGCCAGCATATGGTTTTAGAGGCTATCACAAAGCCTGTGCAGATGCCTCCAGACGCGGCGTTTGCTCGTTACAATGCCTGGCTCCCCTGTAGCGAAAGGTTGTCTGTGTTGGCGACGGGGACGCTGGCACGGCGGGTGAGCCAGACGATGGCGGCGACGAGCACCCATATTGCCTGCAGACTGAGAACGATCAGGGTCAGCAGCGACGAGGTAAAGAGGCTGATGATGCCCGCCAGTTCAAATGCCACCCCCAGGCCCAGGGCAACGGTGCCGAAGGCGCGTGGCAGGATCTGTGAACGAAGGATAACGACCCCAAGGGCCAGGAAGATGAGCGGCGCGGGCGCGATCGGATAGGCGTAGGTAAAAACGGTCATGACATCGAAGCTGGTAAGCGAAGCCATCTGATGACCATCCACCGCCGCCTGTGCCATGTCCATAGTGAACACGCCTTCGAGCAGGACCACCGCCAGCAGGACCGTGGAACCCACGATGGTGAGCAGGCCTGGCAAGCTGGTGCTCGCCCTGGCCCGATGGACGAGCGAGAGAAAAAAGATCACGGAAAGCAGGGCGCCGGTAGCCTGAAACCATGCGCCTAGAAATAACAGCGTATGATTTTGTGTCGCGGCCTGCATCACCTCGGCCTGGGTCGCGCTCGGCTGAAGCTGCGCCAGTCCAACGGCGAAGCCTACCCCGAAATATATGCTCAGGAAGATTGTGCCAAAGATGCCAGAGAGTCCAATCAGAAGACGAGTGTTGCGTTGAAGCATGTTTTCCCTCTTATTTCTGCTTTATTCAGACTAACCCGTTGGCGTGCGAATATAAAACGATATACACTAATGCATACAGTTGAACACATGATACTGTTTTCAGATGGAATCCTTTATAAAGAGGATAATTTGCATGTATCATATCTTCAGCAAAATCATACCATATAAAAGACGCTTACGCCCCAAATTACATGGTGAATCACCCTTTTGATTGGCGCATGTTTTCGCAGAAAGATTCATCGTTGATGAAACGTAGGTGCCCGGGCACAGGCCGCTTCGCGGCAAGCTGGAGCAAGCCCAGCACCTACGGACGCGGGTATGTTCTTGCTTCTTCTCTTCCTTTTTGCAACAATATGGACGCACCCTTTTTTTGATTACGTATTGAGATGCTGGTCGAACCAGGAGAGAATGCGATCTGAGAGGTCACGATAGCTGCGTTCTCCCCATGTACCGGACCAGTGGCCTTCTCCTTGATATTTGCGCAGCTCTACCGGTTTCTTCAGGCGACGCAGACCAACAAAGACGGCCTCCGCCTGCTCCTGCGCGCCCCTATCCTCGGTTCCACATACCAGGAGAAGGGGCGTCTGGACACGGTCCAGGTAGAAAATTGGCGAATTCTCGATGTAGGTATCCCTCTTCTCCCACAGCGTACCGCCCATGCGGCCCTGACCGCTCTCGCACCATCCCAGCCAGTGATCGGCTCCATTGCTGCGCATACTCAGGTAGGCGCCGATCAAGCTGGAGAAGCCAGCGCAGGCGATGGCGGCTGAGAACAGTTTGCTCTGTGTAAGCAGGGCCAGAGTGCCGTAGCCACCGTAGCTCTGCCCCATCAGGCCGATGCGCCCCGGTTCCGTAATCTTCAGATCGATCAGGCGCTGTACGGCCGGCAGGACAAGTCCCGGCAACTGGCTAGCCGGGTTGCGATCCTCCATTGGTATGTCTGGATACAGGACCGCAAAGCCTCTGCTGGCGAGCTGGTGACCATTGATTATCATTTGTGAGATGCCGAAGTTATGTAGCTTGTTCGACTGCATGCTGCCGCCATAAATCTCCACGATAACGGGAACTTGTTGTCCCTCCTGATATCCGCGAGGCAAGAGCAGGGCGGCGTGGCGCTCCTGGCCGTCGAGGGTACGATAAGTGATCAGGCGGCTGTCACCCAAGGCTTTATCGCGCAACTGCTGATTTAAGATGGTCAAGCTACGATGTTGTTTATAACCGTTCTGGAATTGCCATAGTTCCGCCGCGTGCTCATTTCCCTCCACAGCGAGGTAGATCCTGGCCCGCTCTACATCTACCTCCACCGCAAAGGGGAGATCGCTAAACTGGCGGGGAAACGTATCCAGTATTTGTGGATCTGTATCCTGATCAAATGAGAACAGCGCCAGCCCGGCCATTTTGGTGTGTTCAGAGCGTACCAATCCGTAGATGTGATCGGAGATGGGTTGCCAGAGCTGTGCTGTGTTGCGCGGCTGCATCCAGCCCACCAGTTCGTATTCGCTATGCTGTGTCTGTAGCGATCGATATGATCTCCCGCCATCGCGCGCGAACTCCCAGCATCCCTCACCAGTCATACAATACAGCTTGTTGCTATCGTGACTCCAGAGCGGCGGCTCGTACTCATCCGTCACTTTGAGTTCGCATCCCTCGGGAACGAGGGCGGCTGGCTCATGCTGGCCGCTGCTCTCAACCACGAAGAGCTGATCAGGTGAGCCGCGCACCTCGGTGGTGTAGGCCAGGAAACGGCTGTCGGGCGACCATGAGAAGTTGGTGCCATAGCCCTGGGGGATATGCCGCGCCACAACGCGTGGGGCACTTCCATCCAGGGGCAGTATATGCAGATCAAAATAGAACTGCTGCAGTCGTGAGTCACTTTCGACGTAGCGCAATACCGCCACCTCATCCCTGCTCGGAGCAACCTTCCAACCGATGACATGCCAATCCTGCGCTAATAACTGCACCTCGCCGCTCGTGACATCGACACGGGCCAGATTGCAGATATAGCCATTGGCCCAGCCGGGCAAAGCTTCTTGTTCTTTTGTATCTGTATTTTCTGCGGATGGATCATAGACAAAGACCCTGGCCGGTCCCTCATCAGCCGTCTCGGCGCTATCGCTAGTTTGGGCTGGTTGTTTCTGCTCTGAGGTGGCTTGTAGCTTGACGACGACCGACTGGCTATCTTTGTTCCAGGATGGGATCTCAAAGCCAAAGAAGGGTCGGATCGCCATCGGTGGCAGCAGGCGGTAGCTCTCGCTGGACCGTTCCCAGACGACCAGACCCAACTGCTCTCCTGTGTAGACATAGGCTATCCATCTGGCGCCATCCGGCGACCATTGCGCGCCCCAACTGGTCCAGCTCTCAGGAAATGGATCGCGAGTCGTCCCGCTGGCCGTCTCTACCATTCTGACGCGACTGCCAACCATTTCTCTGGGAATGCCCTCCTTCGTAAAACTCTGATCGGTGCCGGTATCATTGGCCTTTTTCAAGCGCTGGACGTTGATTAATAACGTTGTCCCGTCGGGCGATAAATGTAGTGGCACCCGCATCGTGGGTTGCCACAGCGCAAATAAATCATCAAGCGTAAATGTTTCCGGCTCAGTTTTTATCATCCTTGCCTCCGTTCGCGTTGCTTCAATGCATTGTCTTCTTACTACGAAAAAGGCTTTATGCGGCAATTACTTCTCTGAAACAAAATCTAGCCCGGCCGCGTATTATGTGATTTAGTTGTTTGATATGGCTCTATGTTAACATGCATGTAAATGCTTCTATATAATGATTTTGGATTTATCTGATCAATAAATATAGGTATAGCATTTTTTTTGCGCTCGCTTTGTGTACTGAATTACTTAGAATCTATGGTGAACATGTGCCTGGTGTGTATTTAGCCAGCAATAATGGTAGAGCTAAAAGCGCCTATTATACCGATTAATCACTAACTCATCGATTTGATGAAATTCAATGAAATAATGTTAATGGTTCAATGAAATATAAGTATGCTGTTTTGTAAGAGGAATGGAATGGCGTGAGCGACGGTTAAAGTATTCAGTCAGGAGCGGTTACTGGAATAAATTATTCACTTTTTTCCAGTTCCAGAACAAAAAGTACGCTTAATCTAGAATTGCATTGACAATGATAAACAGTAATGTTATACCCTATTCATTGAAACGCGTATCATATTCAATGAATAGGGTGCTTATATGCTCTGGTGCCCTATGCTTCTTTATCTGACATCGCTACTGGTGGCGATGAGCAATGGTTTTACGTTCTCACATCGAAACCGTCGTGACGATCTATGGAGATCGTTCTGTTGCTGGTATGTATCCAGCAGGAGGAGCTATGACGAGGAACCGTCGTATTTTTAGCTTTGCGTGCGTGCTGGTGCTGGCGGCGCTGTGCCTGGGGGCGTTTAGTCTGAGCACCTTTTCGCGCACGGTGAAGGCGAGTGGGAGCCTTCCAACCGGCCTGCATGTTGTGAGCGGCCAGATCCAGGATGGGAGCGGCCATGTGATCGTTCCCCACGGCGTCGATCGCTCGGGTTCGCAGTATCAATGCGTTAAGAGTGGAGGCAGTACGTTTGATGGTCCCAATGACCAGACATCAGTAAGTATAATGACCAGCTGGAACACCAACATTGTGCGTGTGCCTCTCAATGAGGATTGCTGGCTGGGCATTAATGGTGAGCCGGCTGACGGCGATTCGAGCGCCAAGTATCAGCAGGACATCATTAATTATGTGAATCTCCTGAATCAAAATAATCAGATCGTGATTCTGGAGCTGCACTGGAATGCTCCCGGTGGTCAGCAGGCACAGGGCCAGCAGCCGATGCCAGACGCGGACCATGCTCCGGCCTTCTGGACCTCGGTCGCCAACACATTCAAGAACAATTCTTCGGTGATGTTCGATCTGTATAACGAGCCCTACACCAATAGCTGGTCCTGCTGGCTCAATGGTAGCTCGGGCGCCAACAGTAGTCCCTGTAACGATACCGCTTTCGCGGTGGCGGGCATGAAGACGCTGATCAGCACCGTGCGCAACACCGGGTCGACCAACGTTATCCTGTTGGGTGGCCTGCAGTACGCCAACGATGTCTCGGGCTGGCTGAACCAGGTGCAGCAGCTGCCATCGAACCTGCAGAGCAACCTGGTCGCTTCGTTCCATATCTATCCCAACAACGCCTGCATCAGCACGAGCTGTCTGGACAGCAATGTGGCGCCGATCCAGTCCAAGTTCCCGGTCATCGCGGGTGAGATCGGTGAGTACGACTGCGCCTCCGGCTTTATCAACGGCATCATGCCCTGGTTTGATAGCCACAACATCGGATACCTGGGCTGGGCCTGGAACACCAATAGCTGCACCGGCACGCCCGCGCTGATCAGCGATTTCAACGGCACGCCGACCGCGTACGGGCAGGGCTTCAAAGCTCACCTGGCCACCCTGAACAATGGTGGTGGCGGCGGCGGCGGATCAACCGTTACTGATCCCTTGAATGACTATAGCAAGATCTTCGTCCATTCCAGCAATCTGACCTTTGACAATACCAACACGACTTACTTCAATAATGACTCATCACGCCTGACGCGTAGCGCTACCTCGGCTGAGTGGGCCGTCTGGAAGCAATCGGGCATGACGCAGTTCGTGGCCGATACCTACTACTGGCCCGGTCAGACCGGAGTGAGTGACTTCCAGTTCTATACCTCGCCTGACAACAGCACCTATACCCAGGCCAGTGCTCAGTCGAATAATATGGGCGGCAACTGGACGCATATCCAGTATACGTTGAACGTGCCGGCGGGCACCAACTACGTCAAGATGGTCTTCCCGACCAACGCCACCAATGCCTGGGATCCACAGATCGCGCAGGTGACGATGACCTATACCGCTAGCAGCTCGACACCGACGCCGACACCTCCGACGCCTACTCCGACCAGCACGCCGGTTTCGGGCGGCAGCTGTAAAGTAGTCTACAGCATCACCAACCAGTGGTCTGGCGGCTTCAATGGCGATATCGTCATCACCAATACAGGCTCGACGGCCATCAACGGCCGGACCCTGAAGTGGACCTTCGCCAACGATCAGCAGATCACCAACGGCTGGAACGGCACCTTTACCCAGCAGGGCAAGGCTGTGACCGCGACCAATGTCAGCTATAACGGCACCATCGCCGCTGGCGGCAACACCGATATCGGCTTTAGCGCCAACGTCGGTGCCACCAACAACAACCCGACATCGTTCACGCTCAACGGAGCTTCGTGTTCGTAGGTGCGCCCCTCGCGGGCGCTTCCCACCTCGACCCACGTATGGTGTCCCGTAGGAGCGCCCGTCGCGAGTGTTTATAATTATTCGACCCTTCGCTCATGGCGAGAGCCTCCCTCGCTGCCTATTGGCGTCCCTATCCATCTTCTGAAGATGGGTAGGGACGTTTTTCTGTTCCTTTGAATATACACTAATGGATGGATTATACTACTGCCAGCGTTTATTTTTTTGATCTTGCTATACAACACAAATAATAATGAATTGTAATTCGTCCCAATTAAAGGAGCGGCGGCATTTATGTCAATTTTTGGAATCGTAGTTCTGGTTATAGTTGTGCTGGTGGTGCTGGTATTGGTGGCTTCCAGTCTGTATTTTTATCGCGTGGGGGTCTATCGTCAGCCTAAGGCTTTTCTGATCGATAACCCGGATCTGCAGCCGATCGAGGCTTCGGACCTGCCGATCGAGGATGTTGCCTGGGTGGAGCGGCAGCCGTTCGAGCGCATCGAGATGAAGTCCTGGGATGGTCTGCTACTGCGCGCTTTTTATCTGCCCGCTCCTCAAGCGACGACGAAGACGGTGGTGCTGGCCCATGGCTATACGGGCAGCTCCAAATTGAATATGGGGCCGTTCGCACAGATGTATCATGAGCGGTTTGGCTATAATGTGTTGATGCCCGATGCACGCGGCCACGGCGAGAGCGAAGGCAACTATATCGGCTTTGGCTGGCATGAGCGCCTGGATTATGTGAAGTGGATTCACCTGTTGACGCAGCGGCTGGGCGAGGAGATACAGGTCGTGCTGCATGGCGTTTCGATGGGTGGCGCGACCGTCCTGATGACCAGCGGCGAGCCGCTTCCCACACAGGTTAAGGCGGTGGTGGCCGATTGCGCCTACACCTCGGCCTACGATATTCTGGCCTACCAGGGCAAGCGCATGTACCACATACCCGCCTTCCCATTTGTGGACCTGACCAGCCTGGTCTGCAAGCTACGCTCCGGCTTCTTCTTTCAGGAGGCATCGGCCCTCAAACAGGTCCAGAAGACCAGCCTTCCCATCCTGTTTATCCACGGTGAAGAGGACACCTTTGTGCCGACCGCGATGGTGCACCAGCTCTATGCCGCCTGCCCAACCTACAAAGAACTCTACGTGGTTCCCAACGCCGGCCACGGCCTGGCCTACGACACCGATCCCGCGACCTACACCCGCCGCTGCCAACAGTTCCTATCCCGCTTTATTGTCTAGTACAAACAGGGAAATAACCTGGACCGATCTCCTCATGAACGCCGGGAGGAGTGGACTTGAAACCATCTCTACGATGAAACGCGTTGGATGTTCACCCACTGCTCTCTGGACAGTTCAAAAAGGCAAGCTGGCTCCTGCTGGTGCGTTTTGTAAAAGAACGTTGGTCGCACCTGTTGTAGGCAAAACCCCAGCTTTTCCAAGACATGTCGGGAGGCAGTATTGCGTTCAAGACAGCCAGCCGTGACCAGGAGCAGGTTAAGTTCATCAAAAGCATAAGCCAGGACCAGGAGGCCCGCTTCGGTTGCCAGACCCCGACCCCAGTAGGGCCTGCCGATCCAGTAGCCCAACTCTGCCCGACGAGCTTCTGGTTTGACCTCGATCAAAGAGCAAATGCCAACACATTTGTGCTCTTCGCTGATCACGGCAAAGCTATACAAATGTTCTGCTTGCCTGCCTTCCCTGGCTCGTTGGACAAAGTGGAGCGCTTCATCAGCAGGATACGGAAAGGGAACGTTAGACATTTCTCCAATAGCAGGATCTGAAGCGAGCTCCTGAATCGCCGCTATGTGGTGCTGCTCAACTGGTTCAATGCGCACATGGGCTTGCTTCATCGTCGCCTCTCTTAAAGATTGGCCCGTGGGGGATGGGCGAGTGGGCAAATATCCCATCATTTGTAATCGAGCCATTGTTTACGTTTCTTTCTATATGGGCATTATACATTGTGCATGCAGAAGATGTGTAAGCTTTTCCCGATCTATCACATGTGAGTTTGGGGACTAAATACGGCTGTTGTTCTATAAATAATGGAGAAGCAAGAAGGAGCGGTCTGTGGCTGAGACACAAGATGAGACGTCGAAGATTCCTTTTCCTATAACCATTGAGCTGGAACCAGAGAATGCGGAAGAGTGGCACTTGCTCAATGTGAGCAGGCTGGGCCAAAATTTTATCCGCGAGCTGCCGGGCGGCGAGTATACTGTGCTTTACGATGGCGACGACCAGGTGCGCGGCGTCGATACCTTTGTCGTCCATGTGCTGATGGAGCTAACGACTGCCGCGACCTATCTCTGGGATCAGCGGGCGGCGGTCGAAGATGGGGTGCAGTTCGCTAGCACCACTGTCTCTATCTGTACGGGCATCGTTTCGCTGTTGAAGCACCTCAAGGATGCGCGGAAGAAGCAGCCAGACGGGGATTCCCAGGGCATCACTTTTACCGTTGAGGTGGATGGCAAAAAGGTGACGGTTCAGGCGTCCGAGCTTGAGGATGCCGAGGCGGCCGTCAAACTGGTCCGGCGCTTGCTTGAGCCCCCTCCAGCGGGCAAACAGATAACCACAAAGAGCAAGGTCAAGGTCCGTGGGCGTGTCTCCAAAGCGCAGGGGAAGCATAGTCGTTAAATGGTAAACCGTACATGGCAGCCGGGAGCAAATGATGTAATTGCGGGGTAATAAGTACTAAAAAGATTTGGCTGGAACATGTGATCTATGTTATACTGAAGGTCAGAAGCTACGGTTGATTTGCTTTGTTGAATTGGAGGTAGGTTCTTACTATGCCGTTTCTTTCCATCCATACACTTTCCGGCAATCCAGATGAACTGCTGCAGAGGAAGCAAGAATATATGGACCCGGTTGTACGCCAGATCGCACCTGAATATGGGGCCATCAAGAGTATTACCGTCAGGCAGGCAGATGGCTTAATGACCATCAATCTCTGGGAATCAGCCGAAGGGGCGCAGGCATTCACCCAACGGCCGGAAGTGCAGCAGGCCCAGGCTCGTTCAGGACTCCCCAGGCCAGCTACATTTGAGCGTTACACCGAGGTATACATAGAAGAGTATCAGCAAAAGCCATAGGTTCGCCCCTCGCGGGCAATATGCTCAACTTTAGGAAACGCAGAAATAGAAAGAGAAGCAGTACGTGCGGGGCTTGCCCCCGCTTTGTTTGCTCATTGCTTAGAATTGCCGCAAAAACACGATCAGGCTTCCTGGAATAGGAGGCCTGATCGCTTGAGCGATACATGTTCGTGTGGGGGCAAGAAGCGGGGGCAAGCCCCGCACGTACCGCTCCTTCTTCTATCTATGCATTTTCCCTGCTCAAATGCATTGCCACTTTATAGCCTGCCAGGCCACCAGTTCCATTTGCCGAGCAGCAGGACGATGCCGGGGACGAGTAGGCCGCGCACCACGAAGGTGTCGAGCAGGATGCCGACGGCGACACAGGCGCCCAACTGGAAAAGGATGTTCAGGGGCAGCGTCATCAGGACCGCGAAGGTGCCGGCCAGGATGAGTCCAGCGGAGGTGATGACGCCACCGGTACGCGAGACGGCGTAGGGGACTCCTTTCTCGATACCGCGCCGTTTGGCCTCCTCGCGGACACGCGACATCAGGAAGATGGTGTAGTCGGCGCCCAGGGCGACGAGGAAGATAAAGGTGTAGAGGGGGATGGCATAGTTGAAGCCGTCCTGTCCCTCGACGCGCTCGAAGAAGAAGGCGCAGATGCCGATTGAGGCCAGAAAGTTGAGCGTGACCGCCGCCAGCAAGTAGAGCGGCGCGATCAGGCTGCGCAGCAGCAGGGCCAGCACGATACCGACCAGCAGAATGACCGCCGGCACCACCAGATATGTGTCATGCTGGTTATAGGCCAGGGTGTCCGACAGCTGTGATGTTTGTCCCGCCAGATACAGATTGGCGTGTGGTCCGTTGCCAGCCGGGAACTGCTGGCTGAGCGCCCTGTTCAGGCTGTCCCGGATGGGTCCGATATTGTTGATGGCCGTCAGCGAGTACGGATCATCTTTGAGCACGACCGACAGCTCGAAGGTGCTGTTATCCTGTGACACATACTGCGTGCTGGCCGCGAAGGCGCCAATCGCCTGGATCTGCTCTGGTGTATAGGCCGGAGGCTGTCCCGTCACAGGCGGTTTGCCATTGGTAGGCGGTTGTCCTGTGGCAGATTTACCGCTGTTGGGCGGTTGTCCTGTTCCGGTTGGTTTACCGCCGCTGGTGGGTGGCTGCGTCGGTATCGAGGGTTGCTTACCAGAGCGAATGGCGTCGCGAATCTGCGCGGGCAGGGCGCCGATCGCGGTCTGGAGCTTTTGCGGATCAACCAGGGGATCTTTGCCGGTCGGGCGCGTGGGCCCCTGTACCTGCGCGACCCCGCTGGCCTTCTGGGCGGCAACGGTTACTGCGTCGATCTGGGCCAGGTGCTTGTACGCGTCGGCGTCCGAGCCACTGAGCCTGACCAGAACCGTGGTGGGGGCCAGCGTGCCGGCCGGGAAGTGCTTCTGCAGGATGTTGTAGCCGGTGCTGGAATCGGTGGTCTCTCTGAAGGAGGTCAGGAAGTTAAAGGTCGGGACCGAGCCGATATTGCCCAGCGCCAGGATGATCAGGAAGATGGTGCTGCCCACCACTGCCAGCACGCGATGCCGCGCAGTCCATTGTCCCAGGCGTCCCCAGAAGCCCTTGAGGTCTCCTTCCGCGTCCTGCTGCTGGACCGTAGGATCGTATTTGGGTACAAACGGCCAGTAGGCAGCGCGACCGAGCCAGACGAGCAGTGCGGGGACCAGCGTAAGCCCCGCCAGCAGCATGACAAAGACGGCGATGATCAGGGCCGGCCCCAGGCTGTAGTAGAGGCCGATGAAGGTAAATAGCAGCGTCAGCAGGCCGAGGATCACGGTGCCGGCGCTGGAGGTGATGGCCTCCCCCACGGCGCGCATCGTGTTGCGCATGGCCTCGTGCTTGTCCTGCGTGTGGGCCAGTTCTTCGCGGAAGCGCGAGGCGATAAAGATACAATAGTCGGTGCCGGCGCCAAAGAGCAGCACGGTCATGATCGAGGTTGCCTGCTGGCTGATGCCGACGACCCCGCTCTTGCCCACGAAGCCCAGCAGGGCGTTAACGATCTGCAAGGCCCAGCCCACGCCGATCAGCGGCAGGAAGGCCAGGATCGGTGAGCGATACAGCAGGATGAGCAGGATCAGTACCAGCCCGATGGTGGCCAGCAGCAGCTTGACGTCGACCGCGCCAAAGATAAGCACGGTATCAGTAATCACTCCGGCTGGTCCGGTCACATGGGCCTCCACCGCTGTATCGCGCGTGGTTGATTTCAGGTAGTCGCGCATCTGCTTCACGCTATCCTGAAACTTCGTGTCCGACGAAGAACCGGTCAGCGTCGCGATGATCGTCATGGTCTTGTTATCTTTTGAGACCAGCTGGCTGGCCGCCTGCGGGACCGTGTAGACCGAAAGCACCTTATCCACCGCGGCCGGCTTCTGGCTCGAAACCAGCCAGTCGCTGACCTTCTTGATGGTCGCTTTATCGTCCGAGCTCAGTCCTTTCTCATCGGAGAAGACCAGGATGGCCGGCGTACCACGGCTGCCGGGAAACTTCTCCATCTGCAGCCGCTGAGCAACCTGCGAACCGGCGTTGGATGGAATGTCCTGAGTCGAGGCATTATCATAGACATCCGCTAATTTAGGGGCCAGCGCCACCAGGGCGATCGCGATCACGAGCCAGACCGCGATGGTGACGAACTTGCCGCGCCTGCCGGTCGCTCTATCCGTCACCGCGTGCAACAAACGTGTAATCATACCAACTCCTGAACAGCCCGCGCTACCCTCAGCCGGGCTTCTTTTGACCATTATTTATCGCTTGATAACAATAAAAGGGCATCCATTCCTGCATCAATTTCAGTAAGGAAAGGGTAAATTATCGAGTGATAAGCGAAAACCTGCTTATCAGTATTATTTCTCAGTATCAATGACGCCTGTAAGCGCTCAATCGGGTCTAAAAAAGTACATAAACTCAGAAAAATCACTCGTGAGCCTGGATATTTGCTTATCAAATGATAATTATTGCAAAATTGAGTTCTCATTGTACAATACAAGGTAGCGACCGGCAATGGTACGCGGTGGCGTTCTACAATGATGTATATAGATAGAAAGAATATTGGTGCTATGTCGAAAGCCCTGAATTATGGCAGCTACCTGCGGGTGGATGAGCTCTTGCAGCTGCAGACGCCGAGAAGTAGTGGACCCGAGCATGATGAGCTGCTGTTTATCGTGATTCACCAGGTTTATGAACTCTGGTTTAAAGAATTGCTGCATGAGATAGAGTATTTGCAGAGGCTGCTGTGTGATAATGATGCGGGCCGGGCCGCCCATACGACGCGGCGTATCCTGGCCATTCTTAAAACAGTGGTGGCCCAGCTCGATGTATTGGAGACCCTGACTCCACTTGAGTTTAATTCGTTTCGTGGATTTTTAGAATCGGCCAGCGGCTTCCAGTCGACGCAGTTTCGCGAGCTGGAGTTTATCCTGGGCTATAAGCGTGAAAACGTGATGGGGCACATGGATGATGTTGAGGATGCGCTGCGGCGGCTGCGCCGGCGCTTTGAGCAGCCGACGCTCTGGGATGCCTTCCTGCGCTACCTGGCCATGAATGGTTACGCCATCCCGACGGAGCAGCTGGAGCGCGACGTGAGGTGTCCCGTGCAGGCTTCTCCCGAGGTGCAGGCGCAGCTGGTGGAGGCGTATCGCCACAACGCCACGGTCAGCAACGTCTGCGAGCACCTGATCGATATCGACGAAGGTCTGCAAGAATGGCGCTACCGGCACATGAAGATGGTCCAGCGTACCATCGGCATCAAGCCCGGCACCGGTGGCTCGCCTGGCGCGGCCTACCTGGGCAGCACCCTCAAGCCATTCTTCCCTGATCTGTGGGCGATCCGCGCGCATTTATAATGTATTCGTGCCATGGGGCGAAAATCGGCCGCAAGGGCCGAACCTACGATTATGTATAAAAGGATGATAGGTGTATGACGGTTTCGAACGATATTGCCTACGCGGATGAGCTAGACGAGCAGGATAGCTGCGCGCATTTTCGCGGACGTTTTTTGATCGAGGATGAAGATCTGATCTATATGGACGGGAACTCGCTGGGCCGCCTGCCCTACGAGTCGCTGAGCCTGTCGAATGACCTGGCGCGGCAGCAGTGGGGGAGCCGCCTGATCCGTAGCTGGAACGAGGGCTGGTTTACGGCCCCCGAGCGGATTGGGGCGAAGATCGCCAGCCTGATCGGGGCGCAGCCCGACGAGGTGATTGTCGCTGATTCAACCTCGGTCAACCTCTTCAAGCTGGTGGTGGCGGCGCTGCGCTTGCAGGCGGGCCGCACGCAGATCCTGACCGACGACCTGAACTTTCCCTCAGACCTCTATATTTTGCAGGGCGCGATCGACATGCTCGATAAGCAGCACCAACTGCGGGTGGTCCCCTCGTCCGACGGTATCTATGGTCCCGTGGAGAAACTGCGGGCCAGCCTGAACGAGCAGACGGCGCTGCTGACACTATCGCACACGGTCTTCAAGAGTGGGTATATGTATGACATGGTGGCGCTGACCGAGGTTGCCCATGCTGCCGGGGCGCTGGCGCTGTGGGATCTCAGTCATTCGGTGGGCTCGGTGCCCGTGGACCTCAATGCCGCTAACGCCGACCTGGCCATCGGCTGCACCTACAAGTACCTGAACGGCGGACCTGGTGCGCCGGCCTTTCTATACATCCGGCGTGACCTGCAGGAGCGGCTCATCAATCCGCTCACCGGCTGGATGGGACAGCAGAATCTGTTCGGCTTCGACCTGAAATATGAGCCCGCCACGGGCCTGCGCCGCTTCCTGACCGGGACTCCGCCGGTGGTCTCGCTCTCCCTGATCGAGCCGGGCGCCGATCTGCTACGCGAGGCCGGCATCGAGCAACTGCGCGCCAAATCGCTGCGCCAGAGCAGCTACCTGATCGACCTCTGGGAGACCCAGCTGGAGCCGCTCGGCTTCACCTTGAAGTCTCCTCGTGAGCAGGAGCTCAGGGGCTCGCACGTCTCCCTGGGCCATGCCGAGGGACTGCGCATCGACCTGGCCCTGATCAACGATATGCGCGTCCTGCCCGACTTTCGAGCGCCCGATAACATCCGCCTGGGCATCACCCCCCTCTACACCACCTATCGCGACATCCATCAGACCGTCCAGCGGCTCAAGCAGATCGTGGTCGAACGCATCTATGAGCGCTATCCCACCGAGGCACCGATCGTCACCTAATGCCAGGGTGTTGCCAGCAATTGAGAACGGTGCTACGTTATTCGGAAACGAGCCCTTTTGTCTTAGCAAGATGTGAAAATAGCTTTGTAAAGACAAAAGGGCTTTTTGCTGTATGCTCATTTATAGGCGTACAGATCTCTTGAGAGCATCAAGTGCTTCTCGATAAATTTTATAATACCATTGATGATAGTTTTGTATGCATCTTCCAGTATCTCTTATTCGTATATATAATATGTGTTTAAATATTTAAATATTTTTGTATTGGAGAAATCAATGCAAGTATATCAAGTCAGGAAAAGCTATAAAAATTTTCTTTTCCTGATTATCGCTCTGTTAGCTGGTATCGCCGCCTTTTTAAACACGACTCCTGCAGCGGCGGCTCCAATGATTGCAAGTGCAACTACCTCTCATGACTGGTCTATGTATGACTTCGGATCACAGCATACAAATGCTAACCCTTATGAGACGACCGTTTCAGTCGCTAATGCATCTCGCCTCGCACCCGCCTGGCATCAGCCGCTGACCTATTCCGCGTACGCGCCCACATCGATTGCTCATGGTATCGCCTATACTTCTGACCAGAACGGCCTTGCGGCTTTCGATGCGACCACAGGGAAGGTGCTCTGGAAAAAATCGTCAATAAATGATCGCAGTCTGGATAGCGCCCCGCTGATCGCTAAAGGTCTGCTCATTTCGGAGCCAGGTATGCAGGGGGAGATTGTTGCCTACGATGCGACCACAGGGAAGACAGTCTGGACCCATGAGGGCTTGATCGGTCCAGCGCCTCTGACCTATAGCAGCGATAAAATCTATGTGGGGACACTGACACAAATATACGCGTTGGATGTGTATACAGGCAAAACTGCCTGGTCATATAATACCGGTGGAACCAGTAACGCGTATGTAGCAGCTACCCAATCGGCACCGGCTATCGCCAATGGCATCGTTTATACAACGATATCAGTGGTGGCTGAATCGGCAACGTTGCTCGCGCTTGATGCGAAGACCGGCAAAAAACTCTGGCAATATAATACGGGCCGGAGTAGTTACAAGAATGAGCCAAACTATATCTCTGGTAGTCCCAGCGTAGCTAATGGACTGGTCTACTTTGATACCGTCAGTCACACCACAGAAGCTTTGAATGCTACGACTGGCAAGCACGTCTGGACCGCTTCAACTGGCGATAGTTTTGCGAGCTCATCGCCAACGCTCGCCAATGGGGTAGTATATTCTTATACTGGTCATGCGCTATACGCCTTTGATGGCTTGAGCGGGAAAAAACTCTGGCTGACGACGCTGAAGGCGACTGGTACTTATCCTACCGGCCCGCGTATTGCTATCGCCAACGGTGTCATCTATGCGGGGCAATCGTTTATTCCCTCGACCCCTGGAACCGTACTCGCCTTTGATGCCAGGACAGGGAAGCAAATCTGGCACTATTCCATAGCTGGTACCAGAGAGACATATAGCCCGATTCTTGTGAATAGCACGCTGTACATTGGTTTTGATGCAAACCTGTACGCTTTTAAGCTCCACTGATATACTGTGATCCTTGAAGCGTTTAGCAGCACACTGGGTTGGGTGTTGAATAGTGCCTGCAGCAACGTACATTTTATATGTGAATGATGATACGTGGTTGCAGGCGCTTTTGCGCATTATAAGGGTGCGCACAGATTTTTCAACACTGAGGATCGAGGCAGTTATGGGCGCAGGCGCCTGAAGAAGGCGCGGATATCATGGATCAGGGCCGCCGGCTGCTCCATGGCCGCGAAGTGCCCGCCCGCGCTCATGACGGTCCAGCGCTGAATGTTGTACTGGCGCCCCGCCAGTGCCTGCGGGGGAGTCGAGATCTCTTTGGGGAAGATCGCCATGCCGGTCGGTACATCTACCTTATAAGGCGAGTAATCGCTGTGAGTGGCCTCGTAGTAGAGCCTCATCGATGAGCCGATGGTCTGGGTGACCCAATAGATCATGATGTTGGTGAGCAGTTCGTCGCGTGTAAAGACCTGCTCAACCTCGCCATGACAGTCGCTCCAGGCGCGAAACTTCTCGACAATCCAGGCGGCCAGGCCGATGGGGGAATCGTTCAGGGCATAGGCTAGCGTCTGTGGCCGCGTCCCCTGAATGTGGCTATATCCGGCTCCATCGGCCTGGAACTGGCGCAGCTGCTCGCGCCACTGCTGCTCCTCCTCGGTTGGCTCATCGTCGCCTGGCTGCAGGTTGAGCGGCACCATATTCACGTGCACGCCAACCAGGTGCTCTGGATAGTCCTGTCCCAGGCGCAGAGTGATGCCGCTGCCCCAGTCGCCGCCCTGGGCGCCGAAGCGCTCGTAGCCCAGTTCCCGCGTCATCAGATCCTTGAACAGCTTCGCGATGCGTGCCACGTTCATGCCGCGCTGGTGTGGTTTGCCCGAGAAGCCATAGCCCGGCAGCGAAGGCACCACCACATCAAAGGCCTCCAGCGGGTCCGCGCCATAGAAGCCTGGATCGGTCAGTGGGCCGATGATCTTATGCATTTCGAAGAACGAGCCCGGCCAGCCATGCGAGATCAGCAGCGGCAGCGGATTGGGCCCTTTGCCTTTCACATGGATGAAGTGGAGCTCCTGCCCATCAATCTCGGTCTTGAATTGGGGAAAAGAGTTCAGCAAGCGCTCCTGGGCGCGCCAATCAAAGCCATCGCGCCAGTACGCGACCAGCTGCTGGAGGTACTCCAGGTTCGTCCCATAATCCCAACCACTATCCTCGATCTCATCTGGCCAGCGCGCCAGCGCCAGGCGCTGCCGCAGGTCAACCAGAACCGCGTCTGGAACCTCAATGGTGAAAGGCCGTACTGCCATATATTTCCTCTACTTTTATACTCTTCTATGCATATTTATGCTCACATCATGCCACAGAACATGCCTTTTCCGCAAATCTTATATCATCCAATTGGATGAGCTTAGAGGATTGTGGTACTAAAAAGAGGTATTTAACATTCATGAGATGGCTTCCGTGCGCAATGGCATCATACTTTTGTCACGAGAAAAACGCGAATGCCCCTGTAGGTGCTGGGGCAAGCCCAGCACCTACGAGGACATTTACGTTTTATTACTTGATAGTGCGTGCCTGCATCTGCTCAGGGGAGATATGCGGGTTATTGAGGATGCCGACCAGGTTATGGCGATCGGTTGGATGGTCAACGAAGTGCATGCCGTTGCGTCTAGCCACGTTGAGCGAGTGTATGTTGTCGCGGTGGACGACGCTGGTGATGCGCGGGAGCTTCAATGTCTTAAAACCGTATTCAATCAGGCGCTGGCATGCCTCGTGAACAAAGCCGCGGCCCCAGTACTCGCGCGATTGGGCGTAGAAAAGCTCGATCTCGGGCGTGCTGAAATCACCGTATTCCAGCAGATAGAACTGCAGCCCCGACCAGCCAATGAGGGTATTGTTCTCTTTGAGCACCATGGCCCACATGCCAAAACCCTGCAACGCGAACTCGCCGATGCGCTGCTCCAACTTCCCGCGCGTCTCCTCAAGCGTACGCGCCCGCTTTTGCCCATCTGGTAAGCGCACAAAGGCCTGGAAGCGGTATACGTCGGGATGTATATCGATGGCGTACTTGACTGGCAGGTCGTCAATGCGCATGGGGCGCAGCTGCAGGCGTGGGGTCTCAATAACCGTCATGCTCATGTCTTTTTCTATATATAGTGACGTAGTAGTACATGGCCGCGAAGATGCTGGTAAACAGAAAAGCGAGCTGCCAGTAAAATCTGTCGCGCTCAGGTACGTCATTGTTCCCGCTGAAATCCCAGGCCATCCAGAGCCAGAATCCGAGCAGCAGAATAGGCAGCAGTGCTATGAGTATCGTGATCGTATTCATTACCGCTCCTCCTCTTTACACAGCACTAATGAAAGTGAATATCTCTACATCAATATCATAACACAACAAATATACAGCATAGATTGCGCTTCAGAAATTGAGGCGAAAAATGTGAAACCTTTCTGCTTTGAATTGTGTTTTGTATATCGAGAATGAATGATGCAGAGGTTATGATTGTGATTTTCTAGCGCCTACAAGCCGACGTGAGGCGTTTTTTGCGGGGAGGAAAGATGTGATGGAAGGGATACATGTTGACCGAGAATGTTGTCCCACGCATGCGGCCAATGGCGCTTATGTGCGCCGTGAGGCGCACCAGGGCGTGTCAGGAGTAGCACATGGGAATGTGCAATGGCGCTGGATCTGCGCTATGCTGGCTTTCTGTTTAGCGTGTATACATGGAGCGGCTGCGAAAATTGCTGAAATAAAGAATGGGACAACTATGTTCAAGGATGCGAATCACCGGAGTCCGTGGCGGCGCGTGGCGTTATTCGGGCTACGCTATGGTTGGATCGTGCTTCTCCTGCTGGGTATCCTCTGGTTCCCTTTTGATTGGCTGAGCGAGGTATGGCCGGCGTTTGGCGTTCCTTTTCGACAGGTTTTCCACAATGCCCATGATCACTTCATCGGGCACACCATCTTCTTTTTCATTATCGGTATGTTGATCCTCTATGTAATATCGGCACTACGTCGCCAGCTTCATTGGTATATCCTGGGCCTGATTATGGCCGCGCTGGTGCAGGAAACGATCCAGGCCTTCTTTCGCGGCCGGCTGCCTACTTTCACAGACTTCAACGCATTTCAAGGTGATGCTTTGGGTGGATTAGGCGCATGGATCGTATGGTTCGTGTTGGGATGTGTGTTGACTGCTATGAAGAATCAAGCAGTAAAAACATAGTGCTTAATCAAAGGCCTGAAGATAGCCCAGAACAGTTCAATGCCGTGGTTGCCTTTGGGATGCATATGGTATAGTAGGCTCAAACGTCACGCACGAAAGGACGAACTACTCTATGGTGCCAGCAGATTTCATCCCCTTTTTTTCTGTGATGGCCGGGGTCGGGGCCACTCTTTTTGGTCTCGTGTTTCTCATCATCACCATCAGGCCTGAAGTCACTGACGCGGAAAAAACTACTGTTATGCAACAGGTGCAGATTGCGAGTTCGTACAGTGCATTGCTTAATCCACTCATTATCTCTCTACTCGCACTGGTGCCTCATACAACCATCGGTACGGTCACCCTTATTATGGGTGCAATCGGCCTGGGCAATACTATTATCATGGGGGTAAGCCTGTTACAGGATGCTTCGAATGGGGCGAAAAAGCTAAGGAGCATTGGTTTTATTATCGGCAGCCTGATCATCTTCGGCTTTGAGTTTTTCTATGCTATTCAATTAACAATCTGGCCCGAAAATGTCTCTGCTCTTTCCAACCTGACAACATTCCTGGTGATCATCTATCTCTATGGCGTTCTACGTGCCTGGGATCTTGCGGGTGTGCGCCAGTTCCATCTGCGCGAATTGTACCTGCCCTTTCTTCCCAGGAATATAGAAGAGATTCTCTCTGATACGCCTCATGCTGAGAACCCGAAAGAGGCGAGTAAGTTGAAGGATTGAGCATATTGGTTCAATAGACATTTGTAGCAAAGGAAGCTGGATTATGGATCATTTAGATGTGGGCCGGGCGCCGGACGCGGTGACGGTGCAATTGGAGGACGGCCATGTGTCGCTGCGGAAACAGGGCGAGGAGCGCTGGCAGGGATCGGGCATTGAGGTTTTGACGGAACTGCGAGAGGGGCAGCAGACGGTGAGCCTGGCGGCTCCCGGTGTGGCTGTGATGAGGGTAGCGCTGCGCTGGCGCACGTCTGTGCCGTCGCGGCTGCGCTTCCTGGGGGATCACTGGGAGCGTGGCTATGGCGATCTGGAGTGGCGTGGCCTGGTGCCTGAGCGGCCGCTACCGTGGTATTTCCTGGCGTGGAACGGCGAGGAGACGCATGGCTATGGGGTGAAGACGGGGGCGAGAGCCATCTGCTTCTGGCTGGTCGATGCCGGTGGGGTGACGTTGTGGCTGGATGTGCGCAATGGCGGTGAGGGCGTCCAACTGGGTGAGCGCGTGCTGTCGATAGCTGAGATCGTGGTGCGCGAGGGGCGTGCGAGTGAGAGTCCCTTCCAGGCTGCTCAGGCTTTTTGTCGCCAGCTCTGTGAGCGACCGAAGCTGCCGACGCAGCCGGTCTACGGCAGCAACAACTGGTACTATGCTTATGGGAACAGTTCGCACCAGGAGATCCTGGCTGACTCAAAGCTGCTGGCGGAGCTGGCTCCCAACCAGGAGAACCGGCCCTACATGGTGATCGATGATGGCTGGCAGCTCTGTCATCTCTCTACCTGTAACGGTGGACCCTGGCGGCAGGGCAACTACCTCTTTCCCGACATGCCGCGCCTGGCCGGTGAGATGCGCAAGATAGGCGTGCGTCCCGGCATCTGGATGCGTCCCCTGCTCACGCTGGAAAAGATGCCACAGGAATGGATCTTGAAGGCCGAGTACAGGTCTCGGGATCGTGTCGGGCTGGTGCTGGACCCCAGTCAGCCGGCAGTGCTTGAACATGTGCGGGAGGATATTCGCTGTCTGCATGATTGGGGCTTTGAACTGATCAAGCATGATTTCAGTACCTACGATCTCTTTGGCCGCTGGGGCTTTCAGATGGGTACGCAGCTTAGCGAGCCCGGCTGGCACTTCGCCGATCGCGGTCGCACCAGCGCCGAGATTATCCTGGCGTTCTATCGCGCCATCGCTGAAGCCTCGTCCGACTCGCTGATTATCGGCTGCAATACCATCGGGCACCTAGCGGCGGGCCTCTTTGAGCTGCAGCGCACGGGTGATGATACCAGCGGACGCGAGTGGGAGCGCACGCGCCGCATGGGCGTCAATACGCTCGCCTTTCGCATGCCGCAGCACAATACGTTCTTCGCCGCCGACGCCGACTGCGTGGGCCTGACCGAGCAGATCCCCTGGGAGCTGAACCGGCGCTGGCTCGACCTGCTGGCCCGTAGTGGTACGCCGCTGTTCGTGTCCGCCGATCCTGCTGCCGTGGGACCCGCCCAGCGCGAAGCCCTGATCCAGGCCTTTACGCTGGCCGCTCAGGAGCGCGACCCGGCCGAGCCGCTCGACTGGCTCGACACCACCTGTCCCGCCAGCTGGCGCATCGACGGACAAAGCGTCCAATACGATTGGTACGAGGCGGACGGCGTGCGTCTAAACCATTAAAATCCGGTGGGACGTTGAAAGGCGCCGGTTACTTCGGTGGAAGGCCTGCGGTCCGTGGGGCGCGCACCCACGGACCGCAGCGCCATCCGCGTCTAGCTCACGCTTTCTTCATGACGGGGATATAGATCTCAACTTTGGCGCCTTCATAATAGAGTTCATAGTCGACCTTTCCCTCGGCGAACTCGTAGCCGGAGCTGGGAAACCAGGTGCCGTGGATATACTTCCACGTCCCCTGGATGGCGTTGGAGAACTCAGGACTGTCGGTTGATTCAACCGTGGGGACCTTGAACACGGCGTAGGTTGCGGCGGGTATCTCACCGCGAAACATGTCCGGTGTGGCGCCTTCGTAGTCCTGCACTTCAAGGGCAATGACATAGGAGAAGTTACCGGTTGTCGGATCGGGCGGCAAGCACGCTCCGAACTCGTGGTGATGAACAGCGTGCAACTGTTTATGCAGTCTAGCAAGTTTCTCGGGCATGATGCTGGCCCAGAAGGCTGGTATCTCGCGCATATTCCGTCCGTCGCTGCATGATGTTTTGAGCTCAAAGCCCGCAATCTTGGCTGCTGGCTTCTCTACAATCTTTGGTTCCACGACAATCGATCCTTTCAGGTTGTACTGTTCCAGGATGAACAGGTTGACTTTCTGGGGCGGTTGCCCTGATACATGGATGCGGTACCGTTCGGGAGAGCAACCGTAGACTTTACGAAAGGCCTTGGCGAAGCCGTTATAGGTATCGAAGCCGTAGTCCATGGCGATGTCGCTGATTCGTCGGCCACACGTCAGTCTGGTCGCCGCATGGGCCAGGCGCCGATTGCGCATGTATTCCACTACCGGTATGCCCACGTACGCGTTGAAGACACGATAGTAGTGGTACGGTGAGAAGCCCGCTATCCTTGCGAGCTCATCAACGCTGATGCACGCTTGCAGATTCTCTTCGATATAGTCGATGCTGTTCTGGATACATTGGCGGTAGTCCATGGCGCTCTCCTCTTGAATGCTAGTGAGAGTATAGCAGACGAAAATGCGTTCTACTGGTCCATTCTTGCGCTAATCTGTACCTTACAACTTTTTCTTCGTTTCTGCGTATCTGTTGAGAGAAGTCAGGATGAGAGAACATCGTTATGCAGAGGAGTAAAAAGGATATGATGCCACAGCAGGAAGCCAATGACGCGCGGCAGGAGCAGGCAGGCGCAGCCTATGGTAAGTATGAGGGCGAGCCCGCCTCGGCGTACGCGTATCAGCAGTTTGAATCCCCCTACCAGCGGCCCCTGCGCGAGGAGCCGGCCAGTAAGCTCTATACACCGGCGCCCGACAACAAGAATATGCTGCGCCTGATGGCGTTCGGCATGACGCTGCTGGCGTTGATCGTGCTGGCTGTGCTGTGCCTGATCATCGTTGGTGGCACCGGTGGCTGGATCAGTTTCTGCGCCGCCTGTCTGACGATCTTTATCGTGGCCGTGGTAGTGATCGACAAGATCAAATAGGCGTATGTGGCAGCTAGAGATTGGTCAGGACGATCCCCACGAGCAGCAGGGCGATGCCTGACCACTGTATTTTTTGCAGCCGCTCGCGCAGCAAGAGCCAGGCCAGCAGGATCGAGACGGCGCTGTAGAGCGAGGAGAGCACGCTGACGATGGCGATGCTGCCCACGGCGAAGCCAAGGGTGCTGAAGAGCATTCCGCCCATGTCGAGGATGCCGATGCCGACGACCAGCGCCGTAATGGATCCGCGCGGCGGCGCCAGACTTTCGCGCCTGGCCATCATCATGGGTGCGATCATGCAGGCCGCCACCAGGCGGAAGAGCCAGACCGGTACGATCGTTCCCATTCCTGGCGTGACCGCGAAGCCCAGCAGCCAGAAGGTGACACCCAGTCCAACGGCGGCCAGCAGGGCCCAGGAGACGCCGGGCGGCAGGCGCCGTCCGGGCTTTGTGGATGGCATGACGTGCTCTGTCCCCGCCGCCGGGCCGGACCCTTGCAAGGTGGCCAGCACGGCTCCCGCCAGTACGGCGACAATCCCCAGCCATTGCAGCGGCGCCAGCCGTTCGCCGCTGATCACCGAGAGCAGCACGCTGATGGCCGCGTAGCTGGAGGCGATCGGCGCCACCACCGACATCTGCCCCACGGCGAAGGCGCGATAGAGGCACAGGTAGCCCAGCGTATAGATCACCGCGCAGACAAGTCCCCAGCACCAGACCTGCCACGAGGCGTGTGTCGTATAATGAACAAGATTACCGGTGAGCAGGAGGTACAGCGTCAGGACGAGGAAGCCGAGCCCCTGCGTATAGAAGAGCGTGCGCTTGACGCCCAGGATGCGTGTGGAGAAGCGTGCTATGAAGTCCGCGCTACCAAAACTGAGTGCCGAGAGTAAACCAAAGACGATATCCATTCCAAAACCTCAAAAACGACGGGACAGGCGATGTGAGCAGCAGCGATGGCTGCCGCAGGCTTTTTGAAGCCATCCTACACCGCCTCATCTAATAGTGTGACACTCCGCAGGGGCTACAAGCCCCAGAGCTTCTGATACTCCTACGTACGCGGCTTCAAGAGAATAGGTAGCATAGCTACGTCTCAAAAGAGAAACCGTAGTTGGTGAGGAATATCCGATGAGTGTTCATCCATCCTGAACAACGCATCTTGAGCGGTGCCATGCTCGTTGGTGTCTCCATGCCCCGCGATAAGGATAGATGGTCCTTCTTCACATCCGGCGTCCTGGGAGACAGCAACACCTGTGTTTTTCAACACCCTCCGAAGAGCTTGAGGCTTTTCCTGTGGGTCATACCGTTCTCGTAAGCGTTGACCGATGACCAGACTGGCATTTCTATCTGCATTCCCCTTCATCCCGCAGCAAGGGCAGAAGGCTAAGGGCGCACCAGACGTGTATCCTTCTGCTGGTTGGCCTGCATGGTAACGAACAATCAGGTGATGGCAGCAGGCGCATTCCCGACTTGTATTCTTTGGGCTGACGCGACTGGTAAGCATCCCCATGGTGTATGCCTTATATTTGGTGTAGGTGAAGATACGCCCTTTCATCCAGTAGGCCCGCTTGCTATTGCCCCTACGGCTATACTTGCCCTTGGCAGGCTTAAGATTGCCCAGATGTTCAAACACCAGGATGGTGGCTTGATGCTGTTGGGCAAACTGGACAATGCGTGCACTGATACGATGGGCGCATTGTTCATCCACCTGGCGAATCTTTTTCCAGAGGTCTGTATTGTCTTGTTGGCTTTCTGCCATGATGCCTGTCCGAGATCGGTTGCGTGCAATATGGCCCAATTGTCTCTTCCTAAAGCCGGATATCTCTTTGCCACCCTTGATGAACTTCGTGGCAAGGATCGTACCTTCGACCGTTTGGACGGTACACACAGCCAGATTTTCATTGATGTTGAGATCAATCGCACAGATTTTTGTCTGTGGATTCGTGGTGACTTGCGTTGCGATTTTTCCAGGATTTTGGAATTGTTTCTCAACAGGCGTATGTAACCACCACTGATGGCCTTTCCGAACCAGGGAAGGGCTTCCTGATTCCACATCAGAGGGCAGTTCACGCCCGGTAATGCGAACTTTGATCCAGCTCCAACAGACCCCCGTCCAGACCTTGATCATGATGCTCTTATTGCTCCGTTCCTTCCACATGCCTTGATAGAGCGTCACAGATTTGTTCCATGTGCGCGGGGGAACGGGTGGACGCTCATGAAACGTTTTGCCTTTGACAATAGCCTTCTCTTTTCGCTGTTTCCATTTCTGAAGGTGCGTGTGAAAGGAGTGAGCAGAACCTAATGCTGCATGAATAGCTGCTCGGCGAAAATAGGCAGGAATGTCTTGGGCAATGTCTGAAAGAGGCATGGCGGGGTTGGGGTTGCGTTGGGTGGTATGGGTAAGCGTTTCAAGAATGGTCAGAGCTTCTTTCTTGGGATGATCGAGCACCATGATGTGCGCTTGAATCACAGCAAAGTAGAAGGAAGCAATCTGATTGAAAAGAGCCTGGTTGGAGGCAAACCAGTCACCATGATGGGGTTGATAGCTCATGATGTGCCTAATGGTGGTCGTCGCCTGCGCCATTCGTAGCTCCTTTCGAATTACTCGTTCTAGACGAATTATACGACTTGCACAAGTGATTTGTCAAGAATGAAATATTCGTGGTACATTGTGGGCATGGAACAACAGAGACCGTATCTCACAACAACGCAAGCAGCTGAACGCTCTGGCTTGTCACCCAGTTATATGACGCTTCTGCTCAGACAAGGCAAGCTCGAAGGGTTTCAAGTGGTCAGAGATTGGCTGATCTATACCGATTCTCTTGAGGCTTTTCTTGCCACCACACGCAAACCAGGTCCAAAGGGGCCACGAACGAAAGCCTGAGCACACCTCACCGCACGCCTTCAAAAGGCGGCGGCTTGCGGCGGGCTAAAGTCCCATGCGTCAATGGATAAAGATATAGAGGAGTATGCCATGGATTTAGGCTTACAGGGAAAGGTCGCGCTGGTGCTGGCGGCCAGTAAGGGGATCGGGCGCGCCTGCGCGGAGGCGTTGGCCGCCGAGGGAGCCTCGATCGCGGTGGGCTCGCGCAACCAGGAGACGCTGGAGCAGACGGCCAGGGAGATCCGCGAGCGCTATGGCACACCTGTGCTGGTAATCCGCACCGATGTGACGCGGGCCGAGGATCTGGAGGCCATCGTGAACGCGACGCTTCGTAAGTATGGTCGCCTGGATGTCGTGGTGAACAACGCCGGTGGACCACCGGTCGGCTCGTTCGCGCAGTTCGACGATGCCCAGTGGCAGGCCGCCTTCGAGCTGACCCTGCTGAGCACCGTGCGCCTGATCCGCCTGACCATACCGTATCTGAAGCAGAGCGGACGCGGGCGCATCATCAACATCGTCAGCACCTCGGTTAAGCAGCCCATCGAAGGACTGCTGCTCTCCAACGCCATCCGCCCCGGCGTGATCGGCCTGGCGAAGTCGCTCTCCAGCGAACTGGCGCCCGATAACATCACCATCAATAACGTCTGCCCCGGCCGCATCCTGACCGACCGCCTGCGTAAGGGTCCCGGCATGCAGCAGAAGCTCGACCAGGGCGTCAGCGAGCAGGATGCCCTCAAAGGCCTGGCCACGGGGATTCCCATGGGACGGCTGGGTCAGCCGGAAGAACTGGCCAGCCTGGTCGCCTACCTGGCGTCCAGCCAGGCGGGCTATATTACCGGCACCACCACCCAGGTCGATGGCGGCCTCGTGCGCTCCCTGTATTAGCAACTTACGTGCTGGTCAGAAGGTGAGATAGGATGAGGCTAGTGGTCGATAAACTTTCTATGCCCATATGGGCAGGTGCCATGCCAGAAGTCGGGGCCTGCCTCGTCCCAGACCTCCTCAAGGTGATAGCGAAGGGCGCAAAAAACGCCGGCGCATTGCGTGCAGTAAAATGGCGCATAGTCCTTTTCAAGCTCATAGAGAGCCGCTGGATCACCAGAGCGCAGGCCTGCGGCGACCTGCTGGGTGGCCGTCGGTGAAAGCGGCATGGAGTAGTTGGTGACTCGCCTGACCCGGTAGTCCTGAATAAATCCTTTGACGATGATCTGGCCGGCACCACTCACTCGCGCCGCTTCCAGTATGTCACGATGAAGAAAATGATCGTCTGGATGAGGTGTCCCTTTGACGACCAGTTCAACCAGAGCCGCCGCGCTGGAGCAGGCGGGATGCTGGCAGCCAAATGTCGCGGAGAGATGTCCAGGCGCGACTTCAGTACATGAGAAGCGAGGCGCGGCCATCGGGCTGGCGGGCGATTGCCCTTCTTGCTCTGGCATACAGATAGGCTCCTTATTTTTATGTTAAGTGGCTGATGATCAGGCTGGCGTGGGAGAGCGGCTTGCGGCTGTCGTTGGGATCGCTGTTGGTCTCGTAGTCGAGCAGGACCACCGTGCCGTGCAGCTGTTCGAGACGGCGCAGCTCGGCCAGCTGTTCCTGCAGACGATTTTCCAACACCCATTGATACGAGGGCAGATAGATCTGCTGCCGGGCCACTAAATAAGGGAGCAACTCCTGGCCCCCGACTCCGGCGCGGTGTCCGAGCACCTTGCCGTAGGTGCGGGCGCTGCGCTTGAGCTTCTTCATCGTGGTATTGCTAAACTTGCTCGTATCTACGTCGGCCCGCTCGAACACCTTCAGCCCCTGCCAGATCCCCTCAACGCTGGCGCTGGTCCAGCCGGACGAGAACGGCACCGGAATGCCCCCATGGGGATAAAACGGGCTGAAGCGCACCCACGGCTCCTCTCCTTTAGATGTCACATCAATGATGCAGGCGCCCGGATAGCGCTGCTGGATCGTGGTCAGCGCGGTGCGGTGATTTTGAAGTACAAACATACCGTTTCATCATCCTCTGTATAAAATATAGATCATGATTATAACAAATATTTAATGGATTTGCATCTTTATTTGGAATACACATTTTTCTTCACGTATGAAAAACCCTTTCGTAGGTTCGGCCCTTGCGGCTCATACATTCAACTTAAGCATAAGCAACAAGAAAAGAGACAAAAGTACGTGCGGGGCTTGCCCCCGCTTTTATCCTTTCCGCTCGAAAAAGTACACGGAACATGGTACGCATCAGCAAAATTGTGCATTGATGAGTGGCGAGGAAGCAAGCGGGGGCAAGCCCCGCACGTACTGCGGTCTTTTCTCGTTTTGCATGATCTTCTGCTGAATGTATGAGCCACGAGGGACGACCCTACGATGGGGATGGCATGGCGGTCATGACCGCGTCTTGATTCATCAATTGTTGGAGCTTTTCCTGCGTGCCCGTTCCGGGGACCGGGGTGTGGATCATGAGTTTGAGGTCGGGCATGTCAGGTACCTGCAGGGTGGTGTGCTCGAATATCAGGCGTCCTACCACGGGATGAACAAAGTCTTTTAAGGCGTCGGCTCTCCCACGGACATCGTGGCGGGGCCACCAGGCGCGAAACTCGGGGCTGACGCGCTGCAGGTCAGCGACCAGGAGGGTGAACCATTCTTCATCGGCGAAGCGCGCGCTATCGGCGCGGAATTCCGCCAGCACTTTCTGCGCCACCTGTTCCCATGTGGGCTGGTGGTGGATGGGTCGGGCCGTCGGATCAGTAAATATGCGCCAGACAACGTTATACGCATATGGTGCTGCCGCCGTCCTCGATAGCCTGAGAACGT
This sequence comes from Dictyobacter halimunensis, assembly GCF_036245075.1. Lineage (NCBI taxonomy): Bacteria > Bacillati > Chloroflexota > Ktedonobacteria > Ktedonobacterales > Dictyobacteraceae > Dictyobacter > Dictyobacter halimunensis. Next base: position 2,744,570 of record NZ_BSRI01000001.1, read on the forward strand.
GTTCGGCAGTGGTGTTCCAGGCCAGAAAATTCCAGCGACGACCAACGATGTAGGCTGGAACAGGGTGAAGCGCGTCAAGCACACGGCGTAACGCCGGGCTGACCTGTTCATCGGAGCCGAGGGTGTCGATGAGGGGCGGCTGATCGGCTAGCAGGAAAAGATGTTGCCGTTCGGCGGACGTGAGCTGTAGCGCATCGGCTATGCTCTGCAGCACCTCCCTTGATGGATGGACATCGCGTCCCTGTTCCAGTAGGGTATACCAGGAAACGCCCACATTGGCCAGATGCGCCACCTCTTCGCGGCGCAATCCAGGGGTGCGCCGTCTTCCACCACCTATCAGCCCGACCTGTTCGGGCGAGAGGCGCATCCGTCGCGTACGTAGAAAATCAGCTAGCTCCTGCCTGCGTAGCTCGTCGCTCATTGTGCGTTTTGCTCCTTATCCTATCAGTCTCAATCATACGATACGGAGACTCTGGTTACTCACTTGCTCTCATGACATACTCATAAGTGTATCACAGATCGTGATGGTTATATCACAGATCGTGATTGCCGTAGTTCTAACGAAAGAAAGAGGAAAACTTCTATGGTATCGCATTCAGCGAATGAATATAACAATCTACCAGCCACGGCCGCGGGTACGTTCACCATGGCCGAGGGCTTAACGGTTACGCGTATGGGATATGGCGCGATGCAGCTGGCTGGTCCGCACGTGTTCGGTCCACCCGCCGATCGCGACGCCGCCATTGCCGTGTTGCGCGAGGCGGTAGCGCTGGGGATCACGCACATCGATACCAGCGACTTCTATGGTCCATACGTCACCAATCAGATCATCAAAGAGGCCCTGCATCCCTATCCTGACTCGCTGCACATCGTGACCAAGGTGGGAGCGTTGCGCGACGCCGAGGGAAACTGGCCTCCAGCCCTGGCTCCCGAGCAACTGCGTCAGGCTGTACTGGATAATCTCGATCATCTGGGACTGGACGCGATCGACGTCGTCAATCTGCGCGTCGGTGGATTCAGTGGGCCCACGCCCGGCTCGATCGCTGAACCGTTCAAGGTGATGGCGCAGCTGCAGCAGGAAGGCCTGATCAAGCATCTTGGTGTGAGTAACGTGAACGCCGAGCAGATCGCCGAGGCGCAGTCGATCGCGCCGATCGTGTGTGTGCAGAACTTCTACAACCTCGCCAACCGGAACGACGATGAGTTGATCGACTCTTTGGCCGCGCAGGGCATCGCCTACGTGCCCTTCTTCCCGCTTGGTGGTTTTAACCCGCTGCAGTCTAACCGGCTGGAAGCGGTCGCCACGCGCCTCGGAACCACGCCGATGGCCGTCGCGCTGGCCTGGCTGCTGCAGCGCTCACCAAACATCCTGCTGATCCCTGGAACCTCATCCATCGATCATCTGCGCTCCAACGTCTCCGCCGCCGCGCTTACCCTGTCCGAGGCAGATCTGGCCGAGCTGAACAGCGTCGCCGCAGGAGCATAACCTTCGCCTTCTAAAGATTATAAAGCTCATCCACAAATGCGTGCCGTTGCGACACGGCACGCATCTCGTAAATCAAGCGTCAGGCGTTAGGAGCCTGTCCTGGATGGTCTGGCGCAACCACTGATAGGCGGGCTCATTGTTGGTAAAGGCGTAGAAGCGCAGGCTAATGAGGGCGATGTAGCATTGGTAGCAGCGCAGCCGCTCCTCGTACGAGGGGACCGCGATCTGTCGCTGCTGATAATAGGCCAGAAAGCGGTCGGCGATGCGCAGGCCGGGACTCCAGAAATCCAGGTAGGCGATGTCGTAGACAAAGTCGCCGTACATGGCATCGACCCAGTCAAGGGCCGCCGTGATCTGGCCATCCTCGGCTAGAAAGTTGCGGAAAGAGGGATTTCCATAGAGCAGGTAGCGTTCGGCCGGGCAGTGCTTCAGCAGTTCGCGCATCTTCTGATAGACCTCTCTAAACAATGCGCGCTCCAGAAAGCTATCCTCAAACAGGTGATACCACTTGCCGAAGAAATCCTTGTCATCCTCCTCCTTTCCCACGTTCAACAGCGCGCCGCCCCAGCTTCTGGCCTGCGCCTTGCCCTGACGATCGAAGACTCCATAGCCAGTCGTGTCGCTGATATCGATATGATGGATGGTATCTATAATATGTATTGCCTGCGGCAGGAGCTGTTCGACCTCCTGTATGGGCAGCTGTTCTAACATTTTTCCCGGTGCCTTGCGCGAGATGGCATAGTAGAGCTCTCCCAGCCGGCCGGTGGCCAGGATCTCTGGTATCGGCACTCCGGCCGGCGCCAGCTTCTGATAGAGATAGGCCTCCTTGGGCAGGTTCGCGTTCAGCATGTTGTCTTTGTTGAAGCGGATAATATAGTCAGCACCGGCGCTGCGAAACGTCAGGGTGTTAGAGATCAGCCCGCCCTCGACGGGGGCCAGATCAGTGATGGGCGTGGTGAAATGCTGCTTGAGCACCTGCGACACTTGCTCTGCCTCGACCACAGCTTTAAGATCAGCCATAAGAATCCTCCGTATATGCGCGCGTGATGGCGCACAGTGATCCACTGTATCAAACTATCATAGAGAAAAGGAGTTGTTGTGGCTAGCAGGGAGGCCGAGATGTGTTGGGGCGGCTACGTTATGTATCCGCAAGGAGATGGTGGCTGGAACCTGACGATGGGAGCAACACACTTGCCTGCCCTGGTATCCACGGCAGTGGCTTGAGCTGACGAGCGTATGCACAATTAAGAATGGGTGTGAAGAGCTTAAGCCACTAGCGGAGATAGGGGTAAGCTAATGTCCACGTCACCGATCAAGTTACCTTTCGTTTATTGTATTTGCTCTGGCATAATATATCTCTGCCAGAGCAAATTCTTCTCAAGTATAAGCGATTCATCCGCATATTTCAAGCCTACCTACAAGCTCCATTCTCGCAGGTTTGTGTATGAGGCCACGAACGCAAAAATGGCATCCTTCGTTTGCCGATATATTTTGAAGAGCAACGGCAACATAAAGTAGAGAAAGATCAGCAGACTATAGGCCAGGTAGAGTTTCTGATCCAACTGGAGATGTGGATGAACTACAAATGGTCGCCATAAAACGCTGAATTCTGGAATGTAGTGGCAGGCGGCCTCCAATGCATAGTTGTTCTGCATGCAGGTTGGTATATAGGCATAGCTCTGAAAGAGGACCGCGCAGACACCGACCCAGGATGATAAACCTAGCACCAGCGCGGTCAATATATTGATCGCCAGGTGCGTCTCCTTATTATGCAGGCGTACAGCCAGGGCGAACGATGCCGGGATAGAGGCAAACAGGAAGAATCTTGGCCCCCAGTAGAGTCCACCATACCAGGACCACCATCTTGCATAGACAATGATCAATCCTATCGTGAAGCATATCCATAAGCTGTAAACCTGGTACATGTTCATGGCGTACTTGTCGCGCCAGTCCTTCAATGTTTTCCCAACGGGCAGCAAGAGCCCGGGAGTAAAGAAGATCAGCCCCTTTCCAAAGGAGAAGAGGATAGAGAAGAGGCCGAAGAAAAAGGGATAGCTAAAGCCCGATAGGCCAGCGTATGGCATGAAGGTATGGAAGCCGGCGTCATTGTCATAGCCACTGGAGAAGATTGAGCCACGCCTGATCCATGATTCTCCCACAATTAAGGCACCGGCAGCCAGGATGACCAGCACGTAACGCAAGCGCTTGCTGTCCAGCATCCTTTTCGCCATCAGCAATCCAAGTCCAACCAGCGTGGCGGGCGTGTTGGCTACTCCCAGCACTATGGCTATCCATCCTGCTGCTGAAGTGAAGCGGATCATGATGGCCATCGCGCCAAAACCGACACAGACAGCCGTAAATACCTCGCCATAATAGGACGATAGGTGGGCCGCGAACATGGAGCAGGTGATCATGAGCAGAAGGAACTTCCGCAACAATCCTCGATCCATACGGTCTTTACAGAGCAGGTAGGTGGCTAGCAGGCTAACGGCGAACAGAATGTAATTATAGGAGAGAATCCAGGCCACGGGCTGGCCTAATGCTTCGCCTATATATAACAGTGGTAGCGAGACGAGTGGACCAATCAATGAGTATTTATTATGGAGAGATTGCACGATACCATGATGAAGGAAATCCGTAATATACTGGTACCGCAGTGTGGCATCTCCATGTAATGTATGTGGTATGAGTAGCGGGATGGAGATCATACCAATGAGAATGAAGCAGGTTTCCAGGATGGCGAATAACAGGCCATACTTTGATTGATCCTCTGCCTGTTTTGTGTCGGTCTTGAGCGTACGTGTATCCGGATACGTGTGCTCGCGAGTGCGTATGCTGGATGGTATAGGCGTGCGTATACCTATCTGTGTATTATTTTCCAATTTACACCTTATAAATAGTAACAAAAAAATACTTATGCACAAAATGGAGTTTCGCGCAGAAGCGCGTGGCGGCCGATAGAATAGGGCTCTCTGTCCTCCCCTGGAAGGATTAAGAGGACTTGATCATGCCCACAGTATGCTCGCTCGCACTTCATCAGGGGCTGCCGCCTCTGCTCTCCATTTCCCCCTAAAGGGCAGAGGGCCTGAATTGTTTACAACGCATTTATATTATTCAAATATGCAAATATAATTTACTTGATGACCTTATTAAAAGCAAGTTTTTAGCCCTTTTGCATAGTTTATTGAGATTTGTTTTTGTCTTTCTTTTTTTTCGCTCTATGCTGGTTTGAGCGTTTCGGCCATCAAGCTGGCCCATGCCAGCAACTGCTCATCGGCCATTGTGGGGGCGACCAGTTGCAGTCCAAGCGGTAGACTATTCGCTGCCCTGCCAGCGGGTAGCGAGAGCGCGGGCAGACCCGCGTACGACCAGGGCAGGTTCATTACGGTCGCGCCAGTGCTGGTCAAGCCTTCCGGCGCGGGCCCGATAGCGGCCGGGCAGATCCATAGATCAGCGTTCGCCTGCTGCAGCAACCCTTCGAGTTCGTTGCGCAGAGCTTCGCGTCCGGCGCGAGCGCGAGTTAGCTGTTCCAGGCTGATCTGCTGGCCGCCGCGAATCTTCTCCACCGTGCGTGGCCGATAGAGCGATGCATAGGTCGCGAACCAGTGCGCGTGCCCCAGCGCCATCTCCGCGCTGGTCAGGTGGCGGGACTGCTCTTTGATGCTCTCAATGGTGCCGAAGGCCGGTACGCGCCTGACAGTATAGCCACCCTTTTCAAGCTGACTCACCTGCCGCCAGAAGTTCGCCAGCGCCTCTGGCTCGGTCTGAGATAGATAGGGACCTTCCGGGACTGCCAGCACCGGAGATCGAGTCGGGGCGGATACCGGTTGCCAATCGGCGCACAGCAGCGGGGCCACGGTCGCCATCCCGGCGACGTCCTGGGTGAACAGGCCGATGGTATCGACCGAGGGGGAATAGAATATCAGGCCGTCCGTCGCGATGCGTCCATAGGTGGGTTTGAAGCCTACCACGCCACAGAACGCGGCCGGCCGAATGACGGATCCCATGGTCTGGGTGCCCAGCGCCAGCGAACAGAAGCCGGAGGCGACGGCGGCCGCCGAGCCGCTGCTCGATCCTCCCGGCGTATGCGCCAGGTGATGTGGATTGCGCGTCGGCCCCGGCTCGTCGGAGGCGAACTCAGTAGAGACGGTCTTGCCCAGCACGAGCGCACCCGAGTCACGCAACTTGCTGACGCAGCTGGCCTCTGGACCCGCGAAGAGCTCGGCTGGTAGCTGTGATCCCGCCTGCGTAGGGAAACCGTCGGCACGAAAGATGTCTTTGACGCCCAGCAGCACTCCATAGAGCGGCGGCCGCTGCTCGGGATCTGGAAAGCGTTGCTGCAGACTGGTGGCCTCCGCTAGCAGCCGCGCGCGACGTTCGGACTCCGGCAGGAGCGCCTGGATATGTGGCTCAAGCTCATCAATGCGATCACAGGTGTCATTAATATAGGACAGCAGATCGCGCTGGCCCGAGCGTAATTCGGCTGCCGTACTGGCCAGTGGCAGCGGGATCGTGAGAGCAGATATCATGAACCTGACTTTCTAGGTGTCGCGGCCCCTGGCCGGGTTTACGACATGCCAATACATATATCTTTGGCGCACGTCAATCCAGGCCGAAGCGGCGGCGCCACTTGTTGATGCGGGTCGCGCGATCGCGCACATTCCACAGGCGCTCCTCCTCAGCTGGACACCACTCGGCCTTGCCGCACTGCGGACAGAGCGGGAAGAGCTCGTAGGGATGGCAGAGCGAGCCGCCACCGTAGCGCACGGAGCCGACCTCGTTGCGGATCTGCTCGCTCTCGAAGACGGCCTGGCAGTGCTTACAGCGCAGCAGCAGATATTCGTTCCAGTCCGGCGCCTGGCAATGTGGGCATGTTTTAGGACGTGAGCTGGCCTGCCAGCGATGGTGGCAGCGATGGCAGTAGTAGGTATCGCCGTGCGATGGCATCTTGGCGCCGCGCAGCATCCCCGTATCCTTGAGCTTGCGTACCTCGTGGGCCGACAGTAGATAGGTGATATCGCCCAGGTCGATCTGCGCAGGAGAATGCTCGTCCAGGGGCGGAAAGGCGAAGGCCCGCGAGGGCTTGCGCGGCTCCTCCTCGTATGCCTTGCTACCTGCCGTGGCCGCGTTGATCGGGCTGCCCGGCACGTGTCTGCGGCGGCTCACATCAAAGCTGCGCCGCCGCTCGGGATCGCTCAGGGTCTGATAGGCCAGCAGGATCTCGCGCGTCTTCTCCTCGGCATCCTCGCCCTTATAGACATCTGGATGATATTGCAGCGCCAGGTGTTTGAATGCCTTCTTGATCGTCTCGGCCGAGGCAGTGGGCTCAACCCCGAGTACCGCGTAATAGTCAGTAAATTTTTCCATCGATTTGAGTCGTTATTCCTTGCTGAATGATTTCTACTCTTTAAACGGTCGAGATCGCTGCCGGTTGCACTTTTGTTATTCAGATAGGGCGTCGCGCAGTTCAGAGACATACATGGTGTAGACATGGTCGGGCAGGGTGCGCTCGGCCAGATGCGCGGGCAGCGTATCGCCGTAGTAGCGCGGCTTGATGCGCCAGTAGAGATGGGGATAGCCGCCGCTGCCGGTGTCCGCCCCGATCTTGAGCGGCGCGAAGACCTTCTCGATCGCCCTGGATGCGTGCGCGAGATCGTCTATGAACAGGTGGCGCTCCTCCTGAGAGAGCTGGTGGAACTCCTTGACGTGATTTTTATAGGCCAGCACGCACTCGCCGTGGATATACTGGTTGCGCGTGAGCGTGAGGCGCGACACGCTGAGGTCGGCGATGATAAAGCCATAGCCATCAAAGCCGCTCTCCTGCTGGAGCTGCGTACAAAACAGGCAATCCTCGCCGCGCACCAGGGCGTCCCACTGCTCGCGCGGCATCCAGCGCGACTGACTGGAGGGCAGTAGGCTCGCCAGCCGCTGCCGCAGCTGCCCTCCCAGCCATCCCTCCACATCCTGCTCGGCGAAGCCCCCTGCTGCGCGATGGTGGTGATCGTCGTAAACATCTCATCTTCAATATCGAACGTGACCTTTTTCATCGATTTCTCCTGTTTTAAATTAAACGTTTCTTTTGGGTACGAAGCCAAGGCGAGCCTCAATACCTTCAACTTTCGCGTAGGCAAAAAGAGCAGATACCACAGTACGTGCGGGGCTTGCCCCCGCTTGCCTCCTCGCTGCTCGAAAAAGCAACAAACAAAATGCGATGCATCGCATGCAACCGTTCCTGGTTGCTTTGAAGGAGCCATTCCTTGTGGGACGCAAGCAAGCGGGGCAAGCCCCGCATGTACTGCATTTTATTAAGTTGAAGTTATTGAGTGCAAGCCCGAAGCCGGGGCAGGCCCGAAAACCAGGGCAAGCGCGGCACCTATAACGGTTGGGTGGGTTTTTGGCGGTAATCGGAGACGTTGTCCATCGAGACGATGCGGGCCATGCGTTTGTCTTGCAGGCGCGAGCGGATGCGCGGCTCGATGCCTTCGAGGCCGATCAGGTTGGTGGTGATGACCGTGGGCAGGTGAGCGTTGTAGCGATAGTTGAGCAGCTGGAAGAGCTTTTCGATGGCCCATGGCGAGTCTTGCTGGGCCCCCAGGTCGTCGAGGATCAGCAGCTCGGTCTCGCGTATCTGCTGGAAGACCTTGTCGTAGCGCACGGGCGCGTCGGGCGCGTAGGTGGCGCGCAGGTAGTCCAGCAGGTCCGGAGCGACCATGAAGAGGACGCTATCGCCGGCCTCCAGGCGGTGGCGGGCAATGGAGACGGCCAGGTGCGTCTTGCCGCAGCCGTTGGGGCCGATGAAGATTAACCAGCCCTCTGGTTTGTTGGAGTAGTCGGTGGCCTGCTGAAAAGCGATGCGCGAGCCTGGGATGAAGCCATCAAAGTTATGCAGGCTCTTGGAGCTGAACTCCTCCAGCGTATCCAGGTTAGAGATCTGGCGCAGGTGCTGACGCTGGATCTCCTGCTTGCGCGCGCGCACGCAGTCGCAGGGGACCGCCTTGCCAAACAGATGATGGCCAAAGGGGACATCCAGGCGGAAATAGCGCCGTCCATGGCACAGCGGGCAGCTGGTCTGCTGCTCCTCGTCGGCGAGCTCCTGTGGCGCCAGCGCGTTGGGATGCAGGATGCGCAGCTGTGCCTGGCGGTTGCGTTCGATCTCAGCCGCGCGCGCCGCCTTCTGCTCGCGGGCGATCTCCTCGTCCTCGTCCAGTTCGACCCCCTCGTCCTCGGGTGTCTCTACGGGTGGCTCGACCTCGCGCCGCCAGATGGGCGCGTTGGGCTTGAATGCCTGCGGTGTGTTTGCGATCACTTTTTTGATATTGTCCATGGCTTAAAAATCTCCTGACTTCTGTGTTGTGATGTGAGATTACTCGGGGAGGCGCTTACGAGCCTGCAGCATGGCATGGATCTCGGCGAACTCGCTGCGCCAGTGTTCCCAGCTGCGGATGTTGAGCTGATGCACTCCCCAGTGGACGCGCACCAGCCAGACGGCCTGGTCGGGCAGGGTCTGGGTTTTGAGCATGTAGCCGTGCTCGGCCCCGTCGTGGACAATTTGCTGTGCCAGCTGGATGGCATCGAGCTTGTCCAGCCAGTTCTTGCCCTGGTCCTGGTTGGCGGTCAGCAGCTGGGCCGGGTCGATCTCCACCTCGGGCGGCACGGGGATGCTATCGTCGGTGAGGGGACGTTGTTCTTGCTGCTGTGCCGTCTCCTGCATCAGCGCCTGCTCGATCTCCTGCCAGGATTCGTGCGTGTAGAGCCAGCGCTTGACCATAGGCGGGATGAGCACGTGCGGAGCGGCATAGTGGGTGTAGGCTTTGTTCAACCAGGCGCCCCGGTTGCGCGGCTTGCCCCGGTAGTCGGGCATGTAGGTCTGGACCAGTAGATCGATGACGGCGGCCCGGGTGGCCCGTGGATTGCTCGTGAGCTTGTGGATAAACGATGCCACGTTGCGTGGACTGTTTTCCACAAACATGGCCAGGGCTAGCGCTTCAGCGCGAATGCGAGTGGCTTTGGCCTGCCACTCCTCCGCGGTCTCCGGCTGGGGTACCCTTTCGGCCGGCCTATCGATAACGTTATCGCTAAAGTGAGAAAGATTTATAATATTATTATTATCTACGATATCGATAATCGATACAGGGGAGACCTGAGTCTCCCTTTTCTCTCCTTTTTCACCTTCTTTGAGCTCAATTGGCGAAAAAAAGTCTTGTTTTGGGACGTAAAGGTCTCCCATTCTGCTTGAAAAGTCTCCCATTTTCGTGGAAGGGTCTCCCCTCTGCTGTGACGGGTCTCCCGTTTTGATGGAAGGGTCTCCCCTTTGCTGTGACGGGTCTTCACCTTCTGGGAGACCCGTTCTCCCTCTGAGAGCGGAAAGGTCTCCCACTGGAGGTGATGGGTCTCCCTGCGCCTGGGGTTGCTGCTGATAGGTCGGGGCTGTCAGGTCTCCCATACTGGCTATCGGGTCTCCGTGCTGTGAAGTATCCTGAAAGCAGGCCACCATGGTTCCGACGCGTGTGTAGAGGAGCTGGATGTTCTCCTGGTTTAATGGACCCTGCAGCAACTGTTCGCAGGCGGCCTTGAGTTGCTGGATGGTGGCGGGATAGCTATGGTGGGGGTCAGGATCTCCATAATGTTGGATATAGAGATTTTTGGTTTGCCGTGCCAACCGACTGAGCTTGTTGCGCGTCCCCGTGATCAGGTTGTTGAGGGTAGTCAGTGAGGATAGCGGCAGGTAGCAGCCGAGTGGAATGGAGAGGCGCGTACCGTGGTTGCGGTTGGTGACGTGGTGCATGAGTCCCAGCGCCTTAAAGATGGAGACGCAGCGCAGGAGAAAGTCATAGCTCTTACGTAACGCTCGGGCCAGGGCGCGTATGGTGGAACACGTCAGTACGGCGACCATGCCCTGCTCGGCGTTATGCTCGATGCTGGCCTGGCTCAGCAGCGTCTTGTAAAGCGCGGCCACCCTTGACGAACAGAGCTTCAGCAGGACCTCTCTTCTGGAGGAATCGATTCGTTCCCACTTATCGATATCTGGACCAGCTGGCTGGCCATAGGGGTTGTTCGAGGTTATCTTCTTCATATGCTTAATCTTCCTTTTCTAATGGGGGGATATTGGTGAGGATAAAGATGTCGCTCTCCTCCGAAGGGTGAGCGAGCGGGGCGATCATCTTCTGATCATATTGTGATATTATCTGCCCGATTCTCCTCTGCTTCTCTTGAATCGTTCCTGATTCATAGCTGCGCATGATTTAATAGATTGCGCTTATCATTATCATTCCAGCTCTTAATGCAAAAAGCGGAAAATACTAGAAGCAGAAATATTCATCCAGAAATATTTAACAGGAAATTAATGCCTTTCTGCGACTTCTCCCCATGTTCAACAGTAATATGATTAATAAGTAATACGAGCTTATTAATCATATAGACATTTTAAAAGAAAAGAGGGAAAAGTTCAATCGATTTTTATCGATTGAGTGCGCAAAGGTCGTGCAGCAAAAATGGGTGGGGATACCGTTTATTCATTACCCGCCGCTTATAAAGGCGATGTCGCGGTGTTTCTTTGCGGGTCTTGCATGGTTTTAGCGGTTCATTGATACATTTTCACGTGCGAATAATGCTCATGAGGAGGGCTGCACTGGCTATGGATGCTTTAAATGAAGTGATGCTCAATCCAGATTTTTTGGCGCTGGGTCTGGGTGGGACGAATATGATGTCTATGTTGTGGACCGTCGCGATGGGGCGTCGGGCGGTGGGCGTTGAGATGCGTGGCGACCCTTTTCTGGGCGTGCACTGGAACATTCGTGAAGATCTCTATCATCAACTTGGCCTGATCGATCAGCTGATGCTCGAACGCTACGGTGAGGAGGGCATCCCTCGCCGGGGCAATGGACGTCTATTTCGGCTCGCGGAATGCTTCTACAGTTCGGATACGGTGGCCGGTGATATCGTCGCTGACGAGATCATCGACGGCTTCGACGTCGACCAGCATATCGTGGGCACCATCCACAACGTTGAGTTCATCGATGATCGCTGGCGCGACGGCCTGCCGAATCGCGTGATTACCGTGCTGGAGCCACCGAAGCCGCCGGACCATCCCGATCCTCAAAAGATTCGCAGCAGCATGGTGGATGTGCTCGATGGTCCCTCTACGTTCCAGGCTGAGGCGGCCTCGATCCTGAAATTGCTGCGCCGCTACCTGGAGTTGATGGAGGAGCAGGATCTGGAGAAGAAGCGCTCGCCCCGCGTGCAGCTGTTTACCCATCATCGCGTGGTCCCCAAAGAGGGCGAGGGCTTTATTACTGAGCCCGACGGCCGTCTGCGCGTGCGCATCGAGGCCCTGCAGGAGTTCGATTTCAAGGGACAGTTCGTGCGCGTGCGCGTGCCGGGCAGCGAGACGATCGACCTGGGAGTGCCCGCTCTGTTTATGATCGCGCAGGGCTTCAACAGCAGCGATGCCAGACGCCTGAGCTTTGAGCAGCACGATGTCAAGGTTGACCACAATGATGGACAGGGACCGGTGGTAGCGCAGGCGGACTTCCTGGCCGGCCTGGTTGAGGTCCTGGTCGGTGGACGTCTGCGCCGGCGCATCTCCTCGGCGTTCGACGAGGATGGCAAGGAGTACTGGGTGCGACAGATCGCCGTCGGCCACGAGAACGATCCCGAGGTCGGCTGGGTTCTGGTTCAGGTGCCGGACTTCAAGTCCTTTGATCCCATCGAGGCTGGCCTCCTGGCCGCCGAAACCAATCGCAACTCACCCGAGTTCTTCGCCTCCTATCAACACCTGATCTACGACTACTATATCAAGCAGGCGGCGGAGACCCTTGATATCCCTCGACAGGAGCTGATGAAGGTCCAGATGATCTATGGGCCGGTCCTGTTCAGCCTCGTCGAGCGGGTTGGTGACGACGCGCTGGTCGCTCCCAACGGCGTGGTCGCCGGTGATTCGTTCGGCAACGGTCACTTCCTGACCAGTGGCGGCGCCATGACGGGTATGATCGGCCACAGCGCCCGCGTGCTTGAATACTGGCAGGCGCGCGACGCCGGCACTGCGACGGACCAGGCCACCCGCCGGCTCGCCGATCGCATCAAAGAGGATACTCACGCCTGGCTGCATGTCAGCGCGACGGAATACAGCCAATCGGCACCTATCAACTTTGGCGCCGAGCGCATCGATCAGATCAACAAGGCCAGCGGCAGCGACGCCAACGCGCGCGCCAGCTCGATCGATGCCGCCCGCCGCAAGCGCCACGAGCTGCTGCCCCTCGATCCATCCAACTGGCGGCGCCTGTTCGTGCGCAACGGTCGCGTCCTCTCGGCCCTGCCCGATCTGGAGCCTGATCATCCCCTGCAGCGCCCTGAGCGAGCCGCCACCCTGCTCGCCATGCTCAAAACCATGCCCGCCCGCCCCAATCCGGCCAGCGCTCCCGAGCAGAAAGTGACTGAGAGCGACCAGGCCCTGCTGGCATCTATCAACAACATCGAGCAGGAGCTGCCGCCAGGGGAGCGCACCATTATCAAGCCCGGCCCGCAGCCCGACCAGGACGTATCGGAGGGCGAACGCACCATCATCCGCCCCAGGGTTCGCATCGGGACGGTCGAGCCGGAGAGCGCCAGGACCTATGCCTTTCTGGATATTCAGCAGGATGGGCAGACCGTGCGGCGCATCCCCATCCAAAAGGACAAGGTGCTCGTTGGGCGTGTCGATCCCAGGCGCGTGAGCACCCCCGAGGTCGATCTCACCCCGTTTGATAACGCCAGTAGCGTCTCGCGCCAGCACGCGCGCATCCACGTGGAAGGAGAGCATTGCTACATCGAAGACCTCAATAGCCGCAACAAGACGCGGATCGGCGCATCGACCCTGGACGCGAACAGGCGCGCCGAACTTCACAACGGGGACAGCGTCAGCTTTGGCTCGGTCAAAGCCACCTTCCGCCTCCTCGGCACGAGCCAGCTCCCCGATCCGTGGTCGCCCGCGTGATCGCCCATATGTTCGGACCCCGTGTCCGATTTTTTCCGTCCGACGTGGTATCTGGACCTCGCGTCCGATCGCGAACCATTCCCCCGTACGATGTCGTGTTGAGGAGACGGTGTTGTGGGGAGGATGGGTAATCGGACGCGAGGTCCGAACCTATGGGTGAGGGTCACGCAAGGGGTCACGGAGGTGGGTGATGGTGGGGTCGCCGCCGTTGCTGATGGCGATATTGCCCTGCTGGTTGGCGGTGATGGTGCAATACTCTACGGTGCCGCGTCCGTTGTCGCTGACATTGATGCCGTGGCGCCGCGCGTCATGGATGCGGCAGAGGTAGAAGTAGGGTGTGCTGCCGGTCGTGATCGAGACGTTGTCGAGGCCGCTGCCGGCGATCTCGCAGTCCTGGTAGGAGCCCTGGCCTTCCTGTAGGACCTCGATGCCGTATTGCTGGTTGTTGTGCAGGTGACAGCGCAGCAGCAGCGGATTGCTCAGCGTGCTGACCGTGGCGCCGGCGTAGCCGTGGTGGTGGATTTCGCTGTCCTCGAAGGTACCGCGTCCCTGTTCATCGATGAGCAGGCCGTAGCGTTCGCTGTTATAGATCTGGCTGTGGCGCACCATCGGATCGCCTCCCGTCGTGACATATATTCCGGCGCGGGGATGATTGAAGATCTCGCAATACTCGATGGTGGCGCGGGCGTTTTGCTGCACCGTGATGCCGTATCCGGCGCTGTCGTGGATGCGGCAGTAGCGAATGCTGGGCCGGGTGTTGGCGCCGGTGATGGCGATGCAGGTTGAAGAGGAGGACGTAATGTCACAGTCTTCCACGGAGAGCTGGCCCTGACGGATGTGGAGTGCGTAGGCCGCCTTGTCCAGCGAGCCGGCGGGACAGCGAATGGTCAGTCCGCGCAGTGTGGCGGTCGTCGTCTGCATCACGACACCATGGGTGTTGCTGCTCTCCAGTATAATTTGAGCTCGTGGCCCATTGCCGATAATCTCGACCGGTTTATCCAGAATAATACTCTCTTTATAGAGTCCCTCGCGTACCAGGATAAAGCTGCCCGGCCGGGCTTGCTGTATTGCTTCACCCAGCGAGGTATAGTCGCCGCCTTGCGGGGCTACCACCAGGCTCGGTCGCGGCTCCTCGCTCGCCAGCAACCTGGTCTCATGATTGAGCGTGGCCGTCGCCAGATCTGCTTGCACGGGGGTCGCGACAGGTTGAGCCATGCGCCTGACGCTGGCGCTTTGCAGCATCTGCTGAACATTCTGGAGCTCCTGCTTGACCACCTGCGTATCGTGGGGACGCCGATCCTCCTTCATCTCAAGCATTTGCATCACCAGCTTCTCGATGGCTACATTGGCGGGCTGCGAGGCGTCCAGGTCGAGCGGCTGCTGCAGAAATGGTGTCAGACCTGGATAAATACCGGAGATCATCTGGTAGAGCGTGGCGCCCAGGCTATAGATATCCGAGCGAATCGTGGTCTGCATGCGTCCATACTGCTCGGGTGCGGCGTAGCCCGGTGTGCCCAGGTTCATCGTATCCTTTGTCTGTCCTGGCTTGAAGAAGCGCGCGATGCCGAAATCAATCAGGTAGATCCGTCCATCGGCCGTCAGCATCACGTTGTCCGGCTTGAGATCGCGGAAGATGATCGGAGGCTCATGGCTATGCAGATAGCCCAGCACCGTGCACAACTGGATGCCCAGGTCCACCACCTCTGGCAGCGGGAGACGGTTGCCGGGGACCTGCTCCAGCCGCTTCTCCAGCGTCTCGCCCTCGATATAATCCATCACCAGGTACCAGCGACCATGCTCCTCAAAGTGGTCGTAGATGCGTGGTAGATTGGGATGGGAGAGGTTGGCCAGCAGCGTCGCCTCGTTGCGAAAGGCTATGATGGCGTCTTTTGTCTCCTGCTCATTCAGTCCCCGCATCCCCATCTCCTTCACCGCCCGGGGCGTATCGTTGAACAGCAGGTCCGCCGCCTTATAGATGGCCCCGAAGCCTCCCTGCCCCAGCTTTTGTAGAATATGATAGCGCTGCTTCAACTCATAGGCGGAAGTGAGCAGACCCGTAACCGTACTGGTAGTCGCGTACGAGATCTGTGGCTGCCCACAGGCATAGCAGAATTTCGCATCAGGTCGATTCGTCGCCCCACAATTATCGCAAAAGCGCACAGATGAATTCATATATGACTTCATTAAGAAACATGAACAAGCCAATGTAGGTGCTGGGCTTGCCCCAGCTTGGCCGCGAAGCGGCCTCGTACTGTTATCGTTGAGGGAAACGTGTATGCTCGGGAGCGGGGTCGCCTGACGGCTCCAAAGCTGGGGCAAGCCCAGCACCTACGTTGGCTTATTCGTGTTTCTTCTTTCCTTTCTTCATGTAAAAAATAACGGAAACCCAATGTTTCTACGCCCCTGGTAACGGATGAGCTGATGTGGTATACTCGCTTGAGGCAAACGTTTTCTTACCATGGAAAGGGGCACTATCATGCTATTATTGATCATCAACACAAAAAATAGGTGCATCCTTTCCTGATTGGATACGTTCCCAACGAGTTAGAACATCGTATTTTATTTACCTCTTCGCGTATTCCCACAACTGGAAATCGGGCGCTCTTCACTCTAGCCTGATTTGTGATGCCCCAAGCATTTTATGATTCGCTTTATCATAAGCGTTTTCCACTGCATATTTTTATGCAATGTTGCCGATCTATATATGTACTTATCTATTCTATAAAGAAGGAACGAGCTTCGTGATACAAAATCAAAATCAGCCCGATCTGCAAGAAGAAATAATAGAGGCGCGGACGTATCCTCCGCTGTGGCGCAACCGGGATTATTTGCTGATGTGGAGTGGTCAGGTGGTTTCGGGGGTGGGTACGCAGGTGTCGCAGCTGGCCTTCCCGTTGTTGATCCTGGCGCTGACGCGGTCGCCGGCGCAGGCCGGTATCGCGGGCGCGCTGCGCGTCATCCCGTATCTGCTGCTCAGTCTGCCGGCGGGCGCGCTGCTGGATCGCTGGAACCGCAAGCTGGTGATGATCATCTGCGACCTGGGCCGCTTCCTGAGCATGGCGAGCATTCCACTGGCCCTCTTTTTTGGCCACCTGACCATCGTACAGCTCTACGTGGTCTCGCTGGTTGAAGGAGTACTGTTTGTCTTCTTCGATCTGGCCGAGGTCTCCAGCCTGCCGCAGGTGGTTTCCAAGGAGCAGCTCCCGGCGGCCAGCGCGCAGAATATCGCCACCTTTAATATCGCCATGCTGCTTGGCGCGCCGCTGGGCGGCCTGCTCTTCAGCGTTGGCCGGGCCTTTCCATTCCTGGCCGATACCGTCTCGTATTTCTGTTCTGTGGTCTCGCTGTTCTTTATTCGCACGCCGTTCCAGCAGGAGCGCAGTGGCGACAGGGGCGCCCTGCTGCCGGAGGTCAAGGAGGGCCTGAAGTGGCTGTGGGAGCAACGCTTCGTGCGCTCGCTGGTGACGATTCTGAGTGGCCTTAACCTGGTATCTGGAGGGATCGCGCTGCTCGTAATTGTGCTGGGACAGCACGTGCATGCCTCGACGATAGACCTGGGCGTCCTGTTTGCCGTGTCTGGCATGGCCGGGGTGCTGGGATCGCTGCTGGCGCCGATCCTCTATCGCTATGTGAGCTTTTTCACGCTCACCACCGTCACCTTCTGGGCGCAGGTCATCCTGACGCCGCTGCTGATCGTGGCCCCCAACCTGTTCGTGATCGGTGCCATTGTCGCGCTGCTCTTTTTCCTGACCCCCATCTTTGATGTTTTGCAGCGCGGTCGCCGCATGGCCCTGATCCCCGATGGCCTGCAGGGCCGCATCAACAGCGTCTACCGGCTGATCGTCATTGGCGTTTACCCCATAAGTCTGGCCATGACCGGCTTCATGCTCCAGAGCTACGGCACAACGCCGACCATTCTTGTCATGACGGGCGGACTGGTGCTGATCTCCCTCTTCGCCACCTTCAATCCCTACATCCGCCACGCCGATGAGTAGCAGGCTTGCCCGCGGCTTTATGGCGGCACTGGTGAAGTGTTTCAGTGTTCGTGAGCAGCATAGATCTGCTCAAGAAGCGGATAGAGCCAGGGGAGTGTGTCATACACTTCTCTCCTGGCTCTATCCCGACTCCACCTTTTTTGTGTCAGTCTTCATTCTCCTTATCGTGGCCTGACTCTTCATCAAGGATCAAGGGTTGACCACAGTTGAAGCAATAACGGAAGTAACGAGGAGAGCGTGCTCCACAGGAGGAGCAGGGAAGCCCCGGCTCACCTTCGGAGAGCAATGTTGATGCTTCTGACGGTATGGATGGAATGGCGGCGGCCTCTTCCGGTTGTTTTTCCCCCAGCACCCGCAGAGTTTCTGCTCGTACCTGTTCTAGCTGGAGGTTGAAGCTTCCTTCTAAGACTTTGGCTGCGACTCCCTCGCCTTCTCGCACAAGACCTAGCAAGAGGTGCTCCGTCCCAATATAACGATGATTCAGGCGGCGAGCTTCATCAAATGTGAGCTCGAGAACCTTTTTGGCGCGTGGTGTCAGGCCAATTTCGCCCAGGACAACGTGTTCGCCTCGTCCAATGATCGCTTCAACGGCCTGCCGGACCTGATCGACCTCGACACCCAGGTTTCTGAGCACCTCAGAGGCAACACCCCCTTCTTCCCGGATCAATCCCAGCAGCAGGTGCTCTGTGCCGATATAGTTGTGTTGAAAACGCTGCGCCTCCTTTTGTGCCAGCGTTAAAACGTGGCGTGCCCGTTTGGTGAACCGGTCAAAGCGGTCGCGATCCCCCTCCCCCGAGTGTGTGAAGTGTTTTCCCGGAATGATTTTTCGCAATACCTGGGCAAACGGATCGCGTGGATTGCCCGAACCGCCTCCAGCCTCCTTTTGCGCATGAGCAGTAATGCGCTGCCGCTGCAGATAATGCTGGAGATCGGACGGCGCAAAGCGATAATCGGCACCAATGCGATAGGCTGAGAGCTCACCCTTGTTGACCAGACGACGAATCGTCACCGGATCAACATGGAGAAGTTCCGCTATCTCCTCAGAAGTCATGAACTGTTCCATCTGAACCCCTCCCTTTTGTTCAATAAGGCACCATCAATAACCATGAAGAACTATATATTACTATAAAGACTATATATTACTTTGGGCGAAAATGCAAGAGGGGTATTTCATCAGGGTATAATTCATTTTTTGCAAAAAGACAAGGCAACAAGAAACGCGAAACCTCCCCCCAACGTGATACGTCCCCCGAACACGAAATCTCCCCCCAACGTGATACGTCCCCCGAACACGAAACCTCCCCCCCAACGTGACACGTCCCCCGAACACGAAATCTCCCCCCAACGTGACACGTCCCCCGAACACGAAACCTCCCCCCAACGTGACACGTCCCCCGAACACGAAACCTCCCCCCAACGTGACACGTCCCTGTAGGGTCGACCTTCAACGGTCGACCGGGCCGCGAGCGCCAGCGATTGCGGCCCACGTACCCCCGCGACACCGCTTCTCCTGTCTTACACGCTCGCCCACGTGGCACCTCCACACGAACGCTCCGCACACGAACCCAAAAGTTACGTGGGGCGAGATGCCATCCACGAGAAACCGACCCGGCTGGGTACAGAAGCGTTTCATATGATATCCTCCTTTGTGAGGTTATCCACAGGGGGACCGCGTTTATGCACACCTGCCTGCCATTTTTGCACAATGCTTCCACATCTTTGCTCTAAAAGTTGTGGATAAACCTCTAGCGATCACACAGGCGATTCAGCTATACTTCTGTTGTAGAAGTTGTTCAAGTAGATATCTCCACGTTTTTCAGTTATTTCGTCACCCACATCTAGCGCTTATATATCAGGAGGGAGAATTGCTATGCAGACTACCATGAAGACGTCGGAGATTACGCCGCAGAGTGCTCTGCGTCATCGCCGGATCGCGCCGGCGACCGAAGAGATACGCTTCGTACAGCCACGGGCATCGTTGACGCGCGCCGGGCAGGAGCCGCACACGACCGGCGGTCCTCCCGCCGTCACCGTCAACAAGCTGACCAAAACCAGGCAACTCCCCCAGCCACAGCCACGCGGGCTGATGAGCGACATGCACTGGTCGCTGCCCGCCGGACTGGCGATGCTGGCTATGGTACTCATCTTCTGGCTGGGCCAGATGGCGATCAACTGGAGCGTGACCACGTATGATGACATGCGCTATGGTCGTCCGCGCACCGTGCAGGCTGACGCCTTCGTGGGCCACGAGAGCGGCCAGGCGCCCAGCCACTTTATCGCGCTCAACGACCATGGACGCATCGAGATCATCGAGTTCCCCAGCGGCGATCCCGCCCACTCGCGCATCTTTATGGGTCCCCAGATCTGGGGCACCAACGCCGACCTGGTCCCGATCAACATCAGCTTCGTACCATCGACCACCGACAGCAAATTGAAGGACATGCAGATCTCATTCCAAAATACCCACATCCTTTTCCACAACGAAAAGGGTACCTTCGTCATGCAGAGCCGATAAGGAACGATGCCATGAAACCAGTAGAACCAGTGATCACGGTAGACTTGTTCGAGCCACTGCTTGACCGCCTGCTCCAGTTGTTGCGCCAGCTCTCGCCGGAGGAGTGGCAGCGTCCCACGGCCTGCGAGGGCTGGAGCGTCAAGGATATCGCCCTGCACCTGCTGGGCGATGAGGTTGGCAAGCTCTCTGGCGGACGCGACAAAGACACTTCCGGTAGACTTAAGCCTGGGCCAGATTTCGTCAGTCAGATCAACGCTCACAATGCCATCTGGGTGGAGGCCACCCGTCGTATAAGTACCCGCCTGCTCTGTGAACTGCTGGACAGCACCGGGCATGAGGTGGTGCAGTACTTTAAGAGCCTTCCGCTGATGGAGCTGGGCGGTCCCGTGAGCTGGGCTGGACCCGAACCGGCCCCCATCTGGTTTGACGTGGCCCGTGAATACACTGAGCGCTGGCACCACCAGCAGCATATACGTGAAGCGCTTCAGCGGCCGGGGTTGACCGAAGCTACCTTCCTCGCGCCTGTGCTGGACACGTTTGTGCGCGCCCTGCCCTACACATACCGTGCCGTAGAGGCTCCTGAGCACACGGTCATCCACCTGCAGGTAACCGGCGAGGCCGGGCGCAGCTGGTTCCTGATGCGCGACCATGCTGGCTGGTCCCTGTTCACAAGCACTGATTTTGAGCCCGCTGTCACCATCACCATTGATCAGCAGACCACCTGGCGCCTACTCACCAGGGGACTCGCCAGGGATCAGGCGCTGGCCAACGCTACTATCCAGGGCGACACGGCCCTTGCACTCCCCTTTTTTAACGCCGTTTCCATTATTGCCTGATGTGATGCAGCCGTTTCTTGCGTACAATTTGCTGAGCGTTCAGCCGTGGTAGTAGTCGGCGAGCGCGGTGAACGCGGCCTTGGGTTCCCAGGGCATGTCAGGATAGGTGTCGCCTGGGCGGTCCTCCAGGATCTTGACGATGCCCCAACTGGCTATGTCGAGATCTGCGCGGGGATCGCTGCGGTGCGGCCAGCCGTAACAGACGAAGGTGCATACGAAGGCGGCGTCAACACCCTCGTCGGCGAAGATGCCTAGCAACTCGCGCAGGTAGGTGGCCTGCACCTGCTCATCGCGGATGTAGTCGCCGTTGAGCCGCACGGGGATGCCCCCTTCAAATACCATCATCTCGCCGCCGCCGCGCGCACCGTTGTCGGCCGCGCCGCGATGCGTGGCGCAGCCGACCTCGGTGATGGCAACCGGCTTGCCCTGCGCGACCAGCACACGGACGCTCTGCTGGAAGATGGCGGCGATCTCCTTTGAGCGGTGCAGGTCGACCGAAACGATGTCGAACAGCGTCCAGTCGACGCCCTCGAATGGGATGGAGGCGTAGGTGATCTTGCCGCCGAACCGCTCGCGTACTACGTTGACAGCTTTGCTGAGAAAGTCGTTGATGCGTGCGGGAACCCCGGCCAGCAGCTCACGTATCCCCGGCTCACGCCGCAGCAGGGGACCGGTTCGCTCCTCGAAGCTATTGCCTGGCAGGAATCCGATGTTGAACAGGCTCAGCTCCGCGCCTGTGACGAATACGACCTTGGCTCCCTGGCAGCGAATGCGCTCGGCTCGCTCCGCCCCGTCGGCGAATAGCTTGAGCAGTTCCTCGGCGTCGAGCTGATAGGGGAATGGCG
Source organism: Dictyobacter halimunensis (assembly GCF_036245075.1). NCBI lineage: Bacteria > Bacillati > Chloroflexota > Ktedonobacteria > Ktedonobacterales > Dictyobacteraceae > Dictyobacter > Dictyobacter halimunensis. Next base: position 2,766,218 of record NZ_BSRI01000001.1, read on the forward strand.
AGAACCAGATCTCCAGGCCCAGATCAGCAGCGTAGCGCGCGGCGAATTCGAGCCGGTCCAGATCGTCGCCGAACAGGCGCACCGCGTTACAATGCAGATCGTCGCGGATAATCTGCAACTCACGCCGCACCAGGTCATGATCAAATGGCCGACGCGTGACGCCGTCGGTACTGAATCCGGTGTCATAACCGATGCCTCTCACTCGCAGAGATCGTTTTTGCGCTATGGCAGATCCGTCATCGTTGTGCTTCATAGACATTTCCCTTTCATATACATATACATAGTTAAAAAAATGACAACAGGACAACAGGACATAAGGTGCCATAAACTGAGGCTCTCTTATGCCTTCAGGCAAGCTGTTTGGTGCTTATTCTGAGACTTTCTCCTCGTTTGTTACGGGCAGAAGAAGGCGCAGAATGATGCGGGCGTCAGGAACATAGGCGCGGAACTGCTCTGGATCGCGCAGAGCCCAGCGCGTGAGGCCATCGAGACAGGCGCCCATCACCGCGACCAGTTGATCCGGATCGCCCGGCGCAACCTCGCCGCTGGCCTGGCCCTCGACAATCAGTTGTCTCATCGCCGCCAACAGCGTTTGATAGCGCTTGCCGAGCAGCTGGCGTACCTCCTCGGGCATCGCCCCCGTCTCAAGAGCGTGCTGAAGCAGTTGATGGGCCTCAAGTGGCTCGCGCTGTCCGCGTGCTCCCACGATACCTGAGATCAGCGCGGCAAGCCTCTCTCCTGGTGTTCCAGGCATCTCCACCAGTTTCTGGAACTCGGCAGGATTGTCTGGTATCGTTTGCTTGATCAGCTCGCAGAAGATCGCCTCCTTGTCGTCGAAATAGCGGTAGGCCAGTCCCAGACTGATCTGAGCCTCAGCTGCGATATCCGTGATCGTCGCGTCCATCCCCTTGCGAGCGAAGACACTCCTGGCACTTTCCAGGATCCTGGCACGCTGCGCTTCGCGGATGCGTTGATTTGCTTCTGGCGTTCGAGGCATATCCTTGCCCTTTCAATGAATAAAAATTTCTTTCATTGAAAATATACCTGTTCAGCTCACCTTTGTCAAGTAGGCTCGGCCTTCGCGGCCAATACTTTCAGCTTTAGAGCAAGCAACAAGAAAAGAGACGAGAGTACGTGCGGGGCTTGCCCCCGCTTGCTTGCTCGCCGCTCGAAACAGCAACCAACAGGATGTGGTGCATCGCATTCAACCGTCCTTGATCGCTTTGAGGGTGCCTTTCCTTTTGGGATGCAAAGAAGCGGGGGCAAGCCCCGCACGTACTGGGTTCTTTTCTCGTTTTGCGTGATCTTAAATTGAAAGTATCGGCCGCGAGGGCCGAACCTACGGGTGTCATCTCGTGAGGGGACCGCGCCTCAAGGGGCGATCGTTGCTCTTACTGCGGCCGAAGGCGTCAACTCTACCCCAGCGGCCAGGAATGTTGAAGATCATCAATTCCTGCAGCTCATCGGGCAGGTATGGGTTGACGAGCAGATGATCGTCGATCGGCTCAAGACCGAGGATGGTGCGCAGCAGTAGCAGCGGCGCCGCCGTGGCCCAGGCCTGTGGGCTACACGCGGTCGGATATTCGACCGGGTAGTCGGTCATGGAGCGGTCATAGCCGGCGAAGGCCTCGGGCAATCTATAGTTGAAGTAGGTGGCCGCCTGCAGGATGCCCATGGCGACCTGATTGGCCTCTTTCTTGTAGCCATTGCGCGCTAGCCCGTAGGCGATGAGCGAGTTGTCATGGGGCCAGATGGTGCCGTTGTGATAGCCAATGGGATTATAGCCGCCGTCGCCCTCGGCCATGGTGCGCACGCCCCAGCCGGAGAAGAGGCGATGCCCCATCAGGTGACGAACGCAGGATTCGACCTTGTCGTCTTCGACAATGCCGCTCCACAGCAGGTGGCCGATGTTCGAGGTCAGGGAGTCCACCTTGCGTCCCTGGCCGTCGATAGCCAGCGCGAAGTAGCCTTTGTCTTCGAGCCAGAAGTCGCGGTTGAAGCGCTCCTTCAGTTCGGCCGCCTCGCGTTCCAGCTTCGCGGCGAAGGTAGGATCGCCCCAGATGTCGCGTGCCAGGCGGGCGCAGCGCCTTTTGGCGTCGTAGACGTAGCCCTGGATCTCGCATAGCGTGCGTGGGAGGTGCGAGTTGGTGCCATCAGCGAAGAGGATGGAGTTCCATGAGTCCTTCCAGCACTGGTTGACCAGTCCCGTCTTTTTGTTGCGGCGATTGTACTCGACGTAGCCATCGCCGTTGATGTCTCCATAGGTATCGATCCAATCGAGGGCCGCGCGGGCATTGTGTTCCATCTCCATAACCAGTTGGGTATTGCCTGTCCAGCGCTCGACCTCGTCCAGCAGGATCAGAAAGAGGGGCGTGGAATCGGCGGCGCCATAGTAGGGTGAGTGGGGCCGTTCCTCGAAGGCGGTCATCTCTCCGAAGCGGGACTCGTGGATGATCTTGCCTGGTTCCTCGTCGCGGAACTCATCGACGTAGCAGCCTTGACGATAGGCCAGGTTGCGCAGCGTCGTTATGGCCAGCTCGGGGGCGAATGGCAGCGCCTGGAAGCTGGTGATCAGGCTATCGCGACCGAAGACGGCCATGAACCAGGGCAGACCGGCCGCCGGCAGGGCCTGTCCCGGCAGCGATTTGAGGTATAAGCGTAGCGAGGCCAGATCGACCATGCTCTGCTGATAGATGCGGTCCAGTTCGGGCCATTCGCAGCGCAGATCGGGGGCCGCCGCCAGCCAGTCGTCGAGATCGCGCCTCATCTCCGCCCGTGCGTCACCTTCCATCGGGACCGTGTGTTCTTCGATGCCTGCCTTCGCCACCACGACATCTATCTCCGCCGTCCAGCTCTCTTGAGGTTCGATATGCACGGCGAAGCTGATGGCATCAGACGCCATCGTGCAGGGCTGGTCGCAGGTAATCCAGGTCTCGCGCACAAACGCCTCGCGCTGATAGCGCAGGATCAGGCGGTGCTCCTCAATCTCCTGCGCATAGCTGCCTTTTTTCTGTAGGGAGTCTTTCATCTCAAAGATGTCGGCGAAGTCGGCGCCGACCTCGATGCGCACATTCAGGTCCACCGCCTTGTTGGAGTGGCTGATGATGCGCAGCTGCTCGTGGAAGCCGTGGCCGATCGTACGCGTGCGAATGACCGAGAGCGCCGCGTCGACGTAGACGGTTCCCGTCGTTGGTGCCAGGAAGAAGCTCATAGAGTGGTATTGCACGTCGTCGGTCGCCAGGCCGCGCGGAAAGACGCCGTTGATCGTCAGGCGCCAGCACGATAGGAAGCGCGTATCGGTACTAAACAGGCCTTGGGTATTGGTTGGCGATGCATCGATGTCGCCGCGTGTATCGCTAACTACGAACGTAGAACCGCTTATCATGCTGACCGTTTGTGTGGTCTTAGGGGGAGCTTTTTCGTTAAAAGCGGGAATTGGTGGAGGAACGGGATCAGACTCTTCTTCAAACTGCGTCTCATCCGGCTCCAGATCTTGCTCAGAAGCGGTTGGTGGTGGAAAGAGCCGCTGCACCGCGAATAACAGCGCCACGCTACCACCACAGGTAAAAATCGATCGCATATACGCGGTCAGAAGGTTATATTTGCCCGTCACCACCAGATCGAAGTCCGCCACGTTCCCGGCGATCATCGCGTCCGCCTCATCCGAGCTTTCGCTAAGCGTAAGTTGTCCATCATCTATAGTTAGATAGCGACTGCCGAAGCCATAAATATCGAAGCGGCATGTGCCATTGACACCACGCAACCATTTATTGCTACCCATATTCGCCAGCTGCTCGAAGAAATCGGCTGTATTGGAAGCCATCTCTATCATCTGTCTCTTACTCTGCTTTCTAAGGGTCTCCTGTATATAATAGCAGACACTGGCTGCCTGCTTTGAATGCTTTGAATACTACACGTTATAGACTGCCATTTCGTCCTTCCTTTTCCCTTTTTTCTCCACTGAGAGCGTTTTTTATTCTATCACTATCGGAATATAATGGTTTGCCAGCCCGCGAACGCCGCCGCCGCCGCCATGTACGCTGCGGGCAAGCGTATCTAGGATGCCTGGAGGAATTGTAAGATTATCGCTTGCTCATGCGATGTGGTAGGTAAGAAATAATATGTTGAGGTAATTATGTATCTCTACGACAAGGATGCAAGTGCTGGAATGGATGCGCTGTATGAGCAACACGCGGGCGCCATCTTTGACTATCTGCGTCACCGCACGCCGACGCGGCAGGATGCCGAGGATATATTGCTGGATGTGTTTACGGCGGCCATGGAGGACAGGAAATTCGCGCACCTGGCCGAGCGTGAGCAGGTCTCCTGGCTCTGGCGCGTCGCGCGCAACAAGGCCGTCGATGCGTTTCGGCGCCTGCGCGTCCGGCAGTGCCTGACGCTGGAACAGATCTCGGAGATGATCGATGACGATCACCTGCTTGATCCAGAGCGAGCCGCGTTACAGCTCGATTACGTGGCCCAGGTCCAGCAGCTGATGACGCACCTCTCACCGCTCCAGCAAGAGATTATCCAACTCCGCTTTGGCTACGAGCTGCGCTGCCCTGAGATCGCGCAGGTCCTCGGCAAGCGTGAGCAGGCCATTTACACGGCACTTTCGCGCGCGCTCAATCTGCTGCGCAGCGTTCACACCCGGCAGTAAGGAGGCGATACACCTATGTTCAATGATCCAAAGACTGATCAATTTACCCCGCAGACCGTCGATGAGCAGATTGAGCAACCGGCCAATCAACAACTGGTTGAGGCGTTGCGCCTGATGCACCAACCGGCGCCGAGCGAGAATGATCGCGCCTCCCTGCTGCGTGTCCAGCAGCAGTTGCGGCAGTGTGGAATGGGCGATGCCGCCGATAGACGTCCCGGCAAGCTCTATGTCCTTTCACCACGGACGGCACAACAGCGGCAGCCACACCGCACCAGACGCGTTTCGCCTGTGCTGGCGAGCCTGGTCGCGCTGCTCCTGCTGGGGATCCTGGTAGGCATGTTCGCCATCAGGGCGCATACCCCGCAGGTAGCAACGCCCCCCAATGCGGTCGCGCCTGCCCAGAACAATCTCTATACCTTAGCGGACGACACCTTGACGAAGCTGTCCGGCCAGAATGGCGCCACCATCTGGCGGCAGACCGTCCCCCATCCACAATCTTTGTCAGATTACGCCCCCTACTCACACCTGGAGGTGCGCTCCGGTACCGTCTATGCCATCTTTGACGATGATCTCTACGCGCTGCGCGCCGCTGACGGCCGTATCATCTGGCATACCCATGTCTCTACTGTGCCCCCGGTGTATACCGTCATCGATGGCACAGGCATATATAATCATCTGCAGGACGGCACCTTTGTCGCCTACTCAACCAGGGACGGGGCCCGGCAATGGTACAATACCAGCTTTCATACGGCGATCGTTCATCTGAACATCATGGCTTTTCAGGTACAGCATGGGAGTGTCTATATCCATTCTGAGCATGACCAGCAGGGGTACCTCTCTGCTTTAGACAGCGTGACGGGGAGTGTGCGCTGGTCTCGCCTTCTCTCATCAGTTATCCCAGGTTCCCCATTGCTGACGCTTGACGTGAATGGAACGGTCTACTGCATCGCGAGTAATTACCTCTACGCGCTCAATGAGCAGACCGGCCAGATCCAATGGCGGCAACAGAGCCTGGAACCTGCGCAGTTCACCCAGCTCTACCTGGTCAATGGAATTGTCTACACCGTCACTGGCAACACCTGGGACGGGGATGAATCGGGAAAGCGCAGCCGCGTATACGCGTTTGATGCCTCCAGTGGGAAACCACTCTGGGTCACCCCAATCGGTTATGGACTGCTGTCCCCGGATGGTGATGTTTATCCTATAGCCAGTACGACACTGCTCTCACAGCATGGCTATCTGTTTGTGAACGCTAACATGAAGAACGGGCATAGCATCCAGGCATTAAATGCCAAAGACGGCAAGGTCGCCTGGCAGGTGGACGTACCCATGCCAACCGCTGTGGTAAGCGGAAGGATCGCCAATGGTATCCTCTATGTGAGCAATGGAAACGTGGAGCAGCCGCGTCAACTTGCCTCCATCGATCCGCGAGCGGGCAAGCAGCTTGCCTCCCATAAGCCAGTATCATCGTACAAATATACCTGGATTGCGGGCGGCGACGCGCAGCATCTCTACCTTGGCATGGGATCTGATTCCGCAAACATCCAGGCGTTTGCGAGCGTGCGCCTATCAGATGGCACGTTGGTCTGGCAAAAGCGGCTCAATCCTCCCGCAAGCCCAATGTATGAGGTGATTATGGCCCCATAATAGAGCCGGTTTAACCCTGACGCGCCTGGCGAGAATATATCATAGCCATCACCAGGCGCCCACAACAGAACGTAATCGAACCCCCAGCCCAAAATGGAACGTAATCGTAGGGGCGACCTTCAACGGTCGCCCGGGCCGCGAGCGACAGCGATTGCGGCCCCGTCCCCGGCCGGTTCGGCACCCCGTACATGACATCTCGCCCCATGCGGAACGTTCGCGTTATTGGTTAAGCTGGCGCAAGAATTTCTTGCGTCCCACCCCCATGCGACCATTGATGCTCTCCGGCACCTGTTCACCAAGGAACGAGAGCGCCTTCCCCTTGTCATCAATCACAAAATAGCCTTTGCCGTTTCCTATCCAACCTTTGTGTATCATCCTTGTACCAAGCATGACGGGGAGCGTTCCTATAAGCACGCGTAAAAGTGGCGGAAACGTTACGATGGTGCGCGGCTCCACCAACAGGTTGAACAGGCGCGGCAGGCGTGAGATCACCAACGTATAGAATATATGCGCTTGGCTGATGCCAAAGCCGATATTGTCGCCGCCCTCCTGTATGCGCGGCCAGTAAGCGGTAATCAAGAGTGGTCGCGGTACGGTAGCGGATCTGAGTCCCTCATCCATCAGAAATCCTTTCTTCAGTCACTATCTGCTTCTCAAATTCTCTCTTGCTGCATACGTCACGCAGCTTAACTGGCCTGGGCCAGAAACTGCTTCCGGCTCACGCCCATACGCCACTTGAGGAAAGGAGGGAACCACTTTCGCAGAAATACCTTCGCCGTTCCCTGTTCATCCAGAATGTAGAAGCCGGTTCGCCTGGCCGCCGGAATGAAGAGTATCATGATGATCAGTGGAAACAACAGCCCAACCCTCATCACCTGGTATAAGGCGGGCCGTTCCCGTACGAATACGGCTGGTCGCGCCTGTGGGGATAAGAGGGGCCGCAGTCGCGGAAGAATAAACCAATCCATAATAATTGAGAACGGTGTCATCAGTAGTTGATAGAACAGGTAGTTGCGTGAGATGCCGAAGCCGATATGCTCCTCGCCTGCCCCTCGCAGCGGCCAGTAGCTCAGGATAAGGATCCTCTCGGCATTCACCGCCTTTTGCTTGCGCATGATTTTAACCCTTCCATTCACTTATTAATATATTGCATCACTTAATAAGGACGTCGGATGCCGTTCTATCCCCAATTATTACGATGTTCGCATTATTTTCCGCTTTCCCTTGTTTGTGACAGAATAAAAGTCTATGAGCGCCACTGCCTATACCCGCGACATCGAATGAGATGCAGCCAGGCAGGCGGTAATGGTGTATAAACAAACAATATTGCTTGACATAAGATAGGAGGCTGGCAGACCATGTTTATCTTCTATTCCATTCATTATCCCCTGCCCGAAAAGGAGGCTCTGCTGGTTCAGAGCATGCACGAGTTTGGAGAGTTGATGAAGCAACAGCCAGGGATTATTTTTCAAGCCCCTTATCCCTTCAAAGATCCTGAAAAGGGAACGCTCATGGGTGTCTCCATCTGGGAATCGCGGGAAGCTTTCCAGGCCGTTCTGCCCACTTTGCAGAGTGCCCGGCAAGATAGCCCCTCGAACGAGTGGGAAGCTAAACCAACCGAGGTCTATATGCTCGATTCAGCTGATTAATATGAGATACGAGAAAGGGACGACATGGTATGGATGAAGCGTTGATTGAGCGGCTTCGAACAATCTGTCTGGCTCTGCCCGAGGCCACGGAGGGAGGTGGTGTGGGGAACCCGACGTTTCGGGTGCGCGACAAGATTTTCGCCATGCAGCATCCGGTGGATGGTCGCATGACGGTCTGGTGCAAGGCGCCGGCGGGGGCGCAGCAGGCGCTGGTCGGCTCCGATCCCGAGCACTTCTTTGTGCCGCCCTATGTCGGCCATCATGGCTGGATCGGCCTCTGGTTCGACGTCGATCTCGATTGGGAGCTGATCAGCGGCCTGGTCACCGATAGTTACCGCATGACCGCTCCCAAACGCCTGCTGGCCCGACTGGGATAAAGCTGGGGCAGGCCCGGCACCTCCAATATAGATTAGAGATCAGTTTTGAACGCGGCCACGATAGCTGCTGTGAGCTGCTGTGCATATCTGCCGTCGGGATCAAGGTCCGGGTCAAAGACTGTAATCTCCATGCCGATAGCCAGTTCTGAAGCGAGCAGGGGGTGTAAGAGCTGGACGAGCTCCTCTAAGCTCAGACCTCCAGGTTCCGGTGTGTCTACGGCTGGCATGATAGAGGGATCCAACACATCTACATCCAGGTGAATCCAGTAGCCGGCAAGCGAACGGTGAGCGAGTTCTACCACCACCGCTTGTCCTACGCGAGCAGGATCTTGCTGGATCTGCTCTATCTCAAACGTAGTCATGCCAGCCTGCTTTATCTCGTGCGCGCACTCATCATGCGGGCGAAAGCTGAGGGCGACCACATCACTGTCGCGCACAAGCGGCTTCAGGCCCTCAAGATTTGGGAGATCCGGGTCGCCTCGTCCTGTGACCAGGGCCAGGTCCTCGCCGGCCGCCGCCCCCAGGGTCTCTGAATTGCCTGGATGGCGGAAGTCGAGGTGACCATCGATATAAACCAGGCCATAGGGTCCATCGCGGCGCAGAGCCAACATTGGGCCCAGCAGGATGCTGCAATCTCCACCCAGGACGAGTATGAACTTTTGCTGCTTGCTTAGTGACTGAATGCGGTCCGCCAGTCGGTGCGCATACGCCGCGATCGCCGCGCCATTTCGTACCGTTTTCCCATCCCAGGCGCTCAGGTAGCGTGGTGGCGTGACGACTCCCCCTTCCTGTGCATCGAGACGTTCGAGCAGGTGCTGGTCGCGCAATGCCCCGGCCAGTTTATAGACACCGGGTACGGCGCCTGGCTCTGGTGGACGCAGCCCCAGATTGGATGGGGCATCCAACATGATGATCGGTTTGGCCATGGTACCTATCCTTTTTCGGCGGTGGCTCTCTGATCTCCACCTGCTGAGATACTCTGGGCGGTGCGTCAGGCCATCAGGCTCTGTAGCTCGAAGAAGTATTTGGCGTCGTTGGTCTTGTAGAGCCCATACCAGGCTTCCCGCACCTGGTTGTTGTAGAGCTCCAGCTTCTTAGCGATCTGGTAGGCGAACTCCAGCGGTGAGGTCCCACCGGCGGTAATCAGGTCACCATCGGTGATGGCTGGTTGTGATTGAAAGTGGGCGCTCCCTCTATATCCAGTGGCCTCCAGTTCTCCCAACCAGTTGCCGGTGTGTGGCCTGTCGTCCAGCATGCCCGCCAGAGCCAGCCCGGCGGTCGCCCCGCAGATGGCCGCGACCGGTACGCCATGGGCCAGGAACTCTCTGGCTTTATCAATCGCCTGCTTATGGCTTCCCTCGCCCCAGCCCGAACCGCCGGGCAGGATCAGCATGGCGCTGCGCGTCGGATCAAGCTCATCCAGCGCCATATCGGGCAGGATCGTCAGGCCACCGGTCGTCCTCACCGGCTCGCGATCGATGCCGACGGTCTTCACCTCGTAGCGTCCCGGCTGCTGTTGAAAGGCGGGATTGTTGATGGCGACAACGGCGTACATTGGTTCCCAATCAGAGAGTGTATTAAACACAAAAAGATGAACGGTCTGCTGCTCCATGCTGCCTGCTCCTTTTATGCGTTATCTTCTGCTGTTTCAAATTCTAAGAGCAGTGTAGCACGCAAAGCGGTCATTATCGTTCCTGATAACGACCGCTTTGCGACAAAGCCGGGACAAGCCAGGCACCTATGGCTGCTGGGGAGCCGGCCGGAGCTGGTTCGTGAAGAGGAGCCAGCCGATAAAGATTAGCCAGGGGACGAGCCCGACGATGCCCAGCGGTGCCCCTATGTAGGGGTTGCCCGCTGTCATGGCGTAGCCGGCGATGGCGCCCGCGCAGGCATTGATAGACGCGTGCGCCAGTACGGCGGGCCAGATGCTGCCGGTGCGCACGCGCAGCCAGGTGAGCAGAAAGCTGTAGGGGATGGTCGAGAGCAGGAAGAAGAAGACGCCCAGCGCGGGATAGAGTCCCCCGAACTCGTAGCCGTCCAGCACGATCAGTGGCGCGTGCCAGAAGCCCCAGATGATCCCGATCAGCAGGGCCGCCCGTACGTTGCCCAGCGGCATCAAGCGGGGCAGCAGGTAGCCGCGCCAGCCGAACTCCTCGCCAAACGTCGCCACCATAGTAATGGGTAGATTGACCGTCAGGGATGACAGGATGATCAACCAGCCCAGCGTAGCGGGCGCTATAGGTGACTGACTGCTCTTTGGCGCCAGCTTCAGCAATTGACCCGCTTTCTCGGCCAGCGCCCATTGTTGCAGGTGCAGCAGGAAAGCCAGGGCGAAGCCGATCGTCAGCAGAACTATGGGAATCAGGTAGGCGGCGACATAGAACAGCCAGGTGTGCCGGTCCCCTTTATACTCGCGGCCGCGCAGACGCAGACCCGCATCACCGAAACCTTCGTGGCGCAGCAGGCGCACCAGCAGTGCCGCCAGCGCCGGACCAAACATGCCCAGGCCAGCGCGTATCACAAATGGCACGCCCACTAGCCTCAGCAGGATAAACATGCTCCACGAAATCACAAACGCCAGCAGCAGATACCAGCCGGTACCTTTCCAGTCAACAACCGCCGAACCAGGTCGCGTGTATGTATAGCTACGCGTTTCCATAATAATACCTCTAGAGGATGAATAGAGAGGGCCCACCATTAATTGATCCAACGTATCAAGGCAGAGCTCTCATTATGATAGGCACAAGTATTGTTATATATCTACTATAACAATGCTTGTGCCTATCATAGTGCTCAACCACTGTATATGTCAAGATGCTAATGTATTGGGAGCATGCCTTTAGTGGGAGAACCAGGCTATCAAGGGAAAATTTATCCGTCCACGTTGTTGGTATTGATGAGCGCAAATATTATTTCGTCAACAAACTGGTTGTTGGCATATTGACGATCGCGGAGGCGTCCCTCTTTCTGAAAGCCGAGCTTTTCGAGCAGGCGTGCGGAAGCGAGATTGGGATACGCAACCTGAGCTTCAATGCGATGCACGTGGATGTGTTCGAAGCCGAACTGAATAATCGCAGCCAGGGCCTCTGTCATGATCCCTTTATTCCAGTAGTGTTTTGAGAGAATATAGCTCAGAACTGCAAGTCGATTATCGACATCCCATGAATATCCACAGTTGCCGATGACCCTGTCCTCTCCCTTCAATATGATGCCCCAGCGTAGTGCTTCATGTTGAGTAAAACGTCTTCGATGACGTTCAATACTCTTTTCTGCTTGTTCGAGCTGTGTCATCGGCGCAGGATCGTAGTAGCGCATCGTCTCTTCATCGGACAGAAAGAGGAAGGAATCCTGCGCATCCGTTGCTGCGAGTTGCCGTAAGATCAGGCGTTCTGTTTCTAAGGTCGGAAAGTTGTGCAGGTGGATATTTAAGCCCATGATGATTATGCTCTCCTCAAATGTGTTCTATATAAAATAAACATGCGAATATTGTATACTACTCTTTTTGATTCATTTGATATTTATTCATTTGTTCCGCATCAAAAATCGTCGAGCCTTCGCTCTATTTACCACTGAGGTGGGAAGCCGAAGGAAGGGGCCAGATCAGGGTCAAGGAACGCCGTCACAGAGGCGATCTGCCACCCATCGCGAGGTACTCCCGCCAGGGTGACGACTTGCAGCGCGAACGCTCGATAGGACCCTGTCGCTTCGTCGATTCGATACACGACAAAGGCAGGCTGCCTGTTGGCACGTGTTGGAGATAAGCGCCAGCGGTTCTGCACCCCTGGGGGGAACAAGACGGCAAGGAGCACGCGGCGAATCGCGTCTCGTCCCTGATACCACGACGGGACCGGGGGCATGGAGAGTGTCGCATCTTCTTTGAGCAAAGCCACCAGCCCATCCACATCATCGCTCTCCCACATCTTGAGGTAGCGCGCAAGCAAGGTGTTGATGGCGGCATTCGTGCCGTCAAACAGCATCCCCTCAGGTTGCTCGCTCTGGTAGTTCTTCTCAAGCGTCACCCGGGCGCGGTGCAGGGCGCTGTTGACCGCTCCTACCGAGATCTCTAGCAGGTGTGCGACCTCGGCGGCACGCCAGTCCAGCACATCCGAGAGCAGCAAGATAGCCCGCTGGCGAGGTGGGAGTACCTGAAGAGCCGTGAGAAAAGCCAATGAGATGCTCTCGTGCCTGCTATAGCGGGCCTCCGGGTCTTCAGCCGCCTCAGCGAGCCAGTTGTCAGGGAAAGGCTCAAGCCAGAGTACTTCAGAATTCCTTGGCGCCACTGACTGCGCTGCGTCCGACGCGGGAGTAGCCACGGTTGGAAGCGTGCGCGGTGAGCGTTTCTTGAGCATATCCAGGCTGGTGTTGGTGGCAATCGTATACAGCCAGCGACGCAGCGACCCCGGATCGCTCTCCGTGAAGGTGTCAAAATGCCGCCAGGCGCGCAACATAGCATCTTGCACCGCATCCTCGGCATCGTGCAATGAACCCAGCAGACGATAGCAGTGCAGCAGCAATTCACGGCGATAAGGCTCGATCACGAGGCTGCTCGCGGCTTGATCGGTGCGTGCAACGCTGTTGATCCGCTCTCCCTTGCTCGGCTTCGCTCTTTCGCTGGACTCCATGTTTCTTCCTGCCAGACCCTTTCTTCTCAAACGTCGCACCCGTCCCATTGGTGCTGCTCGATTAGCTCAACTGCATTCTACCATGTGAGCAGGCTCTTTGCCACAGCCAACAACCACCTGAACCAGCTATCAGGTGGTCCGCAAAATTGCTCCACGAGATGCGAACAGTTTTGCTCTTTGCGGCAGTTTAGTAAGTGTCTATGCACCGCAAGGTGACTCGACACTATGGATGAATGGTCTCCTCAACAGGAGCATACACATCAGGAGGATTATGATGCTGCTTGAAAAGAAAAATGCCATTATCTACGGAGCAGGTGGCGCCGTTGGCGGCGCCATTGCCCGCGCCTTCGCCCGTGAAGGGGCCAGAGTCTTTCTTACCGGTCGTACGCGGGCTTCTCTGGACGCGGTCGCCGAGCAGATTGCCGCCGAGGGTGGCGAGGTCGAGACTGCTCAGGTGGATGCGCTCGATGAGCAAGCGATCGAAACGCATGCCGACGCGGTGGTGCGAGCAACAGGAGGCATTGACATCTCCGTCAACGCCATCAGGGTTGCCGCGCCAGGCATTTACGGCATCCCGATCGTCGAACTGTCACCTGAGCGTTTCTCCTTGCCGGTGACGGCCTATCTGAACTCCCACTTCTTAACCACACGGGCGGCGGCACGGCGCATGATCAAAACAAGATCAGGAGTGATCATCACCATCACCGGCATGCCTGCCCGCGCTGCCACTCCAGGCGCCGGAGGAGTGGCAGTCGCGTGGGCGGGTATCGAAGCGCTCACCCGAGGACTGGCGGTCGAACTGGGACCGCTGGGCGTCCGAGCCGTCTGCTTACGCTCAAATTCTATCCCTGAGACGACCGTGATTCGTGAAGGATACAACGCTCGTGCCAGGGCCACAGGTCAGACCCCCGAGCAAATACAGGCCGCCGCGGAAGCAACGACCCCGCTCAAACGCCTGCCGACTCTGGCCGATATGGCCAACGTAGCGACCTTCATGGCATCCGATCAGGCCAGGGCGATGACGGCAACCGTGGCCAACCTCTCTGGTGGCCTGCTCCCCGACTCGTAAATTCGGCCCTTGCGGCCGATTTCTCCTCGCCGTGCGATTATGCATCTCAAAAGAGATAACGTAGGTTCGGCCCTTGCGGCCGATTTTCCTCGCCACCCGAACACGTCCATTATATGCATGATCGTGCGGGCAGCCGGAAATCGGCCGCAAGGGCCGAACCTACGATGGGGTGGGTTATATTTTGGTGCGCAGCCATGTGACGGCCTGCTCGAATTTGTCGCAGCCGCTGAAGTGTTGGATGTCGCCTTCGTGGTTGTTGATCAGCAGGGTATCATTCGTATGTTCATCCGAGGCGGTGATCAGTTTTATCTTATAGCCGAGTTCGGACGCCAGCATGTTCATCAGGAGTACCGCCAGACCTCTTCGCATCATGCCCTCTTTTCCGCATAGTGCCTATTATTTATTGCTAAGATTATACATATTTTGCTTATAGTAGTTAAATTTGTGAGAGCAAGCAGGAAAAAAAGAGGACTTTTGGGTAACCCGCGCCGGGAGGCGGAGGCCGCTGTCTGCTGGCATAGCTAGATAGCGGCCTCGACGCCTGCTTCCGGTGCGTGCGCCCGGTCAATGGGGAGTGTAAAGCAGAAAGTTGAGCCTTGCCCCTCTTCACTTTCAACCCAGATCCGCCCTTCCTGGCGCTGAATAATTTCGAAGGAAATATACAGGCCGAGCCCTAGCCCTGAAATCGATGTTTTCCGGGCCTCTTCCAGGCGATAGAAAGGATCAAAGATCTTCTGCTGCAGGTGCTTGGGGATGCCGGGTCCGAAGTCCTGTACGCGCAGGGTGACCGATTCGTTATCGGAGGATGTCCTCACCACGATGCGGTTGCTATTGGGCGCGTACTTGGTGGCATTGGTGAGCAGATTGGTAATCACCTGCCCGATGCGGCCGCGATCGCCCCAGACGGTTTTATTAGATTCGCCATCGCGCAGGATCGTGTGCTTCTCAGAGACCGGCTGGATCTCCTCGATCAGCTCAGATACCAGTTCGTCGAAGTCGAAGTAGCTCTCGCGAAATTGCAGCTTGCCCCCTTCGATGCGCGTAACATCCTGGAAGTCGCTGATCAGCTCGGCGAGTTTATCGATCTGGGTATTCATGCGCGTGGTGGTGCGCAGATCCTGTTCGTCGCCGCTGAGCAGGAAGCGCTTGCGCAGGATCTGCGCGTGCGCCTTCAGGCTGGTGAGCGGTGTACGCAGCTCATGCACAACCATGCTGATGAACTCGTTGCGCTTCTTCTCCAGTGCCTGGCTGGCCAGCTGCTCGCTGATCAGCTTTTCGCGTTCATGCTCGGCCTTTTTGCGCTCAATAGCATAGCGAATAATGCGCCGCAGGATGTCCTCCTGCAGACCCTCCTTGGAGATATAGTCGTCCGCGCCGGCCTGCAAGGCCAGAATATCGATTTCGGATTCGTTGGCGCCGGTAAGCAGCACGATCGGCTTTCCATAGCCCTGACTACGAGCTTTTCGGATCAACTCAATGCCATTGATCGCACCTAGCCGATAATCGAGCAGGCAGAGGTCATGCTGGTCCGTCAGCATACGCTGCAGGCCCAACATTGGATCGCTCTCCCAGACCAGGTTATAGCGGGCGTTGTGCATCTTGGTGAGTACTTTTCGGAGGAGGAAATAATCCTCCTCGTCGTCCTCAATGAGTAGAATCGTTGTTGGCTGTAGTTCCATACGTATCCTTCTTTGATTTGGCTGGCAACGTCACCACTTCAAACCAGTATTTGCCCAGTGCCTGCATGACCTCGATTAGCTTCTCAAACGTGACGGGCTTGGTAATAAACGAGTTGACGCCCAGTTTGTAGGAGCGATAGATGTCCTCTTCCGCTTTTGAGGTGGTGAAGACCACGATCGGGATCTCCCGCAGCTCTGGATGATTCTTGATCTCTTTGAGTGCTTCGCGACCATCCTTTTTGGGCATATTCAGGTCGAGCAAGATCAACCCTGGCAGTGGAGCGGTCGAAGAGTCGGCATCGGCGTACTTGTTGCGATGAAGCAGGTAATCGAGCAGCTCCTCTCCATTGCTGACGCTATAGAGCGTATTGAGCAGCTTCCCCTTTTTCAAAGCTTTCTGGGTCAGAAGGATATCGTCTTCGTCATCATCGGCCATCAAAATGACGATAGAGTTCAAATTATTCATAAAGGTTTTCCGTATCTTTCGTTTGATGATTGACTGGTAAAGTCACAATGAAGGTCGAACCCTCGTCAGGTGTACTGGTGGCGGTAATAGTACCGCCGTGCCGTTCGACGATTTTGCGCACAACCGCCAGACCGATCCCCGTGCCTTCATACTCGTTCCTGCCATGCAGGCGCTGGAAGACGGTGAAGATGCGATCCAGATACTTTTCATCGAAGCCAATGCCGTTATCCTCTACGGTCAACACGCAGATGGGTCCAGTGTTGAACTCGTTCTCGGGGTCCGCCTCCTGGATGGTGGCCGTGACCTTGATGACGGGCGGCACGTCGGGTCGATGAAACTTGAGGGCGTTGCCCAGCAGGTTCTGTAGTACCTGGTAGATCTGTCGCGAGTCGGCATCGATGGTGGGTAGCTCCGCGACCTCGATGGTGCCGTGCGTGTCCTGAATGCGCGCCTCCAGGTCGTCGATGACGTCGCGGATGATTATGTTCAGGTCGGTTGGCGTAAATGGCATGGTTTTGGTGGCGACCCGCGAGAAGGTGAGCAGATCGTCGATCAGGATGCGCATGCGACCGGCGGCGTTGCGCATGCGATCGAGGTATTCCTTGCCATCATCGAGCTGTTCGCCGTATTCATCCTCAAGTAGATTGCCGAAGGCCTGGATCTTGCGTAGCGGCTCCTGCAGGTCGTGCGAGGCCACATAGGCGAACTCTTGCAGCTCCTGGTTGCTGCGCTCCAGGTCGGTGTTGAGTTGGCGTAGCTCCTCGGTGCGCTGGGCAACGCGCGCCTCCAGGTTGGTGTTGAGCTCCTGCAGGTTGCGATAGATGCGCGCGCGCTCGATCGCCATCGAGACGCGGCTGGCCAGTTCTTCGGCGATGTTGAGGTCGGCTCTGGTGTAGGGGCCGCGCTCGGCGCCTGCGACCAGGGTGACCGTGCCCTCGATCGTGTCCTCGATCATCAGCGGAACCACCATGGCCGAACTGGCGTGCAGGGTGCGCAGCATCTCTTGCTCGTCCGCGTCGGGGGTCAGGGCCGCATAGGCATCCCGATCGAGTTGGAAGATGAGATCAGACTTTTTCTGCTGTCGCGTCGTGTTTAGCACCGATGGCGTGACCTCGGCATCAATGGCGCGGCTGATCTCCTCGAAGCTGAGCTCGTGCATTCCCCGTACGGGATCTGGATATGAGAGGCTCAATGGCTGGATGTCCGCCTCCTCACTGTGCAGGTCGATGCGGCACCAGTCGGCGATGGCCGGGATGGCGTTTTTGATCACATGCGCCAGCACTTCGCGGTAATCGATTGAGGCGACCAGCAGCTTACTGGTGGAGGCGATAAATCCAACCTGTTCCAGCGTGCGGGCCAGCTGCAGCTCGGCCTCTTTACGCTCGGTAATATCGATGTTGACGCCGACGACGCGCAGCGCCTGACCATGTTCGTCGTACTCGGTTTCGCCCTTGCCCAGCATCCAGCGGATGGTGCCATCGGGCTGGATGATGCGGAACTCGACGTTATAGGCAGGACCACCTTCGGTGGAGCGCCGCAGGTTGCTCGCGGCCCGCTCTATATCATCCGGGTGGACGCGCTGGGCCCAGTTTTCGTATTTTCCTTCAAAACCGCCGGCCGGCAGCCCGTAGAGCATTTCTAGCTCGGGGGTCCAGATAATATCGTTGGTGGGGACCAACCACTCGAAGGTGCCGATCTGGGCTGCCTGCTGCGCCATCTCAAAGCGCTGCTGGCTGGAGCGGGTAATCTCGCGGTTGCGGATCATCTCGGTGACCTCGACGGCATGCACCATAATGCCTTCGACCTCGCCATCAACATTGCGTGAAGGCTGATAGACGAAGTTGATGAAGACCTCTTCTTTGTGTCCATTGAAGTGCCGATCGATCAGCACCGGAATCTCGTTGCCGATGAACGGCTCTCCGGTCTCATAGACGTTATCGAGCAACTCGTAGAAGCCCTGCCCTTCCAACTCTGGCAGCGCCTCGCGCACGGTCTTGTCGAGCAGGTCGCGGTTGCCGACGAGCTGCATATAGAGCTCATTAGCGAACTCATAGCGATGCTCGGGACCACTCAGCAGACAGACGATGGCGGGCACCTGCATTAAGAAGTTGTGCAGGCGCAGGCGTTCGGCTTCGGCCACAGACCTGGCTCGCTGCTCCTGCGCCAGCAGGCGCGTGCGATCTTCCTCTATACGCTTCTGTTCTGTGATGTCGCGTGCGATGCTCAACACCGATATTATGTTGCCGGAGGCGTTAAACTCGGGTGAGAGACTGGCCTGGTAGTAGCGCTGGCCGGAGGGGCCGTCGTATTTAAGCTCGATCTCTGTCGGCTGCCGCGTCTCGAAGACCTTACGCAGCCCATCCTGCCAGATGGTGACGTACTCGGGGGATAGACCAATCTCCGCGTGGGTGCTGCCGATTAATGTCGTCTGCGGGATATTTGAAGCCCGGGTTGCCGCTGGATTGATATAAATAAAGCGGAAATCGCGATCGAAGCGAGCGATGATGTCGCGGGCGTTTTCCGCCAGGGTCTGGAAGGCCTGCTGCTGGCGATACAGGGTCTCCTCCATCTTTTTGCGCTCGTCGATTTGCTGGATAACCACGATCAGGTAGAGCGGCTGGCCGTCATCATCGCGTGCGAGGGAGGCTGTGATATGCATCCAGGTAACCTGGCCATCCTTGCGTATGTAGCGTTTCTCGCCGCGATAGGTGGCCAGCTCGCCCGTCAGCAACTGCTGGAACGCCTGCGCGCTATCCGCCAGGTCTTCCCGGTAGGTGGTTTGCTGGATGGTAAGGTTCTGTAATTCTTCGCGGCTATAGCCCAGACCATCGCACAATCGCTGGTTGACCTGTAGCCAGCGGCCATCAAGGCCCACATGCGCCATGCCGACTGCCGCCTGCTCAAATGTTGCCTGGAAACGTCGCTCGTTTCTTCTGACTTCCGAGCGCAGTTGCGAGATCGTATTGATCTCTTCCTGCGGCGCGGGATCAGGTCGCTTCACCATGCACTGTCTCTTTCTGATATTTCCAGCCATCCCGAGACGTAATCTCCCGCTTAATGCAGGCATACAATAACTTTGGCCGAAATAAAATAGATTGGTTTTCTGATATGTTAATAGTTACATATTATACATCACGGCTACATTGTCTGACTTGTGTATTCTGGGACCATGATGGGTTCGTTAGAGGGATAGCATTGTACAGATCATATCCGGCATATTCGCGGATGCATAGATACGTATTATTATATCGTTTTTGCCGCACCGCACATTCACTGCAGATCAGATGGAGCAGCCCCTCTTTTTCTCTACGGCCTATCTCCATACAGTCATATACTGCCAGCGCGAAGCTAGCCTCGCATTATCCTGCGATGTTCATATTAACATAAACTGTTTTATCCCTGCAAGGAAAAGCCGCCCCGATCGCCACGGGTCCTACCGATGAATACGTTTTTGTTGTGCTCCAGAGCTGCGTTTAGTACTTTTTGCTTATTTTCCTGGCGCAGCTCTCTGCTATGGGAAGGGAAATCGGACGCGAGGCCCGAATATCGCCGGGCGTTTGTGTGCGTGAAGGAGAAATCGGGCGCGAGACCCGAACCTACGAGAGGGCGCCGCCCAAAAGATGAGATGGATTTCGTGCGGGCAATACCATCTCTGGATAGAGCCCGTCGGCACTGGCTATGGCGGATCCTTGAGATAACGCTGCCCGGCCATCCCCGGCTGGCTCGATTAGTATTTGATAGGTCGTGGAAATCTGGCCAACTTCTTTTCTTTTTCCCTTTTTGAGGTGTAGAAAAAAGGCCTGCTGCATATAGCCTATGCTGTACCAGTACGTAAAGGCGTCGTGATGCGCTACTTTATCGCAGATAGTAGTGTTGGGATGACGGAAGAAGCGTCCAGCCGCGATATGACCGCGCTCCCATATCAGTGAGAACGGTTCATTTTGTCCTATCTTCTCTATATAACGGAGATAGTCATTCTGCCCCTGATGGCGAGCAGTGGTACAAATGATTTGGAGCTGAGCTTCCAGGTCCTGCTCGGGGCTGAATAGTTGTTGTACCATCTGGCGCCATTGGTCATTATCTAATTGAGGAGGCGATGGAGAGCAATACAGGAGATATGTATAGATTTCTAGCAGAGTGATATAGCGTTTCTTGCGATTTCTGCGGTGCCGCTGTTCGATCACCTGTGAAAAGTGTTGCGCACAAATAGTCGAGCTCCAGTGCTCAGGATAGGAGATGTCGGGATGGATATAGGGCCAGCACCAGGCGCATTGCTCCTGGGGAGTTGTTACTGGGCCATATATATAGAAGCTGGTTTGAAAATAGTGCGGATTACATTCCGACATGTATTTCCTCCTTTCCATGGATGCGCAATTCGTTCCCTGACATAGAAAGCGAACCACTACGTTGTAGTTATACTTTTATAGTATCAATCTAATTGCTTATTGCTTTGTTTGGGTAGTAGAGCATAAGACTATATATTACAGTAATATGTAATTAAAGCTTGAGCTACGAGCGCACAAAGCAATATGCTCAGCGTACGATGCTCTATAACCTGCCTGTTTCGTATCAAAAAACTATGTATTTTGCGAACAGAATTCCTTTAGTTATGATACGAAATGGGAAGCAGAAAAAGATGCACCGCTTCGTGAATAGATTGATTGGTTGAGTAATAGTATAGTTAAAGTCGCCACCAAAAGTCAACCTTCGCCGCGGAAAAATGTTTGATATTTAGTAAACATGCTCTGCAATATATGAGAATAATTGTCTTGATACGATGGATTACCTTGCCAGGAAGTGGGCAAGCAGCCGTAATTGTGCAATATATATAAGATATAGCGCGCCGCGTTGGTTTGGGGATTGTCACCTGGCTATACTCAGGGGAGCGTGGTTGCGTCGGACATTAGCTCTGGAGGCGGACGCTGTCGAGGACGACGGGCCATGCTTCATACACGCTGGTGCGCTGATATTGCACCAGTTCAAGCCTGTCTATGGTGGCGGTGCCAAAATCGCTCTGGCGCTGGCCTTCAACGAAGGAGACGCAGCCTGCCGGATCGAGCAGGGGACCTGAGAACACAATCAGGCTGGCGTGAGCCAGGTCGCGGATGCCGGGTCCCGGCAGATGTTTCTCCGCGCGAACGCGGGCGTGAAAGGTCTCGCGCAACTGCCGCAGGGTCTCATCAACGGGCCAGCCCTGCGCCATCACGCTCATCTGATTGGCGGTCAGCCCCTGATAGCGGATCTGAAGCGGGGGGAACTGCGTGGCCACCTGTCGCAGCACCCGCCGATACTGCTGTATGTACTCATCGTCAGCGGAGATCGATGGGCGATAAAGCTCGATCGTCTGCAAGGTAGTGTGCAGATTTGCAGCTTGATAGCGCAGATGCCGCGTCCCCGTCCAGTGCGCGAGCTCGTCGATCACACCCGTCAGACGTTCGGCCGCCTCGCCCCGCAGGCGCATAATCACGCTAACGCCCCAGCGCTGGCTCTCCACGCCCGGAATAGGATCGGGCCGCACCTCGCCTCGCGCCAAAGGCTCACGCGCCTCGCGCCAGAAACGATCATAGATCTGCCGCATATGATCCTGCTGCGCCTCGAATGCAGACATGGACGATTCTCTCCCTGTATTCCCTTTATATGGGTGGATGGGGGCGCTAATGCGCCCCCATCCACCCATATAAAAAATCAGTGCGGCCGCGCAGCGGACGCGCGTGCGGGGGGCTATTATGTTCCCTAATTAAGATGAGAGTAAGACCTACTCTTACTGCTTAGAGCGAAGATCATCATTATAGCCCCAGGCATCAAGGTCGGGCAGCTCGATCCCCTGCTGAGCCAGCAGCGTGGCGATCTGCGAACGATGATCGATACCGTGGTTAATGACCTGGATCGCCACGATATAGGCCTGGCACTCGTAGGTCCCTCCATCCAGCCAGAAGGTCTCGCTCAGATCTCGCTCCTTCGCGATGGCGATTAAGGCTGTACCCGACAGCTCGGCGTGCCGCCGCAGCTCCTCGAAGCCCACAAAGGTGGTCACTTCCTTCAAGTAGGGAGTGGGCTTGATCTTATTGAACGAGTACGCATAGCCCTCTTCCGATGAGAAAAGGTGCATGAGGATCTCGCGTATGCTGCCAAAGACCCCGACCATGGTCGCGTCCAGCTGCTCATCGCTTAACTGCTCGCAGAAATCGAGCAGGCGTCGGTTTGCCCAGAGGTTATACTCAAAAAAATTGGGAAGTCCAGTGGTCATTGCTCGTAACTCCTTCATATAGCTATTATCTAACAACGCGCAAGGAAACGCTGGAAGCGAAAATGCTCCCCACCTTGCTTGCTTGCCTTTGATTGTCTCTTTCCCGTTCCAGCAGGAGACAGTATGGAGTTAGCGGCACACTGGCGTAGCCATCAAAACCTCCCAAAAAATCTCAACTTTGTCTTTTAGGAGTATACAGAACGTCATCAGCCCTGTCAAGGAGCGCCTTGAGCGTGTGTTTCCATTATAGCCTGGTCTGTTCATTGGTACAGGTTTCAATCTGTCCACTTGCCGGGTGAAGGCCATCTCGCGGCATGTTAGAGTAAGGTCCTCGCTTACTAGAAGTACATGTTATGAGATCGAGGAGCATTACTGATGGACGTTCAAATGAACCCTGCTGCGACCGAGGCGCAATCATTGCCCCAGCCTGATCCACGGCGCTGGCTGATGCTGGTGGTCGTGTTCTGCGCAGGTTTTTTAGATGTGCTGGACAATTTTATTATCAATGTGGCCCTGCCCTCTATCGGGCGTGAACTGCACGCTAGCTTTGGCGAGCTGCAGCTGGCGGTTGCCGGCTATACCCTTGCCTATGCCGTTCTGCTCGTCACCGGTGGTCGCCTGGGTGATCTTTACGGGCGCAAGCGCCTTTTTGTGCTGGGTATCGGTGGCTTTACCCTGTTTTCCGCCGGCTGTGGCGTTGCCCCGACCACGTCCCTGTTGATCATTTCCCGCATCTTGCAAGGCGCGTCAGCGGCGCTGATGTATCCGCAGGTGATGTCTTTTATTCAGGTCACATTTACGCCAGCCGAGCGTCCGCGTATCTTTGGCTATTACGCGGCCATCGCCGGCCTGGCATCCATTCTAGGGCAGGTATTCGGTGGCTTCCTGTTGACCGCCAACCTGTTCGACACTGGCTGGCGGAGCATCTTTCTGGTTAACGTGCCAATCGGCCTGCTGGTATTTCCCGCCGCCCTGCTCGTGTTGAGGGAGTCGAAGGTTGCGGAGGCGCGGCGCCTGGACTATGGTGGCGTTGGACTGCTGACGCTGGCGCTGTTTTTGTGTGTCTGCCCGCTGGTGATGGGTGAAAGCGCCGGCTGGCCCTGGTGGATGCTGCTGTGCTTGTTGCTATCGATACCAGCGCTGATCGCTTTTCTGCTCTATGAACAGAAGATTACCAGACAGGGCAGAACCCCGCTCGTCTCATTGCTTCTTTTTCGTCGGCGCCGCTTTTCATCGGGCCTGGTCACCATCACGCTCTCGTCTGGACTGTTTACCGCCATGTTGTTTCTGTTGACTTTCTACCTGCAAACGCTGCTGCACCTGACTCCATTGCAGGCGGGACTGGTCTTTATGGTGTCGAGTATCTCGTTTATCCTGGCCTCGCTGATCAGTCCAGCTGTATCGATTCGGCTGGGTAAACGCGGTCTGCCCGTTAGTGCGGCATTGGTCACGCTGAGCTACCTTCTGCTAGTGTTGGCGGCGCAGTTCCTGGTCCCGCTCTGGGGGATACCACCCTTGCTGGTGGC
The DNA here is from genome assembly GCF_036245075.1 of Dictyobacter halimunensis. NCBI lineage: Bacteria > Bacillati > Chloroflexota > Ktedonobacteria > Ktedonobacterales > Dictyobacteraceae > Dictyobacter > Dictyobacter halimunensis. Next base: position 2,790,160 of record NZ_BSRI01000001.1, read on the forward strand.
CCTTTTCGCCTCGGGATTTGGCATGGGCCTGCTAGGTACGCCGCTGCTGGCTAAAACGCTAGAAGACATCAAGCACGATGATGCCGGGGTCGCCTCGGGTATCTATAGCACCGTTCAGCAGACAGCTGGTGCGTTTGGAGTGACCATCCTTGGTCTGCTGGATACCTTTTTTACGCTGAGCAGCGGTAGCCCGCTGCACGCCTTTGTGCTCACTATGGCGGTGATCATGCTGCTCAGCTGTGGACTCTGGCTTTCTGTGCGCCCAATCAAGTGATTAGGGTGCTGGCAGGTAGAGACTCAGGGAGCGACCTGCAGCACGATGCGCCCACGCCCATGGCCGATCTGGCTGAGGGCGTGGGCCTGGCTCGCCTCAGACAAAGGGAAGGTCCGGGCGATTGTTGTCCTGATCTGACCCGTCGCCATCAAATGGGCGATGTCCTGCAGCAGGTGGGTGGAGGGGAAGGGGAAGGTCGGCGTGTTCTGTATGGCACGAATACCATAGTAGCTGGCCTCCTGCTGCGATGGTGCCTGTCCGAGGAGCGTGATGAGGATGCCGCCGCGTTTGACGATCCGCATGGAGCGCGTCATAATCTCACCGCCCATCGTGTCGAGCACCACGTCTACGTTCCGTGCCAGTTCCTCAAATGGGGTTCTGGTATAATCAATGACGATATCAGCGCCCAGGGAGCTCACAAACTGCGCGTTGGCCGCTGATGCCGTGGCGATGACCTGCGCGCCCTGCCAATGGGCGAACTGGACCGCGAACAGGCCGACCCCTCCGGCGGCCGCGTGGATGAGGACGCGTTGACCCGGCTGCAGATCCGCGTTTTCAATCAGCGCCGACCAGGCCACGGTGGCCCCGCCTGAAATCGTCGCCGCCTCCGCGAAGCTGATCTGCTCTGGCTTGAGGGCCAGCGTCTCTACCGCTGCGGTTGTATATTCAGCGTAGCCGCCGTTGTTGCTGCGGCCGAAGACCGCCTGCCCGACGCTGAACCCTGTCACGCCGGGACCCATCTCCTCGACGACCCCGGCGATGGCGCTGCCAGGAATATAGGGGAATGTGGACGGGCGAACACGCCCGAACAGACCCTGGCGCACCTTCCACTCTATCGGCAGCACACCAACGGCGTGTAATCGCACCAGCACCTCACCCTCCCCCGGCCGTGGACAAGGGATCGACTCCAGCACCAACTCTTCAGGGCCGCCATACCGCCGCACCTGTATAGTCTGCATCATCTTTTCTGACATGATATGCATCCTTCCCAATATAATTGCGCCCAATTAAATTGCGCACAATTGTATTGCTTCTAAAAAATTGTTCCCTATCACGGAACAGTATAGGAGGGTGCATATCGGTTGGTCGCTGTCCAAAAGGAGGGATGTGACCTGAACAATAGGGCAGCTTTCGAGCTGCCCTATTGTATCGAGGTATGGTAGTCGCTCAGGCGTTGCGCCAGGAGTACTGTGGCTGATAGCCCAGCAGCTTGCGCGCCTTGGTGATGGAGAGGAGCGTCTCGAACTCTTCGATCTCGCCCTTCAGGGGGACGCCGGGGAAGACCTCCGCCAGCAGATCGCGGCTGGGACGGTTCATGACGGTGTCGGCGGCGGCGATGATAAAGGCTTCTGCCCCCTGGATGTCGGCTTCGAGTCCCATGCGGCAGCTCTGGGCGACATCGCGCGCATCGACATAGCCCCACAGATTCCATTTGCGCGACTTTGCATCCTCAGAGAATGAGGGGAAGCGCGCGTAATCATGGGGCTCCATGATATTAGAGAAGCGCAGTCCCACAAAGGGGATGCCGCTCCAGCGGCTGAACTGGCGCGCCATCTCCTCCGAAATAACCTTGGAGAGCGCGTAGCTGGACTCTGGATTCAGCGGATGCTCCTCGTCGATCGGCGCGTAAACGGGCTTCTCGCGCTCAAACGGTAGTCCCAGCGTGGTCTCGCTCGATGCCCACACCACCCGCTGCAGCTTCAACGTCGTGGCCGCGCTGAAGATATTATAGGTACTGAGCGTATTATTGCGAAACGTCGCCTCCTCCGGCTGCAGACCCGAGGACGGGATCGCGCCCAGATGAACGACCGCGTCGCTGCCGCTCAGCACCTCAAAGACCTGTCCCAGATCGGTCAGGTCTGTTTTAAGAAATGGACACAGCCGCTCCTGTGGCGGCAGCAGATCCACACTCAACACCTCGTAATCATGCGCCAGCAGATCCTTGATTACCGCCCGGCCCGCCTTGCCACTGCCCCCGGTAACAACAACTTTTTTCATAACTATTTCCTCCATACATGCGAACATATTATTAATACTATTATATTCCTTACACGTACTGGTTTGTTTTTATCGCTCAATATCATAGAGTTTGGCGTCGTGTATGTTCAGATTTTGTTATATGATGTTCTTTATCATCAAAATAGCTGAACCTTTATGCATCGCGTGATCTAAGTATTAATCATGCTAATCCTTCGTCTGTATTGGTAGTAGGTTACCTGGTCCATATGGCACTATATTCAGGCACCTATACAAGAGTAGCCAATTACTTGATCTGTTCCAAGAAATGTGGCAAAATCAGGATCTTGTTTTTTGTATGACATAGTTAGTAGGATAAATAAAAGAGGTTCTATGCAGATTCGTATGCTCCATGAGGGCGATGCTGAGGCATTTCTGCGTTTGAGGCAGCAGGTCAATGAAGAGACAACTTTTATGTTGCGCGAGCCTGATGAAAATGCCCTGCTCGCAAAGCAGCAGCTAGAGCAGTTTCTGCGCAACTCGCCATCAAATGATTTACTCATTCTGGTAGCCGAGGATGATCAGCAACTGGCTGGTTTTTTGATTGGGGAGCGCGGGCTGCGTCAGCGCAATCGCCGACGCCTCAGCCTGGTGGTAGGCCTGCTCCAGGCCTTTGTAGGGCGAGGCATCGGGACACAACTCTTTATCACTATGGAGGATTGGGCCCGCCAAAACGGTATCTTGCGCCTGGAATTGACCGTCATGATTCATAATAAAGCAGCGGTAGCCCTCTATCAGAAGCGTGGCTTCGTCATCGAGGGCACTATGCGGCAAACAATGCTCATCGAGGGTAACTATATCGACGAGTACATGATGGCCAAACTGCTTGGCTAGATGCCGCACTCGCTAGCTATTCTGACTCTCCTCGGCCTTGACCTGTTCTTCGTGGTAGCTGTTAATCTGGTCGAAGATGTCGGGTGGAAAGTTTAGCTCCTGGTAGACATTGCAGGCATCGGGATTTTCGGGATCGGGACAGATCGGAAATTCCTGTTGTGCCTGCCACTCCAGGATGCGCTCGCGCTTGGGTGGATTATAGTTGCGCTGTTTGACCTGCTGCAGCAGGGCGCGCGAATCGGTGGCATTGTGGTCGGGCTGATGGCTCAGCAGATCGACGATCTCGTCATCAGAGAGGAAGTGGCGCGAGATCATTACAAAGGTCAGGCGGCCATAGTGGCCGATATCCTCTTGCTTCTCCAGCGCATCCAGCAGGTGCGCCATCATCGGCGACTTGCGCAGCTCGGCGGTATTGCTGGACTGCTCTGAACGATTGGTCTGTTTATTATTCGTAGCATGGTCAGCTTGACTCATGGAATCTTCCTTTCACATCTCACAACTTCTAACACATAACGAACTTAAACTGCTGTCTTTACAGAGTAGAACAAAAGTTCTGAAAATGCAAGCAGAACCATACCTATGGATCATCTGGTATGGTTCTGCGCTAGAAAAGTATGCCCATTCACCCCTTGCCACACCCCTCCTGCATAGGATACGGATCGGCTTGCCCAAACGATGCACTCGTGCTCTTGTGGTAGATACTTTCTCAATTCCTTTCCTTTTCCGTATGAGGGAATCTCTCCATCACACGAAACGGAAATCCTCTGTAGCACATTCAGAAGAGGAGAGCGGTAGTGCCAGGGGCGGTCAGGATGGCATAGGTGTAGAAATCGTTTCCTCTTACCTCTTCCAGTGAAGCATTAAATATGTTATATTTAGCAATGTAAATGTTGTGTTTACAACTGAAGGTGCCAATCCTACTTTACCCTATCTTTTGTTTCCCGGCCTCCCATGTCTTTCGTCTGAATTATATTACATGGAGGTATATCTATTTTATGCATCGAAGCATGTCTCTCTCGCGTCTCTCTCTCTCGGCCATATTTACCCTGTTAGTCCTGTTTGCGGGCCTGATGGTGTCATCGCCCACAGCGAACGCCCAGACTGTCAGTAATGACAAAGTTGGCTCCGCCTTTGATCAGGCCAGTCGCGAATCTGGCGTGCCCTCTTCTCTGCTCAAGGCGTTGTGCTATATGGAGGGGCGTTTAAGCAATCACGGAGGTAGCCCCAGCATTGATGATGGTTTTGGCTGCATGCATCTGGTTAAGAATAAGCGCACTGATACGCTGGATCAAGCCGCTGGCCTGCTACATGTGAACGCTAACCTGCTCAAGACCGATATCGCCACCAATATCCGTGGTGGCGCTGCCATCCTGCGCGCGGAAGCCTTGCAACTCTCCAGCACACATACCGCGCCCGGCAACCTGGCTGACTGGTATGGTGCTGTGGCTGAATATAGTCATGCGACAGTGCGCTCCACCGCGCTCATGTACTCGGATGCCCTCTACCATATCCTCAACACGGGCTTTAGCGCGCAGAGTGATACTGGCGAAACTATCACCCTCGCGGCACAAACAGTCAAGCCCAATACTGGGACAGCGAATGCGGTCAAGAGCTCATCCACGATTCCTGCCGGGTGCAGTGCCACCCCAACAGGCGACTATCCCGCCGCGGTAAACTGCATTCTCGATCCCAACACTTTTGACTGCACACTTCCGCAAACGCTCTATCCTCCCTGCAACTATGAGGAGCGCTCCGACGCGGGCTATCCGCTGCCAGTCAACTACGTGGTAATTCATGATACTGAGGGTTCGCTGCAAGATGCTCTCAATGCTTTCCAAAACACCGATCCTAAAACCTCTGCTGGTGCCGCAGCAAACTACATTGTTGATTCTGATGGTACTGTCTATCAGATGGTACATGATGTTGATTTTACCTATAACTGCGGGAACTACTGGTATAATCAGCACTCGGTTGGCATTGAGAATGTGGGCTATGACGCGACCGGCTTCCAGTGGTACAATGCGGCTCAATACCTTGGCTCGGCGAAGTTGGTTGCCTATCTGCTCAAGAAGTATAACCTGCCCCTGGATCACAATCACATAGTATCCCACGGTACAGTGCCTCCGCCTTTGTATCCATATGGTCCTAACCACGTCGATCCAGGTCCCTACTGGCTGTGGGACTACTACTTTGGCCTGATTCATAGCCAGGGGGTGCCCTATCCTCAGGAAGAGCGTACAAAAGGCACCATCGAACTGCACACCCAGAAACATCTCGACAAGGGAGGCGTTGAATCACCTGCCGATTTCAATTTCTTCTACCTCTATAATGGTCCCAGCACCAAATCTGGATTGATCCCGCAATATAGCAATCCCACAGATATTACCGATGTAACGAATAATGTCGAAGCCGATATGAGCTACGCGTATCTGGCCAAAGTCAAGGATCCGGCAGGGACGGGCGATACCCTGTATGAGATCTGGTACGGTGAGGATGACCAGGTTCACTCCAATCCAAGCAGCCAGTTCCAGGACGCGAAACTGGTCTGGCTGGCGGTGCCTCCTGGCGCTGATGTGACCGAGGGCACTGGCACATTGGTTAGCATCAACAGTAGTTCGGCGACAACCTTTGTGGATGGAGATCCTAAATCCGGATATGTCCTCGGTGGCGTGCCCAATGGAGCAGTCTTCGTATCTGGATATACAGTTATTCAGGATAACAGTACAGCCCTGTGGTATGAGATCAACTTCAGCCATCGCCAGGCCTTCGTACCGGCCAGCGATGTCACGATCATACATGCCTCAACGGTAAAGCAGTAAACGACGAAAGAGACCAGGCAAAAGAATAGGGTAAACAGGAGACATCCCAGCAAGCTCATCCCAGATTTTAAAGCTTGCTGGGATGAACTTGTGTATGCTGCTTTTTTCTGAACTATTTCTCCTGATGCTCGACCCACTGAGATCGCCAGGCAGGTGGCTCGAATGGATCAGCAAAGTACTGTGTCTCATGGGCAACTTTGCCGTCGCGCCCGGCCCCCTCGGTCTGAGCGCCCCCACCTATGGTGTCCTCCTGATGCTTATCAGCATCGGGAGCATCCTGGGAGCCTTTCTGACCGCGCCTGTCCAACGCTGGCTGGGGAGGCGCTGGGCTATCGGCCTCAACATCCTCGGCAACGGCTTGATGTTCGTGGCGCCCGCCCTGATGCATAACCTCTGGCTGATTGGCGTCGCGCTATTGCTGGGCGGCATGGGAGGACCGATGTGGACCATCGCGGCGGCGGCCCTGCAGGGTCGTCTTATCCCAACCGAGCTACAGGGCCGCGTCAACGCCACCTACCGCCTCCTCTCCATCGGCATGGCGGCCGCTGGATCTCTGGCCGGTGGACTGCTCGCCCAGGTCCTCGGGCTGCGCACCGTGCTCATCCTGTTTGGCATCCTGACGTGGCTACAATTCATTCCCTTTTTCAGGTTCGTCACGGAGGACGTAATGATGCGTGGGCAATAAGCAATAAGGGGAATGCCCCTGCAAGCTTGCAGGGGCATTCCCCTTATTGCTTAAAATTTCCAGTCGGTGCGTGTACCCACAACCCCATACTCCCAGGTCATAACGTGTTTCACGTTGACCCGGTAGAGGTCGCAATTCTCATGGAAGACGGTATCTCGGGCGCCACTGTGAGGATCAACATACTTGTCATGATAGGCAACATCGACACGGTCGAGTTCTGCCTGATCGGTCACGATCTCCACCGGACCTTCGAGGATAATGACGTCATCGCCGTCACCAGCATGGACCACGGTCCATGGTTGACGGGCAAGATTTTTTGCCTTTTGTATATCACGGCTGGTGATAAAGTAGATGCTGGTACCATCCCAGACGAACCACACAGGAACAGCATGTGGACGACCATCGGGTCGCGTCGTACTGATCCAGATAGAGCGCAAGGCTTTGAGGGGAAGATCCACTTTGTTCCAGGGAATATGACCGGACATATATTTTTCTCCTTCTGATGGGCTTTATAGGGGTATCCACGTCATTAGAAGTCAAAAGCTATGATCCCTGTGATCATGTCTATGGCCTTGCGCATGCATGCGAAGCTATCCGAGCTGGCCATGCTCTTTCCGGATAACAACTCTACTGTATAACACCGGTGCAAGAATTGAGGGCCTTATTGATTGTGCTGTGCAAATAATGTGGTGTAAAGCGACGCTCTGAGATTAATCTCCACAAAAGTTTACATTTGCAATTGATGGTTTTACATGATGCATTTGATTCCACCCCTATCTGTACTATAAAACAATTGACAGATGTCAGGGTTAAGAGTAATATAGATTAATATTAATCTATATTACTCTTAACCTATACTGCGTGAGGCAGTGAGATCTGGGAGATATGTGATGTCGATCAAATATGTGATTCTGGGCTTTTTGAGCTGGCGCTCGCTGACTGGCTATGAGTTGAAGCAGCTGTTTGTGGAGTCGGCGACGCTGTTCTGGTCGGGGAATAGTAATCAGATCTATACGCCGCTGGCGGAATTGCATAAGGAGGGGCTGGTGTCTGTAGAGGTGCAGCCGCAGGGGACGCGGCCCCCGCGCAAGGTCTATAGTCTGACGCCAAAGGGATGGGATATGCTGAAGGGCTGGGTGTTATCACAGCCGGAAGCACCTGTGCAGAAGAATGCCTTTCTTCTGCAACTGGCCTGGGCAGATCAGCTTGCAGTTGAGGAATTGGATGATTTGTTGCAGAGCTATGAGGAGCGTTTGCAGATGCAGCTGCTGATCTTTCGCGAGCTGGCACAGCGTCAGCAAGCACCACAGAGAACGCCACGCGAAACCTTTCTCTGGCAGAGCATTGAGCGCAATTGGATCTCATTTTATGAAAGCGAATTGTACTGGACGCAGTCGGTACGCGCGCAACTGAACACAGAATTCAGAGAGGTATGATGATGGCTGATACACTGACGGCTATTCAGGGAGTGCGGATGCTTGCTTGCGCGCCAGATGGGGCGAAGCTGACCGGCGAACGTGAGGCCGTGGAGCTAATTGGCGAGACCATGTACCATGGCGTTGAGTGGATCCTTTTGCCGGTGGAGCGGCTTGATGATAATTTCTTCCAGCTCAAGAACCGGCTGGCGGGCCACATTATCCAGAAATTCGTGACCTATCGACGGCGACTCGTGATCCTGGGTGACATCACCAGCCAGATAGAACAGAGCAGCGCGCTCACAGCATTTATCTATGAGACCAATCGCGGCAACCAGGTCTGGTTTCTCAAGGATCTGGCGGAATTGACCGCGCGATTGGAAGATATGCAACCGCGTGAGCCGCAATAACTCTGCGGCAAGGGCCTCCCGCCAGCACTTGAACCAGCACTCAAGTGCTGGCGGGGGAGAAGGCCAGCTTCGTTTAAACATCGCCATCATAAGAGGATATTTTTAGTGCTCATCTTCGCGTGCGATGGTTACAAAGTTGCCGTATCCCTCCCCGGACTGCACACGATATTTTTGCGCCTCGATATATTCCGCATCCAGGCGCAGGTCAGTAAAGACCGCGAAGCTAGGCCAGCGCACAAAGATCACAATGTCCCAGGCGATAGCGCCAAGGAGATTGTGCTGTACGCTGGCGCGGAAGTAAGGCCGGGCGCCATGGGTGCGTACAATCTTGAGCGCATTGCGGTTATAGGCCGAGTGCGCCTGTTCTCCATGGGGTTGGTCATCGTTTTCACTGGCGGAATTAAATTTATATATGTTGATATAGTGGACAGGAGTCGTATAGAAGCCCTCATAGAGGGTCATCGCTTCCAGTTGTCCGCGTGTAGGATCGGCTCCCCCATCGGGATAGATGGAGAGTAGCTCCTCTACGAGCTGCTCTGGTGTCTTGCCGCTGACATTGGGCGTGGCGAAGTCGCTGGCGGGTCTCTCGCGGGTGAGCATGGGTAGTAGCGGCGGCAGCGTATCTTTAGCGATCAGCAGAATACTTCATCTTTGCTTGCTTATCTTTGATGAAGGATCATGGGCAGGCCATGCCTGGGGCGAAGTGTAATCAGCGGTTCCATCTCGACTTTTTGTCCTGGAGCCAGGCGCAGGCTCCATTTTGGGCCAGGGTGGCAAGAACCAGCTCTCCCTCCATCCAGGCAAACGGCTCACCGATGCAGAGGCGCGGCCCCCCTCCGAAAGGGAAGTAGGTGAATTTAGGTCGCTGCGCTCGCGCCTCGGCTGTCCAGCGCTCAGGATCGAAACGTTGCGGATCCGGGTACCAGCGGGCATCGTGATGGACGACATACTGGCTCGTGATAAGAAGGGAGTTCGCTGGCAGGGTAAAGGTGCCAACCTGGTAGATGTCGAGTGAACGGCGAGCTGTGACCCAGGCTGGTGGATAGAGACGCATAGCCTCGGTGAATACTTTTTCGAGGTAGGGTAGATTGGATATATCGTCAGGCGTTGGTGTGCGCCCCGCGAGAACAGTATCCAGTTCGCGCTGCAGCGTCTCCTCGACCTCAGGATACTGTGATAGGAGATACCACGTCCAGGCCAGCGCGTTGGCGGTTGTCTCATGTCCGGCCAGGAAGAGCGTCATGACCTCATCGCGCAACTGTTGATCGGTCATACCATCACCGCCGCCCTCCTCATCACGAGCGAGCAGGAGCATAGAGAGCAGATCGCCGTTGTCTTTCCCGCTGGCTCGTCGCTCATTGATCATGCGGTAGACAATCGTGTCCAGCTGGGCACGGGCTTCGGCCTGCTGCTTTTTGCGTGGCAGAGGGAGACTATTGAGGGCATGATCGAGTGGGCTGAAGCGATGGGCGGAGTTCAGACGCATCCAGGTTGTGAAGCTATTGTAGACGGTCTGCGTGTCCTGTTCGACCTCTGCGCCAAACATGGTTTTGCTAATGATTGAGAGCGTCAGCCCCATCATCTCCTGCGCGATATCTATCTGCTGCTTATCGTTCCAGCGCCCACTCATTTGTTGTGTATACTCGGTCATGACCTGGGCGTACGTCGTGATACGCTTGCGATGAAAGGCTGGCTGCATCATACGGCGCTGACGTTTGTGGAAATCTCCCTCGCTACGCAAGAGGCCATTACCACCAAGAGGCTGTTGTTGCAAGTTGGGCTTATGCATCTGTTGGTGGTGCACGACGAGCACATCACGAATGACGTCGGGATGGCTCAGGAGGTAGGCGTGTTGTTCCCCCAGCTTAATATGAACGATGTCGCCATAGGTCTGCGCTAACTCCTGGAGCGCGCTGATGGGATCACGCCTGAAACGGAGAAGGAAGCGCAGGTTCTCCATTGACTTTGGCCCTGGTACCATTGCTTGTACTATGTGCGTCATTGTGACACCTCGCTCATCGCTTGCGCCTTCTTTGCGGAAGGACGTGTGAATGGCTGCGGTGAAGAGAGGAGAAGGGTAAGCAGGACCACGCTGACGAGAAGAAACTCGCTCCAATGCGCGAACCGCCCCGGAACCTCGTGAGCCGGAGGCTTGGAGACAAACTCCAGGTAGAGCACCATGCCGGTGCGTAACCAATCCAGGAGGAGCGCGGGTACCACCAGGTGGCGCTCACGTAGAGAGATGAAGAGATACCAGAGACCAAAGGAGATCTGGGACACTCCATCAGTAGCGAGTAGAAAGATGATATTGGCACCATTTGTGCTCAGGTCCATTCCCGCGACGATACCGGCCCCGCTATCAGGCGCAAATGTGTGGAAACCACCTCGCACGATATCGATAATGCCCAGAAGGAGCAAGAGGAACCAGGCCTTATCCGCCACGAATGCCCCGATGCGTTCTCTGGAAGAGGATAACTGTCTCATGGAGACCTCATTTCTGCAATGAATTGTGCTTTTCTGAAGGAGGTAGGCGTGTTATGATAACCTCCTGAGAGAGTCCAGCTATGCACAATACTGATGTATGTGGCCCTATATTTAGGGTTATTCCCCTAAATATAAAATTAATTATAGGGTTATTCCCCTAAATTGTCAAGTTCGTTGAAGCGAGTAGTGGCATGCAGAAAATATCAAAGGGTCAAGAGGACCAGAGGAAGAAGCCCAGGACGCGTGACCGTATTTTACAGGCGGCTCGTGAGCTGTTTAATAAGCAGGGAGAAGCCAGGGTCACGCTAGCACATATTGGCGAGTATATGGGAATAAGCGAAGGGAATGTCTGGTATCACTTTCATACCAAGCAAGATGTGATTTATGCCTTGTTTATGGAGTTACAGGTACAGATTCGGGCCAACCAGCAACTGGATCTGGGTGGAGGAGCGGAAATCGAGCAGTTACAGAATCTGGTTGCACGAGCTTTTCATCTCATGTGGGAGTATCGTTTCTTGTTTCGCGACCACATCAATTGGGCTGCGGGTCAACCCGAAATATACGAGCAAATCGTCGCGTTGACGAATCAGGGCTGTGTTTTTGTAGAGCACGTACTTGAGCAGATGCGGCAGCGTAACCTCATCGAGCTGAAGCCACAAGAGGCACCTATTCTCGCCACCAATATCTGGATTGTTTGCCGATACTGGATTGATTACTGCCAGGCGCGCAGCGATCGCCAACAGATTACTGAGCAACGGGTCCAGGAGGGAATACAACAGGTACGGGCCCTTATCCTACCGTATATGACTCCGCTAGGGCATCGGCAATTTAACATTCAGTCCTAAGTTGAGCTACTTTTCATGCGCAGCCGCTCTGTCGAGCCAGGGGATTAGCCCGGCAGAGCGGAGCTTAGCTTATTCGGATACTTGTCGTATTAATCGCTGATATGGTCAAATGCGATCTGCAAGTGCTCCGGGCCACGCAGGGCAGCATTCCTTCGATAAGGGGGCGGGTCAGTGACCAATCGCGGAGCCTGGAGTCGCCGCGTGAGCGCCTTCAAGGCAGGCACCACTTCACGCCGAGCCAGCGGCGCTCCAACACAGTAGTGGTCTCCACCGCCAAAGCCAAGATGCTCGTTGTCGTCCCGCTCGGGCCAGAAACGATCGGGATCGACGAAGCGAGCAGGATCGCGGCTGCCCGACGCAAGCAACAGGACAACCCTGGCTCCCTTTGGGATGGTTACCCCGGCGATCGGAATATCGGTAAGCGTTGTGCGTGTGCGAAACTGCACCGGTGGCTCGTAACGCAGGACCTCTTCTACCGCCGGGATCATCAGATCCGGATTGCGACGCAGGCGATCGAACACATCTGGATGACGCAGCAGCGTCAACATACTGTTCGTAATCAGATTGACAGTCGTCTCATGGCCGGCGATGAGCAGCAATTGCATCGTGGCCAGCCGATCCGGATCAGACAAGCGCCCATCCGGGTCATCTCCAGCCACCAGGGCGGAGAACAAATCATTCTGAGGGCGCGCGCGGCGGGCCTCGCTGAGCTGTTTCATATATTCTAGCAGCTGTGTGCGGCTTTGCATTGCCTGCTGAATCTCCGCCTCACTCAAGCTTTCTGTCGGATCAAGTGTACGTACCAGGGCTGATGACCAGCCACGAAAGCGTGGTTCATCCTCGGGCGGCACTCCGAGCAAGCGGCAGATGACCATGACCGGCAGCGGATATGCAAAATCCTGGACCACATCGAGCTGTTTCTCTTGTTTCCTGGCATCGAGCAAAGCATTGACGGTCTGTTCGATGTACTCTTGCATGTCCGCAATCCGTTGCGGGGTAAACTGATGCATGAGCAAACGGCGGAGCCGGGTATGCTCAGGGGGATCGGTAAAAATGAATGCTGGCGTAGCAGATGCTGCCGTCTCAGTCTGAGTTCTCGCCGGGTGCGTGCCTTTGCGCTCGTCTGAACTGATCCGTGGATCGTGGAGTAGCAAGCTGATCTCTCGGTACGTGCTGACGACATATGTTCCATCCTCTTGCACCGAGATCGGCTTCTCACGCAAGCGAGCATAGAGCGGATAGGGATTGGCCCGACTGGTCGGATCGAGCACCTGGGCAAACAGCTTCTCCGGGGGAATCATAGTTGTCTGAGTCATGAGCGCATTCCTCCTGTGGGCACTGCTTGCATCAGGGATCCCTTCTCCGTGCTGATCTCGTTCGCATGCAGTGTCACAAGGGGTGGCGCGCCGAGCGGGATACGTGGATCCAAAAGCTTGAGTGCCTCTCCCTCAACCCACCGTTCCGGCGTGTTTGGGCCAGCCCCAGTGGGTGCCGCACCAGGATCATGCGTGGGCTGTCCGCGTTTCGGGAAGCCAGCCGGTATTGGTTGTAGCTCGCCTGGTCCGTCAGAGGCATGCAACTCTGGTGGGAACGACGCACGGGCCTCGATCAGCGATTGGTAAGCTGGTAAGAGCCTGGGCGCGTTGGCCGCCACAGCCGCGACGATGCGGCCCTGGTGGCCGTATACAGCGACCAGACGATGCTCCTCAGAGGATACCTGGGTGAGAACGACCGTATCAGCAAAGGGAGGCACACCAATCGCCTTGATATTGGTTCCGAACTGGTTGGACCAGAAGGAAGGCAGATGCTTATGTGCACGGCGCGTCACCGCAGTGGCCAGCATGTTATGCGCTGCGGTCTCCGCCTGGGTGACCGCGTTGCTCCAATGCTCGACCACCAACAACTCACCGTTATAGAGTGGGTGAGGCCAGCGCGCGACATCCCCCGCGACGAATATATCATCGGTGACCACCCCATCGGCATTGAATGCACGACAGGCGGCGTCGCACACCACGCCACGCCCGTCAGCAGCCAGTCCCGCGCCCTGTAACCACTCCGTATTGCGCAGGGAACCTAAGGCCACCACGGCTACGTCCACGTCGAGTTCGTCTCCATCAGAGAGCTGAGCGCGGCGCAGCTTCTTGTGGGCATCGCCTTCCAGAGCCAGAACCGTGGTGTTGCAGCGCAGATCCACCCCGTGCCGTCGCTGTAAAGACGCGGCGAAGCTTCCGGTTGCCTGTCCAAGGGCACCGGCCAGGGGTGTTGCGCTGCGCTCCGTGACGGTGACCTGCAGACCACGTTCGCGGCAGACGGAAGCCACCTCAGAGCCAGTGAAGCCAGCACCAATGACCAGCACCCGTTTGGGCCCCGCCGCCAGATGGGCATGGAGTTGGGCGGCATCGTCACGGGTGCGTATAGTTAACACCCCGTCAAGGGCCGCTTGCTCTCTGTCAGGCCAGGGACGTGCCCTGGTGCCAGTGGTGATCAACAGGCGATCGAAGGGGACCGGGGCCCCATCGGCGAGCTGCACCTGCCGGTTGGGCAGATCGAGCCCCACCGCCGGGGCACCCACGAGCCATTTGGCCGCGATATCTCGTTGCCGGGGCAAGGTGGTATGCTCCTCCGAGATCCATCCCTCTTGCACCGATTTGGACAAGGGTGGGCGATCATAGGGTTCGTAGGGTTCATCACCAATCAGGGTCAGCTGGCCCCTAAAGCCTTCTGCACGTAGGGCCTCTGCCGCGCGCAAACCGGCCAGGGAGGCCCCAACGATCACCACTCGGCCATCGGTGGAACCATTCCATAGAGGGGGAGGGCTGCTCATCATACCTTCCCTCCAACACGCTCTGGATGAGAAACTGTCTCAGATTGCTCATCCAGGTAATCTAGCATAATGGCGTGGACAGGGCAGGCCGCCGCAGCCCATCTGACTTGCTCACGCACCTGGTCATCAGGAGTATAGTCATATTCGAGGGCTTCTTCACCATGGAAACGGAAGGCTTTCGGTGCCAAAAATACACACTGCCCATAGCTCTGACAGCGCGTCAAATCAACCACTATTCTCATGTGAACGCTCCTTTCATGTCTCTGGAATTTCCCAATGTTGTACGCACGAAAAGTTGAACTGGCCATAATGCAAACGGGCTCCTCCGCAGTTATGTGCAGTTGAGAGATTATCGGCCCTGGGAGTTCCTCGACTGTGAAGCCCTCTCTACTAGAATGACGCCTGGTGATGCAGACGGTATACAACAACCGGCCTCTATTGATTATCTCAATGGATATATTGCTATCCCCGCAAATGCGTGAAGGTAGATGTGGACTTGACCTGCTTTAGGGAAAATTAAAGGAGTGTATTAGAAAGGCCGTAGAGCTATGCTGCCTGGGATGGGAACGTTCTCGTATTGGAGAACATTCCCACTCGTGAGGGAGCTTCTTCGTGTTTTATCCCTGTCGGATGGGGAGGACGGCCTGCAGGGCCTCGATGTAGCGATCGGCCGAGCGGATGACGGCGTTGTGGGCATCTTCGTGGACGATGGTTTCAAACCAGGCGCCGTAGATGCGGTCGAAGGTGTAGGGCTTGATGGCGTCGCGGATGCGGGCCACCTCGGTGGCCGGCAATGGGATCAGATTGGGATAACTATACATGAAGCTGACCCAGCGACGATCGACAACCACGGTGATGATGTCTCCGGTGAGCAGGGCACCCTTGCCGTCAGCGCCCTGCGGCCAGTGCAGGACGGTCCCACCTGGGAAGTGGCCGCCCAGGCGCACCAGCGTGATGTCTCCCGGCAACTGCTGCGTCTCGCCGCTCCAGAAGACAATGCGCTCGTCGGGACGCATCACCCATTGCCGGTCATCCTCGTGCAGGTAGATGGTGGCGTCGAAGCGTTCTGCCCACTGGACCATAGTTGAATAGTAGTGCGGGTGGGAGATGGCGATGGCCGAGATGCCACCCAGTTTCTTCACGGCCTCGTAGGTCTCGTCGTCCAGGTAGGTGATGCAGTCCCACAGCACGTTGCCCTGCTCACTGCGCACCAGCAGGCCGCGCTGGCCGATGGCGAACTTCGGCGTGGTCCCGATCCCCACCAGCCCCGGCTCGTGCTGCTTGATAGTGTTGCTATATTCGCCACCGCCGCGCATCTCCTCCAGCGTTGTCCACTGCTGTCCCTGCGGTCCCACGTACTGGCGCTGGTCCAGGCAGATCGGACAGGACTCCGGCTTTTCCTCACTGGAGGCGAACTGTGTGCCACATGTGACACAGATCCAATGTTGCATTGCTAAAAGCTTCCTTCCTCAATTCATAACAAAGGCTCTGACATCATTGTTGCACATTCTGGATAGTTTATAAAATATACAGTGGTTCCCGTTGTCGGATCCATCCGCATAAAACGTGCCCAGCAATAAAGCAAAACAGAGGCGGGTGAGCCTGAGAAGCAAATCATCCCGCCCTTGAGCCCATTTATCACGAGCTTTTCTTTTCCGCTTCCGCCATTTTCTGGCGCAGGCTTAATGGACGCATATCGGTCCAGACCTCCTTGATGTATGCCAGGCATTCAGATTTGGAGCCTGACTTACCCACCTCTTTCCAGCCCAGCGGCAGGTCGCGATCCGCGAACCAGATCGAGTACTGTTCTTCGTGATTGACAACGACCGTATAGGTTCTGGTATCTTCCTGTTCATCTCTAGTTGTCATGGCAATTTCCTCCTTGATGAAAAAAATCGATGGCGTTAAATTGTCTACCTTGTAGGGTTGGTAGTGATAGCCTTAGCATATAGCATTACTTCTTTTTCGCTGCATTGAGCGAGCTCAGGCGCTGGGCTGTACGAGTAAGGCGTACGGGGCTGGCTTTTTTGCGTTTGGCCTCCTGTTCACTCTGCCGCTCGATGGCTCCGGCAAGGCCGCTAATGGTTGGATCTTCAAAGAGCGTACGCAGTGGCAGTTCTACTTTTAACGTTTCCGCGATGCGGATCATAAGCTGTGTACCCAGCAAAGAATGTCCGCCCAGTTGAAAGAAGTTCCAGTTTGTGCTGACCTGATCGATGCCAAGCAACTGCGTCCATAGCTGTACCAGAACTTCTTCGACGTGATTGATCGGTAGAACAAACTCGGACTGTCCCTCTTGCTCGACATCTGGGGCAGGGAGGACACGCCGATCAATTTTGCCGTTTGGCGTGAGCGGCCACTCGTCCAGCATGATGAAGGCCGAGGGAACCATATAGGTGGGTAGCTCGCGTTGGAGATGCTGCCTGACCTCCGCTACCGTGAGCGCTGCTGTCGTTTGCAGATAGGCGACGATCCGCTGGTCATGGCTTTGATTCTCATGCACCGTAACGACAGCCTGCTTGACGGTGGGGAGGCGCTCCAGGCAGGCTTCGATCTCGCCCAGTTCGATGCGATGCCCGCGAACTTTTACCTGGAAGTCCGCGCGCCCCAGATATTCTAGCTGGTGATCATAGCGATAGCGCACCACATCACCGGTCTTGTACATCCTGGCGCCGGGCCGTCCAGTAAAGGGATCGGGCAGAAATGACGTGGCGGTCAACGCTGGCCGATGGTGATAGCCGTGCGCAATGCCCTCGCCGCCAATATACAGCTCTCCAGGAACGCCGATGGGCACGAGCTGTAATTGTTTATCCAGCACATAGAGGGATACGTTATCCATGGGTTGACCAAGGGAAATATGCTGTGTTTCTGCCTCGATCTGGCACAGCGTGGCCCAGATCGTCGCTTCGGTCGGACCATATACATTCCAGAGCTCTCTGCCGCGCCGGGCCAGCTGTTGGGCCAGATCAAGGGGGAGGGCCTCGCCGCCACACAGCAGCGTCGCGGTCGGTTTGCCCTGCCATCCGGCCGCGATCAACATGTGCCAGGTAGATGGTGTGGCCTGCATCAGCGTGATATCGCTTTGATCGATGAGCTTGACCAGCAGGCGCCCATCAGTAGCTTCCTGGCGTCTAATCAGCTTAATACAGGCGCCGGAGCTTAGCGGGAGAAAGAGCTCAAGCGCGGAAATATCAAACGAAAGGCTACTGATCGCCATCACCATGTCGTGTTCGGTGAGCTGAAATTTCTTTTGCATATAGTCCAGGAAATTGTTCAAGGCTGAATGTGGAATCGACACCCCCTTGGGCGTCCCGGTTGATCCTGATGTATAGATGAGGTAGGCAGGCTGCTCAGCCGCGACCTGGAGGTTCAGATTATCCCTGGCTTCTTGCTCGATGGCCGCGTTCTCTTGATCCAGGCACAGGTTGCGTGTGCCGGTAAACTGGAAGCGTTCCTGGAGGGCCTGGCGGGTAATAAGCATGGCGATGTTGGCATCCTGAATGATGAACTTCAGGCGGCTCTCTGGATAGTCGGGATCGAGCGGAATGTAGGTGGCGCCCGCTTTCAGAATCGCGAGAATGGCGACCAGCATATCGGCGGAACGTTCAAGGCAGATGCCGATAGAGGCTCCTGGGTGAATTCCTCTGTGCTGCAGCAGGCGCGCCAGCTGGTTCGCCTGTTGGTTAAGTTCCTGGTAGGCCAGCTGTTTCTCCCCAACCTGAATAGCGGGCCGCAGAGGAACGCGCTCAGCCTGCGCCTCAAATAGATGGTGTATATGTCGCTCGCGAGGATATGTTGTGGGTGGAGCATTAAAGGTCGCGACTAACTGCTGCTGTTCTTGTGCGCTCAGTAAGGGGAGGCGCGAAATAGGGAGATGTTCGTTGGCGACGATCCCTTCAAGCAGCGTCTGCAGTTGATGAGCCATGCGCTGAATCGTTGCCGACTCAAACAGATCCGTATTGTATTCCAGGTATGCGTGCAGCGTGCCATCGCCCTGCCAGAAAGTTAAGGTGAGGTCAAACTTGGCCGTCTCCACCGGCGCCTGTAGTACCTTAAGGGTCAGGTCGGCCAACGTAAAGGCGTCAGACGGTGTATTTTGTACGATAAACATCACCTGAAATAAGGGGTTGTAGCTCAGATTGCGTTCGGGCTTGAGTTCTTCCACCAACCGTTCCAGGGGCAGGTCCTGATTGCTATAAGCATCCAGCGTCGCCTGACGAACGCGAGTGAGCAATTCGTGAAATGAAGGATCGTTGGCTAGATTGCCACGTAGGACGAGGGTATTGGTGAAGAGCCCAATAATCCCTTCCAGATCCATACGCGTCCGACCAGCGATGGGCGTGCCGATCAAAATATCATCTTGCCCACTGTAGCGGAATAGTAAGATCTGGAAGGCCGCCAGCAGCGTCATATAGAGGGTGGTACGATTGCGATGGCCCAGGGCCTCTATCTGGCTGCTCAATGCTGGTGACAAAGCAAAGTTGTGCCTGCATCCCTGAAAGGTCTGGACGGCGGGTCGCACGTGGTCCGTTGGCAGGTCCAGGAGCGCCGGCGCGCCGGAAAGTGTCTCTTTCCAGTATGTGAGCTGTTCGTCAAGCTCACCGCTGGCCAGCCAGTCGCGCTGCCAGACCGCGTAGTCGGCGTATTGGATGGTCAGCTCTGGCAGCTCGGCGGGATGCTGTTGCACGGTGGCGTTATAGTATGCGCACAGTTCCTGAAAAAAGATCGGCAGGGACCACCCATCGGCGATGATGTGATGGATAGCCACCAGCAAGACCGAGAAGGTGGGCTGAAACTGCAGCAGGGTCGCGTGCAGCAGCGGCCCCCGATCAAGCTTAAACTCCCTTTTACTGGCCTTCCTCATCCAGGACTGTATTTCGCTCGTGCGCTGCTCAAGCGTGACCGCGTGCAGATCGATCCGCTCTATATCGATCTCCTGCTCGGCACTGATTGATTGCATGAGTTGTCCATCGAGCATGATCAGCGATGTACGCAGGGTCTCATGGCGCCGCACCAGGGCATTGAGGCTGGCTGTGAGCGCCGCGACATCCAGTGGACCCGTTAATTCGAGTGTCACGAGCAGATTATACGCGGTATTTTCCGGTTCCAGTTGATTGAGCAGCCAGAGTCGTTCCTGGGCGAATGAGGCCGGGAAAAGATAGGTCTGTTCCTCCTCATCGGGGGACAACTCTACCGGATCTTCAGCCAGCGCCATATCCTGCTCCACGCCAGGAACCTGCTCATCGTTGGTATTTAGCATCGTCATATCCTCATCAATTGCTATAAGCTTTTTGGCTTTTATAGAAGATCGAAAAATTATGCTTCGACATCCTTCTTTCTTGCGTGGGCGATACGTGCTAGCGGCTTTAAGACTGGCTGAGACGAAGACGTCTTTGTATGCTGTGATTGCTCGATAGCACTGGCCAGCCCGGCAAGCGTTGGTGCTTCAAACAGGGTACGCAGCGTGATCGTGACCTGGAATGTTCTCTGCACCCTTGCCAGCAGCCGGGTGGCCAGAATTGAGTGCCCTCCAAGCTCGAAGAAGTTTGCATCTCGATCCAGTTGTTGTATCTGCAATATCTCTGACCAGAGCGGTGCGAGCTGTGTCTCAAGTTCGCTCTGTGGACCCTGTCCGGTTGGATTCACCGGATGCTCTGGCACCGGGAGGGCGCGCAGATCCAGTTTCGCGTTGGGCGTCCGTGGCAGGCGCGTGAGCAGCATAAACGCGGAAGGAACCATGTAGATCGGCAGCTGTTGCGCCAGGAAGGCGCGTAGTGACTGGATGGAGATCTGAGCATCCTGTGTGCTGGTAGCAACGACGTAGGCGACAAGGCGTTTCTCCCCTGGTGTATCCTCGCGCAGGAGGACCTTGACCTCAGCGACACCGGGAAACTGCAGGATCGCGGCTTCGATCTCGCCCGGCTCGATCCTGAAGCCTCGTAGCTTGATCTGTCCGTCGCGGCGACCAGCAAATTCGACATTGCCATCAGGGAGGTAGCGACCGAGATCACCACTGCGATAGCAGCGGCCACTGGCCGTGTCCGCGACGATATCCTGCTGGAAACGCTGCGCCGTAAGCTCTGGTTGCTCAAGGTAGCCGGCGGCAAGATGAGGACTATGGAAAACAATTTCACCTGACTCACCGATCCCCGCCAGCTGTCGGCTTTTGTTCAGGATCAGCAACTGAACATCTGGTATCCCTTTCCCCAGTGGTATAACCTCTTTTCCTATAGCGGCAAGGGGATCAGGTTGGCCTACTTGCGCGGGCGGCAGGACAAAATAGCCCAGGGATCGCTGTGTCTCGGTTGAGCCATAGAAATTGACCACCGTTGCTCGCGGGGCAAAGGCGCGCAGCTGTGACACATGCCGCCTGGTAAGTACATCCCCTACAAAGAAGGCATAGCGCAACGCCGAAGATGCCTCGAAGGGAACCTGCTCAGTCCCCAGGTCGTCTGTTTGCGCAAGGAGCTGCAAGGTCGAAGGAGTCAGGCTGGTAATCGAGATGCGGTGTTGCCGCATCCAGCTGGCCAGCCAGCCGGGCTCCGCCACCTGCTCGAGCGAGGCTATGTAGAGCGTTCCGCCGGTTGCCAGGGCCGTAAATATTTCTCGCTGTAGTGGATCGTGAGCCACACCTGAGAGCATGCTATGATGGTCAGCATGGCTGAACCCAAAGCGTTGCTGCTGCCAGGGGAGGAAGTGGGAGAGCGGCCCGTGGCGCTGCATAACGCCTTTGGGTTGACCTGTGGAGCCCGAAGTAAAGGTAATAAACGCGATGTCGTCTGGCTGGATGGTATGGAGGGGCTGCCAGATGAGATTATCCGCAGCCTCAAGCCAGCCCTGATCCAGGTGGGGCGATAAACGCAGGTGTGGTACCGTGTCAGGCAGGGCCATGCGTTCGCCTTCTTCGTCGTCCTGCTCCGCCACGACGAGCGAAGAGCGGATATGAGCTAGCCTGGCGTAGAGTGATCTCCTTTCAATGGGATAGGCAGGATCGAGCAGTAGTACTGTGGCTCCGACCTTTAGAATGCCCAGCAGGGCACAGACAAGGGCCGCGCCGCGTGTGCCTGTCAATCCCACAACATCGCCCCGGCCGATGTGCTGGCGCTGCAAATAGTGTCCCAGACGATTACTATAGAGCTCCAACTGCCGATAGGTTACCTGGTGTTCCTCGTCGACGAGCGCCAGGTGGGAAGGGTTGTGTCGCGCCTGGTGATCGATGAGATCATAAATAGGGCCCTCCCAACGTGTGGAGAGTGGCGCGGCCGGATCTGGTAAGAGTGTACGGGCATGCTCGGTCACCAGAGAATACGAAAAGATATTCCTATCGTGTTGCATGGCCTGACGAGCGAGCAATTCGTATTGTCGTAAGAAATCTTCCATACGCGCGCGATCAAACAGATCCATATTATAGATAAGATCAAGTTGAATCGTATCGGCGGTATCATTGACGAAGAGGGTCAGATCAAACTTTGATCCCACTTCCTGCGGCCAGGAAGTAGTGACCTGTAAGCCCGGCCAGCTACTTTCTTGCGTGGGCAGGTTGACCATATTAAATAAGACCTGGAAGAGGGGTGAATGACTCAGGCTGCGCTGCGGATTAAGCTCTTCAAGCAGATGATCTAAAGAGACATCCTGGTGTGTGTAGGCTTCCAGTAGCGTCTCGCGTACCTGGTGAAGAAACGCGCGAAAGGTGGGTTGCTGAGAGAGATCGGCCCGTATGACCAGGGTATTGACAAAGAAACCGATCAATGACTCTATATCGGCCCGATTGCGATTGGCGATGGGCGTGCCGACTAGCAGCTTATCCTGTCCCGCGTAGCGTGCCAGCACGATCTGGAACAGGGCCAACAACGTCATAAAGAGTGTCGCACCCTCTTGCTGGCTGTATGCGCGTAGCTGGCGCGAAAGCTCTGCCGGGAGATGGGCATGCAGCATGCCGCCGCGATAGCTCTGGATGGCGGGCCGTACGCGGTCGGTCGGCAGCTCAAGTACGGTTGGTGTATCTTGTAAGGCACGCTTCCAGTATGCAACCTGCTCCTGACCAGCAGGCCCCTCCAGCCATTTACGCTGCCAGACGGCGTAGTCGGCATACTGGAGTGGTAGCGGTGGAAGACCAGGCTCCCTCCCTTCAATGCGGGTGGTATAAAATTGAGCTAGCTCGTTCAGGAAAATGTTGAGGGACCAGCCATCAAAAACGATATGGTGAACATTGAGTAGCAGCACAAAGTCCTGCTCGGAAGCGTGGAGCAATGTGCAGCGTATGAGTGGGCCATGACTCAATTGGAAAGAATATTTCATCTCCTCATTCGCCATGCGCTGGATGGTCTCTTCGCGCTCGGATGGGGATAAGTGGCGCAGATCGATCAATGGCAGGGGCACGTCCTGTGTCGGCACAACAACCTGAACGGGCTCATCGCGTAGCAGCCTGAACGTGGTGCGCAGATCTTCATGGCGCTCCACGATAAAGCGCAGCCCCTCATGCAGCGTATCTATATGTAATGTGCCATGGAAGGCAATGCTAGAAACGATATTATAGCTAGGATTCCCAGGCTCCAGTTGGTCCAGCAGCCAGAGCCTTTGTTGGGCAAAAGATAGGGGAAACGTGTGTACCTGTTTCTCCTTGTGCTTTAATTGTTGGGCCAATAAAGCGCGCTTTTCTGGCGAAAGCTCGGCAAGCCTTTGAGAAAGATCTGTCATTGGTTGTCCCTACTCCCCCGCCATGCTGGCACCCCTGCGATACTACCTATTCTCCCGCGCTGGAGATAGCATAAAACGTGCTTCATATGTACATATACAGCCTTTCTTGAAGTGGGACCCTGGACCGGACCAGCCAGCCCAGGGCGAACTACTGGAAAAGAAACGCTTTTTTTATATCTCGGATTCCTGCTGGTGCAAAAGGGCGCTCGCCTCCTCATCGGACATCCCTTCAAAGAGCGCGAGTAGATCCTCCAGATTCTCATCCTCTCTCTGCTGAATAGGGATCGCCGCATCTTGATAGGTATGCTGCTCTGTCGCTTGCTCTGTTTGTAGGGAGACTATGTGCCGTGCCAGCCCCTCGATGGTTGGCTCCTCAAAGAGGAGCCGCAGCGGTATCTGTATCTGCCAATGCTGGCGGATGCGAGAAGTCATCTGTGTGATCAGCAGTGAATGACCACCCATACTGAAGAAATCATCATTCAGGCCAACTTGATGGATATGGAGTACCTCTTTCCAGATCGCGGCCAGCTCTCGCTGTACTGGTGTCCAGTTCTCTTCCTCCACCTGCGACTGTGTCGTCTCCTCGGGTGCTGGTAGCCTCTGCCGATCGATCTTGCCATTGGAGTTCATCGGTAAGGCTGGCAGGAAAACGAAAAACGCCGGCACCATATACGGGGGCAGATGCTGTTGTAAGGCGGTTCTGAGCTGCTCGGTCGAGCGCTGTTGACTCTCTTTCAGTACCACATAAGCGACAAGCTGTTTGCTGCCCTGTATGGAACGGGCCAGCACAAAGGCGTCCCGCACTGACTCTTCGCGCTTGAGCACTACTTCGATCTCGCCCGGCTCGATGCGGAAGCCACGGATCTTGACCTGATCATCGACGCGACCGGCGAACTCGATCACGCCATCGGGCCGGTAGCGCGCCAGGTCTCCCGTTTTGTACAGGCGAGCGCCGGGCTGCTGGCTGAAGGGGTGAGGCACAAATGCCTGGGCGGTCAGCTCGGGACGGTGCAGGTAGCCACGGGCCAGGCCATCGCCGCCGACGTAAAGCTCACCCAGCAGACCGGGAGGCACCAGGCGTAACTCTGGGTCGAGCACATAGGCCTCTGAATTGGCGATGGGAGTGCCGATCGCCACCGTCGTGGCCTCCGGTCCCAGTCCACGCAGATCATAGGTGGTCGACGCGGTGGTATTTTCCGTCGGACCATACATCGCGAGGAACTGTCGTGGCGAGTACTCCTGCCGCACCATATACGTGAGGTCGGGATCAAGGGCCTCGCCGCCGACCGTCAGATGAGCAAGGTGACGGAACATTTCAGGGACAGTGCGAGCCAGGTAGTTGAAGAGCGCCGTCGTGAGAAACGTGATCACCTCTCGCTGCTGCCCAACTAGGCGCGCGAAGGTGGCCGGGTCCAACACCACTGACTGTGGCACAATACATACGCGGGCACCGTTGAGCAGGGCGCCCCAGACCTCATAGGTCGTAGCGTCAAAGGATGTATTCGATAAATGGAGCAACGTGGCCTGCGGTGTGATATGGACGAAGTTGGTCTGCAGAACCAGGCGCAGGATGCTTTGCTGGGTGACGCCGATACCCTTGGCCTGCCCGGTTGATCCGGAGGTATAGTGGATGCAGGCCAGGTTCAATGGCCCGCTATGCCGCAGCGGATCAGGTACTGAGCTCAGAGGCGACTCCACAAAGGCATCGAGCGAGTAAGAGGGTCCGCTCCACTGCAGGTCGCGTTCTGGATCACGAGTCAAGAGCAGGGCGATGCGCGCGTTAGAGAGCATGAAGCGTAAGCGCTCATCGGGGTAGGAAGGATCGAGGGGGACGTAGACGGCCCCCACCTTGACGATACTGAGGAATCCGACCAGTAGTGCCAGCGAACGCTCCGCGAGCAGGCCAATGGTATCTTCAGTGCCGATGCCCTGCTCGCCGAGAAAAGCGGCGAGAGCGTTAGCGCGCTGGTTGAGCTCATCATAGCTAATCTCGTGTCCATGTTCATCGATGATAGCGATGGCTGCGGGATGCGCCTGGACCTGGGCCTCAAAGACTTGCGCCAGCGTGGACTCGCGTGGATAGTCCGTCCTCGTCTCGTTCCAGCTGTGCAGTATCTGCTGTCGCTCCACGTCGGAAAGCAGGTTCAGGCGCGAAAATGCACGATCGGGATGTTCCAGGGCGCTTTCGATGATCTGCAGGAAGCGCGCATGCATCTGTTCAATCGTCGAGGCCTTGAACAGATTGGTATTGTATTCCCAATTGCCGCTGAGCGAGCCATCGGCATGCTCATCGATGAAGAGGGTGATGTCAAATTGTGAGGTGGCGGTGCGCGCAGGAAGCTGCTGCACGTCGACGGGACCCAGACTGGAAGGGATCTGGTAGGGTTGGAAGGCGAAGGAGACCTGGAAGAGAGGATGGAAGCTCAGACTGCGCCGGGGCTGCACGGCTTCCACGATCTGCTCAAAAGGGACATCCTGGTGTGTAAAGCCATCAAGGAACAGGGCATGGACGCGTTCCAGCAGCGTGTGAAAGGATGGCTGGTCATCCAACCTGACGCGCAGGGGAAGCACGTTAGCGAAGAGGCCCACCAGTGGCTCAAGCTCCATCTCGGTGCGTCCGGCGAGCGCGGTGCCGATGACCAGATCGTCCTGGCGACTATAGTGCGCCAGCAACATGGCGAAGAGGGTGAATAAGGACATGGAGAGTGTGACTGATGGTTGCTGGTTTTGCTCGCGCAGCCGGTTGATCAACCGCGGCGGGAAGGAACAATAATAGGCATCCCCATGAGAGAGTTGTTGCGCGGGACGTGGAAAATCGGTGGCCAGGGTAATAACCTCGGGCGATCCGGTGAGCAAGCGTTGCCAGTACTCCAACTGAGGCTGCACGCGTTCGTGATAGGCAGGCGTGCGCTGCCAGAGAGCATAGTCGGCAGGCTGTCGCGCCAGCGGCGGCAGCTCTGGATCGTGTCCAGATAGCAATTGCTGATAGCACCGGGCCAGCTCGCTCAGCACGATCTGTAGAGACCAGCCATCAAAGATGCCATGATGGAAGGAGCAGCAGAGCAGGTGCTCCTCGGGTCGCAAGCGAACGAGGCGCAGGCGCACCAACGAACGCTGCAGATCGAAGTGCCAGGTAATAGTCTGTTTGATCGCCTCCTCACGGGCGGCCTGGCGCTCTTGCTCGCCCATATGCGAGAGATCCAGGTAGGGAATCACCACTTCGGAAGGGGGCAGGATGCGCTGGACCGGCTTGCCATCGACTTCCAAGAAGACCGTACGCAGGGCCTCATGGCGTGCGAACAGAATCTGCCAGCAGCGGGTCAGGACCGCCACATCGAGCTTGCCCCGCAGAGAAAGGACGCAAGGGATAGTGTAGGTACTCTCCTCGGGGTGCAACTGCTCCAGAAACCAGAGCTGTTCCTGGGCAAAGGAGAGAGGCAGCAGTTCCGGCCGTTGCTCATCTCTCGATTTTGCAGACGTGGATAGATACGTGGCATCAGTCAGCCGGGGTGTAATCGCCTGTGCCAGTTCCGCGATGGTGGGTGAAGCAAACAGAAGTCGGATAGGAGCCTCGCAGTGAAAGGCCTTGGCGACGCGTGACATCAGCTGGATGCCCAGTAAGGATTGCCCACCCAACGCGAAGAAATTATCATGTAGTCCGAGCTGATGGATGTGGAGCACCTCTTTCCAGATTGTGGCCAGCTCTCGCTCCACCGGCGTCCAGCTCTCCTGCTCCTGGAGTGGACTTGTCGTAGTGTCTGGCTCAGGGAGCGCCTGCCGGTCGAGCTTGCCATTGGAGTTTATTGGCAGGGCTGGCAGGAAGACGAAAAACGCCGGCACCATATACGGGGGCAGATGCTGTTGCAGGGCGGTTCTGAGCTGCTCGGCTGAACAGGATGGCCCGTCCTGCGGCACCACATAGGCGACTAGCTGCTTGTTGTCCTGTATCGTGCGAGCCAGCACAAAGGCGTCCCGCACCCCCTCTTCGCGTTTGATGGCGACCTCGATCTCGCCCGGCTCGATGCGGAAGCCACGGATCTTGACCTGATCATCGACGCGACCGGCGAACTCGATCACGCCATCGGGCCGGTAGCGCGCCAGGTCTCCCGTTTTGTACAGGCGAGCGCCGGGCTGCTGGCTGAAGGGGTGAGGCATAAAGGCCTGGGCGGTCAACTCGGGACGGTGCAGATAGCCACGAGCCAGGCCATCCCCGCCGACGTAGAGCTCGCCCAGCAGACCGGGTGGCACCAGGCGTAACTCTGGGTCGAGCACATAGGCCTCTGAATTGGTGATGGGAGTGCCGATCGCTACCGTCGTGGCCTCCGGCTCCAGCCCGCTTATATCATAAAATGTCGATGCAGTCGTGTTTTCGGCGGGACCATACAGGCAGAAAAACTGCCGTGGCGTATACTCCTGTTGTATCCGATATGAAATCAAGGGATCAAGGGCCTCGCCGCCGACCGTGAGATGGGCAAGGTGGGAGAACATCTCAGGGATTGCACGGGCCAGGTAGTTGAAGAGCGCCGTCGTGAGTACCATCATCACCTCTCGCTGCTGTTGAATCAGGCGGGCGAAGGCGGTCGGATCCAACACCACCGGCTGTGGCACGATGCACAGCCGGGCCCCATTGAGCAGGGCGCCCCAGACCTCATAGGTCGTAGCGTCAAAGGATGTGCTCGACAGGTGCATCATTGTCGATTGAGGCGTGATGTGGAAATAGCTGGTCTCCCGTGCCAGGCGCAGGATACCCCGCTGCGTGATGCCGATGCCCTTGGCCTGCCCGGTCGAGCCGGAGGTATAGATGACGCAGGCCAGGTTCAACGGCTCGGTGCGTTGCAGCGGATTGGGTACAGGCTCTGATGGAGACTTCACACAAGCATCGAGCGAGAAGGAGAGGCCGCTCCACTGCAGGTCGCGTTCAGGGTCACGGGTCAGGAGCAGAGCGACGCGTGCGTTGGAGAGCATGAAGCGCAGGCGTTCATCGGGATAAGAAGGATCGAGGGGCACGTAGGCAGCTCCCGCCTTGACCACGCCGAGGAAGCCGATCAGTAAGGCCAGTGAGCGCTCGGCGAGCAGACCAACGGTCTCTTCGCTACGGATACCCTGCGCATGCAGAAAAGCGGCGAGGGCGTTGGCGCGCTGGTTAAGCTCCCCATAACTAATCTCGTGTCCATGTTCATCGATGACGGCGACGGCTGCGGGATGCGCCTGAACCTGGGCCTCAAAGACCTGTGCCAGCGTGGAATCGCGTGGATAATCTGACCTCGTCTCGTTCCATGCATAGAGCATCTGCTGCCGTTCTACATCTGAAAGCAAGCTCAGGCGCGCGAAGGGATGATCGGGATGTGCCAGGGCGTTTTCAATTAACCGCAGGAAGCGCGCATGCAACTGCTCGATGGTCGAGGACTTGAACAGATCGGTATTGTATTCCCAGCATCCATTCAGTGAACCATCGGCGTGCTCATCGATGAAAAGGGTCAGATCAAACTGCGATGTAGCGATGGGTAACGCGAGCTGCTGCATGTCGACGGGACCCAGGCTGGAAGGGATCTGATAGGGCTGGAAGGCGAAGGAGACCTGGAAGAGGGGATGGAAGCTCAGGTTGCGCCGGGGCTGCACGGCTTCCACCACCTGCTCAAAAGGGACATCCTGGTGTGTAAAGGCATCAAGAAACAGGGTATGGACCTGCTCCAGCAGCGTGTGAAAGGAGGGCTGATCATCCAGCCTGACGCGCAGTGCCAGCATATTGACAAAGAAGCCCACCAGTGGTTCAAGCTCCATTTCGGAGCGTCCAGCCAGCGGGGTGCCAATGACCAGGTCATCCTGGCGGCTATAGCTTGCTAGCAGCATGGCGAAGAGGGCGAATAAGGACATAGAGAGCGTGACTGCCTGCTGCTGGCTGTGCTCACGCAGCCTGACCATCAACGATTTGGGGATAGTGTAATAATACCTGGCTCCTCGGAAGCTTTGTTGCGCGGGCCGGGGAAAATCAGTGGCCAGGGTGATAACCTCCGGTGCTCCGGAAAGCAAGCGTTGCCAGTATTCCAGCTGGGGCCGCACGCGCTCGCTATAGGCAGGTGTGCGCTGCCAGAGAGCATGGTCGGCGGGCTGCACGGCCAGCGGCGGCAGCTCCGGATCGTGTCCGGATAGCAATTGCTGATAGCACCGGGCCAGCTCGCGCAACACGATCTGCAGCGACCAGCCATCGAAGATACTATGATGGAAGGCACAGCAGAGCAGGTGCTCCTGGGGCCGCAGGCGAACAAGGCAGAGGCGTACCAACGATCCCTGTAGATCAAAGTGCCAGTTGGTGGTCTGCTCGATTGCCTCCTCACATGCGGCCTGGCGCTCCTCCTCGCTCATGCCCGAGAGATCGAGGTAGGGTAGTGGTGATGCGGAGGGAGGAAGGATGTTTTGAACCGGTTTGCCATCAATCTTCTCGAACGTTGTGCGTAATGCTTCATGGCGCGCGAACAGGATCTGCCAGCAGCGCGTCAGGACCGCTATGTCGAGCTGTCCACGCAGAGAAAGAATGCATGGGATGGTGTAGGCACTGCTATCAGGGTGCAATTGCTCTTGAAACCAGAGCTGCTCCTGGGCAAAGGAGAGAGGTAAGGGAGCGGGTCGCTGCTCTACTCTTACTATCCCAGAGCCCGATATCGGGGTTGCATCGATCAGGCGAGCCGTGATGACCTGCGCCAATGCGTCAATAGTTGGTGAGGTGAAGAGCACCTGGATAGGAACCTGGCAGTGAAAAGTATTGGTGATGCGCGATATTAGCTGGATGCCGAGTAAGGACTGTCCGCCCAGCGCGAAGAAATTGTTATGCAGTCCGAACTGATGGATATGGAGCACCTCCCTCCAGATCGCGGCTAGCTGCCGCTGTACTGGAGTCCAATGCTCGTCATCCTCAAGTGATCCGCGTGCCTCCTCAGGTTCTGGTAGCGCCTGTCTATCAACTTTACCATTGGGGGTCAGGGGCAGTGCTGGCAGAAAAACAAAAAATGCCGGCACCATATAGGGCGGCAGGTGCAGTTGTAGTGCCTCGCGGAGTTGTTCGGCCGAACGCTGCTGCCCATCCTGCGGCACCACATAGGCGACTAACTGCTTGCTACCCTGTATGGTGCGAGCCAGCACAAAGGCATCTCGCACCACCGCCGCCTCGCGTTTGAGCACTACTGCAATCTCGCCCGGCTCGATGCGGAAGCCGCGGATCTTGACCTGGTCATCGATGCGACCGGCGAACTCGATCACGCCATCGGGACGGTAGCGAGCGAGGTCTCCCGTTTTATACAGGCGAGCGCCGGGCTGCTGACTGAAGGGATGGGGAAGGAAGGTCTGGGCGGTCAGCTCAGGACGGTTCACGTAGCCGCGAGACAGGCCATCCCCGCCGACATAGAGTTCACCCAGCTGTCCGGGCGGCAGCGGTCGCATCTGGGCATCGAGCACATAAGCTTCTGAATTGGCGATGGGCGTTCCGACGGGGACCGTCGTGTCCTCTGGTTTTAGCCCACGCAGATCGTAGGTTGTCGATGCAGTGGCGTTTTCGGCGGGACCATACATACCGATTAACTGCCGTGGCGCGTACTGCTGTTGTATCCGATATGAAGTGATGGGATCAAGGGCCTCGCCACCGACGGAGAGATGGGCAAAGTGGGGAAACATCTCGGGAATGATAGGGGCCAGATAGTTGAAGAGAGCCGTCGTGAGAAAGGCAATCACTTCCTGTTGCTGTTGAACCAGGCGATAGAAGGCACCGGGGTCCAGCACCACCGATTGCGGCACGACGCGCAGTCGGGCCCCATTGAGCAGGGCACCCCAGACCTCATACGTTGTGACATCAAAGGATATATTGGACAGGTGCAGCACGGTGGCCTGCGGCGTAAAGTGGACATAGTTCGTGCGCAGGACCAGGCGTAGGATACCCCGTTGCGTGATGCCGATGCCCTTGGCCTGTCCGGTTGAGCCGGAGGTATAGAGGACGCAGGCGAGATGTAATGGCCCGGTGTGCTGCGGTGGATTGGGTATAGGTGTGGCTGGTGGCGCGACGAACGTATCGAGGAGAAAAGAGCGACCACTCCACTGCGGCAGGCGTTCCGGTTGCTGTGTCAGGAGGAGGGACGCGTGAGCGTTGGAGAGCATGAATTGTAGACGCTCATCGGGATGGGAAGGATCAAGTGGCACATAGGCGGCTCCCGCCTTGACGATGCCGAGGAAGCCGATTAACAGGGCCAGCGAACGCCCGGCGAGCAGGCCAATGGTATCTTCAGTGTCGATACCCTGTTCGCGCAGAAAAGCGGCGAGGGCGTTGGCGCGCTGGTTGAGCTCGGTGTAACTGATCTCGTGACCACGCTCATCGATGACGGCGATGGCTGCGGGATGCGCCTGGACCTGGGCCTCAAAGACCTGTGCCAGCGTGCTTTCACGGGGATAATCCGTCCTCGTCTCGTTCCATGCACGCTGCAGCTGTTCTTGTGCCTGAGCAGATGTGGGTGGGAATGTGATTGGCTGCTGCTCTTTCGCTACCTGGTACTGAATGTCCTTACTTTCTGACCTGGCTAGTGTCGGAAGTGTGGACTTGCTAGAATCGATGCTCGATTCTCGTTCCCCATTTTCATGAAATTGCATAAGTGCACTTTCCTATAAAACGCGCAAATTTGCATACAGTACATATAGAGGAAAAATAAATGGCAACAGGAGTTATTATATCCATCTTTCAATTTGTAGTTTCTCTCTACAAGTATACAAAATGAGTATATAGCTCTTGTTTTCTCATAAAGAGTAGCTGACATATCTGAAAGCTGCATGTATAAGTATAGCAGCGATGTATATGAAAAGCAAGCATAGTTTTAGAATCTGTAAATCAGTAAAAACTTATATAATGTTACTCCGAGGTTTAATGTTTTTATAGATAATAGTAAAAATTTATTACAGCTAATTTATGTAACTCTAAGAGTGCTGCAGAGGGATAAATATATGTTATAATGGAAATTAGCCAGTCTGCCACTAAAAAGGTAACAGGCTTAGCTGAAAAGAGAGGAATACTACAAAAGCATGGAGCAGCCGTCCTCTTCTGACATTGTCGTCTCTGAGGAAGTTGTAGGGATAGCAAGTGGTCATGGTGAGTCAGGTTTTAGCACAGGTTTAAAAGACGCATCATCATTGTCTCAACATCTTGTGCCATGCGCGGATCCGCAATGGGCATTCTGGCGCTGGTCATGTTTGCGGGGCGCTGGTTTTCCTGTTTCCAATGTGCTGCAACTGGCAGCCATCCAATGTATGAGAGAGATCGACCAGGTATTTGAATGCGAGGAGGCGCTTGATCAGCTTGAGCAGGAGCTTCTTCAACGGTATCTTGAACTAAGCAACGACATAGACCGGCAGCAGCGCCGGCCATTGAAAGCGGCCTGGAAAGCGCTAAAGACGTACCGCTTTGACCAGATAGTGCCAGAGCACCTGCCTTCCTCATTTGTCTCCCTTATCCCATCTTATCAACAGTGTTATGAGCGGCTGGTGGAGCAATGGGAGCGAGCGCAGAAGCTCTTCGACGAAGCTTTTACGTATCATCTTCAGGTCCTTAGCCAGGCGGTCCATGATCCACGCTTTAGAGAAGCGGTTTTATGGCAAAATATGGACGCAGCCCTCAATGGTCTTGATAGCTTTCTGCGTCACTATGCAGACAACTCATTTAACCATCGGCGGCGCAAGTATATCTACCTCGTCACGAAATATCTTACGCGTTACTGCGCAAAAAACGACTCGATTGGTTTCTTTGGTCCCGTTGGATGGGCGCAGTGGCAGGAAGGATCAGATGTAGCGCTAAGCGTGCGACCAGGCTCGCAGCTGCTTTCTCAGCGCAACGTCTATTTTGAGACCTGGGGCATAGATATGCTAGGAGAGCTCCTGGCACAAGACACGGAGTTACGTCCCTGGGCCCGGCCACGGCCATTACCCTCTTTTCATCAGAGAGGAAGCCAGTTATGGCCTCCCTTTGGGCATCCAATTTCCCTGTCAGCGCTTGAGGCGACCGTTTTTGCCGCCTGTGATGGGCAACGGAGCGCACGAGAGATCGCGCAGCACATAGTTCAGGTCGATAACCATATTACTGCAGCAGATATTTATGCCGCCCTGGAAAAGTTGCATGACCAGAAATGTCTTTGCTGGACATTTGAGGTATCGATGGAGGATTGGTATCCAGAGCGCTCGTTGCGCCACCTGCTCAGCGATATCCAGCCGGATGAACTGCGCCAGCGCGCTAGCGAGCGCCTGGATCTGCTGGAGCAAAAGCGGGCGGCGATTAGCGCGGCTGCCGGTAATGACCAGCAGCTTGCTGATGCGCTCCAGGCATTGAATCAGACCTTTTCGGAGTGCACGCATCAACACGCGACGCGTATGGCTGGTGAGATGTATGCGGCCCGTACACTGGTCTATGAGGATTGTCAGCGAGACGTTCTGGTGACATTGGGTCTGCCACTGCGGCAGGCATTGGAGCAACCTCTCCTGTTGCTGATGAAGAGTGCGCGCTGGTTCACAGCCGAAGTCGCGCAAAGATACGCCGTGGCGTACCGGGCTATTTACAGCGACCTGGTGAAGAAGACTGGTTCCGCGCGCGTCAATTTTGCCGTATTCTGGTCATGGATCCAGCCGCTGATGGATGCGGGCTCTGTGCAAGCCCCAATCCACGAGGTAGTGCAGGAATTTCAGCGGCGTTGGGCGCATATTCTACAATTGCCAGATGGGCAGAGCCAGGTTCACTATACATGTGCTGAGCTACAGCCTCAGATCGAGCGTTATTTCGCGGCGGCCGCCCCTGGCTGGCGTACCGCTTGCTACCATAGCCCCGATATTCTTATTTCAGCCGCTGATCCGGCCGCGATCTCCAGGGGCGAATACGCGCTGGTACTGGGAGAGTTTCACCAGGCGCTGAATACAATGGACACCATCGCCCTGGTTGGGCAGCATAGTGATCCTGATGTGCTCATCCAGGCTTTTCGCAGCGACCTGCCTGATCCATTGATCATCCCTTGCTTCCCCAGGCACATCATGCAGGGCAAACGCACGCAGCTGGCTTTCAGCTTCGACAAGGACTGGCGCCTGGTCTTCGGGGCTGATACGGCTGGCTACGATCCGCGCAAAGCTCTGCTCTATGGCGATCTTATTCTGGAGGAGAGAGATGGACAACTACTGGTCAGTACCCATGATGGTGTCCAGCAGTTTCCGCTGCTCCATGTGCTGGAATATTTTCTTTCACTGCTGGTCTGCGATCTATGGAAGCCGTTGCCGGCGGCGCGCCACACCCCGCGCATCTCCATTGACAGACTGGTGGTGTGTCGGGAGTCCTGGCGTTTCTCGCTCGAAGAACTGCCCTTTCTCGCCTGTTCGACCCTGATCGAAGAGTATACCGAGGTCAGACGATGGAGAAGGGAGTACTCTTTGCCACGCTTCCTGTTTGTGCGCATTCCAGGGGAGCGCAAGCCTGTTTATTGCGATCTCGCCAGCCCGATCAGCGCTCAAATACTGGTCAAAGGTCTGCGCAGTGCACAGATGGGTCAGCAGCGGGAACAAACAGTTGTCTTTACTGAAATGCTGCCAGACGTGGAGCATTGCTGGCTGATGGATGCGCAGAACAATCACTATACATCCGAATTACGGATGGTCGTCGTCGATCGCGCCGGCTTAGGGGAGCCGGACCCGGCGTCTGCTCGTCGCCGGTAAAGAGATGTCGGTCATTTACCTTTGTTTTTACTACATAACCACGCTCTGGTAAGGGCATATTGTAGTAAGGGAGAGTATAAATGGGGTA
Source organism: Dictyobacter halimunensis (assembly GCF_036245075.1). Taxonomy (NCBI): domain Bacteria; kingdom Bacillati; phylum Chloroflexota; class Ktedonobacteria; order Ktedonobacterales; family Dictyobacteraceae; genus Dictyobacter; species Dictyobacter halimunensis. The sequence goes on from NZ_BSRI01000001.1 coordinate 2,825,266, forward strand.
CACAGTCGTGACGCTTGCCGAGCGTCCTGAACTGGAAGCAGATCTGCCGCGTCTGCATGATGCAAGCTGGCCAGAGTTTGTCATGGAAGACGCGGCCGCGGTAGAGTACTGGGGAGCGTTATTCTCGACGTTTCCAGAGTATCAATATTTCCTCTGTGATGAACATGATGATGTATACGCTGTTGGTCATACGATTCCCCTGTTCTGGGATGGGACGGCGACTGGTTTGCTGGCTGGTTGGGATGAGGCGTTAGAGCAAGGTATACGTCAGCGTGAGCAACCTCCAAACACGTTGTGTGGCTTATCAATAGTTATGGCTCCAGAAGCAAAAGGCAAGGGATTGAGCACACTTATGGTGCAGGCCATGAAAGACCTGGCGGCCCGCCATGCCCTGCGTTCGCTTATTCTTCCCTTGCGACCTGCCCAAAAGCCTCTGTATCCCTTGATTCCAATGGAAGACTACATCCAATGGAAGCGTGAAGACGGGTCTCCTTTTGATAGCTGGTTGCGCATCCATATACGCCAGGGAGCGACCATAGTGAAGGTAGCGCCCCGATCTATGGTCACCAGCGCGTCTGTCTCTCAATGGGAGTCCTGGACAGGGCAACCTTTTCCTGGTAGTGGCATGTATGTGGTAGAGGGAGCGCTTTCCCCTATCGTGATCGACCGCGCGCAGGATACAGGACTGTATGAGGAGCCAAACGTCTGGATTAGCTATACGGTGTAAGCATATCCCATATTTTTCCTCAATTATTTGCAGCCCATCATATAGAAAGGACTCTAATGAGCGTAACTGTTTCAGTTGACTCACAGAAGAAGCCCCCTACCTTGTTGCCGCGCCTGCTTATCAATCGGAACTATGCTTTTATGTGGGTGGGTATGGCAACCTCGCGACTGGGCAATGTTGTTTTTGATATCGCTCTATTGCTCTGGGTGGCTACGACCCTGGCGCGCAATGCTCCCTGGGCGGCCTTTGCCGTTGGGGCATTAACGTTTATTCCGCAGATCGTAGCTTTATTAATGGGGACCGTCGCGGGGGTCTTCGTTGATCGTTGGGACAAGCGCCGCACCCTGCTCTGGATGGATGGCATCCGTATTTTTATTGTCCTGGCACTGGTCATCGCGTCTGGTGTTTTCCCCTTACCCTTCCCTTCGGGCAGCGATGCCGCGACATTCTTTCAATTAGGTTGCGCCTTCTTTATTCTCATCTTGCTGAGCTCCTGTGACCCCTTTGTCAATCCCGCCCTGCTTATCCTGCTGTATGATATCGTCGACGAACCAGAGCTACCGCGAGCCTTTGGGCGCGGCCAGGTACTGAACAACCTGGGCACCATTGTTGGACCTCCACTGGCGGCCGGTCTCTTTTTTACCCTGGGCATTCAATGGTGTATCATCATCAATGCGGCCTCTTTTCTGGTCTCCTACATCTGTTTCTTTATGATCCGGCCTGAAAAGGCAGAGCAGACCAAAAAAGAGGAGCAAGAACAGGGCAAGAAGAAGTCCGCCGGGTTTATACGCGAGATGGTCGATGGGTTGCGCTTTGTGGGCGGCAACGGTGTGTTGATCGCGGTCGGCGTCTCGCTCTCATTTATCGCCCTTGGGGCTGGCGGCTTAAACGCGTTAAACCTCTTTTTCGCTACCAATAATCTGCATGTGACGCCTGATATATATGTCTATATCGATGTTGTTTATGGTATTGGAGCTATCCTGGGAGCGCTGTTTGTGGGCCCGCGGATACAAAAGCGCCTGGGAATTCTACGCGGCTTCTGGATTCCGGGCATCGTAACCGGTACCCTGTTGCTCATCTATTCACGTCTGGACAATGTGTATGCCGCCTTCGTCGTGCTCTTTTTTACGGGCATGTCGCAGGCCACCTTCTATATTTCCTTTGGACCCCTGTTGCTGAAAGTGACGCCACGCAAACTGATCGGTCGAGCCAACGCCATCATCGGGCAGCTATCGACGTTTTCCGGCATGATCTCGATCGGGCTGGCCTCTCTGCTCGTCACTTCCCCCCTGCATAACAAGCATCTCGCCGTACTGGGGACGACGTTAGGACCCATTGACACCATCTTTCTGATAGTCGGGGTACTGGCCTTAACGAGTGGTTTGCAGGCCATGGTCACCTTAAATGATTACAAGCTGATCGAGCCCAAAGCGGCGGAGTCGGAGGTCGCGGCCGCCGAAGCGAATGTGGAAGAACCCGTTGCTCTGACGGCCCAGCAGGAGGCCGCAGAGATGGAGGCCCTGGCTATTGTGCAGGAAGAAAAAGCCGAGGAACAGCCAGTGTCCGAGCAAAAAGAAGAGGCCGATCAGCCTCTGGTAGAGCACATTGCGCGTCCCGGCTGGCTCAGTTCCGGCCGCAAGCAGAGCGTTGTCTGTGTGCTTGGACTGCTGGTCTGTCTGCTGATCTTAATCCCGGTCTCTATCTGGGCGCCCAGCTCGACGGATGCCGCGGCTACGATTAGCGGTGGGCAGCCGGCGCATGGACAGTCGATCAGCGGCATGCAGTGCGCGCCACAGGTAGCCACGAAGCAGCAACTGAGCACGCGCCTGACGGTCTATATTGACGGCAAGCTGGCGGCCCTGCCGCGTGGTATCGGCATCGTCTCACCCAAACAGCCGGGCGTAACCGCGCTGGCCACGAATGGGAACCTCTATTGCTTATATCCACTGCATGTGTTTGAGAACGACAGCATTATCCATGCCGATTTGCCAGATACGCGCACCTATACGCTGGGCCAGTTCTTCAGTGTGTGGGGACAGCCCTTGAGCCGGACGCAGGTCATGGTCAATCAGACAGACGCCAATCATGCGCTTAGCTTTGTCATCTTTGATGCCAGAGGAAATGGTAGCACCTATAGCGGTGATCCCGCGAGCATTCCATTGAAAGAACATCAAACAATTGTCATCCTCTACAACAGCCCTGGCGTGCATCCAACCGCCTTCACGGATTGGAATGGACTCTAGAGCGCCTGTTGGCGAGACCAGAGTTTAATAATCAAGCGTATAGAGAGACCTTTTGCCAGATGCAGCGGGCATGAGGGGCCTTAATAGCGCCTCTGCTGAGCTCCCTCGTGCCCCATGCATACAGAATGTGAGACAATGGGATGATCGCCGAATCAATCGATGATATTTATGAGCTGTCGCCGATGCAGCGCGGTATGCTGTTTCACACCGTTTACACACCTCACTCCGGAGTATACATAGAGCAGGCCATCTATCATCTGCGGGGAGCACTGCGGACCGATCTGCTCCGGCAGGCCTGGCAATCTATTCAGCAACGTCACGCGGTATTGCGCACGCTGTTTGTCTGGGAAGGCCTGGACGAACCTGTACAGGTGGTGCAACAGACGGCTGACCTTCCCTGGCAAGAGCTGGACTGGCGAGGCAATTCAAGCGTGACGCAGCAGGGGTATCTGGATGAACTGCTGTCCGCCGATCGTCAGCGTGGTTTTGAGATGAATCAGGCCCCTCTGTTGCGCATCGCATTGCTGCGGATCGCTCATCAGGAATACTATCTACTCGTCACCTATCATCACCTGTTACTCGACGGCTGGTCCCTGGCTGAGACGCTGCGTGAAGTGCTGGTTACTTACGAGGCGTACGTACGGGGAAGCGAACCGGTCCTGAGCGCCAGAAGACCGTATCACGACTATCTGCTCTGGCTGCAGCAGCAGGACCTGGGAGCGGCCGAAGCCTTCTGGCGTCGCTACCTGAAAGGCTTTGTCGCGCCCACGCCGCTGTCGCTTGAGTCGGCGGGCGAACTGCCCGAGCAGGCGACGGGGGTGGCGCCGCAGCTGAGCGACGAAGATAAGGCGGAACAAACATCCGCCCTCCCCAGACTGCATCTCAGCGGTGGACGATCCGTGACCCTGCAGGGTCGCGCGCTCTCGACCGAAAAGACCACCGCCTTACGCCAGTTTGCCAGACAGCATCGCCTGACCGTGAATACGCTGATACAGGGAGCCTGGTCGCTACTGCTGAGCCGCTATAGCGGCCAGGATGATATCGTCTTCGGAGCTACTGTTAACGGTCGTCCTTTGAGTCTGCCTGGCGCGGAAGATATGATCGGGCTGTTCATCAACACGCTACCCGTACGGGCGCAGATACCGGCGCGGGAAGCGCTGTTGACCTGGTTGACTCGCTTGCAGATGCAGCAGGCGGAGACGCGCCAGTATGATTACAGTCCACTGGTACAGATCCAGGGATGGAGCGATGTGCCACGTGAGCAGCCGCTATTTGAGAGCCTGATGGTGTTTGAAAATTATCCTCTCAACACCGAAGAGGATCAAGAAGCGGCGCAGACGCTCGATGTGAGCGCCGTACAGATGCTAGAGCAAACGAACTATCCCCTGGTACTGGCGGTGGGAGCCTGGCGGCGGTTGGAATTGCATATAGGCTATTCAACAACGCAGTTCGCGGCGCCGATGATCGCGCGCATGCTTGAGCATCTCTGTATGCTGCTGGATGCATTTCTGACGTATCCAGAACGGCAGCTACAGGATTTCTCGCTGCTGACCGAGCACGAAAAACAGTCCTTACTGGTGAGCTGGAATCAGACGGCTGAAGACTATCCAGCGTATCGCAACTGGAGCGAGCTCTTCTCTCGACAGGCGCAAGCTACGCCTGAAGAGGTCGCGTTGACGTATGGAGCGGAAACATATAGCTATCGGGTACTGGAACAGCGCGCGAACCAGCTGGCTCTCTATCTGCGCCAGCGCGGCTCCGGGCCAGAGGCACGGATCGCCGTTTGCCTGGAACGCTCTCCCGATCTCTGTATCAGCCTGTTAAGTTGTCTGCAGGCTGGCGCGATCTATCTGCCTGTTGATCCCCACTATCCACCGGAACGCATCGCATTTCTGCTGGCGGATGCACAGGTAGAACTGCTGATCACGAGAAGCGAGTTTCTGGCCGCCTGCGGCTATCCATCAGAGCGTGCCGTATTGCTAGATAGTGAGCAGGCGGCCATAGCGCAACAGTGCATGGAGCCGCTGGACACGCTCACCTATCCAGACAACGGAGCCTATCTGATCTATACATCCGGCTCTACCGGTGCGCCAAAGGGAGTGATTGGTACGCATCGCTCCCTGATCAATCATAGCCAGGCCTGCGTTCAGAGATACAATCTGCGCTCCAGTGATCGGGTGTTGCAGTTTGCTTCATTGAACTTCGATGTCTTTCTGGAGGAATGCCTCCCCTCCTGGTCGATTGGCGCCACGGTTGTGATGTGGCCCGAGGCCTATCCACCAGCGCCTGCCGCTTTCAACCGCTATCTTGAGCAAGAACACCTGACGGTCATTAACATCCCCTCCTCATACTGGCATGCCTGGGTGGCGGAAATGACGCATGCGCATAGTTGTCCACCGCAGATACTGCGGGCCGTCGTGATCGGGAGCGAGCGGGCGCTGCCGGCGCAACTACAGAACTGGTTTCTTTGCGCCGATGAGCGCATCGCTCTTTACAATGCCTACGGATTGACCGAGACGACGATTACCGCACTGACGTATCAGGCCAGTGGGCGCCCCGCAAATCCTATCGGACAGCGGGTGCCGGTAGGCAGGCCGCTGGGGAATGTTCAGGCGTACATTCTGGATACCGAGGGGCGTCCGGCGGCGATCGGTCTGCCCGGCGAGCTGTATATAGGTGGCCTGGCGCTGGCACGGGGATATCTTGATCGACCCGAGCTGACCGCTGAGCGCTTTGTGCCCCATCTATTTAGCCAGCAGCCCGGCGAACGGCTCTACCGCACTGGTGACCAGGCCCGCTATCTGCCCGGCGGCGAAATAGAGGTGATGGGACGGCTGGACGCGCAGATCAAGCTGCGCGGCTTCCGCATTGAGCCGGGCGAGATAGAATCCGTGCTCACGCAAGATCCGGCCGTCCAGGAATGTGTCGTGGTCATGCGCGAAGACACGCCCGGAGAGTCCCGCCTGGTGGCTTATGTCGTCGCCCGAACATCGTCTCAAGCTCTGGTGGCCAGATTGCAGCAACGCGCGCAAGAAAAGCTGCCACCATATATGTTGCCAGCTATCTGTCTGCTCTCAGACAAATTGCCAAGGACGAGCACCGGAAAGATTGATCCACGCCAGCTGCCGGCACCGGAACAGCAAAGTAGCGCGAATAAAAAGAACTATGTCGCTCCAGAGACGCCGCTGGAAGAGATTCTGGCCAGCATCTGGACGTCCGTTTTGCAGGTAGAGGGAATCGGACGCAGCGATCACTTCTTCCGCCTGGGTGGTCACTCATTGCAGGCGACGCAGGTCGTCGCACGGCTGCGCGATATCTTGCAATTGGAACTCCCGGTACGTGCTATCTATGATCAGCCGACGATCGCTAAACTGGCGAAGCATATCGAGGCGCTCCGAAAGCCAGAACAGAGCGTATCGATCCCCGCGCTCAAGCCGATGGAGCGCGGCGAGGATGTTCCGCTCTCGTTTGCCCAGGAGCGCTTCTGGTTTCTCAATCAATGGCAGCCTGATAACCCTTTCTATAATATCTCCCTGGCCCTGCAGTTGCATGGACCCCTTTCGCTGGTGGCCCTGGAGCAGGCATGGAATATCGTGGTTGCCCGCCACGAGCCGCTGCGCACCACCATTCTCTCGCGTGATGGAGTCGGCAGCCAGCATATTCATGGATACGTTCCGGTTGCCGTACCCATGGTTGACCTGGCAGACATGGCGGTACCTGCGCGCCAGCTAGAGGTGCGCCGCCGCTTAGCTGAAGAGGCGCAGCGACCGTTCCAGCTCGACCAGACATTGGTGAGAATAACCTTATTTCGAATCGATGAGCAAGAGCATGTGCTGCTGCTCATGTTCCATCATATTATTGTTGATGGCTGGTCGATCGACATCGTGCTGCAGGAGCTACAGACCTTCTACCGCAGCCAACAAGAGGGGCAGGAAAGAGTCGAGCCGGAGCCGCTCCCCTTGCAGTACGCGGATTACGCGCTCTGGCAGCGTGGCTGGCTGCAGGGAAGCGTACTGGAGACGCAGCTGAGTTATTGGAAACAGCGGCTGGCTGGCGCTCCTCCCACGCTGGACCTGCCCACCGATCGGCCGCGTCCAGCGGTTCAGACCTTCCAGGGCGCGTTATATCCTTTCCGCCTGACTCCGGCCCTGGGTCAGGAGCTGCAGGATCTGAATCGTGAAGAGGGCGTAACGAATTTTATGGCTTTGCTGGCCGGATTCTATCTGGTCTTTGCGCGCTATACAGGTCAGTATGATATCGTGGTAGGCACGCCAACGGCGGGCCGACTCCAGCGGGAGACCGAGCAGATGGTCGGGCTCTTCCTCAATACATTGCCGCTGCGCATCTGCGGAGACGCGGTGCTCACATGGAGAGAGCTGCTGGCGATGGTCAGGGACGTGGCTTTAGACGCATACAGCCATCAGGATCTGCCTTTTGAAAAGCTGGTCGAGGCCCTGCAGCCGGAGCGCAGCCAGAGTCATTCACCCCTCTTTCAGGTCCTCTTTGTATATCAGAATACGCCGCGCAAGGAGCTATCGTGGCCGGGTCTGCAGGCCGAACTGATCGAGATCGGCAATCGCACGGCCAAGCAGGATCTGACCATTGAACTGCGCGAGGCGCCCGAGGGTCTGCGTGGCGTGGTGGAATATAATGTCGATCTTTTTGATGAGCAGACGATCGCGCGCATGATCACCCACTTTCAGGGTCTGCTGGAAAGCGCCATGGCTGCACCAGATCTGCCGATCGGCGAACTGCCACTGCTCACGGCGGCCGAACGCCGGCAGATACTCAGCGAGTGGAACGCGACCGTCCATGATACTATCCCCGACCTGTGTTTGCACACGTTGTTTGAGCGGCAGGCCAGCAGAACGCCAGGTGCGATCGCGGTGCTGACAGAAGGGGGACAGCTGACGTATCAAGAGCTTGATGAGCGGGCCAACCAGCTGGCGCACTATCTGCACGCACGCGGGATCGGCGCCGAGCAGCGCATCGGGGTCTGCCTGGAACGTACTCCACAGATGATCGTGAGCCTGCTAGCGATCCTGAAATCCGGAGCAGCTTATGTACCACTCGATGTGCGTTTCCCGGCCGGGCGCATCCGCTTTTGTGTCGAGGATGCCGGCATTCAACTGGTGTTGACCCAGAGCAGTCTACTACAGCAGCTTGAGCTAGTGGAGGGGCTGGTACTCTGCCTGGATGAGCTCGGTGAGCGGCTTTCCGGCCAGCCAAAAACAAAGCTTCCAAGCAGGGTCAGCGCGGCGAATCTGGCCTATCTGATCTACACATCTGGATCGACGGGAACGCCAAAGGCCGTAGCGATTACCCATCAGAGTCCGGTCGTGCTGGTCAGATGGGCGCAGCACGTGTTCGCGCCTGAGGACCTGGCTGGCGTGCTGGCGGCGACCTCGATCACCTTTGACCTTTCCATCTTCGAAATCTTTGTGCCACTAAGTAGCGGCGGTACGGTAATCCTCGCTAAAGATATATTGCATCTCCCAACTCTGGAGGTCGCGCAACAAGTGACCCTGATCAATACCGTGCCCTCGGCGGCGGCTGAACTGGCGCGGCTGCAGGCTATCCCCGCCTCGGTGCGGGCGATAAATCTGGCCGGTGAGCCGCTGACCCTGCCGCTGGTACAAGAACTGTATCAACACACAGCGGCGCAGCGAATCTTCAATCTGTATGGACCATCGGAGGACACGACGTATTCGACCTTTGCCCTGCAGGCGCGCGACGCCACCGCAAATCCGGCGATTGGTCGCCCGATCGCTCATACGCGGGTCTATCTGCTCGATGCCAGCCAGCAGCCGGTGCCAGTTGGAGTTATCGGAGAGCTCTATCTTGGAGGGAACGGCCTGGCGCGCGGTTATCTGCATCGACCGGATCTGACGGCCGAAAAGTTTGTGCCCGATCCCTTTAGCGAGGAACCAGGGATGCGGCTCTATCGAACGGGAGACCTGGCGCGCTATCGTCCCAACGGAGAACTCGAGTTCATTGGCCGCAACGACCACCAGGTCAAGGTCCGTGGCTATCGCATTGAGCTGGGCGAGATTGAGCAGGCGTTATTCCAGCATCCACATATCCAGCAGTGCGCCGTTATCGTGCGCGAAGATACACCAGATGACAGGGTGCTGGTGGCCTACTGCGAGCTGAAAGCGGATGCATCCTCATCTCTCAGCAGCGAGTTTGAGCTGCGGCACTTCTTGCGCGCGCGGTTGCCCGAGTATATGTTGCCGACGCGCATTGAATTGCTTGACGCCCTGCCGCTGAACACGAACGGCAAGGTTGACCGCCGCGCGCTCCCAGCGCCAGTGGAGCGCCAGAGCATCGCTGTGGAGGCCGCGCTAAACAATCCCGCGCTATCCCAGGTCGAGGAGTTATTGCTCGGTATCTGGTCCCCGCTGCTGCAGAGGGAAGCGATTGGCCTGCACGACAACTTTTTCGAGCTGGGTGGCCACTCGCTGATGGCGATCAGGATTATCGCCCGCATGCGCGAGGTATTTCACCTCGACATAAAATTGCGGCTGCTCTTTGAAGCGCCTACCATTGCCGAGCTCGCGCAGCACATCGAGGCCATGTTGCAGGAGAGCAACCTGGAGCAGAACGCGCTCCCGGTCCTGCAGGTTCAGGAGCGGCCCGCCATCATCCCACTCTCATTCGCGCAGGAGCGGCTCTGGTTCTTGAGCCAGTTAGAGCCCACGAGCCCGGCCTATACGCTGCCGTTTGCCCTCAAGCTATCTGGTAGCTTGCAGGTGGAGCGCCTGGAGCAATGCTTGAACGCCCTGATCCAGCGCCATGAAAGTTTGCGTACGTCCCTGGTGATGCTAGATGATACGCTGCAGCAGGTGATCACGCCCGAGCTCGTCATCAGCTTGCCGCAGGTGCAGGTCATCGCGGGAACGGCGGAAGCACAGGAACAGGAAGTGCAGACCCTGATCATGGATGAAGCTCTGACCCCGTTTGATTTTACGCAGCCATCCCTATTGCGCGTCAAATTGCTGAAGATCGCTGCTGACGAGCACATCCTGCTGCTCACCCTGCACCACTGTATCGCCGACGCCTGGTCCATTGGTATTCTGGTCAACGAGTTGAGCCAGCTCTATAGCGCATCCCTGCTGGATGAAGAGGGGCAGCTACCCGCGCTGCCTATTCAGTACGCGGATTACGCGCTCTGGCAGCGCCAATGGTTGCAGGGGGCCGTGCTGGAACAGCAGATACGCTACTGGCGTAGCGCTTTACAGGGAGCCCCTGAGCTGCTGGCGTTGCCGCTTGACTATGCGCGTCCCGCCATTCAGAAGCAAGAAGGCCGGGCCCATACCCTGCGTATCCCCGCCGAGTTGACGGCGCAGCTTCAGGAGCTAAGTGTGCGGGCGGGGGCGACCCTGTTTATGACCTTGCTGTCCGCGTTTCAGGTTTTGCTGCTGCGCTACACCGGCCAGGACGACATGGTGATCGGCACGCCTGTAGCAGGCAGAACGCAGAGCGAGACCGAAGGGCTGATTGGCTGTTTTATTAATACGCTGCCCCTGCGCACGCGCCTGTCAGGCGATCCCACCTTTCGTGAACTGTTGATGCGGGTACGCGAAAGCTGCCTGGAAGGCTTCCGTCACCAGGAGCTCCCATTTGAGCGGATCGTCGATGCCATTCAGCCCAAACGGAGCCTGAGCCATCATCCACTGTTCCAGGTCATGTTTATTCTGCAGAACGCGCCGCAAGGAGACCTGAACCTGCCGGGTCTGGAGATGGAGTCCCTGGCGATCGGCAATCCAACCACCAAGTTTGATCTCACACTGGCGCTGACCGAGCTGCCAGGAGAAGGCATGAGCGCCCTCTTCGAATATAATCTGCACCTGTTTGAAGCATCCACTATCATCGATCTGGCGCAGCACTTCATGGTCCTGCTGCAGGAGCTTGTCCATGATCCAGAAAAGCGGGTGTTGAGCTATGAGTTGATGAGTGATGAAGAGAGGCAGCGTCTGCTCTCCATCACGCGTGGAGCGGAGGTAGCGACGTACCGGACTGATACCCTGCTGTACAGGATCGCGCAGCAGGCCGCAACGACCCCACAGGCCAGCGCGGTTGTGGCTGGTGAGCGGACATTGACATATGCCGAGCTGGAGGCGCAGTCCAATCAGCTTGCCCGGCTGCTGCGTTTGCATGGGGTGGTGAACGAGGCAAGGGTTGGCATCTGCCTGGATCGCTCGATCGAGCTGTCGCTGGCCCTGCTCGGCGTGTTGAAAGCGGGGGGCGCGTATGTTCCATTAGATCCCAGAAGTCCGCTAGAGCGCCTGGCCTTTCAGATGAGAGATGCGCAGATAGAGCTATTGCTCACGCAGAGTCAATGGCTGGCGCGATTGGATGCGTTGTCGTGCCAATCGCTGTGTCTGGACGAGCCCGAGCGGCATTGGCAGAGCATGGACAGCACAGCGCTGGATGAGGCCATCCTACCAGCGCAACTGGCGTATATCATCTATACCTCTGGATCTACGGGAACGCCGAAGGGCGTGCTGGTCACGCATGAAGGTATGTACAACTATCTGGCCTGGGCCGTAGATACCTACCCCATGTCAGAAGGGTGTGGCGCCCCGGTCTACTCGGCCATTAACTTTGATCTCACGGTCAGCAGCCTGTTCGCGCCGCTGCTGAGCGGGCAATCCGTAGTGATGTTGCCAGAGAAGCAGGCGGAGGCGCAAAGCATTGAAGCGCTACAGGCCGCCTTCACCACTGGTCAGAGATGGAGCCTTATCAAGTTAACGCCCGCTCATCTATCCGCGCTGAGCCATCTTCTGCTTGAGGAACAGGTGGCGCGGAGCAGTAAAGCCCTGATTATCGGGGGGAGGCGCTAGGATCGGAACAGATACGCTTCTGGCAAAAAGCCGATCCCGCACTGCGCCTGTTCAACGAATATGGACCGACGGAGACGGTGGTTGGCTGTTGCGTCTACGAGATCCCGGCACAGGATACCCGCAACGGAGCAATCCCCATTGGCCGGCCGATCGCCAATACGCAGCTTTACATCCTGGACGAGCAGGCGAAGCTGGTGCCGGCGGGCGGCATTGGTGAGCTCTACATCGGTGGCGTTGGAGTGGCGCGGGGATATCAGGGCAGGGCGGACCTGACGGCCGAGCGTTTTGTGCCAGATCCATTCAGCCAGGTGCCGGGTAGCCGCCTCTATAAGACCGGGGACCTGGTGCATATGTTGCCGGGCGGCGACCTTGTCTACCTGGGCCGCAACGATCAGCAGATAAAGCTGCACGGCTTCAGGATCGAACCCGAAGAGATCGTGGCCGTGCTGACGCGCCATCCCGCCGTTCGCGATGCCCTGGTAGTGGCTCGAGAGAACAGTTCCGGAGCACAGCAACTGGTCGCATACCTGCTGAACGAAGCTGACCAGCCGGTCAGTGGCGAGGAAGTGCAGCGCTATCTGAGAAAGAATCTGCCAGAGTACCTGGTGCCGGCGGCCTATGTCTTCCTGGACGAGTTTCCCATTGCGTCCACCGGTAAAGTGGACCGCCAGGCGCTGCCAGATCCAGAGGTTATTTTGCAGACGGCGTACGAGGCTCCCATTACACCAATCGAAGAGACGCTGGCGACCATCTGGAAGCAGGTGCTACACGTTGAACGCGTTGGACGGCACGACGACTTTTTCGCCCTGGGTGGTCAATCATTGCTGGCGACCCAGATCATCTCTCATGTGCGCCGCGAACTGCAGACCGAGATGCCCCTACGCACACTGTTCGCCGCGCCGACCATTGCCAGTTTCGCCGAAGCTATTATCCAGCAGGAGCTGGCCGAAGCTGAAAACACCGACCTGCTGCAGATCCTGGCCCAGCTTGGCGAGTTGCCAACCGAAAACTAAGTATGGCCCTTTACCTACGTTCACCACTCAAGGATAGAGGAAGGAAAAAACGTGAGCATCGATCCACGTAAGAAGCAGCTTGCCGACCTGACGCCGCAGCAGCGCGCGCTACTTTTTCAGCGTCTCAAAGAAAAGCAGAAGCAGCAGTCAGGGCAGGAGGAAGCTGCTATCCCTGCTCGCTCAACGACGGAGAAAACGTTTCCGCTGTCCTTTGCTCAGCAACGGCTCTGGTTTTTGGATCTCTTTGAGCCCGGCAGTCCGCTCTACAATATCCCGCTGGCCTGGCGTGTGGAGGGTCGTTTTTCAGACGCCATGTTACAGAGCGCGCTTGACGCGCTGGCCATGCGCCATGAAACGTTGCGCACCACCTTTCTGGCGCTGGAAGGCGAGCCTCGGCAAGTCGTAGCGGTGCAGAGCACCGTGTCGCTAACCGTAAACGACCTTACGGCCTTAACGGGAGCGGACAGAGACAGCAGGATATCCTCGCTGATCGAGGAAGAGGCGCATCTGCCTTTTAACCTCACAGTCGGACCCCTGCTGCGCGCCAGACTCTTGCGCCTGGCCGAACAAGAGTCCATTCTGCTGCTAACGATGCACCATATCATCTCGGACGGCTGGTCCGGCGGTATTCTGCAGCGCGAACTATTTCAACTTCTCAACGCGTCTCGCGACCACCTGACTCCACAGTTACCTGAACTCCCTATTCAATATATTGATTTCGCGCTCTGGCAGCGGCAGTGGCTACAGGGCAGCCGCCTGGATAAGCTGTTGGCCTATTGGAAGCAGCAGCTCGCTGACCTGCCGGTATTGCAGCTGCCCTTTGATCGTCCCCGACCGGCGGAACAGACCTTCGCGGGGACCGCTATCCCCGCCATGCTCTCTGAACGCGACCTCGCGGCCCTGCAGACGCTCGCCCGGCAAGAAGGGGCGACGCTCTTCATGGCCTTGCTGGCCGCGTTTTACGCGCTCCTTTTTGCCTACACCAGGCAAGAGAGCATCCCGGTTGGCTCTTTGATCGCGAATCGCAATCGCGCCGAGACTGAAAACCTGATCGGTTTTTTTGTCAATACCCTGGTTTTGCGCGGCGATGTGAGCGGCGAGCCTACTTTTCGTGAACTGGTCGCGCGTGTGCGCGAGATGTGCTTTGATGCCTATGCTCATCAGGACCTGCCTTTTGAGCAACTGGTCGAGGCCTTGCATCCAGATCGGCACCTCAGCCACTCACCACTGTTCCAGGTCTTATTTACCTTACAGAATACACAGGGGGCCTCACTGGAGGGGAACGGCCTGAAGGTGCGGGCGCTCGAAACCGGAACCACCACGTCCAAATTTGATCTTGCTCTCTTCATTTCTGAGCAAGGCCACGGCATGAAGGCAGAGCTTGAGTACAACACCGATCTGTTCGATGTGGAGACCATCGAGGGGATGCTGGCGCACTTTCAGACTCTACTCGCCAGCATCGCGGCCAACCCGGATATTCCCATTAAGGAGATTCAGTTGCTTACCGCACGCGAGCGGCGGCAGATCATAGATTGGAATCGTACGCAGCAGGATTATCCCGCCACAGCGACGCTGCACCAGCTCTTTGAGGAACGGGTTACCCATACGCCGGACGCCCTGGCTGTACGTTTTGAGCACCAACGTTTGACCTATCGCCAACTGGATGAGCGCGCCAATCAACTGGCGCACTACCTGCGTCAGCAGCCGGGTATACAGGCGGAAAGCTGCGTGGGCCTATGTGTAGAACGCTCGCTGGATATGGTAATTGGGCTGCTGGCCATTCTAAAGGCTGGCTGTAGCTATATTCCGCTTGATCCCGGTTATCCACAGGCGCGCATCGCTTATGTGCTGGAGCAGGCCGGGATCTCGGTGCTGCTCACCCAGCAGCCGCTGCTGGCTCGCCTGCCCGAGTTCGCGGGCACAATACTCTGCCTTGATCACAGCGCGGGCAGAATCGCCGCGGAGCCGGTGACTCCCCTTCAGCTACCTGTACCCGCTGACGGTCTGGCCTATGTGATTTATACCTCTGGTTCGACTGGACTGCCCAAGGGGGTGCAGATCACGCACCACAACGTAGTAAACTTCTTGCACGCCATGCGCCAGCAGCCGGGACTGACGGCACAGGATGTTTTGCTGGCTGTGACGAGCCTCTCATTCGATATCGCCGGATTGGAACTGTTTCTTCCTCTGACGACAGGAGCCAGCCTGATTATCGCCAGCCAGAGCGTGACGCGTGATGCCGAGGAACTGATGGCGCTGCTGCGCGAGCAGAAGGTTACAGTCATGCAGGCCACGCCATCGACCTGGCGGCTTTTGATCGATAGTGGCTGGCAGGGTGAGCCTGGATTGAAGATACTCTGCGGCGGCGAAGCCTTTCCGCCCGAGCTGGCGCGTCAGCTGCTTGAGCGCTGCCACAGCTTATGGAACATGTATGGACCAACTGAGACAACGATCTGGTCGGCGCTACAGCATGTCGAGCGCGTGCAAGGCCCGGTCTCTATTGGTCGCCCCATCGCCAACACTCAGATATACATTCTCAATGATCAGCTCGAGCCTGTACCACCGGGCATGCCCGGTGAGCTCTATATTGGTGGCGATGGGTTGAGTCGAGGCTATCTCGGCAAACCCGAGCTCACCGCCGAGCGCTTCATTCCTGATGCGCAGAGTGCCGAACCTGGGAAGCGCCTCTATCGCACGGGCGATGTCGCGCGCTATCAGCGCGATGGCAGCCTGATCTTCCTGGGGCGTGTCGATCAGCAGGTCAAGGTGCGTGGCTATCGTATCGAGCTGCACGAAATTGAGGCGGTGCTGGCGCAGCATTCCGGCGTCAAAGAAAACGTGGTTATCGCGCGAGAAGATACGCCGGGCGAGAGTCAGCTGGTGGCATACGTGGTGGCGCGAGAAGATTACCAGGGGGCGAATGCCGACGGTGGTGGCTGGCAAGAGGAACAGATCGAGCAATGGCAGGAGGTCTGGGATACGACCTACCATGAAGATGAGGCCAACTTTGGCGCCGACCTGAATCTCAGCGGTTGGAAAAGCAGCTACACCCAGCAGCCGATCCCGGTCGAGGAGATGCGCGAGTGGATCGACTGTACCGTGGACCGCATCCTGGCAGGCGAGCCCCGGCGCGTACTGGAGATTGGATGCGGTACCGGTCTGCTGCTCTATCGGATCGCACCGCACTGCGAATCTTACTGTGGCGTTGATTTCTCTGCCAGCGCGCTGGCGGGCATCCAGCGGCAGCTTGATCAGCGCGGCTGGTCGCAGGTACGATTGCTGCAGCGTGCGGCCGATCAACTGGCCGACCTGGAAGCGGGCGCATTCGATACCATCATCCTGAACTCGGTGGCCCAGTATTTTCCCGGTGCCCAGTATTTCGTGCGCGTACTAGAAGAGTTCACCCGACTCGTCGCCCCGGAAGGGCGTATCTTTCTCGGAGACCTGCGCAGCCTCCCACTGCTCGAAACCTTTCATACCGCGATCCAGCTCTACCAGGCAGATGAGCGCCTGACGTGCGACGAGCTGCAGCGACTGATCTCCACTCACCTCAATCAGGAAGAAGAGCTGCTGATTGATCCCGCCATCTTCCCTATCCTGCAGCGTCATCTCCCAGGTATACGGACGATCGAAGTGCAATTGAAGCGCGGCGAGGCCGTCAACGAGATCACTCAGTTCCGCTACGACGTCACCATTCAAATGGGAGAAACGGCCAATGCTCCATTGCCCGTGCGGTTTATTGACTGGTCGGAGCGTCCTTTTACGCCGGAAGAGCTACCGGCCTATCTGGCTGGGGAGGATGGCATAGCGCTTGCCCTGCTGGATGTTCCCAATGCACGTTTGCGGCAGGCGGTCCAGTGCGTAACGCGGCTGCGTGAAGAGCAAGCAACGGTGAATGTACAGGAGTTAAGAGAGGAGCTGTTAGCATCTTTCGGCAAGACGCAATGTATTGAACCAGAGCGTTTCTGGTCCCTGGCCGATGAATATCCTTATCATGTAGTGCTGACGTGGGCGCGATCGGGCCGGCTGGATAGATATGATGTGGTGATGCAGAAAAAGCAGCCTGGACAACTCCCCACGCCGCTGGCACTATCTGGATCAGGTCAGGTCGTAGCGACTGAGAAAAACGTTGTCTGGACGGCTTATACAAACAATCCACTGCGGGAATCGATCCCGCGCAAGCTCATTCCAGAGGTGCGCAGCTATTTGAAAGGGCATCTGCCGGAGTATATGTTGCCGGCCGCGTATGTCCTGTTGCCAGTGCTGCCACTGACGCCCAATGGCAAGATTGATCGCCGCGCCCTACCAGCTCCAGGTCAGGACCGGCCAGAGCTGGGCGCCAACTACAGCGCACCCCGCAACGTGGTAGAGCAGGAACTGGCGCAGATCTGGCAACAGGTGCTTGGCATCGAACGCGTCGGTATTCATGACAACTTCTTTGAGCTGGGCGGTAACTCGCTGCTGATCATTCGTGTGGTTGCGAGGGCCAACAAAGCGCATCTACCCATGACGGCGAAGCAGATTTTCAAGCACCAGACCATCGCGGAACTGGCCGAAACGATCGGCTCAACGCGCATCATCGCCGAGCAAGGCGTAGTGACGGGTCCCACCCTGGCGGCGCCGGGACAGCGCTATGTCCTTGATCCCGCCGTGTATCATCCCGAGTATTATACGCTGGCCTACGCGATCAGTAGCCCAAAGGGCATGAAGGCCGACAGTGTACAGGAGGTAGTGGAAACGCTCTACACCTATCACGACGCGTTACGTATCCGCAGGGCTCCGCAAGATGCCCCGTTCGCGTTAGAGATAGCCGGAATTGGCGCCACCATCCCTTTCTGGCGCGTAGACCTGGCGGACCTGCCCGATGAAGAGATCGAAGCGCGGCAGAGTGCTCATCTCAAGGAGCAGCAGCTATCTTTTGATCTGGTTCATGGACCGCTGTTTAAGGCGCTGTACTTCGATTGTGGGGAGCAGAGAGAAGGCATGGTCTTGCTGCTGGCCCATTACCTGGTCGCCGACATTGAATCCTGGCAGGTGCTGATCGGGGATTTCCTCGCCGGCTATCAGCTGGCGGTGCAGGGACAGCCGGTAAGCTACCCGGCCAAGCCGACATCCTTCCAGCAGTGGACGCAGCGCCTGCACGCCTATGCTCAAACGGAGGAGGCCGGGCATGAATATCCCTACTGGCTGGCCGCGCAGAGTCGCCAGGTAGCGCGTCTGCCACGGGACTATCCAGCGGGCGAAAATACGATCTCCTCCTCTCGCATCCTGGATATTCAGCTGTCCACGGCCGAGACCGCCACGCTGCTGCATGAGGTGGTCCCTACCTATACCGCGCAGATGGATGCCATCTTGATGACCGCACTGGCCTGGGCCTGCCAGCAATGGAGCGGACAGGACGCGATTATGGTACGCCTGTTCAGCCATGGACGAGAAGCCCTGTTTGACGACATGGATGTCTCACGCACGGTTGGAGCCTTTGGTACAGACTTCCCGGTCGCGATCAGCCTGGCAGGCGCGCCAACGATAGAACAGGCCCTGCAGCACGTCAAAGGGCAACTCCGGCAGATTCCCAATCATGGCGTGGGCTATGGTATCTTACGCACCTATGGACAGGGCGTGGACGCGGAGACGCTGCGCAGCCTGCCGGGACCTGAAATAGTGGTCAACTATATTGGCAGCAACGTCACCGATCCATCGCAGCCCATTTTTCAGGTTCAGGGTCCCTTATCGGGCCATTATCGAGATAGCCAGTCGGATCGCACCTATATATTTCAGGTGACCGGTCGCGTTACTAATGAACAACTGATCGTGCAGTGGGACTACAGCGAGAACCTGCACGCACGCGAGACCGTTGAACGCATCGCGATGGCGACCATGGATGTATTCCGGTTCTTAATCGCGGCGTGCGAAGGCTATCACAAGACGAAAAAGATGGACCTGTAGCGCGTACCGTCTATGATGCTGGGCCAGATAAAGAATGGAGCTTAAAGAAATTCCAGATCACCTGTTCAGTGGGCAGGTTGCCGATCGTCGCCGGAATGCTATGTCCGCCGCCCTCAATGCGATAGTGCAGGATAGAAGCATCCTGGTGGCAGCCAGTCCAGCGGAAGCCAGTCGAGTTCTTGTCGCGGGCAAAAACTTCTGGCCCCTGTGTACAACCGTTGCGTTGCGCCCACTCGTGCAACCAATCCTGTACCGCGGGCAGCGGCCATTGTGGATTGACTTTGGCTGAAATGCCATTGTATGGCACGATAGGATCCGCGCTGCCATGGATCTCAAGCATAGGGACGGGCCGCCTGGGATGGCAGCCAGCCTGCAATGGATAGTAGTTGCCCGAGATGGGAGAGACCGCGGCGATGCGCGTAGAGAGCTGACAGGCTACAAAGCCGCTCATGCCGCCGCCATTCGAGAAGCCGGTCGCGTAGATACGCTGGGAGTCGATGCAAAAATCTTTGCTCAGCTTGTCCAGCATATTATTCATAAAGACCGTCTCATCGATATTGTAGTCATAGGGGCCGATACTCGCCCACATAGGTAGCTGCTGATCATCGGGTAGGCCCTGGGGGTAGACCGCTATGAAATGTTCTTTATCCGCGAGCTGGGAGAAGCCGGTTCCCTGCTCAGCGTCACTGGCGGTTCCTCCATGACCATGAAAGATAATTATCACCGGCACGGGCGTGCGGGAGGTATATTGAGCTGGTGTATGGACCAGGTATGTGCGGGTATGCTGTCCTCGCGCGACAGCGGGAGGGACCGCCACAACTTGATTTTGAGTGGTGCCCGCGCGCACCGGCGAGTTGCCTGCACAGGCGTTCTTGCCCTGTTGAGAAGATTGCGAAGAGGATGAACCGGTCATGTTAGATGTATCCTGTGAAGCGGTACTTGATGGATGTCGGGGTGTTGATGTGGTAGCTGACATGCAGCCAGCTATAGCCAGGCAGCATAGCCAGAGGAGCAGGGCAACGGATAAGGAGGCCCGCTTTTTTCGCATCCAATGCATAAAAGATCCTTTTCTGATATTCTCCTGATTATCACAGCTTTAAGCATACAAAGTCGTTAAGGCTTATGATTATTATAACAAGGAAATTTGAATAAAAACAGTTGTATATCGCGTTATTTGGCAACTGAGTAAAGGGTGTTTTGAACATGGACGATCAGCTGGAAGAGACGCAATCCGTTATGGAAGAGGATGAGGAGCAATACTTCTTTGCGCCTTCATTTATCCAGGAAGGCCTCTGGCTACTCAATCAGATTGATGAAGTACAGACAACGTATCGCGTCCTATTTATAATTGGACTGCATGCGGCGCTAGACCTATCGCTTCTGAAACGGGCACTGGAGATGCTCATTGAGCGGCATGAAATTCTGAGAACGTCATTTGTGCTGATCGATAGTCAGCCCATGCAAGCCATTGCGCTGCAGCTGCCCTTCGAGTTGCCATACAACGATCTCTCTGAAATGAGCCCTCAAGAGCAGAAAAGAGAAATAGCGCGTCTGGGACAGGAGCTGATTGAAGTCCCACTCTCGCTCGATAACGCTCCACTGTTCCGCGTTACCGCCATCCACCTCAACGAGCAAGAGCAGCTGCTTTTCTTCTTAACGCACCATATTATTATGGATGGGCCCTCGTATCAAATTTTTCATGATGAAATTACGCACCTCTATAGCGCTTTGTTAGCTGGTGAAGAGCCTCAACTTCCAGAGTTATCCCTGCAATATGCTGACTACGCGGCCTGGCAGCGTGAAACGCTACAGGGGGAAGAGGCACAGCCCCTGATCGACTACTGGCGGCAGCAACTGGGGGGCATGCCAGATCTGCTTGAGCTTCCAACCGACTATCCGCGACCGGCTGTCCAGACGCATCAAGGAGCGGCGGAACATTTTGTGTTATCCAGCCAGATCAGCGAAGGACTAGAGAGGCTTGCCCGATCCACGGGAACGACCCTCTTTATGGTCCTGCTGAGCGGATTTACGATGTTGCTTCACTATTATAGTGGGCAGGAGGATATTGTCGTTGGCACCCCTGCGTCGCTGCGTACACGTAGCGAGTTCGCCTCTTTGATCGGGCCTTTTCTTACCACCCTGCTCTTACGCACGGACCTTACGCATGATCCCACCTTTCTTGAGCTCTTAATGCGTATCCGCACCATCTGTATCGAAGCATACAGCCACCAGGAGATGCCATTTGAATACCTGGTAGAGATCTTAAAGCCCGCCAGGAGCATGAGCTACAATCCGCTATTCCAGGTCTTTTTCGCGTTCAATAATTTTATCGCGGCCCCCACGCCCGATGAATCGTCCCCGATTCAGCACATGGACATAAAGAGTTACACTGCTCGCTTTGATCTGTCCTGCGACTTTGTATTGCGTGAGCAAAAGCTCAGCTACATTCTGGAATACGATACAGCCCTCTTCTCCAGAGAGACTATTGTACGCATGGGTCATCACTTGCAGAAATTACTCGAGGAAATTGTAGCCGACGTGGAGCAGAGGCTTTCGCAGCTCTCGCCCCTTACGAGCCAGGAACGCGGTACCCTCATCTCGACCTGGAATTCACACGATGACGACTATGCGCGTGACAGCTGTATCCACGAGTTATTCGCTGCTCAGGTGGCCCGCGTTCCCCAGGCCATCGCCATTGCCTGTGATGGGCGTTCTCTCACCTATGAAGAGCTAGACGCACGTGCCGAGCGCGTTGCTCGCTACTTGCTGGCGCAAGGCATCAAACCTGAATCCTTAATAGGACTCTGCCTGTCCCGTTCTGAAGCGTACGTTATCTGTGTGCTGGGCATCTTAAAAGCGGGTGCCGCTTATATTCCCCTCGATCCAGAATACCCGGCGGAACGCCTCCGCTTCATCATCGAGGACGCGAACGTGTGGGCGCTGCTGACCGGCGTTGATGAGCAGCACGCGCTACCGGAGTACTCTGGACCCGTTTTTTTGATTTCAGATCTACGGGCGGCAAACGACACGGATCTGTTACTGATCAACAGGCAACGGGTCTATGCGGATAACCTGGCCTACGTGTTATACACCTCGGGCTCTACGGGTCGTCCCAAGGGGATTCAGATCAGCCATCGGGCGGTTGTGAACTTTATCACCGCAATGCAGAAGGAGCCTGGTTTTACAGAGCAAGATATCTTGCTGGCGGTGACCAGCTTCTCCTTTGATATCTCAGGGCTCGAACTATTTTTGCCGCTGCTGACGGGTGGGCGAGTCGAGCTTGCCACGCGTGAAATGACGCTGGATAGCCAGCAGTTGTTGCAGAAGATCGCGCAGAGCGGCGCGACAGTGATGCAGGCAACGCCAGTGACCTGGCGCATGCTGTTACTGAACGAGGACGCGCGCTTCGCGGGACTGAAGGTTCTCTGCGGGGGAGAAGCCCTGCCACAAGACCTGGCTCAATCTCTGCTCGCGCGGGGCGCTGATCTCTGGAATATGTATGGTCCGACCGAGACGACGATCTGGTCGCTGATCCAGCGGGTACAAAATGCGCCGGGTGAACGAGCGATCGTTCCAATTGGAGCGCCGATCGCCAATACGCAGGTGTATATTCTGGATGCGCATGACCACCTGTTGCCGGTTGGTATTCCCGGTGAGTTGGTGATAGGGGGAGACGGACTGGCACGAGGCTATCTGCGGCGTCCAGATTTAACTGCCGAGCGCTTTATGCCAGATCCTTTCGGTCAGCGGCCGGGCGCGCGTCTGTATCGGACGGGAGATCGAGCCCGCTGGCTGAACGATGGCACCATTGAATTTTGGGTCGCCTGGATACCCAGGTCAAGCTACGGGGATTTCGTCTTGAATTAGGCGAAATTGAAGCCGTCTTGAGTCAGCATCAGGAGATTCATGCGGCGGTCGCTATGCTGCGCGAAAACAAAAAAGGGCAGCCACAACTGGTCGCCTATGTAGTTCCCGAGCAAGAGATGCCACAGGTAGAAGCGCTCAGAGCATACGTCCAGTCGTATCTGCCAGAGTATATGGTGCCGTCTGCTTTCATGCCGCTCAATGCGTTTCCCCTGACGCCTAATGGCAAGATCGACCGCAAGAAACTGCCGGAACCTGAAAGCGTGGAGGTCACGCGGCGCGAGATTGAGCCACCAACCACTGCATTTGAGAAAACCCTGGCGGCTATCTGGTCTGATGTATTGGGACAGGAACGGATAGGAATTCACGATAATTTTTTTGCTCTCGGTGGTGATTCTATCCAGGTTGTGCAGGTCTGTACACGGGCCCAACAGGCTCATCTTCATCTGGTACCTGGACAGCTATTTCGCTACCAGACCATTGCCGCTTTATCGCGGTTGCATACACAGTCACAGCAGGACGCCGAATCTCTATCGGCTGCCGTCGCGCATGAGCTCAAAAGTGACGAGGCCGCTGAAGGGACCAGTCTGGCAGGGGATAATGGTAGCAGATCTGCGGTTTCTTTGCCGGTATCCTTGACTCCTAATAAGCTCAATAAAATTATGGCACAGATCCAAAAAGGAAAGAAAAAAAGCTAAGGGTTCTTACTGGTACCAGGAGATTTACAGCGAGAAAAAGGATGCTTCCCATACTATTACTTAAAGCACGTAATATATTACACAGATAAGTAATTTTAAAATGATTAAATGTTACTTATCTGTATAATATGTAATAAGAGTATACTTGCCTTTATTGTGAGTGGAAGGTAGATGGATAACCGCAAAAATAAACGCAAGGAAACTTTAACAAGCGGAATTAACGTGTTACGTGCTTTGTACAGAAAGGAAAGTGTATTATGAAACCCGAAAAGAAGCTCTCCGAGCAATTTGTTGATTTTGTTGACCTGACCGACGAGACCCTGGAAGAGGTTGAATTCATTCAAGGTGGTACCAGCGCTAGTTTCTGCAGTTATGGTTATGGTTATGGGAGTGGTTTCTGCGGTAGCGTTGGTTTCTGCGGTAGTGTCGGTTACTACGGCGGTGTTGGTTTCTGTGGCAGTGTTGGTTTCTGCAGTTATGGTTATGGTTATGGCCATTTCTGTGTTTAACAACATCCTGCAGCTTTTGCAATAATGCAGCTACTTGCCCGGTAACTGCGTGTGTGGCAGCTACAGGGTCAGAGAGGAGCAGGGCCGATCTCTGGTACGCTGGCCAGATCGGCCTCTCCCCTTTTCCCTTTGATACACCTCCTTGCATTCAGAGTTGAAGCTCTGTTTATCTGGAATGTTTTTCTCCAGGAGAAACTTTTCTATGCTCGTGCAAAATATGCACCCAAAATGGAAAGCCGATACATATTTTATCCCGATGCCCGGTGGTGTCTATCTACGTGGAAACAGCAGCCGTCTTTTCCTCAAGGGTAAAAGCCTCTTCGCTCTGCTTGAACGCCTCGTTCCCATGCTCGACGGAAGTGCTTCTCTTGAAGAGATAACTGACGGTCTGGACACAGCCAAAAAGCGGATGATTACGAACTTGCTTGAGAAATTACTGGCCCATAAATTTCTCACAGACACAAGTCAGGATCAACCACATACGCTTCGTCCCTCAGCGTTGGAAACCTCTGCCCTCGACATTGCTTTTCTCGCTTCCCGACAACCGTCAGCGGCCTCTCGCTTTGAACATTTTTGCCAGCAGTCATTGCTCCTTATCGGCTCTGGAGCCAGTTTCATCGCGCTGATAAAGGCGAGCATCCAATGTGGAGTAAAAAAGATCGACGTATTGATTACGCCAGAGGATGCGGTTGGGGCAAATGCTCGCCAGAGGATGCTTGATTTTTCTGCCGAAAACGCACCTGAGCAAGCGGTGCGTTTTCTTGATACTCCCTCCTGGAACAATGAGTCCGCAGTGCGGGATACGATCCAGGCTTATGATGCCCTCTTGCATGTCTCTGAGCGACCGATGTTGGCGCGTGCGCTCCTGCTAAACCGGCTGTGTCTTGAGCAAAGGAAAACGTTCATGCAGGCGGTGGTCGTTGATGATCGTGCCTGGCTCGGTCCGCTGGTGAGTCCAGAGGCCGGAAACTGTTGGGAGTGTGCCTGGCGACGCCTGCAAGCCAATCTGAGCGCTTTTCCAGCACAACCCTCGCACTACGAATTTGAGGATCAGCCGCTGGCCGTGCCTCATCACTTGCTCACCGAAGCGGGCTCTACCATGCTTGCCAATCGGCTGCTCTTTACCCTGTTTCAATCTGTGACGCAGAGCGGCTCCCCGGAAACCGCTGACAGGTTAAGCACGTTTGATCTGGCAACATTTGAGGGAGAGAGCCACGCGTTTTTGCCACATCCTCACTGTCTGGCCTGCCAGCAACCAGCCGTTCCAGGCGTATCACAGTTCCTTCAACAGATTCAACGCCTGCAGAGCCGGGAGCCAGTCAATCCGGAGGGATTGCTGGAAAATATTGGCGGATGCGTTGACAAGAGACTTGGCATTTTTACCGAGTTTGAGTATAGTGATTTTGTCCAGGCTCCGCTGGCGGTTTATCAGGTCCATAGTTCCAATCCCCTGCCAGGCCAGATCCCATCTGATCCGCCCAGTGTTGTAGCGCTAAGTACGGAGGCCAAAGACGCCTGCTTACAGGCCGCGCAAAAGGCGTGCGCACGCTACGCTGCTTCTATGGTGGATCGACGCCGCTTGCTCTCTTCTGAAGTGGCCCAACAACAGTCCTCTTGTCCTATCATTACGAGCGATCAATTGCTTGAGATATCTTCCCTGTCTGTAGTAGAAGAGGAGATGTGGACCTGGGCGCTGGATTTGCGGACACAGCAAGCGGTGCTTGTGCCTGCCACATACGTTTTCTCTGTTCCTGACCGCAAAGAACGAGGCTCCGCAGCGGGGATGAGCTGGGAGGAAGCGATCTGCCTGGCTCTGCTGGATTGGTGTAACTATCTCACGCTAGAACAGGTGGGGAATACTCAGCGGGTGTATCCTCAGGTTGATCTTGAGCAAGTGTCTCTGACGCCAGAGGGGGCACATCTCCATCGCCTTCTCCAAACGACTGGAGAACAGATTACCGTCTACGATGTCACAGGAACGCTGCGGGTTCCTACATTCGCGACGTGCTTGGGGGAGCAGGTTATCGCATATAGTACCCACTGTGATGTCGCGCAGGCGCTGAGCATGGGACTCACGCGGGCCGTGCAGCAATACCAGGCTACACAATTCCAGCAGCCTGACTATGCGCTGGAGCCCGTACCGGATTTTCCGGCGCACCTACGCGGCACGCACGCCTCTGTGCCACACGCTTCCTTGCCAGACGCGTGGCCAGCCAGGCGAGAGTGGTTGCTAGCGCAATTGTGGGCGAACGGTTTCCACGCTTTCGCTCTTCCTCTGGACCATGACCCGGCTCTGGCGCGGGTGTTACCTTTTATCGCGCGTGTACTTGTGGGCAAAAGAGAAGTGAAGAGGGGCGAATAATTCGATGACGAAGCTTAAAGAGCGTCCGCTTGGACTCGTGGGACAGGGTCGTATCTATCAGAAGGTGAAACAGTATACCGAGAGGGTGTATGAGGAGATTATTCTTTTCAGCGAGGAAAGTTCTCCCCAGCAATTGGCCAGTTGTAAAATCATTGTCTCTTGCAGCGATACCTGGTCTCCCAGGACTCTCCAGTTGATCAATCGGCGCTGTCGGCAAGCCAACGTAGCCTTGCTCTCCGTTTATACCCAGTTTGACGAAGCCGTTATTGGACCCTGGGTCAATCCACAGACCCAGGGGTGTACAACCTGCGCCGAGCTGCGTAAATTGGGGGCCACCTCTTCTCAAACCGACTACGAGCTTTTGCAGCGCTATCTCTCTCAAGAACACACTCCCGTTGTATCTCAAACCTGGCTCTCATCGTTCAGTCTGGAAACGCTCGCAGCGCTGGTAGGAGAAGAGATCGCGACCTACCTCCAAAAACCTGACCAGTTACGGACACATGGTGCCTTGCTCTTCGTCTCATTGGAGACGCTGGAGTGTCGCAGGCACGCTTTCCTTCCTTCTCCTGCCTGTCCTGATTGTCAGCAACTAGTCGAAGATAGAGCTGAACTGGCGATGGTGACGCTGCAAGATAGCCCGAAACAAGGGGCGTTCACCTATCGTATCAGCCAGCCTGTTGCCAACGCTGAGCATCTCCTCGCATCCTATGTCGATCAGCGCACCGGCCTGGCCTCCGCACTTACCGTAGAGAATACCAATCTGCTGCCGATTGCCTCATCCCGGCTCTCTGTTGAACTAGAGAGAACAACCGTGGGGAGCGGAAGTACTTTACGTCCGGCGCAGAGTAAGCTTGTCTCGGTGCTGGAAAGCGTTGAACGCTATGCCGGTTTGTATCCCAGAGGCAAACGTACGATGGTGCGGGCAAGTTACCATCAATTGATGCAGCAAAAAGAGCAAGCGCTTGACCCCACCACGTTGGGGCTACATAGCCCGGAAGAATACGAGTGGAGCGCGCAGCATGCACACCATCCCGGCAGTCGCCATCCGGTACCCTATCATCACGATCTGATGTGTCATTGGGTGTGGGGATATTCCTTCCAAAAGCAGGCTCCCATCCTTGTACCAGAGCACTGCGTCTATTATGGAGTTCCCACGAGCGAAGAAAATCCTCTGTTTCTCGCTGAGACATCCAATGGGTGCGCCCTGGGAAATAGCCTGGAAGAGGCGATCTTTCATGGGATGCTGGAAGTAGCCGAGCGGGACGCCTTCTTGCTCACCTGGTATGCTCAACTCAAGTTGCCACATCTCGCACCCTCCTCAGTCACTGATCCCACTATTCGTCTGCTGATCGAGCACCTTGAGTACCATTCCGGTTATACCATCCATATCTTGAATGCCAGCCTGGACCACGCTATCCCCTGCCTCTGTCTATTGTGTGTCGACGAGCAGGGGCGGGAAAACACACCCAAAGCCTTTGTCACAACTGGTTCACATCCCCACCCGGAGCAAGCTCTGCTGAGAGCGCTGCGCGAGTCTGCTCTGTTCCTGACCTTTCGGCACAGCCTGGATCAAGATGATCGTGCTCAAGCTCTCAAGATGCTGGCCGATGGCAACCTGGTTCAGGAAATTGATCACCACCCGCTCGTCTACTCTCTGCCAGAAGCGTTTGAGCGATTACATTTCTTATATCATGTGCAGACCAAACAAATCTTCCAGGAAGCCTTTGGTGATTTTTATCGCCATCCGCCAGAATGTATGGATTTACGTACTGATCTGGAAGCGCTTATCAACACCTATCTCATGCGGGGCATAGATGTCATCGTCATCGATCAAACCGCCCCTGAATACCAGCCCTGTGGATTACGCGCTGTCAAGGTTCTCATGCCGGGTATGCTTCCGATGACTTTTGGACAGCGCAACCGCAGAATCACAGGTTTCGAGCGCTTGCACCAGCTCCCATTTGTCCTGGGATATCAGGACCATCCATTGACAAAGGCAGAGATTAATCCCTATCCGCATCCGTTTTTGTGATGACTTTCCACGGCTTGCAGTAAGTTGCAGAGAAACCTGTCTCTTGAAAGGAGTTGACGATGGACACTATAACGAAATCTTCACATATTTCTTATCGTTTCAAAGAGGATGTGGAGATTCTGGAAAACGAAGATACAATCGTTGCCACCTCTCCTTGCAACCAGTTAAAGATCGCTCATCTTAGTCCGGCTCTACGCCATGTGCTGATGATGCTGTCTGAAAGGGCCTGTTCGGTACAAGGGATGAACGAAGCTCTGATTACAGCCCATGAAGAAAGTATGCTGGCGACTTTCTATCGTTATTTGTCCTTGCTGATACGCTATCAGATGGTCTATGTGTATGCTGGAAGAGAGGATGAGCAGATACCTTTAGCTACGTTGATCCCCATTTCACCGTCCTTTCAACATAGATGGGCTGACATCCAGGCCAATCAGTCATATAGAATGTCACGTTTTGCTTATGTCAGGAGAGATGAGGAGAGGTTTCAGTATGTGGAATCTCCTCTCTCTCATGCTCGTCTGCGTCTGGATTGTTCAGTTGCCGCGGGTGTCCTGTATCAACTGGGGACAGCGGTTACTCCAGTTGAACTGGCTCAAATGCTCCCTGGCGAAGATGTCGATAATGTTATCAGTGTGCTCACTTTATTGGTAATGGGCAATTTCGTGTTTCCAACGACGCATGAGGGGCGACTGAGTGAAGATGACGATGAACGTTACATGCAGTGGGACTTTCATGACCTCCTGTTTCATAGTCGTAGCCGGATGGGGAGACACAATAACATGGTTGGAGGTATCTACCGTTTTCTCCATCGTATTCCTCCTCAACCAGCGGTGAAGCCAATGTCATGGTCTGTGACAATACCATTGCTCAGACCCGATATGGATCGACTCGCTGAAGTCGATCCAGGCTTGACCGCTGTAATGGAGGCTCGCACCTCAATACGCGATTATGGTGATCGTCCCATGACGGTTGCTCAACTGGGTGAATTTCTCTATCGGGTTGCCCGTATCAAAGAGGTCTCTCATGATGGAAACATGTATGACGTTACAAAAAGACCGTATCCTAATGGTGGGAGTTGCTATGAAATAGAGTTTTACCTCACGATTGATCGATGTGAAGGGCTCACTCCAGGTTTCTACTGGTATGATCCGTTGAGTCATGGTTTATTTTTTATCCAGGGACCAGATAAAGATACCGAAAAACTCTTATCTGATGCATCTCGAGGTGGATTTGATCACCCTCAAGTAGTAATCACCCTTGCTGCGCGTTTCCAGAGGGTTTCATGGAAGTACGAAAGTATAGCGTACGCGCTGATACTGAAGAATGTCGGAGTAATTTATGCGACGATGTATCTTGTGGCTACTGCTATGGACTTAGCCCCTTGTGCTCTGGGAGCAGGCGATTCTGATCTCTTCACAAAATTATCTGGTTCCGATTATCTCAAAGAAACGTCTGTTGGTGAATTTCTCCTTGGCAGTAAGCGGGTACAAACTCCATAAGAAATTGCGCGGTGGAGACTACTGGCTTCAGAAAGCGCGTGAGTTTGTGTTGGAGAACAGCATCCGGCCCGAACGGGGATTTTTTCGCGACCAGATGAGTCTTTCTGGTCGCACTACCCTGTCATGCAGCGCGAAGGCCGGCCCCTAGAGCTGCTCAACTGAATCCCATTCAAAGTTGCGCATTCTGGATGACTTATATTGCTTAAAATTACGTCACAATTTCAATTGGTGCGCAAAAAGGAGTATACTAAGGTTGAGATATATCGATTTTTTTATGTGTAACCTATCAGGAGTTGTTGAGAAAAATGTATCGTCTCCTTGCTATCGACCTGGATGGAACCCTGTTGGATCCCTATCATCGTATCACGCCCCGGACCCTGGATATGCTGCGGCGCGCTATGGCCTCGGGCATGTATGTGGTGATCGCTACTGGTCGCGTTCCCTATAGTGTTCATGCTGTCCTGCAGGATCTCACTCTAAACGCACCTATGATTACCAGTAATGGTGCGACCATCCTCGATACCCGCACAAATACTATTGTGGCGCAGCAATTAGTGCCTGAACAATATATATTACCTGTGCTTGCGGCCGCCGGTGGCCTCGATCTCCAGTTTTGTTATTATACCCATGATTATCTGTATGCTGAAGAGGTCCTCTATACGGGGCAGAACTGGTACCTGGCCGATGTGCCTGTACGCGCGGTGGCTGATATTACCGAGGTCTATCCCCAGCCCTGCATCAAGATTGGCGCCTATGGTGAGGCCAGGACGCTGCGTGAGAAGCGGCTAGAGCTTGAAAGACGCTTCACGGGTCAGCTCTACGTCACCCAGACCGCCGATTGCTGGCTGGAGTTCATGCATCCTGAGGTCTCTAAGGCCAATGCGCTCAGCATGATCGCGCGCCAGCTGGATGTGCGGCCTGAGGAGATTATCGCCTTTGGTGATAACCATAATGATCTGGAGATGCTGCGCTTTGCCGGCCTGGGGATAGCCATGGGCAACGCCCATGAAGAAGTGCGGACGGTGGCCGATTATGTTACTTTGACCAATTATGAAGATGGCGTTGCCGCTGCCGTGGAAAAATTCGCCTTCGTTTTACAGCATTAATGTGTGTTTTCAGCATTGTTCCCTATTTTTAGTTATATTACTGCACCATCTGACGTACCATTTGCAGCTTGAAAACCGTGTATAGGTAAAGGAGCATAGTGTATCACTATACTCCTATGCTCTATCTGTAATCGATGAGTAAAGAAACTCATGTCGTGCAATAGCTTGCCATTTACCCTGCCGAGTGAGAGCCGGTTGAGCCACGGTAAGAAAACGAGGTGAACAATGTCTGAAGAGCAGGCAAAAACAAATCCACAACCAGAAGATGAAACATGGTCGCTGCTAGAGGCGTACCATAGGAATGGTCGACCGCTGGTTGGAAGGATTGTGGAATTAGTCGGCGATCATTTGATTGTGGACATTAACGGTATTCAAGGCACCATTGAGTATGCGACCCTGGGTGTTACCTGGAGCGTCGCTGAACTGACGGATGATGAGCAGCAGTTGCCCGAGGAGACACTGGTCTCTCAACGCCTGGAGTCGCTGAAAGGGCAGGAGATCCTGGTCAGGGTGCTGCTGGTTGATCGCGATCTGCATATCCTGACGCTCTCACAACAGCTGGTGAGCAGCCCAGATGATGTCCCCGAACACTCTTCATGGCGCCAGCAGTTGCAGGACCAGATACAGCAGCGGCGACAACTATTGAGCCAGCTACGACCCGGCGACATCTGTAGCGCCAAGGTGACCTCAATCTATGCTCACCAGATCAACGTCAATGTAAATGGTGTCGCGGGAATTATCCCGCCGCAGCATGTCGCGGAGCAGGAGCGCCTTATCGATCCCTGGCGCGTTGTGCAGCCGGGTCAGACTATTGAAGCGATGATCCTGGACAAGGATAATGACTATCTGACGCTGTCTCTGATTTATGCCCGGCAGTTCGATGCTGTACTGGGCAGGCTGAACCCTGGTGACACCCACCACGGCAACATCTCCTCCCTGACCGAGGAAGGCATCTATGTTGATCTGAATGGAGCCCTGGCCCTGGTCCCCGTTGAGCAGGTTGTCTCTGGCTACATCACCCACCCGGCGGATCTCTATCATCGTGGCCAGACGCTGGTGGTCCAGATTCAGGAGATCACGGCGGACAGGCACGTCACGGCTTCGCTGCTCAAAGCGGACTCGTAGCCTACGACCTTTGAGGTCGTTTGGCCGCTTGTAGTCTCCGTCCCCGGGTGGGTTGGACTATGTTTCGCTCGCGGCCGGGACGCTATTCTGTTGCGCCTGGGACCAGAGCAGGCGCATCTCGGCGCTGCTGGACAGGAGCTCATTAAGCGTGCCCTGTGCCTCCACCCGTCCATCTTTGAGCACAATAATCTGGTCGGCGCGCTGCAGAACCGCGCGGCGGTGCGTCACCACCAGGTAGGTCTGATCGCGCCCGCTAAACAGGCGTTCCCAGAGCTGCTTCTCTGTCTCTCCATCGAGGGCGCTCGATAGGTCGTCCAGCACCAGTAGCTGCGCCGGTCGGGCCAGCATGCGTGCCGCCGCTGTGCGCTGCGCCTGTCCACCCGAAAGCTTCATGCCCCGACTTCCGATCTTGCTCTGTGCTCCTTGCGGAAAGGTCGCCACGTCCTGTTCCAGTACCGCCTGGTGCAGCACCTGCGAGAGATCTATGCCTGCCTCACCCTGTCCGAGCAGGATGTTTTCTTTGAGCGTATCG
The DNA here is from genome assembly GCF_036245075.1 of Dictyobacter halimunensis. Classification (NCBI taxonomy): domain Bacteria; kingdom Bacillati; phylum Chloroflexota; class Ktedonobacteria; order Ktedonobacterales; family Dictyobacteraceae; genus Dictyobacter; species Dictyobacter halimunensis. Next base: position 2,857,768 of record NZ_BSRI01000001.1, read on the forward strand.
CTGAAGAGATGGGGTACCTGCGGTGTATAGGCGGCGCGGGGCGGCACAAAAAAGGTGGCCGCGTCTGGAACGGGACGGCCATTCCAGCATATCTCACCTCCCTGTAAAGGGAGCTGGCCCAGCAGCGTACGTACCAGCGTCGTTTTACCTGAGCCAACTCTGCCAACAATCGCCGTTAAGGTGCCGCGCGGTAAGCGAAGATTGACCCTCTCAATCCCCTTGCCACTAGCACTATAATGATACTCAAGTTGCGTGGCCGTTACCAGCTCTAACGTATCACTTTTAGGATCCAAACGTATATCTTCCACCGGCAGGGGACCTTTTTTGAGCGAGACCGCGTGGCGCTCGACCAGCAGCCGCTCCTGCCTTCCCCTGGTCTGCATCAGCCTGAGTAGCCGCTCAAAGGCGATGCGCACCTGGGCGTACTTGCCCAGGTTTTCACCCAATCCGGTGAGGGCGCTGGTAATGTATTCCATGTAGAAGATGAACAGGGCGATGTCGCCGATGCCCAGGTGGTCCGAGTGCGCGTTGAGCGCGGCCAGAAAGAGCACAAGGCCTGTACCGAGGCCGACGGTATTGCCGAGCACGGCATTGACGGTATCGTTCTGCAGCCGCTCGCGCAGCATCTGGACCAGGCGGTGCTGGCTCAGACGGCGAAAGTGCGCCACCACCGGCTGCTCGGCGCCCGCCACCTGGATGGCCTGGGCCGCGCCCAGAATCTCTCCGGCCATGCCCGTCACCTGTCCCGTGGCCTCGCGGCTGGCCTCGCGATATTTCGCCATGTTCTTCATCCAAAGGCGTCCCAGCACGACCACCAGCAGCAGAGGAATCAGGACCGCCATGGTGATGAGGGCATTGATGCGCCACAGGATGATCAGCGCTACTAGCGCGCCGATCATGGGTCCGCTCTGATTGAGTCCTGGCGCGTAGGCGACGGTCTCGGTATCGTCGCGCAAGATATTGAGCGCCTCGCCCGCCGTCATGTTCAGCGCCCTGGCCCCTGGTTGCTTGAACAGGTGGGCCAGTACGTTGCGGCTGAGCAGGCCACGCACCGGGTAGTGAACCTTCAGCGTGTTGTCAAAGCCGATGAACGTCATGCCCATATTGAGCATGGTCAGCGCGAACAGGGCCAATAGCATCATGCCCAGGCGCAGATCGAAATGCGGCCGCTGTGAGAGCGTCGTGAAGAGTTGCTGCAGCAGCAGTCCAAAGGCGATGGTGGCGCCGTTGCTCAGTAATCCTATCAATACGCCTCTGACCTCATAGAAGAGCCGGTAGCGCAGCAGGCCACCCAGCATTAGATACAGTTTTGTCGTCATACAGGAATCCCTCCCATCTCATGTTGTAGCAGGCGGGCGAAGTGTGAATCCGGATTGGCCGCCAGATCCAGGCGTGGTCCCGCCTCCAGGACGCGTCCATTCTCGATCACCAATATATCGTCGGCGCGCCGCAGTGTGGCCAACCGGTGGGCGATGACGATCCCGGTGCGTCCCTCGAATAATTTATCTACCGCCTGTTCGATATACTGCTCGGTCAGTGGATCCAGGCGCGACGAGGCTTCATCCAGCAGCACCAGGTCTGGTTGTGTCAGGAAGACGCGCGCGAAGGCTAGCAACTGCGCCTCTCCGGCCGAGAGCCCATAGTTGTTCGCGCCCAGTTGCGTGTTCAGCCGTTGCGGCAGCGCCCGGTACCAGTCTCGCAGGCCAACGTCTGCCAGCACCTCTACGATGCGTTCATCGGGGATCGAGCGGTCGAAGAAGGTCAGGTTGTCGCGCACCGAGGCCTGGAAAAGTTGGATGTCCTGCGTGATCAGGCTCATGCGTCGGCGCAGGTCACGCACGCGCAGCTCTGGCAGCGGTACACCGTTGATGCAGACCCGGCCCGACTGCGGATCGTACATACGGAACAGCAGGCGCGAGAGCGTCGTCTTACCGCCACCGCTGCGCCCGACGATCCCCAGCACGCGACCCGCCTCCAGTCTGAATGACACCCCGTCCAGCACCGGTTCATCTGGCGCATAGCCGAAAGAGACATCTTCGAACGAAACCACCGGCGCGCCCGGCGCCAGCACGTGTGTCCCCGGACCATCCTGAATGGCCGCAGTGGTCTTGAACAGACCATCGATGCGCCGGATGCACGACTCGGATTGGTAGAGGCTCTGGAGCTGCCACTGCACCTGCTCCAGTGGCCCCATCAGCAGCGCGCTGTAGACGAAGATCAGGTAGACGGTACCGGGCGAGGCGATGCCGATGCTCCATAGATACGCTGCCAGCACCAGCCCGATCACCTTGCCCAGCGTGAAGAGCGCCTGCGAGATGATCCAGGGCGTTGCTCCCGACCAGCCGGCCTGGCAGGTTGTGCTGTACCAGCGATAGAAGTGCTGATAGAAGTGGCGCCAGATATAGCTCATGCCACCGTTGCCGCGCACATCCTCTGCGGCGTCCAGCGACTCGCCCAGGAAGCCGAAGAACTCCGAACTGGCCTGTCGCGCGGTCACCCAGCGATCCACTGTGGTACGCCGCATCCAGGTCAGAACCACCACCACCAACAGGCAGTAGAGCCCCATGCTCACGCCCAGCATCCAATCGATGGTGGTCAGCACGACCAGCATGCCGGCCATTAGCAGCAGATGAAAGAGCATGTGCACCACAAATTTCGAGAAGAAGTCTGAGAGATCATTGACATCGCCATCGATGCGCTCCAGCAGCTCCCCCTGCGTATGGCTCTTGTGGAAGCCCTGGTCCAGCGTCAGCACGCGCGCCAGCAGATCGCCGCGCAGCGCGTTGGTCGCCGTCCAGGCCACCTTCTCGCATAGATACGACGAGGCCACTGACAGGCCCTGATTGAGCAGCGAGAAGGCCAGAAAGAGCAGGGCCGCCCACATCAGTCCCTGAGAGAGTCCCTGGCTAACGGTCGTATCGATAAAGTAGCCCAGAATCTTTGGATTGATCAGCTGCAGAGCGATACTGGCCAGCAGCAACAGCGACATCAAGAGCGCCGTGGGCCATTGCGGCCGCAGATAGCGCGCCAGCAGCACAAAGTAGCGTCGAAAGGGTCGCAAACTCACCGTGCATCCTTTCACAATAGCAGGCCTGCAACAATGCTGTTCTTATAGCCTGAAGAATGTCAATCGAAGACCCTTTCCAGATGCACAGTGGGCGCAGGCAGAGGGTAGAGGGGGAAGGGCAGAAGATGGCAAAAAGGTTGAAGGTTGTTTGCCGCTATACATGTCCTCTGGCAGGCGGATGATCTTGGAGCGCGGAGGTAAAGCGACCGCGAAGGTCGAACCGGCGTAGAAAACGCGAACCATAGCGTGCCTCAGACATGCCTTCTGTACCTGCCAGCGTTTTGGCCACCAATAGACGCTCTCGCGGCCTGCCTGCAACAATACAGCAAGCGGCCTGGCAAGAGATCGGGCCAAAGAAAACCTGGCGCACTCTCATTCTGAAAAGAGGAGCGGTACAGAATTAGCGGCAGTCGGGCATATGTTTCTACTCCTGAATAAAAACCATCATTAATGTAGGCACCGGGCTCATCCCGGTTTCAGCGTCCTCTACAAGGATAAAAGAAGCCATGCGATTTGTCAAGCTTTTTTGCCGCTCCGAGCCATCATCAGCGATCCCCGAAACACGGAACGCCCCCGGAAACGAAACACTCCCCCAAACACGAAATGCCCCTGTAGGGTCGATCTTCAACGGTCGACCGGGACGCGAGCGTCAGCGATTGCGTCCCACGTGCCCGGCCGGTTCGGCTTCTCGTAGACAACATCTCGCCCCACGTGGTACCCGGTAAGGAACGTTCCGCACACGAACCCAAAAGCGAACGTTCCTTACCGGGTACCACGTTCCCCATCGTGGATGCCATGGGAAGCGGTATCGTGGGGGGACGTGGGCTGCCGTCGCTAGCGCTGGCAGCCCGGACCGTTGAAGGTCGTCCCTACAATCACGTTCCCTTTTTAAGGGGCGTTTCGTGTTTTGGGGAACGTTGCCTTGTGGAAAAAATGAATGGCACCTTTTCTTGTGGATTTCCGTTACGTTCCTTATAAAGACCCGACCTTCTTCGGTTCCAGGAAAGAAGGTCGGGGTGTCGTGACGTGTCGTATGCGATGCTATCGCTTACTGTGTTTATTGTGTTTCTGACACTGTTCGTGATGTGGTTTCTCAAACAGGGTTACCAGGCCGAAAATGTCGGGGCTCCCGATACCAGTGACCATGTCGTAGGCTGGTCCGGCAGGGTAGTGACCGTTGTTGCCCACCGTGATATCGTGGAACGCACGATGATAGCCGGCAGGCGAGTTGAGGTGGTAGACGAAGAAATTGAAGAGCCCAAGGCGTCCTTTATGGGCCGTATTTGCTAATGCCGCAATCGCCGACCAGAGTGGCGCTGCGGCAGATGTGCCACCGATTTGCAAGAAGCCGGTACAAAAGCTAACGCCAGGATCGGTGCAGTAGATGGAATAGCCACTGGCGGGATCGGCATTCATTGAAACATCGGGGACCTCACGGCAGAGCACCCCGGCTGGCTGACCGCAGTATGCCCCTGTCTGGCTGAAGCCGGGTTCAAAGACGCCTGGACCTCGTTGATATGACGGGCTGGCCCAGACTTGACTGGCGCCACCACCGCCGCCGTCCCAGGCATGTTCGGCAGGCAGAGGGGGATACGTTGGATGGGGATTCTTCCCAGGATCGAAGGTGCCGGCGAATGAGGTGCCACCCACACCTGCCATGTAGGGTTGCGCGGCTGGATCACCTACAGCCAGTAGTGTAGGGAAGCCATCTGGCGCACAACCAAAGGCTCCATCATCTCCTGAGGCAGCAAAGATACTCTGGCCCTGACTGGCCATCTGCATGAAGGCGGTATTTTCTGCCGGTATAACGGATGGGGTAACGAGCGGCTCACATAGTAACCAACTGGTGCTAGCAGCGTCGGCCAGATTATCAGTGGCAATGCGGAAGTACTGATTCACCAGGCCTGTGTCATCATTCACGCCCCTGGTAGTACCTGATAGAGGTATGGAGGGCGGCCTCAACACTGCGCTCTGGTCCCTGTGCGGCGATGAGAAATGCGCTATTCCCCGGCACTTGCGGCAGAACCGTCAGGCCGGATGAGGCTAGAAAGTATTTCGCCGCCTGCACCTGAGTTGGTGTGGGGCCAAAGATAGCATTAAAGGCACCGGTTGCCAGCCAATGATGATACGAAGGGGATTGAGGATCATAGAGCGCGTCGATAAATGACCTGGCTTGTTCGGGATGGTTCATCGCCAGCACCAATTCGATCATTATCGGGGTCTTAGGATTCATGGGGAGGCTGGTCAGCGCGCGGGCATTGCCCAGGCGGAGCGCGGTATTGTCGGGGAGAGCGACCTGGCCGGGAGGCGTAGCCGCGTGCGAATGAGCAATTGGCCCGGCCAACCCGATCGCCAGGATCATGGTGAGCGCGACAAGCCTGATGATCGCTTGAGGAATACTTGTTTTCATATCACTTCTCCTGTTCATAGCATCCTTGCCACATAAAAACATAAAATTACAATTATATGGGTAAATTACTGTAATTACTATATATAATATAAAAAATATAGAAAATGATATATATGCATGATATGGCATAGAATGTCTAGAGGGATGCATGAACACTATTGTGTATGATAGGTAGAGGAAACAGTGATGCAAAGCGGAGCTGAGTGCGCATCGCGTTAGCATAATGCCTGGAGGTAAAGACGTGATGTTCTACATGACTCTTCTCTGGATGTCAGGAGGTGCTAAAGTGGCAGCGTGACCCGAGGATTAGCGATGTGGTGAACTGTTTGAGGTCCGACGAGGTTTATGATGAACGGGTCGCTTGAGCAACGAGGGCATCGATCTCTTTTTTTAAGCTATTATAGAGGGGCGGGTCGGAAGAGGTTATACATGAGATGTCACCACTTTGTTGCCCCTGGTAGGATAGATGTGTTCTCGAACCCATGGAGATTGATTTTATGCAGGAATGGCTGGGTAGATTCTGGATCGAGCCGATCTGAGAGAGGACCTGACGGATCGGTGAGAGCTGGAAGGTCTGGGGCGAAAAGATTTTATCTTCTTTCTGGCACTGCGGTCGCTCAGGCGCATAGCGACATTCCTCATAGACCAGCGTGCCGCTACCAGCGTTATCGATCGTGATAGTATAACCCGGAAAGTTGGTTGAACCGGAATTATGGATTGTAAGGAACGTATCCTGATTGTGCGTATCTGCTGACATAGATGCCCCCTGTATTAGTTGCGTTGATGCTCTATTTATCCAATCCCCATCCTTATAGGGTTTGTTCACTATCTACCTATAGATACTATAAAGCGGCGTCTTAGGACGCGCATAGAAGCTCTATCTTTTCCATAAGATGTGCTGTTCCGCGTGAGACTGGTCGAAAGTCTCACTTCCATTGAGGCTGGACCGTAATTTGCGTCTATTCACTACATAAGCGATGCGTTTGTGTTGCTTATCGATGCATGCTACTATAGAGGATGCTAATCGTAATAATATATGTTGAAATAAATTGACGCAGAGTATGGAAAGGACCGCGCCTTGAGAGATCTTATTGGAGTGCTTGTTATGGTCGTGCCGATGCTGATCTGGTTCGGGGCACTCTGGCACTGTTTTCGCAACCGGGCTCTCGGTGGGGGAGCAAAGCTCCTCTGGCTCTTATTCATCTTTTTTACCCATATCTTCGGGGCTATCATCTACTGGATCTTTGCGCCCAAACGGAATGCTCTTATCAGGATGAGGACCACGCGGGCATACCAGCAACCGCCCCGGCAATACTACTATCCCTCGAATAGGCAGCAGCAGTATTATCAGCCCCCACGTGCTCCCGAGCCTTATTATCAACCGAGCGAGCCGGAACAGACGCGTCCGGAGGAGTACCGTCCCTATCAGCAGGGGTATGCGCGCCGCGCCGATCCACCAACCGAGCAGGAACCCATCCAGGCATCCGAATATAGCTCCTATGAATACCCCCAGGCCACCTATCCCGAGCAGACGCAGCAGCAACAATAACGGCGCCGCGATATCTTGAGTTCTGCCTGCCGATTAAGTCGGGGCAAGCCCGACACCTACGGGGTCCGTTCGGCGTAATCGAGCATGGTTTGGGCGTGCTGGCGCAAGGCGGTGCGTAATTCGGGGGGATGGTGGATGGTGAATGGAAGGCCGATTCCGGCCAGCAGGCGGGCCATCCATTGCAGGTCTTCAACTTCAACGCGCAGGAGAACACCCCCGTTTCCCTCTGTAAAATGGCCCTGTGTGAGCTGGCTCTTGCGCCGGGCCTCTTCAAGTGTCGCCTCCAGCCATACCTCCACCTGCCATACACGTGGAACGGAGGCCAGGGACCGCAGCACCGCGCCTCGCATATCAAAGTTCTCCGGGCTCGGAAATGTTTCGTCCGTCAATGCGGCCCGCGTGATGCGGTCCAGCCGCAAGAGGCGCTGGCTCTGCCGCAGATGGCAATAGCCGATGGTATACCATACCCCCTCATGAGCCATAATCCCGTAAGGACTGAACGTGCGTTTCGTCGTTTCCGCGCGCGCCGAGCGATAGCCCAGACAAACACAGCGTCTACGATGAACGGCCGAGCTCAATATGGTAACCACCGCCAGCGCGGGCGCGGCACGATACGCATCACTTTCAATGATGACCGTCTGCTCGACCGCCTGGACATGTTCACGGGTCGTGGTTGGCAGGACCCGCTCGATCTTTGTCAGCGCCCCCTCAAAGGCGGGCGAGGTCTGCGCGAGCTCATGCTCACGCGCCATGAGCAGGCTGAGCGTCAAGGCCAGGGCTTCATCTTCCGTAAAGATCAGCGGCGGAAGCTTATAGCCCGGTCGCAGGCGATAGGCCCCGTAGCGTCCCCGCACGGCTTCCACCGGGATGCCGAGATCCCCCAGCATCTGAATGTAATCTCGCACCGTGCGAATATTGACTTCCAGGCGACGAGCGAGCTCCGCGCCCGTCATGCGGCCGTGCGTTTGTAGCAGTTCCAGCACCGTCAACACACGGGCCGTTGGACGATAGACCACGTTCTTTCTTACTCCTCACGGTGAAAATTCAACAATTCACTTTAATCAGGGTCAATAGTACCACCTTTTCCCCTTATACTCAAACACAGACGGCTGATTGATCTGGGCCGAGGTTGAATAGCAAAGAGAGGAATCCCGCCATGAGTCACCATAGCCAACCATCTGGCGCGCACGATTTCGACGCGCTGATTGGCAGCTGGACCGTACTGAATACCCGCAAGAAAGGACACTTGCTCCAGAACCAGGCCATGCCCGAGGATGAGGCGAGCTGGGAAGAGTTTCGCGGCCGCGACCGATTTGAAAAACAGCTCGATGGCCGGGCGGTGGTCGAGCATTGGGAGGCGACGCTGCCCTCGGGTGAAAGAGCACTGGGGTATAGCGTCAAAGCCTTCGAGCCAGCCACCGGACAATGGGCCATCGTCTGGATCGATAATCGCAATCCCCTCGATTTTCGGCCACTCTGGGGCTCGTTTGAAAATGGCGTCGGCACCTTTTTCCAGGCCGTTGAAACCTCTGATGGCAAACCACTGCACGTGCGCTATATCTGGGACGAAATGACCGCGACCACGGCACGCTGGCAGCAGGCCTTCTCCTTTGATGAGGGCAAGCATTGGGACACAAACTGGATCATGAATTTTACCCGGGCTGAATAACCCCGATAGCGTGGGCGAGGTTCTTATCAGAGCCTCGCTTATCGATAAAGAAAAGGAGCAGACAAGATGTCTGATGATATAACGCAAGCGTCGATGAGGGCTGTAGAGCAGTGTTGCCCGCTCGTTGAATTGCGCCGGTATACGCTCAAACCGGGACGCAGGGATGAGCTGATTGCTTTGTTCGAGGAACATTTTATCGAGGGACAGGAAAAGTATGGGATGCGCATCATTGGCCTGTTTCGCGATCTCAACAGGCCGGACCAATTTGTCTGGCTGCGTGGCTTTGCGGATATGGAGAGTCGTCGCCGGGCCCTTGAAGGCTTTTATTATGGTCCCATCTGGCAGGCGCATCGCGCGGCTGCCAACGATACGATGATCGATTCCGACAATGTATTATTGTTCAGACCCGCGCACCCTGCCTCCTCTTTTCATGTAGACCCGTCCAGCAGGCCCGCACTGGACGCGCCCGAGACCACAGGCGGCTTTATGCTCGCGACGCTATACGCTTTTGCTGCGCCGGTCGCGTCCGAATTCGTTACTTTATTTACGCAAGAGATGGCACCGGTGCTGCAGGCGGCAGGGGCGCACATCCTGGGCCAATTTATTACCGAGAGCAGTGAGAATACCTTTCCCGCTTTGCCGGTCCGTGAGGGCGAGTATTTCTTTATCTGGCTTGCCTCCTTCGCTGATGAGGCCGCCTACCATGCGTATCGCTCCGCGTTAGCCAGCGATCCAACATGGAGGACCTCGCTGGCTCCCGCCTTGCGTGACCGGACGATTGGACCTGAAGAGGTGCTGGAATTGCAACCAACCAGACGCTCTCTGCTGCGCCATCGCCGAAGTGATCCGAACGAATAATGGACCTATCAGGATGGATGAAAGTGGTCCTTGTGCCCTGTCCACTTTCACCGTATAGTAGGCTTCATTGGATGGATAGCTCGACAGGTTTTCAGACAGCCTGAAATAGAAAGCGAAAGGTCTACTATGGAGAGCGGGTTACAGAAGGAGCGGGCGCGGCGTTTTCGGTCTCTGCACCAGGGAGCGCCGATGCTGGTGTTGCCCAATGTGTGGGATGCCGCCAGCGCCCAGGTGATTGAGCAGGTGGGATTTCCTGCCATCGCGACCACCAGTTCAGGTGTGGCGGCTGCGCTGGGGTATGAGGATGGGCAGCGGATTACGCGTGAGATGCTGGTTGAGGCGCTGGCCCGCATTACGCGCGTGGTGAACCTGCCCGTGACGGCGGATATCGAGGCAGGCTTCGGCAGTTCGATCGCGGAGGTGCTGCAGACGGTCAGGGAGGCCATGGCGACAGGCGTAGTGGGCATCAATATCGAGGATTCGCGCAAGCAGCCGGGGAGCGGTCTGGTGGATATGTCATACCAGGTTGAGCTGCTGACGGCCCTGCGCGAGCTGGCGACCGAGCTGGATGTGCCGTTTGTGATCAATGCCCGCGTCGATGTCTTCCTGCTCAAGATCGGCGAGCCTGAGGACCGCTTTGAGCATGCCGTGCGCCGGGCCAACGCCTATCTGCGGGCCGGGGCGGACTGCGTCTATCCGATCGCGCACCTTGATTATGAGACCATTGGCCGGTTGGTCCAGGCCATCGATGGGCCGATCAATATCATGGGCGGCCGAGCCGGGACCACGCTGGCCGAGCTTGAGCGGTTGGGCGTGGCCCGAGTGAGCCTGGCCGATTCCCTGATGGATTCGATGCTGGCCCACCTGCGCGCCGTTGCCGTTGAGGTGCTTGAGCATGGATCATTTGAGAAGCTAAACGCCGGGCTATAGCTCCTTGAATGTCCGCGCCAGGATCTTGACGGCGGCTTCCAGTTCCATCGAGGTGGCGTTGGCGAAGCCCAGCATCAGACCCTGGCGCGCGCTGGCATGCTGAGAATTCTGTACAATCGGGGTGGTAAGCAGTCCGTGCCGGGTCGTCTGCCGCGCGACATGCCGGGCATCCAGACCCGTAGGGAGCCAGGCCATCAGGTGCATCCCCGCCTGGGGTACCATCACGTCTACCCTGTCTCCCAGCTCCTTTCGTAGCCCCTCCACCAGGGTGTTGCGGCGTTCAAGATACTGGATGCGCATCTTGCGCAGGTGGCGTGCGAAGTGGCCCTCGACGATAAAGTCGGTCAGGGCCAGCTGTTCCAGCAGGGGCAGGTACACGTCGATCAGGCGGCGCGTCGCCACCATACCTTTGAGGAGCGCGGGCGGCACGATCAGGTAGCCCAGACGCAGGGAGGGAATGAGCACCTTGCTAAAGGTGCCGATATAGATGACGCGTCCACGGCTATCGAGTCCCTGCAGCGCCTCCAGTGGGCGTCCGCTGAAGCGAAACTCGCTATCGTAGTCGTCCTCGACGATCCACGCTCGGGCTTCCCTGCACCATTCGAGCAGGGCCAATCGCCGGTTCAGGCTCATGGTGACGCCGGTAGGAAACTGGTGCGAGGGTGTCACCACCGCTAATCGTGCCTGCTGGCAGAGCCGTCTGCCCGCCTCAACATCGATGCCCTCCTGATCTACCGGCACCTGAACCAGCGTAGCACCAGCCCCCAGCAATGCTCCACGCGCCCCCGGATAGCCGGGATCTTCAACCCACGCCACGTCGCCGGGGTCCAGCAGCACGCGTGCCAGCAGATCCAGGGCGCCCTGCGCGCCAGCCGTCAGGATGATCTGTTCAGGTGAACAGTGGACGCCACGCGTAATGCCGATGTGGGCCGCGATGGCTTCACGCAGGGGCGCGTAGCCCTGCGCGTCCGCGTACGCCGTGAAGGTGCTCAGCGACTGGCGGGCATGTCTGGAGATCAGTCGCGCCCAGATTTCATAGGGGAAGGACATCACATCCGGCTGGCCGATCCTGAAGGCGGTATTGAGCGTGCCGTCCGGATGCATTTCCTCTTCCAGCCAGGTCAGACCGGCGAGTAGCTGGCCACGCCGCCCCAGTAGCTCATCCCTCGTGACCGGCTGCCGGTTAGCTGTGGGCCTGCGGCCGCTCCTGCGCACCTGCAGCGTCTGCTCTGGTTGCAGGTGCGCTACCCGTGTTCCATCGCCCACCTTGCTCTCGATGTATCCCTCCATCAATAGCTGTTCGTAAGCCAGGGCCGTCGTATTGCGCGATACCCCAAGCTCGCTGGCCAGCGTGCGTGTCGAGGGGAGTCGCGCTCCCGCCTCTAATTGTCCCGACAGGATTTCCGCGCGCAGGCGCTCATACAACTGCTTATATAATGGTGCCGCCGCGTACTGGTCCAGCGTAATCTCCGGCCTCTGGCTGCGCGCGATTCGTTTAGGCATATGCTGCTCATCTCTTCTACCTGCTACAGGCTCACTACGACTCCTAATGGCCCTCTTATTGTACATAGAAATGGCTCTTTTAACAAGACCATTAAGATGCTATTATCTGATTATTGAACGTAGTGAGAAACGTCACCTTGAGACGGCGGGGATGTCCTTCAGAAGGAGATGTATTTTTATGGCCCCACGTATGAATTATAGAAAAGCGGCCCCGGGAGCCATGCGCGCCATGAACGGGCTGGAAACGTATATCGCCGATTGTGGCCTTGAGCCTTCCTTGAAGGAACTGGTGCGGTTACGCGCCTCGCAGATCAATGGCTGCGCCTACTGTGTGGATATGCATAGTCTGGACGCGCGGGCCGGCGGCGAAAGTGAGCAGCGCCTGTACGCCATGCCGGTCTGGCAGGAGACCCCCTTCTTCAGCGAGCGCGAGCGGGCCGCCCTGCTGTGGACTGAAAAGCTGACTCTGATCTCGATTGATCACGTGCCCGATGAGGTCTATGAGCAGGTGCGGGCGCACTTTAGCGAGACCGAACTGACCAATCTGACCCTGCTCGTGGCCGCCATCAACGCCTGGAACCGCTTCGCCATCAGCTTCCGCAGCGAGCCCGGCCATTACAAGCCATCCGAACATTAATAACCGTTGCATCGTCTCCTAGCGAACGAGAAGCGCCCGCGAGGGGCGAGAAGCGCCCGCAAGGGGCGCACCTACGGCGATGGTGGCGGTGGGGGTATGTTTACAAGCGGCATGGTGACTCTGGTGATGTCGTGGCGCGCCAGGGGCAAGGAGAACCAGAAGGTTGAGCCGTGGCCGGGGATGCTTTCGACCCCGACCAGGCCATGGTGGCGCTCCACCAGGTTGCGGCACAGGTAGAAGCTCATGCCCATGCTTAGATCGAGTTCATTCTGGGGAGCGGTCCCCAGGGAGCGATAGAGGCGTTCCCAGATATGCTCTTGCTCCTCTAGCGCGATGCCGGGTCCTCTATCATGGATGCTGATGTAGGCCTGGTCGACCTCCATACGTATCTGCACGACGATCGGTTGATCGGATGGCGACTGCTGAGAGGCATTGGTCAGGTATGTCTGCAGAACCTGTTTGATTCTGTGCACGTCGACATTGACCCATAGTGCCTGTGGAGGGAGCCGTAGGGTAAACTGCTGCTCGGGATGCCGCTCCTGGTGCTGTTCCACAGTCTCCTTCACCAGCTCAAGCAACTCGCAGCGCTGTATATCGAGCTCAAAAGTATCCGATTGGATGCGCGAATCATCGATCAGGTTTCTAATAATGCGTTCCTGCAGGCGCGCGCTATCGCTGGCCGCTTCCAACGGGTCTCGCAACTGCTCGATCTTTTTATTGATATCGGACAGATCGGCCTGCTTCTTCAGCCTCTCCAGGCGCCTCAGGGCCAGCTGGATATTGCCCATGGTGGCCGTTAGCGGCGTCTTCAACTCGTGGCTGGCCAGGTTCAGGAACGTATTAATGATCTGATTGGTGGCCTGCACCACCATATCGTTGCCCTGCTCCTGGTTGGCGTTGGCGAACGGCCGCACATACTCGATCATCAACGCGGTCAAGGTGGCGACCGCCTCTACCAGTTTGCTCTCTTCGGCGTCACAGGGATTATCCCTGCCCAGGACAAACATCCCGACCAGCTCTTGCTTTACGAACAGCGGTGTCCAGAACAGATTGGCGGCCGTAAAATCGACGCGCTTCAAAAACGGGATGCGCATATGCTTGCGATCGACCCTGACCTGTTTATGCAGGCGCAGCTGTTCGATGGAGTCGGGATCGAGGAAGTCCGCCAGGCTATAGCGGCCGCTATTCTGCCAGCGTAGCTCGGCCTGCGGCTGCGTCAGACCACTGAAGGCGATATAGTAGAGCCGCTGATCGGTGGCTCCCAGCGAGAAGAGGAATGCGGCCTGGCCTCCCAGTAGATCGCGGATCAGATCGACCAGGTGCTGGCCGATGGCATGGATAGAAGATGGGATCGACAGCGATTCCTCTGAAGGCGGCGCGGCCAGCAGGTCGCGCAGGTGGGAGATCGCATTGATCAAAGATAAGAGGGCCGAGTTATTCTGGCAGCTGCTCTTCTGCTCCTCGTAAAAATGGGTGAGGTCGTGCAGCTGATACATAATGCTGGTGGGTTGTGACTGTTGCCTGATGAATGTGCGCACAATATCGATGCATGCGATACGGCTCGAAGGGAGCAGGCATAGCACAGTCTGCTTATGGGTTTGAGGATCGAGCAGCGCCTGCATAGCCTTCGTCTCCGTATTCTTTGAGAAGGGACGATGATTCAGGTCATATATGCGGCACTGGTTAAAGAGCTCCCCATAGGGTCTACCCATTGCCTCCTCGGCTGAAGGTAGCTCCAGCAGCCCTGTCGCGGCTTTATTAAGCCAGTGCACCTTGTTATCCAGGCCAGTCAGAATGATAGCCTCCTCCATCTCCGCCATGAGGAGCTCAAATGTGCTGATCTGAGCGTTGATAGCTGAAGCAGGTACATAGCTTTCGGCTGATACAGCAGGCTGCACTGGCTGGCATGTATGTACACGTTTATCGCGTTTCTGATCAAATGGTGTGCCCGACTCTGGTTGGATATGGTGGTCCTCCACGCCCTACCTTCCTTTTTGTGCGTGACGAAGCAAGAGGGCAGCTCTTTTCATTTCACAACTTCTTTCACTGCCCACTTGCTAGCAGTGTATCATATCCACCATTGTGGCACAATCATTCGTATGTAGGTGAGTGTCATTCAATTTGTTGCCAAAAGACAACGCGACCAGAAACCCGAAACGTCCCAAAAATGAAACGTTCCCCCAACGTGAAACGCCCCCCGTAGGGACCTTCAACGGTCGTCCGGGCTGCCAGCGCCAGCGACGGCAGCCCACGTCCCCCCATGACCCCGCTTCTCCTGTCTTCCACGCTCGCTCACGTGGTACCTTCACACCAACGTACCACGCACGAACCCAAAAGCACCGCGTGGGGTGAGGCGTCTCCATGGGGGCCGAACCGCCTGGGTACGGGGGCCGCAAGCGGCCCGGACGACCGTTGAAAGTCGTCCCTACGGGGGCGTATCACATTGGGGGAACCGTTGATGATGCTCCCGGCTAACCTCGTGGTGGTCCCTGTTTGATGCGCGCCAGCGCCTGCGCGCTTTCGCCAGGCTCCGGTAAAGTAAATTCACCCCACCATGTCGCGCCCGCTGCTTCAAAGGGCTCAATCTGCGCGCGGGCTTTTGCGCGGTCGCCCATCGCGCTGTGCCCGGCCGCTGTAATATCAAAGGGAGCATCGCCTGTACGATGGGTGTTCATAAAGCCTCGAATGGCCTCGATGTCATGTGGTTTGATGTTACTGTCACCCTGAGCATCGGGCAATTTCGCGGGACAGAAGCCGTCCCAGCGCGCTGCGCGCAGGGCTGGTGCCTTGCGCGGCCACCAACCGCCGATCCAGATGGGTATGCGGGGGCGCTGCACCGGTTGTGGTTGAAACGTGATCTCGTTGACCGTGTAGTATGTTCCTTGATGGCTGTATGGCTGCCCGCTCATCAAACCGGCCAATATCTCCAATCCCTCGTCCAGCATGGCGGCGCGCTGCTTTTCATTGGTCGCATCGCCGAAATAGCGATCCTGAGCATCGCCCAGCCCGAAGCCGAGGATCAGGCGACCACGCGAAAGATGGTCCAGCGTGATGGCCTCGCGCGCCAACTTCCAGGGCAGGCGCGACGGCAGGGGTGTCACCGTAATGCCCAGCTTGATACGTTGCGTACGCAGAGCGATTGCCGTCAGAGCCAGCCATGGATCATAGGTGACATTGTGCTCGCCCCAATAAACGATGTAATCTTCCAGAAACACCCCATCCCAGCCCGCATCCTCCGCGATATGCGCATACTCAACCAGCCGCTCCAGATCCCCATCGATCCCCGATAGCGGCAGAGTGACCCCATACTTCATGCTTGCATCCTTCCTATATTCGCTTGAACACGTAAAGGCAACAGACACAAGTATAGCTGCATAATCATGACATCCATTGTCATGTTTCAGATATAAAGAGTTGCTAAAAGACAAGATGTGGTATGCCAGGCATACCACATCTTGTCTTTTAGCAACTCAGGCTTTTTTGCCGGCTACGACCTCGACGGCGTCGTTGCGCTGGCGTTGGTTGAGGAAGCGTGCCAGCAGCGGTAGGGCGCAGGAGACAACCAGGATAACCATGATCACGTAGATGGCGGCATGGTATTCCATGTTGGAGATCAGGATGGGACCGACGATGCCGCCGGCGCTCCATGCGGTGAGCATGGCTCCGTAGATGGTGCCGGAGTATTTGGCGCCGAAAAAGTCGGCCGCGAAGGCCGGCATGGTGCCGAAGCCGCCGCCGTAGCAGAGTCCGATCAGCGCGCCCGGGATGAGCAGCAGGGCGAAGCCGCCGGCCCCGATCTGCGTCAGAAACAGGAAGGCGACGATCTGCACGACAAAGATAGCCAGGAACGTAAACGGACGCCCGATGGCGTCGGAGAGCCACGCCCAGGCCAGGCGACCGACTCCGTTAAAGATCGAGATGATGCCGACGAAGGTGCCCGCGGTCAACTGATCTACGCCGGTAAACTTCTGCGCCAGCGGCGAGGCGACGGCGATCAGGGCCGCGCCCGCCGTCACGTTGAGCGCCAGCGTCAGCCAGAGCACGTACCAGCGGGGCGCGCGTAGTGCTTCACCGAAGGTATAATCCCGGTTGGCGTTTATCTTCTCCTGTACACTTTCTGAAGGGATCCAGCCTTCCGGAACATAGTTATCGGGCGCGCGGCGGAAGAATTGCGCCGTTCCTACGACCACGATCAGGTAGATGACACCAAGATAGATAAATGTCGATTCAATGCCGATAGATTTGGGCTGGAGTAGCGGGGTCACGGTCTGCGCGATGAGTAGCGCGCCCAGACCGAAGCCTGCCACCGCCAGACCGGTAATGAAGCCGCGTCGATCGGGGAACCAGCGCAGCAGCATGGCCAGCGGCACTATATAGCCCAGCCCGATGCCGATGCCGCCGATGATGCCGAAGGTGAGATACAGCAGGTACACATTATGGGACGGTAAGGTCAGGCCGGCCAGGACGATGCCCAGGCCGTAGAGGATGCCGCCAGCAGTGGCGATCACTCTGGGACCGTAGCGCAGCTGCAGATAGCCACCGAAGGCGGCCGTCACGCCCAGAGCTAGCAGCGTAATCGAGAACGTCAGGTTGATTGGCGCCAGCTGCGCCTGAGCCACCTTGCTGGCCGGAATGCTATTAAACAGCGCGGCGATTGGCTTAGAAAAAACGCTCCAGGCGTAGACCGAGCCCAGAGCAAGCTGCAATACAAAGGCGGCGATAGCGATCAGCCAGCGATTTGGCTGCCTTGCGGTACCGAATGATGCGTTACTCATGATGAATCCCTCCATGCCGTTGTTACCATAACAGGCAAAGTATACCACATCAATCCTATCCCTCTCGGCAGCCCTCACGCGCTACTTGCTTCGCTTGATGTAAGCCAGGAAATACTTTTGTAAAGTAGTATGCGGGCAAGTAACGAGAGGTTCCCTCACGCCATAGTAAGTTACATAAACTTGACAAAATGTATATACTCGTTTTACTATTTGATTTATTCACTAGAATTTTTTTTTGTCGCCCCCGACAGCTGTATTGCGTACACATATACTGCTTTATAAGGAGAAGATATTGCGCGTATTTGTTTGAGTATTGCTCAAAATAATCAAACATAATTGAATTTTAGCGTTGTCTGGTATTATACTTGCAATTCATGGAGCTGATGATATTTATGACAGCTGTATTTTCTAATGGTACGGGATTATCGGCAATCTCGCGGACCAGAAAATTCTCTCTCCCATTTGCGATCATCCTCATGACAATGATGATGCTGCTCTCCGCCTGTGGTGGTGGGGGCACAACTCAACAGACCAGTCAATCCAAGAGTGGCGGCGATCTCAGCGTCGGCCTCGCTTCAGATGTAGTTACGCTCGATCCCCTCAAGTCCACGGCGCTGGTGGACCGGCAGGTGATGTTAAATATTTACGATACATTGGTGCGCGTCGATGCGCAGAACAATATTCAGCCGGACCTGGCGACATCCTGGACGCAGCCAAACCCGAAGGAGTTTGACTTTACACTGCGCACAGATGTCAAGTTCCAGGATGGCACCCCTTTTAACGCCGATGCGGTCGTGTTCAATATCAATCGTATTCTCTCCACCCCGTCCTCTCCCCGCTATAGCGAGCTCTCAACCGTAAAGGGAGTGACGGCCGTGGACCCCTCACATGTACGTTTTTCCTTGAAGAAACCTTTCTCGCCCCTGTTGGCCACCCTGACGGATCGCTCGGGCATGATCCTCTCTCCCACCGCCGTACGCAAGCTGGGGGCGAACCTGAGCAACGCTCCCACGGGTGTGGGCAGTGGACCCTTCATGTTCGGTGATTGGGTCAAGAGCGACCATCTGACCATCAAGCGCAATCCTCACTACTGGCAGAAGGACGCGCAGGGGACCGCGCTGCCATATCTCAACTCGGTCAAATACCGGCCCATTACCAACGAGAGTGTGGAATACTCGAACCTGCAGACCGGCACGATCCAGGCCGCTGATACGGTGGGCGCCAATAATGTGGCGGCCGCCAAATCCAACAGCAGTCTGACCTACAAGCAGATGCCGGGCCTGAGCTTCTATGGCATCATGCTCAATACGAAGGCGGCCCCCTTCGATAACGTCAACGTGCGTCAGGCTGTTGCCTGGGGCATCAACCGGGAAGAGATCGTGTCCGGGGTGCTCAAGGGTCTGGGAACTGTGTCCCAGGGACCTATCCCTCCCAGTAGCTGGGCATACGACAAGAGCTTCGCCCCCTATAGCTATTCGGTGGATAAGGCGAAAGCGGCTCTATCCAAGAGCGGCAAGTCCAGCATCTCCTTTACGCTCTCGATCTCCAGCGGCTCGCCCGCCGTGGCGCAGCAGGCCCAGTTTATCCAGTCGGAACTGCAGCCGGCTGGCATCACCGTCAATATCAAGCAAGAGCCCTTCGCGACCCTGCTGAGCGATACCTCGTCGCACAACTTTAGTGCGGCCCTGCTTGGTTGGAGCGGACGCCCTGATCCCGATGGCAATGTCTACTCCTACTTCCATACCGGTGGTGGTAACAACGACATGCAGTATTCCAATCCGCAGGTCGACAAGCTGCTGGAGGATGCGCGTGCCACCTCGGATCAGAAGCAGCGCACCACCGATTATCAGCAGGCGGAGCAGCAGATCATGCAGGATATGCCGTATGTGTTTATCTACCATGGCATCGCTATCCAGGCTACGACCACTAAGGTGCAGAATTTTACTATTCTGCCTACGACTATTATGAACTTTTCCAACGTGTATCTCAGCCAGTAGGTGTGCCTCTCGCGGGCGCTTCTCGTTCCCTCGTGGGTGCGTGTCTTCGACCCCTGACGATACGCGCCTACGGCGCTCAAAAAATTTGTTAGGGTTTGTGCAACGGGTGGCGCACTGCGCCACCCGTTGCACAAACCCTAATAGAAATGATTAAAGGTTGCGAGAGTTGATGGAACGGGCGCGTAACACGCGCTCATTGCACAAACCCTAATAGAAATGATTAAAGGTTGTGAGAGTTGATGGAACGGGCGCGTAACACGCGCTCATTGCACAAACCCTAATAGAAATGATTAAAGGTTGTGAGAGTTGGTGGAACGGGCGCGTACTGCGCGCCCGTTCCACCAACTCTCATAGAAATGATTGGGGGCGCCTGCGCTCCCCACGCTGGCCTGACCTGGTTTTCAAGCCTGAAAACAAAAAGGAGATGTTCATGACGAGATATTCGGTGCAGCGGCTACTCTTTTTCTTGCCGGTGGCGCTGCTGGTCAGCTTCATTACATTTTTTACTGTTCATCTGATACCGGGGGACCCGGCGCGTGTGCTGCTCGGAGAGGAGGCGACTCCGCAGACGGTGGCCGCGCTGCGTCAGCAGCTGGGGCTCAACCAGGCGTTGCCGGTGCAGTTCGCGATCTGGCTCTGGCTGGCGATACACGGCAATCTGGGCCAGTCGATCCAGTTTCAGTTGCCGGTGATCGAGCTGATCGGCCAGCGTTTGCCGGTCACGGCCGAGCTTGGTTTCTGCTCGCTCATCCTCTCGCTGTTGATCGCCTTTCCACTCGGTATTTTCGCGGCCACCCATCGCAACGGCTGGATCGACTGGGTTGTCAATATCTTCGCCCTGTTAGGCACGGCCATTCCCAGCTTTGTCATCGGCCTGCTGCTCTTATTTCTGCTGGCGGTCTCACTGCGCTTCTTCCCGCCCGGCGGCTACGTTCCATTTAACCAGGACCCGCTGGGGAACATACACGATATGATCCTGCCCGTGCTCACCCTGAGCCTGGGTTCGATCGCCGTCAATATGCGCCAGTTACGCGCCAGCATGATTGAGGTTTTGAGCCAGGACTATATCCGCACCGCGCGCGCCAAGGGCGTGATCGAAAGAAGGGTTTTATATCTGCACGCGCTGCGCAACGCCGTGCTGCCGGTCCTGACCATCGTTGGCATCCAGATTGGCGCCATTCTAGCGGGCACCTTCGTGGTCGAATCGATCTTTCTCTGGCCGGGGGTGGGTCAGCTGGCCGTCTCCAGCATCCTGGCCAAGGACTATCCCGTTGTGCAGGGCATCGTACTGCTCTCAGCCATCTCATATATGCTGGCCAACCTGCTGGTAGACCTGAGTTATGGCCTCTTAAATCCGCAGATCCGCTTCCACAGCTGATCCATATCTCACTGTAACTCTTATCCACCTGGCTTATAGGCTGGTTTCTATATGGAGGTAGGCATGGCTATATCGACCGATGTGCATGACGAAGAAAATAAGGAGGGGCGAACCCGTTACACGCCGCCCGGGTCCTCCGGCCGCTGGCGAGCGGGCTGGGCCAATATCGTGCAGAGCTTTCGTCGCGATCCCCGCTGGTGGTTCGCCGTCGTCCTGCTGATTTTTGTGCTGGCCGCGCTCTTCGCGCCCTGGATCAGCCCCTACTCACCGACCCTCTATCACCCCACCATCACGGCGCAGGGTCCCACCGCCGCCCACTGGTTGGGCACCGACTCTCTGGGGCGCGACCAGTTGAGCCGTATCATCTATGGCACGCGCATCTCGCTCTCGGTGGGAGTCGTCTCTATCCTGCTGGGTGGGCTCATTGGCACCGCGCTGGGACTGATCGCCGCCTACAGCAAGGGCTGGGTCGACCAGATTATCGCTATGGTCGTTGATGCTCTGCTCTCATTCCCTTCATTGATCCTGGCCCTGGCCCTGGTGACGGCCCTGGGCCCCAGCATCATCAACCTGGCCATCGCCCTGGCGGTGGTGCGCATCCCGATCTACGCCCGCATCGCGCGCGGGCAGACGCTGCAGATCTCCACTCAGGACTACGTGGAGGCCGCTCGGGTCACCGGCACGCCGACCTGGAGGATCCTGCTGCGACACATCTTTCCCAATATCTTCAGTCCCCTGCTGGTTCAGGCCACCCTCTCTATCTCCCTGGCCATCCTGGATGAAAGCGTTCTCAGCTTTCTAGGTCTGGGCGTCCAGCCACCAACGCCTGAATGGGGCACCATGATCAACGATGCCCAGCAATACCTGTCCACCGATCCCTGGATGATGGTAGGGCCGGCCATAACCATTATTATCCTTCTTATCAGCATGAATCTGCTCGGCGACGCCGTTCGCGACCGTCTGGATCCGCGTTCCCAGGATACCGTCACCCTGACTACCCCCACTCAATCCTGATCGCCACCATCAAATGTGTCATCATAGCCTTATCTGGACAGTCTTTATACCAGATAGGGCTATGGCCTCTCCCTTTCAGCAACGCCGCCGTCCCTTCTTCGTACATAGTGGAAAGGCATGGCTGGCCTCAACGCCCGAGAAAATATATATTTGGCGTGTATAGTGCATGGATACATGTTTGAGTTTGTCACTATTGCCGGAGGTAGCGCGTGCTTGCTTATAGATGGACTTTTTATGAAGGGGGAACTATATGGGCGAGAGGAAAAAGTGCGATGGTCATGAGAAGCGTATGCTTGTACGTGAACAAATTCTGCAGGCGATCGTGCAGATGAGCCTGCAGGATGGCTCTCTCAGCGCCTCGCTTTACGTTATCCTTGATGCGCTCGAAGAGCAGGGCAATTGTGATCCGGAAGCGATTGAGCAGTCGATCGAGGAGCTTACCAGGTTCGAGGATGTGCTGCATGGCCTGCAAAAAAACTTGCGCACGCTGCGCAAGCTCAGTTCGTAGGCTCCTCGATCGTTATTTTCTGCATCTAGGGCAGGACGCCCATGTCGGTGGAAGGATGCCACTCGTTGGCCAGCATGCCATAGATAATCATGTCGTACACCTGGCCATTGACCCACACATTCTGACGCAGAGCCCCTTCTTGTTTGAAGCCCAGTCGCTCCGGAACCGCCCGGCTCCGATAGTTGCCGGAGGCTGCGTGGATCTCAACTTTATTGAGCCCGAGCTCCTCGAATGCGTAGGTTACCAGCGCTCCGGTCGCTCTGGTAATGATTCCTTTTCCTTGCATATCCTTGTCTAGCCAGTAGCCGATCTCAGCCTGTCGCGTCTGCCAGCTCATGCGTGGATAGCCAATCGATCCGACCAGCTGACCGCGATACCAGAGATTGGTTGGCAGACCAGTGCCATCGGCGAACCGGTGCATAGCGCTGCTCATAAAGTTCCTGGTGCCTTCAAGTGTCTGCTCTTCGGCCGCCCACGGCATCCATTCACGTAGATGCTCAATATTGCGCACTATTAGCGCATGATACGCCTCCGCATAGCGCAGTTCATGCAGGCGCAACTCGATCTCATCGTCAACCCGAATACATAATCCTGACGTGCCCATCTCATCTCCTTCTTTATATATGAGCTTAATGTAGCAGGTCTCTGCCCCGCTGACAATCCTCCGAAGCTGATGCGTGCTTACTTTGCATATCATCCACCGGCTGCCGTATAGCGCGTTTTTGCGCATAATTATGTTAGAATATGCAGATAGGATTGTTTATCAATAAGGAATGATGCCATGCCGACGCTAACCAGTATCTCCCTACTCGTTGTCACCACAATCGTGATCTGTATCATACCGGGGCCGGACATGCTCTATATTATCGCGCGCAGCACGAGCCAGGGTCGTTCCTCGGGTATTGTTTCCTGCCTTGGAATCGCCACCGGAGGTGTGCTGCAGACGACGGCGGTGGCCCTGGGGCTCTCGGGACTCTTTCTGGCGGTGCCGGTGGCGTATGAGGTCATTAAATTCGCTGGCGCGCTCTACCTGATCTACCTGGGTGTGCGCACGCTTCTGAGCCGTGAAGAGATGCTGGCGGGTACGGGAAGCGAGAGAACGGGCCTGCTCAGGGCCTTCTTTCAGGGCGCCCTCACCACGCTGCTCAATCCCAAAGTAGCATTTTTCTACCTGGCATTTTTGCCACAGTTTGTTGATCCCGCGCGTGGAGCGGTCCCGCTACAATTATTGCTGCTCGGCCTGCTTTTTAACATGGTGGGCCTGTCCATCGACTCCAGCATCTCCTTGCTGGCGAGCGCCCTGGGGATATGGTTGAAGCGCCATGTCGGAGCGGCAAAGATCATCCAGAAGTTGACCGGTGGAATCCTGGTGGGCCTGGGTATGCGCCTGGCATTTTCAGGTCGCCAATAACCATGTATCCCTGATATCTCCTCGGGCGGAGGGCGGTTATGCCATGCCGACGATCTCGTGGGCCATAACCTGGAAGTGGACACCCGAGTAATCTTCCAGCACATACACCAGGCCGCGATTGCGCATTACATACTTCCAGGTGATCGTTCCTTTGGCGTGGCCATCATAAAAGCGCACCTGGTCGTTGAGCTGGTAATCGCCCTCGGAGCTTAACTCTCCGTAGTCCTTACTATACTGGCGATACATCTGCAGGCGAAATTGGGGGGTATCTTTGTACATAGCGAGCTCCTTGCCTGAGGCAATGGCATTGTATATAGAGGAAGACTATTATAGATAGAAGTATGCCAGAGCTTAATATA
This sequence comes from Dictyobacter halimunensis, assembly GCF_036245075.1. Lineage (NCBI taxonomy): Bacteria > Bacillati > Chloroflexota > Ktedonobacteria > Ktedonobacterales > Dictyobacteraceae > Dictyobacter > Dictyobacter halimunensis. The sequence continues at coordinate 2,881,833 of NZ_BSRI01000001.1, forward strand.
TATTGACAAGCTTCATAGTACCTCTGGCTAACTTTACCCTCTATCGGGATCCCAACAGCCGCGTGACCTACCCGCTGGTACAGCCGCGACCTGTACCATTGGCGGGTCCTTGTTATATCATGGCTGTGCTAGCATGTAACTGAAAATTGGGTGACCTGCACCTGTGTTGTTATGCCATGTGGAGGTGGGTGGCCTTCAATTTTTTTGCAAAGAGAACAGCACCGGAAAAACGAAAAGGCTTCCGTAGGTTCGGCCCTTGCGGCCGATTGCCGCGTAGCGGCCCGTACCTCACGATCCCTTCAACACAGAACAACGTGCCACGGGTGGCGCGCTTTCGCGTTGATACCACGCTCACAGGGAAAGTGGTCATGGTTGGGGGAAACGGGGGCTCCCGGGCACGGGGTCGCTTCGCGACAATCGGCCGCAAGGGCCGAACCTACTGGGCATTCGGGGCTTCTTGTTGCCTTATCTCCTTGCAAAAAAATGACGACACCGGCATGCGAGGACGGTGCAGCCATCATAATGAGCATGGAATGAACGAGAGAGGATATTGGTTATGGAGATCGATGCCTATCTTCAGCGTATCAAGTATCAGGGAACGCTGGAGCCAACCGTACAGACGCTGCGGGGATTGCACCAGTCGCATATGTTGACCACCCCGTTTGAAAACCTGTCCATTCATTATAATCAGCCTATCGTTCTGCAGGAAGCGCTGCTCTACGACAAAATAGTGCGGCACCGTCGCGGCGGTTTCTGCTACGAGCTCAATGGATTGTTTGCCTGGTTGCTACAACAGCTCGGTTTCCAGGTACAACTGCTGTCGGCCGAGGTAGCTGGCGAGGGTGGCTGCTTTAGTCCCGCCTACGATCACCTGACACTCCTGCTGCCGTGCCTGGAAGGTGCGGACTGGCTGGTCGATGTCGGTTTTGGTGATTCGTTTCAGCTGCCACTGCACCTGCAGGAAGACATCGCTCAATTGGGTGGGGATGGACGGCAATACCGTCTGCGCACAGGCGTGAACGATGAGCGTGATTACTGGTTTCTGCAACAGCTCAAGGATCAACAATGGACGGATCAATATCGCTTCACCCTGCAGTCACATCCACTGACCGATTTTGTCGCACGCTGCCACTACCAGCAGACCTCGCCCGAGTCGCACTTCACCCGCAACCGAGTCTGCTCCCTGGCCACCACCATAGGACGGATCACTCTCAGCGATCTGCGCTTCATCACCACCATCCATGGCGAGCGCCAGGAGCGTCTACTGACCAGCGAAGAAGCATATCGATCCGCCCTATATGAGTACTTCGGTATCACCATATAAGTAGGCCGAGGCCGGGCTGGCAATTACGAAATGGCGAGTGGCTGCTCCTCAAAGTAGAGCCGGACCGGGATGTTGCCACGGGTCGCGTTGGAATAGGGACAGACCTGGTGCGCCATCTCAACCAGTCTCTCGCCCGTCTCCTGGTCCACATCGGGGATAAAGACGTGCAGCTCGACCTCAAGTCCGAAGCCACCCTCGCCCTTGGGACCGATGCCCGCCTTCGCCGTCACGGTCGACGCGCTGGCATCAACTTTTTGACGACGCGCCGTCAACATCAAGGCGGACTGGAAGCAGGCCGCGTAGCCAGCCGCGAACAACTGCTCCGGATTGGTCCCCTCGCCGCCGGGGCCGCCCATCTCCTTTGGTACGCTCAGCTTTACCGCCAGGTTCCCATCGGACGAACGAGCCTCCCCCTCGCGTCCACCCTGTACGCTTGCTTCCGCCGTATATAAGATCTTCATAGTGTCAGCCACCTTTCATTGTTGTTATTTTTTGCAATATCAGTTGTGTGCAATTTAATTGTGCACAATTTAATTGCACCAAATTTATATCATGAAATTTAGAACAATGTCAAGGCGAGAACAGAGGGTGAGTGCCAGGAGACAATTGCTTGACTCCTATTTAATTGTGTGCTATACAATTGCGTACAATTAAATGAAGATCATACACACCTGCAAAAATGGACTGGAGGGGGCATACGCCATGGGTGACGAGAACGTAGAAGAACATTGGCCGTTTGAAGGGATGAATAGCGATGTTGAGGGGGGCACGCTTTCTGAAGAGAAGAAGATACGCATCAGCGACATGCTCTGCTTCGCCCTCTATTCGGCCTCGCGAGCGGCGATCGACGCCTATCGGCCGCTGCTCGACGAGTTAGAGTTGACCTATCCTCAATACCTGGTGATGCTCGTGTTGTGGGAGCGCCAGAGCTGTTCCGTCAAAGATCTCGGGCAGCTGCTCCATTTGGACTCGGGCACACTCTCTCCACTACTCAAGCGCCTGGAGGTTGTAGGGTATATCGCGCGTCAGCGCCGCCGCAGTGACCAGCGCGTCGTCGACATTGTACTCACTGAAGAGGGAGGCAACATCAAAGCGCTGGCCAGCACTATCCCCCAGAAAATAAGCTGTCAGTACGGCATAGAGTACGACGAATACCGTGACCTCCTCGAACGCCTCAAAAAGCTCACTGATCACCTGTCTTCTCCACAATAGAGGTTGGCAATAGGAACTGATCCCAATATGACAGCTCCTGTCATATTGGGTGCTTTATACTCGCTGCCAGAGTTTGTTTTTTATTGCACACGCAGAGGAGGAACCTGGCATGCGTATCGGGGTAAATCTGGGGCCGACCGGGAACTGGTCGGCCATCGTGGCGGCGGCCCGGGCGGCTGACGCTCAGGGCTTTGATGCTCTTAGCTTTCTGGATCATTTTCATACGGACAGACTGGAATGGCCCTATCTTTCCGGCTGGTCGCTCTATGGGGCGCTGGCCGTGAACACGCAGCGCATCAAGCTGGTGCCGATGGTGATTGATCGTCTGAACTATCTGCCGGGGGTGCTGGCCAAAGAGACGGCGGTGCTCTCGATTGTGAGCTCGGGCCGGTTCGAGCTGGGCATCGGAGCGGGCGACTTCTTTCAAGAGGCGCGTGCCTGGGGATTGCCGATACCGGCGGCGCAGACACGTATCGATGGACTCAAGGAAACCATTCAGGCGCTGCGTCTGATCTGGGGTGGACAGCACGTAACGTTCTCCGGAGAGCATATTCAACTGACTAATGCCGCCTCCACGCCAGTTCCAGCGCAACCGGTACGTGTCGTTGTGGGCGCCGGAAGCTCGCGCCGCCTGATTCAGAGCGCCGTCACTTATGCCGACGAGATCAACGTCTATGCCGACGACGACATCATCCGCTTTGCCACCGAGCAGATCGCCTCCGCCCGGCGCCCTCTCACCCTCTCAGTCTATGTCTGGGATTGGCCCGAAAATATCGCCGCAAAGCTGGCAACCTGGGAAGCCATGGGAGTTGAACGCACCTTCCTCACCATCTGGGACCCCTTTACCTCGCTGACCGATATAGCATCCCTGCTTCCATCATAGTCATGCACCCCTGCTTCAGTAGTCATGAGCCATGCACCCCTGCTTCAGTAGTCATGAATCATGTATCCCTGCTTCCGTAATCATATATGAATTGATGCGGTAGGGGCGCATTCGCGCCCCTACCGCATCAATTAAAAGCAGTGCGGCCGCGTAGCGGACGCCCGTGCGGAGCCGCTCACATCCCCCAAATAGAGACAAAAAATAGAAACATATAAACTCATGCAATGCACGTCACCCTCTTAAAGAATTTTTTCTACTTGATTGTCCGGGAATTGACAAAACCTTGCCTGACATGATATACATTCTTTTGAAATAAGTAAGCAACTGTCCAGGCGCTTCCGAAAACCCGGCCAAACGGGTACCGGGTAGCATGCACGACATAAAAGACAACATCTTATGTCAATGCATCTACCCGGTTTTCTTTTTGTGTGATGGTACTTTTCATAGACGCAAGCAGGGATACTCGGTGCGGCATGTGCACGTGCCGCACCGAGTATCCCTGCTTGCGTCCATTCTTCTCATTCTTTTTTTTTATTTTTATCCATTTGTACAACAAACAGTCTTGTTAGTATAATCTGTATGTATAACGACGGAGATTACAAGAATCACATTTGTGATTTTCAAGCGAAGAGAGATATAGTGGGTATCGCATGTGCAGGGCTGCTTAATGATAGAAACATATGCCCCAGGTGGCATATATTATTAAACTTATATTTTGCGATAATTCTATATTTTTCGTTCAAGCGCGTGCTCGTTCAGGCATAGGTTTATGATGTTCGGTCAAGCGTTTGATTGTAGGAGATTGCTATAATGTATCAGGATGATAATACCTATCCCCATATGGATGCAGAGAATATGCAGGTGACGGCGGCTGGCAGTGCTGGCAGCGAGGATCGGCGTCAGGAGATTGTGCTGGCAGCCTTTGGGCTAATTGCCAGCAAAGGGGTGGAGGGTTTGCGGACCCGTGATGTTGCGGCCCGTGCGGGGATGAATATCGGCACCCTGTACTATTACTTCTCGACGAAAGAAAGGCTGATCCAGGGCGTGGTCGATTATATTGTTCAGCACATCGCGGTTGTCCAGAATGCTGGTAGTGGGGCCGCTGAAAAGACACCCGTTGAGGTGCTGCACCAACACCTGGCTCATTTGACGCGCATGCTTATTGATACCCCTGAGATTTTTCGCGTGATGGGTGAACTTATCCTGCGATCTGAACGTGACCAGGCCATCTACCAGATTCTCAAGCAGGCAGATGACGACTGGCAGCGGTATCTGATCAACGTGCTTGTGGAGGGGATTAACCAGCGGCTTTTCCGGGCTGACCTTGACCCGGCCCTGACCGCCCATGCGATTATGTCTTTCTTCAAAGGCGCGATGCTTCAGCTGGGCCTGCAGGCTGAAGAACTAGAGCGGACCGCGGCTCAATTTGAGGGGTGGCTGCTAGATCGACGTTAGCCGATAAGATAGGACGCTCGCCAGCTGCCATACTATCCAGGCAGGCATAAAAATGCCAGCCAGGAGACCCTGGCTGGCATTCCTCTTCTTTAAAGAGAAGATCGGTTTTGTTGAGCCGGCTTAGAAGGCTGCGGTACCATTGGGGGTGCCAAGACCAGTGGGACCATCATAACCCGAGCGTGAGGTACATAGGTAGCTGCCACCGCAGGAGCCGTTGCTGCCGCTGGTGACGTCGAACAGGCTGCCCGTGTGGGTATAGAGCGACTGGGCGGCGTTGACGCTGCTGGCATTGCCGGCCAGGGCATAGACGCTGGCGATGATCGGCGATGCCACGCTGGTGCCACCAAAGACCAGCCAACCGGAAGAGCCATAGGTATCATAGACCGAGACACCGGTGTTGGGATCAGCGATCGCCGAGACATCGGCGACGGTACGACGGCTACAGCCGCTATCCGTCTGCCAGGATGGCTTGGAGATATAGGCGCTACAACCGCTGCCCGCGCCATTCCAGGCCGTCTCGCTCCAACCACGGCTAGTGCTGCTCCTGGTGAGTGAAGTACCACCGACCGAAACAACCGTATTGTAGGCGGCTGGCGACTCTACACCATAGCCATTGTCGCCAGAGCTGGCCGTAATGACGTGCCCGGGATGATTGTAGTAGGAAGCGTAGCTGGTCTCACCGCTGGACTCGTTGCCGCCGTAGCTGTTGCTAACCGTATTGGCGCCCAGTTTGACGGCGGTATTGACACTGGTACCCAGGCTGGCGAACGAGGTGCTGGATCCCTCAACCAGCAGGATATGGCAGTTGGGGCAGATCGCGCTCACCATATCCAGGTCCAGTGAGATCTCCTGTCCCCAGCTGGCATTGCCACGTGGATATTTGGTACCGCCATTCTGATCCACTTTACGGAAGCAACCATTGGCCGTTGTACAGGCCGGCAGACCGAACTGGCTGCGATAGACCGCCAGATCTGATTCCGCGTTGGGATCATCGTAGGCATCTACGATCGCTACTGTCTGGCCGCTGCCAGCCGTTGACGAAGGCAGCTTGTAGGCCGACTGCAAATCGGCAGGATTGAGACCGGAAGGAGTTGCGTGTGGCGTCACCCTCCCGTTCTGGTTGTCGATCTGGATGGCGTTACACGATACGCTACCCGCCGCGGCGCGGCTACATACATGATGAGAGGAAGAGCGCCCGTTATTAGCTTGAGCGAATGCGCTGGTAGAAGTGGCAGCCAGGGCGAGCATCACTGCTGCTACTGCGTAGAGAGAAAATAGAACTTTGCGCAAAACGGCTTCCTTTCCGCTGACACAATAACATACGTACAACATGAAAACATGTGTTCATGACGCCCGTATGGGGTACTTCGCAGTCACATCGGAGATCAAAATAAGCCATACGGGTATGTTTGCATCAGTGCTGACAAATAACAAACAAGAGTATCGGGAGCAATCGGTAGTTGAATAACTAGAAATTGTTCTGGCACCTAAACACTCTTTCTAAAAGTATTAACTATAAAGTGATGGTTGTCAATACCGAGGTAACTATTTCGGTGTAAAACTAAATAGATTTGCGATCATGAAAACCCTGTTTTTTAATCATAGGTGTTTCTTTCCCTTGAAGAGGAAGTGTAAAAAAGTGTAAATGATTGGATATATAGAAAAGATATTTCCTGGAAATACCTTTTCTCACCTGCTAGTAGTCAAGAAGGAGTGGGGAAGCCCGGCGCATTACCGGGCTTCCCCACTCCTTCTTGACTACTACGGGCGTTTGTGTATGCGAACGCCCGTACACGGCCATGCCGCTTCGTATTTCTTATTGCCTACTTATTCGTTTTGTGCCGCAAGGGTTCCTTTGCCAGCGACGCCTGCGCTATGGCTTTTCGCCGCTGAGAGGGGATCTGCCACGCTCTCCAGCGATTTCCTTTCGGCATCGATACCGAAGAAGACCGCGACGACGCCAGCTGCGACCATCAGGACCGCGCCAAGCAGGAAGCCGTCAAAGACGACCCAGGGGTTATTGGTCTGGATCAATAAGCCGAACAGGAATGGCGTGAGCGATCCACCGACGGCGGTACCGATCGAGTAGAAGAACGCGATCGCCATGGCGCGCGTCTCCAGCGGGAAGATCTCGCTGACCGTCAGGTAGGCCGAGCTGGCGCCCGAGGAGGCGAAGAAGAAGACAATCGACCAGCAGATGGTCAATGTCATCGCGTTCAGTACGCCCTGCGCGAAGAGCCAGCCGGTGATGCCAAAGAGAACGCCCGAGACGATGTAGGTCATGCTGATCATCTTGCGGCGTCCCACGGAATCGAAGAGGCGTCCCAACGTGAGCGGACCTACGATATTGCCGATGGCAAAGGCGATCATGTAGAAGGGGACGTTGTTATCGGGTACCTTCATGAAGGTAGTGAAGATCAGGCCATACGAGAAGGTGATGGCGTTGTACAGGAATGCCTGCCCGATCATCAGCGCAAGGCCCAGCACAGCTCGTTTCGGATACTGTACAAACATGGCACGCGCGATCTGCCCGAAGGTAACGGTCCCCTGCGGACGAATAGATATCGTGCCTTCCGCATCGGGGAGCTTATCTACGTTCTGCTCTCGTTTTACCTTATCTTCTATTTCCGCCACTACCTGGTTGGCTTCATCGAAGCGCCCATGCATCATCAGCCAGCGCGGACTCTCGGGTACGAAGCGACGGACCAGCAGGATGCCCAGGCCCAGAATGGCTCCCAGCCCAAACGCCAGACGCCAGCCAAGGTCCACCGGGAAGAAGGCCGGATTCAGCAGCACACCGGTCAGTGCCGCGCCGAAGGCTGTGCCCACCCACCAGGTGCTATTGATAACGATATCCGTCCAGCCGCGTGCGCGAGCGGGGATCAGTTCGTCAACGGCCGAGTTGATGGCCGCGTATTCACCACCAATGCCGGCGCCGGTAATAAAGCGGCAGATGACAAACCAGTAGAGGTTAAATGAGAAGGCCGTGGCGATCGTGGCGATCAAGTAGAGTCCCAGGGTCAGCATAAACAGCTTTTTGCGTCCCCACTTGTCGGTCAGGCGACCAAATATCAGGGCGCCGATGACCGCGCCGATCAGATAGGTTGTGCCCGCGGATGTGACCTGCACATCGGTCAGGTGTAGCGTCTGTGGCAGCTTCAATACGCTGGCGATTGAACCAACAATGGTTACTTCAAGGCCGTCCAGAATCCACGTAATGCCCAGTGCTACGATAACCAGCCAGTGCCAGCGGCTCCATGGAAGTCGGTCCATTCTGGCGGGGATATCGGTCTCGACCGCTTCGGTCTCTCTCAATGATTTGCTCATCTTCTGTGTGCTCCATCGCATCTAAGGGTTAAAAAAAGAAAAGTACGGGAAGAGTACGCCGGCAAGGGATACTCAAACGAATAATAGTCTAAATGCGTATATATGATTTCCATATATACAAAAATTTGGCATGTGCTTGGTATACGGAATACAGCTTATCGAGGGTTTCACTTTGGAGAGAGGTTTGTAAGGAGTTGGTGCATTCGCACCCATTCCTGCTGTTGCACCAACTCCTTACAAACCCGTATCAAAAACTTGACAATTGGGGCGCTAAATTCTATATTTCTGGTGGTATTTATTTATCAGTTGATAAATAAATGGCTAGATGTTACCCGCTGGATACGATGATAGACGTCTTTGAGTTGGCATAAAAAATACTTATCTTTTTCGTATTTATTTATCGTGTGATAAGGAGGACGGGCATGGAAGAGAATGCACAGTTCTCGTCAGAGGCTCAGCCCGCTGGCGATGCCAGCTATAAGTGGCGTGTGCTGGCGACTGTAGTGGTTGGCCTGTTTATGGTGATTCTGGATTCGACCGTTATTAATGTGGCTCTGAAGTCTTTGCAGCAGCATTATGCGGTCTCGACCAGTGAGTCGCAGTGGGTGATCAGCTTGTATACGCTGGCGCTGGGTATCGCGACGCCGCTGTCGGGTTTTCTGGGCGATCGCTTTGGGGTGAAGCGTATCTACCTGCTTGGACTGGCCCTGTTCGTGCTGGGCTCGCTGCTCTGCGGTTTTGCGCCCTCGCTGGCCCTTTTGATTGGCGCGCGCGCGATCCAGGGCATTGGTGGTGGCATCTCGCTGCCGCTGGGGACCGCGCTGTTGTTCCGCGCCTTCCCGCCTCGGGAACGTGGGGCCGCCTTTGGCATCTTTGGCATCGTGCTTGTTTTCGCCCCGGCCATCGGGCCCCTGCTAGGTGGCTGGCTGGTTGACCATGATCTTTTGTCATGGATCTTCTTCTTGAATCTCCCGATCGGGATTATCGGTCTGACGATTGGAACGCTTTTCTTGCACGAGGCTCCGGGTTCTGCAAAGGTGCGCGCCGACATCCCCGGCATCATCCTGTCGGCCCTTGGCTTTGGTTCCATCCTGTTTGCCACCTCGATCGCCGGTGAGCAAGGTTCCGGCTGGACCGATCCGCGCGTCATTGCCGGCCTGGTAATTGGTCTGCTGGCTCTGGTCGTGTTCTCCATCGTCGAACTGCGCGCGCCCGATCCACTGATGGACCTGCGTCTGTTCCGCATTCCCAGCTTTGCCATCGCCAACGTCGCCAGCATGGTTGGTACCATTGCCCTGTTTGGCGCTGAATTCTTGCTGCCGCTCTACCTGCAGATCCTGCGCGGCCAGAGCGCGTTCCAGGCCGGCCTGATCCTGCTGCCGCTGGCCATCGCCTCGGCCTTTTCCAGCTTCCTGGCCGGGCGCATCGCCGACCGCATTGGTCCGCGTGTGCCGATCGTTCTCGGCTTTATCCTGATCGCCTATAACACCTATCAGTTCGCGCAGATTAAGATCGATACCAGCATCACTTTTATCATGTTCTTGCTGGTGGTGCGTGGTCTCGCCGTAGGCCTGATCATCCAGAACAGCCAGATCGCGGCCCTGCTCGACGTACCCCTGTCGCGCCTCAACCGCGCCACCCCACTGGTGCAGGCGACGCGTCAGACCATGCAGTCGATCGGCGTGGCCGTGCTGGCAACCATACTGACCGCCGCCATCACGATCAGCATGCCAAAGAATATCCCGAGCGGTGGCGACATCTCAAAGCTGCCCGCGCCCGCGCGCCAGGCGGCTCTCAACGGCATCCATCAGTTCCAGAGCCAGTACATCACCGGACTTGAGCATGCCTATATGGCTACCTTTGTCATTGCCCTCGTCGCCATTCTGCTCTCGATCTTTCTCCCCGGTTGGCCTGGCAAATATCAGTCCTCATCTAAAAAAGAGGCCCAGGCAGCCGAGCAGCAGCAGCCGAGTCACGTTGGCTAAGTGGTGCTCTACAGTCATATATGAGCTGATACGATAGGGGCGCGAATGCACCCCTGTCATATCAGCTCATAAAAACAGATATTCCATCCATAGCTTTTTAGGGGAGAATGCAGGTACAATAGTTGCGAATACCTTCTGGACCTTTGGTCCGGGAGCTATTTGTAATTATGTGTTGTACCTGACAAGAAAGAAACGTCTCTTCATGACACACAGGATCTACCTGGTTGGCGCGGGCATCATCGCGCGTTCGCACGCAGCCGCCATCAAGGGCTTACCTGCCGCCGACTCCATCCAACTGTTCGTGGCCGATCCCAATGCCGCTACTCTGAACACCTTTGCCAAGCAGTTTCCGGCCGCCCGCACTTTTAGTGACGCGGAGCGCATGCTAGCTGAGGAGGCGGCCGACGATGATATAGTGGTGATCGCGACTCCTCCGTCGACCCATCGTGCGCTGGCCTGCGCCGCCCTGGAGAGCGGACGTCATGTGCTGTGCGAGAAGCCGCTGGCGATGGATCGAGAGGAGGCGCGCGCCATGCTGGCCGTTGCCCGGCAGCGAGGGCGCCTGCTTGGCTGCTGCAGCGTGCGTTACTTTGGCTGGTCTCCCTTTGAGGAGACGCGCCGTTTGCTTGAAGAGGGGGCTCTAGGCTCTATCTATCACGTGCGCTTCACCTTCGTAGAGCAGCGCAATCGGCCGGGCATCGAGTACCAGCCGGAGACGCTGTGGTTCCTGGATTGTTCCAAAAGCGGTGGCGGGACGCTGATGGATCGCGCGCCCTATGAATTCAGTATGCTCAACGCGCTCTTCCAGCCTACACGCGTGGAGGTGCTGAACGCCTGGCTGGTAGATCCTGTAACCGAACTGCATCTGCCAGAGGGCGTTATCAACGACGTGGAGCAGCATGCCGGTGCTACCCTGCGCTACCACCTGCGCGATGAGGCGGCCTTTATCATGCACTACGAGCGGGCCTCCGCAACGCACAGCACGGAGCAGGCCGACATCGAGATCAGCGGCCTCAAGGGTGCTCTGCGTTGGGACTGGCCGCAGCGGCGGGCGCGCAATCTGTTGACCCACAGCTATGATCATGCCGGACAGGCCGAGACAAAGACGATCACTTTCCCCGTCTATTATCAGGGCTCGATACCGTTCCTGAATAAGCCGCTGCACTACTTCTACCAGCGCGTGAATGGCCAGGACTCGCCCGCCGTCGTTAACGAACAGGCCCTCTTCAACTTCTCCTGCGTGCGCGCCATCTATGACTGCGCCAGCACCGGCCAGCCGCAAAGCGTTGTGTTTGAAAGAGAATAAAACATAGAAACGAATGAAGCACCAGGTGCGCATTTGCGCACCTGGTGCTTCATTCGTTTCTATATCAGGGTATGCTTAGGAGTGCTGAGCCTCCTGCTTTTCCCCGGCTGGCATGACGACCGTGGCGCCAAGACCCTGGGCGATGCGGCTGCCGAGATCCTTATCAACCTGGAGCCACAGCTTGATCGCTCGCTCCTGGATGAACGGCTCGACGCCCTTGCTCATGTGGGCCACGATATTGTCGACCAGGTGGTCGCGATCGGTCTGCGACAGCACCTTGCGATAGAGGGTGCCGGCCTGCCCGAAATCATCGTCTTCCGCGTGCAGTGTGTAGGCGCTGCGCACGAGCTCGCCGTTGGACTCCCAACTGGGCTCGATGATGTTAGGATTGGCCTGCGGACCACCATAGCTGTTGGGGGCATAGACGGGCTGGTTGCCGTTGTTGCGATAGCGCATCGCGCCATCCTTATTGTAGCTATGCACCTCGTTATGCGGCTGATTCACCGGCAACTGCAGATAGTTGGCTCCAATGCGATGGCGATGGGTATCGGGATAGCTGAACAGACGGCCAAGCAGCATCTTATCCGGGCTGGGTCCGATGCCGGGGACCATATTGGCGGGCTCGAACGATGCCTGCTCGAGCTGGGCGAAGAAGTTCTCCGGATTGCGATCCAGCACCAGGCGACCAACCTCGATGGCCGGATAATCGCTGTGCGGCCAGACCTTGGTCAGATCAAAGGGATTGAAGCGGTAATTGGCCGCATCCTCAAAAGGCATGATCTGCATTTCCAGGCGCCAGACGGGGAAGTCTTTCTTGTCGATCGACTCGCGCAGGTCGCGACGATGGAAATCTGGGTCCTCGGCCACCATCGCTTTGGCGTCGGAATCGGTGAAGTTCTGAATGCCCTGCTCGGTTTTGAAGTGATACTTGACCCAGAACTTCTCGCCGCCCTTATTGATCCACATGAAGGTATGGCTACCATAACCATTCATATGGCGATAAGTTCGGGGGATACCGCGATCCGTCATCAGGAACGTCACCTGGTGGAACGCCTCCGGAGAGAGGGACCAGAAATCCCACTGCGCGTTATTGCTGCGCATATCTGAATCTGGCATGCGCTTCTGCGAGTGGATGAAATCCGAGAACTTTGAGGGGTCGCGCACGAAGAAGATCGGTGTGTTGTTACCGACCAGGTCGTAGTTGCCCTCTTCAGTATAGAATTTGATCGCGAAACCGCGCGGGTCGCGCACAGTATCAGCCGATCCCAACTCACCGGCTACGGTGGAGAAGCGTGCCAGAACCGGGGTACGCTTGCCGACCTGGTTGAGGAAGGCCGCGCTCGTCCATTGTGTGACGTCCTTTGTTACTTCGAAATAGCCAAACGCGCCACTTCCCTTGGCATGCACCACGCGCTCAGGCACGCGTTCTCGGTTAAACTGGGCCATCTTCTGGATCAAATAGTGATCCTGTAGGACTATGGGTCCATTGGGGCCTACCGTGAGAGAATGCGCATCACTGGTGGCAGGAATACCGGCATCAGTGGTGGTAACGGGTGGCTTGTTTTCGAGATTGTCGCTCACTTTTACCTCCAAGCTATTATCCAGGCATCATTCGATGCCCGTTTATCTGGCAATTACTCCAGTACGAAATCTTTGCGTTGAGATCGATTCTGGCGCATTGAGTCCGATCTGTGGGTGTATCTTGGTCCTGTCTCTTGTAAGAATATACCATATAGGCACGAGTCAGGGGTGATACTGGTTGTATTGTATTGTGTTATGCTGACACATGCCAGCCGCTCAAATTTACAGCGTTTTAGAACCACATTCCATTGTAGCAGATAATTACGTTGAGATGCAAGAATATACTCGCGGCGCAAAATTACTGGCAGGCTAAATAATTCATGAACAATATATTTAACCTGTTTTTGGGCGCTATGGACCCGATAGCCTGTCTAGCTTCAGACGTTCAGTTTACCATCATCAGGCAATTCAGCTAAAAAGATCTGCAATTTCTGTATTTACGTCACATTTTTAACGGAAAATCGCTATCTTCGTAGAAACTATACGTATACGCTTGACATACCGCTGCTAAGGATATATCTTCTTCAGAAGAAAGAGCAAGCCCCTTTAATTTCCTGTCGAAACAGTTGCGCTGGTGCGACTGATAATGGATGCAATGTTTATGCTTACTGACGGTATAGTAATGAAAGGGACTTTACATGAAAGAAAACGTATACCTTCATCATGGGCGTAAGGAGCGACTGGAGCGAGGCATGTTGCGCTATCTTTTGCTGGAGGCGCTGAGAGATTTCGCCAGGCATGGTTATGAGATTATCAAATGGTTTGAGGAGCGCACCTACGGCAAGTATTCTCCCAGCCCGGGCAACGTCTATCCTACGTTGCAGCTACTTCAGGATGAGGGCTTGATTGGGGTACAGAAGCAGGCCGGACGTAGCATCTACTCCTTGACCGAGCGCGGCCGCGGCGAACTGGCCAGCCAGGAGGACTGGATCGCCGCTTTCTGGGAGCGCTACGCGTGTCCCTCCCCCTCGTATTCCACGTTGCCCGAGGTTAGTTTTCTGCAGGAAGAGCTGAGCGACTTGAACCGTGTCGTAGAGCAAGGTTGGCCCTGCGCCGTCCGTCATGGCGATTCAGAGGCTATCCTGCGTATGCGTTATGCGCTTGAAGGTTGTCAGAACGAGATCCGCTCCATTATCAGTCAATGCAGCGCATCCCGTTCGGTTCACGATGGAGCTATATCGCCTGAAGCGCGGGAGTGAGCGTATCATTGGTATCCAGGCGCATCGGCATCCCATATCTGGGACGCAGCGTCACCAGCGGCTGAAAGACGACGCGGGCCCCGGGTGCCAGTTGTGGAACATAGCGCTGCAGGATGGTGGCCAGCAGGAGCTTTGTTTCAAGCTGGGCGAAGGGCATGCCGATACAGATGCGCGGACCCAGTCCAAATGGGAAGTAGGCTCCCTGCGGAATCTGCTGGCCCGACTGTCTGTCCCAACGCTCGGGCCGGAAATTTTCCGGATCACCCCAGATGTCGGGAAGGTTATGGACGACCCACTGGCTCAGAATCGTGATGGTTCCAGCTGGAAAGTGGTAGCCGCCTAGCTCAAAATCTTCGATAGCCATGCGGGCCTGGCGCCAGGCGGGGGGATAGAAGCGCCAGGCCTCATTTATGACGGCTTCCAGATAAGGGAGCTGCGGCAGATCCTCCAGTGCAGGAACACGTCCATTGAGCACTGTTTGCAGTTCGGCCAGCAGGCGGGCGCGCACATGGGGATGCTGCGAGAGCAGGTACATGGTCCATGCCAGGGTATTCTGGGCCGTCTCGTGGCCGGCGGCCACAAAGGTGAGCACGTGATCATGGATCTGTCTATCCGACATAGATCCGGGCTCGCTCTTCTGGGCGGCCAGCAGCATCGAGAGCACATCGCCGGTATCCTCGTTCATCTTGCGTCGCTGCTCGATCAGACCATACACAAAGGTATCGATGACGCGCGCTCCTTCCTCGCGCTCGCGTTCTTGCCGTGCCGAGAAAGATGGGAGCAGGCGCCCCATGACGGCCGAACGCTGGGGACCGCTGCTGATCACCGCGTCGAAGGCGCGCCCCAGCTGCCTGGTCTGCTCGATCGAATCGACGTCGAACAGCGTTTTGGTAATGATGCGCAGGGTCAGGTACTGCATCTCGCTGGCCATGTTGACCACTGTACCTGGTCGCCAGGAATCGACCGTCTCCTGGGCGTAGCGCGTCATGGTCGTAGCGTAGCTATCGACCCGATGCTTATGAAAGGCCGGCTGCACCAGGCGGCGCTGCTGACGGTGCTGCTCACCATCGATGGTCAGCAGACCATCTCCCAGAAATAGCTTCAGGCCCGCGCCGGTCGCGGTCCCCGGCTTGATAAAGTTGCGCGGATTCTCAACCAGAAAATAGCGGATATGTTCCGGGCGGAAGCAGAGGAGTACCGGCTGCTTGCCGATTCGAATGGTGACCATCCCTCCATAGGTACGTTCAAGATCGCGGTAAAACTGCAAAGGTCGCCGCTGAAAGTCCAGCATGCTCCCGATGAAAGGGAGTCCCTTTGGTCCTGGTGGGAGCGATGTTTGTGCTGTGCTCATGTGTGTGTCTTGCTCCATTGGGCATTTTCGATTGGAAACGAGGAAGCGCCCGCGAGGGGCGCACCTATGATGACGATAAACGATTGGGAACGGGGAGGCGCCCCCCGTGGGCGCTTCCTCGATGGTTTATAATTATTTACGGACGGGGCATCTCAGGGTTGCCCAGATTGAAATGTTTAAGGATCACCAGCGGCTCGCTTGAGCTGTGGTTGGTGAGCGTGACGCCCTGCTGCGCGGCCGGCAGCGAGACAAAGAACTCGTCCTCGGTCAACTCGCCAAAGCGGATCAATGAGGGGGCCGAGATGGGATGCTGGCCGATGCGGCCATAGCCCTGCACGCAGATCAGGCCGTATGCGCCGGCGTCCCGCAAGGTGACGCTGCGGCCCGGCTGCAGCGTCACCTCTTTGGCGCTGAAGAACTCGCTGCCATAGACGATCCAGCGCTCATCATAGCCGGCGTCCCGCATCTCTTCCACGGGCCGGGCCTCGATCGGTGTGTGGAAGCGCCGCTCCTTAAACTGCGGGTCCACATTCCCCTCCCAGTCCAGCAGCGACAGCAGATAGTCGTAATCCTCCCATTTATCCTCGGGGACATCCTTCACCAGCATGGAGCGATCGATGACCTGGGAGTCGGAGATCAGGGATTGCCACATCGAGGAGACGTCGCTGGCGCGCTGCGGTTCGTAGGTGCAGAGCGTCCCCGGCGCGTGCAGGATGCCGGTCGGCACATCCCATCCGGTGCCGGTGGAGAGACGATAGGCCTTGGAGAGCTGAAGGATGCCGTTGTCCCCCTCGTTCCAGCGCTTCAGACACGCGACGACCTGGTCTTTGGTGGTACCGGGCTCCAGGCCGAAAAAGGTATATGGGAAGGCGTTGAGGGAGAAATTATATTGGGCCGGGAAATAATACGCCTCGGGCTTGCCAACGCGACCGACGTCGGCGGCCCGCTCATCGTTCTGGTGCAGGTGGAAGGGCAGGGGCTGCATATTGTCAAAGAACTTGCTGAACATGACCCAGCCGCCATAGCGCTCGATCGCTTCTGTGCCCAGCAGCTCTTTTCCCAGCAGTTCCAGGGTATCGCGCAGCGGCACCTTCTGACCGGCCACGGCTATAAAGCTCAAGCCCTCGTCCTCGCTGGTCAATGGACCATTATCGGCATGCACCGTCGAGGCGAGCCAGCGCTCATCGATGCCCCCGCGCCGTGCCCCGAAGGCATACAGGTCGTCGGGATGCAGCCGCAGGCGGCGACCTGGAATACAGAAAACGCGCGGCACCCAGGTCGGGGTCAGGCGCACGATGCCGTCTCCCTCCTCAAATGCCCGGCGTGCTAATTGTAAGCTTTGCTGATCTGCCGTCATCGCTTCATTCTTTCTGCTTCATTGGATAACGCTGTGTTCTATATGTAATTGTAACGATATTGGCGTGTGAAGCAAGGGAGTGGTGACGGGTGCGTGCATTATGGAAGGGCACACACAGATCCAAACCGCCGCATAGATGACTATGCGGCGGTTTGGATCTGCTGTATTGGGCAGATATGGATTACAAGCGGCCCTGGCGGCGGGTCGAAATGTATTCGCGACGGCTAGGCACGTTCGCGAAGAAGATAACGCGCACCAGGGAAACGATACCCCAGGCGATCAGAGCGTAGATCAGCATTGCCAGGATGGTTGAGACCTCAAAGACGCCGGTGCTCCCGATAGTCTGATCATTAAAGATGCCATTAAAAATGTAGACAAAAGGATGGCTGAGATCGTACAAAAATCTGATAAATGGGCTTCCCTCGCTGGCGCCAAAGAGCCGGAAGAGGAAGCGTAATCCCAGCACGACCTCCAGCACGCCCAGCAAGAAGTAGATCAACGAGGTAATCCAGTAGCGGGTATTGATCATACTCTGGTTGAAGTCGCGGTACACCTCCCGGCGCTGCTGAACCTGGTTGCCTGCCTGGTCCTGGTAGGTCTGCTGCTGGTTGCGCACATAGGCACCACCGGCATTGATATTCTGCTCTGTATCCGCATCATAATCCTGATAGGACCCCTGCTGATTCGGATAGTTCTGTCGTGGATCATTACGTGGATCATTGTTGTATGAATAGGGTTGATTTGGCACTCTATGACCTCCTTTGTCTGTCAAAGTTATCTGACAGGAACTGCCAGCAAATCTTCGATGCCTCTCGGTTACCTTCTAATGAATAAGAGCGAGCACGTGGATATGAATGATAAGCTCTTTTTTTAATACGTATGAGGCGGGCATAAAGAAACGAAGCTCAGCTCTTTGGACAATTTTTAAGCACGCCTCCTGTTGTGGTAACGAGTGGCTGAGTATATTTGTAACCATCGATCATCCATTTTGATCAGTTATGAGAACATGCACACTGGTTGCCGTCAACCAGTTTAGCGGTAGCGACATGCCAAGAGACCGCTCGACATGGGGGATGGGCTGACTTTTTACCTGTCGTGGGAAAGAAAAGCATCTTATAGCCATTACCGATAGGATAATCGTGTCAATAGAAGGAGGTGTCAGAGATTGTCGTTTATTGTAAATGGATGGTGAGTATGGAGATCACATGAAAAAGCAGGTCGTTTCCGTCTGGATTCCTGGTGACCAGTTGTTGCTGGATCATCCCGCTTTGCGCGAGGCGGAGAAGGATTATCCCCGCGAAGATATCTATGTGGTGCTGATTGAGAGTAGTGAGCGCATCCGTCAATTGCCCTATCAACGCAAGAAGATTGTGCTTTTACTCAGCGCGATGCGTCACTACGCTGAACGCCTGCGCGCCAGCGGTTATCAGGTAGAGCTTCTGCGGTCGGATAGTTTTGTGTCCGGTCTGCTCGATCATGTCAGGCGCCAGCAGTCGGCGCGTTTGCTCACCATGGCGGCCAGTGAATATGATACTCGCCAGCTGCAGCAAAAGCGCTTATCCGCTGAGCTAGGTATCCCCGTGGCCGTTCTGCCCAACAGCCAGTTTCTGATCGAGTTCTACAATCCCATCCCCCATCCTCAGCCGGGCAAGCATTATGTCATGGAACACTTCTATCGCGCCATGCGCCGCCACTATGGAATTCTTCTGGATGATAACGGTGAGCCAACTGGTGGGCAGTGGAACTATGATAAGCTTAATCGCGAGGCCATGCCTGCCCATCTGCCTGTACCAGCGATACCAACCTTTCAGCCCGATGCTATCACGCGAGATGTTATTGGCCTGGTTGAGAGCATGGATCATAGCGTGGGGAGCGCGCGCGACTTTGATCTGGCCGTCACCCATGAGCAGGCGCAGCATCTGCTGAAGACCTTTATCGCCGAGCGCCTGACCGAATTTGGTCCCTACGAAGATGCGATGAGCTTGCAGTCCAGCAGCCTCTATCACTCGCAGCTCTCGCCCTATATCAACATTGGCCTGCTCGATCCATTGGACGCGGTGCAGGCGGCCGAGGTAGCCTACTATCAGCATAGGGCGCCTATTCAATCGGTCGAAGGCTTTGTGCGCCAGATCCTGGGGTGGCGCGAATTTATGTACTGGCAGTACTGGCAGCAGATGCCAGGTTTGCGCCACGCCAATAGCTGGCACGGCCACCGGAACATGCCACAGATGTTCTGGGATGGTCTGACCGACATGAAGTGCGTCCAGCATATCGCGCGGCGCGTGCTGGATACCGGTTACTCCAACCATATCGAGCGCCTGATGGTCATCTGCAACTTCTGCCTGCTTGCCGGTATCGATCCCTACGAGGTCTCCAACTGGTTCCTCTCCTGCTACGTTGACGCCTATGATTGGGTCGTGCTGCCCAACGTCGTCGGCATGGGCATGAACTCGGACGAGGGCTATACGGCCACCAAGCCCTATATCGCCTCCGCCAACTATATCAATAAGATGAGCGATTACTGCAAGGGATGCTGCTACTCATACAAGCAGCGTAGCGGACCCAATGCCTGCCCCCTCAACGTCCTCTACTGGAACTTCCTGATCGAGCATGAGCAGCCGCTGCGCTCGAATCCGCGCATGGGACCGAGCGTATTGAGTCTGCGCCACCTTGACCTGCAAGAGCGTAAAGAGATCACCGAAAATGCCAGGCAATTCCTCTTTCATCTCGCCTACTATCCCGCCACCGATTCAGTTCCCAGCCTGTGACAAATCAAAGGAGCCATCAGGGTGAAAACTCTCACACTGGCGGCTCCTTGTTTCCTGCTCGAAGACTATTTCAGGTACCAATCGGTGGTGGTGACGCCATGAGAGGTGGCGGTTTTTTTTACCACATCCGAGGGTGGTCCTGGAAACTGTTTGATGGGGAGACCCTGCTCGGCCAGCTGTATCGTGTCGTGCCAGATCTGGCTGGCCCCATCGGTGGCGATGATTTTCAGCAACGGCCTGGCATTATCGTTGCCCGCCCATACACCAACCACATAGTCGGTGGTATATCCAACGGTCCATGTATCCTTGAAGTTATCGTTTACTCCCGTCTCGACGGCTGCTGGGCGTATGTTTCCGGGCTGAGCAGCCTGGCATTGTTCTTGAGATGTGGAGTAAAGGAGAGTTGGATTACACTGTCCATATATTTCACTATTCGCCTGCTGGTCGCTCAAGATATCGGTGAGCATAAAGGCTGTTCCCGGCTTCAGGATACGCTTGCCCGCATGGGGAGCTTGATAGCGTATGCGACCATTGGAGTCGTTTACGTGATCGATGGTATGAGGCGTGACGGCAACGCCCTGATTGGCGATCGTGCCATAGGCGGTGGTCGCATTCAAGACCGTATCCTCAAAGATACCCAGGGCGGCGGCATAGCCTGTATCTTGCGCAGGAGGCGTATGTAGACCGAGCGCCTGTGCCTTTTTGACCAACGGACCCAATTTGGTGCGGGTCAGGATCTGGACCGCAGGGACGTTGCTATTGCTCTGTAAGGCTGTGCGATACGACATCCAGGTATTACTAAAGGTCATCCCATAATCGTATGGGGTATAGGGAGTGTTATCTGTGTCGCTGGACGGGAAGCTTTGCTGCGCATCGTCAACTATTTCGCCTGGACTGATGCCTTGCTCAAAAGCAGTGAGGTAGGTGATGGGCTTAAAAATTGAACCCAGGAGGCGTGGATGCTGTGTGGCGACGTTGTAGCTCGATTGTTGGGTATTAAGGTTACCAAAGAGCGCATGGATGGAGCCATCGTGATAATCCAGCACGATGGCGGAGGCATCGCCGATCTCATGGGTCTGGCTGGTCGTAGCGATCGTCTGTTGCGCCTTTTGATATGCCTGCGTCTGTAGCTGCATGTCCAGCGTAGTGGTTACCTTGAGTCCCATGGTTGGGAGATCGCCTCTTTTGACGTGCAGATCAGCGGCCAACTCGTCCAGCGAATAGTTGATGAAGTCTCTGGTGAGCGGCGTCATCCCCACTGTGACTTTGTTATGGCTATCTACCTGGTAGATCAGCTTCCCCTGCCGGTCAAAAAACTGTAATGGACCCTTTTGGGGCGGCGCGGCGGGCTGGGTAGGTTTCTGGTACTGGGTAAACAAGATGAGGCTGCCACCAATGATTAAGAGGCAGGCAGCGACCAGCATCAGGATGCTCAGCGTGCGTGTCTTTGTGCGCTGTGGTGGACGTTTCGGCGTCGGCTGGGGACGATATGTCTCCGGTTGGGGAAAAGTGATGACGGTTCTGGCATCTGATGCAGCTGGTGCCGTATCGGCCGACTGCTCGATCAAGGGATAGCGCTGCGCCAGCCTGTGCCACGTGCGCTCCATAATGGCCTCATCACCATGATACAGTGTCTGATAGAGATCCTGAAGCACCGTGTCATCAAGGGATGCTGAGGTACCTGATTGGCCTCCGGACTGGAATATCTGCTCAATCTTTTCTTCAATATTCGTCGCTGTGAGCTTACTGTTATTGTCTGGCTTCATTTTCCCCTCCCCTGCTTCTCTCCATAGGTAGTTCGCAATAAGGTAACCGCTCGCCATAGCAGGCCGCGAACCGCCGTATCGCTTTTGCTCAGCAACCGTGCGATCTCCTTGGATGGCATATCATAGGTGAAGCGCAGTCGGAGTATCTCCTGGTGCTCCGTGGGTAGTTGTGAGATATGGTGTCGGAGCTCCTCATGGCTCTCCTGACGCAGTGCCGTAAACTCCGGGGCCTCCTCATCGCTCTCAAAGAGCTGATGATAGCTGGCTTCCAGGGGAGTTGTCTGTCGATACGACTGGCGGCGATAGTGGTCCACCAGCTTATTATGTGCTACTCGTTTCAACCAGGCTAGCTGCTCGTTCTCTGGCAACGTTATCAGCCTGGGATTTTCGATCGCCGCGGTAAAAACTTCCAGCAGCAGATCTTCCGCATCCTCTGCCTGCACACCACGCTTCCTGTAGAACGCCAGAATAATTGGCGCATTCTTCTGAAACAGATGTGCGATAGGCGATGCGCTTGACAATTGTGCAGGTTGCATAGGCTGCATCGTCTTCTTTCTTCAAAAAAATTGTAATAATGAAAAATACTTTTTTATTGGTTCCACTAACTCATCGTTTGGTGCCAGCGAATGTTATGTACCTGTATCAAAAGGGTTGACTTTCGTCAGATGATCATGTACAGTACTTAGTGTCATATATACACTAAGTAGGCCGAGCGAGACCGGATAACGATGAAGAGAGGAACATTATGGCTCTGTTTTCATACTTTAAGGCTGAACCGACCGAGTACATTTTCGCTTATTCTAATGGGCGCATCGTGCATGAAGGGGCGGGCAGCTCGTTCTGGTACTGGGGACCTAGCACAACCATCGCGCGGGTGCCTCTATCAACGATAGATGCACCCTTCATCTTTAATGAGATCACCAGCAACTTTCAGGCTGTTATCGTGCAGGGTCAGATTACCTATCGGGTGATCGATCCCACCACCATTTCGCAGCTGTTGAATTTTACCATCGATCCGCGTACCCACAACTATCGCAGCGAGGATCCGGCGAAGCTCAATCAGCGCATCGTCAATATCGTGCAGATGCATACCCGCAACCTGCTGCAGCGGCTGGCGCTGGAGGATGCCCTGCGCAGCTCTGAGATGCTGGCTGGCAATGTCTTTGAGCGTCTGCGCAACGAGCAGGCCCTGACCCAACTGGGTATCGCCTGTGTCAGCCTGTTCTATACGACGCTTAAAGCCACACCGGAGATCACCAAGGCCCTGGAGGCGGAGCAGCGTGAGGCGCTGCAGCAGCGGGCCGATCAGGCCATCTACTCTCGTCGGGCCGAGGCGGTCGAGCAGGAGCGCAAGATCAAGCAGAACGAATTGTCGACCTCTATCGCGTTGGAGCAGAGCCGCAAGGAGCTGGTGGGTCTCAAAGGTGAGAACGCGCGCCAGGAGGCCGAGTTCGAGGCCGAGGCCACACGCATCCGCCTGACACCCTATCGGGAACTGGCGTCGCCGCAACTACTCGCCCTCGCGTTCCGCCAGTTCGCTGACAATGCTCACAAGATCGGCAACCTGACCATCACCTCCGAGATCCTTGAGCAACTTCTCAAAGGCTGATCCGCGGTTTCTTGTAGTAATCAAGACATGATGTCGACATGTCCGTTCTTTTATTAGAGCGTGCCTGACTCTCGTTATCGTGGGGACACGTGAGCGCGGCCGCACCGGTTTTTGCATTGGTGCATGGGGACGCATTCGCGCCCCCATGCACCAATGCAAAAACGCAAGCAGGCTGCGGTGCTCAACAGCCCATAGTATGTTGGTGTAACAGGGGCGCTCACGTACTCCGATAAGACGAGAGGGAGACCAGCTTACGAAAGAAAGAGAGGAAGCGCTATGGCTGAGATTGAACGCATTGTCGTGGTAACGAAGAAGACTGCTCTGGAGGAACTGATCTACCGCCTGAATTCAAAGGAGCAGGCGCGCTTCTACCTGGAGCAAAATCAGATCCCATTCCGAGATTATGAACTGGAGGATCAGCAGTATCAGCAGGCGCTGGCTAGTGTGAAGCGGCAACTGCCGGGAGAGCTCAAGCAGCAGTTTATCGAGCGCGAGTTCCTCTCCACCTATCAGTTTGACGAGCACGACCTGGTCGTCACGCTGGGTCCCGATGGGTTGGTGATCAATACTGCCAAGTACCTGACCACGCAGCCCATCCTGGCGCTCAATCCCGATCCCCGGCGCGTGGACGGGATATTGATCCCTTTTCACTACGAGGAGGCACGCTCAGCTGTAGCGCGTCTCCTGCAGGGACGCGGCAAGGTCACGCGTATCTCCATGGTCAAAGCTGGTCTCAACGATGGGCAGGTGCTGTATGGCATCAATGATCTCTTTATCGGTCCACGCACCCATACCTCGGCGCGCTATCGACTGCAGCTGGGGAGTCAGAGCGAGGCCCAGATCTCCAGCGGCATCATCGTCTCCACCGGCGCTGGCTGTACCGGCTGGTTCCGTTCGATCACCCAGGGTGCCTGGTCGGTGGCCTCCTATTTTGGAGGAGGCAGTGCGCAGCCGCCGAGCAGCGAGCAACTGGCCCTGGGCTGGGAGTCCGAGCAGGCCTGGTTTACCGTGCGCGAGCCCTTCGTCTCCAGGATCTCTCAGGCCAACCTGGTCTTTGGGCAGCTGCAGCGCGGCCAGGAACTGGTCATTACATCGCAGATGCCCGAGAACGGTGTCATATTTAGCGATGGCATCGAGAGCGATTACCTTGCCTTCCCTTCCGGCTTCATCGCCCGCATCGGCCTGGCCGAGCGTAAAGCGCACCTGGTAGTCAGAAAATAGCCTGCGCAAAGATGTTGCATCGAGCACGCCTCGTGCGAGCAGGAGTGCAAAATATACTCATGTATATAATGCATCATAGTTAAACTTTGTTATGTGTGTGTCTAGGAATTGTATTCTTATTCATTGTGTAGCCCGTATTAAAAGCAGCTAAGATTGGCGCAATTCAGCCGCGCACAAATAAAATTTGCATCATGTCCTAATTCATTTTGGCGCACCAGCTGATTGCAAGATAGTAGTTATTAACAAATAGCATTGTAAGAAAGGATTCCCTTCATGACAGTTGTGACCAATTGGGGAACCGCTATCATTAGTGCCCTGGCCAATGCGGTCAACCTGATTCTTAGTTTCATTCCCCGGCTGCTTGGATTTATCATCATTTTAGTAGTTGGTTTGATTATCGCCTCTCTTGTCGCCAAGGCTGTGACCTTTTTGCTGCGCAAGATTGGCTTTGATCGCCTGAGCGATCGCATCGGTCTGCGCCGCTTTGAGCAGAACCTCAATGTCAACATGGACGCCGCCGGTGTGCTTGGTCGCATCGTATACTGGTTCATCTTGCTGATCTTCCTGGTCCCCGCGGCCGATGCCCTGGGTGTGCCAGCTGTTAGCAACGTCTTGAACAGCATCGTTGCCTTTATCCCGAACGTCTTTGTTGCCATCCTGGTGCTCTTCCTGGGTGCGCTGCTGGCCGTGTTTGTCTCGGATATCGTTCGTGGAGCGACTGGTGCCGCGCATGTGGGTAATCCCAATGTGTTCGCCGGCATCGCCCGTTACGCGATCATCGGGTTCTCCGTCCTGATCGCTTTGGAGCAGTTGAATATCGCTCCTGCCCTGCTCAATGAGCTGTTTGGTGCCATCGTAGCAGGAGCTGCCCTTGCCTTCGGCCTGGCCTTTGGTCTCGGTGGACGTGATGCCGCCAAGCGCATGCTGGATCGTACCGAGGTTACTGTGAGCGCCATGAGCACGGCTGCCTCCCAGGGCAACCTGCGCCCGCCAACGAGGTCCGCGAACAATGTAAATGATCCCTATGCGCAGCAGCAGCAGTACAATAATGTGGCCCCAGGACAGCAGGTGCCACCATCTCCGTACGACTCTCCGACGCAGCGGGTATCACCAAATAACAATCCTCCACAGCGCTAAACTCGCGCAGTGGACTGATCTTAATCAAACAGAGGTGCCTGCATGTGACTATATACATGCACAGGCACCTCTGTTTACTAGCAGGTGGTGTACACCTTTGTTTGGTAGTAGGTGGTGTAACACAGTGAGCGCGTGCATCCGCACGCGCTCACTGTGTTACACCACCTACTACCAAACAATGCGGCCGCGTAGCGGACGCGCGTGTGGGGGTGCTCACGCCTCCCCAGAGTAACGGAGTTAGACCCATTCTCATAAAAATGGTTAAGAAAGATAGTGGAATCGCCCCGATTCCTCATCTTTTTCTCCTATTTTAGGACTAAAAGCTGCTATTGGCAGCCATTTTTTTATACACTGGTATCTATCAACTGTTAGAGGCGGTAAAAAAAAGAAATTTTTCTATCTTCCTATAAAGAACGTTTTAATGTAAGGATAGCCAGTTGTATCCGTGGAATCAGTCAACGAGATAAAACAGCCATAGAAAGCTTACAATATGAATGCATGTTTGATTACCGATAAGCAACAGTGGGATGATTTTATTGCCACCGCCCCCTTTGGGGCTATCACTCAGACGTACGAGTGGGGTGAGCTGGCCCAGCATGCCAATTCAAAGCCATTGTACTGTGGTGTGCTGGATGACCAGGATCAACTCCGGGCGGCTATGATGGTGCTGGTAATATACGTTCCCACGGTCAAAAGCTATTATTTTTATGTTCCCCGTGGGCCCATCGCGGCCAGCGCCAACGAGCCAGCTCTGCCGCTGCTGATGAATTTCGTCAACAGTCAGGCGCGTCGTCACAAGGCCTTTATGATCAAGATCGATCCGGTCGCTGAGACCGATGACGCTGATTGGCTGCGTTTCTTTCAGCAGAGCGGCTTCAAAGCCAGCGATAGCGTCCTGCACGGTCGCAACGAATGGGTGCTGGACATTTACGCGGATGAGAAGGAGCAGATGGCCCAGATGAAGGAGAAGTGGCGCTACAACATCCGCCTCGCGAAGCGCAAAGGCGTCGTTGTTCGCCAGGGCCATGGTCCAGAGGATATGAGCGCCTTCCATAAGATATTTCAGGAGACCGGTGAGCGCGACAAATTCTATGTCCACTCGCAGGAACACTTCGAGCATATGATGAGCCTGTTCGAGCCGGGCGAGAAGGCGGCCCTCTTCCTGGCCGAGTATGAAGGCACGCCGATTGCCGCCATCATCGTGATGCGCAGCGGCAAGTGCTGCTGGTATCGCTACGGCGCCTCTTCGGCCCAGCACCGCAACGTCATGCCCAACCACCTGCTGCAGTGGACCGGGCTCCAATGGGGACGCGAGCATGGTTGCACCTATTACAACTTCATGGGCATCCCCGTCGATCTCAGCGATGAAGAGGGTCCCAAAGATCCCAACTGGGGCGTCTACACCTTCAAGCGTGGCTTCGGTGGCTACGCACGCTGCGCCATGGTCAGCCAGGAGAAGGCCTACAACCTGCCCATCTATACGCTCTACAACCTGATCCGCGATCTCAAGCATACCTATGACCGGGCCAAATACGCCCGCTCAGAACTGGCTCAGAAACGCGCTACCTATGGCGCCAAAAAGCAAGAAAAGCAAGAGGCCGCCGACGCGAAGAAGCAAGAGGCCACCGTCCCGGCCAAATAAGCCTGTTCATCCACAAAAAAGGAAGAGCCAGCTATGATATTGGCTCTTCCTTTTTTGTGGATTATGCAGAAACCTCAGCGCGCTCATCGGACAGCACATGTCCGATCAGGCACATCTATAGCAAGTTTGCCTGCCATGAGGTAGCATGCGGTTACCTCATGACAGGCAAACAGGCATGGCTGCTGCTTAGCCGTGGCACTTTTCCAGCTCTACCGTTATCGTACTGAGCGTCTTCTGCAGGCTTTTTACAATGTTTACCGTCTCGATCGGATTGACCCCCTCTTCCTCCGCTGCCTGCAGATCCTCCTTCAAAACCCTGATCTCCTCCACCAGGCGATCGTGTAACTTACGCAGGTGTTCGCACTTATCTGTATTATTAGCCATACTACCCTCCTCCATCTGCTGCACATTGCTGACGTATTTTCAACCTGACCTCTTCTCTGGTAATGGCAGGTTGAAAGTGAAAGCCGACTCCAATCATATTATACATGGACGCGAATAAGACAAACTCTGATCCCTGCAACGTACCGCATGGCGTATTTTTGCTGGGGAGGTGGCGTTGGTGGGGGGAACGTGTGCGTCCGGGCACGGGGAAGCTGGGGCAAGCCCAGCACCTACGACGACGATGCGTATTCATTTGGGGGTGAGAATTATTTGATGGCGATGCGGACGCGGTAACTGATATACCAGGGTATTGGTTCGGACCCGATATATTGGAACGCCGCGCTGCTGAGGCGATCCAGGCCGCTTTCTTGTTCGGTGAATTGGAACTGGTTGCTGAAGGCGTTGCTGCGCATCATCTCAAGAAAGCGTGTCGCGTCTCCGTGTTCGACATGGTGCAAGAACACTTCTCGTGTGGAGCGGAAGTGGTCGCTCTCGCGCATGTGGTCGAGATGTTTATCCTTGGGCCAGATCTTGAGGGTGTGAGTCAGGCCGCGCTGCTGGATCAGTCCTACGATGCGCCTGGTCATATCCTGGGTGAGCCGATCAAGTTCCCAGTGGATGGCGAATGGCGTATCATAGTCATATGCCGCGAAGAGTCCTCCTGGTCGCAGGATGCGGGCGACCTCGGTCAGGGTCGCGGTCGGTTCCATCCAGTGAAACGCCTGGGCGGCGGTGACGATATCAGCGCACCCGTCTGGCAGGCCGGTCTGATGCGCCAGTCCCTCCTGATACTCGATATGGTTTGCGTAGGGGTGGCCCTCTATTGTCCGGGCGGCTTCTTTACGCATATCGGCATTGGGCTCGATTCCGATCACATGATCGGCACGCTCGCCCCAGAGCGCGGTAGACAATCCAGTTCCGCTGCCCAGATCCACCACCAGGGTGGGATGTGGTGTGTCAATCAATTGTGTCAGTAGATCGAGCAGAGCTGGTGGAGGCGTCGGACGAGCCTGGTTATAGCTGAGGGCTTTGCCGGTCCAGATATGACTGGTGTCTGTCATGATGGTTCCTCCAGACTTTGGTTGGTGGTCCTATCATTTCTACGAGAAGTTGTTATGACGCTATTGTCCCAGCAGCTCGGATACCTGTGCGCGCACTTTGCCTAGAACACCCTGAGTATCGAGGATATCGGCGGCGATGCCTCCGCCCTCGCGCACGAGCGCCAGCAAGATATGCTCGGTGCGCACGAAGCCGCTGCCCTGCCGCTCGGCTTCATCCAGGGAGAGCGAGAGCACCTTGCGCACACGCGGCACATAATCAATATCCCCCTGAACAGGCTCAGGACCACGGCCAATCTTTTCGGTGATAGCGGCGCGCACGAGATCAAGCGTAACGCCTAGTTTCTCCAGTGCCAGGCAGGCAAGACCGTCGCGTTCGCGCAGCAGGCCCGCTAACAGGTGTTCGGTCCCGATATAGTTGTGGTTGAAGGAGCGCGCCTCCTCTTGAGCCAGGGCAAGTACGTTTTTAGCATGCGCATTCAAGCGGCTGAGGTGTTTGCCGGGTATCCATGTCGGCTGATAGCTCTGTAACGCCTGAAACAGCAACTGGTGGAGGACGCTGGCGACCGTGCGATCCTCCGTCTGGGCGATCTGCGCCAGCTGCTCATAGAGATAGACCGGAACTTCTATCCTCTGACGATCCTTACTGGATGGCATACAAACGCTCCTTTCTCTCTTCACTTCTGCGAATACAGGGGTATTTACCATGGTCATATTTTGAGAATACCATGGTAAATACCCACATGTCAAGGCGAGATTGAGTTTTTGGTGGACATAGATGTGAGGGTACGTCGTCGCTTCGCGACAAGCAGGAGCAAGCTCCAATACTTTCAATGTAAGAAAATGCATGAAGAGAAAGGGAATCAGTACGTGCGGGGCTTGCCCCTGCTTCCTTCCTCGCCGCTCGAAAAAGCAACCAACATGATGCGATGCATCCCATGCAACCGTTCCAGGTCGCTTTGAAGGGGCTTTTCCTTTATTATTTTGTGACCTTGCCCGCGTGGAGAGGCCAAGGCATCTATCCTCGCTTGCTTCAACATATTTTGAGGAGCGAGGGTGAGGGGAACGAGCGCTTCTGGATCGTTCATCAGCATGAGAACGTGGCCTCTCAACGTGGTATTGAGAAGGCTGGTTTCCAGATCGCCAGCAAGGTCTATTTCATCGCCGCCGATAAGCTGGCGCTCGTTCCGCCCTCTGTTGAAACGAGCGAAAGAGCACGAGCAGGATCAGCGCTGCTCGGCCTCCTGCTCTGTGTGGATAGTTAACGTCCGGGGACCGGGCCGCTGCGCGGCAAGCCCGAGCAAGCCGGGCACCTACGCGGTGGTGGCGATTCTGGTGCGCAGAAGCCAGAGGATGATGAGGCCTGCGACGATCCAGGCTCCGACGACGATGGGGACGAAGCTGAGCGGGGCGGGTCCCGGTGAGACGAAGGCGGCGACGAAGATAGCTGCCATCAGCAGGGTGCTGAGGATGGGGATGAGCAGGTGGCGGATGGGCTTGAACTGGTTGCGGCGCTGGTGCCAGAAGAAGCGCACGCAGGCGATGTTGACCAGGATGTAGATGGGGAGGATGAAGAGCGCGTCCAGCGTGCCGAGAAAGGAGAAGGCGGTGATGGGCGTCATGAGGATGCCCATAGGGATGCCGCAGGCGAGGGCGAAGACGCAGAGCAGGGTGACAGACCCTATTGGCGTCTGGTGCGTGGCGTGCGTCAGGGCGGTCCAGCGCGGCAGTAGGCCATCGCGTCCCACGGTGTAGATGATGCGCGCGCCGCCGTTGATGATGGCCAGGGCTGCACTGAAGAACGAGAGCGTCCCAGCCAGGTCGATGATGCTGGCGAAGATGCCGCCGCTAAAGTGACGTCCCAGCGTATCGAAGGGCGCTGGATCATTGGCGTAGCCGGTGGCCATGTTGTTGATGCCATAGCCCACCGTCGCCACGTAGGCCATCAGCACGTAGAAGACGCCCACCACCAGCATCGAGCCGAAGACCGCCCGTGGAATGTTGCGATGAGGATTGCTGGTCTCCTCACCCAGCGTGGCCGCCGTCTCAAAGCCGATAAAGCTCAGTACCGCCAGGATAATCCCGACTGTCAGATCGCCGTTTCTGGGAACCTGTCCGACACTGAATGGGGCCGCACTCAGCCCACCCTGCGCGCCCACATGGAAGAGGATTAGCAGCGCCAGGATCAGGCAGATGCCGATCTCAAAGGCCAGCAGGGTCATATCTACACTCAGCGATTGGCGGATGCCGGTGTAGCAGAGCGCGAAGACGATGCCGACTGCCAGCACAAACCAGAAAATCCAGCTGACCTGTAGACCGAACCAGCGCTGCACCAGCGTCTGAATGTTGGCGCTCATCAGGACAAAGGAGTAGGGCGCGCCGACCGCGACGGCGATCAGGCCCAGCCAGCCCGTCAGAAAGCCCCAGTGGGGACTGAGTCCCTCGCGCACATAGGTATAGGCCGAGCCGCTGGAGGGCAGCTCGCGCGACATCTCGCTGTACTGGTTGGCGACCAGCAGGGCCACGATAAAGCCGACCACGTAGCAGAGGGGGACGGCCGCGCCCACCACGCCGGCCTGGGGGATCGTGTTAAAGAAGATCGAGGCGGCTGGTGACATCACCGCCACCGAGATCACCACCGCGTGGCGCAGACCGAGAATCCCTTTTCCCAGCGCGGGCGTTGCCGGGGCGCTTGCCGGCATGGGGGACGACGCATCACTCATATGTGGCACTCCTTGCTGAAGCTGAAGCGGACAAACACTATGGAACGATCAGAGCGCAGCAGGCTCGTTGATAGCGAACAGGCTGCGTAGATAGGCATTGAGGAACAGACCCTCAGGATCAAGCGAGGCCCGTATCCGCTGAAAATCGTGCCAGCGCGGATAGAGTCGCGCCAGGCTCTCGGCATCCTGCGTATGTAGTTTGCCCCAGTGAGGGCGCCCCTGGTAGCGCTTAAAGATCTCCTCAATCTGCTGAAAATACTCGCGATAGGGCATGCCTTTATACATATGCACCGCCACATATGCGGATGTGCGCTGGTAGGCAGGACTCAGCCAGATATCGTCGGCCTGCACGAAGCGGCACTCCACTGGAAAATGCACCCGCGTGTGGTGGGTTGCGATGCTCTGCTTGATCTCCTGCAGCACCGCTGGGAAGTGCTCGGCTGGAATGTTATACTCCATCTCCTGAAAGCGTACCGCGCGCGGCGTGGCGAAGAGTCGGTGACTATAGTCCACCTCATCCACGCTGGCGATGCCCTGGGCCGACAGCTTGCTGACTGCCGGAGTCCACGCTGGACGCAGGCGACATGTCTCCGAGAGCAGCCAGTACAGCCCGTTCTCCAGCACCACTTTATTGAATTGCCCCCATAGATTGTTGCCGCTGGCCTTATCCCGCGTCTCATTCAAGAACTTGGCCTGCACCCACTCTGTATGCGGCATCCAGAAGAACTCAAAGTGGTCGTTGTTATTCTTATAGTCGTCAAGATTATCCAGGCACACGTCCAGGTGTTCGCGGTAGCTCTTGAAGCGCAGGCGGGTGGCCGGGACCACGCGTAGCTTGACGCGAGCGATCACACCCAGCAGGCCTAGCGAGACCTGGGCGGCCTTGAAGATCTCCGCGTTATGCTCGGTGGAGCAGACCAGGACCTCGCCGCTGGCAGTGACCAAGGTTAGCTCCTCAACCTGCGTGGACAGGTTGCCGAAGCGGACGCCGGTACCATGCGTGCCGGTACTGATGGCGCCCGCGATGCTCTGTACATCGATGTCCCCGAGATTTTCCTGTGCCACGCCATGGGCCAGCAGGGCATCACCCAACTCCTTCAGGCGCGTGCCACCCAGCACCGTGGCCGTCCCCGCCTCTACATCAACCTCCTCGATGCCCTGCAGATTATCGAGGGAGATCAGGATATCGTCGGTCTCGACCAGCGGGGTAAACGAGTGACCAGCCCCCACCACGCGCACATGGCGTCCTGTACTCTGGTAGTGGTGGATCAGGCGAGCTAGTTCCGCGATGTCGGATGGCTGGACCACTTGTTGCAGGCTGGCACGGACAGAGCCGGACCAGTTGTGCCAGTGGAGTGTCTGTTCTGTGGCCATTGGAGTCTCCTCGCATCAAATAAAATGTAGATACAGGCTTTAAATAGATGAAAATAGATATTACAGGAAGCACTGACCGTCGCCACGATAGGTGGTGACCTCATCGACTACTGTGCCGTGAGAGATGAGCAGCAGAGAGTTAAAGCGTTCGCAGAGCTCGCCGGCCTTGCTATGACGCAGCAGGATCGGATCGCCTGGTTGGAGTTTCTCTGGTCCGGTGTAGTGGATGGGGGTCTGCACCTCTCCGGCGCCCTCCAACGGTTCCAGGAGTGCCCCGGTTGGTAGATAGGGCTGTGGCAATCTATCGCGTCCCACGGCGCCCGAGGCGATATAGCCGCCGCCCAGACAGGTATAGATGCTGGGCGTGGGTTGGCGCACGATCTCAATGGCGAAGCCGGCCGCCGGCTGATAGCGGAAGTCGCGATAATTATCGAATAAAGCAGGTGCGTAGAAGCCGGAGCCGACCGTGATCTCGGTGACGGCCTCCTCTGCGCGGGTGGTATGGACGCTGCCGGTGCCGCCACCATTCACAAAGCGTAACGGCGGCAGGTTATAGCTCTGAATGATGGCGAGAGCAGCGGATCGGCGCGCGGCAGCCTCGCGGATCGAGCGTCCCTTCAGATAGCGTACCAGCGCGTTTTTGGTCGCGCTTTTGGGATAGTTATCGCCAAGACCCGCCACCTGGGCCTCATAGCCCATGATGCCATCCAGCAGTACGTGTGATGCGGCCGCGATGCTTTCCAGCACCGGTCGCATCTGTTCCGCCGTGCGCAGCGGACTGCGCCATACGCCCACATGCAGTCGGGGCAGGTGCAAGGCCATATCCAGGTCCAGGCAGACCGGGATCGTTACCTCGTGTTGGCTGGCGACCCGCTCGATCTGGGTGATATGCGCAACGCTATCGATCATCAGCGTGATGCGCGTCCCGGCCTTGATCGCGGCGGCCACCGCCGCGATATCCTGCTCGTGCCAGGTGGGATAGCCTAGTAACAGATCATCGAAGCCCTGGGATGCCAGGTAGACCGCCTCGCGGGCCGTAAAACACATGATGACCTGGAAGCAGGGATCGGCCGCCATGATGCGCCTGAGCACCCACACGCTGCGCACCGATTTCGAGGCCACGCGGATACGTTTACCGCCAGATCGTTCTGCCACGGCCCGGATATTCTGGTCCAGCAGATCCAGATCCAGGTAGGCCAGCGGTAGCGTCCGACCTGCCAGTATTTTCTTATAGTATTGATAGCCACGCGGCTCCTGTGTTTGTGCCGGAGAGGATGCGAGGGGATCGGTGGATATGCTCATATGGCGTAGCTCCTTTAGATGCTATGATGGTTGCCCGTCGGAATGTAGCGCCAATAAGGTGACCGATATAATAAGATGCTCCAGGTCGCGCCGGGCCCTGGCCGTATCGCGATCGCTGATAAATTGCAAGATCAGGCCATCGATGCCGGCCACCACGAAGCGTGCCAGTTCGGCCGTCGTGATTACGCAGGTCTGCCCCGTGTCCTGTATACCCTTTTCAAATAGCTCCTCGACGACCGCGCAGTAGCCATCATACTGCTGGCGGGCCAGCCAGGCCGACTCAGGATGGCGCAGGGCATAGAGCGTTAGCTCATACTGGATGATCTGTTGCTCAGGATGAGACTCGACATGGGACCAGAAGGCCCGCAGACCATGCCCGATGGCTTCGGGCAGTGTGCGACCATCGAAGCCGACCGAGCCTACGATCTCGCCGGTCTGCTGCATCAGTGTCTGCAGCACAGCGAACAGCAGTTCATCCTTGCTTCCGAAATAGTAGCGCAGCATCGCCTGATTGACCTGCGCCTCGGCCGCGATCTTGCGCGTCGTCGTCTCCGCGATGCCATCGCGCGCCAGCACGCGCATCGCCGCCTCGATAATACCCCCACGCCGCGTGCTGACCGGCTCCAGCTTGACCAAAATGATCCCTTTCTCCACAGAAAAAATTATTCAATCGATTGAATAAATAGTAACCACTAAAAAAGGATAAGTCAAGAGAAATCTGTGCGAGGTGCGCCTCTTATAGAAGGTATATTGAGAAAAGGTATGTAACCATAGCTAATCTGCTGATATTTCCTCATTTGTGGTTGAATATTTGCTTAATCGATACGTTTCTATTAGAATAAAAAGCCTTAATAGCTTTTATTCTAAGCTCTCTGTCGAATTAGACGTTTGCAGAGAAAAAGAGGATTTCATATGTCTGAAGAGCCTGCTCAGGATAATAATCCAGCAGCGAATTCCCCGCAGCCAGATGAGAAGCCCGATGCTGCATATTATCCCATATCTGATGGATCAATGCCCTATCGTGAATATTCCCCACTGCCAAGTGGACAAGCTTATCCTGGGAATAGCTATCCTTCACCTCCCAACTCTTACCATAATTATCCGCCACCAAACGGACAACCGTATCCAGGATATGGCTATCCCCCATCGCCAAACGGACAGCCGTATCCAGGATATGGCTATCCGCCGCCTGCTTATCCTTACTATGGCTATCCGCCACCGCCAAACGGACAGCCTTATCCCCCCAGGCCTAATAATCGTCAGCCATTGCCTTTGGGTGAGGCGATCAAGCAGCTCCCCAAACAGTATCTGAGAGTTTTGACGAGGCCGAGCGTCGCTACCTTTGCCGAGGAGAAGCAGAAGGCGGCCTGGAATATTATCTGGGTGCAGGTTGCTTTCATCGCTATTATTGGAGCGTTGATCAGCTTTGCGACCTATGCTTTCGTGCTCCCGACGTTTTTATCATTGTTCAATCCACCAAAGATCGGCACAACCAGCTTTGTGGATATATATAAAGGAATGGCTCTGCAGGGCAGTTTGACCGCGCTCTTTTCAACGCCCATCTCTTTGTTCATTTCCTGGACAATCTACTACTTTATCGCCAAACTATTCAAGGGGCGGGGAGAATTCATCGAGTACATTTATAGTTCCTTGCTCTTCTATGTTCCGATCCAGATTATCAGTGGATTGCTGATGCTGATTCCATTTGTGGGTCTCTTTTTAAGTTTCGCGGTCAGCATCTATACGTATGTTCTGATGATTTTGATGACCATGGCCGTTCACCGCTTAAGCGGGGGAAGGGCTACCCTGGCAGTCCTTATTCTACCAATTATCGCATTCGTTCTGGGAATTATAGGTGGTGCTCTGCTTATAGCTATGTTTATCGCTCTTGCTTCTAGTGCGGCACACTAATTTAAGATTATTCAAATAGAAAAGAGTTTTCCCTATTGCATTTATAGGGAAAACTCTTAATTTCAGGTCTGCCAGGACAGAGAATCAAAAAATTCACAGCGGTATTGAGTTGCTTGGGAGATATAAGTTGAAGAATAAATCTGACGAAAGAGGATACCTCCGCTCTTATCGAGGCGTCATTGCAGCTTATGTGTGCATGATAATTGTTGGGGCTCATGACATTTTTGATGCGGCTATGTCTGGTAAAGCTTCATCATCTTTATGGTTTTTTATTATGGTGTGGGCTTTAGGTAGTTTGGCTTTGCTATTGACGGTCAAAAAAGAGATAGCCAGGAGGCGTGCAGCATGGCGTGAAATGAATCAGACTCAAATGAATAGACCTGGATATTTTGATGTTGCAGGAAGATCAAATGATTAAGCCCGATAAAATGGGTTATGCACAGCTCTGCTTCGGACTTTTTTTAGCTGTGCTATTTCTGGCCTGGGTTTTTTCTCTTCAACTCCAATCTTTTTTGACCGGCCCTAAAGCCATAGGCAATTGGGTTATGATTGTGCTGTATACCATTGTGACTATAAATGCCATCTTTTTCTTGAAAGTCTGTTTCGTGGGCTGGCGTAATAACTGGCACAAAATCGAGCAAGCAAGGTTGAATGCACAGCAATGTCCGCTCTATGAACCACAGCCACAGCCAGCATCGCGACCATTGACGACTCTGGCATTAAAAAAACGGCCTCGGATAGTCGATATCGCCTTAAGAGTAAGCATGGTTTTTTTCGGCATAGGTGCATTGCCGGCTATACTTTTGATTAGAGACAATGTTTATGCCCATCCGCCATTGGGGTCAACCCCTGTTAGTATCCTGTTGATGGTTGGTGTTGGCATTGCAGCTTTTTCGTTTCTGATAACGATTATTGTGGCCGGCCTGACAATGCTAGATGGCTCTGTTGAGATTGTAGCTGGTGAGCATGATTTGCTGGTACGAACCGGCTGTGTGAGGCGGCGTGTGTCCTGGCGACAGGTTAGCCTGTTCGCAGTTGGAGCGTTTTTTATGCAAATGGATGCGCTACACATAGACACGCTGCAATGGGTCGAGCTGTCAAGCGCCACGGTGATTGTGCGCTGGCCCAATGAACGGGCTCCGAGCAAACGGGTTTTCCGTTATTTCATGTGTGATACCTCTGATGGAAAGCGTGGTTATCGGCGTGTAAGCAAGGACGAGTATCAGGTAGCCTCGGACTATTTGAATAGCTACATCGCGCAAAAGACTGGCTTGCTGTTGCGCGACGTGCGGTGTATAACTTAATTCTGTTTGCGGATAGCTGTGAAAGTAGAATATATTGGTATGCTCAGGGTGAGGGCCGACCACCTTGCCAAACTGGGCTATGGACAACGTCAGCCTTGCAAAAAACTTCCGTTGGCTTTATAATGAGTGTGTACTCAGTCATTATTCGATTGGTAGGAGTGTATGGCAAGACCCAAAAGTCCAGAGAAACGCAATGCTATCCTTGCGGCGGCAATTCAGCTGATCGCCGAGCAAGGTTTGAGTGTCTCTACCTCTAAAATCGCTAAAGTAGCCGGAGTCTCAGAAGGATCACTATTCACCTACTTTGAGACCAAGGAGGCGCTACTCAATGAATTGTATTTGGAATTGAAGTCCGAAGTGCGAGCAAATATGCTTGACACCTATCCCGCCCAGGCAAGCTTAGAGGCTCGTGCTCGTTATATTTGGGACATGTATGTCAGATTCGGCATTGCCCATCCTGATAAATACAAAGTCATAACCCAATTGAGCGTTTCGGATTCTATCCAGGAGCAGACCAGGCGCCTGAGTATGGAAGGATACGAAGCTCTTCATGCAATAGTCCAGGAACTGTTTGCCTATGGCGCTCTCAAGGATCAGCCCTATGCATTTGGCACAGCCTTACTCCTCTCTCTCATGAATATGACAATTGAGTTTATCGCGCACCATCCTTCAGAGGCCGACCGCTTTTGGGATGCTGGCTTTACCGCTTTCTGGAACGCGGTGACCGGGCCTTAAAAATTTTCCCGTTAAATGAGTATGTAGGCACTCATTTAACTACTCGTATTTCCTTTCAAGAGGTTATCATGACAGTGCCCAATTCACTTATCACAACCCGATTCAACGCTACAAGCACCGCTGAGGATGTCGTGGCTGGTCTCGACCTTACCAATGTCCGTGCTATCGTCACCGGTGCCTCGTCTGGCATTGGCCTGGAGACCGCTCGCGCACTCGCCGGTGCGGGCGCGGAAGTTACCCTCGCAGTCCGCAATATCGCCGCTGGCACGAAGGCCGCTGAGGACATTGTGAAGTCTACCAGGAATGAGCGTGTGCACGTCACCGCTCTGGATCTCTCTAATCAAGCCTCAGTAGCCAGCTTTGTCCAGAACTGGAATGGGCCACTGCATCTACTGATCAACAATGCAGGGACCCTTCCGAGCACGCTGTCCCGAACTACGGAGGGCTGGGAACTGCAGTTCGCCACCAATTACCTTGGGCACTTCACCCTGAGCCTCGGATTGCATGACGCCCTCGCCATTGGCGCCCGCGAACGTGGCGAAGCACGCATCGTCTCAGTCAGTTCCACAGCACATATGAGATCACCGGTCGTGTTCGACGACATCCACTTTGAGCGACGCGAATACGACCCACAGGCGGCCTACGCGCAGTCCAAGACCGCCGACTCGTTATTCGCGGTCGAAGCTACGCGCCGCTGGGCCGCTGACAACATCGTCGCCAACGCTGTTAATCCTGGCGGTGTCTCCACCGGGCTGCAAAGAGACTTCACACAGAAGCAAAAAGATTACCTGGCAGAAGCCGAAGCCTCGGGAGTATTCGTCTACAAGACTGCCGAGCAAGGCGCCGCTACTACCCTCGTCGCGGCAGTTGCTCCCGAATTCGCACACACCGGCGGGCACTATCTTACCGATGGTCAGGAGGCCCATACGGTACCCAATGATGCCGACTTGTTCAAAAATAGCGACGGCGTTAAGCAGTGGGCGATTGACGCGGACACCGCACAGAGATTGTGGACGGTCTCGCTCGAACCCATCGCCCAGGCCACCGTGTAAGGCGAATCAAATCCATGGTGTGGGAGGATACGTGTCCATATCGAGGTAGGTCCAGGATACGTGTGAAAACGACAGCTTTGCCCCGCACATCGCGCGAAAGACTGGTTAGCTGCTGCGTGATGTGCGGGCTGTCGTCTAGCTTTTAGAAGTCATTGGGCCATTGTGATAAGTATCATTCTTGTAGCTTCTTTATGAAGCGGAGGGTCTGGTCCCCAACACGGCGATGTGCTTGAACTGACGAGAGATAGGACCTGGCCTGGATGATACTGCTGTAAACCCGACGCTTTTCATCGGTGTAAACACTTGTTCTTCGATGAATGTTTGATCGTAGTAGTCTCGCTCCTCGTCCGTTTTCCCATGCGCGAACGTGAAAATAAGCGTACCTCCTGGTTTGAGAACGCGGAACATTTCTGTGAGGATCGTGTGGGGTTCTTCTGACCACCAATAAAAGGTATGAATGCTGATTACTTTGTCAAAGTAGTGTTCTGCAAAAGGGAGTCGCGTGGCCTCTCCTTGCTGGAGCGTGACCCGTCCAGCTTTGACGGCGCGCGCATTGCGCTCCTGGGCACGTTTGACCATCGTGGCAGAGAGATCAATGCCATACACGGAGCCATGCGTTGCTTTTTGCTCTAATAGTTGAATGGCTTTGCCTGCTCCAAAGCCAAACTCTAGCACACGATCGGTCGGCTGTACATTGGCTATTGAGACGGTCCAGGCTGTCTCTTTCTCATGCTGGCGCACCATCAATTCACCCACAAAGCGTCCTATCACTCCCTGTGGGCAGCCGTAGTGTTTGTTCAGAACGGGTTCGAAGATACGGTTAATCTGGCTCATAAGTTCCTCATTTCTTCTCGTGAAGCTCTTCTTAGCGTACCAGTCCCTTCTCGGTAAAACAAGCACATAGAGGCTATATCCAGTATTAAGATTTTTTATGGCAAAGGTGGAGAATATTTTTGACCTGTTCAATTGTTCTATCCATCATAAGCATCTCCCATAGTTGTCAGAGGCTGTAGCATAGGCGCTCGTATTCACATTGAGGGAGGGCGTGTGTGTACAATAAGAGAAACGCGTGGGCGATATAGAGCGTGATTGCTCTGTGATCCATCCATTCCAATGTGTGATTTAAGATTCCAGAAAGCCTTTATGGCGCTGGGCTGATTCTTGTTATTTGTAAGCGGGAGTTGCTGATGAATGAAATGAGCGCCGAGTCTCTGGTAAGCATACTGGCTCTGGTAGGCGTGGTCATTATTATAGCTGCCCTCCTCTCTGGAGTGATTGAGAAGAGTGGCTTTCCCCAGGTCGCGGCCTTTCTGGCCCTGGGGGCGGCATTGGGTCCGGTTGGCCTGAACGTGCTGCATATTACGATCGATTCTCCTAGCATCCGTATTGTATCAACTTTGAGCCTGGTCCTGGTCTTATTTACCGATGCTATCGCGTTGGATTTTTCTGAGATCAAGAAATCCGGCCCCCTGGTCTTGCTTGTGCTCGGACCGGGCACGCTGCTTTCGGCCTTCCTGGTAGGGATAGCGGGCTGGGGACTGCTGGGACTGGCGCCAGCGGCTGCGGCGCTGGTGGGGGCGGCGCTGGCATCAACCGACCCCGTGTTATTACGTGGACTGCTGCGCCGCGAAGGGATCCCCGCAACCGCGCGTCTGGTGCTGCGCCTGGAGAGCGGCCTGAACGATATAGTCCTGCTGCCGATCGTGCTGGTGGCGATGGTCTTCTTAGATCCTAAGACCTCCGCCACGCCGTCTGAGTGGGCGAAGCTGGCGCTCGATCTGCTGATTCTGGGTCCCGGTGCGGGTATTCTGGTGGGCGTTATTGGTGTGGCCACACTGGATCTGATTCGCAGGCGCGTCAGCATTCGGCGCGATTACGAGTCGATCTTCTCGCTGGGGATCGCCTTTACCGCCTACGCGGCGGCGGAAGCCGTGCATGGCAGTGGCTTTCTGGCTGCCTTCGCCGCTGGCCTGACCATCTCGTTGCTCGATGTCGAGCTCTGCGATTGTTTTCTTGAGTACGGTGAGACTACGGCGGAGATGACCTTGCTCTTCACGTTTGTGCTCTTCGGTAGCTCGCTGATCTGGAGCGGCCTGGGGCAGATCAACGGCATGCTTATTCTATTCGCGCTGCTTGCCCTGCTGGTGCGCCCGGTGGCCTTCCTGATCTCCCTGGCGCGCGTGAAGCTGGCACTGCGCGATCGCCTGCTCATCTCCTGGTTCGGACCGCGCGGGCTCAGCTCGCTGTTGCTAATCCTGCTGCCGGTCTTCGCAGGCCTGCCGGGTTCGCAGGCGCTGTTCCCGATCTGCGCGCTGGTCGTACTCTTCTCCGTAGTCGTGCATGGGAGCGCTCCTATGTTCCTGTTGGCGCGGAAGAAGAAGCGCGGTGGACCTCCACATCCGACTGCGAACAGACCCGACAACGAGCCGGAAGAGGCTCCCCGTGGTGAAGGTGACCATGACAGGCAGCCGGTGGAGGCGCAGCCGCATGGCAGCGATCAGGGCGGTGAACCGAAGGAGGCTAGTCCACGACGGCGGCCCATCGCGGTCCCTCTGCTATCGCCGCCTGCGCCGATGGAGGAGCAGCGAGATGGTACTGGCAGTGTCCAGACGAAGGTAGCCCAGACGGTGAAGACGAGCGGGCCGCAGTCCTCGATCCGCATCTCGGTTGATGAGCTGCTTGATCTCTGGCGCAGGAAAGAGCCGGTCTTCATCCTGGATGTGCGCAAGCTGCGTCCCTATGGCGCGAGCGACGAGCAGGCGAAGGGCGCCATCCGCATCTCGCCTGAAAAGGCGGTGACAGACGCTACGGAGCTAGGACTGCCCCGCGACAGCTGGCTCATCGGCTACTGCACCTGACGGAACGAAGAGACAAGCGCCCGTGTGGCGCAAGAACTGAGACGAGCCGGCTGGCCGCGTACCTATGCCCTCACCGGAGGCTGGGACGCCTGGAAAGAAGCCGGGTTGCCAATCGAGCCAAAACCGTCTGAATAACCAAGCAAGGTGTACGATCACAGCACAGCTGGATCGTACGCCTTATTTTTTAGTGGGTGTGATCTCCAGCCAGAGTTGCGTAGGCAAATGTCAGCATGCGCTCATGCTGGGCGATTAGAGAGCAAAAAGCTGCTTATCATGTTAACGGCCGCCGCCGATTTCAAGGATGGCACCGGTGGTGTAGGAGGCGGCGGGTGAGAGCAGCCAGAGGACACCGGCGGCGACCTCGTCGGGTGTGCCCGCTCGCTGCATGGGGATGGTCGGGCTCATTCGCTGGGGGCGGTCGGGGTCGCCGTTGGTGGCGTGCAGATCGGTTTCGATGAGGCCGGGGGCAACGGCGTTGACGCGGATACCCTCACTGGCGACCTCGCGCGCCAGCCCTATGGTAAAGCTGTTGATCGCGCCTTTGGAGGCGGCGTAGTGGACCCATTCGCCGGAGCCGCCGGTGCGCGCCGCGAGTGAGGAGATGTTGACGATAGAGCCACCCGAGCCACCATGGCGCAAGGACATCCTGCGCACGGCTTCTCGCGAACAGAGGATGGTGCCTGTGACGTTGACCGCGAGCATGCGTGTGATCGCTTCGGCTTGCACATCTTCAACGCGCGCAAAGCCACCAGTGATGCCGGCATTGTTTACCAGTCCCTGTAGCGGACCTAACTCGCGCTCGGCTGTCTCAAACAGGCGCAGAACATCCTCTTCATGCGCCACGTCGGCCTGAATGGGGGTGGCTCGGCCGCCAGCGGCAACGATCTGAGCAACAACTTCGTGGGCTGCTGCCTCTCCATGGGTGAAGTTTACCGCGACGGCGAAGCCAGACGCGCTCACGAGCCTGGCAGTGGCGGCTCCGATGCCACGGCTGGCGCCGGTCACGACGATTGCTCCAGCTTTCTTTTCGTCTTCCTTATTCGCGTGAGGCATAGATATTTCCTTCTATCTTTATCAGGTATAATAGAGTGCTTCGATATGGCTCTCATATTACCATACCCTTTCTATGTTGATGGGTTTACAGCTCTATTCTTCGTGTGTTTTCCTGATGTGCTGATAGAGCTAGCTCAACTGTTGGATGCTAGCGCTGGCGGTTGCTTCGAGAAGGGCGGCATAGTCCATGACGAGGGCTATGCCGCTGTTGCCCGCCGGAAGTAGTTCTGAAGGCTGTAGACGCCGATGCCACGCGCGGTCTGAAGGTGTGGTGCCAGGGACACTACTGTCGTCTGGTTGACTCCATGATCCAGTTCACATCCCAGGTTTTTCCGTCATCCATCGAGAAAAACTGTTGCCAGCGGAAGGAATTTTCAGTGAACTGATCCAATTGAAAGCGAACGAGCACGTGCCTGCCATCGTTTGTGGTGATGAAGCTATCGAAGCGGCCAACTCCATGCTCGAATTTACCAACCAGGGGTTCAAAATCGGGAGCCTGGCGATTGTCGAGCCAGATGAACGACCATTCGCCCGTCTCGGGATTATAGGCCCGCACATTGACGCCCTTGACGATCTGTCCAGAGGGTAAGGTGCCCTCATAATGGTCGACCATCACACGCCCATCGCAATACCGGGTGCCCATACCCGCAACGCCCGTAAATTCTTCCCATTCAGCCTCTTGATTGTCCTCAGGATTTTCATAGAGAGAGCGCACCTTCTTGCGCTTATTGACAACGTTCCAGGTATGTAGAAAGAAATCGAAATCACTTATGTCAGACATGTTTGCCCTCCAATGAATATTATTTTTTGAGTATACAGGTTCAATTGGACATAATCGGCCCTAATTGATTTTTTCTGATAGAGAAGCTCTACATGTGACAGGGCCCACAGCTGTTCTATAGAGTCGATGCCTTGCATAAGATGGAGCGGGCGTGGTACACTTCTGCTAGCTCGTCCAGCTTGCGTGGGCTGGATTGATCAGATGGAAGAGAATGCATGAGCCGATCTGAATTGTGTTGTGACAATCGCATACGCCTGACAGCAGTTCAGCAGCAGCAGGGAAACCAGCTCCGTTGGAGGTGTGGTTCGCTGCGCATGCTCTTCATTTCCTGATCGTTAGAGAGTACAAAGAAGCAGATAGAAAAGAAGCCGCCAGACCTCCCGCGCAGGTCTGGCGGCTTCTTTTTGTGTGTATGAGAGCGGGTCGTTCCTGATTTAAGGAGTGGAGATGGATTTCAGTTTTCTGTTGCGTGGCCTGTTGATTGGCCTATCGGTTGCCGCTGTGGTGGGGCCGATGAGCGTACTGT
Source organism: Dictyobacter halimunensis (assembly GCF_036245075.1). Taxonomy (NCBI): domain Bacteria; kingdom Bacillati; phylum Chloroflexota; class Ktedonobacteria; order Ktedonobacterales; family Dictyobacteraceae; genus Dictyobacter; species Dictyobacter halimunensis. Next base: position 2,926,017 of record NZ_BSRI01000001.1, read on the forward strand.
GTATGCAACGCACGCTGCACAGGGGATTTCGTTACGGGCTGATCTCGGGATTGGGCGTGGCCAGCGCCGATGGGTTGTATGGTTGTATCGCGGGCTTCGGGCTGACCGTCATTGCCAGTTTCCTGGTACACCAGCAGGGTTGGGTGCGCCTGGTTGGCGGCCTGTTTCTCGTCTATCTTGGCATCAAGACGCTACTCACCAGGCCAGCGGAATGGGCTGCCAGCATCGCTAGCGTCGGTGGCTGGGCGGGGGCCTATCTCTCAACCTTCCTGCTGACCCTGACTAATCCGATGACCATCTTATCCTTTGCCGCCATCTTTGCCGGTCTGGGGGTGGGGAGTGGGAACAGCAATTTTGTGAGCGCCCTGCTCGTTGTCCTGGGCGTCTTCCTTGGTTCAGCACTGTGGTGGCTGTTCCTGACCGGTGGCATCAGTCTGGTGCGAGGACGTTTCAACGCGCGCTGGCTGCTGTGGATCAATCGTCTCTCGGGCCTGGTAATTACCATCTTTGGCGTGGTCGCGCTGATCAGCCTCTATAGGTAGCCGCCAGTTGGCGGGGTGGATTTCTGAAGTAGGGTATGGCCAGCGGCGGCATCTGTTATACTCTATTTCAGAAATGCTGAAAAGAGAAGGAAAGGGTATATGACGCAACAACATCAGGGGGCGCGAGCCTTGCCGGAGCAGTTTGATGCAGTGCTGGAGACGATGGAGTACATTGTGACCTCCTATTTTACGGTTGGCCGGTTGGAGCAGGCGCTGCATACATTGCGGGCCGGTCAGTCGCTACTTGAGCTACCAGAGGTGCCCACGGCCGCCCGCGCGCGGTTCCTGCTGTGCTATGGACGTATGCTGACCCTCAAGACACAATTTGAGAACGCGCCCGAGGATGATGCGATCGAGCTGTTGCAGCAGGCAAGGCGGCTCGCGAAGCAGGCGGACGACCCGCGACTTATCGCCGATGCCGTGGATAGCATCGGCTTCGCCGGCTACACGGCGGCCTCGAACCGGCACGAGGGCGATCCCTCGCTGTTACAGGGATATTTTCAGGAAGCCCTGGAGCGCAGGCGCGATCTGCAGGATCAGCGCGGCATCAGCGAGAGCCTCTTCCATCTGGGCCTGATTGAAGATATTATTGATCAGCCTGAGCAGGCACACGAGTACTACACGCAGTCGCTGCATCTGGCACAACAATACAACTACGCAAGGGAGGCGGCGGAGGCGCTGCGTCATCTTGGATTTCACGCCCAACGAGAGGGCAATCTATCAGAAGCCCAACGCTATTTCAGCGAGTCATTGCGCATGGCCGAGATGTGCGGGATGCAGATGTACCTGCCCTTCGCCCATGTGACCCTGGCCGATGTCTATCTGGAACAGAAAGAGCTAGATCGTGCCAGCGAGCATGCCCGGCAGGCTCTTGAGCTGGCGGGGCGCCTGGATGTCAAAAGGGCCCAGATCTTTGCTCTCTTTAGCAGTGGCAGCATCTGCCAGGCGCGTGGAGAGACGCAGCAGGCCCGTGACTATTATGAGCAGGCCCACGCGCTGGCGCAAACGATCGGACTCGGCTACGCCATTCAGCGTGCCAGCGACGCGCTGCAACATCTTCCAGGCGGTGCGGATAACCAGTTGAGCGCGAATGAGTAGGAGCGATAGATGGAGCTGAGCGAGATAGCGGAAGGTGTCGAGCAGGTTTCACAGCGGTATGCCGAGAGATTCAATATCGAGCGTGACGCTACCTGGTTCGTGCTCAAGCTACAGGAAGAGGTCGGAGAGCTCACCCAATCCTACCTGATGTTGTCAGGAAGAGCACGTACAAAAGGCAAGTCCCCGGAAGAAATTCAAGCCGAGTTCAATGCCGAGGTTGCCGACGTCTTTTGCCAGATACTCTTATTAGCCAGGGCGAGTGGCATCGATCTAGAAAAAGAGGTTTCCGATAAATGGTTGAGCAGGCTTAAAAGCTAGCGATTGAGTGCATATTTGCTCCGCGTCGAAAACGGCGTAAGCGCCGACTGTGAAGTGGGAACATAGTCCTTGTTGCTGGAGATCGGGTGCGCATGAGGTATCCGGCGGTAATAGATAAGCCGCGTGCGCATCCTGCCGGGTCATATCAAAATACGGCTGATATCTATTGTGCTTATCGGGCTGAAATGAGCAATCATCTGTGATTACACCGCAGGTGATGCGCTCTGCGCTCTGGAATGCCAGGCGGTAGCAGGTCCAGTAATCGGTGTAGACGTGGGTGATGTGGTGTTGGGAGAGGGCGGTGATCAGTGCCTCTTCCTGCTGGTGGGCGGCCCGGGCTTGCGGCACCTCGCTCAGTGTCTCGTACGTGCCATAGCTCAGACTGATAATCATGACCAGCACCAGTCCGATGATCAACATGACACGGAGGTCTTTCACCTTATGTATAATCAGGCGTTTAGACACGAAATCCCACAAGGGCCAGAGCAAGATGGGAAGCGCGATCCAGAGGCAGATCAGGTAGCGGGCGTAGACCGAGGCTCCATCGAGAGGAGCATGGCTACGCGTAAACGAATACAGAGTTAACACTGCCTGCAGCGTGATGGCCAGGGCAGTGCAGGAGCGAATGAGACCGTCTGAGAGTGTCTCATCCCCCGCTTTCTTACGCTGTTGTCGGGCGGAAAAATGTCTCCACACCTGGCATCCCAGCAGGATGGTCGCGTACAGCAATAATACCAGGTAGATGCATGACCAGCCTGCCCTGACAACGATACAAGTGGGGTCCATCGACTGTACGGGCTCAAATCCCAGAACCTTCAGACCCGGCAGGTCATCGGTATGGCAGAAAGGATTGCCCGTAATCGCTGGCAGGCTGTACAGTATGGTGTAACTGATCTGTTGCAGCATGGTATTGGCCGACCATGTGGGCGCCCCCTGCATCCCGATCAGGACGGACCAGGAATCCTGGCTCGGTGCCGCGTGCAGGTTATAGAGGATTAGCGGCAGTGCTCCGATGATGAGCCCCAGCAGCACCAGGAGAACATGCCCCCGTTTCAATTCTGCCCAACAAAAGTACAGCAGGAGCAGCGCGGAACACGCAACGACTGGCAAGATCAGCAGATCGCTCCAGATCCCGATCCCAACGATACAGCCCCACAGGAGATATCCCCCCTTTCTCCATATGGTAGAAGCGCTCGATCTAATTATAGAAAGAGCGAGCTGTTGCGCGAGGAGAAAAGAAAGCGTGCTACATAAGAGAATCTCTATGTAGCCTCCAATCGCATTCAACTGTCGCGAGAATACCGTGTTGGAGCCAAGTCCTAACAGCAGGAGGATGAAGAGGGCAAAACGCCGCGTATACAGGCGAGCGGTCAACATATAGAGGCAGGCCAGAAAGATGGCAAATAGCAGGATCAAACCGAGCCGAAGAGAGAAGGTGGAACTACCAAAATAACGGAAGAGTCCGGCGCCAAGGTAGGCCTCAAGTGCTCCCATATAGTGTTGCCCGTAGAAAAAAATGGGGAGATCTCCTGTCTGAATGTGCCGGGCCATAATACCCATCACACCTTCATCTGCATTCAACTGAGGCCAATTGTTGTAGGCGAGAAAGAGACGCAATACGCTGGCGCAGATAATCAGCAGCCCCGCGCACAGCTCAAATTTATAGCCAGCACAAAATTTTTTTACCATTATATTGACCTTTGACACGATAAACAAAGGATATATAGTCAAAAATATGGTATATGAGCAAAACTTGGAAATATTGATGTGAATTGATGTGAATAGCATCAATATTATAAAGAAAAATAGTATGTAATAGCAAGTGCATAAAAATAATACATGTGTTGCGAGCGTGAAGGAAGAATTTTTAATGGGAACGTCAACATTGGGATAGCTGTGAATGAAGCAGCTATCTCTGCCGGATAGCTGTATACTTAAACTGCTCAAATGTTGCCTGACATCAGGGCGAATTGAAAATCTTGCAGGCATTAGGGCTGTGTAAGGCAGCCTGGGAGGCACCAGGAGTCGCATACGGGTGCAGTGTATGCATCTCCTGGAGGCAGAGGTACTGAAAATGCTAAGGGTGATCTGGATGGAGCGGGCTACGTGTGATGGTGTCAAATAGTGCGGAGTCGGGCTGGGTCGCGAGCAACTGAGCGCGGATCGCGGCGGTAATGGGTGTGCCGCTGATATCCAGGGCTCCGAAGAGGACGCCAATGATGGGCTCATAGTAAGCGCGGGTCGGCTGTACATCGGGTGAAGCCTGGCGCACACGCTTAATGATGGCGTCCGCCAGCAGCGGCGAGCTATGGCGCAGTACCCCACCGGCCAGCACCAGGGGATAGGCGCTATGTTCGATGCCCACCTTGCGCGCGCCCACGATGGCGTAATCACCCAGGGCCTGCCCGTGCTGTTGAATCACACGCCGGGCAACAGCGTCTCCAGCATCGGCCTCATCAAAGAGAATCGGCGTCAGGCTATCGATGCGTGGCGCGCCGTGGTTTTTCGCATCGCGGTTGGTCAGATAATGTAGTATCTGCTCAACGCTACCCATGCCAAAGAATTTGAGCACCCGTTCTGTCAGGTTGGTGGGCTCCTCCAGGCCCAGATCCGCCCGCACGACCGTATTTAGCGCCTTTGCCCCTAGCTCGACGCCACCCTGGGGTCCCTGCCAGAAACTGGCGTGCCAGATGGTGCCGTCGGGTCCACGAGCACCGGTTGTGGCGCCGGTACCGCAGACTACCGATACCCCGATATTCTCCAGCGAGCCCGCGTGCAGGATACCGAGCGCATCATTCTGGATCACGATCGTCTGCCCAAAGTGGCGTGCCTGCATCTCGGCATGCAGCAGCTCAAAGTCTTCGGGCCAGTCGGCCCCCGATAGATTAAAGACCGCTGCCACCAGTTCATCTGGTGCTACCTGAGCCTGCTGGAGCGCCTGCTTGACCGCGTGCTCAATGTTGACGATGGCCGCCTGCTCCGATGTCAAGCCACGCGTGCTGGCCCCGAAGCTATTGTAAATATCGCCAAAGCCGCCACGCCCGGCCCCAATTATGGTGCCATCCAGGCTGGCGACCAGCGCAATGGTCTTGGTATTGCCTCCATCAACCCCCAGAATATACGGCATTCGCATTCTCCTATCTTCTCATTCTGTTGGGGTCTCGCCCGGACCTGTTAAATACGGCCAGGCAGCTCGATCGGCGATCACTACCGCGTCAGGCAGCTGCTGCAGGTACGAAGATGGTACCGCCGGAGTCACCGGGCCATTGATCGTCTGCCACAGAATATCGCGTTTGTGGGCTCCCGAAACGAGAAGCAAGACATGGCGGGCGGCCAGCAGATGGCGCATACCGCAGGTCAATGCCTGCGTGGGCACTTCCAGCTCGCCCCAATAGCTGGCATTACTGGCCAGCGAAGTTGGGGTCAGCGCAACCTGCCGTGTTGGCGCGTCCGGCTCGGATGGAGGCTCATTAAAGCCCAGGTGCCCGTTGGGACCCAGGCCGAGGATAGCCAGGTCGAAGCCGCCAGCCGCCTCAACCTCACGGTCATAGCTGGCGCAAGCGTCCGCGCTGTCCGCACCGTCTCCTCGTAAACGCACTAAGCGTTCTAAGGGCAGCTGGAGAGGATCAAGAAAGGCGCGTTTACTCCAGCTGAAGAGGGAGCGGGGATCGCTTTCCGGCACATGCAGGTACTCATCGAGCTGGAAGGGACGCAGCCGCGATACATCCAGTTGCCCCTGTCGTACAAGGCGCGCCAGTTCCTGGTAGGCCTGTTGTGGGGTATTGCCGGTGGCCACCACTGCGGCCGTCGTCGGATTGGCCTGGATCTGCGCCGCCATCAACTGGGCGGCGGTCCGACTCATCTCGGCATGATCATCTGTCACAATCAGTCGCATTGGTCAGAGAGCCTCCTTACTGTAAAAGGCGGTCAGGGAGATAGGCGCGCAGGGCGTGCGCCATCTCGTCATAAATAGCGGTCGCCTTCTGTGTCGATAAGACCAGGGGATTGCTGGCCAGGGCCTGAATCGCCTGCTTGCGATTCCCGCTCCATGCCGCCTCGGCTGCCAGCGCCTGGTATTCGCCCAGCATCTCGACCAGTCCCCGCACCTGGCGGGGCAGGTGTCCCTGGACCAGGGGCGTAATCCCGCTTTGATCCACGAAGCCCGGCATCTCAACCACCAGATCGGACGGAAAATCGGCCAGCGCGCCCCGATTGGGCATATTGACGTACCAGATCTCCTTGCGATCGTTATAGATCGCATCCATGACATCGATAGCCAGTTCCAATTCGTGAATGCCGCCGCGTGAACGCTGAGGGTCCAACTCGGGCTCATCGCTCTGAGCCTGCTCGCGATAATGCTGCCAGTAATCTCCTACCTGAGCCATGATATCCTGGGAGCGCGTGGTCGGTTTTTTTGTAGCTCGGCCAGAATCTCATCCTTGAAATAGTAATACTGGAAATATTCATTGGGGAGCGACTCCATGGTGCAGGCCAGTTCCACCAGGCGCAGCGTCGCGTGTGAGACGCTCGGATCTGTACGCATACGTTCATATGCTGCCTGTAGAATTGGAATAAAGTCCTGCCCCTCATACTGATGACGAATCGACCAGGAACCATGATTTAAGCCGATCGATACCGCATCCAGCTTCTGTGGATCCACGCCTGCCAGGCGTGCGTAGTGTTCATTAAAAATAATGGGGCCTTCACAGAAAGAATAGGTCTCTATCTCTGAATGATGGGTGACGGCCTCGGAGACCAGGTTAATGGGATTGGTATAGTTGAACAGGCGTGCGCGCGGGCAGATCTCCTCCATGTCGCGGATGATCTCTTTCATGACATGAATGGTGCGCAGCGCCATGAAGAAGCCGCCCGGCCCCTGTGTCTCCTGTCCGATGACCCCGTGTTTGAGAGGGATACTCTCATCGAGATAGCGGGCCTCGAAGCCACCGGGACGGTAGCTGCTCAGGACCGCGTCGCAGTCCTGCAGACCCGCGCGCCGATCGGTTGTGGCCGTAATCTTGATATCTAATCCCCGTGCCCGGGCCATATTCTGGGCGATCGTCTTGACGATCTGCAGGCGCTCCTCGTCCAGGTCGATCAGAACGACCTCAGAGCCCACAAAATTTTCGCCCTGGTGAATAAATGAAGCCATCGTACCGGCTCCGCGTGTACTGCCGCCACCGATGTAGGCTAGCTTAATACGTGCCACGTTTTTGTCTCCTCGCTGTTCTCTATCTGTAATACTGAATCAGACTGATGGATGTTAGAGCCTGCTCTGCTGACCCTGGATCACGCTCAACGGATAGCGTTGAGGATGGAACAGACCCAGCGAGACCTCAAGAGGAAGCTGCTGATCATTATAGGTAATCTGATCAACCGTCAGCACTACTCCTGGTCGTGGTAGGGCCAGGAGGTCCGCCTCTTGCTCGGTCGCCAGGCGCGCGCTGATCGTCATGCGTCCCTGTGTTAGTTGATACCCATACTGCTCCCGCAATAGGCTATAGAGTGAAGCTGTACTAAAGTCATTGTTCAGGATTTCACGACACAGCGAATGCGGCAGCCAGTTGGATTGGATGCCTACCGGTTGTCCATCCAGGTAGCGCAGGCGTTCCAGTTCGACTATCTCGGTGCCAGGAGGTACTTGTAGCTGATGGGCCAGAGACGCTGGCGCCGGAATCACATGAGCTTTTAGCACGCGGCTATTGGGGACCTGTTTGTGCGCGTGGGCAACCTCTGAAAAGCTGAGCAGCGCCGCGAACTCGTTTGGTTGCTCCTGCTTACTGGCGACAAAGAATCCCTTGCCGGGAACACTATAAAGGTACCCGCGCAAGACCAGGTCATTTAAAGCCTGGCGGACCGTAATCCGGCTCACTTCCCATTGCTTCATCATCTCGCGCTCAGAAGACAGACGGCTGTGAGCTGCCAGCGTACCCGCTGTAATTTCATGCACGATGTATTGCTCTATCTGCTGATAGAGCGGCGTTGCAGACTGTCGTGAAATCATGGCGCTCTGCCTCCACTGCTCCTATTATAGCTGGTCATAACCAGTTGTCTGCCTACCATATCCTGATTAAGGCGCGCTGTCAAGGGGGGATGGCGGGAAATAGTGAGTATTGACGTGTGAGTAGATTATGCGGTGGTATGCTCCCCAGGTACCGCGCTGATTGGTAGCTCGATACGAACTTCGCAGCCGCCGCAGGCATGGTTCTGGATCATGATGGTACCCCTCAACTTCTCGATCAGCAGCTTACTGGTATAGAGGCCGAGCCCGGTTTCCTTATGTCTTTTTTGCCCCTGGCTTTGATAGAATTTCTCAAATACATGCGGAAGATCCTCCTGCGCGATACCGCTGCCGCTATCCCTCAGGACGAGTGAGAGCTGATCGCGTGTTTGCCGGCCGGTCAGGCGGATTGTGCCGTGCGCGGATGTGTGGTGGAGCGCGTTTTCAAAGAGGTTATCGAGCACCTGTTCAAGGCGATTGAAGTCAACAACGACGGGGGGATCTTGATTGCCCGTTGGCTGGTATCCATATGTGAACGTGATTTCATGGATAGAGGCATGCAGTGCATACACCTGGGATTTGTGGGCGAGTTCCTCCGCGAGCTGTACCTGGACTGGCTGGATCGTAAAATGGGCATCTTCCAATGCGGAGATCAGCAGGATGTCATTGAGCAGGTGGGTCATGTGCTGGCTGTTGGCTTCCAGCACCGGCAGATAGCGTTGCAGGCGCTGCAGGCGCTTCTCTATGCTATCTGCGCGTGCCAGACTCTCGATATGGCCCTGAATAATAGTAACCGGGGTGCGCAGATCATGCGAGAGGGCCGCCACCATCGTGCGCGTCTCTTCCTGCTTGCGCCACTCGCGCTCTAAAGAGGCCTGCAAGGCGTCGCGCAGCTCATTGAAAGCGTAGCAGAGATCTCCTAGCTGATTGGGCGCCCGATAGCGAATCGAGAAATTCAAATCCTGCTGGCAGATCTTCTCTACGGCCGCCATCAGCTCTTCAACCGGCTGGCTAATCTTGCGCTCAATGCGTCGGGTAAAGAACAGGCACGCGCCCAATAAGATGATAAAAGGCAGCGCAATGAGCGCCAGCATAACGAGATATTGCAGGAACCGATTATGGGTAAAGATCGACGTATACTGAACACCCAGGGCGATCAAGAGGATGCCCAGCACCTCAAGCGCGGCGGTGATCAGAAAAGTGATGGTTAAAACGCCCAGGAAATAGCCGATAAACAGGTGCCTGAAGCCAGAGCGTCGCGAACGGCTCACGCATTTTGTCATACCGATGTGTTGAGTTTCCATTTGTATCCTACTCCCCATACCGTACCGATATACTCTGTGTGCGGATCACACTGGGCCAGCTTTCTGCGCAGGCGCTTGATATGCTCTGTGACGGTATCAGTATTGCCCAGGGCGTCCAGGCCCCAGATGCGCTCATAGAGGAGGTCGCGTGAAAACACCTGATGTGGATGCAGGATCAGCAACTGCATCAGTTCAAACTCCTTGCGCGTCAGCGGCAGCGGCGTTCCCGCATAGCGCGCCTCGTAGGCGCCCAGATCGAGGACCAGTTGTCCATAGCGTAGCAGCCTGGTGGTTTGCGCCTTTTGCTGGTTGCGGCGCTGCCGGCGCAGATGCGCCTCGACGCGCGCGACCAGTTCCTGCATGCTGAACGGCTTCATCACATAATCATCGGCTCCAGCGCTGAATCCCTGGAGCTTATCTACATCGCTTTGTTTGGCACTGAGAAAGAGTATCGGGATGTCCCATTCCTCGCGCAACTGTCGGCAGACCGTGAAGCCATCGCTACCAGGTAGCATAACATCGAGTATAATCAGGTCTGGCGTATAGGCGCGGGCCAGTTGTAGGGCTTGCTTACCATCGCAGGCAGCATAAACGCGATAGCCTTCGTCTTCCAGGACATCCTGCACAAATTGAATGATCTCATCTTCATCATCGATCACAAGGATCGTGCCACCTGTCGCTCTTTGAGGAACCGCCACCATCTTAAACCTTTCTAATGGCCCTGCTGTAAAAGGCTTATATCTCTCCAACAAAAGCCATCATAGCCATAAAAAATAAACAAACCCAAAACTCTTCTATAGAGAAGTCTAAATCTCTCTCTGGTTTAGTTTTCGTTGAGAATTCCAAATTAAGCTAAAGACGGTCATGACAAGATGATACTGCTGCATATAAGTTTATGGAGAAATACGTGTTCGTTGATCAATTATATTACGAATGGAAGCTTCATTGGAAGCCATTGTTACTCGCGCCTGTCGCATTGATGCTGGCTTGTGTGCTCTTCGCGCTGCTGCAGTCGAGCTGGAAAGAGAATGTTGGTCGCACCTGCCTCGGTTTTGCTGAGGTCTTTCTACCGCCGGCGGCTGGTGTGATCGCCGGCGCCATCATTATTATTAGCCTATGGGGTAGAATAAAAATGAGTAGAGAATGATCTTTAGCCGGAAAGGGACATTTTATGGCGACAGTGCGTGAAGAGACCTTTCGTTTATTACGCTTGCTCGGTCTGACGACGATTTTTGGTAATCCTGGTTCAACCGAGCTGCCGTTTCTGCGCGATTATCCAGATGACTTTCGCTATGTGCTGGGCCTGCAGGAGGCGTCGGTGTTGGGCATGGCTGATGGTTATGCCCAGGCCAGCGGACAGGCGGCACTGGTCAATCTGCATACCTCGCCCGGCGTGGGTAACGCCATGGGCAATATCGTGACCGCGTTCTATAATCACAGCCCCCTGATCATTACTGCCGGTCAGCAGACGCGTGCCATGATGGCCCTGGAGCCCCTGCTCTTTGCCCGTGATGCTGTTGAACTACCCAAACCATATGTGAAGTGGAGCTATGAGCCGGCGCGGGCGCAGGATGTGCCGGCGGCCATCGTACGGGCCTATCACATGGCTACCCAGCAGCCGCGTGGTCCCGTCTTCCTCTCCATTCCGATGGATGACTGGGACGTTGAGGTTGAGCCGCTGGCCCTGCACGAGGTTGCGTGGCGCATCGCGCCCGATCCGATCGCGCTGCAGGAGGTGGCGAGACAACTGCAGGATAGTCAGAAGCTGGCCATGGTTGTTGGGGCCGACGCCGACCGCGATGGCGCCTGGCAGCAGATGATCGAGCTGGCCGAGCGCACCAACGCTGCTGTCTGGCGCGCCCCGCTGTCAGCCCGCGTTGGCTTTCCCGATACGCATCCCTTATTTCAGGGGGATCTGCCACCGGCCGCCAAATTGCTGGCCGAGAAGCTGGCCAGCTATGATACCGTGCTGGTCGTGGGAGGGCCCGTCTTCCACTACTATCCCCATGTACCGGGACCCATCGTCAAAGAAGGCACCAATGTTATCCACATCAGCAATGATCCCGATGAGGCTGCCCGCATCCAGGTAGGGCGCAGCGTAGTAGGGCACATTGCCCTGACGATTGAGCAGCTGTTGTCTCAGTTGCCGCACACGGAGCGAGCGAAGCCAGAGCCGCGCCGTGCGCCCGAGGTACCCGAGGCCCGCGCTCCCCCTCTCTCCAACCTTCCTCATGCATACCCTTGGACAGCATCTGCCCGCGGACACCGTCGTGCTCGACGAATCCCCCTCCACCGCAGGCATCCTGCGCCGCTACGTCAAAGCCAGCCACCCTGGCAGCTTCTACATGACCGCCAGCGGGGGACTAGGCTACGCCATGCCAGCCGCCGTCGGCGTCAAGCTGGCCCTGCCCGATCGATCGGTGGCCTGCGTGGTCGGAGATGGCTCCAGCATGTACTCGATCCAGTCCCTGTGGACCGCCGCGCAACTGCAACTGCCGGTCCTCTTCGTCATCCTGCGCAACGAAACGTACGCCATCCTCAAAGCCTTTGCCCGTTTCGAACAGGTTGGCGAAAAGATTCCCGGCCTGGACCTGCCTGGTCTCGATATTTTGCAGATCGCCCGTGGCTTTGGCTGTGAAGCCAAGCGCATCGAGCAGCCACAGGACCTGGTGCCCGCCATCCAGCAGCATCTGCAAGCCAAAGGACCCACCGTCCTGGAGGTGCTGATCGAACAAAAGCAATCATCCTTGCTCTGATTTTTCCTGGCAGAGGAAACGATGGAGTTATGAGTGATCCCGGATTTTTCAAAAATCCGGGATCACTCATTAATCGAAGAACTCCTTTATGATATGTTATGCAACCCAGTAATGGCTGATAAAAAGAAGGATGGTCACGGTAAAGATGGGGAAGGTTAGTGCCAGGAGTACCTTCTCAAAGCGTGGTCCTTTATAGCTGGCAAAGATAATCGCGATGGGGAAGATGATGAGCATATAGCGAGGGAGCGCGGTGAGCCCATCGGCTTTCCCTAAAGGATAGAGTAAGGGAAATATGATAAGCAGTGCCGCGAAAATGGTGTAGTGCAATGGTAAGCGTCTCCATCCCATCATAAGGGCAATAATCGCACCGGCAAGGCTGGCGAGGTTTAATATATTCTGTATCTGTAGCATATCAGGTAGGAGCGCTGCCTTTATCGCGTTGGCAACCGATATCCAGGGTGGCGTCAATTTTCTTCCCCAACCAAGTGCCTCTGCTTTGCTAAAAAGCAGCGGATCACCTTTGGTATGCCAGAGATAGAGCATATATATGCCAACTCCCAGAGGGATGAGGACAATAGGGATGAACGCCAGTATCTTTTGCCGCCATGTCGTTGTGGAAAAATTTTGCCTGCTAAAATACTGCTGTATAAACACGACCAGGAATGGAACTGCCAGCAGGACGCCCTGTGAGCGTGAGAGTGCCGCGAAAAGTCCGCCAATGCCGGCCAGTAACCAGTAAATAAGCCTGCGGGTCTTGATGGCTTTTTGCAGGCAGAAGAATACCAGAATGCAAAGAAATAGAAAGAGGGCCTCTGTATAGCCAATAAAGAAAAAGAGTGCATATGGCGCGAAAGCCAGATAAAAGATTGACATGCGCGCGATGGAGGCATCAAAGAGCTCATCCACCAGTAAATACAGAAAGACAAGGGCCAGGAAAAAGAACACATTTGAAATAATGATCCCAGCCATATAGTAGTCAGCGTCTGAACCACCAAGCAATCTACCTGGAAACCGTAATAACGCGGGAAAGAGTGGGAAAAAAGCGGTAGCTCTTGCAGTGGTATATCCCCGGCGTGCTATATCGATGTATGAGAATACATCAAATCGCATCCATGCAAGCACACAGTCCCGAGTATGGCTGAAGCAGTTGATGGTGTGAAACGCTTCATGGAAAGGAAATAGCGAAACTGCAAGAAACGTCAGCACAACTATGACAAGACGACTTAAGGCAAATACCCATGCTGCCTCCTTACATGCTGCTTTAATCGTTGACATCTTTGAAGGTCCTTTTCTTAAGGCATTTTGGAAGTATATTTAGGTCTTACTGCAAAAGATATCTTATATATTAGATATTTTGAATATACACTATTTTTTACCATGATTTATTAAAGAGAAAAAAATTAGTACTATGGGACACGCTTTTCTTACATATCTACACGTTGCGTTACTGATCTCAGCGAAATCAGCTTTAAACGTTTTAACGTCCCTGTCCGTTATTTTATTACCTCCTCCTTTTCCACATCTCTTATATAGATACGTTGCTATGAGTTATTGAGAGTGTGTCTGACTCTTGTCGCCCTGGGGGCACGTGAGCGCCCCCGCGCGGGCGTCCGCTACGCCCCCGCACTGGTTTTGTGTTGGTGCAACAGGAGCGCGAATGCGCTCCTGTTGCACCAATACACCATGGATTTGTGAGCACCAGAGGGGTGAAAGCTCAGGCGTGCTGCAGGCGATGATCATGAGAATCAGACACTCTCTGAACAAAAAGAGCGCTCTTGCGTCAAAGGTTGACAGCAGGGATAACGTAAGGTATATTTGGGACGTACGGTAAAATTAGTACGTTTGGTAAAATTAGTATGATGAAGAGACTGGGGATAGAACGAGCTGTGGAAGAGCATATTGATACAGGGATAGGAGAGAGCGGAGAGGTGGTGATGCCCGAGTTGCCTGCTACATTGACGGTCAATACGGCGCAGCAGTTTAAGGCCATCGGGGATACTACGAGGGTGAGTATTCTGGATCTCATCAAGTATGAGCCGCTGACGGCCAAACAGATCGGTGGGCGACTCAAGATGCCGGCTGGAACAGTAGGGCATCATCTGCAGGTGTTGGAGGAGGCTGGACTGGCCCGGGTGGCGGCGCGTCGCCTGGTGCATGGGATCACGGCCAAGTATTATACGCGTACGGCGCGCCTGTTCATTTTTGATTTCCCGCTCGAGGTGGCTTCAGGAATGGAGCGCACACTGAACTTTCTGACACAGGCCCGCGATCAACTGGTGGATTCACTGGCGGCTAATGGGGACGATATATTCTGCAAGACCGGTTTTCCACATAATCGTCTGTCGCCAGAGCGCGCCGAAGAGTTTAACAGGCGTCTATTTGAGCTGTCCTATGAGTTCGCCACCGCCGAACCAGATCCTAATGGGCAGGTCTATGGCCTATCCATCACATATTTCCAGGCACCACCCTATCTGCAGCGCCCCGGTGGAGAGTGGCAGGATGGGGAGATAGAGTCGGATATGCGGGATTAACAGACATATTGATTGTCACTGAGCATAAGGGCATTGGAGGCCAGGATGAGCACTCAACAGGACGAATTATCAGCATCTCAGAAGCAGATCAATTGGGACTTCTGGAAATATTGGATCGGGCAGACGATCTCGAATCTGGGCAGTTCGGTGACGCTGTTCGCGCTACCCCTGCTGGTGTATACCATCTCCGGCTCGGCGCTCAGCCTGGGTATCTCTTCGGCGGCCAATATGCTGCCCTATCTGCTGTTCGGGTTGGTGCTGGGCGCGTGGATGGACCGGGTGGATCGCAAGCGCATGATGATCTATGTGGACATCGCGCGCGCGCTCGTGATCTCGACGATTCCACTGATGGCTGCTCTGGGTCACCTCTCGGTCTGGTGGATCTACGGTGTTGGATTTGTCCAATCGACTTTGAACATCTGCTTTGATGCCGGTGAGTTCGCGGCCATCCCCAGCCTGGTAGATCAGGATGATCTTGTATCGGCCAATGGACGCATCCAGGCCAGCTACTCGGCGGCCAGCATTCTGGGTCCCGTGCTGGCGGGCGTACTGGTTGCCTTTGTGCCCCTGGTCACGCTCATCTTTATTGATGCCTCATCCTTTCTGTTGTCGGCCCTGTCCATCGCGCTGGTCGCCACCAGCTTCAATGGACGGCGGGAAGAGGAGCAGGGGGAGCGCAGGCACATTCTCCGCGACGTAATGGAGGGGCTACGCTATGTCTGGGAACATCCGGTGCTGCGCAACATCTCGATCATGATGGCGCTGGTGAACTTCGTCTCGGCCTCCCATGGCGCCCAGCTGGTCCTGTTCGCCAAGCAGCGCCTGCACGCCAGCGACACCCAGGTGGGATTGCTGTATACGGCGGGTAGCATCGGTGTTGTTGTGCTGGCCCTGCTGGCGGGGAGATTGCGTAAGCGCTGGCCTTTCAGCAGGGTCGCGCTGATCGCCCTGATGTGCGATGGCCTGTTTATCCTCGCCCTGTCCCTCACCTCCTGGTTCTGGCTGGCGCTGGTATTTGTCGGACTGGCGCAGGGATGCGGCGTCCTCTTCAACATCAACACCGGCAGTTTGCGCCAGGCCATCGTTCCCAACCACATGCTGGCGCGCGTCATGAGTATTGCCGGCGTCCTGGCCTGGTCCGCCATCCCGCTTGGGGCCCTGCTTGGTGGTGCCATCATCAACCAGACCCACAACGTGGCCCTGGTTTACAGCGTCATCGGTGTGCTGGTCATATTGATACCTATCGGTTTCACATTTACGCCTCTGGGCCGCGCCGAACGCTATCTACCCCAGGCGCCCTCGAAGTAGGTGCCTCCTGGTGGTTATCACAGGTCAAATTCTGAAGCTGCTTGCAGAATGGTGGGATAGTAGGGGAGCAGAGCCTGTGGTAGCTCTATTCCAGCACGCGCCGCCTGGCCCAATGGATCATCCTTTGCTATCTGGAGGACGAGTTGAACGAGTTCCGGATAGCGATCGCGATTCTTCCGCAGGTTATTGGCATCCTTCCCCCGCTCTACGGCTGAGTTATACAGAAAGAGCAGATTGCTCACCATCCACCATAGCTTGTCACCCAACGCCTTATAAGTAATATTTCCACGACTGGCAATAATATTGCTGAATGGTGAGCGATCTGAGGGGTCATCCGCGATATAATAGACCTTCCCGATGCCAATGAACCGCAGGGCGGCGGCGCACATAATGCAGGGATGCTGTGTTGTCCACAAGATGAGTTTTTGAGGTTCTCTATCGGATGGAACCAATGCCAATGCATTGATTTCCGCATGCGCCACGCGTGTATATTGCAGAGGAGAGGTGGCGGAGGTATTTGCTTTATCCGGGAGATCATACACATGATTGCGTCCCAGAGCTACGACCTGCCCCTGATCATCGAGGATAGAGGACCCACAGGGCAGGCCGCCGGCGGCCAGGCCCATCCACTGCTGCCCAAAGGCCATCCGGGTTCCTGATGGCAGTTGGTTCCACGCATCTAGTAAATTGCTTTCACCTGTCATAGACACTGTCCCACCAATCAATGTGATTGCCGCTTGCTGTAGCTGGCTGTTAAGTATTATATAGTTGTGGAGCTACGAACTTCAATAGTCTTAATTATTAATACTGATTTTCATATTCTTTGCATACAAGCGTGCTCAACAGATACTTCCACAACAAGATAGCGAAATGCTGAAGAGAGGTTTCAAGTTCTTTCAATTGCGTATATTTTATACACATTTGATCCGTATAATAAGCATAAACGCAGCTTTGTCCTTGAGTGTCGTCATGCGCATGGGCTATAATCAAGCGGGGGCTATAAGGATGTGGGATGACTCGGGAGATGTGGAATGGATGTTATGAGGACAAGGATGTATTGTTGTGTATGGATATTTAGATCAGAGACTGATCTCTGTGAAAGAGGATGTGCATGAAGTTTGGTATTTCTCTTCCCAATGGTTGGACAATGAGCCTGGTTGGCATCAACGATCCTGTTGAAGCTTATGAGACGATGACCAATGTAGCGAAGGCTGCCGATGAGACGGGCTTTGATTCGGTCTGGCTGGTTGATCACTTCCATACCGTTCCAACGCCGACCCAGGAAGTGACTTTTGAATGTATGATGTCGCTGGCCGCGCTGGCCCGCGATACCCAACGGGTGCGTATCGGTCAGATCGTGGCCTGTAACAGCTATCGCAATCCTGCCCTGCTGGCCAAGATGGCCAGTACGCTGGACGTCTTGAGCCATGGTCGCCTGAACTTTGGCATCGGCGCTGGCTGGTACGAGCATGAGTATCTGGCTTACGGATACGAATTCCCGGATGCGCCGACGCGTCTGCGTCAACTGCGCGAAGCCCTGCAGGTGATCCTTGCCATGTGGGAGCAGGACGAGGCGCAGTTCGAGGGTAAATTCTACCACGTACGTGGTGCCATCAACCAGCCCAAGGGCGTGCAGAAGCCTCACATCCCGATCCTGATCGGTGGTGCCGGTGAGAAGGTCACGTTGAAGCTGGTGGCGCAGTACGGCGACGCCTGTAACTTTGGCGGTGACACCAAAACGGTACAGCATAAGATGGACGTATTGAAGCAGCACTGCGAGACCGTTGGACGCGACTTCAAGACCATCCACTGCACGACCGGCGCCTTCTGCTCGATCGCTGATAGTGATGCGGAGGCCATGGCTCTGGTACCAGAGAAGGCCCGCGCTGGACTGCACGAGAACTCCCTGGTCGGCAGCCCCGAGACGATTCGCCAGCGTATCGCCAACCTCGAAGGGCTGGGATTTGGCGAGATCATCATCGACTTCCCCAGCTCGACCGACCTGACGCCTCTGCGTCGCTTCGCCAAAGAATTTATTGTCAAGTAACCACAGATACTGGACCGTTAGCCTGGGGATGTCAAGTCCCCTGACGCACTCAATGAGGGACATGGATCATCCCGATTTTCTGAAAATCGGGATGATCCATGTCCCTCATTGTATTTAATATATTTCGCTTTAGTGGATAAATCAGGGATGGATAACCGTCGCTTTCGCGATGCGTTCGCACTCGGACACGACCAGCTCGCGTCCCAGCGGTTTGAGATAGCTTGCCTGGTAGTCAGTGTTTCCTACGTCCGCTGTCAGGTTCAGGTGAAAGGAGGAGAGGTAGGAGGCCACGTCTGAGGGCTCCAGACCAAAGAGCCAGGGGGAGCCTCCTTTATCCAGCCTCTCCAGCAGTTTCTGGGCGCCCGGCACGTTCGAACGTCGCTCGATCAGGCTGCGCAAGACGTAGGTGAACACGAGGATGCCGCCAGGAGCCGATTTCCCGACGAAGGTGAGCGTTTGATGGATTGCTTCCTCGGTGAGATATTGCGTTACGCCTTCCCATACAAATAGCGCGGGCTGTAACAGGTCAAAGGTTGTGGAGCCGAGGGCGGCATCCAGGCTCTGTTTATCAAAATCGATGGGGACGAAGGTGACATTTGCTGGCAACTGGCCGAAGTGTTTGTGGAGCCGCTTCTTTTTCGGTTCCTGCACGGCTGGAAGGTCAACCTCGAATACCCGCACACGTTCCATTCCGGCCAGACGATAGGGGCGGGTATCCAGTCCCGCGCCCAGCATTACTACCTGCTCAATTCCCTGAGTGAGGGCCTGCTCCACCGCCTCGTCGATATAGCGTGTCCGGCAGACCTGAACACCATAGAGGCCCGGCATGACGGCGTCGGTTTGTTTGATCGTGTACGCGCGCATGCTTTTAAGCTGCATGAGCATGCTGAATGGGGCGGCAAGCAGATCTTTGACCAGGGGATCATAAAAGAGCCGGGTTGGCTCTGGCTGGAACTGCTCGATTAGACGGCATATCGCTGCTCCCAGCGCCGTATTGCTCACAGGTGGTTTTGCCATCAGGAACCTCACTCATTCAAAATTTTCATGCTTCTTATTGATAAACAGAGAAGATGTTTATCAATAAGAAGCATAGCTCAAAGATGAACTATTGTCAATTAATGCATGTTGTACGCGCGAGTAAGTTGGGGCACCAGATGGCTAAGAGGTAGCAACGATATATTTACCCGGCATATGGTGCTATGGATAGCCATTGACAGGAAGAGGAGCAATCGCTTATAATTAATTCAATCACTGATTGAATTAATTATAAGCGATTGCTTAAGAAGTTTTGGGAAAGGGGGTGCCTGGCTAAGTTAAAACGCAAGCGATGTTTGCAAAGATGTTATTGATCTCAGCATAAAAAACTAAAGTGAGTAGCCAGCATGAACGAAACAGTGACGCAAGGTCTGCTTCCGATGCCGAAGGCGGGCGAGAGCCAGCAACAAGGCAGAACTCAGCTCGGTGGGATCCTTGCAACACACATTCTTGAGCTCACGACGTTTGAGCAAGTTCCACACACCTTCCTGTGGATTGAACTCGGGCGCATAGGCAGGCAAGCGTTCCAAGTGAAGACGAGCCGCAGCCCCTTGTGCCAAAAAGTCTTTGACAGCCTGGCAACGATGGATGCTCGATCCGTCCCAGATAACCAACAGCTTCCCGGGAATGTGGCGCAACAGATGCTTGAGAAAGCTGACGACATCTTCTCCTTTGTAGGAACGGGATTGCGATTGCATGAAGAGGCGTCCCTCGGGAGTGATCGCCCCGATGGCCGAGACGTGATCGCGCGTCAACGGCACTCGCAGCACCGGGGTCTGGCCCACCGGAGCATACGTGCGGACTGCCATCGGCAGCAGGTAGAAGCCCGACTCGTCTACAAAGACGATCTGCCGCTGTTCGTGCTCGGCTTTTTTTTAAGTGCAGGCCAGCGCTCGTCTGTCCAGGCGTTAATGGCCTCTTCATTGCGTTGGCTGGCGTGTTCCTCCGGTTTTTGGACACTGTGCCTGAGGCTCCGCAGGAGGCGACTGCAATGGGCAGGATGATAGCTGACCCCAAAGTGCTGCTTGATGAGCACTGCTACTCGGGCCGTTGTCCATACTTGGCCGCGGAACCCATAGTGCTCGGCCCCCTTGGCCAACAGATCAGGCAACTGGGCTCGCTGTTCTTCGGTCAGTTTGGGCTGAGGACCGGGTGGCGGTTGGTGTCGCAAGGACTCCGAGCCCTCTTTCCTGGCTCGGCTCATCCACTGACTCACCGCTCCTTCGGTTACTCCAAGGGCAACGGCGATGTCTTTCTGTCTCCAGCCCTGCTTATACAGGTGCCAAGCGCGCAGTCGTCGCCATTCACGCCAATCGCTGGGATGTTGTTCTTTCTTGCTCATACCTCCTTGTATCGGTTTGAGGATGGACGACTTTAGAACCTCATGCTGAGGTCAATAGTGACTGGTCCCGGATTGTTGCGCAGTGATTGCGCTAGCATTACAAAAAAACAGTGTTGTATGGTGATCTTTTCCAGGGAAGGACAAGATTATGTATTTACAGCGGAACCTTTTGCGCATCCCCGTGATATTTTTATGTGCCATTTCTATGGCGGCCCTCTTGTTTATGGCTCCGCGTTATGGAACCGCAGCTCATGCCAGCAGCAAGGCGCTCAACATCCCGGCTACGACCAGCAATGGGGTGGGTCAGAAGCCGTATATGGGCTGGAGCAGCTGGAGCCTCGAATCCACCAATTATAGCGGCTACAATACCATCTGGCTTAACGCGGCCCACGTCAAGGCTCAGTCGGATGTTGTGCATCAGAAGTTGCAATCCCACGGATATCAGTATATCAATATCGATGCTGGCTGGTGGATGGATAACAACTGGACGAGCGAATTCGATAGTTACGGCCGTCCCAGGGCTGATGCTACGCGTTTCCCCGCCGGGATGGCCGACATCGGCAATTATGTCCATAATAACGGACAAAAGTTTGGCATCTACTTCAATCCCGGCATGGACCCCCAGGTCTACAATCAGAATTATCCTATCTATGGGACGAGCTGCCACGCGCAGGATATCGTGGTGCAGCCACTGACCAAAACCAATGGCTGGCTGGGCAACTACGCTATCAATTATAGCAATCCCTGCGCCCAGGCCTACATCAATTCGATCGCCAACCAGTTTGCTTCATGGGGAGTCGATTACCTGAAGCTGGACGGGGTCACGCCCGGTTCTGGTCGCAGCGTCAGCGCGTCCGATAATCGTCCGGATGTGCAGGCGTGGTCCCAGGCGCTGCAGCAGAGCGGCCGCTCGATCTGGCTGGAGCTCTCCTGGTCACTGGACCACAACTATCTCAGCACCTGGCAGCAGTACGCCAATGGCTGGCGCATCGATACCGATGTCGAGTGCTACTGTGGCACGCTGGTAACCTGGGACAACTCGATCAAGGCACGCTTCAATGATGTCGTTCCCTGGATCAACAGCGCCGGTCCTGGTAGCTGGAATGATCTGGACTCTCTGGACGTGGGGAGCGGGACGCTGGATGGCATCTCGCAGGATGAGCGTCAGACGTACATGACGCTGTGGGCCATCGAGTCGGCGCCCCTCTTTACCGGAGACGACCTGACCCAGCTGGACAGCTATGGCACCTCGCTGCTGACCAATGATGAGGTGATCGCTGTGGACCAGTCGGGCCATGCCGCGCACCCTGTTTCACAGTCATCGAACCAGCAGGTCTGGTTCTCCAATAACACCGATGGCAGCTATACCGTGGCTCTCTTCAACCTGAATGGTTCCGCCGCCAATGTGACCGCGAACTGGAGCGATCTCGGCTTTAGCGGCAGCGCCAGCGTACGCGATCTGTGGAGCCATAGTGACCTGGGCAATTTCAACAACAACTTTAGCGCTTCCCTCAATGGTCATGGTTCGCGTCTGCTCAAGGTGACCCCCGTCAATACCAGTACGCTGTCTTACGAGGCCGAGGCGGCCAACAATACCATCGGCGGCGGTGCCAGCGTCGTTGGCTGTAGCGCCTGCTCGGGCGGGCAGAAGGTTGGCAACATCGGCAGCGGCGCCTATGTACAGCTGAACAGCATCTATGCCAGCAACAGCGGCAGCGCGACCGCCACCATCTACTACATCGATGGAGACACCGGCAGGTCCGCGCAGCTGGGCGTAAACGGCGGCGCGGCTACCACCTTAAACTTCCACGGCACCAATGACAACAACTGGAACACGGTCCAGAGCATGAATGTATCCGTCAACTTAAACGCAGGCAGCAATAGCATCAAGCTCTCCAGCGCATCGGGCTGGGCGCCGGACTTTGATCGTATCGTGATTCGTACCGGCGCAGGTTCGTATGAAGCCGAGTCATCTATTAATACGCTTGGTGGCAGCGCCAGCGTCGTTGGTTGTAGCGCCTGCTCGGGAGGACAGAAGGTTGGCAACATCGGCAATGGTGCCTATGTACGGCTGAACAACATCTATGAGGGGAGCGCCGGAAATTATACCCTGACGCTCTACTACATCGATGGGGACAGCGGACGCTCGGGCCAGCTCAGTGTAAATGGAGGAGGCTCCACAACCATCAACTTCCACGGCACCAACGATAACAACTGGAATTCTGTTCAGTCGATGACGATGACCGTCGCCCTGAATGCCGGCAACAATACCATCACGCTCTCCGCGCCCTCCGGCTGGACCGTCGATCTCGATCGCATCACCGTCTAGCCATCGTTTCCAACCGGCTTTGCCGCATTGTTGAGGGGCATCTACGGATATCCGTAGATGCCCCTTTTTGTTGTAATCGGAGGCGAGCTCCGAACCTATGGTGCGGGTGGGGGGCGAAGGTGTTGACGGATGGGTTTTTTGTGTGTTAAGGTGGTGATGCCGTTATATGTGGCAACGGAAGGAATAATGTATGATTGCCATCTCCACCTTCATGAGGCAGGTCTTCTAACGCTTCATCTGTAATGCAGGTCTTCATGTGCGAGGGGGCCTGTAACATCTGAATACGCGATATTCGCGATCCTCTTTACTCTATCCACAAAGCCGGGGCAAGCTCAGCACCTATGGGATGTTGCTCGTTGGTGAAAGGTATGTGCTCGGGGGACGGGGTCGCCTGACGGCTCCAAGCTGGGGCAAGCCCAGCACCTACGGGGCGTATCTCGTTGGTATGTCGCTCGTTTTTCGCGGGGTTTGGTTGCCTTTTTTCTCCTTAAATGGAATGGCCCTCGGTGCTGGTTGCGCATTGTGCTTGAAACAGGTTTTTCAAGAGAAGAAGGTTAGAAGCAATGATGATTGAGCAGAATATGATGATTCCGATGCGTGATGGTGTGAGGCTGGCGACCGATGTGTATCGTCCAGAGGGCGAGGGTCAGTGGCCGGTGCTGGTGGTGCGCCATCCGTACAATAAAGATTTCCGCATGCCGTTGCCGGGATGGGAAGATAGGCCGATAGCTATCAATATCAATCTGTTTGCCGAGCGGGTAGTGGCGGCCGGTTATGTGATTGTGCTACAGGATGTGCGCGGACGCTATGCATCCGAGGGCGAGTTCAGGCCCTTCCTGTTTGAGAGCAGTGATGGCGTGGATACCGTTAACTGGGCGGCTGGCCAAGCATGGTCCACGGGCCATGTAGGCATGTTTGGCGCCTCGTTTCAGGCGTTGGCCCAGTGGCAGGCGTCCAGCGCGCAGCCAGTTGCCTTGCGTGCGATCGCTCCCTCACAGTCTCCGCACGCCGGTGGCCTGTATCTCTATCAGGGTGGCGCGTTCATGCTCGCGGTGGCCCTGACCCTGGTGATGGGAAGCTTTGTGCCGGATCAGCTGAAGCGGCGCATTGAAGATGGCCGGGCGACGTCCGAGGATATGGAGATGCTGAAGCAGGCGCTGAACGATTTTCCGGCCCGCTTTGAGCAGCTGCCGCTGGTTGAGCAGCCTGCGATGCGCGATGTCGCGCCCTATTACTTTGACTGGCTGGCGCATCCCGGCCTGGACGATTACTGGCGCTCCACCCTGTCGGAAGATGTGTTTGAGCGCGTTACAGTTCCAGCGCTGACGATCGCTGGCTGGTATGATCTCTTTCTGCGCAACGATCTGCGTCAGTATCAGCTGATGAAGCGGCGGGGTGGAAGTGAACTGGCGCGCCAACAACAACGGCTGATCATCGGACCATGGGGACATGGCAACTTTATGTGGGGCCACGCGGAGCGACGGTATGGCGAGGATGGAGCGGCGGTGAGCGAGCGGGCCGTGGACCTGCTGACCGATCTTCAATTGCGTTGGTTTGATCGCTGGCTCAAGGGGCTCGACAATGGCGTGGAGAGGGAGAAGCCGGTGCGCATCTTTGTGATGGGCATCGATCAATGGCGTGAAGAGGATGCGTGGCCGCTGCCCGATACGCGCTATTGTCCTTACTATCTGCAGAGCGCCGGGAAGGCGAACAGCGCCTCGGGTGATGGTGTGCTGTCAGCCACGCAGATGGAGCAGGGAGAGGCGGATGTGTATCGCTATAATCCTCATGAGCTGGTGCCAACCAGGGCCGGAGCGAATATCCCTCCCAAACAGCAAGGCGACCTGGGACCATATGATCAGCGCGAGATAGAGACGCGTGAAGATGTACTCTGCTATACTACAGCGCCGCTTGAGCGTCCCGTTGAGGTGACGGGTCCGATCGAACTGGTACTCTATGTCTCCTCGTCCGCCCCCGATACCGATTTTACTGGCAAGCTGGTAGATGTGTATCCCGATGGACGCGCCGAGTTGCTCAGCGATGGGATTCTGCGCGCCCGCTATCGCGAATACCTGGCACACCCGGTCCTGATGGAGCCGGGTCGTGTCTACGAGCTGCGCATCGATCTGGGCGCGACCTCGAATGTCTTTCTCACCGGGCATCGCATCCGCCTGGAGGTCTCCAGCAGCAACTTCCCGCGCTATGATCGCAACTCGAATTGCGGCGGTGTCATCGCGACCGAAGGGGTAGAGGATTTCGTGCCCGCTATCAATCGCGTCTACCATAACGAGCTGTATCCATCACACCTGATCCTGCCAGTGATTGAACGAGAGGGATAGGAGCCACTTTCCCTTGTTCTCTGGCTAGAGAAGACAGGCGATATGAGCCATGTTCCACAGTATATGCGGTGATTTGTTCCAGTAGTCGTTGCGTATGCTGTGGATGGCTGATTGCGTCATTGACGCCTGCTGTCACGTTCTTTGAAGAAAGAGGTGTGGCCGATACGTTCTTAAAAATGTAATGCTCGATTGCATCATTTTTTCGTGTTTAGCGGGCAGAGTTACCCACGGAGGGTAAATCGGGCGCGAGGCCCGAGCCTATGGGGGACTTTGATCGTTATGGAGAGAGGAGCTGGCTATGAACATTGTAACGGCTTCGTCACAGATCGCTTATTGTCTGACCGAGGGAACGGAGATTCATGATGAGGGACAGGGCATTGTGGTGGTGTCGCCATTTTTCCAGGTGGCTATCTCTCCGCTGGGACCCGGTTTGAAGCAGGTGTTTAGCGGGCTGGCGCAGTCTCCATGCTCGATGCGCTGGATCAACGCGACCATCGATGCTGCCCATGAGGAGGGGATGCTCATGACCTGCTATCGCTACCTGTCCAGCCTCATGCGGCATCAGATGTGCCATATATCCGTGATCAGCGAGAGCAGTGGCGAACCCCTGGCGACGCTCTATCCAACTTCGGCCTCGTTTCAGCACAAATGGATACATGTCCAGCCCGAGCAACTGTATCGTCTGTCGCGCTTCGCTTATATGCATCGAGGTGAGGATGAGGAGTGCTGGCTGGAATCACCACTTTCCCATGCGCTGCTCACGGTCCAGAGCAAGCTGGTAGCTGATCTGCTCTATCAACTTGCAACGGCGCGCACTCCCCTGGAACTTGCCCGCATGACCGGAGAAGGATCACTGGATACGGTAGCCGATGTCCTGACGCTGTTGCTGATGGGCAATTTCGCCGCCGCCACTACCGATGATGCTCAACTCGCCGAAGAGCACGACGTGGCGCTCAGGCAGTGGGAATTTCACGACCTGTTATTTCACAGCCGCAGCCGGGGTGGCAGACACAGCAATCCTTTAGGTGGCACCTATCGCTTCCTCTATGAGCTTCCTGCTCAGCCTGTTATCAAGCCGGCACCATGGCCGGTCACCGTGCAGCTTCCGCAGCCCGATATGGAGCGCATCCAGCGCACAGACCCCACGTTATCGCTGGCGATGGAGAAGCGGGCCTCCATTCGCACCTATAATGAGGAACATCCGATCACGAAGGAGCAGATCAGCGAGTTTCTGTATCGCGTCGCCCACATCAAAGATGTCTACACATATGGAGAAAGCGGCGAACTGACCAGAAGACCCTATCCCGGCGGCGGCGCCAGCTACGAACTGGAATGCTACCTGACGGTTGACCGCTGCTCCGGTCTGGCATTCGGCCTCTACTGGTACGATCCATTAAAGCACACCCTGTCCCTGGTGCGCGAGCCGGACAACGACACAGAGCGGCTGCTGATCGACGCGGGCCAATCAATGGGCGAAGATAGCCGCCCCCAGGTGCTGATCACGCTGGCCGCACGCTTCCAGAGAGTATCCTGGAAGTATCAGAGCATCGCCTATGCTTTGATACTCAAGGATGCCGGCGTGTTCTACGCTACCATGTACCTGGTTGCCAGCGCCATGAACCTGGCCCCCTGTGCCATCGGGGCGGGAGACTCGGACCTCTTCGCCAGCTTAATCGGTTCTGACTATTATCAGGAAACCTCGGTCGGCGAATTCGCCCTGGGCAGCAGGTAAGAAGGTGGCATGGGCGAATTATCTCCCATGTGCGTGCCGGATCGCCCGGATCTCCTCAAGGTGCTCATCGGTGTGCCCGGTTATGAGATATACTATCTGGTGAAATGTCTGGGTCGGCCCATGTTCGTCGCCTTCTTTAATTGCACGCTCGCCAGCGTTCGGAATATAGCTGGTAATGTCCAGAATATATGCGTGGAAGGCACGGAAGAGGGCCACATTAAACACTTGCATAGACAATGTATGATAAAAAGGTTGCATGGAAATAATATGGACCAGGAAGTATGATCGAGTTCACATGCAGGCCACCAGACAGGGGCCTATTCAATATATGGAATACTGGCTCTTCGCCTTTATAATTACCTCCCATTTCAATGCAGAAAGGCTTGATATACGTGAGTATGGTTGTCCAGGGATTTTCTGTACGCCCCGCGCAGATGGATGATGCCCCGCGTGTCTTACAGTATATCGACGCATGTGAACGATTGGAGGAGAGAGAGCACTTCCTCTCGGCTTACACGGTGGAGGACTTGCATGCCGACTGGCAAAGCGTCTCCCTGCAAAGCGATACACTTGTAATCTATGATCAGGACGGGCGGATCGCCGGCTATCTTATCATGCCCGCGTTCTCTATAGATGCGCAAGGAAACGCTGAGAGTGAGATTGGGCAATTCTCTGGTGTCCATCCTGGCTACCGTGGGCGGGGGATTGGCGCACTGCTGCTCCAGCACGCCGAGCAGTGGACTCAGGCGAGAGCAGGAGCGCGAACATATAGTATTTCCACCCATATCGCTGCTTATGAGCAGGGGGCCGCTGCATTGCTTGAGCAGCATGGATATCAGTGTCAAGGGCCTAGCCTATACCTTATGCGCCTGACTCTCCATGAACCACCAGCCAGTTCAACCTGGCCCGAACAGGTCCGCGTGCGATCCTTCGTGCCACGGCAGGATGATGACGCGGTCAAGGCGCTTGTGGAGGAGACCTTTGGCGCCCCTTTTAGTAATTGGAACGAGGTTTACTTGCAACGCGAGAATTTCGATCCTTCTCTGTGGCACCTGGCGGAAAGCAGCAACGGGCTCGTAGGGGTCATCCTCAGCGAGCCGCATCCTACCATTGGTTGTATCGACAAGCTCGGTGTACGTGTTGACTGGCAGGGCCGAGGTTTGGGAGGTGCACTCTTACTCCACGCCTTCAACGACTTCTATCAGCGCGGGTTTAAGCGGGTAGACCTGTTTGTAGAGCCAGAAAATCAGGCGGCCAGGCAACTCTACGAGCGTATTGGGATGCGTATCGCCAGGCAATATGACCTCTACACGAAAACAGTTTCTGTTCCGGAGCATCATCTTTACACGCGCCGATAGAAGCTAAAGCGGGAGTGTGGGAAAGCGAAAGCTGAGCTTGAAGCTAGCGTTGTTGGACGAGGGCGGCGGTCGCCTCGTAGAGCGGCTTCTGATCGCGTTGATCGTAGGCTGTCTGGGATTGTGCTACTTCCTGTAGATGGTCATATGCCCAGATCTGCAGCGCTTTTACCGGCTCGATCAGCGTCTGGCCCAATGGCGTGAGGGTATACTCCACGACTGGCGGCACGACGGGATAGACGACGCGCTGCACCAGGCCATTGCGTTCCAGTGCGCGCAGGGTCTGCGTCAGCATCTTCTTTGAGATGCCATTGATGCGCTTGAGCAACTGGCCGAAACGCATTGTGCCATCTTCCAGCGCATAGATGACCAGCGGCGTCCACTGGTCAGCAATCAATTGTAGCACCTGCCGCGACAGGCAGTTCTCCTGGAAAATATCGGGCTGTGTCTGTTCTTTCGTCTCCATATGCTAACTATATCATGTGACTCATCAAAACACCAGTCTAGCGGGTATTTGGGCATCATTCAAAATTGGGAAGTGGTCAATGGACTATCTAGAGTCTTCTTTTCTAGAAGAGGCATTCCGATTTTTCGTTCAAAATGGCATTGGTGAGTGTCATTCATTTTTCGCCAGAGGGCAATGTGACAAGAACCCCGAAGTATCCCCGAAACCCGAAGCGCCCGCTTAAATATGGAACGCTCCTGTAGCGGCGACCTTCAACGGTCGCCTGGACCGCGAGCGCCAGCGATTGCGGTCCACGTCCCCGATCTGTTCGGCTCCCCATGTGGGTACGGCGTGGGCCGAGATGGGCGCCATGGGAAGCGGTGTCGTGGGGGGACGGGAGCTGCCGTCGCTGGCGCTGGCAGCCCGGTCGACCGTTGAAGGTCGACCCTACGGGGCGTTTCTCTTTGGTGGGAGCGTTTTGGGTTTTGGGGTGTTGGGGGACCGGCCTGGTTGGTCGCGTTATATGCAAAAGAAGGTTATGGTTTCCAAAAGGTGACTATATCACTTTCTGGTTCCTTCTTACATAGTGTAGGTTTCCTGGCTATAGTAACCATAGTAGTAATTAGCCACGCGTCGTCGCTGTAGCTGTCTGGTGTGTAACGAAACTGAGACGAGAGATGTATCATATACGTATACAAATATTCTGGACAGAAATTAAAAATCAAGCGATAGATGAAAAGAAGGAGCAATAAAATGCCGAAAGCAGTCAGATTTAATCAGTATGGTGGGATTGATGTGTTGCAGGTCGTTGAGGTTGAGAAGCCTGAGCCGGGTCCGGGACAGGTGCTTGTCCGGGTGAAGGCGGCCGGGACCAATCCGGGCGAGGCGGCTATTCGCCAGGGAGTATTTGCCGAGCAGTGGCCTGCTACCTTTCCCTCTGGCCAGGGGAGCGACCTGGCGGGTATCGTTGAGGCCGTTGGCGATGGTGTGCAGGATGTGGCCGTGGGCGATGAGGTGATCGGCTTCACGCACAAGCGGGCCAGCCAGGCGGAGTTTGTGGTGGTTGAGGCCGGTGACGTGACCCCGCGCCCGCGTAATGTTCCCTGGGAAGCGGCTGGCGCGTTATTTGTCGCCGGGACAACCGCCTATGCGGCGGTGCGCGCTGTGGCGTTGAAGCCGGGCGATACCGTGGCCGTATCGGGTGCCGCGGGCGGTGTCGGCTCCATCGCGGTGCAACTGGCGAAGAGAGCGGGAGCAAAGGTAATCGGCCTGGCTAGCCCGTCTCACCATCAGTGGCTGAGCGATCACGGCGTCATCCCGATTGCCTACGGTGAAGGTGTTGAAGAGCGTCTTCGTGAGGCAGCTGACGGCCATCTCGATGCGTTTATCGATACCTTTGGTGCTGATTACGTTGAACTGGCGCTCAAGCTTGGCGTGCAGCGGGAGCGCATCGATACGATCATCAATTTCGCGGCCGTGGAAAAGCACGGCGTCAAGGCCGAGGGAAACAACGACGCGGCGAGTGCCGAGGTCCTGGCCGAACTTGCCCGGTTGATCGAGCAGAAAGAGATAGAAGTTCCGGTCACCCGCATCTATTCCCTGGCAGAGGTGCAGGAGGCGTATCGCGAGCTGGAGCAGCGCCATATCCTTGGTAAGATCGTGCTTGTGCTCTAATCTCTTATCATTACGTTGCAAGCGACCGCATGCCTCCTTGCTCTCATGAGCAAAGGAGGCATTTTCTGTGCTCAGAAGAAGGGATGGGGGTGGGGATTGATCTCGTCCATCGTGAGGGGATGGTCCTGGTAACCCAGGGTGTAGGGGACCTGGTGCAGGCGACTAAAGCCGGTGACGCGGCGGTTATGCTGTCCGAAGGTCATGGGGAGCATGCCCGGCATGAGGACCTTCACGCAGCGCATCCCCGTGTGCAGATGCTCCGGCGCCGTCTGGTCGACCACGATTGTATCGATGTTTCGCTGCAGGTAATACTGGATGAGCTGCTCAATATCCTCTTTCAAATCCATCTGTGCCGGAGGCTGCTGGTAGAAAGTTGCGAATGCCTCCTGAAAGGTTTGTCTGCGCGGCGTGTGGTACAGGAAGTGCAAACGTTCAAAGGCCTCGGGCAAGTAGTAGACGAGGGGATGGTCGAACATGGTTTTGACCTGGTGGCCATCGGCAAGCATCTCGCGCGCCTGCTCCCGTCCTTGCTTATACATCTCGTGGGCAGCGGACGTCGTGGCTACGAACTCGCGCAGACCACGCAGCAGGGTCTGTTCAGGATGTGGATGTGAGCCAGACAGCGCATGCAGCTTGGGCACGCCTTCTCGATTGCCTTCATCAACACCGAGCAGGCAGATACATGGTAAGGCATGATCCAGCGTGGCATTGAACGCATGCAGGGTGTAGCCGGTCTGATGCTCTACACGCTCGATAAGTAGCCGAATGGTCGGATCGGTTACCGTATTGAGGTCCAGGCGTGGCAGGCCGGGGCGGGCATACCACGTGAGCAGGAATGAGTCGCGTTCAATGACCTCCAGGCAGCCATGAAAGATCGCCTCTTCAAGGTTATTGCCCAGGGCACAGCCATTGGATACTTCGTAGATGAACGAGGGATTGTTCCTGCCGTGTGGCAGGCCATAATAGACGCTCTGCTCGGGCACGAGAATCGGTGCCTGACGCTGGAAGGAGTATCCCCAGACCCAGTCAAACTCCAGGTCATGGTGATAGGGCTGCATGTGGCAGCACTGTTGTTCGTGCTGCTCAAAGCACTCAGGATCTTGCAGTCCCAGCGTGTTTGGATCGAGCACCGATCTGCCCTGCTGCGAGAGCTGATGATAGCTGGCCTGTACCGCTGAACGCTTGCTCCTGGGACGCATACCGGCGTAGCGTTCAAGGCTTTCTAGAACCGAAACGACCTTACTTTGCTGCGTGCGTAACGTACAGCCGGTTCCTTGCGTGGGCTCCCGTCCATCCTGCAACTCGTAGTGCAAATGCGTGGCGGTGATTGGTAGCGTGGCAGTGTGGTCAACGGTCAATGAATAGATCAGCCCCGTCTGCTCATCAACATAGGTTGAGATGATGTTCTGTGGCGTGGCCGAAGGAATCCGGGCACGATAGGTAAAGGCATCTGACTTGTGTCGCGACTGCAGGGTGATGGTTGCCTCTTGCTCGCTATCGCTGGTGAGTTCGCTACAGGCGGGACACGACGAGAGCGGCACGAACGTATGCCGCTGGCAATCCAGGGTCGTCAACGGAAGCGAGAGCAGCGCCCGGCGCGTCTGGAGTCGCTCCGGCTGCTGGAGATAGGCCAGAACCTCCCGGGCCACCAGGGTCCCCAGTATCTCCAGGCTAAATGATGAGAGCCAGGGTTGAAAGGCAGGTGGCGTCTGCTCATGGTAGAGATACTGATGCAGCAACTCACGGTCGGTATCCGCATACGTAGTCCCTAACTTGCATAGCTCGGCGCAACTGGTACAGCCCTTCTCCCCAGGGATCACGCAGGGTCCGATGATCGCCTCCCCGAATTGCGTATAGACAGGTAAGAGAGGCCGCTTCGCTTGCAGGCAGCGCCGATTGAGCTTCTGAAGCTCCTGTGGAGCCCAGGTATCGCTGCAGTAGACAATAAAGCTACAGCGTGGTAGCTGCTCATCTTCTGGCAGGCAAGTAATGATCTGAACGTATTCGGTATCCAGATGGCGCAGCACGCTGCGCGCGATATTGCCCTGTCCCACCAGTCCAATACCATGCTTTATTGGCGTCTGCCGCATGCTACACCTCGCTTCGACTCAAGAGGACGCGTACCACAAAGGGGAAGATCTCGGCTAACCCTGGATCATGATCCAGGGGCACCACACAGGCGCAGAGATCGTGGGACCACAGCTGCTGGACCAACCACGTCAGCCGATCCGGCCATCCATCGGGGCATGGATAGTCTGGTATGCTGAACTGCTCACCGCGCAGGCTCGGGGAAAGATCGACGGGCGGTGTGATAGCGTAGTCGGGCTGCTGACATTGTATGGATTGATAGTGTTGCAATACCTGCTGCATCCCCATCTGCAAAGCCTGTGCCGCCTCGCAATGCGTATTGTACGCGATGACCCTATCGTCCACACAGAAGGCGAACGTGGGGATCTCCAGCGTACCCGTTACATCGTAGATCTCAGGTAGGCTGCCAGCTATCTCTAGGAGCCGGACAAGATGCGCTCCTGTCGCTGACAGCGGTGTGTGGGCAAGGTCAACGCGCGGACACGGTTGTGCGGATGCTGCCAATTGTTCAACGGTCAGGTGATGGCACCAATCCAGCAGCGCATGGCAGACCGCCTCATTCCAATCCATGCTAGAGGAGATGCCGTGTGGCAGTACATCTTCACTTTCGCGCTGGTATAGTGTGTAGAAGACCTGTGACGCGGGCACCAGGCAGGCTCGGTCGCTATAGAGGTTGAAGGTCCACGTCCACAGCCCATCTGCCTGCGCGGGAGATGCAGGATCGATGAAGTGCTCGGGCGCTATCATCGGCTCTGCTTGCTGGCACGCCTGTTCGCTCGTCAACAGACGCCGCCGGTCCACGATCTCAGCCAGATAACGCTCACAGGCGGTCTGGGAGGCGCGTAGCCCGGCCGTGGTAGCATCGAGGTCCGCGGCGGTAATCGTGAGCGGCTCTCGCGGGCGCTCTAGCAACATCGGGTTGGAGACATTTACCTGAAAAACGGGCAGCGGCATCTGCACAAAGTCCTCGGCACTCGTGAGTGTAAAGAGCCCGAGTGGCCCATCAGTACAGGGCATGATTGAGCTAAAGAACTCCTCGGCATCGATGGCTGGACGACCTTGTATGGACCGCAAGCGCTCAAGGAACTGCGGAGCGGTTGAGGCGAACGGAGCTTGCTCTGCCTGGCAGAGAGGGTGAGGCAAAAATGCATGACTCTGGCTCTGGAAGGTCGCGAGGTCAAGATCGGTGATCTGTATGTCTTCCTGCGCATCGCCGATCCGGGTGCAATAGCGGAAAAGCTCAAACAGGAGCCGATTGGCGATCAACCCGGCGGCCGTCGTGGTAACGCACGGTTGCTCGACCGGGTCTGGTGGTTGCACGTCAAAAGCGTAGCGGGGCAGGCGGTCGGCGAGCGCGATAAGATTAGATTGGAGGCGCCGCCACGCGCACTCCCAGCAGCCTTTTGCCGCTGGATGCACCAGGGGACCGATCCAGGCATGGTTATCGATGACAAGCGCCTGCATCAGGACGCGCTGTTGATTGCGACACAGACGGTTGAGCAGCCGGGCCCGCGCCAGCATAGGTTGATCGGAGACGTAGAGTACCGCATCAAAGTCCTGGATAAGGTGCTGTAGCGCCGCCTCATCGTCCCAGGGCAAAGCGTCTACTTCTCGCACGGTCTGACCGGGAGCGCGCTTTGGGTGCCGCATAGTGGGCGCTGTCGCGCTTACACCGATATATCTGATACCTCGTTGCAGACTGGCATCTACCAGCGCGGAGAAGCAGAGGCCGGAGCCGATGAGCAGCAGACGCTGTCCAAGAAAGTGCATCAAGCTACGGGCGGCGTTCTCTTGAAATGATGCGATGAAGGCCAGGTCTGGAGCATACGCGTCCCGTTCAGATAAGGGGACGCTGAGCGGCTGATCCAGTTCTGTATCACGCAAAAAGCGATGGGCGGATAACTTGTCGATCAGATTTATGATCATCTGCTGCTGATCAGCATTCAGACCATCGATAATCTCCTCAACGGACGCTCCTCCGTCGAGGATGGGAATAAGGTGTTGCAACAGGCCATACAGGCTTTTGCCCTTGAGCATCAGCCCACCGTGATTATTGCGCAGATAGATACCCTCCTCAAAAGGGATGTAGCAGGTATCAGACTGGAATTTTGGCCGCATCTTTTCTACCAACCTATCTTGATCCGAAGCTGTATGTCTGACAACGTGACCAGTTTTTTCTATGGTACCCGGGGTGCGCACTATGCACCTCGGGTACCATAGAAATGCTATGATTGTTGTACAATGCTCATCACTAGCCGCAGGCGCTACAATCACAGCCACAGCCGCAACCACAACCACAGTTACAACCGCAGCCGCAACCACAGCCACAGCCACAGCCACAGCCACTGCAGCCGCCGCATTTACAGCCGCAGTTGCCACAGCGATGGTGGCTACAACTACAGTTTCTATTACACCCGCCACCGCAGTTCACGATGATAGGTTTTTGACCACCACAGCCACCACCACACTGACCACCACACTGACCACCGCTGCAGCCAACCTCTGTAACCTGGACCTCTTGTAGGTCCTTGTCATCTAGATCGATGAAATCTACGAACTTCTTAGATAGCTGTTCAGCTCTGGTGCGGATCTCGGGATCACTGTGATTCATGACGGGAACTCCTTTTTGCACTGCTTGTGGGTTCAGGTATCTTTCGGCTTGTACCGATGCCGGGCGCCGTGTCTGCCCGACTTTTTTCCTACCAACAACCTACGTAATCGGCTGGACGAGCGCTATACACAGGAGTTTGAATCAATACTGAACATAAGTACATTATTGCGGAAATCACAGCCAGTAATGTACTATACAAGGCTAAAATGACATATTGGGTAGAGGCAAGTCAAGGCGCGTTTGTGTGCCTGCGACTGGTGAATAAAGAAAATGTGTGCGAGGATGGTGGGTCGTATCTCACCCGCAATAGTGGAGCTGTGAGATTCCCGTTTTTTCGCAACTGGCGCAATTGCCGAAGGTAAATGGGGTAAGCAGGCAAAATTCAAGCATCGCCAGAAAACAGATTTTTGAGAGCGTATCGAGCGGCTCCCTGGTGGTTGGGGCCTGACTATGGGGGAGATGCATCGAGGGTCAAGCGCGGATAATCTCTTCAATGGACGCTTCCCCGCCGAGGATGGGAATAAGGTGTTGTAACAGACCAAACGGGCTTTTGTCCTTGAGCATCAGTCCACCGTGATTATTACGTAGATAGATATCTCTTGAATATATCATACACAACGTATTAGTCTGAAGGTTCGTGCCTATCTAGAACTTGTGGTGAATAGTCAACCCGCAACCACAGGCTCCTACTCACCACAAGTATTTTTTTATTAAAACTACTATAGAAACGCTGTTACACGCACTGCTGACCAGGGATCGACCTGTTCACCCAAGTATAGAGATCAGTCACCGCAGCCACCACCACAGCGACGATATCCATAGCCACCACCGCAGCCACCACCGCAGCCACCACCGCAGCCACCACCACAGCCACCACCACAGCCACCACCACAGCTACCGCAGCTACCACCGCAGCTACCACAGCCACCACCACAGTCACCACCACACTGACCACCACTGCAGCCAACCTCTGTAACCTGGACCTCTTGTAGGTCCTTGTCATCTAGATCGATGAAATCTACGAACTTCTTAGATAGCTGTTCAGTTCTGGTGCGGATCCCAGGATCGCTATGATTCATGACGGGAACTCCTTTCTGTACTGCTTGTCAGTCTGGTATCTTTCGGCTTATACTGATGCCGGGCAGACCTGTCCGGCTCTTTTCCTACCAACAACCTACATAACCGGTTGGACGAGCGCTATACACAGGAGTTTGAATCAATACTGAACATAAGTACATTATTGCGGAAATCACAGCCAGATAATGTACTATACAAGGCTAAAATGACATATTGGGTAGAGGCAAGTCAAGGCGCGTTTATGTGCCTGTGGCTGGTGAATAAAGAAAATGCGTGCGAGGATGGTGGGCCGTATCTCATCCGCAATAGTGGCGATGAGGGCCGCCTGTTTTTTCGCAACTGGCGCAATTGCCGAAGGCAAATAAGGTAAGCGGGCAAGATTCAAGCATCACCAGAAAACAGATTTTTGGGAGCGTATCGAGCGGTTCCCTGGTGGTTGGGGTCTGACTATGGGTCACGCGCGAGGGTCGCGTGACTTGTTCGGAAGATCTACACAGGCATGCTGCCAGTTTAGGGCTGCCAGCGCATCAGAATCCGGACATATGATCGGTTATCAAGGTACGCAGGTAATCTGCCACCTCCTGCTCTGTCATTTCGGGATGAAGTTTGCGGATATCGATATTGCCCCTGGCGCGGTGGATCTCTTTAATATCATTTGTAATGTTGATATGATGTGATATAAAATCGTTTT
The DNA here is from genome assembly GCF_036245075.1 of Dictyobacter halimunensis. Taxonomy (NCBI): domain Bacteria; kingdom Bacillati; phylum Chloroflexota; class Ktedonobacteria; order Ktedonobacterales; family Dictyobacteraceae; genus Dictyobacter; species Dictyobacter halimunensis. The sequence continues at coordinate 2,962,640 of NZ_BSRI01000001.1, forward strand.
TCTCAACTGTAAATTCTTTATCTCGTGATGCTTGAAAAATTCCCATCTTGCTCTATCCTTCTACTGCTTCACCATTGTGTATAGCTATAAAAAATGTAGAAAGCAGGCGCGCTCATGCAGATGAACGGCCTGGGTAAGAAAGCTGGTGGAAACGCGCTTAAGCGTAGCTATACTTATCCGGATGAACAGCGTGCTATGTTTAATGGTTGGTGCAAGCTATACGCCGCACCAACCATTAGTATTCTATGAATAAGTATAAGAGGGGCAACAAATGGGGTTTCATCTTTGTCCATAGGTAACATAAAATCGATAGCGGCTGTGAAAGCGCTCCCATTCCTGGGCCAATCCCTGCATGACGTGATCAAACTCGCGTTCCGGGACATTGAGTACCTGGTGGCAAGGGCCTTTCAGATTGGGGAAGCCCGCGAGCATATCGCGCGCCAACAGGTCGCCGAGGCGGCGCTGCTCACCCTGTCCCTGGGCACCGATGGGTAGATCAAAGGTGAGGGTCTTTACCTGCTTTATGCCAGCCTGCTGCAGCAGGGGACCCAGTCGTTCAACAATCGTGGCGTCGATACCACGCGTCCGGCTGAGCGCGATCCACCAGGATAGAAACTGCTGGGTGAGGGGGCCGATCTGTATAAAAGCGTTGCCGGCCTCCACCAGTTCCACCCAGCCGCTCACGCGCGTAACCCGGACGAGCTCGCGGATGACGAGGGGCCATTGCCGGGCGGGCAGGCCGGCAACCAGCAGACGCTGATGGACATAGTCAAAGGATTTATCTGGGAAGGGGAGACCGTTTAAAATATTGCCCTGCATAAAGGTATAGTTGTGTCCGATCCCTGGCAGTCGCTGTTGCAGCGACTGATCCAGATCCAGGCCAATAACCTGAGTGGAGGGATAGTGAACAGCCACCTCCTGTGGCCAGCGACCCGTACCACAGCCAACATCCAGAATCGAGAGGGGAGATGAATCGATGGGAGCGACAATCAGGCCCTTAAAGAGCTGACGCAATAAATAGTGCTGGAAGTCCAGCCGGTGCGTCTCCTGCAGATTGCGTGGGAGCAAATACATATCATCTTCAGCTTTTACCATTTTAAGCACTCCATCTGGTGGCGAATGTTGTGTTTTTTCTGTAGGTGCGGGTGTGGGATAGCGCCGAAAAAAGCTCATCATTTGCATGTTTCTTTCTACCGGGTGTCATGCGAGCACTATGCTCGCTTTCTTTACTTTATATAGAATGCGCTATATGTTCAAATAAGGATACGCACGAAGTGAGCCCGCCGATGCAAAAGCCGGAAAGTTTTAAAAAGTTTATAGATTTTCTGTATTCTTTCCAACTGTCAGGGATGAGGTTGCCTGCATGTCTGTGAGGCGTGGTATGGTGTGTATATCATACGAGATGTGCAGAAAGGAGGGATGAGGTGGGCAAACGCATACGACGTGTTTATCAGAACAAAGCGCGGCAAAAACCAGCGCTCTCTCGCAAGAGTACCGACCACGCGAGTCCCTTCCAGAAAGAGGGATGGTGGAAGCAGTGTGAACCATTTCTGGAATTTTTTCCGGAGGGGGTAATCGCCTGTGATCGAGACAGCAAGATCCAACTGATCAATGCTGAGGCACGCAAAATTTTTGAGATCGGCTCACGCAAAGAATGGCACAATGCTGAATTCGAGCGTTTTTTTCAATTCTATACTATCAGCGACGAGCAATCGCGGCTGATGCATATACAACCATGGCTGCAGTCTCTGTTTGAGGAGCAGTCAGCCGCTCATTCATATAGCTATCCCACGTATGGATATTCCATCTTCTTTCGTACCCCATCCGGCAAGCGTTATGCCAGCATCCTCTACTGTTCGGCACTGCTTGACCGGCGGCGCGAGGTGATTGGCATTATTGCCGTCTTCCATCAGATCCAGAGCCGCTATCAGAAGGCTCTACACCTGCAAAGGGTGTATGAGGCTATCGTCAGCATTACCGAGGCGCTTGAGCACATGCCTGATATCGCCAGCCATCCTCTCCCAGAAGAATCGATTCTGCTCTCGCCTCCGGTATTATTTGTGGCGCAGCAGGTTGTCGAGGTTATCCACAAAATCCTGGACTGCCACCGCGTAGCCTTGCTGGCATTCAGACTGCCAACCGACCTGATATACTACGTAGCTGGCAGTGGCCTGACATCCGAGCAAGAGCAATATTTACGCGAAAGAGGAGGCCGCTTGCAACTCTCCGAATTTCTCGATGAAACGAGGATTCTGCGTCTCTCTGTCAACCAGGAGGTCCTGCTCACCAGCGATCAACTATATCGCTCGCTTATCTTTCCCTCGGATACGCCGGTTGAGAACCTTTTGCTGGTCCCCTTATTTGTGGAGCAGCGCATAGTTGGCATGATTCAGATCGTCAAGGCCAGGCTGAACGATGAATACACGCCAGAGGAGATCGAACTGGTCAAAGTTGTGGCCAGGCATACCATGCTGGTAATTGAATGTATCTGCATTTTGCAGGAACGATCCGAGGCCCAGATGAAAGAGTTAATATTGAACGAGATCAAGCAACTAACGACTGATTTTCTGACGATCGCCGCGCACGAATTGCGCACGCCGCTGACAGGCATTCTCGGTAATATCCAGCTGGCCCAGCGCCGGGTCGACGCCTTGAAGCGCCAGATGCCAGGTTTTTCCGAGACACTGGCCCCTCATTTCACCCGCGTACAGCAGCCATTGGAGGCGGCCGCCCAGAGCGCCCGCGTGCAGCAGCGCATGATCAATGATCTGGTTGACGACGCGCGCATCCAGACCAATCAGCTCACACTGATAGTGAAACCCTGCGACCTGAAAAAAATCATTGCGAACACAGTGACGACGCTGCGACAGGATGCGCCGGGACGCGTCATATTTCTGGCTATGGATACTGTGGAGCAGTCGATAATCGTGCGGGCTGACAGCGAAAGGATCGCCCAGACACTAAGCATCTATGTGGAGAATGCCCTGCGCGCAACGAATATAACGCAGCCTATCACCGTACGCGTCACGGTCGAGGAGATGACGACCCATGTATATGTACACTGTCAGGGACAGAGTCTCAACGCCGACGAGCAAGCTCATCTCTGGGACCGCTTCTATCGGTCGAAAGAGGGTGCCATCCAGCACGAACTGGACCTGAGCCTTGGTCTGGGCTTCTATCTCTGCCGCGAGTTCATGAAGCGCCAGGATGGCGACGTTGGCGTGACCAGCGACTCCTCGCATGGAACGACCTTCTGGTTCTGCCTGCCGCTCTTCCCGCCGCTCAAAAAGTAGCCTATTGCAGGCGCTGTATCATCCGAACGTAGTAGATGTTGGTATGATGCATTTAGAGCCCGGTGGGTTGTTGACGACCTGATTTCACCGCTTCCTGAATCATAATGCTGAGATAGTGATCCTGCGAGGCTTCCGCCAGTCCATAGAACTCTACCCCTTCATCAACATAGATGGCCATCTTCTCCAGACAGGTCGCGATCGCGATCTCATCGTCGCTCAGGCGTCCGGGAATGAAAGGATTCTGGTAGATCCACTCGCTGCCCGCCATAATGCCTTTGAGATAATAGCCCTCAAGGTTGCCATACTCGCCCGCGCTCTGGCGCTGCAGCTCGAATGAGATAGGGGTACGCACATCCCGCAGGTAGCGCACCTCGCGATTATTGATCTCGCCGCGCTCGCCGCGCACCAGCAGGCGTGGGGAACGTACCCAGGAAAAATACTGATCGTCGCAGAAGTCGTAGATGCCCAGACGCTCACCGAAATCGAGCTCCGCCATCACCTGGCGCGACGGTTGTATCTCCTCCTGTGTTGGAGGTCCTGACCGATCGGGACTCGCGATCAATGGGGATTCAAAGGGGCGGGCGGTAATCGTGGGCAAGGCGAAGCCGACGCCCAGAAACTGGCGCAGCAGGCTGATGCCATGATAGCCATGCGCCACCGAGATCTGCACCTGGCTGATCTGTCCCAGCCTGCCCTCCTGAACCAGTCTCAGACGGGCGGCATGCAGCGGCTGAAACTGATACTGCTCGGCCACCTGGACCTTCGCGCCTGACTCGATCAGTGGCCGCAGGGAGCGCAATCCCTCTACATCGGGTGCGGGCGGCGTCTCGGCCAGCACCGGGATCTGCCGCTGACTGAGCTCGTGCATCAGCACCGGAGTTGTGGCCCAGGGAACCGACAGCACCACAAAGTCCAGCTTCCCGGCGTTGAGCAGATCATCCAGGGTACGAAAGGTTGGCACGTCCCATTGCTGCTCGAATTGCGCGCCCTTCTCGGCATCGCGTACCACCACCCCGCTGATATGGAAGCGCTGAGGAAGCGCACGGGCGATCTGGACAAAAAAAGTGGAGCGCCAGCCGCCCCCGATGATACCAAAAACAATACGTCTCTGCATAGATATGCCTCCTTGCGGCGCGATACGTTCGATACGAATAATGTGAGAGAAAACGATTACTCTCTGCCAGTATGGTGTTTGAGAGGGCTGATTGTCAAGGGAGTGAGGAGAGGTTTGCATCTACGAGGAGCCAAACCGGCCGGGGACGGGGTCGCTTACTGTCACAGAGGCTGGCGAGAAATCGAAAGAAATGTTATTATGGGAATGTACAATATTTCAAGGCATGTACATTTGTGCAGCCATGCGTGGGAGAGATAAAATGACCGATATGCAGAACGAAAGGAAACGACTCCTGGTTAAAATCAGTCGGCTTTATTATGAAGATGGACTCAATCAACAGGATATTGCCAAACGCCTGGGTATTTCACGGCCTCACGTGAGTCGCATGCTGACTACAGCAAGGGCTGAGGGGATTGTCAATATCACGATCAATAATCCTTATTCACGAGAGCAGGGCATTGAGCAGGAACTCGTTGAGACATTTGGCATTCTCGATGCTTTTGTCGTCAGCCCGGAAGAAGGTTCTGAACAACGATTTCTCCAGCAACTCGGGCGCAATTGTGCCGCACTGCTTGAGTCTGTGCTCAAGGAGCACGATATCGTAGGGGTTATGGCCGGGCGCACGATCGCTGCTGTTGCCGCTGAGCTAGAGTATTTTGAGCGAGATGCGTTACAGTTTACGCCCCTGGTTGGTGGCTGGGGGTCTACTGGATCAGCGTTGCATGCAAACTCGAATACGATGATGCTTGCCGAAAAGCTGAAATCGACCTACTGGCTTCTCCATGCACCCGCAGTTGTTGCCTCACAGAAAACCAGAGAGCTTTTGATGAAGGAGCCAGAGATAGCCAGTGTGCTTGAGGTTGCTCGAAAGAGTACCGTGGCAGTTGTCGGCATTGGGCAGGTCTCAAACGAGGCAACGATTGTCCAGACCGGCTACTTTGGAGACGCGGATTTGAATGATGTCATCCAAAAAGGAGCTGTGGCAAACGTATGCGCGTCATTTCTCAATGGAGAAGGAGAGAGCATCGCTTTTTCAGCACAAACGAGGATGATCGGCATTGACATACCAGAGTTGAGACAACATACCAATGTCATCGCTGTCGCTGGTGGTCAGGACAAAGTTGAAGCAATCACAGCGACGCTGCGCGGAAAATGGATTGATATTCTTGTGACAGACCTTGAGACGGCTCAACGGGTTTTAGCGTTCCACAAGCGCCGCAGCTACCAGAGAGGGGAAACAATTGAGTAGGAATGGTTACTATGGGCCATATGGAGGGATGTTTATTCCTGAGATTTTATACCCTGCTTTCCACGAATTACAAGAAACATTCGCTGAACTACAGCAGGATACGGTGTTTTGGCAGAGCTATCAGGAGAGTCTGGCAAACTTTTCCGGTCGTCCAACACCCCTCACCTACGCCGCGAGATTGACTGAGCATTTTGGTGGACCCAGGATTTACCTGAAGCGAGAGGACTTGAATCACTCTGGCGCTCATAAGCTGAATAATGCTTTGGGGCAAGCGATGCTCGCCAAACGCATGAAGAAAACACGTGTCATTGCCGAAACCGGTGCCGGGCAACATGGAGTTGCCACTGCTATTGTGGCTGCGAAGTTCGGCTTACATGCAACCGTGTACATGGGGAGTGAAGATATAGAACGCCAGTATGCAAATGTTTTTTGGATGAAACGCTTCGGCGCGGAAGTGATTCCGGTGGAAGCCGGTTCTCGTACCCTCAAAGATGCGATAAATGAGGCGCTCAGGGATTGGGCTTCGAATTTTGAAACAACCCATTATGTGTTGGGAACCGCCTCAGGCCCTCATCCTTTTCCAGCGCTGGTAGCTTTTTTTCAATCGATCATTGGCAAGGAGGCAAGGGAACAAATTCTTCAATTGGAAGGCAAGCTGCCCAGGCGTGTCTATGCCTGTGTGGGAGGAGGTTCAAATGCGCTGGGAGTCTTTCAAGCGTTCATGCCCGATGGTGAAGTTGAACTTATTGGAATAGAAGCTGGAGGAGAAGGACCAACAAGCGGAAAACATGCTGCCCGCATTGCGTATGGGCAGGGCAAGATCGGTATCGCCCAGGGGTACAAATCCTTCTTTCTCCAGAATGAAGATGGACAAATGGTAGACACCTATAGCATTGCAGCCGGACTCGACTATACAGGAGTGTCACCTGTCCTGGCCCATTTAGCAGAGCAGGGACGAGTGCGTATCGAAGCGGCTACCAATGAGGAAGTCCTTCAGGCCCTCCAACTGGTCATGACAAAAGAAGGCATTGTTCCTGCACTTGAATCAGCCCATGCCTTTGCAGGAGCTTTTCGGGAAATCAAACAGTGGTCACAGGACGATTGTGTCATCATCAACCTCTCGGGCAGGGGCGATAAAGATATTTTTACCATAGCGGAAGGATTAGGCGATGAAGGATGGAAAGCTTTTATCCAGCGGAAAAACACACAATATCAGCAAGCTTGCTCAAGAGATTCTGGAAAAGCGTAAAAGGAAGCCTATTTTACTGATGGCGCATCAAATTCTGGGCTATCCCGATTTCGAGACGAATTACGAAATGATCCGGCTGTTCCAGGAATGTGGAGTGGACCTGGTAGAGTTACAGATCCCTTTCTCCGAGCCCATTGCCGACGGTCCGCTGTTCCTGAAGGCCAACCAGAAAGCCCTGGAACGAGGAGTGACTGTGGAGCAGTGTCTGGATTTTGCCCAAAAAGTCACGCGAGATTTCGCTCTTCCTTGTCTTTTCATGACCTATTACAACATTTTACTCCAATATGGAGTCCAACGGTTTGTTGAAACGGCCAGATCGATTGGAATCCGCGGGCTGATCGTGCCTGATGCATTCCCCGAGGAGAGCGAGGAATATTTCGCTGCCTGCAAGCAAGAGCAGGTCGATCCTATTCTCGTGGTCACTCCCTATACCCCGGTCAATCGCTTAGAGTATCTGGCGAAGAAGGCGGAAGGATTCTGGTATTGCGCGGCGCGAAAAGGCGTCACCGGGTTCAAAACGTCTTTTGGTGATGCGACAACAGACTTTCTCTCCCGCTGCCGTCAGTATGCATCCACTCCTATTGCAGTTGGATTCGGCATTCAGCGCCCAGAAGATGTGCGCTATCTCGTCAATAAAAGTGACATTGCCACTGTAGGAAGCGCATTACTCAACGTATTGGAGGCGGAAGGAACTCCAGGTGTCAGAGAATTTTTGCTTTCTCTCAGGCCTTGACCATTCATGACTTTTTTTACAGCTTGCTCCCCCCGGCAGAATCTATTAGGGAATTTATGCCGGGACCCTAAAGAGAAGGTACGGGAAAGCCAGGGCGAGTCCGGCACCTACGAGAAGGGCGGGGGTGAGATGGGGGATGGATGGAACGATGTGACATTTATGGATGCGGGCGCAGGGTCTGCCAGGCGGCGCGGCCGAGTTCTTGCTGGATGTGTGCGAAATCGATCTGCTGGCGCGACTTGAGCCAGCGGCGCAGGAATTCCCGGCTGGGTCCAAAGAGCAGGGGCATATAGATCTGATCTGGATAGAAAGCGATGCGTCCCGTGTCGATCATGGGGCGCAGCCAGGCTATGATGTGCTGGGAGATGGCATCGGATGATTGTTGCAGAGACTGCACCTGGGTGCTCAGATATTCGGTGCTATCGGCCTGAATGAGGAACTGGCCCAGTTCGGGATTATCTGTGAACCAGGCGACGTAGGCGGCGACCAGATCCTTGATTGTGTTCTCCAGCGGCTGCTCCGGCCTGCTCATGATAGGCTGCAGCCGCTCATTGAGCTCTTTGCGGCCCTCCAGGTAGAGAGCCAGGGCCAGCTTCTCCTTATTTTCAAAGTGATGATAGATACTGCCCGTGCTGGCGCCAGACAACTGCCGAATATCCTCCATGGTTGTCTCTGTGTAACCCCTGGTGGCGAACAGCTTGAGGGCCGCCATCAGGATTCCTTGCCTGCGTAGCGCGGTCGTCTCACGGCGATAGGAGGCACTTTCAACCATCTTCTAATTCGCGTGATGCGGGTACCCCTCGGTTGACCCATGGGGAGGAGCATCGCGCACTCCTTTCTTATCGGTACTCATAACCGTCTACCCGATGCAGACGGCGCATATATTTCGGATGAATATCGGTCTTCCTTAGAATGAATGATGGTCGATAGCGAATGGCGATACGCCCCTGGAACGTCCCTTTTGGCGTGACCGCCTTGACCATATCACCGGTCCGATACCCGAGATACGTCCCTTGTTGGCCTTTATGAGACTTGGGAAACCCGTATTTGTCGGTGACGCACATCTGTCGTCTCCCATGTCCCGTCGCCCGAATGAGCAATGGATGAATTTGATCGATTTTCAATACCTCCGGGGTGCTTTTGCCTACACATGCGGCGTCACCCCAATGCGTCTTGGCGATCTTGCGCTGGAAGCGATGAAACTTGGTCAGGCCACCCGAACCAGTTTCTACCGGCAACCCCGTCGCTCCCGCATTTATGCGTGGGGTTCCTGACAGCATCTGCTCCTTCTTTTATGCCAGGATTTTATTTGCACAACATTGTAACATAACCTTGACTAGAATACTATTCTAGAATATCATTCTAATGATAGATATATCTCTATTATCCTCTAGCACTGTAGATCCCTTGGGAAGGAGCGTTCATGGATACGGCGACCTCGAATGTGGAAGCGAGTGAAAGGCGGCGTGCGTCGCGATCACAGAGACCGGTAGGTCCTCATTATAAATGGGTGGCGCTTACCAATACGACGCTGGGCGTACTGATGGCCAGCATCGATGCGAGTATCGTATTGATCTCGCTGCCCGCCATTTTTAAAGGCATCAATATTGATCCACTCGCCCCGGGTGAGTCCAATTACTTTCTCTGGATGTTGCTGGGCTACATGGTAGTTACGGCGACCTTACTGGTAACCTTCGGGCGTATCTCCGATATGTTTGGACGTGTGCGCCTGTACAATCTGGGCTTCGCCATCTTCACCGTTGGCAGCATTTTGCTCTGGCTCACCCCCGGAACCGGAAACACGGGGGCGCTAGAACTGATCATCTTCCGCTTCGTGCAGGGCATCGGCGCTGGCTTCCTGTTCTCAAATAGCGCGGCCATCCTCACGGACGCCTTTCCGGCCCATCAACGTGGCTTCGCGCTGGGCATCAACCAGATCGCGGCCATCCTGGGCTCTGTTATCGGCTTGATCCTTGGTGGTATCCTCTCCTACTTCAGTTGGCGGCTGGTCTTCCTGGTTAGCGTTCCGGTAGGAATTGTAGGGACTGTCTGGGCCTATCTCATGCTGCGCGAGGTCGCGACCATTCGTGGCAAGCAGAAGATCGACTGGGCCGGCAACGTCACCTTTGCCATCGGCGCGACGGTCCTCTTGCTGGGCATTACCTATGGTATCGAGCCATATGGCGGCTCGCCCACCGGCTGGGGCAATCCCCTGGTGATCGCGGCCCTGACCATCGGTGTAGTGCTGTTGGCCGCCTTCATCTGGATCGAGCTGCATGTTAAGGATCCTATGTTCCGGCTGGATCTGTTCAAGATCCGCATGTTTGCCGCCGGAAACGCCAGTAGCTTCCTGGGAAGTATTGCTCGTGGTGGTCTGCAGTTTATGCTTGTCATCTGGCTGCAGGGCATCTGGCTGCCCCTGCACGGCTACAACTACGACGTCACCCCGCTGTGGGCCGGCATCTACATGATCCCGCTTATGATTGGCTTCCTACTGATGGGTCCGCTGAGCGGTTATCTCTCCGACCGCTTTGGCGCGCGCATCTTCTCCACCACTGGTATGCTTATTCAGACGGTCAGCTTTCTGCTGCTCACGATCTTGCCCGCCAACTTCGATTACATCTGGTTCGCGGTCCTGATCTTCTTCCTGGGACTGGGGCAGGGCATGTTCTCATCGCCCAACACGTCCTCGATCATGGGGAGCGTACCGGCGGAGCAGCGTGGTGTCGCCTCTGGCATGCGCGCCACCTTCCAGAACTCGGGCTCGATCGTCAGTATCGGCGTCTTCTTCAGCATCATCACCGCCGGATTGGCCGCCGCCTTGCCGAGTACCCTTGCCAGTGGACTGACCCATGCGGGTGTGCCTACCGCGGTCTCTGACAAGATTGCGCACCTGCCGCCCACGTCGGCCCTGTTCGCCGCCTTCCTGGGATATAACCCGATGCAGACCTTGCTCCCGCACAATGTATTGACGGCTCTGCCTGCGGCCAACCAGAGCAATCTATTGGGGCATAGCTTTTTCCCCAATCTGATCTCCTCGCCGTTCATGGTAGGCATCCACAACGTCTTCTACCTCTCCGCTGCCATGTGTCTCGTTGCTGCCATCGCCTCGTTGCTGCGTGGCAAAGCACAGCAGGATCGTAGCACGGGAACGGGCGAGCAGACCGATACCCCTGCTGAACAGGTTTCAACATCGAGCCGGGCTCGCTAAACAACACTGTTCAACCTTCATAGAGAGATAGGACACTATCACACTGTAAGTGATAGTATCCCATCTCTCTATGAAGGTTGCTTTACCTTCTAAAAAATCAATTCAGTTCCATGCGAATTTGCCAGCTATTCAGTGTGATTGCCTATATGTAGCGTTTAGGAGCCTTTTTCAGGTGTTCCCACTGTTTACGATCATGTTCACAAATGATAAGCTTTACGTGCTCCCTTTATGCTATGTTTGTCAGCTTGCGTGTGCTGGTACGAACAGATCACGAAACACCACCTTCGACTGTCTTTCTCGTTGCAGGCATACCAGAGAGCTGCTGCATATACGCATCGATACTGGCAACCTGTACTGGCTGATTACGATATCCGACATAGCCATCAGGGCGGAAGAGGTACAGTGTTTGGCCCTGCGCGCCGAGGCGGCGATGGAGCGTCCCTTGAGCATCGATCAGAACAGGTGCATATGCCTGTAATTGCTGCTGTATTTGCTCTGAAGGCGTGATCAAGACAATCTGAAGCCACTGATCATACTGTTGGCGCAGATGTTCTATGAGAGAGATACACGAGATGCTTTGCTCTGCTGACGTTTCAATGCCAGTTAAAAGCAGGGCTGTATGCCGAGTTCCTTTCATCAGAGCAAACAGGGTATGCTCTTCAGTGTCGCCGAAACGAATATCCGGCACACGTTTGCCGGGAAGGAGTTCTGAATTTGCATGCCTTCCCTTTCCAGGTGTCGGAACCGAGACGCGCCAATCTTGCGCAACAATCGGACTCTGCATATAGGCTACATCCAGTTCGGAGAGCATGGTGGTAATCTGCCGATTGACTTTGTGATGCAGTGGAGGAACGGTATTCGCGATGGAGAGGAGAAGATTGCGCAGACGCTGCTTGAATAGGCTGTCACGACCAATAACACGTGTGAAGGTGAAGGCACCATGCAGAACTTTGCTGGCAACCGGTTCACGTTCCGCTGTGTAGGAATTGAGCAAGTTGTCCGTAGCCTGACCACGAATAACGAGCGCTAATTTCCAGGCGAGATTGAATGCATCTTGAATGCCCGTATTCATACCCTGTCCGCTGGCCGGACTGTGAACATGGGCCGCGTCTCCCGCCACAAAGCAGCGACCCGCCCGCATATTGGGTACCTGCCGTTGCTGAATGGTAAAGGTCGACATCCACAAAGGTTCCGGAACAGTAACCTGCTCGGTCTTGTAGACGTCGTTGATTTTGCGGGTAAAGCGTGCAGCAACGCTGGTCGCGTCCGTTTTTTCTCCAACCACCGTTTCTAGCAGTCGCCAGCGCTTTCCCTCTGGGAAGGGGAAAGCCACGACCGTCCCCTCCTGTGACAGGAAGGCATACAGGCTATCCTTCGGCAGGCTCCAGTCAAGGTTGACATCGACGACCATCCACGTTTCATCTGGTAGCCCCTCGAATGGAAGGTGCAATAATTTGCGCACACGACTATGACCACCATCACAGCCAACCAGATAACGCGCGTCAATGCTATATTCCTGACCATCGCTCCCGCGTATCTGCGCGCTGACGTGCTCTGGCATCTGTGTAAATGAAAGGAGTTCGCTTCCCCACTCGATTCTCACATTATGTTCAGCCAGGTGGTTGGTCAAAACGCGCTCAACCGCTACCTGAGAGCAAAACAAGGGATATTCATAAGGAGTCTCATATGCATGAATGGCAAAGTGAAATTCGGCGAGGTGTTTACCGGCAGCGTAGACGTTCATCCTTTGCGCTTTCTGGCCCCTGGCCTCAATGTCGTGCGCAATACCCATTTGCTCAAACACCTCAAGCGTGCGGTTAAAAACACCAAGAGCACGCGAGGACTCACTCGGACCAGCTTTCTGGTCGAGAATGCGATAGGCAACTCCATGTCGGCGGAGTTCATTGGCGAGCGTGAGTCCAACCGGACCAGCACCCACAATAAGCACATCGACACATTTGTGTGTGGACATAATTCTGGACCTTTCTTGTATTTTCATCGAGCCAACTATCTTGCTGAATGTATGTAGCTGCACCCATATAAAAATGGTTCCTCGGTGCCCAGTTATCTGTTTTTTGTATTGGTGCAGCCGCGCATGCAAACGTCTGGGCCAACATGCTCACGCACCGATACGAGGAGGTGCAGATGCATTCATATACTATCCATCTGGATAGTATATTTGTATATTATCCAGGTGGATAGTATAATGTCAAGGGTGAGGACAGCAAAAAGGAAGTATAGAAGCAGGGAGAAGAAGAGAAGATGGAAACCTCTCATATACAGAATAGAGAACACGAAACAGGCCATACTCGTAGGCGGAGCATGGGGCGGCAGAGTGCAGAGGTGTCACAGCAGACAAAAGAAGCTATTATCCTGGCGGCACTACATATATTTGCGGAGCAAGGGTTTGAGGCAGCAAGTCTACGAGATATTGCAGAGAAAGCTCATATAACGCATGGGACGCTTCGTCACTACTTCGGATCCAAAGCTGGCGTATGGCAAGCGGTGGTAGAGTTTGTTTTACAGCGTTTTGCCGGGGCACTGCAACCACACATTCAACAGGCGACGCAGCGACAGGAGGATCTTTTGGAGACGATCAAGCGCAGCATACGGAGTTTCTTGTTGGTGTTTGCGCACCATCCAGAGATGGCTCAACTCATGTTGCATGAGGGCATGCAGGGTGGCGCACGCTTTGACTATTTTATCGATCGCTTTGAACAGATAGATAACACGATGTTGCCATTATTCATGCAGGCGCAGCAGCTTGGCTACTTGCGTCAATTTGATAGCCAGACCTTTTTGTTATATCTGCTTACAACGGGGGCGGCCCCATTTGGCCTACGCGCGCTCTCACTGCGCTTCATCGGAAAGGACATTCTCGCTGATGAGCAGACGCAGCAGCATATAGACCGTGTACTGGCTACGCTTTTCTGCTAACCTACGCCGGATTCACAATTGGGTAGCACCAGGTAGCCAGGGAGTGATATGAGCAGTTGTAGCAGTGACACGGGAATGTTGGCATCGCTCTTCATCAGTAGTGGGAACTTTATGAGTTTTTCCAACGTCAATGCTGTATACGCGACGCAACAGATGTGGCGGGTTATTCTGGCTAGCCTGCCCGATAGCGTGAAAGGGAAAGAGATGAAGACACAGAAGTTTCGCATCCCTATGTTGACGATGTGCCTGTTAGCACTGCTCGCACTGGTACTGGCTGCCTGTGGCGGTAACAGCGACCAGGGGAGCACCGGCACAACCCCACCCAAAGCTCAGAGCACGCCGACCCCTACTCCTTCACCCGCGGCCACCGCCACCGGTACTCCGGGAGTCGCGCAAGGCTCTTGTGGAAGCATCTCAAACATGCTACGGGGAGCACCAGCCTCTGGTACAAGTACAAACAGCGATCCCCAGCAGGTCGGTAACTGTTTCTGGAGCGCATACCAGCAGTGTCGCCCCGCCTCGCTGAACTATGTTACGGGCGGTGTAGATACAATTCTGACGCGAACGTTCCAGACGCAGAAGACAGCCAGTGGCAGCTGCCAGGTGCAAGATAAAATACAGATGCGTGTCCTGCCACGTCCTCCCAAGACCACCGCCGTCTATACCTGTACATCGGTAGAGATGCAGGCGACCGAACTGCAATTCCGTAATTGTCAGAAAGACGGCACCATCAACATCTTTCTCAAATAAATTAGATATATAGATGATTTAGAGATTTATGAGGAGGGAGGGTAACACAACAGCTGTATGCGCATGCATACAGCTGTTGTGTTACCCTCCCTCCTCATAAAATATGTTTGTTGTCTTACAAAAAATTACATAAGAAATCAACTCTATTACATAAGCGAGGAAAGGATAGTGTTAAAAAATGTAACGTAAGGGGAGCTTTTATTCTTATACTAACAAGAACTACAGAGGTGGGAACAAGCAAATTAAGGGCTAATTAAAAGAACATAAAGAGACTGTAATATATTGGCAATAGCAGGAGCTAGAGATGCAGGACGTGCGACAGGCTCTTGCTAAATATTTACAGTCATCCCTGATGTACGCAAGGAGGCTTAATTTGAAAAGACGCCTGAAGTCAGCTCTTTTCCTGCCACTCCTACTGCTGGCATTCGCACTCTTGCCCGCCACAAGTGCCTTTGCCGCCAGCCCTGATGGATCTGTAGCGCAGCAGAAAGTACATTTCTTCCCTCATATCGGTGGAAAATCCGGTGTTTCCGTTGCATCGACGGTCAGACCCATGGCTACAAACATGGGTTATTATGGTGGCCAGGTACAGGGTGGCACCACCAATGTCTACGCAATCTTCTGGGAGCCGACCCACAACGTATCATCGACCTATCACAGTCTGATTCAACGCTATTTTGGTGATGTCGGTGGTTCTGGCCTCTACAAGAACAATACCCAGTATAAGGACTCCAGCGGTCGCATTCCATCCAGCAGCCGATTGGCTGGTACCTGGACCGATACCGCCGCTTATCCCCGCAGTCCATTGCTCGACACCGATATTCAGAATGAAGTCACGCGAGCTAAGAGCGCGAATGGTTGGTCTGCCAGCCTGACGAACATCTTCTTCGTCTTTACGCAGGCGAATGAGAACATCTGCTTCGACAGCAGCAGGACACAGTGTGCCTCGAATACATTCTGTGCCTATCACAGTAACTATGGGACCACCATCTACGCAACCATGCCATATGCCGCTAGCTTCAGCTGTAACGGTGGGCAGGGACCCAATGGTGACCAGGCCGCTGATGAGACCATCAACGTTACCTCGCATGAGCAGATGGAGGCCGCGACCGACCCATATGGCAATGCCTGGTATGACAGCAGTGGTCAGGAGATCGGCGACAAGTGTGCCTGGAACTTCGGTAATTCCAGTGGCGCCAATGTTACCTGGAATGGCCATTCATATCGCGTACAGAAGGAATGGGACAACAAGGTTACCGGTTGTGTGCTGACCGGGCCGTAAATCGCAAGACTCTTTCTACCTACTTTCCACCAGCCCATTGATAGTCGAGGGACTGCTTCAACTGGCAACGCTGCCAGTTGAAGCAGTCTTTTTGCTGGTGAGCGTGAGCGCCCCCGTACGGGCGTCCGCGTGCGCGGCCGCACTATTTTATTTTGTGGTGGTGCAGGGGGGCGCATCCGCGCCCCCCTGCACCACCACAATGGATTGCTGAGTATCGCAGGTGAGAAACCGCATGCAAGGCAGTAGACGATGGCGGTAAGCGCCGCCGCACGGGCGCCCGCGTGCGCGGTTGCATTATTTATTTTGTATTGGTGCAGGGGGGCGCATCCGCGCCCCCCTGCACCACCACAATGGATTGCTGAGTATCGCAGGTGCGAAACCGCATGCAAGGTAGCAGACGATGGCAGTGAGCGCTCCTACACGGGCTCCCGCTGTGCGGCGGCAGTTGTTTTATGCGTTGTGGTATCGGGGCTCATCCGTGTCCCGATACCACAACGCATAAAACAACTGCCGATTATGTATGCCATAAGCTATGGTAGATATCGTCTGGTGATGAGAAGGGATAGCGCCTGTGCTACGACGTATACTGAGTGGGAGCCGTTTCCTGATTCTGATCGCGGTTGGGGGCTCTCTCCTGACCTCGATTGTTCTGCTCCTTTATGGAGCGGCTATGATCATCAAACTGATTATGGAGATTGCCACCCATCCTATTTTTACCACGGAAGATGCCAAGCCTCTGGCGGTCGCGTGCATCGAGGTCATTGATCTATTCTTGCTGGCAACGGTTCTTTATATTATCGCGCTAGGACTCTATGAGCTTTTCATCGGGACTGATGTACCTACGCTTCCATGGCTGCAGATCAGCACGTTGGAAGACTTGAAGATCAAGCTCATTGGTGTGGTGATCGTGCTTCTATCTGTTACCTTTCTCGCCTCCGTAGTTGAATGGAAAGGGAACGCCAATATCATCGCCCTGGGAGTTGGCATCGGCCTTGTCCTGCTGGCACTGGGTTATATCCTGGGCAAAGTAGATAGTGCCAGCCAGCCGCCAGAAAAGAGGGAGCCATAGACATCAGGTAGGTTTTTTGGCGATGGTCGTTAGCATGTGCCAGGTGCCCTGAAAGTCGTCGCGCAGCATTTCGATGCGCACCTGGTTCAGGGTGGCCTCAAACTCGGCCTGCGTCATGACCTGCTGATGGAGAAGGAGCGGGAGCAGGGTGGTGAAGGTAACAATAAAATTGTCATACTGGCTCTTATGCAGTTCTGTGGAGGCGGAAAAATCGATGGGATGGGGAAAAGCCTGGACGTCGACGAAGCCAGCCTGAGCAAGTAGCGCTGCCATGGCGGATGCTACCCCCAATCCCTTTCCATCAGAGGCGAACCCATAGCCCATCGCGCCCACCATCTGATAGGAGCGCTGGAGTAACTTTTCGAGGGTGGGCGCGGGATTCACGCTCATCTTATCGCTTTCAGTCATCCGTATAATACCCCCTGGCCGCAGGGCACGGGAGATTTCGAGCAGGATGGAGGGCCAGGCATCGCGCAGGATAAAGGTGGCCGCCAGGCGAATATTGACCAGGTCAAATTCACCCTCCACGAACGCGAGTGGCTGGAGGATGTTCTCCCGAACAAAGATCGCGTTGGGGCGCTTCTCGGCCTTTGCACGCGCCTGAGCATAATAGATCATCTGCTCGCTGACGTCTAAGCCGACAACCTCGCAGTTCGGATAGGTATAGGCCACATCCAGTACCCAGCCGCCCGGCCCACAGCCAACATCCAGAATATGCGTGACATCGGGAGGCAATGCCTCAAACTCCGGTAAAACGCCGCCCATCCCCCGCGTAAGTAACCGATCCTGTTCGATCAGCCGGGTCATCTCCAGTCCGCTGTCAGGATCGGCTAGATATGTATCATCTCTTTCCTCCATTACACCCCTCCCAATATCGTAATTCATCTATGTATAGGTTTAGTGTACACGGAACAAAGAATAAATGCAATAAGCATGCTTTGAATATGTTTATTGTTAAATGGGCATTACAAGGGTTAAATAATGAGTGGGTAAAATAACATAAACGAATGCATTTGTAATGAGATCAAGTTCTCCTCTTGATGAAAAGATGCATGATTTGCTCAGTGGATGTAAAAAAAAGTCGCTCATGCTTTTTATTTCATACCAGCTGGTACTTTTATTAGCGTATATGCATCCAATAATGTATATGTCACGTGCTATAACTGTCGCTGCTAAGCTCTTGTTTGGGGACTAAGAGAGGAATATGCATCACCGGTGCGGCCTATTCGTTAGGTATTCTTTTATTCTTATCTATGGCATCGGTTGAGCGTGCTGCCCCGAGGGGTACAGGGACACCCGTAGCCAGTACATAGCTGGTATATGTGAGGGATATGCAATTATAAGGATCAGACTGTATGACAAAAAAGAACTTTCGTGTGACGCGGAATCCAAAGGCATTAGCGCTGCTGGTACTGCCTGTGGTTGTTCTGCTGATCGGGGTGCTTGTGCTAACCCAGATCCCGCGTGAATCGGCGCGGGCCGCCACAATGGGAGCACAACAGGTCCACGCGCGGGTGCATAACTATACTTTTTACATCCGTGACAACATGATGAAGATGGCCGATGGGAAGCGTATCTATGTGGTGGGTTATAGCGACAAGGCGCAGGGACCCGCCCAGGTGCCGGGTCCGCCGATCGTGGTGAACCAGGGTGATAGCGTGAACATCACCGTCATTAACGACACCCCCCAACTGATGAATATTTTCCCTGATGCCACGGGCAACCTGACGACCGCACCGGTCCAGACCGTGGATGGAGTAAAACACCCGTCCGAGCTTGACAAAGAGATTGGCATGGGACCGCTGGCGAAAAGCAGCCAGCAGGGGCAAAAGGTCAGCTATCATTTTACGGCCCAGCAGCCGGGTACCTACCTCTACCATGACTCCACGCCGGTACATATGCAGATGGGGCTCTACGGAGACTTGACGATCAAGCCTAATGGCATCCTGAACCGCGCCTATCCTGGTGCGCCACCGTATAATAAGGAATATACTTTTGTGCTCAGCGACATGGATAGCAACGCGCATGACGCCATCTTTAAAGGGAGCGCAGCAGACTGGACAAAATATCATCCCAACTACTTCCTTATCAACGGTAAATCCTGGCCCGATACGGCGATGGACCCTAATGACTCCCTCAACGTCAAGGTCGGGCAGAGCGTACTGGTGCGTTTTGTCAACGCTGGCTCTGAAATCCACATGATGCATACGCACGGCCATCACTTCACTGTCATCGGAGCCAATGGACAGAAGCTGGCGCAGCCCTATCAGAAGGACACTGTGATGGTGGCGCCGGGCGAAACGGCTGACATCAGCATGCTCCTGAATAAGCCCGGACGTTACATGTTCCATGACCACATCGAGGCCGACATCACCAATAACGGGGTGTTTCCTGGTGGCATGATGACCACCATCAACGTCAGCCTGCCCAACGGAACCAATCCGGTCCCGATGCCAGACATGGGCGCTGATGCTCAGAAAAATTAGCGTCGGTAATAGAAGGTAAGGAAAGAATTGAAGCTTATGAAGAAGCACAGAGGCCGTGTCATTATCAGGGTCCTTCTGCTGGCGTTAGCCTTCGTGGTTACCGGGATGCTGGGCGCCTGTAACCTCCCATTTGGACAGACAGACTCAAATGCGAAGGGTGGCGCAGCGGTTCCACAGACCAGGACGTTTAAGCTCTACGTACGCGACAACTGGATCACTATGCCCGATGGGAAGAAAGCTTATGTCTTTGGTTATACCGACAATCCCAAAGGTCCGGCGCAGGTCCCAGGACCCCCCCCTCGTGGTCAATGAGGGAGACAAAGTCAACGTTATCCTGATCAACGATAAAGATCCAACCAAGACACAGTATAATACCGCCGGTGACGGCCACACTATTCACCTGCACGGCCTTGATCTCTATAGCCCCTCGGATGGTGATCCTATGACCACCCCGCCACGGGACGCCAATGGCAAGGTGTTGCTATACGGTTCCAAAGGGAAAGGGGTTCAGACCGGATCGCTCAAGCAAGGTGAGCAATTTACCTATAGCTTTATCGCCGATCACGCCGGAACCTACTGGTATCATTGTCATCAATCGACCCCCGAACATATCCAGATGGGGATGTATGGAGCCATCATCGTCCGGCCGGTTGGCCAGCCCAATCACGCCTACCTCAATAGTCCGGCATTTGACGTTGACTCCACCTTTGTGCTCAGTGACCTGGATCTGCCAGGGCATAACGCCGATTATAATACGCTGTATAAAAACGCACCTGATGTTGACTGGACCAAATCCAAGGTCAGCTATGCGCTGCTGAACGGGAAGACCTGGCCCGAGACCCTGAAGGATCCCCGTTCCGTGGTGAACGCGAAGGCCGGACAGACCGTCTTGTTGCGCCTGGTCAACGCGGGAACCCAGGTCTACACGCTGAGCGCGTCCGGACTCAAGTTCCAGACCATCGGTACCGACGGCCGCAAACTGAGCCAGTATCCGATCAGCGATACCATCAGCATTGGTCCCGCCGAGCACAACGACGTACTGGTACATGTAGATCGCGCGGGAACGTATACCCTGCACGAACATATAGATGAGAATGTACCATCCAGTGTTCCTACATCAGACACCAATTTGACCACTATTACTGTCAAATAGTGTTATAATTAAACACATGCTTTCGAGCAATCATTGCATTCCCATTAAGGGCATACATGTAATGATTGCTTTTTTGCGTACATGCAAAAATGAAGAGAAACGAAGCCAGGGCAAGCAAGAGGCAAGTACTATATTCAACAGGACAACCAAATGGTTGACGTTATCACAATATTTCCTTAAAATAGTGAAGCGGAGAACTTATTTATGTATTTTTGGAGGCCCTCTATATGGTAGATCAATCACTTCTTATTGGGAGACAATTAGGCAATTACCGTATGGAAGGCCTTATTGGACAGAGTAGCGTCAGCGAGATATATCGAGGAACGCATATTCAGGGGCGCAGGCAGGCGGTGATCAAGCTCTGGCACCTGCAGCTCAATGACAGTGAATGGCAGATGTTTCGGCGCGAGGTGCAACATCTTTCCCAGCTAGACCATGCATATATTTTACGCACCCGGGATGCTGAAAGGGAGCATGGCGTGCCCCTGTTAGTGATGGATGACGTCGCCAACACTACGCTGCGGCAGCGGCTAAAGGACGGCCAGCGGCTCCCCCTCTCTATCGTCGTGACCTACATCAAGCAGCTCGCTGCAGCCATTCAATATATTCATGACCATCGACTGGCCCATTTGAACATCAAGCCAGAGAACATGCTCCTGGATGGGCAGAACAACGTCATCTTGAGCGACATCCGCATCAGTACCATCGTGCGTAACCTGACCGCCAGGAATCATCCCCTCCCGATGAGCAATGTTCTGTACATGGCCCCTGAACTATTCATGAACCAGCCCCATATTACCAGTGACCAGTATGCCCTGGCCGCCGTGGCCTATGAGTGGTTGTGTGGACGACCCCCATTTCAGGGTTCATACAACACCATCATCGAAAAGCATCGCATGCAGTCTCCCACGTCGCTGCTCGACCAGATGCAAGCGTTGCCCGAGGAGGTTGAGCGCACGCTGTTTACCGCTCTGGCTAAAGATCCAACCCGGCGTTTCTCGCGTATTATCGATTTTGCCAATGCCCTGGAACAGGCCAGCTATCAGAAGCCTCAGGTGCGTGGTACGGTGAAGGCGAGCAGAGAAGCCAGTCCGGTGCAGCGCACAGGGAACACCAATCCTCCACCTGTGCGCCAATCATCTTCGGGTCTGCGTCCGAAGCTGAATCTCACCTCGACTGCGCAGAGCAACGGCCCCTTCTGTACATTGCGCGAGCCCGTTATGAGTCTGGACTGGTCCGCGGACGGCAAGCATATTGTGGCGGCAGCTGATGGTAGAAATGTCTCTATCTGGGATATCGCTACCAGGCAGGTAGTCAAAACCTATCAGAGGCATCGCGGCAAGGTGCAGATGGTGGCCTGGGGACCACAGAAAACGAGTGTCACGGTCGCTTCGGCCAGCAGCGAAGGCAACATCCAGGTCTGGAATACCAATTCGGGCATGCAGCTGGCCTCCTGGCTCGAAGACGCCCCGATCCGCTATTTCGCCTGGTCACCGGACGGTCAATTCATTGTCTCGATCAACATGGCTGGCAACAACATCAAGATCTGGGATGTCAAAACCGGTCGGCTTGTGGTTCAGTACAACAGCAAGATCCAGCAGTTGCAGGCGCTTGACTGGTCAACGGATGGCACCTATATTGTGGCCGCCAGTAAAGAAGGTTCAATGCAGATGTGGTTTGTGGGAACCGGTATGGACGGGGACCGAGAATCGCTGAAACGTGAGCAGACCCGTGTCTACCAGCGAACGGCGATCAACGCGATCAACGCCCTCGACTGGTCGCCGAACAAAAAGCTGCTGGCCTATGGTGGATCTAACAACAACGTTGATATCTGGAATCCCATCACAGGCATCTCACCAGTGCACTATGATCAGCACAAAGGGCCCATCACCGCGATTCAGTGGTCGCCGGACGGCTCGGCCATTGCCTCCGCCAGCGCCGACCGCTCGGTCCACATCTGGGACGCCAACAATGGCAAAGTGATCTATAGCTATCGGGGTCATGGCGATGCCGTCAATGCCGTCAAATGGTCGCCGGATGGCAAGTTGCTTGCCTCCGGCAGTAGTGATAGAAGCATCCACATCTGGAGTCCCAGCTAAGCCTGGCGATTGGCGATGTGCAGCAGGATCAGGACCAGGGTCAGCACGGATACGAGCGTGAGCACCGCGACCGCACAGTAATCGCCCGTTGTCAGATGATACTCATGAAGAGAGGTGCGCTCGCGCTTTGTACCAAAGGCGCGGGCATCCACCACCATGGCGGTCACTGAGGTAGAGCGCAATGAGCCGATCAAGAGTGGCACCGTGATGGTGGGGATGGCGATCACCACGCGGGTAATGTAGCCGGGCCAGTCCGCGACCTCCCACCAGCGCGGTCGGCTCAGATCGTAACCGCGCAGCTGCAGTACCTGGAGTAAAACGGTGGTGCGCTCGATCAACTGCGGCAAGAAGCGCAAAGCTACCGTAAACGCCAGGCCGACCGCCGCGGGCATGCGGAACTTATAGAAGGCCCAGATAATTTCGGCCGGGGTCGTGGTCAGCAACAGAATCAGCGATGCCGACAGAGCCACGATTACGCGCCCCGCTTGTTGCAAGCCATACAGGAGCCCATCTGTGGATAGACCAGGTGTTCCTACCCAGCTGAGCGTGGGCGGAAAAGTATAAAACAGGTGCGTGACCGAATGAGAAGTAACGTAGAACATCCCCTGCGACCAGATCAGACCAACGGCGGGGGTAAAAACCATCGTCAGCACGACCCGAACGCGTGTCGCGGAGGGCCGCACCAGGATCCAGGGAATGAGCGTAAAAATGAGCAGGGCATAGACGAAGTTCCAGTTGAGTAGCACGCTCAAGATACCGATGATAAACGGATAGAGCACCTTGATGCGCGGGTCCAATCTATGTATCACTGAGGGGCGTGGCTCATATGAGAACATATGGCGCAGCCCTTTGGCCCCGATCAGCGCCACGAAAAGGATCGGCAGGCTCAATGGCACCACAAACATTAACAGATACCCCAGGATGGTCTGGCCAACCAGGGTGTGCGAGAAAAATTGGGATAGCCAGGGAATCATAAATGTGCCTCGATAGACTGGAGCGCTTGTAGAAACGCCTGGACGCTAAGTGAAACGCGGGAAGCCTGGCCGCCGCAAAGGCGGGAGTGAAGCTGAGCAATCGGCGGCGCCAGAATCCCATAGCCAGCCAGCTCATCCGTATGCGAGAACACATAGTCAGGCGCCCCGTCAAATACAACGCGTGTGTCGTGCAGCACCACCATGCGATTGGCGTATTCAGCCACGGACCCCATATTATGGGTAATCATGATATAGGTTAACAGCTCGCTCTGTCGCAGGGACTGCAAGAACTGCAGGAAGGCGCGGGCGTGCCCTTCATCCTGTCCTGTCGTAGGCTCATCCAGGATTAATGCCTGTGGATAGCGTGCCAGCAGGGCACCGATCGCCAGGCGTTTGCGCTGTCCATGACTGAGATGAAACGGATTGGTCGCGCGATCGGCGGTCAGATCGATAATCTCCAGCAGCTTCTCCACCGTATAGGGATGCTGCTTCTGTTGCTGACGACCTCGCTGGTGTTTGAGACCAAACGACAGTTCCTGTTCGACCGAAGCCGTAAACAGCATCTTGTCCGCCGCCTGGAAGAGGTAGGCCATATATTCCGCCTGCCGCGAGATCTGTCCCGGCACGACCGACCTGCCTCCGGAGAATATGCGACCACGGGTAGGGGCCTGGAAGCCCATCGCCAGCGAGGCCAGCGAAGTTTTTCCCGCTCCGTTGGCGCCCACGATCGCTAGCCAATCCTGTGGCTGAACCGTCAGGTTGATGTCTCGCAAGATCGTTTTCGCGCCGTATGATAATCCGACCTGCTCCCATCTGAGAACATCCTCTGCCCGCGGTTTGCCAGACGCATCGAGATAGATTGAGATGGCTGGTTGGCGTTGGGCGTGTTCGAGCAGTACCCCGGCATAGGCTGAATCAGCCATGGCCGCGTAGGCCTCATCGGCGGTCAGTGGCAGTGTGTGCTGGAAAACGTCTGGCAAGGCATGCGCCAGTGTCACCATCTGTGGTACCGAAACTTCCAGCTGCTGCCAGGGAGCTAGATCGCTGAAGGCTCCGCGGGTCGGAGCATCCACCACGATGCGGCCCTCATCCATCAATAGCACGCGGTCCACCCAGGGGACGACCTCATCGATCTTATGCTCAACCAGCACGATGGTCCAGCCATACTGCTTGTTCAGCATATGCAGCACGCTTAATACCTCCTGGGTCCCCACGGGATCGAGGTCGGAGGTGGGTTCGTCGAGCACCAGGACGCGCGACTGCATGGCCAGGGTGGCCGCGATCGCCACGCGCTGCTTCTGACCGCCAGAGAGGGTGAATATCTCCAGCTTGCGCGCGGCCTCCATGCGCGTATGAGCCAGCGAGGTCACCACACGCCGCTCGATCTCAGCATGTGGCAGGGCCAGATTCTCGGGCCCAAAGGCGATCTCGGACTCCACATCCAGGTGGACCAGTTGTTCATCAGGATTTTGAAAGACGATGCCGATGTGTTGGGCGGCCTCGTGTACCTCCATGGTACCAATCTCTTGCGCGCCCAGGTAGACATGACCTTCAAATGTGCCGGCGATCCGCGAGGGTATGAGACCGGCCAGGGCCAGAGCGAGGGTAGATTTTCCGCACCCCGAAGGACCTGCGAGCAAGACGAACTCGCCCGCAGGGATGGTTAATTGTACAGAATGTAATACTGCTCGCTCTGAACCTGCGTAGGTAAATGATACGTTATCAACGTTCAGGTCAGGCATGGTTATCCTTTGAGTTCTGTACTTGTTTCGGCTTCTGTGGTGCTATATTCCGCCACAGGTGCGGCGGGAGTTGCTGTATCGGCAACGTTGTCAGGCGTCTTATCCGCTAAAGGTGCCGCTGGGTCAGCGGCGGGAACCGTGTCAGCGGCGGGCTGAACAGGTGCATTGCGAGACATGACAAAGGCGATAATGGTGACGACCAGCAAGATAGCAGCAGCCACCAGCACCGTGGTCCCATCCGACATGTGCAGCGTGTTATTACTGGTATCGTCGGGATGGTAGTTGGTCACCAGCATATAAATGCCATCGAGGGCCACCAGAATGGTCAAAATCAGGCCCGCGATCGCGACCCGTCTGAGTGTAACACTACTCATGGTTATCTCCCTTCTCCCAGTGCGCTACTGGCTGGCACATCTCGTGGCTCTTCAACTGGCCTGGGCGTCCTGGTTAACGCAGAGGCAGGATTCACCGAGCGCGCGATACGGACCGCCAGAGGACCGGAGACCGCCGCCTCAATGCCATTACCAATCGTATTGAAGAGAGTATAGAAGAAGATGTAGCCCAGCGTCTTGGTCGAGCCCTCGATGAAGGGTCCGAGGAAAGCGCTCTGCACCGTGACCGCAGGGAAGGCACGCAGTGCCCCCAGGATCAGGCCGTCGATGACCGCCGTCCAATCACCCTTCGCGAACACCTGACCACCACGCAGCACAATATAGACATCTAACAGAAGACCCTGCAGCAGACCATACGGCCACATCAAGACATTGATGCCGGTACCGCTATAGAGCAACTGCATCAGGATGAAATTCAAGAAGACCATGGCCGTGGCGCAACCGGGCTTACGGATCAGCGCGATGCCGGTCATCAGCAGAAACATATAAGGAAGATCATTCAACGCCAGCAGGTGGCCAAAAGGGATCAACTGGATGATCGGGGTAATGAACTGGTCGCCAATCAGGTTGTCATACACTTCAAGCAACACACCCATAATGGCGATGATCAAGATGTCCTGTGTCGTCCAGCGAGCAAATTTGCGGCTGCGCTGATAAATAAAGAAGAGCCCGGCGATAACCAGTGCCCAGATAATAATGTACACGACAAGGCTGACCGGATATGGTAGGTTGACCGTTGTCGTGCCTTCCCAAGATTTAGGAAGCATGTCCACACCTCCCTATGAAAATACATAGTGATAACGATTAACTGGTAACGATGTAAAAGAACAGTGATTGTTGTGGATTAATCCTGAGTAAAGTATAGAAGCTCTAATTTAATTAAAAGTAATCTTAATATTAAGTGTGAGTAAATCTTCTATAACTGCTATCTATGAGAATGCGGGCTATGTAGAAGATATATTTCTGATAGGTGAGAAACAGGGAGAAGTGTTTGAGCATATGTTGGGCCGCCTATCAATACAAAGGCGGCCCAGAGGGTGGGGTTATGGGCGGGTGGGCAAGGCGGCCACGAAGGTTCCGGCCACTTTGACGTCTCCGTTCTGGTCGATGGCCTGAACCTTGCCGCTGATGCGCTGCTCGCCGTCGGCCTCGAATTTCTCGGTGATCATGCCAGTGCAGGTGATGATGTCGTTCAGGTGGGTCATGCCTTTGAAGCGCACACCAAATTTGCGCAGGGCCTGTGGTCCCACATAATCGCTCACCATCTGCCCCACCAGCCCCATGATCAGCATGCCATGGGCGATGATGCCGCCGGTCCCTATTCGCTCACCGACCAAGGGATCGGTATGCAAAGGATTAAAGTCGCCGGAAGCGCCGGCGTAGCGCACGAGCTGCAGATGGGTGATCGGCGGTGTCGTCAACGGCGGGATGGTGTCCCCGACCTGTACGTCGTCGGCATATCGCACCGGGTTGGTCATGTATTGTGGCTCCTTTCGGTTCGGTTTTAAATCGGGGGCAAGCCCCGAACGTACGATGGGACCCGTGGGCGGGTTTATGTACGGATGACGAGGGATGCTCGGGTGTTTAAGACGGGTTGGTTGTGCTGGTTGACGTAGCGGGTTTCTAGCGTCAGGATGTCCAGAGAGTGGCCGCCGCTGCCGGGACGGGTCTTGCCGTCGATCAGGGTGGTGGTGCCGGTCAGTACGTCGTCGGGATAGATGGGGGCCAGGTATTCGTATTCCTCCTCGCCGTGCAGGATGCGCGAGACGTCGATGCCCAGGTCCGCCATGCTGCTGCCGCGTGTGCGGTTGCCCCAGAAGTTGAACAAGGTGGGCGTGGTTGGCGAGATGGGGACGTCGGCATAGCCGGCGGCCTGCGCGGCCTCGCGGCTATGGTAGATCGGGTTCATATCGCCGATGGCCAGGTTCAACTCATGGATCTTGCCGCGCTGTACCTCGTAGGTGAAGGGCGCGAAGCTGGTGCCAATCTTACTGGTGTCAAACATAGGGACTCCTTTGCATGCGAGAACTTAGCGTGGACCGCCGGCGACATAGATGATCTGGCCACTGACATAGCTCGACTCCTCTGAGGCCAGGAAGTTGATGACGTTGGCGACATCGCGTGGCTGGCCTACGCGGCGCACTGGAATCACCTTGGAGGCCGCCTCGATACGCTCCTGGGGATCGAAGCCCATACGGCGGGCTGTGGCGCGCGTCATCTCGGTATCTATAAAGCCTGGCGCCACCGCGTTGGCCGTGATGCCGAACTGGCCCAACTCGATGGCCAGAGTACGCGTCAGTCCCTGCAGGCCCGCCTTGGCGGTGGAGTAGTTGCTCTGGCCGCGATTGCCCAGCGCGGATGTAGAGGAGAGCGAGACGATGCGCCCATACTTCTGCTTGACCATGTAGGCCTGGGCAGCGCGGCTGCAGAGGAAGGCTCCCTTCAGATGCACACCCATGACCGTGTCCCAGTCTTCATCGGTCATCTTGAAGAGCAGGTTATCGCGTAACACGCCGGCATTGTTAACCAGAATATCCAGGCGGCCGAAGCGATCGATGGCCTGCTGGATGGCGGACTCGACCGCCTCTCTCTCCGTCACGTTGCAGGAGACGGCCAGGGCCTGCGCCCCGATCTTCTCTATTTCAGCCACCACCTGCTGGCAGCCATCGGTATCGATGTCGGCTACCACCACCTGCGCGCCATCCTCGGCCAGGCGCAGGGCTGTGGCCGCCCCGATCCCTCTACCAGCTCCGGTGACAAAAGCTACTCGTCCTTCATGTTTCGCCATGATGTTATGTCCTTTCATAATGCGCCCGTGAGGGGCGTTCGAAAAAATATCGTGAAGGGTAAATCGGCCGCGAAGGCCGAACCTATGGTGTGGGCGTCGTCGTGCGTGGAGGGGAAATTGTCCGCAAGGGCGCACCCACAAGTAATATATCCAGGGCCTCGATTGAGCCGGCTTGAACGAGCAGGGGGTTGATCTCCAGCGCGTTCAAGTTGGGCCCCAGGGCCAGGGCCAAAAAGCAGATGCGGTGTATGATCTCCGCGAGTTGCGGTAGGTCAATCGCTGGCTGGCCGCGCGCGCCGCGCAGTAGGGCCGCGCCGCGTAGTTCGCCCAGCATGGTGATGATCTCTGATTGTGGAATCGGCAGTACGCGGACCGCCGTATCTTTGAGCACCTCCGTCCAGATGCCGCCCAGGCCGAGCGTGAGCACGGGCCCCCAGAGGGAATCGCGCACGATGCCGACCAGCAGCTCAACGCCGCCTGAGCGCATCGGTGTGATCAGGATACCCTCGATCTGCGCTTGCGGAGCCTGGTCGCGAACGCGTTGCAGCATGGCCTCAAAGGCTGTCGCGACCTCCTCCTCTGTCTGGATATTGAGCGCGACTCCTCCGATATCGCTTTTATGAGGAAGCTGCGGCGATTGAATCTTGAGCACCATGGGCAGACCCAGGGCACGGGCCGCCGCGACCGCTTCTGGTGCCGTTGTGGTCAGTTGTCCCGGCACCAGTGGGATGCCGGCCTGCTGCAAGAGCGAGCGTGCACGAGCCTCCGACCACGTTTCGACGGTGGGATCGATGGAAAGTGGCGGCAGTGTTATCTCATCTGGCGCCAATTCTTGTTGGGGAGCGCGCAATTGTTCGGACCACCAGAGGAATCTGGCCAGGGCGCGCACGCCGTGTTCGAGTCCGGAGATAAAATGCAGCCCGGTGTGCTCGACCACCACGCGTGTCGTCCCCGGCAGGTCCAGGCAGGTATTGGTGGTCAGAATGACCGGGCACGGAGCCGAGCGGATAATGCGCGTTAGATTATCATAGAGCGGCAGCGTTGTGGCCAGCGTCTCGGGCGTAGGTTCGCGTCCCCCCTCGACGGTTGTCAGATTGAGCACGAAATCGATGTTGGGATCGTTGACTACCACCTCAAGCGCGCGCTGCTGCAGAGTGGCATCCACTACCACATAGCCGGTTACATCCAGTGGGTTGTGGCTGGTTGAGAACGGGGGCAGCACCTCTCGCAGCTTCTTGATGGTCGAGGGCGCGAACTCGGGCAGCTGCAGCCCCACCTCTTCCGCCAGGTCTGAGATGATGTCGCAGGCGCCGCCGGATGGTGTGACCACGCCCATGCGGCGTCCCGGCAACGGCGGATTATATCCGGCCAGGGCCGCCGTCGTCAGCAGGTCCTCCAGTGAGGAGACGCGGATCATGCCGAGCTGGCGAAAGGCCGCCGCGTTGATAGCATCGTTGCCGACCAGCGCGCCGGTATGGGCCAGGGCCGTACGCGAGCTGGCCTCGCTGCTGCCGATCTTGAGCACCACGATGGCTTTGCCGAGCGCTCGAGCCTTGTTGGCCACGCGCCGCAGCTCGGCGGGATGGCGCACGCACTCCAGGAAGAGCGCGATCGAGCGCGTTGCCTCATCGTCGAGTAGATAGTCCACCACGTCGGTCACTGAGATCATGCTCTCGTTGCCCATAGCAACCAGCAGGCTCAGTCCAATGGCGTGTCCCTGGGCGAAGGCCAGCACCGCGCTGGTGAGCGCGCCGCTCTGCAGGACTATTCCAACCGGACCCGCCTTGAGTGGAGGCGTAATGGGCAGTCCATAAGGCGTAATCTGATCGGTGATATTGATGAAGCCGTTGCCATTGGGCCCCAGGATGGTCAGCGAATGGGCGCGAGCGTATTCAAGCAACTCTTGCTCAAGGCGTGTGCCGACATCGCCGGTTTCGCTAAAGCCGGAGGTCAGCACTACGAAGCGCGTCGTCCCCAGCTCGGCCGCCTCCTGCACGATAGGCAGCACGCGAGCCGTCGAGACCATCACGAATGCCAGGTCAACCACCTCCGGCACATCGCGCAGCGAACGAAACGCTGGCTGTCCATGCACGATCTCCCGATTGGGATTAACCAGGTAGACAGGACCCGCGAAGCCGAAATTTCGCAGATTATCAAAGGTATAGATCGACCAGCGCGAATTATCGGTGGCCCCGATCAGCGCGATACTGCGCGGCCGAAAGAAACGATACAACTGCTCCGTTGAGATATGTCGAGATGGTAACATCGTTATTACCTCGTAAATCGGACGCGAGGTCCGAACGTATGGGCGACATCGTCGTGCGTCGAGAGAGAAAATCGGACGCGAGGTCCTAACCTATGGGTTTCATCGGACGCGGGGCGTATTCACGCGATATGAAAATATGGGAGCGTGAGATCGTCGCCGACGTTTTGGAAGACGATCTGCACCGCCGCTCCGATCTGGATGTGTTGGCCGGGAGGATCGACCAGGCGCGACATCATACGTACTCCTTCCTCTAGTTCGATGAGCGCGACGACAAACGGTGTGGAGGCGGCAAACGCTCCGTATGCCTGGTGGACAACGGTGTACGAATAGATATGTCCACGACCGCTGGCGACGATCCATTCCAGGGTGGTGGCGTGGCAGTGTGGGCAGAGCGAGCGCGGATAGAATACCGCTTGAGAGCATCCGGTGCAGCGCTGGATGCGCAGCTCACCCTGTGCCAGACCTTCCCAGTAGGGACGCGAATCGCTATCCTGCTGAAGCAGCGAAGCTGGTAATTGTTCAGGCATAACGCTCCATCACTCCTTTCCCAGAATAACCGTCGCAGCTGACGAGAGCACGCCACCGGTCCCGTGGGCCAGCGCTACGCGTGCGTCTGCAACCTGGCGGGAGGCGCATTCGCCGCGCAACTGCCGCGTAGCCTCGATCAGCAGAAAGATGCCATACATGCCGGGATGGCAGTAGGAGAGTCCCCCGCCATTGGTATTCATCGGGAAGGGACCACCGGGGGCCGTGCGCTGTCCACTGACGAAGGCCCCGCCCTCACCGGGCGCGCAGAAGCCCAGCGCCTCCAGGGTCATTATCACCGTAATCGTGAACGAATCGTAGATCTCGGTCACATCGATGTCCGAGGGCATCAAGCCCGCCATGGCGAAGGCCGCTTTGCCTGATGTAATCGCCGACCGATGAGAGGCCAGGTCGGGCATGTTGGCAATGGTATTATGGGTATGCGACTCGCCGTGGCCCAGGATCCAGACCGGCGGCTTGCGCGTCGAGCGGGCCCGGTCGGCTGACGCAACGACCACGGCCCCGCCACCATCCGTGACCAGGCAGCAGTCCAGCAGATGCAGCGGCTCCGCCACCCAGCGCGAGTTCAGCACATCCTCGATTCTGATCGGCTCGCGCATCATGGCCTTCTCGTTCATGGCGGCCCATTTTCTTGTAGCCACTGCCACCTCGGCCAGCTGCTCACTGGTTGTGCCATATTCATGCATATGGCGCATGGCGGCCAGCGCGTAGGCGCCCACGGGTGTCGGCAGGCCGAAGAGTGGTTCGAACTGCTCCGTCAGTTTGAAAGCGGCGGGAGCGCGCTGGCGCGAACGGTCGGAGCGCTGCGTACTGCCATAGGTGATCAGGGCCACATCGAAGAGACCCGCCTCAATGCCGGCCAGGGCGTGTCCGATGTGGGCCTCGAAGGAGGCGCCCCCGATATTGGTCGAATCGGTATATTTAGGCTGGATGCCCAGGTACTCGGCCAGCATCAGATTGGGGGACCAGGCCCAGTTGCCGGCGCCGAAGAGCGCCTCGACATCAGCGAAGGTCAGGCCTGCATCATCGAGGGCGGCCC
Organism: Dictyobacter halimunensis; assembly: GCF_036245075.1. NCBI lineage: Bacteria > Bacillati > Chloroflexota > Ktedonobacteria > Ktedonobacterales > Dictyobacteraceae > Dictyobacter > Dictyobacter halimunensis. Next base: position 2,995,012 of record NZ_BSRI01000001.1, read on the forward strand.
GGGCCGCCTGCGCCTGCAACTGGAGCACCGTTTTATCCGGTGTACGACCAAGGTCCGACTCGGCTACACCCACGATGGCGGCCCTGCGCGTAGAGGCCATTAAAGCGCCTCCCCCAGCTTGACGTGGCCGCGCAGCAGGTTGCGCGAGATAATGAAGCGCTGAATCTCATCGGTCCCCTCGAAGATACGCCACAGGCGCACCTCGCGATACCAGCGCTCAACCGGCAGCTCCTTGGTATAGCCCATGCCGCCGTGGATCTGCAGCACGCGATCGATGACGTGGTTGACCATGTTAGAGCCATGCAGCTTGGCGATCGAGGAGGCGTGGCGATTATCCTGCTTCTGCTCCGCCAGCCAGGCCGCGTAGAGCGCTAGCCAGCGCGTCGCCTCGATCTCGACGTTTGAATCCGCGATCATCCACTGGATGGCCTGGCGCTCAGAGATTGGCTTGCCGAAGGTCTGGCGCGTATGCGAATAATCGATGGCCATCTGCAGGGCACGCTCGGCTACCCCGACCGCGCGGCAGGCGATGGCCCAGCGGCCCGCCCCGATCCACTGCATGCCCAGATTGAAGCCACCATTGAGCTTGCCCAGGATGTTTTTAGAGGGCACGCGCACATTCTCGAAATACAGCGAGGCCGGTCCCCACTCGCCCATGGTCGGGATATAGGTTGAGCGCCAGCCCATGTCGCGATCGACCAGGAAGCAGGTCACGCCACCGTGGGCCCCCTTCTCGGCGTCGGTGATGGCGAAGACCATCGCGAAGTCCGCCTCATTGCCGTTGGTAATAAAGACCTTTTCGCCATTGAGGATCCAGTCATCGCCATCCTGAATGGCGCGCATCTGGATATTGGCGGCATCCGAGCCCGCGCCCGGTTCGGTCAGCGCGAAGCACGAGCGGCGCTCGCCGTTGATGGTAGGGATTAAATAGCGCTGTTTCTGTTCTTCGTTGCAGTAATAGAGGATATTATCGGCGTTGCCGCCAAAGGCGAACGGCACAAAGGTACGCGCCAGTTCCATGCTCACGACAGCCGTCATTAGCGGACCAAGGTTGGCCCCACCGTACTCCTCGGGCGTATTGATGCCCCAGAAGCCCATCTCTTTGGCCTTGCGCTGCAGTTCGCGGATCTTCGCGGGCTCGATGCCGGGGCGGTTCTCGCGCTCATTGCGTAGCACGTCGCCTTCCAGAGGCATCAACTCTCGCTTCACAAAATCACGAACGGTCTGCTGAACCATCTTCTGTTCATCGGTCAGGCTAAAATCCATGCACTGGCTCCTTTGCACTGTCGCTAGAGGCGTGACCTCGCAGATAATAGAGAAGAAGACCCACCCTGGTCTTCTCCGGGTTCGCCATGGGAGCATAAAAAAAGATAGCAGACGTTCACGCGCCCTGGTGAATGTCTGCTGGTGATAGCATGCTGCTCGTTCCTTTTATCTGTCGCTATCCACTGTAAAGTAGAGGACTGTTGATATTGTAAGTCTGTGCACAAGCGTAGCATATTTTAGGTGAATATTCAATGGATGCGGTTTTGCCGGGTGTCCGTTATATATTTGCAAGGCCCAAACCTACGATGGGCGTTTTCGTGCGTGAAGAGGGAAAATCGGGCGCAAGGCCCGAACCTACGATTCACGTTCTTTATTGCAAAAATGTGACGGATACCCATGGCGTGCGTGCGGCTTGACTTTCATTGGTTGAGAAAATACACTGATGTGTATTGAATGCCATACATGCATATCCGGCCAAGGAGGGCTTCTATGACAGCAGTTCCCGAACGGACCTATACGACATTGAGCAGCAGTGGTCTGCGCCAGGATATCTTGCCGATGCGCCTGTACCAGAAAGCCAAGAAGCTTGGCATCTGGGACCCACGGGCCATTGATCTCTCAAAAGATCGCCAGGACTGGCTTAGCCAGCCCGAAGAGAAGCGGGAGGCGATCCGGCGCAGCGTGATCGCCTTTCAGGCCGGCGAAGAGGCGGTCACCCTCGATCTACTTCCCCTGATCATGACCGTTGCGCGCGAGAATCGGCTGGAAGAAGAGATGTTTCTGACTACGTTCCTGTGGGAGGAAGCCAAGCATACCGAATTCTTTCGCCGTGTGCTGGACGAGGTCATGCAGGAGCACAATGATCTGCACGAAGGACGCAGGGCCAGCGGCGGACGCGATATCTTTGCTGACGAACTACCTCGCACCATGAATCTGTTGCTGGCCGATCCATCGCCGCTCAACCAGGCGCGGGCCTCCGTGCTCTATAATATGATCGTTGAGGGGGTGCTGGCGGAGACCGGATATTTTAGCTTTGGGCGCATGCTCGATGAGGGGAACATCATGCCCGGTTTCCGGCAGGGAATTACCCTGATCAAGCGAGATGAATCGCGCCACATCGCCTATGGCGTCTTCCTGATTTCGCGACTGGTGGCGGAACATCCCGACCTCTGGCCGCAAGTTGAAGCGCGCATGAACGAACTGTTCGAGGCTATCGCACGCCACCAGGAGCAGGATGGCACGCCGGATGTCATTCGAGACTATGCGCGCCAGCAATTTGAGAAGCGGCTCAAGCGTATTAGCCGCGCCCGCACGCAGAGCCTGGAACAGGTCTATCATACCCCAGAGAACGAAGAGGCCGAAGCGGTTTAAGCGGGGCAAGCCCCGCACCTACGCGGCGGGCGGAGAGAGAAAAATCGGACGCAAGGTCCGAACATATGCGATTCAGCATGATCGTGCGTCGAGAGGCTAAATCGGACGCGAGGTCCGAACATATGGGAGGCTAGAATGCAGGTTAAGGCTGCTGTGTTGTACGAGGTGGGCAAGGCTGCCCCCTATGCGGATTCGAAGCCGTTGCAGGTTGAGCAGGTTGAACTGGCCGCGCCGGGTCCGGGTGAGGTGCTGGTGGAGGTGGTGAGCGCGGGTCTGTGCCATTCCGACCTGTCGGTGATTAATGGTTCGATGTATCCGCAACTGTCCAATCCGATGATCCTGGGACACGAGGCCAGCGGCGTCGTGCGTGAAGTCGGGTCGGGTGTTACTGATCTCAAGGTTGATGATCACGTGGTCTTCTCGTTTGTGCCCATGTGCGGTCACTGCGACAACTGTGCCGTGGGGCGTCCCGTGCTGTGCAAGAATGGGAGCGTCGCCAGTGCGCGAGGTACCCTGCTCAGCGGCGCGCGGCGCTTCAGTACCACCAGCGGGCAGCCGATCAGCTATTTTACGGCCACCTCGGCCTTCTCGCAGTTTACCGTGGTATCGCAGGAATCGCTGGTAGCCATCGATCGCGAGGTGCCACTGGATAAAGCCGCCCTGCTGGGCTGCGCGCTGATCACAGGTGTCGGAGCGGTCGTGAATACGGCCCGGGTCGAGGCCGGTGAGTCTGTCGTCGTCTTTGGTCTGGGTGGAGTTGGACTGAGCGCGATTATGGGCGCGAAGCTAGCTGGCGCCTCACCCATCATTGCTGTTGATATGCTCCCCTCCAAATTTGAACTGGCCCGACGGCTGGGGGCCGACCACACCATCGATGCCAGCAAGGACGATCCGGTCGCGGCCATCAGAGAACTGACCAGGGGAGGCGCCGCCTACGCTTTTGACGTTGTGGGCAACACCAATGTGCTGGCCCAGGCTTTCAGCGCCATTCGCCCGGGAGGCAAAGCCATCGCCGTGGGCATCCCACCCAGCGACAAGTTTCTCTCGCTGCGTGCCGCCGCCATGGTTGTGCAGGAGAAGGTTATTCAAGGCTGCTTTATGGGATCGGCGGTCCCGCGCCGTGATATCGCGCGCCTGGCCCACCTGTACATGACCGGCAAGCTGCCGCTGGAAGAACTGCTCAGCCCTTCGATCACCCTGGAGGAGATCAACACCGGCTTTGACCGTCTTGCTCAAGGAACGGCCATTCGGCAGTTGATTCGCTTCAAGGAATGATGGCGCCATGAATACGCTCCCCTAGGATGAGACGTGGGCGCCCGGGAACGAGGTCGAAGCCGGGGCGAGCCCGGCGGTGGCGATGATGATGTTATGACGGCTTTTCATCGGGGGCGCGGAGCACCTGTAAGCGGGCGCCACACGATTGGCGTACGATGAGCTGGGTTGGCAAGACAATGTGTTTGGGTTCGCCGAGTACATGCTTTTCGATACGATTAATCAAGAGCGTGGCGGCGTGCATTCCCATCGCGATACCCTGCTGCGCGATTGACGTGAGCGGCACACTCAAATGCTCGTCGTAGCTTAGATCATCGAAGCCGACGATGGCCACATCTTCTGGGATGCGCACTCCGGTGCGGGTGGCGGCCTTGATAAATTCCAGCGCCACCCAATCGTTTACCGCAAAGATCGCGCTGGGAAGATCCGGCCGCCGAATGAGCGCATCAAATAGATCTGTATCGGGCTCCGCATCGGTGGGCAGATCGGCCAGAATCAGGGAGTCGTCGAAAGGACGCTGGTACTCGTATAGCGCCTTGCGATAGCCTTCCCAGCGATCGCGCACCGACGTCGTGCGCAGATCGCCCGCGCGCGAGTAGGCAAAACCAATGCGTGTATGCCCCAGAATCGCCAGATGCTCGGTTGCCCGATAACCTCCCCCTACGTTGTCGGAGACGACGTAGTCATTATCCATATCAGCCAGATAGCGATCGACCAGCACTACAGGGAAGCCGACCTGCTTTAAGCGGACGATCGTGCTATCGATCGATCGATTGCTAAGTGGGAAGAGGATCAGGCCAGCCGTTGTCATCTGCAGGCTCGCGATATCACGAGCCAGTAACTGATCATTCTCTTCGCTATAGGCGAAGATTACCTGGTAGCCACGCGATCTGGCAGCCTGCTCAATGCCACGCAACAACCTCATGTTCAGCTCATCGGTGGCGTGGCTGAGAATGACCCCGATATTCTTTTGCGCGGGAAGCGACGTCTCTGCTTCATGCGTGTGTACAGACGAACGAACGAACGTTCCGCTGCCCTGAACGCGCTCCAGCAATCCCTCGCGGGTCAGTTCACCCAACGCCTGACGTACCGTTCCCCTGCTCACATGATACTGTTGAGCGATCTCATACTCGGTCGCGATCCGACTTCCCTGTGTTAGCTCACCAGACAAGATACGCGCACGCAGTTCGTTGACGATCTGCGTATACATGGCCTTGATTGTCTTCGTGCGTGACTCATTTTCGGGTTTTCGCACAGTACGAAATTCCTTCACTCGATGAATGGACGAATAGTAGTAAATAGGTATAGTGCAATTCATTGTACCGCTCTAAGCCAGTCGCTCATGCGATACTCGGTATACAAATTTGTACAGACAAATTTGTATACATATTCATGCCTGTCACAGTTCCTCCTCGGGCCATATATACCTGATCTTTATCCCTTTGTGTTTGCAGGGCTTGCGGATGGATCACCGACGTGAAAGACCTGTAACGCATAGTCATTATACCCATAGCGGCACATAGAGAGACAGGTCTTATTAGATAGAATGCCATAGGCCCTGGGGGTAATCGTGGCGAGATATTGGCTATTGGGCGACCAGGATAACTGGGTTGGATTCTTTGGGGCCGGGTACGAGAATACCGTTTTCCCATTGTGCGCGTCCCAGAACTGTATGACCGAACGATTGCCATTATCTCCCTGCACCAGTTCACCACCGCCCACCAGATAATTGCCCGCCGCCAGATAAGAGCCATCGGGCGACCATGTCGGGTAGACAGGTTGACCCGGAACCGCCTGGCAGGAAAAGAGATGCCGCCCCGTCTGGCTTGAATAAACGACCATCGTCGCGTTATGCTGGCCCGGAAGGCTAAAGGCCAGGCGCTGGCTATCGGGTGACCAGGCAATACTTCTATCCTTATTGTTGGGTGCGTTGGGACTGACCAGGGCATCCATATGGAAGCGCGCACGCCCACTATGGGCATCCCATACCTCCAGCGCTCCCTTTCCCTGGACGCCCGGCGTAGAAAAAGCCAGGGCCGAGCTATCAGGTGACCAGCTTAGCAGGGTAAGTAGAGTGCTTTTGGTCGCATAGCGCCAGAGAAGATGCCCATCAGAACCGTGATGTACCTGTACAGAGCCATCCTGGCCATTAATGGCTAGCAGAGTACTGTCGGGTGACCAGACAAGCGTATTTTTCGTGGAGGACGTTTGATAGTGCGAGAGCAGGCGCCGGGTGGAGACATCCCATACCTGCAGAGAATCGGGACCAGATGTAGTGGGCAGCGTCAGGGCGACGCGTGCCCCGTCGGCTGAGAACGCAATGGAGTGTGTGGTTGAGGGTATCATCGTGTGCGTCCACTGATTCTCGCCGCTGAGCGCGTTCTGGACCAGGATGGCGCTATTAGCCACGTAGAGGAGGTGCGTCCCATCGCTTGACCAGGCGACCGCGTAGGCATCGGTGTAGCGATAGCCCGGCCAGCTTTTCTGTTTCCATGCTTGCTGTTGCTGCTGGACATCGACTACGGATAGGCCCTGCGTGCTGGCGCAGGCGATATGTTTATTATCCGGCAGCCAGGCAAAGTCTATCCCCTGCCAGGGTATATCGCAGACCAGGTTCGTGGCGGACTTCTGCGGCGCGGCCGTATTGAGCCGTGCCGAGATGTCAGGGACGCAGCCAGCGCTTAAGAGCGCGCCACCTAGTAACACACCATTGCGCAAAATAGCGCGGCGTGAATAAGTCTTAGCGGTACCATAAAGGCTATGATGCTGTTTCGTATAACTACTCATAAAGCAATGACCTCCTTGTCAATACAGCATGGAATTAGTATACCCAATAGATGGACAAATTACGAGTTTAAAAAGACAAATTTGTAAAATTTGTTTCTAGCTATTGACAAAGTGATCCATACTTCATTAATATAACTTGTATAGATAATTTGCAAGAAGTCATTATTGATTCTTAAAGATTTCTAGTGTATTACTTTGTCAAACTTCGTTTGCTGGGTTATTCGCCCGCTATGCGGGCGATATGGGGGAGGAGATGCCGGGGGCACGGCCTCCGCTCCCCCAGTCAAGGGGCTCGCCGCTGGATCATGCCCCCGGCATGCTCGCTTGCATCCCTGCTCTCCCGCCAATTGAAAGTTGACAGAATAGTAGGTCTCTTGCTACCTTTGCCGATAAGTGATCGACAAAAGCAAGCCATGGCAGCGGATGCCATGCAACTTTCTACCTGTTGCTATCCCACAGTTATGTTTGAGCTTGCGTAAAGTGAGAACAACGGTATCAAGGAGGATGCCTATGAAATGTGTAGATTGCTTCATCACTCCCGGTTTATTACCGCATCCAGTCTCTAGCTACGACAAAAAGTATTACCTCCATTACCATGGCCCTTGCGTTACCTGCTGGTAAACATGACAACGATGTATCCATGTAAGTAGTTTACTGGCCTCAGCGCGCGTTATGGATGCTCAAGGAGCCGCCTGGGCGCGAACACATGCCAGTACAAGCAACCGATCTTCGCAGATCAGGAAAAGGGGTATTTTATGCCTGAGCAACCGAACATTGAGCAGCCCACTGGAATCGCGGAACAGCTATCCATGTCGCGTCGACAAGCGCTCCAACTCATGCTTTTGACCGGCGGCGGCCTGGCTCTGGGTAATGTGCTGGCCGCGTGTAGCGACAGCTCTCCACAGAAGCAGCAATCCCAGTCACTCTCACCCACGCCGCGCAACCAGACCGTTATTGTTGATCAAGGGCCACAGTTCGCCGTCTTTGATAGCTTTAATCCCTTCATCCCAAACGGGCAGGAGTACGAGACCGGGTTTGGCCAGATCTGTAAAGAGTTTCTCTTTTACTACAACATGATCAGCGGTGAAATAAAACCCTGGTTGGCTACGGGCTGGAAATACAACAATGATCATACGCAACTCACCCTGAACCTGAATCCCAAAGTGCACTGGAATGATGGCACCCCCTTCACCTCCAAGGATGTTGTATTTACCATTCAGATGTTGTTGGGAAACACCGCCCTGATCGGCGCATCCAGCTATACGCCGTACGTCAAGTCGGTCTCCGCACCGGATGCGCACACCGTCCTCTTCGATCTCAAGAGCGCCAATCCCCGCTTCCACTACAACTTTATTTGTTCTATTGTCTCCTCACAGGAGATCGTGCCCGAGCATATCTGGTCCAAACAGAATCCCATGAACTTCAAGGCGGCCCCGCCGGTCTGGACCGGGCCATACAAGCTCGATCGCACCATCCCGTCTCAGTTCATGTATATCTGGAAGAAAGATCCCAACTACTGGAACAAGGATGAGTTAGATCCCAAGCCGCAGTATGTGGTGTATCGTACCGCGCCCAGCATGGACTCGGAGGTAGAGCAGTTCAAGCGAGCCCAGGTAGATGTCCCGGCTTTTGACTATCAGCATGCTACCGCCCTCAAAAATAGCTACAGCAACATCATTATTGAGAGCAAGTTCCGTGATCCCTGTCCACGCGCTATCGGCATCAACAGCGATCCCTCCAAAGGCCTGCTATCCGATCCACGCATGCACTGGGTTATCTCATATTTGATTGATCGCAAGACGCTGGGACAGACCGTCTGGCCCGTACCCACGCCACCGGCGCAGTATCCCTGGGCCGACTATCCCGCCAACGACAAATGGTCCGACCCGGCGGTAGCTTCAAAGTATGCGCTGACCTATGATCCACAGAAGGCAAAGGATCTGCTCGACCAGATGGGTGCCAAAGCCGATAGCAGCGGGAAGCGCAGCTACAAGGGGCAGCCGCTGCAGTATGAGATCATGACCGGGGCCAAGGTCGGCGATCCGGAGTACATCAACGGTCAGAAGCTGGCCGATGAATTGAACAAGGTTGGCGTGGGCGCGACCGTTCGCTACTATGAGAACTCGGTCTGGACCAACAAGCTCAATAACGGTCAATTTGACATCACCACCTGGTGGCTGTGCGGCGACGTCTTTGATCCGGGCCAGTTGTACACCGGTTTTGAGATTAGCAAGTCCAAGCCCATCAACCAGGACGCCAGCGCTGGCGGCAACCTCTTGCGCGCCCAGTACAAGGACCTGAGCGACATCGCGACCAAGCTGGATAGCACCGATCCGCAGAGCAGTGCCAGCAAGTCGCTCTTCAGTCAGGGATTGGAGGCCTATTATAAAGACATGCCGCTGATCCCGCTCTATCAGACAACCTATCCGACCATCTTTAACAACAGCTACTGGAGCAACTGGCCCACCGACGACAACCTCTACCAGGTACCCTCCAACTGGTGGGGACAGTTCCTGTTCGTCATCGGCAGCCTCAAACCAACCGGAAAAGCGTAACGCGACCACCAGATTACACCCATCCTGACAACCACTTCATGCTGGTCAAGGCACAGATGTCTTGCCAGCATGAAGCTCGCATAAAGGAGCTTTGAGATGATCACGAGTGAGCCACAAAGAAGTGTTGCGGGTAAGGCCGCACCCTTCTCCGCCGCGCGCTCATGGCTGGTAGCCCATCCCTTAATCGCCTATGCACTACGGCGCTTTGTCGCCTATCTGCTCACACTCTGGGGATCGCTGACCGTCACCTTCTTCTTCTTCCGCCTCATTCCGGGCAATCCGATCGCCTCATTTGTGCAGAGCCTGCAATCGCGCCAGGTCTACAACGTGCACTCCAGCCAGGACGTTGTCCAGTATTATAACAAGATATTTGGCCTGGACGGCAACCTGTTTCAACAATATCTGCACTACATGTATCAACTGGTAGTGCTACACGACCTGGGACCATCCCTGATTAGCTTCCCCACCTCGTCGCAGGTGCTCATCGGCCGTTCGCTGCCCTGGACCATTGGCCTGCTGGGCCTCTCGACCATCATCTCCTGGGTACTCGGTCTCCTGCTGGGAGCGCTGATCGGCTGGAAGCGTGAGAAAAAGACCTCAGAATGGCTGACCAATCTGTGCATCGGGTTGTCGCACATCCCCTTCTACTTCATCGCCCTGATCCTCATCTTCTTTATCGCCTACCGGCTCGACTGGTTCCCCCCCACCTCGGCCTACGATCCCGCCCTCGATCCCAGTTTCAACCTCGACTTTATCCTCAGCGTCATCAACCATGGCACCCTGCCCGCCCTGTCGATTGTCGTGATTGGCGTGTGCAGCTGGATGCTCTCCACGCGCATGCTGATGATTACCATCGTTGGCGAGGACTATCTGACCTTCGCGGAGGCCAAGGGGCTCAAGCCGCGCAGCATCTTGACGCGCTACGCGTTGCGCAACTGCTACCTGCCGCAGATCACCGGCCTGGGTATTACGCTGGGATCGATCTTCAACGGCAACGTGTTGGTTGAACAGCTCTTCGCCTATCCGGGCGTGGGCAACCTGTTTGTGACCGCCATCCAGCAGCTGGATTTCAACACAATTCAGGGGATCGTCGCTATGGCCATTTTTGGCGTACTGACCGCGAACCTGATTCTAGATCTATTGCTGCCCGCCTTTGATCCACGGGTCAAGTACAACTAGGAGAGGTACCTCAATGCAAAGATTCCTGCACGCACTCTGGAAATTATGGACCTCCAGCATCAAAGTCCAGGTTGGCATCGTGATCCTGCTGTTTTTTGTTGTGCTGTCCCTACTCCATCCGGTCATCAACGGCATCATCGGCCACGGCAATGATCCGCTGGCCATCTCAGTCAACTCTCCCTGGCAGATGCCGAATGGACAGCACTGGCTTGGCACCGATCGCTATGGACGCGACATCCTGGCCATGACGGTGACCGCCCTCGCCGCCTCGCTTGAGGTTGGGGCTATCGCGGGTGTGCTCTCCACCGTCATCGGAGTCGTCATCGCCTTTGTCGCCGGCTATAAAGGGGGCAAGACCGACAGCATCCTCGCCACCATCACCGACGTATTTCTTGTAGTCCCAAGTTTTCCACTGCTGATAACCCTCTCGGCTTACTCCAAAGGGGTCAGCCTCTTTTCCGTGGCCGTGATCCTGGCCGTCTTCAGCTGGCCCTTTGCCGCGCGCACCATTCGCTCACAGGTACTGAGTCTGCGCAGCCGCCCCTACGTGGAACTGGCCAAGGTTACCAAGCTTAACGATTTCGAGATCATTTTTGAGGAGCTGCTGCCCAATCTGCTGCCATTTATCGGGGTTGGCTTTGCCTCGGCCTCGCTGGGCTCGATCTTCGCCCTGGTGGGGTTAGAGGTAATTGGCCTGGGACCCAGCAGCACGCTGGACCTTGGCCTGATGCTCAACTGGTCACAGAGCTGGGGGGCTTTGAGCCTGGGCGCGTGGCCTATCTTCGTCGCCCCCGTCATCGTGCTGGCCCTGCTCTTCTTCTCAGTCAACCTGATCAATATCGGACTTGAAGAGGTATACAATCCACGCCTGCGCAAGACGGCTGGCGCATAAGCAGGAGGCAGATCATCATGGCAAACAGTACATTGCAGAGTGTAGATAAACAACCACGGATAGGCTCGCCCTTGCTGGAGATCGAGGATCTGCGCGTCTACTACGACACGGTTAGCGGCATCTCCAAAGCGATCGATAGCGTCACCCTGAACGTCAAGCGAGGCGAGATCCTGGGCATCGCCGGTGAATCGGGGTGTGGAAAAAGTACCCTGACCACCGCCCTGCTGCGCCTGACGCAGCGACCCGGCTATATCGCCGGTGGCAGCATTCGCTTCTATCCCTCCGGTCAGAAGCCGATCAACCTGTTAGAGCTAAGCGGCGAACAACTGCGTACCATCCGCTGGAAGCATCTCTCCTATCTCCCACAGGGATCGATGAACTCGCTCAATCCCGTGCTGCGCATCGCTGACCAGTTCGCCGATGTTATGATCGAGCACAGCGCGATCAGCAAGCGCGAAGCCTTACAAAAGGTCCCGCAACTCTTGCAGCAGGTTGGACTGGACGCGCGGGTTGCCAGAATGTTTCCCCATGAGCTCTCAGGAGGCATGAAGCAGCGCGTCACCATCGCCATGGCTATCGCGCTCGACTCGGACCTGGTCATCGCAGACGAGCCGACTACCGCCCTCGACGTCCACAATCAGCGCATCATTATCCAGATGCTGGGCGAATTGCGCGATAGACTGGGGATGACCATCATCCTGGTCACCCATGACATGGCGGTCCATGCCGAACTGGCGGACCGCGTCGCCGTCATGTACGCGGGCTCGTTTGTCGAAGTGGGCGATGTGAGGCAGATCTTTAAGGCGCCCCGTCATCCCTATACCCAGGGTCTCATCAACTCTATTCCCAGCGTTGGCGGACCCCGCGTGCGATTGGCTGGCATCAAGGGTAATACCCCCAGTCCCCGCAACTGGCCGAGCGGCTGCCGTTTTCACACGCGCTGTCCCCAGGTCATGCCGCGCTGCTCGCAGGAGGTGCCTCCGCTGATCGCGCTCTCCAATCCAGATACGGCAGGTTTATCAGAGGCACAGATAGAGCAGCAGAGACAGATCCTGGTGGCGTGCCACCTGTACCCACAGCCTGAAATGGAGGGTGTTCATGGCAACTAGTTCCGGCGATATCGTACTAAATAACATTACCCAGATCTTTCACGGGGCGGTGATGCGGAGCACGGGCGGCGAATTTAGGGCCGTGGACGACGTATCGTTTACCCTCTCGGCTGACCCTCCGAGCATTGTCAGCCTGGTGGGGCAGAGTGGTAGCGGCAAGAGTACGATTGCCCGCATCATCCTGGGGCTGCAAAAGCCGACCCAGGGGAGCGTAACCTATCGCGGCAAGGATATCTATAAGCTGTCGGCGCATGAATACGATGCCTATCGCCAGGAGATCCAGCCGGTCTTTCAAGATCCCTACGGCATCTTCAATCCTTTCTACCGCGTTGATCGTGTCTTCTGGACCGCGATCAAAAAGTTCAAGCTGGCCGGTAACCGGCAGCAGGCGTTGAGCAAAATCGAGGAATCGCTGCACGCGGTCGACCTGCGACCGGAAGACGTCCTGAACCGCTATCCACACCAGTTGAGTGGAGGGCAACGCCAGCGCGTCATGCTCGCGCGCGTTCATCTGCTGCAGCCCAGGTTCATCATCGCCGACGAGCCCATCTCGATGCTCGACGCGGCGGTGCGCGTCCTCTTCCTCAACATCCTGATCGACTTCCAGCAGAAGTATGGCATGACCACGCTCTTCATCACGCACGATCTCTCAACCGCCTATTACGTAGGGGGTGAGATCCTGGTCATGTCGAAGGGGCAGATCGTTGAGCGAGGCGACATCGACGACGTCCTGGTGCATCCCACGCACCCCTACACCAAAATGCTCCTCTCTTCCATTCCCATTCCCGACCCCGATGCGCGCTGGCAGGACAAGACCAGCCTGGTCGATATCGAAGGCGCGACGCCCGACGTCGCACTACCAGACATAGAAGTACCTAGATAAGCAAGCAAGAGAAGGCCGGTGGAGCGCTCCACCGGCCTTCTCTTGTTAGAAATCATTGAAGAATCGCTATTTGACCAGCGCCACCAGGCGCCAGCCGCCGAAGATGCGCACGGCCAGGTCGGGATTGATCTCATAACAAAGCTTACCGGGCAATCTAAACAGACCTCTCTTTGCCATGCGCAGCGCCTTGACCAGGTCCTGTTTGGGATTGCTTCCGTGTGACCAGGGCGTGGCGTCGAGCGGCTGCAGACTATAAAAACAGTCCAGCACCTCATAGCCAGAGTCGCGTAGAATCTCCAGCGCGATATCTTTGGTGAAGAAATGGAGATGACCCGTGGCGTGGCGATAATCTATTAATTGATTGCGCGCAATCGAGTTCACTGAAAGATCGAGCGGCAACTGAAGGATCTTATATCTGCTTCTGGATTTCAGCTCACGCAGGACCTCAAAGCAATTCTCAAAATGTTCAAGCACATCCACCAGCAAGATTAGATCGTACTTTGTAGATGCAGGCTCCTGAAAAAAATCGGCCAGATGAAAGTGGAGGCGTGGAGTTTCACGTTGCTTTGCTAGCGCGATGGCTTGAGGAGCGATATCATAGCCATCGAGGGTGCATTGCTCTGAAAGGTTCTGCTGCAAGATGCGCAGCATTTCGCCGGCCCCGCAGCCGATGTCACAGACACTCTGAGGAGAAAGTGTGTTGCGCCTGATCATCTGGAGCACACTATCAGCCTTCCATTGTGCCGCATCAATATGCCAGCCGGGATTTTTCTGAAGATATTCACCATTTGTGTAGAAGTCTGCGACTACCATCTCGTGTTCTCCTTTATTGTTACAGGGCTATGCAAACGCATGAATAAGCCTGTGAAACATTTTATAGCCGCAAGATGAATATTAGCTGAAAAAGTCATTACGCCATTATCATCCTTTATTATAGCATAGCTTGAATTAGATTACTTGACTATGTAGCGTCCGCAAAAAACATTGAATCAACAAAAATTTACCTTTTAAATGTGTATTTAATCTAGCACGCTGTAAACATTTAAAGCTTCTAATGAGCTTGTAGATAATGATAATACTCAAAGATTAATCAGGCATGAATGGGAGGAGCACTCCTGCGGCTCCTACTCCGCCAGGTGATAAACTGGGGCAAAGCACCTACACGCTACGCGCCTACGGCGCTCACATAAGGTTTTTATTCGTCGGTGGTGTATCAGTAGCGCCACTGATACACCACCGACGAATAAAAACCTTATGTATGTTGTTTGTTTTGCTTTGTTTTGCGTTTTTTCCAGAGCCAGATGCCGCCGGCGATGAGGATGATGGCTGGGATGACGGGGAACGCGGTCAGGCAGGCGGCGTTCTGGAGGTAGACGGCCGTGCAGTCGGGCGCCGCGGATGTGTCTTTGAGCGCGATGGTTGTGCTGACTGTGGGCAGGTCTGGTCGAGGGACGAAGGTGGGGTCACGCTGCATCAAATTGGGAGTATAGCTGGTATAGAAACGGGTGAGGTAGGCATTGGATACGGGTTTATCAGACATGTAGCTACTGAGTGCATAGGGGCTGATCGGCTGCGCATATTCCGTGACGACGCCGTAGCCACCCGCCTGCTGGATGGCGCTATCGGCTATCTGGCCATATTTCTGTACCGGATCGGGATCAGTGCTGGGAATGCTGTCGGGGTGCACGTGCACCTCTTGATAGTTCTGGGGACCAAAGCGCTGTGACGCCAGGATCGAGACCTCCATACGCATGCGCTGCTGGATATCGGCCGCCGCCAGGTGGATAGGGATCGTCACCTGCTTCATGACGGTTGGAAACGTAACCTGCACCGGAGCGATATTGGCCACGCTCCCCTGGGCGCGCAGACGCATGGCCAGAAAATACATATGATTCTGCACATAAGGTTGAATAAGATCGGAAGTGTTGGCGGGAACGACGTATTGATGGGACCGCAGCCAGGAGGTAAGCGCCCCGGCATCACCTGAGCGAATGACCTGGTATGTGAATGGTCCCACCGATCCGCCAGCATAGATATCTACTTTTGAGCTTGTGGCGGGAGCGCCGGCGCCGCTACTATACGTTCCACCGCCGAACAAGGATTTCATAATATCGACGGAATCGCAATTTTTGGCTGCGGGCTCGAAAAAGCGTGGGGCGGTCAACGTCTCCAATTGGTTGAACAGTGCCGGGGAAGCGGTGTTGACCGTTGGTACCGTCGCCACAGGGAGCACCCAGGCGAAATCGTGGGCATCACCCTGATAGCGTATCTGCTCATACAGAGTTGTCTTTTGGGCGCCAATGGAGATGAGCAGGCGCTCGGTGTCCTGACTGACTCTGGTTTGATTAGTAGAGGTGAACAGGCCACCACACGCCTGGGCCGACGCTGGCAGGAGCAGCAGCAGGCAGGTAGCGAGTAAGACTGCTTTCAAGAAGAGGGATTGACGAGCAAATACGTGCTGGAAAAACATAGATACATGGAAGTCCTTTCTGTACATCTACCAGAAAAGACGCTCATGAAGACGGAATTTAGCGATGAGATAAAGAGAAAAGAAGGTATTTTATAACAAAACACCTTCTTTCGCGCTTCTTTGATGTTATTTGGGGCTCTCCGTTCTTTCCCCGAAGGACGGAGAGTCTTATTTGGTCACCGTATAGCCAGCATCGTCCAGCACTTCCTCGATCTTCTCCAGGGAGACATGCGAAGGATCATAGTTGAGATGGACGCTTTTAGTGGGGATATCGGTGTTCACTGACTGGACGCCATCCAGGCCGCCCAGGGCCTGATTGATGGTCTTTACACAGTGCTCGCAGCTTACATCAGGAACCGAGAGAGTAATCTCATGTGTATGTGTGGTCATCGTGTGTATCCTTTCAATGACTCAATTTCTTTATACGTTTTAAACCCACACCCAGGGGGTAGGCATATAGGGATAATAACACACCAGGAGCAATAAAAGCAAGCCCGGGTGTTATAATGTGGAGGTATTGAAGAAGTTAGATATTGAGTTGGAAAGAAAGAATAGATGTCGCAGACTGAGAATGAACCACTAACCTTTATGGCGGTCCACGCCCATCCCGACGATGAAGTATTTGGTACCGGTGGTACCTTCGCGCGCTATGCCGCGCAGGGGGTACGCACCGTACTGGTCACGGCCACTCTTGGCGAAGAAGGGGAGATCGTGGATCCCGCGTTGGACGAGCAGGCCAAAGAGGCTATGTTCCCCCGCCTGGCTGAAGTGCGTCGCCAGGAACTGAGAGCGGCGGTTGAAGCCCTCAATATTCAGGAATCGCGCCTGCTCGGTTTCCGTGATTCCGGCATGGCGGGCACGCCCTCCAACAACCATCCCGAATCATTTTACCGGGCTGTCTTTGATGAGGCCGTCAGGCGCCTGGTCACTCTGATCCGTGAGCTCAAGCCGCAAGTGTTGGTGACGTATGACGCCTTTGGGGGCTATGGCCATCCGGACCACATCCAGGCCAATCGCGTCACCAACGCCGCCTTTGACGCTGCCGGTGATGCCCGCTGCTTTCCCGATCTTGGTTTGCCAGCCTGGCAGCCGTCGCGTCTCTACTATACAGCTATGCCACGCTCAGCGATGGTTGAAGCCATGAAAGAGATGCAGAGATCCGGCGCGCCCGGCCCCTGGAACAATCCTGCCATGAACACGGCCATTATGGGCACTCCTGATGAGCTCATCACTACTAGAATCGATGTAAGGGAATACATAGATCATAAGATGAAGGCTTTCGCCGCCCACAAGACGCAGATCGCGCCCGACAACTTTATGTTTACTATTCCCGAGGCGCAACGAGAGCAGGCCCTGGGTTATGAATACTTCGTGCTGGTACGCAGTGCCCTCCAACCGGTCACGGGAGATTTGCAGCAGGATCTGATGGCGGATCTGAAATAATGATCGGACGTAGGTGCCCGGGGACGGGGTCGTGGCGCGACAAAGCCGGGGCAAGCCCGGTTGAGGATGCCCCCAGCATCCTCGCCTACGACGGTGGAAAATGATATAACATAAGGCTACACGGTTAACGACGAAGTTACCACATGTAGGAAGGAAACAATGATGAGAGGTTATGTCGTATTAGAGGGCGGCGATGAGTTTGGTGGTAAGATGGCGGTGCCAGATCGCCGGGCCATTGAGCTTGCCGGTGGGATGGATGCTATGATCAGTATTATCCCGACGGCCGCCGCCCCGGACCACAACCATCGCCGGGCGGGCATGAACGGGGTCAACTGGTTTCAGCAGCTGGGCGCGACGAATGTCAGGTCGCTGCCATTGATCGATAAGGCCTCGGCCAACGCGGAAGAGATTATCGCCGCGCTCGATCAGTCCCGATTGATCTATCTGCTGGGAGGATTCCCCCATCACCTGGGGCAGACGCTGCTCCGAAGCAAGAGTTGGGACGCCATGCGGCAGGCATATGAGCGTGGCGCTGTGCTGGCGGGCAGCAGCGCCGGCGCTATGGTGCTGTGCCAATACTACTTTGATCCGCAGAGCAAGAAGGTCGTCGAAGGACTGGGATTGATACCGGGAGCCTGTGTCCTACCCCATCACAACGCCTTTGGCAAAAACTGGGCGGGTCAGCTCACCGGTCCGCTGCCTGATGCCGTTCTGCTGGGGATTGATGAGCAGACGGGCATGATCAACGACGTAGACTCCGAACAAAGGAACACCTGGCGCGCGTACGGTAAAGGGTCCGTTACGCTGTATCGCGCGGGCCACACGAGCGTCTACAAGGTGGGTGAGCCCTTTGAGGTTTCCATCGGCTAAACTGGTTGGCTCCGGCGCTGGACGCGCATCTTCAGTCCATATCTGGGCCGGATGGTAATGGTTTTATCGTTATCTGGAATGATCTGCTGACCTGGCAGCAGCGAGAACGAGACGCGCTGCGCCAGCGCCGCCAGCAGCAGATGGCCCTCCATCAGGGCGAAATGGTTGCCGATGCAGATGCGTGGTCCGGCGCCAAACGGCAGATAGGCGAAGCGCGGCAGGCGGGCCTCGTTCTCGGGTCGAAAGTGGTCCGGATTAAAGCGCTCGGGATCGGGAAAGTAGTCGGGGCGGCGCTGAATCGTGTAGGGCACGATCATAATCGTCTGGCCCCGGCGCAGGTGATAGGGTCCCAGGTCGACCGGGCGCAGCGCCACCCGGACCAGGGCGATCGAAGGTGGATAGAGACGCATACTCTCTTTTAAGACCTGCAGTGTATAGGGGAGCCGCGCCAGGTCGGCATAGGTAGGTGAGTGGCCCTGTAGTACCGTGTCCACCTCGTCACGCAGGCGTTGATAGATGTCAGGATGCTCGGCGAGCAAAAACCAGGTCCAGGTCAAAGCGGCCGCCGTCGTCTCGTGTCCAGCCACAAACAGGGTCAGGGCCTCATCCTTGATCTGCTGATCGCCCATCGGGGCTCCATCCTCATCACGTGCCCGTAGGAGGATGGATAGGAAATCGTCTCCCTGTTCGCCGCTGGCCCTGCGCTCCTCGATCATCTTCTGCATGCGCCGATTGAGCAGATCCAGCGCCTGTCGCGTCCGCCTGTTGCGCTCCGTCGGCCAGTTGAGTGGAAGAGGAAAGAAGCTCGAAAGAATATAGTTGATATAGGCCAGCGCGGTGCTCAGGGCGGCCCCAAGCTCATCGGTCTCCGCCAGCACATCGGTCTGGAAGAGCACATTGCCAACGATGCTCATGGTCAGCGCCATCATCTCGCGGCTCACGTCCAGAGTCGCGCCATCCTGCCAGCCCCTGCTGCGCTCGCTCGCTATACTCCACCATTGTTCGCGCGTAGTTGACGATGTGTCGTGGTTGAAAGGAGGGAGCCATAATCTTGCGCTGGCGGCGATGCAGCTCGCCCTCGCTGCTGAATAGACCCTCACCCAGGACGGGCCGGAAGGCGCGATGGATAATAAAGCCCTTATCGAAGTCGTTCGCGTGCTCCACCAGGGCTGCGTGTACCAGTTCTGATGAATTGAGTAGCAGCATCTGGGCCGGTCCTACCCGGAAGGAGCCGATGTCGCCCGTCTGGCGCGCCACGGACAGCAGAAACGCCAGTCGATCCCTACGCATCGACTCCAGGCTACCCAATAAAGAATGCTCTTTAATGGCCGGAATCTGTGGTCCCGACATTGCCTCAACACCAGTTCCCATCGAATCTGCTCCTGCTATGTCAAGCTAGCTTCGAATTATCTACAGAGAGGTCAATGCACCAGTCATTGCAGCGCATAAAATGTCCTTTAGGATACTCGAACTCGCATTCCTCAATCAAGGTGAGCCCCAACTTGCGGCAGACCGCGTTTGAGGGTTGATTCTCAACGGATGGAAACGCGTGCAGGAAGCGATACTTGCCATCCAGGCGAGCCTGAGCGATAGCCAGGGCGGTCGCCTTGCTCGCGATGCCTTTGCCCTGGAAGGCCGGAACCACAAGCCAGCCCGCCTCATAGATATCCTCGCCGTTATGGCTGGTGTCCCAGTAGCCAACCGATCCGACCGCCTTGCCTGTAGCCACATGAACAATCTTGAACATACGTCCCTTCCCCTCATCTGTGAGCCGTTCATAGCGGACCTGCCGCCTGGCAAGCTGCTCATCGCTCTCGGGTCCACCGAGATACCTGGTTGTCTCCGGATTACCCAGCGTCTTCTTCAAGATATCCAGGTCGTCCTTGCCCCACGGTTCGATCTGAATGACATGCTGGTCGATTTCATCATTTGCTTGTTGTTTATTGCTCATGATCAGTCCGAGCTCCTTTCGGATGCTTGCCTCTATGTTCCCGCGATAGCTGTCGCTGGCTAATTCTGTGCGATCCCCTTATTTTCAATACGCATTCGTCGTTTGATAGGGAGGTCTTTTTCGCATTGTATCACAGGGATTCTGGAAGGCATGCTCTAAAAGCCCTTTCAGGATAAAGTGGAATCAACAGTTCTCAGGAATGGAGGAAAATTGGAAAGCGTTGTTGCGGGGGAGCCAGCACCAGTGCTGGCTCTTCCCTGATGGAGAGATGTGCTAGTCGAAGTGTACCAGGTGCGCGGTAAAGTTCTGGACCCGGGGTGTTTTTCCGCTGGTATCGACGGTAAATCCCTCTTTTCGTAGATTAGCTGCCTGTTCTTCTACGCCACCTGGAAAGCCGGACATCAGTCCTCCATTTTTAGTAACCACGCGCCAATAGGCGACGTTGTTCTGGGTGCCTTGCGCCACTGCGCGCAGGGAGCTTTTAGTTGTAATAGGGCATGTTCCCTGTACGTTGAACTGAGCTGTGAGCATCTTACATAGCAGGTTGGTTGTCAGCAGACTATGCTCGGGGATTTTCATGATCTGGGCCTCGATCGTTGCCGGGCACGGCAATAGCATCTTGCCTGTACCACCAAAGAAACGAACGCGATCCTCAGGGATATCAACGATGAGATCTTCTTGTAGCTCCATGCCGGGCTCCTTTTTGTGAGATCAATGTACTGAAGATGGATATTGATAGCGTAGCACCATTGGAAGCAGAAAAACTTCTCGTGACGCTCCTGCCCCCTAAAGGGAGATAGGCTTCTCAGCATCGTCCGGGCGGTAACCTGCCTCCGAAGAGGCCACGTCTGCAACGTGTGGCTGAGACCCGGACTGACTGAGACAACAGCTCTCCTTTTGGGAGACCAGGGGCGCGTCTGCCCTACTACTTCTTGACCTGCACATGGCGGGACGAAGATACGTGAATGAACGAGGAAAGTTCACTTGCTCATCAAAGGTGAGCGTATGCATATTGATCGAACCTACCAGATCGCGGTGTCCAGAGAACCCGCAAGCTTTGCAGATCCATTGCCTGTTTCTTGGCTTGTGTTTATGCCCACATGCAGGACACTGGCTACTTGTTCCTCGTTCGGAGCCAGTGAAGCACTCCATGTGGGCCTGGTTTGCTTTGTGGGTCAGATAGTCAATGTCACGCCCATATTCCCACAAGCTCCTACGCTGATTGTGGTGATGGCCATGGTTGTTGTTTCTGACACCATGGGGGTTACCAATGAAGAGAGTTCCAACCTTGTGCTCAACGCAGAAGTCGATCACGTTGCGGGTGGCCTGATGCCGTTGGTCACGAATGCGGCGCTCTGCTTGTCGTGATTGCTTGCGTTTGGCCCGTTGCAACTTCTTCCACCGATGGGAGTCTTTAGTGCAACGGGCCTGCTTCTTGCTGACGGTGCGCAACGCTTTGCTACGCCCCCGTTTGAGCGAACGAATGCCGCGCCCGGTGACGATGATGGCCTCACTGGTGTTGGTCATGACGGCCGCAAGGTGAATCTCTCCCAGATCGACCGTGGCGTGGACAGTGCCCGGAGCTTCTTCGGCTTGGGGAACCTCGACGCTCACATGCAATTCGTAGCCATCGTTCCACACCAGTGTCACTGACCGACTCTGTTGGGGCAGTTCGACGGGCAACACTAGCGAACCTCGCCCGCGTCCCATGGGCAACACCACGCGTTTGCTCTCTTTGCTCACGGCTTGGGCGGGCCAGAAAACAGGATAGAACTGCTTCATTTTGTAGGGATAGCGCATCTTCATTTGCGGATGCGACCGGCGCAATTGCCGAGTGGTATCGACGTTGGCCAGGAAGGCATGGGTGACCATCTGAACCGACTGGCTATGAAGCGCAAAGCGTCCTTTGGTGGCTTTCTGTAACGCATCGCGTCCAGGCCACGTGGTCTGCTGCATGCGCGCCTGCAGGTGCAATGTCACACACGCATTCCACACCAACGCCGCTTCTTGCTGTGCCGTCCGTAAGCGCTGATACTGCTCTAAAGAGAGGCGCTTCAGTTGATAGATCTTGACGGTGTTCATGTCTGCTAGTGTAGCATACTCGAACGAAATTTCCAAGTGGGAACATCAGGGAGGATTCCATTTCAATCATCATGCACGTAGTGTGGTTTCCTACCGACTGGGGGGCACCTACTTATTGGTGAAAAGCACGTTGAAATGAGCCGGTGACACATGCATTGGCTGAAGGCATCAAGCCCTCTAGGTGGTGCTTCAAGGAGATGATCGAGGCTGGTTGGATGCTTCGCCCCCCAACCAGCCCAAAAGGAACGGCGCTTTCATCCCGTCCCATGAATGGAGACGGGACTTCCCGCACCGAGTGTTAACTTGCTCTGCTGGCGTTTATATAAATGACTTGGTTTATTGGATAAATAAGAAGTACGTTGTAGCCGAAGCTCCCCAGACACAATTCCCTACTATCTAAACGAACATAAAGAAGCTGTTGTCCTGTACACATGATTACAGAACAGCAGCTTCTTTATAGCGCGAAAAGGAAATCAATGTTGGGAATAGTACTCCATTGTGTTGTTTTATAGTTAGCAATGAAGTAAATACATTGCGATGGTTACGCTCTCTGAGCGATTGCGGGGCGGTCCTGCAAGGCGAAACCAACGGCGGTGAGCACAACACCGATGACAATATGGAGGAAGTTATCCGCTAAATTGATCATGACCAGGCCCAAGAGCATGCCATTGGGAGCAAGGCCAGGGATGAAGCCAAGGATAGCAATCAGCAGATAGATGATACCACCAGCCCTGTTATAGAAGCGTCCCATTCCTGTAAAGGCGGCAGCGATGCCAAGTATGCCGAACAGCAGGTGAACGACGCTATGAACACCATTGACCATGAACAGGCCTAGTAAGGCTCCTCCTGGAGTTAAGGCGGGAACGAAACCAAGGATGCCGATCAAGAGAAAAACAATACCGAAGACAAGCGATGTGGTTTTTTGAATATTTGCCATGATATGAATGGCCCCTTTCTTTTTACTGATCTATTGAGCACTACGCTTGCCTGCTAATTTTGGATCACTATGATTGAGGTTTGGGGCTAATCCAGTTGAAGAGATAAAAGCTGGCTGATAATCAGGGGGGCGAGTCGGAGGTGTATAAATAGTGTAAATGTTTCCGCAGCAACCTTTTGCAGGACCTGAATTTCTCATTTTAATTGTAGCATATTCGTCAATAGCTCGACATCGTGCTTTTGGACGATGTTTTTTTGCATCTGCTTTCGGTATAGTTATCATCTATCTCGTTTGATGGAGTGGAAAGGAGAAGATATCAGATGGCAGATGAAGATTTATCTGAGCCGATTGATGATCCTGCCTCTTCCCAGGTGGCTGTGCCAGAGGAGGTTCTGGAAGCGAAGGCGCTGACGAGCGTCGCTTCTAAGCGGCCGAAGAAAAGCTTGCTACGAGCGTTCACTTCACTGCGGCATCGTAACTTTCGTCTGTACTGGTCGGGTCAGGTGATCTCTCAGCTGGGCAGTTATATGCAGGGGATCGGGCAGACCTGGCTGGTGTGGCAACTAACCCATAGCGCCTGGCAACTGGGGCTGGTGGGCGCGCTACAGGCTGTGCCGGTATTGTTCTTCGCGTTATTTGGAGGAGTCTTCGCCGATCGCTGGCCCAAACGACGCGTCTTGCTCAGTACCCAGACTGCGGCTATGATCCAGGCATTGCTGCTCTGGGCGCTGATCGCGACCGGAGCGGTGCAATTATGGCACCTGTATATACTGGCACTGATGTTGGGCCTCACTAATTGCCTGGGTAGGCCAACGGGTCAGGCATTTGTCGTCGAGATGGTTGGGCGAGAAGATCTGCCGAATGCCGTGGGTTTAAACTCCATGCTGTCACAGATGATGCGCATTGTGGGACCGGGACTGGGAGGCATTATTATTGCGCTCAGCGGTGAGTCCTTTCTCTTCTTATATAATGGACTGAGCTATCTGGCGGCGATTGCGGCCCTGTTGCTGATCGATAGCCACAAACTGTACGCTCAGGCATCTCCCATTAAAGGGGGAGAGAGACGGAAGAATACCTGGCAGAGCCTGCGTGAAGGCGTGGAATATGTATGGCATACCCCGACGATATTGCTATTGATCCTGGTGGTTGGCCTGGTGCTGCTCTTCGGCTCCAACTTTGGGGTGCTGCTGCCATCCTTCGCCACGGATGTGTTGCATGGAGGGCCGGAAAGCTTCGGCTTTCTCTCCGCAGCCATGGGGATTGGAGCGTTACTGGCCTCCTTATGGCTGGCCTGGAACAATGAGCAGCCGACCATTCGCCGCGTGTTGATCAGCACGCTGATCTTTGCTGTACTGGAGATCTTGTTCGCGTTATCGGGCTGGTATGCGGTGTCGCTGGTTCTAATTGCGGGCGTTGGAGGTCTGGAGATCGATTTCGCGGCCCAGTCCATGACCGCTCTGCAGACCACCGCGCCCGATCACCTGCGCGGGCGTGTCATGAGCGTACAGATCCTTTTCTTCGACGGCAGTCTCCCGCTGGGCTATTTATTGATGGGCTGGCTATCCGGGCTCTTTGGGCCGCAGGCCGCTATGTTCATCGGCGCCGTTTTCTGCTTGCTGGTCATAACTGCTGGATGGATCTGGCACAGAGCGAGTATGCGCTTCCCATAATTATGGGAAGCGCGGTTTCTGATGTAGGTGAGTGTTATTCCGCGAACCAGCTGTATGGGTAGGCGGGATCGTCCAGGGTGCGGGCGATGGTGGTGAACTTGAGCGGGTTGAAGGTATCGATCATCACGGCCAGCTCATCGGTGCGCTCGGCGCCCAGGCTCTTTTCGACGGCGCCCGGATGGGGTCCGTGGGGGATGCCACGCGGGTGCAGTGTCATCGAACTGCGCTCGATGCCCCGGCGGCTGCCGAAGTTGCCATTGACGTAATAGAGCAGTTCGTCGCTATCGATGTTGCTGTGGTTGTAGGGCACAGGGATCGAGCGCGGATGATAGTCCAGCTTGCGCGGCACGAACGAGCAAACGACAAAGTTGGGTCCCTGGAATGTCTGGTGGACCGGTGGGGGCTGATGGACGCGTCCCGTAATCGGCTCAAAATCGGCGATGTTGAAGATCCAGGGATACTCGCAGCCGTCCCAGCCGACGGTGTTGACGGGATGGAAATCGTACCAGTAGCTACTGATGACGCCGCCTACTTTGACCCGTACCTCGAATTCGCCGCGCTCGGTATGGGTGACCAGTTCCTCGGGACGGCGGATATCGCGCTCACAGTAGGGAGCGTGTTCGAGCAATTGTCCATTGGGGCTGAGGTAGCGGCGCGGCGGTTCGATCGAGCCGTGGGCCTCGACCACCAGGAAGCGAGACTGTGGGCTATCAGACGCGATAGTAAAGCGGAACGTCGTCCCGCGCGGGATGATGATGTAGTCCCCCTCGTGGTAAGGGAGCAGGCCAAAATTGGTCTCCAGCACCCCGTGACCATCGTGGACGAAGTACATCTGGTCCGCCTCGCCATTGCGATAGAAGTAGCTCATATCCTGCGTTGGCAGGGCGATCCCGATCGTCAGATCCTTGTTATACATCAGGACCATATTGCCCAGCACCGCATCGCTGCCGGGCTTGAAGCCCGCCGTCTTCAAGTGGTGGTGGCGATGAACATCCTCGTTCCAATCCTCAAACTGCTGCTTACTGAACGGCTCGATCTTCTTCACGCGGGTCGGAGGATAGTGGTAGTAGATGTTAGAGTAATTATTCGAGAAGCCCTCGATACCAAACAGTTCCTCCGAATAGAGCGAGCCATCCGGCTTCTGAAACTGCGTATGGCGTTTGGGCGGAATCTCACCCAGGCGATGATAAGGTGGCATCGGCCTCACCTCCTCTATTAAAAAAAGCTACACAATCCTATTCCGCAATACACCAATTCCCGTAATCTCCAGTTCAACCGCATCACCACGCTGCAGCCACGGATGAACTTCGGTACCAAGCTCCAGTATACAGCCCGTACCAACGGTACCGGAGCCAAGGATATCGCCGGGACGCAGACGAGCGTTGCGTGAGGCGTAGGCGATCAACTGGGGAAAACTATAGTAGATTTGGTTGAAGTTGCCGCGAGAGATCTCCTGACCATTTATCCGGGCCAGCATCTCCAGGTCGTAACGCTCACTGCTCCCGCTGCCAGCGCGATAGCCAGCCAGTTCATCGGGGGTGACCAGCCAGGGTCCCAGCGACGTGGCGAAATCTTTGCCCTTGCCGGGTCCCAGATTGAGCTTCATATCCTGGCGTTGAAAATCGCGCGCGCTCCAATCATTCATGATGGTATAGCCCGCGATATAATGGTGTGCCTCATCGACTGAAATATTTTTGCCTTCGCGCCCGATCACGCAGGCGATCTCAAGCTCGATATCCAGTTCCTGGCTGCCGACTGGATAGGGGACACGCTCATCGTGTCCATAGAGCTCGCTGGTATTAGAAAAGTAGAAGGTCGGGAGCTCATACCATTCAGGGATCATATCTAGCCCACGCTTCGCGCGACCCGCCTTGACGTGTTGCTCAAAGGCATAGAAATCGCGCAGCGTGGGTGGATTGGGCACGGGCGTCATCAGGGTAAGCGTGCGCAGGGATAATCCTGGTTTATTACTCTCCAGCAGCTGGCGTGCTTGCTGCATGCCAGCTGGATCCTGCAATAGCCTGAGCAGGTTGGGGTAGTGGAGTAGAAGTATCTCTTCACCGCGTACTACGCCCGCATATGTAATATCATGGGCGGTTCTGACCGTGACCAGCTTCATTTAGAGATTTCCTCGCAGCTCTTGCTCCTGTTCCAGAGCCTGGAAGAGCGCTTTGAAGTTACCCTCACCAAAGCCGCGGGCACCTTTGCGCTGGATCACCTCAAAGAAGACCGTTGGACGTGCCACGATCGGCTTCGAGAAGATCTGCAGCAGATATCCCTCATCATCATGATCGACCAGGATGCTCAGATCGGCCAGTTGCGACAGATCCTCATCGATATGACCAACCCGGTCAAGTACATCATCATAATAGTTGCGCGGGGTGCGCAGGAACTCTACGCCACGCTCCGTCAGGTTGCGCACTGTCGACACGATATCGTCGGTAATCAAGGCCAGGTGCTGCACGCCGGGGGTATGATAGAAATCGAGGTACTCCTCAATCTGCGACTTCTTGCGACCGGGGGCTGGCTCATTGATCGGCAGCTTGATGCGACCACTGCCATTCTGCATCACTTTCGACATCAGGGCGGAATACTCGGTACTGATCTGACGATCATCGAAGTGGATCATCTGGGTGAAGCCCATGATCTTCTCGTAGAAGCCCACCCACTCGTTCATCTTGCCTAGCTCCACATTGCCCACCACATGGTCGATGCCCGCAAGGCCAGCGGGACGGGAACGGCGCGGCACTGACGAATCCATGGCGCGGAAGCCAGGCATAAATGCACCCTTATAGTCCTGGCGCTCCACAAAGGTATGCAGCGTCTCACCATAGGTCGCGATAGAGGCCAGCTTCACCGAACCGAAGTCGTCGCGAATCTCTTTTGGTTCCATCACACCGCGCGCGCCACGGCTGGTCGCCTCTTGATAGGCACGCTCGGCGCTCTCAACGCGGAACGCCACATCTTTGACACCGTCGCCATGCAGATGCGCGTGCTGCGCGATCGGGCTATCGGGATGCAACGCGGAGGTAATCAGCAGGCGGATATTGCCCTGTTCCAGCACATAGCTGGTGCGATCGCGCGTGCCGGTCTCCAGACCCGCGTATGCCACGGGCACAAAGCCCCAGGCGTGGGTGAAATAATACGCCGTATGTTTGGCATCGCCAACATACATCTCAATATAGTCGAAATTCTGGATCGGCATGAAATCCTGGTACGTCATTGGACTCTCTCTTTCCATGCGAATGCGTCATTGCTCTTACATGATCTGTGCGATAATCGGACAAAATATTCGTTAATCGGACCATCTGTGTTAGTTATAGCAGGGAACCTATTGGATGTCAAGAAACAGAAAAGGCGCAGGCATATGGACAAGAAAGCTATGATATTGTATAGTCGGTCGATATAGTACCTGTGCGGTGCAAATAGCGGATGAACGAGGAAATTGAGGTTATGGCACAACCGCGTCCAAATGAACGACCCCTGCAAGGCGAAACGGCTCAGACACTGGACCGTGGGTTGCGCGTGCTGGACATCCTGGCCAGCTATCCAGCGGGATTAAGCGTGCCCGACATCGCGCAGGCGCTGAATATTCACCGCACCATTGCCTATCGCCTCCTCAACACGCTGGTTGCCCACCGCCTGGTGCGCCGTACAGAGGATAGCCGGTATTGTCTGGGGATTGGATTGATTGAACTGGCTCGCCATGTCGTCCCACGCTTACAGGAGGCCGCGTATCCTGCCATGAGGCAGCTGGCGGAAGAGCTGCGGGCCACCGCCTGTCTGACGATCATGGATGGGGACGAAGGCGTTGTACTAACCACATTGGAACCAAGGACAACGACCATGCATATCGCTTATCGACCCGGATTCCGGCACGCGCTCGATAGAGGAGCGTCGGGCCTGGCCATCCTGGCCGGGCGCCCGCGACAGCCCGGCGAGCGCCGGGAGCTTACCCTGGCCCGCAAACGCGGCTACGCTACCAGCTACGACGAGATCCAGTATGGAGCCAGCGGCATCGCGGCACCCATCCAGCCCGATGGTCAGCAGGCCGAGGCCAGCATCGGTGTGGTCCTGCTGGGGAAGATCGACGAAGCCACCTTCGCGCCCCATATCATCGCCGCCGCCCACACCATCGCCGGCGCGCTGCTTCAATAAATGAAATTGCATCGGGTGTCTCTCTCTTCTTATAGAATGGGTATTACTTCCGTCATCCTGGAGGCAGGTGAGTGTTCCCACACGCGCGTCCGCTGCGCAGACGCGCTGGTTTTGCATGGTGGTGCAACAAGGGCGCGGAAGCGCCCTTGTTGCACCACCATGCTATGGGAGGGTGAGCACCGTAGGTGCGAAACCTCATGCAAGCCGCGGACGATGATCAGGAAGATAAGACACATCAAAGAGGGTCCCTTCAACATGCGAAGGAACCCTCTTTGATGTGTAGTTATCGACCTGCTTACAGAGCAATCCCACGGCAACCGGGAGAGCCAGCCCATAGATGGCTAAACGACAGCCGCCATGGTGCTACCGAACCGGGTAGTGCTTAGTGGTTGTCGCCGTGGTTGCCACCGAACCAGTTGCCGCCACCGTTTGAAGGCTGGAAGCCACCGAACCAGTTATTGCCACCATGGCAGTGGTGATGGCGACGATGGCAATGATGTGGTTGGAAGTAGCCGTCAAACTGGTAGCCACCGTTAAACTGATAGCCATAATAGAAGTTCTGATGGTTCTGGCTGTTTGATGCGCAGGCACCGCTGACAGCCGAAAGAGCTTCATCGGTCAATTCAACTGCAGCGATGGAATTCTGAGGAAGCTGCGCGAGCTCTTCACTGGTCAGGGTTTCACGATACTGAGCATCTTTCCCGGCTTTTGCAATGTTGAAGTTCATAAATGGTGCCTTTCTTTTCATGTGATAAAACGACAAATTTACTTTTGTGGTACCGTACGACGAACGCGCTACAGAAATGGCTATAGAGACAGCTATTGCAAATACCGCTATGGTATTTTTGTTTCATTGTTCTATGTCCGATCTCGTAGTGACTGCTTGCGTGTCTCAATGAATTTCGATACCTAAATCTATTATAAAAACCACCAAAACAAGCGAGCGCTTAAGGCGGGAAAATATATGTATATAAATTCATGAAGAAGCCAAAACAAGGGTGTTGCATAGCTTAATTAATGAATATAAATACACATGTGATGCCTTCTAGCAGAGGGATAAGCAAGCATTGATGGTCAGATCGTGCGAATTTGTGTGAAATTTTTATTTTCGGACATCAAATTTCAAAGTAAAAGAAAATGAATAGAAATTTATCATAATAAGAGGTTTTACGTATAAGGGGAGGAAGATTTGCTATACAAGCGAAAAGGTAGCGGCAAAAATCTCGTAACATGCAAGTCTTCTTTACTTGCGGCATTAACAGGATAAAGAAAACGAGCGACCAACTTCGCGTTGGTCGCTCGCTTCAGGTGCTCGGTGATTATCAATCGCTCTTAGAGAGGATTAGCAGCAGTGGCAGCAGCCACCATCGAAGCCACCGACGAATCCATAGCCGCCGCCGGCATAGCCGCAGCCGCCACCGACGAATCCATAGCCCTCACCGACGAGTCCATAGTTACCACCGTAAAAGGAACCCCCGGAGCGGCGGAAGCCAGGGATGGGATCGACTGGCCAGAGTCCGCCGCAGCAGGATGGATCAATGTGGCAGTGCGCGCCATTGACCGTGGCCAGGGCTGAATCGGTCAGTTCAACGGAACCGATGGGGTTCTGTGGCAACTGCGCGCGCTCCTCACTGCTGAGGCTCTCGGCATACTGGGCGTCTTTCCATGCTCGTGCGATATCAATGCTCATAATGTGTATTTCCTTTCATTCACTAAAAAAAAATTTAATGGTATCTCTCACAACGATAAGTTAATGGAATTGCCTATGCCCATGTGTACATAAATGGATTGTCAACCATAAACGACACCGACTACATAAACAACTTTGCACTCATTTCGTTTGTTTCCTTACGAATTTGGATACCTAAATGCATTATAAAAACCCCAAAAACAAGCGAGGGGTAAAAAATGGGGTGTAGATTGTCTGTTTTTTCAGAGAGCAAATGAAAATGGGATTTATGTTCAGTGCATATGAATAAAGCGTCAGGGTGATGGTGGCAGATGGGTGGAGTCGAACCTACCGATCCACATGAATTTTGAGCTTATCTGGCATGGGTAGAGCCAGGATTGTATACCAATTTTCGCAGCGTGGAAAAATGAATAAGATGTTAGGGAATTTGCTTGTTTTTGGCGGCACGAGAGGGAAATCTGGCTAACGAGCCACTAAAAAACGCCCACCGCTTACCCTTCTTCTGGTAGGTGAATGGTTAGCGAGACCTGTCTGTGTTCAAGGCCGTGGAGCACATCCAATACCAGAGGATTTTCCCTGGCCGTCAGCACCTGTTTATAGAGTTCTTCAATGGTGCGAACCTCTAATCCATTGGCCGCGATAATCAAGTCTCCTTCATATAGCTTAGATTGCGTAGTGGAACCCGATGATTTTACACTGCGCACTAGCAGACCAGGGATGTCAGGCAGTCCTGAGGCGCGGCGTATCGTTCTGGCTACCTGGACGGGCGCAAGGGACGCTCCCAGCCAGTGTAAGGGATGCCGAGGATCTTCGGAGGTGACCTGGTCGAAGCTGCTGAGCAGGATGTGAAGGAGATCAGCCAGTTGCGCGCGCTCCTGCTGATTCAATGCTGAGAGCAGACGTTCCTCATTGGCGAGATGCAATGGAGCGACCTGTTCGAAGAGCTGCAACCCCTTCTCGGTTAACCGCACCAGGACCCCACGCTGATCCGAGGGATCGGGTTGGCGCTCCACGATGCCATCGCGCTCAAGCCGATCGATGCGCACGCTGATCGTCCCCCCGGTCAGCTGCAGGGCATCCACCAGGGCACGCTGTGATAGTTGATAGGGCTGGCCAGCCCGGCGCAGAGTAGCGATCACCGCGAACGACGGCCCGGTCAGGCCAAAGCGTTCAAAGACAGCTGTAACTTCGGAGCGCAGATAGGTATGCAGCCTTTCCAATCGGCCGATGATCGCGATTGGCGCGACTGGAAGGTCCGGTAGTTCCTGAGCCCACTCTTCGAGCACCCCATCGACATGATCCTTAAGATAGTGTTTTGAATGAGAGGAGCGCTCTTTATCTGTCTCATCCGCTTGCCTGACATTTATTTTCTCTGGCAGAAATCTTTCCTGTTCCGTCATACTCCACCCATGCTTGTATCTATTCGTTGCTTTACAATCCACCCTCTAGCCTGAAGCGAAGCGCTGTACATTTTTGATCTAACCTCATGCACATAAAATCGCCCTGGCAACGAAAATGGATAAACCAATTTTGTTCTCCAATAATATCACATAGAATTATCGGAATAAATGTTTGAATTCAAACGTTGTATTGGAAGTAATAAGTGCGGTGAAATAGGGAGCCCAGAAAAGGTGCTATTTCGCCGCATTCAATAGATAGTTTATGGAGAAAACATGATGGAAAGAAAAGCGCTGGTTATTGCCGTACTGGGTGCCGGAAACATTGGACGCACGCTGGGTAAGAAGTGGAGCCAGGCGGGGCATGAACTGCATTTTGGCGTGAGCGATCCGGCGGGCAAGAACGCTCAACTGGTGCATAGCGAGTTTGGTGACCAGGCCACGGTGGGTACCATAGAGGACGCGCTGCAGAAGCAGCCCGATGTGGTACTGATCGCTTTGCCCGGCCCGGCAGTCGAAGAGGTAGCCCGGCAATATGCCACCCGGCTCGACGGGCGCATCATTGTTGATGCCGCCAATCGCGTTGGGGAAGATTCGATGCACAACCTGGGTCACTTCCAGCAGCATACGCCACAGGCTCAGCTTTATCGGGCCTTCAATTCTCTGGGATGGGAGAACTTCGCCGAGCCCAATTTTGAGGGTATCCAGGCGGACCTCTTCTACTGCGGAACCGATGGTGCTACCCGTGCCACCGTCGAGCAACTGATTAGCGAGGTTGGCCTGCGACCGGTGTATCTGGGTGGGGTTGATAAAGTTGGCGTAATGGACGCGGTCGCTTCCCTCTGGTTCGCCCTGGTCTTTGGCCAGAAGAAGCCTCGCCACCTGGCCTTCAAAGTATTAGGCATGTAGTGTACGCATAGTTCTATAAAAGAAAGAAGAAACAGTTCATGGCAGATATCAGCATTCAGAATAGCGGTTCTCACCACTCAGTGGTTGACACCACGCACACCAAACCCTTTCGCATCTTGCAGGTCGTAGCCAACCCTTCCACCTCCACCACCACTGGCTGGCCGGTAGGATTCTGGGCGGCCGAACTCTCGCATCCCTTCTATGAATTTAGCGAGGCCGGCTACGACGTCACCATTGTCAGCCCCGCTGGTGGCAAGGTCGAGGTCGACGCGCTTAGCGATCCGCGCGACCCCAGCAAGTGGTCGTCTGATGACCTGATCAGCATGGGATTTCTCTCTACTCCCGATCTGGTGGAACTGCTAGAGAACACGCCACGGCTGGCCGAACTCGACTACAGCTCGTATGATGCGCTGGTTATTTGCGGTGGGCAATCGCCGATGTTTACGTTCCGCGACAACGAAGATCTGCACAGCGCCATTCGTAGCTTTTATGAAGCTGAAAAGCCGGTAGCTGCCTTCTGTCATGGCGTGGCGGCCCTGGTGGACGCCACGCTCTCCGACGGCAGCTATCTGGTCACCGGCAAGATCGTCACTGGCTTCGCCAACGTAGAAGAGGATTACTCGGACAAAGCGGCCGGCGTCAAGATCATGCCCTGGCGTCTGGAGGACGCACTCAGAGAGCGAGGTGCCAACTATGTCCAGGCGGGTCTGTTCAAGCAATTCGCCATCCGCGACGGACGCCTGATTACGGGCCAGCAACAATACTCGGGGCGTAAAGTGGCGCAGTTAGTGATTGCCGCGCTGGGTCAATAAATAGCCGCCAGTTGGTGGCGGTTTCGCCATATGCTTGCCAACTTTGCGCAGTACCCAAACGTATACGTATACGTAGCGTCTAACGCATACCTGGTTTCATCAGAGCCGCTAGATGGAACTGGCGGGCAAGGGCAGCTGTGTGAAAGGATGAGCAAGATGAGCCAAAAGAAGCCGTCAACTGGCAAAACCGTGGCCTGGATGTATGGGGTGGTAGCCTCTTTTGTCACCGTATATGTCGTAGGAGGTATCCTGCTCGACAAATTATGGCGCAAGTAGTGGGCCGCAAATATATAACTTGTAGATTGAGAGAGGAGCATGACGTGAATTATCCTTATGGGTTAATTCGCGCCATGCTTTTCATTGTCAGAAAAGGATAGTTATAGTTAAGCTAGTGATTGCTGGACTGAATGAACAGGGATGAAATATTTCTGGAGGATAACGTGGACAAAACGAATTTGTTGAACACGATCCAGACTGAATATGCACGACTCGAAGCATTGCTCACGCCCTTAAGAGAGGCGCAGATCTGTACACCTCCCTCGGCGGGGGAATGGTCCATCAAAGATGCCATGGCGCATATCGCCGCATGGGAACAGATTTGTACGCGTTGGCTGGACGAGGTTGTGCGTGGCATTACCCCCAGGCCGGTGGAACGGACTGACATGGGGAGCAATGACCGCATTTATCGTGAGAACCGGGATCGCTCCCTGGCAGAGGTACAGGAGTTCTTTCGCCAGGCCCATCAACGCTTCGTTGAGCAGGTAGAGATACTGGTGCAGACGCTTTCGGAGGAGGATCTCAACACGCCGCATCGTTTTGCCTGGACCAGAGACTGGCCGGGTGATACCCTGGTCGCTGTCATCGCCGATAATTCCTATGAGCATTATCAAGACCATGAACAGCAGATCCGCGGCTTGTTGCAAGCTAAAAGTTAAAGTAGCATCGAGGTGTCTGGCGTATTCCGCGCCAGACACCTCGATTATGCTGGTTCCCAGGAAAAACGATTAGACGATGAACTCGCTCGCGAAGCGCTTAATCGAAGTTAACTGAGTGGCATCGGGGAAAGCGATGAGCAGTTCCTGCACGCCGGCTTCTTCGTATGCCTGCAGGCGCTGACGGATGGTATCGATGCTACCGACAAGTGTATTATTGATGGCATTGCCAAAGCGAGCCTTCATCATTGGTGGAACTTTGGCCAGCGCCTCTTCATCGGTTTCACCAATAATGCAGACGCTCATCGATGTACGATGGATACTGTTGTAGTCACGTCCGATGGCCTCGCAGTGCTGGCGGATAACCTCAAATTTGTGTTTGAGGGTTTCAAGGTCGCCGGAGACATTACAGGCATCGCCGTACTGGGCCACCAGCTTGAGGGTCACTTTTTCACCGCCGCCACCGATCAGCAATGGGATGTGTGGCTTCTGTACCCCTTTAGGCTGATTGATGGCGCCATTGACATGGTAATATTTGCCTTCGAATACAGCCTCCTCCTGCGTCCACATAGCCAGAATAACCTGGACAGCCTCGCGCAGATAGCGCAGGCGTTCAGGGGCATCAGGATAGTCATAGCCATAGGCACGGTATTCATGCTCATACCAGCCGGCGCCGATGCCGAAATTGAGGCGACCATGCGACAGGACATCGACTGTACTGGCCATCTTGGCCAGCAGGGCGGGATTCCGATAACCGTTGCAGGAGACCATCTGGCCGATACGGATGCGCCTGGTATCACGGGCCAGAGCGGCCGTTGTGGTCCAGCACTCAAACGTCACTTCCTGAGAGGGCTGAGGGATGGTATGAAAATGGTCCACCAGCCACGCTGAATTGAAACCAGCCTCATCGGCCGTTTGCGCCACACGGGTCATGGTTTCGTATGCCTCAACAGGATCCTTGATATGGGCCAGGTCCATGGTCCAGCCTTGCGGGAGTGAAATGCCAAACTGAAGTGCCATGAATAGAAATACCTTTCTGCGAAAACGCTATCCACAATTAGATGACAGGTAAAGGAAGTGAGATCGACTATAAATAGGTCACTGTGGGAGTAAATGCGAACACCGGACACTGACCGCTTTTATTGTAATACATATCATGGTTAATTGTCTGAGATATTATTTACCAGAAGACGAACCGGCCGAGAACGGGGTCGCTACGCTCCAAAGCTGGGGCAAGCCCAGCACCTACGGGGCCTTTCATTTTCCGAAGGCATGTTCCCTCTTCTTTGTACATTCCTGTTTGCAAAATGTGGAATGGTATTTTGTTTGCATTGCCATGTGGATAGGGGGTAGAGGATAAGTTATACTTTGATTAAAATGTATGATGCTATTTGATCAATGTTGACGAGATCCTGAATTGATGCAGGGGGTAATGATGGAGCAGCCGTACGATGGTCTGGCAGAGCAAGCCATGGTTGAGATGATTGAGGCAAATACGAATGAATTTTTGCTCACCCTGGGACGCCGGGGGGGCGGTGAGGAATGTAATGAGGCGGGTCGGCAGTGGATTATCGGTGGATCTCCGCTTGCCTATCATAATTGTGTGATACGTGCCCATCTCAGCGAGGAGAACGTGGATGAAGTTATCGAGGACTCCATACGGCTGCTGCAGTCCTACAACGTGCCCGGTTCCTGGCATGTTGGACCGTGGATGGGTCCGGATAATCTCGGCTCGCGGCTGATTGCGCATGGTTTCACGCATGAGGGTAGTGAGCCAGGGATGGCGCTTGATCTGGGGCAGCTAAACGAGTCTATTTCCGTACCCGATGACCTGGTTATTCAGCGCGTACGTAACGAGCGGGAGTTGGAGATATGGGCACGTACGCTAGGGATGGGATTTGGAGAGGGAGAGATTGAGGCGAACTGGGTGGGAGCCATGTATCGCAAGATAGGTTTTGACGAGGATGGGCTGTGGCACCATTACCTGGCACGGTGGCATGGTGAGCCGGTAGCCACGGCATCGCTTTTTCTAGGGGCCGGTGTGGCGGGCATCTATTTTGTCTTCACTTTGCCGCAGGCGCGCCGCCAGGGGATCGGGGCCGCCATCACGCTGGCCGCGCTGCAGGACGCCAGCATGTGGGGTTGCAGTGTCGGCGTCCTGGGCTCATCTTCAATGGGTTACTCGGTCTACCAGCGTCTGGGTTTTCAGGAGTATTGCCGGATTGAGATGTACGAGTGGACGCCTTCTGATAGCAGATAATCTAGACTATCTGCTATCAAGGACTTTTATGGTACATTCGTTGTATTAACTCATGAGCCATTGCATGATGTAGCGTATGTTGTCGTTGTGGGCGCCGCTATAAAATGGGCGGTCGATTGGTTCGGGGATTTCGATCATGCGTGAGGCGTCCGCGACCACTTCATCGAGCGGATAGTTGATCAAGGCGGCGGCCTGCTCCAGGTCTTTTTCGGTTGGGAGTTGCTGTTTTAACACGCCGCGGCAGCGCTGCTCGATCTCGCGGAAATAGGTGAGGTTGGCGTCGATGATGCCAGGGCTGGTCGTGCCCCCATGGGAGCAGAGGACGCGTTGAGGTTGCAGGCTGGCGAAATGCTCCAGGGTCGAGAACATGGACGGGACGCCCGCGACGTTTGCTAGCAGTGGCAGCGGTGTCTCGACGGCATCGAAGGCGAGCAGCAGGCGTAGTTCAGGGAGCCAGGCTGCGATGTGGTCCCGGCAATGTCCCGGCGCGCTAAAGAGCTCAATCGTCAGATCGCAACCGTCCAGGGTGAGTCTATCAGGAAAGGTGATGGTTGGAGGAGTGAGAGCGACCGTGTGGAAGTGGTTGGGATAGCTCCGCTGAAATCCGGCCAAAAAGGTCTGCTCTTTCTCCGATTGCAGGCGCGTCCGACAGTGTGCATGCGCGATGATTGGCGTGGTACGCTCTCCCGTAAAGTAGCTGTTGCCCCACGAATGATCCCAGTCTGCGTGGCTATTCATGATCAGCAAAGGTTTTTTGACCGGATCCGCGCATATATCCTCGAAGATCGTGGCCATATCTTCCGGTCGAATCGATGTATCACAGAGCAAACGAAAGCGATCGGTGGTCAGGAGATAGCAGTCGACCTCCATGCCATCGAACTCGGTTGGCCCTGAGAAGTTGTTGGGGCAGACACGCAGGCGGCTGCCGCGATAGACGCGCACGCGATCATCCTGGCTCATCTCGGGTATGATGGAGATATCGGACATTGACATTGGTGAGGCTCCAATCTATTGAATTGTGTGTTATCCTCTGCATCTTACCCTTTCTGACCGGGTTATGTCTATTGGTGGAAGGTGTTCGACCGGAAACGGGGTTATAAGCCGGGGCGAGCCCGGCACCTATGAGGGGAGGTGGCATCGTTGGTGGAAGGTGGGCGCGGGGGAACGGGGTTGTAAGTCGGGGCGAGCCCGGTTGAGGATGCCTCCGGCATTCTCGCCCACGACGACGATGATTTGTGATGATCATGTGTTTATTCGAGGGCAAAGCCGATCTCCAGGGTGACCTGGTATTCAATGGCTTCTCCGCCGATGCGGCCCCTTTGTTCTTTGATCTCGAACCACTGTACGTGGCGCAGGGTTTTTTGCGCTCGCACGATGGCGCGTCTTACGGCGTCATCAAAACCGACGCTTGAGGTACCGACCAGTTCTGTTTTTCGGTAGATTTTAGCTTCGTGTGTTGACATAACTCTCATCCCCTTTGTGATTGCTGTGTTTACTTTACCTCTCTTCTTCTTATACGCTGATCTTTTCAAATGAGACGAGTTGGATATAATGCTGAGATGTAGATTTGTGTGATGGGCACAGGGTCTCTGGATAGCGGGAAATGACGTGGTTTTGGGGAACATACGTGTGGCGGTGAATTGTTATAAATATTATCATGAGTAAGAGATGTTTTTTTATGAGGACAACCTTGAGAAATTGAGATAGGGGAAGATAGATATGAACAAATTAACACCGCAAGAAGAGTGGGTCATGGTCCATAAGGGGACCGAGCGCCCTTTTAGCAATGAGTATGATGAATTTTTTGCCGACGGCACCTTTATCTGTCGGCGCTGTAATGCCCCGCTCTTTTCTGCTGAGAGCAAGTTTAATAGCGGTTGTGGTTGGCCTGCTTTTGATGAGAATTATCCGAACGCGGTCCGCCGCGAGACGGATGCGGATGGCAGGCGCACCGAGATCTTGTGCGCGAACTGTGGTGGACACCTGGGACACGTTTTCCTGGGTGAGCGCCTGACAGAGAAGAATACGCGCCACTGCGTCAATTCGCTGTCGATCCGCTTTATCCCCAAAGGGAAAGAGCTTCCTGCCACACTGCATGAATAATCATGGTTGAGGGTCCCATTCGGGCGGTCGCATATGCGGCCGCCTGTTTTCTTATATGGTGAGGCAGTGCTAGCGCATACTTACTCAAGACCTGGGCTACGTATTGTTGCACTCAATGATTGCGGTAAACTGGTCATCTGAGCGAGCCGTCAGAGTGAGCAGTATTGGTATACTTTTCTCGCGGAGCACCACCAGCAGGTGCGACTTTTGTGAGAAAGGCAGAAACCATGCTCATCGTTAATAGCAACCACCTCATGTGAGCAGGAGTAGGCAATCTGGATGAGCCATGTCCCTACTGTGGGTCAGCTTTGGCGAACTATCCCCTAGTTGTCAGCAAATTACTTCCCTTGTTTCTGTTGTGCGGTAGTGTCCTGTTTTAGATATCAAGCATCTGCGGCGGCCTGTTTGAACAAGGAGCTAAACGCTTGTACCACCTTGCTTTGTGGGAGCGGAACTTCTCTGGTGATGAGACCAAGAGGCATATGCAGCTTCCAGTCTTTAATATGTCGGATAACTGTGCCGTCTGGAATATGGTATGTGGCGAGTTGAGGCATGATTGCGACTCCCATTCCTTGCTGGACGGCTTGCTTGATGATTTCGAGACTACCGATCTCAATGCCAATTGCCAGTGGAAGTCCGCGTGCCATAAAGGCTTGCTCGATAGCCGTGCGATAGGCACAGGGCGGATCCGTGAGGAGCAAGCATTCAGCGCATAGATCGCTCAGCAAGATCTCGTCTTGTTGCAGGAGAGCATGGTTTTTGGGGAGGAGTAGGACAGGCGTTTCGGTCAGGATTGGTTCGAAGATGAGTCCTACGTTGGCGGGTGGTGGGGTTGAGATGCCAAGATCAATCTGATTGGCTATGAGTTGTTCGTGCGTGCGGTTTGTGCTCAGGATCTCGATTGTGAGACGGATACGGGGATAGCGCTCACGAAAGGTGCACATGACCTGCATAAGATAGAGTTGTGCTATTGGCTCGATCATGCCCACACGTAACGTGCCGCTCTCTCCTGCGGCGAGATCTGAGAGATCCTGCTGCATTTGCTCGACTTGATTGAGTACATGCTGAGCGTGGATGAGGAGTGTGTGTCCTGCGGCGGTAAGCTGGATTTTTCTCCGTTGGCGATCAAAGAGTTCGACTCCGAGTTCCGCTTCAAGTTGCTGAATTTGTAGTGTGAGTGTTGATTGCGCGTATTGCAGTCGCTCGGCAGCCTGGACAAAACTACCTGTCTCCGCAATCACCTTGAACGTCTGCAAATGCCGTAGATCCATAATCCTCAACCTATCAGTAAAGATGAATGTTTGCTTCGAATACTTTGTGTTGTTCGATATATCATACTCTGTTATGCTGATGGAGCGCAAGCAAATTATCCGTGTGACGACTTATTGTAGGATACGTCTGTACAGAACCCTGTCTGCTCAAGAGGGGTTCAACAAGAGAAGGGACAAAATGACTACGCCACTTCCGGCTCAATTAGAGCCTCTCTTTACGCATCAAACAGCACAAGTCAATGGAGTCCGTTTACACTATGTCATTGGCGGTCAAGGATTTCCGGTGGTGCTGCTCCATGGCTGGCCTCAGACCTGGTACGAATGGCGAAAAATTATGCCTGCACTCGCCGAGAAATATACGGTGATCGCGCCCGATTCGCGTGGGATGGGCGATTCGGAAAGAACGGAAAGCGGCTATGATGCCTCAACACTGGCTGAGGACGCCTTCTCTCTGGTGCGCTCTCTAGGTTTCCAGCAGATTTTCCTCGTCGGTCATGATCTGGGGGTCTTAACCGCCTATGCCTATGCCGCTCGGTACCGTGAGGCTGTGCAGCGCCTCGTGATCCTGGACAGTCCCCTCGAAGGCTTTGGGGGCGAAGATTTTGTCACCAAACTCAAAATCTGGCACTTCGGCTTTTTCCAGGCTCCTGGGAGCCTGGCGGAATCTCTCGCCGAAGGACGCGAGCACATCCTGCTTCAGTGGTTCTTCTCCCGTGCGAGAAATTCGGCTGCATTCACTCAGGAAGATATCGACGAGTACGTTCGTTGTTATTCTGGCCGAGACGCCTTACGAGCCGGATTTGAGTATTATCGCTCGTTCTCAACCAATGCACAGCTCTTTAAAGAATACAGCAAAGAAAAGTTACACATCCCGGCCTTAGCGTTGGGAGGCGAATACAGCGGTGCAGGCTGGCCTTTCCATAGTCTCGCTCAGCTTGCTGAACACGTCTCCGGCGGCATCATCCCACAATGCGGCCACTATATTGCAGAGGAACAACCAGAAGAACTACTACAACGACTCAACGCATTTTTCTCTGAACAAGAGCCGTAGGCCGCCAAAAGCAGGCACAGTACGTGCAAGAAAAGTATCTTTATAGAGATGAGATATCTTTTATGACAAAAAGGAGATGTATTCCATAGTTATGGAAATACATCTCCTAATGATGTGCTAGCGGATCACGTTTGCACCAGGCACAAACATGACCCGCTAGCACTACCTCACCATATTTCTGAATACGTGCTCAAGTGCCTGGATGGGATCGGGCGGGAGAGAATGGGCGCGCCAGGCAATGAAGCCGTCAGGTCTCATCAGCACTGCCCCACTGCTGGTGAGACCATAGCTTGATTGGAATTGCAGCTCTGCGTCGGCGTATGGCTGGTGAGCGCCAATGCCGTGTATGGCAAGTGGAACATTGAGTTTATTGGATGCATTGGTGACGGCTGCGGCCCAGGAATCGCTGCTGGGGGTGAGCAGAACGAATTCCCGGCCGAAGAGATCGAGGGTTGACAGGGTTTCTCCGTTGGAAGAGAGCCAAATGTGTGGGGCGCGGGTGCCGGGGCTTCCTGATGGTGCGTTTTCAAACAATGGTGTGATGGTCTCATCCTCGGGGATAATGGCGTTTGAACGGTAGAGGTAGCCGCTGACGACGCTAAAGCCGGTGGGCTGAGGCGCATCAGGGAGCAGGCGCACGCGTTTTATGAGCTGGGAGGCGCTCCGCATGATCTCCTCGTGCTGTTCATGCTGTGGTAAGCGATAGGCATACAGCCAGGAGGAGACGCCGACCGCCAGGTCAGCGGCTGGCTGGCGCTCGGCCCCGTAGGTGGCAAGCAGGGAGGGAGCAACCTGGCCTTTCAGAACCATAGCCAGCTTCCAGGCCAGATTGTGGGCATCGGCGATGCCTGTATTGGCGCCGAATGCCCCCATGGTGGTCATCACGTGGGCGGCATCTCCGGTCAGAAAGATCCGGCCCGCCTGGTAATGTTCGGCGACGCGAGCGGCCAGCTCCCAATATAAGGTACCGACAAGCCTGACTGGCCAGTCGGATCTGCCGATGGCGGCGCGCACCAGTTCGAGGCAACGCGCCTCTGATAATGGTGTGGGCTCACCAGGTTTAAGGTGAGCCAGTAACCCCCACCTGTCCTCAGCCGATTGTCCGATTATTCCCTCTACAGTAGGATTGTTGATAAATCCGAGGGTGATCTTGCGACCGGGTAGCAGGGGACTGAGATCGGCCTGGAACAGGATACTGATCCAGTTTCCCAACTCGCCATAGCCATAGCTATCGATGCCCAGTTGCTGGCGCACCATACTGCGATTGCCATCGGCGGCCACCAGGTAGGAGGCGCGCACCTGGTATTCACGGCCCGTCTCACGTTCTTTCACCCGCGCCGTTACCTCGGCCGCATCCTGCTCAAACGATACAAGCTCGTTGGAGAAACGGATATCGCAGCCAGCGCCCCTGGCATGGGCCAGCACGATCGGCTCAAGCTTATCCTGCCCAATCAGGGCGCGGCGCGTTGGACTGACGAAGGGATCGGGTTGTTGATACTGCTGATTGATGATCCGCTCGCTAGCATCAACGACCGGACCCACCAGGCTGGCGGCGCGCAGTCCCATTTCGCCCAGTTCATTCAGTGGCGTTTCCGCCTGGAAAATAGCGGACTCCAGACCGGCCTGGCGGAAGATCTCCATGCTGCGTGGGTTAAAGGAGCCTGCGCGCGCATGGATTGAGGTGCCGGAATGACGCTCAATCAGTAGACAGCGTATCCCCTGTCGAGCCAGAAAGAGGGCCAGCGAAAGGCCAACGATACTGCCTCCAACGATAAGGACCGGTGTCTCCTCCAATGTAGTAGTTGTCTGGTTGCTCATCGTGTTGTACTCCTATCCCTGGTGAAATTGATCAAGAACTGTCGATGAGCAGCAGTATAAAGTGGAGGCGGGTGATATGGCATCACCCGTGCTGGTGAAATCGGAAAGGTATTCAAGAAAGTCGGCGACGTTGGACGGTGGTCTGCAGTTCTCGGCGTGTATGCACCCCTAGCTTGTGATAGATGCTGCGCACCTGGGTCTTGACTGTATTGAGCGAGACGACCAGCTCACGCGCGATCTGAGGATAAGAGAGGTCAGCCAGCAGCAGGCGCAGCACACGCTGTTCCTGACGAGAGAGCGGCTCGGGTGTTGCCAGAAAGGGTGCCTGATTCGGTCCAAATGCCTGCAGTACAGATTGGAGGTAGCGGGCCAGGGCCGGTTCATATATCTGTCGCTGCAGCGAGCGCAGCAGGACCGCCGCGTCCTCCCCCTGATCCAGGAACAGGCGATGATAGCCTTCGGTATGGGCGCGAATCAGGATCGTCTGCAGCGTCTGGCGCACCTGGAGGGTACGGTGTTGAGCGTATTGGATGCTAGCCACCAGGAGCTGCATCTCCAGCCATGCACGCAGACGTCCCGCCGCCTGTGCTTTTTCTTGTAGTCGTAAAAGCAGTTCAGAGGCGGCCGAAAAGTCTTTCTGGCGCACCAGCAGGCGAGCCTGCAGTATGTCGAGCTGCTCCTGGAGCGGTTCTGGTAGGTCTGAAGTTTCGGAAATGAGGGTAGAGAGCTGATGTTGGGCGGTCACAAGATCATTTTCCAACAGCAGGAACTGGATCTGGCAGATCTGGACCTCGTAGGCGAGCGACTGGTGGTCTGAAAGTCGTGTGAGCAGCGCGGACAGGCGCTGTTGAGCATGGCTTCTCTGGTCGCGCGCATAGGCGATACGCGCGATGACCAGGGCTGCCTGCGTCTGTAATAGCTGGCTCTGTAACTGCTCAGCAAGGGCAATCGCCTCTTGAGCCGCGCGCTCAGCCGCGTCCAGATTATTCCATTCATAGAACAGGCGCGCC
Source organism: Dictyobacter halimunensis (assembly GCF_036245075.1). NCBI lineage: Bacteria > Bacillati > Chloroflexota > Ktedonobacteria > Ktedonobacterales > Dictyobacteraceae > Dictyobacter > Dictyobacter halimunensis. The sequence continues at coordinate 3,039,160 of NZ_BSRI01000001.1, forward strand.
TGACCGAGTAGGGCTGGCGATAGATCTTCTACATCACCTAAATCCCTGGCTTCCTGCAGAACAGCCTGGTAGCAAGAGGACGCCAGCTGTAAGGCTCCCTGTTCGAAATAAACGAGTCCCAGGGCTAGCCTGCAGCTACGGGCCCCATGGAGATGATGCAAGGTTGTCCATATAGCCTGGGCCTCCTGCAGGGTCTCGCGGGCCCGTATGATCTGACCAGCAATGAGCTCGCCTATGCCAAGGATATTCAGGCTCATCCCGCGCCAGTGCTGGGCCTCGGCGGGCAGCAGATCCAATGCCTGGCGGGCGTAATCTGCGGCCCGCTCAACCTCGCCGTGCCAGATGGCGTGCTGGGCACGGAACGTAAAGACCTCTCCCAGCCGTACCGTGTTGTCCTGCGCGCGCCAGCACTCCTCGGCGTGAAGCAAGAGCCGCTCGATATGGGCCAGTTCCACGCTGGACGGGGGAGAGGGGACGAAGCTCAAAGAGAGGACCCAGGCAAAGCCCAGGCAGAGCAATGGATGCAGGTAGAGCTCCTGTTCTGGCAACTGCTCCAGCCAGCGGCGCAGGGTATGAACCTCCTGTAGATCATTGAAGCCCTGCAACGTCAGCATCTGCACCATCATCTCGGCGGCCAACGCCAGCTCCTCGGCTCGCAGGGCCGCCTCGATGGCCTCATTTAGCATATGCTGCTGCAGATACCACAGGCTGGCCTGCCGGGCCGCCTGCAGCATTTTGTCTCGCTCAACGCGGTGTCTGGCCTCGGCTCGCAGCGCTTCCGCAAAAAGCGGATGATAGCGATACCATGGCCCGGGGCCTTCCAACTGTTCCAGGAACAGACCGCGTTGCGCCAGAGAGTGCAGCAGTGACGCGCTAGTGCGTTTACCGGTTACCGCGTCACAGAGAGATGGCGTCAGGCGATTAAGTATGCAGGTAGAGAGCAGGAACGTTTGCAAGGCTGGTGGGAGCGTATTTAGAACTTCGTCAATGAAATATTCCTGCAAGGGGAGCTGATTACGCACAAAGCTGTTTAATTGCTGCTCAATAGTCTCCTGTGCCTGGTTTTTTCGCAGAGAGAGTGAGAACAGGCGCAGGCCTGCCGCCCAGCCTTCCAGTTGCGCATCGATCTGCTGGAGCGTCTGAGGGGTCAATGGCGCGCCAACGAGCGGCTGCAGGAAGGCCGCCATCTCGTCCGCATTAAAGCGCAGCTCGTCTGTTCCAATCTCGCAGAGCTCGTCGCGGATGCGCAGCCGGTTCAGCGGCAGGGCCGGTGTGCTGCGGGTAATGATCACAAGGTGCATGGTGTGTGGCAGGTGATCAAGGAAAAAGGTTAGCGTCTGATGGATGGTAGGAGCGGTAATCAGGTGATAGTCTTCTAGCACCAGGATGCCGGGTCTGGCGATGTGGGACAGCGCATTCAGAAAATAGGTGAGGATGGTATCCAGAAAATGGGTCTCATGCAGATGCTGAGAGATCAAGGCCAGCTGCTCAATGGCGGACTGTCCGGGGTCGGGCTGAAAAACGCGGCAGGCAGTCATCACATAGCGCCAGAAGCGCACCGGGTCGTTGTCGTTGGCATCCAGGGACAGCCAGGTCAGGGTGGGAAAGTGCTGCCGCGTATTGCGCGCCGCCTGCCACTGACTGATCAGGGTAGTCTTGCCACTGCCCGCGGGGGCCGAGAGCAGGATCAGGCGGCGCTCCAGCCCCGCGTCGAGTAACGTAAACAGACGCTCGCGGGGAACAAGAGCGCTGGCCACACGGGGGAGCTGAAACTTTGGTTCAAGCAAAGGAACCGACAGCATCCCCTGCAACTCCTGGCTGACCTCCTCCAGGCGAGAAATGGTAATATCGGTACTCTTGCCCACGTAGCGCTTAACGACGCGTTCGCCCTGACGCTGGTAGGCATACCAGTAGGCCTCGCTGGTACGTTTGCGCGTCTCTTTCAGCACATTGAAGCGCTGCTGTCCATGCTGAAAAGAAAAGGACTTATGGGTATGCAGCCAGTCCAACCACTCGGGTCCCGGCACCGGCAATAGAAAGCGGCCCCTCTCATAGAGTTCGTAACGGCACTGGGAGCCCGACCAGCGCAATGTGAAGAGTGAGGTTCGTGGCATAGCAGCTCGTCCCTTCGCGCGTTCTCAATTTGTTCCCCAAACATTTCTTACTAGAGAGTATAAAGGATATCTATGAGCCATACAAGTCAGCATTAGCATTGCATTACAGTCCCCCAGATATCTTTTGGGTAACATACACGGGGTGAAAAAAGTAGAATTTTAGCCACGATATCGCCGCCAGCGCGTTGTAATTCGCAGAAATAAGAGGTAAGATCTTAGTACAGACCGCGGGGCGAAGATAGAAACAACGTATCTCACCCTGACCGGGCTGAAAGATCCAATCATCGCGGTATTGGTAGGGCAAACTACAGTACCGTGAGACAACCAAATAGTGATGCTACGATCGATGGTGCCGCACTAGCGTCGGTGCGCCCCCGACTCTTCCAATCAGATAGATCTGGTACAACCTATCAAAGATAACCATGCATATCCACGTGCGATATGTCCGCTCTCAGAGGCTCCAGAGTAGATAAAGCGATCTTTATCCCAAAAATCAGGACGAATCGAAGTCCACATGTCATGTGACATAAGTATATAAATAATGTATCACTATAACTAGATTTCAGGACCTACAAGCAAGCCAATGCATTTTTGATGTCCCATTTGCAACTACCTATGAAGGTGTAGTTTTTCATGTCATACGGAATCATTAGAACGAATCAGACGCTACTTTTTTTTGCTTGTTGTTTTACATTTATTGCAAGTGGACTACTCGGGGTTCTACCAGCAGCAAGTTTAGTTGTATTAGCGCAAAACACACACACAGATACCAGCACAGCTGGTCTCATTTTTACAGTAAGTTCATTAGGAACGATTGTCGCGGTGGTCGCCAGCAACGCGTTGGTCAAGCGGCTTGGATCGAAAGCGGTCGTCATGGGCGGGCTGGCAGGGCTGATAGCTTCCAGCATCATGATTCCGCTGGCCCAGCAATTCAACGTCTGGCTGGCGGCTGAGATGCTACAGGGGATCAGCATCGGACTGATCAATATCGGTGTCATCATGATCCTGACACTGAATTTTGGCGACAGGCTGGGTGAAAAGTTGAATATGCTGTACGGCTCGGTCGGCATGGGTTCGCTGCTCGCGCCAATCTTTCTATCGTATGTACTCTCGTTTACCGGGAGCGCACTGGCGGCATTCATCGTTACCGCGCTAGTGGGGCTGCTGTGTCTATCGACATTTTACGTCTTACGCTTTCAAACCAGGGCGGTCAGGCGCAATGTCAGTGAGGAAGTATATGTCGCGCAGCCATCCCTGATGCCCGACCGGACCGGGCCAGCATTTAAGCAGCCGCTGCTGTGGCTGATCGCTCTGCAGGTATGCCTATATGTGGGTGCTGAGGCAGGTTTTAGCAACTGGGTGATTACCGCCATCAGCAAGGAAGCCAATATCAGCATCCGGATGACCACGCCAGCGGCAACGCTGTTCTGGATCGGCATCACTGTTGGACGCATGGTAGTGGCGCGCTTAATGAAGCGGGGTCACCTCACCAATGCTCAACTGCTCTATATCAGCATGCTGGGTGGAGCAGCCTGCGGCGTTCTGCTGATCGCCTGTATGCAGGCGCCAATCATCTGTTTTGTGGCCAGCTTCGGGGTAGGACTCTTCCTGGGACCCATCTTCCCGACCTTGCAGGTCATCGCCACCCGGCGCTTCGACCGTGTACCAGCGTTGGTCTCCAGCGTCATCATGGTCAGCTCGGGCTTCGCTGGCATGACCATTCCGCTGTCAATGGGGATGCTCATTCCCCAGATCGGCGCGCGCGAAGTCATGATGATCCCAGCGTTACTATGCCTGCTGGTAGCCTTTCCATACTACCTGGCCAACCGGAAAGAGCAGAAGATCGTCGCTTACCGGCAGCAGCAGACGGAGCAGCCCATTTATGAACTGCCCACGATCCAATTGCCGATCGTCGAAGGCGTCGCATAAGTTATACATAGCATTGTCAGAAGCAGCATCGAAGCATGTGTATCGTACTTCGATGCTGCTTTATTATGTATTGCTTGCTATTTTATGGGTGTAGACGATCGCTGCATCCGCATCCCCTGAAAGCCAATGCCTTAATGGTTCACTGTCGTACCACGTATGTACGCTGAGCAGATCAAGCACAGATTCCACCTCTTTCCAATGCGCGGAAAGCACCAGATCATCTGGGTCCTGAGGGCAAATGTGTCCCGAAACTTCGCAGGCGAAATGAAAAGCAAAGCCAGCGTCGCGCAGACCATTTTCAGTTGTGCGTAGCAGTTGCACCACGAATGCGAGCTGTGGAGTGCCCGTAAGCTGCAAGCCAGTTTCCTCCAGCAATTCTCGCCGTAAGGCTGCTACAAGATCTTCCCCAGGCTCTTAGCCTTAAGGGCTAGCTACAATACCAATCAGTGTAAAACGTTGGTCACCTCGTAGCGTAGTAATAAGCGATAGCCGTTAGTGAGTGGGTATGTTCTCCAGAAAGGGAACCTCTCATGTTTCGATTTGTATACAGAAGCTGGCGGGCGCTAACGATGCCGCAGGTGAGTATGAATCCGCAACTGAATGAAGAGGAGCGCAGGGCCAGGTTGGCAGAGGAACAGGAACGACTGCGCGCGCGGCATGACGCCTTGCAGCAGGCGCGGCAAAAAGCTGGCCCATTAAAGCTGGGAGACACCGAAGCGCAACTGAAGCGCGTCTCCGAGGAAGTTACCATAGAGGCCGCCGAAAAGAAGAAGAGGCACTAGGAAGAGCCAATACCCCTTGTATATTTTGTCGTTAGCACGTTATACTACTCTAGTATGCGAAAGATAGCAGTTAAAAGGAAACGTGCAATGTTTGCTCATTATTGACGCTGACATGTAACCCAGTATCTCTATACACTGTCACCACTCAGTAGTACAGTTGCTATTGAGAGGGTTTTCTATTGCATATTTCCGTGGATTATACATGCGCATCTATCTACCTCTATTCGTGCTCCTCCATTATCTTTTCTGGTATATCCACATATGACCTTCAATTGGTGGGACGTGGGCGCCCGGGAACGGGGTCGCTGCGCTCCAAGTTGGGGCAAGACCAGCACCTATGGGGAGGCGGCGGCGTTGGTGGGACGTGGACGTTTGGGAACGGGGTCGCTGCGCGACAAGCCAGGGCAAGCCTGGCACCGACGATGATTACGAAATATATTGATACCAGAGGAGAAAACGGGTTTGTTTACTATTCCTGATAACTTTGCGCAATTTATGATTAAGCAATTTGGGGCAGAGGGGCGTATCTGGTTGGATCAGTTACCGGAGAGGCTGGCGTCCTATGAGGAGCGCTGGAGTATAAAGATTGGCGAACCGGTACGGAATCTTTCCTTTAACTATGTGGCGCCGGCTGTGGGCGTGGATGGGAGGAGGGTGATGTTGAAGACGGGATTGACCGATGAATTTCCCATTCAGCCGGAGGCGCTGCGTCATTTTGGTGGTCAGGGAGCTGTGAAGATGCTGGCCTACGATGAAGCCAATGAGGTGATGCTGATGGAGCGCCTGGCTCCAGGCACCTCCTTGCGCGTGGTGGAGAACGATGAAGCGGTGATAACGGCCGCCACAGAAGTGATGCGCAAGCTCTGGCGTCCCTTGCCCGAGCAGCATTATCCTTTTCCCACCATTATCGATTGGGGAAAGTCCTTCGCTGAGTTGCGCCAGCAATATAACGGTGGAACGGGTCCGATCCCGGCGGCTGATTTCGACCGTGCGGAGAAGTTGTACGCCGAGTTGAGTGCTTCTATGGGAGAGCAGGTGTTGCTGCATGGTGACCTGCATCATGACAACATCCTGCTGGATGAGTACGAGGGCTGGCTGGCGGTTGATCCAAAGGGGGTTATTGGTGAGCGGGTCTATGAAACTGGCTCGATATTGCGTAACTTCTGGCCTGACATCCTGTCCAATCCTGATCCCAGAGCGTTGACGAGGCGGCGCATCGATCAGATGTCCGAGGAGCTGGGCTTTGATCGGGAGCGCATCTATAGCTGGGCCTTTGCCCAGGCGGTGCTAGCGGTGGTCTGGAGCGTTGAAGATCGCGGCCAGCTGGAATACGAAGGGCTCTACTTCGTGAACTTGTTGAATTCGATCAGGTAAGCCTCTTCTAGAGTGGTTTTACTTACGTCACCTAGGGGCACGTGATAGCCCCCGCACGGGCGTCCGCATGCGCGGCCGCACTGGTTTTTTTATGTTGGTGCAACAGGGGCGCATCCGCGCCCCTGTTGCACCAACATATTATGGGTTGTTGAGCATTGCAGATGCGCCCCTGTTGCGCCGATATACTATGGGCTGTTGAGCATTGCAGATGCGAAGATACAGGTAGGCGATGATCATGAGAGTTAGACTCTCTCTGAGGAGAAGAGGGGGGTGAGGTAGCTGATGAGCATGGTTTTGAGGGCGCTGAGGACTGTGGACTGTTCGTGGGAAGGAACGGTCTCGGATAGTTCGAGGAGCGTCTGGGTGGTGGTGTAGAGGATGCGCAGGGTGAGGGCGCGCTCAGCGGCAGGCAGGTGTGGGATGCAGGCCGCCAGCAGATCATCCAGGCGCTCAAAAAGCTCCTGGTTGATCTGTTGGGCCTCGGCGGCGAATTCGCTGGATGCACTGGCGCCGATGAAAAAGGCGCGTATCCCGCCATGGCTGGCATGCAATGTGAGGAGGGCGCTGATCAGGCTATCGAAGGCATCTGAGAGCGACTGAAAGAAGAAATCATCGGTCAGAATATTTTGGATCAGGTCGCGATACTGCTGGTGATAGCGGGCCACCACGGCCTGTAGGATCGCTTTTTTGTTGGGAAAAAACTGGTAGAGTGAACCAATCGATGTGTTGGCGCGCTGGGCGATCACATTGGTGCTGGTGGCCTGGTAGCCGATCTCGGCAAAGAGCTGTTCAGCGGCATCCAGAATCGCCGCCACGCGCTGTTGTCCTCGCATCTGCTGTGGTTGACGACGAAAATGCGTTTCTTGTACCTCTGTTTGTATCTGCTCCTGGTCCATCTGCTCCACACAATCTCTTACTTACTGGCTCGCCACAATGTAAACATGCCCAGTATAGCACAAGTCTATCCGCCTGTTCCCCTCTTTGTATCCTATCAGTGACAAGAATCGTGTATATATAAATATAAAATGTGAGTTATTTGCTCATATTTTTATGGTAGAATATGCATGGAATGAGAACCAGATTGAGATAGAAAGAAGGGATAACGAGCGATGAAAATCACTGTTGACCTTAATCGGTGTCAGGGGTATGGGCAATGTTGTTTCGCGGATCCGAAAGTATTCAAGCTGCATGGAGAAGAGGCGTTGGAATATGATCCATCTCCCAGCGATGAGCGCCGTCTGCAGGTAATTCGCGCCGCGAAGGCGTGTCCTGTGCAGGCTATCTATATTGGTGAGTCATTTGAGGAGCAAGAAAAGAGGTCGAAAGCTCATGGGGAGTGATCGCGCACAGGGAAGGCGCAAAGACGAACGGATCGTGATTGTTGGCGCCTCGCTGGCGGGCTTGCGCGCCGCCGAGGCACTGCGCCGCGATGGCTTCGCGGGCCAACTCACGATTGTCGGTAATGAGCCATACGCGCCATATGATCGGCCGCCCCTCTCCAAGCAGGTACTGGCCGGCCGCCTGCCGGTAGAGTATACATCGCTTGCCCTGTTTGAGGATGTGCGTGCGCGCTGGATACTGGGAGTGGCCGCCACCTCGCTGGATGTTGAGCAGCACCAGGTCTCGTTAAGCAATGGTGAAACGCTGCCTTTCGACCAATTGTTAATCGCCACCGGCACCCGCGCCCGTCCCTGGCCCGAAGCGTATGGAGGCAAACTGGACGGCGTCTTTTTGATCCGCGACCGCGATGACGCACAAAAGCTGCGGACATACTTGGAGCGCAAGCCCGGACGTGTCCTGATCGCCGGAGGAGGTTTTATCGGATGTGAGGCCGCCAGCGTCTGTCGTGACCTGGGACTGGATGTTACGCTGATAGAGCGAGGTCCGACTCCGCTGTACGGAGCGCTGGGGAGCAGCATTGGTGAGATCGTCGCCCGCCTACAGCGGCAGCATGGCGTGGATCTGCGCCCCAACATGACGGTGGCAGCGTTTGAGGGAGACGAAGAGGGACGCCTGCGTCGCGCCCGTCTGACCGATGGGAGCATGATGGACGTAGATGTGGCGATCGTTGCCCTGGGCGCTTTGCATAATACCGAGTGGTTGATGGATTCCGGCCTGGCTGTGGATGATCGTGGCGTAGTCTGTGATGCCTATTGCAGGGTATTGGATGCGCAGGGCCGGCCCAGTCCGGGGATCTTTACCGCCGGGGACGTAGCGCGCTGGCCGCAGCATCTCTATGAAGAGGATGTTATCGCCGTTGAACACTGGGGCAATGCTGTTGGCCAGGCGGAAAACGCGGCGCACAATATGCTTAGCGAGATGGATGACTATCGGGTCTACCGACACATGCCGATGTTCTGGTCGAGTCAGTTCGGCGTCAACATCAAATCGGTTGGCCTGCCGAATCTAGGTGATGAAGTCATGATCACGCAAGGTTCAGTGGAACGCTATCGCTTCGTCGCCGTGTATGGACGTAAGGGGCGCCTTATCGGAGCTGTGAGCTTTGATCAGGGACGCTGGCTGGATGCCTACAGCGCGCTGATCGATGCCGAGACCGCCTATCCACCCCAACTTGCAGCCGCTGATCAGCCAGAAGATATGCAGTCCCTACAAGCCGGTTTCCCGGTAGCTACCCGGCACGCCTGAAGTAGTATTGGCACAGACGAAAGGACAGACAACCATGGTGCAAAAGTCAAAGGTAAACTTCAAACAGATTCTGGATCACTCGCATATAGCTAATCCCTATCCGCTCTACGAGCAGTTCCGTGAGACGCCCGTAGCTGTACAGGAGGATGGCAGCTATATCGTCAGCACCTATAACGAGATTGTCTCCTTGCTCCACGATCCCCGTGTAAGCGCTGACATGCGCAACTCCGACGCCCAGAAACGGGCAATGGAGCAAATGCAACAGAGGCGGGCACAGATGATAGCACAGGGGCAGCCCGTACCCGAGCAAGAAGAGGTTGAGCCTCCGTTCATCTTCCAGGATCCCCCCAACCATGACCGTCTGCGGCGTATCGTGATGAGCCAGTTTACGCCCGCGCGCATCGAGGGCATGACCTCACACATCGAACAGATCGTCAAAGAGCACCTGGACAGACATACACAGGGTGGCCAGATCGACATCGTCGATGACCTGGCCTATCCGCTGCCGGTAACGGTTATCTGTCAACTGCTGGGTGTACCACGCGAGGATGAGGCGCGCTTCCACGCCTGGGCCGAACTACTGGCTACCGTCCTGGATCCAGGCCAGATCCAGACCGAAGAGCAGCAGAAGCAGATTATGGGCGCCGGTCAGCAGATCCGTGAATACATGACTCAGTTGCTGGAGAGGCTCAAGACCAATCCCGGTGATAACATGCTCTCAGGCATGATGCGCACCGATGACATCGAAGGTCCGATGACGCCACGCGAACTGATCAGCACCGCCGTTCTGCTCCTGATCGCCGGACACGAGACGACCGTCAACCTGATCACCAATGGCACGCTGGCCATGGTGCGTTCTCCTGAACTGTTAAAGCAGTTGCGTGAGGATCCCGACCTGGTGATCACCTATGTTGAGGAACTGCTGCGCTACGATCCACCGGTGCATTTCCGCACGCGTACCGCGCTGACCAACATAGATATTGCCGGAGTAACCATCCCTAAAGGCGCCACCATCATCCTGGTGCTGGCCTCTGGCAGCCATGACGGGGAGCGCTTTAAAGATCCCGAAGAATTTATCGCCGATCGTCAGGGCAACGAGCACCTGGGTTTTGGCAGTGGCATCCACTACTGCGTTGGCGCGCCGCTGGCGCGTATCGAAGCCCATATCGCCCTCCGCGAGCTCAGTCGCCGCCTGATCGAACCGACGCTCGCGGTTGATCCTCCACCCTACAGGGATAACGCAGCCCTGCGCGGCCCCCGCCACCTCCTCGTCAACTTCAAAGGACTGGTAGATTAAAACAGCAGGGTGATGTGCGACATCGCACATCACCCTGCTGTTTTAATCTTAGAAATCGAACGTATATCAGTTGCCATAGGTGACGACCAGGGGGGCGGGCTGCATGGAGAGCACTTCCGCTGGTGTCATAACGCTGGTTTTGGACTCGATGTTGTAGAACAATTTGAAGCCACCGTAATCGAAGTTGTGATAGGCCTGAAAATCGTCGTGTACCCACTCGTGATACTGGTGCATCTTATCGCCATGGTCACCGGGATAGCCCCCGACGCTATCGACATGGATGACGGTATCCACCCGAGGGTCAATAATGATGTCGCGCTTATCCGAGATCTCCGCCTTGCCCGCGTCATTTGGCGTTGCCGTACCATCGCCGCTGGGGCGATACTGATGGATAATGAGAATCTTGCGCGGCACATGATACTTCATCGGGATGGCCGCCACCGCCTCGATGATTGGATTGAGATCGGAGGCTCGCACATTGCTGAGATTTGTGCCGGGGATGCCATCATGGCGAGGAAACATCCACTCGGGATCGATGGCCATGTGGACAAAGCTATATTTTTCCAGGTAGGGGAGGAAATAATTGACCTCCGGCATAACTGGTGACCAGCCAAAGTTCAGGTCAAGGAAAAGTAATAGATTGTTACTTTTACAAAAATCAATATACTGCTGAAGGGTAGCCGAATCGAGGTGATGGCTGTAGGTATTGTCTGGTCCGGGAAAGCCATCAGGGATACTTACGACCAGGTCGATCCCTAATTGGACAGGGTGGGCCGGGTCAAGACGCTCATATTCCGCTCCCTGCGCCTTTAAGTGCGCCAGCATGTCATCGCTTAACTGGTAAGCGGGACCTGTCGCAGCGGCACCGGGTATCGCGTAGAACGCGACGATACGATGGGTAGGCAGGATCGCATTGAGATTGGGATCAAATGCTGACGTCGGTGTTGGGGTTGGCATGGGTGGTTGTGTTGGTTTGGGCGCCATCGTAAATGTCTCGCCCGACTGATCGGTTGTTGACCTGCTTGATGGAAACACATATGCCAGAAAGACACTTGTGGCAACGATCACCAATAGCAAAGCTAAGACACACACAATGAGTAATCTACCCGATCTCCAATTCTGACCTTGTAGATTGAGCGGCCCTTTCTGTTGAAATATTTGTGGTAATGATAATCTACTACGCATCGACTGACTGTTTTCCTTCGAAAAACTGGTGGGTTCTCTGCGGACCCATGTCTAAATTAAGAAGGCCAACGAGAATCCGAAAAAATAAGAACTGATAGAACTTGCATCAACTTTAATCAGAGCATCTCCATAAATAAGTGCATCAATATAAAGTTGTCTCGCTATTTTCTGTTTCCTACCTATAAAAAATAACGCTATTTTTTAACCATAGCATACAGTATATTTCTATTTATATATGTGATGTAGCTCACAATCTGAGCCACTGCGCAGGGAGAGAAATCCTGTGCACTTTTTATGCTCAACTGTATGATAACAGCTTTGTAACATTCGTATACCCAAAAGGACTAATGGGATAGGGAAAGGTGGGACTTTTAGGGCAGAAATGCAAGCCGGGGCGAGCCCGGCACCTACGGGGGCGTGGTCGTGGAGGCAAGGGGAAAGCCGGGGCAAGCCCGGCACCTACGGGGGGCGTGGTCGTGGAGGTAAGGGGAAAGCCGGGGCAAGCCCGGCACTACTGGTATATACATATTGACATATACACCAGGCTTGGGTACACTTTCATCAGAGGTATATGGTACGTAAAGGGCTTTTCTGGAAAAGCTTTTGTTTTCGAGCACCATATTTTTATAATGAAGGAGTAGATAGTTGCTAAGTCATTTTGTTGTTCTAACAACTAGATGTACTTGCAACATGAAAGGAGGAACTCATTCGATATAGATTGTAGATCCTGGTGCGAGCCGGGCACCTATGGGTGTCGTAAGCCGGGGTGAGCCCGGATTGAGGATGCCGGGGGCATCCTCGCCTACGGTTTCAGGCGATCATTTTAGCATGGACTGCTTGTCAGATGAACGCAAGGAGCACCTTATGACAAATACAAAGTTGTGGCAGCCAGGAAGAGTAGGTCTGTTCCTGCTTCTGTTACTTGCCACCGTGTTCTATGTACCCTCAATTGCGCACGGAGCAACGGATGCTTCTACCATTTCAACGCCTACCAATGTAAAAGTTGTCTTTAGCGGATCTCAATCAATTACCCTCAACTGGTCCGCCTCCACCGATAATTCGAGGACCGGGGATGTCGCGGCCTACTATGTTTTTAATAGCTCACAGATAGTCGCGACCTCTATGGGGACAGCGGTCACGATCAGTTCTCTGCGGCCCTCAACCAGCTATACCTTTACTGTGCAGGCATATGACAAGGACGGAAACGTCTCGGCGCAAAGTTCGGCTGTCAGCGCCTCGACCCAGGCAGCAGGGAGTAGCTCTTATCAGAACATCGCCTATTTTGATCAGTGGGGCATCTATGGCAACAGCTACTATCCCTCAACCGTTGACACATCGGGAGCAGCCTCCAGGCTAACCGCTATTATCTACGACTTTGAAAACATCGATCCTACCAATCTGACGTGTTTCGAGACCATCAAAGCCTCTGACTCCAGCAACGAGAGTGATCCAAACGCGGGCGACGGTGCCGGTGATGCGTTTGCCGATTACCAGAAGAGCTATAGCTCCAATTCGGTGGATGGCAGTTCGGATTCCTATAGCCAACCAATAAAGGGGAACTTCAACCAGTTGCGCGAGCTCAAGGCAAAGTACCCCAATCTAAAACTGTTGCTCTCGCTGGGTGGCTGGACCTATTCCAAGTATTTTTCCGATGTGGCCGCCACGGCAGCCTCACGGCAGAAGTTCGTCAGCTCGTGCATCTCGATGTTTCTTAAAGGCAATCTGCCCACGGGGATCAGTGGTGACCCCTCGGGAGGGAACGCGTCCGCCGCTGGTATCTTTGATGGTTTTGATATCGACTGGGAGTATCCCGGGACTCAGGGGCATACCGGCAATCACTATGGCGCGCAGGATAGCGCCAACTACACCCTGTTGTTCCAGGAGTTCCGTACGGAGCTAGACTCCTATGGGAACAGTATCGGCAAGCATTTCCAACTGACGGCGGCGGTACCAGCGGGACAGGATAAGATTGCGCACATCCAGACCGATCAGGTTGGCAAGTATCTCGATTACGCGGATGTGATGACCTATGACATGCATGGAGGATTTGAGAGCACCGGTCCCACGAACTTTCAGGATCCCCTGTATGCCTCGCCCAACGATCCATCCCAACCAATAGCGCCCGGCAGCGAGAAATACAACATTGATAGCGCAATCAAAGACTGGACAACGGGTTCGGCGGCCTATGGCATCCCCGGCGGATTTCCATCTGCCAAGCTGGTGATGGGCTTCCCGCTCTACTATCGCGGCTGGACTGGCGTCGCCGTTGGCAGTAATCACGGTCTCTATCAAAGCGCAACCGGACCATCGCCCTCATTTCCCACCAGCCAGCAGGCAGGCATCGCGGACTACAAAGAACTGGCCGCCGCAGGACTGACCAGCAACGGCAGCGACAACTTCTTTGATCCCATTACGCAGGCTAGCTGGATCTATGATGGCACTAACTTCTACACGGGTGACACCCCACGATCGATCACCGCAAAGACCGATTACATCAAGTCTCACAACCTTGGTGGCGCGATGCTGTTCTCCCTGGACGCCAATGATCCGGCTGACACGTTACTCAACGCCATCGCCGATGGCCTGACAGGAGGAACTATACCAACCCCGACGCCGACGCCGAATCCAACCCCGACGCCGAATCCCACACCGACTCCGACACCGAAGCCAACTCCAACTCCCATTCCAACGCCGTCGCCCACACCGACTCCGGGCAACCTGGTGACAAATGGAGGATTCGAGACGGGGAATCTCAGTGGGTGGAGTTGTGATCCAGGAGATACCGTAGTGAGTAGCCCTGTGCACAGTGGGAGCCATGCCTTGCAGTTGACGCCTTCGAATTCGACCACCGGTCAATGCACGCAGACGATCAATGTCCAGCCCAACCATGCTTATACGTTGAAAGCGTACGTGCAAGGGAACTATGTCTACCTGGGTGTCAACGGGTACTCCAGTAACTGGATGAATGCGAGCAGCTATGGATTGCTGAGTTATTCATTCACGACCACTGCCAGTACGACAAGCATCACGATCTTCGTACACGGCTGGTATCTCCAGGGCAACGTCTACGTTGACGATGTCTCTTTAAGCTGATGGCGCGCGGTCGGAGGGCTATGGCTCTTCGATCGATTGTCTGTTTGATTGAATTTGTGTTGAACATATTGCAAGGAGCGCAAGAATGTTTCGCAGCAAACTGGCACAGATCGGTGTTGCGCTGTGCGTCTTGAGCGGTATGGTGCTACTGCTCTTCTTCAACAGGTCGGTGGATGTGGCCGTGGCGGCCAACAACCTGGTGACAAATGGCGGCTTTGAGGCGGGAAACCTTAGCGGCTGGAGTTGTGATGCCGGAGATACTGTCGTGAGCAGTCCAGTGCATAGTGGAACGCATGCGTTGCAGGTCAATCCGAGCAACTCGACCACGGGACAATGTTCGCAGACCATCAGTGTTCTGCCCGGTACGGCATACACGCTCAGCGCGTATGTTGATGGATCGTATATGTACCTGGGCGTCAACGGCTATGGCAGCAACTGGACGAACAGCTCAAGCTATACACAGCTCTCCTATTCCTTCACCACCAATAGTAGTACGACCAGTATCACGATCTATGTACATGGCTGGTATGCGCAAAGTAGTGGTTATGTCGACGACATCAGCCTGGCGGGTCCTGGTGGGAATGGGACGCCGACGCCCACCCCATCGCCAACGGCCACCAGTACCCCGACGCCGACGCCGACGGTGATCCCAACGGCAACACCTACACCCTGTCCCGCCTGTGGTGGAGGGTTGCCCAGGCATATCTTAACCGGTTATTGGCAGGACTTCACCAATGGTGCGACTCCGCTCAGGCTAAGTGGGGTCGATGCGCAATATAACCTGATCGCGGTGGCCTTCGCCAATGCTGATCCCTCCAGGCCCGGAGGCGTTACCTTTAGCGTTGATTCTGGTCTGTCCTCTGCCCTGGGAGGCTATAGCACGGCGCAATTTACCAGCGACATCGCGACGCTGCACGCGCAGGGCAAGAAGGTGATTATCTCCGTTGGTGGGCAGAACGGAACCATCAGCGTCAGCGACGCGACCTCGGCCAGCAACTTCACGAACAGCGTCTACCAGTTGATCAAGACCTATGGCTTTGATGGGGTCGACATTGATCTGGAGAACGGCATCAATCCGACCTATATGGGCAGCGCCCTGCGACAGCTCTCCTCGCTGGTCGGCCCGAATCTTGTAATTACGCTGGCACCGCAGACGATCGACATGCAATCCACGGGCAGCGGCTACTTTCAACTGGCCCTGCAGATCAAGGATATCCTGACCGTCGTCAACATGCAGTACTACAACTCTGGCAGCATGAACGGTTGCGATGGGAGAGTCTATTCTGAGGGGAGCGAGGACTTCCTGACGGCTCTGGCCTGCATTCAACTGCAGGGAGGATTAAGGGCCGACCAGGTTGGGATTGGTGTTCCCGCGAGTAGTTCGGCCGCCGGCGGAGGGTATGTCTCACCATCGGTCGTGAACAGTGCCCTGGACTGCCTGGCAAGGGGTACGAACTGTGGCTCCTTCAGGCCATCGACTACCTACCCAACCATTAGGGGAGCGATGACATGGTCGATCAACTGGGATGCGTCAAACGGATATAACTTCGCGCACACCGTTGGCGCGCACCTGGCGACCCTGCCGTAACCTTTCATCGAAGATGGTCCATAGGTGGCGACTGTTACAACATGCGATGGCCGCCTCCTACGTATAGGATCTGGCCGGTGAGCCAGCGGGCCTGCTGCGAGGCGAGGAAGACGATCACATCGGCCAAGTCCTCTGGTTGACCAACGCGCCGCAAGGGGGCCTGCTCAGACAGCGCCTGCTCCATGGCAGGAGTGATCCAGCCTGTCTGAGTGGGTCCTGGCGACACGATATTGACGGTAATGCCATATGGACCCAGTTCATGGGCGGCCGCTCGCGTATAGGATTCCATAGCGAACTTACTGGCCCCGTAGGATGTATTCTGCCCAAAGCCCGAGGCAGCATCGGTACTGAGATTGATGATGCGCCCATCACGCAGATCTCTGGTGATGCGTCGCCGGGCGAACTCCGCCATCATCAGCGCTATAGCCCGGCTATTGATCGCAAAGTGGCGATCATGGCTATCGGCGCTCAATGCAGACAGGGGATAGCCGCCTGGAGTAAGGTCAGCCGAACCCGGATAGCCTCCAGGGATGAACGTATCGGCCTGGCAATAATCCGCGTTATTAACCAACACATCAACGGGTCCAAACAAAGATTCGGCCTGCTCAAAAAGCCAGGGGATGGTGGCGGGATTAGACAGGTCTGCCTCTATCGCCTCCGCGCGTCCCCCTTGATCACGAATAGCCGTAATAACCTCGTCCGCGGTTTGCCTGCGCCGGCTATTGTAGAAGGCGAGTCCGGGTGATGATGCATCATCAGATGGCGTGGATGATCCCAATGAGGGCATACGGAGATAGTTGATCAGCACGGACGCACCCTCGCGGGCCAGTGCCGTGGCCGTGGCGGCGCCAATGCCGTGATTGCCACCGGTAATTAAGGCAACTTTGCCCTCTAATCCTGTATCAATCATGATTGATTGCCTGCTTTCTGCCGTTCCTTCTCTCGTGCCGACAAGAAGCGTGCATGCAACTGGTTAAGCTCAATTTGTATGGAGCGCAATTCTGTTTGCTTCCTATCGATCTCTTCCATTTTTCTACAAAGAAGCTCCAGTTTCCTGGGTTGATCTTGAGTCTCTCTTGCCTGGAGGAGTTCTCTAAGTTCGGCGAGCGTAAATCCTGCTGATTGAAGCCGCCTGATCATGAGGAGGTGCGCTATGACGCTCTCATCATAGAAGCGATAGTTATTGGCCTCTCGTCGAATGTGGCGTGCATCGATGAGTCCTTCCTTCTCATAAAAGCGAATGGTGGGAGCCGTCAATCCTGTTATCTGGGCGAGTTCGTGAATCTTCATAATTTCTCCCGGGAAAAGACTTGACCTTAAAGTATACTTTAGAGTTTATACTCTAAACGTCAGCTGGTCTCCTGTCAAGAGTGGCAAAGCCCAGGGCATAAACAAGGAATGAACGGAAATTATCAAAATGGCAAAGACACGTACACAATTTCTCCGACCCCTTCATCGAGAGCATAGTAAAAGCTCTGACGATTTTGACCGCAAACTTATCACGCCGATGATCGTCGGAGCTATTCTGAACCCGGTGAACTCATCGATCATTGCGGTCTCACTAGTGCCTATTGGGGCTGCCTTTAGAGTCTCACCATCAAGCACAGCCTGGCTGGTATCGGGATTGTACCTGGCGACCGCCCTTGGCCAACCGGTGGTTGGTAAACTGGTGGATGCTTATGGGCCAAAACGATTGTATGTGGCTGGTGCGATCTTCACCGGCATTGCGGGGATCCTAGGTGCCTTTGCACCGAGCTTATGGGTGCTGATTATTGCCAGGGTTATTCTGGGGTTTGGCACGTGTGTTGGGTATCCATCGGCGATGTACCTGATACGTAGCGAAGCCAGACGTACCGGCCATGAGAGTCCGGCTGGCGTGCTAACGGCGCTGGCCGTATCTGCCCAGACGATCGCTGTGATAGGTCCGGCGCTTGGCGGCCTGTTAATCACCATTGGTGGTTGGCGTTCCATGTTCGCTATAAACATACTGCTCGCCATTGTGTGCCTCTATTACGGTTTTCGCTATCTTCCCGCAATGTCTTCTTTGCAAGAAGCGTCGGAAAACAAAAGTGATAACCGCTTAGATTATCCTGGCATGTTTCTTTTCGCTGTCACGCTTATTGCGCTTCTCTTCTTCCTGATGAGCCCGCAGTTCTCGCATCTCTTTTTGATAGGGCTATCCGCTCTAGCGGCTATCGCCTTTGGGTGGAGAGAGCTACATTGCTCCGCACCGTTTCTTGATCTGCGTGTATTTGGGGGAAATAGGCCGCTGCTGATAACATTCGTACGGAATTTCCTGGCGATGACGGTCGGATATGCATTTCTGTACGGTTTTTCGCAATGGCTGCAAGACGGCCGAGGGTTGAATGTGACAACCGCTGGCTTGTTGTTGTTGCCACTATCGTTTGTTGCCATCGGGGTATCAAGTATTACCGGGAGAAGCAGAGAGATACGTATGAAACTCATTGCAGCCGCCGTTGCCCAGATAGTCTTCTGCCTGCTCCTGCTTGTGTTTAATTCCGCGAGTCCTCTCTGGTTGCTTATCCTGGTGATTGCTATCGCGGGCATTCCGCAAGGTCTGGCCAGTTTAGCTAACCAGAATGCCGTGTACTACCAGGCCGATCAGGAGCGCATAGGTGCTTCTGCTGGCTTGCTACGGACCTTTACCTATCTGGGTGCATTGCTCGCATCGGCAGCCAACGGGCTATTTTTGCAGAAGGCTGCTGATACGACCGGACTGCATCACCTGACAATTTTTATGCTCATCATTGCTGCCTTGTTTGCTCTCCTCACAATTGTTGATCGATCGCTGGGCAGGATTGGCGTTGTGACTTCCGCTCCAACAGAAGAGCAAGTAAAGACAGTTAAACAGTAATATAATGAAAGGAGTTTTTCTTACGCCATTGACCATCATCGGTAAGGATGGGTTTGACTTTCGTCATGTTGGGGTGCCTGTGCGGCCCCGTACTCGCGTCCGCTGCGCGGCCGCACTGTTATTTTGTGTTGGTGCATAGGGGGTGCGCATCCGCGCACCCCCTATGCACCAACACAAAACGGACTCGTGAGCCACGTATAAGAAAGCTATACATGTTGCATATAACTAATTTCAAGAGAAGCAGAAAGGAAACTATCAATCAATGTCTGATATGCAAGCAAACACAGCCCTGTTAGTCATGGATATGCAGGCGGGGATTGTCAATCGCTACGCACAATCAAGCGATATTCTTGAGCGTACAAATACAGCCATTGCGGCGGCCCGTGCCGCATCGATTCCCGTCATCTATGTAGTCGTGGGTTTTCGGCCGGGGTATCCCGAGGTCAGTCCTAGAAATAAAATGTTCTCTGGCCGCAGTCAAGCTTCCTCGTCAACGGCTGCCTTTTCGATTGAGCTTCCCCAGGCCATCGCTCCGCAGCCGATGGATGTAGTGATCACCAAGCGTCGTGTCAGCGCGTTTAGTGGAAGTGATTTAGAGATGGTGTTGAGGGCGCAGAACATCTCGCACCTGGTGCTATGCGGCATCGCAACCAGCGGGGTCGTCTTATCGACGCTCAGGGAAGCGGCGGATAAAGATTACCAGTTGACCGTCCTGGCCGACTGCTGCCTGGATAACGACGAAGAGGTTCATCGCGTCCTGCTATCCAAAGTCTTTCCACGCCAGGCGGAGGTCATACAGTCTGAAGACTGGGTGGCAACGCTGGCCGTTGAGAAATAAAGGAACTGGCGTACAGCCGTACTTCATTTATAGATTGATGCATGGGTGCGCATTGGCGCGCCCATGCATCAATCTATAAATGACTCTAGAGCTAGTCTTTCTGGTACGTGAATGTGTCGCGCAGGGCCATCAATCCTTGATAGTTCCAGGCCCTCGCCTGTTTGCTGGTCTGTTCATCGGGACCGCAGATCAGGGATTGTGCATCGGGGCTGAAGGTCGCGTCCAGTGTTAGTTTGTTGTCGGGGGACATGTGATAGGATAGGTGGGCGCGATACACCGCGCGAGCGGTTTGTGGAAGCGGCGCGACCTCGGCCGGAACGCTATCCAATTGATGTTCAAAAACGTTGAGCAGGGCAACAACTTGTAGCATCGAGGCGGTGCTATCCACCAGGATGACCTCCTGCCAACGATCATTTTCTCCTTCAACGACCGGTTGGGTCAGACTTAAAATGGTGAGATGCGATACATCGATGCCCTGGATAATACCGGCCTCGATGTGAAATCCGCTCACGCGCCAGAAGGGATAATTCGGCTGGTTGTCCCTGACACCATCACCACACCTACATGGGTTGCAATCGCAGGGATCACACGTACAGGAATCGCCGCGTGCCCCGAAGATAGCACCCTTCACGAGATAGCTTTTTTGCATCACTGGAGCCATGATAACTCTCCTTAAATAAGGTCTCGCCTATTGTGCTGGCAAGCAGGTTCATATCCAATGTACTGTCAGAATGGGCTGACGTTCCTCTGTCCGGGAGCTTGAGCGCCCCCGCACGAGCGTCCGCATGCGCGGCCGCACTGGTTTTGAGTTGGTGCGACAGGGACGCATTGGCGCCCCTGTCGCACCAACTCATCATTGCACTTAGTATAACATAAAAAGTTTGAAAAGAATTTAGATATTTAACGTTGAATATTGTATTAAATGATTTATGGTTTATCTTGTTTCAGGTTTTTACTCGGTCGAAATTGGCTGTCATGATTTTATAGGGATAAGTATGTATTTTTTTTCTTAAGGTTTTATCTTGTGCCTGGAACGTGTAAAGTATGTTTTGTGAAATATGTCTGTGATGCTCATGAAGAGCTAACAGTTGTTCGGGTTATGTCGTGTAAGGAGGTTTAGGATGAAACAGGATACTTGCTTAAAGATGGGGCGTATGAATTGTAGCGGGTGCGTGAGTAAGATCACGAAGGTTCTTCAATCTTTCCCTGGTCTGGAAGTAGTGCAGGTTGATCTTCCGGCTAAAACGGTTACGGTACGCTATGAGTCTGATCGGCTCAACTTTGAAGAGGTTGAACAGGCTCTGGCGCAGGCAAAATATCCTATCGCGGAGATTTTGCAGGAGCATGGTGCAAGGTAGCATTTGACAGAGGGTATGTGCCACGTGTTATAAACTGTATATTCAAGCATTAAATATGAGGGTGAAGATAACGGCGATGCGGGGCTTCTGTCCCGGCAGGCTGAATATGAAGCTGTCAGGGAGGTGATGTATGGCAGGCAGACACGATACACGTCTGCAAGCGCTGCCACTGGATGTACAGTCCTATGTTTCGCGGGTGGTACAGATGCTGCATGACTATTTGCGGGAGGACTTATTGGGTGTCTATCTGGTTGGGTCTGCCGCGTTAGGAGGATTTATTCCCGGCAGGAGTGATATCGATATTCAGGGGGTATGCGCGCGGCACCTGCGGCAGGAAGAGAAGGAACAACTCGCCACCCTGCTGGCGCATCCCGCGCTCCCGTGTCCGACGCGTGGATGCGAGCTTGTCATTTATCAGAAGGACGCGATCGCGGCCTCCGCTTCTACGGCTGGCTTTGAGCTTAATCTCAACTCTGGTCCGCAGATGTCTTTGCATATCACCTATGATGCGAAGGATGAATCGCCCCACTGGTTTTTCTTCGATCGGGCGATCGCGCGCGAGCATGGCATCACGCTTTTTGGTCCTCCGCCACAGGATCTGTTTGGGGTTATTCCCCGAACCTGGCTCATTGAAGCGGTCCTGACATCGCTGCGCTGGTATACAGATTATGAAGAAGCCAACTATGCGAGCGTCCTCAACGCCTGTCGGGGGTGGTGCTTTGTGGAGGAGAATCAGATACGATCAAAAAAGGATGCGGTAGCATGGGCTACAACACATGTGGACGGGGGCGATCTACTTCGGCAAGCTCTGGCCTTACACGCCGGGACCACCGATGAAAAGCTGGACCCAGCCAGGGCCAGGCGGTTTCTGGATATGGTCCAAAGGCGTGTAGAGCAGGTGTGGCAAGAGGAGATGCGGAAAAAATAAAGTAGCCGTGTAGTTTTCCAGGTGAATGCGCGGTGGGTAAACCCTGTAGGGAAAAGCGGAATAGAAGGCTATTTTATTTCCGCTTTTTTGTGCGCGAAACAGAATAGAAATACAGAGAGAGAGACAAACAATAGCTAAAAGTGTATCGCGAACGTTGCCCTGAACTTCTTGCTCCACGGTCATGGAGCTTTTAACCACCTGTTATCGCATCTCATCCAGATTCCTTGAAGGAGAAAAACATGCAAGTGGCTACCCGAACGACTTCGATTTCAAAGGCTCCCCTATGGATTGGTCGTGTTTTGACCGCGCTGGCGGCGCTGTTTTTGCTCTTTGATGGCATT
This sequence comes from Dictyobacter halimunensis, assembly GCF_036245075.1. Taxonomy (NCBI): domain Bacteria; kingdom Bacillati; phylum Chloroflexota; class Ktedonobacteria; order Ktedonobacterales; family Dictyobacteraceae; genus Dictyobacter; species Dictyobacter halimunensis. Next base: position 3,061,508 of record NZ_BSRI01000001.1, read on the forward strand.
ATTCACGTGATGCAGATCTCCCCCGTCGTAGACTCGCTAAACCAGCTTGGATATCCGGTGAACCTCGCACTTGCCCTCGGCGTTATTGAGCTTGTATGCCTGGCCGCCTATGTATTTCCAGCTACCTCTGTTGTGGGAGCGGTTCTGTTGACGGGCTATCTGGGCGGAGCGATTTCAGCTCACCTGCGCCTTGGAGATCCCCTGTTTAGTACCACGCTTTTTCCTGTCTACATTGGTATATTGATCTGGTGTGGGCTTTACCTGCGCGACGAGCGTATACGCGCGCTTTTCACTGTGCGCCGAGAGCGATAAGAGAAGGAAATTATGGCAGAGATTGATTATATACTGCATCCCATTGGTTTCCTGCAGTCATCGCTGAAGCGGCGTGAAGACGCGCCCAAGCAGGGTCGGGAAGGAGCACCAGACGCCTGGCTGATCGTCAACGACGAGTTCGCTGAAGGACTGGATAGGGTCGCAGTGGGTGATGAATTAATTATCATCAGCTGGTTTCATCGATCCCAACGCGACACACTCAAGGTTCATCCGCGCGGTGATCCTGCGATACCCCTGACTGGCGTCTTTGCCACACGGTCGCCCGACAGGCCAAATCCGCTGGGTCTGCACCGGGTAACGGTGCGCGAGATAGCCGGCAGCAGGTTGAAGATCGGACCTATCGAGGCCATCGATGGCACACCGGTTGTAGATATCAAGCCGGTGCTGCCACACACAATAGACGCATAGCAACCGCGACCCTCCTGGGTCGCGGTTCTTTTTTTATCTGCTAGAGCGTTGAGCGCGAGGCGCGAACATATGGAGAACCTCTTCCGTAAAGGAGGAAGATAAGGCTTTGTATTTAGTGCGCCGGGTTACGTTTGCATTATAGAAGGCTATATTGCTTTGTGGGTCTGCTAACTATGGGCATGCAGCATAGAGGTATGGTAGATGAATTTTGTTGTGTAATATCTACTAATAATTAGTAGACCTAAAGTGCGCTCAATATGTAAATCAATGGATGTTAGAAACAAGATGCTTCGACGTTTATAAATATGCTGAGTAAATCTTATAAAAGCAGTGATAGAGCCAGAAGAGAGCTATTAATTATAAGGAGAAAAATTTGGGCAGCGATGTCGTCATAAACGTTTCACATGCGAAGAAGTATTATCGCACAGTGCATGCTGTCGAAGACATTTCCTTGCAGGTGAGAAGCGGTGAGATTTATGGTTTTCTGGGTCCCAATGGGTCAGGAAAAACGACCACTATCGGCATGATGCTGGGTCTGATCTATCCGACCGCCGGGAGCATTGAAATTTTTGGCGAGCAGATTACCCCGATGCACAACACTGGTCTGCGGCGTGTAGGAACCTTGATGGGCTCTCCGTCCATGATGATGGCATATTCGGCACGGCGCAATCTGCAGATGCTGCACCGGCTGTATCCAGAGGTTCCAGAGCAGCGCATTGACCAGGTACTGGCGATGGTGGGGCTTGGTGATATCAACAACCGCCCCGTCAAGCAATTCTCAACGGGCATGAAACAGCGGTTGGGGCTGGCCCTGGCGCTACTCGGGCAGCCTGATCTGCTGATCCTCGACGAGCCGACCAATGGCATGGATCCCGTTGGCATGCATGAGATACGCCTGCTGCTACAGAGCCTGGCCAGGCAAGGAGTAACTATCTTTATTAGCAGCCACCTGCTGCACGAGATGCAACTGATCTGCAACCGGGTCGCGATCGTGCGCAAGGGTCTGGTGGTGGCTGAAGGGAGGGTCGAAGATCTGCTGAAGACCGAGCAGATTACGCGTGTCAAAACCAGTGATTCAGAAAAAGCTGTGCGATTGCTAGGGGAGCTGGTCGATGGTCAGCGCTACCTGCATATAAATGGACCATATGTCGATGTGCAATCGGTGACGGCCGAAAAGATTATCGAGCACCTGGTTGCCCATAGCCTGACGCCATCAGAGGTATTCCCGATCCAGAACAACCTGGAAAATGTGTTTTTACAATTCGCGCAAGAGGCGGAAAAAGGAGCTGAGACGCATGCTGTGGAGAACGCTGCAGTTAGAGAAAGATAAGGTCTTCGGTCGACCGATCTTATGGATCGAGCTGGGAATTTTAACGCTGATTATCGCACTTATCGATTGTGGTCAATACATTATCGCGCAATTGTTGCCTCCCAATAGTGGGAGTAGCGTCGCGTTAACCCACTCCCTGAGCTGGCCAATGGGCCTGGTCCAATCGCCACAATTCGCCGCCTCTCATTCACTGGGTGGTATCTTATTGACGATTATCGTGGCCGTCATTACCGCCAGAGAATATTCCTGGCGCACCTTTCATCTCTGGTTAAGCCGTGGTGTATCGCGCCTGGTTCTGATCGAGGCGAAGTGCATCATCAACGTCCTGCTGGTACTCACGATGGTCATCACATCGATTCTGGTGTCTGGCATCCTCACCGCGATCCTGACGCTACTATTGCATGGCTCATTAGCGGTAGACGGGGAGAATTTGAAGACACTGGTACTTAACTTCCTGATTACCGATTATTCCCTGCTGCCATATGTTGCTCTGGCTTTTATGCTGACTATCATCAGCCGCTCATCGATCCTTGCGATTGGCGTTGGCCTGGCCTTCATACTCCTGGTTGAGTCGGTTCTCTATACAACGCTCACACTGGCAGGTGGCGTCTGGATGCATGTCGCGCAGTATCTGCCGATGGGATTGGAGGCATCTCTACAGGAGGCCACGGTGTCGAATGCGGCCCCCCCGTCCTCTTTGCAGATTCCCTACCTATCACCCGCGCTGGCCTGTGGAATGATCGCGCTCTATATCGTTGCCTTTGCGGGCATCGCCGTCTGGCGCTTTCTGCGGCAGAACTTCACGGACTAAAATGTGTCAGACACACTTTTACAGGAGATGTGCGTGAGTGCCCCCGCACGGGCGTCCGCATGCGCGGCCGCTCCTGTTTTTTGATGTTAGTGAGGCAGGGGCGCATGCGCGCCCCTGCCTCACTAACATGTAATGGACTGTTAAGTAACGCAGGTGTGCATGCGCGTCCCGAGCAGGCAGCTACATTGATTTTATGAGTTGGGGCAGCGGGGCGGATGCGTTCCTGTCTTATTAACATGTAATGGACTGTTGAGTAGCGCAGGTGCGCATGCGCGTCCCGAGCAGGTGGCTGCATTGATTTTATGAGTTGGTGGGATAGGGGCGGATGCGCCCCTGTCCCACCAACTCATTTTTTCTTTCAAATTACCTGGGCTTCACTGTGGGAGAGAGGTGGGCGCGGAGAATGGGGGTGCTGAACATGGCCACGGCCGCTAGCAGGATCTGGCCGGCCGCTGCTAGCAGCACAGTGGTGGCTGCTCCATAGTATTGGAGCAGCCACCCGGTGAGGGTGAGTCCCAGAGGAGCGAGGCCGTTGCTGATCAGGCGTGAGATGCTGTTGACGCGGCCGCGCATCTCATCTGGTGTTAGCGCGAAGCGATAGCTCATATTGACGATATTATAGATTGGGCTGACCAGGAAGATGGCGGCAAGAATGCAGCCGAGCCAGAATGGAGATGGCAGGGGAACCATGAGTAGCCACAGCAGGGCATCCAGCCAGAGCGTTCCCAGGATGATAAATGCAAAGCGCAGACGTCGCTGAATTTTATTGGCCAGCATAGATCCGAGAATGCCCCCGACTCCACCAATACTCAGAATCAGGCCGATGATGCCACTGGATGCATGGCTGTGTTGCGCGATGATAATAATGACGAGGGTCAGACCGGCGCCAAAGAAGACGTTGCCGGAGGTCACGAGCGCCATCGCGCGTAGAAGTGGCTGTTTCCATAGCCAGAACAAACCTTCAGCGATCTCTTTGAAGAGATTGTGGGCGATGGCCTCGCGCTGCTCCTGAAAGCGGGCGCGCATCAGAGACAGCGAAAAGATCGAGATCAGGTAGGAAAGCGCATCAATCAGGAAAGGCAGGAACATCTGCAGGGTAAAGAGTACGCCCCCAAGAGGGGCGCCGAGCAGATTCATAATGCCCATCGACGCCTGCGCACGCCCCATGGCGGCGGGCAGTTGTTCCTGAGAGACCACCTGGGGCAGGCACGTAACTTCCGCGATGCTAAAGAAGGTTCCCAACAGTACGTCCACAAAGCCTACGATATACAACAGTTCTATGCTGAGCCTGCCCAGCATACCCATCACAAACAGGCCGCCCATGGTTAGCAGGCGGCCCGCGTCACAGATCAGCATCACCCGCTTACGGTCCCAGCGATCAACCAGCGCGCCAGCGGGCAACACAAACACCAGATAGGTCAGTGAACGCATCGCGCTGATCAAACCAGCCTGCGCGGGCGAGTGCGTCACCGCCAGGATTAGCAATGGAAAGGCCAGTAATGATACTGCTGTACCAACATTTGATAACGTTTGTCCACTCCACAACAATATAAAGTCGCGATTACGCCAGAGGGAAGCGCCTGGTGATGCTCGCATAAGAGTGTATCTCCTCGGATAAGTAGACAGTGGTGCTAAAAACGCAGAACGTACCTGACGGTAAAGAGGAAGAGGCAAAAATAGGCGGCCCACAATGTATTTTAAATTATCGATGTGGGCCGCGCGATACCGGTGATACCGGAGGGAAAATCATCCCTTCTGAAGAACGATTTCGCCGATAGATGGTAACAGGATGAAGTATGGAGAAGGCTTCTGGCCTGGATTAGAATGAGAGTTGTGCTCCATCATCAGGGATCAATACTCGCCGCGTCAAATCCTCATCTGCCAGGCTTGCTTTCAGGGCGCTCCTGGTCAGGCGGCAATGATTGATGGTCTCCATGTGGACTGCGACTACGCGGGTGCCCGGTGCGTGGCGACAGACCTGGCGCACGTCTTCCTCATCCATCGTGATCGGTCCTCCTCCGGTGGTGTATGTGGCCGCGCCCGCGTTGAGGATGGTCACTGCAGGAGAAAAGTGGTTCAGGGCCTGTTCAACATCCGAGCACCAGACCGTATCGCCAGCGATGTAGAGAGAAGGGGATTGTTGTGATCGCAGGACAAATCCCGAGACTGGTCCCATCTTTTTGCCGAGCTCGCCCCGACCGTGTTGTCCACCGGTGCGAGAGATCTGGAGTCCGCGCCACTCCATCTGCTGCCGAACCGGGAGCACAGAGGTGAAGCCTGCCTGCTCAAAGACGGACTGATCTTCTGGCTGGCACAGGATGGGAATGTGTTTTGGCAAGAGTTCCTGGGCCGCCGCATCCCAATGATCGCGGTGCGTATGGGTGACCAGTACCCCATCAATGTGGTGCAGTAAAGCCTCTAGCTCTGCTTCAGAGAGTGGCAGTTCCACCATTGGGATGCGCCAATCGTTGCCTGCGTTGGCGATCGGCTCCATCGCCCGTGCTGGGCTGAGCATCGGATCAACAAGAAGCGTAAGGTTGTCGTACTGGACGGTAAGGGTCGCGTGGCGCAAAAAATGTATCTGCATAATATTATTTCCTTTTATAAGCGAGCCCGAAAGTCGGGGCAAGCCCGACACCTACGACGACGACGATGATGATATTGCGCGTTGTTTGAGCGTGATGGCGGCGAAAAGGGCGATAAAGAGGGCCAGGACGCCTCCGATGGCGAACGAGATCTGTGGCGTAATCACGTGGCTGACGGCCGCCTGGGTGAGCGGCGCAAGCAAGACTGCCAGAGATATTGCTGATCCACGGATACCCATCACCTGCGAACGATTTTGATCGGTCGTCGCGCTCAGGTAGGCTGTACCCAGCGCCGGAGCCAGCAGCGCGCTTCCCAATCCGGTAATGACGGCGGCGGCGATCAGGAGCGCATACTGGTGTAGAAAGAGCATGCCCAGGTTCAAAGCGGCCCCCAGGACGCATCCCAGCACGATGAGCGTCTTCTTTGGCAATAGTTCGCTGATGCGTCCCAGCAGCAGCGGGAAGATAGCTAGCGATAGACCATAGGCACTGACTATCACGCCATACTCAGCCGCATTATAGTGGAGAACCTTCTCGAAGAAGAAGGGATACTGAGGCAGGGTAAATGGATAAGTAAAGGTGATGCCGAAATCAATCAGCACAAAGGCGGCGAAGAGCCACAGTAACTTCAGCATACTCCGGGTACCTGCATCCAGGGCAGCCTTGCCCTGGCTCTGACCGTTCTTCTGTTGAGCAATGATGCTGGCGCGCACCTCCTGTGGCAGTGTCTCGGGCAGCATAAACAGGGCCAGGAGCACGGCAATCAGCGCCAGGCCAGACGTTAGCAAGAACGGGGTTGTAAAACCCCAGGACTGGTAGAGAAAGCCACCAATGCCGGGACCAAGGGCGATACCGGAGGCCTGAGCGGTCGTCATGATACCGATCCAGCGTCCCTGGCGCTCTACCGGCAGGATATCGCCGACCATAGCCATCGACGCGGGCATTAAGCCGGCGGCCAGCGCACCTTCTAAGAAGCGTACTACGATGAAGAGTGGTGGCAGATTGACAAAGGCCAGGAAGACATTGGTAAGCACAAAGCCGGCTAATGACAGCAAAACCACCGGCTTACGACCGATGCGCCCGGCCAAGGTTCCCATCGGTGTGCTGAACAAAAACATGCCCAGCCCGAATCCAGCCTCCATGAGCGCCAGTGTCTCCGCGCCCAATCCCAGCGCCTGCAAACGCTGAGGGTAGACCGGGATAATGATGCCGAAGCCGGTCATCAACAAAGCGATGCAACCCGAGAGAAAAGACAGCGTCGTCGTGACCTGTCTCTTCGGGCGCGCGGGCGGTATGAATGCTGGCGTGCTATCTAACTGTGACTCGCCGGGTGATAGATCGAGATTGCCTGTATTGATTGGGGTTCCTTGCATAAACTGCTAATCCTTTTATTACTCAACAGCGCTTTACATAATACATAGCTGTAGTGATAGCTGAAGAAGGGCACTAAAATTTAGATGGGCACAAGCATATCGTGTCATGATCATGCATGCAGACAGGACGGTGCTGAAGTGACCAGATGTACATCTATTGATGAGAGCCAGAGACATGTGTTGATGGTGGGCTCTGTGTAATTAAGAAGATATCAATTGGTAGTCCTATAACAGGAAGTGGGTTTTAAGCAAGCGTAAAAATGCTACCCGGCGATAGACACAAAGACACAGGCCACAAGCAATAGAAGAGCTACGTCATCACCACAAAGAAACGATATTCCTTGCGATCAGTACAATGGCGACGATTCTAGTGCCCGATGTTCCAGGTCATTGCCTTATTCTCCTTGATGCAAATATAACACTTGATTTCCTGTTCAGTATACCCATTTATTGGATGAGATGTCAACGGTGGCAACGCCTGTACGTGAAGGTATTCTAGCCCGCATGTTGTGATGCGGGATGGTTCGACAAAAAACCATCCCGCATCATAGGTGCATGCTCTATAGCAATAAAATTTTCATGGTTACACGCGGAGGGCGTCATCTTCCCAGGGACGTGTTCCCCAGAGGGCTTCGGAGCCGATGCCAGGCGCTGTTGGCGCGTGTACGAGGCCATGTTCATCCACATCTGGCTCGCGTACAACCGGGTTGGTCATGACGAGCGACTCATAGTAGGTGGTATTGGGGATAGCCATGCAGAGATGCTGATGGACAAGTCCACCGCCATGGACCTCCGCGCGCATCTGGAACGAGTCTGCCAGGTGGGCGATACGCATGGCCCCTGTTACACCACCCTTGAGCCCGGCGCTGGTACGCACAAAGGTGGAGCAGCCGGAGGCAATGAAATCAGCGGTATTCATGTGGGCGCCATCTGACGTTTCCGCGACGAGCAGGGGGATGCGTACTGCCACTGACAGTTGCTTATATGAGGTGATGCTGAACTCGCGCATCGGCTCCTCATACCAGAGATAGCCCGCCTCGGTCAGGGCGTGGCCAAGATAGATCGCGTCGGGCAGGTCGAAGCCGGCGGATCCATCGTACATGAGGGGAATGGCATCCCCGACATGCTTGCGCAGGGCAAGGCAGAGCTCCGCGTCTTTGCGGGCATCGCCCCAGGCATGCAGCTTGATCGCCGGATAGCCCAGCGCGAGGCATTGATCGGCCACATCGAGATATTCCTCAACCGAAGCAAAGGTGACAGTGCTGGCATAGGCCGGGATCGCGCTGCGATAGCCACCGAGAAGCTGATAGAGCGGCAGGCCCGCCACCTTGCCAGTCAGGTCCCAGAGCGCCACATCAACCACGCCCAGGAGATAGAGGGGGAGCTCCTCAATACGATCGATCTCCCAGATGCGATGCCACAACCATTCCTTCTGCAGCGGATCCTGGCCGATGAGCTCATCGCGCAAGCGACGCTCAACGATATCGTCGAGGATCTTCCCACGATTGCTTATGGCGATTCCTTCGATGCCCTCATCGGTGATCAGGCGCAGTATCCCACTGATGCCAGCTGGCTCCGATCCAGGCAGGCCAGCCCTCCAGCGAAAAGTGGGCGCGGCCGGCTGTTTGATAAGATGGACTTTCACGTCAACGATACGCATAAATACTCCTGAACTTTCTTACTATGAACTTTCTTACTATACTGACGTCGATGGTTCCTTGTATCTATAATTCCACTTGTAGCGATTTTTCTTCCATGAAAAATCGTGCTTATTGGGTGTGCTTGTTGTGGTCACAGGCGTTCATGATCTCGTCCGCTCATTGTCAGAGAAGGAGGTATAATCTGAGGTTGACGGCTGCAAATGTTGCAACCAGCAACCTCAGATTATACAATCGTACTTAAAAAGGACTTGGATCATGAATAATATTGAGGGAACAATGCGTGTTCCTTACTTCGAGGGACGAGGCATTATCAGTTTCAGGGAGAAAGCTGTGCCGGAGGTGGGACCGGGACAGCTATTGATCGCCGCTAAAGCCAATGCTATCTGTGGGTCAGAGCGTGGAGCTTTTTATGACGGTTCTACCTGTACTCCTGGACATGAGGCTGCGGGCATCGTAGTCGCCGCGGGTCCTGGTACCCATACCGAAGTAGGGACGCCCGGAGTGATCTTCCTCATGGACTACTGTAGTACCTGCCGCTCCTGTCGCCAGGGTTATACCAATCAATGTTTAATGAAACGTGGTGATATGGGGTTCAATCGCGATGGTGGCTACGGGACGTACGAGCTTGTTCATGAAGATATCTTCTTCCCCATTGATGCTGATATTCCCCTGGTAGAGGCGACGCTGCTGCTGGATATTATGGGGACGGGAGGGCATGCCATACAGCGCAGCAAGCTGGTCCACAAGGACATCGAGTCCATCGTGATTACCGGCGCGGGCCCCATTGGTCTGGCCCTGCTGGCGATGGCGAAAATTACCTTTGGCAATGAGATACCGGTGCTCATCTCCGATGTCAGCACGTATCGGCTGGCACTGGCTGAGCAATTGGGCGGGATGCCTGTGCAACTCAAAGAGAAGACGCTGCTGGAGGGGGCGAAGATGCACGGTCTGAGTTCGGTGGATGTCGCTTTTGATACCAGTGGTCGCAAGGCGGCGCGGCAAGAGGGATTGCGGTTGCTGGCGCAGCGTGGCGTACTGGTTTGCGTCGGTCATGGTGAAGATCTGCACTTACAGGTTTCATCTGACCTGATTGCCGCCGAGCGTGCCGTCATGGGGAGCGAATATTTTATCTACAAGGAATTTGCCGCCAATCTGGAGCTTTTACGCCAGCATCGTCTCTATCTGCGCCAGATTATTACGCATACCTATGATGTCGCTGAGATACAGAGTGCATTTGAACTTTTCTTTCAGGGCCAGACAGGAAAGGTTGTGGTGACGCATGAATAAGAGCGGAAAGGTCAAGGTCGCGTTGATTGGGACTGGAGGCTGGGGGAGACAGCATGCACGTATCCTTCAGGCGCATCCAGAGGTAGATTTCTGCGCGGTCGTGGGAAGAACGGCGGAAAAAGTGCAGGCGCGTGCGGCGCAGTTTGGGACTCGTGCCTATCTTGATATTCAAGAGATGTTAGATGCAGAGCAGCCGGACCTGGTGAATGTATGCTTGCCAAATCAGGAGCACTTCCAGCCGACGTTGCAGGTTATTGAGGCTGGTTATCCTCTCTTCGTTGAGAAGCCGCTGACATTCGATCTGCATGAGGCGGACACGTTGTTGGAGGAAGCGGCTAAACGCTCCCTCTTTTTCGCCATCAACTTCAACCATCGGTATGCCAGGCCGGTGCAGATGGCTGCTGAGGCAATTCGCAGCGGTCGTACTGGTGAGATAAATTTTGCCTCCTGGCGTTTTGGTGGTGAAGGGAGAAGCAATCATCCACACGCGAATTTGATCGAGACACAATGCCATGGCTTCGATATGCTCGAGTTTCTGTGTGGACCGATCGAGTCTATTATGGCCGAGATGACAGATAAGACGGGGGGCGGCTACCGTACGCTGGTGCTCGCATTGCGTTTCACCAATGGCGCGGTCGGTAGCCTGATCGGCTCCTATGATACTTCTTATGCATATCCCGATACCCATCGAGTAGAGATCAATGGAAGCCAGGGGCGTATCCTGATTGAGGATACGGTTCATCGCTATACCTATCATCGGACCGGCGACGAGCTCGGCGAGGTCTGGCAGGCGGGCTACTTCAATGATTATGAGCGTGAATTTCATCGCACCTTTGATACGCACTTTGACGCGGTAATAAAGGCTTTGAAGCAGAATGAAGCTCCTCCTGTGCACGCGGTCGCGGGACGTCGCGCGCTCCTGCTGGCTGAAGCCGCCATCACATCTTTTGAAGAAGGAAAGCGCGTGACCGTGCCATCGGTATAGAGACGAATCGTGTGGTTGAGAGCCACACTACGCATTCATGCGCCACTTGATTGTTGTAACTGAAGATAGAGAGGTTGAATATGCGAGCTGTAATCATCGACACACCTGGCAACGTTCGTGTTGGAGAGGTGCCAGATCCCATTCCATTGCCAGATGAACTGCTGATACGGGTAGGGGCCTGTGGTCTCTGTGGGACCGATCTGCATCTGATTGATGGCGATTCTCCCCTGGCTCGTTACCCGCTTGTGCCCGGTCACGAGTTCGCCGGTGAGGTCGTGGCGCTTGGAAGCAATGTGGCGCAGATGAACGAGAATGGGGAGACGCCGGGGGTGAAGGTCGGAAGCAGGGTAGCGATCGAGCCGAATCTCCCCTGTGGTCACTGCGAGCAGTGCCGTACAGGTCATGAAAATCTGTGCCTGCACTACCAGGCCTTAGGGGTCACGCGCAACGGGGCCCTGGCCGAATATGTGACTGTGCCGGTTTCGAAAGCATACCCATTACCCGATACGCTTTCGTTGCGCGAGGCGGCGCTGATCGAGCCAGTCTCCTGTGCCGTGCATGGAATGCATAGTCTTCAACCCAGGTCAGGCGATACATTTCTGATCGTGGGCGCGGGCACGATGGGATTACTGCTCTTGCAACTGGCACGGCGAGGAGGCGCCTCGCGGATCACGGTGGTGGATACCAATGAGAAGCGCCTGGCTCGGGCGGAGCAACTGGGGGCGACGCGCACGTATACCAGTATTCAGCAGGCCATAAAGGAGGAGCCAGGCGGATTCCACTGTGTCATTGACGCAACCGGGGTGGCGGCGGCGATCGAGCAGGCATTTATGGCGGTCAAGCGTGGCGGCAAATTTATGATGTTCGGGGTGGCGCCACACGAGGCCCGCGTCTCCCTTTCACCATTCCGCATCTATAACGAGGAGATCACCATCGTGGGTTCGATGGCGGTTCTGTTCTCGTTTCAAGCGGCGCTTGATCTCATCAACGCGGGTGTGATCGATACTCAGGCCATGTTGACGGCATCCCTGCAGCTAACTGACATTGAGCAGGCGCTCAGCCTGGTCCGGCGCGGTGAAGGCGTCAAAACGTTGATCCTGCCCAATGGTCAGGAGGGTTAGCGTTTTGCATCAGGAAAACCTTTCGACTCCTGCTTCCCATAGGAAGCAGGAGTCGAAAGGTTTTCTTTTCTGGCAGATGGGCTGTAAGGTTTAATACGCTCAACTCCAGGTGGACGCGTCTGTGGTGAGACGTGCGCGCCCGGGTACGGAGCCGCTTCGCGGCAAAGCCGGGGCAAGCCCAGCACCTACGATGTATATTACGATGTGTATGCGTTTATTCCGGGTGTGGCCCATGCCGGTGCTTTATCCGGCGTGGGAGGCAAGAAACGATGCGCAGGTGTCCATGGATGCGAGGAGGTCGTCCCCGCTTTCTTCATCGGCGCAGAGCCATCCCTGGTAGCCGATATCATGCAGCGCGGTGAAGACGGGGGCAAAGTCAATAGTCCCTTTTCCAAGCACTTTGAACTCATTGCTGGCAATATCCTTGATATGCATGTTATCGAGGACCGTGCGGTTCTCTCGAATGACGCCTGCGATATCATCGATACCGGACTTGACAAGGTGTGCGGTATCGATGGTTAGCCTGATTGCCTGGTCGCGTACGGCGTCGAAAAAGATGGCGAAGTCCTGGCGATACATCACCGGTTGATGGTAGTGATGGTGCAGCGATAAGATTAATCCATGCTGTTGCGCTTCTTTCCCCAGGTCTGAAAGCGTGCGCGCAAAGCCCTGAATATCGGCATGTGATAGCCCCTGCCTGGGTTGCGCATGGCAAAAGACGATTCGTTCTGATCCCACGGTCTGGGCGAAAGTGAAGAGCCTACGCAGTTCGGCGATGCCCGCTTCATCGAGCAAGCCCCCTGTAATCAAGCCAGAGGCAAGGGCGCTGGCTTTCTCTCCCCATTGATCGAGGAAGCGCTGCGGTTGGGCGATGTAGGCATGGTACTGTCCGGCTTTGAGCTGGAGACCAGCGTAGCCAACTGATTGGAAGCGCGTAAATAGTAACTGCTGCTCATCTGCATTGTTGGTAGGTTTTGAAAAAGCTTTCTTCATAGCGGTGTGCCCTCGCGGAACGTTACGGGATGCTGTGTCTCTGCTGAGCGGTAGGCGCCATCCAGGAGCGCCACCGTCTTCAGGTTATCGCGTCCGCTGTTGGCTGGTTCAGCATCCTGTTCTATCGCCGTCAACAACTGGTCCAGGCCGAGAAAGGAGGCTACTGGCTTGTTGGTGCCACGGTAGGGATTCTCCCATTGTTCACGCGGCGTCTTGCGATGGTCGCGGTCAAACAACTGCATCTGTTCATAGGTGAGGACCAGTTCACCGGTGTCTCCAATCAGAATTGTTTCCGTTCGATCCCTGGGAGAGGAAAAGCTTTCGACATAGGAGGTCAAGGTACCCCGTGAAAACTGGATCGTAATCGCTGCTTCGGTCTCTCCGGTGCATTGAATGGCCTTTGATGTATTGAGCGCGCAGGTCAACGTGGTCGCTTCATCACCCAGTATCCAGCGAAACCCATCGAACCAGTGGATGCCCATAATGGCCAGCGCGTGCCGTGGCTGCTGGATGCGCCATCCAGCGTCCTGACGCAACATCAGGTCCTGGTGTACGATAGCCGCGACATGGCCGATCTTGCCCTGCGCGACTTGCTGGCGGGCCATCTCAAAGGGATAGTGATAGCGGAAGTTCTGGTTGACCGCGAGCTTCACATGCGCCTGCTGACATGTGTCGACCATATGTTGAGCGTCCTGATAGCTATCGGCGAAGGGTTTTTCGACAAAGATATGTTTGCCGGCGGCAGCAAGCGTATCGACGACCTGCTTACGAACATGGGTCGGCGTACATACCACTGCTACATCCCATGCTGCGCCCTGGATCATCTCTTCGAGAGAAGAGAATCCCTGAGGCACGCCATACTGCTGCTGTATTTCCTGTACGTGTTCGGGAACCGTATCACAGACCGCGACGATTTGAATCCGGTCGGGATGGGGGACGTAGGCATCGAAATGCATCCGTGAAATATTTCCACAGCCAACAATGGCGATACGAAATTGCTTCATCCTTGATGTGCTCCTTTTCCCGTGTCGTTGAAACTCCTGTAACTCGCTGTCCTGGCCTCTGCTCTTACGCGATGTCATCCCCTTCGAGGCTCTGCGCCTGTCGATCAGGCGAGGAGAAGGAGACGACGGCGACGAGTGGTTCTGTGCTGGTGCATCTGGCCCAGTGGGGGATTCCACGCGGAATGCGAATGACTGAGCCGGGGGTCAGTTCGAATAGCTCATCTCCCAGCTTATGTTCACATGTGCCTGAGATAACGTAGAGTAGTTCCTCACAATTGGGGTGCAGATGCAAGGGATTGCGCTTGCCGGGCTGGATCGTGACAATGCCGAATGTCTGCTCTGCCCCCGGCATTTGCGACGCGCCGACCAGCCATGAGAGGCTTCCCCAGCCAAGCCGATCGGTGTTCTCATCCTGTACCTGTCGAATTACATCATGTTTGTCCAATGGTGACTCCTTTCGTACTGTGGATACCTGAACATAGAAATTTAATGGTAGCAGTAAAGGTTTTCTTTCCTGGCCGCAGGACATCTTATATGCTGCCATCAGGATAAAGGCAAATGGATCAAGATCGCTTCTCATCGGATGTCGCTGATGACTGGAGTAGCGCGATCATTGAGTCGCGTACGCCATCGATGTGCTCCTCCATCAGGCGAGCCGCCTGATCGGCATCGCGTGCTTCCAGCGCGGCCAGAATCTGTGGCCGTTCCAGCGCCGTACGCGCGACGACCTGGGGGTCCTGATTGGCGCCCAGACGCACAATCTGGATCTGACGTTTGAGGCGATCGAGTGACGCGATCAGCACCTCATTGTTTGACAACCGGGCGATTGTATCGTGGAAACGCGCATCGGCAGTGCTGTATGCCGCCAGATCTCCCTGGTCCCGTGCCTGCTGGGCTTCATCCAGGATCGCGCGAATCCTGTGCAGGTCCTCCTCCGTGAGTGAAAGGACGGCCAGGCGCGTAGCCAGTCCCTCCAGGACTTTGCGTACCATGTACAGGTCGTTTACCTGTTTGGCCGTGAACATACGCACAAAGTTGCCGCGATAGGGGCGACGTTCGACCAGTCCCTCTTCGACGAGCGTCGCGATCGCCTCGCGCAGGGGCGTCCGGCTGACTGCCAGGTCCTGTGCCAGTGAGCGTTCATCGAGTTGTGCCCCGGGTGGGATACGGCCCGATGCGATCAGGTCGCGCACTTTATAGTAGATGCGTCGGTTGAGGGTATGATGCTCCTGTTCGTTCACCATGGTGCCTTCATCCATCGTGTACCTCCCGTACGGAACCATGTGTCTGGTATATTGTATATTGTATATTATATATTCTAACATGAAGTTATGTGCATGACCACCTTCATTGGAACTGATCGCGATTTAGAAAGGTTTCGTATGTTTCCTCCACAGAACCAGATCTCTGGCAAAGAAATAGCGCACGATTTTTTCCTTGGCCTGGATAGCGGTGGCAGCAAAACGTATGCCACGATTGTTGATGCCGAAGGGAAGGAGGTCGGACATGGCCTGGCCGAAGGTTCCAATTTTACGCAGGTGGGACTGGAGGTGGCGACGCAGCGTATGCGCGAAGCGATCGAAGCGGCGGCGCGGGCGGCTGGCTGTTCGCTGCCGGTCGGAAAAGCCTGGTTAGGCGTGGCCGGTGTGGCGCGGCAGGAACATATTGATGCGCTGCTGCCCAAGCTGAGTTCGTGCGCTGAGGTGATACACATCACGAATGATGCGGAACTGGGTCTATGCGCACTGGAGCAGCGGGTTGGTGTGGCCGTCATTGCCGGAACCGGCTCGATCGTGCTGGGACGTAACGCGGAGGGGCGCAAGGCGCGGGCCGGTGGTTGGGGGTATCTATTGGGGAATGAGGGCAGTGGTTATACCATCGGGCAGAACGCGTTGGTTGCCGCGCTGCAATTCGCCGATGGCCGTGGTCAGCCGACAGCTCTGCTGGATCTTATTTTGCGCGAGTGGCACTTAAGCAGAGTTGGAGAGGTTATCAGCCAGGTGTACGCGCAGGCGGGAAGAGCTACCGTCGCGCGCCTCTCGCGTATCGTGTTTGAGGCGGCCCGAGCCGGGGACCAGATTGCGCAGGATATTATAGAGCGCAACGCTTATGAACTGGCGCGCACCTGCAACGCGGTCTGCTCGCGCCTGGACTTTTCTCGCTCGGGTGTGCCGCTGGCGCTTGTTGGCGGCCTGTTTGTTCACGAGATTCCTTATCGTGAACGCGTGCTGGATCACATCCGCGAACGCACTCCATTAGCCAGGATAGAGATTGTGTCCGCGCCATCTCTATGGGCGGCCCGTGCCGCGCGCGCTTTGCCGCTGGTTGAGCACCTTGCCGATGCACAGAGCCAGCCCTCTTGAGCAGATCTCTCTGATGGCCAGCGAGGCGCTTCCAGCCAGAGCATGATTTTTGGCTGGAGGGCTTCTGTAAATCAGCAAATGTTGGTATACTTATATGTAATGACTCATATTCCTATTCTCGAGCAAAACGCTTTTCCTGGAAGTCGTTGTCGGGATCGCCTGCATGCGCAGGCGATTCATAAGGACTTTCTTTTTGAAAGAAGGAAGCATCATGTCTCGGTTTATCCGGGTGTCCTTACTTGGCACCATTCTTCTTGGCGTGCTGGTCGCCTGGAGGCGCCTGACGAAATCAGGCAAAATGACGACACGGCATTCTATATCGACTTCTCCTGATAAGGTTTTGGACTATTGGAGTGCGGACAAAATGCGCCAGGCGCAACCTGCCACAATGCCGAAGGTCGATGCTCTCGACCAGGATAAACATCATCCAAAGACGCCTCGTTCGTAGCGGGCGTGATGAAAGAGAGAACAAGGTATCATGTCGCAACAGCCCAGGCGCATCCATCCATTGCTGGTTGAGCGGAGCTTTCTGAGCGTTCTTGCCTGTGCCTACGTGGTGTATCTGGTGGTATTTGGACCTAATCTCTATTCCTGGGTATTCCCTTCCTCCGACTCAATCGTTGACCACCACGTCGATACGACGTCCAGCGCGGCTGTCCAGCACTGGACCGTAGCGGCCATGCGCAACGCCACGGAAGATGATGTCCAAAACGGCACGGTTTTCAGTCAGATCCTGGAAAAAAGTTCGGTCACACGCCAGAGCAAAGCAACTCTCAAGCAAGGCCAACCTCCACGTGATGGGGGCCTTTCGTATCCTCTCTCAACTGTTGGCAAGGTCTTTTTTACGAACGATGCCGGCATGAACATGTCGTGCAGTGGTACCGCCGTCACAAGCCGCAACCGTAGCGTTGTCGACACGGCCGGTCACTGCCTCTATCAGTATGGCGAGTGGATGCAAAATGTCATCTTCTGCCCTCAGTATGATAACGGCGATACGCCGTATGGTTGCTGGGCCGCGCACGATCTGGAGGTCCCTTCTGAATGGATCGACGCGAAGCCAAATAATTTTCATCATGACTTTGGTATGGCCATCGTAGCCGCGAATAATCAAGGTCTGCTGACCGATGTTGTAGGTGGTGCTGGTTGGGCGTATAATCAGCCCGTCGACCAGGCCTTCTACGCGTATGGATATCCCGCCATGCTTCCATTCGATGGTCAGACCAGGCAATCATGCGAAGGCGCGTCTGGCACAAGCTGGAAGTTCGGTGAGGGCAATGTGGTCTCTATCCCTTGTAATATGAACGGCGGTTCCAGTGGAGGTCCCTGGTTCATCAAGATCGGCGACGCATGGTATCTCAACGGCCATAACGACTTCATCAGCAGCCGTATGCCGGGACACATGTTCTCGCCCTACTATGACGATACCTGGTACACCCTGTATAGCAAGGCGAGTGCATAGTTTCACGTCGTTTGTTTGTTCATGAACGGGCCGCCGGATACCCCTACGATTCATCTAGGGGTAAGGCGGCCCAACCAGGAATTTTACAAGAGTTAGAACATCTGTTATACTGACGTGTATGAAACAAATCATCACCGCAAAGCTCAAGCTCATCACGACGCCAGTGCAGTTTGCCGCTTTATGCCAAATGCAACTGGTGTATCGTGATGCGCTCAACGCGGTGAGTCTGTACGCCTTCGCACATGGCAAAACCAGCAATGTCACGAAGTTGCACAAAGGTATGTACGCAGAACTCCGTGCTCGCTTCGGTCTTCCCTCGCAACTGGCCTGTAGCGTCGAGCGGCAGGTCTCGGCAACCTACAAAGGACTCTGGACCAAACTCAAGAAGAATGGAGAACATCGCCGTGCGAAGATCACGAAAAAACGCTTCAAGGGTCTGGATCAGCCACCGCACTACAGTTCCCCAACCGTCCAGTACACCTATGAGCGTGATTACACCATGAAGACGGAGCGTCGGGTCAGCGTCGGAACACTCAACGGACGCATCAGCGTCCCTTATCAGGGCTACGAGAAACACCTTGCTCTTATTCGGCAGGGAGCCACCATCGGAGATGCGAAACTCTGGTATGATCGGCACAAGAAAACGTTCTATGTCCTCGTTTCCCTCTCCATCGACCTATCAGAGCCAACAGAAGAACACGTCACTGAAGTCGTCGGGGTCGATGTCGGCATTCGTTATCTGGCGGTGACGTCCACCTCGACAGGCACAGCCAGTTTTCACCCTGGAAAATGGATCAGACACAGAGCCAACCATGACGCACGCTTACGCAAACGCTTGCAGCAAAAAGGCACTCGTGGTTCCAAACGTCGCTTGAGACGCATCGAGCAACGAGAGAGACGGTTAAAAGCGCAAGCCAACCATTGCATCGCCAAACAGATCATCCGTGATCACCCACACGCGCTTATTGGGCTAGAGAACCTCACCGATATCAGGGAACGCACAAAGCGCAAGCGCCGCCGTCGCAAGAAGAATGGCAAGGGGCATGAGCCAGTCTCACCAAAGGCGCGTAAAGCCAATCGTGTGTACTCACAATGGTCCTTTGCTGAACTTCAGGCACTCATCAGTTACAAGGCGGCGCTTATGGGTTCCCTGGTGATCAAGGTGGATGCGGATTACACCTCAAAGGCATGTCCCATGTGTGGGCACACGGAGGATGCGAACCGCCCCCGCAAGGGATTGCTCTTTGCGTGCCAGAACAAGAGGTGCAGATATACGTTGCATGCTGATCTGATTGGCGCTCGCAATGTCACGATGAGAACGCTCCTGGTCCGGCAAGACTGGATCAGGACGGGATGTTTGTCAGCCATCCCTGATGCCTCGGACAAAGAAGCCAAAGCGGCACGTCTTCGAAGATATGTTGAGTTGCGGTGGAGTCCAGAGGTAACCACAAGCCTCCGGTCTCAGACCGGAGGTCGTTGACAATGTTTATGCGCAGGCAAAATCTGCGCACCTGATAGAACATTTGCCATCTAGCCATCTAAAAAATAAGGAATTGACTGCCATTTTTATCAGTCGATTCCTATTTTTCTGTCTTCACGCCTGTTTTCTCTGGCATGGCTACGGTATGATATAAGCGTACGAACTGCGCCGCCATTATTTATGGCTCGGCTGCGCCGGTGTCTCGCGGGAATGCTTAGCGGCTTCGCCCCAATGCCTTCAGGTTTTTTCCTGTGCTATTTATTTCATGTTCACGATGTTGTGATTTTACAAGAGGAAGGTTGATTCATGCGGATTGCCCTCTTTATTACCTGTTTCAATGATACGTTGTTTCCCCGGGTGGGTATCGCCACGACCCGTTTGCTGGAGCGTCTTGGATATGAGGTAGATTTTCCGGAGGCCCAGACTTGTTGTGGACAGATGCACTTCAATACTGGTTATCAACGCGAGGCGATACCGCTGGTTCGTCATTTCGTTGATGTGTTCCAACATGCCGATGTGGTGGTTGCCCCTTCAGCTTCATGCGTGGGGATGGTACGTGAGCTCTATCCAGCGGTGGCGAAACTTTCTGGCGACCAGGCACTGATCGCTGATGTTGAGCAACTGATCCCCCATGTGTATGAGCTCTCTGAATTTCTGGTACGACACGAGGGGCTGACTGATGTGGGTGCCTACTATCCACACCGGGTGACATATCATCCAACGTGCCATAGCTTGCGCGTCTTGCATGCCGGCGAGGCACCTCTGCAATTATTGCGGGCAGTAAAAGGGATCGACCTGGTGGAGCTACCCGATGCACGTGAGTGCTGTGGATTTGGGGGAACGTTTGCCGTCAAGAATGCCGATACCTCGCTGGCCATGCTGGGTGACAAGATACGGTGCGTGCTCGATACAAAGGCCGAGGTTGTCTGCTCCGCCGATACCTCCTGCCTGCTGCATATCGGGGGCGGGCTATCGCGGCAGAGAGCGGGTGTAGGAACGATCCACCTGGCGGAGATTTTGATGGAAACGGAAAGCGAGGCTATAAAATGAGTGCGCGTCCTCAACCATTACCCTTTTTTCCACGTATGGCCAGATCCGCACTGGCAAATCCCCAGCTGCGGCGCAATATGGGCAAGGCGACCAGTACGATTCGTCAGAAGAGAGCCGCGGTGGTCGGAGAGTTGCCTGACTGGGAAGCATTACGCAGCGCGGGATCGGCGATTAAAGCACAGGTGATGCACCACCTAGATGATTATCTGCTCCAGTTGGAGGAGGCGGTACAACGAGCGGGTGGACAGGTTCACTGGGCCAGGGACGCGCAGGAGGCCAACCGGATCGTCACCGAGATTGTACAGGGAGTTGGGGCGGATCGCGTGGTCAAAGTGAAATCGATGACCACCGATGAGATCCACCTGAACGATGCACTGGCGCAAGCGGGGATTCAGGCCGTAGAGACGGACCTGGCGGAGTTGATTATTCAACTGGCACAGGAAAAATCTTCCCATATTCTGGTCCCGGCCATTCATAAGAACCGCAGCGAGATTCGCGACCTCTTTCAGCGTACGATTGCGCAGGGGCAAGAGCTCTCGGACGAGCCCAATGAGATCGCGGCGGCCGCCCGGCGCTATCTGCGTACACAGTTCCTCACGACACCGGTGGCGATTAGCGGCGCCAATTTCGCGATCGCGGAGACGGGAACCATCGGGGTGGTTGAGAGCGAGGGGAATGGCCGCATGTGTCTGACATTGCCGCAGACGCTGATTACCGTGATGGGAATCGAGAAGCTTCTCCCCAGGTTCCAGGATCTCGAAGTCTTTTTGCAGCTGCTCCCACGTAGTTCAACAGGCGAGCGCATGAATCCCTATACCAGTTTGTGGACCGGGGTTACCGCCGGAGATGGTCCGCAATCGTTCCACCTGGTCTTGCTGGATAATGGACGGACACAGGTGCTGGCGGATGACATCGGCCGCCAGACGTTGCACTGCATTCGTTGCAGCGCCTGCCTGAATATCTGTCCCGTCTATTCGCGTACCGGTGGTCATGCCTATGGCTCCGTGTACCCAGGGCCGATCGGGGCCATCCTGACTCCCCAGCTTGTAGGCATCGAGCAGGCGAAGTCGCTTCCCTATGCCTCCAGCCTCTGTGGAGCGTGCTATGAAGTCTGCCCGGTCAGCATTAATATTCCCCAGGTACTCTTGCATCTGCGCGGAGAAGTGGTTCGCAAGACATCTCCCTTGAATCCGGAAGCGTTGGCGATGAGGCAGCTGGCACGTATTTTTGCCAGTCCCAAGAAATATGCCCGGGCACAACAACTGGCCCGGCGTGGGCAGGGTCTCTTTATGCATAACGGCGTGATCGATCACCTGCCAGGTCAGCTCTCTGGCTGGACAGTGGCGCGCGACCTGGTCCCGGTGCCAAAGCAGAGTTTTCGCGATTGGTGGCAAGAACATCAGAAAGGGGAGCAGGCATGAGCAATCCAGCCAAAGAGGAGATGTTGCTGCGTATCCGGAGGGCCCTGGCAAATGCCCCTGAGCCGGACCCTCATCAGCCCGCGTTTCGGGTGCATGATGACCGGGAGAGATCTGCTCTGCTGCAAGATTTTACCGAGCGACTGACCGATTACAAGGCTCAGGTGACGATGACCAGTATGGAAGCGTTGCCGCAAGCTTTAGTCGACGTCTGCCAGCAGCGTGGTATTCAGAGTCTTGCCGTTCCTGCTGATCTCCCTGAAGCATTGCATCCTGCTCACCTAATGGTAGTGCGTGATGAACCGCTGCTCACTTTATCGGAATTAGACGGGGTAGACGCGGTCATTACCGGTTGTGCCCTGGCGATCTCTCAGACCGGCACCATTATATTAGATGGCGGCAGGTGGCAGGGGCGGCGCGCCCTGTCATTGGTGCCTGATCGCCACCTCTGTATTGTGCGCGCCGAACAGGTAGTAGGGTTGGTACCGGAGGCCATCAAGCACTTACAAACGAGCGCCACGCAGCCGCTTACCTTTATTTCAGGCCCCTCGGCGACAAGCGATATAGAATTGAGCCGTGTCGAAGGCGTCCATGGACCACGTTATCTACACATTTTTCTTATCGATGCGTAGTACGGTCTCAGCAAAGATTATGCTTCGGTAGAAGCGTACCAGCGGTGCCCAGTTTGAGGCGGGATCACTCCATCTCGTTGACGGCAAGGATCGCGTCCTCAACTGGCTCTACCGATTTTTGTTCGATGGCGCGGAAGACCAACTTGTTTGAGATAAAGAAGTTGTAGAAGAACTGCGCGACCATGCCGATGAAACTGGCTATATACGGGTCGATGTGCAGGGTAAAGTATAGGACCCAGGAAACCGCGAGAGAGATGAGCATGGCTGAGATGCTGGCTAACTGGCCTTTAAAGGCGCGCCGCACCCATTCCCAGCCATGAATATCTTTAACCTGCTCGCTATAGGTGAAAAACTGGTTCAGAGTGAAATTCGTGAGGTTGCTGATCTCAAAGGCGCAGAACCAGGATATAGGGTAGAGGAAGACGCTCTTTGTAGAGAGCCCCAGAGCCAGCAGATGCATAAAGCAGAATAGCGCGCCTTCATTGATAAGGATGCCGACGCCACCGACCAGGGCATAGCGAACAATGCGGATTTTTAAAAGACGTTTTAGTAATGCGATCATATGAAATATATTCCTTGCGTGGTGAATACAGATACCTCTTTCATATCCTATACTGTCTCTTTCTTTCGTGCAAGCATCTGCCCCATTTGGGTCTATCTTCTTTTAAAACATGGAAAAGGGAGGGGTCACTGCCATGTCTATCACTTGGGAAGATCAATTGAATGCACAACTCTATGAAGAATACGCCCAACAGTTTTCAATGTACCGGCAACTTGGTCAAACACTAGTGGCCCTGGCAGAACCGCTCAGAGCGGGGATAACAGTGCTGGATCTCGCTTGCGGAACAGGCATCGTTACTACACAATTCGCGGAAAGATTGGGGACAGAGGGCGCCATAATAGGGATAGACTTTTCAGAAGCCATGCTTGCTCTGGCGCGGCGTAAGTTACCAGGCAGGCTATTCTACTATTCTCGTGATGAACACGTGGCTTCAGTGCTGCCAGAGGAATCAGTTGATATCGCTGTATGTAGCTCTGCATTCTGGCAAATGCAAGCGCGTCCTGTTCTTGCGACGGACTACTGGCGCTATTATGTGATGGAAAAGGACAATACGCAACTGGATCAAGCTTGACGAACGTGTTTTCTTTTCTTATACTTCCTGGTGTCTATTATTTTTTGTTTCGTTGGTGTAGCATTTTGCTTCTCCAAAAGAGGCAAACGGTGCTCCGTAAAATAGATGTATTGAGATGCAGTCAAAGGAGACGGTATTATGGTACACGTTGCAAAGATCGGTCATGCTGCGTTTCACACGACGAATCTTGACAGGCTGCTGGCGTACTATACAGACATTTTAGGACTGACACTCACGGCGCGAGGCAGTGACGGCACCGCCTACCTGAGCTGCGGTATTGATCACCACAGTGTTATCCTCACGCCCGCAACAGAAAACCGCCTGCACCACGTCGCGTTTCAACTCGATCAGAGTGTTTCATTGAGTGACGCCGCCAGGCAACTCCATGAGGCGGGAATTGAGAGTGAGCTCATGAGCGACGCACAGCCGGGCATCCCAGAGCTCCTACAGATCTCCGATCCCGATAGCAATCTCATACAACTCTATGCCAATACCGAACATGTGAGCAGTGGATTTGGGGGGACGGGGATTGTGCCGGTGAAACTGGGACATGTGGCCATGTACGTGAGCGATGTGAAGAAAGTCGTCGCTTTTTACCAGCAGGCGTTGGGATTCCGTGTCTCCGACTGGCTCGAAGATTTCTTTGTCTTCATGCGTTGCACTATCGATCACCATACCATGAACTTTTTGCAGTCCAAACGCAAGAACGAGATGTTCCACGTTGCCTTTGAATTACGTGACTGGGCGCAAGTGCAGAGCGCCTGTGACTGGCTGAACAAGCATCATCTCCCATTAGCCTGGGGACCTGGGCGCCATGGCATAGGCCACAACATCTTCACGTATCACTATGACCCCGACCATAACCTGGTAGAGCTCTTCACGGAAATCGATATCCTCAGCAACGAGGATGTTGGCTATTTTGAGCCACGTCCCTGGCATGAAGACTTTCCCCAAGAACCTAAAGTGTGGAAGGACAGTCCCGAGGCAGTCAACAAGTGGGGTGTGCTCCCTCCCGCCGGGCTGATGGGCTAAGTTATCCGCCCCCGAAGCTCTTTACAGAGACGCGTTGAGTTTTCTGAAGCAGGTAAGAAGAAGGGAAAAGGTATGAACGTTGGCATTATTGGGCTTGGCAGAATGGGGCTTCCGATCGCAAAAAATGTAATCGAAGCCGGATTGCCTGTGATGGGCTACCGCCGTGGAAACATGGACACCCTCACTGACTCAGGAGGCGTGGCCGCGGGCTCATGCCGAGAGGTAGCAGAGCGCTCCGATGTTGTCATCACCTGTTTACACGAAGAAGACTTCTCCGATGCCTTTTCAGGTCCAGCGGGACTCATTCATGGCGTGCATAAGAACCTGGTTGTCATCGATTTGAGCACAGCAACCATTGAAGTAAAGGAACAGAAGCGTCAGGAACTCCAATCCAGGCAAGCTCAAATGTTGGATTGCCCCATCAGCGGGAGTCCTATGATGGCCGGGGCCAAACAGGCTGTCATTTTTGCCAGCGGGGAAAAAGCGGTGTACGAACAATGTTTTCCTGTGCTTGAGGCCATTGCCAGCAATAGCTTCTATCTGGGTCCCTTTGGGGCGGGTATGAAGATGAAATACATCGCAAATTTACTCCTGGCGGTGCACAATGTGGCTGCGGCAGAAGCGATGGTCCTGGGTGCCAAAGCGAACCTTGATCCAGAACTGATGTTGAAGGTCATCAGTCCCAGCATTGCAGGTTCGACCGCCTTTACAACCAGGGCTCTCATGATGGCGCGAGGGAATTATCTACCTCCAGCCCCTGGACCGATTCAGACCATGCATGAAGTCATCGAACTGATCGGCGCTTTTGCCAGGAACAATAGCTGTCCAACGCCGCTCTTCTCCCTGGCAACCCGGTACTATGAGCAGGCTATGGAAGAAGGGAGGGGTGAGCAAGATATAGCAGCCATCTATGCCCTCCTGGGCAGAGAGGCTGGACTTGACATGCTCTGAGGTATGATTCTTATAGCCAAAAAGACGAGAGGTTGCTCTACCCATGAAGATGTATAATTGTGACGCATGAAAAAAGACATTTGTAGATACTCCACGTAACAATGTATTACTTCGTACACATAAGTATTGCATTTATTATAGGCACATTATCCATTGTGTTCGCTTTAGTATTATGCTTAAAATAAAAGGAGAAAACCTTTTCTTTATAAATTCACGTTTTGTATTTCTCATAGTATCTGATGGAACATGGGTTGAGAGGTTGGTTCTGGACAAGGCTGTTCAGTGACGCTTTTCATTTTCTAGTGAACTCTTATAGCAATGTCTGCTTTTTTATGTATATGGATCCTTCGCGCATTGTGAGCGCGCATCCTTCCCACCATCATACGCGCATGTGCTGCCTCCGGGTTGTTCTGTGCCTCCATTGAGTTATACAGAACACACTTTTTATTCTCTGCTTTTTACTATATGGGAAGGACCTCTTTACTGTGAATGCGCTGATGGTGAAACGCCACCTTCAAACACCCTCTTTTTTTCGTCTTCTTACTGATAAAACATTTGGTATCTTTCTCTTTGGCTCATTTCTCTCCAGCATGGGATTCTGGATTCAATCGGTGGGGCAGGGCTGGCAGGTATTGCAGATGACCAACTCTGCACTGTTGCTCGGCCTGGTTGTATTCGCCGCGACGGCCCCAAACATTCTCTTCTCATTATTTGGTGGAGTCATTGTCGATCGCATGAACCGCCGCTGGCTGATCACTGTGGTGCAAATTGTGTATATGGTAACGGCACTGTTACTGGGAGTGTTGACCACGCTGCACCTGATTACTGTCTGGCAGATCATTGCACTGGCGTTACTCAATGGCATCTTCAGCTGTATTGGTTTTCCAGCGTGGCAGGCTTTCATCGGCGATCTGGTGCCCGCGGAAGATTTGAAGCAGGGGATCGCCTTAAACTCGGTCCAGTTTAATCTATCACGGGTCATTGGTCCTGCTGTGGGGGGCATCTCAATCGGACTGGTTGGCATTGCCGGTGCGTACTATCTGAACGCATTGAGTTATGTGTTTGTTATTGTGCCCTTACTGGTCATGAAATTTGGGGTGCAGAGCAGCCGGACGAGTGGTAAACAACGCGTCTTGAAGGATCTGAGTGAAGGTTTAAGATATACGGTGCAGCATAAAGTGCTCAGAATGATCCTGTTGCTGCAACTGGTGATCGCTTTCCTGGTATATCCTTTCGCGGCACTGCTCCCGCTTTTCGCGCGCGACGTTTTTCACACAAATGCCATTGGTCTCGGTGAACTGAACTCAGCAGTTGGTATGGGAGCCCTGGTAGGTTCATTACTGGTCGTCATGTTAACCCGTCGCATGGCAAACGGCTCGCGCATGCTCGTCTGGACCTGTGCGATCGGTGGACTGGCCTGCGTCGCATTTTCGATGATGCACAATATACAGGTTGCATGTAGTGTATTGGTCCTGGTGGGCGTGTGTATGGTGATGTCTTCTACCATAGCCAATACGGCAGTGCAGACATTAGTGCCTGAAGAGATGAGGGGCCGCGTGCTGAGTATTCTGGCATTGATCATCTTTGGCCTTGCTCCATTTGGAAATCTGGCATCTGGCTGGGTCTCAGGAATCATTGGTGCCCAACGAACGCTAGCCATAGGTGGAGTATTGTGTTTCGTTTTAGCGCTCGTAATATTCGTGAGCCAGGTCAAATTTACACCCGGTGTACCTGGTGATGAAGACCCCTTAAGTCAGGTCGGTACCTCCAGCGTTGTTTCGATTAAATAGAGACGCCCTATTGCGAAGCGAGAGAAGGCGGAACCTCGTACACTTTATTGTACAGGTTCCGCCTTTTTGTATGAGCTCATCCCCACCGTTTGCCTACCATACAAATCCTGGCGATTGCTGTTCTTTATGGCCCACTTGAATAGGAATGTTCATCCACAAACTCTGTAAAGATGTTCACGACCTCTGCATCTCTTTTACCAGCTACGGAATGAGTTGTTCCAATTGTGACAAATGTGCCTCGCAGAGGGTTAACGCTCCGCGCATGGTCTCCTGTAACGTTATATCTACCCCCGCGTTCTTCAAGAGATCAATGCTGTAATCACTACTGCCTGAGCAGAGTAGCTCAATGTAGCGCGTAGCGGCTGGCTTTCCGTCTCGGAGGAGTTGTTGGGCCAGAGCAGAAGCTGCAGAGAAGCCCGTGGCATATTGGTAGACATAGAAGGTACGATAGAAATGAGGAATGCGTGCCCACTCAATATCGATCAATTCATCGACAATGACCTCTTCTCCATAGTACTTCTCGTTGAGTGTGTGGTACAAAGAACAGAGCATATCTGCTGTCAAGCGTTCACCCTGCTCTGCATGACTATGAATCTGTTGCTCAAACTCCGCGAACATGGTTTGCCTGAAAAGTATTCCTCGAAACCTTTCTAGTGAATGGTTCAGGACTGCCAGACGCCTGGTAGGATCAGAAGTTGTTTTGAGTAGATGCTCGGTTAGCAAGTATTCATTCAATGTCGATGCTACTTCCGCCAGGAAAGTGGTAGGCGCACTATAGACATAGGGCTGGTGGGCGCAACTATAAAAGGCATGTAGAGCATGTCCGAGTTCGTGTGCCAGGGTGTACATACTATCATAATCATTCTGGAAATTTAAGAAGACAAACGGATGAGACCTATATGCTCCGCTAGTATATGCTCCGCTGCTTTTGCCAGCCGTCTCATAGACATCGATCCAGCACCCCTTGATTGCTGACTTGAGATTGCTAATATAATGCTCTCCTAGCGGTGCTAATGCTACAAGGATCGTATCACAAGCCTGCTGGTAGCTGATCTCTTGCTGATGAAGAGGTGTAATAATAGGGACATATAAATCATACATGTGTAATGTATCGAGTGCCAACAGACGCTTCCGCAATTTCATATACCGATTAAGTAATGGAATATGTTTATTGACAGTATCGATCAGATTATCGTAGACGCAAAGAGGAATATTATAGCGCGCAAGAGCATGCTGACAGCAAGAATCATAACCCCGCTGTCTAGCATAAAAGATATTGCTCTTTACTTTAGATGCCAATACAGCGGCCATAGCATGCCGATGGTTGTAAAATGCGCTATGCATTTTCTCAAACGCCTGTCGCCGGATACGAGAGTCGGCACTTTGTCGGTAGATCTGGTAGTTTCCTTTCGTTAAGAGGATCTGTCTACCAGCCTCATCTGAAAGCGTGGGTAGGTGTAAATCGCTGGTACCCATGATAGTGAAAATGGTTTCCGAAGCATCGGTAGTTTTGCCGAATTCAGCGAGGATAGCCTCTACCTCAGATGAGCGTACATGGAGACGCCTTCGATCCAAATCGTGCAGTTGATGGGCATAGATTTGCAGACCCGGCGTCTCCATTATAAAATGATGAATTGTTGTTTGTGGTAACGCTAATATTTCTGGCTCAATAGAAGAAGCAATAGTAGTAATGCGAACGTATAGTTGCATAGAACGATCAACCATCTGGGGATACTGACGCCGTGTATTGTTCTCATCCCTGCGCATAGAAGCATAGACGAGGAGGCGTTCGACTTCAGCAATCAACTCATCACGTTCATGTAAAACCGCTAACAACATCTGTCCACTCTGAGTAAGCATCCCATTGAGGATCTCGAATTCGGGAATACGCTTCTCAAGTGCCTGAAAATCGCGCTCCCAATCATCATCACATGAAAAGATGCCTTCAAGATCCCATGTATATTCTCTGGAGACCTCACTTCGTTTTGGAACAGGGGTTGGAATCAAACTGCTTCTCCCTCTGATGTTACTACTTCGCTAACTCACCGTAAGCTTAAGCAGCTGCGGAAAACTTTTGAGCAATGCTGACTGCTTCGCCTCCCCATGGGTAATGTAGAAAGTCGAGCTAAGAACCTGTCACTGTAGTCGTCCCCGGAGTTGCTAACGGGAACGGGTTATCATTTTTTAGTTTGGCTGGAGTCCCTACAGGGAAGTAAGCTTGCAGAAGGTCCTTAAATTGCTGAAAAACATCATCCGATGCTGTTAAATTGGCCCGCGATTTTATCAGGTTCTGGTAGGTTTGTGTGAGTGTCGAGGCTCCCGCCTGAATGATCTCCTTCCAGGTGAATTCTAGTTGGTAGCGCAAATAATTCAGGAATAAGACTGAACACCCAATTGAGATTGGATGCCTATCTGTAGTATCGTTCACATTAACAAAATCTGGACGTGATGGTGTATTCAGCCATACATTAGCGGTGGCGAAGATACCCAGTTCTGCCGGATAAAGTTCGGTTGCCAGAACCCGCGAAAGCCCCTCACCAGCACTCGTTTCACAATCCCAGCCACTGGCATGTGCAGCCGAGAACACTTCGATGACTTCAGCAGCAAGCGCGAAGGGAGTAGCATCAATATCCAGACCAGGTTTGGTTATCGCCTGACAGTAAATATCTGTGGCTTTACAATCAGCATGCCATGCTCCTGTGATTTCCGAGGCAACGATAACGTTGCAAGGGAAACCTGGTGGAGTGAGGCTCCCAAAGTAGTCTGAGATAGTTTGATAATCCTTCTCGCATGTTGCCAGGACCCTATTGGCAAGTGTCTCACCAGCAGAATCCAGATTCGGATTGTAATACACCTGGAAGTTTGGGGTATTACCACACAATGTTGCAGGATAGCGGAATGGGCCAGCCAGTCCTGCCCCGTCGGGCTCTGGATCAATGAGTTCTCCCCAGGGGTCCAAAGGAACATCACCGAAGCGGTCATCTGTCTGATCGGAAGGCAGAGGCTCAATATCCATGTTCAGGTTATCCTTTCTTCGATGCTTAGATTAGATTCAGTGCCTTCTCACGTAGCACTTGACGACGCAATTGTGTTTCTTCGATTGAAACTCCCATGCGAGAGCGTATATGGGCAAATAGCCGCAGCAGATCAGCACACCAGATACTTGAATTATCGAAGCCTCGCTGTTTTGAATAACGGTGAGGAAGATACCCTCCACTACAAGTGTCCCGTTCTGGACAGGAAGAGCAAGCCTCAGGCAGAGGCATTCCCGTGAATATCGCACGTGTATGGAGCGCACTTACCTGCGCAATATCTCGAAAATCAGCGTACTGCACATTTAACGTTGTATTGGTCATACCCTCTGAACACACGCGCAAAACGTCAAGCCCCTCGATTTTACCGTCCGTCTCCACAAAAATGAAATGGAAGGGATTATTTCCCAGAGAGTCAGTTAAGCTATCGCCTCCCATAATGAGTCTGGCAACATTCCAAAAATCTCTTATTCGCACTTCTAGAGTTCCGTTGAACCACCAATCATCGAAAATAGGAATGAGAAAATCAGCACAAGGAGTCGGACCATAACGCTCGCGAATCGGCAAGATAGTATCATGCGTAAAATCAGGGAGAATATAGCTGATGCTCTTGCACCCCAATGATAGGAAATGATGATGAATGACAAGTGGGTCGGCTCCGAGTTGAATGACCGATAAGATGCCAAACGGCACATTCTCCTCTCGCAGCACATTCAAGCCTCGCACCACATTCTCGTAGGAACCTTGCCCTTTGTGATCTACTCGATAGGTGTTATGTAACTCTTCAGGACCGTCCATACTGACACCAACCCGCACCTGATGTTTCAATAACACCTTTGCCCATGCCCGGTTAAGCAGTGTCCCATTGGTCTGAATCATGAAGTGAACTTCTACTATCTCCTCCAATGATTGACGCGCTTTAGTACACCAGGCATCGAAACGTTTCACTCCAACCAGGGAAGGTTCCCCTCCATGAAACAGGAGTGTGATCGATTTTTGTCCAGAAAATAAGCAGTGCCGACGGATACGCTCCAACGAAGCCTCAAAAACAGATTCAGACATAATAGCAGGGCGCTGCTTCCAGGTTGCGTCCGCTTTGTTGTATACATAACAATAAGAGCAATTGAGGTTGCATCGTGACGCGACCTTCAGAACAACCACATTGAGGATACTTCCAGACGGATCCATTGTGTATGACCTCCCCGGTAGCATAGACGTATATGTTCAGCTCACCTATGAAGGAAATATCTTTAGCAGCAAAACGATTGGCCAACGCGAAGAAGAGTGCTAATGTACTACAGTGACATCGAGAGATCATGCCCGCGAACTTTTTCTTATTCTCTTTCTAGAGAATGTTTGCCTGCCGACTTATCGGCAGGCAAACATTCTCCGAGCAAAAATTACCGTATTAGAGAGAATTGAACTATATATACGGTAAGAAGATCAATTATGAGTTTATATTGCATCCCATAGCAGTGCATATATCACCGCTAGCTGGCGTGTCGATTGGCGTGAGAAAAAGTTATCATCTTACAATTCAGGTGCTGAAGTAAATGATACTTCTCCCTTGCCGAAGACGCTACTTAACCCGGCACCTTGAGGCTGCGCAGCAAGCTCCTTATCCAACGCGGACTTCAAAGCTTGCTGAACACGTTCTATGGCATCCTGATCAAGACCAATACCCTGGAGATTGACCTGGATCGCTGAAGCATCGTCTGGCCCTTGCGATGGAGTGTTCCCTTGCTGAGGATCTTGAGTAGACATACTGGTTCTCCCTTCCTTTTTTGGAGCAAAAAGACCCCTATATACAAAGTGAATGGAAATGCTGACAAGTATGGATCTAGTTAATCGATTACGACGCTTAAGAGAAATGGTTTAGTGCCACATGGAAAGAGTTTTATCCCTTCTATGCGTCTTATCTTGTATACGTCTGCTTACAAGTTTCCAATGCCAGGGAGCAACATATTGAACTCAATGCATATTTGATAACATAAAAATTATATTGTGTCAAGGTCCTGATATAGTCAAAACATCGCTTGACAAAACTGAATATGTATGTATAATTTTAAACTATGATATGATTCCAACCTTACTAGAAACCATTGAAGTGCTTCCGTTACAATAGTGAAGTTTTTCCTCTCTCCGTGGTATAGATATATTTTTATATAGTGAACCACTGCAAAGTTCAAAGATGAAGTACAAAATGGTTTTTTGCCTTTTTTGTGATATGGTAGCTTCTCTTGATCTCGTTCGCAGCGTGGTAGCATTAGCCTCAGTAATTTATGCTGTTCTACTTAGTACTGTTACAATGAGGGAACCATGCAAGTAGAAATATCGAACTTCCAGTCCTCCAATCCTATTCCTGGATTCCGTGTCGCCCTTGTCTGTATGCCATTTCTCACTTTTCAGCGACCCTCTATCCAGATTGGCCTGCTCACATCCATTGCAGAGCAAGCCGGGTTTTCCACCGATGCTCTTCATTTCAATCTGGACCTGGCCGTTCGGATAGATCCTGAAGTTTATGAGGGCCTTTGTGATCATCGCGGCTGCCTGACCAGTGAATGGCTCTTCTCGATTGCAGCCTTTGGGCAGGATGTATCTGCAGATGATGCTGCATACTTCAGGGCATTTCCGAAAGAAACCGAGTGGCTTAAGGGCGTTGGCAAGGATACTAGCTATCTCAGTACCCTGCGTCACGAAATCCTGCCGCGCTATATTGAGGACTGTCTGGCAAGTGTGGATTGGGGACGTTACCAGGTTGTAGGCTTCAGTTCTACCCATCAACAACATGTAGCTTGCCTGGCCCTTGCTCGTCGCATCAAAGAATGCTATCCGGAGGTACAGATCCTCTTTGGAGGCGCTAATATGGAGGGTGAGATGGGTCCGGAGTATGTGCGGGCGTTTCCATTTATTGACTATGCAGTAGTAGGTGAGGGCGACATTGCCTTTCCTGCTCTTCTGCGTTGTCTGGCAGCTCATGAACAGCCGAAGGATCTTCCCGGCCTCGTGAGAAGAGTAAACGAAGAAGTGCAGTTCAATGGTCAAGCGCCACCAGTGCGCAATATGGATATACTACCTGTGCCAAATTACGACGAGTATTTCGAGCGCACCAAACGTCTTGGCCTAAAACCTTATGGGATTATTCCATTTGAAACTTCTCGCGGCTGCTGGTGGGGACAAAAGCACCATTGTACTTTTTGTGGCCTCAATGGACTCGGCATAACCTATCGATCTAAAAGCCCCGAGCATGTCCTGACTGAACTCTCAGAACTCACCCGCAAGCACCATATCAGCCTTTTTGGGGCGACCGATAATATTCTCGACATGAAGTATGTGAAGAATTTTTTCACTGTAATTTCAGAAGCAAAGACCGATTACCAGTTTTTCTATGAGGTCAAAGCCAATCTTTCTCGCGAACAACTTCAGACGCTCTACCGTGGCGGCCTTCGATGGATTCAGCCTGGTATCGAGAGTATGAGCAGCCATGTACTCCAATTAATGCGAAAGGGGAGTACCATGCTTCAAAACGTTCGTTTGCTCAAGTGGTGTTGCTACTACCAGATTCGCGTCAGCTGGAATCTCATCTGGGGCTTCCCCGGTGAGACAGAGGAAGACTATCGGCGAGAACTAGAGGTACTGAAGCTGATTCCTCACTTGCAGCCTCCGGGAGGTACCAGCCGTGTCTGGCTAGAACGGTTCTCTCCATATTTCACTGAGCAGGGCGCGTTTCCAATTCATGACGTGCGACCGGAGGCAAGTTATAACTACGTCTACCCTGCATATGTGGAAATTGACAAGATAGCTTACTTTTTCGACTATCAGATGGATAATACCACCAATGACGATGTGCACTATGAAACGTGCGAATGGGTGAAAGAGTGGCGACGGCGATGGGAAGCAGGCTCATCTTATACCCTGACCTATAGGCGAACCAATGATGCCTTGTTTATCGATGATAATCGTGGGATAGACAAGATGATACCATTTGTTTTTGAAGGTCCACTGGCTCTCATGTATGAGTATTGTAGTGAGACCATGCGTACCGTTCCACAAGTAGTAGAATATTTAGAAGGCTTACCGCGTGGGCAACGTTTCCCGCAGGATGAGATACGAGGTGCCCTGGATGTATTTTGCCAGGCAGGTCTCATGTTGAGTGAAGATGGTAAGTATTTCAGCCTCGCCATACCTGCTAACCCTAATTGGTAGATAACCTGAGATGAAGTGATTTTCCGCCTGGAAGAAGTCGGCCAACAGGAGTGATCATATGAGTTGGGAGGATCGTCTGTACCAGGGCTTTTCGTGTCCCCAGGAAAACTTTTCCAACGACTTTTTAGAAATAATAACGGTCACTTACGCGCAAGAACTCTGTAGGCGCTTTCTTGCGCGGTTTGGAGCAGATCTGCAACGCAGAAGTAGCGGGCTACTTGCCTTTTTTGAAGCATGGCTTGAGCACGAAAAGGCCACGTTCGATACCGTTTGGAATCTTGCCTTCGGGGAGGTGAAGCAGGCACTTATATCCGGTAGCCAAAACGACTATGTGCGCACTGCAGCCGCACTTGCTTTGCAACTACAGTATTCTTCTAATAACCAATTAACGAATGAATGGAGCTTACAGCTTACTACGCCCACACGACTAAAGTGGGGGAGATGGCTCTTGCCAACTGCGGACTGGCTCACTGTCTCAAGTAAGAGCAGGCAGGTAACTATTCGATTACGTTATCAAGGTGAAGAAAAGCAAGTGACATTTCGGCGAGACAACGAAGGTTGGAATGGCGAAGACGCCGAACAGCTTCCACAGATTAACACCGGCCAGCGGCGTATAGACGTACTACATCTCAATGCACTCAACTATTCGACATTTGATGATATTATCTGCAACTTAGCACAAAATCCTACGCCAGATGAGGTGCCAGACAGGTGTCAGGCTGCTATTATGCTGCTCCGCGATCACGCCGACATCTATTTGCCCTGGGTAGAGTGTGTCGTCCGTTACATTATTCCACTGCAGAGTAAGAACGATTTCGTTTTTAGCGGTAGCTATGCAGATCGGCCAGGTGTAGTAACAATCTCTTTCCCCGCCCCGCTTGCAGCCCTGGCAGAAATGCTGGTACATGAGGCGACTCACCAGTATTTTCACTTGCTTTCTTGCGTTGGCGACGTTGACGATGGCTCGGACTCCACACTGTATTATTCCCCTATAAAACAGCGAGGGCGGCCCATTAGAGCTATCCTTCTTGCCTATCATGCCTTTGCAAACGTTCTGCTATTCTACCGTCTTTGTCAAGAAAAAGGTCTTTCTGATGATGGATATTGCTATCAACAAGAAAAGAACTTACTTCCTCAATTGAAGCAGCTGGAGGACTCATTGCATACAACGCGAGCGCTTACTCCGCTGGGACTTGCACTATGGAAACCATTGGCAGAACGAGTGCATTAAATAGCACTCCTGGGGGCTCAGCAGGATATAAAAAAAGTGAGTCCCCAGGAATGTATATGAAGACGATGTAGATTGCAGTTTGCAGGAAGCAGGAGGTTACAGGTGGCAGAGCAACAAGTTCCTATACCTCAACAACCCGGCGCTACATCTCAAAAGCCTGGAGAGGGTGGGGGAAGAACGAAAAAAAAGAACTTGTATCCCGCCGCGTTAGTACTCACTGGAAGCACCATTCCAGTCACTATCGCAGCGGCGATACTCACCGCAATCCTCTACTTCTCACCGATACCGCAACCGTTATACAGCTTGATACCCTGGGCACCTCATAGCTGGATAGCTATTCTCGCTGGCTTTGCAATCACTCTTCTTCTGTGGTTGTTATTCTCTATACCTTTCATGCGCATCACTACATT
Source organism: Dictyobacter halimunensis (assembly GCF_036245075.1). Lineage (NCBI taxonomy): Bacteria > Bacillati > Chloroflexota > Ktedonobacteria > Ktedonobacterales > Dictyobacteraceae > Dictyobacter > Dictyobacter halimunensis. The sequence continues at coordinate 3,097,586 of NZ_BSRI01000001.1, forward strand.
CGATAATGTAAATGCATTGAGTAGTCATCACATCAAGAGCCATGAGCGTGCCTTGCGAGCCAGTTACGCTGCATTAAAAGAGGCTCAAGGTAACCGCCCCTCTCAATGTAAGAGTAGTTTTATAAAGGTAAGTGATAGTCTTGATGCTATTCGTGAAGAACTGGATCACCATGATTTGCGCTGGGTAGTGGGAACGGGATATCTCAATGCATGGAATCTCATTCATCGTGCTGAGGAAGCCATGATTGATATCGCGCCGCGCCTTGAGGTGATCAGGGAAGCTTACCATGATGAGCTAAGTCTCGAGGGCTCCTCTATTGACTCACGAAACGCTACCCTCACGAAACTCAGACTGGCTGTCAAGAATCTGAGCCCATTGGCGATACAATATATGGATACCATTGCTCAAGATGATGGCGGTAGCAATGGTGGAGCTACAGAGCCTGTAAAAGTACATGATATGGAAATGGATCATGAGGCTCGGAATGCAATACATAATGTCAAACAGACTATCAATGAATTTCGTGATGGCCTATGGGAAGGGCTAGTTCGTATGCGCAATCAGCTCACAGGGATAACGCTCTATACCGGGCTACTTACATACGCGCTGCTCTGTGCTGCTATTGTCGCGGGGGCAGTACCGTCCTCGATCGAGGCGGCAACCATCTATTATCTGGTGGGGGCGATGGTTGGACTTTTTGGCCGGCTGTATACCGAAGCGCAAGCAGATCAAGCTATCAGCGACTATGGTCTTACCTTAGCGCGCATCGTCGTTACGCCTATCCTTTCCGGTATGGCTGCTGTTGGTGGGGTTTTGGTTGTTGCGATATTTTCTTTCACGCTTACCAAAGCATCAACGGTTCCAAGCTCCTTTATACTGAGTGAGATTTATAATCTCAATAGTAATTTACAGGGCATCATCGTAGCAGCGATTTTCGGCCTGACACCCAACTTGCTCATCAGTGTACTCCAGCAGAAAGCTGATGATTTCCAGACCCAACTCAAAAATAGCAGCGCTACAGATCAAGCAAAAAAATAAAAATACAATGCAGAAATTGCAGCAGTTCGATGCCCATGTGCATTCCGATTCCATCGCGGAAACAGCATTACACACGTTCGCGAGCACATCGGCGAAGTATGGGCTCCCGCAACAGATCACGCTGGATCGGGAGCCCAGCGACGAGGATAGTTGGAAGCGTGGAAGGATTACTCAGAACTTCCCAGGCTTTAGCCGGAAGAGTTTTCAAGAATGCTCATCCACGAACGCTGTAAAGATGTTTATGACCTCTGCTTGCTTTTCGATGTGCGGCGAGTGTCCGCAATCAGGCAAAGCAACTTCTCTATAGTGACCGCCATTGGCGCTGTAACGATCCAGAACGGTGCGCACCTGCGTCTTCATTGGTTGTGGTGGATATAGCTCAGCACCGGGCCAACCCGGGACCGCCCCAATCTGCCCAAGAAAGCCTATGTCGAAGAAGGAGGTATCGGAGACAATCTGGTCATCCGCACCGTGGAGCCAGAGCACCGCTGGCTTGACCTGACACTGAGCGAAGTTGTCCTGGTGGAGATATTTGGGTGAGAGGGCATTATTGACCCCCTGTGTGCCTGGTGCCATGTTGGGCCAGTGAGGAGATGGGGTGAAATCGCCCGGATAATTACCGGGGGTAACGCGGGTCGAATTGATGGAACTGACAAAGATCTCTTCACGTTCAGGAGCTACTCGAAATGGCGGTTTGAAATAAAAGGTATTCATCGTCGTGCGGGGTGAAACGTCATCACTGCCACGATCGGCCTGTTGCAGTCGCTGCACGAAACCTGGATTGGCGGTACCACCACCGCTGCCGGCGTAATCTGGCCATACAGGAATACCATCGGCCTCTTTCGTACCCCCAAAGCCAAAGGGAGAACCGGGCGCTTCCAGTGTCAATGAGCGCAGGGTTCCCGGATAATCGATGGCATATTGCATTGCGACATTCCCGCCCAGCGACCATCCCAGGAGATGAAATGGAGGCAGCTTCAATGCGCGCACAAACGCATCCAGGTCATCGGAAAAATCCTGAATACCGCGTGTCGCATCGAGTGGAAGAACCTCGCTATCGCCATACCCGCGCATGTCAGGAGCATAGATGGTATAGCGATTGGTTGCCGCCAGTTCGAGCATGAAATCCTGGAAGAAGAGAGAGGAAGAGCAGTTCCCGTGTACCAGCACGATCGGGTTGGGTCCTGTGCCAGTTTCAAGATAGGCGACGGTTAACCGGTCTGTTTTGACTGTGTGCTGCGCAATACCGGGAATGATGAGGTTGGTTGTCATGGCTCGTTTCTCCTGCTGTATATACTGGATGATATATGAGTCATGTGTCATGTTTAGATGATTTTATCTGATCCAATGGGCAATGTCAAGTGTGTGTGAATGAGAAAGTAGATACGCGGCAGTGACGAGGGGAAAGCGCTGTTCGGAGGAAGGTGGGGAGTTGCTCGGCAAGAAAGAGTGCTGTCAACAGTAGTGACACTGTACCTATGGTTATGATATTATGGTGGGAAACGCAGCCTGCTTGTAATGAGAAATGTCGTTAGCGGGCTCTTGATATACTATCGTCAACCTGGCTGTAATGCGGCTAGCGCTGCCAACATAGTTTCACTATGCGCACGGCTTTGCTGGCGGCAGTGCCCTGGACGATAGCAAGGCAGGGGATGCCAATATTTCCGACCCTGTAGGACCTCCATACTATGCCTGTCTCCTTACGCGAGACAGCGCGGCCATAAACATCACATTGATCGTGGCCCATTACCCCCTTACCAATCAACAGAGAGCACATGACACGCCCTCATATTTCCCACATTTCAAGAGAGATGTGAGATGGCTCACGACAGGTGAACCGATGAGATGCGTGCTTATTCCTGTATTTCGGGTAAAAGATGTCTGTGCCTTTATTGTAAAGCGGAATAAGTAGCAGAGATAGAGATAAAGACAGTGATTTCTGGAAATGAAAGGCATCCCTTATGATATTCCCTTACCAACAGCAGTCAAGGACTCCTGGCAGGAGCTTACGACGCTCCTTGTTCAGCGCCATGCTCGTGGTCCTTGCGCTATGCATTGCCTGTGTTTTTACGTTTGGGCAGATATGGCACAGCTCAAACACGTCCGAGCGGCCAATGTCTTCAGCCCTGGGGACTGTGCATGCTCATCAAGCAGCCTCCACACAATCATCGACATACGCTCCCCTTGCCAATCAGGTCAGCGGGCAGCAGAACCAGAGTCTCAATGCGTATATCAGCCACATGACTCAGACGCAAAAGATCGGTCAGTTGCTCATGCTGCCCGTCTACACCAACGGCTATAATTCCGCGTTGAATCAGCCGTTGCAACAATGGGATATCGCCAACGTCATCATCTTCACCCAGTACGGCGGGGCACTCATGCCGAGTACCCAGAGCGGATTGGCACAACTGGTACATGACATGCAGGCACATGCCAACCAGCGGCTGATCGTAGCAACAGATGATGAGGGAGGAACCGTCGATCGGCTGGCCCCGTATTACGGGTCCACTCTTTCGCCCGGCAGTCTGGCCGCGACAGGTGATACAAACAAGGTGTATGCCCAGGCGCGTCAAGCTGCTCAGCGCATGCTGGCTAATGGCATCAACACCGATTTTGCTCCGCTGGTTGATGTCTATCAAGGAGGGGCCATTGATCAGAGCCGGATGTTTGGTTCGACACCCGGTGATGTCACCAAATATGCAGGAGCGTTTCTGGATGGCTTACAGCAGAACGGCGTACAGGGAACGCTGAAGCACTGGCCCGGCCTCGGCTCCGCCTCGGCCAATCCCGACAATGGATTGGCAACCATCACGCACAGCCAGGCCCAGCTCAATTCCACCGATTTCGCACCGTTTCGTGCCCTGCTAGCGCGTCAACCTGGAATGATCATGACAACGCACGTCATGGTCCCCGCGTATGACGCAAACAAACCAGCTTCGCTCTCGCCAGTCCTGATAAATCAGGTTCTGCGCGGCCAGCTGGGCTATCAAGGCGTCGTCGTGACCGACCAGATGGAGGCCGGCGGATTGCTCCAGGCCATGCAAAAGCAGGGATATAGCGATCCCTCGCAGGCGATCGCCGAGGCCACTGTCCAGGCTATCCTCGCGGGCAACGATATCGTTGAATGTCCGATGGCACCTGATCGCCTGGCGGCAGTCGTCAATGCCGTGACCTCGGCCGTACAATCGGGACGCATCTCGCAGGATCGCCTGAATCAGTCGGTGCAGCGCATCCTTGCCCTCAAGGCAAAAATGGGCCTTAGGTAGCTACCGTAGAGCCTCAACATAGGGTTCATCAGTGGTGATTATCCTGGTTGTGATCCGCGCGCAGGGTGCGCAGGGTGCGCATATCGGGCCAGAGGCTCGCGACCAGGATCACAACCAGGATGGTTCCGATACCACCGCCGACTACTGAAACGATCGGACCAAACACCTGCGCGGTCAGTCCTGATTCAAAGCCACCAAGCTGATTTGACGTTCCCACAAAGAGTGAGCTGACCGCGCCCACACGGCCACGCATCTCATCGGGAGTTCGGACCAGGGCCAGCGTCGAGCGAATCACCACACTGATATTATCCAGACCGCCAAGCACAAAGAGCGCGAGCAGCGAGAGCCAGAACCAGTGCGAGAGGCCAAACACAATGGTCGCGGCCCCAAAGCCAGCCACGGCCAGCAAGAGGGTCCGACCGGCATGTTTGAAAGGTGGACGATAGGCAAGCAGCAGCGCCATACAGACCGCCCCCACAGAATCCGCTCCCTGTAACCAGCCCAGACCGAAGGGCCCAACATGCAAAATACTTTTGGCGAAGATAGGCAAGAGCGATGTTGCCCCGCCCAGCAGGACCGCAAACAGATCCAACGTAATGGCCGCCAACAAGACCTGTGTCTGTTTCAGGAAACGCAGCCCCTGCAGTAGCTCACCCGGTGCCGGGCGACCAGCCTTGCGCACCTGCTGATGCTTGAGACGCATGAATATCAGCAGTACGATAAAGATGAGTGAGAGAACCGTGCTGATCATATACACATCGGTAGATCCATTAAAGAGCCCGATCAAAAAGCCGCCTGTGGCCGGCCCCAGGACCGCTGATAATTGTGTGATGCTACTGCGCCACTTCGTCGCGTCTTCAAACGCATCCACATCGACCACCTGAGACAGCAAGACCTGGCTGACCGGCTGGCTGAAGCATTGAGCTGTGCCAAGCGCGAGCAAACAAAGGTAGACCAGCAGGAGTGGTCCGTGCGTGAAGGACAGCGTTGCCAGACCGAGCATCGACAGGATCTGAAGCGCGATACTGGCAATGAGGACCGCTTTGCGGTTATAGCGGTCGATAATATAGCCCGCGGGCAAGAAAAGCACAATGACGGGAATGATCTGTGCCAGTCCCACGCCGCCAAGAACGAGGGCGGAACCGGTACGATCATATAATTCCCAGCCAATGGCGACGGTCACCATCTGCTGGCCAAAAGAGGCCAGGAAGGAGCCAATAATCAAGAGGCGAAAATCGCGTGAACGAAGTACTTTATGAGAGTCGTGCGAAGAAACAAGGGCTTCTTCGGGAGTAGGTGGGAGAAGGGCGGCCTCCTCCATATTTTGAATATCCTCGCTGCTTTCCGGCATATGGTATCCTTGCTATTCCTCTCTGTTGAAATGTGATCCTTCACACAAGAGGAGCATGCGAGGCAATAAAAAAAGCCATGGGCGCAAATCTCCTGCGATGTGAAACATCAAACAGTCAAAATGCGGTGGCTAACGTTACGCGCTTACGGCTAAATTTTAGCGTTTCTCTTATGAATTATAGAATGTTCACTTGAGTATGTCAATGTTTATCTCAAAAGCATTTGCTTACGAATGTCAATGCTATGAATATCAGAGAGAAATTAAATGAAAGACTTTTTAGTATCATGGCTGGTACCAGGATACTGAAATTAATGTTGACAGAGCACTATGGATGACAATATTGTAAGATAAATAGAATCACATCAATGGAGAATGCGATGTGGGTGGTCCTATGGACCTATCACAGGTGTATCAACCTGGATAGAACCTGTTAATGGATACTTAATCCTTGTTCAAAGGTATTTACTAGGGGTAAATGTTTATGGCACAAATTCATAAATGGTGGCAGACTGGAGTTGTTTATCAGATATATCCTCGTAGCTTTATGGATAGTAACGGAGATGGTGTTGGAGATCTGGCAGGAATTACGCAACGGCTCGATTATTTAGAATGGCTGGGGATTGATGCAATATGGCTATCGCCAGTGTATCCATCGCCAATGGCAGATTTTGGGTATGATATAGCTAACTATATTGATATCGATCCACTGTTTGGCACCTTGAAGGATTTTGATGCCCTCCTGCATGAAGCCCATCGGCGCAACATAAAAATCATTGTAGATTTTGTCCCCAATCATACATCTGATGAGCATGACTGGTTTGTCGAATCCCGCTCAAGCCGGGAAAGCAGCAAACGCGACTGGTATATCTGGCGTGATCCAGCGGCTGATGGTGGTCCACCCAACAACTGGACGAGCTTTTTTGGTGGTTCCGCGTGGCAATTTGATGAGGGCAGTGGACAATACTATCTGCACATGTTTGATGTCAAGCAGCCGGACCTCAATTGGAGAAATCCAGAAGTGAGAGCAGCGATGTACGATGTGCTGCGTTTCTGGCTGGATCGGGGTGTCGATGGTTTTCGCGTGGACGTCATATGGATGATGATCAAAGACGCCCAGTTCCGGGATAATCCAAACCGACCGGGATGGAAGCCTGGTGATCCACCCTATGCAAGACAGGAAGGTCGCTACACCGAGAATCAGCCTGAAGTGCATGATGTTATCAAAGAGATGCGATCTCTCGTAGACCGTTATGACGAACGCGTGTTTATTGGCGAGATCTATCTGCCGGTGCCACAGTTGATGCATTACTATGGGCAGTCTTTAGACGAGGTTCATCTGCCATTTAATTTCCAATTCATCGAGCTCGCGGCCTGGAGCGCCAGTACTATTCGCGCCTGTGTAGATTTGTACGAAAAGGCACTGCCAGAAGGAGCGTGGCCGAACTGGGTGTTAGGGAATCATGACCGCTCCCGTATCGCCAGTCGTATTGGAAAAGAGCAGGCACGCATCGCGCACATGCTGCTGCTGACCCTGCGAGGAACGCCAACATGGTACTACGGGGACGAACTGGGCATGCAAGACGTCGTTGTACCGCCGGAAATGATGCATGATCCCCAGGGAAAGGATAATCCTCAGCATAGTCGAGATCCCCAGAGATCACCAATGCAATGGAATAGCCAACCTGGAGCAGGTTTTACCCAACCCGGCGTTACGAGCTGGCTGCCATTGTCCCAGGATTATCAGCATGTGAACGTACAGATGGAGCAACATGATGAGCGTTCCTACCTTGCCCTCGTAAAAAAGTTGTTGTCACTCCGACAATCCATCCCGGCACTCACCACGGGCAGCTACACATCCCTGGATGGAGTGCCTGATGACTGCTTTGTATATATCAGGGAGCAAGAAGGCAAGCGGTATCTTGTGGCATTAAACTGTTCCAGTCAGGAGCAGCAGCTCCATCTCGACCATGCCAGGCAGGGGAATGTTGTATTGTCAACCTTCCTGGATCGCAACGATCAGGTCGAGCTAACCAATTTTGTGTTACGAGCGAATGAAGGTTGTCTCATCGAGATCAACGACTAAGATCCGTTTTGTATAGCTATAAGTTCCTTCTGGTGTGAATGCTGCTGAGGGAACCTGGTATGAAGTTGGCAGATAGCGTTGAGAGGATATTATTGAGGTGTGCATGAATCATGGATGGTGACGTGTATATGTAAGCGTATTTCTCTCGGCGCCCTGTTTTGATGTTGTAGCCGCTCAAAGAGAAGGTGGGCGGCTTGTTTTCTGTGTCCGAGTACCGACTGATGTTACCCGCAGATTTTCAAAGAAGGAGAGAACATGTTTAAAGGCCTTTATGTTGATAAGCCGGAGAGTGTCGTGGTCCTGGAAGAGCAGGAAGCAGAGTTGCAGGCAAACCAGGTACGGATTCAAACAGAGTTCGCTGCGGTGAAGCATGGGACAGAGTTTCATCTCTTTAGTGGGCAATCGCCCCATGCCGAGAAGCGATTTGATGCCGGGCTTCGGCTTTTTGTCCCGACGAGTGAGCAGGAGCGTGCAAGGGAATCAGCGCGCCGCTCATCGGTGGGCAATACCGCAGTGGGGCGTGTTATCGAGGTCGGGTCAGCTGTCACGAAATTCAAAGCGGGCGACCGTGTCTATTGCTATGGGCCCGCCTGGGAGCTGGTGACAAAGGCGGAATCTGATGTAGAGCCTTTGTATGAACCGATGACGCCACAAGATGCCGTCTGTCTCGATCCCGCCCTGTATGCATTCGTTGCGGTACGCGATGCCAGAGCACGTCTTGGGGATGTGGCAGTCGTCTTTGGGCTGGGAGCGATTGGTCTTTTCGTGGTGCAGATGCTGAAATTGAGCGGATGTCTACATGTGATCGCCGTTGATCCAATTGAGAAACGCCGTCTGCTAGCTGAACGGTATGGTGCGGATTTGACGTTTGATCCGACGCAATGCGATGCAGGCATGGAGATACGCAAAGTGCTGGGTCAGGGAGCGGATATCGCGATTGAAGCCAGTGGTAATTACAAGGCACTGAGTGGAGCGATGCGGGCTGTGCGCAATTGCGCGCGCATTGTGACGCTGGGATATTACAAAGGACGGGATACCGAGCTGGAATTAGGAGCGGAATGGCATCATAATCGGCTGGAATTAATCGGGAGTATGCCCGTCTGGGACAATCCCTTGCGTGACTACCCGCTCTGGGATAACGAGCGTATTTCACGAACCCTCATTGAGCTATTTTGTCAGAAACGCCTCATTTCAGACGGCATTGTCGATCCTGTGGTTAATTTTGACGACGCGGCTGCGGCGTTTCTTGCCATCTATCGCGACCCAACCCATGCGATCAAACTGGGAATCCGATTTTAACTTCTGCCAGTCATTTGTCGAGCGTGATATCAATGCCTTACCCGATAGCTGAGAAAGAGGTATCGGGCCGCATTTACCTGGCATCTCTCGGCTGGACAGGCGCACCCAACATCACCTCGATGCGCCCTCGCGATGGCGGAACGATGTGGAGTCGTGCGTGTTCTTCTAAATCCTCCTTTCAGGCTTTGGCATCTCCTTAGCAGAGGCAAATGACGTGAGGACTCACCTCATGCAATAAAAAGCATGAGGTGAGTGAGCTTGACCCACTTTTTATCAAACCGCGCCGTAAAACTCCTGGCTTCAGCCGTGGTGATAGAAGGCGCGTTCCTTCTGGTGGCGCGATGGAGGTATGGCACTGTTGAATTCTTACACAGTATATGCTACAATGTAAAGCATGAGTACACAGAAACGTGCCTACAAGTTCAGATGCTACCCAACCGACGAGCAAAAACAGATCCTTGCTCGGACGTTTGGCTGTGTACGCTTTACCTACAATTGGGCTTTGCACCTCAAAACGGACGCCTTCTACAAAGAGCACACGCGCCTATACTATAAAGATCTTTCCTCCATGTTGACTGACCTGAAAAAACAGGATGACTATCGCTGGTTGAATGACGTGTCCAGCGTTCCCGTTCAACAGGCCTTGCGCCATCTCGATAAGGCATTTATCACCTTCTTTGAAGGTCGTGGGAAGTACCCCAGGTTCAAAAAGAAACGGAACAAACAATCTGCGACCTACACATCAAGCGCCTTCACCTTTCGCCATGGGGTTCTCACGCTGGCGAAGATGCAAGAACCACTGGCTATTGTGTGGTCGCGCCCCTTGCCAGAGGGAGTCGCCCCTTCCAGTGTCACCGTCAGCAAAGATGCCGTAGATCGCTATTTCGTCAGTCTTTTGATCGAAGAGGACATTGCTCATCTGATGCCCTGTGAAACCGCCATCGGTGCCGACTTGGGCCTGAAATCCTTTGTCGCCCTTTCCGATGGTGAGGTCGTTGGCAACCCTCGCTTCTTTCAGCAGGACGAGAAGAAACTGGCGAAGGCCCAACGCCGCCATGCGAAGAAGAAAAAGGGATCGAAGAATCGAGAGAAGGCGCAGCGCGAGGTAGCCAGAATACACGCCCGGATTGGTGACCGACGTTCTGACTTTCTGCACAAGCTCTCCACACGACTGATCCGTGAAAACCAAACGATCTGCGTGGAGAGCCTTTTGGTCAAGAACATGGTCAAGAACCCAAGCTTGAGTAAAGCCATCTCGGACGTGGGCTGGGGGCAATTTGTCACCCTGTTGGAATACAAAGCAGACTGGTATGGTCGAAATCTGGTCAAAATTGACAAATGGTACCCCTCCAGTAAACGCTGTTTCGACTGTGGATATATCTACGAAGCCCTCACACTCGATGTACGCCACTGGACGTGTCCAAAATGTGGCGTCCATCATGACAGAGATAGCAATGCAGCAAAGAATATAAGGTCCGTGGGGCTCACGGTCCTCAATGCCTGTGGAGAGTCCGTAAGACCGGGGGCGGTGAAAACCAAATCCGGCAAGACTCAGCGAAGCAGGAAACCCCGCAAGTGATTGCGGGAATCCCCTGGCTTGAGCCGTGGGGAGGATGTCAAACTATGGATCTGGCTCACATTCGGGGAAAAGATCAAATGGCTGGATTTGTCCGTATTCTGGCTTGATCGTCCCTGGTATGCGGCGATAGCGTGAGGCATACTTATGGCATGAAAGGAATATCCGTGGAAGTAAAACAGGGCAAGCAGCGTTCTGTGATCGTGCTCATCTTGCCAGGGGTCCAGTTGCTCGACCTTGCGGGGCCGGTGCAGGTCTTTGACACCGCCGTCCGGGTGTTGGGGTTGCCATATCGCCTGGCTTTTTGCGCGGCATCTGAAGAGATCCGTTCGGCCCAACAACTCTCCCTGGCACATCTGCAGCCGCTCCCAGCCGTTGATGGGAGCTCGCTTATCCTGGTGCCAGGCACAGGCGCAGCGCCCAGTCATAATCGTGCTTTGCTCGATGATGCGACCAGGCGCTGGCTCCAGGACAGCTATCGAGCCGGGGCACAGATCGCGTCTATCTGTTCAGGTACCGCTATTCTGGGCGAGGCGGGATTGCTGCACCGGCGGCGCTGTACCACCCACTGGGAGTTTACCGCAGACCTCCAGTCCTGCTACCCGACCTCCCATGTACTCGATGATGTGTTGTATGTGCATGATCATGGCATCATCACCAGCGCAGGGGTGACATCTGGCATCGACATGGCCCTCTGGTTGCTTGAACAGGACTGTGGACCGCGCATCGCGGCCGATATCGCCCGACAACTGGTAGTCTACTTCCGTCGCAGCGGCCAGGAGAGGCAGGTGAGCGTCTATCTGGAATATCGCTCCCATCTTGATCCCTGTATTCACAAAGTGCAGGACTGGTTAGCTGAACATGTCAGCGAGCCAGCCACACTGGCTGACCTGGCCAGTGTAGGCCAGACGAGCGAGCGCTCTCTAGCTCGTGCATTCAAAGCGGCGACAGGTATTACGCCCCACCAGTATCAGTTGCTCCTACGGCTAGAGGTAGCCTCGCACCTGGTACGTGATACCGCGCTCTCTTTAGAGACCATCGCAGCTAAAAGCGGCTTTGGAGATGTGCGGCAGTTCCGGCGTGTGTGGGGAAAACGCTATGGAGCGCCTCCATCGCTGAGCCGGTGACCCTCTCTGAGCAGCTTCAGTGTTTACTATGGTTACCTCCACGGGTTGTGTCTCATGTATCATTGGAAGGACAAGAGAGAGAACATGGTTACGATACCTCAAAACGCGGCACTGGTTTTGATTGATGTGCAAAACGTCTGGGATCATCCCAAATGGGGACGCCGGAATAATCCAGACGCGGAACAGAATATTGCCATACTCCTGCATGCCTGGAGGGAAACACAGCGGCCTGTTTTTTATTTTCAACATCTTGAGCAGCACCCGGACTCCCTTTTCAAAGCGGGTACCGCAGCTGCCGAGATTCGAGATATGGTGCGCCCGCTGGCAGGGGAGCCGGTCATTCCCAAAAGGATGCATAGTGGCTTTATGGGGACGGATTTTGAGCAGCGCCTGCGCAGCGCGGGGATTACGACCCTCTTTATAACCGGGTTTATGACCAATGGGTGTGTGGAGACGACCTCGCGCATGGCTGGGGATCTGGACTTCAAAACGTATGTGGTCGCCGATGGTACCGCGACCTTTGACCGGGTTGGATATGATGGGGTACTCCATGCCGCTGAAGAGGTGCATACCATGAGCTTGAATAATCTGCATGGTACCTTCGCGACGATCACTACCACGGCCGAGATCCTGCATGACCTTGCACGGTGACAGGAGAAAAGCGAACATTCCTCAGCGGCATCGTTCAACGTGAATATGAACCATGCCGCTGAGCTATTAAGCCAGCGTGGCGAATAGCGCAGGAGTGATCTCGTAGCGCAGGGTTTCTCCCAGGAGGAAGTGCCGCACCTCATCGACCATGGCCTGTCCCTGGCGTTCGTGGGTATCGATCGTATGGCCGGCGGTGTGCGGTGAGAGGATAACATTGGGCAACGTTCGCAGCGGGCTATCGGGTGGCAATGGTTCCGTGCTAAAAACGTCGAGTGCCGCGACAATACGGCCATTGCTTAATTCATGCCAGAGGGCCTCCTCATCGACCAGCGGCGCGCGTGCGTCATTGAGTAAAATTGCTCCATTACGGAGCAATGCCAGCTGTGTTTTGCCAATCATGCCGATCGTTTCAGGCAGCACAGGAGCATGCAGAGTGACGATCTCAGCCTGGCGCATCAGTTCATCAAGCGGCAGTGCTGTAACATTCATCCCGGTTGCCTGCTCTTTGGTGAGCAACGGATCATAGGCCAGCACCCGGCAGCCAAAGGCCAGCAGCAGATGGACGACAGCGCGTCCAACCCGGCCCGTGCCCACGACGCCGACCGTCCTGTTGCCGAGCAAGCGCCCCGGATAGGCATCACGTAGCTCCATCCATGTGCGTCCATCCTGCATGCCTTGATGGATTTGATGGAGCTGACGTAAACAGAGGAGAGCTTGCGCAATGACCAGTTCCGCCACTGCATCGGCGATGATGGCGGCTGCATGTGAGACGCGCAATCCCTGTTCCATGGCAGATTGCGAGACGAGATGGCGAATACTTCCAGCCGTATGGGCTACCAGACGCAGTTGTGGATGAGCACGCAGAAGAGGCTCATCGAGTGGAGGCGTTCCCCATCCTGTTATGCAAGCAACCGCTCCATCGAGCAATGTCGGCAGATCCGAGGGCCCCAGCGTTTCCTGCTGATGGGACGTTACTGTGGCAATGGATGCAAGCTGATCCTCGGCGTGTGCTGAAAGCATCTGCCTGCGCCGCTCGGGCGTGAGTAATACGGCTATCCTTGGAAGTGTCTGTGATGATGTATTTTGCATAAAGCGTGGTCCTTAGAGGCGGCTTGGATACAGCGTCAGTTCGGGTACATGAGCACGTGGAGGCAGGCTCATCACGAAAAGGCATGCGTCCGCAACATCCTCTGGCTGCAGCGCACGAGCCATCACCTCGGGGGGCGTTGGTGCTGGCCGCTTCAACACCATCGGCGTATCGGTCAGACCCGGAAAAATAACCGTCGTGCGTACGCCATGCTCGCGCTCCTCCTCCATAGTGCCATGCGCAAGTCCGACGATCCCGGCCTTGCCCGCCTGGTAGGAGATGCCTGAACGATCGGGCTTTTTCGCGGAGGATGAGGAGATGTAGATCAGTAGCCCTCCCTCCTGCTTCCGAAAAATGGGGACGATGGCCTGCGTCAGATGAAACGCAGTCGTTACATTGATTGCCATCATGTTCGCCCAGCTCTCAGCGGTCAGCTCATCAATGGTGCGGCGGGGAAGATTGGTGCCGACCGAGTAGACGACGGTGGTAATGCGACCGTAGGTCTGCAAGGCCGTCTCTAGCAGGTGATCTATCTCATCCCGCTTCAGCATATCTGTCGCGACCGCAAGGGCTGATCCCCCCTTTTGTTTGATGGAGGTCGCGATTTGCTCAAGCGCCGCAGCATCACGTGCGGCAAGCACTACGTGCGCGCCTGCTTCCGCTGCTGCCATGGCCGTGGCCTTCCCCATACCGCTACTTGCTCCTGCCACCAGCACTACCTGTTTATTGAGATCCTGTTGATGTTGCATACTTAAAAAACCCCCTGTCCGCCATTAACTTCTATGGTCTCGCCAGCAATAAATGTCGACCACGGTGATGCCAGAAACAGGGCTGCGCCAGCCACATCCTCCGGTAAGCCCTCTCGACCCAGCGGCGTGCGATTCACCGCGGCCTGCCGCCCCTCTGGCGTACTAAAGCGATCATGGAAACGCGTTGCGATCAGGCCCGGCGCAATGCCATTGACGCGGATCCCCTGTGGACCGACTTCTTTCGCCAGCGACCGGGTAAAGGTCAGGATACCGCCTTTTGTCGCCGCATAGTGCGCGGCTCCCGCTCCACCACCATCGTGAGCGGCAAGCGAGCTGATCGTGATGATGACGCCCTGTTTTGCACGCTCCATATGTGGCAGCACCGCCCGGCAGCATAAGAACGTACTTGTGAGATTCACGGCGATCGCTTGATTCCACAACTCCAGCGAACAGTCTTTGACTTTGGCACGTTGCAGGATGCCCCCACTATTGGCGATGAGAACATCGATCTTGCCAAAACGCTCTATCGTTGCCGCTACGACACGTTCTACTTCGGCTTCCTGTGTCAGGTCAGCATGGAGAGCGAGGGCTTTGCCGCCTCCTTGCTCAATGGTCGCTGTGACCTCTGCGGCGTCTGTGTCACTGGTAAAATAGGTCAGCGCCACAGAGGCTCCATAGTGTCCGAATGCTTCTGCTATGCCACGGCCAATGCCTGATGCACCGCCGGTAACTAAAACGACCTGATCTTTAAATGTAACATCCATGTGTCTTTTCTTTCTTTTTGGCAGAATTAAGGGCCAGAGCAGACCCCTTCGATTTCTCAACGTCGAGGTACGGTATTTACGTGGACGATTTCTACAAAGCGTAGGCCACGACAAATATGCGGTCTTTATTCTCCTGCCTGCAAGGCACGCGCCAGAATTTTTTCGGCGACCTCCATAGTCTTAAGGCAGTCACGAAATGGCGAAGTCGTCACCTCCTTTCCATATTTCAGCGAGTCTATAAACTCGCGGCTTTTTGCGCGGAAGCCACCGTAGATAAACAATTGATCTCCCCCGGCTACTTCCCGGGCGCTATATTCTTTCCCATCGATATCCCCATGTTGATAGAGCTGCGCTTTTCCCTCCAGATCAGCATCTACAAAGACGCCGGGCGTGTGCATCTGCACCCTGAACACGCGTTTGCCACTGCTCCAGCTATTGATGACAAAGCCTGTTGACCCATTATCGAAGTGGAGTTGGGCGCCGATCCAGTTAATATCGGGAACCCCTATACGTTTACAATGGCTTTCGATGCCAACGACTTCTCCTCCGCACATAGAGCGGACGGTATCGATAGCATGCGTGCAATCATCGAGCATATGGTCCCGTGCATTGAAAAAGGGCTCCTGTGCATACTTATAAAACTCGCACACCGCATGGGTAATCGGCCCCTGCTTCAGGCACTCCTCGCGCATCTTGACCAGCAATGGACTGCTCCGGCGCTGGTGGCTGACCTGCGTCATGACGCCCTTGTGCTCGGCCAGATAACTCAATAACTGTGCCTGATGCCAGGTGATGCCCATCGGCTTTTCAATGTAGAGATTCTGGCCTTGCTGTAAACACCAGAGCCAGATGTCAAACATGATATGTGGTTGGCCGATCGCATAGACTCCATCGGGCGTGCAGGATTCAATCATGCTCTGATAGTTGGTATAGCGATTCTGAATGTGGTAGGTGTCAGCCGTCGCATGGAGCCGCTGCTCATCCAGATCGCAGATGCCAACGATCTCAACGTCGTCAAATGATGCCAGAGAGGGATAATGGACCTGATTGGCTAGCTTTCCCGCCCCAATGACGGCGATGCGTACCTTTTCTTTCCCGGTAAACTGCTCGGACATATATACTTCCTTCTTGCTTTTTACAGAGGGTCAGAGGAAATAGGAACAGGGGATCTCTTTTTGTGCCCCTACGTAGATGTAGAGTTATGCAAACAGAGATTTCGCATAGGCAATATCTTCCGCGATCAAACGATCCACCGCCGCTTCGTCGCTATATTCGGCGGTCAGGCAGATAGGACCGCTATAGTTCCGTCGTTTGAGCTCTGTTGTGACACATTCCCAGGAAGCTAGACCTTGTCGCCCACTCGTCCAGTATTGCGTGTAGGCCGCGGCCGGTGCTTCAGGTCCGTTTGTTCGTTGCCAGAGCACGTTCTTCAGGTTCACCATACAAAGATGTGACCAGACGATATCCAGCGCCAGTTCGGGGATCTCTCCATTCAGGGCGCAATGAGCAGGATCGAGCACGGCTGCAATATGTTTCCTCTCATATTTCTCGATAAGATGACGAATGCTCATGGCATTGGCAACATAGCGTCCATTGTGATTCTGGATGCCCAGTGTCACCCCATATCTATCAAGCAGCGGTACCAGCGCATCAAATTCACGCTGCAGATGTTCCTCGTAGGCAAGATAATTTGTCTCTTTTGGGATATCCAGGCAGATACGGATAACGGGGATTTTCAACTCCGCGCAAAGCGCGATCATGGCTTCATCTGTCGGACCAGCGATACTGTTGATGGTGAGATTACAATCAGCTAAAATATGGGCAGCTTCTGGAAGACTCGTATGTCTGTTTTCCGGTGTTACCTGGTAGCCTGGCCTGACTGGTAGCTCAACCCCATTGAACCCCAGTTGCTGGAGGAACGTTCCCAACTGTGGAAGCGGCGTTTTCCAGGGTTTCGTGAACACAGTAAAGGTGATCTGTGAAGTGCTCATTGCTTCTCCTCTGTATGTGTCGGTAGATATTATCATTGATGCTTATTGAAGAATGTATTTCTCTCCCATTACACCGATATTCGGTCCTGATTCTCCTGCAAAGGGAATAGTTGACAATCAATCTAATCTGTACTAGTCTTAGTGCAAGGTTACACTAAATCGATACACTTTTCAAGGCTAAAAGCGCCTGGATTCCACATTATAACCTGGTTGTATGGAGTTAGTATATCGATTTAGCAAAAGGATAATTGCATGGTAAAAGAGAGAAAGAGGTCCTCCCGTGAGGTGACAATTCAGGATGTTGCTCGCCTGGCAGGAGTCTCACCTTCAAGCGTCTCCAATGTTCTCAATGGGCGGCTTGAACGTATGGGAAAGGAGACGGTTGAACGTATTCAACGTGCCATTAAGCAACTGGGATATACGCCCAGCCTGGTGGCTCGTCAGTTAAAGACCGGGTATGTACCTATTATCGGTCTCATTGTCCCGTCCGTAGCCAATCCCTTCTGGGGGGCCTTTGCCAGTGCAGCCGAAGAGACGGCATTGCGGCATGGGTTCCGTGTGTTGTTATGTAACAGTGAGCGTAATCTAACGCGTGAGCAATCCTACGCAGAGGATATGTGGGCTCAGGGTATCCGGGCGATTATTTTTGGCTCATCATCACTTTCATTGACACACCTGTTCAGCCTGGTAGAGCGTGGCTTACATACCATTACCTTCGATCGCCATACTCTGCAGGATGATTCCTTCGATGTTGATAGTGTCAGCATCGATAATGTGCTGGCGGGACGCCTGGCAACAGAGCACCTTATCGCGCTGGGTCACCGACGTATCAGTCTCCTCTCCGGTTCCATCCGTACAGTGAGCCGCATTGATCGTCTGAAAGGGTATCGCGAGGCGCTGGAAAACGCCGGCATTCCATTTGATCCGCATCTGATCTGGGAAGCAGCATCCGATACCTCCTTTGGTGATATTGAAGGGGCAGCGTTAGGCCGCATGGGCGCACGCGAGATGCTCAGTCGGGAAAATCCTCCCACAGCTATCATTGGCATGAACGACCTCTACGCATTAGGTGCCTACGCGGGAGCGCATGATGTCGGGCTCTCTATCCCATCCGCCTGCTCCATCATTGGTTTTGACGACATCGTGTTTGCCGAGATCGCTCAACCGCCATTGACCACGATTCGCCAACCTTTGCAAGAGATGCTACGCGTCGCGGTCGAGTGCTTGATCGAGCGTCTCGAAAAGGCAGATGATGCCGGCAGTGTCGCTCATCATTCGTTTACTCCCGAGCTGATCATCCGGGGCTCAACGGGTCCCGTGTCCACTTAGAGCGTATTTCCTTAGGAGAAAGAAGCAGGCAGAATAAAGCAAGAGGGGAATGCTATCCTCAGAAGTAGAAAGGCAGAATTGCTATGGTCGATTTTAAACCAATTGATGGCAGCTACGCACTGATTCTTACTGACATTTGGGATCAGCATTGGTGCAAAGGGGCAACAAAAAGAGTTGGGGAGTTAGCTCCAGCTGTCAATGAAGTCATCACATATGCCCGCGCAAAAGGCGCGCTTATCATTCATGCACCTAGCGATACGATGGAATACTATAAGGATTCTGGCGCTCGCCATAATGCAGAGAGGGCGCCTTTCCAACCTCTTGATGGCCTGCAGGTTCATGGTGTGGATTTGCCGATAGATGATTCGGATGGGGGGTGTGATGATACCCCTTATTGTGTTCAAGGGACCCCCTGGACACGCGAACATGCCGCCATCATTGTTGATGAGGAGAAGGATGCGGTGAGTGATACTATCCAAGAAATCTATAACCTGTTCAAGTTGAAAAACATTGAGAACGTGATCGTCATGGGTGTCCATGCCAACATGTGCATCCTTCATACCCGCTCCTTTTCTATCAATACCCTCGTTGCCATGAAAAACGCTGGGAAGCTGAAGCAAGTCTACTTATTACGCGATTTAACTGATACGATGTATGACCATCGTGCAAACCCAAAGGTCGATCATTTCACCGGGACGGACCTGGTGGTGAAATACATCGAGGAGAAGTGGTGCCCTACCATGCTTAGCTCACAGATCATTGGTGGCCTCCCTTTCCGTTTTACCGATGATCACCGTGACGATGCAGGCTGACGTCATCCTTCTATGTGCCCGCCGCTGAGGCAAGGGTTTATTCGTCTGCTGGATGGATCGTGGCGATGTCGATGCCCGGTGGTACGATCCCGATGACCTTGCCCTCACGGATGATCTGACCCAGCCTGGCGGCGGATGCGGTCCTGCTGCGCAGGAACCGTGGACTTCCCGTGAGGTCGACGGTCAGATGGCCATTGCATGCTCTCCCGACGAGGGTGTTCATCAGGTCATAGACCTCGATCTCTTCGTGCTCAACGTCCATCTCAAGCGTGCCTGTTTGAGCAACACTCCAGACGGCTCCCACGACGCGGTCGTCGCCTGCATAGATGTACGCGCGCAGAGCGGCCCCCATTGGCTCTTCCCCTGCCGGCTGCAAGCCACGGAACTGATCAGTAAGCGTGGCGTAGGCCGTGTAAGAGAGCCGCGGCTCGCCGTTGTCGGTCATGAGGCCCCAACCTTCGCCAGCATATTGGAGTGTAAAAATGAAGCTTCTCGCCACACCGGCCGCCACCGAGGCAATCTGTGCCCGGACAATGAAGTTGGCCTGATCCCAGGCGCTAACACCCTGTAGAAGGTCCCAGCCTGTTTCGGTGAGCCATATCTCTACGTGCTGGCCGCCGTTCTCATTGAGGAACGAGCGCATGGACTGGATGATCTTCACGTAGTTAGTTGCCTCGGGCGTTGTATCTCGCGAGGCGTAAATGTGGATAGCTATCGCGTCGTAGGATGTGATCCCCGCCACCTGGATTGCCTGCTGATCAAAATCAGTGCCCCCATTGGAGCCAATCAGGAACGCATCGGGGTCGGCTCGTTTGATTCCATCTTTCGCCGCCTTGAGAAGCAAACCATAATGTGTGCCGTCCGATCGCCAGTATTGGGAGGTGGTTGGCTCGTTCCAGATTTCCCAGTAGTGAATACCATAGCCATCGGTCCAGCCCATTTGCCGGGCGAGCACGCCTCCTGGTTTATAGCGGTTGACGACCTGGTAGCAGAAATGAGTGAAGTTTGCTAGCGCTGTCTGCCAATCGATGGTGTCTGTCCGGCTATTCCAGCCCTCTGGGATAGACCATGATGCCCAGTAATCGAGCAGGCCCATCATAAGTACGTGGTGTTCGCGGGCTTGAAGCATGGATGCATCGAAGGCCGCCCAGTTCCACGTGCCCTGGCTCGGCTCAAGATTATTCCAGAACAATTCTTCGCGACTCCATGCGATGCCCGCTTTGTACATGCGTTGAAAGCTCCTGGCGGCCCCGTTTTCATCGAAGCGGATACCGAGCCAGGCCCCGCCTCCGCCGATGCCCCAGGGAGACGCTGGCTCCGGTCTGTTGACCGGTGGAGGCAGAAGCGCCAGCGAACTGCTTGCGGTGGCTACTACGGTGCTCGCTGACTGGAGCATGGCTGTCGCGTTGTACCAGCCCAGTTTTTGGGTGTCGATCATGACCTGACGAGCAAAGGTGCCATTGGGTGTCAGTACCACGTGGTCGGTGTATCGGGCAACGGTTGTGCCATAGGCGTCCTGAACCGTGAGGCTGAGCGTGTACGTTCCACCCTGCCCACTTGTGTCCTGAACGGACTGCATCAGGGCCATCTGTTGTCCTGACTCAAAAAGGTTTCCGGGGGCTATTGCGTTGAGCGTGAGTGTGGCTGTGGCTACTGTATCTGCTGGTGTGTTATTGATAGGCGAGGTAAGGCACAACCCTTGCGCCGCGTCGCCAATGAACCTGGGGAAGCGGAGTCTGGCGAGCATCCTGAAAAAGCGAGAGATGTCCATGGAAGACGTCCTCCTGTTGATGACAGAGGTTTCCCACATGCTACAAAGTCAGTAGACTTAGCCTTTCATGCCTGCGAACGCGGCATTGCTTTTGATAATTTGATTCTGGAAGATGGCAACGAGAATGAATGGCACGAGAGAGGCCAGGGAGGCGGCGGCAATCTGATCAACCAATGTCGTATCGCTGAGTTGGTACTGATAGAGTGCCAGGCCGATCGGTTCCCATCCTGATCGACTGAGGGTAAGTAATGGCCAGAGAAACCCATTCCAATCAGCGATAAATGAGAAGATCAACCCGACGACTAGAGCAGGCTTGATCAGTGGCAGGCAGATGCGCCAGAAAATCGTCCAGTGCCTGGCCCCATCCAGGCGAGCGGCCTCAACTAAATCTGTCGGAATAGTATCCATAAACAATTTGTAAATAAAAATACTCATGGCGTTGAACGCCCCTGGAAACCAGAGCGCGAAAGGTGTGCCAATGAGATTCCAATGGAAGATTGGGACATCGAGGATAGTGGCGTATTGCGTAATGAACAGAGCAATGCTGGGAACCATCAACGTACACATAAATAGGAATAAGAGCAGATTGCCAAACCTCGGCCGCAGCCGCGAAAAAGAGTAGGCAGCCGTCGTGGAGACCAGCGTGCCCAGCACCCAGCTGCCAACCGACAGGAATACCGTATTGAAAAAGGCCCGCGGCCAGTCTATTTGTGTCAGGGCATCCTGTATTCCCTGCCATGTTGGATGGAGAGGCCAGAAGGTCGGGGGTATCTGCGCCATTTCGAGCGGCTGTTTCAACGATCCGGTAAAAAGCCAGTAGAGTGGGAATGCGGTACTCAAGAGCACGCAAAGCATGAACGCGAACAGTATGTAGTAGACGATACGTACTTTCGGATTGCGCATCTCTATCGGCGAGATCAACGTACGCACCTGTGATTCCCGGGTGCGTCCTGGTGAACCACCACGCCGACGTCCTGGCGTACCAATCAAATCGGGAAGAGCAGCCATGTAGTTCAGCAACCTTTCTTTACTCCCGGGGCACATATCTATGGGTGGGGCGACCTTTGACCAATCCCAGGCTGGCGCGCATCAAGTAGAGATAATACATGGAGAGCATAGCCAGCACCACAAACAAAATCAGGGAAAGCGCACTGGCCGCGCCAAAGTCCCCTTCCCGGAAGGCGTAATTGTAGATCTGCAACACCACTGTCGTCGTAGCGTAAGCGGGTCCACCGCTGGTAAACAGGAACGGCTCATTGAAGACCTGCATCGTGCCCAGGATTTGCGCAATGAGCATAATGAGCATCAGGAAACGGATCTGTGGGAATGTCACATGCCAGATGCGCTGGAGAATACCAGCACCGTCAATCTCGGCCGCGTCATACAGTTCCACTGAGACACCCCGTAAGGCCGCGGTATAGAGCAGGAGCGAGCCTCCAAATCCTGCCCAGGTACTGTAGATGACCAGAGAGGGTAACGCCATCGTTGTGGAGTTCAGGAAAGGTTGCGGCACAATGTGGAGAGCTTCGAGGATGGTGTTCGCGAGACCTCCATCGGGCAGGTAGATCCACTTCCAGAGAATCGCCGCCGCGACTGGCGGCACAAAGGCTGGTAAGTAAAAAAAGAGGCGGAAGACGCTGGAACCCCTGCGTAGTTCGTTAACAATAATGGCGAGAATAATTGGTACGCAATAGCCAAAGATCAGCGCGTAGAGCATGTAAAAGGCACTATTTTTCCAGGCCGTCCAGAACTGTGGATCAGCCAGCACATACGTGAAGTTGCTCCAGCCGACCCAGCGGGATGGATTGATCAGGTCATTGTATTGAAACGCAAAGGTAAAGGCTTTGACGATTGGAACCATGGTAAACAGTGAGAAAAAGAGGACTGCTGGAAGCAGCCAGACCCAGCCAAACATATTTTCTATGAGCGTGCGCTTCTGGTAATTGCGACTCGCCTGAAGACGGCCCTGAGATTTTGCTGAGTTCACCGCGTATATAGTGCCTGGTGTATCATGGTATCTGGTCACAGTGCCCTCCAAATGAACTGTAATCTGCCTCGATGCAGAAAGCTCCGTGGAGAGAATGTCTCTGCCATGAGGAGCAAATTCGCCTTTCACGGAAGTTGCTGCTGACTACGATGCTGTCGTCAGATAACGGGACTGGAACGAACTGGCCGTATTCTTCAGAAGATTTTCGGGATCAGCGTTGGGATCGGTGAATATGGCTTGCATAACAGCATCCAGTTCACTGTAAAGATCTTGAGCGTGCAGGCGTGGTTCAGGCACCAGGGGAACAGAAGATTGGGCATACGCCGCATAATTTTGCAGTGGCAGATTCGCATATTTTCTCGTAATCGCATCATACTGCCTGGCGTAGCTGCCCGTGAACAGGTTGGCACCGGGGATACCAACCGGTTTGTTCTGCGCGACCTGTGCTTTGAGCTGATCCTCGTAGCTGTGCAGATCGAAGGATCGGTACGAGGTATAGAGCACAGCTCCCCTGATCGCATTGGCTGTTGACTTGCTATTGATCACCCAGAGGCCGCCACCGCCCAGAGCGCCGTGCTGACCGTTGTTTTGTGGCATCGGGCCCAGACCCAGGAAATCGAGGGAGCCTTTTCCACTATAGAGACTCCCCCATGAATCCCCTGCCCCGATGCACATGCCAGCCTTGCCGGTCGCAACGGCATTGGTGATATCACCCTGCTGGAAGGTAGCCGTTTGCATCTGCATTGATTTGTCGGTGAAGCGCATCTGCTGCAGCATGCGCAGGACTGCCACCCCTTGTGCACTATGAAAGGCCGCCGTTGCCTGTGTCCCTGCATAGAGTTCCACGACTCCGCCGGTGCTATAGAGCCAGTTGATAAAGTGCCAACCACCCTGGTTGCCGGCGGCGTTTTCCACAAAGCCAGAGACGCCTGTTTTCTCGGCAATGCGTCTGGCATAGGCGCGGAAATCATCCCAGTTCGTGGGTGGCTTGCTCGGGTCCAGACCCGCCTTCGTAAAGAGCGCACGGTTGTAGATCAACCCGAGCACATAGGCGTTCGCCGGCAAGCCGTACATGTGCCCGTTGGGGCCAGAAACCACCTGGCGAACGTCGGGGGAAAAAATATCTTTGAACGGGGTGGTATCGAAATCAGCCTGGATATCAGCGGCGATGTGATGCTCAATCATATACTGAGACTCGGTAAAGTAGGTATTGATCGCATCATCCGCCTGTCCGGCCGCAAACATTGGATAGAAGGTCGTCGGATCGAACTGGTAGCTATCACCAACGATGTTGTACTGTGGATGTGCCTTCTCAAACCGGGTCACAACTTCCAGCCAGCTTTGATAGCTTGCTGACCTGGGATTGACTTTGGGAGCACCGCTTACCTTCACCGACATCATATTCGAAGAAGGGCTTCTTCCTCCACAAGCGGCTAGCATGCCCCCAGCTGTAACGAGCCCAAGCGTGGCGCTGCACATGCTTTGTAGCATATGACGCCGAGACAAAGACATTGTTTCAGATGCATTGTTCTTCATAAGAGGTACCTTCTCAATAAGTAGAAAAACAAGCTCACAAAGCAATGAGGTGGCATGGAAAGAGCCTTCGTTTAGACATCATATAACATAAAATATTTTTTTATATTATATATTATTATATAAGTAAAATATTGTTATGTCAATAAAAAATATTTTGCATCTATTTTGATGCATTTATAGATAGGGCAAGAAACGGATTAATATCACATATTAAATATCCACATGAATAAAAAACGACTTGAAAAGCAAGTATCCATCGCCTGGCTGTCTAGATCGCAAGTTGTCACCCTGCCTCTGTAATTTCTGCCATATTTGCGGATGGAGCAATCTTTCGCACACTCTGGAGAGGAAAAGAACAAGGTGGAAGAAGTTTTCCTGCTAGCTTTGCGCTATGGTGTAGCTACTTGCAACGCGCTGATCCCACGACAAGCGATGTACGGATGATGGTGATGCATGCAATTGCAACAAACGCCCTGTGGCAGCTCGTACAAGAGCTGCCACAGGGCAGGAGTACACCTGATTTCCGTTATCGGATGCCATTTGCTCGTGGCAGATGGCATGTCCAACGTCCCGGCCTTCGTGCTATGATGCGATCGCGATCGGGCGAATGGGTGAACCTGTTCCTCCTTGAATTTTGAGGGGCAGACACACAAAAAGAAATTCATGTCGCTGATCTCGTGCCAGATCCTCCAGAAAGACATTTTCTAGAATATGGATACCATGACGCACAAGCAAAATAATATGGCCCGGCAGCGTCACATGAAGTTCGGGATCAACTTCGTTTAAGACATCCCATGCAACATTATCCGCGCCAACCGCTCTGACTTTCTGATCGGCCAGCCACTGAGAGGCATCACCACGAATGCCCGCACTCGCCAGATAGACCTCTGGATCTTTCCAGCGTGCACCATTGCCAGTACGAACCAGCACAACATCGCCTTCGCGAATCGTGACCTTCTGCTGACTGGCTGTCGCTTCAAGATCAGCGCGCGTCACATGCTGATCAGGCGCGATGACATCAACGCCCTGGTACTTCGCCACATCAAGTAACACGCCCCGGCACACGATTGGTGCGATCGTATCGACCCCCATTTCGGTAAATCCGGTCGAGGTTTGCACATGGGCGTTGACCTCACGTCCACCGTAGAGCCTCAGATTCTCGGCCTGATGGGTGAGGGCATCAATATGGGTCCCGGCGTGTTCAGCCATGTAAATATGGCCCGAGGCTCCTGTACGCGCCTCACCCAGCCCCGGCTCATGACGGCGATGCAACGTATAGACAAAGCCAGGTGCATGTGAAGGGAGAATCGGAGCTCCAAAATACCGTGGTTGCTCAAGATCATAAACCTGCGCATTCAATGCGCTTTGGAGTAAAGAATCCATAAAGATACATCCTTTCACACGAATATTACTTCATTCTAGAAGATATCTCCAGTGATGCTGCATAGTGTGTTAGCGCCGGGTGTATACTGGCTCATGAAACTTTTTGGTGAATGCCTGGCAATGTGATGGAAATCTGCTACACTTCTTTCATAAAGTGTGAGGAGACGTCGCAAAGGAATGCCAACAACTCCATTGCTCCCATTACCTGATGGATTGGAAATCATTTCCATCCGCGAGGAAGAAAACGACCTGGCGATACACATCATCTCAAAGCGCATCTGGTGCCTCTGCCCAGGCTGTGCTCAGTCTTCCCGGGCGATCCATAGCTATTACCGGAGACATCCGATGGAATTGCCTTGCACTGGGCGTGTGGTGAAGATCATTTTATCCGTGAAAAAATTCTTTTGCCGCAATCCTTCCTGTCAACGCAAAGTATTTACCGAACGCATTCCTGAATTGATTGAGCCCTCGTCTCGGTTGACGACTCGGTTACGTACACTTGTCCAGGCGATAGGGATCGCCTTCAACGCGAATGGTGGTGCTCGTTTAGGGGCACAAATGGGAGTTCAGGTATCCAGAATGACTGTCCTCTTTTCTCTACACCTCCTCCCCTTCCCATCTGTCGGCAAGATCACACGGGTCGGAATTGATGATTTCGCCTGGAAGCGTGGTGTCCGGTATGGTACCGTCCTGATCGATTTAGATTCACACGAGATCATCGATATTCTTCCTGACCGGGAAGCAGAAAGTGTGAAAACATGGTTGGCGTCGCATCCCGAAATCGAAGTGGTCAGCCGGGATCGCGGTGGAGCATATGCCGATGGAGCCGCTCAGGGAGCTCCTCAAGCGATCCAGTGTGCGGATCGATGGCATGTATGCAAAAATCTTGGAGATGCCGTTGAAAGCTACCTCAAACGGCAATCATTGTCCATTCCAGCACCTTCTGCGCCAGTGCTGACCTCAGCGAGCAAGGAAAAACCGACCTATGAACAACGGAGGCAAGAACGTCGTTCTCAAGCGACATTCGAGAGAAAACAAGAGATTGTCGAAAAGGTACGAGAAATGCACAAACAGGGAAGAAGTGGGCATGAGATTGCCGTTGATCTCGGGCTGGCTCGTGGAACGGTTCGGAAGTATCTTCAAATAGAGGGCCCTGTCCGTATTGCTCCACGCACACGAAAACCCAGCTTGCTTGATCCTTATTATGAGTATCTCTGTCAACGCTGGAATGAAGAGACCCCCACAGCACAGCAGCTTTTCGAAGAATTACAGGAAAAAGGATATCAAGGGGGGATCTCTATCGTCAAAGATGTGGTGACGCGCTTGCGTCGGGGGCTTTCCGGCATGAAATACCCTCCTCAATCCATTCAAACAAAAAAAATGCCTTCAATGCTTTCGGCAAGAGAGTTACGCTGGCTCCTTGCTAAAAAAGAGGACGATCTCACCGCTGAAGAAAAACAAGGCCTGACGAAGCTTTTCGAGAGTTCTCAAGAAGTTGGTCAACTCTATCGTTTCCTTCAATCATTTCTTCGTATGGTACGTGGGCTGAAGCCTGATCTGTTGAACGGATGGATGAAAGAAGTCCGTGAAAGTAAGATTCAAGAACTCGTCAGTTTTGTCAATGGGATTGACCGAGATTATGATGCAGTACGAGCAGGATTGACCTATGAATGGAGTCAAGGTCCAGTAGAAGGCGCTGTGAACAAAATCAAAACGCACAAAAGGCTCATGTATGGACGAGCGAGCTTCTCTCTGCTCCGAAAAAAAATGCTTCACCAAAAAGTTTCATGAGCCGCGACTACATCGGCATTGACAAGTGGACCTGTCAAGGGCTAAAAAAGCTGTTTGGGGGGGAAGGAAGGTCAAAGATAGCTCAACGCCTCCAGGAGCCGATCGAGTGGAACGTCAAACTGACGAAACCGTTCATTGGTGCGAGGATACCTGGAGCGATCGAGAGCAAATGTGTGGAGCGCGTGTTCTCGTCGTAAGGGAGCACGCGCTTTTGTGTGTGGAACATGTGGCGGCGTTACTTTGTGCGTGGTATTGTACTTTCAGGCATGAAGTAGCCAGCTGTCTCTATTTTGCACGATGTCATCAAACGTCGTTTTCTATGGAAGGGAAAAATATGGTTCGTCGGACACGTAAGATAGATCGTCCCAATGTGATTGTTTTTTTTACCGATCAGCAGCGCTGGGATACCTCAAGTATCTATGGCAATCCGCTGCACCTCACGTCGAATTTTGACCGGATGGCTCAACGGGGAACGCATTTCTATCATGCGTTTACTCCTCAACCAGTTTGTGGGCCAGCTCGTTCGGTGCTTCAGACCGGACGGTATGCAACAACGACCGGGTGTTATCGCAATGATATTCCTTTACCACGAGATGCGAAAACCATTGCCCATTATTTCCAGCAGGCGGGCTACGACACTGGCTATATTGGAAAATGGCATCTTGGGACGAAGGATCCGGTCGTTGAAGAGGAAAGGGGAGGCTATGACTATTGGCTTGCGTCTAATATTCTGGAGTTTACCTCAGGACCGTATGATACCACCGTGTATAACAATGACAATGCTCCGGTAAAGCTGCCGGGTTATCGCCCTGATGCTCTCACTGATGCAGCGATACGCTATGTCGATGCACACCAGCATCAGCCCTTTTATCTCTTCCTCTCTCATCTGGAGCCGCATCAGCAAAACCAACAGGATTATTTCCCGGCCCCAGATGGCTATCAAGAACGGTATGTGGGAGCATGGGTGCCACCTGACCTTGCGGCATTAGGAGGTTCGACCCAGCAGCACATTGCTGGCTATTATGGGCAGGTCAAGCGTGTCGATGAGGCATTTGGCCGACTACTGGACACGCTGAAGAGCTTAGCATTAGAAGAGAAGACGATCGTTCTCTACGCTTCTGATCATGGGTGCCATTTTAAAACACGTAATAGTGAATACAAGCGTTCCTGCCATGAAAGCTCGATTCATGTTCCCATGGCATTTCAAGGCCCTGGATTTGATGGTGGGAGATGTGTGAAGGAACTGGTGAGTCTCGTTGATATTGCGCCCACGCTTCTGGATGCGGCAGGCCTCGATATCCCTCAGGATATGCAAGGACATTCATTGCTTCCTCTAGCAAGAAATGAAGAGGATGATCGACCAGAGGATATGTTCATCCAGATAAGTGAGTCGCAAGTGGGGCGCGCTCTTCGCACACAGCGTTGGAAATACAGCGTTGTTGCTCCCGAGAAACATGGATGGAAAGATTCCCATGCGGATCGCTATGTTGAGCAATTTTTGTATGATCTTGAAGCGGATCCGTATGAACTGAATAATCTGGCTGGAAGAAAATCCCATGAAGAGGTGGCACACGGATTACGGGAACAGTTGAAAAAGAGAATGCAACTGGTAGGGGAGCAGGTACCTGATATTGTCTCTGCAGCTGAGGCTTGATGGTTCGTATTCGTGACACTTTTTGCAGATGAAGATAAGCACCAGACATGTTTGTGTGCAAACCTTCGGTGAAGCCCTGACTATCTGGTCGGGGCATTGCCCTGGCTTGTGCATTTTTGGCGAGGGGATAGTTAACTCAAGGAAAATTGTAGATGCCAATGCCGAAGTGGTGAAAGCTCATATTGAGTGCGTGTTGAGTGCTTGCCTATTATTCTTGCGTAATGTAATCTACAATATGAGTATATTTTGATCAGGAAAAAGACGCCCACACTTTTCTCGTGAGAGTCTATCCGGAAGGCTCAGGATATTTTTCACATCTGATCAAAGGTAGCGAAGAAGCTTTACCAACAGATATTCGTTGGTAAGGCTTTTTGTGTTTTCTAGCTGATCGGTTGGGAGCCAGATCGTTTGGAGGTATTGAGAACTATGACAATGCATGGGGATGGTGAAGAGCAAGCGCAAGAACAGCTATCCGGCACATTGACGCGCGACGAGATGCGGCAACATATCTGGCGTCAGCTGCGTCAGGTGGCGCGACCGGACTCGCGTTTCCACTGGGACTTCGCCGAGTTCATCGCCGACTACGAAGGGTCCGAGGAGGGTGCTCGACGTATCCAGGAGCTACCTGCCTGGCAGAATAGTCACCTGATGTTTATCACGCCGGACAACAATCTGGAGGTGCTGCGGCGCAAAGCAATAGAGGATGGCAAACACTTCGTGATGTCCACCTATGGTATTGCGCGCGGTTTTCTCTACGTCGACCCGGAGCGCATACCGGCCGCCCATCATGGTTGGGCAGCGACCCTGGATGGCATGGACCGCTTCGCACAACCCGTCGGATTGGCCGAGGTCGCGAAACTGGGCAAGTTTGACCTTCTGGTTACAGGAGCTTCGGCCATCAGTATATACGGCTTACGCTTTGGCAAGGGGCATGGCTACTTTGATCTTGAATGGGCCATGTTCTCTGAAGTACAGGCACTGACGGAGAATCCGACGGTGATTAGCGCGGGCCATGATTGCCAGATTATCGATGTGGAACTGGTCGGTTCGGAGTTCGATACACGTTCGGATCTCATTGTCACACCAACACGCACAATTATCGTCCCGGCATTCCATGGACATCGGCCCGGTCGCGTCTTCTGGGACCGCCTGGAGCCAGGGATGCTAGAACGTATTCCTCCTTTACAGGAATTACGGCAATTACAGGAGCAACAGCACTAATGAATACCCCACAAGAGACTCAGGCCGGTGCGCTTGAACAACGTGGCATTGAACTGGTACCTGCGAACGAGCGGCATGGACGTCCTCGTGACCTCTTTTTTCTCTGGTTGGGCACGAATGCCAATGTATTTTATGTCATTAACGGGGCAATCTTAATCTCCCTGGGATTATCTTTCTACCAGAGCCTGGGTGTTATTCTTCTGGGCAATCTGGCTTTCTTCTTACTTGGCCTGACCAGCGTACAGGGACCGAGAACGGGTACGGCGACTTTTGCGATTAACCGTGCCCCATTTGGTCCCAACGGAGGACGCTTGCTAGCATTTTTTAACTGGTGTACGCTGGTTGGTTTTGAGGGTTCGGGTCTGGCGCTGGCGGTGATCGCGATTCTGACACTGTTCCACGCGCTCGGTCTTCCGTTTAGTGATGCGGTCTGGTTTAAGGTTGTGGCAATTCTGGTGATTGCGGCGATTCAGGTCTATGTGCCGACACTGGGTCATGCGACGATTATGGCGATTCAGAAGGTGCTGGCCTGGGTATTTCTGGCTTTCTTTGCCGTTGTGGCGATCATGATTGCGGGGAAGGTTCAGGTGTCAGGCGGCCATGCCGGCTCGTTTGCAGACCTCACCATTGGTTTTGCACTGATGGTGTCCGCTGGAGGGATCTCCTGGGCAAATACCGGAAGTGATTATTCACGTTATCTGCCACAGAAAGTACGCTCTTCGTCAGTCATCTGGTCCTCGACGCTCGGCGGAATGATCCCGGCGGTGCTGCTGGAGATTCTGGGTGCAGCGGTAGCGACCAAATTACCTGGCGCGTCTGACCCTATCTCTGGTCTCCCATCGGCACTGGCTGCATGGTTCCTGGTGCCTTATCTGCTGTTGCTCTTCATCAACTTGCTCGCAGTAAACGCGATAGACCTGTATTCGTCTGGTCTGACATTGCAGACCATCGGTATACCGGTCAAGCGCTGGCAGGCGACGGCTATCGATATGGTGATCTGTATGATTCTGGCGGCCATCGCCATCTTCTCTTCGAGCTTTAATACGCTCTATGGTGAGTTTCTGGCTCTGCTGATTGTCTTTCTGGCTCCCTGGTGTGCGATCTACCTGGTGGATGCCTGGATGCGCCGTAATAGATACGACGCCGCTGGCCTGTTCACTCGTTTGAGCGGT
Organism: Dictyobacter halimunensis; assembly: GCF_036245075.1. Taxonomy (NCBI): domain Bacteria; kingdom Bacillati; phylum Chloroflexota; class Ktedonobacteria; order Ktedonobacterales; family Dictyobacteraceae; genus Dictyobacter; species Dictyobacter halimunensis. Next base: position 3,129,225 of record NZ_BSRI01000001.1, read on the forward strand.
CCGTACTGGTATAAGGGCGGTGTCAATCCTGCGGGTCTGATCGCTCAGATTGGGGGGATGATTGCCTCGGTGCTCTGGTTGAATTCATCGTTAGTGCAGGGACCCATGTCACATGTGTTCAACAACTCCGACATGAGCGTGTTTACGGGTTTAATCGTGGCTGGCGTGCTTTACTGGCTGCTTTCCCGTGCGAGGGTGGCACGTCAGAACAAGGCAGTGCAGCAAGAAGTAGCCGTTGAAGCCGATAGCGCAGGCGTTCGTTAGCCGGCCCTCTCACTATCCATAGAAGAAGACCGCCGCTTGCCTGCATTTCCAGTGGGCGGCTGGTCTTTTGCTATTGTTTTCATATCCGCAAACGCTTCGGGATCCAAGAGTTGCCCGATACGGCGTATGCTGTGACTAGACGCTGTTAGGAACGCAGGGTTCCATGCTCTTTCTCTGCATCCCAATGTATATGCGCACGCATTGCCCGCCCTCTTGCCCTTCAGAGCGCCTGGTGCACTGCAGACCACCGAATCGCTGGTGAGCTCTTCCCCTTTGAGGCGCACATCAGTTATACTGGCAGATATGGGAACTGCGTATGCTGGCCTTGGCGATGGTCAGAAGGCCTCTGAGGCTGCCTGTCAGCCATTGACTATTATTCGCCACGTGCGCTCGTTGAGTTTCCTGCAACGTGTCTATGCCTTGCGCTCGGCTCTTCAGCCCAGGGAAATGGCTACCTGGGTGCATGAGCCGGATCACCGTATCCATGAGGTATACAAAGAAATCACCACAGAGCCGGTTGCTTCACTACTCTAAAGGAGTGCTATGGTCGTTTCTCGCAAGCCAGTTCTATACATGATCGTGTCTGATACCTTTGACTTTGCGTATTTTTCTTTGAGGAGCATCTATGGGATCATCTATGAGTGTATGTATTGCCCGAGAGGATGTTACGCCTGAGGAGGTGAGAGCATTTGTTTTGGGGATGGGTGGCTATGGAGATGAGAATCCGAATGTGAGCAGCCTGATGTCTTCGGCACAGGGTTACATCATGATTTTTCCTGAAGCAGAGGTTATTCCTGTCTTAAGGGAAGACCATCCGAAAGATTTTCACTATGTGTGTACCGCACTCCCTGGCGAGCCACAATCGGCAATTACGATCGATATTGGTAGCCATGGCGACAGCCATGTGTTTGCTTTTTCCTTCGCGTATGCCTGTATGGAAAAGTGGCGTTCGAGTGTGCTCTATTTTGATGAGAGCGATCCCGTTGTTTTAACGCGGCAGATGATCGCGGATATCATCCGCAATAAAGGCGCTTACAAGAGTCAACCCTTTTCCTTCGAATAATGTTGCCATGGACCATAGTGTACTGAAAGGTATGTCGATTCATGCGATTGCGATATACCAGGGATTAGCAAGAAGGCGGTTTTGTAAGATTTGCCTCATATGGTAGTCATTCTTGTGGCGTGATTGCAGATAGAAATGGTATTGAGAAAGGTACGTACAGAGAAGAGATGGAAAAAACCTCAGAGCATAGGACCGTTCAACAGCAGCTGGCACGCGTGGTTTCCGAGATTTCGAACCCCTTGTTTGTTGCGCTCCCAACATTTTTAGTGATTGCACTGGTGACAGCGCCTGATGTGGTGCATGCTTTCCTTTGGTGGATCATTCCTATTCTGGGTATCTCGGTGGCACCATTTCTTTTTATCTGGCAGGGTGTACGCAAAGGGAAGTTGATGGATCACCATGTCAGCCAACGTGAACAGCGTTTTGTGCCGCTCTTCTTTGGCCTGACGTGTATGCTGCTCAGCTTTGCGGGCCTCTACGCTTTGCACGCGTCTCCCATACTCATTGCTACCGTGGTTGCGGTGATCGTCGCCTGCGGTATTTCGCTTATCGTAACGCGCTATTGGAAGATTAGCCTGCACCTGGTTGGTATAGCGGGTGCTGTGACGGTCTTTGTGCTCCTCTGAAACATCTTCTTCTAAGGAACCGATACAAGATTCGATCTCCTCGTTATCCTCTGTATACGGTGGATTATAACGATAATAGGTATAGCTACTTTGCCCGGTAGGATGATCAGGGGCATTGAATGTAAACTGGTAGGATGCTAACACGCCATACAAGATCGACCACCAATAGCTCGGCGTTTGCCCGATTTGGAAGGTAAAGCTGATATCGAGTGTATCTGCCATATTTCAAGGATCATTCCTGATAAAAAATATCATATGATATAGTGGTCCCAGTTGAATACATGCCTGCCTATTCTATCCTCTGTGAGTTTCCTCATCTATTATTTTTGAGTTTTTCTAGTTCTTTTGCTTTGTATTCTGCAGGCTCTATGATATGTCCTTGGAATGAGGCGATCAATGTTCCTTTGTTACATCTGAATGTTGTTCTCTCCATTTGTTCCATTCTTGAACACTCTGTTTGATAAGAGAAATGAGTTCTGTTTTTGCCATATCTCTTTTCCACTTCCTGTGCTGAGTATTTTATCTTTTTCTCTTATACCGTAGATTGTCCAACACTTTCACTGACACAATTGTAAGAGGTATCCATACAAAAAGATGTATAGCAATTCAAGGAGTCCTGGCTGTACCAGAAGATACTGTTTCTCTTTGAGCATATGCGACGCTGCGACTTGTTGCCCCAGTTCCTGTTCGTGTCTCTTGCGATTAGCTGATGTCTGTAAAAGAATTTAGGAGTCGTACAGCACAGACAGAAAACACATGGGAGAGCGTTCTCAACGCAACGGGATCAATAGTACAACAAGCAGGCATGAGGCGAAAGAGGACACCATGCCGATTGTTGTGTAGAGGCAAAGTGCAAGTAAGCAAGCAAAGAGGTGAAACCAACGGTATCCTCCTGACAAATTCCGGCGGAACAGGAACATGCAACACAGGCATGCAAAACGCACGAGACAAAAAGTTCTTTGAGGTGTTTCTGTTACACAGGATGGTCGACAAACACCATCTCCCACTGACCCACCCACTCCGGCTGGTTGCTCACAAGCCTTCGTAATCACCATTTCGTCTTTAGTTGACGGGAATCTTCGGCAAATGGATCGCTTGCATGACTGCCCACACGATGGTCACACAACTCGTTTCCGTGGTGAAGGAGTCGATCTGGTCGGTTCGCTGCCGCACATTGCTGAAAAAACTTTCAATGGCATTGGTCGTGCGAATGTAGCGATGCATCACCTGCGGAAAGGCATAAAATGTCAGGAGATGTGCTTCATCTTCCATCAAGCTTCGCACGGCTTCGGGATAGCGCTTCTGGTATTTCCCTTGAAAAGCTGCCAATTGGGTCAGCGCTTCCTCTTTCGTCAACGACTTCCAGATCCCAGTCAACTCGGTGGTGATCGCACCTCGTTCCCGTTTGGGAATGGCATTCATCACATTACGCTGTTTATGGATTACGCAGCGTTGGCGCAAGGTCGTGGGAAAAAGGGTGGAAACGGCTGCGAGCAACCCATCGTGTCCGTCCGTCACGATGAGATCTACCTGGGTGGCTCCCCGTGTCCGCAGGTCTTGAAGCAGGTCCATCCATCCGTCCTTGCTTTCTTCGGCGCACACCCGTAAAGCGAGTACCTCTTTCGCTCCTTCCAGATCTACTCCCAGGGCCGTTAAAATGATGGTTGAATCCGTTTGGTCTCCATGACGTACCGTGAAATGAACCCCATCGAGGTACACAATACGCCAATGGGTGTGCAAAGAGCGCTCACGCCACGCTTCAAATTGTTCCGTCAGTGTATGATTGAGCCGGCTCACGGCGCTGGCACTCGGGGCAACCCCCATCAGGGTTTGGGCCACTTCTCCTACTTTCTGGGTACTGACCCCAGCCACAAACATCTGCGTTAACCCTTCAGCCACCCGGGGTTCATAGCGATTGTAGCGATCAAAGACGTGGGTATGAAAGTGTCCTTCGCGATCTCTGGGAACTTCAAGATCTTCAATTGGGCCAGATGAGGTCGCCAGATCACGCGTGTAGGTTCCATTGCGATAGCCTTTACGTTCAGGCGTACTCTCTCCCCAGTCCGCTCCGAGAAACTGCTTCAGCTCTTCGCGCATGACTTCTTCGATCACCACACGCACCGCACTTCGCGTCAATGCGCGTAAATGCTCATGGAACGTTTGCTGTTCTGGTAATGATGGAGATGCTTGCTCCGACGATGGTAAGAGGTTGTTGTTCGATGTGATACCCTTTTTCTTAGGCACAGGCATAGTTGTTCCCTCCGGTTTGAAATGGAAGTTTTTACTAAAAGAGACAATCTATGCCTGTATTATCTCTTCTATTGACCTGCTTTGGGAGGAAACTCTTTACACAACAACCGGGATGGTGTCCGAAAGAGCATGGGCATGTTCCTCTTTTCATAAAAAGTTCTCTCGATAAGAGAGATGCATAAGAGGAGTGATGTGTGAAATACGTGTGGCTGGAGTGGAGAGTGTTGGCGAGGTTCTTGGGTGATACGGTGCCTGTGCCTAGCGCAAGGAGAAAGAGGATCGCGGTCTGATTTGTCTGGTTGTGGTTGTGAGGGAAGAAGGAGAGCATTTTTTGTGTTGTGTAATAAAATAAATCTTGATCTATTTTATTGCACCTCCTCATGATTTTTTGCAACACAGCCAAGCAGATTTCCCATGGCTCAAGCCATGGGAAATCTCAACGTTACACAGTATTTGTCGCTTAGACCGCCCTGTCGTCGTACCCGTATATCACTACCGTGCCTACGGTGTGGACCAGATCACCTTGCCGTCGAGCCCGTATATCACTACCTTGCCAGGTAGGACCACCAGGCGACCGCCAGTATGACCGCTGGTGCCAGATGACCAGATTATTTGGTTGTTCGGACCGTAGATGACCAGGTTGCCATCGCCCTCCATCCTGCATACGCCAACCGGCTGTCCGGCGGTATGCGAGTTCCACAGCTGTTGCCACGTGGGGACCCAGTAGAGCACCAGGTTGCTATCACTCTGATAAGTAAGGCAGTGAGTGTTGCCCCGGGAGTATATCCGCTGTCCGGGCATGAGCTCATCGAATGGCTGCATGTCGGTGTCCGTGTCGTAGCTGTAACCCATCTGGCCGTGGTTATAAAGCACGTCTGCCGGCGTGACGGTATCGTTTGGCTGATCCCATGGAGGCATGGCGTCTTCGAGGTTGTGGCCAGGGTTAGCACCGGAGAATGGAAGGTAGAGGTTATAGTCTCCGCCTCCTAGCTCCAGCTGCCGAACCTGCCAATCGGACCACTGCTTATCAACGAAACAGTGGTGCAAGAAGAAGACGGGGTCGTTTGGGGAGGTCATTGGCAGCATGGATCCACCGACCCACACGTGAACGCGGTTGTGCATCTGGGGTTCGGGTCCTGGAATCCAACCTTCTGCCTTGTTGCGGAACCCCGATCCAGAGCTGATGTTCCACGGAGCTACGTCGTAAGGTCCAGTTTTAAGTGTATCCTCAACGTCTGCCTGCGTTGGCAATGAGGGGATGTTAACTCCGAACTGACGCCTGAGGTAGGGTGGTTCTCCGTTAGTACGAACGTTCAGTGTCCAATTGCCTGTATTAAAGGCAAACGGACCATCCATAACCTGGCCGTCCGAGGTACGACCGTTTCCACCCATAAAACCTGGTCCCCAGATCGACGAGTTTGAAGAATTATCGAACGACCAATTCCAATATGGCAAACCAAGGTTCGGGTTTCGCGCTGCCTTCTGCAAGTCCCGCTCGAAGCGTCTCAAAAACTCCCGGTGCCAGGAGAAAAAAGCAGGACCACGGTGGCCAGCAAGCGCATAGTCTATGTGCTCTCTGACGTACCGATCGTATGTGCCGTTAGCTTTGAGGGTGAGAACCGCCTGAACAATTTGCGTCTTTTCTGGCTCGGAAAGTGTAACTTGGTTTTTCCGCTGGACAATTTGTGCCGTTTCTTGTTCGGAAAGTGTACCTGATTTTTTCCGGACGACCATTTTACGCCCCCTGATCTTAGAAGAGGAAGCTATCCTCTCAGGATACAAGCAACTACCTACGAGCAACCGAAGCTTGTTCTTTGGGCGGAAGACTGTCGATACCGGCCCGTGCGAGTTCTAAGAGTGACGCGTATTTGGTGTAGAAGAGAACCTCGGAAGAGTACGTTCCATCTGAATTGTGAATCACTCTTACCGGCTGCCCATCGATATTGAGTCGGGGCTCTTGAATCTCTTCTGTCGGTTTCTGTTCCGGTTCTTGAATGACGATATTCCGCCCTTTGTACGATTCCTGAATACGTGCCATTGTCCACCTCCTCGTTTAATAGATGAAAACCTTGGCTGTATAGCGTTTCGGCGCATTCTACTTTTGCTCTTTCAAGGTATAACCTAACCGAAATATAAAATCAATATGGCGATGAATTTCTATAAATAGACAATCCCTGGCTCGTAGATGAAAGAATTGAGCTTCCTTAATAATTCTATTAAACCTATATGCCATTGTTATATCAATATCCCATTTTTTGAATTATAATTAAAAATACTATGTTTAAGTAGTTCTTTTTCCGAGAACCATTCATATGATATGTGTCGATTTGCTGGTGATCACCAGCAACGGCAGTGCGGACCGGGGTGGGACATCCACCCCGGCCCGTTGTGCGAGCGCGCAGCCGCCGGGTTAGCGAGACTCGCCGAGAATGTGCGCAAGGGCGCGCTTGGGGATCCGGTAGCGGCTGTTGGGGGCCCTTGGCAGGGAGGCGAATGGCTTCGAGCACGCCGTGCTCAATCCACCGGCGAACCGCCGTCTCATCAACCCGGAGGGCTTTTGCGACTTCAGTAACGGTGAGGCAACGCAGAACCAAAGGGGATTAGGCCCTGTTTCTGCGTGAGGTGATCGAGCGGTACTATCCAACGGCGGAGAAAGTGATCCTGGTCATGGATAATCTCAATACCCATTCTCCCAGTTCCTTCTAGGAGGTGTTTGCCCCTGAGGAGGCGTGGAGATTGGCCCAATGGTTAGAGATCTATTATACGCCGATCCATGGCAGCTGGCTCAATATGGCGGAGATTGAACTATCGGCACTCTCTCGGTAAGCCTTGCGTGGGCGCATTGCGACGTTCCAGGAGGTGCAACGGCGCGTCGCTGAGTGGCAAGGAGGACCGTGATCATCAGCGGACGCGCATTGATTGGCATTTTACGACGGACGATGGCCGTATCAAGCTCAAGCATCTTTATCCGCAAATTCAAGGCTGACAAAGCACTATTATGTCGCGAGAGGCGCGAAAACAACGAGGGAGTTGTAGATGTAGACACTACCCTTTATTCACTCAGCTCTGACAGAACCGCCTGTAAGCACTGACGAACATCGATGGTTTTCGCATGGGCACATCCGAGCGCTTGTTCACAGATCGTGAGTGCACGTTGGTACAGCACAACTGCTTCCCCGTACTTGCCACAAGTATGTTGAAAGCCCGCGAATTCGTGCAAGAGAGCAGCTGTTTCAAGATGTTCTGATCCCAACAGGCGTTCGCGGATGTGCAGCCCGCTCGTGTAGAGCGCTTCAGCTTCTGTATTTTTCCCTTGCTCTCTGTAAAGCCTGGCAAGCCCGCTCAGTGGGTAAGCAACCTCGGGATATTCCGGTCCCACCTGCTGTTCCCAGATGCTCAATGTTCGCGTATGAAGTGGCCTGACATCCGTACAGTTCCCTTGTCCGTTGCAGCAGTTTGCAGCAACCCCATCGAGAGGATAGGCCACTTTTGGATAGTCTAACTCCAATGTGCACAGGTGAATTGCTCGCTGGAAGAGCGGCTCAGCTTGTGTGTATTTCCCTTGCCGAATGTAGACATGTGCTAACCCATTCAAGAACGTAGCGAGATCAGGATGTTCCACGCCCACCTGCTGTTCGCGAATGGCCAGCGCCTTCTCACAGAGCGGCTCAGCTTCAGCGTATTTTCCCTGGCAGGAGTAGAAAATAGCTAGATTGTACAAAGAAGTGGCTATCAGAGGATGTTCCGACCCTATTTGCTGCTCCCAAATATGGAATGCTTGCCGATAGAAATGCTCAGCTTCAGCATAATTTTCCTGGCGATGGAAAAGGATAGCCAGATTGTTCAAAGACGCCGCCACCAGAGGATGTTCCGACCCTATTTGCTGCTCCCAAATATGGAATGCTTGCCGATAGAAATGCTCAGCTTCAGTATAATTTTTCTGGCGATGGAAAAGGATAGCCAGATTGTTCAAGGACACTGCCACCAGAGGATGTTCCGCACCAAGACTCTGCTCACGGATATATAGGGCCCGCCGATTAAGTCGTTCTGCGTCCGCAAACTTTCCTTGATTTTCATAGAGGATAGCCAGATTGTTCAGGGTATTGGCCACTTGAGGATGCTCTGTGCCCAACTGCCGCTCGCGAATGCACAATGCTCTCTCATAAAGCTGTTCTGCGTCCGCAAACTTCCCCTGCCCTCTAGAGAGATCGGCCAGATCATGCACAGAATCGGCCACCAGTGGGTGTTCAACCCCTACTTGCTGCTCACGAATGCGCAATGCTCTCTCATAGAGAGGCCCGGCTTGCGCATACCTGTCTTGCAAGCGATATACTTTTGCCAGACCGTGCAAAGAAGCGGCAACGTCGAGGTGCTCAGCCCCTCCTTGTTTCTCCCTGATCTGGATGGCCTGCTGATACAATGGTTCGGCCAGGGGGTAGAATGCGCGTTCACGCAGGTAGGTTGCTATCCGGTGAAGGACCTCGGCGGCTTCAGGGAGCAGAATATGATGCCGTTGGATTAACTGGCTACAGGCATAAGCCTGTTCCAGATAGCGCAGGCATTGAGGCCAGGAGCTCACATCATGCTCTGGATCATGAGGAAAGATCGCGTATATAGCAAGAACCGCACATGTTGCCCATTGACGTTGTTCTTGCGGCGTCATCTGTTCCATCTGAATAACCTGTACCAGGCGATGGATACCCAGAAAATGGCCCTCCGAGCACCGCGTCACGAGAGAAAAGGCCAGTAAGGTCTGCAGGAGCTGGTTGAAGGCGAAACGATCTGCCGTAGCCTGTCGTAAAGCAGGAGGCCAGTAGGAAGCTCCTTCTGTGAAGAGCTCTTCTGGTATATGATCGGGTGCGAGACAGGCGCAGAGACGCAACAGATCTGCGGCAGCAGGATTGGCTTGTTTTATCTGGGTGAATGACAATGACCAGGTCGTTGCAACTGACTCTGGATACGATGTGATCTGCATGCCACGGCGGGAGAGCAGGGCATAATGGCGTTCCTGATAGATCTGTAGATAGTCACGAAAACTACATTTTGTCTCATCGATGTAGGCACCAGCCTGATCGAGGGCGAGCGGGAACCGTGCGAGCGTCTCGACAATCGTGCGAGCCTCCTCGATCTCCTGAGGTGAACCATCTACACAACGTTGCGCCCGGCGACGCAAGAAATATATGGCCTCGTGCTGTTCCATAAGTTCCACTTCAAGAGAGGGAGCCAGCGAACCTGTTGCTTGCGCTCTCGTAGTAAGGAGAATACATCCATTGCCATGTCGAGGAAGATAGGGCTGCACAATAGGAAGGGCATCAGCGTTATCAAAAATGAGCAACCATGGTTGCTCACACTGCTCGAGCCAGAGCAGTGCGGCAGCAACGAGCTTGCGCTGATCCGTCATGCCTTGCGTGACCATCTCAGGCAGAAGCGCGGTGAGTTCGACAAAGCTTTTCTGGATGGTTTCTTCGCTGGAGGCAACGACCCAAAGGGTATGAATATAACGCCCCTGTTCGAGACAGCGATATGCAAATTCAATAGCAATCTGTGTCTTGCCAATGCCTCCCAGTCCCTTGATGGCCTGTATTTGTGTTAAGATCGCCCGGCGTAGAAACGCTGGCTGGTTTGCGGATGGCGGAGCGAATTGGTGGAAAAGCTGATCCAGCAGATATTCCCGCCCGGTAAAATAAGGATTGCGCGTATAAGGTACTGTCCAGAGAGCCCGTTCTTTCGGTGACTTATTATCTACATCATCTGCATCTGCTTCCTTGCTTGTGACAAGAATGGGGGAGAGCAAAGTATCTTCCACATTCACTTCTTGCATGCTGTTTCCAAAGAGCGCACTCAGTTTTACACGAAAGTAGGCGCTGGGCAAATGCCTCCCGCGCTCCCAGTGTTGAACTGTAGTAATTGCCACACCCAACTGTTCCGCCAGATCACTTTGTCGCCAGTTACGGCTGATGCGTTCATGCCGCAATCGCTGATGCCAGGGTTCTTTTTGCATAACCTTTCACCTTTATTTGCAATAGCCAGATGACAATGAGGGCAGGTACCAATGTTGGTTGTGTTGCAGATTGCTTCTGCAACACAACCAACATTCCTTCCCCAGTTTGACGAACCGTCCGATATGCACAATGTTTCTGTTCAACGAGATTGTTGAGATACTGGTGTTGGTGTAGTTCACAAAGGAGCAGCCAGTACTTCCGCTGCCGCCAAATTGTAAAAAGCTGCGGAATACATCGTATTTTTATCAAACGTGATCGCACCAGGAGTCACCGTGTGGAAAGTGTCAGGAGCTTGTGCAAAAATTTGGATGGGGATTGTGTTCCTATACCATTGCCTCATCCTTAATTCTACGCTCATCAGGTGAGATTATTGCTTGCAACACTCCCAGAAAACCACATTCCTATTGTAAAGGAAACTCAAGGGACAACTTGTCCGCCAGATGTTGGTGTAAGGTATGGCAGTCCGATCTCCTCGAAAATTGCCTGGTCCTCCAGAGAGATGGGGAGAAAGCCAATAATCTGGGGAAATGTGTAATGGAAATAGCCTGTGGAAATGAGAAGCGGACGCAAGGAAAGCGAGCGAGAGGGATCTCCCAGGCGCGGGACCGATGTTTCCAGAGTAATGCCTGTTGGTGATATTGAGGCTTCTTCTACGCTTTTTCTGGGGAAAATCTGCTGCCAATGCGAGGCAAATTCAGGGAGGAGCAGAAGTCGGTTGAGCACTTCCTGATACCAGGGTTCATATATGCTCAGGAGGTTTGCCGCTTTAAAACCGTAGATGGTCTGGGAGGCCATTTGCTCCCAGGATTCACGATTAGTCATCAGGTTGGGATACAGGGGGAGCGTGGGATCGAACAGCAATTGGAGCAAGTTTACAGAGGAAGCAGGAAGCTGCGCAATTTGTTCAGGAGAGAGATCATAGAGGTGCAGGAGCGATGTATTGAAATAATGAATGCGCCAGTCCCGATTGATAATCATCGCGGGCATCGGCAACGCCTGTGCCGTTTCAATTGCCACGCCCAGCACGCGTTCCAGGTCTGGCCCGGTGAGATAGAGTTCGACCGGGAAAGTATGGGCCGCGAGAAGTAAACGATTGCGTTCCGGCAGGCTACATTGGAAGTAGTCTGCGATTTCCATCACCACTGCTCGTCGGGGTGGACGGGTAATATGGCCTTGCCGCATGCGTTTATAGCTGCTGTACACCATATCTTCGAGTTCTGTCCGATGCCATTTGCGTGGTCCCCAACTGTCTTCCCGCGTTGCAAAGGGCACGCTCTCGCGGCTCTGGCCGGCTTCATGCAACCTGAGAAGAAGCAATTCTTCAACGACTCTAACAAACTCCACACAATCGGGATGAACCGTTGTGGGAAGCGAAGGCTGTAATTCCATCATATATCCCGAACCATTGTCTCGACGATGCTTCTACTTTACCAGATACGATTCTCTTTTGCAACACAACAGAATAAAGCACATGTGGCCAGCCTGCTATTCCTTCACATACGCAGAAAACAGGCAAGCTGCTGGCACTCCTCCCAAAGTTGAAGGGCCATATTGCAGTCTGATGCAGTTTGAGAGCAAGTGCTTTTTCGCTACAATTCCGAGTGGGGAATCGTTCGTTGCGAGCACCCTTTCTTATTGAGTTATGCAATATGGACATACGCTGTCATGGAGTTACGTTTCATCCACAACAGCCTGTACTTAACGGAGGATCATTCGTTGAAAAGTATTTTCGCGACCACGCGTCGCACATTTATCAAACGCACGGGAATCATAGCAGGGACGACGGCCCTCTCGGGAGCAGGAGTCGCGGCTTTCCTGAGCCGCACCGCATCTTCTGCGGCTGCGGCAAACGCATCGAACACGACGGATAAACATATATCCTCAGCAGGAGCGGGGATCAATGTTCTGCTCGTCCATGGTGCCTTTGTTGATGCTTCCAGTTGGCACAAAGTGATCTCCTTGCTCCAGGGTCAGGGGTTCAATGTGCTGACGGTTCAGCTTCCCATGACCTCGATAGCTGATGATGTTGCCGTTACGAACGAAGCCCTGGCCTACCTTGCGACCACCTCCAACCCGACGATCCTGGTTGGTCATTCTTATGGTGGGGTTGTGATTAGCAACGTCGGACTTACTGGTTCAAACGTGCGCGGCCTGGTCTATATCGCGGCCTTTGCTCCCGATAGCGGGGAGAGCGTCCAGAGCCTCATTGGCCAGTTCCCAGCCACACCCGTTGGCAATGTACTCGCGCCTTCGTTTGTACCTAACACCCTTTGGATCACGCCATCGGCCTTTCCCTCTGTCTTTATGCAGGATGTAAATACAATTGAAGCCAAAGCGGACGCGCTGGCACAGAAGCCCTGGGCGCTCTCCTGTATTGGAACTCCATCAGGAACGCCCACCTGGAAATCGGTGCCATCCTGGTATCTCGTTTCCCAGAATGACCGGGTAATCAATCCTGATGCCGAGCGCTTTTTTGCGAAGAGAATGGGTGCCACCACTCGTGAGATCGCTTCAAGCCATGCCTCGCCGGTTTCCCATCCCCTGGAGGTCTCCGAGTTTATTCTGGCGGCATCTCAAGCAATTCACGCCTAATTGGAAAGGAAAACATACTCATGAGCCTATTCGCTCATCAACACGCTCACCAGGGAGTGAATATTGTATTGGTTCACGGCGCCTGGGCAGACGGCTCCAGTTGGAGCAGTGTCATTGAGCGGCTCCAGAAAGAAGGCAACACCATAACTGCCGTCCAGATGGCCCTGACCAGTTTTGCTGACGACGTGGCGCAAGTGCGACGGGTGCTAAGCGCTCAAAGCGGCCCTACCATCCTGGTTGCTCACTCTTATGGAGGCGCAGTCATCACCGCGCTTGGGAAGGATGCACCCAATGTCGTCGGGTTGGTGTACGTGGCGGCGTTCGTCCCTGATCAAGGGGAGTCGCTGAAAGGTTTGATTACTGGAGGGCCACAACCAGCAGGGGGAGCCGCATTTCGCCCTGACGAGTGGGGCCTTATCTGGCTCGACAGAGAGGGATTCTCGCAGTACTTCGCCCCCGATGTGAACCAGGCACAGGCGCGGGTACTGGCAGCGGTGCAGAAACCTATCGCTGCCAGTACTCTTCTCACGGAAGACACATTTGGGGAACCAGTATGGAAAACGCTGCCTGCATGGTATCTGGTCACCGAACAGGATCAGATGATCCCACCTGATGCCCAGCGCTTCATGGCCCAACGCGCAGGAGCGACCGTTGCCTCGATTGCCTCAAGCCATGTCCCTATGATTTCCCATTCAAACACGGTTGCCGATCTTATCCTGAACGTAGCAAAAGCGATAGAGCCTGCTGCTAAGTAGGTGGAGTAGCTCTTCTCTTCTCAATACAATCACACAACATTTGGGGGTTGAAAACGCTCGTTCGAAGGAATGGAGTGGACACATCAGCAGCGTATCCCGCATTTGTTCTGTGATTGTATTGAGTAGGGGCCAATGTGCAAATGACGCATGAAGAAAATGGACAAAAATTTGATATTGTATGCCCTGAGCTTGAACCACTTTTCTGTATTCTCAGCTCTGACAGAACCCGTACGCAGATTTCTCTGCCGTAGTCAGGAAAATCATACTGATGGAAACGTTCTGGAAGAAACGCCCTGAACCATAGGTTGAGTTTGACACCGCTCGTATCATCCATTACACTATAGATGTAAGAAGGAAATCTCTGTTCCTAGCGATCAAAGGCGTCGCTTCATTCGCTCGTGTTTCCAACGCACCCATGTCACGAGTCCTCTCATATCGCATCAGCCAGAGATGGCTAAAAAAGCACATCAGTACGTACGCCAGGCGATGAAAGCACTGCACTATCGACACCGCTGTATCGTGGCGCCACGGAGGCAGAATCTATTCAAGAGAAGGGAACCGATTGTTTGGGATGTTCAGTCCCCGTCCTCTTCGCTGTGATATGCCTGTAAAAGACAGGGCCATAATCAATGGCCACCCGTTTTTTCTCTGTCATGCCAAAGAACACGTCGAGCGTGCAAAAATCTTCAGTGATTGTTTGCAGGCAGCAACGATTCTTGCCTGATATTCAGCGCGGCTGAAGTTCCTTCCTTTCGTTCCCGTGTGTATACCTTGGGAATAGCCATGATTCAACGTTGCCAGATGGTGTATTCTCCCATCAGAAGCAGTCGAGCGTGGCTATCCATCAGATAACCAACCGAAAAGAGAGCCCTCCTGGATAAACAGGTTGCGATTAGAAGACCTGGCGTGTGAATGACACTCTTGCAGCAAGAAAACACGGAGGCCTCTTTATCCCAAGGGAGTGGGTCATGTGAAAGGAGACAGACACAACTATGTTCATGGAAAAGTCTGCCGCGAGCGAAGAAGAAATCCGTGTGTTGCTTGATACTATGCCCCAGTTCGTCTGGATCTGTCGCCCAGATGGGTCAGTCGCCTATTATAGTCAAAGCGGGTGCGACTATACTGGGATGACCACCGACCAGATACAGGGAGAGGGATGGCTCCAGTGTCTGCATCCTGATGATCGACAACGCACGCGGGATGCATGGCAGGCTGCTCTACACATAGGGGGCCCTTATGAGATAGAACAGCGCATTCGGCAAGGAACGACTGGAGTCTATCACTGGTTTCTCACCAGAGGCAGGCCGCTCAAAGATGCCCAAGGCATGATTGTGCAGTGGGTTGGCACAAGTACCGACATTGATGCGCAGAAACAGGCCGAACTGCGAAGCAAAGCCAGCGAGGAGAATTTGCGCGTGCTGGCCGAAGCGGTGCCGCAACTCGTCTGGGTGACACAACCAGATGGGTCTGTGAGTTATGCGAATCCTCGCTATTATGACTATACCTGTGCCACTTGTGAGCAATTACAGCATTTTCACTGGTTGCAGTTCGTACACCCTGAGGATGCTGCGCGTGTGCTTGCTCTTCGGCAGCATTCGCTCGAAACAGGGGGACGCTATGAGATCGAATATCGTCTCAGGAATGGGATCACAGGAGCGTATCGCTGGTTTTTGACGCGCGCTCTGCCGGTGCGCGATGCAGCAGGCCAGATCATCAAATGGTTTGGCACCAGCACTGATGTCGATGACCAGAAACGGACGGAGGAAGCTTTACGCCAGAGCCAGGCCCGCGTCCACGCCCTCATCAACTCCAACATTATCGGGATCTTTGTCTCCGAAGAGGAGCAGATTGTCGACGCGAACGACACCTTTCTGCGTATGACCGGCTATACACCCGAAGATCTGCGTGAAGGGCGCATCAACTGGATGCGCATGACGCCTCCAGACTATCTGGCTCGTACTCAGCAGGCTCGTCAGGAACTTGTCACACAGCCGTCGATAACGCCCTATGAGAAAGAGTACGTGGGTAAAGATGGCAGTCGCCTTCCGGTGCTTGTGGGATGTATCAAATTGCGAGCTGATTCGTCCCAGGAGATCGCCTTTGTATTGGACAATTCGGCCCGCAAGGAACTGGAGCAGCGCAAGGATAACTTTATCAGCACGGCCAGTCATGAACTCCGGGCGCCACTTACCACCGTAAAACTCCAGGCCGCGCTGCTCAAAAAGCGCCTTGGCAGGCAGAGCATGCAGCAGTCATCGGCGGACCTGGCCCAGATAGAGACACAGATCAACACGGGCGTGCGGCTCATGGAAACGTTGCTCGATGTCTCCAGAATTCAGACCGGCGTCCTGACATATGCCCAGGAGTCCGTGGATCATGACGCCTTGCTTGAAGAGATCGTCGAAACACTGCAGCAGACGTGTTCAACACATACCATCATCCTGCGTGGTGTTACACAGACGCTGTTCCTGGGAGACAGAGACCGCCTTGGACAAGTTTTTACCAACCTGATCAGTAATGCCATCAAATATTCACCCCAGGCAACAACGGTCGAGATTGACCTTAACGCTTCTCCAGAGGCGGTCACGATCAGCGTGCGTGATCATGGGCTCGGCATTCCGCGAGAGCAGCGCGAGAAAATCTTTGAACGCTTTTATCGAGCCTCTGGAGCAAGACAGCATACCATTCCGGGTCTGGGGATTGGCTTGTACCTGGTCGCCGAGATTGTCACGCACTATGGGGGCACCATCACCGTGGAGAGCCAGGTGGGACACGGCTCGACATTTCATGTCACCCTCCCGCTCAAACAGGAGGCCTGAGGTGGCGTGAGTATAGTGCAGGATGGGATTGCTGTCCAGATGTATCGATCTTGCTCTCAGGGTTTCTCAAACGTCTTGTTCTTGGCCGCCTTTCACCTGGCGTATCGCCGCCGTTGATCCAACAATTGGCTGCCTGGTGACGACTCGTGACGCCTGCTCCAACGACGTGTTCTCACAAGTGTGGGTGAGTGGTTTTCGCTTTTTCTGGCATACCAGGTACCATATGAGCCGGATTTGCCCTCAAACATGGATTTGTCCCACATTTGGTGATGAATGAGCTAACTGATTGGAAAAAAATCAGATTCCTGTTGAGATTGACCTCTCAATGACCACCTGAAGCGTTCTGAAAAAGAAGAGTAAGAAAAGGAATGCATCCTTCTCGTTCAAAAGAA
Source organism: Dictyobacter halimunensis (assembly GCF_036245075.1). Taxonomy (NCBI): domain Bacteria; kingdom Bacillati; phylum Chloroflexota; class Ktedonobacteria; order Ktedonobacterales; family Dictyobacteraceae; genus Dictyobacter; species Dictyobacter halimunensis. The sequence continues at coordinate 3,145,988 of NZ_BSRI01000001.1, forward strand.
AGGCAAATCGGAGAAAAATATGGAAGAACAAATCGGATGCAAAGCATTACGACCCAACCCCGCGCTTGAACCCTTGAAGGTGTTCGTGGGGCAATGGCAAACCACCGGGTCTCATCCCTATTTTCCCGGGATAATCTTGCATGGCCGTACAACTTTTGATTGGCTTGCTGGTGGCGCGTTCTTGATCATGCACACAGAGATTGATCACCCTCGTTTTCCTGACGGGGTTGCGATTTTTGGCAGCGATGATGTGGCGAAAACCTATTTTCAGCTTACCTTTGATGAACGTGGCATCTCCAGAAAATACGACATGTTCATGACAGGAAATCAGCTCAAGTGGTGGCGTGATGAGCCCAGTTTTTCTCAGCGATGTACCATGACCATAGAAGACAACAGCAACGAGATGGAAAGCCAGGGTGAAATGTCACGAGAGGGAGCGACCTGGGAGAAGGACCTTGCACTGACGTACGTACGAGTAAGATGACACATTCGCACCTCTCTCCCTTCCCAATGGGTAATGCATCTGTTCGCATACAGAGAGCAGTGGAGCGAAAAAACATCCAGTCATGCTTTATTGGCTTGTCCGTAAATATGACTGGATATTCTTTATTGAGGACGACATATGTATATCAGAAGGCTGATATTACTATGCTGACCTTACTTTTTCTTCTTTTCTTGCTGTACCTTACGTACCGCATCGTGGAACTCTTTTTCGGCCTGCTCGCGGCTGACTGGCTCCCTCCCCTCAGCGGCATGCTTAGTCGCTTCACGGATCTCCTGTCGCTCTCTCCTCAGGGTTTTCTCGTCGGCAGGCTTTTCTGGCTTGTAAAGTTTGTATTGCTCTTTATCTTCGCTTATATACGATTAACCCTTTCACTTCTCGCATGATTCGCCAGAACCACGCTTACTCAACATAGATCAGCAATTGTTCTGTTTGGCAAGTCGCTGCCTGTATCTCGACATAATTGCAGGTTCTGCCCACGAGATACGCAACGAGAGTGTAGTAAATGGGCAATGAAACAATGGAAGAGATTGTTAAAAACAGACAGGGGCTCTCAGCCCTCATGAGGAGCTCATAAGGGCAATAGCAACGCACGAACATCGTCTGATTGTAAGCCATGTCCTCCTGTATTACTTGATAGCGAGAAAGATAGGGATGCCTGCCACGGAAACACGCCATTGCGGTGGCCCCCACCAAGCATTCCGTGAGAGCCGATCAGACCAACTCCAACGGTAATGCGAACGCACTTCACGAGCGGGACGTGGTGGGGAAACCTTCTCCCAAGTCTTTAGCCACAGAAGAGTCTCCTTCCAATTGTGAAGGGACTCTTCGTGAATTAGATAGAAGAAGTTGAGTGAAGTTTATTGTTTCACGAAAGAATGTAAACAGCAGGTTGTACACCTCTTCAAAACCAGCGGAAAAGCCAAAACAGGTAGTACCCCACTCATTGGTGAAAAAGAGGAAAAGGCTTGAAAAAAACGAAGCACCTCAGTATGATGTGGTAGAAACCACATGAACTGGTCATGGACCCCGGTTTGAAAATCGGGGTTTGCAGCAATCCGAGCGATTGACGCACGCCTCGCCATTTTCCGACCGCAACATGAGCAGACTTGGCCCGAAAGGGCTCCGTTGGGGGCGAATACAACCATAAGTACCGGTGGGTGCGAGGCCAGCCCACCGCGTGCGACCCGTTCACGTGAAACCGTGGCAACATGGGGGATACGTGGCAAAGTTTGTACTTTGACAACTTGATGTTCGATGTTGGGTGAGACAACCGCCAATCCCCAACCCTTTGTGAATGAGGAAATGCTCCTTCCCCAGGGTAGCGACTGACCCTCAATCCCTGAAGCGGGAAGGATGTAAAGGAAACCTGAATCCAACAGGACTCCTCTACATGCAGGTCGTCATGGAAAGCGAAAGCGAAGTACGTTGATTCATCGTCACTGGCACCAAGCCTACGTGGATTATTGGCTTGCCCAAAATGGGAAAGGATAGGGGCCTGGCTCAGCGGTAAAGACCAGGATTCACCCCCATTAAACCCGGTGAAAAGTACTCTCCTAAAACGACGCAAAACGAACATCAGGAACGGGATAACCAGCATTGAAGCTCTCCCAGATGGTCGATACTGGGAGTAGGGAGTCACCCGCAAGCGCAATGCTGGCAGGATTGTCTCAGAAGCAAAGGCTCAGAGTAATGTCTGAGATATGCTGACAGAGACACGATAGTTTGGACGATAGAGGCTCAAGTAGGAGTCAAGAAGCTATGAGCATGACAATGTATAGATGGGAAGACTTGCCGTGGGAAACCATTGAACGGCAGGTATTCAAGCTCCAAAAGCGCATTTATCAAGCCTCACAGCGTGGCGATGTCAAGACAGTCCACAGTTTGCAAAAACTTTTGATGAAATCCTGGTCAGCCAAATGCCTTGCGGTACGTCGGGTAACGCAGGACAATCAGGGCAAGAAAACCGCCGGAGTAGATGGAGTGAAATCCCTCACGCCACCACAACGATTGGCACTTGTCAGAGGATTGGAACTGGTCCCGAAAACGCGCCCTGTACGAAGGGTATGGATACCAAAACCTGGAACACAGGAAAAACGCGGTTTAGGGATACCCACCATGTACGAAAGGGCATTACAAGGACTAGTCAAGCTCGCACTGGAACCCGAATGGGAAGCCAAGTTCGAGCCAAATTCCTACGGCTTTCGACCAGGACGCTCATGCCACGATGCGATGACGGCCATTTGGATCGGTATCAACAAACTGGATAAATATGTCCTGGATGCGGATATCGCCAAATGCTTTGATCTCATCAACCATCAAGCCCTCTTGGACAAACTCTCGACTACGCCGAAAGTCAGACGAATCATTAAAGCCTGGCTCAAAGCGGGAGTCATGGAAGGGGAAACCCTCTTTCCAACAGAAGAAGGCACACCTCAAGGTGGCGTGGTGTCACCTTTGCTTGCCAATATCGCCTTACATGGACTGGAAACCGCAGTAAGAGACGCCTTTTCCGACACGAAAACGGTGAAGGGAAAGAAGATCTACAACTGGAAACCATTGGTCATCCGGTATGCCGACGATTTCCTGATTGTGCATAGGGATAAAGCGGTCATAGAGGAGGCTAAACAAGTAGCGGCAAGATGGCTTGCAGGCATGGGTCTCGAACTGAAACCGAGTAAAACGAGAATTACCCACACCCTTCATACTCATGAAGGAAATGTCGGGTTTGATTTCTTGGGATGGCACATCCGCCAATATCCTGTAGGCAAAACGCATACCGGAGAAACAGGCGGACCAGCCTCTCGACCACTTGGTTTCAAAACAATCATCAAACCGAGCAAAGAAGCGGTACACAGGCATCTCCTGAAGATTAAGGAAGAGATCCAGAAGCACCAGTCTCACAAACAGGAGCATCTCATTGGAGGTTTAAACCGAATTATCAGGGGGTGGTGTAATTATCATTGTAGAGTAAGCGCAGGCGAAACGTTCGCAAAGGTAACACACCTGACCTGCCTAAAGCTTCTGCGTTGGGGCAAACGCCGTCACAACCATAAATCTGCCCAATGGCGACACAGGAAATACTGGTCGGCAGGGACAGAATGGCGATTTGGGATACCTGGTGGAGAACAATTGCTGAAGCACTCAGATTTCCACCAGGTAGACCACATCAAAGTAGCAGGGAACAGAAGCCCCTTTGACGGCGATTGGAGTTATTGGGCGACCAGAATGGGACACCACCCTGATCTGCCTGCCAATAAAGCCAAACTGCTTAAGCAACAGCAAGGCAAATGTGCAAAGTGTGGGCTGTACTTTAAAGATGGAGATTTGCTGGAAATCGATCATATCATCCCAAATCGCAAGGTGGCAAGGATGAATACAAGAATATGCAATTGCTCCACCGACACTGCCATGACCAAAAGACAGCAGAAGATAGTTCGGCTGCCAGAGGTACTCATGACAAGAACCAAATTATTGAGGAGCTGGATGAGTCGAAAGGCTCCCGTCCAGTTTTGAAGACGAGCGAGAAAGGCGACGAACTCGCTTAGTTTAACTCTACGGCCAGTGGTTAAACAGATCGAGGGTACGGTCAGTGCCGCTGGCACACAAACCGCTTCCAACATTGTCGAGGCCACCATTACCCGCGCAAGCGGAGGCTCCGCAAGGGGCGCCAGGAGTTGCTATGTCGCACGTGTTTGTCGTGGATACCAACAAAGAGCCACGTGCCCCGGTCCATCCTGGGCATGCTCGCCTGCTCTTAAAGCAGGGTCGCGCCGCTGTGTGGCGACGCTATCCCTTCACCATCGTGTTGAAAGGTGGTGCCCCTGCCCAGGAGGCGCAGCCGTTGCGCCTCAAGATCGATCCAGGCAGCAAGACCACTGGCCTTGCGCTGGTCAACGACGAGAGCGGAGTGGTGGTCTTTGCCGCAGAGTTGGTCCACCGGGGGCAGCAGATCACGAAGGACCTCACCACCCGCAGAGGTGTCCGGCGGGGCCGCCGCCAACGCCAGACCCGCTACCGCCCTCCCCGCTACCGCAATCGCAGGCGAGAGCAGGGCTGGTTGCCCCCCTCGCTTTTGAGCCGCATCCATAACGTGGTCACCTGGGTCAAGCGCTTGCGCCGCCTGGCTTCCATCCAGGCGATCAGCATGGAACTGGTCCGCTTCGACATGCAAGCCATGGAGCATCCGGACATCAGCGGCACGCAGTATCAGCAAGGCACCCTCGCTGGCTACGAGACCCGCGAATACCTGCTGGAAAAGTGGCAGAGGAAATGCGCCTATTGCGGGAAAGAAGGGGTCCCTCTGCAGGTGGAACATATCGTGCCACGCGCCAGGGGAGGCAGCAACCGCGTGAGCAACTTGACGCTCGCATGCGAAGCCTGCAACAGGAAGAAAGGCACGCTGGATCTCTCGGTGTTCCTCAAGAAGAAGCCCGAGGTGTTGAAACGCATCCAGGCACAGGCCAAAGCTCCGTTGAAGGATGCAGCCGCCGTCAATGCCACACGCCTGGTGTTGCTCGAACGGTTGAAAGCGGTGGGTCTGCCGATCGAGTGTGGCAGCGGGGGACGCACGAAATACAACCGCGTCATGCGCAACCTGCCGAAGACGCACTGGCTCGATGCGGCATGCGTAGGGGCCAGTACGCCCGACGTCTTGCAGGTCGCAGGAGTGCATCCCTTACGCATCGAGGCGTGTGGGCATGGGTGCCGGCGCATGCGCAACGTCAATAAGATCGGTCTGCCGTGTTCAGCGCCCAAAGGGCCGAAAAAAGTCCAGGGCTTCCAGACGGGCGATATCGCCAGGGCCATCGTCACGAGGGGCAAAAAGCAGGGGGTCTATGTGGGCAGGGTCCTGGTGCGCGCGACGGGTTCGTTTGATATCACCACCCGGCGTGGGCGTATTGCCGGCCTGGATGTGCGCTTTTTCAGTCATCTGCACCGTTCGGATGGCTATAGCTACGCGAAAGGAGAAGGCTATGCCAATCCCCCCACCCAATCCCCCCCGAAATAAGGAACGGCAATCCTCCCCTGCTTAAAAGACAGGGGAGGATTGGCCCGGCTTGGTGAAATAGGATGGGGCTTGAAAAAATCGGAAGCCATTGGCATGGAGTTGATCAATTCTGTACTATGCTTATTTTGTAGCTCATCCAGCCTGGTGGATGGAGGTTGCATTTGCGTTTCTCGCTGTTCTATAACTTTGATATCCTGCCCGGTCAATCCGTTTCTGCGGTGTACCGAGAGGTCGAGGCTCAGGCAATTGCTGCTGACCGCCTGAGTTTTGATGCGATCTGGTTGGCCGAGCATCATTTCGAACTCTACGGTCGTATGCCTGACCCACTGCTCTATCTGGCACGCATCAGTAGCCTGACCAGCCGCATTGGCCTTGGCACAGCCATCGTTGAGGCTCCCCACTACCATCCCTTACGCCTGGCAGAGGATGCCGCACTACTGGATGTGTTATCGGGTGGGCGTGTGAGGCTGGGTGTAGGATCGGGAGGGGGCAATAAACCTGCTGAGTTTGTAAGGTTTGGCATCCCTATCGAGGAGAAAACGGCCCGCACGATAGAGGTTGTGGAGATTCTACGCCAGGCTTTCAACCAGAAGCAGGTCAACTTTGCGGGCAAATACTATCAGGCAAATACTATCAGTATGAAGGTATTGAGGTGAACCCTCATCCCATGCAGCCTGCACAGCAGATAATCTGGTTAGCTGCAGGCAACTCAACCCCTGAGGTGGCCGGTCGTTATGGCTATGGCTTGTTGATTCCTCGCGTTGGCCCTGCCACGCGCCATCAAGAAATGATCACACGGTATCGCGAGGCGCTAGAGGGTAAGCCCGGCCTGGTCTCATTGTTACGTTTTGTCTATGTGGCCGAGAGCGAGCAAGAGGCCAGGGAACAGACACGAGAGACTGTTGCACGCTATGCCAGACACGATTGTCGCATCGATTGGGATGGGCGTACAGACAATAAGGAGTACTTCGAACTGATACATCGCTTGAATGCGGTGATCGGAACACCTGATCAGATTGTTGAACAACTTACAGCATGGCAGCAAGAGTATGGCTTTGAGGAGATTATGTGCCAGTTGTACGCCGCTGGTATGCAACACGAAGACTCACTCCGTTCCCTCGAATTATTAGGCCATGAGGTTTTGCCCCGTTTGTTGCAAGACCAGCCCAGGATGTGAAGGAGCCGGGTGTATGAGTGTGGTCCCAGAAATCGAGAGCCGACTTCCAGACGAAAAGAAATGAAAGTGAGAAAGCATGAAAGCACTGAGGAAACTGGCTTCTGGAGCAGGACACCTGGAACTGGTAGATGTTCCAGATCCCAGAGCTGTGCCAGGGCATGTTGTCCTGGCGGTGAAGGCCGCTGGTGTGTGTGGCACCGATATTCATATCTTGCACGACGAGTTTCCCACCATCCCACCAGTGACGCTGGGGCACGAGGTGGCAGGGGAGGTCGTCGAGGTGGGATCTGGCATATCCGATTGGTCGGTGGGGGATCGTGTAGTCACAGAGACCTATTACGGGGTGTGTTTGCAATGTGAGTACTGTCGCGCTGGTTATTCCAATCTCTGTGCCCAGCGTCGTTCTATCGGCTCCAAGGTTGATGGAGGTTTTGCCGAATATCTTGAGGTTCCAGGGCGTCTTCTCCACCGTATCCCAGATTCTCTGAGTTGGGAAACAGCAGCGCTGACAGAGCCGCTTGCCTGCACCGTCCATGCTCTCAACCAGGTGCGTATTCATCCTGGTGATTGGGTGGTTGTTTCTGGTCCAGGACCCATGGGGCTGCTTGCTCTCCAGGTTGCCAGAGCCGCGGGCGGAAGAGTGATCGCGCTTGGTCTCACTCAGGATACCAAGAGGTTGGAGGTAGCGACACAGTTAGGTGCCCACAAGACATTCAATGTTGAAGTTCTCGGCAGTCAGCAGGCAATAGCCGAGGTCACAGCCCTGACCAATGGCGGTGCCCATGTGGTCTTAGAATGTGCTGGTGCCGGCCCTTCTGCCGACCTTCTCCTCCAGGTTGTTCGCAAGCGTGGCGCTTACGGTCAAATTGGTCTCTATGGAAAACCTGTGCCCATCGACGTTGATACAATCTGCTACAAAGAACTGTCGGTGAGCGGCACCAATGCCTCTATTCCTGAAGCATGGCCCCGTGCTCTGGAACTTCTGCAACTGGGACTGGTAAAGAGCGAGGCCATCATCTCAGGTACCTGGTCCCTGCAACAGTGGCAAGATGCCTTTGCGAAGGTGCAGGAGAAAGGGGCATTGAAAGTACTGATGGCACCATAACAGCAGTGGAGAAGAGGCTCAATGCAGCAAGAATCTACGGACACCTTAGCAAAGACCCTTTGGGCGTATCAGAACCTTCATCACCCACTGGAAAAATCAGACGGTTTCATCGTCTCGGCAGCCATGATCAACAAGTGGCTGATGCAAAAAATAAGTAAGCCCATTTCAGGAGAAGTGTGCCGGGCTGCCAAAGATCCAGGGCCGCCAAGAACGTGGTTGCATGGGTGTTCTCCTTCCAGGAATCGGGATGTATTTCAGGCATCTCTTTAGATAAATGCATATCAGCCTGGATTTTTTAGCTGGGGAGAGAGATGAGCGTTGTTGGTATTGTCAGGTGACGGGATGGTGCTCTGGCAGAGGCCAGAGGATGTGTGAGAGTGACGTGGTGAGCCTGTCAGGTGAGCCTGTATGTTTCCTTTTCTGTGATGTGAAGGAGGAAGGATCAGCCCCACCCATCCCGCCTGTATTCTCCAGCAGGCACGGGTTGTGCGATTTGTTAGAGTGGTTGGGGCGATGATCCCTCCACGGTGCCTATGCGTCTCTGCTGTCTGTAGAAAGTATACATACGCTCACAACACGGGTTTATGGAGTGACGCCTGGTGGCGTGAAAGAGACCGAACCTCCCCTGAAACGAGCGCATGGGCATCAGGCACCTCCTGCCCAAAGGGGCACGGGCAGAAAACCTCGCCTTTCGGACAGGGTGCATGCTGGGAAGACATGGTAAAATAGGGGTAATTGATGGTGTTTCCCACTTCCAGGAGGTTCTGCTATGACCATGCTCTCCCAGCCTTCAACTGGTACCAATTGGCAGCGAGTGGCAACCGTCCACGACCTGGACGCACGGGGGTGCAAGACAGTGCATGTCACTGGGCGTACCCTCGTCCTCTGGCACTCTGCTGGGCACGTGTACGCGCTGGATAACCGCTGCCCCCACATGGGCTTTCCCCTGGATCGCGGCACCTGCCGCGATGGCATTCTTACCTGCCACTGGCATGCGGCACGCTTTGATCTCCGCACAGGCGGGACGTTTGACCCGTTTGCAGATGATGTTCAGGTCTTCCCAGTGCAGGTGCGTGGCGAGGAGATTTGGGTGGATGTCGGTGGAGAGCGCGACCTGCGTGCCCATGCTCGCGCGCGGCTGCGTGATGGGTTAGAACAGAATATTCGTCTGGTCCTAGCCAAGAGCGCGATTGCGCTGCTGGAGCAGGATGGAGATGACCGCGAGCCACTGCGTATCGGGTTGGAATTTGGCGTCCATCACCGCCGCCTGGGCTGGGGTCAGGGCCTGACTATGCTCACCTGTTTTGGTAACCTCCTTCCTCATCTGGACGCCAAAGAGCGCCCCCGCGCGGTGTATCAGGGGCTGGACGCTGTCTCACGGGAAACCGCCGGGGCGGCGCAGCGTTTTATCCTCAAGCCGCTGCCAGGACCGACGCCTCCTGCATCCACGCTCAAACGCTGGTTCCGACAATTCCTGGCGGTGCGCGATGAGGAAGGGGCTGAGCGTGTGCTGGTGAGCGCTGTGCGTGCGGGCCTCAGTCCGGCAGAACTGGCTGAGTTGCTCTTTGCTGCCACCACCGATTATCGCTATCTCCAAATTGGGCACGCGCTAGATTTTGTGAATAAGGCGCTGGAGGCGCTCGATCTGGTGGGCTGGGAGCCCGACGTGACCGAGGCGGTCTTAAGTAGTCTGGTGCCGGGCATCGCGGCGGGCAGTCGGCAGGAAGAGAGCAATGCCTGGCGCCATCCGCTCGATCTGGTGGCGCTCCTGGAGCAAGCGTTTCCGCAACTTCCAGCGGCGCTGACTGAAGGACGTCAAGCGCAGGGAGCCTGGGTCGGGCGTGTGGCGTTGGCTGAGCAGGTGCTCGCAGATGACCCGCAGGCGACGATGGAAGCCCTGCTCCAAGCCTTGCGTGAGGGCGCGACGCCAGAACAGGTGGCGGGTGCGGTGAGCTATGCAGCCGCGTTACGTATCGCCCGCTTCCATCTGAGTAACGAGTTTGGCGATTGGGATACCACCCTGCATACCTTCACCTTTGCGCATGCAGTACACATGGGCCTGCGGCGCATTGTAACAGTGCCAGAAGCGGAGGCAGCTCAGGCGGAACTGCTGCGTGGAGTGGGTGATGCCGCTATGAGCATCTATCTGGACCGCTTCCTCAACATCCCTCCAACGCGGATCCCAGAGCCGCAGCCCAGGGGGGACCAGCCTGAGCGAATGCTGGAGCAGTTGTTAGCGCAGTTAGATACCCAACAGCAGGTGAACGAGGTAGCCGAGTTGGTGGCAAGGTATCTCTGCGAAGGAGGAGATGAACGACACTTGTTGGCGCAGCTGGGCCATGCGCTGTTACGGGAGGATCGAGATTTCCACAGCATCCAGGCAGTTGAGGCAGCGTTTCGCGAATATGAGTTGTTGCGTGGCACGCCGGAGGCAACACATGTGTTGATTGCCGCAGCCCGCTACCTGGCGGCGCATGCGCCCACGCCGCGCGCCCAGGGGCAGACCTATCAGATTGCGCTGCGCCTACATCGTGGAGAGCATCTGTTCGAGGGGTAACGATTTACTCTCTCCAAGACAGGTCCTTCTGGAATGTCTCAGCCATATCTGTTCATGTGCTCGTTCAGGGGAGGTTCGGTCTCTTTCACGCCACCAGGCAACCGGGGAATTCCGCGCAAGTTGCACCATTCTTCCTCTGAAACGAGCACATGAACATCAGGTGAGCTGGCTTGCCGAGGGGAACCGCTGTTCCTCCAACCATTTGAAGTCGCTTTCAATCTCCGGATTTTGTATCATGCCGTCCCACGAAATCTCCCAAGCGATCTTCTGCATCGCCAGGTTTGCTGAAACCTTGCTCTATCAGTGCTTTGATTCTCTGTTGCGTGGCCGGTCGCGCCATCGAAGCCACACAAGCATCCCACCCGGATTGGACTTCGATATCAGGCGGCAAACTAGCGACGTCGACAAGGCGCTTAACATCCATGATTGTTTGTTTATCGAAGAAAGCGATTCGGGTGGCAAGCGTATCGACAAATCCGTCAAGGTCAACATCCGGTAACGACCGATTTACATAGCCGTAGCGTTCGGCCAGGTCGCCTGGGATGTCGTCCGCGCTTAAAATTACTTCAAGTGCGCGTCCTCTTCCCATGAGGCGCGACAGTCGCGCCATAGGGCCGCCACCAGGCACCAGACCTGTGCCGACTTCAAACTGCGACAAGATGGCTTTCTCGCGACTTGCAAACCGCATGTCGCAGGCAAGTGCAAGCTCACTTCCCATGCCAGTTGCCCGTCCGCGAATCAACGCTATTGATACGACTGGTGCACGGCTCAGCCGCGCCAACATCTCGGGCCATGGATGCAAGCCTGTTGGGCCAGGAGAGAGGTGTGCAAAATCATCGAGGTTTGCAAGAAAATCCAAATGAATCAAAAAGAAACCTTCGACAGCACTGTCAAAAACCACCACCTTAACCTGCTCGTCGGTTCCGATTGCCGTGATAATCTCACCCACTTGCGGGAGCATCTCTGGAACAAAGATGTTGATCGGTGGGTGGTCAACCGTGACCCGCCAATATTCGGGTAAGCGCTTGACCAAGCGTATCTCAGCTGCCTTTGCCGCTGCGTACTTCTGACCTTTCACGTTTGTTGCCTCCTCCTTGGTGTTGATTGGAACGGTGACGTTTTTTTTGCGCCATCAAGTGTGTGTTGCGAGCCATAGGGACCTTCTGATAGGTGGCAAGAGGGATGAAATGGAATCATCTTCCCTCTGTGTATGGGACGTGGGTTTCTGTTGTTTTCCACGTTTGGTCTGGTAGCCAGAGTGACAGGAAGGAACGTGGTGAGCGTGCGAAGGGAGAAGAATAGACATTGTTGCAGAGATCGCGCGAAGCAACTCAGCTTGGGAACGAATCTGAATCGAAGAAACTGCATTAAGTGGGGCAAAGTATCCTCGAGCATCCAGCGTCACGCCAAAGACACTGAGCAGTCGTTGTAACACGTCCACACCTCCATCTTCCTGTTCTTCTTTGAGCAGGACTTTCCCCTGATGGCAGACGAAGCCGCGATACTCACACACGCTGCCAAAGCATGAGGGGGTAGCGGGCCAGCACGGTCGCATCAGGAGAGCACGATGAGCAGGTGGTCGGTGAAGGTGCTGTGGTGTGCCGGGGAGGTGACGTTTGTATGTGAGGGAAATGTGACGGTGCGGCGACCTATGTGTATGTCGTCTGGACGAATAGGGTGAGCGAGCAGGCCTAGCATGTTCACCGGGCCTGCTCGTGGTTGTGTGAGAGGATGTGTGCCGCTAAAGCTCCAATGGGGAGCGCAGGAGGGCGGCCAGCCGGGTGGTGTGGATGGGTGCCATCTGGGGAAGAAGGGTGAAAATTTCGACTTTCTCCTCTATCATATCCTGACCACCCCTGAGTGAGTTGAGCGCCTTTCCTCTTTTTGAAACGTTTGCCACTTTTTCGTCCCTCTTTACAAGAAAAGGTATGGTCATTTCAAGCTGAGGTTGGGAAGCAGGGAGATTTTCCGGCAATCGTTCGGAGCATCGGCATAGTGGTCCAATAATTGTTGCATGGGAACGATAGAATAGCCGCGCTGTTCGAGTAATCGAATGATGAGTGGAAGTGCGGCCACCGTTTGTGAGCGATCTCCACCGCCGTCGTGCATTAAAATAATCGAGCCATTTCTGGTTTCTTGCAGGGTGGTCTGGACAATAGTATGTACCCCCAGGTGCTTCCAATCCTCGCTATCAACATTCCACAGGACCGGTAAGAGTCCCGTGTTCTCAATCTGTATGTGCGACATTCTATTGATAGCGCCATATGGGGGCCGCATTAAGGTTGGTTTGATACCAATGGTTTGCTGGATAACTTGATTTGTATATTCCATTTGCCACAGGACCTGCATTGGTTTCAGGGCTGTCAGGAGTGGATGACTCCAGCTATGGTTACCGATGGTATGTCCCGCCGCGTATACCGCTTTGGTAATGTGGGGGTAGGCGAGAATGTGCTGCCCAATAGCGAAGAAGGTGGCATGCAGGTTGAATTGACGCAAGATTGCCAGGATCTGTGGTGTATACGTGATGTTCGGTCCATCATCAAAGGTGAAGGCAACTTCTTTACGACTCTTTGTGCCATGATGGAAGAGTGCATGTACCAATCCTGGCGGCACTTTGGTGACAGGCGCCGGTGTGACATGTACCTTGGGGGGAGTTGGCGTTACCTTCAAGATGTTGGATGTAGCAGAAGGAAACTGCCTGGCCTGTACACGTGTTGAAGGTGCATCTGTGCATGCCACAGGAATCAACAGTAACGCACAGAGCATACATGTGAGCAAAAACTGACGTGGCATGTGTTTTTCCTCTTTCGAGAAAGAATAACGTTTGCAGCTTCAAAAAAATATGTATATTAGAGATGTCGATCCACTCTGAATAGAGTGACGCCTATAGATACATGCAGCAATACGGCTAAATATTTCTATTTAACTGCGAATAGTACTAAGGTGAAGGAAATACTGTTATGGCACTCATATCAGGTATCCATGCTGTCTCTCCTTTGTTCTGCCATGGCTCTTCCCTTTGTTTTGACATGTGGGTTTCTGTTCTTTTCCACGTTTGGTCTGAGAACCAGAGTGACAGGGTGAATGACAAGGGGGAGGGCGTGTGCTCGCTGCATTGGAGATCGCCAGGGCGGATGCACCTGGAACTGTTTTGGGGTACAACAGAAGGGAGCAGCGTCGGAGCAAGGGAAGAGGGCGTGTGTTGTGTTGTGCAATAAAATAGAGCAAGGTGCACTTTATTGCTTCTTTTTATCTCTGGGGAGCGAGAGAGGAGTGATACCAAGTTACGATCTAACTCCCCATTCTGAAATGAGGAAAAAACATCATAGAATGGAGCCGTTCCTTGTCCACCGTCAATTCGCAGAGTGCCTGACAGAGCACGCCGATTAAGTTCTCCAGTGACGAAAAAACTCTATTGTGCAGGTATTTCTCGCGCAGTTCCTCCCAGAGATGTTCGACGGGATTGACTTCTGGACTGTAAGCAGGCTGGAAAATCAGGCGAATATTCTCTGGAATGTGCGCAAGGAGTGCAGTTCGATGAGTAATCCAGACACAATCTCTTCTCCATTTCTTCCTCTCCCCGACGGGATCAGCATCTTGGGAGTTGAAGCCTCAGACACTGGCTTGGTGGTGAGCATTACCTGCCATCTTCCTTTCGCCCTCTGCCCAGGATGCCAGCAGCGTTCAGAACGAATACATAGTTCGTATCGAAGATTGGTCGCCGATGTTCCAAGCGGCGGTCGTCAGGTGACCCTGGCACTGACTGTGAGGAAATGTATCTGCGGAATCCCAGCGTGCTCCCACAACATTTTTACTGAGCGCATGCCAGAGTTCGTGCTCTCGTATGCTCGCCTGACCAACCGTTTGCGCCAAGCTCTCCAGGACGTAGGTTTTGCTACCTGTGCAGAGGCAGGAGAGCGTTTGGCTTCGAAGTTAGGAATGTCTGTCACCGCAACCACACTGCTTCGTCGTACGCGTGAGCGGTCTGTCCCTGCCCCCGATGTCGTTCGGATTCTTGGAGTGGACGATTGGGCCTGGCGAAAAGGTATGACATACGGAAGTATTCTTGTCGATCTCGAGCGGCGATGCCCCATCGAGATTCTCCCCGACCGCCAAGCTGAAACGGTGGAAGCCTGGTTACGGCTTCATCCAGAAATTGAGATCGTCAGTCGAGATTGCGCAGGTGCCTACGCTGAGGCGGCACGAAAAGGAGCCCCACACGCACACGAAGTTGCGGATCGATTTAATATTTTAAAAAACCTCCGCGAACATCTCCGCGATTTTCTGCTTCGCAAACAAGCCTTACTTCCAGAAATCGAGCACGTTGCTTCGGAGGCCATTCTACAAAAAGTGCGAGAAAGACTACAGAAATCCTCCGTTGTTTTTCCCCCTGCCAATCAAGAGAAGCCTCATTTTCGCAAGATGTCGGCCAGTTTGCGGGTGTATGAAGATCGAGCCACCCCTCAAACGCAGTTGACAGTGACGCAAGAACGCAAACAAGCGAGTCGAGCACGACGGTATGAGCGCTATGAAGCGGTTCGAGAGCTGCACTAACAAGGCTTTTCTGGGCGCCAAATTGCCCATCGTTTGAAACTTTCGCGCCACAAGGTGATGCAATTCATTCAGGCTGAGGGCTTCCCTGAACGGGTCCCCTCTGTGCCCAAGCCGAGCATTCTTGATCCCTACAAGCCCCTGATTTTGGAACGCTGGGCACAAGGATGCCATAACGGAACCCAGATCTGCCACGAGGTCACACTGGCCGGATATACTGGCTCGGAGCCTTTACTCCGGCTCTTTATCACGCAGCTTCGCAAACAACAGGTCTGCGTCCCCACATCTCCGGCTTTGGCTGCTTGTTCTCCTCCTGTCTCGTCGGTCCAATCCGCCCCAAAACGGCGTCTCACTCCAACGCGGGCTTCCTGGCTCTGTGTACGTCCGCCAGAAAAACTAGATGAGCAAGATCGCAGATATGTTTCACAGCTTCGAGAGGCTCACCCCGATCTGGAGAAAGTGTATCAACTCGCCCAGAAATTTGTTTCGATGCTCTCTGAGCAGAGAGGTGAGGATTTGGACGAATGGCTTGCGACTGCTGAACAGAGTGATATTGCCGAGCTCAAGCGTTTTGTTTCCGGGGTTCGCCGCGATTATGTAGCAGTACATGCAGCCTTCTTTTCAAAGTGGAGTAATGGTCAGGTCGAGGGGCAGGTAGCCCGGCTTAAACTGCAAAAACGCATGGTCTATGGACGTGCGAAATTCGACTTATTGCGTCTGCGCGTGCTTTCTCGAGCGTCGTTTCTGATAGCGTTCGTCCTCTCCTGAGAGTACCAAATAGCACCAACTCACGCTTCACCGAGGCCTTTTTCTCTCTTCAAGCAATCAAGCTCACTTTTTGTGGTGGAGAGCCGATTTGCCGAGAGTGGACTGCCAGAACTCCAATCCTTTGCGGCAGGGGTAGAAAAGGATAAAGACGCGGTACAAGCTGGTTTAACCTGGACAATCAACAACGATATGGTCGCGGGACAGGTGACGAGGCTCAAGCTCATAAAACGGCAAATGTATGGCAAGGCAGGGTTCGCCCTGCTTCGCCAACGCGTCTTACACCGTATCTGATTGTTCACACTTTCTACCGGAGAGCAGATATCATGGAAGAAGGAAAAAGGGCATTTAATCTGCATGGGCGGAAACTCCTGATGAGAAGGCAGAAGAGGCTATCTTGATCCCCATGACGGGGAGGCGCTGCCCCTCTAGTTTGGAGTCGATCTCTCTAATGTGATAAGCACCCATATGGTGATAGAAACCAACAGCATGAGGATCAGCTTCCCATTGCATCTCGCTGGCTCCCAGGGCGCGAGCCATCTCCAATGCATGCAAAAACAAAAGACGTCCTATACCTGTCCCTATCCGTTGTGGGATCACCCAAAGTTCAAGCCGTTCGCATAGGCCCTTCTCATGGAGTTTTATCCCGTGAAAACCGAGAACGCTCTGCGGATTTTCTCTTGCTATATAGATGTCATTCTCACGTATATAGGCTGGTGAAATGGTAAGGTGATTCCCCCAGGCGGCTATCCAGTTCTCGGAATACCCCCAATGAGCCTTTGATGCCAACATGATCTGCTTGATAAGCGCCGCATCTTGAGGCACAGCTTTAGAAATCTCCACGTGACGCTCCTCGTCTTTTCTTCCCTTGGCATGGAAGAGTCGTAATATGCGTAAATTTTTTTCTAGTATATGCATTTTACCTCTTTTTTTACAAAAATACCTCTTCACTGCTTCAGGAAGAGATCGCAGTGCCTTCTTTCTCTCTAAAATTGTGCGAAGCAAGCGAGCAGAAAATCCCAAGAATGAATGGACAAGAGCTATAAATTTGCCAGAACGTTCTTTGGGGCAAAAGCGTTGAAACGGCCACTTAAGGGGAATGATGATTCTTTCTGCTAGGAAAGAACGAATTGATGGTAGCAGAGAGGAAGACGAGAATGAGCAGGGTTTGTGAATGTTTGGTAGAGAGAAACATTCACACTGAGAGTGAAAAAAGGAAGGACTCAGTGCCGTTCGTTCCTGTAAGGCACGTCGTCTCCGCCGTTTGCGACCAGGTGTCTACAACCCGGTGAGTGGCCCACCCATTGTGGTTAGGGGCCTGAAGGGGAGGGGGGTCTTGCTCCCAGGGATCAAAACCCTGCCCACCGTGGGGAATATGCAATGGTGGAGTCGTCGAGGGAAAGAGGCAATCAGCCAATATGAGGTAGAAGCCCGTTTGTTAGAACGATTGGTGGGAGCATGGGCAGAACAAGTGCTTCATTTCTTTGATCGTGGCTATGCAGCTCGAAGGTGGTTAGCGGCCTGGCAAGAAGCCGGAGCCCGTTTTCTTATTTGCTAGAAAAAAGGGCATTTTGTGTGTGACGTCCAAGGGCAGGAGCGCAAAGTTTGGTGTCGAAGGAGAGGCACAGTACAGACAATGCATGAATCATTCCCAATGTTTGTTTCTCACAAGTACACGATATGCATGAACATCGTGCTACAGATTACATATACACAGGAGAGCGGCACAGTATGATATGATGAGAGCATCAAATTCCGAGGGGAGAAGATCCATGTCAATCTGGTCCGAAGGCGATCTGCAACTCGATGATGTTCGTATTCATTATTACCGCACAGGCGTGGGAGAGAAGCCGCCACTGATGTTGTTGCATGGTTTCAGCGATAATGGGCTGTGCTGGAGCGAGGTGGTGTTTGAATGGGCGAGTGACTTTGATATCATTCTGCCTGATGCTCGCGGGCATGGGCTCTCCAGTGGCTCGGCGAGCGGAGATTATCGCAAGCAGGCAATGGTGGAGGATGTGGTGGCGCTCATTCGGTCGTTGAAGCTGGGCCCAGTGTGGCTGGGAGGGCATTCGATGGGGGCCGGTGTGGCCGCGGTCGTGGCCAGTGAGTGGCCGGATCTGGTGCGGGCGGTCATGCTGGAGGATGGAGCGCTGTTTGTGCCACGTGAACAGCCGACAAGCTCACAGGAGGAGCCGCGGCGCCATAGCTGGCTATTTGAGGTGCGGGCGCAGAGCCTGGAGGAGCGCAAGGCTGTCTGTCAGAAGAATACCGGCTGGTCAGAGGTCACGGTGGAGCAGTGGGCCATCTCGAAAGATCAGCTCAATGCGGCCATCCTGTCCGTCGGTCCTGCACCCGTCATTGGCGAACGTCCGCCCATGGAGATTCTGGCCACCATCCGCAGCCCCCTATTGCTGGTGACAGGCGACCCTACACGTGGTGCCATGATCACGCCGAAGCAGGCCGCACAGATCCTGGCCGCCCAGCCCCGCGCCCGCGAACTGCATATACCCAATACAGGGCACTGTATCCGCTATGATCAGCCACGGACGTATGCGGAGAGCGTGGGGGAATGGCTACGGAGTCAGGGACCTCACGCCTGAAGGCGGGGGCTTGCCAAAGCAAGCCTGATCCTGACCAGTCTCAGTCTTGAAAGACAGGTTCCGTTCGGGAGGAAATAGGTACGGCGGGGTGCATGCCAGCCCCGCCCTCTACGGTTCCTCGTTAAACAGGCGTACGAGGTGAAGCCAGTGCGATGAACGTCAAACCCTCTCGAACCTGGACGAGGCACACATCACCCGCGCAAGCGGAGGCTCTGAAAGGAGCAACGATCCATGTCCTTTGTCTTCGTGCTGGATACGACCAGGAAAACCACTCAACCCGGTGCATCCGGGGGAGGCGCGGCGCCTCCTCGCACAGGGGAAAGCGGCGGTCCTCAGACGGTATCCGTTCACCATTGTGCTCAAAACCGCAGTTCCTCCATGACCCGGTTCCCAATCTTCCCAGTCTGTTCAGGAGCCGCTGGAAGTATGCGGTGGAGAACAACTTCTTCGTCGAGGGGTTCGTCGCCAGGGTAGGTACCACACGCTACATGACGAAGGAGGACCTCGACCCGTACCGTGCACCGTTCCCTACCCCTGATGATCGCATGGGAATGGCACGTATGCCCAATATCTGGGGAGGCGGCCATCCTGGGTACGAGACGTATGTGAGTGCGGTTGTCACCGAAGCCACGCTGCCCATACTGCATGAGAAACCTGCGCTTATCTGCTGGGCATGCAAGGACCGCACCTTCCGCAGGCGGCACCTCGCTCGGTGGCAGTATGTCTTTGCCCACGTCGACGGCCCATATCTGCTCCCCAAGGCGAGACACTTTCTCCAGGAAGATGCAGCACCAGAGATCCTGGACCACATCGAACGTTGGCGCAACGAACTGGTTCTCGTGTATAAGTAAGCCCAGGACGGCCTCTAGCCGCTCTGGTGAGCGAGCAGAAAACAAGAAGGAGGAAATGTGAATATGCCTCAAAAGGACCTCCGGGTGCTCGTGGTTGGGGGAGGCCTCGGTGGCCTGTGTCTTGCCCAAGGCTTGCGCAAAGCAGGCATCAGCGTCGCCGTCTACGAACGCGACCGCTCTCCAGAAGCCCGCACTCAAGGCTATCGCTTCCATATGGATATCCGTGGTGAAGAGGCGTTGCGTGCATGCCTCCCGACCAACTTGTACGAACTAGCCCTGGCTATCCGAGCTCAACCGAGCAAAGGCGCGACGGTGTTCAGGATGGTTGACGGCGAACTTCGTGAGGCAGCCACCATGCGCTTCCCTGAAAGCGGCAGCAGTGAGTTTGTCACCGTCGGGTCTTCCATCGATCGTTTGACGCTGCGCCACGTCCTTCTTGCTGGACTCGACGATATAGTCTACTTCGGCAAGGAATTCACCCGCTATGAGCAGCAACCTGATGGAACCGTCCGCGCGTGCTTCGCTGATGGGACAGATTCTGTCGGGGATGTGCTTGTCGCCGCCGACGGTGTCGGCTCGCGGATTCGTGAGCAGTTCCTTCCGTATGCCGAGCTGATTGACACGGGCGTGCGGTGGCTTGGTGGCAAAACCCTGCTCACCGACGAGCTCAGGACCTTTCTCTTACCCCAACTCGCCGAAACATTCGGGATGGTTCACATAGGAGCGCAGAGCATGCTGTTCGGCCTCGTCACCTTCCATCAGGATCCTAATCAGGCGGCGGCACACCTGTGGCCGGGGCTGAGGTTCCACACCACGAGCGACTATGTCTTCTGGGGCGTTCTCGTCCAGCAGCACCAGCTTGCCATGTCAGATGACGAGTTGAACGCCATGCCTGGTTCAAAGCTCCAGCATCTGCTGCTGGCCCTGGTTGCGGATTGGCCTCCGACATTACGCATGCTCATTGAACAGTGCCAGCCAGATCAGACTTTCGTCCTCAGAATGCGCCATGCCAGGCCGATTGAGCAGTGGCAGACCACCAATGTGACCCTGCTCGGCGACGCCATTCATGCTATGCCCCCTCGAGGTTCGGGGGCCAACACTGCACTTCGCGATGCACGTCAGCTTGCTGACAGCTTGATTGCTGTGGCACGTCTGGGCACCCCGTTCCATCAGGCGCTTCATGACTACGAAACCGAGATGGTCCGCTACGGCTTCGCCGCACTCCGGGCATCGTTGCAGAGACCAACAGACGAGCTTCGCTCAGGATGGTTCGCCGAGGGGGGCTTTAATAGAAACCGGTAGGAGCAGCAGCATGCACGAACGGCAAAGAGCAAGGATATGCAGCCAGCGATATGGCAGCCCCCAATCGGATTGAGCAAGCAAGCTGCTTGGTTTCGCGACCGGTTCTCTAGTATACGGCATTCCCGTGTGTCTCAACCTGTAAAGCATGCTTTGCAGGTCATTTTACAGGTTTCTTTCCCACTTGGTTTCAGGTCTGGCGCACCTATTCTTTGCTATACTTTGCGCAGAGATTTGAGAAATCAGCGTGCTCGGTGTGATCGCGGAGACGCGATCGGCAGACTGAATTATTTTTAGTATCATCCATGTTTTCTGACTGGACCAGATCGGGTCAACCTCAGTGGAGCGACTGGTCGAAGAGCGGTTGCTGCCGCTGCCTGCCGATTTTGCCTGGGAGCGCTTCGCGACCGAGGAGCGAAAAGTAAGTTGGGATGGGTATGTGTCCTACGATGATGTGCTCTACGGCATCCCAGGCCCGCTCCGTCTGGCCGGCAGATCGGTTCTGGTTCGGGAGCGCAAAGGGGTGCTGACGATGTGGTCGGACGGGAAACGGATTTTTGAGATCGAGAAGCGGCCACGATCTCAGGAGAGTGTGCCGCATCCTGATCAGTGGAAGAGCGTACCCTCTGTCTCGGCTCAGAGGCGGACGCCAGCCCCTTTGGGACATCTACAGCCAGCGCCCGATGTCGTGACCCGTCCCTTGCAGGAATATGATCAGTATGGCCGGGTCGAGAGCGTGCAGGAGGTGTTGGCACGAAACACAGCATCTACCAGCAGCTGCACCTGCCCTACCTGGAGGTTGCCTTGCCTCAACTGCTCCAAGAGGCGAGCACACAACAGCGGACGTATGAAACGTTGCTGCAACGGGCGCTGACCACCGAAGTAGAGGGACGCGAACAGAAGGCGATCGCGAGGCGACTCAAGGCAGCCCGTCTTCCCGGCACCAAGATGCTCGAGGGCTTTGACTTTTCGTTTCAGCCCTCGCTCTCCGAACGCCGGCTCTGGGAACTGGCTGATCTGTCGTTCGTACGCACGTGTACCAATATTGTGTTTCTTGGCCCTCCGGGAACGGGCAAAACCCATTTGAGCGTGGCCCTGGCCAATCGAGCGCTGACCGCAGGCCATTCTGTGCTGTTCACCACCCTCTCAGAGTTGTCGAATGCCCTCTCCACGGCGTCGCATCCTGGTCTGGTGCGAAGCCGGTTGCGTCGCTACATTACGCCACGCGTGTTGGTGATTGATGAGGTGGGCTACACGACCTTGTCGCAGGAACAAGCGCGCTACTTCTTTGAATTGGTGACGGCTCGCTACGAGCACGGCTCGATCATTTTGACGTCCACCACCAGTTTTGCGGGCTGGGGAACGTTGCTAGGCGATGAAGTACTGGCCACGGCGCTCCTCGACCGACTGTTGCATCACGCCGAGGTGATTGCCATCAATGGGCGCAGCTACCGCATGAAAGAGCGGCAGATGGACCGAGCGAGTGTTTCGGCGCCATCGGAGGCGGCGCTCAGTGCCACCAGCGTCGTACCCACCGGCGTTCGGTAATCGGAGTGTCTCTGTCGGCGCTCTGAACATCTCAGCCTGGTGCCGTATTTGGCCGGCGTCTGTTCGCCGGCGTTCAGGAATCGTATTCTCTGGAGTTTGTTTCTCAAGTCAGACAATTCCAAATCGGCTCGCGTGTACATCAGCGTTGACAGGTTGTCCTGGCAAGTGCTTTGCCCAGTTCACTGATATTGGTTTGTTTGAGGTTCCTGTGATGATGGAGCGCGGGATGCACTCAAGCGAGCTTCAGCCGCTTGAGCACGAAGCCACCAAGTTAATGCCTCGTCCTGTTGGGTGAGCCACCGTTGTTCTTGCTCGGCATAGGCAACCTCTACCGCCAGAAGTCGATCCACTAGTTCAGCCTTACCCATACGTAAATAGCTCTGGCGTACCTGTTTCTGGTCGCGATCTACTTTCGTTGAGATCCGTGGTGTCTCCACCTTTTTTGGCTGAAAGTTCGACTAAAGGGGTCTCAACTCAGGATTTGCGGTCGAAGTTGCAGCCAATCTACCAGCATTATGCATGGATCGTGCGCATACGCGTCAGGCAATCATCGTAGACGGCTAATTTTTTGCGCTGCTCAATACGTTCTTCGATATCGGCAATCTCCTGAATCTCGCGCAATTTCTCGCGGTGCAGACGCCGTACCTGTGATTTGATCTCTCCAATATCGTCGACCTCTTCCAGCAGCAGCAATACCTCATTGACGGCATCATAGAAGGCGCCTTGCTTGTGTTCTCCGCGCTTACCTTTGGCCTCAAAATACGTAATTAATTCCTGCTTCGTTTTCATCTGTGCCATATAGCCACAACTCCTCAAACAATACCTTTGCAATAATTATGGGATCGCCCTGGACCTTGCCAGGTCTATCAAGAGTATAGCATCCGGCGCGCGCTCTGCCAAAACTGGTGGCTGATTATCTTCTTCCTGTCAATCTTCATCATAGATAGTGAATAGTTCTGTCACGACTAGCGAATCCTGACAGATGTCAGGATTTTCACGTGAGCAGCTTCGTGAGGGAACGACATCCTCACGGGATGGACTACCGGCAGATGGACCCTGCACTCCCCATCCTCTACTCCCTCCCCCTCAAAGGCATCAGGAGCTGCTTTTCGAATGATATTGTACGACCCGTTGCAATCGGCGTTGATGAGTCGGCCATCTTTGGCCCGATAGAGACCTCGTGCGATGCGTTTTCCGCTGAACACGAGCGGTTTCTCTTGGCCAGCCTGATAGGTGGGCAGGGGATCACGATCCAGGAAACTGGCCTTGCTGGTGTAGGCCTCTTCCGTGAGCAGCACCCGGATGCCTTTGTGCTCCGCTTTGTAGCTGAGCATGTGGATCAAGCGCGCATGGGGAAGCTGAACAAAGTGCTGATTGTTGCGTTTCCCCAGGTTGATCTCCTGCTTCCAGCCTGCGTTGCGACCGATCACCAGGGTGCCAATACCTTCGGCGGCCAGCAGATCTACGACAAAGCGAGAGATGGTATGCAGATCATGCTCGATGCGTCGATTGCGCCAGATCGTCAGGCGCTGCATGCGTCGGGTCACGCCAGGGTGGCCAAGGGCCTGTTGCAGATCGGCCATCGTCTTGTTATAAAACTGGTTCGTGCTTTTGAGACCACGTCCGTTAACGACGACCGGGACAAAGCCGGGCTTGTTTGCAGTTAACGCGATCACATTGTCGACACCAGCATCGATGCCCGCGATGAGCGCAGGGTTGACAGCAGATCCGTCTAGCTCCTGTTCATACACGATCTCCACAACGACATAGCCGTGCTTGGGAACCACCCGGACCTGCACAATCGCCCTGGGATCTTGCCGCGTTTTGACCTGAATGCCCAATCCCGAAGGCACAATGAGGCGCCGACTAAGCGTCCGTTTGCTGCGGCTGACGGCTTGCATCGTATAGATCAGCACATTGCGGCCGGTCGCTTTGTGCTTGTACTTAGGGAGTTGGGGACGACCACGGAACTTGGAGGGATCGGCCTTGTAGGCCTTGAGGGCTTCAAAGAACGAGGTCCAATTGCGTTCGAGCAGCAGCAGGACCTGTTGGGCCACTTTCGCAGGAAGTGCCTTGTAGGCTTCATGCGACTGCATGCGCTGATCCATCTGCTGGTAGGTGAGAGAGATCCCCTCAAAGATGAAGGCCTGACGCCATTCGTAGAGCGCCGCGTTGTAGAGGTTCTTGGAAGCAAAGCAGGCGGCATCGAGCACCCCATAGCGGGGGTCACTTCGACCGATCACATGCTTTTCAACGAGGTGCATCCTGCGCCTCCAATTCCTGCACAATGCGTTCAGTCTTGCGTTTCGCTCGACGCTGGCCGTAGAGTCTGGCGCAAAAGCTGTAAATGATGCTGGTCAAATCAGAGAGCAGGTCTTCGGTGCTGTTCTCGGCTTGATTGACCACTTCGATTTCCCGCCCATAGGTGGCTAGTAACGTTTCAATGTAACGAAATCCGAAACGAGTGCCCCGGTCTTTGTGCTCAATGACGATGCGCCCCACGCTCGGATCGGCCAGCAGGGCCAAGAATTTGGGGCGGTTGTCATTGACGCCAGAGCCAATTTCCTTCACCACCTTGCCCACGTGATAGCCACGGGCCGCACAGTAGGCGACCATCCGCTCAGCCTGACTATCCAGATTGGCCTTGTTCTCCGCGGAAGACACCCGCGTGTAGACCACAGTGTGCGTCGTCGATGAAGAGGCTTGTACCCTGGTTGGCTCGTTGATCAAGATGGTATGCGCGCCCACGCGCCTACCCTGGATTTTCCCGTCACGAAACCAACGCCAGGCTGTCTCATAGCGCACCCCTTGTTGTTTGGCGTAATCACTGAGTTTCATAGCAACATGATAGCATAAAACACATTGATTATCAAGGATTCGCTATACTTTCAATGATCGTTTTCAATACCTATGGGCAGGACTGCCCGCAGAAAGCGAAATCATTGGGAGGCGGATCCCAAAAGTGAAAGCCCATGCCCCCAGGCTGTCCGTTACCTCTTCAACGGTGACGGGCGTTGAGAAGACCAGCGTATCTTCATCGGTGGACGGTTCCTCCGGAGGAGCTGGGGGGTGCGAGGGCGCTCCGGCACCGATGGTGGGGCTGGCCGCTCGATGAGAGCGCTTAGAAAATTCTGTGATGTTGGAACCCAGCAGAGCAAACCAGTCGTCAACAGACCAGGCCCAGAACGCTGTTTGACGTTGGTACATCTCGATGCACAAAATACGTATGACCCCAGTGTAAGAGTCTCTAGGAGCGCATGTCAAGCACAAGACATCCTCTAGTGGATCCACAAGACGCTTCAGCAGACGCTTTGTGGGAGAGCTGATTCGACCGTGCGATCGCTCAAAGAGACGAGCTAATTCATCGCGTTCCTCTTGATAGAGTTCCGGCGATCGATCATATCGCTCAGTAAATAGAGGCCAGGAGAAAAGAGCAACAGGGTTTTCAGACGAGGAGAGTTTCATGGCCTTGTCTCCAAGAGCATCATCTCGATCCACTGTTCAAAACCGGCAAGGCTGCGATTGACCGCTTCAGTCAACTCAACGCCGCTCAAATGAATGTAGAGCATAGTTGTCTGTACAGACGTATGGCCCGTATCCAGGGCGATCTGGTGCAAATCCATGTGGGCACGAGCCATATGGGTTAAGCGAAGATGGCGTGGGGTATGGGTGGTAAATTGTGGTAGACCCGCACCAAGAGCAAGCTTCTGGACAATCTTTGACCAGGAGACCAGAGCGAGAGGATGAGAGGCATTGCGATGCGACTCTGACAAAAAGAGAGGTCCATGCCTGGAAGAGAGGGTTTTTCTGTGTCGCAAGTAGGCTTGCAGAAAGCGATTGGTCGTTTTTCCATAGCCAACTACTCACTCTCGTCCATTCTTCGCATGTTCAGCACGCACCCTGATCTGGCGATAGGCAAAGTCAAAATCACGAGGTTCCAACGTGACCAACTCTTCGCGCCGCAGCGCTCCATCATAGGCTAAAAGCAGCATGACTTGATTGCGCAGGAACTGCCCTTCCAAACTCCGTAGCAAGGTCTGCTACTCCTCATCACTTGGCAACCAGGGCAGTTTGTGATAGTGCGGAAGCAATTTTCGATCTCGAACGCCTCCGAATGCTTTTCTAGGCACATAGTGGCCGCGACCTACCGGATTATTCTGACGGAGTTGTTGCTCTACCAGGGAATCGCAAAACAGGCGTAAGACAGTAAGACGCTGTTGCATGGTCGAGTTTGACAACCCTTGCCCGTGCTTAATAGAGGGGACATTGGCTCTCTTTGGATTGGGACGATGGGCCAGATCGTGAACGTAGAGCGTGACCTGCTCGCGCGTGATGGCTTCGGGGATGACTTTTGAGCGTTGACAAAAATCCAGAAAGTCATTGAGGCAACGCCCATACGCATCAATCGTTTTCGGAGCAAGCTGAAGATGCATTTGAAGCTGGAGCCAGGGATGCGCAAGTTCTGATGTAGCAACCAGGGGATACAACTCCTATCGGATTTCATTCATGAGTTTCCTCCATACAATGTTAGATGATGTTCAAGTAAGAGCTTATCCGAAAACCGCAACCTTCTCGAAGAGAAGCTGAGCACAAGCCAGGTGAAGAAAGGCGAGATAGTTTTCGGCCTTTTTCTCCCAACGCACCAGAATCCGACGTGAACGGTTGAGCCACGCATGCGTACGTTCCACGACCCAACGGCGCGCTCGATAGCCTGGGATGATTTCTCTTTCCATGCGCTCTTCACCACGACTGCGCACATGAGGCCAATAGTGACGAGCAACAAGTTCTTTATAGACAGGAGTCGAGTCATAAGCGGCATCCAAACACAGCTGCTCCCTCTGCTCCAACGGGAAGATGGGTCGCTCAATAACCACTCCATCCAAGGTCGCGCTGAGCAGTTTGACATCGTGGCGTTGAGCTCCATCAATGACCAGTGCCAATGGAATTCCTGCCCCATCCGTCAACAGACTGCGTTTGGTTCCCTGTTTGCCGCGATCAGTGGGATTGGGACCGGTCGCGGCGCCGCCGAAAGGGGCCTTGCTCATTGTCCCATCAGCAGCTTGCCACTCCCATTGAATGCCTGCGAGCTCATCGTAAGCAGCAAGTCCAGCCTGCCACAACGCCTTGAACAAGCCTGCTTGCTCCCATTGCTGAAATCGGTCATGAATGGTTGAGCTGGCTCCCAGTTCTCGAGGCAAGGCGTTCCACTGGATCCCTGTTCGTAGGACGTAGACAATCGCCTCAAACGCTTGGCGATCGGGCAGCCGAGGGCGGCCTCCCTTAGCATGTGATGGAGCTGGCGGAATCAGAGGTGCTACGTGCTCCCATAGTGCATCACTGACCTTCCAAGGGCGCGTTCTTGCCATCAGTCTCTCCTTGAATTGTTTTGTTTACCAGCGTATCACACGGTTTTCGGATAAGCTCTTAATATTCACACCCGCCTCAATTGAGGCATACAAGCGCGAGTGCGAGAAGAAGATAGAGAATGATGGGAGGATAAGCGATGCCCACACGTGAGATGTTATCTCCGTCACAACGCGCCAACATGCTGTGCCTTCCCGACGATCTCAGCGATCAGCTTCTGCCCCGCTATTGCACACTTTCCAATGAGGAACTTGCGCTCATCTAATAATGTGAAGATCGGTTTTTCTTTTAGATCTCTTTATTCATGAAGCCGTTGCGTAATCTGTTCAATATGATCGATATCGTGCATGATCACTTGCAAAACCGCTTCCTTGAGTGTGATAGGAAATTGCTTCCCATGAATACCTTTCCTCATCCATTGCTCTTCCTGTAAATCGTTCAGGGTTTGAAGAAATGCGTGACGCGTGGTGAATAACGAATCTAAAACGGTTGTGATATCCTGCTGCTTGTACTTCCCCTTGCGAGCAAGCTCTTCATTGCTCTCTGGTATGGGGATGAGAGGACACTCTTCCGTTAGGATCAGTACGGCACGACGGAAAAAGATCTCCTCATAATCACGCAAATGGCAAAGGACTTCAATAATACTCCATTCGTGTGCATCCTGAGGAGCTTGCTGTGCCTGAGATGATGTGACCTCACGAAGCAATGTCTGAAGAATGCGTGGCGTTTTCCGTAATGAGCGAAGTAATCGCCAAGGGGTCATCAGTTCCAGAGAACTTGTAACTGTCATATGTATGAGTTCCTTCTGCAAATAGAGCAATCAACGCGAGAACAAGATTGTATCCTACTTTGTCTGCTTTATATTTGCAATATGGAGCCAGTACAACCAACGAGCCAATGGAAGAACCAGGTTATCTGATTGAAAATTGTTCTGATTCAGACGAAACGATCCCAATAATTGCTTAGCTTATTATGCTTGCCTACTCTCCTCGTTTCATGCATTCATGCAACGAAATTGTATCTGAGAAACCACAGCTACGTCACGTTCCGAAATTTTCTCCTCTCTGGGGAACGAAGCCTGGCAGGGCAGGAAGCGACAGTGACTATTTTCCAGGATCTGCTCACTCTTGAACACAAGGAAGAAACGCGCTCGCGGTACTCGGCCGAATGGCAGCCTGACGATCATCACCTCTTGCGGGTGGGCAATCCGCGCCTGCATCAACACTCCTATCATTCGCTCCAACTGGAACTTTGGCTGCTTGGAGAGGTGGAATGGTTTGTGATTATCCGCGCCGATGCGCATGCGTGTCGTCACCAACGCAAAGGCTGCCTTCTCGTTCTTCAGCCTTCACTTCCGTTTGATGGGACTGCCGGCTAAGGACCTCTCTCATCGCCAAGGGCCTGCTTGACCAAATGAATGACGCTTTCTAACTCAAAGGGTTTTTCAAGAAGAAACACGTCTTTGTGCCTTCTCGCTTGATCAGAAAGATTTGCACTCATGAATATAATGGGGACCTGTTCCATCCCTTTCGTCGCCCGGAACACATCCAGGCACTCCAGCCCATCCATCCCTGGCAGCTGGTAATCCAGAAAGATGAGGTGAGGTATCACGCTACGAACGGTTTTGAGCGAGGCAAAACCATCTTGGACATGAAGCACCTGGTAGGGGGTCATATCTTTGAGCGTCAGAACCAGGAGATCTCCAATGGCGACATCATCTTCAACAATGAGGACGATCTGGAGAGATTCAGGCTCTTCGACTTCTTCCGTCTGAAATGTCTCTTGTATGTGATCTTCCTGCCTTTTTTGGTCGTCATCGAAATTGAGTTATTTCTTCCACGCCTGATCCAAACTGAACGTTTCATCCTGGGACGTTTGGCAGATTTGCTTTGAGGGACCTCACTACCAATGCGCTCAGATGGCAATGGATTTCTGCGGGCTGATCCTGGTTCTGCAACCGGGCAGAGACGATAATACACCCTCTCATCGGTTGCATGGCGTGGTACTCTCCTGGTAGAGAGGAGGGGTTTCACACGAGCAGCAGAGGGAGCACGATAGAGAACACACTTCCCTGTCCCTGCTGGCTCTGTACTTCCAGTCGCCCCCCGTGCTGCTCAACGATCATGCGGACCAGATAGAGCCCCAATCCCAAGCCTGTCTGCGACCCTGTTTGGACCTGGATCTCAGGAACACGATAAAACGGTTCTGTCAGGCGAGCAAGGTGTTCGGCTGCAATCCCTACACCGTGGTCCTGGACGGCGATGACGGCCTGCTCTCCTTCCTGCCACACTCGAACCACCACGGGAGCTCCCTGTGGTGAGTATTTGTAGGCATTGGAAAGCACATTAAGGAGGACCTGGCTTATGCGTTGCCTGTCGACATCTCCTTCGAGCGGTTCATCAACGATCTCTGCGAGGGGAGCGGTTTCCACACCCTCGCGAAATTCGGCGAGCACCTGCTGACACACCTCGACCAGGTCACACCGACTGCGCTGCAAATCAAAGTGTTGCGCCTGCAAGTGATGCGTATCTTGTAAGTCCTGCACCAGCCGTTCAAAGCGAGCAAGGGAGCGATTGATGCCGCCAACGATGTGACGTCCTTTTTCCAGGCCGTCTGGCTGTTGAAGGTACAGATCCAGCAACTGGACCCGGCCTTTTAAGCTCGTGAGAGGTGACGCGAGCTCATGGGCGACCAGGCGCAGGAGCGCATCTTTGGCCGCATGTGCTGCGACCAGCTCTTGCGTGCGCTGCTCAACCTGCTGCTCCAAGGAGCGCTGGTGCTCCTGGATGTGCCGTTGCAGCTGTCGTGCCTGCAGAGCACGCTGCAAGGCCACCAGAAAATCATCGCGATCAATGGGTTTGAGGATGTAGTCGTACGCTCCACTGCGGAGAGCGCGCATCGCCAGATCGTGGTGTCCATGGCCGGTAATCAAGAGCACAGGCGTTTCGGGGGTGCGTTGCCGTATCCTCTCTAAGAGTTCGAGCCCATCCATGCCAGGCATCAAAATATCACTGATAATGGCATCATACTCCTGCTCTTGCAGCAATTCAAGTGCCTTGGATGGCTGAGATGCCGTCTGGACTGCAAGTTCACGCATGCGTATGGAGAGCATCGCTGACAGAGCCTGTAGTTGCGCAGGATCATCGTCAACTAGTAAGATGTGTGCTGTCTGCATTCGAGCCATCTCCTCCTCATTGGTGGTGGTCTGGTTCATTGCCTCTGGTTCGGCAACAGGCGAACGCATTTCTCTGTGCTTCCTGGCATCTTTATGTATGGCTGATGGGCAAATCAGGAACCCGATCGTATCTCTCATTGCCGTCTCTGGCCGTATTCATCTCCTGTTTTTCCTTAGTATATCCTATCAAGCTCCTGATCTGATGTAGGTGAGATCGTTGAGCACTGCAGTGAACAGTTACAACACCTGGTAGGGAAGGATTTCTCCGCTGTGTTGGGGCTTGCACACCAGTACAGTGCTACGGTTTACTTATTTTCATCGACGCTAATAATGGTAATGTGTGTATTTTCTTTAGGTAGCTCAAGGACTTCCAGTAGAATGTAGCGCATGGGCTTTCCCCCATAATAGATGGATGATCTTACGATTGTTGACAGCTTCTGGACCGATAAGAAATGCCTCAAATGTCAAGTAGCCCGTTGCTTGCAATCCCTCTAACTGTGGCACTGCGGGATGTGATCCAGTGGCGATGAGTATCCTCCGGCTGGTAATTTCCTCATTATTGAGGAGGAGCGTTGTCGATGATGTAAATGATGCGTGTCCAAATGTAACGGTCACGCCTTCAGTGTACGTCTTTTCCGTATCGCCCACACGTTGAACTACACCCTGAATAGAAGCACTGACCTTTGCCATATCAACACACTGGTACGTCGCGCTCGATCCAAATTGCGCCGCTTGCCTGGCCTGTTGTACAACATGTGCCACATGGATCAGGCTCTTGCTTGGCACACAACCGTAATGTAAACAATCTCCCCCCAACTGTTTCTTGTCGATCAGTAAAACCTTGGCACCGAGAGACTGCGCGAGATGGGCGGCGGTGAGGCCAGCTGAGCCGCCGCCGATAATAGTTACGTCGTAGTGTGTTTGTAGTATACACTCCTCCCGATATTCTTTCTGATGGATCACATCAATAAAAAGGATCGTTTCTCTGCTATCACAAGAGACTGATTTTTCCGTGGTTTTATTTCCCCTCTCCAGGCGGAGAAGATTCCAGGCCGTTTCATTTCCATCTGATCTGGTGCTCTTGTGCAGATGAGCCAGTAGCGCTCCACATTCTTCCTACTATACTTTATTTGCACTATAAGGGTATATTGTTTTGTTTTTATAGTGTAGTGCTTTTGTGCTTTGCAATTATAGTGGGAATATTTTTTTCAAAAAACAGTCTGGGTAGGGGAAGGAAAAACACACAGGGAGATGTGTCTGGGCAATGAGATCATGGAACCATTGAGTTTCAAAGCATGACCTAACCATATTATGGACACGAGCTGTCCAATCAGGCGAAGGAGAATTTTGATGAATAAGGCACTCTCAATTGAGGCGACTGAACAGACGTCTGTGACTCCCCCGGTGAATAGCCTTGTAAAAGGGTATAGTCTTGTAAGCGCGTGTGCATTCACCCTTATCGGCATCGTCATGCTGGCCCTGGCCTTGTTTACTCCGACGAGTATCCCCTTCCAGGGGACCACTGTCGTCGGCCTGAGCGTGTTCTTCAAGGTGGCTGAGATTGTTTTCAGCCTGGGTATGCTCCATGCTGCTATGATGCTGTGGCGTGTGATTTTGCGTAAAAAGGATAGGTATCATAACATAGGGATACTTCCCGGTGATGGTGCTCTTGCCAACGCGTTTTTCTACTTTGGTTTTGCCATGACCGCTTTTCACCTGGGGTACGCTTCTTCGGCGATTGCTCTTGCTCAGTTCATTACTGTCCTGGTGGCCCTGTTCTTTGGTGCTGGTGGGTTGGCTTTATCGGGAGCCTCCAGGCCTGCTCGCCCCCTCGGGTATGTCACGTTTCCTCTCATGCTTCGCGATGGTGTCATCCTGATTGTTGGAACCATTCTGATGGCGATTGCGTTTGGCCAACTGGCGGGAGCGGCACTTAAAGTTCCGCAATGGAATTGGATCAGCTTTTTAGGGATTACGGTCCCTGGCATGTTTCTTCTCATGGGTCGTGAAGGCGTCAAAGCACGGTTAGAGACCTGGCAGGGCGTGGCCAGATTCCCGCGTCTGCTGCTCACAGAGACGCTTCTCGTCCTTGGTTTAGCGATCATGTTGTACGGGAGCTACTCCAATTTGACGCTGGGCGTCAACGGCTATCAGGTGGGGCCAAAGGGGAACGCAGCTGGGTTTACCCTCTGGATCGTGGCTGTCCTCTTGCTCCTGGTGATACGTGGAGCCTTCAAGATGGCTGTTTCGCAACGATACAACCACGTCGGCTATCGGATGATCAGTAAACTCCTCTACGTGATGGCGATAGCGATCTTCATCTACGCAGAGCGTTCCTTCCTCTCAGGTATGGCCCCTGTGTTCGCTATTGGGGGGGCCGCTCCGGCCGTTGCACTGATTCTGCTCGCAGCATTCTTGGTACTTGTTGTAGGAAGAGTTGCTGCTCAAAAGGTGAGTTTGCCATATTCCAGTTCTCGATGAAGAGATGCCTGGGGGCAAGGCTTGCCCCCACCCGGGCAAGCCATCGTTCCAGAAAGAAGTGGTGCATCATGGCCAGAGCGAACGAACTTCATCAAAATTATCCGCTGATCAATTCGTATGGTGTCATCGGTGATTGTCATTCGGTGGCCCTGGTATCACCGGAAGGGTCTGTCGACTGGGGGTGTTTCCCGGACTTCGATAGCCCGGCCATCTTTTGTCGCTTGCTCGATGCAGTGCGTGGTGGCTTCTTCCAGATTGCGCCGACAGAGAGTTCGCTTGTTGGATCACAGCACTATCTGCACGGGAGTAATGTGCTGCAAACCCGCTTCGCCAGCATTGCTGGCGAAGTGGTGCTCACCGATTTTATGCCGGTAGAAACAGTGAACGCCTGGCCGTATAGAGGAATGGATAATAATACCTGTGCGCAGGAAGATGGCTCCTGTCATAGCCTGGTACGTATGGTTGAATGCACGCATGGTGAAATATCGGTCACGATGAAGCTCAAGGTGAGCCCACAGTATGCCGCTGTACCCAGCGAGATATCCCTTGCGCCCAATCATCTCGGGGCGCTCATTTCCGGTGGACAGCAACATGTGGCCCTGGCTCTTGTTGGTGCGCATCTGCTGCCATCATTTGCGATGGAGGTCGTACAAGAGCCAGAAGAGTGGCACCCAACCATTCAGGCACAGTTTCTCTTGCGTGAGGGCGAGCGCTTGTGCTTTGTCATTGGAATAGGGCGTACCGCCCAGGCTGCTCGTTGGCTGCTGGAGAATGAACTGCCCCGACGCAACTTTGCTGCGGAGCTAGCACATACCCTGCACTGCTGGCGCACGTGGCTTGCCAGTTGCGTCCAATGCACCTACATGGGACCATATGCGTACTGGGTAGAGCGCAGTGTTCTCGCTCTCAAGTTGATGACCTATGCCCCTACGGGAGCGATTGTGGCGGCACCGACGACGTCCCTACCGGAGGGTGTGGGCGGTGTGCGCAACTGGGACTATCGGTTTATCTGGTTACGTGATGCCACCTTTACGCTCTATGCATTCAACATCCTGGGTTTTACAGAAGAGGCTCACGCCTTTATCCACTGGTTGTGTCGTCTCTCATGTGCCGATGGCGAGGATTTGCAGATCATGTACGGTATCCGTGGCGAACGTGAGCTGACCGAGCAGCAACTGCCTCATCTGAGCGGCTATGCTGGTTCCAGCCCGGTGCGTATTGGGAATGGCGCGGCGAAGCAGCAACAACTGGATGTGTTTGGTGAGGTGCTGGACTGTATCCATCTCTATCGTCGTCAGGGTGGCTTTGAGCGCGAGGGTGAAACGTTGGAAGGTCCACTGTGGGCGATGATGCGCTTGCTTGTTGACCACGTCTGTACCCACTGGCAGGAGCCAGATAATGGCATCTGGGAGGTGCGCGGTGGTCCACGGCATTTTGTCTATTCGAAAGTGATGTGCTGGGTTGCTCTGGATCGCGGGATTCGCGCTGCCGAACAGCTCAACCTGGAGGCTGATATTCCCCGGTGGATGGCTATGCGAGACCAGATTCGGGCTGATATTCTGGCGCGGGGTTACAATACAAGCGTCGGTGCTTTCACGCAGTCATACGGTAGCACGACGCTCGATGCGGCAAATCTCTTGTTACCATTAGTTGGCTTTATTGCACCTGACGATCCACGCATGCTCTCAACCGTTGATCGCATCATGGAGAAGTTGACAGACAAGCATGGCTTTGTCTATCGGTACCTTTCCGAGGACGGCCTGTCAGGCGGAGAGGGAACATTTACCACCTGTACCTTCTGGCTGGTCGACAACCTGGCGATGCAGGGCTGTGTTGACGAAGCTCGTTCGCTCTTCGAGCGTCTCCTCACGTATGCCAGTCGCCTGGGTCTCTTCTCAGAGGAGATCGATGCTCAGAACGGCATGGCCCTGGGGAATTATCCGCAAGCCTTTACGCACATTGCCCTGATCAATAGTGCTGACAATCTCCGAAAAGCTGAAATTCGTCGCTCTGAGTACCATACCAATCCGGTTATGGCCGCCTTTCACCGCTGCACGCGGCAATAAATGTCGGCATTGGCATATCCGGGAGATGGTCACTTTCCTTCCGAGGAAGTTTTATACCTACGCTGAATGGCAGGGTTGCCAAAAAGGGCAATGGGGCGTAATCACTCATAAGCTCAGAATAAGCCGGTCTGTTATAGGTAGCGACAGAGCCCTTCTGTCATTTCAATGTGATGCTACGCAGTTGGCTCTTCAGGATTGTTTTCGGCAGACCACTCGTCGCAGAACATGCTTTCCGTGACGAGTTGGATAGTCAAGGAGAACTGAAATATGAAGAAGTTGATCCTCCTCCTGGCAACCTTCATCGGCATTTTCGCGGCGATCGGTTCACCAGGTGTCGCGTTGGCCGCTTCATCCGCCATGGTGACCGCTACAAACGGAGGTAATATCAGTACATCTGGTGCCATCGTCATCGCCTGGAACCAGGAGCTGTTACACATCGTCCAAAAGCCTGGTGCTCAACCAGCCACCGTTCACCCGACACGCAGTTTCGCCATGCTGCACGCGGCTATCTACGACTCCGTCGTCTCCATCACCCGGGACGCCCCTACATATGGCTTCTTGCTCAATGCTCCCTCTGGCGCGCGGCCAGACGCCGCAGCAGCCACAGCTGGTCATGACACCCTGGCGGCGCTCTACCCCACGATGAAGGGAGCGCTCGATCACCTGCTCGCTGACGAGCTCTCCATGATCCCAGGTGGAGTTGGCAAGCAGGGGGGAATGCAGGTCGGGCACGCCATCGCCGAGCACCTGGTGGCCAGCCGCGCTCATGACGGTTCTGCCGCCATACCCCCACCCTTCGTGCCAGGCAACCAGGTGGGAAACTACCGACCCACACCGCCAAAC
The DNA here is from genome assembly GCF_036245075.1 of Dictyobacter halimunensis. Taxonomy (NCBI): domain Bacteria; kingdom Bacillati; phylum Chloroflexota; class Ktedonobacteria; order Ktedonobacterales; family Dictyobacteraceae; genus Dictyobacter; species Dictyobacter halimunensis. The sequence goes on from NZ_BSRI01000001.1 coordinate 3,181,886, forward strand.
TTCGCAGCACCTGTTTTCACCCAGTGGGCAAACGTGACTCCCTTTGTGCTGAACACGGCAGCACAGTTTCGCCCGGGACCACCTCCGGCACTGATCAGCCAGCCTTACGCACAGGCGCTGAACGAGGTGAAGAGCCTGGGTCAAAACAGCAGCAAGACACGGACAGTCGACCAGACTGTGGCCGCAAAATTCTGGGCGGGGCCAATCTGGAACACGTGGAATGAGGTGGCTGAGAACGCCGCGCTCGTTCACCAGACGAACCTGGAGAGCACCGCGCGCCTGTTCGCTGTGCTCAACCTATCCTTAGCCGACAGCACAACCGCCTTGTATGACGCGAAATACCACTACCAGCTGTGGAGGCCCATCACAGCAGTTCGCGAGGCCAACACGGTTGGGAATGCGCTCACAAGCGGCGACCCGACGTGGACGCCGCTCGCCATCACCGCACCTGATCCCTCGTATCCGGGTGCTCACAGCACGATAAGCGCGGTTGCGGCGACCGTGCTGTCTGACTTCTTCGGGAACCAGGATCACGTCAGAGTAACCTCTGACGTCCTATCAGGCACCGTTCGAACCTTTGCCAGCTACACGGATGTTGCGACGGAGGCAGGCCTGAGCCGGATCTTCGCGGGACAGCACACTCGGCTCGATCACGAGTCAGGCATAAAGCTCGGGCACAACATTGCACAATTGGTGCTCTCCCACTTCTCGCTAGGCGTGCCTAAATGAGGGAGTTTTAAACAGCAAGGGGCCTGATCGGTCTCTCTGTGGATTGGCCGGTAATCTCTCCTTCTCAAAAGAAGGTACACCAATGTGGCTATGTCAGGATGACGGCAACTAGGTCAGAATGAAAGAGTTGGGTTTGACCCGCTTTCGTAGAGTGCCCAAAGGGGTCGTGTTGCAAATGCAAAAATTTTTAAGCTCATCAGGAGAAAAGAGAGGACAGCACACCAGAAGCATTTTTCATGGAAAGAGGCACATCCTTTGTGCATTTTGCTCTGCTATGAATTTCAAGCATGCATTGTTTTGATGAGCTTAAAATTTTTTGCAATGCGACCGGATATTGAAGATCGGTGACGGATGGTTATTCATCTCAATGCACGAAACTTGATCAAGACATGGTTTGCACATACCGCTAGTAATGCTTGCGATGTAACGTACCTGGTAAAATGGTTCTTCCGCATAAATGGTGCTCAGCAATACAGTAAAATAGAAGCGGGTGAGCCTGAGAAACAGATTGAAGCATAGTTCTGTCTCGGGGGCCACATACAAAACAAACGTCTGTCCACGGGCGTCCTATGAACGTTTTGAGCCAATCGTTGCAATTGCTGAGCACCATTTATGCGGAAGAATCCTTTTATTGGGTACTTTACACCCCCTAAGGAGGTGGCCTAATTTCGGCGCCCAGGGGATTTTCGTAGGAACGTCAATTATGCTGGCCGACGAGCAAAACTAATGGCACGCCCCTGCAGATGATCAAAGTACACTGCCAGAATGATGAGTAAGCCGATAGCAATTTGTAGGTAGAATGGATCGATACTAAGCAGGTTACCTCCATTTGCTAGCATACCCATAATAAGGGCACCTATTACAGCCCCACTAACCCGGCCTTTCGCACCTGAGAGGCTCGCCCCACCTATGACAGCACCGGCAATAGCCTGCAATTCATATCCAGATCCGGCAGTCGGAATACCCGCTCCTAGACGTGAGCTCATAAGGACACCAGCCAGTCCAGCCAGTAAACCGCTAATACAATACACCACAATAAGCACAGTATTTACTGGCACACCGGAAAGGCGTGCAGACTCAGCATTAGAGCCAACAGCATAAACATAGCGCCCGAAAACCGTTCGTTCAAGTACGAATGCGGATACGAGGGCAACCAGGAGGAGAATCCAGAATAGACTGGGTAAACCAAGGAAAAAGCCATTGGCAATAGCATTGAAGCTGTCAGGAAGGGGAGCAACGGTTTTGGCTCCAGTTAAGAGGAGCACCAGTCCTCGTGCAACGCCAAGCATACCCAGGGTAGCGATAAATGGAGGAAGTTTCAGACGCGCTACGAGCAAACCATTGATCAAGCCCGCAACCAATCCGACAGCTAATCCTGCCAGAATAGCCAGCGGAATGGGTACTCTAGCAACGAGAAGGAGTGCTGTCACACCTCCGCTTAAGCCAAGGATAGAACCCACTGACAGATCAATACCACCGGTCAGGATAACAAATAGCTGACCGATTGAAAGGATCGCGAATACTGTCACTTGTCGAACAAGGTTATCGAGATTGGTAACGGTGAGAAACGTACCCGTTGTCAGAATAAGCGCCGCAATGAAGATCAGTAGGACCAGGATACCACCACTTTCCCTCCCCAAACTGATGGGGGTTCGCTGTTCTACCGCCTGTGGCTGTTGTTTTGTCGTTATAGCTTGTTGCGAGGTGGGAGGAATGTCAGAAGATGCCATAAATTGTCTCCTCTCTGCTATGCATTTGTAGAAGTGGGAGCGCTACTTGCCAGATGTAATACTGCTTCCTCTGTTGCTTCTTCCGCTGTTATTTCTCCAGTTACTCCAAGATCATGCAGGACTATAACTCTATCGCAGATTCCGAGCAATTCGGGCAAATACGACGAGACGACAACAACTCCCAGGCCTTGTGAGACCAGGTCACCAATAATTTGATAGATGTCTGCCTTGGCTCCAACATCAACGCCCTTCGTTGGCTCGTCCAGTAGCAGGACCTTCACCCTGGTTGCCAGCCAGCGACTGAACAATATCTTCTGTTGATTTCCACCAGAGAGCGATGAGATGGTCTGCTCACTTGAGTGGTATCGTAAACGTAAGCGAGGCACCAGTTGTTGAAACAAGGAATGCTCTTTTTTGCTCGAGATGACGCCAAGCTTAGAAACAGCCCCCAGATTCGCGATGGTCACATTTTCTCTGAGTGAGAGGTCCGCCAGGATGCCTAACACTTTACGATCTTCCGTAAGCAAACCAAGTCCGGCGTTCACTGCTTGAGCAGGAGACCCCGGGCGAAGGAGAGCTCCATCAACATACACCTTTCCAGCGTCAATGGGATCAGCACCAAAAATCGCGCATACTGTTTCAGTGCGACCCGCACCGACTAGACCTCCCAGGCCAACAATCTCTCCGGCATGAACATCAAAGCTAATAGGATAAGGGCTACCCTGTAAACGGAGACCCTGAACCGATAATAACGTTTTCCCAAATTGCTTACGCTCTCTGTGTGGGTAAAGCGCCTCGATCTGGCGTCCCACCATTGAGCTAATCAATGTATCATGCGTAAATTGGCTTGTGGAGCCTGACGTAATGAATTGTCCATCACGCAATACAGTGATACGATCACCAATTTCAAAGATCTCTTCAAGCCGATGCGTCACATAGAGAATGGCAACCCCTTCCTCTGTCTTAATGCGTTGAATGAGTCGCAAAAGGTGCTGTGCATCCTCATCGGAAAGAGATGTTGTTGGCTCGTCAAAGATGACGATACGGGCATTGGCACCCAGCACTTTGGCAATCTCTACCATCTGACGCGTAGCAAGGGGAAGATCGGAGACGTAAGCAGCGGGATCAACCCTGTTTAAGCCAACACGCTCAAGCATACGGATCGCACGTGCGCGCAGCTCCTTTCTGTTAACAATCCCTTTGAAAGTCGGTAGGTGCCCCATAAGCAGATTTTCCTCAACGGAAACTTCGGGCAGTAAACTCAATTCTTGATAGACAACACCAACTCCAAGTTCCCTGGCCTGGGCAGGTGTTGGCGAACCAATATTCTGCCCATCAATGAGGTATTCACCACCATCACGCGAGATAGCCCCCGTCATGATTTTAATCAGTGTTGATTTGCCCGCCCCGTTTTCTCCTGCCAGACAAAGGACCTCTCCTCGATGCATGTCAAGCGAAACATCTTTGAGCACTTGAACGGGTCCAAAGGACTTAGAAACATGTTTTAGTTGAACAAGCGGTGATGACGTTGCTATGGCCATATCACGATTTCCCCTTCGTGGCAGGAGGCTTCAACAACTTTTGAACCTCAGGAGTATTCATATTGCTCGAATCTACCAGGACCGCTCCCGGATCCAAACTGGGCGGAGCATACCTTCCTTGAGCACTCATAGCAGCGGTGACAACCCCATGATACCCAAAGTAATAAGGATTTTGAACCACAATAGCCTTCAATGTGCCATCCTTTATGGCAGCTATCTCTTGAGGATCAGAATCAAAGCCAACCGCTACGATACGATCTTTGGCTTTATTCTCCTGGAGGGACTGCGCGACGCCATTAGCAGAAACGTTGTTATCAGCAAAGATTCCAACGAGGCGAGAATTGACGGAAACCACATCGTTTGTCTGGGAGAGCGCTGTCGCTGTATCATTGTTATTGTAACGATGAGCAGTAACTTTCAGATCTGGGAAACGCGCTTTCAATTGATTCTGGAACCCTTTATCGCGATCAGTAAGCGATTGAACACCTGCAACTGACGACTCGATAAGTATGTCACCAGAGTTTACACCCTTCTGCTGGAGAAGTTCACCAAGTTTGTCTGCAGCCTGAGCACCCGCTTTCACATTATCTGTGCCAACAAAACCATCGCTAGGCACAGTTGCTCGTGTATCAACTGTAATAACTTTAACATTCTTGCTGCGCGCCCGCGAAATTGCTCCGTTAAGCGCATATGAAGATGACGGAGCAAGCACGATGGCATCAACATTACGCGAAATCGAGTTTTCAATCAGGCGTGCCTGATCAGAGACATCGGCTTCAGAAGTAGCCCCGAAGAGGCCAACCTGAAGCCCCCAGTCCTTTCCTGCTGCCTGAGAACCTGCTAGCATGGCCTGCCAGAATTGGGAGTCGGTTGCCTTAACAATAACGTCTATATGCTTGCTAGAAGCGGGAGCATTCGCAGCACTTGCCTGTAATGCAGTCGAAACGAACAGACGAGAGATCAAAACACCGATGATGAAGGCCACCAGAGAAATCGCGGCCACAGTAGAAAGCGTAAAGGGGGTCTTAAAAAACCTGGACATACACTGCTCCTTTGCTGTAGAAAGTCCGTCTGTATTCACTCTGTGTTTGCCAAATCACAGCTATATACAAGGAGAAGCGTTATGAAGAAGAATTCCTACGAAAGAGCAGTGCACGCAACAAGTAGTACAGATAAACGGGCAATCATCCCCGCTGCCACGCTGATCACATGATGCACATTACCCCTGGTTGTCCAATTGCATTGAAGCCATCACACTGAGAACTTCATGCATGTAAGGGAATGATGAGATGCCGCCATACCGCGTACAGCTAAGTCCCGCTACGTGATTTGCAAGTGTGCCTAGATTATGGATATCACGCTCTGAAAGTGTGGGCAGTTCAACCGGTGTGCTCATACCTTGCTGAACAAGCTGGTACAAAATCGCACCCATAAATGCATCACCTGCTCCTGTGGTATCTACTGGCCGAACCAGCATCGCAGGTACCTCTACCTGGTGGTTATGGGTAAACAACGAAGCACCGCGAGGTCCACATGTGATGATGACCAGGCCCTTTCTCCAGGAGCGCATCTCCTAATCTACTCAGTTCGTTGAGCTCTAATGTATCTGCCGCAAAATGTCCTTTCTCCTCTATGAGAAATCCAGCCTCTTCTGTACTCAATTTGAGGATATCGCTCTGCTCAACAACTTTTGTCATAATGTTGCGTATCGTTGAGGGGGAACCCCAAAGTGCTGGACGAATGTTGGCATCAAATGAGACAATAGAACCAGCCTGATGTGTATGCTCAATTGCAGCAAGAGTTGCTGATCGTCCTGGCTCGGTAGAAAGTAAGACACCACCTACATGACAAACTGCGGCGTCATTCCAGGCATTCCAATTTAGATCCTCCACGCGTAACTGACTATCGGCAGTCTGCTCACGAAAGAAGGTAAAATATCTTTGCCCATCAGGATGTAAAGTCACCAGTGCTACAGTCGTGAGCATGGTTCTGGCTAAATGAGTATAGCGAACATCAACATTATTATCGACGAGCGCCTGCATCAATAGTTGGCCGAACTGATCTTCAGAAACCGCCCCGATAAATCTCACAGATCCACCCAGACGTGCAATAGCGACCGCGACATTAGCTGTTGCGCCCCCGGCATGAGGAGCATAACAAGCCTCACCCAGTCGTACTTGTTTTACTGGGATGAAATCGATGAGAAGTTCACCCAAACTAATAATATGTTTCATAGCTGCACCTCATCAATTGAGAGCGCTATATCAAGGGTATATTCTACGTGAATTAGTCTAGCCAGTAATCACACGTTCTTGCTTGCCAGGAAGCTTCAAATTTGCTAGCCTGAGCCGTTTCCTCGTTTAGACGTGGGTTCGGGTCTTGCGCCCGATTTTTACCTCCCCGTTCGATTATGTACCAAGAAAGGCAATAACGTAGGTTTGGGTCTTGCGCCCGATTTTTACCTCCTCATTCGATTATACACCAAAAACACGATTATTTTGGGGGTAACATGCGCGGAGGGAAAATCGGGCGCAAGACCCAAACCTACGATGTACGTTTCTCGTTGTCTTTCTCTGTGCAAAAATTTGACGCTCACCCTTGTTGGAAGGGTGTCCTTCATTTTTTGCAGAGCCATCTTGAAGCATGCGATGCGAAAAGGTTTGCCTTCCCCAGCGTTTTTGCCCCTCGGTTCGTCCTTTGCGAGAAGAAGGTTGTGGAGCAAACGTTGAGGAAGGCAACCGCAGACAGATGTGCAGAATGAGCGCTCGCTGCTCTTGCGCGCAGCGAGCGCGTCGCTGGAGGCTCCGCTGCTGTCGTTGGGCATGTCGATGATCGTTGCGCCAGCGTTGCTGATACTGCCAACTTTCTTCCCAGCGCTCGTTACACATGTCTCCCCGTAAGGCGAGCATGGGATTGACAGTGCCCGGCTCCCAATGCATGCCTGCTCCCTTGAGACGTGCTTGCATCACCACTTTGTTGGCTCTTTCGACCATCCCTGAGCCAATGGGCCATCCTTGGGCTTGAAACTGCGGATAGTTCATCTGCGCCAGACGCTTGCCGAAGTAGCGGAGCGCATCGGTGACCGCTGGCAAAGGCCGAGCACGTTTCCACCATTGCAGATGTTCCATGATGCGCTCTGGACCCGCATGTTTGAGCTCATGAAGAACCACATTGAGCCATCGCTCAGGGACATGATAGCCCTGCTGTGGTCCTTGTTCAGCGACCTGACCGAGATAGTGGGCTGCATGAGCAAAATCTAAGATGCGAACCGCATCATGGCGATGTCCATCCACAAAGCCTTGCAACCACTCGGCTCCGTCCTGGATGGCACACACCTGTCTGGCCTGTGCGATCCCTCGTCGCGTTACTTCCGCCGAAGCCAGATCCGCAAAGATCGTCGCATCCGTCAACCGCGCGAAGGAGCTGTGCTGCTCGGTTTTCGCTGTTGAGCGGTTCACCTGAGCAAATACGGCCATTTTCACTTCGCCCCAGACCCCACCGCGCAAGGGCACCATCCCGCCATCGCTGCCCATCGCCATCTGCTCAACGACTAGGGCGGCAGGAAGAGGGAAACGAGGTCGGGCTGCTGAGGGATGGGCTTGTTCGCTTTGGATCTCCTCGGCGATGTGTCCTGCCTCGATGGTGCAGCGCCGGACGCTGGCCTCGCTGATGCGAATGCCAAGCAACGCCTGCACTTCTTTGGTGGCTTGCGCAAAAGGCAGATGCGTTCCTAAGCGAACCAGACTGTGATGGGCGTGAGGTAACAACGTGGTGGGAGGCAGTTGCAGTTGCTCATCGAGGGGGAAAAAAGCTGTATCCGCAGGCGGGGCAGCTCTGGTAATCACGGCTCACGCTCACTTCTTGCTGTCCTCGCGTTTGAAAGGTTCGCTCATGCGTCCCTCGTTGATGCATGCGTGTGCCGCATTGCGGACACGATCGTGGCCCGTGTTGGGTGGTTTCCCTCTCCGCTTGAGCAATCTCTTCAATGATGCGCGCCCGTACCTGATCGAGTTGGGCATCAATGGCGGCTTCAATTTCGGCCAGGGTGGCTTTGGGATGCTCTTTCTGCCATTGGGCAAGTGTGTGAAAGGCTTCTTGACTTTGTTGCTGCCAGCGCTGCTCCAGGTCTTCCGACTTCATGATCGTGTCCACCTTTCTCTTCCTTGGGGTTCGAACCTGTTTCTATCGTACCATTTTGGCTCTGCAAAAAAATGAAGGACACCCGAGTGACAGAGTGACAGGGGAGAACTGGCCCGCTGCGTACCATGTCGTCAAGCATGAGGGGGCAGCGGGCCAGCACTGTTGTTGTAAGTATAGCATAGGGAGCAAGCAGCCTGTGAAAGCATTGGAGTGTGCCAGGAAGGTGATGTTTTTTTGTGTAGCAAATGCGACGGTGCAGCTTTTGCCTGATCGTCTGGAGCGGCCTTTGCATCAGAAACAGCCTGAAATGATCTGCATTAATCCCTTCCCATTGCCGGTTTTCTGGCGCTGTTACAGCATGCTCAAATTTCGTGTAAGATTCTTACAGGTTTATGGCCGTGTTTGCCTCACAAAAGCCTTTCATCTCTCTTTTATAGGCATAAAATCAATAGTCACATGCCATGACTGCTATTCTCGTCAAGATGTTTTAGCATGCTATATACAAAAAAGGCAAAGCGCCATCGTCTAAATGAGTGTATAGCAGAAGCTGTGTTTTTTTCATTGTGCTACTGTCTGGTGTTACTACCTGAATTTGTAAGGGAGGTATGACGAGGTTTGTAGTCGAAGATCTGATGACGAGGAGACGTTGTAAACGTAGAGAAGCATCGACTGATCTCTGCCCCTTCTTGCCCGGAGAAGTCCGGGGCAAAGCCAGGAGTTTAACGCTCAACTCAGAGATCAGTGGAACTCACGGAACGAGAGAGAAACAAACGATGGCTATATCTCTAATATTTGGGATGATGAATGGACGGTGGCAGAACCTCAACGCCGGGACCCTTGGCCTCACCGATGCCGGCGATTGGAATCGACCTCAATACTACAGCACCTTGCGCTTAGCCGACATCAACGGGGATGGGCAAGCCGAATTGCTTGTGCGCGGCGCAGATAGTTTGCACACCTTCGCCTTCAATCGTGCAATTAACCAGTGGCAGGACATCAACGCCCCCATTCTGGGCATGGATGACGCCAACGGCTGGGGCCAGTCACAATATTACGAAACGCTACGGACGGCGGACATCAACGGTGATGGACAGGCCGAACTCATCTTCCGTGGCCCCTACGGCCTCTTCACTTACGCCTTCGACCGCGCGCATAAACAATGGTACGACCTCAACGCCGGGGCTCTCGGCCTCACCGATACCGGAGGTTGGAACCAGTCCCAATACTATAGCACCCTGCACCTGGCCGATATCGATGGCGATAGACAGGCCGAACTTATCGTACGTGGCGCCGCGGGTCTGTCCACCTATGCGTTCAACCCAACCAGTGGGCGCTGGTATGACCTCAACGCCGGGACCCTTGGCCTCACCGATGCCGGTGGCTGGAATCGACCTCAATACTACAGCACCTTGCGCTTAGCCGACATCAACGGGGATGGGCAAGCCGAATTGCTTGTGCGCGGCGCAGATGGTCTGCATACCTTCGCCTTCAATCGTGCAATTAATCAGTGGCAGGACATCAACGCCCCCATTCTGGGCATGGATGATGCCAACGGCTGGGGCCAGTCACAATATTACGAGACGTTGCGGGTGGCGGACATCAACGGTGATGGACAGGCCGAACTCATCTTCCGTGGCCCCTATGGCCTCTTCACCTACGCCTTCAACCGCGCGCATAAACAATGGTACGACCTCAACGCCGGGGCTCTCGGCCTCACCGATACCGGAGGTTGGAACCAGCCCCAATACTATAGCACCCTGCGGCTGGCTGATATCGATGGCGATGGACAGGCTGAACTGCTGGTACGCGGTGGAGATGGCCTGCATACCTTCGCCTTTGACACAGGCAGTCAGAAATGGACCAACCTGGACGCGGGACCTCTCGGGCTAGCTGATACGCACCACTGGGACATCGCCCCCTATTATTCCACCATCCAGGCCGCCGATATCGATGGCGATGGACAATCTGAGTTGCTCGCTCGCAGCGACTCTGGCCTCGTCAGTTGGCACTACAACCCGGCGTCAGTAAACCTCCCCGTGCTGTTCCAGGCCTCCAACAACAAAACCTCAGACGGCTATGAAGTCTCCTATCGTTTTGACCCGGACCCGGCGCTTCCCAAGGGAGTCTTCTCAGTGCAACAGATCGTGCAGATGCCCGCAGGCGATTCCACTCTATTTACTTGCAGGCTCGTCAACAGCCAGGGTTACCAGGTAGGGAATCCTCTGCAGACCAGTGCTGCCAATGCCGGAGTTCCCGCCCCCTTACCGCTATCAGCACTACCCGGACGCTTCGCCATCGCGTACCTCAATCGCCAGAACAGCGGCCTCCCTGATCTGGTCATCCCCATCCTCCTACCAGACGAACTGGCGACGCGGGCGAACCAGAATCGCCTCACGTTTATCTGGTCGCCGGTTCCTCATAATTGGCCAGTTATCACCACGGTCCTAAACAACGAGGTAGCCCTCGCATGCAACGGGAGCAGCGTGTACGCCGACATCGGCAACCCGGACAATTTGCAAATCACCAACCAGATTGCGTTGCAAGCCTGGATTAAGCCCACTGCCTATGATGGCTTGCGCAACATCATCGTCCATGGTTATAGCGCTGCTCCTGAAGGTGAAGTGTATCTGCGGATCACCAACGGGCAGTATCAGGTTGGCTCCTGGAATGGCGCGGATCATGTGGCAGCGTCTCCCATGCCCCTTTCCGATCTTGGACGCTGGGTACACCTGTGTGGCGTCTATGACGGGACGCAATGGGTGCTGTATCGCAACGGCCAACTTGTAGCGACCAGGCAGGATGCAACTGGAGCCGTTCAAGTACAGGCTTCGTGGGCGATAGGTGCTCGCGGAGGGGGAGGTGAACGGTTCTTCAGTGGTTCCCTCCGCCGTATCGCGCTTTGGAAGACAGCTCGCACAGCCCAACAAGTCATGAACGACATGCTCTCCTCTCCATCCCAAGGCGATCCGGACCTGGCGGTCTACTGGCCATTGGACGATGGACGTTCACCGCTGCCCCCGGACCCGGCAAAACCATCTGATACTGCCGGTTCCATTGGACGAGATCTTAAGATCGCTACTGTGATGGGAGCTACTACGTCACCGTGGTCTGAACCACAAAGCCTGGCTCCACTGATGATGCTTCCACAAACCCCTCTCATGGTTTTCACAACCCCGGCACAGCAATTAGCGTATACGATCATTGGCTCGCAGATCTCTGACAACGGCCCTGTTCCCGGTAACGACATCCGCCGCACCTATGTCAATCTAAATAATTTTGGGGACTTTTCCACGTGGAGTGGTCGGCTGCTCCAAGTGGACAATCCTCTGATAGGGGTAACCCTGGAAGACTGGAAATCAGAGGATTGGACGGTTGTGCGCAATACCTTAGCCGCAGAACTAGACAACGTGCATAAGGTCTGGCAACTGTATAATCATACGAATGCTCTCCTCAATCAGTTGTTGATGATCCAGGGAGATATGCTGAAAAAAGTAGCTGACAAGCTAAACGCTGCCCTCACCGCTGCACCGGCGGCGAGTGATTCATCTGGCGCCTGGCTCAGCATCATCCTGGGTGATGCGCTGGCCATACTAAGTGTCGTACCAGAGGCAAAGGTGGGGCAGATGGCTTTGCTTGCCGGGTCGGACATCGTTGGATTATTGCCATCAGTGACTAACAATCAGTCCACGATCTCGTCGTTAGATCCTTCCCTTCCTCAACAGATCAAAGACCAGCTAAACGCTGCCTATCAAACGCTGCTCACACTGAACGGTCAACGAACCAACCGGATACTTATGGATGGACTACTGCTCCCGATTGTAGGGCGCCTGGCTCAGACGATTTGGAGTTGGCAAGCCACCGATTTTGGCCAACTCCCGGATTTAGTCAAGGATAAATACAGGCTCAGCTTTTACCAGAAGTTGCTCCCTACCCAATATGTGGTGAGTGAATGGATGAATCATGTGACAGACAAACCGATCATTTATCCACTAGACGCCCACCCTTTTTCTGGTACACCTCCACAGGCCTACTGGGTCACGCCGTCCTCGCAGAAAAGCTGGGTCGCGCCGGATGTGCAGAAACAATATGGTTTTGGCAGTTACAATCTCTACATCATCCATACGCCCGGTGATCCCTACGGGGGTACCGACTGGCATGGTTACCCTGGCATAACAAGGCGATCGTCCACCCCTATCAATCCAGCGAATTATCCTTCTGAGGATATAACACAGGAGCTGTTTGAGACGTTGGGGGCCTCTCAGGCAGACTTTTTCACCTGCACCAACGGATGGGAAGGTATTTCCTTCACGGCCCAAGAGATACACGTTAATTTTACGGATCCAGTTACCATCGGTGAGTCCCCAATCTAAATGTGAATCTCAAAATTCGGTGAGGAAAATTCTGGTTAAGACCTGCTTGTACAGTGGCTTGATTCCCATGACCATGGGAATGGTGGTGCGCCCTAACTGTTTTTCTCTGTTGTTGTAAAGAATGCGCACAGCGCATTCTTTACAACAACAGACCATGAGACATCCCGAATTTTAAGGTCGGGTTTGTAAAAAGACACCTCCTGAGAGAGACTGAAGAAAGATTGGAACATACAGTCAATCCAGGAGGCGTTGTTTTTGTCTTCTCAATATCTCACACAGCTTGAAGAGCCACAAACTCCACCATATTTCCCGGCTGAGATGGCTGAGGGATTGTATGCTGATCTGGCTCGGTTTCTGACCCCGTTGCTCATAGAAATTGATACCCGTATCGACAAACGACTGGTGCGCACAATGTTGCAAACCGTGATGGTGATCTTGACCTTCCGTGATCGGGTTAATGGCTTGCTGCTCTCGGAAATGGGCGGCTATCTGGAAACGCCCGACAGAGCTCCAGCAGGCACCAAGCGCCTTTCCCGGCTGTAGCATTGTTCCAAATGGTCCGCTGAGCTGATCCGCTCGTATCTGTGGCATCGAGCCAACCAGCGCCTCATGAGCTGGAAACAGCGGGGAAAGGATGTGCTGGTGCTGTGGGATGAAAGCGCCTGGGAGAAGCCAGAAATTATCGCTTCGGATGATCTTGCCCTGGTGCGCTCAAGTATGTAAATGCGAAAAATACATGAGCACTTTTTTTCGTGGTGGACTGGGGAGAAAGAGGGAAAGGCGAAAAGGGAGGGAAAACGCGTGGGGAGAGGACAGGGGCCGATGGAGGGAGGAGAAGGAGCGCTCAAACAGCGAAGAAAAAAGCAGCCCAAATACATATGGAATTGACTGTGCCAGCCTCCTTGTGTCATGCTTTGAACAATACGTGAGGTGAAAATGTGAACAATACGTGAGAGTGGAACAAGGTGAGCAGGCCCGGCACGGTGCCGGGCCTGCTCACCTTGTTCGTTGTTAGAGGCCGTTATGGCTCCAATGGTTCCACCGGGGCGCATAGGAGTGCGGCCAGCTGGGCGGTGTGGATGGTGGCACCAGGGAACGAAGTGAGCACGTAGGTGACGATGCGTTGGAGATCGGCGTCGACGCGCTGGGGGCGAGGCAAAGGCATGGCCTGCAGGCATGTCCAGAGGGTTATCATGCGAGGGATAGTGCAGGCCGCGCAGGGCGCGTTGCTGTGTGATCGAGAGACCGGAGTGCTGACGGTGGAGACGAAGGGTGTGGCCAAGAAAGCCAGGGGCGCTGGCGGCGAAGGCATACCAGACGGTGAGGAGAGTGGTGTCGTCGATCATCATGGTGTCTTTTCGATTTTATAAAGCCTCCAGAAGCGGCGCATACATGTGGTTTCACTTGAACCATACAGTCGCTGCGCTCAGTATCATGCGCACGACGATGGGAGCAGATCTGGAGGGAGCCAGGCCGCACACGTATCACCAGTCAGCTGAACTCTTCTACCTGCTTGATGGTCAGCTCCAATTGCTCGCAAGAGATCAGGTGATCATTGCCAGCAAAGGATATCGGGTGGTGATCCCACCCGATATGGCCCACGCGTTTGCGACTCCTCCTGGTCACGCTGCCGATTTTCCGATCGCCCAGGCCCCAGGGCTTCCTCGCTTCGAATACTTCCGGCTCGTCGAACGCCTGAAACAGGGAGAGGCAACGCTTTCGGAACTGCTGGCCTCTCAGGAGCTCTACGACAACCACTTCCTGAAGAGCCGCACCTGGCACGTTGTCCGAAAGCAGGCTCACCACCATGAGTAAAAGATGCAGGTGTTCATGAATCTGGCACTGTGGATCGTGCAGGGATTCCTGACTGTGCTCTGTCTCGTTTCTGGGGTGCTGAAAGCTTTTCAGCCTCTGGCAACCGTTCACCGGCTCTTTTCTCTGGGCCAGTCACTCCCCTGGCGCTCTGGTGCGCGTGATTGGCGCCAGTGAACTGTTGGCTGGGATTGGACTGGTTCTGCCTTCGGTACTCTTGATCCTCCCGTGGTTGATGGTTGTTGCCGCAGCCGGACTCGTGCTATTCATGCTCTGTGCCGGCATCGTTGTTGTCCGGAATAGCTCAGTTCCCTCGGTAACATTTTCATTTGAGTGAACCGCGTCTCGTTGTGCTCTCTCAGTAACATTTTCATCTGAGTTGACACGGAGAGCGGTTTCTCTTTTTCTCTTTTTCTCGCCGTCTTGTGGTAGGTGTTGAGAGGGAAGAGAGCGTGCTGTGGTGTCGTGAGCGATGCAAAGGAGCCTGGCTCATGGTATCGTCGCCCGAAGAGGGCATCCCGCGGCAGTGAGGGATGCAGGGATACTAGGACGGGAAGCGGCCGAAGACGAGGGGAGGCGGGCCTGGTTGCCGGGCGTGCATCCAGTGGGTGAGTTCGTGCTGCGCGAAGTCGACCATGAGGGTGCGGGCCTGCTCGGGTGTCATCAGCTGGGCGCTCGATGCTAGCAGCTCAAACGCTCCAGCCAATGGGCTACACCCATGTGGTAAGTATGGCTGGTGGCTTCAATGAATGGAGCAAGCAAGGCTTCCCAATCGAAGGGGCACAGGAAAGATAAAGGTGATTACGCACGCATGTTGGGTGATATCAAAGACGTTCTGTTTTAGCAGGCACTGGCAGAAAGTGAGGTAGTTCCCATAGAATACGCCTGGTTGTTACTGACGGCAATGAAATGGTTTGATAAGCTTTGCCGGCTCCATCCTGTCTGTGCTATACTCATCGCTGTTGGGTAATCGACGTGTTGAGGATTGGAGAAGACTCGCCATCCCTCAAGAGAAGAGCAGGAGCAACGGATCGATGCCAAAATCATCGGAGCACGCCCTCATCTGGTCTGAAGAACACCAGAGATATAGCCTTCACAGGCATGGGCAACTCCAACAGTCGTTTTGTCAACAGGATGAGTCCGTGTGGCTTGCCTGGGTGCATAAGCACACAACCGTTGCTTTTCAAGGGCAAGGGGGCCACCTCAATCTCATGAAAGAGGCGCGCCCTCGCGGATCGAGCTATTGGTACGCCTATCGTCGACAGGCGGGGCGTACCCATAAGCGCTACCTGGGACCCTCAGCCAAACTGACATTTGCCCACCTGGAGCAGACCGCCAGGGAACTCACTCATTTGTCATCGCCTCCCCCTCTTGTTCTGGAATCAAGAGGGGTGCAGTCCTGGGAGTTGCGTTCCCCTCTGCTCCGGGCCAAGCTCTCCCCTCCCCGTCTACCAAGCTGGCTGGTCGAGCGCTCGCGCTTGCTCAGGGAACTGGATGCTGTACGTGCATATCCATTGACGCTTGTCAGTGCTTCTGCAGGCAGTGGAAAGACCACGCTGATCTCGGCCTGGGTAGCAGCCACGCAGAGCAGAGAGACTCGTGGGGGAAAGGCCCAGGACACGCAGTCACCCCAGCGGGCTTTTGCCTGGCTCTCGCTGGACGCACAGGATCGGGAACCGACCCGTTTCTGGACCTCGGTCATTGCGGCTCTGCGAACGAGCTTGCCCACGGTTGGGCAGACCGCTTTCGCCCTCTTACACGCACCAGAGCCACCTCCGCTCGCAACTATCCTGACGAACCTGCTGAGTGAACTTGAGCAGAGCAACCAGGATATCATTCTCATCCTTGACGACTATCATGTGATCTCTGAGTCCAGCATCTCTGAGGCTATGCTCTTCTTCCTTGAGCGCCTCCCCGCCACTGTGCACTTGGTGCTCACCACCCGTAGCGATCCTGCTCTTCCTCTCTCCCGGTGGCGTATGCGTGGACAACTGTTCGAGTTGCGCGACCAGGACCTGCGCTTTAGCCAGGCTGAAGTCGCCAGCTTTTTGTTGCAAGGCATGGATCTCCCGCTCTCTGAAGAAGAGGTGGAGATCCTGGAGACGCGCACAGAGGGCTGGATTGCCGGCCTACAACTGGCGGCCCTCTCTTTGCGCAAGCACGAGGATCGCTCGGCGTTTGTTCAGGACTTTGCGGGCTCCCATCGCTATCTGCTCGACTACGTGCAACAGGACATTCTGGTGGACTTGCCTGCCCCCTTGCAGGAGTTTTTGCAACAGACAGCCATCTTATTGCGCATGAACGCCGCCCTCTGCCAGGCGGTGACAGCGGGATCTTCGCTCCAGGCAAGCCAGCAGATGTTGGAAAAGCTCGAACGTGCCAATCTCTTTGTGGTCCCGTTAGATGACGAGCGACAGTGGTATCGCTATCACGATCTTTTTCGTGAGGTGCTCCTCGTCCGTTTGCACGCCAATCACCCAGAGCTGATCCCTCAATTACACCAACGCGCCGCCCGCTTTTATGAGGCACAGGGTGAACTGAGAGAGGCTATCACCCACGCTCTGGCCGCGACTGACTATCTTTTCGCGGTGCGCTTGATGGAGCAAGCCGCGCCCACCTTCTTGCTCAACGGTGAAGCACACGCGATGTATAGCTGGATCGTCGCGCTTCCTGATAGCATCCTGTGGCACTCTGCTCAACTTGCGCTCATCGTGACGCTGCGCCTGCTCGAATCGCTCCATAGCGTGACGGATGCGGTCTATAACGAAACGCGAACGCAGGTCGAGCAAACGCTTGCGCGCCTGGAAGAGATGCTGGGTTGTCAGGACGCACGTGTAGGCAGTTCTGAGGGCGAAGAGACGGACACGCTCATTGAATTGACCACGATAAGGCGGCGCCTGCGTCTCCTACGGGCCTGGATCGAGACGAGAGCGATTCTCAAAGGTGGTGAGAAAGAGCGTTTGTCCGCACTGGCTCGGGAGGTTGAGGAATGTGGCCAGGATGAGGAGATCTGCTGGAGCATGATTGCCTACTCCATCAAGTTCTGGCGGGTCGAGGTATTTCAGCGCGAAGGGGCGCTCTTGCTTCCCTGGTTGTTAGAAGTCAAGCAGCAAGCGCTGAAAGCAGGAGACTGGCTGGCGCGTGTCAGAGTGGGAGAATGGTTAGCCTTTGCGTATCTGAGAGCCGGGCAGTGGCAGCATGTGGAACGGGAGTGCCTGGCGGGCCTGGCCTTCGTAGAGCAGGGGGATGGGCGCACCGCCTGGGCTGGATACTTGCATTACTTTCTGTCTTGCGCTTACTACGCCTGGAACCGGTTGGATAAGGCCGCTGACGCGGTACGGCACATGTTGCGCATCGCTCATGATTGGCAGCAGGTCGATCTGCTGATAATAGGCTATAGCTTTTGGCGCAGATCGGAATGGCCTGTGGCAATCTAACCGCCGCAGATCAGGCGCTGCAGCAGGCAGAGGCGCTGACCCGGCAAGAAACCCTCGCAGGCCAGGCCCTCCTGGTGGCTGGAATGCGCGCGTGGTATTGGCTGGTAGGAGGGAATCCTGATGCGGCAAGTCGTTGGGCCGAGCAGGTCGTGTTTTCTCCACACACCTGGACGCCCAGTGACAATGACGTGTTTTTGATGCAGATTCGTGTCTATCTCGCACAGCAGCACTCTGAACGAACACTTGATCTGCTGGAGCAGTTTCGCGAACAACTCGATCGGCCTGGCAATATCGCTCTCGCTATGGAGTATCTGGCAGCCTACGCTGTCGCTCTGCACCAGGCGGGGAGGCGCGAACACGTCCAGGCCGTGATGTCCCGTTTGCTTGCAATGACGGAGCCAGAGGGTTCCCTGCGTGTGTACCTGGATGAGGGCCAGCCCATGAAAAGGGTCCTTCAGACTCTGCTCACGGTCCCACGCGGTACGCAAACCACAGATCTCTCTCCAGCCCTTTCTCGATCCTACGTGAGACGCTTGCTGACCGCCTTTGAACACCATGCGTCCAGGCCAGCGCAGCACACAAGCAGAACTGATGCCTCACCTCTTGGAGCGCGGGAACCGCTCTCGCCCCAGGAGCTCAACGTGTTGCGGCTGCTGGCTGCTGGGAGCACCTATGTCGAGATCGCCCAGGAATTGATTGTCTCCCCCAACACGATTAAAACCCAGGTTGGCAGTATCTATCGCAAGCTCGGCGTGAACCGGCGGACTCAAGCTATTGAGGCTGCCCGTCAGTTGCGCTGGCTCTAACACTCTCTGGCTGCGCCCCTCACTTGCCATCCTGATTACCCATCCGATTACCCAACAGACGTGTAATCACCTCTACAATCACGAAGATGCGTGATGGCAAGACCCCCTCTTCTCAGGTAGAGTGTGTTCGAGGGGACACATTCAGACAAGGGAGGACAGTGATGCACGTTTCGATCCATCTCAAAGGGCATCTGGACCCATCGTGGCAGCCCTGGCTGGAAGGTTTACAGATTCGGCATGAGCCCGATGGCACTACAGTGTTGACCGGCACACTCCAGGATCAACCTGCCCTCTATGGCGTCCTCAATAAGATCAACCATTTGAACCTGTCACTGCTCTTCCTGGAATGCAGCGACAAAGCACACAAGAAGGAGATTTTCATGACAACCAGGCAGAACCAGAGGGGCAGCTACGCCTCGATAAATGGGTTGGACCTCTACTACGAAATTTCTGGGAGCGGACAACCGCTGGTCATTCTTCCCGGTGCCTACGGCACGATTGAGGCGCTGGGGGAGCTTGTACCCCAGCTGGCCGCAACTCGGCGCGTCATTGCTGTTGAGTTACAGGGGCATGGGCATACCGCTGATATTGATCGGCCTCTGCGCTTTGAGTTGCTGGCCGACGATATTGCTGCCTTGATCAAGGACCTCGACCTTGGACAGGCCGACCTCTTCGGCTATTCTCTAGGAGGAGGCGTCGGGCTACAAACGGCGATTCAGCACCCTGAGGTGGTGCGGAAACTGGTGCTGACCTCAACTCCCTTCAAAACAGAGGGCTGGTATCCCGAAGACCTGGCCGTTATGGCCGCGATGAATGCTGAAGCCTTGGATGTCACGCCAATCCACGATGCCTATCTCAAGACCTCGCCCAAACCCGAAGCCTGGCCAACGGTTGTGGACAAGATCAGGCAGTTGGTGACATCCGATTACAACTGGGAACAGGAGGTCGCGGCACTCAAGACTCCTACCCTCATTATGGTGGGAGATGCAGATGGCATGAGCCTGGCGCACGCGATAGAGTTCTTTGGCCTGCTTGGTGGTGGTAAAGGCGATGGTGACATGGCCGGTCTACCAGGGTCCTCGCTCGCGGTGCTTCCGGCCACGACGCACGTAGGCTGGGCGCCTCCGTACCACGGGATTATAACACGCATCCAACTGCTCCTGCCGATCCTCACTGAATTCCTCGACTCACCAATGCCTTAGGCTGGTCATATCACGCTTGCGCGTGCAGAGGAATCACCGCAGCAGTCGCCCGGTAGCCAATACCACTCGCTTATTCCATTGAGTTGAGCCAGCTTAAGGAGGAGAACATTCTGATCATACACGAGCAGAAGCAGAATGCTCTCTTCCTCTTAACTCACCATCAACACAGGAAAATAAAGTATCTTGTAATCCACTTCGCGAAAATTTGGCTCATTTTCACAGAAATTAACGAACTACTGGTCGTATATATGGGTCAAAACGGACAGAATATGGCTCAAACCTCGTTTTACACGTGCGAACAAAGGCTGCTGATCAGGTGATTGGCAGCCTTTGTTTTGTATTCAGTGTATGTTCAATGCGCGTTCACGTCCTCTGATGCGTCGGAGAGGAGAGCGGAGAGCGCGGCCTGGTCGACGTGGAAGCGGTGCGCGATCTGGGCCAGTTCCTGGTCGGTGACCGGGAGACGATAGAGGCGCAGATGCGTCAGGGTGTCGAGTGAGCACCGCAGGAGCGCGGCGAGCTGGTCATCGGTGAGGCCATGACGTTGTTGATGACGTACGAGGGCAGCAGCGAAGCCACAGGGCGTCGGCGGGGATGTGGCGTCTTTTTTTTGTAGGGAATATGGCGATGCGTCGCCACATATGCAGAAGAGTGAGCGCGAGAGGAGAGAAGCATCGTGAGCCTGATGTTTCGTTCTTCAAGAATGCCCCTTCAAAGAGCTTCTCTCTCTCTCGTTGTTTCTCTTCCGTTAGTACAATTTTATGTCGACATCGTAGATACTGGTTCCTGTGATTTCGAGACTGCGGTCACCATTGACGGTGCTATTGCCGGGGACGAGGGTGCCATTGTTATGAAAGCTGCCATCACGCGAATACCGGACATAGTCACCTTGTTGCCAGATGGTCAGAGTGGGAGCATTGGCATCGTTGGTAAAGGGGACGATGATGATGCGGTGATTGTTATAGAAATCGCTTTGCGACGTACACCAGGGAATCCACATGTTACATGGGATGTGTTGTCCCGGTGCAACTTTCATCGGACCATCTGGACCGGCGGTATCGCTGGGATGCTCTAAGTTTTTGATGTAGTACGCGCCAGTGGTATTGTTGTTTTGGATGGATTTGATTGCGGTAACACCCATGGGAAGAAGTCCTTTCTGCTGAACATTGTCAAAGCATCGACATGTAGAGCTGTAAACGGCGAATAGTATTGGAAACAGTCATCTATGAATATGGAGCATACGGCTATCTTCTGCTCCGGTCGCGATAGCGCTGCAGAGCGTAATGCAGCTGCAACATAGCGGGCAGCATCGGCGACGAGCAAGGTCGCCCTCCTTTTCCTCCTTCATGCTGGGTTTTCACATGGCGTGATGACTCATTGGTGAAGACGTGCCGGGATTGGCTGTGTGTCTGCGTGGAGGGGCGCCTGTGCCCTCCACGTTGTTTCTACCAGAGACTGGCCTGGGCGCAGGCGACAGCGGTGGCAGGGGTCGCGTCAGGCACCTGTCCCTCTACCCACCCAAAGGGGTCCCAGGCGCCATTAGGATGTCGGATCGCATGCCAGAGGCTCCCATCCTGTCCGACAATGCAGACCTGTAACTCACCGGCCAGGCTCGTCCGGGTACAGCCAACAGCGATGGCAGGACTGGGGAAACCAGATCGGGTATTAAAAAGGTCCCAGGCCCCATTAGGGTGCCTGATTGTATGCCAGAAGCGGCCATCACTCGTGATAACGCAGATATGCACCTCCCCTGGATTCGGGCTCGCGCAGGCCACGGCATGGATGGGTCCAGGATTGCCCGTTTGCCCCTTTACATATCCAAAGGCATCCCAGGCCCCATTAGGATGCCTGATCGTATGCCAGAGATTCCCGTCACTGGTCACGGCACACACATGTAATTCGTTGTCGGCAGGGCTGGCACAGGAGATCGCTGATACAGAGCCGGGATTGCCAGCCGAAGACTTCACGTCGATCGGCCCGCTCCAGGTGGCGATATCATCGTAGCGATCGGGTTCCCAGCGCGTCATCAGCATGGCACCGCCGGACGAGTCGCTGAGCGCTACCACGAGATTGCCCGGGGTATCACTGGTGCAGGACAACGAGGTTAAAGCGTGAGGGAAACTGATCGGGGCGTCGGCGATAATACTATCGCTGGGAAGCACGACCTGGTGCAGCAGGGTAGTATTGCTGATGCCGCAGTGGTGGAACTCGGTGAGCCTGGAAAGGCGATGGGTGACCGCGGTGCACCCAATGGCGCTAAAATGGGCTCCTGGCTTTGTCAGCAACGGCGTGGCTGACCAGTTCCCGTCATAGTGGCGGAGCAAAAACATCGGGCTCCCATCCTGGTGAAGATACATCAAGCGCATGCCCAGAAGGGGAAACGGGTTATCGACCTTCAGCTGCGAGGGTTGTCCAACAGGGAAACGGGTCTGCATCACAGTGAAAAAGCGGCTCGCCCCATCTGTGCGCCCGGTCAGATTGGTATAGGTCTGTGCCAGGCTCGTCGCGCCTGCCTGGACGATGCTTCGCCAGCTATATCCCAACTCATAGGCCAGCCAGTTTAAAAAGAGCACGCCGCACCCATTGGAGATGTCATCCGCATCGGCGCCGCTGCCTGCCTTGTTGGCGGTAATATAATCCGGTCGCGTACTATCAAGCCAGGTAGCACTGGTCACATAGCCAAAGGCCATGTAAGGGTATTGCCGCATGGCGAGAACGCGGGAGAGCGCTTCACCATTGGTCGAAGCGCAATTCCATCCTTTGGCTTGCAGCGCACTAAACACTTCTATCAGCTCTGCCAGGGTTGCCAGGAGAGGCAAATCAACCGCCTCCGTATCGCCATAGTAAGGGCGATAATCACAGAAAATTTGATTGTCGCTGCATCCATAATGATAGGCGCTCCCCGGGCCACCATCTAGAAGCATCGTCACTGAACAGGTCGTATCCAGAGGCGCAAACACGGTTTGTATCGCGTTATATCCTGCTTCACCATTGCTCAATAGGCGTTGGGCTGCCCCCAACGAATCAGGGTTGCTCGGGTCATAATACACGGTAAAATGTGCTGTTGATCCAACAAATGCGGCACTTGATGCGGCCAAACGTGCATGAGGCTTTGTGGGGGAATGGGAATCAAATTTTGATGGGGCAAGCACACGAATCCCCGTACATGATGCACATGCAGTGGGGGAGGGCCGGGCATGAACTGGTAACGGCATGTTCATGCCCATCGCGGCCGCACTGACGCCCCCTATGACGCGAAGAAAGCGACGGCGTGTATAGTCATTCAAATCCATTTGTCTGTATTCTCCTCCTTGAAGAGAGTAGGTAGATGCCCTATCAGGATTGCGTTCGAGTTACTGTGCTGCTACTTTGTCGTGACGATATGGCTCTTACCTGGTTTTCCTTTAGTGTAGCTGCTTTTTGATGAGAAGAAGATAGCAATGGCGTATCATTGACGTATCAGCTTCGTATAGAGGTATTTCCTTTGAGGGCTGCGTGGCATGATAGCTATGTGCTATTTTCCTAAAGGACTTTGTTGCGTGTGTCTCGTCTTTGTGGTGTTTCTGAGGCGGCAGCTGGCGACGCCGGTGATTGAGCGGTGGTTGTCGAGCCCGGATTTTGTATTCCATACCCAGGTGGGACGTTGGACGTATGAGCATTGTTTGAGAGAGTATTTGCATGCGTCAGAGGAGGAGCTGGACGTGTTCAAGCAGCTCTGCAATTGCAGTCGTTGGAAATACCGCCGCCAGGATAGCATGGGAGTGTGGTGGCCAGGCTGGGAGTGCTGAGTGTAGTGGCATGATAGGGAGGAAGGATCGCGTGTGCTCGTTGCAGGAGCGCACGCGTTTTTTTGTGGGAAATAGGACGACGTGACGACACATGTACCTGCCAGGTGAGGAGAGCGTGGGGAAGAATCTCCTCATCGTGCTGTCCATTCTGGGGTGCCTTATCCAGGAACAATCTTTGAGCAACGTGATGTGTTTTGAGGGGTGAAGGGTTTCCGCTTTTGGTGGTCCAGCAGGTAGAGAGAGTGAGCAGGTGAAGAAGGTGCTTGCTCCTTCCGCCAGAACCCCCACCTGCTCTGGTCTTCCAACGCTTCCCGATGCCTCGTCACGACGAGTTCGCGACTACTCACGACTCGTGGCGGCGAGCGATGCTTCGTGGTGATGGGGATGGTGAGAGATAAGCTCGAAGATGCAGTTCTATGCAATGTGTCTCAGGAGATGCAGGAACGCGCCTTGCCACAACTCCTCACGGCTCGTGGCGATTGGCAAAAGTGATGACGCGACGACCTATGTGCTGTGGCATAGGCGTGGTGCGGGAGCAAAGGAGGAGGTGTTCGCCGCTGGATTGAGAACGAGGGGAGTGCGAGAGGACTGCGACGCTGATGGCGGCTAGAGAATCTGGAACTGCGTCGTGGTTGGTGGATCGGATGGTTCTGGTGTCCTTGGTGGTAAGACCGCGCATGTGCCTTGTAATGCAGGCTAGTAGTTTTGGTGTATGTATGTTGATACATGAATGATACGAATTTGCTATCTTCTTGCAACAAAAAAGGATCTACACTAGAGGAAAGCGACGTGAACGCACTGGTGGTACGGAAGGTGCCTCTTTGTGCTCAGTCAGAAGGAATCGTATGGGTTCACGGTGAACACATCAACCTCGTGAATTTGGATCGTCGGCTGACTATGCAGCCGTAAATTCATGGACAGGGAATCATGGATCGTTTCGCAGAAAAGCAATCCGTGAGTATGCATCTCAGGTGCATGGAACAGGTCAGGAACCGGTGTTCCTGCCCGGCAGAGCCACACACGAGCGATCTCGTGCGGTGTGCTGAGTATTCGCAGCAAGCGAGTAGGGTTACACATAAAAAAGAAAGGTAGATCATCCTATGGCTATTACGAACATTGTGGGGGTAAAAAACCATTGTGCGTTTCCCATTTATGTCTATAATGCGGAGAATCCAGGAGATACGCAGAACCGTCCGATGCCTGGTGTGGAAATTCATCCTGGTGATACATATGGACACAATATGTGGATTCCCTGGTGTACCAATGCGGCCGACTTCGCCAAGCACCGCATTCAGATTGCCACGGCCTTCAACCCGAATTTTTGCATTTGGCAGGAAAACAGCAGTGACGGGGATCATGTTCGATACTGCACCGATAATACATTTCATTGCACGGGCAACCTTATTCCAGGCAACAGCAATGTTGGTGGGAACCGAATACTGTATATCGAGGGAACATTAGCATCGGGGGCGGACCTGAGAATCCATCTTGAAAGCCTTTGAGGCACGATCAAGACCCATTGTTGATTGGCAATGAGTCATCCTGAAAAATGGAACAGCTGAACATTGGGAGGGAAGGAGAGCCAAAGAAAGCTCAACGCCTCCAGGAGCCGATAGAGCTGTTAATGCATGTATCAGTATCCCCCAAAGCTCATGTTGTGCCGGCCTGTATGGCAGGCAAGCATCCTAGCTTGTGTTATCTGTACCCGTATGTATGGTATTCCCGTTTGTTGCAAGGAGGAGAGAGTCCTATGGCTATTACGAACATTAAAAGGGTAAAAAATAATTGTGCGTTTTCCATATATGTCTATAATGCGGAGAATCCAGGGGATACGCAGAACCGTCCGATGCCTGGTGTGGAAATTACCCCTGGTGATACATATGTCCATGATATGTGGATTCCCTGGTGTACCAGTGCGGCTGACTTCTACAATCACCGCATTCAGATTGCTATGGCCTTCAACCCGAACTTTTGCATTTGGCAGGAAAACAACATTGACGGGGATCATGTTCGATACTGCACCGATAATAAATTTCATTTCACGGGCAATCTTATTCCAGGCAACAGCAATGTTGGTGGGGACCGAATCCTGTATATCGAGGGAACATTAGCATCGGGGGCGGACCTGAGAATCCATCTTGAAAGCCTTTGAGGCACGATCAAGATCCATTGTTGTTTGACAATGAGTCATTCTAAAAAATGGAAAAGCTGGACGTTGGCAGGGAAGAAGAGCCAAGGAAAGCTCAATGCCTCCAGGAGCCGCTCGAGCGGAACGTCAAACTGGCGAAACCGTTCGCCGGTGCGAGGATAGCTGGAGCGATCGAGCGCAAATGTGTGGAGTGCGTGTTCTCGTCGTAAGGGAGCACGCGCTTTTTGGGTGTGGAACATGTGGTGGCGCGTCGGCATAGGTGTGCGAAGTGCAGGTGAGGGAGTGGGGAAGGGAAGACTATCGTGTGTCGAGCATCTATGGTGAGTGTACATCATCTGTAGCATACAATGAGAGTCTGACTGGATTGCTCCTATACTTCTCTCACCGAAAATGAACTCGCCCTGAGTGAATACTCTTCCTTTTGCTACACCTTATACACGCATGATATACTGATGAGATCCCAGATGAACTCATGATAGGTAGATGAGGCAATAGAAATGTTTGACCGTGCTTTCATTGCGAACCCCTACCCGCAGTATTATGAATGGATGAAACGTGGGCGTGTGGTCTGGTTGCCGGATTTCTTTGGTGGGGCATGGGTGCTGCCTCATTACAAAGATAATACTGAACTCCTGCGCGATAGTGAGCGATTGACCACGGAGAAGGCCGGTGGTCTGGTTGCGCAGTTTCCGCCTGAGTATCATGCTGAACTACGTAGCCTGGATGAATACCTGGCCCGTTGGTTAGCCTTCATTGATCCCCCGAAGCACTTGCGTATTCGCCGCCTCTTGCAAAAGGGCTTCACTTCCGAAGTGCTCAATAGTTTTCGGCCCCGTGTACAGGAAATTGTCGATAATCTACTCGCTCAGGGTATGGTTGAGGGACGGCTCGACATGATGAGCGATTTCGCCTATTTACTGCCAGTGCGGGTTGTCTGTGCCATGTTGGGTATACCAGACAAAGATCACACGCTGTTTGTGCGTTGGATGGACGAACTTGCCATGTTTTTGGGCAACGCTTCATCGACAGTGGAGGCGGCGCGGCATGCCAAAGATGCTCTTGAGAAACTGACCAATTATTTTCGTGAGCTACTGCCAGAGAGACGTAGACACGCGGGCCGGGATTTGATGTCTCTTCTGGTGGCGGCTGAGGAAGAGGGTGATGTGCTAAGCGAGGATGAGTTGTATGCCCAGTGCGTCTTTTTTTCTGTTCGCGGGATATGAAACAACCAGTAATTTGATTGGCAATGGCATGCTCTGTTTATTCCGTCATCCCGATCAACTGGCACTTTTGCGTGGCCAACCCTCGCTGATGGTGGGTTTTATTGAAGAAACGCTGCGCTATGAGAGCCCTATGCAGTATACCTTCCGTATGGCCCGACGCGATTTTGATCTGTTCGATCAATCTGTCAAGAAGGGACAGGTGCTCGTGTTTCTATCTGGCGCAGCTAATCGTGATCCTGATGTTTTTGAAGCGTCGAATATGTTTGATATTACGCGCAAGAAAAATGCACATCTAACCTTCGGTTACGGCTTACATCATTGTATTGGTGCCGCAACCGCACGCTTGGAGGCCGATATTGCATTCTCTACGCTGCTTCGGCGCACGCACAATATGCAATTACTGATCGATGAGCCACAATGGCGTGACGTTTTCCGATTTCGCGGCGTACGGTCCTTACCTGTACAATTTGAAGTGAAATGAGAAGAAAGGTTGGCAACGATGGCATACATAACCACCAATGACAGTATACAGCTACATTATACCCGCAAGGGCTCGGGAACGAAAACGCTCGTACTGGTTCACGGTTGGCAGGTGAGTAGTGCTGTTTGGAATTTAGTGGCTGATGAGCTAAGCAGGAAATATCAGCTCATTATCGTTGATTTACGTGGTGCTGGTGCATCGAATGCTGCTCCTGGCCCCTATACGGTTGAACAGCATAGCGAAGACCTTTTTAACCTGGTGCAAAGCCTTGAGTTAAAGAATTTTGTGCTGGTAGGTCACTCGATGGGGGGAGCAATCGCCCAACGCTTTGCCGCAGACCACTGCGAATTGCTGGTGGGATTGATTGTGATTGCGTCCGTTCCCGCCAGTGGACTGGAACTCCCTGCCGATTTTCAAGCTTTTTTCCGCAGTGCGGCAGGCAATCGTAGTCAGACCGAGGCTCTATGGAAGGTCTTTATTGCGAATCCTCTGGCAGCAGAAACGTTTACGATGTTGCTTGACTCAAGCATGACCGTCAAACCGGAAGCGTGCCTGGAAAGTTTCGACTCCTGGCGACAACTGAATTTCGCGGATGAAGTAAAGCGTATTATGACACCAACATTGGTGATCGCGCCTGAGGCTGATAATCCTATGACACCGGACTTCTTACGCGAGAAGATCGTGGCGCTGATTCCCAATAGTCGCTTAAGGGTTATTGAGAAGACTTCTCATTATGCTCAGTTAGAGCAACCACAAGAGCTTGGGAAGTTGATTACGCACTTTGTGGATGAGCTTTGTAGTTTGTAAACTAAAAGTGGCTCATCCTTTTCCTGCTGGAGATCGACGCTGTGAAGGGAGATAATTGGTAAATGCCCTACGAAGTGGACGGATTTGGCCCGCAAACGTGCAACATTGCCCTCAATCCTGGACACTGGGACACACGTTCCTGGACAAAACCGCTCTTCGTCAGACTTTCCTCACTGAAATTTTGTCAATTGGAGGGGAAAAGAAAGGCTTGCGTTCGTTCTCGCAGAAGGATTTGCCGGATCAGGGTGAGGAAGGCGTCCATCTCAAACGGATGAGGAAGCGAAGACCAAACCGGAGCGAGCCTGGATATGCCTGCGCTTCCTGGAATTACTTGAGAGCACGGAAGCGCAGGGGGGATCGCATCCTTTGTGCGCGATCAAATCCGCTCGTGCGCGAGCTGAATATGCTCCGCCCGCTCCTCATGCGCGTCTTCACCACTACATAGGAGTGTGTCGGAGCGCGGCGATTACGTGCGCCGCTTCACCACCTCGAACCGGAAGTGGGTGGCGCCCGGTGTCTCGATTGAACTCGCCTTCCTTAGTTCGATCCCAAGAGGGTCGAGACCCTCAAAGAGCCGGATGCCGTCGCCCAGGAGTATGGGGATGAGCTGGATTCGCAGCTCATCCAGCAACCCGGCCTTCAGATACTGCCTGATGATGTTCGCGCCACCCCAGATGCCGACGTTCTTAGAGCCTGCGGCAGAACGCGCCAGCGAAAGCGCACCCTCGATCCCATCCGTCACGAAGGTGTAGGTTGTACCGCCCTGCATGGGCAGGGGATCTCGCTCTTCGTGAGTCACTACGAACACCGGCATCCTGAACGGCGGGGGGTCGCCCCAGGGCTCGAATCCGACATCAAACATCCGTTTCCCCATAACGACCGCCCCAGTCGTGGCAGACTTTTCATCCACGATCTTCGCGTCAGTCTCCGTCTTCGCGTCGAACATCCAGTCGTGAAGCCGATCCCCACCATCCCCCATCCCATTGCCGACGCGCACGTTCGGTCCGGTGATGAACCCATCCAATGACATCGATAGTTCGGCGTAAACCTTGCTCATAGAACCCCCTCAGTTCGTCATATATAGAAGTGAAAGGAGGGAAGACCAGCCAGCCGCCAGTTCCGGCTCAGCGCCTTCCTGCCACTGGCACCTATGATACTTCGAGAAAAAGGCACCGTCTTGGAAAAAAACGCAATTACTCCAGATGTTGGGCACGCGAAATCTGCGCGGGAGTTTGCCCAATGTAGCGCCTGAGCGAGTTCGTGAGGTGGGATTGGTCGAAATAGCCGAGATGGGAGGCCGTATCGAGGATAGGGCAGCCTTGCTCTAACAGCGTGGCTGCCTGCCGGGCGCGCTGAATTTGCTGCACGGTTTTGTGCGTCAGCCCGGTCGCCCGCCGGAAACGGTACTGCAAGGCGCGGGCGGAGAGGTCGAGTGGATCATCCCGCATCACCTCATCGACCAGCGGGTCGTGCACCAGCAACCCGGCGCGCACCAGGCGATTGACGAAGGTGTCGGCATTTTCGTAGGTTGGCACTTCCCAGGTCGAGCCGGAGAGCCAGAAGGATTTCCCGGTTGCGAGAGCCTGGTTCACATCGTGTCTATCCAGGAGACGGATGGGGAGCAAATCCGGCATGAAGGTCCCCAGTTGAAACGTGATGCCCAACCACTCGGCATCCGCCGGGACGGATGCACGGGTGGCTTTCGTTTCCGGCCCCTGCACGGCGAAGGTCGTCTTCCCCCTGTATCTCATCACGAGCATGTCCCAATGGATTGCAGCAGGAGAAATGAACGATCCAGTGCCCTCGCTTTGAGTGCGCCAGATCGCCTGGACAAAAGACGAGTCGGACGATCTTACCTCAGAGGTAAAAAGCATGTTGTAGTTTCTCCTTTGGGGAACGATTTTCTCCATGGGTGATGTTCGGACTTGGTATGAGAACAAACGGCGATGCATATAGAGCGTCAGGCATCACGGTACCTCTCTTTCTCTTCTGTTCATCTGATAGCATGCACATCGTTCACGACAACTCTCACCCCTCGTGATTTGAGATGCGGATCTCCCCGCCGACAACATCCCAGTCTGTTTTTCCTGTGGCCGACCAACGTTTCTCTGTCAGAGGGGTCTGCTGCTTGCGTCGAGTGTGCGATTTGAACCGGAGGACGCCTTTGACCGGGGAGAGCGAACGCATTCTTCCACAGTCAGGACATTCCACCAGGCTGATGCCACTGTTGGTAAATCGTTTGAGATCAATGGGAACCCGTTCTCCAGAAAACGTGCAGTTGGCTGTTTTGGGCGACGTCTCCTGTTCTTGCGCCGTTCCCACCGTTTCCACTGTGCTCGTTGCGTTCGGCACGGCGTTTTCCGAGACAGCTTGCTGTTCAGGCTCTTTCCCATTCACACGTGCTGGTTCTGCCTGGTTCTGATCTTGGGGGAGAGCCTCTGGGCCTGCTCCATCAATGAGCTTGAGCGTATCATGGCGCAGAACCAGCAGTGCTGCGGCGGACTTGAACCGCTCGGCTCTGACTTCCGTGTCCCCCGCTAGATACGACCGTTCCAGAGCCGTCGTCACCAACTTCATGAGATTGTCCATCGTGACACGGCCTGAACGTGTCGGGTCGAGGACTGGATTGGTGAGCCAGCCATAGATGCTGCTCGTCCATTGGCGCATGTTGAGCTGTGGAAAGAGCTGCCGGTACTCCTGCTCCAAGGTAGAGAGGATATCACGGACTTCTTCGGAGGTGTGGCTAGCGATACGGCAAAAAGGGGCGAGTTTATCGAAACGGCGACGGAATTGCAGCCACGTTGGATCGGGCAAATCAAATGTTTCCTTCAAGGGAATCGTGTCTCCGCGCCCTGCGGCCACCAAACACAATCCCAGCGGATGATCGTACTGCAACCGTCCCTGGTCTGTCACTTCCTTGAGCAGCATCAGGTGTTCGAGCGAGAGATCATGGGCATCATCAACAATCAAAAATTCCGTGCCGTATTGGTGCAAGTGCCCCATGAGTTTGGGCTTACGCGTGCTCCAATGCCCTCGGATCGGGAGACCTAAAGCTGCCAAAAACTGGTCACCTAACGCCTGTTCATCGTCATTGTTTTTGGGGGCCACCACCGCGAGAACGGATCGTCCGCCAGCCCGTTTTTGCAGGTCGCGGATGCTCATCGTTTTGCCAGCCCCCGGATCAGCCACGAGCAGGTGCCAGGAACGATTGTCCCAGGCATCTTGCAGCATCTTCTGGAACCTTCGAGCGAAGGCGGTCTCGACAAAGATCTCTTTTCTGAAAAGAGGATGAGTCATGAACGTTCCTCCTCGCGCATGGTACGGACGGGTAAAATACGGATGGGACGGGCATCGTCAGCATCAGGGACCGGGTCCGCAAGCGTCACTACAGTTACACTTAATAAGCTAAGCAATTACTGGGATCGTTTCACCTAAAACATAACGATTTTCAACCAGATAACCTGGTTCTTCCATTGGCCCATTATTGGTACTGGCACAATATTGCAAATATGAAGCTGACAAGGTAGTATAAAATCTTGTTCTAGCGTTATTGCTCTATTTGCAGAAGGAACCAATATATATGACAGCTACAAGCTCTCTGGAACTGATGACACCCTGGCGATTACTTCGCTCATTACAGAAAACACCGCGCATTCTTCAGACATTGCTTCGTGATGTCACATCATCACAGGCACGGCAAACTTCTCATGATGCACACGAATGGAGTATTATTGAGATCCTTTGTCATTTGCGTGATTATGAGGAGATCTTCTTCCGTCGCGCCTTCCTGATCCTTACGGAAGAGTGCCCTCTCATACCCATACCAGAGAGCAATGAAGAGCTTGCTCGCGAAGGGAAGTATAAGCAGCAGGATATCATAACCGTTTTAGATTCGTTATTTACCACGCGTCAAGCATTTCTTCAAACCCTGAACGATTTACAGGAAGAGCAATGGATGAGGAAAGGTATTCATGGGAAGCAATTTCCTATCACACTCAAGGAAGCGGTTTTGCAAGTGATCATGCACGATATCGATCATATTGAACAGATTACGCAACTGCTTCATGAATAAAGAGATCTAAAAGAAAAACCGATCCTTGCGTTATTAGATGAGCGCAAGTTCCTCATTGGAAAGTGTGCAATAGCGGGGCAGAAGCTGATCGCTGAGATCGTCGGGAAGGCACAGCATGTTGGCGCGTTGTGACGGAGATAACAACTCACGTGTGGGTATCCTTATCCTCCCATCATTCTCTATCTTCTTCTCGCACTCGCGCTTGTATACCTCAATTGAGACGGGTGTGAATATCATTGATCACACCCTCATGCCGGTTGCTTCAAGGCATGCCGCTTCAACCATTTTTTTGT
Source organism: Dictyobacter halimunensis (assembly GCF_036245075.1). Taxonomy (NCBI): domain Bacteria; kingdom Bacillati; phylum Chloroflexota; class Ktedonobacteria; order Ktedonobacterales; family Dictyobacteraceae; genus Dictyobacter; species Dictyobacter halimunensis. Next base: position 3,214,466 of record NZ_BSRI01000001.1, read on the forward strand.
GGTCCTGGTCGTGGCTGCTCTCTGCTTCAGAGCGAAAACAGGCGCGAATCGCAATTCTCACCTGTTTCGCAAGGACGTGACTTCTTCGAGAAACACTAGCAGCAATTTTCCAAGAGGAGAGAACGATGCTTTCACAACTTGATCGATCAGGGTAACTCCTGTTGTGTGCGGCATTTTATCTAGCTTGTCGCGCTGGTATAACGGCGCAGGCCGGCATGCCAAACCAGGTGTGCCAACGTCAAAGCGAAAGCACTGATCACCAGACCCAGGATGGGTAGCCGTGGGTCGGTGCGATCGAGTAGAGCGCTGGTGGGAAAGGTAGCGATAAAGGCGAACGGCAAGACATAGGTGAGCAGGAAACGCAACGGCTGCGGGTAGATCGTGACCGGGTAGCGCCCGAACTGCCAAAGGGCATCGTAGAAGACACCCAGCTCGACAGAGGGCGCCCAGAAGGCCAAGCTACTAAAGAGCGCGCGTGTGGCCCAGGCAACAATAACACCCATCGCCGCCAGTATAAGCCAGCTCAGCAATCCCCAAAGCGTGGGCAGTATACCCAACTCGCGAAGTCCCAAAAGCACAACCAGTAGCCCTGTTGCCACTTGTGTGAGTACGAGCGGGGCGCATTTGCCCAGGCTGGCCATATAGAGGCTCGATATCGGCTGCATGAGAATGCTGTCGAGTGTGCCATCCTTGACCTTGCCTGCAAACCAGTTCAGATTCGGAGTGATAAAGGTCTGGAAAATGCCGCCAATGACTTGAAAAGTGCCAAGCAGGACTACAGACTCACCCAGATTCCAGCCAGCCAGCGTCTGGGTCTGCGCATAAACAGCTCCCAGGACGGCCAGTCCAGAGACGATGCTCATAATCGTCATCAGCACCTGAAAAAACAGGTTCGTGCGAAACGCCATCTCCTGGCGTAATGAGAGCGAGAAACTCGCGCCAAGCAGCTTCAAATAGCGCATGGTTTACCCTCCAATCGCGATATAATGGCGCAGGCCGGAGCGCTCGACGAACACCACAACGAGCAGAAACATCAACGTCCAGAGCACCTGCCAGCTGTAGGCGGTAAGGATCTGCGCGCTGTTCAGGCTGGAACTAATCATCTCTGCCGGGAAACCGAGCATGGCTCGGAACGGCAAAGCCTCGGCCAACGGACGCAGAGCTGACGGAAAAAGGATAATTGGAGCCGCTGAACCGCCTAGCAGGAAGAGGAGCGTCTCTCCAAAACCAACAATGTTATCCGCTTTCTGGCTCCAGAAGGCCGAGAGCGCGAGCAGATAGGTGAAGAGAAAGCGCAGCGTTGCCGCTAGAAGCAGTGCGGGAAATGCAAGCAGAACCATGCGCAGGTCAACGACTGTTTTGGAGATAATCCCCACAAAGATGATGATGGGCAAGCCGAATAGCAGATGCCAGATGCGGAGTGCGAGATTGGTGCCAAGCGGCCCTAGCACCACTGGTTGCGGTTTGAGCAACTCCTGACTGAGCGTACCTCTATAGATGCCAGCAGAAAAGGTGTGATACTCATAAGAAACCGTCATTAATTGGACTATCAGTAATGCCACATAATACGTAGTGATCTGGCCGATCCCTGGAAGCGCCACCGACCAGACGATGAGGCCGAGGAGTGGAGTCACTGCCTGGTTCACTATCATGGTAAGGAGGAAGGAGCGCCAGGCCAGCCATTGCAGGATCTCGCGCTTGGTCGAGATCAAGAGTAAGTGGAGGATGCGTTTCATGCGATGCCCTCCCGGTAGACCTGATCGATCACGCTCTCCAGCGGCGGATCTTCGACCGATAGATCAGCAACCGTCAATTCTGCGAGCAGGCGGGAAGTGGTCGCGGCAATCTGCCCGCGATGGACGCGCAGGGAGACCTTGCCATTCTCTTTTTCCAGCACGTCGCCGTAGTCTTCCCAGGCCGGGGGTGTCTCGCAGGAGACCGCGACCTTGAGGAGTTTGTAGGGAGAGAGTCTGGTGGAAAGATCCTCTAGATTGCCATCGTATTTAAGCTGACCCTGGTCAATCAGGAGAATGCGCCCACAGAGCGCCTCCACATCGGCCATATAGTGGCTGGTAAGCAGGATGGTTGCACCTGTCTGATGGCTATAGGTGGAGATGAAGCGCCGCATCATGCCCACAGCCGTTACATCCAGTCCAAGGGTCGGCTCATCGAGAAAAAGGACGCGCGGTCGATACAGGAGCGAGAGCGCCAGTCCGCAGCGCATGCGTTCGCCCAGGCTAAGCGCGCGTATCTGGCGGGTGAGCAGCGGCTCCAGATGAAGCATCTCCACCAGCTCATTCAGGTTCTTCTTAAAAGCCTCGTCAGGCACTTCATAGATCAACTGCTGGTAGCGGAGCGAGTCGAGGACTGTGAGCTCGACAGGTCCGCCAATAGGTTGGCTCCCGCGAATCAGCGCAAGGTTGCGCAAGAAGGCAGGCTCGCGGTTCCAGGGGGTATAGCCAAGCACGCTGACCTCGCCTTCGGTTGGATGGAGAATACCGCTCAGGGTTTTCAATGTCGTGGTTTTTCCGGCCCCATTGGGGCCGATAAAACCGACAACCGAACCCGCTGTAACTTCAAATGAGATACCCTGCACCGCGCGAATCTCACGATAGCTGCGCTTGAACAACGAGGTGAAAGCAGCCTGTAAGCCCTCTTTCCGCACGGGGGCTTTATAAATCATCGTCAGACCTTGAACATTGATGACGGACATGTAAGATGCTCCTTCTCTCTGAGAAACAGATCCACTGTTCAGGTGCATGCATGCTCTGTGATCCAAGCTGGCCAAGCTTTTTTTCTGGATCACGAGTCTACTTTATAACACAGATGCAAAGGTGGAGGGTTGGCGAGAAAAAAAGATGGTGGATGTATGGGCGCAAGAAAGCAGATTCAGGCTCAGAATCTTCGCCTCTGTGAGAGAAAAGAGGTTGTAGATTGAGAGAAGTCTCTATTTGTACTTGGAAGTTTTACATGGCTCTTTGCAGCTAGTTGCGCACCATCGATCTGGCCCAGGCGATAGGATGCAGCACCCAGCAAGCGCGCAACTATGATGTTTTCCCTGCAGTAATGGAGTAATCCCTTTACGACCTAAAATCATATCGGCCATTTGAGCGTCAAAGGAGAAGGTGGCTTTTTCATTTTTTCCTTCTCTTGAACAAACAAAGATAAGCACACATACATGATGCATCATAAACTCCCCCCTCATGTGAGACACTAGAGATGAAATACAACCTCTATGGAAGGAGAAGTTCATGATGCAAGACCCGTATACCATGCTGTCTGGAAGCAAAACGACCTCCACTGATATCTGCCGATGGGCACAAGCTCTTTTTCTATTGCATGAACGCATCGCGACACGTTTTGCCCGTTTGGAACCACGCCGTCGTGTCCTCTCGTACCTGCAAGGAATCTTGAGTGAGACGGCGCGTAAAAACGGATGGCAATTGGCTGAATTTGCTGGAGAGGAGCACCCACATGGTATGCAACGCTTGCTCTCACAGGCAGTCTGGGATACCCATGGTGTACGCGACGATGTACGTTCCTATGTGATTGAACATCTTGGTCATGAGCATGCTGTTCTGGCTATCGACGAGACAAGTTTTCCCAAGCGTGGGCGCAAATCAGCTGGTGTCGGCTGGCAATATTGTGGGACCACTGGTCAGATTGAGAACTGTCAAATTGGGGTATTCCTCTCGTACATCACAACAAAGGGCCATGCACTCATTGATCGGGAGTTATACCTGCCCTTAGATTGGTGTGAGAATGCGGATCGTAGACGCTCAGCCCATATTCCTGCCGAGGTTCGTTTCCAGACCAAACCAGAATTGGCAGCCCAGATGATCGAGCGTATTCAACACGCGGGCATTCCCATCGATTGGGTTGTGGCCGATACGGTCTATGGGAGCAACGTTGATTTACGAAACTGGCTTGAACATCATCACTATCACTACGTCATGGCCGTTGCCTGTACCGAGCCAGTGGCTTTCCAGACCCATGAGGGGAGAGCTCGTATCGAGGCGTGTCTCATTGAGACACGTATCCCGGACCAGATACAGTGGCAGAGAATCTCAATGTGTGAAGGCACCAAAGGCCCAAGGCTTTTCGATTGGGCTGTCGTTCCTCTTCTCCACCGATGGGAGGATGATGGCTGCCACTTTTTACTTATTCGTCGCAGTATTGCCGATCCGCTAGAGAAATGCTATTACGTTGTCTTTGCCTCCCCTTTCACCCCCCTCTCTACGATGGTTGCCGCTATCGGTTGCCGATGGCGCATTGAAGAAGATTTTGAAAATGGAAAAGATATGGGCCTGGACCACTATGAAGTTCGCTGTTTCCTTGGATGGTACCGGCATATTACGCTTGTGATGCTCGCGGCAGCCTACTTGGCTGGCATTGTGGCAACGGAAAAAACGCAGATGCTCTCTGCTGTCCTCCCACCAGCATCATCGCATGCCTTCCCCTTAATTCCCGTCACAATTCCTGAAGTGCGTCATCTTCTTGGGCGACTGATATGGCCCATACCTCGCAACATGAAACGGGTCCTGCACTGGTCTCGATGGCGCCGATGCCACCAAAGTCGAGCCAGGTACTTCCATGCCAAATACCATCGGGATGTAGGATAACGTTCCCACTGACGTTGCTGCGCGCGATCGTGTCTTCTCTCTCCAAGAGGTTTGGCAGATATTCCACACATTTCCCGGACGTCTGGGATTATTCCCAGACACTAAAAATTCTTCTGTTCGCTATCTTGTGCTCCCACACCAGGAGGTTGATTATGTCCATGCTTCCTTTAGCAGACTGTGCCCGTCTGCTTGGGATTCATCCCAAAACATTGCGCCAGTGGCTCAAGCAAGATCCCCTGGAACTTGTCACCCATCCGAGAGATGCTCGCATCAAGTGTTTAACGCTTCAACACGTTGAGCACCTGGCTGCTGCGCATGGTCGCGCACTCCCCGCTCAGCAGGATGATTTTCTCGCGTACCAAGACACATCGGTTGGGATACCACCGAAAGAAGAGGCCACACCCGCTCCTTCCATACCGCAGGAAGAAGGGCCTCTTGCCCAGAAATTGTCCCTCTTGGAAACCAGAATTGCTCAGTTATCTGAGCAAGTAGCACACCTCACGCTGGCGCTGCTTCAGGAGCGTGAACGCACAATCGAGAGTAGGCTCTCAAACCTGGAAACCTGTGTCCAGCAACTGGCGGGGACGTCTCATCTCTCCCCAGCGTCTCTGGTTAGCCTGGAGCAACAGATTGAAAGTGAGCCAATGGGTGTTCCTCCACCACGATCGCTCACACGTCCACTCATTGAAGCAGAGCAACGTGCCCGGTCTTGTATGCCCCCACTGATCGAATACAGTGCACAAAATACCTACGTAATTGTGAGTTCCCTGGAAGGAGAGTTAAACCTGGACCCCGCGTCAAGAGCATGGTTCGATTGGTTAGCAACGCTTACCTCGTTCCGCTTCGTCGGGCAATCCGGCCGCTTTACCGCGTACCGCGATACCAAACGCGGAAAACGGACGCGCTGCTGGGTTGCGCAACGCAGTTTCCATGGACGCCACTACAAGCACTGGTTGGGCGTGACTGATCGTTTGACAATCGACTATCTGGAACAGATGGCCAGCCACATCCAAGCTCACCTGACCACGCTCTAATTTGTTGTGCTAAACGGGAGGGCTATCTCACTCTCGCTCCCAATAAGTGTAACTGTAGTGACAGAGCCGCTCTCTGATCTCCAGATGACCCCCAAAAGATCTCCAGATGGCTGCCGAATGATTGCCGAAGAGGTACCTATGATCTGCCGTGTGGCCGCCGTTGATCTGCCTTGTGGCCGTCTGGTGACGCCTGCTCCGGCGACGTGTTCTCACAAGAGTGGGTGAGTGGTTTCCGCTTTTGATGATCTCCCCGGTAGAGAGAGGATGAGTAGGTGAACACAGTGTTTACTACTTCCACCGGTGTCACCTGCTTTTGTCTTTTTGGCATCCCGACGCCTCGCCACGACTCTTTACGACTTGTGGCGCATTGCTGTGTTGTGTGGTGAAGAAGAGGGGAAGAAATGAGCTCAAGATGCCGTTTCGTGCCGTTTCGTGCCGTGAGATGCAGGAACGCGCCAGATGCTGCCTCCTAGTTCCTCACGCCTCGGAAATATGATGGGTGCGGCGACCTCTGTGTGATGTCAGAGTGTTGAGCATGATGCAGTTGACAGCATGCGTGTGGTGACCGTGCGATCGAAGAGCGGGATGTGGAGAAGGATATTGACAGGATTCTATGCTGATGGGATCATACGGGAAAGAGCAGAGGTGTGTGAGAAGGAGAGGAATGGTGGGCAGTAGGATGAGCCAGGGGAAAGGGAAGGGAAATGCAGGTCGTCGGTACCAGAGGCGCGTCCTCACCGATGTGCGGGTGGTGCATGGGCCGTGTGGGTTGGTGGTGGAACGACGGTTGGCCTGTGGCCATCTGCTTTGCGCCACTGCCTGCCCGCAGGATGTCGAGTGGGAGGTATGGGTAGAGCGTCTGCGGAGCCACATAGGGACGCGGTATTGTTGTGCTGTGTGTGGTGGTGAGCGTGACGAGAGGAAGCAGCACACTGAAGCCCTCATGTATCCATCTGAGCCTCTGTATCCTTAGAGCACCCAAGAGCGAAAACATGAGTGAAACGAGCGACCGCGCGTTGTTGTATTCAGGGCTGGCCCCACTACCAGAACCAGTTGAGGAGAACCATTGCTCGATGCTCAGCGATGCCGATGATGGTGTGTGGGAATGAGAAGCGCATAGCGTCATTTTGTGCAGGAAATGTGACGACGCGACGACATATTTGCGGTGCTGTAGGTGTGGAGTGGGAGCAGAGGAGGAGGTGTGTGCTGCTGGAGTGAGCGTGGGAGCAGAGGAGGAGTGCTGTTGGAGCGAGAGAGGAGTGAAGGAGGCACAAAAAAAGAGTGGCCGTTCTGCGCCACTCAAAAAAGCGTACCTCTCAAGTAGAGCTGATCGTGGTCCAAAAATCAAGGGTGCAGGGGGCGTTCCGCGAGAGGCCCCCCTGCACAGACTACTGGGTGATGGCGTCCTCGATTTTGCCGGAGCCGGTATTGACCTCCTGGTCGCCGACGATCACCGCGTACTTGTAGTGGGTGACCCCGTACTCCCCGGCGACGGATGGCGGGCCGGTGTGGATGTCGAAGTACACCGAGGTTCCCCGGTTGGTGGGCATGGCACTCTGCGTATCGAAGGTTTCCTGGCCCAGGGCGCTCTGCTGCTTATTATTATACAGTTCGATGCGCACGCTGCCGTTGAAGTCTTTGGCATCGTGGTTGCGCACGTCGAAGAAATATCGATACTTTCCCTCGACGTTTTTGATCACCTGGCTGCTCACCACCACGTTGAGCTTCTGGACGGGTTTGGGCGTCGCGGTGGTGGTGGGTGTGGCCCCATTCTGGGTCCTGGCGGGCCCGGAGGGGCCCGTGGACTTGGAGGCCGCGCCGCAGGCGCAGATGGCCAGGATGACCAGCAGGCCCAGAAGGCCTACGGTCAGCTTCTTGATGGCTCGCTCTCTCGGCGAAAGGTCGGTCGCGTTGTGGTGCTGGTACATGGGATTCCTTTTCGTGTTCGTTGAAGGGCTGGTCCCGGGGGAACGGTCTCCCCCGGGACGGGTTGGCTAGGGTTCGAGCAGGGTGGCTTCCACCCCGCCGTTGCGCGAGCAGGCGCCCGAGCGGCCCCCGCTGTGCGAGTACTCCCCGTCGTTACACTCCACCACGTAGCCGTTGGTGGAGGTCCAGAAAGACTTGATGCAGTTGAAGTACGAGCAGAAGTCGGGGTTAGGATCGTAGATATCGCGGCCCGAGTTGAAGTTGTACCCCCAGGGGTTGCCGTTGACCCCAGTCTGCATCGGGGGTGGAGCGGGCGCCTGGGTCGGCGCGGGTGGCACCGGAGTGGGCGTCGGCGGGATGGGTGTGGGCCTCGGCTTCGGTGTCGGTGTGGGCGTCGGCGTTGGTGCCGGCGTCGGGGTGGCCGTTGGCTTGACGGGCGCGTGCGTCGGCTGGGCCTTCGCCTGGGTCGTGGGCGCGGTGCTGGCGCTCTGCTGTGACGCGCTCGGATTGGCCATAGCGATGGAACAAGTACACATCGATAGGATGACGATCAGTCCGACACACCCAATGCCCAGTTTGCCGAACAGGTTGCGGCGTCGGTACCAGGCTAGCAGGCGTTGGTGCGGCATAGGTCTGGGCGTGTAGGGCGGCGGGACGTTTGGTGGCTGTTGCATGGTGTTTCATACTCCCCTTTTGCTCTCAGGACAAGAACGGGGCTGCGGGCGTGGTATCAGAGACCGACCGCGCAGACCCCTCTCTGTTAAACGCACGTACTTCCGGTTTTTCCAACAAAAAAGGTTGTTTTTACGATGATTTTCTGCTATGCCCCCAGAGGGATATGCATTCAATACCCGAATAACCGCGAAGCACGCTCTATCACCCACAGGTGGGCGTGCTTTTTTTGTGTGGTGTGGCAGAGGGGGGTGGCGCCGGAAGGCTATTGCAAGATGCGTGTTCAGAAGTGGATACATATAGGTTCTTGTCTGCTGATGAGCTGAAATTGTGTGGGTATCTTTATCCTGAGGCGTTTTATGTACCAGCCAGGCCAAGTATATACAATTTTCCTTCTAACCCAATTTTGCTGCCATGCCTATTTTTAGGTAGATTGCTCGTTTATAATATATAATGTATATGCTTCTTTACACGTTATGATCTCTATTATCTGCATAAGTGAGTAGAAGTCCATGCTGGACCCGTTTATGCTGACTCAAAACATTACACGAGCGGTGTTGGAATCACTATCTATTGCCTCTGCTTCTGAGCTAAAAGCGCTGAAATTGCCGAAAATGATGCTCATGCTATAGATGAATTTTTAGGCACGTTGGGTTTTGATGAGAAAGTTCGACGGGATCTCGAAGCTTTTGCCAAAGATTGTGGCTATGATGGTTCTCCATTTCAATGGGATGAAGCGCGCCGTTTTTTGCTTCGATGTGAGCTTGATGCTGCCTACTTCTATTTTTATGGCATCCAGCGAGATGATGTGGGTTACATCATGGATACTTTCCGGATATGGAAGGAGAAAGAGGAGAAACAATGCAACGAATATCGCACCAGGCGGGTAATTCTGGAGATCTATGATGAAATGCAGCAGGCTATTGAATCAGGCGTGCTCTATCAGACGCGACTCGATCCTCCACCAGCTGATCCTGCGGTGGCACATCCACCGCGTTCCGGTGTCAAAATATAGTATTGATTTTGACCAGTGTGTGGGAAAAGATGGGGTGAAAGCGGTATGGGGAGAGTAGAATGTCAGTGATTGGTCCGCTGTGGTTTATCATATTGTCAAAGCATTAGGCGCATTAACAGGACAGCTACACGCTCGGAATGGGTGCTGTCTGCTCGTATTGCGCAGCAGGATGAGTATAGCAGATGGAAAGGGTTGCATGTAAGAGATGGATATTGTGTGCGAGTTCACGAGAGTGATGGGTTCCAGAGCAGCGTTACGGAAGGTGAAGAAGGATGGTTTTGATCGTGCCTGTGCGTGTTTGTAGGCCAGTACAAAAGAGCAGGCATCTGGCTCACGGATTTGAGTTCTCATCAAAACATTCAATAGGATTTCTTTTTTGCGTGCAAGGAATCCAGTGCGAATAGTTTATGAAACAGGCTTGGCGGTCCCAGCGGTGCACTACACTGTGGGATGATCTATTGCGTGTAGGTGAGGAGTGATATACCCGAGGAACAGGGCTTAGAATACAATTTTTTTCCAAATTATGCTCCCCATGCTTGATTTATAGCAAATGTTCTGTTACGATCAGCGCCAGGTTGATGAGTGGTAAAGCCGTAAGAAAGGTACAAAGGATTTGGACACAACGAACATCCAGGCTCCCATCCTGCGACGTGAGGGCGTTAATGCTTCTGAGAGCTTCCTAAAACGGCTCTGTGATCGCTCATTTTTATCACTCTGGAGCTACTCTGGCGTCTACCGTGATCAACTGGATTGTCCAACAGCAAAAATTGGCAAGGAGGTTTGTGATCTCCTTGTGATATTCCAAGACCATATTATTATCTTTTCTGATAAGGACTGTGATTATCCTGGCGGAGATGATGAGCAGGTCAACTGGCAACGATGGTTCAAGCGTGCTGTCCGTAAATCAGCAGAACAGATATGGGGTGGTGAACGATGGATCAAAGCTCACCCGCAACGGCTCTTTCTAGATCCAGCTTGTACCCAGCGTTTTCCTTTCCCGCTTCCCGATCCTACAACTGCTACCTTCCACCGTATCGTTGTTGCTCATGGTGCTTCTAATGCGTGTAAAAGATTCTTTGGCGGAGGAAGCGGCAGCCTCATGATGGATACGACCGTCGTAGGGTCTGCTCACGTGGCAAAAGATGGCAAACCGTTTACTATTGGGCAGATCGACCCAGCAAAGGGATATATCCATGTCTTTGATGATACCTCTTTGGAAATTATCATGAGCACACTCGATACAGTCACTGATTTTGTGAGTTACTTAACGAAAAAAGAGCGTTTCATGACAAGTGGCAAGGCGATCTTCGTGACCGGAGAGGAGGAGCTTCTTGCATTTTACCGCAAAGATATCAATAGTGGCGGTGAGCATGACTTTATTGTACCTGCTGATATGGATGGACTCTGTATTCAGGAGGGAATGTGGGAAGAATATCTTTCAAGCCCGCAGCGTAGGTCGCAGGTACGGGCCGATAGCGTAAGCTATCTCTGGGATGGACTTATTGAGCAATTTAACACACATATACTGTCTGGTACTCAGTATTATACATCCCATCCCGGCATTGAGTTTTCCGAACAAACTATGCGCTTTCTTGTTCGCGAACCACGTACTCGGCGACGGATGCTGGCACAGGTCCTTTTGACTATGCTGGAAACCACCTCATCTACCCAAAGACGAACAGTGGTTGTGCAACCCTCGTGCCTAGGAGATCCTCACTATGTGTTCCTCCTGCTCCCTCATCTGTCTGGAGTATCTTACGAGGATTACCGTGAAGGGCGGCGATACGTTCTGGAAGATTGTTGCCTAATCACGAAATTGATGTATCCAGAAGCGCTTGATATTGTTGGCATTGCAACAGAAGCAACACCCATACGCACAGAGCATCGTTCTGAGGATGCGATGTATTTCGATGCACGTAATTGGACAGAGGAAATGCAAAAAGAAGCTAGGGATATCCAGCAGGATACGGGCTTGCTGACCAATCTGACGAAGCATGCTAGTACTGTACGGGAATATCCTTATCAGCCGAAGGGAGCACAGCATACTTCGCATGTTCCATCTACACCACAGATGAAAGGAAGAGATAGGAATAAGCTCTGCTTCTGTGGAAGTGGAAAAAAATTCAAGCGATGTTGTGGAAAATAGTTTTGATGAGTATATCATAGATGATGATTTATCCCTGAAGTGTAGCCTTAAGACAGATATGTTGATATGGGTTTACATTGCCTGACTCTAATTACAGGGCACGAGTATCACCTCCTCGACAACCTGCGAACAAGCAGGGAAATAGCACAAAAACACAAACTACAAAGAAAGTTGGTGCGACCATGGACTGGAAGGACTTACTCCCAGCACTACTGGAAGAAAAAAATCTTGATGTTCGCTTCATTTGCATCAAGCACAAGGGAGAGTGGTTCTTAAAGCGCCTGCGAGCTACTATTTTCCGCGCTGAACCAGGGGTGCCAGAGCAGGTACTCTATCCCTCCTATCTCTTTTTTCGAGAGAAAATGGGCGCGGCGGATTTTATACAGTTCCTCAATGATGTAACAACTCGGCGCATTTCCCCAGAGGGGCAAGCCTCCCATACTGAAGAAGAAAAGCTCAAAAAACTAAGCTTGCACAATTGGGAGATCTCTTACGAGGTCGTCAATGTGAGCTTTAGCGACCATATGCGGGGACACTCAATGCAGGGATTAGCCGACCATCTCTTGCCCTGCTGGAACTTCGGTGGTAATCTCTGGCCGGAGATCCAAGAGACTCAGGAGTCACTTATCGCGTCCGGTACCAGTGCCCCCTATTTTCCCAGGCCTATTGACGGCCAGGCATGGTATCTCTACGAAAAAGCTTTACAGGTTTCAAATAATTACCTTCCTCTTGTCGATATCTCCTTGGAAGATGACCGCGCCTTTTTCCGCAATATCGAGATCAATGAAGAGGCCGGTACCGCTCGCTGTCAGTGTGAAGGGACACTTCTATCACAGGCAACTATTTCCTTATATACAGCCACTCCGCAGATGGAGACCAAACGAGCAGCGAGTGAAATAATCTTTCAATTACAGGAGCATCCAGCGGTGATCTCGCTGGCTTTGACTTATGCGGACTCTTGGCTTGATAAAAGAGACGTGAACTTGGAATATCATCCTCTTGGTGTGCCCAAAGGTGTCACTGTTGTTGGAGGAAATTTCCGTGAAAGCCGTGGGTGGGCGTTGGGAGGTGGGGTAATTGCTGATCCTACCTCTGCAATTGAAAAGATCGCTCAAGCTGATCCCTCAAACTTGGCGACGATTGTCTCGCCCAATTTGGAAATGGGAAATAGCTACTACCTCAATACGCTTAACCAATCACGTCAGAGCTTCTCCTGGGCGCTCGTAGGTGAAGGCGTTGTAATTGCCTTTTTTATTGCGGCTGTCATTCTCTTTACGCTCCGGCTGCCAGGGAATGCGTCGTACCTTGCCCCACTGATTACTGCGCTTGCGGGAGGTGTGGTACAGATAGCTACGGGTGTTCTCTTCAAATTCTATAGCAGCGCCTCGGATCAAACAGCGGCGTGCCATAACCGCCTTGATCGAATACAACGGTTCTTCATTGCGAATAGCGCGTGTGAACATTTAAACGAAGTGAATAAGAGTACGACGCAGGTAGCGCTTATCAAAAAACTCAATGATTTACAATAATTTATTGTGGTATTGATTGGAGAAACTGGTGGGTGTATCTCCTTTGTGCAGAGTTAGCTGTATTGACGAATCACACGGTGTTTGTCGACTTTATTGCTTGACCAAAGTTCTAAAGTCGTGATGAGTGCATCGGTTCTTTTGGAGTTATAATGTGCCTTTCTTGAGCGGTTGTGGGGAGACGGCACAATTGCCGACGTGTCAAGATATTGTGTGTGCAGCCCAAGAGGGCGGTTACTGCTGGCTGTTGAGTGAATATGATGTTGTTGATAGCTCACCAGCCTGGCGGTGAGGAAAAAGTAATATTAGCTGGCTCGTTGTCTAGCGAAGTACAGGTGTGACATGGCGTTGTTTGAGGATGCCAACGCCGATATAGTAAAAAGATTGTAACGTGCTTCTTTCAGAGGATTGGACTCTTCAACACATGCACGATATCGGTTCTATCGACCAATCAACCAGACACTGACACTCCATACAACCATTGACAAACTACCTGAGGTGTTCACATTGGTAGAAAGTTACAACTTGAGAAGGAGCTTAACCATTGAATGAGCGTTGGAGACAGGCTGAGAGTGGTCTCTGGCTTCCTATGGGAATCAATAGAGGGCAGGAAGCATTGCCAACTTTGCCACCACAGCTTATAGAAAAGATGGAGCAATCTCGATGGGTTATATCCCAAGAGAAGAAAGGGCAATCTTTGGGGGAGGAGGTAGAAATTGATCAGGATCGCCAGCAATTTTTGTTACAACGGCTAAAAATTCGACCTGATAAGGAACATGGGATATTTCCATTCAAAGAAATTAGATTATATAGTTTAGATGTCAAGTGGATAGTGAATTATCAAATACAAAAGACAGGAAATAATTTAAGACGAATAAATCGGTATCAATTACATTTTGAAGGAGCTTTGTTGCAGGGGACGCGATTTTTTTCCTTGCCTTTATATGGAGCTGATTTTGAGGGAGCGCGACTCGAGAAGGCTAATTTTGAAGGGGCACAGTTAGAAAGAGCCAACTTTAAAAATGCAAAACTGGAAAGAGCAAAGTTTATACATGCTCAGCTGAGAGGTGCCAACTTTGAAGGGGCTCATTTGGAAAGTGCTCATTTTCGTGATGCATTTTTGGAAGATACAGAGTTTAAAAATGCATTTCTGGAAGACGCAAGTTTTATACAGGCACAGTTGAAAAAAACGAGTTTCCAATATACAAGTTTTGAACAAGGTAAATTTTACGATACGCATCTAGAAGGTGTCAAATTTTGCTACGCCCAATTAAAAAGAGCAAATTTTGCAGGGGCACACTTGGAGGGGGTTAATTTTGAGAGAGCTCACCTGGAAGATGCTTCATTCCGAAATGCTCACTTGGAAGATATTAATTTTATACGGGCGCAATTAGAAAAAGTAAATTTTTGGGGTGCACAGTTAGAAAAAGCTAATTTTTGGAGGGCACAACTGGAAGGTGCTAAATTTAGGCAAGCGCAATTGGGAGGGTCAGCCTTTGAGGGAGCTCAGATGAAAGGATCTACTTTTGAAGATGCAAGGTTGGAAGGTGCTTATTTTAGAGACACACAATTTGCTGATAGTAAAGGTGTTGGCCCATCATTTGCTAATGCTATTGGTTGGAATGATATATTTCTAGCCCATATCGATTGGTCTCACATAAAGCTGTTTACAGAAGAAGTTGAAGCAAATAGAAAAGAAAAATATAGAATACGAGAAACACAGTTTCGGATCAATAGGTATCGTACTGCTACACGAACCTATCGACAACTGGCGACGGCATTAGAGGCTCAAGGACTTAAAGAAGAAGCCGAGCGCTTTGCCTATTAGGTAGGATTAGCTGCTATTTTCGAAGGTGTTGTCAGAAAGATCATAAACCCGCCAGTTCATCCACGCTCTAATAGATTAAAAATGTCGTTCACCAGCTCTTGCTGGTAGTAAAAGTGAAGAGTGATCAAACGGGGGAAGAGTGATTAGCATACCTCTACACCATCGAAGAAATCGCTCTACATCTAAGGAAACGTTAGGAAATGCTGTTCATCGTATATTCGGAAAGGGATTGGAAACCTGCTCAACCCGTTGTGAACATATACTATTCTCATTTTTTAGACCAAAATGAGAAGCCAGTGAAGGATAAAGAAGAGCCATATCAGGTCCATCGTATCGCTTTTCTTGCAAGAATGGACTATTATCTCTTTTGATGGGTGAATACCCAAAAATAAGCATCATTGACGCATAGACAAGGAGATATAGCACATGCTGATGAATAGCTCCCTTTCACTTTTTCCCCAAACCTCATTTGAGGGACCAACCTTACCGTTTGATTTCCCTGCTTTGCACATTGGAATAGCTGAATATGCCGAGGGACCAACGGGATGTACGGTTTTCTACTTCCCGGATGGAGTCGCAACAGCTATCGATGCGCGTGGAGGATTGGCTGTCAAGTCGGGTGATTATGAACGTAATCATGCTATTTGTTTCGCTGGCGGTTCTGTCTATGGACTTGAGGCGGCAAGTGGAGTGACCGCAGCGCTCTTTGAGCAGCGCGCCTCTGCACTCCAAACAAAGGCTTCGATTTCTAGCAAACATGTGGCTTTGGTCTCTGGGGCTATCCTCAATGATTACAGTGTACGTGACAATGTCATTTATCCTGATCACAAGCTAGGAAAAGCTGCTCTTCTTGCCGCACGTCCGGGTCTGTTTCCTCTGGGGGCGCGAGGAGCTGGACGATCAGCAACCTGCGGGAACATCTTCAGTCTCGCCCACAAGGAATCCTCTGGGCAAGGTGGGGCTTTTCGCCAGATCGGCTCAACAAAAATTGCTGTTTTTACCGTTGTCAACGCCGTTGGCGTCATTGTTGATCGACAAGGACAGGTTGTGCGGGGCAATTATAATCCCGAGACGGGTCTCCGCCTCTCTCCCGTCGAGGAGCTTGAACAGCGACTTGCTCGTGGAGAAAGGGTAAAGACAGCCTTTGGGAATACCACACTGACAGTAGTTGCTACCAATCAATGCTTGCGTCCGGAAGAACTGCGCCAATTGGGAAGACACGTCCATAGCTCAATGGCCCGTGCTATTCAGCCATTCCAGACCATCAATGATGGCGATGTTTTATATGCAGTGACCACCAACGAAGTGGATGACGCTCCCATCAGTGGAGCAATGTTAGGAATACTGGCATCAGAACTGGCATGGGATGCGGTTCTGGCGAGTGGACCAGAGCAATAAGAAACCAAGGTCACTCGCCGAACGCATCATTGGCCCATAGTAGAGGTTAGATCAAGACTGATACATCTGATACACCTGATTTGATGTGCATTCTTTCCTAAAGCCATCACACTGACAGACTTGAGGTCTTCATATCTTTGGTAAAAGATACAAAAAGGATGAGCATTGTATGAAGTATTCTCGTAGAAAAAGCCTTTGGTTGCAGCGCAATTTTCTCAATCTCTGGATAGCTCGAACTATCTCCCTTTTTGGCTCTGCAATTACGACGCTCGCACTTCCTCTGACCGCGATTAGCATATTGCATGCGACACCGTTTCAAATGGGATTGCTTTTCGCACTGGGGCAAATACCTCAGCTCCTCTTTGGATTTGTGGTGGGAGTATGGGTTGATCGTGTACGGCGACGTCCTCTGTTGCTGCTCGCAGATCTGGGACGGACTATGCTCCTGGCACTTATTCCCCTCTTGAGCCTTCTGCATGCGCTAAAAATTGAATCACTCTATGTATTGAATTTTTTCCTTGGTGTGCTGAGCGTCATTTTTACGATTGCTTCCACGTCGTTTCTCCCTTCACTGGTTGAGCGTGAGGATCTGGTTGAGGCCAATACCGCGCTTCAAGTAAGTCAATCGGGTGCGCAGATTGCTGGTCCGAGCCTTGCGGGCATTTGTATTCAATTGGTGACAGCGCCCGTGGCGATTATCGGTGATAGCCTCTCCTTTTTTCTTTCTGCCCTCTTTATCTGGCGTATTGGTAGGAAAAGAGGGGACGACATTCCCCTGGCTTCTCGACAAAATCTCTGGGAACAGGTTCGCGTTGGACTTGATGCTGTGGTCAAAAACCCATTTTTGCGTGCGCTTGCCATGGCGAATGGGGTGGCGAATATCTTTTGGGGAGCGCAACTCTCGCTGTTACTGGTCTACATGACGGACGTCCTCAAAATCAACTCGTTGTGGATCGGGATTATTTATGCGTGTGGCAATGGAGGTTTTCTAGTAGGAACCCTGCTGGCCAAACGCGCGCTGCAATGGTGGGGTCTGGGGTGGTCTCTGTGCGCAGTCCCTCTTTTGAGTATTGGTGGAGCATTTCTGGTCCCTGTGGCCCATGGTTCCCTCCTCGAAGTCGCTCTGATCCTAGCATGTGCCCAATTTTTGACCGTGTGCCCACTCATCATCTATCACATTCACGAGGTAAGTCTTCGCCAATCGATTACTCCAGATACGCTGCAAGGGAGAGTGAATGCCACAATGCAAGTAGTAAGTTGGGCAACAACTCCTCTTGGAGCGCTCTTGGGAGGATGGCTTGGAGGGCAAATAGGCATACGCTCAACCTTATTTCTCATTGTTGGTGGTCTTCTTTTTGCCCAACTCTGGCTCTGGTTTTCTCCAGTCCGTACGCTACGTACGCTTCCACAGGAGGAAATGCAGAAGACTGACGCTGGGGTAGTATGAGAAGAACCATCTCATGTTCAATGAACCCTTCAATGTGGTTTTTCATCATTCCATTCCTACCCAGAATGAATTTAACTGACGTATCCTTGCAATTCACTTTTGTGAATACTCGCCATCACCCAGATTTGTGGACCTTGAGAGAAAGAGAAAATGACACATGAGAGAAGACCAGACTTCTATCCGCGAGGCCAATCTCATCGATACTCTAAAAATTGAGACTCTATTGAGACAAACGCAACTCTCAGCTGATGACATCCTTGCAGATGGCACACGTTACTGGTTAGCGGAGAAGGCAGATGGCTCCCCTATTGGAGTAGTTGGTCTAGAGTTAGGGCATGGGGCAACCTTGCTGCGTAGTGTTGCTGTCAGTCCATCATTCCAAGGCCAAGGATGGGGTATGCATCTGGTCCAATGGGCCTTAGATGCAGCCACTCGCGCAGGCTATCAGTATGCCTACCTCTTCAGTACGCAAGCAGGAACCTACTGGCAACGACTCAAATTTCAGAAAGTTCCAGTGTCTGAACTAGTAGCGGCTTTACCTGAAGCACCGCAGGTTAAACGCTATGAGCTTCTGGGCTGGTTGCCAACTGAGGTAGCATGGAGACGCGATTTGAAATGAAGAGCGAGCTTGCAGAAGATCATCTTCGATCACGGCTCCCCTTTGAGCAAGAAAACAATCTAGTAGCAAGTGAAATGCCCACGAGTTGAGCATGAGACTCTGGTCAATCTATTTATCAGATAAGGCAGTGCCTCTTGGGAACACACTATTAACAATATTGGCTCTCCGCCCTTAAGGGAGCTGATGAGTTTTTCCATCAGGATCCACTGAGAAGAATGCGAAGACGCAAATTGAGAAAATTGCGATAGCCATACGCCTGGCGCATCATGGCTTTGATTCGATTGTTCTTGCCCTCCACAAACCCATTGGAAATACGTTCTACTGGTCTGGATGGACCTTGGCCAGCCCAGTCACCTGATCGAGTGTTGCCATTTGCTTCGTAATCTCGCTCACTCTTTTCTTGAGCGAGCGAACACTGGCATTCCGACCATCTGTCCTCTTCGAGACCTCGACGAGAGCACGATTGAGTTCCGCAAGCTCGCGCCCGAGGGCTACCAGTTCTGTTGGCGTTTCATCTGGCAAAAGCGCATTTGGGTGACAAGGTAACTGCGTGTTGAATTGAAAGTCTTCATGTGGCAATTCCGGCGGGGGAATATCAGCGTCTGCGTGGATGAGTTCGCTCAGCGTTTCGATATCACCTTCAACTGCAGCCTTCTCTTGCGGAATCATTTCGACATGTGTCTGAAATTTAAGAATTTCATCTCGTGCTTCCATTCGTTCAGTAAGCCTCGCGGCTTTGCTCGCACCAACATACATGGGGCATTTGAGACATGCTAGCCGATGGGCACATTTCTCCCAGGCAGGGTTGCCACAGAAACGTGGTTGACCATCGCTCCCTCGGCCAAGAAAGAAAAAAACATTTGGTTTCCCATCCCTCGCCGCACGTGTGTCGATGATACCTTCGACAATTCTCATTAAGTCATTGCTTCTGTTCATTTGACGGCCAAATCGGAATTGGTCTTGTCCCAGAGAAATGGAGGATGTAAACTCGAAGACAGAGCCTCCATCGAAAGGGAAAAGAGCATGGACAAAACAACCAGAACATATACCAAAGAATTTAAGTTGGAAGCCGTGCATCTTGTGCAGACCAGCAACAAGCCCATGATCCAAATTGCCCGAGATTTGGGCATTGCCGATAGCACGCTGCATCACTGGTGCAAGCAACTTACCGAACACGGTGCCCAGGCGTTTCCAGGCAGCGGACACCAGACACCGCAAGAAGAGGAGCTACGCCAACTCAAGCGAGAAAACGACCTGTTGCGGCAGGAGCGCGACATTTTAAAAAAAGCTATCGGCATCTTTTCGCACGGCCCGCTGTGAAGTTTCAGTTCATCGCAGAGCACAGCCACGAATATTGCGTGACGCTGCTCTGCCAAGCTCTGGACGTTTCTGAGAGCGGCTATTACGCCTGGAAACGCCGTCCGATGAGTCAGCATTGTCGAGAAGATGCCCAGCTAGCAGCCGAAATTCAACAGATCTTTCTGGATCACCGCCAGGTATATGGCAGTCCTCGTATTCACGCGCTCCTGCGTGCACGAGGAATGACCTGCTCACGCAAGCGAGTAGCTCGCTTAATGCAGCAGCTCGGCTTGTCCGCGCAGGTGAAACGTTCACGCAAACCAACGACAACAAGTGATCCACAGGCTCACGGAGCTCCCAATCGCCTCAGCCGTGATTTTACGGCTGAGCAGCCCAACACCAAGTGGGTGGCGGATACCAAGGCCGTCGAGACTGCTGAGGGCTGGCTCTTTCTGGCGGTCATTCTCGACCTTTTCTCACGCATGGTAATCGGGTGGGCGATGGGAGCCACGGAAGATGCAGCATTGGTCGAACTGGCGTTGCGCATGGCGGTGGCGCGACGACATCCAGCCGTTGGGCTCTTACACCACTCGGATCGGGGTTCTGAGTTCACCTCGCATCGCTATCAGCACGCGCTCAGGCAGTATGATATTGAGGTGAGTATGAGTCGAACCGGAAATTGCTGGGATAACGCAGTCATGGAAGCCTTTTTTGCCACCCTCGCCAAAGAGTGTACGGGGCGAACACGGTTCCACAACCGACAGCAAGCCCGTTCAGCCATCTTCGAATACCTCGAATGTTTCTATAATCCAGTTCGCTTACATTCCACGTTACAGTATGTCAGTCCGTGTACGTTTGAACAGGTTACTCTCTCAGTGATGACCTAACTTTCACCTTTGACGTTTCCATTTTTCTGGGGCAATTCCAGAATGGATCTGTTCGCGCATACGCCCGTACCATCTCAGGTTTTGCATGCCCAAGAAACTCTGAGATATCATCGAGAGATAGCCCATTTCTCCGAAGCATGGTCGCGATCGTAGACCGCCCTCGATGACTTGTAATAGCGCCTCTCGCATCGCGTTCTGGTATCCCTGCACGCTTGCAGAGAGCTGGAATGAGCGATTTATTGAGAAAGTCGCGACCCAATATTGAACCTCTAAAACAAAACAGAAAGTCAACCAAGCTATTATCTTTGGGATCGATGAGCATGTGTTGATTCTTAGGCCGCTCTTGCTCCCATACTTCGATAGCATCCGCCACGTATTGAGGAATGGGAATCCAGTAAGGTCCCTTGGTCTTGTTAGGTGGTACATGAAGATAGCAGAGCTGAGCATTTTGCACGGGGAATGGAACTCCATGTTCATTGAGCATTTCCGGGTCCCAGTCTCGACGGATACAGCCTATCCGTAACCGCCGGATCTCATTGGCACGCCGAGCAGAGCTTACCCAGAGAAGGGCAAGAGCTCGATGGTAACTCACAGGATAGCTCCGAAAAGATGCACAATCTTCTTCTGTGAATGTTGCTGCAGCGTAGGTAAGCTTGCACCAGGTAAGTTCATCCAGGTCTCGAGGATCTGGTTGAATGAGCCGTTTTATTGAAGGCGGCGTCGCGAATATTTCATGGGGAAGAAAGCGGCGTGTAATTTTGCGCGTAGCTTCTTCACCGACCGCATAAGGTCTATCTTGCAGGTCTCGGAAGAGGCGGCTCATCGCCGATAACTTGTTGTGAATAGACCGCGGAGCAAGCGGTTTGCCCACGATCCCTTTTGTTACCAGTGATTTGATTCCCGCTGGGGATGCATGTTCACCTGCAGTTGAGGTACAGACAAAATTGACGTAGTCAAGAGCAATGTGTTCATCCCACTGTTCAGGTGAAACAATTCCATGATGATTTGCCATGAGCCAACGTCCAGCCGAAAAAAAGATTTCAAGGTAGCGACGACGACGAGCGAGAGGGAGCGTTGGTGTCTGTTTGAGCCATGCCACACACCACTGCACCCATTCTTGTGGGACCTCACTCGTATCTGGATACCGTTCCTGGAAGGAGGGAAGCGCTTGCTCCTGCGAAGGCTCAAAGAGATTGAGTTCATGCAAAACAGATCGAAGGAGCGCGAAAAGGGAAAGTTCTAAGGTGGATGTAGATGCAATTGCTTGTTGAAAAACAACTTCAGAGAGGTCTTCTAGGTATGGGCTACGATTGAGAAGAAAGAGTAGGCAGAGAGTTCGTTTACACTTCCTTAGATAGGGACCGTCTCGGTATCCTCGCCCTTGTGACCCAACAAGAACATCCGTGATTCTCCGAAATGCTTGCTCAATTACTTCTGAACCAAAAATACGTTGAGCTGTATTCATACACATTTGCATAATATTAACTGGGCACAAGTTACTCATTCCACCAAGGAGATAAGCCATGTCAATGAGCGAGGGACGAATCCCGTTGAGACGATGTCGTGAGAGAAAGTCCTTGTGTGTTGGACAAATAATGTTGATCCACTCTGCTTGTGACCATTCCCAAAATGAACGGCCACGGCGGAACATTTCTTCATACACAAACTTGCGAATCTCACGATGATGCTGCGCATCGTGTTGTGTGCGTAGAGCGACTACATCAAAGATGGGTTGTTGTAAACGCAGCAAGTTCTTTCTTGCTTGTCGTTTCATTGGAAAAGACTGTGCCTGTACGAGAGAAGCTAACGCTGCTTGCTCCTCTGGATTTAAAGGACTTCTATCATAGTCTTCGGGGACAATAGGCATGTTCCACATGTGTTGCTTATGAGAAGCGTATGTAGGACTCTTCATAGCGCTGCCACGCTTCGAATTAATTGCTCCATATGCGCATCAAATAGAGCTGTTGCTTCACGAATGTGCTTGTTTAATTCTGATGGAGCTAAGTGGATGTAGAGTTGTGTAGTGGCAATACTTTGATGACCAGCGTAAAGAGCAATATCTTCAAGATCTATCCCACACCTTTTGAGGACAGTACACCGTAAATGACGAAATGTATGAGGAGTCAAGTAGGGCAACCCAATAGCTGATCTTAAGCGCTCAATCACATCATTGAAGGTTCCAAGAGTGACTGGATGGCCAGCATTGCGGTTTGACTCAGAAAGGAAAAGGGGGCCATTTTTGTCACCACCAAAGGCGGCGAGAATATTTGCTCGTTCGCTCCATAAGTAGTGTTTAAGTACTTCTGCCGTGACTTGACAGTAAGTGACAATGCGTTGATAGCCAGATTTTGAGGTTTCTGGCCTGACCGTCACAAATTTAGCTGACCAATCAAAATCATCGACTCGCAGGGATACCAACTCCTCTCGACGTAAGGCTCCATCATATGCAAGTAAGATCATGAGCTGATTGCGAGTTGATTCATGCGTAACAAGATACTTCATGAGATACTCCCACTCCTGATCAGATGGAATCCAGGGTAATTGCTGCTTGCGTGAAACTACTCCTCGTTTCAGTGACGCCTTTCCATATCTCCCACTTCCTCGTGAAAGGGGATTTACTTTATTCTGTCTGTAGCCATGGTAGATACAAAAATCATAGAAGAGACGAGCTGTGACAATGCGCTGCTGAATGGTATTGGGCGAAAGTTTTTCACATGGCTTGGAAGTGACCTTATTTCTGATCCTGGCCGGTGCTCGATGATACAAGTTATCGATATATCTTTCCAGAAGGTCTGGACCGGCTTCGACCAAACTGACGTCCCCAAAGAGGGCGAATGCCCGAATCAAGTCTTCTAAATTACGTGCGTAGGCATCAATGGTTTTTGGGCGCTTTTGTCGCTTGACTTGAGACTCAATGAAAGCGCGGGTAATGGGATTTTCAGTCACGTTGGGGTAATAATGCCATGGAATTTCTTGCATAGAGCTTCTTTTCCTCCCTACTATCCCTCTCTACTTATATATGCCACAGAAAAGTGCTCTACACAAAATATGAGAAAGAAAGAGGCTTAAATGGGAGAAAAAGGTACTATTCTCTATCCAAGAAACCCATTTAATCCTAGCTAATACCTACCGCGCGCAGGTGATGCAGCGTCGAGTGTATTGGTGGCAGATCTGGCAGAGGAAGCTGGGGATCTGGTCGCGGGTGAGTGCGGCCAGGGCGTATCTGTTTTCGTTGCTGCTGTGGATGTTGAGTGGCTATGGCTATCGCTTTGGGCGCAGCTTGCTGACGTATGCACTGGTGCTGGTGGGATTTGCGGCGTGGTACTGGTGGCTCTCGCAAGGATTGCCACATCCATTGGGAAGGGTAGATGCATTGATCTTAAGCGTAAGTGATATGGTGGGCCGCGGCTTCTTTCGCCAAGACTATTCGCTCAGTGATCCGTATGCAGGTTGGTCGGTGCTGGAGGGCCTTTGTGGACTGTTTATGGATGTGCTGCTCATCTCTACGCTCACGCAGCGCCTTTTCAAGAAATAGCTTCCTGGGGAGGGAAAGAGGAGAGGGTGCCGGTGGAAGTGTAGAGAGGTGCATCGATCTCCTCTATAAAAGAAGATATCTCCTCTATAAAAGAAGATACGGAAGAAGAGGGAGCAAAGTGGAAACAAGACGTAGGTATGGGAGAAGCCGAGGAAGTGAGAAGATGCAAGACATGCGGCAGGATGCTAGGTTGTGCACTATACTGTTGAGACACGTACCTGAACCTTATTCATTGTAGATATGTGATTTTGTATTTTTATTGCAGATACGTTTTAAACATAGATGAAAGAATGAATGAGTAATTTACTCAATCAGTACATATAGGAGTTAGAGACTAATGTTAGACCAGACCATAGCTAGTCTACTTTCAACGGTCCTTGGTGGATTTCTTACCATTGTAGGTGGATTTATAGCAATTTATTTCACACAGCATATGACAAATAAAGCAGAAAAAAAAAGATTGGCACTCGTGAAGATAGAAGAAGCATATATTCTGACATATGAGGTTACAGCGGGGCTGAGAAGTTATGTAGCAAGAATTGGAAGAGAGATTATATCAAGTGAGAATTTGCAAGTAGATTGGCAATTTAATGAAGATTTTCTTAACACAAATTATTTAATAGTTCAGAAGCTGGGCATGGTTATACAGCTGTATTTTCCGGAAATACAGGGAGATTTTAAGGAATTTTCTATTAGCATGAGAGAGTGTCTAAATTCATCTAGTCAGATTGGTGTAACCAGAGATAGAGATGAATTTAAAAATATTATCGCAAAAGTTGAAGAGGCACATAGTAATATGAACCTTGCTATAGCAAAACTCATCGAGAAGGTGTAAATCAACTACAAGCCTGGCAGAGATACTGGGCTTTTTTTGTGATGGCCATTGCTTGCTGACGGTGCGTTCGCCGTTGGGGATGCGCTCTTTGCCGCACGCTGTGTGTTCACGTTGGGAGTATGCTGAGTCCGCAATTGAATTAACTGTTGGGCGACGGGGCCAGCCCCGTTGGAGGCGGCCGGAGAAGGGGACGACGCGCTGGATGATGGAAGGTTCGCGTTCCTTGCCATACTGTTCCTCTCACACACGCGATTTCATGCTCCTCAGAAGAGGTGATGACTGCGCCAGCGAAATCACGATACACTCACAGAAAGTATACTCTCTATTCTTCTGCATTTATAGATATAAACGCAGCAAGTCTATCCTATTCAAGCATGTCTCATCTAAAGCGATCACTATTTGTATCTGCTGAATCGCTATGGCCTGGGATGTTTGGTGTGGATGGGAGTTCAATGTTGGATGCATGGAGGGAGCAGGGTATGGTCGGGAGGTCATGCGAAGTTGGGGGCGTCATGAATGATGCGAGCAGAGGAGTGAGGGCAGGGCCATGGGTGAGACAATGTGAGGAGGGAGTCAGGAGATGATAGCAATGGGAGGGAGGGGTGGCGGTGATGGAAAGCACGACAATATAACCGGAGAGTTCCGCAAGTTCGACAAGGGGATGATCGCTGGTGGAGAGGCGTGCGCTGCTGATTGGGGCGGTGTGGTGAGGAGGGAGGGATGGCTGTGTGTCGAGGAGCAGATAATGGCCCCACTGGCGGGCGAGCTCTTCAGCGATATCTTCCTGATTAATGGAGAAGTTGCAGTGTTCCTGCGCACTCCAGGGGCGCAGGAGGTCAATGATGATGGGGGAGGTGGTTGTGATGATGAAGATTCTGTCATGGCTGAGTAAGGCGCGTGCGAGTTCGCGCCTGGAGGGATCAGTGAGAATGAAGGATTGTTTGAGATTCTCTGTTTGAATATCGGAGATAAAGGGAATATTGTGTTCACGCAAGTAGTGTTCGAAGCGTTGCTTGCGCGCTTGAAAACGGTCAATTGCTGATCCCATGGTGTGATTCCTCCATTCTATGGTGTTGTTCTATCTTGACACGCTTTGCTCACTGTGTGTATGTTCCCGTTTTTTCTGCCGTGTTCATTGGCCTGGCAGGAGGCACCCTTGCTGTGGTGTGCTGCCCTGTGAGAGAGGGTATCAGCTGGAGGTGGTGGCCTCTTCAAAAAGGATGGATGAGGGAACAGGTTGTGCGAGGATATGTTCGATCTCCTCTTCGTGCAGGGACAGGGAAGGTGAGCGGTGCTTAAGATGCTGAAGCACTTCCTGACGCGGCCAGAAGAGTTGCTGAAGAAAGGTGTGAAACTGTTTGCCCTGTTGGTGCGCGGCCTGGATGCGTTCTTTTTCGAGTTTCTCCTGCTGTTTTGGATCGGGGTAGCGTTTTTCGATGACCAGAGACAGGTCAATATCACCAAGCGTTGGTTGTTCACTCAGGTAGCTTCCAAAGAGGATCACTTTGGTAATACGGTAGGCATAGGGTCCGGCGTTGATCTCGCCAACGCGTGCGAGGAACTCTGCAATAAGGCGATCGGCCGTTGTTCTGGTAATGGGTTTTCTGGCGGTCGCATTGACCAGAGCATTGCCCTTGATGCTATTGTGCCAATGGTCTTGATCCCTGTCTGGTTCGATATATTCTTCGTGAAGAAGGGCCAGCATGATCTGGTTGGCCGTTGCCATATCGGTGTGAAAGTGTTCCGCAATGGTTTCGGCAGTTCCGATGTATCCTTGCATGCCTTTGAGAAATGTGCGCATTGCAAAGGCGGGCTGGCCTGCAATGACATCGCTGGATTTGATACGCATACGTCATACTCCTTTGTGAAACTATTAGATGGTGCAATACCGTTTTCATAGTACTGTCATTTCATATTCTCGGTGACGATACTAGAGCACCTGGCCTTTTTTCGTCCAGACTTTCAAAAAGCCAGGATAAATCGCGCAGGCGTGCCAGAGGCACGCTTCCTTTGTCGCCATGAAATGTGCCTATGAGATGGGAACTGTTTTGTTCTCAGAGAGTGGGGAAGACGGGTTATCCTCCGGATCATGTTGCGGTTGGTTGCCACTGGGCAGATAGGGCTGGAGGCGCTGGAGGGTAAGAGGAGCGTGTGTGCGTAAGAAGTGTTTCATGGTAGGGGAGAGGGGAGGCTCAATAAGAAAGGTGCCGTAGGCACGGAGAAAGCCGGGCCAGTAGGAAGAGAGCAAACCTTTTCCTCGCAGGTAGGGATGAATCCAGAGCCAGGCGAGATAGCGTTCTTGCAACTGCATGGCGGGAGTATGCCAGCGAAAGACAATGACGCCCACGGCGGCCTCGCCAATGCCGATCTGATGTTGGGTCAGCAGAAAGACGCGATCGTTGGGATGGGGTTGTTCATCAGCGGTATAACCAGCAAAGTCATAGTAAAATTCGCGTTTGAAATAGTGGGCGAGGATTTCGGTGGCACGGCGCACCGGTCGAGGGGAGGCAGGAGTGATGAGCACGAGTCTGGTGGGAGGGGTGTGGGAGGTGGTGTGCCGGTTGGTGAGAATGAGACGAATATCTGGAGGGACCGGACCTTCCGGGTCGGGAAGGTGGATAGAGGGAAGAATGGGTGTTTGGATATCGAGCCGGTTCGAGGGGATAGTGTTCCGTTTCATGTGCTGCTGCCTTTCTTTTGTTACAGAGATACGTAGATTTCGATGAAAGTATACTCGAGTGGTGCCTGATGAGACCTGAAAATTTTACGGATGAGCCTGTTCTCTTTCGGTAGTGTTCCCATCCGTCCTCAACGCGTTCTCAATTTGACGTGTCGCTGCCTTCTTCAGGAATAAATGATGTCAGTGGGAGGAGGCGTCAGGGGCAGGGGGAGGGGATGGAGGGGGAGGAGGGTGATGGTGAGGTTCAGGCAGAACTGCTGGGTATCGTGGGTGAGCCGTTTGTGGATGGAGGTGACGCGGCATTGTTGATAGACGAGGGCGGGCCGGGGGCGGGTATGGTGCTGCGTGGTGTCATATTGTTTGCTGAGAGTGAGGATGTCACCTTCGGCAATGGGCCAGATGAGGGAGCGGATCGGGTTAGGTAGCATAAGCATTGAAACGTCGGCTTCGTCGGGATGCGCGTCGACATAGGTATCATCGAAGGTAAAGATGAGCAGGGTGGTTGGTTCTGCACACAGGCAGGTGGTAGGATCGAAGCCGCGATGGTACGTAGAGAGTCCGGCGGCGATGTCAGCGGGCGTGTGGTGGTTGGTTGTCATGGATGCTCCTTTCAGACTGATATAGATATCTCACAGGAGGAGTATAGCAGAGAGGTGGCTGTGCAGAGCTGAAAATTCCGGGATGGGTCTGTTTTTTTCAGGTGCAGACCTGAACGTTTCAGGTGCCGACCTGAAAAAAATGGACCTAAAAAAAAGGGGGACCTGAAAAAAAAGGATGACCTGCAACGTTTATGGATGGGCCTGATCTGTGGTGTCTTTGCGGCTCTGCAACTGCACGGAGGGGAGAAGGTGGGGTTTCCATAGTAACTGGACAAAAACCAACGTGAAGCCTTGAGGATTGAAGACTGATGTAGAGGACCAAGGGTCCCTGCAACCTGACATAAATCACCATTAGTGATGAGCTGATGAGTCACAGAAACATATCAGCCTGGTAACCGTGAAAAAGCGGGGCCAGGCTGATATTTCGCTAAACGGCGGCTACATGGTCCAGTCTATCTCTCCTTGATAGCAGAGAATACATTCGATATTCTGGAAGAGAGCTGGATCTAACACGCCATTTTTGAGTAATGCTTGCGGCACTTTTGTGAGATCGACATTGATTATCCAATCACCTACAAACTGGTCAAGTGGAGGATTGAAGGATACCGTAGCAATGCTGCTATTCAGGGAAACCGGCGTCGCGCTGCCATTGCCTATTTGGAGGCTCAAGAACGCTGCGGCAGACGGGATAGTGCTATCGGGAACAGTGAGCTTGAAGTAGACGTTTTCCAGCTTGACACTCGTCAGATGCGGCGGGATAATCTGGTTGGAGATGCCAACCTTCAATTGCTGACTGTTCTGCCCATTCTGTGTGGACACAAAGCTATGCCAGGCTCCCGGATAACTCTGGTTGAGATTCAGGTAGTAAGCACCCTCGAACGTTGTTAATAGCTCCTGAACTTTCTGCGTAAACAGGCTATCTCCGGCATCCAGGGCCGTATAACTCAGATGAATGATTATGTCTGAGAGGTTATCGAAGTCAATACGATTGGTTGCTTTGGGCAGGCGCAACTCCCATGTCGAAACCGCACCGGTACCTTCAAAGGGCAAGTAGCGCTCATCCCTGAAATTCAACTCGAACAGGCCGCTATCATTGACACCCCGCGAGAGCGCGATCTTCTGGTTCCGTCGCCAGTTGCTCCTCAGTATCGATGTGTCGGGCTGGTTTCCCTGGCCTGTCAACAAGTAGGCAACAGCATTCTGATCCGCTTGCACCACTACACGGTTCGAGAGCTGCGTTAAGGTCGCGTTGATGTTCTGATAGGGGCCGATGATGGCCGGGATGGAGATGTCTATCGTCTTGATCTGACGACAATAGTGTCCGGGGAAATCATAGTCGAAGAGCTTTTCGCTCAACTGAAACTGACATTTCCCGCTGTTCTTTAGATCAAGGAATGCTTTCGGATCTAGCCGGAGCAGAGAAACCGTTTTTTCAACCTCCAGGCGTCGGCTATTATGCTCAAGGTAGGCTTTCTCTAGCTGGCTTAACCCGAAGAGCAAGCCCTCACCGGCGAGCAGTCCCTGCTTCAGGCTATCCCAATAGTCGAAGCTAATAAATGTGTCGTCACGATTCAACTCGTACTGGTACGCTGTCTGGACCGTTAATGCAACCTCCAGCGCCAGCTTAAACATTTGGAAGTACAGCACTGAGAGGCGATTGAGCATCCACTGGTACAGATCCTGATTGGAGAACTTTCGCTGCAAGAACTCCTGGATTTCGTTGGCCTGCTCGCTGCTCTTCTGCTGGGTAGCTAGTTCCGACGAGGCGATATCTGCGCTGAGTTGTGCCGCGACGATCTGCTTATTGATCAGATCAATATCGTCTTGCGCCATTTGCAATTGGAATTGCCACTCCTGCATCCTGCGCGCATACTGAGCCATTGTTACGGCCAGCGAGGAGCCCAGGTTGAGCGTATTCGCTATCCGTCCCGAGGCATCAGCAAGGGCCGCAATCACTCCGCCGGGCGAAACTCCACCATCGGCAAGACCGAAAATGGTAGGTATAGCATAAGCAGGCGAGGCAATCGTATTTAGAACTGTGGCGAGCGTTTCAAATGTGACGGCGCTGATGAGCAGGTTCTGGCTGTCTTGCTCGCCTGAGGTAAGCCCTCTCGTAACCAGGTCCTGATAGTAGCCCATACGATGCTGAGCCGCTGTCAAGCTCTGGTTGAGAGAAGCCAGCGTGGCGTTCGCTTCGTCAAGTTGCTTCTGGCGCGTCGTATTGAGCAACTGCTGAATAACGGTCTCCTGGGTCGCGCGTAAAAGCGAGAGCTGTTCAACATCTTTCTTCTCCAGCACGCTTAACAGCGTCGATCCCAGCTGGATCAGCGTCGAGGTGATGTTCTTTGCCCGTTCCAGCAGCGCGTCGAAGCGATAATGCGGCACCTGCGCTGAGAGTCCGGCGACCGCGCTCAGCGGAATATTACTCGCGGCCGCGCGTACAAGATCGGCAGGATTGAGCGGCGGCTCGAAGAGGGCCAGTTGCCGGAACGTGCCCGCGATGTTTTGACAATGCCGAATCTTATAGAGCCGGTCATCAACGCGGTCCCAGTAGGCCGTAAACTGATTGTTCTCGCCAACACAGAAGTACGCGTCTATCATATTAAAGGCCGGGCTGGTGACCGTGGCCGTATTGCTACTGACCATCGGTTCAAGCTCCAGCAGAAACTGGGGGATATTCCCGCTGCTATACTGAGCCTTGATATCCGCAAACGTTTTGGGCGCGGGCGGCGAGCATTGCCCCACGCTCTCGGGACGCGGGCCCAACAGATCGTAGGCCAGCAGATAGAGCAGCGTGGCCTGGGTGATCGACTCCCAGGAATCCTGTGTAAAGAGAGAATCGCCCCAGTCCAGCAGATTATCGATATACTTCATCACCACGGCCTTTTGATAGGCTCCCAGGCGCAATTGGGCAATCGCATCGGGATCGAAGGGATCATCATTATAGGCCATCAGCGCCTGGCTGTCCTGCAGCAGCGCCTCTAACTTCTGCTGCGAATTATCGCGGAAGGGGAGATAGCGCCAGAAGCGATCTGCTGATTGATCACCGGCATTGAGCAGCGCCTCCTCTGGGCTGAGCGCGTAGTTCCAGATGCGCAGCTCGGCAATTTTGCCATCATAGAGCGCGTTATCCGGGATATCCTGCCCCACGACCACTTTGGAAACGGGGATGAGCGGCCGGGTTTTGCCCGTCTCCGCGTGCCAGAGCTGGCCATTGAGATAGATCTTCATCTCTCCCAGCGCGGTATTTTTGGTAAAGGTCCAGTGTGTCCAGGTTCCTTTATAGTCCTGGGGGCTGGCTTTGTAAGCGATCCGGTCGTATCCACCGCTCATATCGCAGCCACAATCGAAGTAGATGTTCTCATCCGACCACGGCAGATGGATATTGAGCGCTCGCGATGTGCCATCACTGCCAACGGCATAGATGACCGATCCCATTTTTGGCAGCGACGCACCACCATAGGCCCAGAAACTGACCGTAATTTCTGATCCGCTGGGGACGCTCGCGGGTGGCAGCGAGGCACAGCTACCCTGGACCCCTAACTGCAAAACGGCGCGAGAAGGGGTGCCGGGGAAGTCGCTGACCGTTTGCCAGCTCGCGGTTCCCTGGATGGTACCATTATGGCTTCCCACCGTATCCACCAGAGCGGTCCCGCTCCCTTCGTTAAACGACCAGTAGCCGAGCAGATTTTGCGCATTAACCGCTTTAAATGTCTGTGTAGGATTAAAGATGTAATGGTACCACTTCTGCGCTTCGGCAAAACGCTGATTCGTGTTCAGGGCATTTGCCACGAGCAGAGGAATATGGAAAAAGATTTCCTGGAAGTAGAGCCCATAGGGGCCACGGAAGTCCAGGGCATTCGTTGTGGGAGCGATGACCGCGCTGGATGGCTGGAATCTTGTGAAGTCCAGCTCAAAGATTGCCTGTGCCTCTGGCGTCAAAAGCTGATCCACGCCACCAACCAGGACCCTTTGACTCAACTGGCGCATCACCGTAGTTGTCAGACGGGTGAAGGAGAATTTGAGGCCGCTTAGCGTAGAGGCATCACGCGCGCCAGGATAGCCCAGGGCAAGAGCGCCGCGCTTGATTCCGGGAATATTTATCTCCTGCACGCCCAGACCATCGCTAAGCGGTTTGAGCACGTTGGCCTGGGGAACTATAAGGAATGCTTCGTCGCCATTATCAAACGTCATCCAATCAGCCTGATTCTTAACCGTCAGCGCTACAGCATTCTGTCCCGAGACATCTTTCAGCAGGGGACTGTCGCTGGCTGCCAGAACGAGAATCTGCTCGGCACTGAGTACGGTATCCCAGATGTGGAGCTCCGCGAGTTTCCCATCATAACCGTTGCCCACCATAATCTGGGTGACAGGTACCAGCGGTCGAGTTTTGTTACTCTCGGCATACCAGAGCAGGCCGTTGAGATAAATCTTCATCTCCCCGAGGCTGACATTCTTGGTAAAGGTCCAGTGTGACCACTTTCCTTTATAGTCCAGCGAATTCGCTTTTTTTGCGATCCTATCAAATGTCCCAGATGTATCTACGCCGCAGTCAAAGTAGACCATCTCATCACTCCAGGGGAGATGAACGTTGACAACGCGCGTGCTGGTTCCGGCTGAGTTTGAGGCCGTCGCAAAGAAGACCGAGACCGCCTGTGGCAGCGAGGGGCCACCATAGGCCCAGAAGCTAAGTGTGATCTCTAAGCCAACGGGGATACTTGTTGGCGGCAGGGAAAGATAGTCTCCCTGCGTTCCAAATTGGAGCGCGGAGCGGGTCTGCGTTCCGGGGAAATCAGTCACCGTTTGCCAGCTGGCCGGGCCCGTAGTTGAACCGTCATGGCTACTTGCCCTGTCATACAGAACGGTCCCGGCACCCTCGTCCAGCGGCCAGTAACCAATCAGGTGATTCAGCAAAGCTCGATCAGTATCCGCCATATAGCTCGCGTGCAATGGCGGAGAGACGGTTCTGGCTGTAAGAGTGGTACCATCCACAATCCCAACAACCGCTGATGATGCTACCGATGAAAAAATGTCCACCGTGTTTCTATAGATGCCACTTATCCCCCCCGCGAAAAAGGCCTGGCCGCCTGCTGAAGTTGCCGCCAGCCCGCTGCGTGCCAGCGAGAGCCGGGCAATGCTCCATTGCCCACTCACGACATTGTAGATATCTACCACGTCGCTCAATCCACTGGCGCTCAACCCTCCCGCGAAAAGCACCACGCTGCCGATAGCCGTGGCCGCGAGCTGGTAGCGAGGTTGGGAAAGCCGGGTCATGCTCCACTGCCCGGTGCTGGCATTGTAGATGTCCACCACGTCGCTTGGCCCACTGGCAGACGAGCCCCCGGCAAAAAATGCCTGATTGTTTGCTGCCGTAGCGGCGGCCTGGTAACGGGGCTGGGAGAGCCGGGCTGTGCTCCATTGTCCATTGCTGGCATTGTAGATGTCCACCACGTCGCTGAAGGTATTACTGGCAGCCATTCCCCCGGCGAAAAGGGCCAGATTGTTTGCGGAAGTGGCAGCCAGACCACTACGCGGCTGAGAGAGCTTCGCCGTGCTCCATTGCGCGGTGCTGGTAGAAAAAATGTCCACGACGTCGCTCAGGTTGCCGCTAGCATTGTTATTCAAACCGCCCGCGAAGAAGGCCTGATTGTTGGTTGCGGTAGCCGCGAGCTGTAAACGCGGCTGAGAGAGGGTCGCGCTACTCCATTGCCTGGTGTTGATATTGTAGATGTCTATGGTATTGCTGGGCTGATAGTCCGCGCCCTGTCCTCCGACGAAAAAGGCCAGATTGCCGAGCGCGGTAGCGGCCAGCCAGGTGCGCGGTTTAGAGAGCTGCGCGCTGCTCCACTGCCCTGTTGTGCTATTGTAGATATCTACAGCGGCGCTGAAGCCGACGCCGCTATTATATCCCCCAACGAAAATCGCCAGATTGCCAACCGTGGTAGCGGCGAGATCGCTGCGACCCTGGGAAAGCCCGCTCGACGAGGTTACTGCCTGCACTCGGGCCTGTGGCAGGAGCAGATATCTGTTCTCGGTCGCGGCATCGCTGCTCAGTGTAATCGCTGGCAGCAGCGAGCCATAGCCCTGAATGCCATTTTGCGTGGCAAGATAGCCTTGCTGTAGCCCTTCATAGGTCTGCCGATCAAATTGGGTAATACCGGGGTCCTGGCTGGGAGCTGCCGGGATGGGCGGAGACGCGGTTGGCAGGTCCGGGATGTCTCCGAACATGACCAGGAGCTGTTCCGGTTGCGTCCCCGTCTCGCTCAGCGTCAGCGGATAGACCTTTTTCCAGAACAATCTTTCGGTATCGATATGAAAGTCAGGTATACTTGCATCCGTCGAGGTCACATCAATAATAATGTCTTTGGCAAGCGTCTGGGGCTGTCTCCATTGCTTGCTCTCCGTCTGAAGGATGTACTTAATGGTGGCCTTCTGGACAGTTGTGCGCTGCGCCTGGTTGTTGGTGACCGTTGATTGCTGCGCCTGGGAGCTTTCCACCCAGAACACAAAGAGGCGATTAAAGGCAAAGGCCGGCGCGATATACTCGGCGTTGATGTTGACGTCGATCTTAG
Source organism: Dictyobacter halimunensis (assembly GCF_036245075.1). Classification (NCBI taxonomy): domain Bacteria; kingdom Bacillati; phylum Chloroflexota; class Ktedonobacteria; order Ktedonobacterales; family Dictyobacteraceae; genus Dictyobacter; species Dictyobacter halimunensis. Next base: position 3,249,106 of record NZ_BSRI01000001.1, read on the forward strand.
ACCACGGGGTCCAGGTGGGCACGGGCGCGGTGGGATAGCGACATTCGCGGTAATAATAGGTAGCAGGCTCGCTGGCGGTTCGGGCAAAGAGGAAAAGGGTGTCGATGGCATCCTGGTCGTTTGTCTGCTCCAGCTGGCAGCGATAGCTGGCAACGATATTGAGCTTCGCCAGTTCGGCGAATTTGTCAAAGTAGTGGATATAGGCCGTCTCAACCAGTTCTTGCGTGATATCGGCCTGTAAAAGTTCGGATTCGAGCTGCTGGAAGAGATCGGATTTGTTCTTCCTGAGACCCGGATCAAGGTAGTTTTCTGGATAGAGGAAGACTTTGCGATTGGCCTGCCAGATGCTGTAATTCATCATCCATTCCCACCATACGCTGGGGATACCGATGCTTGTCACGCCCGGCTCCAGGTTCAGGCGGCAGCGTTGCAGGTACATTTGCAAGGAGAGAATCCCCTGCTTGATGAGCGAGATGGAGGCGCAGCCGCTCATTTCTACGTCGATCAGCAGGTATTCGGTGAGCGCACGGAGATTCTTCAGACCCAGTTTCCATATGAGAAAGCCGGCCAGGGCGCTGCGTTTTCTCTCACTGATAGCCCCTAGAACCTGGCTATTCACCACCGCCCAGTCATCATCGTTATACCTGGCCTTGATTGTATCGACGATTCCGCTGGCGGCGCTGGTATAGCTGGCCCAATTGTTCTGCACAGGCAGCGTGGCGAGCGGCAGGATCTGATCATGGAAGGCAATGTTCACGCCCAGCGAGGTGCTCAGATCGAAGACTTTCTTCAGCAGGACCAGGCCATCCACGGTTGTCAGTACCTGGGGCAGATTCTGAAAATGGCCGCTGACTACTTCCTGGATCTGCGCTTCGAGCCAGCCCGTAATCGTTGCCAGCGTCGTTGTCGAGGCCGATGCGCTGGCCAGATACGCCAGTAGCTGATCCTGTGTATCCTGAAACGCGGCGGCCAGTTGCTTGAAGGCGGCAAGGCTTTTCAGGTTGTCAACGCTCATGGACAGGAAATCTGTCGCGATACCATAGCTCGCAGGCGCGGTGCGCAGACTGGCGATCTCACTGCTTTTAAGCTGCAATTTTTCAGCCAGCACCAGCCCCCGTGAGAGTGCATCCAGAACTTGCCCAACATATTTCAGCGTATCGGCACTCGGCACGGGCGCTAAAAAGACTTCGATATAACTATGCATCCCTGTTGGAAGCGACGAGCTCAGGAGGCGATTGATGATCTCCAGCAAGGCAGTTACCCGATCCACTGGACTACTCACAAAGGTCGCCAGTTGCTGGAGAAGTTTCTCTTTCCACTCATCTTCGAGCTGTTTGAAGGTGATCTGCACAATTTCTTGCGGATAGGCTGCTTGCAGGAGGAGACGGTTGAGTTTCTGGATCTCGTTCTGTGACAATACTGTATCGGCCTGCAAGAGAGCTTTGACCGGGTCCGGGATGCTCAGCCCGGAAAAAGTGGCAGCTTGATAGAAATCCGGTCGTTGCAAAATGCCATTGAAGGCCGTGAGCAGATCGGACTTCACCTGGTCCGTCAGCTTTGTCGCATCGGCGGCAACCTGCGTGATCACCTGCTGAATGCTGGTAGGCAGCAGGCTCCAGACGCGTTGTCCGGGACCGGCCTGTGCCGGATTATTGAGCTTCTGCGTCAAGCTCGCCCAGTCCAGGATATCCTCCAGCGTCAACACGGGCTGCGGATCAATGCCAAGGGCCAGTAGCACCTGCAAAAACGTCGGGATGCTGCTGGCCTGGTACTTACCGGCAACATATTTGCTGGGCGTGCCACGTAGGATATAGGCCAGCTCATAGACGCTGATTCCTATACTGCGCAGCCAATCCACGGTATCGAGCAGCGAGAGAAGATCATCGGGTGCGAAGACGGGCTGAAGCTTCCCGGTCAGGTTCAAGAGCAGCAGATACGCGTCAAGTGGCAACTGGAGCAGTGCCGCGAGCCGGGAATGGCGGTACAGCAAAGAGAGATTCTGGACCGTGAAATCCAGCTGTCCCCCTTTCCCAAAGGTTGCGATCAGCAACGTCAGATCATCCAGACCCACGCGTAAGCCGGAGGCGATTCTGCTGCTGCCGCCGTTGGCCGTGGTGAGAACTGCATCGGTATAAAGCGGATTAAGAGCATTTCCTTGCGTATCCACATACTGCGGATGGTAAGGCGCTTGCCGCCCCAGCAACTGTGGGTTAGTGAAGACAATATCAAACGGAGCCTGAGAAGCACCAGACATACCCACACCGGTCGTTTTGAGATCAGACCAGAAGCTAGAGAGTATATTGAGAGGCAGCTTGAGGCGCGCCTGCAACTGTTGGATCTTCGCGATCTTCTGGATAAGATCCGGGGTAATCTCAGAAGCCTGGAACGATTGGATGGTCCAATCGAGATCAGCAAACGACCAGTTGAGTTTTCGGCTCAGACGGATAAAGCGCTGGAGCCGATCGAGCGTCGGTAGATCGAGGTTCGCGATGGTATCGGAGCCATCGGTCGCGAACTGCAGCGTTTTCCCGGCGCTCAATTCTTCATTGATATAGAACGCGTGCGCGATCGTACTATGATCCAACTCAGCCTTCGATAGATTCTGGTTGAGTAGATCCTGCAGATCTTGCCGGGACAGCCCGGTCTGCGCCAGAAATGTCTCCTGATTGGCAAGGATGCTCGGATCATTCGCTGAAACCGTAATCCCATAGGCAGTGCTCAGGTCAGCCGCAGTAGGTTTCGGCGTCGTGATCAGCGCGTACTCTTCAAGTGAGAGCCGCAGCGCTTCTCTGGCGACGGCTTCCTGCGAGAGATTGAAGGTGCGATAGACGGTTGCCAGGTCGGTATTCAACTGTCCCAGATAAGCCCGGATCTGCTCCAGCGGGAGATTAAAGGGCAGATTAAACGGATAGCTCGCGCTCGCCAGGGCCTGATAGGTTGCATTGCTGGCCTGGACAGGATCTGTCTGCGCGCTTGTGCTCAAGGAGAGCGTATTGGCGATTTTGAGCGCCAGAATATCATTCACAACATCGAGGAAGAGCACAAGATTATTGGTATTTTCACAGGTAAGCGCGATCTGCGCCAGGTCGGGACGGCGCGTGCTGAGCTTGAGGCTCGGGGGAATACTGGCGGCATTGGGGGTCGTAATATACTGATCAACGATGCGCATCAGATCTACAAAATAGGCGGCAGGGCCAAAGATGGAGGCGCACTCGTCACAGGTGCAGAAGTTCAGACTGCCAAAAAGTTCCTGGTAATCGGGAAATTGCTCGAATTGATAGATGTCACTGCTGATATTGTTAACCTGGAAGCTGCGGAAATAGGGTGAGGCGACGACGTTTTGTACATTGGCCCACAGCAGCGCCGTTTTTGTGGCGACCGTCGTGGCATCCTGGTGAAGCTGCTGAGCGGCCTCAACGCCTCCCACTGCCGGGGCAAATTGCTGCACAAACTGCTGCGCCGGGATGGCCGCGATCGCGTGCGCCGAGTCCAATGCTGGCGCTTGAGCTGTACTGGTGGCAGGTGTCGGGGCGGCAGGTGCGGCCTGAGCGGGCAAGGCACTGACAGGAGCCGGAGGCGCGGGCTGAGCCGCTAGAGACAGCGTTGCCTGCACCTGCTCGGTGGCCGGCAACGGTGCAGCTTGGGCAGATACAGCGCTCTGCACCGGCGCGACTCCCAGCAATGCCATCGCAACGTTTGGGTCAGGGTTGAGGCGAAGCAAGCGCTGATATTTTTTCAACAGATCAACGATGCTTGCCTGATCCAAACCGTGCCAGTTCAATCTGGACAATGCGGTCTGGTCGCTCAGGTTAATGTGCAAAATGTCGAAATCCGCGTTTTGCTTGTAAAAGGTTGTCAGACGGTTATCTGTAATGGTGATGGGTTGCATATGTGCTCTCTCCTATCTGGTTTGAAATGAAATTCAAGCCCTGTTATTTTTCTAAAAATACTCTTTTTCTTTACTTAAATCGAAAAAATCTCTAATTGAATCATTTTCTTCTTGAATGTCATTATCACCCGATAGATTAAAACCCACTGCTTCAGTCAAATCTCTAATACCTCTCAAATGGTCCGATCCAGATATAGCAATGTATGCACCTTTTAACTCTCTTAATATTTTCGAAGAAAAAATATCGTAATAGAATATACGATTAGTAGAGTCATCTCTACTTTCGCTATATAGGTAATGTTGATCTGTGGCAAAAGTGGAGATTTCTGTATCTATTTGTTTTTTAACATCTTCTGGTACTTCTTTATCAATAGTATCACCACTTATTTGCAATTTGGTATAATCAAGAAGTACAATTCTAATTCCATTTTTTATCGCTTTTTCAAATAATTTACTTATGCTACCTCTTACTTCTGAAGGATTATCTGAAGCATTATAATGTTCGAAAAGGAGCGCATTCTCAGTGAGTGTAAGGTTTTCAAAGAATTTTTGTTGTACATTGGTGAGCATCTCGCGTTGCTGCCTATCGGTAAGCTCTTCGATTTTCTGCTGGCGTGTAAATGCCTTGTCTAAAGCATCTTGAAAAGTCGAACTGGCATGGAGCGTTTTATCAAGTGATCTTCCTATCTCTACTCCAGGAGGAAGTTCATAAGCAAGAAAATCGTAATGTAACTTTTGGAAATTTTGTATATTTTCCTTTATAAAATTTCTTGCTATTGGGTTAGTGTGTTTTTCTCCAATAATAATATTAGGAGGTGTTTGAGGTAAAGATGGTTGTATTTGGGATTCTCCTTTTTCTTCTACTTTATCTGTTATCATCCTGCCATCCCCGTCCCGTGATGTAATCGGGTTGTTTCCAACAAACACATACAGATTCGGCCCATCCACAGTACCTAACGGATCGGGACTCATCCACCTTCCCAACCAGGGCGCATAATAGCGAGCACCATAGTAATAAAACCCTGTCATGCTATCACGCTCTTTCCCTGAATAGCGGTACTGCTTCAACTCCACCTCGCTCGCATTCTGTCCGGCGACCAGGGCTGTGCCACCATAGGGGAAGTACTCTTCGTAGCTGATAATCTGGCCATTCGCGTCTACTTCCAGTGTTGCCGAGCCCAGGTGATTGTCTAGCTGATAGCGCAATTGTGGATTTGCGGCTCCGGCTGGCGGTGTGCCCTGCGTCCACGTGATACGCGTTGTGACTGCCCGTTCGCCGTCCAGAACGCGCAGGGAGTGCCGCTCTTCTGTCACGCTGCTACCTTGCGTGATGCGCCTGATTTCCAGCGAACCCAGGTAGAGCGTTTCCTCGATATGCGCAACCGTTCCTCCATTGCCGTATTGTTCGCTCACCTTACGAACGCGATTGCCTGTACCATCGTAGACATAGTATTCTCCATCGGAGGGCGCATTCTGGCGTGCAATGACTGTCACACTGGCAATATTGTTGCGGTAATTCCAGGCCATAGCCAGCAATCCGGGCATCTGGATCTGATTGCCGTTGCCATCGAAAGAGGCATTCACGATTACAGACTGGTTGGTTAGCTGGCTATCAACCGCTCGATTGCTGCTGTCTGAAACCGTCAGCGTGTACGTCCAGTTGTTTGCCCCCTGGTGCTGGACGGAGTACAGGTTGCCAGCGTCATCGTAGGTGAATTGCTGGCTGTAGTTTTGTAGTGCCTGCCCATTGTTGAGCGGCTGGAGGGGCAAGATCAGGTTGGCGTTAAAGCCGCCTTGCTGCTCATCCTGCTGTGAGATGGCCGGATGCTCTCGCCCCGTGGCGGCAATCAGACGATACAGGGCGTCATAGGTGTAATCGGATGCGGGGTTGACCTGCTGATTGGCGTTGAAAACCGGTTCCTGCGCGGCGTCGACGATGTGTGTGATGTTGCCTACCGGGTCATAGGTATAGCTCAGGTCTTGCAGCTTCTTGCTATCGCTTAGACGCGTCGTTAGAATATGCGTCAGCCGGAAGGTCGTCGGCTCGTACGCGTAGCTCGTTGTGACGCCATTGCCATAGCTGATGCTTTGTCGCTGATTTCTGGCGCTATAATCGATGCTCTGCACATAGATTTCCGGTGCAGCTCCGGCCTGAGGGCGTACCTGGATCTGATTCAGCCTGCCTGAAAGATGATAGGTCGGTTCTGAGATATTGCCGTCTGAATTCGTTGCTGCCGTAACGCGGCCCAGTGAATCATACTGATAGATTTCCTGGTAGCTCGTCGGTTGTAGCAAGGTCTTGAGAGTTGCAGATGAAACGTCGTTCCAGTTGGCCTCCTGCTTATAATCCTGTCTCAGTTGCCTGCTGACTTGCAGGGGTTGCCCCGTGATGCTATAGGCACTGTTTTGCAAAACTCCCGCCTGATCGTAGCGCTGATACAATTGGCCGCGCAGATTCATCTTTTCTGGATTGGCCACGACGGGTTGCCCCATGCCATCCAGACTCTCTCCATAGACCATTCTTTCCACGATCTGATTGATAGGTGTGCTCCCATCACCACCCTGCACGCTTATGGTCGTGGGGCGGTTGAGGGCATCATAGAGTACGCGTAGCTCGAAGTCGCGTGCATCTCTGCTATAAATGGGATTGCCTATGACGTTAGAGAGCTGCCAGCGCGTGCCCACGTCGGCGCTGACGGTTTTCAGTGCCACACCTGTCATTGTATAGCTCATGCGGAAATTTTCTTTGCCAGCGGCATACAGGCGCGGATCAGCGCTGGCGAGCTGGTTGCCCTGGATATCCCATTCGTAATGCGTTTTAAGTTGTGTTCCTGCCTGCTGAATCTCCAGCACGACGCGCCCCAGGTTGTCGAATACTCTTGTAGTGGGCGTATTGTAAAACATGGCCGCCTTCTGCAAGGCCTGGCGCTCATCCTGAAAGTCTGGTGCTTGATTGTTGATATTGCTCTTGTAATAGGTGGAATCTTCGATGGTATCGTCCTCGTCGTAGAACGTTTCTATCCAGGGAGTAAATTCGGTTTTGCGCAGAAAACCTTTCGCCGTCTCGACGCGTATGAGACGCCCCAGTGGATTGTAGAACAGCGTCGGAGAGACGCCGAACATATTCAGGTGTGGATTGTCGACATACTGGTACGAGGCAATATAATACGGCTCATACTGTTTGACTGGGTTGCCTTTATTGTTGTATACAGTGCGCCCGGAGGTCAGCCAGCGTACATTGGCCGTGGCCTCAGTGATTGTCCCGTCCGGGTTGATGACATGTGCCAGTCCTGCCTCGACCTGCATGGTGCTTTGCTGTGCACGCCCTAATCCATCGCTATAGCTGATAGAGATCTGGATCGGCGCTGAAGTTCTGACAGATGGATAGTTTGTGGCAAGCAGGTTGACGGCATGTGCTGGAGCCTGGCTCTCGTCCCAGGCAAAGAGATCATAATAGAAATAGCTGCTCGCTCCTTGCAGATACTTTTGCGGATTGGCAATGACATCGTTCATCCCTGGCGCTACTTGCAGCTGATAGTCTTTTAGTTGCATAAAACCTACTGCCTGACCGTTCTCCATCCCATAAAAAGAACTGACTACGACCATGCCCAGCGGATCGCATAGCACCTCGGAGATATTGCCGTTGCTGTCGCGCAACTGCTGCGGAGTTAAGGCCTGATAATCAACTACCTGCACGGTCATCTGATTATTCAGCGCATCTGTAACTTTGACGGGCAGCAAGTTGTAGCTGTCATAGGTGTAGCTTGTGGCATGACCGTAGGGATCGGTGGTAGCGCTGGGCAAGAAGAACTGGGATGCGTCCAGATATGATTCGCTCAGCCCCGGATTCCACCAGTACATTTGTGTTGGATCAAGCTGATAGCCTCCTTCTTGCGCAAGTAGAGCATCCAGAGCATCGTTCGTGAGCGCACCGGCAAAGGCCTGTTCAGCCTGGGCCGACGAGAACACGGCCTCTTCAGTGTGTGCCAGCAAGGCCTGCGAACTCACCTGACCCAGAGGATAGGGCAGCTTCTGCTCTGGAGACCAGTAGTAATGGCGCTGCCAGCTCAGCAGCCGGGCGGCTGCCGTGCCTGCAACTTGATTCAGATATGCCCCGATCTGTTCAATGGTAACGTATGTCTGCCCCGACATGAGTGCGAGGCCAGTGATTTCGTATGTCTTATTCTCCTGAGGAACACCAAGCAGACGTATGTCGTCTCCCGTCTGATTGATAAAACTGTTCTCGCCCGCGACTACCTTCAAACTTAGCTGTTCAGGGAGTTCTGTCCCTGTGGTTTGCCGTCTGCCATAGGTCACAGCACAGGTGTTCAGGATATTGCCATAGTCGTCCACTTTCAGAATGAAGGAGTGATTGACACGTGGATTGTGTGGATTGCGCTCATACGCGTACGTCAGGCTCTCCTGTGCATGGACAAAATATACTCCATACCTGTTTTGTCCTCTGGCCTGGAGGTGCGTGACAGCGTAATTGTTATCAGTGACGCTATAGGGTGCATCCTGTTGCTGTTCTGGCGACATGATGGGTGCTGTCGGTGAGGAAATCTCCTGCCGCAGGACCTGACCTTTGAGGGCACGATAGGCCTCACGCCGCGCGTCAGCGTCGTCCGCAAGCAGCGTAAAGGTGTTTGCTGGCAGGTGGTATGCCTGAGTATCATGCTGAGAATATTCATGCTGATACTGTTGCGAGAGCATACTATCCTGCTCCCATGCCCCTGTATGATACCAGGTTCTGGTCAAAACAGGGGGAACATCGGTCGCTTGAGCATCTGATGACAATGTTTCGGCATCCCACCTTTCTACCAGACCGAAGCCGCGAAACTCGCGCTCGATGCCGTCATAATACCCATGATGATAGGCATAAGTGCTGACCAACCTGGTCTGAGAGATCAGATCAATCGTTTCCGTCTTCGCCACGACCTGTACCGGAAATGGTAGATTGACAATCCAGGGCAGGTTATTCTGCTTATCTTCCAGGTAATAGCGTGTTGAGCTGCAATAGCTAATCGTGGATTGTGCTCCAAGATGGTTGTTGATTCCCTGTAACAGATAAGGTTTTTGTCCCTGGCTAAAATCGTAGCACCAGTGGCGCGGCTGAGGATGATTTTCGCTCAGCAGGAGACTCATTGTTCCGCTGCCAAAAACATCAACCAGTTCGATATCGTTGATGCGGTCCCAGGCGCCAGGCAGAGGGATAGACAGGGGAGAGCTGAAGGAATTGCCGCTTTGATTGAAAAAGACCTCGACATGATCGGGATAGGCATAGATGATATCCGCCGTGCCAGAGCCATCCAGATCCGCCAGAAAGAGCCGGGAAGCATCCAGACCTGCTCCAAAGTGCGGCGCGTTATCCATGAGTACCACGTTCCCGAATTGACCGTAGCCCAGGTTGGGCCAGCACTCGACTTTGCCGTTCGTAATACGCACCAGGTGCGACATGCCGCTGCCAAACAGATCGGCAAACTGTAGTACTTCATTCTTCGCACCCAGTCTGGGCAGCGCAATATCACTTCTCCGACTACGGGTCAACGGCGTTCCAAAGCCACCTGTCCCCAGAGAAGGATAGATAAGCAGTTGCTCGTCACCCAGAAATAGCAGATCCGCCAGGCCATCGCCAGTCATATCCACCAGGTAGTTGTAAGGGTTAGAGAAATCGCTCGGAAAGGAGGGCAACAGCCGAAACTTCTCCCAGGTATGGTCTGACTTTGCTTCGTAATAGCCAGCGCTGACCGAGGTATTTATCAGCAGATCGAGCTGTCCGCTGCCTGTCAGATCGAGCAAACGCAGATTGGTTGGCTGGCTCATACTCTCAATGGGAAGCTCGAAGGGAGCTTGAGTGGGCGCATAGCGCACAGTCTGCACCATTCCCTGATTGTCTTTGCTGTCTTCTGGCTCCCAATACCGTGTGGTGTTGCCATCGCTGTAGAGAACACCAGGAATGCCCTCGCCATAGAGGTCAACCAGCTGATATTCAGGCAAGCGGTTAAGGCCAGGCAAGAACTGCCCATTGCTATCTTGCAACAGCTCGAAGCTGTGCCCGTCCGGCTGAAAGGACGTGTAGGTGAACTCCAGCAGAGGAAAGCTTCTGGTCTGGTAGTGACCGTTTTCATAGCGATAGCCAATGGATTCCACTGCCTGGAGCAGCGATACCGTCGCTGCTTCTTGATAGTGTAAGCGCGTCGCGTGCACAAGGAGAGGATCAGCCCCCAACTCTGCAAAACGATGAAACATGAGGATCTGGCGACAGAGCCGATGGGTACGGATTTCAAAGCCCGCCTGATAGGTCGAAAACGCATCGAGTCGTCTGGTCCAGGGTTGCACCGGTGTATAGGGCGTGGCGTTGGCTGGATCGATATTGTACTCTCCATAGTCAAAAACCACCTCGAAGTGCCATGTCTCTTGTGTGGTTTGCCCTTCCTGAAACGGCTCCATATTGCCATAAGAGATCCGCTTGATATATTTTTTTGCTGTGTGCGTGCGCTTCATTTCAGAGAGAGTATCTGGTACATTATCGTTATTTTCGGCTGTATATTCATAGATACTGTGATTGCCCCTGGCATCAAACATTTCTGCCAGCAGCCATTGAAAGACATGATCAGGATTCTCTGGATCCACGACCTTGCTGTTCTCAGTCGTTCCAAAGAGGCTGGTGGTATTGTCGTTGCTAACCACCCGCCAGTAAGAAGTGCTCCTCTGTTGATCAGTCCAATATTCAATGGTAGCAAATAGTCCTTCCAGGCGGGGGCGATAGGCTGTGATCTTGTACGCAATATTATTGCGGGTCTCTTCGCGCTGGCTGTCAGGAACAGGCACTAAATCTTCAGCAGAAGAGAGCAGAAAAGTATCTGTACCATCGTATCGAGGCAGCCCCTTAGACGTTTTGCGCGAAATGGTGGCAATGGCAAGCCCGAATCCCATGCCGAAAGGCCCATTTCCCGATCCTGAATCATAATCAATGCTCAGGCGTGGCTCAAAGTCACGGCAAGGAGATGTCGGCACAGGTATGGAGAGCGAAGCTGTGCCAGTGAAAGCATCGGCTTGAAAAGTTTCACCTATTCCTTGTATCGCTCCTCCCCCTTTGGGCAGAGAGAGCGGTGTGACTGCAATACGCGTGTTGTTCATCTTTGATTCCTTTTCCCTGGTGTTCTCTCGTCTCTTTGGTTTCTGTGGCCACCAAATACTGAGGAGAGGACAGCCTTTTCCATTTTCTTCTCAAGAGAAGAGTCTCTGGAACAACGATTTTCAACTGTTTAATTAATGGCTGTAAATTTTCTTGCTCCCCTTCATTTAGCTTCCCTTCATCTAGATGATAGGATGTGGCTCTGTGGGGTTTGAAGTCGAAAGGCAAATCTTGATGGGTGCCATAAGCGGTATTAAACAATAATATAATCCGTTCCCGACCTAATTCCGAGACTGCGTATCCAAGCTCGAATACGACATTCGGATTGGGTACTTTTCTACCGTGTTTTGAAGTAGCGTTAATGATACTGACATCGCAAATAAAAATATCTGCCTTCGTTATTTTCTTGAGAATAGTTTGAAGTATATTTGGGCTTCCCGCTTCATCTCTAGTTGCTTCATCTATTTCTATGGTTAACTTTGCCTTAGCAACTCTTTTTTTGCCTTATCAAGAGATTTGCGGATAGCATTTTTATTGGTCTGAGGTAGAAGGTCGTCTTGCCAAGAATAGAAAGCTATACATTTTTTGTCCATGTATTTTGCCCTTTACCATTTGTGTATCATGAACAACATTTACATATATCCATATTAGGCATCAATGGTTATAGAAGTCTCAGTGGATAATATGGAGTTTGGGATAAGAGGAAATGATAAGTGTATTATAGCATGTTATAAATTATTTTACTGTACACGAGAAAATTATATGACTACTTTTTTATGGTGACCTGGGAAAAAACGGTCGGGGAGAAACGGGATAGAAAGCGCGTGGAGAGAGGAAGGAGGCAAGGTGAGGCAGAAGAAGGAGTGCTCAAAAAGCAAAGAAAAAAGCAAACCACATATACATGGAATTGACTGTGCCATGTGTGCGTGAGTGAGTGATACTTGCTACGAGTATTGCAAATGGTGGGAAGAGGCGTGTATTCGTGTGCAGGCACACATACGCTTTTGTATGTGTGAAAAAGTGGTGATGTGCCGTTATGGTTCTCCGTGAGGAGCCACGTGTGTATACGTAAATATGTCGTCGCGTCGCCACATATAGGGCGTATGTGCGTTAGAATGTATTGAGTACCGCTACGAAAGAGTAGATGAGGTTATAGGCAGCGCTACCACTATCGCTAATTAGCCTTTTCTATGCCCTCCCCATGCCCTCCCTATATCGTAGGGAGAGAGGCGCCTGGTTGTGCAGAAACGCAGGGTACTGCATTCGGGAGCGAAGCGTTTTCGTGGATTAGAGTGGTAAACTATCGCCGAAAGTGGTTTCCGGTTTTTCTGGTCCAGCGGGTATGTATAGAGTGAGCAGGTGAAGACGGTGTTTGTTCCTTGCACTTGAACCCTTACCTGCTCCGTTTTCTACTGCTTCCCGATGCCTGGCGACGACTCCTGATTTTGTGCGGGAAATATGACGGTGCAGCGACATATGTGCGTGAATGGAGAGCGGACGAGAGGGGGAGGAATGTAAACGCGAAAATGACATGATCACTTTTTTTCGTGGTGGCCTGGGGAGAAAGAGGGAGAGGGAGAAAAGGGGGAGAATGCGCGTGAAGAGAGAGATGAGGTAGATTGATGCAGGAGAAGGAGTGCTCAAAAAGCGAACGTAATCAGTTCAGCCGCTTTTGGGATCTGGCTCACTCTTGATACTGCTGCCGAGCGGTTGTATCCACAGATCTCCTCGCTGATCTTTGAACAAACGCGCGCTGCCCTCCCACGCCGATGCAGCACCATCCTCTCCGAGAGCAGCACCCTGGTGAGCACGCGCTGACGGAGTAAGGAAGATCCAATCCCAAAATTCTGACGCAGACTTCTACCGCAAATGAAATTATTTATGTCTGTAACGAAATACAACAAAAGTATTGACCTTTGCCGTTTTATAGTGAATAATTATGAAAAGGGTGTTGGGTGCCACAACAACGTACAACCAAATTGTATCACTATCTACTTCTAGCACTCTTTCGTACGCATACGAGGGTATGGCGTACGCAATGTTTACCGCCTTTATTTTTTTTCGCACTGATACAATGATATACCCGTATGAAAATAACGTGTCCTATGAGCAAGGTGTATCCACACGGTACGCTCAAAAGGAAGAGCTATAGTCGGGATGTATCGGTGTCAGTGTGCCCACGGAAAGGAAGCCGTTTTGCGGAAACTTCTGCTCTCTTTCTATGCTTTGGCTGCCATACTCCTCGTTATGGCAGGCGCTTCCACCAGTGCATTTGCACAGGCTACCAGCGTACATTCATTCACCTCTCACCACGTTTGTAGTGCTACCCCTGCTGGCACAGCATACTGTAGTGCTATCCAGGTTGATAGCGATAGCCGAGGTCGTACTCCAAACGCAAGCAGCCCCTCTGGATACAACCCATCTGATCTGCAGTCCGCGTACAAGCTGCCTTCAAGCACGGCTGGAGGTGGGCAGACCATTGCGATTGTGGATGCTTACAATGACCCCAATGCTGAATCCGACCTGGGCGTGTATCGCTCACAATTTGGCCTGTCCGCCTGCACAACAGCAAATGGTTGTTTCAAGAAAGTCGATCAGAATGGTGGCACCAGCTATCCACGCGGCAACAGTGGCTGGGCCGAAGAAATCTCCCTCGACCTTGATATGGCAAGTGCCATCTGCCCCAACTGCCACATTCTGCTTGTTGAGGCCTCTTCAAATTCGTTCACCAATCTAGGGACAGCGGTCAACACCGCCGTCAATCTGGGTGCTAACACCATCAGCAATAGCTATGGCGGTAGCGAGTCCAGTGGCGAGACATCCAATGCCTCGTATTACAATCATCCTGGACACATTATCACAGCAAGCTCTGGTGATAACGGCTATGGTGTGGAGGTACCAGCAGCGTACAACACCGTTGTCGCCGTCGGTGGCACCTCGCTCAGTCGGAGCGGCAACACTCGTGGTTGGTCTGAAACCGCTTGGAACGGTGCCGGCAGCGGGTGCAGTGCTTACATCAGCAAGCCAAGTTGGCAAACCGACGCTGGCTGTTCGAAACGTACTGTTGCCGATACATCGGCAGTAGCTGATCCAAACACTGGAGTTTCTGTCTACGACACCTATGGTCAGGGCAGTGGCTGGATGGTCTTTGGTGGCACCAGTGTTGCTTCTCCCATTATCGCCAGTGTCTATGCTTTGGCGGGCAATGCCAGCAGCGTCAACGCCGCGCAGTCGCTCTATAGCCACACCAGTAGCCTGTTTGACGTCACCAGCGGCAGCAACGGCTCCTGTGGCGGCAGCTATCTCTGTACTGCCGGATCGGGCTATGATGGCCCGACTGGTCTGGGAACACCAAATGGGACTGGTGCTTTCTAACGGGAGGCATCCTGCTCGAAACAGAGGCCTTGCACGTGAGGCAGCAAGGCCTCTGCTCAACTTGAGGCCACCGCTATGCAGTTTAGAACGTGCGAACCTCATGAGGAGGAAGCTATGACAAACAAGAGGGGGGCCCTCCGTCTATTCGGCATCTTTACAGCACTGTTGCTTCTCTTTGTTCATGTCCCGCTGAGCAACGCTGCATCTCATCTGGCAACCACTACATCACCCTCCATCTCGGTCTATGGCGCCTGGCATTGTAGCAACGATGCCTGTCTCTGGGGGACCGTACGCAGTGTGACCGAATTTGACAGTAAGAACCATTGGCTCATTGATCGAGGTGATGGTACCCCCTCTGTGAACCTGGTCGTTTTGAGTTTTGTCCAACCACTCAAACTCCTCAACAAGACAACGGATGCCCAGACCGTTCAGGGGATTCCCATGGGGATGACATCAGATATCGTGAACTATTTCAAGAGCCACAATATCCGCGTCATGCTCTCTATCGGCGGAATTACCTACGTCAGTGCCTGGAATCAGGCACTTGCCACCAATCCCACCCAACTGGGGCTCAATGCAGCAGCAGTCGCACAGCAATTGGGGGTGGGCATTGAGATCGACTACGAAGAGTCAAGCTCTCCGAACCTGACAGGACTGCAAGCGTTCATTGATGCCTACCGCTCTGTGGAACCCTACGATGCAACAGGCAATAACCCCGCCGCGCGCCTGACCATTGACCTGGCCGCTGGAGATCGATGGCTCATAGGATTAGCGACCAAGGCGACCACGTCCTGGCTGACGACCTCTACCCCCGTCCTCGATTATGCCAACGCCATGGTGCCGAGCAGGCAACCAAACAGTGCGAGCAGTGCCGAGAGCAATTGGCAAGAACATATCGATGGCAAGCCCCAGTATAGCCCCCCGATCCCCTCTCTCGCTCCGGCCAAGTTCACAGGAAGCCTCTACATTACCAGTGCCAGCGGGTCCGTTCAGCCGGAATGCTACCACTTCAGTGGGTCGCTCATCGACACCACCGGGAGCTATGTGCAGTCCGTGGCGCCCAATGGGGTGGGGACCACGAATGGAATGTTGGGCTATATGTTTTGGGCTGCCGAGTGCCCTTCATCGCGTGGCAGCTGTACAACCCCTCCGAATACATGCGAAGGGGGAGTTGGCGTGGGTGGTCAGACCTATGCCATTCCGATTCCCATGCCTTCGCTTCGACAGGGGTGAGTGAACCCGGTTGGGAAAACGTGGCGATGGAGGAGCACAACTCTACGTTGTGCTCCTCCATCCTCTTCCCAGAGATTTATGCTTGTGGAACTATGGAAGAAAAATCGTACGCGTCACATCACAATTTCTCAACGGTACATCGTTGTCCGCGTTGATCAGGTGATCAAGGGAAAGGATAGGTTTATGCTTACGCGTACACCCTTCGCGCTGAAGTTGCTCGGGAGTTACCGCCTGAGACACGTTGCCACGGCAACGCTCTCTGTGATGGTGATACTGCTGATCTGGCAATTGATAGTGCCCGCCTACGCTGTAAACGCTCGAACCCTCTCGCGTCTTACCCCTTTTGCTTCCGGGTGCATTTCGCCCAGTGACTGTCTCTCGAAGATGACCTTGCCTGAAAAAGAGGGGCAGATGACCCAGGTAGAGAAAAACGCTTTCACCATGGCTGGCAACTCGATCACGGATATTACGACCTATTTTATCGGGTCGGTATTGAGTGGCGGCGGTGGTGGCCCGAATGGCGCGGGTGGCACCGCCACACAGTGGGCGGATATGGTGGACAATTTCCAGAGCTACGCGCTGCAGACCCGTTTAGGCATTCCGATCATCTACGGCGCCGACGCAGTCCATGGGCACAACAACGTGTATGGCGCAACGCTCTTTCCACATAATATCGGATTGGGAGCAATGCATGATCCTACCCTGATCACCCAGGTAGAGCAGGTGACCCGTGACGAGGTCCTGGGGACAGGCGTACGGTGGACATTTGCTCCATGTGTGTGTACACCGCAGGACATTCGCTGGGGACGCACCTACGAGGGCTATAGCGAGGTTCCATCTGATAATGCGACCGACGGCTCGGCTGCCATCGTGGGGTTCCAGGGGTCGAATGGCGCATTGGGACCAACCAACATCCTGGCGACGGCCAAACACTTTATCGGCGATGGCCACACCACCTGGGGCACTGGATCGCCTTACCTCAACGAGGGTGATGATCAAATTTCTGAGCAGCAGTTGGATGCTATTGATCTTCCGCCCTATCAGTCAGCAGTTTCGAACAAAGTCGGTTCGGTGATGATCTCGTACAGTAGCTGGAATGGACTCAAAGATCATGCTAATCAGTATCTGATCACGACCAAACTGAAAGGCACGGGAACAGACAGCTACGGCACACCCAATTTAGGGTTCCAGGGCTTTGTCGTCTCGGACTGGCAAGCCATCGACCAGATCTCTTCGGACTACAACTATGACGTCCGTACCGCGATAAACGCTGGTATCGATATGGTGATGGTCCCGGACAAGTACAAAACCTTCATCAGCACCCTCGATACCGAGATCAAGGCGGGGAACATTCCGATGTCCCGCATCGATGATGCGGTCACGCGCATCTTGACCGCGAAGTTCGCGGCAGGCCTGTTTACGCAACCTTACACGGATCGCAGCTATACTCCCAATGTGGGATCGGCAGCGCATCGCGCAGTCGCGCGGCAGGCAGAACGGGAGTCGCTGGTATTGTTGAAGAACAACAGTGTGTTGCCCCTATCGAAGACCGGGAGCTATACCCTGGTTGTGGGAGGCGATCACGCGGATAATCTGGGCTATCAGTTGGGCGGTTGGTCGATCTCCTGGCAGGGAGGAAGTGGAACCACCACCGTTGGAACAACGCTCTGGCAGGCTATTCAGCAAGCGGGACTGTCATCCTCAGTGAAA
Organism: Dictyobacter halimunensis; assembly: GCF_036245075.1. NCBI lineage: Bacteria > Bacillati > Chloroflexota > Ktedonobacteria > Ktedonobacterales > Dictyobacteraceae > Dictyobacter > Dictyobacter halimunensis. The sequence goes on from NZ_BSRI01000001.1 coordinate 3,266,451, forward strand.
CTCAACTTCGTCGGTACCCGCACGAAGGGAAATTATAGAGGGGACGTCGGGATCGTTGCTGTTGGGGAAACGCCGTATGCCGAAGGCAATGGTGATACCAGTACTCTGGCACTCAGCAGCACTGACACGGCTGAAGTCTCGGACGTTTGCAGCCGGGTAACGAAGTGTATCGTTTTCTTATTCTCCGGGCGTCCGATGATCATTAACACCCAGTTGAATCAATCTTCCGCATTCGTTGCCGGGTGGATCGGTTCAACGGAAGGAGAAGGGATCACCGATGTGCTGTTTGGCGATTATGGTTTTCAGGGCAAATTGACCTACACCTGGCCAAACACGGTAATGCAGGAACCCTGCAATCAGAATAATGGTTGCACAGGTGCCTTATTCCCGTATGGGTATGGCATCACTCCCTTCTAATCGAAGTTCCCATGAATGTGTAATTGTTTGATCAATACGTGAGATGAAGCTGTGAACAATAAGTGAGTGGGAGGCAAGGCGAGCAGGCCGTACATGGTGATGGGGCCTGCTCGCTGCTGTGTTGTGCCGCTATGCGTCCGAGCCAATACAACGGGTAATAGGCATAGCTGCGCGGATGCCCTTTCCGCGCGCTTGGGCTAATTGGCTTGCCATAATAAGCATAGCCGCAACATCCGCAGACAAGCAATTCCTGCAACACGTAGCGAGCCCCGCGCTCTCCAATACGAGCACGTTGTCGATTTTCTTGCAGGTGCTCCTGAACGCTTTCAAAGAGTGTCATGATCCATAAGCCAGCAGAACGCGAAGCGAAGAGGCTTGCAGCCAATCGCGAAGAACTGAGCGAGCGAATTGGGCAGGCTATCAGTTTCGATGGGACTAGAAGCTGCTCCAAGGGGTGCATCTGTCCCGCTCCTCAGCCCCTTTCAAGTCGCATCACAGTGTCCTTGAGCCATCCTTGTGTGTCACTGCTCAGGGAAACAAAGAAGTGCTTTTTGGTGAGAGCCGCTACCAGTACAACCCCATGCATTACCTGCTTCTCACCGTCGAGATGCCCAATGTCTCTCAGGTTCTGGAAGCCTCGAAGGAGCGGCCTTACCTCGGTCTTCGCCTGAAACTGAACCCCGCCCTTGTCAGTGCAGTGATGCTTGAGGCGAGTTACACCTTGCCTCCCGGCACGGCCCATACGAGGGCCATTGACGTCAACCCATTGGATGTCCATCTGCTGGATGCCATCGTTCGGCTTGTCAGGCTCCTGGATACTCCTGACGAAGCGCCAGTTCTTCAGCCACTGATCACACGGGAAATCTGTATCGGCTTCTCAAGGAAGAACAGGGGAGCAGGCTCCGGCACCTGGCGATCCAGGAGGGCCATACCACCCATATTAGCAGAGCAGTTGCGCTGCTCCGTCAAAACTTCGACCAGCCACTGCGTATTGAGACGCTCGCGCACGAACTGGGTATGAGCGTCTCAGCGTTCCACCACCACTTCAAAGCCGTCACAACGTTGAGCCCTCTGCAATTCCAGAAGCAGTTGCGACTTCAGGAAGCACGACGTCTGATGCTGAGTGAAGACCTCGACGCGGCCAGCGCAGCCTATCGTGTGGGCTACCAGGACGCCTCCCACTTCAATCGTGAGTACAAAAACCTCTTCGGTGCCCCCCCGATGCGCGACGTTCAACGGCTGCGGGAAGAGGCTATCGCTTTACCCAGCCAATAAGCCTGAACGCCCATCCGATAGAGGGTTCTGTCAGAATTGAGAACGTGGAGACTCACAGAAAGCGGTTAAAGCTCCTCAACCATAATTTGCTAGCTATGAGGCCGATCTCATGAGCAGCTGCAGGACCGCAAGTCTTTCACAAAATACCTGTCTTTGTTGTATGAGTGACATTGCCTTCCCGACGGTGTAACGAGGGCGCAGATAGTTGCGTAATTCATCGAGGGCAGAGCAGAAGCGAGCTGCGGAGGCGAAGTTTCCCAAACCGTGCATCGGATAATAGCGTTGCTTGACCCCTCGATGATCTTGTTCCAAGCGATTATTGAGATATTTGTTGGTCCGATGGAGCATGTGGTTACCCAGCGTTTCACGCACTGCTCGGGGGTGGGAGGCGTGGCCGTCCGTCGTCACCTGTTCCGGCGTATGGCCAACAACGGCGAGAGCCTGCTTGAAAAACTGTTGGGCCGCTTCCATATCCCGTTTCTCGCTCAGGTGCGAATCAACCAGATTGCCATCGGTATAAATGGTCCGATAGAGGTAGCACCATGTTCCTTTGACTTTCACGTACGTTTCATCCACGTACCACAACCGTCCTGCTTGCCCACGTCGTTTGGTTCGCAACTGCTCTGCAAGAAGTGGAGCAAATCGCGTTCCCCACCCTCGAACCGTTTCATGCGTAAACACGAAGCCACGCGCCAAAAACAGTTCAGCCCCATCACGCAAGCTCAACTTGTAGCGTAATCGCCACAGAACATGAGCCAAACGACATCAGGAAGCACTTCAAGGGAGTTACAAGGGATACCGGTTCGCTCATGAAACGTTGATCGGCACTGAGGACAGAAAAAAATCGCCTATCGAAGCTTGGTTTGCTCCGAACGCTTCCTCGTGGTGGCAGCGGCACAAGAGGGACAGCGCATTCGCCGATGTTCCTCATCCCATATTCTTGACAGGGTGAGCATACCAGCAAAGGAGCTTCTCAGCCAAGATGAGGTTTGAGTTCTGACAGCACCCATGGATAGCAAAATAGTCACGTTCAATATGGCATTATCATAGTATTGATATATTATAATATTAGCAGTGAAATTCATCTGTTAGTTCATTATAAGATTATGTATTTTATATAAAGCAAAAGAAACAACTGACAATGAATAGGCACGAATATTTTTATGTGTCACTTATTTTTTAGGTAAGCAAAAGAAGAAAAGGATGGTCTACAGCAGAATGAGACGTTTCAGTTTTATTGCTCTAGCCTTCACGCTTGCATTCATTGCAGGAGGAATAGTGGGATTTGGGCCGCTTCCTAACGCCCATGCCGCTACCAATACCCAATCCCCGGCCTGTATCCAATATGGAGCATTTGGGAAAAGTGTTTCATATATTGAGGCTGTAAACCGAGGGTATTTTGTCCAAGAAGGCGTTAGTGTCTGCTATAATCAGGTTACGAGCTCCTCACAACAAATCAGTAGTCTGCTCTCTGGTCAATACAACATGATATCTTCGACAGCAGACAACGCTGTTGACCAGGACGTAAACAACGGCCAATCAATTCAAATTATTGGTGGAATCGATCAAGGAGCAAGTCTCGACTTGGTCGTAAATACCAGCCTGGGCATCAATACCATTCATGATCTAGAAGGCAAAGCCATCCTTGTCGATGCGCCAGATAGTGGTTTTGTTATTGCGCTTGAAAAGATCATGGCTGAAAATGGAATGTATGTAAATCAGGATTATACCCTCAATGCCGTGGGGGGGTCCAAGATACGTTACCAGGATATGGTAGCCGGACAGACCGCTACAGGCGCACCTGCTTACGCAACCATGCTGGCCGCTCCCTATATCGAGCAAGCTCAGGCTAATCCCAATCTCAGCGATATTGCCAAGCTTTCATGGTACACTGCACCTTATCAAGGCACATCCATAGCGCTCACTCGGAGTTACGCCCAGCAAAATGGAACCACCGTCATCAAATTTCTTACAGCAATGATCATGGGTAGTATGTACGCAGCGAATCCAAATAATCAAAGCGTTGTTATTGCCGATATCGCCAATTCAGATGCCGTCTCAACGCAAATTGCGGCGAATATTTATCGAGACACAGAGGTAAATACAGCTACAGGCGAAAATGTCAATGAGCAAGTCAACCAGCAAGGTTTTGTCAATACGATTACCCTGCGCCAAGAATTCGGTGGTTTTAACACGACCGTCAATAGCACCCAACTGGCCCAACCGGGACCCAATGCAATTTACAATAATCAGTATTGGCAAGCAGCATACTACAATGCTCAGAAGCAAATGCAGTAAGCATCTGGCATAAGCTGATTGTAGCTTCCAAAACAGGACGAGCGTCGAGACAAATACTCGACGCTCGTATTGCTTTAGCAACACCATCCTGATAGGGAAAAGACCTCTGCTCCCTACCTCTATGAGCCCTTTCAGGGCTTCTCAAAAGTCATCCGAAAGTCAAAGAGTTGTGTTGCAAGGAAGAAGCTGATCTCCTAAAGTGGAGCGAAAAGAGCCAAAGAGGATCAGACATGACCGAGCAACACCCGTTCAAATGGCGTCACTTTCAAGCGGACATGATTCTCTTGCGCATGATGTGGTATTTGCGCTATTCGCTCAGCTACCGAGACCTCGAAGAAATCATGGTGGAGCGTGGGCTTTCTGTCGATCATACGACGATTGACCGTTGGGTCCAGCAGTATGCTCCTGAACTGGAGAAACGATGCCATCCCCATTTGAAGGCAACAACGGATTCGTGGCGGGTGGATGAGACGTATGTCAAGGTCAAAAAAGAATGGATGTACCTGTATCGAGCTATTGATTCGGAGGGAAAAATGCTCGACTTTTGGCTGAGTCCGACCAGAGATGCAGAGGCGGCCAAAGGGTTCTTTCTCAACGCCCTTGCCGCTTCTCAAACGAGCTCACCACGGGTGATCAATGTGGACAAACATGCAGCCTATCCCAAAGCGTTCAAGGAACTCAATGCAGCAGGATGTATTTCCGAAAGCTGTAAACTCCGACAAGTCAAGTATCTCAACAATCTGGTTGAGCAAGATCACCGTTTTATCAAATGGCGGACACAACCTGGTATGGGTTTCTTCTCATTTGAGACGGCCTGGCGAACCGTACAAGGATTCGAGATCATGAACATCATACGGAAAGGGCAACTGCAAGGAGTGGACAAAAGGGATGTGAGAGGCCAAGTGGCCTTGGTGGCCAAGCTCTTTGGGGTGGCAGTGTAAGAACGTTGGTGAGGAACCATCACACCCAGTTTTCTCCTTTGCCATTTCTTGCAACACAACCTTTTATGCATGGCGCATGGATCTTGCCTGCCAACTCCAACAAGAAGGTGTCCAACTCACATCAGAGACTCGAGCAGCTTTTGACGTCGATGGCGGTGAGCTTTTTCGTGCTTTTTTGCGGGAGGGACATGCTACAATAGAGCTAAATGTATTGGAGAGAGGTAGCTTATCCATGCTTGACTTTCCCGGAGGAGAGATGCACATCACGGAAGAGGCTGTATGCATCTCGTGTCGGACGATCCTCTCGATCGCCTCTTCCGCCCTTGTCGGCGGCGGTTTGTTTCAGGCGGAGACCATTATCAATTATCATGTTCCTCCTCACTACGCCAATGCGCATCCAGCCAAGGATCTGCGAGCCTTCGCGCGGAGCAAGAATATTATGGGTTCATTTGTTGGTGTGATGACCGCTGTGCCTCTGCATTACACGAAAACGATCACACTGCGCCATGAGCATCTGACGGTGGCCTGTATCATCACGGCAGGCCTACGGGTTGCCGAGGCGGCGGGGCTGAGTACGCCGATCTCATCTTTAGCAACGCCTGGTACCATCAACATTATTCTGCTCGTTGATGCTCACCTTGAAGCATCGGCGCTCATCAATGCGATCATTACTGTCACAGAAGCCAAAACAGCAGTGCTGATGGAGCATGATGTCCGTACTGAAGAGGGTCATCGGGCAACGGGGACCGTCACGGATGCTGTTGTCATTGCTTGCACGGGACGGGGAGCCGCGCTCCCTTACGCTGGCCCTGGGACACACATTGGCTTCTTGCTGGCTGCGTGTGTGCGGCAATGCCTGACGCAGGCACTGGCATGGTGGAAGCCATGATGAAGACTCAACATCCAGGTGAGCATGTTCGCATCCTTGCGCTGCGGGAGACGGCCCCTCTCCTTATCGCTTTTGGCGTCGATATGCTGGGGGAACCCTCACCCGCCATCCATCCCGTTGTCTGGTATGGCAAGCTTATTCGGGCCCTTGAGTCCAGAGCCCCGCGGACACCTCGCGCGCAACTCCTCTATGGACTATGTATGCCGCTGCTGGCTGCTCCTGCGGCTTTGCTGCCAGCATACCTCATTGAGATGGGTGGTCGGGAACTGCGAACGCTGGTGCGGCGGCGAGGATACCCTTTGGCTGGGGAGGTTCTCTCTGCACTGCTCAAAGGCGGGAGCCTCAAACCCTTTTTCGCCTTGCGCATGCTCGTTCTGGCTGGACGGTCTATTCGGCACGCGCTTGAGCGGCACGATCTTCCTGCGGCGCGCCTTGCTCTCCTGCACCTGGTCAGCCGGGATCGTTCGGACCTTTCCGAGGAGCTGGTGGCGGCGGCGGCTATCGAGTCGTTAGCGGAAAACGTCAGTGACTCTGTGGTGGCGCCGGTTTTCTATTATCTCTTGTGGGGCTTGCCAGGGGCGGCGGCCTATCGCCTCTTCAATACGTTCGATTCGATGATTGGCTATCATGGTCACTACGAATATCTGGGCAAGGCGGCTGCGCGACTTGATGATATCCTCAACCTACTTCCCTCGCGTCTCACTGCCCTCCTGATTATCGCTCTTGCTCCGCTCTTTGGCGGCAATCGACGGAGCGCCTATCGCATATGGCGTCGTGATGCCGGCAAGACAGAGAGTCCCAATGCTGGTCATCCAATGGCTGCGGCCGCCGGTGCATTCGAGATTCAGTTGGAGAAGGTCAATTTCTATCGGTTAGGTGATGCTTCCACCCGGATTACGCCCGCTCATATTCGACAGGCGGAACGGATGGTGCAGTGGGTTGGTGGGAGTATGTTTCTCCTGGCGGCCCTGGTGAAGATCTGTTTGAGGTTTCGGCGATGACAGCGAAGAGGGAACAGCCCGTTCATGGGGCGCTTGACTATGAGGAGCTCGAACGGTTGGGAATACGGCCCGATGCCGTCTACGATCTGAGCGTGAATAGCAATCCGTATGGTCCTTCGCCCTCCGTCCGGCCAGCGCTGGCACAGGTGCCCATCGAGCTCTATCCTGATCGTGTCTGCCTTGAGCTGCGACGCACCATTCAGACCTATGAACTGGCCCACACGGCTCTTCCAGTCGATGCTCTCCTGTGTGGCAATGGGACGACTGAACTGATCTGGGCGATCGCTCGTGCCTTTCTTGCTGCGGGGAAGAAAGCTGCTCTCCTTGGACCAACGTTCGGAGAGTACAGCGCTGCCTCCTATGCGGCCGGTGCAACGCTGTGTGAATACCGCACACACGCATCGGAGCTGTTTGAGCTTGATATGGGAGCGGCGACCAGCTGGCTGATACAGGAACGGCCCGCACTCCTCTGGCTCTGCAACCCGAATAATCCGACGGGAACATGGCTCAATCGACAATCGCTCTCGTCTCTGGTCGAGGTCTGTCAGAGCATCGGCACGTGCCTGGTCGTTGACGAGGCCTACTGGCGTTTTCTCGTGCCGCAAGAGGCGTTCTCGGCGCTTGAATTCGTCGATGCCTCGTCGCCGTTTCCGCTCCTGGTGCTGCGGTCACTGACCAAAGATTGCGCTCTGGCTGGTGTGCGTCTGGGCTACGTCGTTGGGCCAGCAGAAGTGCTTGAGCGGGTGCGTGCACATCTGCCATCATGGAGTGTGAATGCGTACGCGCAGGCTGCTGGTATCGCGGCACTTGCTGACCGTGTCCATTTGACCACGACGCTCCATGCCCTGTCCCGGGAGCGCGACGCCTTCTTCCAGGCTTTGATAGAGCAGGGCCTGCGGATCATACCATCGCGAACCCATTTTTGTCTGATTGCCGTTGGAGATGCGCGTGCCGTTCGGCAACGGCTCTTGTCCAGAGGTATCCTTGTGCGGGACTGCTCCTCATTTGGACTACCTCAGTATATCCGTGTTGCCACACCTCAACGCGATGTGTGGCAATACACGCTCCATGTGTTGGGAGAGGTGCTATGAATCTCGCACGTACCCTGATGATCCAGGGAACCGCTTCATCCGTTGGCAAAAGTACGCTCGTGATCGGTCTCTGTCGCCTCTTTGCGCAGGAGGGATATCGGGTTGCCCCCTTCAAGGCGCAAAATATGTCCCTCAATGCAGCCGTGACAAGCAGTGGTGGTGAAATTGGACGTGCGCAAGCGACGCAGGCAGAGGCCGCAGGGATCGAACCAACAGTTGAGATGAATCCTATTTTGCTCAAGCCGGAGAGCTATGCACGCAGCCAGGTCATTGTGATGGGGCGACCATTGGGAACCATGGAGGCACGAGCCTACTATCAGCAGCGTACAGGCTTTGACGAGATCGTCCAATCCGCGCTGATCACGCTTCGGCAGAGCGTTGATCTCGTCATTATCGAAGGGGCTGGAAGTCCAGTTGAGATCAACCTGGCTCAGTACGATTTAGTCAATATGCGCGTGGCGGCGCTCGCCGATGCTCCTGTGCTGCTTGTTGGCGATATCGATCAAGGTGGTATTTTCGCCACCTTATTGGGCACGTTGATGCTCCTTCAGCCCGAAGAACGCGCGCGAGTCAAGGGGTTGATCGTGAACAAATTTCGCGGTGATTTCTCCCTCTGGCGCGAGGGTGAGCGCATGCTGGCTGCTCGAAGCGGCATTCCTGTCCTGGGAACGCTCCCATTTCTCGAACGCCTGCATATCGCCGAAGAAGACTCGGTTTCACTGCAGACAGGAACAGCGGCACTGCTGCGACAGCAGCAGCAGTCGAATAGCGCGGCAGTGGACATTGTGCTGGTGCGCTTCCCCTATTTGAGCAACTATGACGAATTCGATGCCCTGGCCGCTGATCCGCGTGTCCATCTGCATGTCGTTGCCCATCCGCATGAATTTCCTCCGCATCCCGACCTCATTCTTTTACCGGGCACAAAAAATACGTTCTCTGATCTCGCCTGGCTTTGGCGACAAGGACTCGCGCAGCATATCCGTCAGTGTAGCCAACAAGGCATTGCGCTGCTTGGTATTTGCGGCGGCTACCAGATGCTTGGAGAGCGGGTAAGCGATCCCTCCGGTGTGGAGGCGGAAGCCGGCAGCGTGGAAGCTGGATTAGGGCTTCTCCCACTCGAAACGGTTTTCGGATCACTTGACGAGAAAGTGACGCAACGCAGTCAGGCATCTGTTGACCCGCAGGCAAAATACGGACTTTTCGCCAACGTCGAGGAGACCCAGCTTCAGGGCTACCAGATTCATGTCGGACAGACCCGCGCCCCTGTACAAAATGGAGCGCCAGGCCATGCAGCCTTTCGCGTCGATGCCAGACAGGAGGACGGGTGGATAGATGAGGAGGGATGGTGTGCAGGCTGTTCGCTTCATGGACTCTTCGAGAACGACCAGTTCAGGCAGGCTGTTCTCTCCGTATTGGTTCAGCGTCGCTCCTCCCAGCGTGGGCCGCTCGCACCCATCACGTTCAGTCGCGAACACGAATACGATCGACTGGCCGAGATGCTTCGCCGCTCTCTTGACCTCCATGCCCTTACCATGCTATGCCAGCTAACAAAGAACCTTTGAGAGCATAGATAAAAAGATCAAGCAACTCCGCCGCTCCCAGCAGCGGGTGCGCTTCATTTTATTGCAACAAGAAAAGCGGGCATGTCCGCTTTTCTTGTCATGGTCCCTTTTGGTGATACAATAAATGACACCCGGCATCCAGCAACTTCTTTTATCAAACCCACAAAATGAGCTGACAGATCCCCTTCAAAAAAACGCTTCTCTCGCCACCTACTTCGAAAATCGACGCCCTAATCAGGCACGATTCGGGAGAGGATACTGTAAGATATTATTTAGATCCCCTCCCCCTACCAAACTAATACAGTAGCAGAGGCAACGATCCGGCAGAGGATACTGTAAGCGTTATCCCAGATAAGGAGCGAGGCTGTTTTTCCTTCCACTCCAAAATGTGTTGATGCGAGGTCATTCTTTCTCCCACATCGAGACGTGGTAACGGTTTGGCCCACCGCCGCATGAAGCCGCAGATTCGTGTGGTCACAGGTTGGCGACCATGTATCCAAGACGTGCCGCTTCCTCAACCGAGAGAAGTACCGCGTCGGGGTGCAGTGCCATCCAAGGCGAGGCAGCCTCCTCCGACTGGAAAAACAGGGATTGCTCACAGAAGTGCTGCGCACGCACTCACATCGCTCAGTGGGAAGGATCAGTGACAACACGCTCGTGACTGGAAGAAGATCCGCAATGCCTTCTGGTGTAGCGACAAACGTAATAGGCTGGCTGGTCGCCGAACATTCCGACTGAACATGCGCTTCGACTTGAAGTAGAGGAGGAAACAGAACCGTATCGAAGGCGCACCAGGTAAAGAGGAGGAGTTCCGAAAGCACAAACTGATGCTGGGTAGGCAGGAGCGTGATCCCCCATCCGACGATGTCGCCCTGCTCGTCAAACTCAGCATCTGAGACACGTGCCAGGTGCGCTGCCAGTTTCTCCTGGCTCATCTGCGAGCGCTCGGCCAGATGCATGAGCGAGAGAGGCTGGCCAGTTTCGACCATGGCTCGCATGATGTGCTGGCAGGCAGCGTCCTGCGTACAATCGAGGTGAGTAGCTAACTGTAAAGCCAGCAGATCGAGGGAAGATTGATTCATGAGCTTCCATTCCTTTTCTCATCCTTGCAGAGCAGTGGTCTCTTGATCGGAAAGACCTGGAGAACGGCATGTTTCCCCTTCTTGCATAGAGGGGCAGGGCGTATCCGCATAGGAGCAGAACACGCAGCAGTCTCCGTTTTTGTGAGCATGTGTCATGGAACACACCTCACAGGTGTAGGTTAATTGGCAAAAGGTTGTCGGCATCAGAGCCTGTTGCTGATGCTGACAGGTCGGATTGGGGCAGGTCAAGGTTGCCAGGAGGGCATTGTTGTTCATGGTTCATCCGTTTCTGTATCATGTTCAAGCGCGTCAAGCATGGGGCAGCGACCTTTTGGGCCTTCTCCAGCGCAGAGAGACGCAACGTGAAGGAGAGCCTGTCGTATCCGTTGGAGTTCGACTATTTTCTGCTCGACTTCTGCAAGCTTCGCTGCGGCGTGCTCTTTCACCTGCTCACAGGACGTTTGCCCATCCACGCGCAACGTGAGTAGTTCGGCAATCTCTTTGAGAGAGAACCCAAGTTGCTGTGCCCGTTTAATAAAGCGAATCCGGGTCACGGCATCCTGCGGGTATTGTCGATAGCCAGAGGTGCGGCGCGCAGGCTCCTCCAGCAATCCCTCACGCTCGTAGAAGCGAATGGTTTCCACACCAACGCCAGCACGGCGAGCAACTTGTCCAATTGAGAAGATTTCCATCGTTGCAACTCCTTCAGAGAAACTATACACTCTGTAGTATGGTACGGAGTCAAGAGGGAAACAGACAAGTTCTGAATTGTCGAGGAGTAATGGAACTTGATCTATTGTGCCTCGTTTTTACGCTCGTTTTGTGCTTAGCTTCCTGCTTTGCTATACCACATCTGGGGCAAGCAGTTCTGACACTTTCGTATTTTGTACAAAGAGAGAAATATGGAAGATGCGACAGCAATGGGAACCAGACGCTTAGCCCTGTTACTACAACGGAAGTAGTTCCCTGGGCACCTCCTGGTGGCAGCACGGTGGAAGGTCAACGTTTGCTATTGTGGGGGATGCGAATGCAAGATGGCCCGTTCCTGCTTGCTATCTGCCTACTATGGAGCAGGTAGACGAGATGTGCTGGAGATCGGCGTCGACGTGTTGAGAGCGAGGCAGGGGCATGGCCTGCTTGGATGTTCCAAGCAGGCCATAGTTGCGAGCACCCACCGGCTTAAAGAGATCCTGGTGAAGAACTCCAGGGTTTCTTTGTAACCACCCTCACCATACCATACATGCCGAAAGAAAGACGATGGTTCTCGTGCAAGGTCTACACTATACAATCGGCATATGTCGCATACCGAAGAAGGCGCGCCTCGTCAGTATGCCTGTACGTCCATATCCCCCCGCAAGGAGCATAGTCACATCAATTGCAGGCATGGGCTGAAATGAACGAATACATAGGCTATTCTGCTCATACCCATAACCAAGGGACATCCCATGACATCTCTATCTCTCGTGCCAGGCATGGCTACGAAGAGGAGCGATTGCGTGGAAGCGTTCCAAGCCACTATGCTTTACACACGCCTCCGACGAGCGGCACCGAGACGTATGTGATGCGATGAACAATCAAAAGGGTCAAGCTCTCTTTTTTACCTCTCGCCATCGAAGGGGGGTAGCGAGGAGGGAAGAACTGGTTGGCTGCGTGCCATGTTGTCAAAACATGAAGAGGCAGCGGGCCAGCGGTTTCTCAGCGGGAAGCGTGGCGAGGAAGGGGAGCGACTTTTATCACAGCAGGAATGATGGACGGAGGAGTATCCTTTGGAAAGGAACAGGTAGGAGAAAGAGGGCACCATCTCTGGAAAAGAAAAGCTCTGTTCTGCTTATGACAACGCGAGAGAAGTGCCGAGGTTCCGTTGCTCGCGATCCTCTTCGTCCCGCTGTGTCGTATTGTGCTGGTACAACCGGTAGGTATTAGGCATTTCCCTGAGAGGGAGAGGCAGGTCTGTATGAAATGTGATGAATGTCAACAAGAACTGTGGAAAGCTGGCGAGATCGCTCCAATGGGGGCCTATGCGCGGGTGGATGATCAATCGTATCACCTCGTCATCTTGGAACAAGAGGGACCGCTACCAGCGACATTTGATGGACATACCGCGTGGTATTGTGCCTCTGCATGCCGGTGTGCCACGCGTGCCAGGCTGATCCAGGAAGCAAAAGCCGCGCGATGATGCAGGAAACCTTCTGGCTTGAGCCACTGCCGCCTTTGCGCCTGGATTTGATCGTATGAGCACGCTGAAGGAGAGCGAACAATCGGATCGATCGGTGCGATGGAACGAGGTACACGCGGGTGTGAGTGCTCGACGAGCAACGGTTCTGTTCCCTCCGCGCAACTGCGTGCGAGGATGAGCCGTATCTTGCAGTTGATGCTGGGGTGAAGCGCGTACGCTTGTTGTACGGGCGTGCGCGCGTCTTTGTGTGTAGCACATGTGGCGGCACATTGCCACATGTACGGAAGAGCGTGTGTGCGAGGACCCGAATGTTCCCTTGAGCCACCGTGTCCACGACCCCAACACGCCCCCGATCCGTCCCCAATACGCCCTCTCCGACGTTTAACTACCATGATCCGACGGTTGGCCTGTTATGCTGACGCCTTGTGACGTCTGGCGACGACGAGTTATAGTTGCCTTTTGAGGAGGCGTGGTTCTGTCAGTGATGTATTTGCTGATGAGAGGGAGATATGTTTCCGCTTTTCCTGGTATGGAGAGCAAATTTTGATCTTCTGCGGTTGCGCGTCTTGCATCATCAAAAGGGTGCATGAACCGGCAACATGGGTTCACTCCATTGTTTTACCCCGCCTGTTCTACGAGTGGCAGGGAGAACCAGAAGGTAGTGCCATGGCCGAGCGTACTGTCTACGCCCACGGTACCCTGATGCGCCTCAATCAGTGTGCGGCAGAGATAAAAACGTATGCCCATGCTGAGATCAAGTTCATGCTGGGGAGCCGTTCCCTGGGAGCGATACAGACGCTCCCAGATGTGCTCTTGCTCTTCTGGCGCTATACCTGGTCCTGTATCATGAACACTGATACAGGCTTGCGATGTGTCAACGCGTAGTGCTACTTCAATGGGTTGGTTGGCCGGCGATTGGCGGTGGGCGTTTGACAGATAGGTGTGCATGACCTGGTTGATGCGCCTGGGATCAATGCTAACCCATACTTCCTGTGGTGGCAGCGTGAGCTGGAACTGCCGGTCACGAGAATGTTTCTGTTGCTGTGCCACCGCTTTCTTGATCAGTTTTGTCAATTCTTCGCGCCGCCTATGGAGCTGCAGCGTCTTCTTCTGAATCTGGGCGTCATCGATCATGTTTTCAATCATTTGTTGCTGGGTACGCGCACTCTCATTGGCCGCTTCCAGAGGATCTTGTACCCGTTCGATGTCTTTGCTGATGACCTCTTCTTGCCTGTTGATCTGGTCTTTCAGCTTCTCCAGGCGCCGCAGCGCGAGCTGGATATTGCCCATGGTTGTAGTGAGTGGCGTCTTGAGCTCATGGCTGGTCAGATCTAAAAAAGCATCGATAATCTGACTGGTGGCTTGCAGGACCATCTCGTTGCTCTTCTCATGATCCAGTGGGGCGAAAGAGCGTGCGTATTCGATCATCAACGTCGTCAGGGTCGCGACGGCGCGCACCAGCTCGCTCTCTTCGGTATTGCAGGGATAGTCGCGGCCCAGTACAAATGCCCCTACCAACTCCTGTTTGAGAAACAGAGGGGTCCAGAAGAGGTATGAAGACGGCAAGTCGACCGGTTTTGCAAATGGGATATGCATATGCTGGCGGTCAATGGTAACCTGCTTCTGCGCACGCAGGTCTTCAATCGCGCCTGGGTCCAGGAAATCAGCCAGTCTATAGCGCCCACTATTCTTCCAGCGTAGTTCAGTCTGTTCTGCCGTCAGGCCGCTGAACGCTATGTAGTAGAGCCGTTGGTCGAGCGATCCCAGCGAGAAAAGAAAGACGGCCTGGCCCTCCAACAGATCTCGAATCAGATCAGCCAGGTGTTGCCCGATGATATGGATAGAGGAGGGAATTGAGAGCTCCTCTTCCGGCGGTGAGACTGCCAGGAGATCGTGAAGATGGAAGATCGCATGGATTAAGGAGAGCTGTGCTGCATTGTTCTGGGAGATCTGTATCTGCTGCAGATAAAAATCTGTCAGATTGTGCAACTGACAAAGGATCTTTGTTGGCTGTTCCTCTTCTTGTAAGAGTGTATACACGATATCGACACAGAGCGTGTGACCAGAGGGTAAAAAACAGAGGATCGTCTGCTTGTTTGGCCCTGCACTGGCCAGCTCCATGAGATGCTCATAATTGAGACCTGGTGAGAGAGGATGATAGTTGAGATCAGAGGCCCGCAGGGATTGAAACAGGTCCAGAAAGGATGTGCCCGATGGAATATCTTTGCATGATAATTCCAGGAGCATCAGCGCAGCCTCATTCAACCATTGAACTCTGCCCTGGGTGTCGAGAATAATGATACCCTCAGCCATTTTTAGCAGGGCTGTTTCAATTTGACTGGGCGGTACTGGAGGGGAAGATGCCCATGAACACGCTCCCCCTTCATGTATGCGAGAAGCAGATGGTTCAGAGCGATGAGTGACGCCTGAGGCCTTGAGCTTTCCTGCATTGGATTTGGTCGTGTCTATTGTCTGAGTGTTGTGCTCTTCCACGTAATGTGCCCTTTTCATCCACATAGAAAATGGATCACTCATCTGTTATGCTGCTTGCTTGTTAGAGTATACCATACGCTGGTATGTCCCGCTCATTTCATGCTTTCATTTCCCTGGAAGGACCCTGTTGGGTGCATGCTAGAGCTCGTGCGCTCCATGGAGTGTTTACGCGAATGTGCAAACTACCGTTTTGTTAGGCTTGATCCTACCCAGGAACACAAAAAAAACCTCCAAGTGTTACTCTTCCAACCTACCCACTGTTAATCACTCTACCCACTTGGAGGAAGGGGCTAAAGATAGAAAAGAGGGGGGCCCATGCCTCTGCTTGCTGCAACCGATGGAGATAGCGATACGACTCCCCAACAAATTCCACGATCCGTCCTTTGTGAATCAGCCGATCAAGAAAGGCTATCGTGAGTGTTGGATCACCAAAAATAGAATTCCAATCACCAAAGCGCAAATTGCTAGTAATAACGAGAGAAATCTGCTCGTACAGGTCGCCGACAAGCTGAAAGAGGAACTGGCCTCCAGCTTTGTCAACGGCGATAAAGCCCAGCTCGTCCAAGATGAGTAAATCAAGTCGGGTAAAGCGAGCCATGAAGTTGGAAAGGATTAATGTCTTCTGAGCAACTTGCAAGTCATTGACCAGAGCAGCAGTTTTGTAGAATCGTACTCGTTTGCCGTGTCGGCAAGCAGCTAGAGCCAACCCAATGGTTAAATGCGTATAGGGTAGGCGTCGTGCGCCTTGATACATTGCTGCATTAGGTTTCACTACGCCCCCTCCGAACCAGACTTGAGCCTTTCAGCTCATCCGGCTCTCCAGAACATCACAGGTACGTTGTGAGAGAACAAGCTTTCCCGAGTGAATTGCTCGGTGACATGGCATACAGACGACCAGCGTCTTTCGACGCAAGGTAATCATCCGTTTGACCCATTCTGGTTTCTCTCGTCGACCTGTCCACCGCGTCTTCAGATCAACGAGTTTGTGCACGTGATGAACCTGACAGTTCTCTGAGAACCGCATAGTTCGCACGTGTCTGCCAGAAGCCGAGTGATAAAATCAGAGCGGCTTTTCCAAAACATCACCGGCTTGGTGCCAGCAATCGGGACGTTTCCTGGTTTCATGGCTTGGAGGGGTTCAAATCCTGACTTATCTGCACCTGTATAGAGCTCGGCGGTAAGTCCCATGGCTTCGATTGCCCGACGAAGAGGAGCAACAATGTCATCGACATAGTCAGCATAGATAACTGTTCCTTTGCGCAGATACGAGCGTACGGCCTCCAATTTTGCCAGAAGCAATACCTGCTCCATAGGAAGTGGGTTATGGGAGGCCGTTAGAAAGGGCTGGAGTAAGTCATTTCTCGCCGTGGCCACACCCTTTCAATGCATTTCCTGCTCATAACGCGGCCGATAGCGAAACCTATACAACATCAGGGCACGGTGCATCATGAGGGCATTATTGACGGTAGAGGCGGTTCGTTCCTAAATCTGTAAACGCTCTTCTGTTACCACTTCGAGCAGTTTTTTCGCTTTCCGCAAACTTGCAGGTTTAGAGAAACCAGGGAGGAAAGAAAGACCAGTCTGGGTCAAACAGATGGCAGCAAGACGGCGCAAAACATGGGTGGTGTGCCGGGAGTGTCATGAAGAGATCCATACCGGAAAAACCACCGCGTCCTTTCGAAAACAGGGACTGGAGAGCCGGATGACACAGGAATGGCTATCTTGCGTATGTCGGGAAGAGGGTAACGGAAAAGAGCCATGAGATACTCTTATGGGACCTCGCCGATACCCCACTGCATTCGGGGGGAGGTCACAGGAACCTGATCTGGCCACAGGAAAAGGCGCTGGGTCCCCACCTAACGACTTATAGTCAGATCCCTCCGATGATGAATCGATGGTGTTTTTCTTGCTTCTCTTCTCACGCATCGGAGTGGGATCTGCTTATCCATCACGCACGTTGGGTATTCACGCTGCCAAGCATTGACACATCATCTACCAGGAAGTCGCTCGGGTTGCTGCGCGTGGTTGTGCTGCCAAAGTAGAGGATAACCTGCTGACCGCTATGGCCTGACAGCGCTGAGGTCACGTCAAATGTATACTTTACCCATCCGTGGGAGTTTGCATTACAATGGGTGGCTTCAACATTGATCGGGCTACCATTGGCGGCCAGTAACGCAACTGTAAGCCTATCGGCGCAGACGTTGGTGTTGCTCTTGGTGGTCAGGCTATACAGCCAGTAGCTTAAGACGATCTTGTTGCTGTTGCTGGGGATGGTCAGGACCTGGTAAAGGTAGTCATTACAGTTGCTGTAGCCGCAGAGAGATGCGCTATATTTCCCGCTATGGGATAGTGTGTTGGTGATCATCTCAAAGCCGCCACTGGAATATTCTACCCACGGGCTCCTCCCGTTCTCGAAGCCGCCATTTGGTACCAGTTGCGTTCCTGGCGTAGGTGTGGGTGTCGTTGTCGGTATGGGCGTAGGGGTAGATGTGGGCGTCCTGGTTGGCGTTGGCGTAGGTGTGGGTGTCGTTGTCGGTATGGGCGTAGGGGTAGATGTGGGCGTCCTGGTTGGCGTTGGCGTAGGTGTGGGTGTGGTTCCACCGGCGATGGTGCTCGCCAGTTGTGCGGCGTTGGGAGTACCGATACCGCTGGCCATGTCATAGTTGGGTCCCGCCTGATAATACAGATTGTTGCCCGTGGTGACGTCATGGAAGGAGTTATAGGGCGTGCCGTTATTGTAGACGCTGTAAAATGGCTGATGGGCGTTTCCCAGCGTCGGCTTGCCCACTGATGCCAGGTATTGGTTGATGTCAATAGCTACACTGGCCCATAGGGGAGCGGCCGCGCTGGTTCCGCCAATCGATAGCCAGCCTGAGCAGTACGAGCCAGAGCTTGTACAGTAGACGGAATAGCCGCTCTGGGGATCGGCGTCGGCTGAGACATCAGGCACCATGCGATTGGTCTGGGTCAGATTCGTGCCCGTCTGGTAGCTGGGACGTGTGAAGTATGAACTGATGCCGCCGCCACCGCCGCCACCGCCAGTGCTCCCCCAGGCGGACTCGCTGCCATAGGTGTTTCCGCTGCCGAGCTGCAGATTGGTGCCACCAACGCCGACCACATTAGGATCACTGGCGGGCGAATCAACCCCTAGCGCTGAGCCACTGCCGCCGCCGCCATTACAATCATAAGCCCCTGAGTCGCCTGAGGCGGCAAAGAAGGCCTGTCCTTGAGTGGCTCCTTGCGTGAAGATACTATCTAAGGCGGCCAACTCAGCGGTGCCTGAAGAAGCTTCGCATAGTCCCCAGCTGGTTGTCGTGACCTTCACCAGGTTGTCGGTGACGATGCGGTTGTAGGTGTCATTGAGACCAGTTGTGGAGTTGGGGCCGATATAGACCCTCTGGGCAGCGCCGGGGGCGATCGCGGAGATGACTTCCATATCCAGGGTGACCTCAATTGCGCCGCTTCCTGGGTTGCTGGTGGCCCCATCGACCAGCACATTGGTGTAGTGACCGGTGCCCAGACCATACTTGCTGCGGTAATAGTCTATGTCAGAGGCTTGATAGCCGTCTAATTCAAACACGCCGATGGTCTGTCCCGTGCCATCATTGCCGGCACTAATCAAAGGATTGACGTTGTATGCACCGCGCAATTCGGGTGGTGTATAGCCACCACCAGGCCCGAGCAGCGGTTTGGTGACAAACTTCGTGGCTGCGTACGGCTGTCCAGGGTGTTGCGTGCCGCGAGCTGTATGTTGTACGTGCGCATAATGATTGTGTGGGATGTTGTTCAATCCGGCAATATTCTGGATATCACCTGCCAGATAGTTCGGCACAACAGGATCTGTATTTGGTGCATAGATATAGATCGGAGGAGAGAGGCGATAAGCATAGTTATAAAGGACAACATGAAAGGCGCTTTCTGCGGCTCCTACCGTGCCAACGGCGTTGATGATTAACCGGTTTGGCGACACGCCGGTAACGGTCAAATGCTGGCTACGCAAATAGCTGGCGACGTTATCGACGGTGCTCTGCGTAGGTCCAAATTGAGCTGTAAACTGTTGAGGCGTCAGATAGTGATGATAGTAAGGCGAAGACGGATTTTCCTGAGCTGCTCGCAAAGCAGCCAGCTCAGCCTGATTGCGCAGCTGTAAGCTGATCCCCAGGTGGAGCAGATTATTGGTGGCGGTGTGTGATATCGGGGTCATATGCTGGACCAAAGGGATCACATGTCCGGGGATGCTGACCATGTCGGCCTGCGGCCTCTGGGTCGCTGCCAGCGTCATTGAGTTTCCCGCCATGATACTCTGCGTAATCAAAAGCAGGAGCGTAGTGCTAGTGATGAGCGCAAGGCGAGGTTGCCATTTCTGGCGCAATGTTTTTCTCAAGTGTACCTCCGAAGACCCAATGGCGAGGGTGTAAGTAAAAAACAATCCAGTAATACCTGGCGCCACTGGTACATCCCTATAAAGGAAAAATCCTCAATTCTACAGTGGCTGGCATGCTGATCATTGCTTAACCTACGCCAGATATAAATAAATCATTCAAAATACGCTTTAAGATCATCATATAAATATTATACATTTTATTTATTAATTTTCCAAATTACTAATTAATACATCAATATGATATTAAATAACATTAAATTTATTTTGTGGCAATTAAATGCAAAATTGCCACAAAATAAGCAGCTGAGCAAACAAATCTGCTACATATGTGGAAGGAACGTAGACATCTTGTTGGATAGAAGAGGAAATGCATGTCTGAATATCTGACGGTTCCTGAAGTCGCGAACGTCCTGAGCGTGGATGATACGACGGTACACCGGTGGATTCAGCCAGGGATATGAGAAGTCATTCGTCTTCCTGCAGCTGGTTCCCGCACGATGTATCGTATTTAGAAAAAAACACGTAAACAGCTGCTGAGAGAACCATTGTAATCTGGTGCTCAAGAGGCCTTGACTGAGCCGCTTCTGGGCTGGTTCTGTTTGTATGGAGTGGAAGAGCAATCGTGACGGCCAGTCCAGTTGGCTAGACATCAGTGATTGCTCTCTATCTTCTTAGATGTACGCGTTGCTGTGTATGTGTTTGATGCGCGTCACCAACTCCGATACGATGGGCCCACTAGTGCTCTGTCAAGCTAAGATTGATAAGTGAAGACAAATGCCAAGTCCAATTTTGGCGCGGTTTCGCGAACAGATGCGACTCGTCAAGAGAACATTGACAGAGCACTAGTAGTCTGTCAAAACAAGATTGCTAAGTAAAAAGAAAAAGGGTTATCCTTGAGATTACACAAAAACCAACTCAAGGAAGACTCCATGAAAAAGTATATCGTGAAACTGACACCACAACAACGCCAGAAGTTGTCTGAGATGATCAAGAGCGGGAAAGCGGCTGCTCGTGAACTTATTCTCTTGAAGGCTGATTCCGGCCAAGATGGGCCAGACTGGAGCGATGCCAGGATTGCCGAAGCCTTGGACATTAGCATGGCAACGGTCGCTTGTGTCCATATCTGTTGTACAACGGCCTCGGTCCAGGTGGCCATTTCGCCTGCGAAAGCCAGCCGTGTGCGCTGTCGTCGTCTGGATGGCAATCAGGAAGCCCATCTGATTGAGTTGGCCTGTAGTACTCCCCCCGAGGGGACAATGCGCTGGACGCTGCGACTGCTTGCCTCGACCCTGGCCGAACTGGGTTACGTGGAAACCATTAGCCATGAAACGGTGCGCCAGGTGCTCTTGGCCGATGAACGCAAACCGTGGATGATGCAGCAGTGGTGCATTCCCACCCAGGTGGAGGCGGAGTTTGCCTATCATATAAAAGATGTACTTTCGGTCTATACCCATCCCTACAATCTGACACGACCGCAAGTGTGTATGGATGAAATCAATACGCAACTGCTTTCTGAGAGCCGCCACTCCTTGGAGATGAAACCAGGGTACCCAAACGCGAAGACTATGAGTACGTGCGAGAGGGTGTCTGCAATGTTTTTTGGCTTGTGAACCCCTCACCGGTGTGCGCTACACAATGGTTGCGGCCCAGCGGACCAAGCAACAACGGGCTCAGTTCATCTGTCAGCTTTCTGATGAGCACTATCCTGGCGCCGACAAAATTGCCCTGGTGATGGATAATCTTAATATCCATATCCTGGCGATGCTCTACGAGGTTGTGTCCGGTTGCTGAGGCACGCCGGCTGTGTCAACGCTTCGAGGCGCATTACACCCCCAAGCATGGGAGTTGGCTCAACATGGCCGAAATTGAACTCTCGGCGTTGGATCGACAGTGCCTCTCGCAACGGCTGCCCTCTTTGGAAGTGGCCCAATAACACGTCACAGCATGGACGACTCGGCGCAATCAAGCCGCTGTGACCATCAATTGGTGCTTTACCGCTGAAGATGCTTCGATTAAGCTCGAACATCTTTACCCGTCAATTTCCGATTGACAGACTACGAGAGAATGAGCCAGATAGGATGCCTGCCGTCCTATTCTTCGATTGGGAACTCGTACTCGTATCGCTCTCGACAGCAGAATAGCTCTTCGTTCGGTGCCAGTGCTCCCCTCCACCAGCCGAATCACGCATCTCTATCGCTGCGCCTCCTCCCGGGCTGGTGGAGGGGAGCACTGGTATCCGCCACATGCCCACTCATGTGTGCTCCTGCACGCTCAAGTGTCACCTTCGTCGGTGGTACGCTCAACCGTTCTCATATCATCTGTCCCGTAGGACGTATCTCCCACATGAATTGCACCCCATCGGGATCGACGTGCGTTGTGTCGTGTTGGTATGCAGTCGCCTCGCACTTAGAGCCACACTGTGCCGGCGCTTCATCGCGCCACCTTCACATACAAAGGATCGATCAGCGAACCGGCGCACTCCTGGTCCTACCTCATGTGTCTCACGCAGCCCTCTCTCCAGGCAAAATGGCGGCCCGCTGCTTCTCCTCGCAGTTTCAATGGTGCGAGCCGCATCGTGACACAGAGAGGATCCTGCTTAGCTGGTGAAGATGTCGCTCTCGAGGATGGACTTCAACCCAGTCAGTTCGGTAATCGCATTGCTGCGCTCCTTGGACGGCGGACTGCCTTCATAGTGCTCAAGGACATGATTGATCATCATCTTCATGGCCAGACGCTCATCCGGCAGAATGGGCAGCATGAGCGTGATACGCTCGTTCTGTGGTTCCATCTGGCTCATGATCTGCCCCTGGAGCGCCTGTAGTGCCCGCAGCGCCATATTGCGTTCGGCAGTTGGCTCAAGTTGCTCCCAGGCAAAATGGCGGTAGCGCTGGATATACTGGATCATACGGTGCGCTTGCGCCGCGGTGAGACGGAGGCCGCGTGGGGAGAGGGAGTTGTTCATGCGCCTAGTGCTCTTCTTCCATAGGCCGCGTGGAACACATAGGAAGCACGCAGCGTTTCCCATTCCTCGGAGACGTCCTTGACCCAGGCATCAAAGTGCGCCGGGCTCATCTGTGCCTGGGTACAATAGATCCCTTTCAGCGCGCCGAAAGCACTCAAGACGTTTGCCTTGAGCATTGCGCCAACATGCCCTCCCCAGGTACCTAAGGGGGCTGGAATATGATGGATTTCGACATCCTGGATTCCAGCCTCGATGAGCATCTGGCCCAACTGCGGCACCACTGCCATATCAAACCCGCGTTCTTTACTGCACGCTCCCATCCAGGCGAGGAGCCGTGTTGTCTCAGGTCCAGCCTGCTTGATTGTGACTCCGATTTCCAGTATTTCGATCCATCCGCCAGGACGCGTTACGCGGATGAGTTCCTTGATCGCCGTGGGCCACTGGGCCGTGGGAATCGCGGCTACCAGCAGCCGTTGATGAACAAACGCAAACTGCTTGTCTGGAAAGGGGAGTCCGTGCAAGATATCACCGAGCATGAATGTGTATGCGGCTGTTGATGGGTGCTGAAAAGACGTGGATGAAACATCCAGGCCGAGAATGTGTGCCTTGGGAAAGAGGTGACTCATCTCTACCGGCCAGATGCCAGTGCCGGTGCCCACATCGAGAATCGTGTCCGTCTCGGGTGTGAGCGGGGCAAGGTAGTGGTTGCCAATGGCCGCATAGAGCGCACGGTGTTGAAAATTCAGGCGCGAATCTTCTTCGGCGTCCTTGGGGAGGAAATATGGCGTATCAGTCGAGCGCACCCGATCATCGATAGCCTGTGGCTCCACGGGCTGCGGTGCCTGGTCTCGATGGCGGGTCTGTCGGCGACGAAACAAATGCATCGTAATATTCCTTTCAAGAAAGAGATGATGATCTCGTGATGCAGAATTTCCAAGAATAAAAGGTAATGAGTAGCTGCATCTATAGGATTATTTGAAGTAATAGGGATGATATGTTCACAATAGGTATAATACAAGAATCATCTGCATTGCACTGCTCCAATTTGGAGCAGTGCAATGCACTGGGGTGGAAAATGAGCTCATGGTACACGGTGCTATGGTGACAGAAGCCTTCAGACAGGGGAGCTGAGCAGGGAGAAAGCATGCATACGCGATCCCTGCACGAACGCTGTCGGGCAGGTGCCCGGTAAAGTGCTTGCACCAGCTACTGAGCTGATCCTCAAGTGACGTTACATGATCCATTACAGGTTCCCTCCGTGTCGTTGAAAACATAGGCAGACAAAGTCCTATCGAGGCTATGGGCAAGTGCTGACTCTGTGACACCTTGCGTTGTCGTACAACCGTGCGTCGACGAGCCAGACCCTCCTTGTTCCTCACCCTTATAGAGATGGAAGAAGATCCCTTCTGGTTATGGGTAGCAGCAGGATAGGCTAGTAATTGATGCATTCCGATAAATCAGTTGGGGAACGTTCTGGTTGGGCGCATAGGCTCGGTGCGATGTACGCCGTCATGCAGGGGACGTAACGGTTCCAAGGGAGAAAAGGATCCTCGCACAATGAAGGTCTTTATTCTGGTAAAATGCCCTATAAAGGTCTCTTTGAGTTTAGTATAAGAGGTACAACAAGCATTTTGTGGCACTATTCTCGTTCAATGTGGCGCTGCGCCCGCTTTCTTGGAGTGGCTTGCAAGAATATTCACATCCTTTTTGCCTCTTTTTACCAGGATATGCGTGTTGTGAACGTTTTCAAGAAATGATGTCAAATGTTGACAAATGGATATGTCTATGCTATTGTGTCACTATGAAATTAAGTCAGTATGCCAAACAACAAGGAATTAGTTATCGGACAGCGTTACGCTGGTTTCGGAATGGAACGATCCAGGGCTATCAGGTTCCATCAGGAACCATTATCGTGACGGAGCAAGAGCCGGTGCAAGCCACTCAGAAAGTCGCGATTTATGCACGTGTCTCTTCATCCGAACATCGGGAGAATTTAGAGCGACAAGCGGAACGGTTGAGCCAGTATTGTACGGTGCGTGGCTATCACGTAGCGCTGGTAGTCAAAGAGATTGCTTCCGGGGTGAATGATAGCCGCCCGAAGTTGCTCTCGCTCCTAAAAGATACGAGCGTCACGCGGGTGGTTGTGGAGCATCGGGATCGACTGACGCGTTTCGGATTTCACTACATTGATACGCTGTTTTCTGTGCAGGGACGAGTGATTGAAGTCGTCAATCCTGCAGAAAACGATAAAGAAGAGTTATTGGCTGATCTGGCGAGCATTATCTATGCGTTTTGTGCGCGACTCTACGGGCAGAGGCGGGCAAAACGGAAAACCGAGAAGGTTGTGCAAGAGCTCCAGGCAAAGGAGGAAGCCTGATGCAATTGGTCGAACGACATCTCATTCATCGAGCTGATCCACGCTTTGCTGTGATTGATGCGGCAGCGTTTGCGTCCAAGAACTTGTATAATCAAGCTAATTACCAGATTCGGCAAGCCTTTATCCACGAGGGGAAATATGTGCCCTATGTGGAAATCTTTCATCGCTTGAAGCAGCAGGAGTGCTATCAGGCTTTGCCTCGCAAGGTAAGTAATTCTCTCCTGATTCAACTGCATACAAACTGGGTCGGCTTTTTTGAAGCCCTCAAAGCCTATCAAGAAGACCCCTCTTCGTTCACTGGACGCCCCAAACTGCCTGGATACAAACACAAGGAAAAGGGGCGCAACATGCTCATCTATGATAAGCAAGCACTGGGCAAGAGGACTTTTAAGAAAACGGGGAAATTGGTTCCATCGGGTCTTCCCCTGGAGATAGCCACACAAATCACGGACTGGGAGAAGATTGCCCAAGTGCGCATTATCCCTCGCCTTGACGGGTACATGATTGAAGTCGTGTACGAGCAAGCAGTACAAGATACGTCGGTTGATCCGACTCTGGTGGCGGCCGTTGATCTGGGAGTGAATGTGCTGGCTGCACTCACCAGCAACAAGCCTGGTTTTGCCCCCCGTCTGGTCAGTGGCAAGCCCATCAAAAGCCTCAATCAGTATTACAACCAACAACGGAGCGCGCAGCAAAGCCGCCTGAGCCATGAGAACCGTTTCACCTCGCGCCATCTGGATCGCGTGACGACGAAGCGCAATCGCCGCGTAGACAGCTATCTGCACACGGCAAGCCGTCGCATCATAGACCTGTTGGTGAGCGAGGAGATTGGGACAGTAGTCATCGGCAAAAATCCGCTCTGGAAGCAGGAAGTGGCAATGGGGCGGAAAAACAATCAGCAGTTTGTGCAAATTCCCCATGCTCGTTTCATTGACCAGTTGACCTACAAGGCCAAGCTCGCCGGGATACAGGTAATCCTTCAGGAAGAAAGCTATACCAGCAAAGCGAGTTTTCTTGACAACGATTTCATTCCCACGTATCAGGCCAATCGTGCTGAGAAACCGATATTTGCCGGCACGCGCATTGCTCGCAGTTGGTATCGGGCAAAGGATGGAACGGTCATTCATGCCGATATTAATGGCAGCTTGAACATTTTACGGAAAAGTAACTCCGACCTTTTGCAATTGGGGCGAGGAGTAGTGGGGACCGCAGTTTCCCCAAGACGGCTGGCCGTCTGAACGGATGACCGATAGGCATATTTGTCATCATTTCAAGATACTGTTCCCTTTACGACTGCACGAGCCGCAGGTGACGTGATTTCGCGTTTGTTGTCTATGTGGTATGGATCCATTGAAGCTGGGGAGCGAATCGATGACGACCTCATGAAGATGATCTATTTAGCTATGGGTCACATAGAGCAAGATGTCATCGAGATTGATGAAGAAGTTAGCCCCGTCCCGCTGGAGCCGCTGGCTTCGCAGACGAGCTGTACCGTTTTGCCGAAGTAGGGGGCCAATTGCGGGGTCAGATCAAAGCTATACTGTACTCAGCCGTTGGCATCGGTATGGCACAGCAACTGGATGGAGATGACCGTGTTCTCGCCGGAACGTCATTTGACGAAATTGTTGGCATGGTTGCCAGATACCATGCCACAATTTTACAGGTTTCATAGCAATCATCCTCTGCTGCATAAACGGGTCTTCCCACGGGATGCGCAACGAGCTGACAGCAAGCTAGCAGCATAGAAAGAAAAGAGACCTTTAATGAGAGAGCAACAAAACACCATCTCATGAGGAGGTCTCTTTAGGTATGATACCGAACCCGAACATCGAGGTTCAAACCTCTCCAGCGAATCGTCCCTCTGTTCCTGCGTGGTTTGCTGAAGTGGTTATCCTCTCCCAGCATCTCGCCGCAAAAGGGCTTCTGGAAGCTTTCACGCATCAAGTCCGTCTCGTGCGCGGACGTTTCGGCAGCTATGAACCGATTGATTTTCTTGCACTCCTGTTCGGATATGCCATTAGTGGGGAACGGACACTGGCCGACTTCTTTCATCGTTTGGTTCCATTTGGACCAGCCTTCATGGCCCTGTTTGGGCGCGCTGACCTTCCCCATCGGGCCACGTTGAGTCGCTTCTTGGCGTGCGTCGATCATCCCTGCTTGGAAGCGTTTCGCCAACTCTTTGAGCAGAACAGCTTCACAGAAGGGTGGACCACTGAGACGATTGGTGGAATTTGGGATCGGCAGGGACGCCGCTACATCGTTTTTGATGTCGATGCCACCCGTCAGGCAGCGCGGCAGCGAGCATTGCCCTGTGACCCAACGTTACCTTCTCCTCGACGCCGACGTGATGCGGTCTGTGCGCCAGGTTACACCGGACGAAAACGAGGGGAGGTCGTCCGCACTCGCACGGTCGCTCTTCAGATGCATACCCGTCAATGGATTGGCACCTATGCGGGTCGAGGCAATGGTGACTATCAAGGAGAGCTTGCGTTGGCGCTCCAGGCCATTACAACCTATGTGAAGTTCTTTGCGCTCACTCCAGAGGCTGCCCTCGTTCGTCTCGATGGGCAGTATGGTGACACTGTAGCCATTGCTCAACTGATTGAAGCCGGTGTGTATTTTGTCACCCGGGCAAGGGGATATCGAGTCTTGGAGCATCCCCAGATTCAACGCGTGTTGGCTCACCTCCTAACAGCAAAGGTAACCAGAGTGAACAGCGAGGAGATCGTTGAGTTGTTTGATGGCGGCTGGTTATCATTGGATGAGGGAGTGCCTCAAACTCGCATCATTGTGGCGCGGCACTGCGTCTCCACGTCAGGAAAGAGTCCTTCGGTCGGCAAGTGCATCGGCGAGTGGGTCTATGAGATCTTCATCACTACCCTGCCCATCGATGGGTTCCTCGTCGAGGATGTCCTGGATCTCTATCATGGGCGAGGAGCCTTTGAGGCAGTGCTTGCGGATGAAGATGTCGAAGAAGACCCTGACCGTTGGTGCTCCTCCACCGAGTGTGGGCAGGAACTGTGGCAAATAGCCTGCCAATGGGTCTGGAATCTACGCCTTTCACTTGGAAAGATGATGCAGGAAGTTCAGCCACGCGAGATGGAGTGGGCACTGCCCAAAGAGACTCCCCCTTCGCTCTTAGCTACGGAAGACGCGCAAGAGGAGTATGGCCCCTGGCAGTGGGCCGCAGCGTTTGGCGGAGCAACTGGACGTTTTGGTGCTGATGCCTTTGCCTTACAAGAGAACGGGACCCTACGTTGTCCCGCAGGATCAAGCCTTTGGTTGAGTGAAGTTCGTCAAGAAAATGCCTTTACTCAGCGGGCGACGTATCTTGGGTTCCGAAGCGATTGTGAGCCTTGCGCTCTCAAAGAACGGTGTTTGGGGCGCGGTGCAAAAGGGAGTCGTGCCCGTCGGGTAAGCGCTGTGCGCCGTCTCTTGCCCTCGCCGGCTGTGGTTGAGCACAAACCAGTCATGCTCGCAGCGATGCGATGGGTGGATGTGGCAGGGCGAGCCCTTCGCCGCAGGTGGATGACTCATTGGCGGAGCCAATACGTTGAGGTGATCTCACTCACGACAATGGCAGAAAAAATCTCTCCACCTCCTCGACTGCCTCGTGCCGTGCGTTCCCATCATCGCTGGAGTTGGCGTGATCGGCTCGCCTGCAATGCCTGGTGGGGACCACCGCAACGGCGTGTAACCGTGGCTGGTGTCCCCTCCTTTCTCGCAAGCAACTAAGACAGGAGGGATTGCCAAACGAAGTAACACACGTAACGAAGTGCACATTCCCCCTCTGGGCATTTCATGAGGGCCAGAGAGCTCTGTCTGCTTTTCATCCTCTCCAGAAAATTTAGTGCTAGCTTGCTGTCAGCTCGTTGCGCATCCCGTGGGGTCTTGTTCGCTTTCGGTAGAGGTTGCTTGCTTTGGAAAGAAATCGTCACCTCCTTGAGCATCAACAGGAGAAAGTGGGCGCATATCTTGATGAGCTTTTCCACCGAAAGTGAGCAAGACCCGTATAAACTGGTGAGGCTTCATGCTTTTTTCCTGGTTGATGAGGATGAGGCAGTTTTCACCAGGATCCTCTTCCTTGTGACACGATATGGGCCCTTGACTACTTTCGGGGCTTACAGATCGCTTGCCAGGATTTGACAGGCGAGGCTCCGAGATCCTTGAATACAAGGATATGCCACTGAAATTGGGCACGTCATGCTTGCCCATAGCTGTGAGGGGGCCAGCGTTCCTGTCATTATGGGATGTATCTAGAAGGCACGGTAAAAAAGCATCATCCCCGTTTCCTCAGAAAAATGTTTCCACCTGGTACTGCATTTGACAAGATGTACACCACCCCTCTATATATCCATCCATGTGTTTCAGCTTTGAGAGGGGATGGGCGCATTTGCACACAAAGCCATGTTGATAGGCAGGATTGCCAAAGACGAGGGTATAGGGAGCCACATCTTTCGTCACGACCGAGCCGGCGCCAACCAGAGCATATGCTCCAATGGTTATCCCACATACAATAACGGCCCCGGCCCCGATAGATGCACCATATCCGACAGATGTTGGCGAAATCTTCCAGTCATGGGCATCTTTTAAGGTACCAGCCGGGGTAATAGCACGTGGAAACAGGTCATTGGTAAAGCAGACATGCGGTCCAATAAAAACTCCATCTTCTACCGTTACCCCTTCGAAGAGAGAGACGTAGTTTTGAATCTTAACACGTGAACCGATGCGCACACGCGTATCGATGTACACCCCTTTCCCGATGTTACACTGTTCACCGACAGCTGCGTATGCTCTTACCTGCGCATGCTGCCATATCCGTGTTCCTGCTCCAATTTCTGCTCCTGTTTCCACATCAGCCGTTGGATGAATGTACCCCGGTATATCAGCCATCTCTACCCCTCTCTCCTGTCTTTGTATTTCAATCTCTCTTCACCGATAGGTCTGCGAAGCCTTTTTTCTTTAAGAGGCGGCGCAAGATCCTCATATTGAGAGCAATGCTTTGAATTGTGCTTTCCCCTTATATCCTCGTCGTCGCTTATTGTACAAAAATGGGGGTTACAGAACTCATGCCCGTTGTATCATCGATGTCTACAATGTTGTATGTCTTGTTATGACTCGCCGTTGACGGGATCTGGAAGATGGTGGCAAATTGTCCGCGAGATGATGCGGTTAAAGTTCTCACAATGGTACCCACGGAAGAGGAACTGATATTGGGATCGACGAAAACTATTTCTACTCTGCCGTTGGGGGAAAACTGGCTTCCCATGCTAGAAATCCAGCCGTTGGGGGAAGTGACCCGTGGGTAGACTGAGGAGGAAGGTTGTACCTGGAACGATGCCCAGGCCACTACTCCACTGCGTAGGCCGACTGCACTTACATCATTCGTTGATGGTGAAAGGGTGGCTGTACCGGGTACCTGAAAAGCAGTGTGAAATCTGCCAAACCTATTGGTATGGGCCCAGCCTACAACAGTACTTTGAAACGATAGTCTGACGTTTTCATATCGTTTGAAACCTTTTCCATAGATAGAAACGCGTGTACCGACTGGTCCCGTGACAGGCAAAACTCGGATTCTCGGGGTAAAGTGGATGGGAATTCTCCAGGCAGGTGTGTGTCGAGTATCGCTGATGGTTAACAGCGTGCTACTCTGATAGGATCCGTCCTCTGTACTGATGGGAAGCGTAAAGGTGCCATTGCTATCTGTCGTGAGTTTGCCTGTCTGTACTGTTGCCGCCTCATTACGAAATTCAAAGCTGACCTGTTCATTGGCCATAAACCCTGTCCCACGAACAAGGACAGAAGACGGCAGATCCTCGTTGCTGGTTTTAGATGCCTCGGCCGCTGTATAGGTCAAAGAAGGCGTGGCAAAATGGAGTGGCACCCTGGTTGTTATCGAGTCACTGACAGCATAAACATACGATGGCCCATCACTATATTGCCTTGGGAGTTGTAGTGCGACATTAAAGAAGCCTCCCCCATTTGTAACCGCGTCCACGACACCATTCGCTCGATTTTGGAAATATACCTCCACCTTTTTCGAAGCCACATAGTGAAAGCCGGTAACCATGACTGTTGTACCAGGACTGGCGAGATTGGGTCCAACAGACAACGTTGCACCTGGGGCTGAATGAAGACGATGGCTCAACTGCCCATACAATAATGACGTTGCCAATAGTAACACACATCCTACAAGTCCTATCCAGAAGGGCTGGTAATGCTTTCCTCTCATCGCCCTTGTCCTTTCATTTTTACTACATACCCACGTGTCTGGTGCAGTGCCGCATAGCGCAGCCATCTTCACTCCCATACTATGCCTGATGTTATGTCTATATTATAATCATCATAACGTATTAAATATTTATATCGTTTAAAAAATAATTTAAGCTAAAGTATTTCATGTCCTTATTATTATGTAATTAGCAATTATCCATGAAATTTCTATCAAAACTTTTTATCTATCCGTATTATCTTTTCTTAACGGAAAACTATGAGCTGAATGGAATGTCCTTATGCTTTCACGGGAGGAGGAAGCTCATGATCCCTATTGCTTTTCCATTGCTTGGGAACGAGGAAAAAGATGCCGTGCTTCAGGTATTCTCATCTGGTCGCCTGGCGCAAGGTAATCAAGTCGCAAGGTTTGAGCATGACTTCGCGCAGTTCTGTTCTGTTCAGGAGGCCGTCGCGGTCTCTTCAGGGACGGCCGCGCTTCACCTGGCGTTGCTCGCTCATGGTATTGGGCCTGGTGATGAGGTAATCACAACCGCTTTTAGTTTCTGCGCCACCGCGAATGTGATTCTGCTTGTTGGTGCAACGCCCGTATTCGTCGACATAGAGCCGGATACGTATAATATAGACCCCGACCTGGTTGAGAGAGCCATTACGCCCCGTACAAAGGCTCTCCTGCCGGTTCATCTGTTTGGCCACCCCTGTGAGATTGATCGCTTATCCCAACTTGCCCAGAGGCATCACCTTGTCCTTATTGAAGATGCCTGTCAGGCTCATGCGGCTATGGTAGGCAGTAAACCAGTGGGAGGATTTGGGACGGGGTGTTTCTCATTTTATGCCACCAAAAACATGACCACCGGAGAAGGAGGGATGGTTACGACCAACGATGCTGATATCTCCAGACGTCTACGTCTTCTGCGCAGTCATGGGCAGAAAGAACGCTATCAGCATACCGATCTCGGTTATAACTTGCGGATGACAGATATCCAGGCAGCGCTTGGCATTGTCCAACTGCAAAAGTTACAGCACATGACGATGCAGCGTATTGCCAATGCGGCGTTTTTAACGGAACAGCTTGCTGGCGTCGTCCAAACGCCAACGGTGCGTCCTGGTCATCACCATGTCTACCATCAATACACCATTCAGGTTCCGCATGAGCGTGACCAATGGGTGGTGCAACTACGCGAACGCGGCGTTGACGTCGCTGTCCACTATGCTGTGCCCATCCATCAACAACCCTTCTATCAGGCCAGAAAAGAGATGTTCCGCTGTGTATCTGCCCATGACTCCACCACAAGGACCGGCGCCCAGGTAGGGGGACAGTTGCCGTATACGGAACAGGCGGCTCGGCATGTCCTCTCGCTTCCGGTGCATCCCGCCCTAAGTCGAGCAGACGTTATGACAATCACAACGGAGGTTCTGAATTTATGCCATTAAAGATTGGTGTTGTGGGCGCAGGTTCAATGGGAATGAATCATCTGCGTGTGCTCGCTGATTTTAGCGCAGAACAGGTTTGCCTGGTTGGGGTTGCAGAGACATCAGAGGGTGCTTTAGCGTATGCCATGAACCGCTTCCATATAGCAGGGTATCGTGACTATCGTCAGATGATAGATACTACCCATCCTGATCTGGTTGCGGTCGTTGTCCCCACCAATCTCCATTTTGAGGTCGCATCGTATCTGGTAGAGGGAGGCATCAATGTGCTGATCGAGAAACCAATGACCAGTACCATTGAGGAGGCGGAGGCCCTGCTCCGACTGGCACGCAGGAGTGGTGCTCTCGTTGCCGTAGGCCACATTGAGCGCTTCAATCCCGCCATCAGCGTGTTGAAGCAACATATAATGGCCGGTGATATCGGGACTATCTTTCATTTACATGCTCGTAGAGTTGGCCCGTTTCCGCCTCGTATTCGTGATGTGGGGGTAGTGCTTGATCTGGCGACACATGATATTGATATTATGCGTTATCTGACTGGATCAGAAGTGGCGCATGTGTATGCAGAAACGCAACGCCATATCCATACTATCTGCGAAGATCTTCTCCTCGGTGTTATTCGCTTCACGAATGACGTGATTGGTATGCTCGACATCAACTGGCTCACTCCCACAAAGATACGTGAACTCACTGTGACGGGCGAGAAAGGCATGTTTCTGGTGAACTATCTGACGCAAGATATCTATTTTTATGAAAACGACTACACCTCAACGTCCTGGGACGCGTTACGTTCCTTAACCGGGGTAAGTGAAGGGACCATGACGCGCCTCAAAGTGCCAAAGGCTGAGCCTCTTTATTTAGAGTACCAAGATGTCATTCACGCTGTACAAACTAAGATGTCTCCTACGGTAACTGGAGAGGAAGGCTTGGCCACGTTAAAGATTGTCCATCAACTTCTAACGACAACGTCGGAAAGAGCGGCCGCGAGAACGCGGGAGGTAATATATGCCAGCAAGCACGCCTGATGCGACGCAGATCTCAACCGTAGCGGTTGTTGGCCTGGGGAAGATCGGCCTGCCCCTGGCCGTACAGTATGCGCGCAAAGGGTATCGGGTCATTGGGTGTGATATCAATAGGCAGGTGGTCCAGCAACTGAACCGGGGACAAACGCATGTGCAGGAAGAAGCTGAACTGGCACTGGAGATCCCACGCCTGGTACGCACAGGACAGCTCCGTGTCACGACAGAGACAGCCGAAGCCGTGCGCGAGGTAGATGTGGTAGTGGTGATTGTGCCAGTACTCGTGAATGTCGCGCGTATCGTGGACTTCCAGTCCATTGATGCCGCGACCGCGGCCATCGGTTCCGGATTGCAACCGGGTACGCTGGTTATCTACGAGACGACCCTGCCAGTGGGAACGACGTCCTCTCATCTCCGTCCGTTGATGGAAGGCGGCTCAGGTTTACGTGCTGAACGTGATTTCTATCTCGCATACAGCCCTGAACGTGTCTCGTCTGGCACCATTTTTCGTGACCTGGCCCGCTATCCCAAGATTGTCGGTGGTATTGGTCCGGGCAGTACCGCGCGGGCCGGTGCTTTCTATCGATCGGTGCTTGATGCCGAAATTATTACCATGGCCTCAACCGATGAGGCGGAGTTTGTGAAGCTGATTGAGACCACCTATCGCGATGTGAATATTGCTCTGGCGAACGAATTTGCTCACTATGCTGATCGGCACGGACTCGATGTGAGCAGCGCGATCAGGGCCGCAAACACACAGCCGTATTCCCATATTCATACGCCAGGGGTAGGGGTTGGTGGTCACTGTATCCCTGTGTACCCCTACTTCCTTTTCGCTAATCCGATGGAGGAGGATGAAGAGAAAGAGAAAGATGACATGCTCATGCTGCCTCGCAAAGCGCGTGCCATCAACGATGCTATGGCTGAGTATGCCGTTCAACGTATTGAAGGGGTAATTGGTTCTCTATCCCACCGATCTGTCTTGGTGCTGGGGGTGGCGTATCGTGGTGATGTACGCGAAACAGCTTTGACCAGCGCGTACCTGCTACAGCAGGCATTGATACTTCATGGAGCCGACGTCTATGTTGAGGATCCGTATTTCAGTAGCGCGGAATTGCAGGAGCAGGGATACACGCCACTGCCATTGGGGCACGATCAGCGTATCGAAGCCATCATTCTCCAATGCAATCACCGTGCATTTCAGCAATTTGATTTTGGGCGTGTTCCGGCCTGCAGGGTGATCCTCGATGGCCGCCAGGCGCTGTGCCGCGAGAGGATTGAAGCGCTCGGTATACATTACATCGCGATTGGAGATGGGGGCGACAAATCTGGCAGACGCGTTGATGCTGGTGACATTGGATTGGTAGAACAGGCATAGTCTTACGCGTTGTGATGTGGAAAGGGGGAGGAAGAAGTTGCGCTTTGCTTCTATTGTCGGTGCGCGGCCACAATTTATAAAAATGGCGCCGGTCAGTGTGCTTTTACGGCAACATCACGAAGAGATAATCATTCATACTGGGCAACATTATGATTATATGCTGTCAACCAACTTCTTCAAAGAGTTGTCCATTCCTGAACCTGATTATTCGCTGGAATGTGGCTCAGGTACCCATGGAGTTCAGACGGGCAAGATGCTGGCAGCCATTGAGCAGGTGCTGATCAAAGAGCAGGTTGACTGGGTCATTGTCTATGGCGACACCAATTCTACGCTGGCTGCCGCGCTAGCCGCCGCCAAGCTACATATACCAATCGCGCATATCGAGGCAGGACTACGCAGCTTTGATCGTGCGATGCCCGAAGAGATCAACCGTATCGTGACCGATCATATCTCGGACCGATTGTTCTGTCCTACTGAATCAGCTCACCAACAGCTTCTGAAGGAAGGAATTACGCAGGGAGTGAGCGTTGTTGGAGATGTGATGTACGATACCCTGCTGAGTATCCAACCCAGGCTAGTCGATCATGCCAGATCGTTGCTGGCATCACTGGGTCTGACTCCTGGCAACTATATGCTGACCACTATCCATCGCGCTGCCAATACCGATAATGCTGCGGCCATGCAGTCCATTGCAGCTGCCCTCAATAAGGTAGAGATGCCGGTGCTGTTTCCAGCCCATCCGCGCACCAAAGCATGCCTGCAACACTATCAGATTCAGTTGAGTTCCCATGTGCGCTTGCTTGAGCCTGTCGGGTACTTGGATATGCTCGCTCTACAATACGCAGCCTATCGCATCCTGACAGACTCTGGTGGCATCCAGAAGGAGGCATTCTTGCTGGGGGTACCATGCATCACGCTGCGCGAAGAGACGGAATGGATTGAAACAGTGCAGAGTGGTTGGAATATTCTGGCTGGATCGCATTGGCAGGCAATTCTGGATGCGGTGGCCCAACCAGCCCCCCAGCCTCCGCAACACAATCCATTTGGGCAAGGTGACGCAGCACAACGCATCGTGCAAAGCTGGCTATAAAAGGGAGCATCATAGATATGACACACATTCTCTTTGTGACTCCGTATTACCCACCTGAAAAAGCGGCACCAGCGGTGCGTATTAGCGAGACTGCAGCCTGCCTGGTGCGGCGGGGCTATGAGGTGACGGTGCTAACGACCCTGCCCAATTATCCTAACGGCATCGTGCCCCAGCAATATCGGAAGGGCGGTCCTGTTCAGGTCGAAACATACCAGGGGGTTCGTGTGATCCGCGTGTGGAGCTACATCCATCCC
The DNA here is from genome assembly GCF_036245075.1 of Dictyobacter halimunensis. Lineage (NCBI taxonomy): Bacteria > Bacillati > Chloroflexota > Ktedonobacteria > Ktedonobacterales > Dictyobacteraceae > Dictyobacter > Dictyobacter halimunensis. The sequence goes on from NZ_BSRI01000001.1 coordinate 3,302,802, forward strand.
AATAAGGGATTTTTTCGCCGCATCCTGTCTCAGCTTTCCTTTGGCTGCCTGGCACCGCTGCTGGGCTGGCACGCAATTGGATCACCCGATATCATCCTTGCTGAATCTCCTCCTCTCTTTGATGCTATTGCGGGACGCTTGTTATCCAGATTCAAAAGATGCCCGTTTATCTTTATTGTTTCTGATCTATGGCCTGCATCCGCAGTGCAATTGGGTGTGCTACAGAATCGTATCCTGATCAGGCTTGCTGAGTGGCTCGAATGGTCGACCTATCAGCGAGCCGCCCTGGTATGGTCTCTGACCGAGGGAATTCGCACCGATATACTTACACGGGGACTACCGCCAGAGAAGATTTTTTTGCTGACAAATGGTGTAGATACGCGGAAATTCAGTCCATCCTCACAGGCACAGGCGCGCGCCGCCTTGGGCTGGGATGACTGCTTTACCGCCCTCTATGCTGGCACCCATGGTCTGGCACACGGGCTTACTCTGCTGCTCAAGGCGGCCGAGATACTCCGCGTGCATCCCAATATACGCTTTGTCCTGATAGGCGATGGAGCCGCGAAAAAGGAGCTGATGTCTGAGGCAGAGCGACGCAGGCTGATCAATGTGCTCTTTTTGGAACCCACCTCGCATGATCAGATGCCACAGGTGCTGGCCGCGGCGGATGTGTGCCTGATCCCCCTGAAAAAATTACCATTGTTTGAGGGGGCGCTTCCATCAAAGATGTATGAAGCCATGGCCTGTGCCCGCCCTCTTGTATTGAGCGTCTCGGGGGAGGCACGGCGCCTGGTGGAGCGGGAGGCGGGAGCTGCTATCTGGGTTGAGCCAGAGAACGCCGACCACCTGGCATCGGCGATCCTCTCCTTACAGAAAAATTCCGCTCAGGCCGCGCTGCTGGGCCAGAGAGGACGAGTATTTGTCGAGCAACACTTTGATCGTGATCATCTGGTAGCTCAGCTTGAGAAGCATATTCGTACGCTGGTCACAAAGCATACTTCCGAACCGATAGTATCCCACCTCAGTATATCTGATACATCATCGACGTAACTGTTCCACCGTTGAACATGGATCAAAACAGATGAGCAGAAGGAGGATTATAGTATATGCATACAAAATCGAAGTGGCAATCAAGCATATTTCTGCAAGATTCTTCCTGGCGGCAGGGGAGGAAAGAAGCGCTGCCGGCCTTTTATTTGTGCTGGTATTTCAGTATGAATCTGATCTTTGGGTTTATAGCCTCATTTCTGCTGCTACTGATTTTGCCTGTTCTGGCTATGCTGATTGTGATTGATTCTCGGGGCCCTATTTTCTATACCCAGGAACGGTTAGGATACCGAGGGTCATGCTTCTCTATGTATAAGTTCCGTACCATGCAGGTTGCAGCGGGACAGCAAACACAACTCACCTGGACAACATCACGCGATCCCAGGATTACGCGCATAGGAAGATTTTTGCGCGCAACTCATCTGGATGAGTTACCACAGGCACTTAACATCTTGCGCGGCGAGATGAGCTTGATCGGACCAAGACCAGAACTTCTTCAGTTTGCCAGCACATTGGAGAAAGAATTGCCTCAATATCGTTCTCGCCTGCATGTAAAGCCTGGGCTCACTGGTTGGGCACAGGTCATGTATCACTACGGCGACACGCTTCAGGACGAGCAGATCAAACTGAGCTATGACCTTTACTACATTGCACATCAGTCATTCCTGCTTGATCTGCAGATACTATTGAAAACCGTTGGGGAGGTGGTTAGGGCTCATGGAAGATAGAAACATTCGACGCTCTGTGACCACGCGTACGAAAATGCCGCGCACGACCTTTCTTCCCTTCGCGGTACCGCATATCACGCAGGCAGAGATTGATGAGGTAGTGGATACGCTGCACTCGGGATGGTTAACAACTGGAGCCAAGACAAAACGCTTTGAGCACGAGTTTGCCGGCGCTGTCAACGCCCCGTACGCGGTAGCGGTGAACTCCGCCACTGCGGCGTTGCACCTGGCGCTTGATGCGCTGGGCATCGGTGAAGGCGATGAGGTCATTGTTCCCGTCTATACATTTACGGCCACAGCTGAAGTGGTTCTCTATTGTCGTGCCCGCCCCATTTTTGTGGATGTTGACCCCGTCACCTGTAATCTCGATCCGCTGCAGCTTGAACGGCGTATCACTCCACGGACCCGCGCCATTTTTGTGGTACACATTGCCGGTCTGCCTGCTGAGATAGACATGATCCTGGCTATTGCCCGCGCCCATGCTTTGCCTGTGATCGAGGATGCCGCGCATGCATTTCCCGCCACCTATCGAGGGAAAATGGTTGGCTCGATCAGCGACATGACGGCATTCAGCTTCTATGCCACCAAAACGCTCTCGACGGGTGAAGGCGGCATGCTGACCACCGCCAATCCTGAGTATGCGCAGCGAGCTTCAATGATGTCGCTCCATGGCATCAGTCGTGATGCCTGGAAGCGGTACAGGGCGGGCGCGTCATGGTACTACGAGGTGCTGCAGGCTGGATATAAATATAATATGACTGATATCGCGGCCTCACTTGGGCTCCACCAGCTGGCGCGTAGCCAATGGTTACTGCAGCGGCGGCAGGCTATTGCGCGTCGGTATACAGAAGCCTTTTCACAATGGGCTCAGCTCGAAACGCCACCCGATCCTGCACATGTTGGACATGCCTGGCACCTCTACATGTTACGGCTATGTCTGGAACGGCTTACAATCACACGTGATGTATTCATTCAGGCACTTACCGAAGCTCGCATTGGGGCCAGCGTTCACTTTATCCCACTTCATCTTCATCCCTTCTACCGTGATACCTATCATCTGGCGCCTGGCGATTTCCCGGCAGCGCTTCACATGTATCAACGTGTGATATCCCTACCATTGTATCCGGGCATGACGGATGAGGATGTTGATGATGTAATCTTTGCCATCGAACAGATTGTTACAACACACAAAAAGTAAGAGTAGGATTGCGATGAAGAAAGATTTTACCTTTCCTCATGAAGGGATGCTTCATAGAGGTCAAGGGCATGGAAATACGATAGATCTGTCCGCATTGCTTGATAGAGAGGTCCTTTCCCTTAATACGCAGGCTTCTTTCACCTTCATCAAGGATCGCATTATCCTTGTGACCGGTGCCGCGGGATCAATTGGATCTGAATTATGTCGTCAGTTGCTTGATCATCAACCTGCACTTGTTATTGGCCTGGACAGCAATGAAACAGGATTGTTCGATCTCGCCGAAAGCCTAGGTCCCCATCCAAATGGGCATCATTTCCTGCCCAACATTGGTGATATAACGGATAAACCAGGTATGGAGCACCTCTTTTCACAGATTCGTCCTCACATTGTGTTCCACATTGCCGCGTACAAGCATGTTCCTCTTCTCGAACGGCATCCGAAACAGGCAATCCGCACCAATGTACTGGGGACGTACTACCTGTGTCTCCTGGCTTTGAAATACGCAGTCGCCAATTTTATCTTCATCTCAACGGATAAAGCCACCAGGCCTGCCTGTGTTATGGGCGCATCAAAGCGTTTTGGAGAGTTCGTTATTCGTTCACTCGCAGGTACCAGCACGTCGGAAACATGTTTTTGCGCGGTGCGTTTTGGTAACGTGCTTGGTACACGTGGCAGCGTCGTCCCGACATTTATACGTCAGATTGAACAAGGGGGGGCCTGTAACCATCACCGACCCTCGGGCTACTCGCTACTTTATGACCTGCACCGAAGCCTGTGGTATGGTTATTCTTACCGCGTCGCTGGCCGAGTCCGGCAACATCTACCTGCTTGATATGGGGCAACCTATACGTATTGTAGATCTGGCCTCGAAGATGATCCAGGCACAGGGATTAAAAGCAGAGGTTGATATAGCTATTGTCTATACTGGCCTGCGACCGGGCGAACGTCTGCATGAATTACTGATCGCGCCTGATGAAGAACTGGTCGCCACCTCGTACGACAAAATCTTCTGCATTACTTGTAAAGATCCTGCTCCTTCCCGCCCAATGATCGCTCAATGGACACAGACATTGGAAATGAACTTGCTGAACGAAAGCGACGAGCAGGCATGTTATCAACTTTTTTCATATATGTATTGTTGTAATGATGTGGTGGTGTTTAAATGAATAATTGTTGTAATAAGGATGTATAATATAAATAGTGTATGGGTGGTGTATGAGGAAGTGAAGGGAATTTATGACTTTTGAGCGATTCTGGCTTGTGGTGACCAAACAATGGCAACTGATTATCGGCTGTATCATAGTGGTAGGATTGGGAACGTATGTCGCGGGTCGTCTAACCACGCCAACCTATCAGTCCAGCGTACTCATGCGTGTTGTTATTCAATCAACGAACACATCCTCTGACTATACTAATCTGCTCGCCAGTGAACAACTGATGCAGACAGAAGCTCAACTTGCCACCAGTGATCCGGTCTTGCGCAAGGCTGCCTCATACTATCCTGGTGTGAGCGTCGAACAACTCGCGAAAGCGACAACGGCTGCACCCAGGCTGAATACACAATTATTTGATATTACCGTCAGGAATGCGAACCCATACACAGCGGCGGACCTGGCGAATACCATCGCCAAAACGTTGATTGACCAGCAGGTACAGGAGAAGCAACAAGATCAAAATCAATCCAGGCAGCAGATTCAGAAAGAGGTTGATGAAACTGGAGCGAAAATTGATCAGACTTCAAAAAGATTGTTGCATCTCCAACAGCAGCTGATCGCGCTGGGCAACAATGCACCGGCCCACGCAGCCAGCTTACAAATGCAGATTGCCAGTGTACAAAATCAATTGAACAAGTTACAGGAGCACTACAGCCAATGGCAAACAATGTTATTGCAACTGAATGTAAACCAGGCTCAAAATAGCGACTTCTTGCGCATCGCTCAATCCGCCCAACCGGCGGATCATCCTGTACAGCCTCAGATTCTACAGAACACGCTCGCCGGCATCGGTGCCGGCCTGTCTCTCGGCTTCTTGCTCGCGATGCTCATTGAACAGTTTGATACACGTGTCCGCTCGGCTGAAGAGATCACCACCATCCTTGGATGCCCCATGTTAGGAACAGTCTGGCAGGTTGAGAACACCAAGAGCAAGCACGAACCCATCGTGAATCCAGAGGTTAGCAGCGCCAATGCTGAAGCATATCGTATGCTGAGAACAAATATCGGTTTTTCCGCTATCAATGAGCCAGTACATTCGCTGGTAGTAACGAGTGCCATGCAAAATGATGGAAAAAGTTCTATCGCCGCCAACCTGGCGATTTTCATGGCCAGAGTAGGGAAGAAGATTCTCCTGGTTGATGCGGACTTCCATCGTCCCACGCAAGGTACGAAGTTTTTAATTGCCACCCGTACAAAAGGCCTCAGTGATGCTATTGTTGCCTGTTCTCAGTCACCAGTGTGGAAGGTTAACAATAATGCTGAACACGATGATTTCTCGCTGGAGACATATATCTACAAGGTAGAAGACATTCCTGATCTGTATATCATGCCTGCGGGCCCACTTCCTCCTAATCCTTCGGAACTACTTGATTCAAAGGCCATGGATCATCTTCTCACAATACTTACGCACAGTGACTTTGAAATGGTGATCTTTGATACGCCACCGCTGCTGAGCCTGGTAGATGCCAGCATCCTGACCGCAAAAGTGGACGGTACCGTGATCGTTGCGGATATTACGCACGTGAAAAAGAAACACCTGCGACTGGTAAAGACACAGCTCATGCAGGCTGGTGCGCGTATTCTTGGGTGTGTAGTCAATAAGCATCCATATAACCGTCACAATATGCCTTATATCTACTACTATCATGATGTTGATGAGGAGCGGCAGATGCCGCAGCAGCCAGAAGAGGGCAATGCTATTTCCTCGGATGCCGTGCCGATCTCACAATCAATCGAGCCGTAAAATCACACATCGTCAGGTCGTATCCGTGGAAAGTGCGAGGGGTGGGGAGATGGGACGAATAAAAGTGGGATGTGTGCGACCAGTTCGCTTGCAATCCCTCTCTGACAATCGTGAGTGGCTACACTCAAGGATGCTTTTGCCTGGTTTCCTGCTTGTCATCATGTGTGGAGCAACCTTGTTCCATTTTGGATACCGCGTAGGAACCGCTCACTATCAACGCGATCTACTGTTAGCAAAAGAAGGCATGCAGCATCTCTGGCAGGGTAAAGAGCGTCTGTTCGCGCTGGCTCTTGGCACTCTGGATACACAGAGCATAGCCAGAACACAACAAGAGTTTGTCCGTGCGGTGGAGATATTTACGCACATAGAAGATGACTTGCGATTTATACCAACTGTAGCGGCCTCTCTTCCCTGGTATGGGCATCGTATCCACAGTGCCCAGCACCTGGTTCCGCTTGCCCTCGCGCTGGCTCAAGCGGGCATAGCGAGTTGTGATGTGTTGAATGTGCTCGCCGTTCGTTTGTATCATCCTTTCTCTACTCAAGCGCATGGACTCATGGTGACGGACCTGCCCATGCTGACGCAGAATATACATGCTATGCAAGCATCAGTCGCACAGGCAGTTGACGAAGCTGCCCAACTGCAATCATCTGATGTACAAGACGCTGGTATACCGAATGTACTGAACATAGCCCACAGCGATCTCCCCAAACTCCAGCATTGGCTGGACGGTATGGTGAACGTATTCTCAATCGCACCGGCAATCCTTGGCATTGGCGCCCCAATCCATTACCTGGTCGAGATTCTCGATGCGACGGAATTACGTCCTGGCGGTGGTTTCATTGGCAATTATGGCATACTGACCCTCTCTGAGGGACGGCTCGTTTCCACCCATATTACCGATACGGATCTGCTTGATCAGCCATTTTATGCTTCGGGACGGGGCATACCGTTTCCCCAGGACGATCACTGGTTTGATATTGCACGCGGCAACTGGGGGCTCCGCGACTCCAATCTTTCCGCGGATTTCCCCACCAACGCTCGCAATGCTGAGTCAATGTACCAGCGTGAAGGCGGGGACACCCCCCTGCAAGGGGTTATTGCCATCACTCCTGCGCTTATTCAGAGCATGCTTGCTGTCATCGGCCCGATTTCTCTTCCTGAGTACCATGAGACGGTGAATGCAGGTAACTTGATCGAGCGGATCCATTATCATCAGCTCGGTCGCGGTGGTGAAGGGCCGGACTATGTTGCCTCGTCAGATGGCTATTCCTCGCTGCGCAAACATTTTGTGGCATTGTTAGCGCACCATTTTGTGGCCCGCGTCCGCCAGGTAGGAACATTGCATATCTTGCAATTTTTTCGCCTCCTGGCCGATGCTCTCCAGACAAAGGATCTACAGCTCTACATCAATGATCCGAAAGCTGAAATGTTGCTGCACCGCAACCATCTCGACGCGGCAATCCAGGCGTCAAGAGGCGACGATCTCTTCGTTGTTGATGCAAATATCGGGGCGAATAAAGCCAATCATCTGATCAAGAATATGCTGAGCGATACCATCAGCATTGATGAGCAGGGCAATGCTACCCATCATATGATGCTGCACTATGCATGGACGACCCGGGGCTCAGCATATGGACTTCCGCTCTATCGAGATTACGTGCATATCTATGTGCCGCGTGGAAGTGTATTGAAGAGGCAGATTGGATGGCAGCCGCGTGGCACCAGCAGTGATGCTGGCCATATGGTCTGGGCAGGTTTTTTCACGCTCTCTCGCAATCAAACCCATACCATTACGCTGACCTGGAGCGTACCTCACGCGGCTGTACGCAATGGGGATGATTGGCGATATCATCCCATGTTGCAAAAGCAAGCAGGTGCTGTATGGATCACACATATACAGATATTGCTGCCAACATGTGCGGCGGTGAAGGGAGCGGCAAGAGGAAGAAACATGCTCCATACACAAACAGCCATATTCGATTTTTCTCTGGTTAAAAATACAGCCTTAAATGTACCACCCTATGTCTGTCCTAAGTGAGGGCCTCCTTTTGTGGATGCGTTGATATGGTATCCATATCCTTCCTTATGCCAGGCATGTAATGAGCTATGGTCGCATCACGCAGGGTGGGCTCGCAAATGGAGTAATGACATACTAGGAGGTGGCAGAAAATAATGCTCATCATGAAATTAAAACAAAAAATGGACACAGCTTACCAGCCATGCAGAATAGTATTCATTATCTGCACCATTTTTGTAGGGTTTACGATAATCACATGGCTAGGACTATTTTTAGGTCAATCTGTTCTGTATGCGTCTGAGACGATCATCGCGCTATGCGCGCTAGCAGTAATGCTCTTATTGCGGCAAAACGAACTGATGGTTGTTTCGATTCTCGCCATTCATTTATATGTTGATTGGTACCTGGGACTGGGCGGAATTGCTCTGCTATTAGCATGTATGTTGCTCATAAATAATTATATGAGACGGTCTCCCGCCTACCTCTGGCAAGAACCGCGCCACTTATGGCTTTGGGGGCTATTTCTACTGCTCTCCCTCTTTTCTGCACTGCATGGCATCTCCCTTGCAGATGCACTGTATTACTACTTCAATATTGTTGTTGGGGCTTTCCTCATGCTCTGGTTAGGCATAGTCATCGTCCGCACCCCGCAAAACCTGAAGTATGCTTTAGGTTTCCTATCAGCCTTCGGCGCGCTCGTTGCTATTCATGCAATCATCCAGGCAACTACAGGCCAAACACTCTTTGCCTCAACTCGTTTTGAGAGGTACTTTACAACCATATCAAACTATGTAATCGCGGATACGTTTCACCGCTCAGGATCTTTTTTGATAAATCCTGATTCAAGTGGCAGCTTTTTCTCTATGATGCTCTTGCTCCCTCTCGGGCTGTTTTGCGCCAGCGCTTCCATATTGGGAAAACTCTTCTACGCTGTACAGGTTGCCTTGATTACCATAGCATTATCTTTCAGCTACAGTACAGGAGGATGGGCTGCTGCGGGTGCAGGATTGTTTGTTTTTATCATGCTGGTGAAACAGACACGTTACCGCTTACAAATCATTATGCTCTCTATTCTTATTGGCATCATGATCCTGAATTTCTTTCCCCAGCAGTTCTCTATCCAACTTCAGCATGCGATTGCGCCGAATGAGTTATCATTACGCCAGGGTGCCTGGCTTACAGGAATACAGGTCATCACTGCTTTTCCTCTTACTGGAGTAGGGTTAGGTCGTTATGCCTATATTATGCGTGCCGAACCCTATCGCGTCATCGAGCAATATCGACCACTGGCACATCCGCACAATTCCTACCTCGAACTTGCTGCATTGGCAGGCCTGCCTGTGATGGTAATATTTGCTGTTCTTCTAATCATTTCTTTCTACGCAGCTCTACAAAATTGGAGACCAACCGAAGGGAAAAAATGTTTGTGGATAAGTAGTGGAATAGCAGCTCTTGTAGCTTTAAGTATGAATAGTTTTGTCGCGAGTGGTTGGACCCTTGCTCCTCTTGCTGCAATTGGCTGGTTGATTCTGGGCCTTATTTCATCTCCGCTCCTGAAGGGACGTCAGCTACATGAAGCGGAGAAAGAGTTATCTGGAGAGGCACAATCATGAGTTTGTACACTCGGAAGCCTGGCGTGCGAAAAAAAAGGTCACTTGTAGATCTTTTTATGTTGGAATGGCGAAACTGGCAGAAGGAGTGCAGCCAACCCCGGCATCAACTGGCCCATAGATTGCTCCAGACAGCAGCCTTGTCGCCATATCCTATCGACCTGGACGCTATGCTGGCTTTGCCTCACGGGATGCTAGATCAGAGTGGCGTGCCTGTTAACAGAGCTTATGGATCATATCCCGAGGTCTATCATCCAACCACGATCGCTGAATATGCTCTTGCTTGTTGGAATGTCTATCTTTATACCAAAGCTGAGAAATATCGTGATGCTTTTATGAGCCAGGTCAACTGGCTCATAGAACATGAGTCCCCACTTGCTGGTGGTGCTGGTGGCTGGCCTATCCCTTTTGCAGTGCCTGCTTACAACGCTTTACCCATGTGGCTATCAGCCTTAACACAGGGAATCGTGCTATCTGTGCTCATACGCGCTTACCAGCTCACAGATGAAGAGCGTTTTCTTCAGGTGGCGCGGCGCACGGTGCGCACATTTGAACGAGACATTCGTGATGGAGGGGTTGCATCACAGATAGGTGCAAGCGGGATCTTTTTTGAGGAGGTAGCTGTCGAGCCAGCGTCACATGTTCTAAATGGCTATATTTTAGCCCTCTTTGGCCTCTACGACTATGTTTTTTGTACTGGTGATAGCACTATTGATGCCCTTATCCAACGCAGTCTCACAGCGCTCCATGATCTCATCGCTGATTTTGATCTTGGATACTGGTCACTGTACGATCTGCATTTTCGCACACCTGCTACATTATACTACCATGCACTGCATGTAACATTGATGGAGGCGCTGGTCCAGATCACTCAATGCGAACATTGTGCGGCACTGGCCAGTCAATGGGACAGGTATCAACGCAGTTGCCTCTGTCGCTGGAGGTATTTCGTTGTCAGCCGCATCATCCGTTATCGGCGGGCGTTGCGACGCAGAATCACATGTGTCACTTTTTTTGCACCATCAGGGATGAACTGATCAGGGCGGTGAGAATGGGGCATTGAGAGGGGAAGGATCAGGTCATGTCAGAAATGAAACAGGATCACATGGATAAGAGCATAGTATGTGCGCATTCAACTGGTAAACAACGTACCGAACCGCTACAACAGTCTGATCTATCCGCAATAAAGAAGAATAAACAATACATCTGGTCCAAGAACTGGTTGCGCTGGCGGCACGGAGCAGCAGCAACAGAGCGTGGATGTTCTGTGAGGGAAAAAATAGCTGAGGTGAGCGCTTATGTAGATTATCAGCTACCGTCGTTAAGTAAACTGGTGAAAGATTCAGGGGTCTACGCTCTCTCGTCTATCGTTGTCCCCTTCATCTCTCTGGTGCTTGCACCATTTTTAACGCATCATCTTTCCTCGTCAGATTATGGTATTCTGACATTGCTTAATACCGCCATTAGCCTGGTAGCGGGGATCACGCAACTTGGTCTGGGATCGGCTTTTCTGCGCCTGTACAACTATGATTATGCCGTGAGCAGTGATAAACGTGATGTTATTGTTACAAGCGTACTCTTGCTTATGGGTATATCTCTCCTGGTTGCCGGAGGAATTGCAGGAATCGCCCCCTTTCTGGCCCATGCTTTACTCGGCCATCCATCACTCAGTCAACTCATCATTCTGGGGGGGATCGTCGTACTGGTGCAAAATCTGACGATTCCCGGCCTGGCCTGGCTACGAGCGGAGAGCCGCGCAAGCTTTTATTCTCTGCTCTCGATTGGCAATCTGCTGATCACATTAGTTGCCAATCTCTTCCTGATTGGAGTGCTGCACCGTGGGATTGACGGCTCGCTCATCGCCACAGGGTGTGGCTATGCATGCATCGTAGTTTGTACGCTTCCGCTGCTCCTTTTGCGTACGGGAATCAGGATACGCCTAGATATTGCGCGTGGCCTACTGGCATTTGGCGCGCCGCTGGTCCTCAATTTTGTCGCGTATTGGATACTCCAACTGTCGGATCGCTATTTATTGAGCCATTTCAGCTCATTTGCAGAGACTGCGCGCTATACGGTGGCCTACAATTTAGGGTCAGCTTTAATGGTTGTTGTCATCACTCCATTTACGCTGGCGTGGCCTACTGCTATGTTTACAATAGCCAAACATGAACATGCGACCAGGGTGTTTCAGGTGCTTTTCCGCTGGCTCAATGCATTTTTGCTGCTATCGGCTTTTTGCCTATCTATCATTGCCACGCTCCTCCTCAACTGGCTTTTTCCGCCTCTCTATCGTTCAGCGGCCCCTGTGATCCCCATGGTCGCCATGTCCTGCGTATTCTTTGGCCTCTACTATGTTTTTAACATAGGCATCAACATACAGCGTAAGACGTGGATGCTGGGAGTATTTACCACCATCTCCTCGATTGTCAATCTACTGCTGAATCTGATTTTGATCCCATGCTATGGAGCGCAAGGGGCTGCGCTCTCAACTCTCGTGGCTTACATGGTGCTTTCCCTGCTGGCGTATGTGGTAAATCAACGCATCTATCCCATCGCCTTTGAGCTAGGTCGCTTTGGTATTGCATCGCTGATTGGCTGTACGCTGTATGTTGGAAGTAGCTTTTTGGCTCAGCATCAAGGGATATATGTCGCATTGGGTATCTATGCGGGTTCTCTTATAGTCTATTCCGGCCTATTTGTTATTCTGGGGAAAGGGGGTGCTATTTTCCGTATCAAAGCTCCTCTGACAAGAGAAGCGGTTCAGGCGGAGGGATAGCAGGATGCGTATTCTTTATATTCATGATATCAACCGGGTTGCCAGTACTTATGCTCGTGAATTTTCGCAACGAGGCCATATCACTGCTCTATACGAGCCTGATCTGCGTGGTGCTGGTTCCTCGCTCTGCGGCAAGCTTTTGATGTTACCACTACGCGTGCTGAGCTTGAGGCATCTGGTGGCAAGGCTTCAACCAGCTTCTTTCGATCTAACGCATATTCATTGGGCCAGCTATGGGGTGCTCGACTTGTTGAGCCAGGTACCGGTAGTTGTCCATTGCCATGGATCCGATGTACGTAGACGTTTACGTCATCCACTCTTGCGTCCACTACTGGCGGTAATATTACGTCGGGCGGCTGCGGTGCTTTGTATCACTCCTGATCTACTCCCAATTGTGCGTAGTGTACGCTCAGATGCCGTTTTCTCCCCTGCCCCAATTGATACACAGCAATTTGCTCCCGTGACAGAACAGGCGATTGATCCACATCACCTGTGGACGATACTGCTTTTTGCTCGTCTCGATCCTGAAAAAGGTACCGGCATAGCAATGGCTGGTATCCGACGCTTCACGCAACGTCATGCCAACATTCGTGTGCGTCTGATTGACTGGGGACCTCTGAAGGAAGAATACCGAAAGTTGTACGCTTACTGTTGTGAGTTTGTGCCTCCTGTCTCACAGGATCAGGTGCAACAGCTTATTGTATCCGCCAATGTTGTTGTTGGCCAATTCGCTCTCGGTGCCCTGGGTTTGTCCGAATTACAGGCCATGAGTTGCGCCAGGCCAGTGATCTGCTCATTTCACTATGATGAGGTCTATCCCACCCCTCCTCCACTCTGCCGGGCAGATGTGGCCGAAGAGATTGATGCGCATCTGGAACTCCTCTTTCTGCAGCCGGAGATGGAAAGAGAACTGGGACAGCAGGCACGTGCATGGGTTATCTCTCATCATAGTCACCACGTGCTTGCAGATAAGCTCGAGGCGCTCTACTGTTCAATTTTGGGATGGGCTAGCCCCCGAGATGCCTTTTTTGAGGAGGTTGGTGATGAGAGAAATAAAGGAACAAAAAGATCCAGCACCTGAGCTGGAGCGTTTAAAAGCCGAGTATGCGCATCGTGATACTAGCGGCCTCTATGTTGGACGCTACAGCTACTTTAACGAGGCGGCCCTCTTTCATCTGCACCGTTTAGAGTGCAACCTGCTGGCGTTGCTGAGACGATATAGATTCACTGGTCTGGCGCAAAAGAAGATTCTGGATGTGGGGTGTGGTAATGGGAATCAACTACGGCGCTTTCTGGACTACGGGGCCTCACCGGCAAATCTATTCGGTATCGATCTGATGTCATCACGCATCGAACGAGCAAGGTATCTGCAGCCGGATATTGATTGGCGGGTGGGCAGCGCCCACCAGTTGCCCTATGCTGATGCTGCCTTTGATCTGGTAACAGCCTTTGTTGTTTTCAGCTCTATTTTTGATGAATCTCTCTGCCAAAAAGTCGCTGCTGAGATGTGGCGGGTGTGCAAACCAGAGGGTTTGATCGTAGTCTACGATTTTACGTATAACAATCCGTACAATGCCGCGGTGCGACGAGTAAGCCGAGGTGAGATTAAAAGGCTGTTTGGCAGGTCTGGTGCTGCCTTTGACTTTCATACCGTCACGCTGGCTCCTCCCGTTTCGCGTATGCTGGCGCCGCGAGCGGATTGGTTTGCCACGCTACTGGAGCAGTGCAAATTATTGAATACCCACGTGCTATGCGCCATCAGGAGCAGTGAAACCAGGCCAGTGGGAACAGCAGGGAGAGAGAGGTAAAGGGGCCGATGACTATGTCCCGATGGCGAGATGACAGCATTGCTTGGCAGAACAACAACAGTGGAGATATACCGGCCATAGATGATGCGCAGGACAAGTTGCTTGCGACTCATCTCGTTACGCTATCGTCTTTGCTCATGCACAATACCCCTTTGTTGGACAGCGAGAGTGCCCAGTGTGCTGCCCTGGTAGCCTGGAACCACTATTGGGAAACAGGCAATGAACAGCAAGGCACGCTTTTTCTCAATCAAGCGTATCGCTTGTTGCTCTACGAGGTACGCATTGGCAATGATGCAGGCGGTTGGCCCATAAACGTACCACATCCAACCATCTCCACGCGCGGTTCATGGCTATCCGCGCTGATACAGGGGGTTAGTTTGCTGATACTGATGAGGGCATATGTACTGACGCGCAAGGAGCAATTTATGCAGGCCATTAAGAGGGTTGTAAGAACATTTGAATATGATATCCTCGATGGCGGTGTGAGCGCGCCCCCCGGTGTGGATGGCATCTGCTTTGAGGAGGTTGCTGTCTATCCTGCTGCCCATCACCTCACAGGTTTCCTCTGCGGGCTGATTGCCCTGCAGGATTATGTGATTGCAACAAGGAATGGTCGGATCGAGCTGCTTGTTCAGTGTGCGCATATGACCCTGCATCGTCTATGCGCCGAATTTGATACCGGCTACTGGACTCGTGCTCATCTCCTGCAGTATGACCTGGCTTCGACGGAGCAGCATCTATTGCAGGAAAGATTGCTCCACAGTTTTTCCTCCTCTGCGGGCTGTATGGAGTGCGCGAGGCGGGCGGAACGGTGGGCAGGCTATGCCGTGAGTCCTCTAGCGCGTCTGCGAGCATCTCTGCGGAGCCGCCAACTGGATTTCCAGCGTATGCTACTGAAGTACATGCGCGCGGCGTTGTTTCCGAAGTCTACCACAGAGGTAGTGCGCATCGTGATACCGATTACGGCATTTCCTCTATCGGGTGGTATGCGTGCCATCATCACCGATGCCGATCGCATCCTGCGAAAAGACTGGCAGATCGCATATCTCACGAATTTCGTTGGAGCCAATTCGGGCGAATACATTATTTATCGTTTCGGCAAGGCGTGGACCCATCCCTGGCAGTTTCCCGCGGTCTGGTTCTATTGTCTGGCCGGAGGGATGAAATTGTTCTCTTTATTGCGTCAGGACGCGGGATATCAACTCCTGCTACCGCAGGATGGGGTATTCTCATCTGCCTTCACGACCATCGTTGGCAAACTGGCCGGAGTGCGTGTCGTAGTGATGGATCATGGCAATATGACCTGGCTAGAGAACCCCGTTTTTCGCGCCGAACGCCTTCGGCAACCGGAGATGGAATCCGCGTCGCGTTTGAAGCGATGGCGGGCGCATATACAATTCCAATGCTACTGGTTTTCCCTGCTATTGCTCGCCCGCATTACCGCTTGTCTGGCCGACCACTTTTTCATTCCCGGCGTAGATGGGGATGAGGAGACAGACGTGTGCCGATACTTGCATATTGAGCCCAGTCGAGTCACCCGCTATGCTTCAATGATCGATCCTGGTCAGTATCACCTGCTGACCGAGGATGAAAAAGGTCAGAAACGAAGACGGTATGGTATTGATCCGGAGGCGATCGTTATTGTGCAGATCTGTCGACTCGCTCCCGAGAAGGGCATAGAGGTGTCCCTGGAGGCTTTTGACTCCTTGTTTGCGGCCCTTCCCCCTGAGCGTAAGACACGGGTGCAGTTCATACTGGGGGGTGATGGGCCATTACGCCAGCACCTGGAAAGGCAGGTGCAGCAGCGTGGGCTGAGTGGATCTCTAACGTTTTGGGGCGATCTTTCACGACAGAAAGCCATCGATCTATTGAGTTTGAGCAACATTTCTCTATATAGCAGCCTGCGAGGCGTTGGAATGCCTTTATCCATTCTCGAAGCTATGGCCTCTGGTTGTGCCGTGATCGCAACGCCAGAACCGCTGGCAAACGTCACACTGCTTGCCGATGGGCGTGGGATTGTTGTTAATGCTGGGGATGCACCTCAGACAGGAAGGGCATTAATGAGGCTTGTTAATGACGCCATACTCTGTCAGAGTATGGGAAAGGCTGCACGAGATTATGTTATCCACCATAATCATCCTATTCAATTTGGCCGTGCGCTGGCCCGCGTCACTGGTTGTTCATCTTTGGATGCATTGAAAGGAGAATCTACAATATGGTAGAGCATCAAGAATCCTTTAATCCGCAGACCTACTGGGAAGACCGTCTGCGTGCATATCCCGGTATCACTGGTGTTGGTTACCTGGGGTTTTCGCCTCAATTCGTTGAGATGCAGTATTATGTACGTCAACTTCAGGTTGAACGCATCTTACAGCAGGTTGGGCTGACCGATCTTGCGCAGGCTTCAGTGCTTGATGTTGGGTCTGGCACGGGTATCTGGCTCGACTTCTGGCATCGGCATGGAGCAAAGCATGTTACTGGACTCGATTTCGCACAACCCAGTATTGACAGACTCAAGCAGCAGTTTCCCGATGACCAGGTCATTCAGGCCGACCTCAGCGTCATACCACTGCCTCTGGCTGTAACAGCACAGTTTGATATTATTTCGGCATTTGATGTCCTGCTCCATATTGTGGACCCGGACCGTCTACGTTGCGCTATCGCCAATCTCGCGGCCCACTGTGCGCCAGGAGGTAGGCTGCTCATTTCTGACCCTATTACCTGTGGTCACGGATATGTGCCAAAGTTTGCTTACGCTGTACATAACAAGGTACGCACGCTGGCTGAATACCGCGCCATATTGATGGAATATAGCTTTGAGATTGAGGTGTTTCAACCCGCAACGGTCTTCTTGAATAATCCCCTGGAAGCAACAAGTTACCTGGCTTTTCTGGCATACAAGGCCTGCTGGAAAATAACGAGATTATGGGGCCGCTCCAGACGATGGTCTCAACTGATAGGCCCCCATGCGGCCAGGTGGGATCAAATAGCTTGCCGCCTCTGTACTGGTCATAGAGCCCCGACAGCCAAAGTTCTCCTTGCGCGCAAGCGTCATTAATGCTTTCAATATAATCCGATTGAGGGTTGGTGGATCTTGGAACGAAAAACGAAGGTATCAATTCCCACACAAGAGCCAAAAACTGGGATACGTGGTGAGAAGACGAAAGTTTGTATGTATGTGCTGGGGATGGCACGTACCGATGTCCGTGTCATGCGGGAGGCGACTGCTCTACAACGGGCAGGGATGGACATCACTGTTGTAGACATCGAACGTGACTCTAATCGACCATGTCAGGAGGATGTAAATCGTATTCATATGAAACACATTACCATGCCCAGATGGTTTATGCCAGAGCGGTTTAAGCCATGGTTTCTAATCAAAATGATATGGTTGATGATACTAGGGACACTAAAACTTATAAATACCCCTGCAGATATCTATCATGCGCATGATGATACTGCTCTTCCTGCCTGTTATCTCGCCGCGCGTATACGCGGCAAGCCGCTTATCTTCGACTCTCATGAATTGCCCCTGGTAGAGCCAATGGTCACAAGATGGAAACTGTTATGCACCCTGGGGCAATGGCTGCTTAGACACATGATGGTCCGCTGTAGTGGCGTCATTACCGTCTCACGTCCCATTATGTATGAGATGCAACGACGCTATGGTGGTCCCATGGCAGTAGTCATTCGCAACATCCCCAGTTTTCAATCACCTGCCGCCAGCAATGCTCTACGAGCGTATCTTGGCCTGAGCGCTGATACGCATATCGCTTTATATCAGGGAAATCTAGATAGTCGCGGGCTCGATAAGTTGATCCTTGCCGCCAGGTTTTTAAATCCCGGCAATATGATTATCATGATGGGGCAGGGCGTGATCCGATCTGAGCTTGAAAGGAGTATCATGCGCGAACGTGTGGGTGATCGTGTAAAGATTATTCCTCCTGTTCCGTACACCGAACTCCTGACCTGGACAGCATCCGCTGATATAGGACTGGTGGTGTATTCGCCCGATGCTGCCTCGACCATCACCCCAAATATTCAGATGTGCCTGCCGAACAAGTTGTTTGAGTATGTGATGGCGGGCTTGCCTGTTCTGGCCTCCTCTCTCAATGCTGTCGCGGATCTCATCAAAACCTATGAGGTTGGGCGCATTGTACCCTCACATGAACCCGAGGAGATTGGTCACGCGATTAACGCCATGTTAGAGGATCGCCAGGCATTAGTTTGTATGCGGGCCAATGCTCTGGCGGCGACTCGACAAGATTTGAACTGGGAGCGTGAAAGCAAGCGGCTGATTGATTTTTACGGCGAGATTAGAGCCACTCGCTAAGGGAAAGACATCCCTCTATAAGGAATGTTCCCATCTATCTCTTTTGAGTGTGAGCAATTTCCGACTTCTACGAAAAGTACTCCATCAATGATGCACAGTGGAAGCAGATGCCCAATACTGCCGGCATGCGCTGATGCCATCCCGAATGCCTATCACAATATCTGGTGTATTCATCGGCGATTGTGAGAAAACGCCAATTTCGGAGTCACTCCAGGCATAAAATACCAGGCCGATGGCACCATGAGCGCAAAAGCTTTTGCTCTGCATGGCTATATATTTTGATGTTGGTGCTAAGCGGTACCTGTTGCTATTGGGTATGGGTCCACCAAAGGCCTGTCCTATACCGATCAATGGCTGATTATTTCTATTCCATCCTCTCCGTTGTAAGCTTTTGAATATAGCAGGGAGGATGGATGACATCGACCAATCATAGGTTTCGGGAGCAGGAATTGGATTGGTGGCAAGCATCGTGGTTGCATAGATATAGAGACCGACTTCATCACAGCCATCAGGCGAAAAGTTATCCGCCACCCAATCGTCCCAACCGAAGGTGTGGTTCGCTGTTAACGTTCCGCCAAAGCCACAGATCGCCGGACGATCGGGGGTGAATTGCTGGATCAAAGCGTGGATCTTAACAAGGAGTTGTTTGGCGTTGCCTTTGTCCCATGGCATCCAATCGTCAAGGACCCAATAGCCTATGATAAGGTGGTTATTGATAACGTGTTGTAGATGTGCTGCGATAGCTGCAAGAAACGTCTCCTCACCACTAAACCTTGGATAGCCGTAAGCACAATATGTATTCAGGGCAGGCGGCGGTGGTATTATGGACCTTGAACGCTGGCATTCGTAGTAGTGCAGGTAGCTGGCAATAAACCCATCAACAACCTTCATATGTAAAGCGTTGAATTTTTGTCCAAGCTCACTATTCTCCGCTGGAGGATTGCCATATTGAAACTCAACTTGAATACCCATAGTTGCTGCCTTTAGGGCTTTCTCGGGAGTAGCAGCACTAAAGCCACCGATAAGATGCATATGATGAAATGGTTTTTCCGGTTTTGGTAGTGGTGACCTGATCCAGTAAAATACAGCGAAGAACAATAGAAGGGCGACAATGCTGATGATAGTAAACCGGAGAATTTTATAGAGCCGTTGCGCCGGGTTATGATGCCTGCTATACTTCATATTACACCATTTCCTCCTCCTGGTAATTCCCCATAATCCATATTCTATGTTGATTAGTATCGACATGGGACGCTGCTCTCTATTTCGCGCTCACTTATTCTATGTCGTCACCAACCTGTTGGTTGAATGTTCTTTGCTCTATCTCTCAATAGATCCGAGCAACCATATCTTCTATATCGCCCTTTCATCAGCTTTTGATATAATAATATATTTTATATTTTATTTTGCAAATTCTAGATTATTTTATTCAATAGTATAATCAAAAGTAGTACGGTGATTAGGAGATGTATATGACCAAGAGATGGGAAAGAAGAGAGATGGGAGAACCTGCTGTCTCTGCACCCCCTCGACCACGGAGACGGTTTATCCGGGCACAATCAGGCTATTCCGGACGAGTAGCTTTTGTGGCTTGCACCATGATCATGGTGCTTGTAGGTGGGGTCGTGTTGCTTGTATTTAGTGGCAGTGTCTGGTCATGGTTTATGTACTCGAAGCCTACAACACTATCTTCCGTGCCTACAAAGCAGAAGCTATCTAATAGTCAGCAGGAACCATATCAACAAATTGTGACGCATTATGTTGCACATATGACCCTGGATGAAAAACTAGGTCAGCTCTTCATGGTAAGTTACCAGACGTCATCATATTCCAATGATCTTGATTCTATGCTTGCCCGATTACATGCGGGAGGCGTCATTTTATACCAACCACAGATCAATACTCGAGCGCAAATACAGCATGATATTGCAAGAATGCAACAACGAGCCAGCTTGCCACTGCTTATTGCGGCCGATGAAGAAGGAGGATATGTTGATCGCCTCACTCATATTTATCCTCCCCGTCCTTCTGCTCTCGCTATCTATCGAACAGGCGATCCCGCAATAGCTCAAAAAGAGGGACACCAGACGGCGCATGACCTGCTTGCCCTCGGTATTAATACAAACCTGGCGCCCGACAGCGATGTCGCGTTGGTCAATGGACCAGATCAAATAACGCGTACTTTTGGCTTTACCGCACAATCAGTCATTGCTTTTTCCGGAGCTTACTTGCGAGCATTACAGCAGGACAATGTAATTGCCTGTGTAAAACACTTTCCTGGACTTGGAGCAGCCACCACAGATGCGCACTTTGCATTGCCCGTTGTTCGTCGCACAAAAGCACAAATTTATGCGACAGAATTGGTTCCATTTCAAACTTTCGTTCAATCTCCTCGTGTCAGAGAGCGCCCGGGAATGGTCATGTCTACGGATGTGCTCATGCCAGCGATTGATCCGCAGTTTCCGGCGGAACTTTCACATATATTTGTTACTGATATTCTCCGTCAACAATTTGGCTACAATGGTGTTGTGATTACCGATGCATTAACTATGCGTGGCATTGCCAACCATTGGGATATGTCCGAGGCATCTATCCAGGCGCTCAAAGCCGGGAATGATATGATCCTTGGCGTTACTAGTTCTACGCAAATGGCCCAGGTCATTGCAGATATCAAATCCGCACTCCAACAGGGCAGACTCTCATCCACCGGGGTAGACACATCGGTTACACGTATCCTTACGCTTAAACTTCAATATCATCTATTTCCTCCCGCAGCTTTGTCAAGACTGGCGGCCAGACTACACTGACTTGTTGTAAAGGGGTGTAGTGGGAAAGAAATGGGGTTCTGTCAGAACTGAGAACAGAGAAGCTCATCAGAGGTAATCGGATGCTTAGGTATCGCTGTCTCTCGCTAGAAGGCTGCTTGCATTGATGACTTCAAGGCCGTAAGCCGATTGAGGAAAGCTTGTCGTTGTTCTGAGCGTGAGGCTGGTTCTCCCATGGTGTTGCGTGGATGAAGATAGTTCCGTAATTCGTCAAAAGCACAACAGAAACGGGCTGCGGAGTCGAAGTTTCCGAAGCCATGCATGGGATAATACCGTTGCTTGATCCCGCGATGGTTTTGCTCTAAACAATTATTGAGGTATGTGTTGGTCCGATGCTGCACGTTATCGCCAAGTGTTTCACGTACTGCTCGTGGATAGGAAGCATGGCCATCCGTTGTCACGCGCTCCGGGGGATGGCCGACAACGACGAGCGCTTGTTTGAAAAACCGCTGAGCGGCCTTCATGTCCCGCCTTTCGCTGAGACGTGAATCAACCAGGTTGCCATCTTCATCAATGGCGCGATAGAGATAGCACCATTTTCCTTTGACTTTGACGTAGGTTTCATCGACGTACCACGACTGCCCTGCTTGTCCGTGCCGTTTGGTCCGCAATTGCTCTGCAAGAAGGGCAGCAAATCGTGTTTCTCACTCCCGAACCGCCTCATACGTGAATGTTACCCCTCGCTCAAGAAATATTTCGGCAAGATCTCGCAGGCTCAACTTGTACCGAAGCCGCCAGAGGACAACCAGAAGGACAACATCGGTGGGATATTCCAGGAAGTTGAAGGGTGTTCCTGTACGCTCGTTAAAGAGGCGCTTACAAGCTGAACAACGGAACGTCCGATAGCCAAGCGTTGTCTTCCGAATTTGTTCTTTGGTCGTAGCTGAGGCGCAATGTGGGCAATGCATGAATCACTCCTTTATCCGATAGGGAATGGTTCTCATCATACATCGCAAACCATTTCCAGGACAAGCCTCTCTCTGAGTTCTGACAGAACCCGCTAACGCCACCATTCCTTGTTCTTTCTCTCATCGACAAGATATCGATGCACCACACCAAATGAGGGGTAATTCTGTCCAGGAACCGGGGCCTCAGGACTCACGATTGAGGGGAAATTCCTTCGCGTGTGTGGTTGTGCCAGAAACTGGGTCAAGGCCCATGTTATGATCTGCGGATGGGATGGGGGGGGAGCGAGGGGGTCGGCTGCATGCCCTGTCATCGCTGCATGCCCTGTCATCAAAGCATATGGGGCAGTGGGCCAGCGGTTTCTCAGCGGGAAACGTGGCGAGGAAGGGGAGCGACTTTTATCACAGCAGGAATGATGGACGGAGGAGTATCCTTTGGAAAGGAACAGGTAGGAGAAAGAGGGCACCATCTCTGGAAAAGAAAAGCTCTGTTCTGCTTATGACAACGCGAGAGAAGTGCCGAGGTTCCGTTGCTCGCGATCCTCTTCGTCCCGCTGTGTCGTATTGTGCTGGTACAACCGGTAGGTATTGGGCATTTCCCTGAGAGGGAGAGGCAGGTCTGTATGAAATGTGATGAATGTCAACAAGAACTGTGGAAAGCTGGCGAGATCGCTCCAATGGGGGCCTACGCGCGGGTTGATGATCAATCGTATCACCTCATCATCTTGGAACAAGAGGGACCGCTACCAGCGACATTTGATGGACATACCGCGTGGTATTGTGCCTCTGCATGCCGGTGTGCCACGCGCGCCAGGCTGATCCAGGAAGCAAAAGCCGCGCGATGATGCAGGAAACCTTCTGGCTTGAGCCACTGCCGCCTTTGCGCCTGGATTTGATCGTATGAGCACGCTGAAGGAGAGCGAACAATCGGATCGATCGGTGAGATGGAACGAGGTACACGCGGGTATTAGTGCTCGACGGGCAACGGTTCTGTTCCCTCCGCGCAACTGCGTGCGAGGATGAGCAGTATCTTGCAGTTGATGCTGGGGTGAAGCGCGTACGCTTGTTGTACGGGCGTGCGCGCGTCTTTGTGTGTAGCACATGTGGCGGCACATTGCCACATGTGCGGAAGAGCGTGTGTGCGAGGACCCGAATGTTCCCTTGAGCCACCGTGTCCACGACCCCAACACGCCCCCGATCCGTCCCCAATACGCCCTCTCCGACGTTTAACTACCATGATCCGACGGTTGGCCTGTTATGCTGACGCCTTGTGACGTCTGGCGACGACGAGTTATAGTTGCCTTTTGAGGAGGCGTGGTTCTGTCAGTGATGTATTTGCTGATGAGAGGGAGATATGTTTCCGCTTTTCCTGGTGTGGCAGAGCACATTTTGATCTTCTGCGGTTGCGCGTCTTGCATCATCAAAAGGGTGCATGAACCGGCAACATGGGTTCACTCCATTGTTTTACCCCGTCTGTTCTATAAGTGGCAGTGAGAACCAGAAGGTGGTGCCATGGCCGAGCGTACTGTCTACGCCCACGGTACCCTGATGCTTCTCAATCAGTGTGCGGCAGAGATAAAAACGTATGCCCATGCTAAGATCAAGTTCATGCTGGGGAGCTGTTCCCTGGGAGCGATACAGACGCTCCCAGATATGCTCTTGCTCTTCTGGCGCTATGCCTGGTCCTGTATCATGAACACTGATACAGGCTTGCGATGCGTCAACGCGTAGCGTCACTTCAATGGGTTGATTGGCCGGCGATTGGCGGTGGGCGTTTGACAGATAGGTTTGCATGACCTGGTTGATGCGCCTGGGATCAATGGTAACCCACACTTCCTGTGGTGGCAGCGTGAGCTGGAACTGCCGGTCACGAGAACGTTTCTGTTGCTGTGCCACCGCTTTCTTGATAAGTTTTTTCAATTCTTCGCGCCGCCTATGGAGCTGCAGCGTATTCTTCTGAATCTGGGCGTCATCGATCATGTTTTCAATCATTCGTTGCTGGGTACGCGCACTCTCATTGGCCGCTTCCAGAGGATCTTGTACCCGTTCGATGCCTTTGCTAATGACCTCTCCTTGCTGTTTGCTCTGGTATTTCAGTTTTTCCAGGCGCCGCAGCGCGAGCTGGATATTGCCCATGGTCGTGGTGAGTGGCGTCTTGAGCTCATGGCTGGCCAGATCTAAAAAAGCATCGATAATCTGACTGGTGGCTTGCAGGACCATCTCGCTGCTCTTCTCATGATCCAGTGAGGCGAAAGAGCGTGCGTATTCGATCATCAACGTCGTCAGGGTCGCTACGGCGCGCACCAGCTCGCGCTCCTCGGTATTGCAGGGATAGTTGCGGCCCAGCACAAATGCCCCTACTAACTCCTGTTTGATACACAGAGGGGTCCAGAAGAGGTATGAGCACGGCAAGTCGATTGATTGTACAAATGGGATATGCATATGCTCACGGTCAACGGTAATCTGCTTCTGCGCATGCAGGTCTTCAATCGCGCCTGGGTCCAGGAAATCAGCCAGTCTATAGCGTCCACTATTCTTCCAGCGTAGTTCAGTCTGTTCTGCCGTCAGACCGCTGAACGCTATGTAGTAGAGCCGTTGGTCGAGCGATCCCAGCGAGAAAAGAAAGACGGCCTGGCCCTCAAGCAGATCTCGAATCAGATCAGCCAGGTGTTGCCCGATGATATGGATAGAGGAGGGAATTGAGAGCGCCTCTTCCGGCGGTGAGATTGCCAGGAGATCGTGAAGATGGAAGATCGCATGGATTAAGGAGAGCTGTGCTGCATTGTTCTGGGAGATCTGTATCTGCTGCAGATAAAAATCTGTCAGGTTATGCAACTGACAAAGGATCTTTGTTGGCTGTTCCTCTTCTTGTAAGAGTGTATACACGATATCGACACAGAGCGTGTGACCAGAGGGTAAAAAACAGAGGATCGTCTGCTTGTTTGGCCCTGAACTGGCTAGCTCCATGAGAGCCTCATAATTGAGACCTGGTGAGATAGGATGATAGGTGAGATCAGAGGCCCGCAGGGATTGAAACAGGTCCAGAAAGGATGTGCCGGATGGAATATCCTTGCATGATAATTCCAGGAGCATCAGCGCAGCCTCATTCAACCATTGAACTCTGCCCTGGGTGTCGAGAATAATGATCCCCTCAGCCATTTTTAGCAGGGCTGTTTCAATTTGACTGGGCGGTACTGGAGGGGAAGATGCCCATGAACACACTCCCCCTTCATGTATGCGAGAAGCAGATGGTCCAGAGCGATGAGCGACGTCTGAAGCCTTGAGCTTTCCTGCACTGGATTTTGTCGTGCTTATTGCCTGAGTGTTGTGCTCTTCCACGTAATGTTCCCTTTTCATCCTCATAGAAAATGGATCACCCATCTGTTATGCTGCTCGCTTGTTAGAGTATACCATACGCTGGCATGCCCCGCTCATTTCGTACGTTCATTTCCCTGGAAGGACCCTGTTGGGTGCATGCTAGAGCTCGTGCGCTCCATGGAGTGTTTACGCGAATGTGCAAACTACCGTTTTGTTAGGCTTGATCCTACCCAGGAACACAAAAAAAACCTCCAAGTGTTACTCTTCCAACCTACCCACTGTTAATCACTCTACCCACTTGGAGGAAGGGGCTAAAGATAGAAAAGAGGGGGGCCCATGCCTCTGCTTGCTGCAACCGATGGAGATAGCGGTACGACTCCCCAACAAATTCCACGATCCGTCCTTTGTGAGTCAGCCGATCAAGAAAGGCTATCGTGAGTGTTAGATCACCAAAAATAGAATCCCAATCACCAAAGCGCAAATTGCTAGTAATAACGAGAGAAATCTGCTCGTACAGGTCGCCGACAAGTTGAAAGAGGAACTGGCCTCCAGCTTTGTCAACGGCGATAAAGCCCAGCTCGTCCAAGATGAGTAAATCAAGTTGGGTAAAGCGAGCCATGAAGTTGGAAAGAATTAATGTCTTCTGAGCAACTTGCAAGTCATTGACCAGAGCAGCAGTTTTGTAGAATCGTACTCGTTTGCCGTGTCGGCAAGCAGCTAGAGCCAACCCAATGGTTAAATGTGTATAGGGTAGGCGTCGTGCGCCTTGATACATTGCTGCATTAGGTTTCACTACGCCCCCTCCGAACCAGACTTGAGCCTTTCAGCTCATCCGGCTCTCCAGAACATCACAGGTACGTTGTGAGAGAACAAGCTTTCCCGAGTGAATTGCTCGGTGACATGGCATACAGACGACCAGCGTTTTTCGACGCAAGGTAATCATCCGTTTGACCCATTCTGGTTTCTCTCGTCGACCTGTCCACCGCGTCTGCAGATCAACGAGTTTGTGCACGTGATGAACCTGACAGTTCTCTGAGAACCGCATAGTTCGCACGTGTCTGCCAGAAGCCGAGTGATAAAATCAGAGCGGCTTTTCCAAAACATCACCGGCTTGGTGCCAGCAATCGGGACGTTTCCTGGTTTCATGGCTTGGAGGGGTTCAAATCCTGACTTATCTGCACCTGTATAGAGCTCGGCGGTAAGTCCCATGGCTTCGATTGCCCGACGAAGAGGAGCAACAATGTCATCGACATAGTCAGCATAGATAACTGTTCCTTTGCGCAGATACGAGCGTACGGCCTCCAATTTTGCCAGAAGCAACACCTGCTCCATAGGAAGTGGGTTATGGGAGGCCGTTAGAAAGGGCTGGAGTAAGTCATTTCTCGCCGTGGCCACACCCTTTCAATGCATTTCCTGCTCATAACGCGGCCGATAGCGAAACCTATACAACATCAGGGCACGGTGCATCATGAGGGCATTATTGACGGTAGAGGCGGTTCGTTCCTAAATCTGTAAACGCTCTTCTGTTACCACTTCGAGCAGTTTTTTCGCTTTCCGCAAACTTGCAGGTTTAGAGAAACCAGGGAGGAAAGAAAGACCAGTCTGGGTCAAACAGATGGCAGCAAGACGGCGCAAAACATGGGTGGTGTGCCGGGAGTGTCATGAAGAGATCCATACCGGAAAAACCACCGCGTCCTTTCGAAAACAGGGACTGGAGAGCCGGATGACACAGGAATGGCTATCTTGCGTATGTCGGGAAGAGGGTAACGGAAAAGAGCCATGAGATACTCTTATGGGACCTCGCCGATACCCCACTGCATTCGGGGGGAGGTCACAGGAACCTGACCAGGGCGGTGTGGATGGTGTGATCTGGGAACGACGTGAGGATGTCAGCGACGATGCGCTGGAGATCGACGTCGAAATGATCGGGGCGGGGCAGAGGCATGGCCTGCAGGCGTGTCCAGAGGGCATCAGTGGAGGCGTTGTGCAGGCCGAGCAGGGCGCGTTGCTGTGCTGATGAGAGGCCAGTACGCTGGCGGTAAAGATGGAGGGCGTGGCCGAGAAAGCCAGGGGCGCTGGCGGCGAAGGCGCGAACGCGCTGGAGAGCGGCGTCGACGTGTTGGAAGCGAGGCAGAGGCATGGGCCTGGTTGGATGTTCCAAGCAGGCCATGTGTGCGAGCACCCACCGGCTTAAAGAGACCCTGGTGAAGAACTCCAGGGTCTTTTCCATAACCACGCTCAATGTGCCATACAGAGAGAGAAAGATGATGTGTATCATGAAAGACCTACCTATCATAATCGACATCTTTCGTAGAACGAATAAGGCACCTCATCAATATGTTTATATCTCCCCGCAAGGAGCATCGTCACAACAATTGCAGGAATGGTCTCAAATGAACCAATACATAGCCTATCCGGCTACTACCCATAACCAAGAAACATCCAATCGCATCTATACCTTCATGGATTATCAACCCGCCCCAGACCAGCGCTGGGGCTTTCTGTGACTCAGTTTTCAATTCCATGGAGGAGACTTTGAATGGATCTCGTATTCCCACTTGAGTATCAGCCTGGCAACTGGTGCAAGCACTTTACCGGACGCTTTCAGAAGCACTGTCAGGCAGGCATTGCGTACATCACATTTCAGGCAAGCGCGCTGCCTTGCCTGAAAGACAACTGTGCTACAGAAATATGCCCTCATGCCTCATTCCCGACCGTGACTGAAGTCCAGGCCCAGATGCAAGAGATGGAAGGGCTCATCAAGCAGGCCTTGCCCAATCTCTCTCAAGGCATCTGCCCACAGTGTGGACACCCAATTGAGCGCAAAGAGATGGAAGGATTTAGCCAGTATGCAATGCCTTGCCGGCACCGCCTGGGAACGACTTTCTAAAAGAAGAGAAAGATCAACATAGAGCTATGTATATCTTAAAACTATTTTGGGGTATGTTTATGAAACAAGTTTCTTCTGCCTGTATCAGGGATGCTCGATCATACCACTTCGTATTGAAGACCCAGCAACGTGGACAAACACAGTCCTGCTCATGTACTGGTGCAAGCAAGGATGAGTATCAAAAAGCCCTCAATGACTTCATCGCGAAACAGCTCTCGCATCAGTCCATTGCATGGGGGAGGGTGAGAAGCGTCTAAAAAAAGAACGTCCCGGCACGCGCCCGGGCGTTCTTTTTCTGTCGGGATACGTTATACCAGCAGCTTATCTCCTTCTTCTTCCCTTGAAGATGATTCCAGAGTTGGAAGTCTGTCAGCAGATATGATTTCTGCGTTGTCAGTAAGCATTGCAACGTCTTTCAGCCCTGCATATCGAGTAGTTCTCTGAAAAAGAGACAAGCTCAGAATGCATGTAAAACTCTTTCATAGCATCGTCAATCAATTGGGAAATTCACTCAAGGGCTGACGGTTTTTGCACTCAAGGGTGGGAATGTGATGCGAAGGATTGGAAGCCATGAGTTCGCATCCAGGGATACTGCTCTGGATGCGAACTCACGGCACTCGACGGTTGTACATTTGCGGGAAGATGTCTCGTTGAATAGAGGCAGAAAGGGGAAGCAGATGTTGTTCTGATGAATGTGCATGTTGGGAGCAAGAGAAGCGCGAGCGGGAGGCAAAGGCCCGGCAGCAAGAGGAACAGCCGGCACATCAACTCATTTCGTAACAGCAGGGAAAACGATATGGAGCAGGGATGTCACAAGAAGAGTGCCAGGGGGAAGATGTGGCACGCGGCATGGTACATGACCGCGGGAGCGTGTGTTTGTGAGGTGAGCGATCCCATGGATCAAGGTCCACTGTATCGCCGCCTGAAGCGTGCATCCCGCGGCAGTGAGGGATGCAGGGGGACTAGGGGGAAAACGGTCGAAGATGAGGGGAGGTGGACCTGGGAGACGGGCCTGCATCCAGCGGGTGAGTTCGTGCTGCGCGAAGTCCACCATGAGGGTGCGGGCTTGCTCGGGAGTCATCTGTTGGGCGACGATGAGCCACTGTTCTTGTGCCTGTCCGCAGTGTGCCGCAGCCTCCTGAAAGGTGGCATTATCATCGGTTTGGATGGCCTCTTCCATGGTGGTAACGGCCCTGGCGGCGGTATCCTGGAGTGCTTTGGCAGCAGCGGCCCGTTGCACTTCTTCGGTGGGAAGCACGTTGAGGTGCAGCTGCAGCTGGTCGCCACTGGCCGCGATCTGGGTGTCGATGCGCGCGTGAAATTGGTCCCAGGTAGTCGTTGGTTGGACCTGGTAGGTATCCCTGAAGAGTCTGAGCGTGATGAGAAACGGCGGGACATTGGCGGCACTGGCGAGTCGTTTGATCTGCTGATATTCCTCCCGATAGTGGGGGTTGGTGGCACTCTGGCTGGTCCAGAGTTGGGCAAACTCCACGAGCCAGGCGGGGACGCGTTCATGCTGCATGGTTGTCTCTGTATTCCAGGTATCCATGGTGTCTCTCCTGTGTGTTGCTCTTGGTCCTTCCCTGGAGGTGGCTCGAAGACAGAGGCATGATCGTCGCACATCTGTCTTGTGAGATGTGGGTTTCTGTTGTTTTCCACGTTTGGCCTGGGAGCCAGAGTGACAGGAGAGTGGTGAGTGTGCGTGGAGAGGGTCGTGAGCGTGTTTTGTGCTGGGGTGCAATAAAATGGGTCAAGGCCCATTTTATTGCACCCCAGCACAGGGAGGAGGCCTGAGTATGATGTGGTTAAGCATCAGGAGAGGGGAGTGGGAGCGCTGGGCACCTGCGTACCATGTCGTCAAGCATGAGGGGGCAGCGGGCCAGCCCTGTTGATACGTAGTAGAGCACGGGGAGCAAGCGGCCTGTGAAGGCACGAGGGTGTGCCAGGGAGGTGATGTTTGTGTGTAGAAAATGCGGCGCGGTGCGGCGACCTGTTCGTGGGTCGCTTGGACGAACGGGGTGAGCGAGCAAGCCATGCATGTTGATGGGTGCTGCTCGTAGGTGTGTGTGGTACCTTCCTTGTCAGGTGTGTCCCTTATTTTGTGATAGGAGGCATACTAAAAACGGTAGGATAAAAATTGGGAAAAGGGAAAACACTGGCAAGGCATGACGACCTTTACCAGTGTTTTTTTGTGGTAAATATGACGATACGTCGTTACATTTACCTGTCTGGGGTGTGCGGTGGGAGGGCATAGATGGTGAGAGAGGGTGAGAGCCAGACGATGCCCGTCGAAGATACCTTTCGGGGAATGTGGTGTGATTTGCCGTCTCGAGGAGCCGAGGAAGATAGAGATACAGAAATGGAGGCGGTAGAACGGTGTCACTGTGAGTGGCGATCCCTATGAGAATCATCGTGAGAATACGTGGAAACGCCTTGGTGAGAATCATCCACCCCTTCCCTTTCTGAAAAAGACGCAGTAAAATGATGAGGTTATAACTCAATGTTTTATAGCATGAAAGCGAAACATATCTATGCAAAATGATCCTAATATCTCCTCATCTTTTACTCCCTCTCCACCTCCGCAAACCAAACTGATGCCGCATAAGCGTCTTGCTGCCTGGTATAAAAGACAAATGCATGCCACCAAGATTGGAATGGGATGTGGAATATTTATTGTTGTTTTGAGCATGTGCATTTGTACAACAGCAGCGGTTGCAAATGTTTCTCCCACACCGCAAACAACGGCGGCTGTCGCAACACCTGTTCCAACAAAAACTAGTGCCACGCCAACGCCAACGCCAACACCAGCGCCCACGCCTAAACCCACGCCCACATCCACACCAGCGCCCACACCAACACCAGTGCCCACGCCCATTCCTACGTTGAAACCAACGCCAAGTTCACCAGCGTATACTCATGCGACGCATGGGCCAACGGTGCTTGGTGTCTCAGTGAGTAATTTCTTTGGGAAATATGGCAACTACAGCAATATTCCGCTGAATCGTGGGTATACGTGGTCGGTAGACGATCAAGACGGCAATCCCTCCCAAGGGGTGGATGCATCGATACACACTGATGGAACCGTGTACCGCGTCGATGTGATCAATTTAACGGATACCAATTGGAGTATCGCGCAATCGACACAAACATGTAGCGCCTTTTTACCAGCAGGGTCGAGCTTTGAGGAG
This sequence comes from Dictyobacter halimunensis, assembly GCF_036245075.1. NCBI lineage: Bacteria > Bacillati > Chloroflexota > Ktedonobacteria > Ktedonobacterales > Dictyobacteraceae > Dictyobacter > Dictyobacter halimunensis. Next base: position 3,334,406 of record NZ_BSRI01000001.1, read on the forward strand.
CAAGTAACCGACCAGATAACACGGTATAATTCACCAGCAGGTGAAATCCAACTGGACAGAATGAATGACTATGGTGATTGTATCCTTCAATTCTCAAACACCATCGGCGCGAATAATTAAGTGCCCAAGGCCTTTATCGCGAATGGAGCTTGATATGTTCTGTTATTTGTAGCAGGAAAAGAAGAGAGGCGCACGCATATGCATGATCAGATGGGTTGTCTCCATTTGCCCTCATTGTCATCGTAAAGCGCCTTATACAGAGGATTCTAACCAATAGAATCAATATTCCATTCAAATAGCCAAGTGCTTGAGCGCAACCGGGTCTAAATGATAAGGAAAAAGAGCCCACTAGAGGCAGGATAAGATACTTTATCCTGCTATTTTTATGCACTTTTAGAGGTTACGTATGAATAATATCGTGGTTATATAACCATGTATAAGGAAAAAAGTGTTGGAGTGAACATTTTTTGCAGGAGCACAGGGGATATGAGCGGGAGACGAGTAGGGTCACGGCCGCCTCGCTGTTTCGGTTGGAGGTGATCGAGCAATTATGCCAGGGTGCGTGTTTAGACCTGGTGACGGTGATGGGAGCGGGTGTGCTGATGGAGCAGGAGCAGATGTAGTTGCCAGGATCCCTGGATTTGCGGATGTGGGAGCAGGAGGTGAAAGAAGCACAGGTGCATGGGAACGTGGTGTTGTCGAATGGGGGACGGCTAGTGAGCCTGCATATTGAAGTGTCGGTGGCCCCGGCAAGCTGACATGGTGCGTCGTCAGCACGATTTCGCCTACCGGCTGGCATAATTGGGACCTCAACACAATCAGGTTGCGTTCCAGCAGAGAGAGGCTGTGTGTGTCCGTCCATGGAAACGGACACACACAGCCTCTCTTATACTCTTCGCGGGTTCTGCGCGAAACCTATTGGAAACCTTCTGGTTTCTGGGGAATGTAGGGTTCCTCAAGGCGACGGACCTCGTCCTCGCTCAGGCTGAAGTCAACGGCAGCGATCGCATCAGCTAGTTGCTCAAGCTTTGTCACACCAACAATCGGCGCTGTGACCGCCGGATTTTGGAGTAGCCATGCCAGTGCTACCTGAGCGCGAGTGGCTCCACGTTCTCTGGCGATAGCGGCCACGATATCCGCAATCTTGTGGTTGGCCTCCTCTGCTTGTCGATATAACCTCTGGCCGAACAGATCGGTTTCGCTACGTTTCGTCGTGGCATTCCAATCATGGGTAAGACGGCCGCGAGCCAAGGGGCTCCAGGGGATAACGCCAACGCCTTGATCGAGACAGAACGGAAGCATCTCTCGTTCCTCTTCACGCATGATCAGGTTGTACTGATCCTGCATGGAGACAAAGCGTGTCCAGCCATGCAGGTCGGCAACATACTGCGCCTGCACAAATTGCCAGGTCCACATCGATGATGCCCCGATGTAGCGTACTTTGCCAGAACGCACCGTATCGTGGAGTGCCTCCATGGTCTCTTCAATAGGGACGTTCGGATCGTAGCGGTGAATCTGGTAGAGATCGATATAGTCGGTCTTCAGCCGTTTGAGACTGTTATCGAGTTGCGCAAAAATAGCGGCTCGAGACAGACCTCTTCCTTTCGGGCCATCATCCATTTTATTGAAGACCTTGGTAGCGATGACCACAGTATCGCGTTGTGCGAGCTCGCCCAACACCTTCCCAATGATTTCCTCACTCGCGCCCAATGAATAGACATTTGCGGTATCAAAGGTCGTAATGCCAGCCTCAAGAGCCTGTTTGATAATCGGTCGTGACTCGTCGATGCTCAGGGACCATTCATGCGTACCCCGATTGGGATCACCAAAACTCATGCAGCCAAGGATGATGCGCGAAACTTCGAGCCCTGACTTTCCCAAATTGGTATATTTCATAGGAGCTTCCTTTGTGTCTTGTATAAAATGCTTTGTGGCATTGTTTATATCATCACACATTTCTCCGCTTGCCTTCAAGTGAAACCGAGGACGGAGGCACCGTTTCCCCAGAGCTTTTCCGCGCATGGTGAGCAGCAGATGTCAAGAATATTTGCGGTAGCTCGATCCAGCGCCGAAGGTAGCGTCGCAAAAAAATCAAAACTTAGCAAATTTAAGTGAACACGAACATATTTAACTGGTAAAAGATGTAGACATGCACCTTTTTTCTGCACATGACAGTGATTGGCGATCTGCTGGGTTTGGGAAGCTTCGTCAGGAGCAACTTCGCAGCGCTACGAGCGAGCGAGAGAGCAGCACGCAGGGGATTACTGGGAAGCAGATGGAGGAAGGAAGCGGTCAATGAGGTGCTCGAGTTCCTCCATCTCAAATGGTTTCGCGATGATGGCATCCACCAGTGAAGCGATCTCAGGCCATATGCTGCCCGCAGTGAGCAGCACGATGGGAGGCGGTGCCATGCCCCGTGCGCCGGCTTCCTCACGTAACCCCTTCACCACCTCATTCCCCCCCCAAAATCCCACGAATTGCGCAACGAGCTGCGAGTACGTTGAGAAAAGAGCCAAATAGTCGTTTTATGTGGCTCTGAATGGCGACGTATCCCGCGTTGGTGATACACTGATTGTACCTCGTGCAGAGGTGAGTGACCGTGCATCATTTCCACGGAGGAGTTCAGGAGCAGTTGTATGTCATCGACAGCGTTTTGGGAGTCCCTTGATGCGCTCGTCTCGGCCTGCGAGATCTTCATTGACCGTCCATGTGGTACGGCGCATCCGCGCTATCCCGATTTCACGTATCCTCTCGACTACGGCTATCTACAAGGCACCCTTTCCAACGATGGGTCTGGGATCGATATCTGGAGGGGAACCATGCCGGGGAAACGGCTCACGGCCATCATCGTCAATGTCGATCTCCTGAAACGCGATTCCGAAATCAAACTCCTGATCGGCTGTACTGCTGAAGAACAACAAACCATTTTGCGCATCCACGATCAGTCCTCCTGGGGAGGAGCGCAATCCGCGCTCTTGATTCCGCGCGAGCCCCGTTGAGCCTCCTCTGGCCTCGTGGAGAAAAGACCAGGGGGTAGCGAACGCTCTCAAAATATGTCTCCTTGAAGAGAAAGAACATAACCATTCTCAACAAGGAGGTCCATATGACAAGTATCGACGATGGCTCGGTGAAGATCCAGACAACTTCAGAGTCCAGCCCCTCAACCCCGTCGTGGTTCGGCGAATCGAACCCAACAAGAAACCCCACTTTTAGACAAAGTCTGTGGTGAGGTTACGATAACTGATCCCACTCATGCCCTCTATGGTCAAACCCTGCCGCAGCTTCCTGTGCGGATCAATCACCTCGCGCCCCATGTGATGGTGCTGCTGCCAAGCGGGCGGCGGCACATGGTTCCACGCGCTGCCACGAACCTTGAATGCCCAGCAGAGGCTGTCTCGCCTCCTTCTCTCTTGCCTTCCATCTCGGTCCGGACTATTCTTCCTCTAGCATGCTTGGTGCAACAACTCAAGCAGGCCAAGGAGGAAAGCCATGCCGAGCAAACAATGTCAACCAATCATTCAACAGAATCCTGTGTCGGCAGATCTCACGACGATCTTCCAGCAGCTCCCCCAGAGCCACCAGCAGCAACTTGCCCATCTGATCGCCGACCTCATTCGACGCCTGCGCACAGCCGCACAAGAGGGGGAGGGCGACCATGAACGCTGAATCGCTGTCTCTCATGCCGACTACCGAACAGCGGGCGAAGATGGCCTATGTCTACATTCGCCAATCCTCTCTCATGCAAGTCACGCGCCACGCCGAGAGCACCGAACTGCAGTACTCGTTGGTGGAGCGAGCTGTCAAATTGGGATGGCCTCGGAGGCCAGATCTGGGTGCAAATCAACTGGCAAACAGGGGCAAGCGAGCAGTTCTGGTACCAACGCCGGGTAAGCAGCTACGCCGTGTTTGCGGAAACGCAGGCACTCGAGCAGCGGGTGCAGGAACTCAACGCAGCAGGGCTCATGGATGCGCAGATTGCTGCGACATTGGAGGCTGAGGGATATCAGACCCCTGGGCTTGTTCACCCGATTACGAGCAAGATCGTCTGCCACTTACGTCATCAGTGGCAGATCCCCACGGTCAAGCTCAACAAAAATCAGCACAATCTGGCTCAATGGGAAGATGGCTCTTACTCGGTCGAAGGTGCTGCAGCAAAGCTGGATGTGGGCCAGGACACGATTTTCAATTGGCTGAAAACAGGCAGACTCAAAGGCGAACACCTGGCCAGAAGCATGCCCTGGAAAATTTATATGACGGAAGATGATGAAAGACGACTTCACGAATGGCTGCGACGTCAAGGCCGACGTACCAGACAATCAAAAAGGGAGGCATTATGACGTATTCGAGGAAGTTGCGCTACTGGTCCATCATCTTCCACGCATGGGGTGCTTTCAGCCATCGCCGAGCAGGTCCGCTTTGCCCGACGCCGCTTCGGAACCTACGACATGATCGATTTTCTCGCCGTGCTCTTGGCTACGCTATCAGTGGCGAGCCGACGCTAGAAGCCTTTTACGAGCACCTGCATCCCTTCGCCTTCACCTTCATGGCGCTCTTTGGACGCGATCACTTGCCTGCTCGCTCCACCCTGTTGCGTTTTCTAGCGGCATTGACCCCAGAGCCGGTCGAGGCGCTACGCACGTTGATGCTTTCTGACCTGCTGGCTCGCCCGCTGAATCCAGAGGAGCACGAGGCGGGGGTGTGGGATCGCACTGGCGTGGGGTGGCAGGTCTTTGATATCGATGGCACGCGGGAGGCTGCCCGTCAACGTGCTCTTCCCTGCGACACCGATCGTCCTCCCCCTCACCGTCGCTTGCGTCCTCTCTGTGCTCCCGGCTACACCGGTCGCAAGCGTGGGGAAGTTGTCCGCAGCCGAACAACGGTTTTGCATGCCCACACCCATCAATGGCTCGCCACCTTTGGCAACCCGGGCAATGGGCAGTAGGCCTATCGGTGCGATCCTGACGAAAAGATACGATGTACCATATAACTGAACGTTTCTCTTGCGCCTGAAATCAGAGGCTTCTGACGACGAGACCAGAGATCTCACTGGTCAGGAGTCGTTCAACAAGTGCTTTCCATGTTGTCTAGCAACCCCTTCTTGTTGCCTCTTGCTTTGTGATCATCCTTTTTTATGGCTCCTCACGAAACATCTCTTCAGAGACCATCTGGTTACTTTCACCTTCAACAGACAAGCATCGTTCTTCGGAAGAAGGATTCCCTGCCGCTTGAATCGTCACAAAGAGCTGATATGCATGGGAACATTCTGGTCATTTCTCACGGATCTCACCTCCCCATTGGAGAATCTGATACAATACTGGAGAGAGCGCAAACCAACGCCAGAGCAATTTTCTAGTGCAGCCATTCGGATTGGCAGCGGAGAGCAAACCAGATGAACACATCCATCCCTTTCTCCTCAAGCACCCCCATCAAGGTCATCGGCATCGTCGCATCGCTGGGAGGAGTGGAAGCGGTCCAGCACGTGCTGGCCAATCTGCCTGCCGATTTTCCCGCCCCCATCCTCTTGCTTCAGCACCTGGGGGAGCAGAGCACCATGCTAGTCACGGCCCTCAGTCGCAAGAGCCATCTCCGTATCCGTTGGGCCACAGAAGGAGACGTGCTTGAGCCAGCGACTGTCTGGGTCGTGCCTCCAGGCTTCTCCTTGCATACCTATCCCGATGGAACCATCTCCCTGGTTCCAGCGAGCGAAGTGGTCAAGAGCGGACACAGCGCAAAAGGTTGGCCAAGCGCCGATCAGTTCCTGACGTCCATCGCCTTCAGCTACGGGACTGGGGCACTCGTCGTCGTCCTGACTGGGATGGGGGAGTATGGCGCCCGCGGTGTGCGGGAAGTGAAGCAGCAAGGCGGCATGATCCTCGCTCAGGACGAAGCTACGTCCTTGAACTGGGGGATGCCCAAAGCGGCCATTGAGACGGGTTGCGTCGACCTCATTGTACCGCTGCACGAGATTGCTCCCGTCCTGGTAGGAATCGTCAAGAAAGGGACAGGGCTGCCTCGGAGTCCGCAGGAGATCCAGGCGAGCGAAGCGCTCTTCTCCGGAGGCGGAGTGGCGGGAACTGTACTCCATCGCATGGATTGGTCTCAGACGCCACTGGGACGCGTCCGGGACTGGGGGGCAACGCTTTCGGCAGTGACCCGCATCATGCTCGCCAGCCCGCAGCCACTGGCCGTGCTCTGGGGAGCAGAGTTGATCCTGCTGTACAACGATGCCTGCAGTCCCCTGTTGGGTGATGCCCACCCCCAGGCACTCGGACAACCTCTCAGGGAGAGTTGGAAGGAAGGGGCCGATGTCCTCTTCCCTCTCATCGATCAGGTGCGCAGTGCTGGCCGGGCAGTCGAACGGGTAGACCAGCCGTTTTGTATCCGCCGCTACGGCCTGCTGGAAGAGGAATATGCCACCTTCGCGGTCAGTCCCATTCGTGACGAACATGGCGATGTCGGCGGCTTTCTCCTCACGATGCGTCGGACCACTGACCAGCATACGAGCGAGCGGCGGTTGCGTACCTTACGTGAACTGGGAAGCTCGAAAGCCTTCGCGTCGTCCCCCCAGGATGCCTACGAAGCCGCAGCCCTTGTCCTTTCCGACAATCGTACTGACCTCCCCTTTGCTTTGCTCTACCGCTTCGACGAGCTACGACAACACGCGTTCCTCGCAGGCCTCACCGGTCTCGCCGATGGCGGGCCAGCCAGTCCTCAGACCATCGATCTTGATCGCCAGAGTCCCGCCCTTTGGCCACTGGAGCAGGTCGCGAGCATGGGCAAAGCCGTACGCGTGGAGAATCTCTCTGATCGCGCCGCTTTCCCGGCTGATGCTAGCTTTCCGGAAAACGCGTCAGCCGCATTCTTGCTCCCCCTGCGACCCTCACTGGATGCTCCTCCCACAGGATGTGCTGTCCTGGGTGCCAATGCACGCTCCCTGCTCGATCCAGCCTATCGGGACTTCCTCGACCTGGTCGCCAGGCAGATTGCCCAGAACGTGCAGGCCGGACAACAGATCGAGGAAGCCCGTCGGAAGGCTCAGGCGTTCGCCGAACTCGATCGTGTCAGGACCGAGTTCTTCAATAACATTAGCCACGAGTTCCGTACTCCCCTCACGCTGTTGCTCGGTCCACTGGAGGACCTGCTTGCTGGAACGCGTGGCCAGCTTTCGCCACCGCAACAGTCGGCAGTGGAACTGGCCCACCGCAACAGCCTGCGCCTGCTCAAACAGGTCAACACGCTGCTCGACTTCTCGCGCCTTGAGGCCGGGCGCATGCAAGCTCGACTTGAGCCGATCGACCTGGCTGCGCTGACCATCGAACTGTCGGAGGGGTTCCGGCCTGCCATCGAGCGGGCTGGTCTGCATCTGTTCATTGATTGCCCTCCTCTGCCAGAACCGGTGCTTGCTGACGGGGAGATGTGGGAGAAGATGGTGCTCAATCTGCTCTCCAATGCCCTCAAATTTACGTTTGCTGGAAGTATTACCGTTCGCCTACGCGCTCTGCCCAATCATGTGGAACTCACCGTCCGAGATAGCGGTGTGGGGATCGCACCAGAACATCTTCCTCACCTCTTCACTCGTTTCTATCGGGTGCCCGATGGCCGGGGCCGGACCAGGGAGGGTTCAGGGATCGGCCTGGCACTGGTTCATGAACTGGTTCACCTTCACGGAGGGGCGGTGCGCGTCCAGAGCCAACCCGAACAGGGCAGCACCTTCACGATCTGGCTTCCGCGCAGGATCAGACAATTGCCAAGGAAACCGGTTGACCAGCCTCTCCTGTCCACGGCGACCGGTGTGATGCCATTCCTCCAAGAAGCCAATCAGTGGATCGAGGGCAAGGTGGATCAGCTTGCTGACGAACTGCTGCCCTCGGTTGAACCGTTGTCGGCACGCAGTCCGGGTGCTCGTGTCCTGGTGGCTGATGACAATGCCGATATGCGCGACTACCTGCACCGGTTGTTGGGCTCCTATTGGACGGTGGAGACCGTTGCTGACGGCGAGCAGGCGCTCTTGGCCCTCGAACGCGAACTCCCAGATGTGCTGCTGGCAGATGTGATGATGCCCAGGATCGATGGCTTCGCTCTCTTGCGCATGATCCGCGAACGTCCTGCGATCGCCACGTTGCCTATTATCTTGGTGACGGCGCGGGCGGGAGAAGAAACGGCGATCGAGGGGTTGCTTGCTGGCGCAGATGACTCGATTATCAAGCCATTCTCGGCTCGTGAACTGGTGGCACGGGTGGGTGCGCAGCTCGAACTGGCGCGACTGAGGCGGGAGAGCCGGGCAGCGATTGAGCGCAGCGAGGCCTTTCTGCGAACAGCCGTCGAGGCAAGCGGGGTCGGAGTGTGGGAGCTCGATGTCCGAACCAGGCAGTACACGTTGTCAGAGCGGGTGTATGAACTGCTGGGCATCGAGGCAGACGGCGAGGATGTGAGTACGGCAGTGACTGCACACGTCCATCCAGAGGATCGCGAACGGCTCAATCAGGCACAGGCCCAGGCCCTCAATCCGCAGGGAGATGGGCGCTACCATGTGGAATACCGGGTGCGGCACAAGAGCGGGCGTCTGCTCTGGCTGGACTCTCGCGGGCGTGCCAACTTCCAGGAGCGCGAGGACGAACGGCACCCAATCATGCTGCGCGGGGCCATCCTCGATGTGAGCGAGCAGAAGCACCTCCTGGAGGTCGTCCGGCAGGCGCCCGATTTCATCGGGGTGTGTGGTCCAGACCTCATGCTGGTCTTTTTGAATGAGGCAGGAAAGCGGCTCATCGGGCGCGAGGGAGTCGACGTCTCTCAGATGAGTATTCCCGACTGTTTTTCCCAAGAGGAGCAGATGCTGATCCGTGAGGAGGTGCTGCCACAGGCGATGGGTGAAGGGTTGTGGATGGGAGAATTGCACCTGCATCACCAGGGTCTCTCGTCCCTTGTGCCAGTGGACTGCCACATGTATGCCAATTATGCGGATGACGGGCGTTTTGTGGGGCTGGCCATCATCGCCACCGATATTAGCGAGCGCAAGCGTGCCGAGGCGGTGCAGGTCCATTTCCGGGCGCTCTTTGAGAGCGCTCCGGGCCTCTATCTGGTGCTAGAACCCGAGGAGTTCCGGATTGTGGCGGTGAGCGATGCCTACTTGCGTGCGACCATGACGGAGCGGGAAGAGATCATGGGCAAGACGCTCTTCGAGGTCTTCCCCGATGATCCCAACGAACCCTGGTCTGACGGGGTGCGCAATCTGCGAGCTTCGCTTGAGCGTGTGCGATCAGAGAAACGGGCCGATGTCATGGCGGTTCAACGCTATCCGATACGTCGTCCGATGCCGGAAGGCGGAACGTTCCTAGAGCGCTGGTGGAGCCCCATCAACTCGCCGGTCCTGGGTTTGGACGGAGAAATGGCCTACATTATTCACCGCGTGGAGGATGTGACGCCCTTCATTCGACAGATGCAGGAGCAAGGCCGAGAAGCGGACGGTCTGCACCAATTGGAAAGCCGGGCGCAGCATATGGAAGCCGAAATTGTCCTGCGGGCGCAGGAACTCCAGCGGGTGAATGAGCAGCTCCGGGAGAGCGAAGAGCGGTATCGGAGACTTTTGCAAGCCTACTCATCCCCTCAGCACTCCCAAGGGAAGACTGGCCAATGAGAAACTCCTGCCAAGCACGATCCGTACAGATGCAGCGAAGCAACAGAGCAGGCCGAGAAGATCCACAGTGTGTACCATATAACTCTTATTATATGGTACGATCAAGCAAAATGGAAGGGATCGACAAGGAATCAATCGGCTTCTGTAGCCCATTCATCGTTCCTTGTTACTCCTGTCCAGAAGAGGCAGTTTTCGTAGTTATATGGTACTCACTACAAACAGAGAGAGAACACACGATGCCAGATCAACCGCCATTGACTGCTGATGCCGTCGAAGCCTTCGTCGCCAGCCTGCGCCAGCGATTGGTGCCCGCCAACACCGTGAAATCCTACGCCCATGACCTGCGTTTATTCCTCCGAGCTGCACCGATGACCCTGCCAGAGGTCCATGCGGAAACAGTACGAGCGAGAGATGCATCGCGTGTCCGGCGGTGCCAAGCGATGTGAGTCCCTGCGTACCAGCGCCGCTTGGTACGGCATTGGGCACATACGTAATTGCCTGGCTCCCCTGGCCGATGGGGCTTGTTGATGTGGTTGTGTTGCAAAAAGAAGGAGGGGAATGATAATTAGTCTGTCACACTTTGTTTGCAACATCTACGGGCTCGGAATCGGTGGTTGTGGCTTTCAAAGAGGGATAGAGCCGCTTGAGCTTGATGCGCGCATCTGTGGTGGTGAAGCGCCAATTGACCGTGGTTACAGCCGCGTTGCGCTGTTTTTGCCAACACGCGATCTGGTGTTCCAGTTCTTCCATCGTGGCCATGCGGCGGGCGAGGCACTGGCGAGCCAGGGCAGCGAATTCGATCTCGGCCATGTTCAGCCAACTCCCATGCAGTGGCGTGTGATGGATCTCCAGTTTGGAGGCCAAGCGGCGCGCTTCGGCGGGCGGGAAGGTATGGTAAAAAGCGGCTGGAGAATGGGTTGCCAGGTTATCCATGACCAGCACAATTTTCTCGGCATGGGGGTAGTGGACATCAATCACTTCTTGCATGAAGTGGGCCCAATCCTTGCTCGTTTTCTGCTCGGTCACCTTCACGATCCGTGTGCCGGCGAGCGGTTCGCACGCCAGGAAGAGGTTGAGCATGGGTCCCTGTGCATAGCTGTAATCGTAGCGTTCCGGCTGTCCTGGTTGCATGGGGCGTCCTTCCTGCTTCTCGGCAATCAGTTGCCTGCCTGATTCATCCATACAGATTTGAGGAAAGCGTTCGTCATACGGCCGGGTGTACACTTCCAGCACATCTTCCATGTGCCAGACGAATCGCGCATCGCAATGAGGGGGAATGCACCAGCACTGCTTTAACCACGGCTTGCGCTCGTTTTTTTGAGCGTGCGTCGCACGGTTTCGTAGCTCACCTGCTCCACGTAGCCCAACTCCACCATGTGATGAGCCAGCAGGCGCAGCGTCCAGCGGATTTGCCCCTCAGGACAGGGACTGCAGGAGAGCGCAATGAGATGGGCTTCTTGCTCTCCATCCAGGGTGCGGGCTCGCGTTTGCGTGTGAGGCCGATGGCTCAGCGCATCCTCCAGACCGTTGGTCACGAAACGTTCGCGGATCCGGATCACTGTATAGCGGCTCATCTCGAATGCCTCGGCGACGTGTTCATCGGTCCAGCGCGGACCTGGGGCGCTCCGATCGATTTTGAGTAAGACGCGAGCATGCGCCAGTTTGCGGGCGGGGGCCTTGCCTTTCGAGATGAACTGGTGGAGCACGTGGCGCTGTTCCTCAGTTAAAGCAACTTCATGTTTGTGTGGGCGTTCCTGCATGGCTTTCTCCTTGCTCTCGGTTTGTTCTTCCAAGCTCAAGGATAACAGATCTTTGTTTCTGTTGCAAACGTTGTGTGACAGGCTAATTATGTTCCCCTTCGGTTTTTTGCAACACAGCCTCGCCGCGTACATTTCACCGCTTTATGGAGCTTAAAATGATGCGCACTGTTCCTGCGTCGAGGTCGTAGTCGCCACCAACGATGGTCAATGTGCCTGTCTGGACTGCTGCGCCGATGATTGTTGAGCGCGAAGAGAGCGCATGCACCGTGTACACGATGTTATTGTGGATTGCGCTGGAGAGGCGAGCATTTCCCTGGCCCTGTGCCTTGAGGACAGAAGGGCGAATGTAGTCAACAAGATACTGGATGTGACCCGGCGCGACTGCGTGGTGATCAACGGCTTCAAGGGCAGCCTGTACTGCCCCACAGCGTTCATGCCCAAGCACCACCAGGAGAGGGATGGCGAGTTCTGCAATGCCGTACTCAATGGTGCCAAGCGCTGCATCATCTATGACCTGACCAGCGGTGCGGATTGTGAAGAGATCGCCTAAATGCTGATCGAACACCAGTTCAGGTGGTACACGTGAGTCAGCACAACTGAAGACGATGGCCAATGGCGTCTGTTTCTGCGCAATGGCTTGGCGCAGTGCGGCGGTCTCACCGCGCTCAAAACGGCGGTTTCCATCGAGCAACTGTTGCAATGCTTGCTGAGCGGTAGGGACGGTTTGCGTGGCAGTGGGAGGGCTGCTCGTCTCCGGTGCTCTTCCTCCTGCCGGGGTAGCGTAGAGGGTCGGAGCTGTGGGAGAGGAGGAAAGACCGGTTATGCCCATGACAGCCAGACCTGATGCCGCCAGGAAAGCACGCCGCGTTGCCAGTTTGCAGAGCATACGAGGTTCCTTTCTTTGATACCAAAATGACGCCAGGAATGCCGCAGAAAAAGAAACAGGGTCTAACTGAATGTTCTTCAATCTTATAACTGATTACTGCTTGCTTGTCAAGAACCTTATTGGTAATTTGGGCCAAGAGTGATTGGGTGTACATGCGAAAAATACATGATCACGTTTTTTCGTGGTGGCCTGGGGAGAAAGAGGGAGGAGGAGAACCGGGAGGGAAAGCGCATGGGGAGAGGATGGAAGCAGGTTGAGGCAGGAGCAGGAGCGCTCAAACAGCGACGGAAAAAGCCACCCAAAGAAAAATGGAATTGACGGTGCCAGCCTCCTTGTGTCATTCTTTGAACAATATGTGAGATGAATTTGTGAACACTACGTGAGAGGGGAACAAGGTGAGCAGGACCGGTCACCGTGCCGGTCCTGCTCACTACCGTGTGAGAGGATGCTGGCCGTTATGGCTCCACGTGGGCGTGCAGGAAGGTAGCCAACTGGGCGGTGTGGATGATGCCATCTGGGAAAGACGTGAGGACGTGGGTAACGATGCGCTGGAGCTCGGCGTCGACGTGTTGGGAGCGAGGCAGAGGCATGGCCTGGTTGGATGTTCCAAGCAGGCCATATGTGCGAGCACCCACCAGCAAAAAAGAGATCCTGGTGAAGAACTCCAGGGTCTCTTTGTAACCACCCTCACCATACCATACATGCAGAAAGAAAGACGATGTTTCTCGTGCAAGGTCTCCACAATACAATCCAATGGTGAGCAACAGTGAGCCATCGTCGCTAGAGCATGGCATGAGATCCGGTTCATGGCACTCGACGGTTGTAAATTCACAGCGGAATGGACAGGAAATTTCCGCCGAGGCGCATCTCGAAAAGAGAGGGATGCAAGCAAACGAGCAGCATCACTGCTCTGGTCGAGGCCGTGGTGTCCTTCATCACGCCTTTCGCCCGCTGCCAAGATCCCCGACGCGCTTTACGCTGTCGGGGATACTTGAACGGAGTTCGCAGCGGTACGGATCACGTCGATCACGAGGCTGGGGTTGGAGAGCATGGGAACGTGGCTGCTGTCTACCTCATAGGTGGTGGCACCCATCCGCTTCGCCACGAAGCGTTCCAGCTCCGGATTGACGGTGCGGTCGTTCTTAGCGACGATGTACCAGCTCGGCTTCGACTTCCAGGCGACGCCTTCAACCTTCTGGTTGAACAGGTCTGCGACCGGCACGCCCTGGGTCGCCCAGACGAGCTTCTGCTCCTGCTCGGACAGGTCTCCCGCGAAGCACCCGATGCCTTCCGGAAGCAACCAGACGCGCCCGTCCGCGATCTCGATATGGGCGAAAACGTCCGTGACAGGGAACTGGGCCTGTAGGCTCTGCGCCGTCTCGCTCTCGTCCGGGGCGAGTGCGGCGATGTAGACCAGCCCGGTGACGCGGTCATCGGTTCCCGCGGCTGTGATGATGGTTCCGCCCTGCGAGTGGCCGACGAGGATGACCGGGCTGCTGACCCGCGAGAGAGCGCGCCTGACTGCGGCGACATCGCCTTCGAGTGAGTCGAGGCTGTTCTGGGTGGACACCACCTCGTGGCCCTCCGCCTGAAGCGTGGGGATCATTTTGCTAAAGCAAGAACCGTCGGCCCAAAGCCCGTGGACGAACACAATGCTCGGTTTGTTCTGCGTGGACATAGTCCGCTCCTTTATGGGGTATGACACCGAGATAAAAAATGGGACTACGTGTTTGTTCCAACGAGGTCTTCTTGTCTTCACCGTACCAAGTATACGGCCTAACTGTTGCTTTGTCAAAGAGAGCAGCAAGAAGCCATCGGATGACGCGCATCGCTCCCGAGGCGCTTTCCAGCATTCGATGGTGGTAAAGCAACGGCTGTATGAGGCAACAGTGACAACGGGCCTGTATTTGACGTGGCGTGCCCCCTCCCTCTTCGGCTGTGTTGCAAAAAACCGAAGGGGAACACAAAGGACGGAGTTTCGTCGTCCTTCTGCTAGGTTTAGATGGCCACTCCGAACAGTTTTGCGATGAACGCCGCTTGCCTTAGATTATCTCCTTTGCTCACTCCTTGCATCTGTCCTTTTCGCATCATGTTTATGACTTCGTATCCCTGCCATGTTCGCCAAGCCGTCGCGAACGAAAAGAAGCCCATGCCTGGTTTGACCAGTCGTTTGATGAACCGATGGTCTTGTTCGACCAGGTTGTTCAGGTATTTGCTCTGTCGAAGTTCACAAGATACGACAAGCGTCCTTTCTCCTTTCAACTCGCAGAAGGCTTTGGGGTAGGCCGCATTTTTGTCGACGGTGATCACACGGGGAGTCACAGTATGGCTCGCAGCCAGCGTTTTCACGAAAAAGCGCGTCGCAGCTGGGGCATCGCGAGTTGCGCTCAGCAAGAACTCCAGGGTATTTCCTTGTGCGTCCACTGCACGATAGAGGTACGTCCAAATCCCCTTGATTTTGACATACGTCTCATCCACGGCCACGAATCATTGGTCGTCTTGAGATGAGGCCGGCAGCGCCTCTCCAACTCGGGGGCATAGCGCTGGACCCAGCGATACATCGTCGTGTGGTCCACCCAGAGTCCTCGCTCCGCCATGATTTCTTCCAGGTCTCGATAGCTGAGCGCATAGCGCAGCTACCAACGGACGCACAGCAAAATAATCTCGGCCTCGCAATGACGCCATTTGAAAGGAGCAGACACATCCATACTGGGGATTCCTCACGATCTTCGAAATAAGCCCAAGCTTATCATTCCCCTCCTTCTTTTTGCAACACAACCAACTGGCTCTACTGTGTGATGTGCTCGGGGAAAATCTCCCTTGTTGATGGCAGCTGTAACAAATTCGCCACGCCACGCGAGCAAAGAGCAGGCAAGCATAATCCAGGAAGTGTCGTGAACACAGAGTGAAAGAAAGGACAGACAATGAAAGCCATAGCAGTCTACCCCGGTCAACCTCATACCATGCACCTTGAGGATGTGCCAAAGCCTGATGTGAAGGATATTCCTGGTGGGCGAGGTGTTCTTGTCAAGATATTACGCGTTGGAGTTGATGGAACGGACAAAGAGATTAACGCGGCCGAATATGGCCATGCGCCTGAAGGCCAGCAATTTCTTATCACCGGGCATGAAAACTTTGGTCAGGTTGTAGAGGTCGGCCCAAATGTGCCCAGTACGGTCAAGCCTGGCACCTATGTTGTCGCGACTGTCCGACGGCCTGGCCACAGTCTCTACGACACCATTGGCCTTCAGGATATGACCACTGATAGTGTGTATTATGAGCGCGGTATCAATCTATGCCATGGGTATCTCACCGAGTATTATATCGAGGATGCAGCGTATATTGTTCCTCTCCCCGCTAGCTTACGGCAGGTCGGCGTCTTGTTAGAGCCACTGACCGTCGCTGAAAAAGGACTCAACCAGGCTTATGAGATTCAGAGGCGTCTCAAAGTCTGGCAACCACAGCATGCGGCAGTTGTAGGGGCTGGAACGATAGGTCTATTAGCTACAATGGCGATGCGCCTGCGGGGTCTGGAAGTGACCTGTTACTCACGACGGCTACCTCCTTATCGCAATAGTGACCTGCTCATCACGCTTGGTGCACGTTATATATGCTCACAGCAAGTCTCATTGAGCGAGGCCAGCGAGATGTATGGTCCCTTTGATATCATCTTTGAAGCGTCTGGTTTTAGTCCGCTGGTTTTTCAGGCAGCCGAGGCACTGGGGAAGAATGGCGTGCTGGTGCTCTCAAGTGTCACCGGTGGGACGAAGAAAGTCGAGATTAATACGGACAAGATCAACCAGGGCTTTGTGCTTGGCAATAAGGTGATGGTTGGAACCGTGAATGCCTCACGCACGGATTTTGTCAGCGGCGTAGATGATCTGGTGAAGGCAGAGGCTTTTTATCCTGGTTGGCTCAATAACCTGCTCACGACACGAATACAGGGGCTGGAAAATTATGAGGATATGTTGTGCCACCTGATAGAAGACAAAGACGCTATCAAAGTATATGTCGAGGTGGCAAAAGAGCAGGAGGAAGATCATGAGTAACGTGCCTATAGCCGATTATGCGCTGCTATCGGATTGTCGTTCGGCCACACTGGTGAGTCGAGGGGGCTCTATAGATTGGCTCTGTTTTCCACGTTTCGATGGTCCATCGGTTTTTGCTCGTTTGCTGGGTGAACAGGCAGGACACTGGTCAATCAGTGTGGATGGGGAAGTGAATGTGAGCCGTCGTTACCTTACAGGCACGATGGTGCTCGAGACCACCATGCGCACACGAACCGGACACGCGGTGCTGCTTGATGCCATGGCAATGGGACGCAACGAGCGTGGTCATGATCTGGGTGTTAATTCACCGGGTATTGTGCTGCGCTCACTGGCATGTGAGAGCGGCACAGTCGATATCAGCATCGAGTACGCTCCTCGCTTTGAGTACGGGCTCATTTTTCCTCTCTTGCGACCCATACAGGGAGGCATCCTTGCGCGTGGTGGTGCCGATGTGCTGGTATTATCAACACCGGCAGAGCTCTCTATCGATGGTTCGGTTGCTCGCACTCATATTACACTTCGGGCCGGAGAGCGCGTGAATTTTGCGCTGCAACATCAGATGTGTTGGGAGCAGACGTCCCAGGTCCATCGTCAGGCAGAGATCTCAGATGATCTCCAGGACACCATCAAGGGATGGCAAACCTGGTCCGTGCTGCACCAGAAGTATGAGGGGCCGTGGCGTGAGCATGTTCATCATAGTGGTTGTGTGCTTCAGGCGCTCATGTTTCGCCCTACCGGCGCTATAGTGGCGGCCGCGACCACATCTTTGCCGGAAGCCGTTGGGGAAGGACGCAACTGGGACTATCGCTATACCTGGATTCGTGATGCCTGCCTGACCCTGGAGGCGCTTTGGATTGCCGCGTGTCCCGACGAGGCTCACTGGTTCTTTTCCTGGATGGCTGGTGCCGCTGCGACCCAGATTCGGCGAGGCGTTGCACTACAGATTATGTTTGGTGTCGGCGGAGAGCATGATTTAAGTGAACGCCAGCTTCCACATCTGGAAGGATGGCGCAATAGCCGACCAGTGCGCGTTGGCAATGGAGCATGGGAACAACGCCAGCTCGATGTCTATGGAGAGCTTCTCAATGCAGTTCGTCGTCTACGTGACCAGGTGAGCGGATTAGATGATGTCTCCCGTAATTTCTTGATCGAAGTTGCTGATGCTGCGGCTACCCACTGGCAGGAACAAGATCAGGGGATCTGGGAAGTACGTGGAGCGCCCCAGGATTTTCTCTATTCGAAGCTGATGTGCTGGAAGGCGCTTGACTGCGCCATTGAACTTGCTGATATCCTGGGTGCGAATGGTCGGATTGAAGGATGGAAGAAGATACGTCAGAACATCCGTGATGCGATCCTCACGCGCGGATGGAGTGAGAAAGCCGGTGCATTCACACAGGCATTTGGCTCTGATAGTTTGGATGCCTCTGTACTGATGATGCCAATCGTCGACTTTTTGCCCGCGACCGATCCTCGTATGCGCTCCACCATTGATGCGATTGCCGAGCGGCTCACTGATGAGCACGGTCTGGTGTATCGCTATCGGGCCTCGGATGGTCTGGGTGGCGAAGAAGGAACCTTCCTGCTCTGCACATTCTGGCTAGCTCACGCACAGGCATTAGCTGGAGAAGTCGGGCGAGCTCGAAAAACATTTGAGCAGGCACTGACGTATGTCAATGATGTCGGCTTGCTGGCCGAGGAAGTCGATCCTGTGAGCAATGAACTGCTCGGAAATTTCCCGCAAGCATTCAGTCATATCGGACTGATTAATGCGGCCTGGGCCATTTCACAGGCAGGGGTAAGGGAAGAGAACGTCGTCCTGCGTTGATTGTCTGTTAAAGAAGGGAGAGCATGATGCGGCAGCATAAGTGGTGGACACATCTTCACTGGCCTGAATACGGAGCTGAACTTTTGGGAACGGCATTTCTCCTTTTCTTCGGTATCAGCGCCGGAATCTTTGATTTCGATACAAGTTTTCCCCTTGTGCATCTGCTCCCCAACCAGGGCCTGCGTCTGCTGATCACTGGACTTCTGTTTGCTGGCGGAGGTGCCCTGGTCGCGCTGTCACCGCCGGGCATGCTGAGTGGAGGACACATCAACCCGGCCGTCTCGCTTGCCTTCTGGCTCCAGGGGAAGATGCACCATTCTGACCTGGCAGGGTATCTGTTGGGGCAGTTTCTGGGTGCGATCATAGGAAGTGCCCTGGTCGTCCTGGCCTGGGGTGAGCATGCATATCGTGCGGGAGTGGGCCGAACAGTGCCAGGAGCAGGATATCCTCTCTGGTTTGTCTTTCTCATGGAGGTTGGGATGACCTTTCTGCTGGTATTCTTTATCTTTCTCTTTGTCAGTCATCACCGCCTGATGCGCTGGACTCCTTTTATGGTCTGGATACTGGTCGCGGTGCTGGTCTGGTTGGGCGCCCCTGTCTCAGGCACCAGCCTCAATCCAGCACGCAGTTTTGGTCCTGCCTTCGTTTCCTGGTTCTGGCAGGATCAGTGGCTCTATTGGCTGGCGCCTGTGGCCGGGGCCCTATGTGCCGTTGGCGTTTTTCGCCTGCTGACCGCCAACAAGCGCGATGTACTGACTGGTAAGTTATTTCACATGCCCCATTACCGCAGTGTCTTCAAGGATGTCAAAGCCCCTTGCCTACCAGCGAACGGAAAGCTCAAAGCGACTGAGCGGTATCGAGCAGCGAGATAATCGAGTGCGTGGATTCTTTCACGAGGAGTCGACTTTTGAGAAGTTCTGCAGCGACCTTGATACCACATGAGAAGCGTGCTCAGATAACTATTGCCTCACTATTGGCTGGCCACATCGGCGCAGAAGCGGACCATCCCTGAGGAGTTTACCCAGATCGCGGGCTATCATCGCATATATGCCATTGGAAGTGATCTGTGGAGCTAGGCCAGCGCGGCTGAGCGACAGTCTGACAACAAGGCATAGTCGGCGATGGGTACGTTACTCATGTTCTCTCTCCTCGGACCTTCCGACGCAGTTGTATGGCCAACATCCTGGAAGACAGACGTTTCTAGCATCCTAGCGGTATCGATACGATGAGCGCACAGATCTATCCATTTCTATCATACTACACCCTTTCGTTTAGCTTGATTGGACGGTGGGAGGGAGGTATACTGCGTTGTTTCTGCTTCAAGCCAAGACACCATTGCAGGGTTTCTGGGCAGCGCGAAAGGACACGGTGATGCGTGAAGGAAGAAATCAGCCAGCAAGCCAGAACGAGCTCCATTTGCTGGAACTGTTACGCGATGGCAACGAAGATGCTTTCGTTTCCTTGATTGAACGATATCATACGTCGATGTTTCGCCTCGCCATGATCTATGTTTCTGAGCGAGCTGTTGCTGAAGAAGTCGTTCAGGAAGCCTGGATGGGCGTGCTTGAGGGACTCAACCGCTTTGAGGCCCGCGCTTCTCTGAAGACCTGGATCTTTCGCATTCTGACCAACTGTGCGAAAACACGCGCCTGTCACGAGAAGCGCTGCGTCCCGTTCTCTTCCCTGGCGGCCCTGGAAATCGACGTCGATGAGCCCGCTGTGGATCCTGATCGTTTCTTACCAGCGGATGCTCCCTTGCCGGGGCACTGGGCCTCGCTGCCAGCGAACTGGGATAGCATTCCCGAGCAGCGACTCCTTTCGCGGGAAACCTATGCCTGCATCCTCTCTGCCATGGATGCCTTACCGCCTGCGCAGCGCCTGGTCATCATTTTGCATGACGTCGAAGGTTGGACATCTGCAGAAATCTGTAACGTTTTGGGCATTCCCGAGACAAATAGAAGAGTCCTTCTTCACCGGGCGCGATCGAAGGTTCGACGAGCACTGGAACAATACTTTGAGGAACAAGAGAGCTAATATGGAGAACTGGTTCAAACGATTTTTTAGACATCCCACGCATTCCACGCACAACAAAAATGCGATAGATAAAACGAACTCTACTCAGGGGCTTGCCTGTCGGGAGGTCGTGGAGCTGGTGAGCGATTATCTCGAAGGCGTGCTTGTATCAGAGCTGCGCGCGCAGCTTGAGCAACATCTTGAGGAATGCCCCGGGTGTATGCAGTATCTGGAACAGGTGCGTTTGACCATCAGCATGTTGCGTAACCTGGCGTTGGAACCCGTTTTCCCCGCGACAAAAGCGGAACTGGTGCAGGTATTTCGGCAGTGGAAGCAGGACTGAAGCTCCTTCTGCCTTTGGCTTCTCTCACAGATCACACCGCCTATCCCAGCATAACCGGTAATACCACGCCCAGGCCGAGCACAACCAGCCAGAGCGCGGGCGCAGGGGCTCCCGATGACCGACGCGGGCGCTGTTCATGTCCCGCGACGCGATGACTCAGGAGCAGCCGTTGTGCATGGTGGTTTTCTAACCAGAAAAAGACCAGGCCCGTCACAGTTCCATAGATCAAATGAGCGGGTAACGAGGGCAGGAGCTGATCGGCGGCCTGTATGGTCCAGGTGACGGGATGACCAAACAGAATGGGCATGAGCGTCAAAGGGCCCAGGAACCACCATGCCAGCCCGTACAGCATGCCCCAGGCCATACTTGAGCCCGCATCAGGTGACTCATGGTGAAAGAAGAGCCCGTAACTCATGCCGATCAAGACGCCTATGATCAGGTAGGCCGCGAAGCTGGCGAGAGGTGATGACCCTCTCAGGAGTGATGCCATCTGTGGGAACACTCCTGTCGCCACCGTAATGCCACTAAAGAGCAGTCCTCCCAGGACGCTGGCAAGCGCCCCCCACGCCAGTGAGCGCAAGGTCACGATGCCAGGCCCCTCCGCCTGGCGCTGGATAGGATCGGATTCGATGAACAATCCTATCCACAGGCGATTTCCCCAGGCATAGATCCAGCCTAACAACATCCCGTAGATCGCGTGACCGATGAGCGAGCCGAACAGGGCACTTCCATGCAGGTACGACCAGTCAATGGGCTGGTGGAGCAGGAGAGGCAGGAGAGTGAGTGGCCCCAGAAACCACCAGAAGAGTCCGTAGGCCAATCCCCAGCAGATGCTTGAGCCCGTGCCATGGATATCCTTTTGAAACAACAGGCCAAAACTGGCACCGATGATGGCCGCGATCAGGTAATGCACCAGTATCCCGACGGCTGAGGAGTCGGAGTTGATGATGCCCGCGATCAGTACAAAGGCGTTGTTCTGAGCAAACCAGGCACTAAAGGCCCACCCACCGATCAGCCCTGCCAGCCCTCCAATAGTGACGGCACGCAGAAATGTAAATGAAGACATCCTGTCCCACGCATCCGCTTTCATCTTGAGCAGTCCGCTGACGAACCCCAGAGGAAAGCCCAGGAAGAGGAGATAGGCCACCAGTTCGGGAACGTGCGCGCGCGCCTCGTTGAGCATCCCCATACGTCCCGCCCCCCGGAGCAGTGGAAGCAGTCCGGTCGGGATCGCCAGCCAGAGCAAGAAGGCAGAGCTCAGGCCCCAGATGAGCCCTGAGCCGGCAGAGGTGATGTGCCTGGCTATGAGCCAGCCGAAGAGCAGTCCGTACAAGGCCCCCAGGAGCGCACCCAGAAGTGGCGAGAGCGATGATGAGGGGATCCGGGCCAGCAAGGCTCCTCCGATACCTCCTACCACTACACCGGTGATGATTGTTCGTGACAGGGAGAAACGCATAGCTACCTCTCTTTCCGTTTCTCACCCAGTGATGCCTTTTCCTGGTGTGGTCCACTGAACTGACGGCGATCGTTGCGTTCTAGCGTCTGGGCAATGTCGCCGGGGAAAAACAATGCGGTTATCCAGTCGCTGAGGACGCGCAGCTTGCGTTCTAAGCCGGGAAGCTTGGAGAGGTAGATCCCTCGCCATAGGACCCAGGCAAAGAAACCGGAGAAGCGCAGCCCCTTGATTTCAGCGCACGCTGTCTGATGGCCAACGACGCATAGCAGTCCGAAGGCGTCAAAATGAAAGGGTTTGCGTGGGCGATGATGGACGCTGGCATATAGGTTGTCGGCGAGCGTGTGTGCCTCGCGCAGCGCAAACTGGGCCGTCGGAGGACAGGGCTGACCCGTTTTCGCATCCGTGACCAAGGCACAATCGCCCAGGGCCCAGATACCATCCAGGCCGGGGACGGCCAGGTAGGGGTCCACAAGTATTGCCCCTCGTGCATCATGCGCCGCTGCCAGCGTCTGCACGAGCGGGTGGGGTTTGACTCCCGCTGTCCAGATCAGCGTCTCAGCCCGCACTTCTTCCTGCGGCTGGAGCCGAATCATGCCTTCTTGCGCCTCGACCAGGCGCGTATTCAGCTTGAATGTGACTCCACGAACCCGCATGCGTTCAAGCGCATACTCTGCCAGCGAGCGGCTTAGCTCCGGCAAAATGTGATCGCGTGAATGGATCACCATCACGGTGACCTCATTGGGTACCAGCGTGGGATACGAGGAGAGCGCGCCACGTACGAAGTCATTCAATGCGCCGGCCAGTTCCGCGCCGGCGAAGCCCGCGCCGGCGATCACAAAGGTGAGCATGGCACGTCGCTGTGCTGGATCGGGCTCACGGTCGGCCAGTTCGAGCATGGTGAGCACATGCCAGCGAATACGCATGACATCGGTCAGGGACTTAAAGTTCAAGGCGGCTTCCTCAATCCCTTTGAGTCCCAGGTAATTGGAGACACTGCCCACCGCGAGCACCAGGTGATCGAAGCATATCTCGCTCGGATGAGATATATAAGGTGGTTCGGGCGATAAGAGCAGCCGTTTCTGCTCCACATCAATACACTCGACCTGGCCGTACACGATATGCGTGCGTCGCAGACTGGTACGTAGCGGAGTGCAAATGTGCATCGGTTCCAGGCTGCCCCCGGCGACCTCCGCAAGCATCGGTGTGAACAGCAGCGAGTTTGAATCACTGATCAGCGTGAGCGAAACCGTTGGATCGGAAGCAAACAGCCGCTCCAGGCGTTCGACCGTGCTCATCCCCGCAAAGCCTCCTCCGACGATGACGATGCGTGTCCTGATGACTCGTTCTGGCTCAGGTGGCTCGTATTCCGGCCCCAGGAGCCGCGCTGTGAGATCACTTATGCCCTGGACAAGCAGTCCCAGGCTGGCGCCATAGAGGACCCAACCCACCAGCGCGGGGAAGAGCAGGCGCATTCCTTGCGCCGTCCATTGCGGTGGCTGACCTGACAGGAGAGGCAGAAAGATGACACTGACACCTACCCAGAGCAGAATACCAAACGCGGCCGCCTTCATCGCGCTCGGCGCGTATGCCTGGGACGCGGGACGAAAGGCCATGGCAAAGCAGATGCCCACGACTACGCCCGCCAGAAGGCCGGCGAGATGAACAGGAAGCGTCAGCACCAGGATGACTCCGCTCAAGGCGCCGGCCAGTAAACCGATCAAGCCTCGCCGTACATATGTATTCATACGATAATCCCTTTTAAGGCCAGCGCTCAACATAGCCTGGCTATCGCTTGCCAGCCATTGAGGCTACCTGAACCATGGGCTGTTTACTGGTTTGTCGGGCCGCGTCCATCGCTGCGATGCTAGTAGCGGCGGCGGCCAGAACCACGTCCTTCAGTAGGAACTGTCCCGCCAGGTTAAGCGCGGGGAAGCCGGTCACCCCGGGCGTCGTCAGGAAGATGAACAGGGTCCCGGCAAACAGGATCAGGCACAGCAGACCAACGTAACGCAACCAGACCCCCGCAAAGAGGAGGAAGGCGGCAATGATTTCGAGTGCTCCAAGCACGTAGACAAATGAGTTAAATGCCAGGAAAGGGAGCGACGCGTGAAGCAACATTCTGATTGGTGTAGGATCGACGAACTTCAGCGCTCCTATCCAGAGAAGAACAAGAGCCAGGCTGAAGCGCAAAAAGTAAGGCGCAATACGCTCGATAAATGAAAACACGCTTTTCATTGTATTCTCCTTCGTTATGATAGAATCCAGAATGGATGGAAGAGTAGATTTTTTCGTACTCCCTTCTTGTCTCTGGACCAGAGAAAATGTTACATATCGCTGGAGAGAGCTTATGCATTGCCTCACAACAATCTTCCTTTGTTATCTTCATATTGTAATTGTCCCGGTTTGGATGACTCAATAAACTGAACATGGAGAGTCGGAGAAGGAGTGAGGAAATCATGGCAACGGGACAGACATACGACAAAGCCTTTAAGCAAGAGGCAGTGCGATTGGTACAAACGAGTGAAAAATCACAAAGGCAAGTGGCAGAAGACCTGGGAATAGCGATGAGCACGCTGAGCCGCTGGTGCTCAGAATTGGCAGCCAACGGAGAACGAGCGTTTATCGGGAGTGGACATCTGCAGCCAGAAGCGGAGGAGATGCGCCGCTTACGCCGAGAAAACGAGATCTTAAGACAGGAGCGTGATGTCTTAAAAAAGGCGCTCGCCATCTTCTCGCACCGGTAGAAGACCGTTTCCACTTTATCGAGCTCCATCGAGGCCACTTTGAGGTCCGCCTCATGTGCCGCGTGCTCTCGGTCTCGGTTGGTGGGTTCTACGCCTGGAGGAAACGTCCTGCCTCGGCCAGAGAGCAAGAAGATGGCACCATTACCGAACAGATTGTGAACATCTATCGCCAGCACCAAGGGCGCTACGGCAGCCCACGGATCCATGCACAACTGCGTGATGAAGGCATTCATGTCGGGCGTAAACGCGTCGTACGCCTCATGAAGCAGGCACAACTGGCAGCCCATCACACGACCCATCGCGTGATGACCACACGAGCAGACCCAGCCGCAGTTCCTGCGGAAAACGTGCTTGACCGTGCCTTTCTGGCGCAGCGACCTAACGAAAAGTGGGTTGCTGACATTACGTACATTCCGACAGGGAGTAGCCGGATGTATTTGGCGGTGGTGCTTGATCTCTTCTCTCGACGCGTTGTCGGGTGGGCGATGAACCACAGACAAGATGAGGTGCTCGTGGAGCAAGCAGTAACCATGGCGGTCACCCACCGCAAGCCTGCAGCAGGGCTGCTGCATCATTCAGACCGTGGTTGCCAATATACCAGCCAGGCGTACCAAGCCTTGCTCAAAGGTCTCGACTTTCAGATCAGCATGAGTCGGAAAGGCAATTGCTGGGACAATGCAGTCATGGAGCGGTTCTTTGGAACCCTCAAGCGAGAATGTACCTCACGGGCACACTTTGTGACCCATGAGGAAACACGTCTGGCCATTTTCGAGTACATCGAAGTGTACTACAATCGAGTGCGCAAGCATTCCACATTGGGCTATCTCAGTCCAATGCAGTTTGAAATCATGAAGAACTGACTTTTCCACTTCATGGGATCATTCAAAGCGGGACAACAACATATCGCTCTTTCTCCTGGCCTGGAATTGCAGCAAGATCGCCAGTATGGTGGTACCACTTGTCTAGACAGAAATGGGCCAATTTTAAGAGAGAACTCAGCAGTATTAGAGAATTGATGGTGAACAATCAGGTCGATACACTGCAAAAGGTGTTTTGTACTCTAATGACTGATGGTACCGTTGGTAATTGTAAAAATGAAAATAGTCTGCTAATCCTTTTCTCGCTTCGGACACGGTTTGGTAGTCTTTGATATAGACCTCCTCATATTTCACACTGCGCCATAAGCGTTCCACAAAAATATTGTCTAACGCCCGTCCACGCCCATCCCAACTGATACGAATAGCTGACTGGAGTAAACGACCAGTGAAGTCTTTGCTCGTGAATTGGGCACCTTGATCGGTATTGAAAATCTCTGGCCGGGCCGCTTGTAACGCTCGGTCTAGCGCTTCCAAGCAGAAACTGCTATCCAATGTCGTTGAAAGTTCCCACGCCAGCACAAATCGGCTGAACCAATCAATAATCGCCATCAGGAACACAGAGCCTCGCGCTAGGCTAATGTAGGTAATATCGCAGCTCCAGACCTGGTCAATCCGATCAATGCTCATACCACGCAGAAGATAGGGATAGCGTACCGAGGGTTCTCCCGGCAGGCTCACCCGTGGTTTTGGATAGATCGTTTCCAGGCCCATCCGCTGCATCAGCCGTCGTACTCGTTTCCGATCGACGGTATATCCTTGTTCTTGAAGGAACACCACCATTTTCCGTTTTCCATAAAAGGGAGTCCGCGTATATTGTTCATCAAGCAATCGCATCAACAGCAGATCTTCCTCACTTTCAGGCACAGGCTCATAGTAATAGCTTGAACGAGCTAAACCCAACAGTTCACACTGGCGCGCGATCGACAAGTGCGGGTGATTGGGCTCGATCAAGAACCGCTTGCCTTCAACGGTACTGATCTGATTTTTTTTTAAGGAAATCTGCCTCGACTTTGAGTTGACCAATTTGTTGATATAAGCTTGCTATCAAGGCGTCGTCATTCTTCGCTCGCTCAGATCCAGGACGCTCAAAGATGGCTGGCAGCTCATCGAGAACTTGCTTTTTCCATTGCGTAATTTGGGTAGAATGCACTCCATACTCTGAAGATATCTCGTTGATTGTTTTCAGACCTTTTATTGCTTCCAGAGCCACTTTTGCTTTGAAATTGCTGCTGTACTTTTTTGGTGAACGTGCCATGGTTTTCCTCCTTGCGGATGCTTGTCTCCTTCCTGCTATTTTATCTCATTGACCTGTCCAGTTTTCCGCCCCCATTATACAGGGCATCGACAGTCCTGGCTACACTGAAAACCGGTCAGTATACTCAAGGACAAAAGGAAGATGTGTTTGAGGCAAGCGGAATCGAGTCTGTCGCAGAGGCACTCTGGAGTGGGAAGATAAAGGGGGGATGAGGTGGGAGAAAAGGTGCCGATGCCCGTCAGACGGACCTTCCGCCAGCAGGTTGCGCCTCGATATCAGCAGGCTGCTGCCTCGCAAATTCGAAGTGTCGCCATTTGAACAAAGAGCGGGTTTGCATACAGAAGAGAAGCCTCTCAATCAACAGAATATTTTTGAGTTTACCTCCACCTTGCTATTTCTTGCAACACAACCCGGATTTACATGAAGTCGCCAGGAACATCAGTGAACATGAAAAAGAGCGAAATCATGAGAAGTAGGAACATGTGTTTTCCTTGGAAAGGATGAGACGGGTTGTAATAGCATTTGTTGTTCCTTCGTGAGAAGGGTATGGCATTGTGAGAGAAGAGAGAGGTAAACTGTTTTGGAAGGAAGCATGTTTCAGAGGCAATTCTGGCGCATCTAGTTGCCTCATGAGAAATCGTAACTGAACATGCAAGAGGACCGATCAATTGGTAGTGTTCAGGATCTCCTCGAAGCAGGTGAAACCTTCCTTCAGGCAGAAAACGGGCAGCAAGAAAGGATGAAAAGATGATACCTCGGCTACGATTTCTCGCGAGGCAATACGAGTAGTATTGCGAGTAGTATCGAGTCGTATCATGAAGTGAGCAGGACAGGGATACGAGTCAGTATTGCAGACGGGGCATTGCCCTCCATGGAGTCTGGCTCTGAACATTGCCATTTCTCGTCCTTCACACTAATAGCATTCGTACGACCTTTCTATTTGCAGTAAAAAAGCGCAGCTCTTTTCGTGATAGTAACAGCATAATCAAGGTCAGCATTAGTTGATGCAAGCGTGTCTGTTGCCCTTTTAGGCGGTATTGTTTCTTCGTTTTCGGGTTTTATCAAAATACGTTGGGCAAAAGGAGAGAGAGCATGAGCAGATCCTCATCGTTAGGTGGCGCAGAAACGTCAACCTCGTCGATTGGAGCACAGCAGCAAGAGGCAAACCGAGCTCCCATTACGCTTAGCGAGTCCAGTCTACTTATCATCGCACTCGTACGCATTTTCGTCGGCTACCTCTGGTTTCAACAGCTTTTTTGGAAACTGCCACCTACCTTTGGTGGACTTCACACGTTTGTGGTACGTGAGGTCAAGGGCACCTTCCTTCCAGGTTATGGCGCTATTGTACAAAATGTGTTTCTGTCACACTTCGGCCTGCTTGGTACCTTCACCTTTATCGCAGAACTCTTAGTCGCTCTCAGCCTGATGCTTGGCATCTTTAGCCGGGCTGGTGCATTGCTGGCAACGATTCTGGCGTTGCAATTGTATGTCGGGCTCTCTAACACTGGAATGGTATTGGACCTACGGTATGCTGGTCCTGCTCGGGCTCGTGTTGCTTCCCTTGCCAGCAGGCCGGCGTCTTGGTATTGATCAATGGCTGGCTCCACGCCTGCAGGCTCTCGCGACCAATAAACGCTATGCTCTCTGGCTATCCTGGTTTGTCTAGTAGACGCGAGGAGGGAATTTATGAACAGGGCATTACAACGCGGAGCAACTTCCGGCCTGCTGGCAGGGCTGATTCTGGGTGTGCTCTTCTTTGTGGACTATGGGCCAGGCGCTGCACTGGTCAGAGCGGCTAGCTGGTTTGGGCTCGGCCAGCTTGGGGGCTCAAAATGGCTTGGGTTTCTGATCCTCATTGTGATGGGTGGACTCTTTGGCCTGCTCTTCGGGGCTTTGCAGCGCAATAGAACACCAGAGTTAGGACGGTTACTGCTTCAGGGGCTGACCATGGGTATAGTCTGGTGGGTGATCGTTGTGTTTCTCATAGGCACAGGACTCTACCACGTCAGGCTCGATCTGAGTGGTTCCCTCTATGCCTTTGGGATGCTCCTGCTTTATGGCGTCCTGCTGGGCTCACTTTTCTTCCAACGCTCAACGGTACAGGTAAAGTAGTTACAACGGCTGGAAGTGTGAATTTGGTAAAGAACGTTAAGCAGGTCGAAGAGATCTTTCAGGTGGAATCAGAGCTTTCATGCAAAGAACCTATTGAGGTTCAGTGCGTCATATTAGCCGAACTTTTATAGAAGGATAGGATAACCATGAACTTTTTTATGGTATACTTCTATTCGAGAAAAACAAACATTCGTTATTCGTACTGTCTGGCTGGTCAAACTTTTCACTGACAGTGGCGTTGCTGCTCTTTTGTGCAAACAGGTAGAAAAGAGAGGTGCATGTTTCATGGTAAAAGACCTGCTTATAGATGCGCTACGAGGAGGACGAGTGGCGCAGGTCCCGTGGCTTCCACACATTGGGACGCACGCGGCGCAATTGCTAGGCGTCAGTGCGGAGCACTATCTGCAAGATGCTGACCTTCTGGCCAGGGGAGCAACCCTCTGTGCGGCCCGTTATCGTTGCGATGGTATTCCTCTGCTTGACGACCCGGCTCTGGAGGCGATGGCGTTGGGATGTACTGTTCACTGGTCAGAGCAGGGACCACCTTCCATCGTTTCTTCTCCACTCTCTACGCTCTCACCTGAGCAGATTGTTGAGCACCTTCCTCCGCTGCCAGATGAAACAATGGGCCGTTGGCCCACGGTAATTGCAGCGGGAGCGCAGGCAAAGTTCGAGCTAGAGCGGCGTGATGTTGCCCTGGTAGGTGTGGTCGCTGGCCCCTGTACGATTGCCTACCAGCTGCGCGGCATGCGGTTGTTTGCCGATCTCTTCCGCAGCCCTGAGAGCGCAGCACAGTTGTTCGCCTACGCCGGCCAGGTAAGTGCGGTCTCCGCCCGTATCTATGCAGAGGTTATTGGCTGTGACATTGTTGCGGTCAATGATACTCCCGCTACGATGTTGCAGCCGGCCTATTTTCGAGAATATGTGCTTCCTAATGTGCAGCCAGCATGGCAAGTCATTCATGGAGCGGGCAAGACCTCAAGCTTCTGGGCTTGAGGGGACAGTATTCGAGTCATCCGTGAGATGGCAGGTAGCGGCGCACATAGCATCGCGATCGACGAGTGCATGTCCCTGGCGTATGTTGGGGAGATCGCCCAGGAGCATCACGTTGGTTTTCTCGGCAATCTCCATGTGACTGCGGCGCTCTTTGAGGAGACCGAGGAGGCGGCAGCGGACGCCCAGCGTTGCCTACGCGAGGGACAACGTTTCCCCGGTTACGTCTTTGGCCTGGGAGGGCCACTGACTCAGCCTATACCTCCATCCAGGCTTGATGCAGCCATTGCGACCCTCTTTACTCAGGCGCGAGGTTCCTAATCGACTAATAGGGTAATAGAGATCACCGCTTCAACGAAACAGATAGATAGAGACGTAAGCAGAAAGGCGAGCATTCATGTCAACAACGACTACATCGCATCCCTTTTATCTCGACGCTCTTGATGGTGTGATTACAGAGATTATTGCCCCTCTTGCCCCCGAGATCGATCAGGCAGGAACGTATCCCCGGGCTGCTCTAGAGGCGCTGGGAAAAGCGGGCCTATTAGGGCTGATCAGTGCGAAGGATGTTGGAGGGTTAGGCGAAGCCCACCGGGCTGCAACGCTGGTCGTTGAGAAGATCGGTACCTACTGTGCCTCCACAGCTATGGTCGTGTGCATGCATTATGCAGCGACTGCGGTTGTCGAGGTGTATGGAACACGCGATGTTCGCGAAGCCATTGCTGCTGGTCAACATATTACGACGCTGGCATTTTCTGAAAGCGGGTCGCGCAGTCAGTTTTGGGCTCCAACGAGCACGGCTCTCTCTGAAGGCGATGCGGTTCGTCTCGATGCCCAGAAGAGCTGGATTACCTCAGCCGGGCAGGCAGATAGCTATGTCTGGTCGAGCCTTCCACTGACGGCGGAGGGAATGAGTACGATGTGGCTCGTCCCGGCTCATGCATCTGGTCTACAGGTGACGGTCCCATTTAATGGATTGGGTCTGCGTGGCAATAGCTCAAGCCCGGTAAAAGCTGAGGGCGTGATGGTGCCGAAAGAGGCGATGCTCGGTGAGGACGGCAAAGGCTTTGATGTGATGATGGGCGTTGTCCTCCCTTATTTCCAGTTAATGAATGCAGCACAGAGCTGCGGGGTAATGGAGGCGGCAACAAGTAAAGCAGCCGCACATGTGGGCGCGACCAGGCTTGAGCACCTGGGACAGTCAATCGCGGACCTGCCAACGGTTCGCGCCTATCTTGCGCGCATGCGCATTAAGACCGACATGGTACATTCGTTCCTGCTTGATAGTATTGACGCGCTTGAGGGCGGGCGGGCGGACGCTATGCTGCGGGTGCTGGAGATTAAGGCCGCCGCAGGTGAGTCGGCGACCGAGGTTACCGATCTCGCGATGCGCGTCTGCGGTGGGGCCGCATTCCGCAAAGAGGTGGGGGTAGAGCGTCACTTCCGCGATGCCCGCGCGGCTACCGTTATGGCCCCGACGACCGATGCGCTCTACGACTTTATCGGCAAGGCGGTGTGTGGCATACCCTTATTCGGCTAAAGAGGAGGAACGTGATGAGCAAAGATACGGCACTGCTGCTCGGAGCAGTGGCCTATGATCCCAAAGTGGTGACAATCTGGGAGGGCTTCAAGGCCTACTTTGAGCGCCAGGGACTTCTGATGGACTATGTCCTCTACTCAAATTATGAGCGCCAGGTCGAAGCTCTCATCGATGGTCATATTCATATCGCCTGGAACTCTCCTCTCGCCTGGGTACGGGCCCATCGCCTCGCCAGCGCTCGCGGCATAGAGGCTCATGCCATCGTCATGCGTGATACCGACTGCGATCTGACCTCGGTAGTGGTGGTACGCGAAGATTCGTCCGTGAAAACGGCGATGGATCTCAAGGGACGAGTCGTTGCGGTCGGCGCGGTGGATTCGCCGCAGGCTACACTGCTCCCACTTGCGCACCTTCATTCGCTCGAACTCGACCCGCGCGCCGATCTGACCATTCAGTATCACAACATCCTGGTGGGCAAGCATGGCGATCATATTGGCGGGGAGCGCGACGCAGCAGAGGCGCTTGTCGCAGGGGCAGCTGATGCAGCTTGCCTGCTCGAATACAATTATCACCAATTTCTCTTGGACGGAACACTGCCTGCCGGTACGACACGCATACTGACTCGAACCTCTTCGTTTGATCACTGTAACTTCACAGTCGTGTCGACAGCGTCACCCGAGATGATTGAACGCTTCAAGGCGCTGCTCATCGACATGTCTTATGATGACCCAGACGTGCGACCTCTCTGCGATCTGGAAGGGTTAAAAGCGTGGTATCCAGGCCGGGTCGCGGGCTATCAGGCACTTGAGCAGGCTGTCGCACTCGCTGGCTTTTACGATCAGCAGGGAAATATCACTGCGCATGACTATCACTTTTAGGCAAAGGTTAGAGAGATGCTTGAAAGGCAGGTGGTGGATATGCCACTAGTCCATACTGATGAGTCGGGTGATGGAACAGATCTGCTCCACCGCCTGTGGATCTATACGAATTATGATTGCAATCTTTCATGTAGCTATTGCGTTGCGGAGTCCTTTGTGGGAGCCGCGCGCAATGGAGTTGCGCTACAAGAGGTCTGTCGCCTCATTGATGAGGCGGTTGAGCTAGGGATGACAGAGCTCTTTCTGACGGGCGGTGAGCCATTCATTCTGCATGATATCTTCTCAATGCTGCAGTATGGCCTGGAACGAATGCACGTTACAGTGCTCAGCAATGGCATCCTGCTCAGGGGTAAACGCCTGCAGCAGGTAGAGGCCCTGTCGCATCGTGAGTGCCTGACCATCCAGATTAGTCTGGATGGTTCGGACGCGTCAACGCATGACTTTTACCGGGGCACTGGAAGCTGGCAGAAGGCCATTGATGCTATTGTACGTCTCAAAGCAGCCGGTTTCCATGTTCGCCTGGGGACAACAGAGACCCCTGAAAATCGGCATGATCTTCCCGCGATGTGTCAGCTCCACCGCCGACTTGGCATTCCCGATGAAGATCATATCGTCCGCCCCTTGGTCCGGCGTGGCTTCTCTACGAAAGGCATGGCAGTTTCCTTACCCGCTCTCGAACCAGAAGTCACGGCGGACCGGCATGGTATCTACTGGCATCCCGTAGCGACTGACCCGGATCTCCTGATTTCGCCCGACCTCTTCCCATTAAGGGATGCGGTAGAGCACATCAAAGAAATTCGCTCTTCCATGCTCGCAGTCACAGGCGGAGCTGCCAGCCGCTTCAGGTGAGGATAGGTGAGAGGTGCTCCGTGTGAGCGTAAAACAAGGTAATCACGAGCAGGCAAAGACGCCTGCACGTGAAGAGAAATATTTCCCCACATAGGGAGAAATAACAGGTCTATAGCTACTAGTACGACACCGATGCCGCATCATTCGAGAGGAATTCGACCAACTTCGCTCCGCCAACAATGGTCGCACCTTCGATCAGGTGCTCTTCAGTATAAGAGCGCTTCTTGTAGCAAGGAGAGCAGACCCAGATTTTGCCACCGGCCTGGATGAAATTTTTCAGCAAATCTGCCATCGGCTGAAAACCTTCCTCATGGATGGTTTCGGCGGTCCCCTTGGCGGCCAGGCGAGCACCCTCGCTACTCAGGAAGACCATTGTGTCTTTGCCAGAGGCCATGGCGGCATTGGCCACGACCAGAGCAACCGTCGCGCGGTCGTGATCATCCGTGGAATGAGTCAGATTGATGCAGAAGCCATTGTGCATGATGAAAGATTATCCTTTCTTTAAGAGAAACTGATTGTCGGGAAGCTCCCGCAATCCCTGTACTAGTATATTACCAGTCATGCGGCACCAAGCTGCAAGATCTTCAGGCGCAGCAGGATCATACGCTGTTACGAGAAGAGCTTGCCCGGATTGCAGTTCGCGCATAGCCAGCATCACCGACATGACGAGCTGACCACACCCTTCCTCTCCCAGGTCAAGTAAACGATCGGCGTGCACTGGCATGTTGCTCACGCTTTAGGCCTTTCTTACAAAGTAACGATTACCCAATTCACCTTCCGGCCCTGCAAGCAAAGCATTACCAGTCATGCGGCACCAGGCCGGCAAATCCTCGCGCACTCCAGGATCGGTTGAGCGTACCTCAAGCACGGTACCGCTCTCCAGCCGCTTCATCGCTTGCAGCATGAGAATCAGTAAGCCGCCGCCGCAGCCCTGATCTCCACCATCACACAGTGCGCTCACAGTGATAGTATTTCCATCCTGTGTAGTAAAGATATCTTGAGTCAATGCAGAACCACCCCTCTTTGCTTACTGAAGCATCTCTTCGCCATTGATCGTACCACATTATTGTTCTGATGGCATAGCCGATCAACAACGCCAGAAAATCAAGTGGTTCATAGCGGTCGAAAAATCGGATTTGCTGCGCGAAGCTTTCAAGAAGTCCTTTCGTTGCGAGGTGTTGGGAGAGGATAACCACTTCGGCAAACCACACAGGAACAGAGAGACGATTTCCTGGAGAAGTTTGAACCTCGATGTGTGGGTTCGGTATCATACTGTAACGTACCTGATAAAAGGGTTCTCGCTCATCTTCCGTGCAAAAAACTCATCAGCAGAATTCTGAAAACCCTTGATCTGCTCCGGAAGCGGATGGCGAAAAGGTGAAAAGTTCTCATAAGCTCATCCTGCACGGAAGATGAGCGAGAACCTAATTTATGGGACCATTATAGGACGAAGAGGACGCGCAGAAGGCACTGCAATTTATTGCTCCCGATCGAACCTACAGCATGAACATTCAGCCCGCTGTTGATAGCGCGGTTGACTCGTTTAAGGAGGCCACCGGGTTCAAGATGTCGGACTACAATAAGGGGAACCAGAAGGCGCAGGAACGAATGACGGTCCACTATCGCTTCGCCAATCATTTCAATGCTTTGGTGGTAGGCACGGATCACGCGGCGGAAACTGTGTCAGGCTTCTTTACCAAATATGGTGATGGTGGCGTAGACCTGACACCGCTATCCGGGCTTACCAAGCGCCAGGGAAGGCTGTTGTTGCAATACCTGGGCGCGGGCGAACAGATCTATACAAAAGCGCCAACCGCCGATCTACTCGACGAAAAGCCAGGACAATTTGATGAGGATGAGCTCAATATTACTAGGATATGATCGATGATTACCTCGAAGGAAAGGAGGTTCCCGCCGAAGTAGCTCAGCGCATTGAGCAGAGATATTACGCGATGGGAGTGTCACTTCTTATGATACGGCTATGAATTCTATCTGGTATTATACTTTTATGCATTGAGGACTCGATCCTACGTGATCCTTTGGCTCCTTACCGTTTGAGGTATGCTGGTGGTCCTGGCTAGCGTGTGGCATTCTCAAAAAGAAGCAGATCATGATGAAAAAGAAAACGAAAGACCTGGCGAAGCAGATACAAGACGCGCTCCTCGCTCTGCCAGATGCGATGCTGATGGAGACACTCACACGGTGGCTCGATCGTGCTGAGGATGAACTGGCATACCTGGATTGGAGTGACGAGTATCGCTATATGCTTGGGTACCGTGTTCAATCGGACACGACGGGCGCAATCTACACCTCTTTCGAGTCATTGGATGAGGCAGAGCCTGACGGAGATGGCGGGACCTGGGTTGTGCCACCTATAGAGATGGTACGCAGCCTTCTCGTGAACCTTTCACCAGAAGGTTTCTATCGCGGTATTCTTCCTCTAGCTGGTGACGCGCTACGCCACCAGGCATACGAAGAGGGTTGGGACTCTCCACCGTCGACTTCCAGTGATGGCTACAATTTCATGCGTTGCCTGGCAATTCATCTGCGCTACAAATATCTGGAAAGGCAAGGGATGAAATACAGGTATAGCTTTTCCTTGCAGCATATAACAGGCAGAAGAAGGCCGATGGATCATTCCAGTGCTGAGTTTGCATTCTGGCACGCTTTTGTCTCACATCAGTGAATATCGTGCCCTCTCTGTACAACTCGTTGATAAGACGGAGACCAGATCTAGTTCTTCCCAAAGGAGGGGATGGGGCGAGTATATGTTTCAGAGCATCCTTCCTGTTTTGAGGAGAGGTGAGCCTGGCATCATGATATACTCAGAGTTGCGGAAGGCAGGAAAGGCCAGCATGAGAGATCAGCCAATACGAGAGGCCGTAGAAGAACAGAAACGTGGCTCTGAGGAGCGTTCGTGAGAAGCCCGAAGTCGTTTTCAGACGCTGAGACGCAGTTTCGAGGCAATCTGTACCGGGGAAGAGCCCTGGATTGCCCTGGGGAAGTTTATGCACCAATTTTGGGGAATTCAAAACCTACCAGGAGGAACTGATACGCGATCCGATCCATCTTCCTCGGGAGGCGACCGCCGAACAGTTCCAATGGGCCGCTTTTGCGCGGCGTCTGCCGAATACCTGTGTCACACATATGGTCTTGATTGCCCCACACGGGTACACGAGCCAGCATACAGCCTGAAAGAACCGTGGTACCATGGATTGGCGGCGATCGTGCCAGCGTGCAGGAAAGGCTTCGTCTGTGCACGCCGCCAGCGTTTGCCCGACGCAACATTTTTTGTGGGGATCGCGTGTTTGTGAACAAGTACGAGCCAGGCCGTGTGAGACGGTTGGTGTAACAGAACCATGCAAAATGTCATGACCAGTTGGGATCTGTCATTGCGTCCTGCCTTGCCACGCCTCGTGACGACGAGTAAATGTGACGGTGCGCCGACATATTTACTGCATCCGGGGAGTGGTGTGGGAGCACAGGAGGAGGGATGTCCTGCTGGATGGAGCGTGGGAGGAGTGCTGTCGGAGCGGGAGAGGCGTGAAAGAGGCACAAAAAAAGAGCGGCCGTTCTGCGCCACTCAAAAAAGCTTACCTATCAAGTAGAGCTGATCGTGGTCCAAAAATCAAGGGGGCGTTGATGGTTGATGGTTGATGGGAGAGGGGAGAGCTGGCCAACTGCATACCATGTCGTCAAGCATGAGGGGGCAGCGGGCCAGCACTGTTGTTGTCGTAGAGCACGAGAAGCAAGCGGCCTGTGAATGCCCGGAGCGTGCCAGGAAGATGCTATTTTTCTGTGCAGCAAATGTGACGATGCATCGGCATATTTGGGTGTCATCTGGGCGAACGGGGTGAGCGAGTAAGCCTGGTGAACGTGCCAGGCCTCTCGCACGTGGTGAGAGGAATGTGTTGTGGTGCTAGACGTTCGAGGGAGCATGCAGGAAGGCGGCCAGCTGGGCAGTGTGGATGGTGGCACCAGGGAACGACGTGAGCACGTGAGCGACGATGCGCTGGAGATCGGCGTCAACGTGCTGGGAGTGAGGGAGTGGCATGGCCTGCAGGCGTGTCCAGAGGGCATTCGTGGAGGTGTCGTGCAGCCGAGCAGAGCGTGTTGCTGTGCGAGCGAGAGGCCAGTGCGCTGACGGTGGAGATGGAGGGCGTGGACGAGAAATCCAGGGGCGTTGGCGGCGAAGGCATACCAGGCCGTGAGGCGAGTGGTGTTGTTGGCCATCATGGTGGTCCATTCTGTTGAGCTGTTAAAAGTGGCGAATAGAAGTGATTTCACGAGAGTTCTGCCGTCGCTGCGTGAAGGTATCGCACGAAAAGGGGCGAATGTTGGGAACTGAATGGAAGAGTCGTGTGAGGAGGAAAGAACGGGGCTGGCGATCTCAGCAGTAGCTGATCCGCAGCCCTGATGGTTCTTATGGCGTGGTTCTCACCTCGTAATGGCGAGCGAGTGGTTCAACTTTTGAGAGCAGGTTTCTGGCTTCTGGCTCAAAAACAGGGATAGTGTAGTCTGGCCCTGCAAAGGCCCGCACAGCATCCAATGATTCAAAGAAATTGACCACGACGAACTCTACTTCACCGCTGGCCTCCTGTCGGAGAATGTATCCGCCTTGATACCCATCGATCTGGTGGAGACCAGGAATCACGTGTTCTCGAAGCAACCTCTCGTAGGCATCTGCGTGTTCTGTCGATGTCCAGCCTTTCCACAAGCGTGCAATCAATGCGTCGTACCTCCTGTCATTTTGTCTGCGATAAGATGCTCAATGAACTTGTTTGTAGTATATCTCTTCTCTCCGTTGGTTCGTAAGAGGAAGAATAGCTTTTTTTCTCCCGGATGCCTCTTTTTGTGATGATGGCACTGTCGATGGTGCTATGCGTTGACATTGGCTGTTGTTTGTTGCCCTGTGTGTTCCATTCCTCTGAAAAAGCCTTCCTCTGAAAAAGCCTTCGCATGACGGGGGCTGAGGGTCATCCCACCTCCGAAGATGACCTGGTTTTTACCCTTTAACTGTTCAGCTTTCCGCGAGGCGCACTGACAGCGTCTGTGAGCGTCGTCTCGCAGCCCCCTTGAGAAGCCAGCGCGCCTAGGGCATCCAGCGTCTGAGCGAGCTGAAGCCGATTGCGAACCAGGGTGGTTGTCCGTGTGGATGCGGGAAGATGCCGAGAAGATGCCAAAGGATACCAGCAGGGAACCACCCGGAGTAGGAGTGAGTGTGCAGCAGGTCGAAATGCATCACCACAAGTTCGTCGAGCTTCCACTATGGCCCCTCCTCTTTTCCCGTTCTGCCGGTTTTCTTTCCCTTCGTATCCTCTCTTGGTCTAGACAGGCTTGCCATTCTCGGTTTATTTAAGCAATGGCAGCTTGCCCTGATCTTGTTTGCCCGGGAGCTGGATTCGCCGCGTACATTTCACCGCTTTATGGAGCTTAAAATGATGCGCACTGTTCCTGCGTCGAGGTCGTAGTCGCCACCAACGATGGTCAATGTGCCTGTCTGGACTGCTGCGCCGATGATTGTTGAGCGCGAAGAGAGCGCATGCACCGTGTACACGATGTTATGGTGGATTGCGCTGGAGAGGCGAGCATTTCCCTGGCCCTGTGCCTTGAGGGCAGAAGGGCGAATGTAGTCAACAAGATACTGGATGTGACCCGGCGCGACTGCGTGGTGATCAACGGCTTCAAGGGCAGCCTGTACTGCCCCACAGCGTTCATGCCCAAGCACCACCAGGAGAGGGATGGCGAGTTCTGCAATGCCGTACTCAATGGTGCCAAGCGCTGCATCATCTATGACCTGACCAGCGGTGCGGATTGTGAAGAGATCGCCTAAATGCTGATCGAACACCAGTTCAGGTGGTACACGTGAGTCAGCACAACTGAAGACGATGGCCAATGGCGTCTGTTTCTGCGCAATGGCTTGGCGCAGTGCGGCGGTCTCACCGCGCTCAAAACGGCGGTTCCCATCGAGCAACTGTTGCAATGCTTGCTGAGCGGTAGGGACGGTTTGCGTGGCAGTGGGAGGGCTGCTCGTCTCCGGTGCTCCTCCTCCTGCCGGGGTAGCGTATAGGGTCGGAGCTGTGGGAGAGGAGGAAAGACCGATTATGCCCATGACAGCCAGACCTGATGCCGCCAGGAAAGCACGCCGCGTTGCCAGTTTGCAGAGCATACGAGGTTCCTTTCTTTGATACCAAAATGACGCCAGGAATGCCGCAGAAAAAGAAACAGGGTCTAACTGACTGTTCTTCAATCTTATAACTGATTACTGCTTGCTTGTCAAGAACCTTATTGGTAATTTGGGCCAAGAGTGATTGGGTTTCAGCGCGACATACGGAGGATGACACCCAGTTATCCTTGATCTCGTGTACATATTTTAGAGAGACCACGTGAGAGTCGCTCTCTTACGGAACGGGACTGCAGACCCCTTTTCAGCGCGTGGGAAGACCCCTGATGCTTCATTGGGGGATGTGGTTGGACCCCTCATAAGTACGTGAGGACCCATTGGCAACCTCTGGTATGTCGGTGGGCATACCGCATCCACAGTCCCAGGTCTCTCTGCCCAGGAGTTGCTCGAAGATGAGAGGAGGTTGGACTGATGACGAAGAAAGCAGAGCAGCGCCCTGATCTCAATGCGGTTCCCCTGTTCAAAAACGAGTCCTTGTACGTTGGTATCGATGTCGGGAAGAGGTTCTGTCAGACCTCAAACAATATCTTGGCACAGAGCCAAGCTTCTGTTATTCTTACTGGGAATAAGAAATGTAAAAGGAAAGCCTCAACCGATGAAATGTCCTTATTGTGCGGCATCCGTAACCAAGAAGCGTGCGAAGAAAACGGAACTTGGCTATACAACCTTCTTCTGCCCAATGTGCCGGCGCACTTTTTTTTAATGAACGAACTGGCACTCCATTCAACTATCTTGAGGCCCCCACAGACGTCGTCTTCCTCGTTGTTCTGTGGCGACTGCGCTATAAGTTGAGCCTGCGTGACGTCGCCGAAATGTTTTTAGAGCGGGGTTTTATGTTTACGCATGAGACTGTCCGGGACTGGGAAACACGGTTTGCGCCCTTGCTTGCGGACCAATTACGGACAAAACGGCGCGGCCAGGCTGGAAGATTGTGGTACGTCGATGAGACCTACATCAAAGTCCAGGGGAAGTGGTGCTATCTCTATCGGGCCATTGATACGGATGGCAATCTGGTTGATTCGCGGTTGAGCGAAAAACGAGATATGGACGCAGCCAAACAGTTTTTCAAGCAGGCTATGGCTGTGGTTGGGCATACTCCAGAGTCGGTGACGACTGATGGGCATCGTTCCTATCCACGTGCAGTACGCGAGACCTTGGGCCATGAGGTCGTACATCGGACGAATGTCTATCTGAATAACCGCATCGAACAAGATCATCGAGGGATCAAACAACGCTACTATCCCATGCGTGGCTTCGGGAGCTTTGCATCAGCAGCCCGCTTCTGCCGTGCGTTTGATGAGCTTCGTCAGTTCTTTCGGGTTCGGATCATCAGAGAGCAAAAGGTTTCTTTGGCCCAAAAACGTGAGGTGTTCCGTCAGCAATTGGACGCATTGAAGACTTTGGTGCCGATGGCCTCGTAGGGAGAAGTGCGAGATAAAGGACATGCTTTGTTTGCTTTTGTGTTCTCAATTCTGACACTTCCGAAACCACCTGATCGGTTTATGAGTTCCTTCCTATTTCTACCTCAATAGGGTTAGGCTGTTCGTCGGCGTCCCTGGTACTCATATTTATTATTAAAGATGCGATTGCCACAAAAGATATTTCGTTGGCTAAATTCCTCTGGAGTGGTGGCCCGAAGTTTTTCTTGCCCTCGTACATGGTCCGCTCCGAGTCCCTGATACCAAGCGCGATCTAATGTGTAGTATGGATCACGTGCCCAGTCTGGGCACTCGAGTGAATACATATGACAGAGGTAGTTGGCAGATGCTGCGCAAAAAACGGCCCAGCGAAATTGCTCGGGTGTTATATTTGGAGGAAGCAATAGTGGATCGTGAAGTAACGCTTCACGGTGCCCTTTAAATTCACCGAAGAACTGATGCATAAATTTGCCCAGAGGAATCCACGGATCTTCTCCTGCGCAGATTTGTTCAAATGAGCGTTGCAATGTCTGGAAGCGAGCACGATCTCGTTGCTCTATTTGTTGCTCGCGCACTATCATGTATTCTTTCCTCCCTTTCTCTAAGTATATCACGTGCGAAGGAATATTTATAGATTGGAAGTGATCCCTGAATTGAAAGGGATCACTCCTGTT
Organism: Dictyobacter halimunensis; assembly: GCF_036245075.1. Lineage (NCBI taxonomy): Bacteria > Bacillati > Chloroflexota > Ktedonobacteria > Ktedonobacterales > Dictyobacteraceae > Dictyobacter > Dictyobacter halimunensis. Next base: position 3,375,897 of record NZ_BSRI01000001.1, read on the forward strand.
CAATTAAGGGAACAACAAGTCAAGCTGGTCATCTACCTGCCAGAACATTTGGGCTTCTGGAAGGAGAAAACGATCAATGATCTGTTTGGCCTGTGCCCGATTTTTGATCTTGAGGTCCCTCATCAGCACTTGAATGTCATTCACATCCTTTGGTCGGCTCGCCGCGATCTTGGTGGCAAACACATATTCCCTGGTGGGAAGATAGCAGTAGAGGATTCCTTGAAATGATTGCCAAAAGGTGACCTCTGGTTGAGGAGCATCATCGTAGTAATATGAGGCCGCCTCATCATTGAGCCAGTCTCCTGCAAGTTCAGAATGACGTTGTGCGATGATGTGCACCGCTCGCTTAAATTCTGCTGAAAAAGGTACTCCCGTACGAGCCTGAGCTATTTCTGTGTGTTCTATGGAAACCTGAAATACTCGATTTCTTGGGATACGTGAAGGCCGCTGGATGATGGCAAAGTCGATATCTTCAGTAAACCTCCGCTTTTTTTGTATCAACATATATGCTCCTCCAGCGATTAATAGATGAAATTGGGCCGAGGGAACTTGCAATTGTCGGAGGACTTCGGCTAACTCATCTAAGTATTTTTCAATTTGCTTGCTATCCATGTCTTTTCCTCTTTCATTATGAGAAATGAAACAATAAGGAAAGGAGAATAAGACATGTTGGGCTTAGCTGATATACATCAGCATGCTACAAGCATGTAATATATTTAAACTCCTTTCCATATTATACGCTAATCAGATGTTTTTTTATAGACAAAGTGCTTTCACCTATAGCAGTTTGTCTCAGTCCGTAGGAGAACCTGACTTATGCAAAATCCTCCTCTGCTCGTTGCCAATCGCACTCTGTGAGGCCGATTTGCAATGCTCGCTCGCACCATTCGTCGTCGAGGCCTCTCCGGGCGGGACAGATGGGCGCATCGTATTTCCTCTTGCCGTATTTTTTCTTATTTGGAGAAAGTAATGGTAGCTTTTTCGTGCAAGACAGGTTTCCACAAGGACGAAAAGCGCCTGGTGGTACGTCATATGTGATTGTTTTGCTAGTTGTTGAGCAGCTGTTTCTACACTATCTACCCAGCCACCAACCTGTTTTCCCTCTGCGCACAAAGAGGACAGATCATCCCTGTGGCTTCATCGCTGAAGTCTGTGTTTCTCCCCCTATGAAGCAGAGCTTTGCTCGACCTCACCTTTCTTGGCGGTGCATCTCTTTATGAAGGCGATGTGGAAAACGAGCAATTATCCTCGCGCAACTTTCTGATTTTGTGAACAGATGTCCCAAGTAGCCAACACAGGGGAAAGATGCCCCTCCTGCTCAGTTTTAGAAGGTTACGGGAAGCGCCTCGAGTCCACGCAGGATCATACCGCCGCGCCAGCGCAGGTTCTCGGGCTTACTTGCCAGGTGGAGATTGGGCAGGCGTTGGAGGAGTGTGGGTATGGCGATCTGACCTTCGAGTCTGGCCAGGGGCGCACCGAGACAGTAGTGAATACCTTGTCCGAAGGCAAGGTGGCGGTTATTCGTCCGTGCAATATCGATGGTGTCGGGATTATCGAAGTAGTTGGGGTCGCGATTAGCTGAGCCAACCACGGCCAGAACCATCTCTCCGCGTGGGATAGTCGTGCCAGCAATAGTGACGTCTTCGCGAGCATAGCGCTCGGTCGCCGTTTCAGCGGGACAGACGAAGCGGACCAACTCTTCAATTGCGCTCTTGCTTAGCTCTGGTGCGTTGCGTAGCTTTTGCATCTGGTCAGGATGCTCCATCAGTGCCAGCATGCCGCTACCGATCAGGTTTACTGTTGTCTCATGACCAGCGCTGAGGAGGAGGAAAATCATGGAGACGACCTCGTCTTCATTGAACATATCGTTGCCTTCTCTGGCTTGTACCAGCGCGGTAATCAGGTCGTCCTGGGGGTGGGCCTGGCGCTCTTTGATCTGTTTGCGCAGGTAGCGCATAAAGCTCATCATCGCAGGCACAATCACCAGGGGATTTGGATTTGACGCGGCTGAAAGGAAGGTTTTGGTCCAGCGATGGAACTTCTGGTTGTCACTGCTGGGAATACCCAGAATGCGTGCGATCATGGTCAGAGGCAGTGGTAAGGCGTAGTCAGCGATCAGATCCATCTGCCCTCTGGGCGCGATCCCCTCTAGCAGCTCGTCGGCCACAACCTGAACCTGGTCCCGCATCTGCTCAATACGCCGGGGCGTAAAGGCTTTATGGACCAGGACACGCAAACGGGCGTGATCAGGATCATCCAGGCTGAGGAGGCTCTTTGAGAGTGGCTTGAACATAGCTGGCATGCGTGGGGCCTTCTTCAGCTGTTCTGGTGTCATAGCGTTCTTGGGATCTTTGACAAAGCGCTCATCCTTCAATACCGCCAGGACGTCGTTGTAGCGTGTAACCAGCCAGGTTCTGCCGAATCGTTTGAGCGTGACAGGATAGACCGGGGCTTCGCTTCTCAGTCTGGCATAGAACGGAAATGGATTGGCTTTGAATGTCGCGTCGGTGATATCAATATTTGTCAGTTCCATAATCTTGTTCTCCTTGTGTTACTGTTTGGCGTAACGATTATCTTTTGCTACCTCTACCTGAGGGGTAGCGATGGTATCTTCTCCTTGAGATGCGAGTGTATCCCGTAAGAACACTGCCACGACCAGGATGAGCAGGCTGAGGCAGAACGTGATGACGAATGCCTGATGAATGCTGCTCGCTAATGCCTGCCGCACGATCTCAAAAAGATGGTCGAGTAGCGACGTCGGGGCAAGCCCTTTCTATACAATGCTCTGGCGATACGCTGTACTGGTGAGCACCTGCTTATCGGTGGCCGCTTTCAGAAAGGCTGCTGGTAGGTGGCGAGCGGCGTTTGGTAAGTGATTGCTGATCTCTAAAGATGAGACCGTATTGATGATGGTGCCTAATACAGCGGTCGCCACGGTTGAGCCCATAGAGCGTAGAAAGGTGACTGCGCTCGTGCCTACGCCCAGGAGTTGCCTGGGCAGGGCGTTCTGTGTTGCCAGATTAACCAGCGGCATGAGTATCCCCAGACCAATGCCGATCAAAAACACGTCGCGTGTAATCTCGAACGAGGTCGTTGTGGGTGCCATCTGCGTCATCAGAAAAACACCTGTGGCAAGCACCACAGCGCCGATAATGGCAATAGACTTGTAGCGACCAATCTTCGCGATGATACTGCCGGTGAGTATTGAGAGTATCGCCACCGTGAAGGTCAGCGGTGTCATGACCGCACCTGAACTGGTGGGACTCTGTCCCTGCACTGCCTGCATAAAAAGCGGCAGGTAGACGACGATGGCGAAGAGCACCATACCGAGTAAGAGCGAGAGCAGTGCGCCAGCGGAGAAGCTCTGGTTCTTAAAAATGCTGAATGGCAGGATCGGGTCCTGTACATGAGACTCGGTGTAGCAAAAGAGCAGGAATAGCAGCACAGTGGCTACGAAGAGTCCGAGTATCTGTGGCGAGTTCCAGCTAGAGAGCTCACTACCCCACGTCAGAACGAGCAGCAGACAGATGATCGTACCTGCGATTGTGAGCGCCCCGATGAAATCGATGCGCCGCAGTTTCTCGCGGATAGACTGTGTGGCTTTCTCTGCTAAGAAGGTGCGCGGGAGCCATAGGCTCGTCAGGACCAGGGAGCAGACTCCCAACGGAATATTGACGTAGAAGATCCAGCGCCAACCGAGATGATCGGTGATCCATCCACCTGCCAATGGTCCAATAATGCTGGCTATGATAATCACGGCTGAGAAGAGACCCAGCCAGCGCGCACGCTCTTTGGGCGGGAAGATATCGGCCACAAGGACGAGCGTCATCGTCTGCAGGATGCCTGATCCCATTCCCTGTACGCCACGAAAGATGATGAGCTCGATCATACTATGTGACGTTCCGGCGAGCATTGAGCCTAGCAGAAAGATTAATACTCCTCCAATGAGAAACCATTTGCGACCAAAAAGATCGGATAACGTGCCCGCGATGGGAATCGTGGTGGTCGAGGCCAGCAGATAGATGGTTACCAGCCAACTGTACAGGCTAAAGCCGTGCAGGTCCGCGATAATACGTGGCGTGGCTGTATCGACGATCGAGCCATCGATGGCTGCCATCAGCAGGGTGGTGAAGAGCGCGCTAATGGTTGCCACGAGCGGCCAACCACGCAAGCGAGCTGACACCGTGCTTGCGCTCTCTGTGGCGCTGTCTTGTGTTGTGCTCATCTGGGTACTCCGGTGCTTCGTGGAGCGGAAAGACTTTTATTCTGGCTCTGCTCGATGATCTCAACTGCTCGTGCAACGCCGTTCTCGGCGCGGATACGCTGACCAAGTGTGGCTGCCTTCTTACGCATCGCGTTATCGTTCATGGCCTGCTCAATAGCATGTGTGAGCCTGCCGGCGGTGAGCTTTTTGCGCGGGATCGGTTGAGGTCCGACGCCGAGCGGGTGGACGCGCTGACCCCAGAATGGCTGGTCGGCGAAGAAGGGGACGATGATCGAGGGAACCCCTGCCGCCAGTCCCGCTGCTGTGGTACCGACGCCACCGTGATGGACGACCGCCGCCATGCGTGGGAAGAGCCAGCTATGCGGGATCGACTGTGTCATATAGACATTCGATGGCAACTGTTCTTTTTTGAGGCCGCCCCAGCCTTCATAGACCACGCCGCGCTGGCCGGTGCGCTCCAATGCTTGCAGGACCAGGTCCGCTGTCTCTTCTGGCTTACTGTTGGTCATGCTGCCGAAGCCGACGTAAACGGGTGCGGGACCCGCTTGCAGGAATTGCACGAACTCGACGGGTGGCTCCCAGCCCTCGGATGGTTCGAGAAGCCAGTAACCAGTGACGTGTTGCGACGCATCCCAATCGTGTGGTCGTGGAAGAACATGCGAACTATAGCCGTAGAGTGTTGGTTGCTTGCTTTTGCGTAAAGCGGAGAAGGGTCCCCAGAACGAGGAGGGTTTCAGGTGTAGCGCCTGCGTGCGGACCTTCGTATCCCCGCCACGGAACGATTGCCACATCATCTGTTGCGCGATCTGGTGGGATGGCTTGTTGAGCCAGCGGGTCAGTGGAGACTGCGGCAGGGGCGTCAGCGCGCTGGGAAACTCGCTGGTCGGATGGAAAGGAACCAGATAAGCGAGCAGGAGTGGGATGTTGAGATACTCCGAGAGCGAGGCGCCGCTGGCGATGCCACTGAGTCCACCCAGCATAAGATCTGAACCTTCGCAGGCACGGATGCTGGCCTCAACGGCCTGTACGGCCTGCTTTTCGGATGCTTCCCGCATACGTGCCAGAACGGTTAGCATGTTCCCTTTGTCTAAGAGCCCTTGCATCTCTCTGGCGGCAGCCTCAGCACTACCGCCAGTCGAAAAAGCCTCCAGGCCATACTCGGTGATCAGTGATTGAAAATCGTCCGAAGTCACGACGCGAACAGCGTGACCTGCATCCTTCAAGCCCTTGCCCAGCGCTACATAAGGCTGCACGTCGCCACGGCTCCCTCCGGCAATAATAGTAATCTGCATAAAGTGTGTACTCCTATCCTATTCGTGCGGTTGAATGGTAGTCCGTATGTCTGTACTAGATTACTGTTGGTGTCTCTGAAAAAGAGACATTGTTTGATGGTGTCGTGCTGTTTATTGATGTGATCCCGATCTGCATCCCATAGCGGGCAAAGAGATACCACATTGCGAGCGAGCAGACGACAATGGTGAATAAGCCAGGCAGGACCAGCAAGACCAGGCCCAGGCAGCTTACAAGGAGCGTGATGACTCCCAGCAGGAATAGATTGAGTATGAGTATACTAGTGGTGGCGCGGTGCTGGAGAAGAAGCGTGATACTGGTCGTTGGTGAGAAGAGTCCCCGTTGCATGATCGCCTGACGTACTCCTCCCAGACCCAGGCCGAGCCCGATTACAGAGATGAGCAGGGTGAGTAGAACGTACAGCGCGATAGTTGCAGCGTTTGGTCTGCGAAAGTTCGTATCTGACACAACAGCTTGCAAGACAAAGATGGCCAGAATCATTACGAAAAGCGGTACGATCTTTGCGAAGATGGAACCAGATTTTGGTGCCTGCTTGAGTGCGGCTCCCGTTTGTGTCTGCTTGTGGCTGCTCATGAGCAAGCCTCCAACGATGGCAATCAGAGGGATGCCGATAGAGAGGATAATGCTCAATGTACCCATGCTGCCGGTGTTCACACGTAGACCAATTGTGCTCATCCCTATGATGGCTCCGGTTATAAGGATGGGCAGGCAGTAGAGGAGTCCAGCCATTATCATGCGCAGGCCATTGCCGAGTGCTTGTTGCCAGCGTATTGGTGGCAGATTGGCCTCTCCGGCGTAGACCGCACGCACGATCTCGAGGCCATAGCCAAGGAGCATAAGCTGACCGATAACAGGAATCAATTGCAGCAGTGTCAGAGCGAGAAGGCGGCGAGTCCAGCCCCTCCCCTGAAAAGGATAACGTAATGCCTGTGTCAGGATCATTTTTCATTTCTCCTACAATGGTTCTTTTTTGATGCCGTTAACAATCAGTGAGGCAAGCGTATCAGGCAATGTATCCCATTGTGCTTCAAGCGTTTGATCGCCCATGCTCTGTTCTAGCAACAGGCCAAGGATCATCCCTGCAATGGCACGTATCGTCAGATCGATATTCTGTGGTGAGATCATGCCTTGCTCTGACCAGTGGCGCAGGTATGCTTCACCTCCTTGCAGCATCGGTCCCAGCACCTGTTGATGAAACCGTTCGCGTAGCTCCTGATTGACCAGAATCTCCGAGACAATCACTTTAAAGAGTTCGAAATTATCTTTTTTGAAGGCCATCAATGGCTGGTGGATAAAGGCCTTCATAACGCTATGAATGTCTGCATCGGGTTCTAGCAAAAAGCTCATATCCTGTTGAGCTCGCGTTCTTGGGGGCTCAAGGATGCCAAGCAAGAGCGCCGTCTTATTTTCGAAGTATTTATAGATCGTTCCATCCGCCAGATCAGCCTCGCGCGCGATATCTTTAATGGTCGTCGCATGGAAGCCTTTCTGCGCGAACACCTTGATCGCCGCATCGAGGATCTGAGCGCGCCGGGCGGCAGCCAACTGCTCTTGTAGGGACGCTTTCACGGGATCTTTCATAAGCCTGCCTCCTTTATATAAATGAATGAATGATCGTTCACTGTGAATGATTGTTCGCTCATTATAATAGAGAGATGCTAGGCTGTCAAGGCTTGTGATACCATTCGATCAACATGGTTGTGTTGCAAAGATGACGCCAATGCGATAAGCTTGGGCTTATTCTCTGAAGAGAGGCCCTGCCATGGAACATGCCAAACTATTCAAATGGCGTCATTTTGAAGCAGCGATCATTTTGCTCTGTGTTCGTTGGTATCTTCGGTATGCTTTAAGTAGTCTTCCACACTAGATTTGATGCCTGGCTTCTCCTTGAGGTATGCTAAGAGAAAAAGGACAATTCAATGGTTCTGATCCACCAAGTCAACCTGACGGAGGAAGAGCGCAAACAACTACACGATCTGCTCAAAGTGGGAGAACATCCGGCGCGAACCATTGTTCGAGGATATATCTTACTGCTGGCCCATCAAGGCAAATCGGACGACGACATTGCGCAGACTCTGGAAGTAGGACGAGCAACAGTCCAACGAGTACGGAAACGCTATTGTCAAAAAGGACTTGCATATGCCCTCAACGAGTTGCCGCGGCCTGGAGCCAAACCCCGACTGGACGGGAGACAAGAAGCCTATTTGATCGCTTTAGCCTGCAGTGATGCTCCCGAAGGGCGCACCTGTTGGACCTTACAACTGCTCGCCAATAAGTTGGTCGAGCTTCACATCGTCGAGGAAATTTCTGATGAAACCGTCCGTCGTGTGCTAAAAAAAACGACCTCAAGCCCTGGCTCAAAGAAGAGTGGTGCATTCCCAAGGTAGGTGCGGAGTTTGTCTGGCGGATGGAAGATCTTCTCGACTTGTATATGCAGCCCTACGACGAAGCATACCCTGTCGTCTGCATTGATGAACGTCCCTGCCAATTGATTGGACATCTCCAGTCACCGGAACCACCGCGCCCCGGCCGGCTCGCTCGCGAGGATACCGAGTTTTCGCGACATGGTGCATGTAGCACCTTTCTCATGTTTGAGCCACAAGCAGGCTGGCGCCATGCTCTCGTGAAAGCAACACGCACGAAGCGAGATTTTGCCGATTGTCTCAAATACTTGCTCGATGAGAAATATCCTCAGGCTTCCAAAGTGCGACTGGTGCTCGATAATCTGAATACACATACTCCTGCTGCACTCTATGAAACGTTTGCCTTTCCAGAAGCGCTCCGCTTAGCCAAACGAATCGAATGGCATTATACACCCTTGCATGGAAGCTGGTTGAATATGGTTGAAATCGAGCTTTCCGTCTTAGTGAACCAATGTCTCAAGCGGCGCATCGGCGATATCGAGCAACTCCGTCAAGAAATCGCTGCGTGGGAGCAGGCACGCAACGCGCAAAGAGCTACGGTGCAATGGCGTTTTACTCCTCCTGATGCGCGGATTAAACTGAAACATTTGTATCCGTCACGTGAGGAGGCTCCTTAAACGAAAAGAGGATCAGGCATCACCTTCAGTGTGGAAGACTATTAAGCTACCGAGACCTGGAAGAGATGATGCGGGAGCGGGGCCTATCCATCGACCATACGACCATCTATCGTTGGGTTTAGCACTATGCTCCAGAATTGGAAAAACGCTGTCGGCTTCACCTGAAAGCCTGGAATGATTCGTGGAAAGTCGATGAGACGTACATTAAAGTCAAGAAAGTTTGGATGTACCTCTATCGCGCAGTGGATTCTGAAGGAAATACGATCGAGTTTCTCCTGAGCCCAACGCGGGATGCAGAGGCTGCCAAACGCTTCTTCCTCAAAGCCTTGCAACGCACAACGTATTCTCCCCCTCAAGACCGTTTGCCCCTGGAACTCATGAAAGATCCCTCGGTAGAGGATGCAGCTCAACCCACCGCTTCTGCTCGTTTTGAGGTCCGCAGCATGATCCCAAGAGTGATCAATGTCGATAAGAACGCAGCCTATCCCAAAGCGATTGCCGGGCTTAAAGCAGCCGGAGTGCTGCCTGAACATGTGGAACTGCGGCAAGTGAAATACCTCAACAATCTGATCGAGCAAGACCACCGGTTCATCAAACGCTTGACCAAGCCAGGGATGGGCTTTTTCTCCTTCGAAACAGCCTGGCGAACCGTCCAAGGCTTCGAGGTGATGAACATGCTGAGGAAGGGGCAGGTACAAGGCGTGAACAAAGGCGATGTACAAGGGCAGGCCGCACTGGTCGCCAGACTCTTTGGAGTTGTTGTCTAAGCTGAACAAGGAGAGGCATTCCACGCTCATCTTGTTTCTTCTCATTTCTTGCAACACAACCCCTGAAAGAAAAGGGATGATCTGAAAGAAAGAGGATGACCTGAAAGAACTGGAGCTGAAAGAAACAGATCTACCTGAACCGTGTATGGATGGGTCTGGGTGGTGGTGTCTGTGTGGAGGAGGATGCACACCCCCTGGAAAGAGGTGGTTGGTAGACGGACATATCCCCACGCCAGTCGGTTGAGTTGAGCTTCATCCTGACGAGGAGGGGATGGCGTGAACCGTGTATGGGAGGGCCTGATTGGTGGTGCGCTGCGCTGGTGAGTTGGTGGCGCGAGATCTGGTTGCTGACGTGTCAGGAGACGGCTATGGTTTGTGCTGGTGGCAGCGAGAGTTGAGGTGGGAAGGATGTCAGGTGCCATGTCAGGTGACGGGTCAGGAGACAGCGTGGCGTGTGGAGGGAGGGAGTGGTCTGGTCGGATGAGTGCGAGAGCGCGTGAACAGGAGAGAGGTGGGCGGTGCTGGAATGCCCTTTCCAGCACCGCCCATGTAGCGACAGCCAGCATATTCCGCTTTTGCTATTGTTGAGTCCTGATTTCTTGTAGTTACGTGTTAGAGTGTGTCGTAATTAGGTTGCCACTGAATGGAAAGGAGCCAAACGAGTCAGAAAGAGCCGGATCGAAGCGATCTGGATCAAAGCTTCACTGCTGGAAGGCAGGCCCTCATAATCGCGAGCCAAGCGCCGGGAACGGATCAACCAGCCAAAAGTGCGTTCCACCTTCCATCGGTGCCGTTGCACCTGAAAGCCGCCTTTGGGGCCACAAACGCGGACAAGTTCGCCGTTGATGAGAGCCCAAGGATCCGGCTTGGGAACAATCTCGGTTGTCCAACCCAGGTGCTCTTTGATCCACGCAACGAGTGGCCCGCTGTAGCCGCTATCGGCGAACAGATGCTGCAGACGCCTGAAGCGCCCGGCGAGATCCTGCAGGAGCAAGGGAGCTCCTCGACGATCAACGAGTCCTGCCGAATGAACCTTGACAGCGAGCGGCAGTCCAAGGGTATCCACCAGCAGATGCCGTTTGCGCCCGAAGATTTTTTTTCCCGGCGTCGAAGCCGCGGTCGCTGCCTCGCACGGGACTGGTCTTGATCGATTGACTATCGATGATGGCCGCACTCGGTTCTTCATCTCAGCCTCTCTGCGTTCGGACTTGCTTGCGTAATGCGGTCATCGCCTTTTCCCAGGTGCCATCGAGTTTCCACCGACGGAAATAATGATAAACGGTTTTTCCGTTGGGCAAATCATGTGGCATCTGCCTCCATGAACAGCCTGTTCGCAAAAGGTAGAGAATGCCATTGACGATCTCGCGCCGCGCAATGGGTTCACGAGGCGACCAGTTTCCGGGTTCTGGAATGAAGGAAGCCAGGATCTCCCATTGCGCATCGGTGACATCGGAGGGATAGGGCTTTCGGACACGCTGCTTGCTCATCTGATCTCATCCTTTCTCTTGGCTTGACGGTCTCCTTTCTTTTTCTCTATCGGTACATTTCTTAGTTACGACACACTCTTAATGGTAACCTATTTACGAGCGCTTGATGCGAAACGTTGCGCAAGAACATTTATTTAGGGATACAAACCAGAATTTTACAGGGGTGTATTATTCTTTATTCTGTGGTTTTGTGTTGCCTGTGGCGAAAAAACATTTTGAGGGAAATATAATATGTCAAAAAGGAAGCATAAGAGTTCTTCGCGCGTTAAGCCGGGGATGCTGGTGAAGACGGAGAATGGGAATCTGGGGGAAGAGGATATTAGTCAGCCTTATGTACATGAGGTGGTGAGGGATGAGCAGGGGAATACCTCAAAACTTATTGTTCGAAAAGGGACCGTGTTTCAAAAGCAACTGGATGTGCCTTTAGATCGTGTGCAAAAAATTGTGCCCGCCAGCAGGCCTGAGGACGGTAATCCCGGTTATGTGATTCTGGATATTGATGAGCGTGAGGCTGAAGCATTGAACATCCGCAGGGTGGAAGAGGTAATGAGCAAGCAGCAACATCGGGATTCGTTACTGACAGAGGTTGAGAAGGATATTCCTACCGCTGATGGTGTCCGGGCAATGGAAGTCAGGCGCCATGAGCATAGCGATCAGGATGATGACCATGATACGCAGTTGCCCTCTTCTCTATGGCTGCGTATCCTGGGTCCAGGTTTTCTGGCGGGTATGGCCGGCAATGACTCATCTGCGGTGGCTTCATATTCTATAGATGGTGCGCAGGCGGGCTTTGGGCACCTCTGGCTGTTGTTGCTTTCCACCCCTTTATATCAAGTGGTACAGTACTCCTGCGCCCGCATAGGGCGTTTGACGCAAAAAGGTCTGGCGGAAGTGTTAAGCGAGCATTATGGCCGTGTCAGTGCTATTGTGGCTTCCCTGACCTTGATCATCGCCAATGTCGCCCTCATTACCGCCGACCTGGTTGCGATTGGTAGTGGCTTTCAACTTTTGACAAATATCAACTGGATCTGGTTTATTGTTCCGATCGCTCTGATCCTCTGGTACTTAACCGTTTTTAGCAATTTTGAGGCGCTTAAAAGAATTTTCATTGTGATGGGCCTGGCATTTATAACCTATATTATTACCGATATTATGGCCCGGCCAGATTGGGGCTCGATTCTTAGCAATACTTTTCTACCACATATCAATTTTACTTTTGCCAGTAGTAGTAGCGCCGTGGCTTTGTTGGGCGCGACTATCTCTCCCTATAACATTTATTGGCAGGTGCATGGGGAGAAGGAAGAGCGCCGACCGGGTAATACCAGGCAGAAATTGTTGCAGGCCTTTGGGGATATCGGTGTTGGTGTCGTGAGTGGAAATCTGGTGGCCTACTGTATCATTATATGTACCGCGACCACATTGTTCACCCATCATAAAAACATTACCACGGCCTCCGATGCAGCGCTGGCCCTGGTCGCAATTATGGGGCCCGTGGCGAAATACCTGTTCGCAGTCGGTTTGATCGGCGCGGGCCTGGTGGCGATCCCTGTGTTGCTGGCCAGCACTTCTTATGCCGTTACCGGTACGTTTGGCTGGCCGTCCGGCCTATCGAAAAAAACCTGGCAGAGCGAGGGCTTCTACCTGATCCTTACCATAGCCCTGCTGCTTAGCATGCTGCTTGCCTTCTGCCATCTGGATCCAATTCAGCTTATTCTGTGGGCGAATATTATCTCTGGTGTGCTGGCGCCCGTGCTGGTTGTGTATCTCTTGCTGGTCGGCAATAATCGCAAGATTATGCACCAGTATGCCTTTGGCTGGATCTCTAATGTGTTTTTGGTATTGACCTTCCTGATTATGGCTGTGGCAGCTGTCATGCTCTTCTATGGACTTTTGACCGGACAGCAGTAAGATAGATATCCTGCCGACAAATGATCCCTATCTGTTTTTTCTGCTTCTGGATTCCAGTCAGCAGGCTAGAAGATGTTGGCGACGCGGCTGATCAGGAACGCGACGATCATAAATGAGATGAGTCCCTCTAACTTCATCAATACTTTGGCTCGGCGACCGAGCGGGGCGGTATCGGTGGGACTGAACGCCGTGGCACCCGTAAAGGCGACAAAGAGGTAATCAAAGAAGTGCGTTTCCCAGGAGGCTCCATTGACCTGTTGGGGAAACAGGAAGTCGTTGGCCTGGTGCGCGTTTTCGTGCCGCTTGCGTGGACCTCCACCATCGATGTTCCAGTACCATACCGAGAAGACGAGTACATTGCTGATCCATAGCAACGTCTCTGAGCGCAGCAGGATAAAGCCACTGTTGAAGGTCGATATTTTGATGATGAGCAGTGCCATTTCCACGATCAGGGCCAGCGTTACAAATCCCATTGCGGCCAGGCAGCAGGTTCTTGAGGAAGAGCGCAAAGAGCGTGAGCGCCTCGCGTACATGGATTCGATCGGGAAACTGCTGGCGCTCTCCCCGCGTGAGTTTGAAGAGGTCATCAGGAGCCTGTTTGTTGGGCTCGGGGTTCTTCAGGACGCGTCGGTTGTTGGAGGATCTGGAGATCGGGGTGCTGATATCATTGGGACAAACCACAGCGGCGAGAAAATCATCATCCAGTGCAAACGCTACGCACCAGGGAGTCGCGTGGGCACTCCGGATATTCAGCGCTTTATCGGGGCGATCCACATTCACAAGGCCGCACGGGGTATTTTTGTTGCGACGTGTTCTTTTTCTGGACCGGCGGAGGCCCTGGCCGAAGAGCATCATGTGGGTCTTGCTGATGGAGAGCGATGTGTTCGGTTATTGCAGAGGCTTTCTGAGCAGCAGCAACAGCACTAGCGAGAGATAGGAGGCATGCTGACTGGTGTTCCCGCTGCTTTCTGTTTCTGTGAGTACGGCAGATTGTTCTGTATGTGTCGTTAGGTGTCCTTGGATCTGTCAGAACTCAGAACACAGTCAGGGAATGGATGAAAGGTTTCCCCACTTTTCCTCTAAAACAGCGCTCATATACTTGTGTTTTCCCCACCAGCTGCTCGTTTTGCAAGAGGCATTCCCCACTTTCTGGGGACATTTCTCGCCGTGTCCTGAGTTCTGACAGATCCCTCATTGGGTCTGGAATCCTGATGGCTGGCTGCACAAGCTTGGCGCTCTTGACTTCGCAGGTGGCATCGTCGTTCATACCAGTGCAGGGTTTGCTGCGCTGGCAGTGGCTATTGCCGTTGGAAAGAGGATCGGCTTCAAGAGGGGAGAAGCGACGGAAGTCAATAACGTTCCCCTCACCGCCTTGGGAGCTGCATTGCTCTGGTTTGGCTGGTTCGGCTTTAACGCGGGAAGCGCATTAAGCGCTTCCCCTCTGGCTGTGGGCGCATTTGTCGTGACGAATACGGCGGCAGCGGCCGCCGGACTTACCTGGCTGGCACTTAGCTGGGTTCAGAACGGTCGACCAAGTGCTCTGGCACTAGTAACAGGGGCAGTGTGTGGCTTGGCTACTATCACACCTGCAAGTGGATTTGTTGGCCCCATATCCAGCATTGCCATCGGCGTACTCGGAGGTCTTGGGACCTATCTGATGGTACTCTTACGCACTAAGTGGATACAGATCGATGACACGCTTGATGTGTGGGCTGCCCACGGCATAGGAGGACTGATAGGCGTGCTACTTACTGGTGTTTTTGCGGAGAAAGTGATCAATAGCGTCGGAGCAAATGGGTTGCTCTTCGGCAATCCAGGGCAACTGCTGGTACAGATTCTTGCAGTGGGAGCAACGGCGGCCTATTCTTTCGTATTCACGTTCCTTCTGCTCAAACTCCTTTCTATTATGGGGTTGGGGGTCACAAGTAAAGAGGGAGCGGTAGGACTCGATACCGTCAGCGCAGAGAAGCCATCTTGATAGGAGTAGGAAACCGAAGGGATGAGCGCATTAAAGGAGGAGGACGACGATTATGAAAAAAGCCAGGACGTATGAGAACGTGGTAAAGCGTTTTGTTGTTGTCCCGGGTTTGAATGATCCCATGAAGTGAAAAGTCAACGCTTCATGATTTCAAACTGCATTGGGCTGAGATAGCCCAGTGTGGAGTGCTTGCGCACTTTTAATTGGAGATAGAGCAGATGATCATAGGAATGAAATGTCTTTAAGGCTGCTGTTCGGCGATGGTAGTTCGTCCATTGCTGGTTCCTCATGATGGTGACCTCTCGCGCGCTTTCCTTCGCTCTGTAGCAGATCATCTTTTTCTTTACAATATTTTACCAGATAAAAGCATCTTCTGTATCGGGATGATATATTTTTATATTTTGTTTGTAATACATATTTTACTTCTAATATTAAAATTGTGCATTGTTTTCTATATATTACTAGAAAATTGCTATTTTTCTATTCGCTTTTGAAACTATTGAGAAAACATGATCGATGCTTTATGGTAGCACTTCCTGCATGGTTCAAAAAGTGTCAGAGAGAGGGGGGTATCCGCTGGCCGAAATCTGATGAGTATCTTTCCCGAGTACGAAAACGTGTTACCCTCTGATATGGAGGCTGGATAGAATCATGCTGTCGTTTGACTCGTATTTTATGCGTCAGCAATGGCGAATTTATGATCTTTTCGACACACGCATATACATTTTATACAGCAGAGGAGTACCAACTATGGCTCAGAGCACGCCAATCGAACTTCCGCCTTCGGGCGCGGTCAACACGGACGCCGGGGAATTATACTTCATAGGGAATGCCACCACCCTCATCACGTACGATGGGTTCACCCTCCTCACCGATCCTGCCTTTATGCACCAGGGAGGCTTCACGCCACTTGGTCATGGCATATATGCTCGGCGCGAGACTGAACCGGCATGCGCACCCCAGAACCTTCCGCCACTCGATCTGATTGTCCTCTCTCACTATCACGGCGATCACTTTGATGATGTGGCAGCCAGTGAGCTCGATAAGCAGATTCCCATTGTCACGACCCAGCACGCGACGGAACAGCTTGCTCCGTTGGGATTTAAGAACCTCCACGCAATTAACACCTGGGAATCGCAACCGATCAAAAAGGGTGACTCCGAACTTCTCGTGACGGCTATGCCTGCCAAGCACGCTCCTGACCCCGTTGTCGACCTCCTGCCTCCAGTGATGGGCAGCATGTTGGAGTTTAGCCGCAAGGGTGAGCATTTGTTTCGCTTGTACATCTCGGGAGATACGCTCATCTTTGATCCTCTTCACGACATTCCAAAGCGCTACCCTGATATCGACCTGGGCCTCTTCCATGTGGGAGGCACGACGCTCCTGGGTGTGCTGGTCACGATGAATGGGGAGCAGGGCGTTCAAGCAGTGAAGATCATCCATCCCCATGAAGCCATCCCGATCCACTTCAACGATTACTCCGTCTTTCTGTCGGGGTTGGACGATTTTAAGGAAGCGGCGAAGAAGGCTTCCCTCACCACGAACATACACTATCTCACACAAGGCGACACCTATCGATTCCGTGTGGGAGTGAAGTCAGGTGGGGATTGATGTTTTCGATACCATGCCCTGATTTTGGATGGTGGCAACTTAGTCTCGTGACCTTCGGACACGCTAGCCAATCATTGCCTGTTTTTCTGCTGACACAAAGACCAGTAGTACGATCAGGGGGTGATCTAGTAAAGGATGATAAATGATCGCATCTTCTCTGACAAGCAAATAGGGAGTAAAACCTGGTTTATCCCGCGGGTTGCGCAACAAGGGGTTCTGTCAGAACTCAAACACCATCTTGGCGATGTGATTACCTTTCTGTTATACTCATCCTCGAAAAAGAGTGTTGAACGAGGAGAGCATGAACTGATGAACTGTCCCCATTGCGCAGCGTCTTCAGCAAAAAAACGAGCGAAGAAGACAGAATTGGGTTATGCAACCTTCTTCTGCCCAGGATGCCGACGGACCTTCAATGAACGGACTGGGACTCCATTTAACTATCTTGAAGTACCTACTGATGTCGTTTTCCTTGTTGTTTTCTGTCGACTACGGTATAAGTTGAGTCTTCGTGATGTGGCTGAGATGTTTTTGGAACGTGGCTTTGTTTTCACACATGAGACCGTTCGAGAGTGGGAAAGACGTTTTGCGCCCTTGATGACCGACCAGTTGCGGACAAAGCGACATGGACGAGGAGGAAGATCCTGGTACGTGGATGAGACCTACATCAAAGTGAATGGAAAATGGTGCTATCTGTATCGAGCTGTTGATGAAGACGGCAATCTTGTGGATTCGCGGTTGAGTGAAAAGCGCAATATGGATGCCGCACAACCGTTCTTCAAGCAAGCCATCGCAGTTGTTGGGCACACCCCGCAGCAGGTCACAACTGATGGGCATCGTTCCTACCCTCGTGCCATCGGCGAAACGATGGGAAATGACGTATTGCACCGGACAAGCGCCTACCTCAACAACCAGATTGAACAAGATCATCGCGGGATCAAACAACGCTATTCTTCGATGCATGGCTTTGGAAACGTTGTATCCGCTGCTCGCTTCTGTCGAGCATTTGATGAGTTACGCCAGTATTTCCGCCTTCACGCAACGACAAAGAACGCCATCTCACTGGCTCAACGGCGCCAGATTTTCCGTGAACGGCTTGTGGCCTTGCATGAACTTATAATGCTTGTTTCATAGCTTTACCACAGTCTTTGAAGAAGCTCTTTTGGATCTCTTGTACATCTATGTGTTCTCAGTTCTGACAGAACCAAAGCAGGCAACACGTTCATTGTTCGCTCGGGCGAGCATGCGAGGATATCATCTTGCCCCGCATCTCGCCCTCCTATACTGTACTTCTTTTCCCTTATTTATCCTATGTAGGTATTACTTGCGAGGATATCTTGCTTCTCTACGTGACGCTTTAGCCTTTGAATGTAAAGGTCTCTCTCAGGGCCATCAATCCCTGGTAGTTCCAGGCTCTGGCCTGTGGGGCCGCCGCGTCATCAGAGGTCCGTACCAGCGATTGCTGATCCGGGTTGAAGACTGCATGTAGTGTGGGTGTTTGAGAATTGGTGCCATCATAGTTGATGCTGGCACGATACACCGCGCGCTGCGTTCGAGGCAGGGGTGCTACTTCAGCTGGGACGCTCTCTAAGTGCTGCTCAAAGCTGTTTAACAGGGCTGTAATCTGTAACGGTGTGGCGTCGGCGTCGACAAGGATTACGTCTTGCCAGCGATCGTTTTGCCCTTCAATGACTGGTTGGGTCAGGCTCAGGATGGTGCGCTGTGACACATCAATGTCTTTGATCATTCCATTTTCGATATAAAACCCAGTCACGCGCCAGAAGGGATAATTTGGCAGGCTACCGTTGAGGCCATCACCGCATTTACAGGGATTACAATCACAAGGATCGCATGAACAGGAATCTCCACGAGCTCCAAAGATGGCTCCTTTAACCAATGTGTGTTGTTGCTGTCTTGTTAGTACCATCGTCGTCCTCCTTTGATAGCAATGCGATACTTATTTTTATGCCTACCAGTATTTAGTATAACATAAGATGTTTGGGTGCTGTTTGTGGAATATGGCAGTTCATTATCGTTAATACTGGTACCATTATATACTGCTTTCAATTTGTTTTTTGGATAAGGATTGATCTATCAAGTGTGCATTAGGAGAAGTACCTATTTTGGGGGTTGTTTTTTAGTGATGAAATGGAGGGGTACGCCGCTTGCTGATCAAAATAACCTCAATCTACTATGCTCCCAAGAGATACAACTTCGCAAAATTGTAGATGGGTTGGCGAGAGTAACGCAGCCTGTTACTACTATCTTACAGAAAAAAGTTAGGGAGAAGGCCGAATAGGCAATACCACTCTGATCTCCTATCCTGTGGTCATATTTGCTAGGGATATGTACCTATGCTCAATCTACAGCGTCCTCCCTATTTTCTGTCTCCTCCCCACTGTATTAAGGGATTTGTATGGTCTGAATGAAAGATGTTAAGGTTCCTGCGCTTGCGCTGTGTCTATGCTTGTTTGGAACAGGAATACTGTGGGCGAAACGCCTGGTGTACATCAGTCTGAAAATGAAGAACACTGTCATATATATAGCTGGCTAGAAAAGGATATCTATTCATGATTCCAACCGTATCGAACGAAGAAGAAGGGGTCACGCAAAAAAGTACGCTGAAAAAAGAGCATCGGTGGAAATGGCTTGTTGCCCTGATGGTAGGCGTGCTCCTGATCCTGGTGGGCGCGAATGTGTTGTTCTACGTTACCAGACTCAGCACAGCGCCAAAGAGTGCTCCCGTTGACCAGTCGTATCAGGGCACGGACATGGGAAAGACGCCGGCACCGGTATTTCAACTTCATGATCAAAATGGCAAGCTAGTTTCATTACAGGCGCTTCGCGGTCGACCCGTTGTCTTAACCTTTCTCTATACAACATGTCCTGGCCCGTGTCCGCTCACCGCCGAAAAGATGTACTCCGCAACGCAACTGCTCGGAGCGCAGGCCGCACAGGTCCACTGGGATGCTGTTAGTGTTAACCCCGCAGTCGACAATGCACATCTGGCGACGGCATTCGTGGCCGCGCATCGCCTGACCGGCTACTTACACTTCCTGCTGGGAACCGAAAAGCAGTTGCGCCCCATCTGGAAAGACTATGCCGTTGGTGTCACGCCTGCCCAGGGCAATGCGGCGATGACGCATTCGGTTGGTATCTACCTTATTGATGCTCAGGGGCGGGAACGCGTGTATCTGGGGAGTAATTTCACACCAGAGATGTTGGCAAAGAATCTGCAGCAGTTGCTGGCGAACAATACAAAGTAGCGTGAGGGAGGATGGTCCATGCATACGGATCAACAAAAGAGGCAACGGGAAGTAGACCCCGACCAGTATGGGAGGGCTCTAGATGATGGTGGGACGTTGCCAAAGTCTTCGCCACTGCCTGTGATTCTTCTCAGCCTCCTTCTCTGTATTGTTGTGGCTGCCGCGGGCCTGTTTATTTTCTGGCCATCAAATGGCGATAATGGAGCCCAGATGAAGGGGACAGATGGGACTGGTGGCGCGTCTGCCACGACTAAGGCCGCCAATGTTGTCACAGGTGGCATCCTGCATGCGGGGAGCGTGGCGGTGAAAACGTATCCCATTTCCCATCCCAATGTCGATTTAATGCCCCCAATTGCCGATAAACAGGGCAACATCTGGTTTGGGGACATGTCGAATAATCGGTTGGTACGCCTGGATACACGTACCGGAAAGATTGCGGACTGGCCTCTCACGCAGAATCAAAATGGTATCATGAATACTGTCCTTGACGAGCAGGGAAACGTCTGGTTTGCTGAGCAGAGTAGTAATTCTATTGGTCGCTTCCAGCCACAACAGCAGCAATTGCAGCGTTTTCAGTTGCCAACCACCCAGGGGCAAAGATTAAGTCCTCAGGATCTCTTTTTTGATGCGAAAGGGATGCTCTGGTTTACGGCGGTGAGTAGCGGCCAACTGGGTCAGCTCGATCCCGCGACCGGAAAAGTCCGCCTCTGGTCATTACCGCAGGTTGATGGAAACCAGCTGTATCCTTATAGTATCACGATTGATTCACAGGGACAGATCTGGCTCGGAATGCTCACCGGAGGGGTGATTGCTCGCTTCGATCCTGCAACCACCCAATTTACCATATCAAAGCTTGCTGATCCTCAAATGGAGGTGTCTGCATTGGCATCTGAGCAGCATGGTCAGATCTGGTTTGCTGAACTACAAACAGGGAAAATCGGGAAGATTGATGTCAAGACTCGGCAGGTGACAGAATATCAGGTCCCCTCAGGAACGCAACAGACTGATACCCCATTGACGTTTTCTGGTATCGCTGTCTCGGCTCAGGGTGAGGTCTGGATTGCTTGCCCGAATGGTCACACCCTCATTCGCTATCTTCCCCAGACCAAGACATTTACCGCTGTAAAACCGTCGATTGCTCAGAGCCAGCCCTATCATCTGACGTTTGATACACACAATCATTTATGGCTCACGTCAAGTGGAGATGCATCATCCAGTTATATTGGGGAAATTGATCCGGCGCAGGTTCATACGATCAACGAAGTACAGAGCCCACTCCAATAGAATGAAACAAGATCTTTATGCCTGGAAACACCACCCGGCATGAAAATGTTCATTTTGAGAGGAGGAACGGGAACCAATAGGTGACCCTCAGCGGTCGCAGAGATGCCAGCAGACGCTGGCATCTTTCTCTCTCGGCGTTAGAACACTTAATCGGGTACGACATTTCCACACAGGATGGGATTATAGCCTGTTTGGGTCGAGAGATCGGTTGAATAGTGGACATTGATATCCCAACCCGTACTTGGAATGGCTGCGACTCCGCTGAAGGTCATTGTTTTGCTGGCATTGCCAGCACTGTCGGACTGCAGCGGGCTCAAGTCATAGAGCACCTGCATAGTGGCCTGACAGTTGCCAGCATGGATATGTGCGGCGTGCTGACTATTTGGGGCCAGCCCACTCACATGTAAGGTGACTGTCAGCGTGCCATTATTCAACTGCAAATGAGCGGTACCAGTCGCATTTTCATTGGCATCAAGGGTTGGCCCCAGCGTTGTATTGACGGTTGTGAGCGCTTGAGGATTCTGAACACTCGCGCAGGCGATGTGCGCATGTTGGTCAGCCGGTTGCATATTGGGGCCATTGTGGACGACGATAGACCAGCCGGTCGCGGGAATTCCACCTGCCACATTGTGTATGACTGTCGTTGTTGTGCCCTGTCCCTTGGCGTCAGCGACGACATTTTGCAGCGCATATAGAATACCCGAAGGGTGATCGCAGCTTCCTTGATGGATATGGGCAGGATGCGTGCTATTGGGGGCGAGCCCCACCAGACTGGTGGTCACAGTGAGTGTCTGATTACTGGCGTTGTAGCTCAACTGGGCAGTTCCGGTAGGGCTGTGGAGAAGCCGGACGGTAGCTGTTGTGCTCGTGGCGGCCGATGCCGTTCTGGATAGTATGCCTGGAGTAATTGTTAGCATCAATATTGCTCCCACTATCATGATCGCCAGGATGGGTTTGCTTGTTCGAGCTGAAGTTTTTGCAAACATAGCAACTCCTTCTTTTTTTCATCGTGACAACAACACTATCAGTCATTATGCCTGCTTGCTTATGGCAAGCGCAATGTCAACCAGGGCGTGTCGATGTGACATGCATTTGTTTCATTATGCTTTGATCCGGCAGCCATGCTATGAAGTGAGTGTGCATGATGCTTCGTGGACAATGTGCTCATTACTTGTGCAGCATATGGCCGATCGGATTTCTCTCTGTAACTAGCGGCTCCCGATAGAGGCCGAGGCGCATCCCGACGGCCAGGCGCGCCTCCTCTGGCTAGACGTCCAGTCATGCTTGCGGCTCATCGATGTGAGCGGGATGAGAGGATCATTGAGAATGAGAGTGCCGCTTAGGGAAGCGAAAAGTCGATGCTGCTGGTCGCATCATTGAATCCTGGCCGAGATACGAGAATGACCATATTCCAATGCCCCGACATGCCTAATGTGGCATCTTCTCCTTGATACTGTCCTGGTTGACCTGCGATTGGGGTGAGATTGAGTTCCTGAGTCCCCATATCCATATCGAGCATGGTGAGGCGTATGCTCACCGCATCAACGTGCGTGAGCGGTGCTCCATTGCTCTGCTTGAGCGCCATTTCAAAGGTGTTTTCCCCGACCTGTCCCGGATTCACAACAAGGCTATACCGAAGATCTGCCATCTTTCCCTGATAGGTTAATGGTGCGCGGCTATCCGTATTCCCGGTTCCGGTTGCGGTTACGGGCGGTGGGGGACTCATACTGGTTAGCACGCCAACAATGAGGAGTAAACACACAGCCAGCGTGGCTTCTAGCGTGATCGACGCTTTGAAGATGCGCTGTAAACGGCGCGTTGTCGCTGCCTCGGTTCCTTCCTGTTGCGCATCGACCTGATCGTGAGTGGGTGTGGATGCATTCGCTGCCTGCATGCGTGGACCGATGCGGAGCAGGTGCAAGGCTCCCGGGACGAGAATGAGCGCGAATAGCACAAGTTTGACGATGAGCGTGCGCCCATAACCGCTCTCCACCAGATTGGCCCATGAGCCTAGCATGAACGATGCCTGAATGGTTCCCGTTATGACGAGGAGGGTCACGCAGAGTATGGCGATCCGTGAGAAGCGCGGCAGGAGCGCCGCCAGCAGGCGTGAGCGCGCGGTTTTTTCAGGCGCTAACAGGCGTAAACCGGCCGGGACGAGGACGACAAAACAGCATACGCCGCCAATCCAGAAACCGGTGCTGACCAGGTGAATGAGATCGAAAGGCAGCAGGAGCCAGGCATCTGCCTGCGCGGCCGCGTGCGCATCGAGCGAGGTGGTCCCCATCATGGCGATACTGAGTATCAGGAGCAGGCTATAGAGGCGCCGGGGTCGTCTGGCATGCCGGAACAGGGCGCGCCAGCACAGCAATGCCGTGCCACCTGCCGGCAGGATGAGCGCCAGGCGCAGCCACCAGATGATGCCAAAGCGGCTCTGGAACAGCACATTCCCCAGGGCTCCATTGCTGATGATGTTCCAGGGGGCACTCTCGCTCGCGAACGCCGCCTGATAGATCCCGAAGGCCAGCGTCAGCGCGAACAGCACGGCGATACTGCCACATATCAGCCGCAAGGCACGGAACTCTATCTGTACATCCGTTTTACCGATCGCTGCGTCGCTGTGGTCGCGTAGAGAGGTAGAGGCCGGACGCCAGACGAGCAGCACGAACGCAACCGTTCCCAGCAGCAGGGCCATGCCAAGGTAATTCAGCCAGCGCAGCCCAACGCTCCAGGCGTTCAAATTATTTTCTCCACCCTGTTCTTGTGCGAGTAAGGCGTCTGTGTTGGCTACGAGAGGACCAGTCCCGACCACAAAACTGAAGGCCCCCTGGACATGATGCCCATCTTCGCTTGATATATTGCTATAGACGACGGTATAGGTAGCGTCTGGCAAGTGGGGACGGAGTGAAATGCGCAGCGTATAGCCATCGCTTGAGGTACGGCTATCATCAAGATCGACGCGCTGCCGAGCCGGGTTATAGACCTTCAGCGTACTAAAGTGCGGATCAATCGTTTCTGTAAACCAGACCTGGACGAACGTCGGGGATTGACCAGCGGGGAGATGTGCGTTTGCTGCCGGATTGCTATGGTCATACTGAGCATGCCATGCCAGTGTGGGACTGGCGAACGCTTTCGGTGATGCCGCTATGCTGGCGCAGACAAGGAGGAGCATCGTCAGTAACACGACCGTGCCTGATCGTCGCAACGCTGAGCCGTGGCGCAGGAAAAACATCGTACGTCCTTTCGCTGCTCCCATCAGCACTTGTTACGCTGATGGGAGCACCAATGTTAGCCTTGCAACCTCTCAACCGGCTCCTGTTGAGCCTCTCCCGTTTTCACTGTTGTGCGACGCAGCAGGGCTACGCCGGCGACAATGATGCCCAGTACTCCCAGTACCGCGCCAATGCCACCGATCGTCAGAGCCTGGCTGGCGGCGTTCTGCGCAGACGTGACTTGATTCTTCAGCGCATCCGTATTGGCTGGCTCCGCGTTTTGTGTCGTTGCTGGATAGGCGTTGATAGCTGCAACAGCTGAAAAGCCATTCGGGCTGCTGGTGAATTTCTCATCGACCTTGTCGCTATTGACGGTGCCATAGATGTGAAAGGTATAATTGCCAGTCGTTGTGGGTTCAAAATAAGCATTGTATTTGCCCGGATTGGCATACCTGGGCGAAACGGTCAGGGGGATGGGCGCATGGGCACCTGTGCTGACCTCCACCTTCAGGCTCTGTTCCAGATTGTTGACTGGATTCGCGACGATCCGTGAACCATCTTGCACCTTATAGGTGCAGGCATTACCCAGACAGACGGTCAGGTCCAGGCTGTTCGATTGTTGGGCGTATGCTGGCTCATTCAAAAACCCAACCACAAAGGTATATTTGCCGACATGGCGTTTCTCGTGGGCGAATGCTGGATGCGCCACGACCACTACCAGAAAAAGGGCTGCGATGAGGGCTACACTACTGAGAAAAACAGATCGCTTCATGTTCAGAACTTTCTTGTAGAAAATAGAGGATGTACATCTCTCACGCCACATCTTGTAGCTTACTATTTCTCTTCAGGAAGAGATTAGCTGAATTCCTTCATTCTGTCATGAGGATTGATCCCTATTTTTGGTACCCTATTGACCGTGGCGCTCGATGCTGAGCTTTCCCCTGCATGCGATCGGCCTGCGAGAGCGATAGCATAGGGCGCCGAAGCGCGTGCTCTAGGGATATATACCTATCTCAATCTACAGCGATGCCCTATTTTTGCCTCCATTCGACCAGATTGAGGAAAGGGCCAGGAAGACAAGAGGGAGAAGTTTCGTGAGGCAATACACATCCAGCGAACAGCGGAGACGTAAATAATGATACATAGTATCATTGACATATAAATATCTGTGCTGTACACTCAGCTATGGATACATAATCTCAATAAGGAGCGAGCTGCATTGCTCTGTTATTTTTCTCTTTTCAGGGAGGTTTCTGTGTTTCGCACACGTACGCAGCATGTATTGACTCTTCTCGCCAGTAGCTTTTTTCTTCTGCTGGCTCTGGCGTCCTGTGGCACCAATGCCACCGGCTCTCCATCCTCTTCCAGTTCTGCATCTACCAAAGGAAACGTGATCGAGGTGGTGGCCGCTGAAGACTTCTGGGGCAGTATTGCCGCCCAGATTGGTGGTGAGCATGTCCATGTCACCAGTATTATTACCGATCCCAATGCTGATCCCCATGCTTATGAGCCGACGGCAGCCAATGCGCGGACCGCGGCCGACGCGCACTATTTTATTCTGAATGGTGCCGGATATGATCCCTGGGCGGAGAAATTATTGCAGTCGAACCCGTCCAGTGGACGCAAGGTCTTGAACGTTGGTGCGTTGAACGGCAAGCACGAGGGGGATAATCCGCATATGTGGTATAACCCCGATGATGTTACCGCTGTGGCTCATAAGCTGCATGATGATTTTGTGGCCCTCGATGCCGCCGATGCTACGGCTTTTGGTCAATCGGAGCAAGCGTTCCTGACGACCGGTTTGCAAGAATATCATGGCCTGATCGCGGACATCAAAGCAAAATACGCGGGCACGCCGGTTGGCGCGAGCGAAAGTATTTTCTCCTACCTGGCACCTGCGCTTGGTTTGAAGCTAATCACTCCCGACTCGTATCTGAAGGCGGTCTCTGAAGGAACCGATATCTCGGCCGCCGATGAAGCGACCGTTGAGCAGCAGATCAAGACGCGGCAGATTACCATTTTCGTGTATAACTCACAGAATACGCCGAATAATATCCAAAAGGTGTTGAACCTGGCGAAGACGGCTGCGATTCCGGTTCCCACGATCACGGAGACCCTGACGCCGGCGAACGCGTCGTTCCAGGATTGGCAATCCAGCCAGTTGAAAGGTATCCAGAGCGCGCTGGCCACAGCGACAGGGAAGAAATGAACGTTGAGAAGCAAAGCCGCAACCGGGTGAGCCCGGTTGCTTCAGCCAGAGAAAAGAGTGTGGTATGACGAATTTTTTGCCACAGGCCCCACAGGTATCCTCGTCAGTTGATCCTGCTCCGCTGATCGAAGTGCGTGAGGCTGCGGTCAGTTTAGGTGCCCATACCATCTGGCGTGATGTGCGCCTTTCGATTCAAGCCGGAGAGTTCATCGCCATTCTCGGGCCCAACGGGGCCGGGAAATCGACATTGCTCAAGGCGATCCTCGGGCTGGTTCCTCTTTCACAGGGGAGCATTACCGTCTTCGGGCAACCCGCCCGGCGCGGGAACGCGGCCATTGGCTACGTGCCACAGCGGCGGCATTTTGATGCCGATGTGCATGTGCGGGGTCGCAGTGTTGTCCGCCTCGGGCTGGATGGAGGGAGATGGGGCTTGCCGCTGCCGTTTGTGGCCCGTGCCCAGGCGCGCGCCGCCGCGCTGCGCGTGCAACAGGCTATTGATCTCGTTGGTGCGACCGCCTATGCCGATCGACCCATTGGCGAGCTCTCGGGAGGAGAGCAGCAGCGACTGCTGATTGCTCAGGCACTGGTGACCCAACCGCGCATCCTCGCGCTGGATGAGCCACTGGATAACCTGGATCTGCGCCATCAGCAGGCGGTGGCGACGGTGATACGACGCATCAGTCGGGAAATGCACACGAGCGTCCTGCTCGTGACCCACGATATCAATCCCCTGCTCGCGGCGGTGGATCGTGTGATCTATGTGGTGCATGGTCAGGTCGCGGTGGGCACGCCGGCTGAGGTGATTACAACTGAGACACTGTCACGCCTCTATGGCACGCCAGTTGAAGTCCTACATGCCAGCGATGGACGCATTGTGGTGGTTGGACAGCAGGAGATGGAAGAAGGTCATCATGGGTGAGATCGTGCTGTCGCTTGCTGCAATGTGGGGCGATATCTCAGGCCTCATTGCGCAGGTGTTTCATTACCACTTTATGCACAATGCGTACCTTGCTGGGACACTGGTGGCCCTGTCGGCCGGTGTGATTGGCTACTTTATGGTCCTGCGCGGGCAGAGTTTTGCCGGACACAGCCTGGCCAATGTCGGGTTCGCGGGCGCGACCGGCGCGGCCCTGCTCGGCATCCCGGCGATAGTGGGCCTGTTTGTGGCCGGTGTGCTGGCAGCGCTCGGGATTCAAGTGTTGCACCCAACAGCGCACGCTGGGCACAAGAGCGATGTGGCGATTGGCGCGGTCTTTACCGCTGCGCTCGCGCTAGGCTTTCTGTTTGTGTTTCTTTCTACCTCCGAATATGCCTCAAACATTTACAATGTGCTCTTTGGCAATATTCTGGGGATCGGTGATAGTGATGTCCAGGTGGTCATCTGGTCGACCCTGGCTCTGTTCATCGTCCTCTTTTGGATCGCGCGACCCCTCTTCTTTCTCTCGCTTGATCCGACGGTAGCGGCGGCCCAGGGCGTGCCGGTGCGGCTGATCTCACTGGGCTACCTGGTGCTGCTGGCGCTGGTGGTGGCGATCGCTGTTCAGGTGGTCGGTGCCTTGCTCATCTTCGCGCTCCTCGTGACGCCGGCGGCGATTGCCCAGACACTTACCTCCCGGCCGGGCGTGGCGGTGCTGCTCTCCGCGCTGCTGGCCATCGTGTTTACCTGGATTGGCCTGGCCATTGGTTTCTTTACGCCCTATCCGGTCAGCTTTTGTATTACGTCCTGTGCCTTTGGGACCTATCTGCTCGCCAGTGGTGGCAAACTGATCTGGCGCAAGCGAACATACAAGCGGGACCAGGTGCGTCTCTCATCGCAGATGAAAGGAGCAGGCAATGCATAGTGTCCTGGCGGCAACCTTGCCACCGTTTTCGCCCAATCTCTGGCACGATCTCCAGATAATGCTGGGCTATGATTTCATGCGCACTGCCTTTCTCGCCGGGACGGTGATCAGCCTGCTGGCTGGCTTTGTCGGCTATTTTGTGGTCTTGCGCCACCAGGCCTTTGCCAGCGAAGCATTGTCGGATGTAGCTTTTACCGGAGCATTGGCTGGAGCGGTGTTGGCCATCAATCCGCTGCTGATGTTGCTCTTCATGACCGTCGCCGTTGCTCTGGCGATGGGAGGCCTGGGAGAACGTGTGCAGGGCCGGGACGTGGCGACTGGCACGATCCTGGCCTGGGTGCTTGGCCTGGGTGCACTGTTCTTAAGTGAGTTCACCACGCAGGTGAGTGGTACCGGGACCGGCTTCTCGGCCGCCCAGGTGCTCTTTGGAAATATGCTCGGCATCTCCGAGGAACAGCTGTTGACGTTGATCTCCATCGGCGCGCCAACGTTGTTGGTCCTGATCGTGATCGCACGTCCCCTGCTCTTTACCTCCCTTGATCCTGTGGTCGCGGCCGCGTGTCGCGTGCCGGTGCGCCTGCTGGGACTGCTCTTTGCTGTCGTGCTGGCCATCACGGTTAGTGAAGCCACCATGGCTGTCGGAGCCTTGCTCGTGTTCGCCCTGATCCTGTTGCCCGCGGCCACCGCGCATCGGCTAACCAGTTCTCCCTTTGCCGCGATGGCGCTCGCGATCGGCATCGCCATCCTGCTGACCTGGGTAGGGATTACGCTTGGTTTTTATACAGGCTATCCCATGAGCGTTTGTATTAGCCTACTCGCCTTTGGCTGTTATACCGCTGTGGTGGGCGGTTTCACTGTCGCCTTTGTTGCACCGATTCATTATAGACGCAAAATACAATAAAGTATCCGTTCTTCTAATACGGTCTAAAAGTCCCTTGTGTGACCTCCTGTCATATGGCATACTACAATTATCATTTGATACACTGTATCATCACGAAGAATGGATGGAAAAGACGGCATGAAAGTTGCCTTTGTGGGAAAGGGTGGCAGTGGGAAAACAACGCTGTCGGCCCTCTTTAGTCGCTATCTTGCTGCTCATGCGTTGCCGGTGGTTGCCTTTGATGCCGATATTAATCAGCAGTTAGGCGAGGCTCTCGGTATGTCTGAAGCGGAGGCAGCCCAGGTGCCCCCACTGGGACTGAACCTAGAGCGCATCAAGGACTATTTGCGGGGGAGTAATCCTCATATTCGTTCAACCGCATTGATGGCGAAAACCACGCCGCCAGGACACGGGTCGCGTCTGTGGCACCCACGCGAAAACAATCCGCTCCTGATACACTTTGCTCGTGATGTGCACGGGGTAACCCTGCTGGCAACGGGTCCATTGAGCGAAGACGACCTGGGGCTCAAATGTTATCACTCCAAAGTTGGGGCGGTTGAGCTTCTCCTCAATCATTGTATTGATGGCCCGGACGAGTATGTCATTGTGGATATGACCGCCGGCGCCGATTCGTTTGCGTCGGGATTGTTTACCCGCTTTGACCTGACCTTCCTGGTTGTTGAACCGACCAGGAAATCTGTGGGCGTGTATCACCAATACAAGGGCTATACGCGTGACTATGATGTCGCCCTGACGGTGGTTGGGAACAAGATTGAGCACGAGGATGATCTGCACTTCCTCCAGGACCAGATTGAAGATGATTTGCTGGCCACGTTCTCGCGCTCTGACTACATTCGGGCGCTGGAAAAGGGACGCATGCAGCCAATCACGCAATTGGAAGCGCACAATGTCTCTGCCCTGGCAGCCATGCAGCAACGGGTGATGAGCTGTGAACAAAACTGGGTGCGCTTTTATCAGCAGGCGGTGGCGTTTCATCGCAAGAATGCCTCCTCCTGGCTGAACGTCTCCATGGGCGAAGATGTGAGTACTCAGGTTGACCCTGATTTTTCGCTCACCACGGCTGTCCAGCAGTATCGCCACCAGTTCGCCAACACGTAAACCTGAGCGACTCTTTGGGGTTAGCGCTATATAGAGCTCAACAACAAAATGGAATTGCCCGGAAAAAGGAAGATGAGGTTGGGGAATAACGGGATTTCGATCTTCATAGATGATGCATGGACACTTACAAAAGGTGTCCATGCATGACTCTTTTTATCGGTGGGAGGAGATTAGCGGCTCACTGTCTGCATCTTCTATCCAGATACTTAACAGTCAACGAGCTCTGGACTTTGATTGAGAATCCTGGCTACGAGGTGAAATAAATTCGGTGTACGTGTCATCAAGGCGATCTTTATGGAAGAAGGCGACACGATGGCAGTTTTGAAACGCTAGTTTTACCCCGAAGTGTTCCTCAAGCGCATGACGCATAGCATCACTGGCCAGGACGCGCAATAATTGACCACGTGCCTGCTCACTGGGCGGGGGCGTTTGATTGTCGACAAAAGGGACCCCGCTCTGATTGAGCTTGTGTGCAAGATCCTCAAAAGCTGCCAGGCATAGGGCAGAGAGCTTTCAATACAAGCGAGGAAATCACGCTGTTTGATGGTATTGGCTTGTGCTTGTTCTAGCAATGTGGGAGAGACAGTTAAAGACATGCATTTGGCCTTTCGCATAAAACCGTTCTTCTCGTGCAGGAGGAACGTTTATACCGGTGATAACGTGATGCACTACGAAAACGTGTTCTCTGTTGCCCTCAATAATTGATATTTTGTATCAATTACGCATAGTAAGTGTGCCAGGAAAAGAGCGAAAAAACAAGGCATTTTTGATGTATTTAATGTGTGATTGTTATTAGAAAATAGGAGAGGCGACTGACATCATGAGACGTAGGGAGAATGGATCATGTATTGGTAGAGCAACAGTCTTTCGTGCGGTCGATAAATTGGTGGCGAAAGGTCTCCTGGATCGTATCGATTTTGCTGATGGTACTCATCGCTATCGAGTGTGTGGCGATCATCATCACCATCATCTCACCTGTTCTTCTTGCCATCGTGTAGTTGAGTTCGATTTTTGTTTGCCTGCAGACCAGATTGCTCGTATTGGAGCGCAGACCAATTTTGAGATTGAAGGGCATGCACTCTCTCTGTTTGGGTTGTGCGAACAATGCCGTACTCACAGGGGATAACAAGAGACAACATAAGAAAAAGCGCGGCTGACTCCTTCGAAGGAGTCAGCCGCGCTTTTTCTTACTGCTGCTTCACCTTGACAGAGCCATGGTTATCGCAATGATCGCCATGGACATGATGGAGTGTGCCTTTATAGAGATAGTCAATGTGATTATCATGAGGTATGCGCTCATGACCACAATCCTGGTGACCGCATGCACATTCCACCGGAGCACACGTAGCCGGATTATGTGCGTTTACCTCAAGCACATGCTCATCGTAGTGTCCCTCATGGGGGGAGTGCAGGTGCCCATCGTGCAGGTAATCAAGATGTCCATTATGTTCAATGGCTATGTGTCCGCAATGCTCACTATGTCTATGTGCATGCTCGTCATGAGTTGTATGTGCCATGATTTCTGCCTTTCAAAACGTGGTAAAACATGTCTAAAGATAATATCCTAAGATAGTATATGAACGATGCTTATAAGATAAATGTATTGTTTTGAATATACTGCATAGAGTAAGGTATAATAATAAGTTAAAATTATGATGAGCCAGAAAGAGCGGACTCGATCATGCAATTGGTTTTGGCCAATTGCATGATCGAGTCCGCTCCAGTGCGTCGTTAGAGTCGTTTTGTCTGACAGCTTAGCTCTACCTGATTGGCGTTCCTGTTGGTTCGATTATGGA
The DNA here is from genome assembly GCF_036245075.1 of Dictyobacter halimunensis. Classification (NCBI taxonomy): domain Bacteria; kingdom Bacillati; phylum Chloroflexota; class Ktedonobacteria; order Ktedonobacterales; family Dictyobacteraceae; genus Dictyobacter; species Dictyobacter halimunensis. The sequence continues at coordinate 3,407,828 of NZ_BSRI01000001.1, forward strand.
ACGTGTGGTTTGCGCATGCGTGTTATGCCCATGCCGGCTCCCAGTCCTACCACTAATGCGACTATGCCTGTCACGATCGAGATCCAGAGCGGCGTACTGCTGGCACTGGCGGTTGTGGATGTTGGAGCGGTGGGTTTGGGCGCTGGCGTTGGCTGAGTCTGTGTCGAAGCTCCGGTGGAAGTGCTACCAACGCTAAAGACAAACGCGCCCTGATCTGGATCGCCATCCTCGGCGGAGACTGTCGTCCAACGCACCACATAGGTGCCATTCGTCTTTTCAGGTTTAATCGTGACGGACATCTTCGTCGGATTGTTCAGACTCACCTTCGCGTCGCCATTATTGACCAATGCGCCATCCGGACCATAGACCTGCACATTACTGTTTGCGGGACCAGGCTTCATATTTTCAGCTGTCGTGACTGTAATAGTTGTTGGGGCCTGTGCGATCACCGAATTGATCGCGGGATCTGAGCTTATCACCTTCGCATGGAGCGGTTGGGCCAGAGCAGTACCGGCAAAGGCGAAGAACAATCCCAGGCTAAGGATCGTTGCGCTCAGGAGGCGTAAACGCTGGAGTGATACAACCCTCATGAATGCTCTTCCTTTCCTGCACGTACCGTGAAAGTTGTCTACGGCTTATGGAACGTACTCTATTTGAGCAAGCACTATTGCTGTCTATACAATCTCTTTTCAGAGCATACATCTTCTCCCTATTTTTGTCGATGGTGACAACCGTTGAAATCTCCCTAATGGCAACATCCGGATCTGGCATGTTCCCTTGTTCATGCGAGCAATGATGAGCGGCACGCTCTTTCGCTCAGAAGAAAACGAGCGTACCTCTTCTTCTGCGATATGCAATGATGCTTATTGGCGCGGGCCTGACGTTTTCCTCTCCTTTGTATTCGCTTACAATGACGAATTGTGATGTACCCAACATGTAGGTTCTCCTGCTTCCTCGCTGATGCTTGTTATGAGCACCCCCCTGCAAAAGCATCGCTATGGTTTGCAAACCATTTCTATATTTGATAAAAACCCATCATTTCACTGGATTAGCGAGGAAACGGGAGAACCAGTATATGGTTCACAAGATTGTATTTCTCCTTAAAATCAGGTACGCTTTTTGTGTGCCCTTTATAGAGTAGTGCTTCCTCAGTCGAAATTCACCGTTTGCTTGCTGTTGTTTAGAGTTGTGTTTGTAGTCAAGAGGTCTCTTCATCTGGCTTCTTCAGCAGACAACGGTCAAGTCCTCCGCAGCAGGTACTTGTCGACTGTTGGGAGTCGATCTCGAAAGGAAAACCATCACCATGACTGGTATGAGCGCTCTCCACGCACTTTTTTCGTTTCTCTGTACTCTCATCGCTGTGTTCTACTTCTTGCGGCTTGTGAATGGTTGTCGGTGGGTGAAGCACTTTGATGCAGAGAACGAAATAGGACATGGGATGATGGCCATCGGCATGATCTTCATGCTTGTACCGGCTGCTTGGCTTTCAGCTGACCTCCTTCACTGGAATATTCTCCTGTTTGCGGCTGCCGCTCTGTGGTGGACCTTCCGCTTGTTCGTGCGCAAGCCTCTATTACCTCTCCTACTAAAAAAGGATGCAGTACATGTTTTATTCCAATCCGAGGTACGGTCTGATGCCATTCATGTATTCATGCATGGGAGTATGTGTTACATGTTTCTACTGATGAGTAGTATGGTGTTGAGCATGACGCAGCCCGTAACCTACGTCACTTGCCTCTTATTCGCCTCGTTCGCTTTTCTCACCCTTTTCTATGGTCGAGAGACCTTGAGAGATCTTCAAGCAGCGTCGGTGGACCGGTTGCAATTGGGGGCAAATCTTGCCCATGTGCTCATGAGTGGCATAATGTGTTGGATGTTTCTCGAAATGATCGCTATGACGATGGCCATGAGAGGATGAGCACCATGCGCGATGTCGGCCCATGGTTTCGCGTCGCTCCTCCAGGCAACTGTGATCCGGATGCCTTGTGTGGCTACCATTCTTGTCTCCCCCAGATGAGGAACCGTTCAGGCTCCCGTTGGATGGGGAGACGCATCCTGCACGGCAGCAATGGCTTCGCGCGTCACAGCTTGAAACTGCGTGGGATCAACGCTGGATGGGATCTGAATCAGGGTCCCCTGTTCCTCTATGGTCGTGCATTGAACGAGTGCCCCAAATGCCTCGTGCAGACGGGCGCGCACCCGATCAATCGCCACAGGACAGATCAACACCGCGTGCTCGCTCTGGAAGGTACACATATGCGTGGTTGTTCCTTTCTAGGATGTTTCTACCGCTACTTTGTTGACAAGGGAAGTCACGCCTGATTTCAAACATATATCTGGACAATTTGAGCGCCAATCGTTACTATTTGATAGGCTTCAAATAGGTAAAATCTCCAGTCAACAAAGTAGCGATACAACGATGTCCGGAAACCTTGAGCCATCTCAAGGCTCGGATGAGAACTCTCTCTCAGAATTCTCCTCTTCCCTATTCCCTGATTTCCTTGGCCTCATATCTCTCCAACGTGAAAGGACGTGATGTCGCTTGCTGGAGAAATGCGAAGAATGTGCGCAGGTGCGGAGTCTGCTTATGTTTTTCCAAGACCTCAGGGCTTGCCCACACCTCAAAGACGAAGAAGCTATACTGCTCGTCCAAGGGTTCGGAAAAGGTATAGCGGATGCATCCTTCATCTGCTCGTGATTTCGCGACCAGTTCTTTGATGATGTTCACAGCCTCTTCCCAGCGCTCTGACTTGATGTGAAATGTTCCGGTAATAATGATCATGTCAGACTCCTCCTTCTAGTTTCAGGCAAACCTTCTCTCATCTCTTCCTTTCTCGTTGAGGTGGCAGTGCTGCCACCTTCAACTGGAAGGGTTATGCCATGCACATAACTTGCTTCATCGCTGGCAAGGAAGACGGCGGCGCCAACCAGTTCTGTTGCCTGACCTATTCTTCTCGCAGGAGCGATACTTACCAATTGCGCCAGAAGTTCTTCATCGCCTGCTGTCCCCGGAGTATATATTGGACCAGGGGCAATGGCGTTTACATTGACGCCATTGGGACCAAACTCTGCTGCCCAGGACTTGGTCAGTTGTAGGATATCATCAAATGTGTCTGTAATCCCCGCCAAAGAGTGCTTCATTCCCACAAAAAGTGTCGTTGATCTGAGAGAATGCTCGCTCTAGACCTCGTCTCGCCCACACATACTGTCGCTGGCCGACAAGTGTTTTTGTATTCTTTTACCTCTTTCTTCATGTTGTATTGTAAAGTACCCAGTAAAAAAGACGTTCTCATAAGGAAATCAAGGGAGCACCATGCAACTGATGATCTTGCGCATAGCGCAGGGGTGAACAATTGCCGACGCCCTCATGGGGACGTAACGTATTGTAAAAATTGATCCATGCCTCTGCCGCCCCGAGAAAGTGGCCCAGGCTGTGATACGAACGGCGGTCAGCTACTGCGAGCTTGAAGGTGCCCACAAAACGCTCGGCATAGCCATTATCCGTGGGCGTGCCGGCACGACTCATCGATTGCAGGAATCCTTTTTGCAACAACAGATCTCGAGTACATTGTGCTCCATATTGTTTGCCTTGATCGCTATGCCAAATGGCGTCAGCCGTAGGAAAGGTCATGGTCTCAATGACGCTGGTCACCAGATCGGCGCGCATATGATAATCAAAAGCTAACCCGAAGATTTGGCGCGTCTGTTTCTCCAGGGCAAAACAGCCTCGTACGCGTGATTGATCCGCGAGATGCACTTCAAAAATGTCGGAAAAAATCACCTGGTGCGTGTCCTCCTCGCTCATGTCTCGGACTAGATTTGGAGCCGTCTGCGTCGCCTTGCCAGGATAGACATACTTCTTCTTTTTGCGTCGAGCGGCGATGCCATATTTGTGCATCACTCGTTTGACGCGATTCTTTCCGGTGTTGATGAGCTTCGCTAGTTTGCGATGCCCCAGTGTGTCATCGAGTTCCTGCCAACCCTCAATTGCGACGACGAGCTGCTTATCCATCTGCGGTCGCTTAAGCTGCAGATACAGACTACTGCGAGCGATACCAAGAGCACGGGCGAGTTGTGTTTTGTTGATCGGACCACCAGAAGCGCAGAGGGTTCGCCCAAGTTCCACTTTCTCATGTGCGCTTAATTGCCCAGTAGCCCGCGGGATTTTTTTAGCAGATCATTTTGCACGGTGAGGTCACCAATGAGCTGCTTCAATTCTTCAGGAGATTCTCCTGGTGCATGGCCCTGTGACTGGTTCCGTGTTTTGGGATCGCGTTGATCGGCAAAAATCTCTGGCCCTTTTTGTTGAAATTCTTGACGCCATCGGCTGATCACCGAGCTGGCCAGGCCAAACTTTCGGCACACTTCTTCCAGGGTGGTCTCGCGCTGAAAGCTTTCCATGACGACTTTAAATTTAAATTCCGGCGTATACGTTTTCCGCTTGCTTGCCATGTTTCCGTACCTCTCTTCTTTCACCGTCTATTGTACCAGGTACGTTACACATGAAGAGCACGTCTGGTGGTGATGCGATGTGACTGGTGGAGAGGAAGCGCGTTGTGGAAGATGACGCGGGAGAGAAGAGGAGAGGGCTGGAGAGAAGGGGAATGAGAGAGGGGGATCGAGAGGAGGTTACTCCTCTCGATCACACCCCAAATTGCAAGGCGTGGAGCGGTTTGAGCACCAATTCGGTTGGACGAAATCTTTGCATCTGGTTGTGGGAGTGCGAGGCTCTTGAGGATGGGGTGACCTCTGTGCAACGAAGGCGAACTGGCGCTGGTTGGCCGCGTATTGTAGGATACCAAAAATCGTGTCTGTGTCTGAGCTCAAATCTGCAAGGAAATCCCCGAATGCATGTCTTTCTCGCGCACTATTCCTGTCTTTCGCTGACGTTTTTCCCACCATGCCTGTCCTTGGCCGTATTTTGTGCGTGAAGACATCGTGCTAGTAAAACCAGCGTTATCAGACGTGCGATGAAGTGAGGGAAGGATATTTTTTCCATGAAGGACACGTATTGTGGAAAGAAAGACATGAATACTGGTATCCTACTTGGAGTCCTTCTTTTGAAAGAGTTCTCATACATCCTGTCGCCATTCCTCTCGTTGTACGGGAGAATGGAACAATGGATGGGGTGAGGGGCCATGAGGCAGGAAGCGCTCGTTTCTCGTCTCAGGACCGGTTGTGCAACCGATTCCCTTCCTCACGTGGTGGTCGAGAGGCGAGTGCCGCTTCCCGCGGTGTCTGCTGGCGCTTTCTCCCCTTCAAACGCGTGTGTGCGTTGCCATACACGCTCTTCCAGAGCCTTGACCCCCTGGGCTTGATAAAGAGAACGGTACCGCTGATGGAGGTGGTTGAGGAGGCGGAAGGTTGGCGTATACGAGGCAAAAGCGCCCCAGGGGATGGTACGAAAGAGGGCGACGGGGTGAGCCTCTCGTTGGAGGAAGTTCAGGGTATCAAGGAACGCGAAGTAATGGGCCTCTCCCCCGAGGAAGAGCCAGTGGGTAATAGCGCTCTGGAGAGCAAGGTTTCGCTTGCGCCGGGAGCCCGTGGTGTTTTCCAGAAGGGTTACCAATGCAGAAAAAGAAGAGGGAAGGAAGGTGGAGAGAGCTTCTTTACTGAAAGAAGATATTTTCGTGCAATAGACGTGAAAGAGGCGAAGGAATTCCTCAGCGGGTAAGAAGGCGCGGAGATCCTGGGCACGCGAAACAGCGATGCGATCGCTTGGACCCTGCTCATAGCCGAACATCTGTAAGAGCAACGAATCCCCTTGAAGGAGAAAGAAGAATGCCGGGTGGTTCTGCGTTTGGATGTCTTGTGGGTCTTGGTGGATCGGTTGGAGGCAAGCAGGACACCGTGCTCCAGAGAAACGGAGGGAGGGCCATGGCTGCAAGCAACGAGGGCAGGAAGTTTGTAAGAGCACCTGGTGGATGGGACAGGTCAAAAGTGGTCGAATTCTCCAATAGATGCGGTCATAGGCGTCTGGCGCCTGTGCACACAGCGGACAAATGCGAATAGTGGATGAGTTCGAGAGAAAAAAGCCACCAAGATCTCTATAGAACAGCTGACGATGAACGCGCCTCCATGGATAGGGGGTGCTGAGGTGTTGTTGCTGTCGGCGCTGCATGGAAGTTCGTTGTTGCGCATCACTATAGCTCTCAAGGAGAGGAGAAAAGCGGTGGATCGTCATTTGATAGAGACGTGTTTCTGGGACGAGTAAGAGCTGAGACAAGAAATCGTAATCTGCCTGGAGGGAAAGAGTGGCGAGTTTGCGGCTCAGGATGCGGTAGGAGGACGTTTCTGGCTGGAGTAACCACTGAGGAGTTTCGTAGCCCATTGCTTTGGCCGTTCTGACCAGAAAGGACCCCAAATCCTCCCATTGATGTGGCTGAACACGCTTGGGAAGAGGTGTTATGTGTTGCATGCTTTGATTCATATGGATCGTTCTTTCTGCGGTGTTCGTTCTGCGGACGAAAGGCGAGGGCGTTTCTCTCGCTGGGAATCTGTCAGCCTCTGGTGCTCTTCTCAGACTGCCTCTTTCAGGATGGATGAGTGGTATCCGTGCTTGCCTGAGCAGCGTTGTGGGGGTCTGGAGCATCAGAGTACCACTGATTTCCATGCGAGGATGCTCCAGACGTGCAAAGGATGACGAAGGTGGTTGGCGCTTATTCGATAAAGTGTTCGAATGCAAAGGGATTTTTTTTGTTGATACCGAGAACACTTCCGGCGATAGCTTGATCAAACGCGTGTTGGAGTAAGATCCGGTTGAGCGTTGGACAGTGGTCTTTGATGGCGAGGCGGGCTGCCTGGCGAAGAAGTGGAATGACCCAACCGATGTAGCCGTCGGAGGCGTAATGAATGCGGTAGGCCATGTCTTCGTTTTCCAGCCCTGAACGATCCAACGGAAGCTCCAGGTCAATACTTTCCAGAATGGTACAAAATTCGGTAATGGTGTGCGGGTGCTTGCGGTCCCAAGGAAAGGGATGCAAATATCTGGGGGAACCCACTCTTCTGCTGAGCTGGGGGTTGGCCAGGAGGATTGGTTCTGCTTCTCCTGTTTGTCCGACAAGAATCATGGGGATGGCACTTTGATTGATGATATCTTTGAGAAAATCGGTGACGGCGTGCAGCACCAGTTGGGTGTCTTTATTGACGGCGTGTTGGAATTCATCGACGAAGATCATACGAACTCGGCAGCTTTTGAGGAGCATGTGGAGGCGCGTGACCATATTCCATTGGGTTCCACGGCCAGGATTGGGGTCTCCGAGCTTGGTGAGGAAGGCTGTGGCGGTACCTTTAATGCTTGCTTGTGCTGGAACAGAGACATAGAGATACGGAATACGACTGCCAGAAGGCAGTTCTGTACGGGTGTTGTTGTGACGGGTGAGCCATTCCTCAATCAGCTTCGTTTTTCCTGCTCCTGTGGCACCAAGGATGGCGAGGCAAGGAGGATTGTGGGTGGAACTGCTTTGGGTATAGAGATTGCAGAAGTCAAGTTCGTCTAAGAGGTCCTGAAAGCCTTGATACATGATGAGAATACGATCAATGATGGCGTAGCGTTCAGCGTCGCTGAACTGTCTGCAGGACGATGAAGATGATGACATAGAGCGTTTTTCTCCTCTAAGGATGTTACTGTTGCCACGAACGGACCGCGATGCCGAAGGCTTTTTGCCGTTCAGTGAGCGGGGACGACATGTCTAGGAAAGGGACACCGGTTGGTGTTCCAGGAGAGTGCTGGTGGGAAGTGGAAGGAGGGTTGTGCTCGGTGGGGTGTCGGGGAGAAGAGGATCTGCCAGCCTGCTCTGAGGTCGATGGATCCGTTTGTGGTTGTGTTTTCCGTGCCTTTCTCCGTTGGGGTGTCGGTGGGACGTCCTCCTTTTTGGGAAGGGGAGGGAAAGAGGCGAAGGGCGTGGCGTCGTGGCTCGATGGTGGATCTGAGAGGAGCTTGACCTGTGCATCCAATGCTGGGAGAGGTTCTGAAAGATCTGCTCCACTGGATGTACCTCCGAGGCGTTGGATGGCATTGGAGACCGGAGGAGGGGGCACTTCCAGAGGTTCATGCTGATTGTTTTTGTTCTGGTCAACGTGTGTTTCTGGTGGAACTGGTGGGTAGGGACGTGACCCAGGAGAGACTGAGTCTGTCGCGTTTGAAGCGGTCATCCACGTTGTGACCTGGTCATTCCACCACCGTGCCATACTGTGACGCGAACGAATTTTTCGCGTTAATCGCATTTCCTCCGTGATAATCTGTTGGATGCGTGCCTTGGCAAGAACGAGTGCCTCATGATCGACATTGCTCTTCAACTCCTCTTGCGCATAGCGTTTAATGACTCGGTGTTTCCATAACGAGAGATTCTCGGTGTAGTGCTGGTCAACGGCAGCAACTTCGAGATAGCGATTGGAGAACGGATCAAGCACCCAAATGCGAGAGAGATCTCCCGGATGATATTTGATGAAAAGCCGATTGGACTGCAAGGCATCTGCTTCCTGCTGGTCACTGACGGTATGGGTAGAGCGATACTTTTTGGCTTTGGCAAGTTTGCTGCGCAGGGCAGCGAGTTGATGGTCTTGATACCGAAGATGTTCAAATTCAATGCCATACTGATGGATGGTACGAGTTGTGTTTCTGCTGATAAGTACCAATAAGTCCGTGCGGCTTGGAGGGAGGCGCGGAACAAACTGATCTTCGAGCGCTTGCTGCCAAAGTCTGGCTGGTATGCCTTTGCCTGGTCGATGGGGTCCGATGCCACTGTGTGGTTCTTGCGTATAGACATCAACAATCCACAGGTGAAGCAATTCCCAGAGCCGATCGAGAGTGATGCAGGCATGTTTCTCTGATTGGTATTCCCCACGCTCAAGGCAATTGGAAAAGGTGGTCCCAGGGGTTACATGGATCAAATCGGTATTGAGTGTGCGGAACCAGCGTTCGATACTGCCTTTGAACCAGGGTTTTCGGACTGGCAGGTGTTGCAGTTCGATGCCCAATTGCAAGCAGGCCAATTCAAGGTCCCGATGAAGCTCGATCGCATTATCCACGACGAAGACTTCTGGGATGCCAAAGGCCAGGTACTCGTTCTGGGTCTGAAAAAACTCTTTCACATGCGTTTTGGGAAGGAAGGCATAGAGCATACAGTCCATGACCAGCCGGTAGGATGGCGGCTCGAAGCTGATAAAGATTCCGCTGATGTATCCGGTGGCTTTGTCACGGATAGCAGCCAGGGTTGGCCGTCCGATAGGGAGGCGATCGTCTGCGTCAACCACCAGGATGTCAAGCTGTGCGAAATCAAATTCTGCACGTTGGTTCGGGCGTTTTGGACGCGGACCCTGGGATGACTGATGGTGATCACGCGCAGCCTTTCTGGGGCCGTTTCGTGCCCGATCAATCTCTTTTCCGTCGAGCTGATTGATATAGCGGTATATCGTCATTCTTCCAGGAGATGATAACTGTGCTTCTGGAGAACGTTTGGCATTTTCGGCGAGCAGCAGTGCTTCAAAGGCGGTGATCACATGCGTTATTGGTGCTCGAACAGTGGTCAGGTAGGTTTGCTTGATTGCTTGTTGCAAGAGTTTTTCACTCACTGGAGTGAGACGGTGGTGTTGGGGACCGCGTTGATGGTAGGAGGGAACCAGGCTGCGGATATCTCCATGGCTTTCCCCATAACGACGAAGCCATCGTGCAACCGTACGAGGTGTGAGATCAGGGAGTGGTTGGGAGAGTGTTCCTGATGGCTGTTCCTTCTCGATGAGTGGCCGTGGGTCGTTATTGGAGAGTGCAGGGACCGCATCTGCTGAAGCTTCTTGTTGCACTGAAGAGTCCTTTGCTGGTGTTAGGCTCAACAGAAAAGCCTCTCGCCTCGGGATATTTCCTTCTTCGAGAGAGAAAAGGTATGCCTGAATACGTTCTTCAACCACCTGTTTTGTTCGCTGGCGCGATGACATGTGGATGAGAGGATGAATCAATTGGTAACGGTGCCAGGTAATATCTTGCAATGGCGTGGGGAGGTCCGCCAGATCGGCAATGGTATAAGCCGTTTTCAAGGACGTCTCAGCCCTTTGTTGCAAGTTGGGTCCTTCACGGGCGAATTCCAGCGTATTGTCTTGCCAGGCTTGCCAGAGTTCGGTGACACGATGGGTGATGAGAGCGTTCGTCGTCAGGTTACGTACAACCTGTGTTCCATCATCCAGCATCTGGAGAACTTGATAGCCGACTCCATGGAGGACATAGCGAGCGTTTGGTTCAAATGTTACTGGTTGTGTCATTTTTTTTCTCTTCCTTCTTGTTTTCAGTCGATAAGTGCTTCTGGGAAACGTTTGTTGCAAACGGAAGGTATGGGTGTTTCTGCACGACTGGTACACCTGGTTTCTCTTCTCATGGCAGCTCAGGGGGAGATGGCTGGGGAGTGGACTGTGTTCCTTTCCATATGAGAGCGGTGGTGTGAAAGTGTAAGGGCTGGGTAAGGTCGGTCAGAAGTTCCCCGCGATAGACAAGATTCCAGATAAGCGATTTTGTTTGAAAGGCGTGAAGCTGAGGGGTACGTTGGACCAGTTCTGTCGGAGAAAAAGGCCCGTCGATGGAGGAGATGACTTTGATCACGTAGTCATAGGTCTGAGGAGGAACTGGAGAGAAGGAGTGGACAGCCAGCATTTCAAGATTGATAAGCAGAGCGTGATGAGGACGAAGTGTTTCTTCGGTGACAAGGGCAAAGTCGTGCTCATGCTGCGCACACCAGAGTTGCGCTGCTGTCCATTGAGCAAGAGAGGAACGCTCACTGATGCAGGCCTGATAAGCGCAACTGACAAGGCGTGGGCGCTCCTGTTTCCAGATGACGCGAAAGTCTGGCGTGTACTGAGCAATCCGGGTTCCAACCTGATAGGAGAGGGAAAAAGGCTGGGCTTCGTAGGACAGGACAGATGGGTCGTGTTCGAGGAGATAAATATAGGCCCTTTTAAGGAGGCCAGCATAAGGGACCATGCGGCGTGCGGACTTTTTGCTGGGGATGCTTCCTCGAATCGTTGCTCGTTTTGAGCGAAAAGAATGTGTTGACATGATATTCTCCCTTTTTTTCTCAATGTTGAGGAGAGAGCGAAGAGCCTGGCTTTTCCACTCCTAACTATACAACAGAGTACATGATAAAAATAGTATTTACCGGATGCTGACATGAAAAAATACTTATAGGTATATAAAGGAATGAAAAATGTATTTAGGTCATTATACAAGGAACAGTCCTTTTGGGAAGGAGACAAAAAGACTTCGGGGGAGTCAACGGGCCCAAATGTGAAGCATCAGCGTTTGCGTTGGGCGAGTCTGTCGTTGCCTGGCTTGCATTGTGCGCACAAGGTCGGTGAGAGATACAAGATAGCTCGAGATATCTTCTGAGGGGAAACGGGGAGTGGAATATGGTGGAATGTGGTGGAGGCAAAAAGGGATGCTCGACATGATCAGCGATGCGTGTGATCAGCCCTGGTCTGGACCGCGCCGCAAGGATCGACGTACGGAGAGTGGGTGGAGTAAGCTATCATGAGTGTGGAGAAGAGGGGGGGTGAGTCAAGGCCAGTGCTGGTTGATCGTGGGGAACGGCCTCAGAAGGAAAAAAGGGTGGAAGAAGAGGGAAAGGCTTGACGAGAGCTTTTTTTGGGTTAATATGCATCGTACGATGTTATGAATATTCATATGGTGTATTTGAGGGGGGATGGCTGGTAGCATGTGGAGAACAGAAGGAGGAGAGCAGGGATGGAGAAGAAGACGTTTGGAGAGCCAGTGCAGACGGCGACGGTGGTAGGAGCAGCCTATGGGATTCACCGGACGACGCTCACACAGGCGGCGAAGGCGGGCGTACTGGGCCGGAGCGCGTATCGGTCGGGAGACGCCTGGCTGATCAAGACGGATCATCCGGATTTCTGGGAGTGGCTGCGGGGGCATGAATATCATCCCCGCGTGAAAGGGTATCGCAAACAGCAGGCAGCCAAAGCGGCACAGCAGCGTCTGCTGGAGGAAGAGGGAATGGACGTGCCACCACAGGAGGCCCATGAGATGGCTGGTAGCCCGACAGTGCATCAGGAAGCGCGGCGGGAGCCAGAGCAGAAGCAGCAAGAGGCTGTGACGAAGGAACCACCAGCGGAGGGAGATCGACGAGCTGCACCAAGCTCAGGTGGGGATGCACCGATGGATCGTGCACGTCATGGTGATCCAGTGCGTGAGCCAGATCTGGTTGTGTCGGTGGTGGAGGATGCAGTGGATGAGGCGGCAGGAGCCACAGAGGCAGGTGTGTCAGCACGTCGCCAACGGCGATTGATCGCGTATATGGATGTGCGCCGCGGGGAGGGAATGACGGACGCCGGTGAGCGTTTCACCTTCGGGGCGCAGGCCTCGTTATCGGAGGTGTTAGCGGCGGTACCGCAGTTGGGTGATACGAACCAGGTGCGTCTGTGGCTCTGTGGGGAATTGCCGACGGATACCAGTGGCTCGTATGAGGGCTGGGTGCTGGCGAGGGAACTGCGGCAGCGGTACACGACCGGTGCGCGCGGGCACTATCTCTCCGATGAGCGTCCAGAGGAAACGGTGGCGCGCTACCGACGGCGAGGCAGCGAACAGGAGCTGGAGATTCGCCACGTGTTCTCGTGGTTCGGGACCGAGTGTACGGCGACCGAAGCCTACGAAGCGATCCGCTTGCTGAGCAGGTACCTGCAGGCCACCTTTGGAGAAGAAGCGAGCGCGTACGCCACGCCAGCGCTGACATTCCAGGCGCTGTGGACACGTTTGAATCGCCTCCAGAAGCGCAGCTTTGCGCCACTGCCGGCCCCGATCCGGGAGACGATCCGGTCCCACGCGGGGCAGGGCCGGATTGAGCTGTGCACCTTGCCGGAGCTGAAGCGTCTGCCTGGCCTGTACTACTACGACGGCATCTTCATGTACAGTGCCCTCGCGTGGGGATTACCGACGGAGCTGGCGATCCATGACAGCCGCAACGAATACGCCGGGAAGGTGGCAGCACGCTACCGTATCCGCTACACGATCCCGACCGACTGGCAGCATCTGGGCTTGTTTATGACACCTCGCGATGCTATCACCGGGAACCAGAGGGATCGACACACCTGGAGTTTCCCCGGAGCAGAGTCTGCTGGCCAGACATATGAGACGTGGGTGGACGGCTCCGAACTGGACGTGCTCTCGAGCGCCTACGCGAGTATCGAAGAGGGCTTTGCGGTCTGGCGTATCACGATCCTGGAGCGCATTGTCTTCAAGCCCGAGAAAGCCTCGACACAGAAAAAGCCATTGGACGGCCTGGTCGAAAAGCTGGCGAATCTGCGGGAGAAAGTCGAACGCGATGCGCAGGAGACGCCAGATGAAACACGTGTGTACCAGCTGGTACGTGGTGGTATTCGCAACATTGTGCTGCATGGTATTGGTACCTTCAATCGGTCGAGCCGCACCGTGACGTATATCCTCGGCATGGACGAGTCTGCTCCCAATGGCTACAGCAGTCGCCGAGAAATCGACGCTGATACAGTGTGGTACAGTGTGCCGGCGGCGACGGAGGGCTACAGTCAGCAATTTGATCACCCCGAATGGGCGGCGCAGGTGTGGGCGCGCTGCCGCGCGCGCATGATCAAGGCGGCGCTGATGTTGCCACGGGAGTCGATCATTGCCATCCGCACCGACGCGATCGCGCTCACGCAGGAACATGCAGACTGGAACGCCAATACCAGGCGGGGGACGCTGCGCCTCAAGTGGGCGATCCGGCAGCCGGTGAAAGCCCCACATACCTACGAGGCGCTCGATCAGATGCAGCGAAAGCCTGGGAAAGATCGCTAAGGAAGGAAGGGAACATCCGATGGCAGAACTGACGCCGGCGGCCGAGGCGATCGCGGGACTGCTGGCCGGAGGCTGGACATACGCCGAAATTGGCCGGTCGTTGGGGCTCAATGGCTCCAGTATTCGACAGGCGATTCATCCGAGTCCGGGCCAGCGGCAAAGACCGCTGGCCAAATATGTGCCGGTGCTCCAGCAACTGCAAGGGACAGCACCAGGCACCAGGCCCGCGATACTTCCAGAGCGCCGCAAAACCAAGAGCGGAAACGTGGCCAGCGTGCGTCGAGGCATCCGTGAATTCAAGACAAAGCAGGGGGAGACGCAGTACGCTGCCCGCGTGAAAAAGGGGAGCGCCACGCTGCACAAACTGCTGGATCTGGCCGCCCAAACGGGGAAAAATGTGCGCTGGGACGTGCTCTTTCAGACGATCCGCACGATCAGTGACGCCACCAAATCGGGCTGGGTAACGGGCAAGCTGCCCGATGGCTGGACGGCCGCCACGCTGCTCTCGCGCATCGCACAACCCCAACAGGGCGACAGCTGGAAGCCCGGTGATGTCAGCGGCGCACTGATCGCGCTGGCCAAAGAACAAAATGAAGGTGTGGTGTCGGCCAAAGGCGGGCGGGAATTCAGTATCTTTACAACGCCGTAGGGGCGGGAGTCTCTGGGTGCTCTTGCTGTTCCCGCGTGCGTGATGGCCGAAAGAAGAGAGAAAAAAGATGAGAGATGCGATGTTTCCGGCGACGTCTTCGCTGGTCGAACAGGTGCTGGTGAATTATGATCTCCAACCGCCGATGAGCTGTGAACTGCTGGCCCAGAGAGCCACTGATCTGTATGTGATACGAGCAGGGGAGCGCCAGTTTGTGGTATCGATCTCCGCTCCCACGACACGTTCGCACGAGGAATGGGAGGCCCAGGCGCAGATTCAGGTAACCCTTGAGCAGCAGAATATCCCGGTTACGGCTCCTGTTCAACGCAAGGATGGAGCCTATACCCAGGCCATCCCTGTTCTTGAAGGTGTGCGTTATGCGCTGCTTACCCCATGGATTGCTGGCACACCTGCTGGCGCATCGTTGACAGAAGATCAAGCTTCTGTGTATGGGGCAACGGTCGCTCAGATGCATCAGTGTCTTGATCACCACGGGTCGATCTATCAGCGAAGACAGATGAATCTTGAGGCATTACTTGATGAGCCGCTCGTGTGGATGGCTCCTCTTCTGGAACAGTTTCCTGTCTTCTCTCGCTTCCTTGCTGATCTGGTGAGCCGCCTCAAAGCGAACGTGAATGAACGTGATCTTCCGCTGACGCCTCCGAGCTATGGAATCTGCCACGGTGACTTGCACCGCAACAACGTTCTGTTTGATGAGCAAGGGAACCTGACAATCATCGATTGGGAGTATGTCAGTTATGGGTGGCGTGCCTACGAACTGGCGGCTCTTCGTCGTTCGCTCGAAGCAGCTGTGCATACAGATGGAGCAAGCGCGCACCATGTCAATCGTGTCTATGAAGCGTACCTGCGTGGGTACAGCGAGGTGCGTCCTCTCAGTCAGGCTGAGAGAACGGCTCTTCCCTCTTTTATGGTGATACGCCATATCTGGATCCAGGGGAAAAAGATCGATCAAGCTCTCCGCCGTGGTTGGGGAACACCTATCTTCACTGAAGCCTCTGTTGACGAGATGATGAGCACCTTGCAGGGTTGGGTGAAACAGTATGGCATTCTGGACAAGTAAGGAGATGCGGTGGGGAAGAGGAACGGCTTGTTGATGAGCGGAGAGAAAGGAAGAA
>NZ_BSRI01000003.1:0-76088 GCF_036245075.1 Dictyobacter halimunensis
CTATACCAAGGAGTATTATCTCTCGCTGGAAAAGGTGGCTGCACGCATGGGGCATTCTTTGCACAGCTATGATGCACCTGCCCGACTCAAGGCCCAGGCCGCCATCGTGGCTGGCATGACTCAGGGCGTTATGGCGGTGAGTAGCCATGATGATACCATTGGCCAGGCTGCTTCGTATTCTTCTGACGATGAACTAGGAGATGCCGAAGAGCACCTATTTTGACCCAGATGACATGGGATTGTCGTTCGGCTCCCGGTTCTTGCTTGGTCATCAGGTGAGAACTAGGCGCGGGCCGATGGGTCTCTGATCGGTTCCGGTGAACAAAAGAAGTTGAACGGTGTCCCTGGCACCATGGGGTGTCAGCCTCGACACCGAACGAAGTGTAGAAGGAGGAATTCATCCTATGAATGCAGTGGCTCCTGTGCCTCTGATTCAGGATCATCGTCGCTACCGCAACTACCAGGTGCACGATGTGTTGCCGGCATCGTGCCTGCTCACCTGTGATGACCACATACGGACGATGACGTTGCTCTGCCCCAACTGTGACGGGTTTGTCTGCATTACAGAGCAGCAAAGCTTTACCGACGTGGAGTATGCTCTGCTGCATTTATTGCTCCAATCCTATCCTGATTATTGCCCTTATGCTGACCTGCTGGCCTGCCAGTCTGGTGAACCGTTGGATCAGTGCCAATGGGTCATGAATCGGGCACTGGATCAGGGTGATATCAAAGAGGTATTGAAGCCTGTACGGTGTCATCTGTCACGCATGCGTGGCAAACTGCGGCCTTTCGGGCTGGATGTGGTCTCAGAATTGACGTGTGGCTATGTGCTCATCGCAGCCCAACACTAACAGAAAGCGAGGAAAACGATGGCAGACGAATTACATCCGCAACAGATGAGTGCCATCACGAAACGGGCGGAGCAGGAAGCTGATCGCGCGATTGAGATTGCGACTCAGCGCCTGAAAGCAGCCGGGATCACGCCAACGGCAGGTATGATCGAAGATATTGTCTTCAATGTGCTGTACCCGGATATTCTGCACCAAGTCAATCAAGACATTGACGCAGGCAAATACGATCGTCCAGAACAACAGCAGTAGAGAGGGAATGGCTCTCTTTCGCCGAGAGAGCCACTACGTTGGGGGCGTCAGATAGCGAAGCAAGCTAGCGCCCTCGAGGAGAGTATAGCATGCAAACACAACTCGTTGTGGAATGCGACACCCCATCAAGGGTCGTTGTACAGGCGGAGGGGCGCAGATGAGTGAGCAGGAGGCCATGCAATCGTTCGCGCAGCGCCCCGGAGATCCGGCGCATCGTGGTGAAACGATTGCTGAAGGGCAGGAGCCCGAAGATTCCGTTCCTGTGTGCGAGAACCCTGGCTGTGGAATGCCGATCACGATCGTCCCCGGCCATCGCCGGCGCAAGTATTGCTCCGATGCCTGCAAGTCCAACGCCTTCCGCCTGCGAGCAGCAGAAGCAGAGCGCCTGGAGCAGGAGCGTCAGAGCCTGGAGGCTGAGGAACAGAGACGGCAGCAGCTGCGCCAGCTGTATGGCGAGGATCTGTTGCCGCAGACCATCGAATTCTTACGAGGGATGGAACGCATCGGCTACAACTCGCTGACGGTGGAGGCCATTGCAGCGACGCTGCGTACGGAGATCAATCGAATCAGCGCAGCCGCTCCTAGCCAACACCAGAACGAGGACGAGCGAGCCGACTTGGCGCAGGCGATGATGGAGCTGGGAGATCCTGACTATCATTCCATCATTGTCGAATATGAAGGCCAGGCGGAGTTTGTAGTCCTGGGTGGTCATGCCTCCTGGCAGGGATTTGCTCAGAAAGCGAGCCGTGCTCATCTGCGGGCTATTTATGACATGTACATTGCCCCGCTGGAGCAGCGGCGCGGCGCCCGGTAATCGTGACCGCCAGGCGCCGCTCGTGAAAAGTAACGATTGCCACCTATGCGATGCAGAGATGTGCAATCGTTCCCACCTGGTCACCACGGCCAAGCGTGACGATTGGTGGGTCCCTTTCTAATCAATGGCAATGATGGCGTGCAGCAATTATTGTTCATGGCAACCGTCACTGGAGCCGGCGCAGCTGGAGGTGACACGATTTGCCCGGCAGCGTTCTTTCCTGACGAGGGGGAATGAGCAATCGTTACGAGGCGATCAGCGGCCATTGCTCACGATTGCTGAAATTCATGAAATGCATGTGGAATGCATGACAATGCGTTTAGAAGGGCAACGAGGCCCAACAGTACCAGATGTGAATGATGAGCCTTATAGACGCTTGACGAGCCTTGGGAGACGCGTTATAGTAGATTTAGCATGTGTGGTGAGATGGGTCGTGTCGTATGTTGTAAAAATTTGTATTTGGGAAAGAAAGGGGCAACTGGGTACTGGAACCAGGACGAAAAAAAGCAACCCCGATAGATTTGGCCGTCTTGAGGGTCGCCTATTTTCGTTGGATCCATATTCAGTTGTCATAAACTACCTATGAAGAGTATACCAAACATATCCAAAAAAAGGCAAGATGTTATGCCCCAAATTGGGACAAGTATCTGTGAAATTGGGGAGAATGTTTCCCAAAAAAGCACACAATTGCTTGACGGAGCAGAGCGTCGTTTTGCGTTGCCTGTTGTTATTCCTATAGTCTTAGAGGCGAAGCATGAAAGCGGCGAGGATGAGGGCGACTCCGCTGATGAGCTGGGCGATGAGGATGAGGTGGAAGATGCTGATGGGGTCAAACACCAGCAGTCCGGCGACGAGAAGCCTCGTGAGGATGAGGCAGAGCCATACAAGTTTGGCTATCCTGAGTTCGAGGGGAAGCAGGGGCGCAATCTGCTCTATAAGATCGTCGAGCAGATTCTGTCGGTGGCGAGCTTTCAGACTTGGCGCAGCTATGTCAGCTATCAACGCGCTGGCAATGACTGCTATGTGGGGTTGGACCGCCTCTACAAAGACATGTCCATCAAGCTGAGTCTGGTTGAGCGTTCGATCCGCTGGCGTTGGCAGCAGATCCGGGAGCAGGGGCTCGTGATTTTTTGCGAAAAGATCGTGGAGGTCGTGCGGCCAGACGGCTCCACCTATCTACAGGTCCGGCATATCAAAGATTTCAGCCCGTTATATGAGCGGGCCTATGCATTTTATCAGTGGATGCGCTCGCCGGCCTATATCCCCCCACGTTACGAGAATGCCGCAGCCATCCGGCAAAACAAGGAGCTGGCCCTGTGGCTGGCCGAGCACTTTGATTGCTATCGCCGTGTCCTCTGCAATCAGAAGCCCGGTCGCAAGCCCCAGCCCAGCCGCCGGGCTGACTGCATTAAAAACCAGCTAGACGCGGCTATTGCCCGTGATACAGTAGAGCGGAAAAACTTTTCCAATACTTTTTCCAATACTTTTGCCGTATATAACGAAAACGAAATCTCAATCAATAATTATCAAGATAAATATACGAACGGTCTCGCAAGCTCGACCGACCTTAAAAATGTTGGGGCTGCTGGCGCAAAGGCTATAGGAAGCACCAATAGCAAACAGAATCTCTCCCGAAACGATGGGGTGACGAATACAGCAGGCGAACAAAGTTCCTCTACCCCAACATCCGAAACATCGAAACAAGAAACAGAAATGCCCGCGGCGGTCGCGTCAATGCCTGTACAGACTGAAAAACTTGTTGAAGTAGAAAAAGCCCCACGCCGCGAGCTGCCGAGCGCCTGGCGCGAGCACATTCAGCAGGCGTCGGCGCGCAGCCCCCAGCGATTTGTGGAACAGGTGGTGCCGGCACTGAAGCTCTGGACCAATGACCAGGCGACCGAGGCCTATCTCCGCAACGCTCTGGTGAGGTTCTTCAAAACGCATGGAGTCTTCGATGTGGAGGCCATACGCCGGGCGATGCTCATGGCGTTGGTGAAGGTCTATGCGATCCCTCCCGAAGAGATCAGAAAACGCAATGCAGCCGATGGGAGTCCCACCTGGATGCCGGCTTTCTGGAAGGCGTTAGAAAAAGCGTTGCCACAGGCCGTGTTTGCTTCTACGGAGCCACAAGAGGAACTCGTTGAAGACAAACATGAGGAATGTGGGGAAGCCACTGCCCCCTCCCATGAGGACGTTATGCAAGAAACACAATTAGATCTGGAGCAGATGACTGCAGAACAGTTGCTAGAGATTGCTCCAGATTACGATATCCAGATTGATCCAGAGGAGCAGGCCAAAATCGAGCAGCATGATGAGAAGCTTACGAATACGTTGCGCGAATGCATCTGGCAGGTCATGGTTGACCAAGAAACGTGGCAGCGGTACCAGGATGAGCTCGTCCTGGCGACAAAGGTACTCAAGCCCCTGATGGAGCCGGTAGTAGCCATCCAGACCGAGCCTTGCCCTGAATGTAGCTCTCCCATCAGTTATCGTGCCGATAACGGCCAGTGTTATTGTGTGGTGTGCGTACCATCCTGGCACTGGTCCAGCAAGCGCAGTGCACAGATTAAGGTGGCGGTGCGGGCCGTACCAAGCATGATGATGATCCAGGCAGGAGTAGAGCAGGATATCCCGCTGCCGGCACAGTGTCAACATCACTGTGCCGAGCCTGATCATGAGCCAGACTAATCGTTGTATTGGGAGGAAGATCGCCTGCATTTATATAGTTATCGCTTCAGAAAATGCTGATTGTGGCAAGTAAAGAGAAATGTATCTGCTATCGAGTGTGCTGTAGATCGTGGAGAGGAAGAAAGGCATTGCCAGATAGGTTTTTGAAACGGTAGAATAAGAGCTATGGAATGTTACTTTTTTGACTTCGCGAAGTCAAAAAAAGCAGTATCCATATTAAAGGACATCATATAGACGTGGGGTATTTTCCACAGATGGTAATTCAATCCCTCAAATGAGCGATAGAAGACATAGGGAAAATTGCGATATTGTAAAGCCATGCCCTGGAAACTGCATTGTTTGACTTCGCGAAGTCAAACAATGCACATTAGCCCCTCCCTGAATGGGAAGAAAGGACTCATATATGCGTGTGATACAAATCAAGTCGAAAAAAGGTGGCGTGGGTAAATCACTCTATGCGCGTGAATTTGCTCAGGCCCTGGCGGCATTAGGTTGCTCGGTATTGCTGATAGATGGGTCGGAACAGGCGAATGATGATATTCTTGAAAACCGGCAACGCCACTTCGACACGACGTTAAAGGAGTGTATCATCAATGGCGTACCATTCAAGAGCGCGGCCAGGCAGGTGCGCAAACGCCTCTGGCTTATTGCTGGGAGCCGGGATCATGAAGATATCAATGATTTTATCCGAAAAGAGCGTTATCCCTACTTGATCAAAGATATGATCGAGGATTTGCGTGCAGCTCTCACTCTGCCCCTCTCATTCGAGCAACGGTTCTCGTGGTGGAACAATGACAAGGTCAATCTTGGTATTTTCCATCTTGAACCCACCACCGACGAAGAATTTGTGGCTCCGCCCCAAAGCATCGATTATGTGATTGTTGATGCTGATGCTAGCACAGAGGACGATATCACGTTTGCTCTGTGGGATGCCATTGATGGAATTCTGGTTCCCTTTGAGCCGACCGAGCTTGACTGGCAATCGTACCACCAGTTGAAAGAGGATCTGCAGAAACGCTATCAGCGGCGCCCGGACCAGCAGCCTCCTATTCTAGGCATTCTGCCCAATAAGGTGCTACACACGTCGAACAATCCGACGCCCCTCGTCTATCTTAAAGCGCTCTATCGCGATGCGGAGGAAGTGGTGTATCAGCCCGTGCACTGGAGCAAGGTTTTTGGTGAATGCCTGAATCAGCATATTGCGAGCCTCGAGCATCCAGCGGTCTCCTCGGATCGGGCCATTCGTGAGCTCTGCGCTATTACGCTTCAGCTGTTAGGCTATGAAGGAGAGGTAGCCGGTTTGAAGTTCTGCGACAAGTGTACTGACGCGCTGAACCAGGCCATGCACGAGCAGCAGGCATATGAGGAGGTGGCAGAATGACGCAGAACCCCCAAAATCCTTACAAGGCTCGTAGAGCTAAGACAGCGGTGCAGGACCCGTCGGTCACCTTGCAAGAGTACGGCATCCACGGGAGCCGGGAGAGCGCGGGTGTGGCGCAGCCGGCCATACGCCGGCTCACTCTCGTCCCTATAGAGCGCATCCGACCAGGTCGCTATCAGAAGCGAGAACATCTCGATGCCCAAACATATGAGCAACTCAAAGGCCAGATACGAGATCTCGGCTTCCAGTTCACGGCTGTCTTGTGCCAGGATCCAGATGATGGGCACTTTTACAACCTCATGATGGGCGGACACATCCGTCTTCAGGCGGCGAAAGAACTAGGCATTATGGAAGTCCAGGCGGTGATCAAGGACTATGATCGCCTGCAACTGGCAAAGGGTACCTATTTTGAGAACAATGGAAGACAGCCGCTGACGTTGATGGAGGAGGGACTGACGTTTCGGCAGTTGCAAGAGGATGAGGGCTGGAGCCAGGAACGTATTGCGGGCGAATTAAAGGTGAGCCGTTCTCATGTCTCCCTGTGTA
This sequence comes from Dictyobacter halimunensis, assembly GCF_036245075.1. Lineage (NCBI taxonomy): Bacteria > Bacillati > Chloroflexota > Ktedonobacteria > Ktedonobacterales > Dictyobacteraceae > Dictyobacter > Dictyobacter halimunensis. The sequence continues at coordinate 6,530 of NZ_BSRI01000003.1, forward strand.
TGCTCGCTGCAGAATCGGCCCCCGATATTCAGGATATGCTCAAGGTAGACCCATCGCGAGGCCAGCGCTGTTTTTATTATCTCCGGCAACTTGATGAGCTGGGGGGCGAGAGGGCAGTAGCATTACGCGCTCCGATCATCCAAAAGTTCCTCGACGGAGAGATTTCGACCGATCAGGTCAAACACCTCGTGGAACAGATTCTCCAGAATGAGAAGAGCGGGAAGAGAGAACCTGTCTCGGTGGAGTCAGCGAAAGGGAAAGAAAAGGCTGTTTCTGTCTTCAAGAGTTTTCAGCGCTATGAAAAAGTGCTCGGAGATCGTGTACCAAGCCAGTCCGAGCGAGAAGAGCTCGAGAAGATCAAGGAGAAGATCGAGGCTATTTTAGCGCGGTCGTAGTCATATTTGTACGAGAAACCTTAGCGGAATTTTGAGGGCTTCGCGTTGTAAATTTCTCCGGCGGGCCTAATAGGCTGAATGTGGTGGCAATCGTGATGACCAGGTGGCCACCGCGAGCCATGACGATTAATACGCAAGTCATGAGGAAGCAATATGAGCAATGAGCAGCGCGCTGCAGCTGAGGAGAAGGTGCGCTATGTGGAAGCCCTGGCCTCAGTGGAGGAGTATCCGGCGGGAGATTACTGGTTGACTCTGACCGATGCAGCCAGGATCACGAAGCGCCAGGACAAGAGCATTCGCGATTGGGTCCAGCAAGGGAAGCTCCCGGTGCGCCCGCTTCAGCTCGGGATCAATAAGCGCACGCGTCAGGTGCGCGCCAGTGATCTGGCCAAACTGACGCCCATTCTCGACCAGACTGCGGCGATCACCAGCGAGGCCGGTCAGATCTACCTGACCAGTATCCCTGGTGAGATGCAGCAGATCCGCACGGATCACCAGCTGCTCCTCGCTGAGGCGGCCCGTCTTCAGCAGGAGATAGAAGAGCAGGGGAAGACATTCCACGAACAACTGGAGGGTTTGGGGCTCCGGCAACATCAGGAGCTCCAAGATCTGACCCAGCGCTGGCACCAGAAGCAGGAGCAGACCCGCACCGAAATCCACGAGACATTCACAGCGCTCGAAGCGCAACTGGCCAAACAGCAGCGCCAGCAGGAGCAGGCTCGTGCTGAGATCCAAGAGGCTGTGACGGCGCTGGAAGAGAAGGTGGCTGACCAACAAGAGCAGCAGGAGCAGGCTGTGGACGCCTTGAACACGACTTGGCAGCGGCGGCTTGACCGCGCCGATGAGCGTGGGCAAGCGGAGATCCAGCGCCTGGATCAGCGGGTAGATGCGCAGCAGCACGAGATCCACCAACTAGCCAGTGACGCGAAGCGTCTGGAGACAGCACTGCACGAGCTGGAGCTGACGCAGCAGCAGGATCGGGCGGCGCTCCGCCAGGAGCTTGCCACGATTGTGAGTGAGCAGGACCGTGCGCGTCAGCAGTCCCATCACGAGCTTCAGCAAGCCATCCAGGCGACCGAGCAGCGGTCCCTGCGTGTCTTGGAAGAGCACCTGGAGCAGATGCGTACAGCCGTCGATCAGCAGCAACAAGCTATGGACCATCGGTTGACGCACCTCGAGCAGGGGGTTGCGCGCCAACAGCGTGAGGAGGAGCAGCTGCTGCAACACCTCAGCAGTGAGCAGGCTGAGCAACGACAGGGACTGGAACGCCTCGAAGAACGATTGAGCGAGCTAGAGCAAGGGCAGCAGCGTATGTTGGAGCGCTTGCAGCAGCAGATCGAGCAACTGGCGCGCCGCCATTCGAAGGAGAAGCGGTCGGATACGTAGTTCTGGGCCGAAAAATAAAAAACAAAAATGTGGATGTTTTTTTAATCCCACATTTTTGTTTTTTATTTACCAGTGATACCAGTGAGCCAGCCCGAGTAGGATTGCCAGCACCAGTACGACAGCGACCAGGACAAAAGAGAGTGTTCTCCAGAACTGGATCGACGAAGGTGGCTCTGGTTTATCTGGGACCAACATGGAGCGGGATGCTTCCTGCGGCAGCGATGATGGAGCCTCCTGCGCTATCGGCTCTGGTGGTTTAGATGTCAAGGCGAAAGGTGTTTCCCGACCTTGGCCACACCTCCCAGCTTTTCTGGTTTTGACGAGCTTCCTCGTAGACATCGGCCCACTTATGAATAGTAAAGAGGCAAGATAGTAGCTCCTCCCCATCTACATCCCGGAGAGATATGCCAAGATGATCTTTGACTCGACTCACAGCTAAATCTCGAAGATGATACCGATTATCTTCTCCTGCGCTTTGACTCACTCTGCGGTGAAGACCACTGTCCCCATCTTTTTTCGCCATCTCATAGTAGGGTAGCTTTTCTCCAGGGAGGAAAGGCTCGCATTTTTCTGCTTCAGTGAAAAACGCAACAAAAGAAGTCTCATAGACCTGTGCGATTTGGTCAATGTCTAAATGCACGGTATTGTGCATGCTTTTCAAGGAATTATTTGCCTGCTGAGTTGCCAAGAGCTCTATTTTCTTTTTATCAAGTAACAGAAGGTGGTTGGGATTACGCTCATATAGAGCAAACTTCAGAGCTTGTTCTGCATCTCGTTGAGCAATTCTTCGAATCGTCGTCTCATCCTGGGAAATGGCTGGGATCTGCTCCGTGTTTGGAAACTGGGCCAAGGTCTCCTTGACAATGCTTGACTCATAGGTTGGGCGGTCAAACTTGGGTGGGTCTTCATCTGTTGGTTGTTGTGGGCCTAATTCATCATCTTGCATAAGAACGAGAAACGCCTTTCCTCGAAATCCGGGGAGGGCGATGGGGGTTACCGAAAAAGACGCATGTAGAGGTAGGGCTAGGATCACTGTAAAAATCGATCACAAAGCAATTTGTTATATTGCTCTCAGATGTGGCCGCGATCAGGGTAGCACTGACGCGATCACATCTGTTCATTTCAGGCGTAGCACGCATGTCTCACGGTTCTTGGACCGACTCGATGGGGGCAGGTTCTGTTGGTGCCTCTAGGGGAAAAGTCAGATCATCGGCAATGAGAGCAGGGACTGCCGAGAGATCAATTTCGTAATTGCCGAAGCGCTTGATATGGCGGGTCTGGTAGGGCGAGAGAGCAGCCAGTTCATCAATCGTCGGGATACACCCTTCCCGTGCCAAGGTATTGAGTGCAGCACTGATTTCTAACGTGTTATCCAGAATAATACAGTTGGTGAGCAGTCCCGTATACTTGACGAGTTTTTCTTGCTCCTCAAAAGCACGTGCATACATGGTTCCGCCTCCAGCGAACCGTACCCAGTCTTCCAGTGCGTTATATTGCTCCACTTTATTCGTGGCCCGGTGAATCACCTCGCGCAATTTCACATCAGAGATGAGCGTGAGCAAGAAGACGGTCCGATGAACACAGCCCAGTGCATGAAATGCCTGATACAGACGATTTTTGTGGCTGGAAGTGGTCAACTTGCGCAGGAGCATGGATGGCAAGACTTTTCCTTCCTGGATCGAGATCGCGACGCGTAGGAGATCTTGCCAGTGGGTCGCGAGGAGATTCCAGTCAATCACGTTGTCGCGGAAGAGCGCATCAATATGCTCGTAGGTCGTCTCTTTAGAAGGACGGTAGAACTTGAGATCCTTCCAATTACGAATACGGGGCAATAATTTGATGCCCAACATGTATGAAAGTCCAAAAACAGGAAGGTTTTGCCCTTGCGTATCGGCATGAACGGTGGTCGGCGAAACATCGGACTGGTTACGGATGAGTCCATCGAGAATATGGACCGCTTCCCACACGCCACAGGCAATGAATTGGGTAAAGAGCATGATATACATATCGCTCACATGATGGTAGGCAATCCCTCCAAAACCGCCATAGCGAATGTGCTGCTCTGCCAGCAGATTTTCCTCTGCCAGCTCATATTGTGTTCCATCAGCCGCAGCGCGTTTCTCATCGCCCCAGTAGTGTGGGAGGGTATAGCGGTTGAAGCAATTAATCACATCGCGCAGCGCCGCATCTAACTTCTCAGTGGTCATATGTCGTCGGTCAATATGCGCAATCTGATCGGCGGAGAGATGGCCTCGCAGATGCCGTGCCATCTGCTGTGGTCCCAAGTTCGTTCCATAGGCGAAGATCGCGAGTGCTTGCCGTTCCCAGGCATCATCCGTTTTTGGCTCATTGCCAGAGAGTGGCCCAAGATGGCGACGAAAGCCGGTCAACTGTTCAATACGAACAATGACATCCAGCAAGTGCCGCTCTGGAATTTGTTCGTGGAGTGCTTCTTCTAATTGGGCAAGTCCATCGGGTGGTCCTTTCGCACGCGTTTTCCTGAGTGAGGGTTCTCCCTTCTCATTGATCAGCAGGGAATGGTTCTCTGGCCTGGTTCGGTCCACTTCGGCGGCCACTTCCGTCAGCCAGGTGCGCAGATGGGAGACAAAGCCTTCTGCCGTTGCAGGAAGGTTCAACTGCTGGCAGTAGGCTGCGACTTTGGGTTCACACTCTTCCCAAGAGAGCAACTGGTCTCGGTAGTCCGCAAATTGTTCTGAACCTGCCACACACAGATCCCCCGATTTCAGCTCTTCCGCCAGATACGAAAAAACACAGGTTTCCAGGTGATGGCGTGCGAACCACGTTTTCCCCTTTCGTCTGACCAAAATGGTTCGTTGCCATTTCTTGCTGGCAAAAGGAAGATCAAACGTTGCTTCTACGTACTGCTTGGGACTCTGCTCGTGAACCAGAATGAACTGCATGGCCTCAACGAGCGTGAGATCTGAAGTGGTTGAACGCAGATCCAACGTCTTGATCACCTGAAAGAGCGCTTTGCGATGACTGCCATAAAATTTTTTGAGGAAGGGCTGATAGCGGTCGCCGTGATGAGCACTGACCTGCTCACATTGTTCTTGGAGCAATGCCTGTCCCCCAGCTCGCTCAAGAATCACACTCACTTGGCTTCCCCGTTCTGCCACATCTTTCGCGTCCGCGCTTGCTTGTACCACGTCCGCCAGGACCTCGACCAGGTGTTCAGTAATGGCTCGTTCCTCTTTTCGTAGCCGTTCCAGTTCTTGCTTGGCCTTCTCGGTGAGTCGTGCGATGCGTTTGAGAAACATCTGAACAATCTCGTCACGCGTGGAGACAGTGGCCTGAAAAATGAGGCACGCCAAGAGAGTGAAGCGTTTGGCCTCGGAGAAGTCCAGCAGGTCTGATGGGTACAAGCTCCCCGCCTCTTGTGCCAGGTGCGTAATTTTTGCAGGGCGTACACCTTCGAGCAGAGGGTGCATATTGCCCAACGATTGTAGCCAGAGCAGACGACTTAACCATTCGTCCAGATGCGTCAGCGTCGCACTCTTGGGCGCTTCTTTAATGCGGTCGAAGACAGTAAAGGGAGACGTTCCATCTCCTTCGAGCAGGCGCGAGAAGGTCTGTTGCTGCTCGGTGCTAGAGCGGGCCAGGACACGCTGGTAAATGCCTGTATTGACGAGGCGGCGAATGCGCCAAGCCATACGGTCCAAGGTGCTGAACGCAGGAAGCTCGTAATGTTCTATGAGGAGTGTCTGTGTGGCTGCGTTGATCAAGTCAGCAGGACTTTCCATCACCTGAGCGGCCTGGTGCATGGCACGGGCGGCACTATGGCGCAGTTCCTTTCCCTGGCTTTTGACTTCCAGATGCGTCCGAATCGCAGCATAGTACCGATAGAGCGTGGCCGAAGCGATATCGGGCACGAGATCGGGTGGATACTCCATCACGGAGCGGATATGATTGATGACGGCTCCGGGGATTGTCTGGAGATCAGGGAAATACTGTAAGCGTTGATAGACCTTGAGTAAGATCATCAAGGCAAATTTCTGGGCGGGTCCACGTGCATGGGTCGCCACGAAGGCGACATCTGTTGGTGTCGGCGTGAAGATGGTGCGTAGTTCCTTCACCGAAGGGGCACGGGTAAAACGAAGATACGCCGTTCGTGAAATATCGGTCATGGAGGATTCCTTCCTGCCCACACAGATTCCTCTGCCGCGAACAGAGGCGTGGGCCGATGCATCTATCCTAAAGGGAGAAGCGAGGCGAGTGCAATGGAGTGGGTGCATTAGTAGGAGAAACGTCACCAAGGAGCCGAGATTGGTCATGCGTTGTCTATGCTATAACGGTCGTTATCACACATATAATCTGGACCGTGTTATACTCTTTATTACCTCTACAAGTTGTATGTGTCTTGTGGGAGCAAACTGGTTAAAAGGAAACAGTCCAAAGATGAGCAAAATCATTGCCTACCTGAGAACCTCGACGGACAAACAGGATCTCAACAATCAGAAATTGGAGATCTTGGAATGGACCAGGAAACAAGATCTGAAAATTGACGAGTTTGTTGAGATCACCATATCTTCGCGCAAAACCAGCAAGCAACGGCGGATCGAAGAGATCCTTCACATGTTAGCCAGCTCCGATATGCTCATTGTCACCGAGCTTTCACGATTGGGTCGCAGTACGGCCGAAGTTATCGCCCTCGTCAATGAGTTGGTTGCCCGGAACATTCGGGTCATCATTCTCAAACAGAACCTGGATATTTCTCAGCACGATATGCATTCGAAAGTGATCATTACCCTCTTTTCGCTTTTTGCGGAATTGGAGCGTGATCTCATTAGTCTACGGACAAAAGAATCTCTCGCAGCAAAAAAGAGGCAGGGCCAAACGCTCGGCAAGCCAAAAGGCACTCTTCAAAAAAGCAAGTTTGATGCTGATCAGGAGCGGATCAAGGATCTCCTCAAGCTGGGACTCTCGGTGCGCAAGATCGCCACACTCCTTGGATACAAGAACCACCTCGCTCTCAATACCTACATCAACAGGCGCAAGCTTCGTGAGTGACGCTAGAGTTTCAATTTGATCGGCTCTATAGGCTAGGTGATAGAAGCAGCTCCTTAGCGGACAGTGCGAGAGCGACACGCTTATTAGCAGGCTTTAGCAAAATCTGCATTCGAGAAACCGCCAAAGTGGGACTAGAGAACTGGTCGAGAAACAAAAAAAGTATTGATCAGCTCTGTCGTTAAAGGAGGGAGAAATGGGAGAACAAGGCTTCTGATTATATTATACACCATTGTGCCTAGAAATAAACCGTGCAAAAGGCCAATGTGCGCGTCAGTCTTTTCCACTATACTCACCTGCGTGATATCCTCAAACGCGCTTGTCTCGTCTCTGGGGATTGTATGCTCTTTATTGGATTAGGTTGTTGTTGACAATTACGCAGAGGAAAAGAGGAACGAATGATCAGCACTGAGATTGACGCGCTTCTCCATGCTCAGATTGGCTCACATGAACCAGGAGTCGCAGTCGCTCTTCTCAAAGAGGACCACATTGTTCACTGCCAGGGATACGGGCTGGCCAACCTGGAATGGGAACAACCTGTGACCCCCCACACGGTCTTTGGCCTTGGATCGTTCACCAAGCCCTTTACAGCAACAGCAATCATGCTTCTAGAGAAGCAGGAAAAACTCCGTCTTGACCATCCGATCCAGCAGTACCTCCCTGATTACCCGATCTCCCAACATACGGTGACACTCAGGCATCTTCTGACACATACCTCTGGTATTCCCAACTTTGTCACCCAGCCGGAGTTTTGGGGCAAGCATGCACATACCAAGAACTCTGTTGATGAGGTCATTACCCTTTTCAAAGATCTTCCTTTCGACTTTGTGCCGGGCACCAAGTATAGCTACAGCAATTCAGGCTATGTACTGCTTGGTCGCATCCTGGAGCAACTGTTAGGGATGAGCTATGCAGAGGTGATGCGACAGCTCATCTTCGCGCCGTTGGGCATGACCCATTCATCTTATCTGAGTCCGGAGCCTATTCTTCCGTTTCGTGCGAGCGGCTATACCCACACCGCACAGGGGTATCAACACGCCCGTTTTCTCACCGCAGCGGCGAAGCATGCCGCAGGAGGATTAGGATCAACCTTGGAAGATCTGCTCCTGTGGGATGCTGCGCTTCGTGAGGAGCGTTTGCTCGACCGTCAGACCCAGAATCGGATGTATACTCCCGTCCAACTGGCAACTGGAGAGACAGAGAACTATGGTCTTGGGTGGGGAATCGGGCAGTACCGTCACCACCCCTTTATTTGCCATGCAGGAGGCGTCCCAGGCTTCTCCAGCTTTTTTGGGCACTTCCTTGAAGATGGCGTCACCATCATCATTCTCTCGAATCGAGGGAGTTTTGACGCCAGCAGACTGGCCCGGCGGATCGGCCAGCTCGTGCTCGACCTTCCCTCACCTCTTCATCAGCCAGTTTCATACAACCCAGAGATGAAGAGAAGCGTGATCGGAACCTACCGCAGTGTGTATGGAACAGTGGACATAAAAGAGGAAGAGGGGACACTCTATCTTAAGGGATGGTCCACATATGCGCTGGTGCCTCTGAGCAAGACAAGCTTTTACCGAGCTGATGATGAGGATATCGAGGTCCATTTTGAAAAACCGGATGAGCAAGGAAACGCAACCCGTCTACGAGTGATCCAGCCGTTCTTCTGGTTCACAGCAGAGAGAGGAGCAGGCGAGAGCGCCGATCTGAAAGGAAGAGATTGACACCACAAGCAGCCATAATTATCATATTTACACTGATGCACCGTAAACCGGTCCCGTCGCACACAAAAGAGAAAGGCAGTCAGAATCATGGATGAGATGACATTCTTTACCACGTTGCTTCAAGAATACGACGACCTGGAGGCCATCACCCAGCATCAGCCTTCTGAATCCTCGGCTTCGGAGGGATGTCTGGTGTATCACCTTCGGCACGAAGATGGAACAACTTGGGTGGCCCGAGCCTACCAGCGCGATCGTCTTCTGCCCGATTGGTTTCGCTTTTTTTATCCCTGGGCAACGCCTGATACTGCCGAGTGGGTATGGACGCGGGCGGCGACCCTCCTTTGCCTCGAATTGCAGAACTATCCGGCACCGCGAGTGCTTCGGACTCGTGCTGGAGCACTGCTGAGCCAAACGCCAGAGTGGTGTATGATCATCACGACCTTTATCCAAGGCGCGGTGCTTCAGCCGACGTTGGGACAACTGCAACTGCTGGGGAGAAACTTGGGATCTTTGCATGCCCTCAGCCCTAGCAAACTCTCATCCAACACGCTTTCTCCAGGAAAATCCTATTGGGATGCAGAGTATGCGTTTTCCACAGTTCAGGCCCACCTCGCCTCCGTTGAACCCCGACTCCCAGCGGAGTGGAGGTCCCTCCACTCCGAGTTCACCCAAACCCTTCAGCGCCTTGCACAGTGTCCTTTTCTCCCTCGGACAGTGATTCACGGCGATGCTTGGGCAGCCAATGCGGTGCAAATTTCAACAGACCAGGCAATCTTGATTGATTGGGACACCAGTGGATGGGGGCCTGCTATTCTTGATCTGGGGCGGCTGTTGCTCGAATGCCATCTGGATAGCGATCTTCCTCCTCATGACCCTCTGGCCTGGCATATTCAGCCAGACGTGCACCGTATTGCTGCCGTCGTGGATGGATATGCCCAACAGCGAAGACCCACTGCTGCTGAATTGGATCTCTTACTCGATGCACTTCGTTTTGGCATCGCCTTTATCGGAACTCTCCACTTTACTCAGGCATTACAAGACGGAACGCACTCGCCAGAGTGGATGCGCGGAATGCAGCGACGCCTAGCACGACTTCAGAATCGGTGGAAAGTCAGTTCGGAAATTGCTTCTCTTGCCCGCCAACGATTTGTAAATGTGGGAATTCGGTGAGCGAAAATTGGATAATTCGGCGAGTGATGATGGCTTCTCTTACTCCTTGCCCATGCTTCTCGAATGGTCTCACAAGCCAAGGGAATAACCTTGCTTTCTGAATAGGTAGTCACTATATTCGCTCACGTAATTATCGTATTTTCCACTCACCGAATTCCCACATTTACAATTAGGCTCTTGCGTATGAATGGAACGGGTCTCACTGCTCTATTCATACCAAGAACCTCCATCAAGAACATTCCACGAGCAGGTCCAGTGCTAGATCCATCTCCACTCTCACAAAAATAGAGATAGAAGAAATATAACAAATTGCTTTGTGATCGATTTTTACAGTGATCCTAGCCCTACCTCATGTATGGCAGGAAGGGCTCGTTGCCAGTTTTTGCGCTTTTTCAAATAATGCCGTAACCAGGCGCCTGCCCCGTGTCTTCCGTATCGATGCTTCATACAATCACACAATGAATAAAAACGAGCTACAGGCACATGAGTTGATATATATAAGTATATCGGCATAGTAGGAGAAGTCAACGAACAGACGTTCTTTTTGCGTATTTGGGCCCACCTGTTTTCCTCTCCATGTGTCCCGCTCAGGCGTTTCCATCGGACGCAGGCAATCGTTCGCACAGCGCTCTGGAGATCCGGTTGGTTTCGGTGTTACGATTGCTGGGCCAATCGTGATGCGCTGCAGCTGTGGCCTAGTCGTGACGATTGATGCAGGGGTACCACGAGTGTTGACCGATGAGGTTCATTGACGACATGGACGATGGTCGCGTTGCTTGTGTGTTTCGGCCTGTGGATGCCCTACCTCTTTTGGCTAGCGATCTGGACAGGGCGTCCAGACAACGCTACGGTGAGAGGAAAAGGAGGCCCATATGCAGTACATCACGATCACCGAGGCTGCTCGACGATGTGGGGTGGCCACGAAAACGATCCAGCGCGCGATCCGCGACGGTAAGCTGAAAGCAGCCTATCCGCACAAGAACCGGGCGAGGATCACTATGGATGATCTGGAAACCTATCGCTCGTCGCTGCCTGGACAGCATGTCCAGACACAGACAGCACTGGAAGAACGCGTTGCTAACCTGGAAAAACAGCTCCAAGTATTGCTGGCACACCCACCGAACAGAGCTCCTGTGATTCATATACCGGATGGCTCCGTGAAACTGGCCGACTTTGAACGGTTGCACAACGTCGCCAGAGCAGGTGTGCAGGCGACAATCAAGGACAAACAATTTCATCCGGGGAAAATGCATGACGGGACAGAAATTCTTGACGCAGCAGGACAGGCTCTGTTCTGGCAACTATTCCATGATGAGTATCGGTGGCGCTCCTGTGCTGATTGCCCACATGGCGGGGCAAAAACGCTCACCGTCACGTTGTGGCTGGTCATCTATGGCAATAACAAGTACATCCGTGGGAAGAGGAAAGTGCTGGATCTCATTGAGCGGGATCTCCAGCCGTATCGCATGGAAAAAGGGGCGAGAGATCCGGAATATCTCCTCACGCTGATCTACCAGGATGACGACGAGCTCGAAAACATTATCGACGAGATCTCCAGGGAGATCGGAAATACCGCCGATACTTACAACTTCCAGGTAGAGATGGACTTCACGGCGTCAGATGGTTCTGGCCGGAGCTGGTAGCAAGAGATCCGCTGCTAGGTGAGCCACGTGGAGTGAGAGGGATGCAGACCAATCGTGTTGCACTGTAGTTGAGGCCTGGTTATGACGATTGCTCGAGGGAGCGCCACGTATGTTGCACGGCTGAGAGGAAAGCGGGTACGATACGATCGGACGGTATTTGGTTGCTGCTGGCGGGCGTCCCGTTTCCGCGGCGGAGCCATGGTGAGATCAAGAAAGGCAACAAGAGCACGATGCGATTAATCAAGCGAGAGGATGGTGCATGGACAGCGCATTTTACAATTTTGTGGGAGGTGACGTATCTGGCGGAAGCGGGAGAGCGGTGGGTGCCGTTTGCCCGCCCGCACACCGATCATCCACTTGGGGAGATCCACGCGCACACGCATGCGATCCGACTGTATCCGGGAGCGACGCTCTCGGCGCGCCAGGTAGTCACGCTCCTGCCAGAGGGGTGATGCAGCCCAGCAATCGTTTCGGTTGGCCGAGCTGACCAGGTGGGAACGATTGCCTCTGCTGGCGAGCTAGAAGCACGGACCTCCGCCGCGCTAGCCGCATATAGGGAGTCTCTGGGAGCGCGTGAGGGGAAGGAAGCATACGGCTGAAAGTTGTGAGCAATTTATAATAACAAAAGCACAACCTAAATGTTGAGTTTAGAGTTGTGAGCAATTTACTATATTCTTATCACAATCTTATTCATACATACGTACAACATGACGATAATAAGATAGTATGATATTAATTCCGGTAGCTACTATAACTACCGGAATTTGATTATGATCAATAAATTATATTTTGCTCACAACCCAAAGCTGGGCTATATGGGAGCGTGGGGCGTGGTGTGCTGCGCTCTACTTGCTGGGGTTTGGGCCGTCGGGTATACTGATGATTATTGTGTATGTTCTATAATATTCTGATCACAACTCGGAGGAAACCATGGCACGACGTCGCAAGTGGCATGATCCACAGGCGCCACGCAAAGTTGCCCGCAGTGATCCCCGTCGCCGCCAGCACTGGCAGCCCGGCGATCCGCATGAGTTAGATGTGATGATCGACGAGGCGGAGGCGCTCTATCAGAAACTGCCGCCGCTGGTTGAGCAGATGCAGCAGGTTGCCAGGCGTGCCACCGTCTTGATGGGGACGTGGGAGGACCTGGTAGCCAAAGAGGAGGAGGCGCAGCGCGTCTTTGGCGAGCGCTTTGGGCGTGTCAAGCATGCTGAGCACCTGCAGGCCACACTGGCCGTCTTGCGCCGGCGACGACTGGTGACCCGACTGCAGGCGCTCCAGGAAGTCCTGCAGCTGGTGGCCTGGCTGGAGCTGGACATTTTCCGTGATGACTTTATGCATGATCTCTATGCCAGTCTGGATGAGCGCCAACAGATGACGCTCGTCAGTGACGTGAAGCGCGCTCGCCAAGACCTGTCTGACGGGGAAGAGCGCCTGAGCCGCATTCGTCAGCTGCTCACGACGGGCAATGGCTACTTTGAAACCTTTTCGATTCGCAAACGGGCATTGTCCTCGGCTATGATGGCGCTGCTCGATGCGGTCCACCTGCACAAGGAAGGGCAGCCCATCCCTGAAGAGCTGATCGTCACCACGCCGGAACAGGTGCAAGAGGCGCTCCGTGGGGTGCGGCCAGGCAATCCCCTGCCACAGGAGGTGCAAGAGGTGGTGCAGTTGGCCTACTGGGGTCCCTATGTCAAGTACCGCTGGCGTGAGGATTCCAAAGGGCCATTGTATACGGTGGCGCTGGGCAAGATCAGCCAAGAGCCAGCAGGGCCAGATGATAATCCTGACCTGCTCGAGAGCGATAACCCGGAAGAATTATGATTCTATCCGGGTGAAATAGAACAGTTGGTTCAAGGTATTATGAGGAGGTGGTCTCTTGTCCGATAAAGGTCAACTGAATGCGCCAGTACGGCCTGATTTCTCTTCTCCGCGTCGATCCTTTTTTTATGTGGTGAGGAGATTACCTTTTCCGCTGCTGCGGCAACTGAGAGGAAAGACAACGCCTGAAGACGATGAGGCATTTATTCAGATTTTGAAAGATCTGGGAGCATCTGATGAAACTATTCCAAAAATACAAGCAATCATTCAAGATGGGCGCACTGTTGGTCACAACCGAAAGGAAAGTTATAGAAGTGATGTGATTTATGTTGGTGGTATTGCTGTTCTCGATCTTGTTCTCTTACAAGTTCTTACATCGGTAGGGCGACCTCAAGATATATTCTTATATGTATCTTGGTTAGCTTTTGCGTTCTCGCTGCCTTGCGCTGCTGGATTTCTCTATATTACGCGATTACAGAATAACGATGACAGCTATGGATATAGCCCAGTTCACGAAAAACTTGCTTTTGTGTCTATCATTGCAGGTGGATTATCTGCTGTCATGGTGGCTGCTCACTTTTGGCTTATCGCGGGAATTGTGTTGTTTGTGGTATCCGTACTTGTACTTTGTGTTTGTTTATTATTTCATCTGCTCATCAGTAAAGAATTTACAAAAGTCTTAAGTCACATATACAATTTATTACAGCAGGATAGGGGGCGTGCTACCCCGGACAATGGTGTTTGATGAGGCGGCCCGTAGGCACCGGGCGCTAAAACCGGCGCACTTGACGCTGGAGGGTGAGCGCTGCGCGCCGAAGCGAGGTCGATTGGTATACTGATGAGCGTGTCTACCAACCCGACCTCGCTTCGCTCTGGCGAGTCTACCCTCCGCGTCAAGCGTGCGCTTCGCCGCCGGTTTCTTCACGCGCCCGGCGCCATGCTGTTGCGGGCTCGTCTGCCAGCGTGTGATGCCTCACTCGGTCTCCTGGTGCCTGATGAGCGCGCTGCGTGTAGCAGCCGCATTCCCTTGTTGCCATCCCGTGTATGGGGTACCCCTTGACAATTTCACCCGGATGAAATTATAGTTATGGCAAGATGAAAATGGAGGAGAGATAGGCTATGGCTGTATTTCAACCGAGCAGATATCAGCAGGCGATCTTTGACTACCTACAGCGTGAAGCAGGGCACTTGCTGGTAAAGGCGTCTGCGGGATCAGGCAAATCCACGACCCTGCTGGAGGCACTGGAGCTCTATGCCAGTGGAGATCTGCTGCCCCCTGGGAGCAGCATGCTGGTGACGGCCTTCAATACCTCGGTGGTCGAGGAGTTTGGCAAGAAGATCCGCACGCGTCGCCTCCGACAGCGTCTGGGTCAGGTAGGGATCACCCTGGAGTGCTGCACGATTAACTCGTTGGGCTACCGTTGTTTGGCGACCAAGAATCTGGATCGTAAGGGCGACAAATATACGCTGCTGTGTCAGGAGTACTACGAGACCACCCGCCTCAAGCAGACGCTACTCAATCAGCGTCAACTGCGTAAGCTGGTCCAGTTTGTGCGCCGGACGCTGACGCCTGCCGATGACGAGCGGCTGCTCCGGCAGCTCATCAAACATTATCCCGAGATCGGTTTTGATCCCGATGATCCAGACGTGCGCTGGCATCGCATGCTGCCAGGGGTGTCCTCTGTGCTCAAGCGGAGCCAGGAGGTGTATCGCAATACGGGCCTGGTGGATTTCGTGGATCAGGTGTGGCTCCCGGCTATCATTGATCCCGCACACCTGCCGGCGGAGCTGCCGACTTTTGATCTGCTGCTGGTGGATGAGGCGCAGGATCTCAATCGGGCGCAGTTAGAGCTGCTCTTGCGCTGCTGTAAGCGCCGCGGTGGCCGCCTGTTTTTCGTCGGGGATGAGCACCAGGCCATGTATGGTTTCAATGGCGCGGATACCGAGAGTATCGCGACGATCCTGGCGCGCACGCACGCGCAGGTGTTGCCCCTGTGGATCTGTTATCGCTGTCCCGCGTCCCATCTGGAGGTGGCGCGTCAACTGGTCCCGGAGATCGAGCCCGCCCCGTGGGCTAAACCGGGCACCCTCAAGGTTATCGCCACCGATCGCTTTCTGACGCAGGCGCAACCCGGCGATCTGGTGCTCTGCCGCACCAATGCACCACTGGTGACGGCTTGCCTGGCGCTGCTGCGTCAGGGGACACCGGCCAAGGTCTTGGGCCGCGATATCGCTGGCTTTCTGCTGGAGATCGTGCAGCAGGTGACGCAGGATGTTCCGAAGGCCTTCAGGCAACTTGCCACATTGCTGGAGACATACCGCACTGACCAGTTGCGCATCCTGGCTGATATCCCCGACTCCCAACTTCAGGTGGCCAGTGTCAATGACAACGTGGAGACGTTGCTGGCCCTCTACCGGTCCTATCTGGACAATCAGGAGCAGGGCACGCTGGAGGGCTACGAGAACTACGTGAAGGGCTTTTTCGTCGAGCAGGCCCAGGGCTGCGTGCTGTTCTCTACGGTCCACAAGGCCAAGGGTTCGGAATATGAGACGGTGTATCTCATCGAAACGCAGTTGATGCCCCATCCGGCCGCGAAGCTGCCCTGGCAGCAGCAACAGGAGTGCAACATTGAATATGTAGCTCTCACGCGGGCGAAGCAGGCGCTCTACCTGGTTGGTGGCGTGATGGAAAATATTGCTGTGCCTGGCCAGCAGCAGGGGCGATTTACGATGGTCTCCTCGCCGGTGACAGCCTGGTATGGGATGGTAGACCCTGAGACAGGTGAAATTCTAGAGTCGGAACCTGTTCAGGAGGATGAGGCGGAGATCCGTGGGCCGGAGGCCAGGCCTGCCCCTTCGCACTCGCCAGTGGCACGCCCTGATCAGGCAGTGCCTGCGGATCGTCCTCACGTGCTGACTTCACCATCCAAGCAGAAACGCGTGGGTCGGCCGCGCAAAGGGGGAGAAGGAGCGGCGTTGCGCCATAGCCTAGAGATTACCCTTGATGAGCAGGTCTTCCAGCAACTCGCGGCCCACACGAGCAACCGTAGTGGTTACATTGAACAGCTCATTCGCCAGGATCTGGCCGGTGATCAGCCCGATCCGGAGGTGCAGCGCCGCTTGCAGGAGCGTTGCGATCGCTTGCCCGAGGCGGTGGCGCGTCAGATCCAGCAGTTGCGTGCGGTCTATGGGGTGCGCGCTGCCTATGAGGCTAGTGAAGCCCTGGTGCTCTACCTTGACCCGCAACGCAAGCTTTTTCCCTAATGGTGTTCGCTGATCTATCAACACTCATGACACCTGCTGCTGACAAATCTGCCGAGCGTCGGTGTCATGAGTGCGTTTCCGTGAGAGGGGACCAATTGTGAGCACCTGATCAACTCTGCTGGTGGTAACGATTGCTTGATGAGTGAGGCTTTTTATATACCGCAGATGGTTCTTGGTTGATAGAACGATACGCGCTAATCTGGTACAATAGGCCAGCAAATGAGTTGGAATGCATTTGCAACCAGTATAAGTGGCGCCAGGTACTTCCATTCCCTGGCGCCACTTATTGCGTGTTTTCCTCATTGTTTTGTCCATTGGACGAGGTTAAGCAGTGGAAACCATGGTCATCAGATAAGTGTAGGAATAGCGAGAGAGGTGGTTCATCATTGCTCACTCTCTCAATTGCTAACCAAAGTAACGGGTGAAGTCAAAGGCGAGCTTGAGTACTTCAGCGGGTTTATTCTCTTTGCTGGGATCATCGATGATGGTTTGAACATCACCAGCAATGATGACTAGATGTGCCACAAAGAGCAGGAGTGTGATGAGACCAACTACGCTGACATCGTTGTTTTTTGTTTTTGCCATATATAGTTCCTTCATTAGTGAATGATCGCGCGAAATGATATACCATCCAAACCAGCATCTTGTTGAAACTCGCCCACGAATGTCTGCGCTATCTGTTGAGCCTGCCGTGCCTTCACGTGGACTTCACGCTCTGCCAGCGGCAAGGCGCGATGCACTGTCGCAGCCGTCAAATTACTCATGAGCAAAATTGGATCTGGATTGTTTTGGTGTTTCTTGAATACATCAAGTAATGGTGTATAGGCCATAAACTCAGCGCTTTCAGGCTCGGCTTGAAGCACTGCTTGTTCACAGCGAGCTTGATACGTACGAATTACCTCTTTAATCTTTGCCATTTATTATCCCTTCATAAAAGATAAGTTACCTCATTTGTATTTGAACAAGTGTACCATATATTGTTTCGGTTGTCTAGACAAGAAGGCTGAAAAAAGATACAAGTTGGGAAAAGAGCGATGAAGCGAATAGAGTGTTTGGCATTTCTAAGGAGGTATTGTCAGGTGATGCTTGTTACTTTGCAGATGGTGACAATTGACGGAACACAGCGCTCTCGAAAAACAAAGAAGAACGCCTGGGCCTCGGTTTTTTTCCAGGCGTTTTTCAAGCAACGAAAAGGGATACCATCTCCATATTACTGCTGCTAGCATATCATAGCCTGCTTCCTTGGTATTTCCCATATGCGGATAAACCTCTCATTGCTTTTTGTGCCTCTATAAGGTACATTATTGGGGCTAAAATAATGTAAATGCATATATACATGTATTTGTTTATGCGAGGGATCCATATGGCTAATATAGCATTGCGAGCTTATCTGGAGGCAGTGGAAGAAAACTATAGGAGGGGATTTGCCACAGAACATACTTATCGAGGAACTCTCAAGCATCTCTTGGAGCAGATAGAAGCCGGCGTATTCGCAACCAATGAGCCCAAGAGAATTGCCTGCGGAGCACCAGATTATGTTATTGAGCGCAATAACCTTACTATTGGTTATATCGAAGCAAAAGATGTGGGTGTTCCGCTGGATAAAATTGAGAAAGATGCGCAGCTCAAACGCTATCTGCGCGCCCTGGATAATTTAATCCTGACCGATTATCTGGAATTCCGCTGGTATGTCCAGGGAGAAAAACGGATGTCAGCCAGGCTGGGGAGCATCCATAATAAAAAAATTATTTTAGATAAAGATGGGGTCAAGCTCGGTGAAGAACTGCTGCACCTGTTCCTTGAGCACCGTGGTGAGCGTATTCGGAAGCCTCAGGAGCTCGCTCAGCGTATGGCTCGTCTTGCCCATATGATTCGCGACATCATTATTGATGCGTTTCGGACCAATGAAGCTTCGGATACCATAAAAGACCTCTATACGGTCTTTCAAGAACTCTTACTCCCTGATCTTACGGCAGATGGCTTTGCTGATATGTTTGCCCAAACGATTGCCTATGGCTTGTTTGCGGCTCGTTGCAACCATCACAATGAGAAGCCTTTTCGCCGGGAAGATGCCGTAAAAGAAATTCCTCGTACGAACCCTTTCTTACGGAGGTTCTTTGGTGCGATTGCTGGCCCTGACCTGGATGATGAACCGTTTGTTGGTTTTGTCAATGAGCTTGCCCAGGTGTTGGCCTTTACTGATATGAAAGCGGTGCTGGCTGATTTTGGTAAGCGCACGCGCCAGGAAGACCCGATTGTCCATTTTTACGAAACGTTTTTGGCGCAGTATGACCCCAAATTGAGAGAGATGCGTGGGGTATACTATACGCCTGAGCCGGTAGTTTCCTATATTGTTCGTTCAGTTGACTATCTATTGCGCGAACATTTTGACTGCCCTGATGGCCTTGCGGATACAGGATCTGTTCCTTATTCCTATGTGGATGAACATGGAAAAGAGCAGGTTGAGAGAAAACCTCGTGTTATGATCCTTGACCCTGCCACAGGTACAGGGACCTTTCTGTATAGCGTGATTGCTCATATTCGTGAAAACTACCGCCAGATGGGCAATGCGGGCATGTGGTCTGGTTACGTCAGGGACTACCTCCTGCCGCGCCTCTTCGGTTTTGAATTGCTTGTTGCTCCCTATGCTATGGCGCACCTCAAACTGGGTATGCAATTAGCTGCGTTAGACTTCCCAGAGCCGGAGCGAAAAAGTTGGGCATATGACTTTAAGACGAATGAACGCCTGGGTATTTACCTTACCAATACGTTAGATGAAGCATTTAAGCGTTCAAATGTTCTTTTTGGTCGTTATATTTCCGACGAAGCAAATGAAGCGGCAAAGGTCAAACAAACCTATCCTGTGATGGTCATCTTAGGGAATCCTCCTTATTCTTATGCATCTGCGAATACAGGGAAATGGATAACCTCGTTAATACGAGACTATTATCAGGTAGATAATAAGCCTTTAGGCGAGCGCAATCCGAAAGGCTTGCAAGATGATTACGTCAAATTTATTCGTTTTGCGCAATGGCGTATTGAACAAACAGGATATGGCATTCTTGCCTTTATCACCAACCATAAGTATTTTCGCAATGCGACTTTTCCTGGAATGCGCCAGAGTTTGATGCGTACCTTTGATGATATCTATCTACTTGACTTGCATGGCAGTACAAAGCCAAAAGAAGTGCCCCCTGTTGGTACCCAAGACCAGAATGTTTTTGATATCCAGCAAGGTGTTGCCATTGGGATTTTTGTCAAGCGGCATAAAAGTAGCGGCCAGGATGCTACCGTTCTGCATGCTGACTTGTGGGGGTCAAGAGCCTCCAAATATGACTGGCTCGTAACCAATGATGTTGCCACAACGTCCTGGACCACGCTAACTCCACAGCGTCCATTCTATTATTTTTTTTCTCAGGATAGAAATAAGGCTGAAGAGTATGAGCGAGGATGGAAGCTGACAGAGATCATGCCTACGAACTCGGTCGGATTGTATACTGCTCGTGATACTCTTGCTATCCAAAGATCAAAGACGGCATTAATGGAGGTCTTGAACACCTTTGTATCTCTTCCTGTTGAGGAAGCACGTAAGAGGTACGATCTTGGCCGAGATTCTCGTGATTGGCAGGTGGCTCTCGCACAAAAGGATCTACGCCGGGCGGAGCTGAAGCAATCAAATGTACAAGAAATAACCTACCGGCCTTTTGATGTACGGTTTACCTACTATACTGGAGTTTCCCGAGGCCTGATTTGCATGCCGCGAGCTGAAGTTATGCATCACATGCTAGACGGCAGTAACATTGCCATATGCTTTATGCGTGCGAGTAGAGAGCAGATTGTTTCCAACTTTTTCGTGGCAAATCATATTATCGATAAAACAATCTTATCTTCTGCTGATAATGCAAATATCGCTCCCCTGTATCTCTATTCAGGTCCGAATAAAGCACCCACACTATTTGATCTGGATACCTCTATAGGCGCTACTCGTGGTCGCAATGCGAACCTTTCAGGAGAATTCGTGAAAGATGCTTCAACCAAACTCAAGATGCTTAGCATCCCAGATGGTAAGGGGGATCTTCAACGTACGTTTGGTCCAGAAGACATCTTTCACTACATGTATGCTATTTTTTACTCGCCATCGTATCGAGAGCGTTACGCGGAATTTCTTAAAGTTGATTTTCCACGATTGCCTCTTCCTACAAGCAAAGAGCTATTTCGTGAATTATGTGCCTTAGGTGCTAGATTAGTAGCAATGCATTTAATGAAAGGTATCACTGACATTGCGGTTCGATATCCTATCTCGGGCAACAATATAGTGGATAAAATCAGCTACACTCAGGGAACTGATACACCAGGTCAAGGTCGTGTTTGGATCAACAAGGCGCAATATTTTGAGGGCATACAACCTGAGATTTGGGAGTTCCATGTTGGTGGTTATCAAATTTGTCAGAAATGGTTGAAGGATCGCAAGGGAGATAGTCTTACTTTCGAAGATATTATGCAGTACCAACGTATGGCAACAGCCCTCGCAGAGACCATAACCGTGATGGCAAAAATCGATGATGCGATTCATGAACATGGGGGATGGCCTCTCCAATAGGAGTTGTTATTTTTTGGTGATAGGAGAAAGATATGCACGACCTGGATCAACAACGAGAGCCAGAAATCACTATTACCCCAGGAGCAGAGCCAGATACCTATCGTCTCTCTGCGTCCTCTTCTACCGTTTCTCTTGGTATAAGTACTCAAGGGTTGCTCGATATCGCCAATTGGGTCGAGCATCACCGTACGCAGCTCCGCAAAGACGCAGGCCAGGATGTCATTCCTTATCATGTTGAGTTTCGAACCTCACGAGTAACACGTGCTGATAGGAAAAATCCCATCTATTTGATTCATGCCGTGAGTGTACAAGAGGCAATTGGGCATGCATTGCGACAACATGGTGCTCGTACGATGAAATTAGTAACAGTCGTTGATACGGTCAAAGAGGAGATTTTTTGTGATGTTGAGCTTCAGGACGAGGGCTCCATTGCGTTTGTGGAACGCCATGAAAAGTTTCTGCCGCAGCCACCACGCGAGGGTGTCATTTATCCGATAAAATTGGCGGTTTCTCAAGAAACTTGCCACGCTGCCAAGCACGTTTAGAGGATGAGCTTTATCGCATAATTTGGCGCAGCATCGACTCTGTGGCCCTGGACGCGAACCTGTGTCTATAGTTCAGCTTCGCGCCACTTTATGCTTGCATAAGAATTATGCGGCTCTAGGAGCGGCTTCTGAGAGATACGCGCCATTTTATCTGAGAAATCCTGCTCATTTGAACCTACCCAGCAAAGGGCTGAATAGATGAGACAAAACGCTGTGGCATTTTATGAGAGAAGCCAATCTGCTGCAAACGCCTCTCAAGCCAAGAGCGCCAAGTTATCTGATACAAACGCGCCAGGAAATCGGAAAAATGACAGAGGGCGACATGCAATTGTAAGTGAGCGACCTAATAAATACTTGATAGCGTTGAGATAACAGCTAAAGGAGCATAAGGGATAGGCACCACCAACTTGGAAGGACGAGGAAGCAAGGCGCCTTAAGGCCATGCAGAACCTCTCGGAGCAGCACCTTCAACTGCATCGCTACAAGTTACAGCTGCGTTATCAGGAGGCCCTACGGGACGCGATTACGGATAGCTACATCAAGGTCTCAGGGTATGGTAGCAACGCCTCCAATACTGAAAGGTTAGGTATAAGAAAGTCTAGTTATGCCAGCAAAATCTATTGAGTCGCTAAAGCTTTTTTATTGTTATGCACACGAAGATAAGCCGCTCCTTGATGAACTCGATAAACATTTAGCTCATTTAAAACGCCTGACGAATATTACGACTTGGTCTGCTGGAGAAATTAACCCGGGAGCAGAATGGAGGCAAGAAATTGATGTGAAGTTAGAAAGCGCTCATATCATCATTCTGCTGATCAGTTCATATTTTATGGCGTCAGATTATTGTTATAGCGTGGAGATGGAAAAAGCCTTAGAGAGGCATAAAGAAGGCCTGACACGTGTAATACCAATAATCATGCGAGATGTGGATTGGGATGGAGCCCCTTTTAGCATATTACATGTACTTCCAACTGGTGCGAAACCTGTAAGTCAATGGTCCAATCGTGATGCTGCATTTGCGGACATCGCGAGAGGTATTCGTAAAACCGTAATGGAATTGGTTAATGCCATTAAAGCTCAGGAACTGATGGCTGAAGGATTAGCTCTTGGAGAATTAGGGCGGTACGAGG
Organism: Dictyobacter halimunensis; assembly: GCF_036245075.1. Taxonomy (NCBI): domain Bacteria; kingdom Bacillati; phylum Chloroflexota; class Ktedonobacteria; order Ktedonobacterales; family Dictyobacteraceae; genus Dictyobacter; species Dictyobacter halimunensis. Next base: position 29,224 of record NZ_BSRI01000003.1, read on the forward strand.
AAGCTTTAATTGTTTTTGAACAAGCTCTGGCGTTTAAAATTGATAATGCAAGCATATATTTAAGTAAAGGTTTAGCCCTCGGAAAACTTGAGAGATTCGAGGAAGCGTTAGCTGCTTTTGAACAAGCTCTTGAGTTTGAACCTAACAATGGTGGTGTTTATAGCGCTAAGGGGATTACGTTAAAGGTACTTGAGCGGTATGAAGAGGCTTTGGTGGTTTTTGACCAAGCTATTCAACTTGATGCTCAAGATATAAGTGCATATCTTGGTAAAGGGTTGACATTGAACTCCCTTAGGCGCTATGAAGAGGCAGCCTGGTTTGTTTTTGAGCAGGCTATAAAATATTCTCCTCAGAACATACAGGCTTATTTAGGCCAAGGATTAGCTCTTTATGAACTTGGGTGTTATGAGGATGCATGGTTCGCCTTTGAGCGTGCTAGCACGTTGGATCCTGAAGAAATCAGTGCATATCTCGGTATGGGGTCCTCTTTGGAGAAACTCAAGTGTTATGACGAAGCATTAGTTGCCTTTGCGCAAGCTATTGGTCTAAGGCCTAACGATGCAGCTATCTATTGTAGTGTAGGAATAGTACTTGATCGGCTTGGAAGACATGAAGAAGCTATAACTATCTTTGACCAGGCCATTCAACTGAACCCTGACTACATTGGAGCCTATCTTGGCAAAGCATTTATTCTTGCTAGATCTGAGTGGTTTGACGAATCGTTAGTTGTGTTTGAGCAGGCTATCGGTTGTATGGCTAATAGATCCGATGCATATGCAGGTAAGGGCATGGTATTAAATGGGCTTGAAAGATATGAGGAAGCTTTAGTGGCTTTTAACCAGTCGATTAAGTTCAATCCTAAAGAGGCCGCTGCTCATTATGGTAGAAGCTTGGCGCTTGAAGGACTTGGAATGATGCGAGAGGCTTGGAGAGCGTATTTAGTTGCTAAAGAACTAGCTAGATATGAATAGTGTGCATGCTATAGAGATTTTTTTCTGTTATGCTCCCAAAGACCAAAGTTTATGTAGTGAATTAGAAAAGCACCTGCGAATCATGCAGCGGCAAGGGTTAATTATTGCATGGCATGACAGTCTTATTCGTCCCGGTTTGGAATGGGAGCAGGAAACAAGACTCCATCTGAATAAAGCTGATATTATTCTGTTACTCATCAGTTCTGATTTCATAGACTCCGAACAGTGTTATCGGCTCATGAAACAAGCATTGCAGCGTCATGATGCGAAGGAGGCTGTTGTTGTTCCTATTATTTTGCGGCCTATAAACTGGGAAGATGCACCATTTAATACACTTAAATGTTTACCAAAAGATGCAAAGCCAGTAACACTTTGGCGAAATCGTGATGCGGCTTTTACTGATATTAGCCATGGAATTAGACATATTCTCAAAACGTTAACGAGTAAAAATTCTATACATGGCTCTAAAAAGTCAATGTATTGTCCCAGTTGTAACGTTCCAGCTTCTCTGCCAGTTTTTTGCTTCAAATGCGGCTTTCCTGCTGTAATTATTTGTAATAATTGTAAAAGTTTTAATTCTATTGAAAGAGAAGCATGTCATAAATGTTTTTCCCTGTTGGTATTAGTATGCTCTTATTGTAAAGAGAAGAATGCTTTTGAGGCGGAGTTTTGTAGTCGATGTGGTTTACAACTTCAACAGATATGTTACGAGTGTGGAGAAAGAAATCCTCTCGATTATGATAGTTGCCAACGATGTGGTGTCTCTATTATCGATATATGCACTAATTGTAATCAAAAGAATGAAATTTGGGCAGAATCTTGCTTGCGATGCGGATTAGCTTTAACACAAATATGCTTCACTTGTGGAGCTTTTAATGATATGGAAGAGACTACTTGTTGGAGATGCCTTGCATCATTGAATATACCAATTGAAATTAAAGATCAGAAGTGGATTTATTGACTGAGCCTTTTTGTTATTAATCAATAAATTCACTTCTGGTCAACATGAAAATGCTCGTGTGTCTTCCCATTTCTGTGGACTAACTATACATGCATACGGAACTGTCCCTCAATATTTTGAAAGAGAATGGATGTGGTGTCAATATCCAGGCGCATATTGGGAGTATGGGGATTGGATGATGGGACAAAGTGGATGGCGACAGGGATCAGGTCGGCCTGAGGTCCAGAAAGATGAGGCCCAAGGATGAGGCGGGCATGGGTGGCGTCGTTGCCGGGAAGCTCGATTACCTCGACCTGCCCACGGACATTCAACGCTAATATCTAGACTAGGAAACTCACCCACTCACAACGTAGAGAACGCAAAGAAATCTTCCTTGGTTGTTCTGTGTAGAATGAAAGAGATAAACCATTTCCAGAACGAAAGGGATGTAGACAGTGAAGGTACAACGGATACGCCTTTCCAACACCGATCAGGTTCGTTGGGTCGTGCTTGACGATGATTTTGTTCCGATCCAACCAATCCTCTCCTATCTCATGTTCCTCGATGACCTAGATCGGAGTCCCAATACGATCCGCACAATTGCACATCATCTCAAACAATTCTGGGAATACCTCCATGACGCTCATCTTTGCTGGACAGAGATAGATATTGTACAGTTTGCAGGCTTCATTACCTGGCTGCGCAGACCTGATCCTTCGATCATTTCCATCGAGTGGCAGCAAGCCAAACGTACAAACGCCACCATTGACCAAATGGTTGGGTCTGTCCAGTGCTTCTATGTGTTTCACGCTCGTCTGGGGACGGTTCCTGCGTTGCCTTTGTACCAGTTATCCATGCCGTATCGGCGACGATACAAACCATTTCTGCATGGCATTGCTAAAGCGAAGCCGGAGTTCACACGAGTCGTTTCTGTCAAACGAGAACGGCGCAAACCCAAGACCTTGACCCAGGAACAGGTGCAAACGCTCATTGCCGCTTGTACACACACACGAGACAAATTTTTGCTCATGCTTATGTACCAGACAGGGATGAGAGTCGGCCAATGCTTGGGCTTAAAACACGAAGATCTGAATGTAGAGGATGGGGAAATTCATATTGTACCGCGTGATGGGAATCCCAATGGAGCAAGAGCCAAGTCCCGCGATACCCACACCATTCCTGGCCTACCTGATCTGATGAGTCTTTACACCGATTACCTGATTGATGACCTTGGAGCGCTGGAAGCTGATGCTCTCCCAGACTTTCTCTTTGTGAATTTGTTTGCAGGAGAGATTGGACATCCCATGACCTATGCATCAGTCATGTCGCTGGTAAAGAAATTGATCCAACGGACTGGTATTAGATTTACTCCACATATGTTTCGCCACACACGAGCGACCACCTGGATTAGAGACGACAATCTCCCGATCGCGGTTGTGTCACGCTTGTTGACTCATGTGAGTATTCAAACAACGAATGATACCTACCTACAACTCTCACCAGAAGACCTGAAAAGGGCCCTCATGAACGGAAGGGAGCGAAGACATGGAGACATCCCCGAGTGAAGAATGCCGATGGTCAGTAGAAAAGCAATGCAGTTTGCAAAAGCAACTTGTTGGTATGTGGTCTGAGGATGTGTGGATTCTCAAGAATCCTACTAGAGGCACCCAATATTTTCGTTTTCTTCTGACTTCAACTTCGCTCAACACAGAATTGAAATATGCCTACTGGTACAAATTTGACTCTGGCCAGTGGACGTGGAAAGAGGGAGGAAACCAGACACGTATCCGCTGTTTTTTGAATACATTCGTACAATGGCTCAACGCAGTTCTCACACATGAACATATATCATCGTTCATGGAAAGAAAGATGGATTACTGGGAAAGTTCTTTACGATCTTACCTTGTCGAAAAAAAACAACTGAAACTTCGTACTGTTGGCCCTTTTCTCCGTGCAAATCAGGAGTACATTAGGTATCAGAGTGAAGATCGGCACATCCTTTTGCTGCATCAGATTTATAACATTCTTTGTGAAGCTTACGATGATCGTCCAGATACAGAAAAAGATATCTGGGATATGCGCAAGATGGGATACGCTGTAAATTTGACGGTTTCTGTAAACGTCAAGTGGATAGTGAGCCAAGCGCTGATGGAAAACTGAGCCACGTTTCGGCCTCAACGTTCCATCAGGACGCTTCGTCCTGCTTCTGCAAACTGTGGCGAAAGCGAAAACTCTCACCCTCCATCAAAAGAATGTGGCTGCGATGGACCAGCCGATCTAAGAGAGCTGCCGTCATTTGTTCATTGCCGAAGACCTGTGTCCACTGAGCAAAGGCCAGGTTCGAGGTCAGCGCCACGCTGGCGCGTTCATAGCGATCACTGAAAAATTGAAAGAGCAGTTCAGAAGTCTGTTTGGCAAACGGCAGATAGCCCAACTCATCGACCAGGATCAGATCGAACCGACGATAACTGGCAAGCAGTCGCGGGAGCCGCAATTCCTTGTGGGCCATCTCCAATTCGGTGGCTAGCGTCACCGCTGATCGAAACAGCACCCGATATCCCTGCAAACACAGAGCCCGCCCTAACCCCATCAATAAATGGGTCTTCCCAATGCCGCTGGGGCCGATAAAGAGCACGTTATCGTGTCCGGCCAGAAAAGCCCCTTGTGCCAACTCCAGAAGGCGAACCTTGGGGACAGAGGGAATGAGGGAAAAATCAAAATCCTCCAGGCGTTTCTGATAGGGAAAAGCTGCGGCTTTGAGCCGTTGGCGCAACTGCTGTTCCTGCCGATGAGCCAGTTCCCCTTCCAGCAGCGCTTGTAAGTAGCCCAGGTATCCCAGACCGCGTTGTTCGGCTTCTCGCGCTAACGCCTCATAGTCGGTGGCCATGCGTGTCAGTCGCAATTGTTTGAGGTAACTCTTGACCATCACCTGGGAGAGTTCGGTTGTGCTCATGCGCGCACCTCCAGCAACTGATTGTAGGCCACCAGGTTGGGCGCCGGGGTTTCGCTTTGATAGGTCGGGTAGCGAGCGGGATCAAGTGGCAGAACGGCCGGTTCTTGCTGGGTTTGCCAGGCGAGGCGGTGGCGCACCGTATCCGCGTTCCAATCGACTTGCTCTCTGACCTGCATCAGCACCTGCTCAACGGTCGGAACCGAATGGGTCAGACACAACTCCAGCAGACGCACAAACTCGCGATTGCCATCGGGGCGGCGAGCCACCAGTTCGAGGCGAGCTGCTTCAAAACTGGCAGGCAAATCCCCGTGGCGCAAGGCAGAAGCCCAGGGAACAGCAAACGACTTCTGTAAGAGCAGCGGCACATAATGGCGCCAATCCTCGATGACCTGGCGCTTTTCATAACTACGGGGATGATCGGCTACCAGGGTCTCCCCAGCATAGAGGCGCACCCGGAAAGGATCAGCCTTGAGCGTCAAGCGGCGATACGCATACTGGATCGGGGCAGAGTAATCGTTGGCCTGGAAGCGAACCCGACCCGTCGAATGCACCAGCACCTCCGCTATCGGCCCCAGATCCGGGGCATGGGCAGGCAGTGGTCCCAAGTGCTGCTGCTCTAACGCTAAGCGCCGACTGATCGGCTCACTCCGACCGGCCATGATCCGCTGCTGATCGGTACGGCACTGTTCTCTGAGGACCTCATTGAGTGCCAGTAAATCCGCACCCTCTGGTAGCGGCACAAAGTAGTTGCGTCGGGCGTACCCAACCAGATTCTCCACCGAGCCCTTCTCCCAACCAGCATGGGGATTGGCAAAGAGGGCCTCAAAGCGATAGACACTGTGGAAGTGGGCGAAAAGCTCATGCTCCCGCCGACTGTGACCTTGCAGGATCTGCAACACGGCAGGCTTGAGGTTATCGTAGACCACCATGCGTGGGATTCCCCCCCAAAACTCAAAAGCGTGGCGCTGACCGAGCAGGAAAGCATCTTGTCGTTGGGTGGGGAAGCACTCGACGAACATGGCCCCACAAAAACGCAGGCGTCCGGCCAGGAAGGGGACCTTGACCAACTGGCCTTTGATCTGAACAGCCGCCTCGCCAAAGTCAAATTCTGCTCGCTCGCCGGGAGCAAAATCGAGGGGCACAAAGGCTGGTTTCTGGGTGTGCTGTTTTTCCTGCACATACATGCGCACGGTGGATTCGCCGATCTCGATGCCCATCTTGCGCAACTCCACCCACATGCGATGGGCGGTCCAGCACTGTTTGGGAGCCCAGCGCGAGAGCCACTCATTTTCTTTGAGCCATTTCTCAATCTGCGGAAGAGCGACATCTCGCACGGGCGTCTTTGGCTCAGCGTGGCGCTGATACTGGCGCTCAAGGGGAGCTGGTTCTTCCAGGAGCAGTTTGGCGACCGTATTGCGCGAAAGCCCGAAATGTTGGGCTGCTGCGCGTTGACTTTTTCCCTGGACCAAGACCCAGGTCCGAATCTCATCTCGAAGTGCCACGGGATACACCTTGTCTTTCCTCCGCTTTCTTGAAATTTCTTTCAAGTATAGCGGATTTTCCCGGCCTGTGGCTCACTTTTGGATCAGCGAGTGGCTCACTCTCATGATAGCATTCACAGTTTCCAATTCGCGTTTAAATTTTACACACATCCACCAACTCTGGCTACGATCTGTGGCGAAAGAATTTATGAAGTATCATATTACGACCCACAGTACTACCGATTGTGTGACAAAGCTCTGGAGCATCCATACATTTTCAAGCTTTTTAGCACAATTTGCTCCTGATTGCTGCCTACAAGATATTTGCCGTCCCCTCATTGTTGCCTACATGGGAAGTTCATGGTATCAAAAAGGATCGACCGACCGACAAATACTCTTGTTAGGGAGTCTACGTGTTTTTCTTGAAACAAGTGCGCATTACCTTAACTGTGAGGGAATGTGCAAAGAACAAATTATCTTCAATGAAGATTTCCCTAGACCGATTGAAAAGGTATCTCGTGAGATTCCTGAAGAAGTTTTGTTCCAACTACGATTACATTTGCCTTCTCTGCCTACAGCTATATTGCGAATGGTCATGATCTTACTCGCAGTCGGTATGCGCATTAGCGAACTATGTTTACTTTCCACCGATTGTTTAATTTGCGATGATCGGCATGAATGGTATCTTCGTTTCTATCAAAGCAAAGGGCACCAAGAACATGTTGTGCCATTGGTCGAAGAAGAAGTGATTGGAGCGATTCAGGCTCAACAACAGGAGGTTCGTGATCGGTGGGGGACGACGTGCCCCTACCTTTTCCCATCGTCGCACTCGCCACTGAAGCCATATAAACAAATGACGTTTCGCCGAAAACTGAATCAGTGGGCGATCGAGCACGAAATCAAAGATCGTAATGGAAAGCTGTACCATTTTACTGCGCACCCTTTCCGACACACGGTTGGGATGAGGCTCCTGAACGAGGATGTGCCTTTGGAAGTGATCAGTCGATTGCTTGGACATCGCTCGCTCTCCATGACACAGGTGTATGCACGTATCCGAGATAGCAAAATGCGCATGGAGCTTGAACGCGCTGCTCAAAACCACAAAACGGTGGATTACCAGGGAAATGTTGTAAAAGGAGATGCGCAGGCGAATACACCGGAGGTACAGATGACGCGCAAGGGCGTGCGAGGTCAAACGTTGCCTGTTGGCGGGTGTGGAAGAATGATCGTATTAGGAGACTGTTCCCATGCCAACAAATGCCTGACGTGTCCTATGTGGTTGACCTCGACGGATGATGTACCTGCGCTCAAATCCTTTCACGAACGAGCAATGCGCCTGAAACAGCGAGCTATTGAAAGAGGAAACCAATTTGTTGTTCAACAACAAGATCACATCATTCCCATACTAGAGGTGCGGATCAAGAGTCTCGAAATCCCCGAGATGGATGGGTCGCTCTGTCTGGATGATGTGCTTGCACAACTTTGCTCCGATCTAACGGAAGCCGAAAGTGGACTAGAAGAGGCTCGAGTAGCTGGACTGGTGCTGGCTTCTAGACATCTAGAACGTGCCATTACAGAGATCAAAGCACGTATTGTTGCCTTGGAGGGATCTGCATGACACAAGCTACACATCATCCATCATTCGACCAGCTCATGGAGCAGTATCTTGGCCTGGAGTCGATGGAAGTAACAGAAGAACTGTTGGACCTCTGTGGAGCCAGCATCAATACACGTGCGTTGCCGAGGCTGAGGCTCCGATTGCACGAAGAAGAAGCACAGATCCCGCTACTTAATGCGCTTGGCTATGTGCGTATGCGCGAGAAATGTGAGCAGCTCGTTGCTAGCCTCCATTTACTGATCTCTTTCTTGGAGCAGGAGGATCAGACGTGACACGGAACATCAAACAGTGGCAACGCAATATCGAGGGCCTGCGAGCCAATGCTCAAAAGAAAGCAGCCGCAACTGAACAACGTGCCGAAGCCGCCATCGCCCTACTTCTCAAAGAGCAACGTCCCATTAATTTCAAAACTGTCGCAGAAACGGCAGGCATCTCAACGGCCTGGCTCTATGAGCACGAGGCCATCAAAGAGCGGATCATCCATCTACGAGCACAACAGACTCCGAAAGCTCGGATCAAGATTCCTCCGAGAGAACAAGCCTCTGCAGCCTCAAAAGATGCGATGATCGTCGCTTTACGGCAACGCATCCAGAAGCTAGAAAAGGAGAATCGAGACCTGAAACGACAAGTAGAGGTCGCCAATGGACTCCTGTATCAGCAAGGAGGAAAGCTCCAACAATGAACGACAGTGAGCCCACACCCAGCGGCCTCGTCGTGATCGTACGCGATGCTACTGAGCAGATTGTGACCCGCATTACCTCCTACTGGGATCTCGTTGGGGCTCTGCACACCGGGCGCTGCGTGCTCACGCTCAAGTTTGACGCAGTGCGGATCGAAGTGCATCATGCAGAAAGTTCTACCTCGAACTACCAGGGCCTACCCTTGGCCGCCATCAGCCGAGACGATGTGCCGGTGGAGCAGATCCGGTAACAGCACGACCCATTCCCCTCCCCACATTTTTTCGGCTTTCTGGTTTCGGGTCACGAACCAGTTGCCACAGCTAACATATTCTGTTGTCATTTGCCAGATAAAAAATGACGATTGCCAAGTTACTTGGCGACGATTTTGCTAGCTTCAACTAAGCAAGCAGTGCCACATAACCTGGCGAAGTGTTTCACTCTTTTGTCTTCAGCCTTTGAAAAACACTCATTCGTTGTATTTCTTGCTCTCCAGTCAATATATTTGGCAGAAATGCTAAGAAATGCGGCAGATGCTCGCATGTTCAGCAACATCAGCAATAATTGAGTATACTTCTCTATATGCCAAACGGTGCGCCTGTCGTATGCACACGGATTGGCGGCCGATCAAGTGTAGAGTTACATAGAAAATTTCCGATTCAAGGCGTAATCATTGTCCATGGATGTCTATGAACAACAAGGAGAAACTATCTATGATCGAAAAGGTTCGCGCCTATTATGACACCTTTGGCATGAGAGAATGGCAACGCTTAGAGCGTACAGATGAAGGAAGAGTAGAACTCTACCTCACCTGCCAAACATTGAGTTCCTATCTGCCAAAATCAGCACGGATACTTGACATTGGAGGAGGGCCAGGACGATACACACTTTGGTTTGCAGAACGCGGCTATCAGGTGGTGTTGGCAGATCTGTCTCCAGAACTCATCAAAATTGCTCAGGAGAAAGTCTCAGCTTCTCATGTGGCCTCGCATGTAGAAGAAATGGTGGTGGCCGATGCTCGCGATCTCTCGCGCTGGAAGGATGCATCCTTTGATGCAGTAGTAGCGTTAGGGCCATTTTACCATCTTCCTGATGCTGTGGATCGAGAGAGTGCCGCTTGCGAAATCGTCCGTGTCCTCCGTCCTGGAGGACGCGCATTTGTCGCTCTCATGCCTCGTTATGCTTTTCTGCGTCGAACACTCGCGCTGAAGAATGAGCAGCACCGTTTGATAGATCCCTCCTTCATATACCACGTCCTCGAACAGGGTATATTTCTCAATGATCAACCAGGCGCTTTCACTGGTGGATATGGAGTGCGGCCAGAAGAAATAGAGCCATTTTTCTCACGATATGGTTTGGTAATGGAGACCTTATTGGCAGCACAGGGAATTGTACCAGACCTTCAAGAGGAACTTACCAGGTTAGCGCAAGGCAATCCAGCGGCGTATCAAGCGATGCTTGATATTATTATTCGTACCGCTAGTGACCCAAGTATCTTAGGGATGGCGAATCATTTGCTCTACGTGGGGCGAAAGCAGAGCTAGCCTATCTCCTGAGTGGAGAGAGTAATTGCCACATTTCTTGCAATTGTCGCATATCTGATGCAGCCCTCTTTGACCCATTACCTTGAAACCGAAGGCTCGTATTCAGAGAAAGGGGCCGCCAAGATATGCGGCAGTACGCTTTCACTACCTCTCCTGATTTGAAGCTGGTTGACAGGGATTCAGCGCCATTTTATCTCGCAGAAATCCGCCAGTATTTAAGTCAGATAACATCTGTCAAGGGACGGACCCCTTGACAGAATATGTTAGCTGTGGCAGACTCAGTGACCCCGAAACCAGAAAGCCGAAAAAAGTTCCTGCAAGTGGAACATTTCAATTGTTGTCACCTGATGGTGGCTTATCCTCAATGCAAGAGGGTTGGAACAGTAATTAGCGGTCACGTGAAAAGACTGTTAGCAATCATTTGGGGTTAGTGCTAGACATACAGTGATTTTCATGCTATGCTGCTTTTGCAGATAGGTGAGAACTCTGTTACCCTTCTAGAGAAGAAAGGATCGTGCATGACAACGAAGACTAGCCTCACGAGTCCACGTCTTGTTCAGTTGCAACGAGATCTGCAAACAGGACAGGCTCAGGCTCTCGATCTCTTCTGGCAAGACATTGGTGAGCAGGGGACCCCTCTCATCGAAGTCGTCCCTGGTGATGAAGTGCACAGGCTTGTAACCTTCCTCTGGAAAGATCCAGGAGAGACACACAATGTGGTGATCATTAGAGGTCCGACACGATGGGGAGATTTTGCCAAGAACCAGATGGTCCGTCTGCCGGAAACCAACGTGTGGTACAAAACCTACCAGGTCCGGTCAGATATGCGTACCACCTACCAACTCTCACTCAATGATTCCCTGGTTCCTCTTGATGAAGTTGAGGATTGGAAAGCACGTACGGCAACGTTTCAAGTTGATCCACTCAATCCACATCGGTACGTGTTTCCTCAAGACGAGGATACCCCCGAGGTCCCAGAATCGGTTGTCTCGATTCTTGAACTTCCTCATGCTCCTGCTCAGCCTTGGATCAGCCCACGCACCGATGTTGCTCAAGGGAACGTCGAGATGCATCATTTTCACAGTGCTCTTCTCAACAACACACGGCGCGTCTGGGTCTATACCCCACCGGGATATACGGGAAGCAATGAACCCTATGGGCTGCTCTTGCTCTTCGATGGTTTCGCCTACCTGCGAGCGATTCCAACTCCAACCATTTTAGATAATCTCTTGCATGAGCACAGGCTTCCTCCGCTTGTTGCCGTGTTGCTTGATAGTTTGGACCAAGAAACACGGAACCGAGAACTCCGATGTTCCCCCTTACTTGTTGACGCCTTAAGGCAAGAACTGTTGCCTTGGATACACGAGCAGTATCATGTGACCACTGATCCTGCACAGACGATCATCGGAGGGCTCAGTGCAGGAGGATTGGCTGCTGCTTTCGTGGGATACTCGGCCTCAGAAACTTTTGGGAATGTCCTCTCGCAATCGGGTGCCTTCTGGTGGAATTGGATGCTTGATGATGACAGCGAGGCAGAGTGGCTGACAAAACAGTTTGTGGGCCAGAAAAAGCTTCCTTTGCGCTTCTACATCGAGGTGGGACTGTTGGAAAGAGCCACCACAGTCGATCAAGTCGTTACCAATCGACATCTGCGTGATGTCTTGCAAGCAAAGGGGTATGAAGCCTCTTATGCTGAGTTCAATGGTGGCCACGAATACCTCTGCTGGCGTGGATCGCTAGCAAACGGATTACTGACACTGCTGAGCAAGAAGTAGGTGTATCTCAACTTGGAAGCAGAGGTCCACATGAGATCTCTGCTTTCTCATTAGACACTTGCATGCGAATGACACTGAAGCTAGCAGTTACACCGCAGAACGCAAAGAATTCCTCATTCTTTGTGAGTATATGTGCGACGTAGGCAACAAGGTGTGAAGCGGTGTGAGTGGGTCAGCGGTCTAGATATGCGCGACAAAATGGCTGGGCTGGCCGTTCACTTCATGTCCAACAAAGGCGTCCACCTGATACGTACGCGGCCGCCCATACTGCCAATCGGTAACCACCATGCTGGCCCAACTGGCGACCCCCTGCCCGATGAGAATGAGCATGAGCATGATCACCATACCCAGGCTCACCAGGGTCGCGAGCGAGGCCGATGGGAACCGTTCCTGAAAGTGGAGCAGCACTGCTTGGCCCGGAAACTGGCGGCGAGGTCTATGTTGACGAAGCGCTTGCGAGGCACGCACCCAGGGTGGAATATCGGTCACTGTGTTATTGATTGGACGGTGTCGGAGTGCGCTGCGCGGGGTGAGTCCCAAGGTGGAAGACATGGTGCATTCTCCTGTGGTTGATCATGCTAACAGGTCAGAGGATGGTCGTGTTCCTATCCAAAGTGTACAAGAGCAACTGGTTCTTGACGAGGAGGTTATCCACAGATTGTCTCTGTCTTATGTGGATGATTTGTGCAGAAATCGGAATTGTTGTGGACAAAAACTGAGGCGCCTCTCTGCCTGAGATTGTATGTGAACGAGGAATTCATTGATTTGACCTATTGCATATGATTTTCGAGATATTTCTGCGTTTACTCCTTTGAAGTGTAGTTTTAGGAGCGTACTGTGATGTGGGCACCACTTAACTCAATCTGGCAACAAGCTCATGTGATTCTGAGCGATCCAGCCATTCAATCAATTTGTGCCATTATTGCATTAATTGTTCCACTTTCGACTTTTACCTATAACAAAATACGAAGGACGAGATTGTATCGAGCATGTATCGAAATTATTTCTTTTATCCTTTACCTTCTGTTTCTCATACTATTGCCATTACTATGGCTTGAATTGCTTTATCTCGTGGGTGAGAAGCAATTTCTGCCTTTAGATCAGGTGTGGTTCATACTTCGTTGGAGTATCATTGGTATGCCGCTTTTCTGTGTGGTTGTGGTAGGTGTGAACTTCCTGCTCCCTCGATTACGTGTGGCCTATACTCAATCTGCTATAGGGCAAAAACTTCAACAACCTGGACACTTTTGGCGATTCCGTATAAGTTTGCTAGAGGTAGGGGTGATTCGCGGGATGCTCCTTATTGATGCGCTTAGCTCTCTCTATACAGCTATTTCTTTTTTTTCATTCAATTGATGTGTTTGGTTTTATTAGTCTTTGCCTCTTCGCATTTTTCCTCTATCTGCCCCTTGCGGCCGTATTCATTGTCCTGATTATCTTGTGGGTTCGTTTCTACTGGCACAAACCACTTTCCCAGGGAGCTGTACCAGAACAAATCCTACAGAGACCCTCGGATCGAGCTCGCTTGGGGAAACGCTATATTCCTATAGACGAGTGGGAACAGCACCGATCCTCTTCACACAGAGAGAAGCCTTGAGTCACAGTATCGATCAGCTCCTGCTCTTCTTTTGCAAGCTGTTTGCTTATGGACGTACAGAGCAATCGTTGACGCTTGGCCAGCTGGGCTGCCCGTCACGATTGCTCTCTATCTTCTTACATATACGCGTTGCTGTGCATGTGCTCGACGCGCGCCGCCAACTCTGATACCGTGGGTTCGCTATAGAGCCTGGTCGTATCCAGGGAGCTATGGCCGAGCAATGCAGCCAGACCCACAATATCACCTGGATACTGGGAGAGGTAGTTGCGGGCGAAGGTATGGCGGAGGGTATGTGCGCTCGTGGCCTGTGGGACACGGGTACCTGCCTGACGGACTAGTTCTCCAATCATGCGTTCGATGGCGGCCGTGGACAACCGTCCTTTTTTTTGCGAGTGCCAGAGTAGACCGTGCTCCTGATTCCAGACAGCCGCAGCCGCTTTGATGGTGGGCGCACTGTGGAGCCGCAGCGCCATGTAGCCGGCAAGGGCAGTCCGGGCTGTCGCATTGAGTGGGATCGTGCGTGCCTTATTGCCCTTGCCAGCGCGCACGGTCACGGTGCCGCTACGTTCGCCAAAGATGATATCGTCGCAGGAGAGTTGTGAGCATTCATCGACGCGCAGACCCGTCTGCAGGAGCAGTTGCACAATAGCGTAGTTGCGTTCCGGATGACGAGAGCCCTGGGCTAGATGCAGGAGTGCGTCCATTTGGGTTGGTGTCAGGCCCTCGCGTTTGGATACCTGTTGCTGTTCCACCAGATGCAGGTGGGCAGCAGGATTGGTGGTTAGATAGCCTTCGACCTCTAACCAGGCGCACCAGGTCCGCAGCGCATTGAGGCGGAGATTGATGGTGCTGCTGGAGAGCCGTTGCTCATGCTGGAGAGCATGACGATAGCTGACCAGGGATATTGGGGTGATGTGGGCTACCGTGGTGACCTCTGGCCAGGTGCTGCTCACCCAGGCGAGGAAATGGTCGGTGGCCTGCAGGTATTTATGCCGCGTGCCGGCGGCATAATCGAGGTGTTCGCTGGCAACGCGCCAGCGATCGCGTGCCTCTGACAGTGACAAGATAAGATCCTGTTGGGTAGCGGCCAGGGATGTGATGTTGGGCATGATCTGGTCCTTTTCGTGGGAAAGCGTAGATCCGTTCGGTCGGACCTGGTATTTCCTTGCGTTATTTTGAGGCCTTAGCGCCCCGGATCGCGCTGGTTGTGAGCACGATCTCTGAGGTTGAGTATAGCAAAAACGCCAGGAAATGTCTATTTCCTGGCCTTTTGTTGCGCCGAATTAGCTTACCTATGGTGATGTTAATTCCTATGCAGTCAGACGTTATGTATGTACGGCAATGAATGTATCTATGAAGAACAGTAGAAGAAAACGTCCATTCAAAAGTTATCAGTTTTTAGGTGATTGAGCATATGGAGAAAAAGATATGTCATTAAGCTATACGTGGGAAAAACTTTTTGTTGCGGTGTTGGGCATGGCGAGAAGCGAGGCATCACTTCAGGATCGTCTGATGGGAGCATATCTCTCGTTTCACACCCTTCGAGATGCCGATTTTCCAAAGGACGAGCTACGAACATCATTCCAGGAAATTACGCACGCGTTGACATCGCAACCAGCCAAGGGGAATGAAGGAACCGTGCAGGCGACGACCAGCCTGATGGGAGATCAAGAGGCGGCCGAGCTTATCGAGAAGATTGTCTCGCTGTATGACGAAGTGGCTCAACTGCTCGGCGCGGAAGATTATCAACGTGACAAGTAAGCAAGGAACTGCTATCAACTGATGTATGGCGGTTTCTTTTGCGTTCTCCTACTAAAGGAGATCCGTAGAATGGAAAAATCATGAGCAGAGACTATCTTCCTCTATTACATCATCATGATGTATGTGATTGTTTGTGTCCATCTTTCATTTTTGCGATGAGTAAATCGAAGAACCTAAACTAGCCGACAATCTAGGCAATCGTTCCTGTGGCCATTCGGATATCTGGTGCGTCGCATGGGAACGATTGCCTTTCCTTTCTACTCCAAAACAGACGAGCGGAACTCATGATTGCGTTGCTTCTTATTCTTCTTATTTGTACTATGGAATAGCGCGCGCATTTGAGGTACACTGGGAGAAAACAGAGGTCATGCTTCACATGGATAACAATCAGAGCGTTATCGAAACCAGCAGCAGACCAGCGAAGCGTAAACTCACTGCTTCTGGTGTTCTACTGATGATAGAGCTTGGCTTGGTGGTAATCGCCGGTATCTTCTTATATTTTCCTCTCCCCTGGAAAATGTGGGGAACCATTCTTCTTTGTGTGGTACTTGGAAGTCAGATGGTCTGGCGTTTCATGACAATTATAGCTCCATCTTATGCCAGGAAGTTGCTTCCCTACATCGTTGCGACGTTTCTGGTGTTGGTTCCCTTTTATGCCTTTGGGCACGGACTGTATCAATTGGTGGCAATCATTGTGTTCGCGGCGATCATTGGCATTACTGGCTTCTATTGGTTTGTATGGGCTGTGGTTTCCAGTTTCCAGGAAGTGTTTCTGGGCAAGAAACGCTAGATGTCAAAAAGGGTTAGCGCACTGGAGCGATACACGGTGAGCGAGCAATAGTTATCGCCACTTTCGCTGGATCTCCGGAGCGCAAAGATAACGATTGTTCTGTTTTGTCAAATGAGACTTTCCCATGCCTTTGCAATTGTGAGAAGAGCATCTCTCTTTCTGTCAAAGTTTTCTCGAGCTTTTACGACTGTTTCGTAAGGCATAATGGATAGTGGGTCGACGATAGAATTTGCCCCCTGAAGCCGGCGGAACATCGTAATATCACTCAGCCACGCTTGGTATGCAAGATGAACGGCGGTTAGCTGTCGTTTGAATCAATTCTCTTCGCATTTTGAGCCATAAAATTTCGTGTACCTGAGTAGTTAAGAGGCAAGAGAAGCACACTTTTGATGCTTTCTGACGCAATTCTTTTCCAGACAACAAGTCGATAGTTTTCTGGATGTTCGGATCGCTCCAAACGGCTTTTTTCGCATCGGTGCGAAAATATATGGGTCGGAAATGATACCTTTGAAGCTGCTTCTGAAGGGGCTTCATTGGACAGCATGAACAGTTATGCGTCAGAAACCATGCGTTTTCCCTTTGTCCGGCTACGGATCGCTTCGAGAAAAAAGGTCAAATGCTGCTTGGAAAAGTTACGAGTCAGGACCATTTCACTGCTCTACAGCTTTAGCTGGCTCCACTGGCTCCTTTCTAGCAAGCGAACGAGAAATTTATGAGTCAGAAAAACGAAGATAATTGGTTCAAACGACATTAGCGCGGTGTGTATTTCCTGTTCCTTGTTGATTAGTGCATAGGCGCTTATCTCCGCCTCTGCATCTTGTAGCTTACTTTGAATGTTTTCATTTGCAGTTCTCTTGACGTTGTTGGATTCTCCATCCTCAGCTGACAATGGTGCAATCGCATCAATTGCATGTTCGTAGCCCCCCACCAGCTGGCGTATAGCTCTATAGGCGTCATAAAGATATGTGGCGTTGCGATTTGCCGTATCTCTCTGATAGGCCAAGGTATCGCGCTTCTCTTGGTCTTTGTTTGTACGTTTTTGAATAGCGAGACCTACAAGTATTCCTGATAAGCCGCTGAGTAAACCACTGATGACTGGAGGCACAAGATTCATCGTTAAAGTCAACCATACTGGATCTGATGGGTCTGCAAGCATCATTTTGTTGTCTTCTTTCCTATCACATTCCCGCTGCCGTTTGAAATCAGACATTACCTAATCCATGTATTGCTCTCGCTATTGTACACGATACGGATATAAAGAGCACGCATGTTTGATGCTTCTTGCTCGTCACTCCTTGAGCTTGCCTCCTTCTCAACAAAAACGCTATACTGCAATGGGTGCGGCAAGCTTTTTTGCGCCAAGCCCATTCAGAGCACGAGAGCAAGATCGGTCTCCGGTGTTTCCAAGGCTTCTTCGCCTGTTGCTGATGAAGGGCCTGTAGGCAAGATCAGCACAGAGCGTTTTCTTCGTCCTACCGTTGGAGATAGAGGTCTGGTAAGACTACCTGAGCGGATGTCGAGGTCTTGCCGCGCCAGCGTTGATATGCGTGTCATCGGCATAACCAGATAAAAATGGGGCCCAAGAGCGGGTAGGCCTCTGTGATGCGCTGCAAAACCGCCGGATTCAGGCAGATCATATCCAAGCGATGATGTGCGCAAGAATCTCGTCGGTGATGGCAGTGCCGTCCATGCCTCCACCGTTTCCATTGCCATCTTCGGTTCAGATACCGTGAGTGACGCACGTTCCGCGCTCAGACATCCCTGGTACGAGGAAAGGTGACCGTAAAAGTCGATCCTTCCCCGACGGTGCTGTCCACCATAATGGTTCCTCCATGACGCTTGACGATCTCCGCCACAATGGACAACCCCATGCCCAATCCAGGAACCGCGAGCTGCCTGGGACCTGCGGCCCGGTAGAAACGCTCGAAAATCTTGTCGTGCAGCTCTCGCGGGATGCCCAGGCCATAATCGCGTACGCTGATCGTGACCGTCTCAGAGGAGGTACTGAGGTCAATTTCGACCGTCTTGGCATCGGGAGAATACTTGATGGCATTGCTGATCAGGTTGGTGAAGATCTGCCTTAACCGCTTTCGATCCCCGATCAGCGTGGTCTGTGCTGCTCCACGCACCACGAGGGTGTAGCTCGGATTGAGGTATTGCATGGTGTCTGTGATCTCCCGCAGCAACGCGTCGAGATCCACCATCTCCTGCCGATACTCCAGTCCGTCTGTCTGGATCTTAGAGATATCCAGCAACTCTCCGACTAGATGTTCGAGTTGCGCCACAGGCTCTTCCAACCCTAAAAGATCCTCAGCTGCTTCGTGCAGCCCTTGCTTGACCAAGTGCCTTCTCACAATCTGGGCCTGCAGCTTCACAGCAGTAAGCGGAGTCATGAGTTCATGACTGGCCATATTGATAAGATCATCCTTGCGTCGCTCCAGTTCTTTGCGAGCCGAATTATCCAGCACAAAGGCGATTCCCTGCGCCGGATTGGACGGTAGTGCGACACGTCCGACAATTACCGGAAGGCGACTGCCATCTTTGCCCAGCAACTCTTTCTCATAGGGCATCACCAACTGCTGCGTGTCAAATTCCTGTTGCGCCTGCAGCGTCCGCTCTCTATAGTCTGGAGGGGTCATCTGCATCCAGTTGATGCGCCCTGCACGCAAGTCTTCACGGGTATAGCCCGTCATGCGCAAAAACGTGTCGTTGGCGTCCACAATCTGCTCGCCTTTGCTGATATCGATCCCGATAATGCTGGAATCCATCAGGACGTTTGCCCGCTCCTGACTCTGGCGCAAGGCGCGCTCTAACCGTTTCTGCTCGTCGATATCGGTATTGGAGCCAAACCACTTCACAATCTGGCCCTGGGCATTGTTGCATGGCTCTGCTCTGGCCAGAAACCAGCGATAGGCGCCGGTGCGCCCATTCCGAAGGCGCAGTTCCCTTTCATAGGGGGTGCCTGTGTGGAGAGACACTTGCCACGCATCCAGGACCCCTTGTCGGTCATCGGGATGCAGGGCCTGCATCCATCCGTCTCCCTGGGCCTGTTCGGGGGTCATACCGGTATAGTCACACCAGCGCTGGTTATGATATTCAGAAAAGCCATCGGGGCGCTTGACCCAGACGAGTTGGGGAATGGCATCGACCAGCGTCCGCAGTTCGTTTTCGGCGTGCTTGCATTCGCTGATATCCTGGCTTGCACAGATGAGATACTCGACCTGCTGGCGAGCGTCACAATGGGGGATAATCGTCATCACCATGTTCAGAGACAGGCCAGTTCGTGGATGGATGCTGACCTCAAAGCGCACGGTTTCTCCCTGGCTGGCTTGCGCCATGGCGGCACGCAATTGCTGTTGGACCATAGGGTCATGGGACCACACAGGCAGCTCGGTGAGTGGAGTGCCGATCACCTCCTCCCGCCGCCGGTGTACACCTGCCAGGGTAGGCTGATTGATGTCGAGGATCACCCCATCGGGGGTCACAAGCGTGACAGCATCAGCGCAGCTTTCCAGCAGATCCCGATACATCCGTTCGTCCCGGTTCCAGGCCTCCTGGTGGGGCAGTGGTTCCGGATCGCCATGGAAAAAGAGCACGAGGCCTTCATCGGTCGGCGAAAGAGAGACGTGCAACCTGTTCTTGGTGGCGGGAGACACATACGCGACGTTGATTGGGTTGCTGGTCTGTGAGGCCTGCTGGACCGCCTGATAGAGTTGGGGACTCACCAACTGGGGTGCACAGCGCCACAAGGACGTCCCAACGACCTCCCCCGGTGTGGCTCCGGTCATAGCCTGTGCATGCGCATTGGCATACACAATCGTCGCATCATCATCGATGACCAATACGGCCCCGGGAAGCGCCTCAAGAATGTGGAGGAGCGTACCACGAGACGCATGCGTGATGCGTCGGGTCTGCTTTGTATGTGACATAGTAGGTAGATATCTCTTTCCTGCCCCTCATCCCCGAAAATGAAGACGCATTCATACTCTCACGCCTAGAACGATATGTTCATGATAGAAGATAGTCAAGAAACAAGCAAGCTGTACTGAGGATAGCCGTGACATTGCCCGTCCATCTGCAGTCAAGAGAATATGTTGGTCGTGTCCTTATCCACAACCATAGGATGAGGCTCTCCCTCGCGCAAAAAACCTGGTCGCACCCTACTGCAATCGTGACCGTTACGATTGATGGATATCAGGGGCAAGGTGAGCGTATGTATGCGTGTGTGGAGTGTGGGAAGAGGCTACCACCCAGGGCGAAAGGCGGTCATCGGGAACGGGAATACTGTTCCAATCGGTGTCGTCAGCGTGCCCATAGAAAGCACAAGAAGCAGGATCTGGAGAGCAGGCATCTGATCGAACGTGTGTGCGGACGCCTTCCTCTTACCCCGGACCTCTCCGTCGGTCGAGATCACTGGCGCTTTGAACGGACGGGTTTGCTGCAGAGCGCCAGGCTCTTAGCTGCCCGGTGTGATACTGCTGAGGCGGAGGCGCGTTTCCTGCGCGCCAGGAATACCATGCTGGAGGATGAGGCTCACACTCTGCGGAGTCTGCTGGCAGACAAAGAGGCTGAGATTGTACGGTTGACGGTGCTGCTGGAGGGTCAGAGCAAGCGGAGGACCTAAAACCGCCTGCTCTCCCATTTCCTGGTCACTGTACCGTTACGATCCGTTCCGCTGTTCCCAGGAAAAGCGTGTGTGCCATACATGGTCCATGAGGCTGTTATTGACCACCCTGGTTGGATTTTGCTTCCGGTGGCTGATCGAGAAGTTGCTGTTTTTTCTTATGCTCTGCAATGGTTTTATGGGTATTTCCTGCAAATGTGATTAATGCATCCTTATGTGGTGTATCTTTATAGGGTCCTATTCCTAGTTTTAAGGCACTACGGTCATCTTCGATCGTATCAGCCGCTTTTTGCGTATCATTGCTCCGTTCCTTGTATTTAAAGTAGGCCATCGATCCGGAGGCAATGCTGACCAATAAGCTAAAGCAGGCCGCAACCACTTTGAGGGTGAGAGAGATATTGGTGGTATTTGTAAAGATCGTGGCGGCGGTGGTACTTGTCGCCAGTGCTGAGCCAGCAATCACCGCCAGCTGCATCTTATCATGCCGGGCTCGATGTTTTTTGGCGTCTCGCTTGTATCCATCAATGATGGTTGGGGCTTCTTTTTGATAAAAGTCTTCCCTGGCTTGTGACAATTGCTCTTCCAGTGATGGTGGTTGCACGGGTTGCATAGGCTTCTCCTTTGCTTTCACGATCGTTGTGGTTTGTACCTGTTTTGGTTTCTCTGCTTCCAGCTGGAGTCGGAGCTCATCGGCCTGTTGTTGACGCTGCGCTCGTGCTTGGTTGGCTTCCTGCAACTGTTGCTTCTCAAAGACAGCGATTTCTTCTTCCACTTCCCTTTTGATGGTGGCAAGTGAGGAGAGATACGCCTGGTGGTCAATGGAACCGTTACTATACCTATCTTTGAGCTCATTGCTCTTGAATATATATCGAGTAGTCAACATGCATCCTTGCCCTCCAAATGAGATAATATATCTATATCTCTCAATAACGTATTATCACTATATAAACCAAAGATCGGAGTATCGTCAATAGCCAGCAAGACGTTTATATTTAGCTCTATATATTTATGGCTCTCAATGCAGCTATAGCATCGTCATAGGAAGCCTTGCAGCCGAGCATGCTGCTGCCGAAGCAGAGGCACGGCTTCTTACCGGTAAGAACGCTCTGCGGGAGGATGAGGTTTGAGCCCTGCACAGTCTGCTGGCAGGCAAAAAAGCCGCATTCGTTCGTACGGTTCTCGGTGCGACTGGAGAGCCAGAGCAAGCAGAGGCCTTGCAATCGCCAGCTGCACACCATCTTACTTCTCCAGGGGATGGACACTATCGTCTAGGCACTCCCTTTGTCCTGGTGTCATGCAGGTGGTACAGATGCAGCGCCGGAGCCACATAAAAACCAGCTAGGCCCCCGACGATGATGAGGGTGTGTGAAGATCTGTGGAACGCTCGCCGGTTAGTCGTCACGGCTGGAGATCATCTGGATCAGGGGTGGTGATTGCGGCAACAAGGCATCTTCCGTAACGCAGAATCGTCACGCAGTGACATGCTGCCGGGGTCACACACGCGTGCTGCAACTGAGCCTGTGACACCAGATCTGTCGTCACGCATCTGTATACTGGAAACAGAAACAGGGCTCCAAATCCGATGGGGCGATGTTTCTTGTGTCCCTGTAGAACAGGGACAGGGCTGGGTTACCAAACATTGCCAGGGGCTTTTCGCTCTCGTCCCTTGGCAATGTCCTCAGCAATAGTGAATCATTCTAGCTGATCGGGATCGTAGTCATCGTCCCCATAATCGATAATGATGGTCCGCTCCTCGCCTGTCCGATCGGCATAAATAACGGCATCATTGAAGCTATTGAGGTCACTATGCAAATATTCAGCAGCCATGCCTAACCGCGTTCGAGTCGTATTGAGGGCACTCATATGGCGGACCCACTCCTCGTAGTGCTCCTTGCCCTGGAGACACTCCAACGGCTCAACGTTGCGCAAGAACTTGATTGCTTGGCAGGCGGCCTTCACATGAACGATCAGCTCTATCTGGGTCGTGGTCAAGTCGTCAAACATCATAGGCGTATTCGTCTCCCTCCTCATTGTTCATAACGAAAGAGCTTGAGCTTTGAATATTGGTAAAAATGATCGTGAAGCTGGTGAACTGCCAAATAACCAACGACCGTGTAACACTCATCAGAGTCACTTGTGGTTATGACCGCCGTGCTTTGAGCTAAGTCACAGCGAACCGAAGTCACGGTACTCTCCTTGATAAAGATCCCAGTCTCTCCTTCTCCCTGGAGATAAATATAGGTATCCTCCATAGAAGCCTCCTGCATAAACAGATCATTATAGCAAAACAGGTCGCGTTCCTTTTTCTTTTCAAGGTAGCAGTCGGCACGTTGCGCTCTTCGCTGCTCCGTTGCGGCTGCTGTGACGGTCATCTTCATGCCCTCCCTGACCGATGGTCACAACGCCGGCGCCTGGCGCTCACCATGACAGCCAATTAGCTGTCATGGCTAGAGATCTGCGCCGCCTGGTCTAGTGATTGCTGGCTCTGCGTCACGGTTCCCGGCTCACGATGTCCATATTTCACACTTTGGTTCATGATCCCAAAAAGCTCCCGGCGGTCAATGAGCAGGATACGTGGGTCAACAATATCTTTTGACGTTGAAATATTGTGTTTCCTGATAATGCGAGAAATGGTACTTTTCGCCACATGATAATACTGGGCAGCGTCACCCAGCGTGATCCACTCTGGTTGTTCTCCCATAAAGCCCTCCGTCCTGTTTTGTACTCATCTTATCTTACCACTATTCGCAACGTCATCGGCATAAAATGCAATGATATGCATCATACTGCTTGTTTGTTGCAATGCTATGCAATGATATGGTATAGTGTGAAATGTAAAAATTGTATTACAAGCAAAGTAAGACAACTTACGTTTGTAGGTAAGGCAATCCTGTTTGTTCTATTGATAGGCATACTATGATACACAAACACTGAGATGTTATAGTATGCAGAAAGGGAATTCATCATGGAAAACGAACATGTCATGTGGGGCGACGATCCCAAACCGGAACCCGACCCAAAACCCGATGATCCCCGAGGTAACGATGGTGATTATGAGGATCTCGGTCCAGAACCATCGCCGGGCGAAGATGACAACAAGAAATAAGTAAGTGCACGGGAGTGCACAACCGGCACGGGAGGAGAAACATTGAAATGTGTTTTCTCCTCCTTTTTTTCTCACCCGTGTCAGCATGAAAGGAAGAGAAACCTATGGATCAAGCCACTGTTACTGTGTTGCAGGATCAACTCGTCAGAGCCATCCAGGCTGAAGACGTCCAACAAGCAGATATCCTCAACGCCTTTCGCCGCGTCCCGCGCCATGCCTTTGTGCCTGTTTTTTTTGACCGGGTTAGCCCCAATGCACGAGAATGGAGGATGGCGTCCTCCGACCAGGCTGAGTGGCTACACAAGGTCTACACCAACCAGCCACTCACCATCTCGATTGATCCGGAGGGCTATCCAGATAGCAGCTCCTCTCATCCGGGGCTGATGGCGAGGATGCTCCAATCAGTCCACCTGCGCCCAGGGAGCCGCGTTCTGGAAATCGGGACCGGCACCGGCTATAATGCGGCGCTGGTCGCATCGCTGGTTGGTGCTGCCAATGTCGTTACGATCGATATCAACGCGGCGCTCCTCGATGCTGCACGCACACGCATAGAGCGCATTGTTGGCTCTGGTGTCCGGGTCCTGCACGCTGATGGCCGTAATCTGCTGGCCAACCTTGGTCTGTTTGACGCGCTGATCGTGACCGGGGCGCATGAACGGCTCGAACCCTCCTGGATCAACGCCCTGGCCCCTGGAGGGAGAATCGTCTTCAACTGGGCGCAGGGCTTGATCAAAGTGATGCTGGAAGCCGAGAAGGTCGGTGATAGCTTGGTGGGGCGTGTCTGTGAGTATGGTGGCGAATTCATGTTCCTGCATGCTGGCGACGGCGTCAAACGCCCCCTGCTTCCCTGCATCCCTTTAGAGCTGGTAGAAACAACGGCCTTTCAATCCCAGCTCTTTGATGATCCCGATTTCCGCTTTTTCCTGCAGATCCATCTTCCGACCTTGGGGTATTCGCTCTGGCGCAAAGCAACGGGGGCTAAAGTGTATGTAGTAGAAGAGCGGGAAACGCATCGTATGCTTCAGTTCTTCCCAGAAAAAATCCGTGGGAATCGCTCACTCTGGAAAGAGATCCAAATGCTTTACACGCAGTTTGATGATCTTGCCCACCCTAAACACACCGCGTTTACGTTCTCCTGTCTCTCTGAGGGACAGATGACATTTGCCCTGAACAAAGCCATCCTCCAGCAGTCCTCCCTCTAAGAGGAACACGCTCCCATGTGCGGCCCTGGTGATCTTTGGTCACGTCCTCCAGCTCGCGATGCGATAGTGACCATTGACCAACAGCCACACATGGGATCTCCATTTCGTTACCTGACGATATTCCGTTTCAGATGCTTGATCCACTATAGCTATCACGCCTGGATGGGGATGGGGTAAAGAGTGATGCACCATCACAGAGACGCCAGGTGGATGAACTCCTTGGAAAGCCAGCCCACGTATCGGATAGGGGAGAAGAGAACGAAGGTGGGAGGTGTTCTCGCCATACCTGATCCTCAGAGACAAAGAAAAGAGAGAAATGGCGAGAACAAACAATTTTCGTCGCGCTCCCCACCGGCGCTCAGCGCATTTCCCTGTTTGCCCGAAGCCAGCCTTGGATGCACGATTGCCATCACTATATGTCGTTGCATGTTGTTTTCTCATCGTTACATGGTGTTGCATGCAGTCAGAACAAGGCCGCAATCACTACCTGGTGAGGGGTGATCACGGCCACGTAGTGGGAACTCTCTATAACCAGACGTAGCTCGCTGGTGGTTCAATACTAGCATAACTAGATAGTGGTAGCAAAGGAGAATAGGAAATGTAGTACTGAGTTATAACTACGGAACACTTTTGTGCTACGTATTTCTGCTGAGGTTGCAAGAGAAGTATGAAAGGAGTAGGGTACTCACGTGGATTGCCAAAGAGGACACTTTCCTCTGTGCGGCGTACCCGTCTTCCTTTTCACCTTCACAGGGTACCGCGCAGCTAATGAGCCAGCCAGACAATCCACACTGTTCCACAGCGACCTTGAGAGGAGCTATACTCCTTCATCAGGAGAGGTTGGATGGTATCTGGCAGATAGCAAGGGAAACGGCCGAGAGAACCACATCATATTCCTTTCCGTAAAGCTACCTTGGGTCAAACAAAAGATGTGTCTAAAAAAGTGAGAGGGCACACGGCACCAACAAGGACCGGGGTTCAGTGCCCCCTTTCTATTTTATACATGAGTCCCACAAAACAAGCAACCAAAGCCGTGCCTCTTGCTTCCATGCAATCTCAAAATATCGTCAGTCCTGCGTTCGTTCTGCAAAAAGAAGCAGACAACAGGGAAATATATCCCCTTCCCTACAAATGCATAACAGCTCTTGAACAGGCAAGATTGTTGTTGGCAGGTTCCAATGTAACCCTCATGCATCTTGATACGTATATAGCGGATAGTGATACATCGATGCATGTCAATACATGCTGTCGTGCTACCTGCAAAGGAAAGGACGCCTATGAGCTCGCGCCGGATTTCATCGCACCCACAGTACCCAGATGAGCCACGCCGCTCTCACTACGGATCATCACTCCCGACACCACGCGATCTGCTGGGGATGCGCCTCGTTGGTGAGCAAAAATACATGCGTTATGATACCCTGGGGCAGTCCTTTGCGCCTGGCTATGCCCCTGCCACGAACGTGTCTCCGCTTGGCCTCCGCAGGCCACGCGAGGGAGCAGCACCAGAGCGCACCGATGATCCGGAGGAAGCATCGACACGCGGGGGCAATCGTGGCATCCTGCCCTGGCCAGAGGATTACCGCAAGCGCATCCATGCAGTGGGCCGGATCGTCGATACCCGGTGGGTAGGGAAAATGGGATTCGCCAAGACGTGGAAACCAACGCTCGACCAGCCGAAGTGGGTGACGCTGACGCAAGCGGGCCTGCGCCGCCTGGGGCTGCCCTATGAAGAGGTTGACTGGCCAACGGACAATACAGAGCAGGCGCTGGAACACTACCACCATATCAATGTCGTTCGGCTGTTGCTGGCGCGCCGAAGCTGGGAGCAGATCCCGAAGCATGTCTGGATCTGCGAACGGGAACTGGAACTGCTGGATACGCCGCGCAAGCTGGCTGGTGAAACGCTGCCGACCAGGCCAGACGGGATCCTGGAAGTGATAGAGAACGACACCATGGCGCTGGTCACCGGGGAGGTTGTTCCCATTGCCGCTGGTGAACGGATCGCCATTGAAGTCGAGTTGTCGCGCAAAAGCTTCCAGCGCTACGGGCAGATCGTCTTCCCATCCCATCTTGAGCACTTTGCCGCTGTGTGGTATTTTTGCGCGCCTGATGCCTACAATGCCGTCGTCGCGGCCCGGCGGGATCGCATCGAAAGCGAGGAGCAACGGGCGCGCATCGTCATCCGCAAACTCGAACTGGACTAGGAGCCAGATCCGGAGGTACGCTCGCCGCCTGCTCTGGCCCATCTCAGGAGAGGAGGGACCATCTACATGAACCAGGAACCATCGTTTTCTCTGGATGGGGTCACGATCAGGTGGCGAGATGCCGCACGTGGTGGTGTCGCGCTGATTGGGCTGCTGGTGCTCGGTTGGCTCCTTGGCCCACTGTCTCTGCTGCTGGCCTGGCTAATCCAGCGCTGGGCCGCCAGGGAGATCTGGCAGGCGCGTGACCGCTGGGCGAGTGTGGGTGGCTTTGCCTGGCTCTTTGGCGCGATCGGCATCCTGTTGTTGGTGGCGATCTACCTGCCGCTCCCAGCGTTCACTTCCTGGTTGGCATTCTTCTGGGATCAGTTGCCGCGTGGATGGGACACCCCCCTGCGCGTGGTGGTGCTCCGCTGGGGCATTCTGCTCTTGTTGGCGCCGCTGCTCGCGGTGCTGCTGGAGATGCTGCATCCGCGCACGGTCTGGTCTCCACGTCGCCTGCTCACCGAGGCGGAGCACCTGCACCTGCAGGCCGAAGCAGCACGCCAGCAAGCGGAAGCCATGAAAAAACAGGCCGCCGCCCAGGCCAGGGCGGAACAGGCCGCAAAGAGGAAAGCCCGGCAGGCCGCCGCCCGTTCGCAGTCCGATCAGGATCAAGAACCCCCAGCATCTGCTGCCGC
The DNA here is from genome assembly GCF_036245075.1 of Dictyobacter halimunensis. Taxonomy (NCBI): domain Bacteria; kingdom Bacillati; phylum Chloroflexota; class Ktedonobacteria; order Ktedonobacterales; family Dictyobacteraceae; genus Dictyobacter; species Dictyobacter halimunensis. The sequence continues at coordinate 57,144 of NZ_BSRI01000003.1, forward strand.
TGCCCATGTCCAGTTAGCGTTGCCCATCGAGCCGCCAGCACCAGATGCCACCTCGCGCACGAGTCAGGCGCACCAGGAGCAGGAGCCGCCAGAAACATCAGCCGTGCTAGAACCCAAGTCCGAGGCACCACCGAAGCGATCGACGTACGATTGGGATCATGGCGAAGGCACCGTGCGCAACAGATAGAAAGGAGAATGACCTGTATGGCAGCACAACACCCCGATCCATTCTTGCTGGCGCTCCGCAGTCGCGGCACCCACTTTTTTCTCTTTCTGCTGATCAGCGCCGACCTGCTGGCCGCGCTCTTTGGATTTGCCTATGGGGCCGTAGTCGGCTCCTGGGGGCTGGCCTTCCTCTCCTGGGTGCTGGCAGGGCTGGACACCCTGATCCACCAAGACCTGCTCTCGACGGTGGTGGTCACGATCCTGCTGCTGACGCTGGTCTATGGACTGCTCAGGCGGCTCTGGTCGAGGAAATGGCGCTCCTCCTGGCTGCACATGCTCACCGTCGGGATGCCGCTGCTGGTCCTGTGGGTGCTGCTAGAAGTCCTGGGCGTGCACCTCGGGCAGCCTACCGCGTTGGTCTTGTGGATCCCGCACCTGGCCCAGGGACCCGTTCCTCGCCCGTTCCCCGTCCATCTCTGGCCGTTGTGGCCATGGACGGGGATCTGTGGTGCCGTCCGCTATCTCTACACCACCCACCGCCATCGTCGGCCATCGCGTGAGGTCGTCAACATCCAGATGCTTCCGGTGCGCCGCGACGCGCCAGCACCAGAGCAGGTGCCTGGTGCCGATCCGTTCCTCCTCCGTACGCCCAATCAGGTCATCGATGCTACGCCAGAACTCAGTAGAACACCGGAGGTGCCACACAGAGAAGAAGAGGCGCATGTCTTCCCACTTTCACTGATTCATGAGCATTCGGAGAAGTGGTTGATCCTGGAGGAATGCTACCACAGCTATCGGGCTGCGCTCCTGCGTTTCTCCATTCCTCCCGTCCGTTCCCTCCAGATCCCAGAGCAGTCGTGGAGCTATGCCAGCAAGGGGAACATTGGCTGGAAGGAGCACGCGCCCGTCATTCCCGAGAGCCTGTTTCGCCCACACCTCAGAGACATTCTCCGGGGCTACCTGGCCCACGAGCTGGCCTTTCGGCAAGGGCTGGATCTCTGGGTTAGAGACCTGCTCGACTTCTACCCGAACAACATCCGGAGGCAGTGGTCACGCCTGCTGCTGGGCAATGCCATTGTCCTGCCGACCCTGGTAAAGGAGACATTGACGCGTGGCTGGGATCGTGATCGGACCAAAGATGGGGATGTGTTTGCGCATCTGGTGGGCGCGGGAGCAGAACTCAAGCATGAATGCCAGCGGCAGCACGCCCTGGATGAGGAGATGCCATCATCGGCGACTCTTGATCCGGACAATCCCCCGCTTGCTGAACGGATAATGCTGCTCGAGGGGCTCCTGAATCAAGAGCATGACCAGATGCGTGCGTACGGGCTCGTCCCCCCGGCTGAGAAGCCGCTCATCTCGCCACAGCGCCGGCTCACAAAGGAGAAGCAGATGCACACGTCAGCGACGCCGAAAGACTAAACGAGCGGCCGAGAGCCATCTGCATCGCAAGCGGCTTCTCACGTCGCCAATCGTTGAGCGGCTTGCGCTACACGCTGAAAACGTCCTGGCGAACTCAGCATCTGTTCGCTTCTGGCGATTAGTATGAGCAGGGACAGAGAGTGGCACGCACTAGGAAGCAAGAGGAGTGACATGGCATCAGCGCTGGCAAAACAAGTGGCGGTCTGCAACAAACGCGCTCGTGTGAGAGGATTGGCGGGTACGCTGACCACCCTCGACTGGCAACGCTCTTTAGATCACTTCAAGCAACGGTGTGCGTACTGCGGCAGCGCCCTGGCCTGGACGATTGACCACTTTCAGCCACTGCTGCATGGTGGTGGATCGACGCACAGCAACACCGTGCCATCGTGCCGTGCCTGTAATGCGTGGAAGGCTTCTTCCTTCATCGAGGATCTTCCGGCATCCTTTCTCAGCGCTGAGCGGCTCCTGGCAATTCGGAGCTATCTGGAGGCCATTGGGCAACGCAACCAGGAGCACTGGCAACGTCTCTGTGCGCGGGAACCCGCGTTTGCGCGGATGGACGTGGCCGTCACACGCCTCAAAACCTACTGTGAGGCACGTATGCTGGAGGGACCTATCGACGATAGCGGTCTTTCCTACGGTTCGTTGCGTTGCCAACTCTTTGGCGTGCCCTGGGACCCGGAACACTACTTCCAGGTGACGGTCAGTCTCACTTGGCAACAGCAGCACAGCACAAGTGCAGCCATGAGGGCGGCGTGCGAGGACGCCTGGCGTGTGCTTCGCGACGAGGAGCGTTCTCTCTCGTGAGCAGATAAAAACCACTTACGCTCCCGATGACTGTCCTCGGCGCAGGCGCCAGTAGCGTGTCCATCCCGCTTCGCTCATGATCTCTTGCACCCATGGGGCCGGCAGGACACTGGCTTGGGCGGCCCGTTCCAGTTCGGCGCGGGCCTCAGCAACCATCTCCTGACCGAGCTGCCGCAGGATCTCCGCCTTGCGTCCCCCATTGATGCGTACCAGGAGCTCTAGCACGTCGCCGCCATCCACGCGGCCATCATCCTGCAGCGCTCCCGCGCCAAAATCAGTCCAGTGGCGCCCATCAGGCGTCCGGGCGAGCGAGGGGGTGCGCTCTGGTCGCCCGATCAGACCCGCATTGGCCATCCCATGACGATCAAACTCGATGAGGTCATCGGCCGTGTGGCGCGCATTATACCAGTCGGCGACCTGGCGAGGGGTGTAGTGAAACCACAGGAAGCGATGGGACGCAGCATCGTGCTTCTGCTGGCGCCCATCGGTCGTGGCCGCCGTGCGAGACGAGGATGCACCAGGGGGAGCTGGAAGTGCAGGGTGAGCCTGGGGGCGAACTGGAGCGTTGGCCTCGGTATCACGCAGATCATCCGGGGAAGAGGGTGGGACAATCCCCACCGGGGTCTGGGAGGTGAGCAGCACCTGGGCTGCTGCCAGTCCGTCGCGGGAGAGTTCCTGGCCGTGGGCATCGTACAATTGGCACCAGGCGGAGCGATCCGGGGACACGTAGCGCCCACCGGGCAGCCGCACCTTATTCCAGCGTGGGGCGTGTTCCGGGCCGGGCCAGTATTCTTTGACATCGCGCAGTACCGGCGCGATCTGGCAGACATGGCGGCGCGCGGCGCGCACGTCCACCAGATCCTCAAAAATGAGCCACAGGTGGCCGCCGCGACCAGCAGGTGAGGGTTCCAGCAGTGGACGATATCCCGCCGCAGCCAGATGTTGCGCAGCGCCAGTGATCCACCACCAGCCCGGATAGAGACGAGTGACATCAGCATCGAAGGCCAGCGCACGGGTTTGGTGTTCTGGATGGCGCAACGTGGCTCCGCGCGTCTTGATCCCCTGGAGGTGCCTGGCGCATTCCTCCAGCGTGATTGCATGGGAGATGGTGTAATATTTGGCCGGTCCTGATCGGCTCATCTTGATATGCTCAGGAGCAGGGCCAGCAATGGAGAACAAGAGGTGCGCTGCCTGTAAGAGATCTGGATGCATGGTATACCTCTCATGTAGCACTCCTGCCAACGGTGACGAGAGCGTGAAACGGGTGAAGTGCCTGCGGGCCGTCACCCACGGTGGTCGAAGCCGTGAATACTCCACAATCGTGACGGCTGGCCGAGCGAGCTGACCTGGGTGTCACAATTGCATGTGTGGGTGAACCAGCGTGTTGGTGTTTGGTCGTCATGCCAGCATGTCAACTCCGGTCTCGGTTGCACCCATCGGATGAGGGCAAGCAGGACAGGGGGTAAATGGCTTGCCTTGTTCCTGCCAGAAGCGGATCATCTTCTGCTGCTGAAGAGGGGAGAGCCACCACTCATGGAGATTGGTCGATGCGGTTGGGCGCTGATAAATGGTGATCAGCTCTTCCTTGCGATCAGCTGCCTCAACCATCCCTTTGATAGTACTGGGATGGACGATCCCATCGGGGCCGCTGTGGCACTGACAGAACGTCGAGAGCGTCAGGCTGCCCGGTGGAAGGCCTCGTTTTTCCAGGACTGAGAGATTGCGGACCATGTGCCCCACCTCAGATCGTTGCTTGTGGAATGTGGTATCGTCACGCCCCTCTAGCGCGTTTGGACTCAGGGCAATCAGCTTGTGCAGGATGGACTGAGCCTCGTATTCGCGGTGGACTACCCGCTCCAACTGTTCGATACGTTCATCTTGTGCCGTTACCTGTGCCCGGAGCTGTGCGTTCGCCTCCAGCAGTTCGTTCACCTGGGTTTGTAACTCCTCAAGACGGGACGTATGATCCTCCAAGAGTGAGAATGGGGTGGCGACAGCTGGTCCCTCATGGGCGAGAGCCTCAGCATCGGCCAGCAGAATGAGCAACTGGTTGGGGCCATGATGGCGGGCTTGCACCTTGCCCTTCTCAATCCAGCGGTGTATAGTCCGTGTCGATATGCCAATGAGCTTGGCGGCATCGACCGCCGAGATATACGTGGGTTTCTGGAGCTGCGTGCTCTGCATGATTGATCCTCCTCTCTCGCTATCATACGAGCGAGGAATGGATCTGGTTACATTGTGAAGTGTCGCGTGCTAGTGCATAGCATGTCAGCCTGTCTTGTTATGTCTCATATCCAAGATATGGAGCATTGCCCGCGCGAGGAGAGACACCAACGTGCCCGCTCAATTGTATCTTGCCATGTCTCAGAAAAGAACAGCTGCCCTTGTGCTTCCGATGTCTGTGAGTGTCTTGCCATGACTTGTTCGAACACCAAACTCTGTGGTATTGGTGGATTGGAGCGGTCATATTTGCTGACCACCGCTGTCTTGCCATGCCGTCAAGAAGGGGGTACTCCTCTCTTTCCTCTTCGTGCATCTACCCAGCGTGAAAGGAAGGAGCGTCTAAAAAGTGAGCGGGCACACGGTACCAATAAGGACCGGGGTTCAGTGCCCAGCTTCTCTCATCTCAATATACGAACCATCCAAGCAAGCAGTCGAGCCGAAAGCAAGCTGCTGTTGTTAACGATAGATACCCACCAAGAGAAGAAGCCCATCCTTCACCAAAGTTGCGACAGATCCCTCATCAGCAGAGTTACCATGATCCCCGTTGTCGCGTGATGAGGGGGGAAGCAGCCAAAGAAAGCTGAATCATATAAACGTTTATATCGTGCCTGAGCTTGCGATGAGCACACGGAGAGGATGGGAAGCACGCATGGTCACACTGCTAAAGGAAGATCGCCGACACCTGACCTTGAAACTGGAAGATCTGGCGAGCCTGCGAGATGCCGGCATCGAAGGGGCCGATCTGGCACAACGGACGCTCAATACAGAGCATCTGGAGCGCCTGGCCTTGAGCGACCCGGCAACATGGCCGAACATTGAGGTCACAAAGTCAGACATTGGCTATCTTGTGATCGATGGTTATCATCGCTGGGAGGCCGCGCGCTTGCAGGGGCTCGCCTCGCTCAAGGCAACCAGCAAGACCTATAAGACGGCGCCCGAGGTCATCGAGGCGACGTTTCGTGCCAACCTGGCCCATGGATTGCCAGCGAGCGGGGAGAATCGCTCAAACTATGCCTACTGGTTGCACATTACGTATCCCGACCTCGAGCAAAAGGAGATTGCCCAACGGGTCGGCATTACCCAACCAGCTGTCTCGGTTGCCATTGCACGTCGGGAGGCGCGGGAGCGCCAGGAGCAGGCACGCGCCCAGGGAGAGCCGGTGGAGGTGAATATAGACGCAGCCTATGCCGCTATCGATCAGACATTCCGCTCGTTTGAGCGCACGACGGCCCGGATGTTCCAGTCGCTTGGGCACATCGATGACCAGGAGCTGATCCTGCGCATTCGGCGCACGATCCATTCGGATGTGGATCGGGAGCACCTGGAGCACCTGGGCCGACTGCTGCTGGAGAGCGCGAAACGGGCGAAGCGCTCGCGGGCCGCCACAGTGGTTGATGCTGCGAAAGCTCCGCAATCGTGATCGTCTGGTCAGCTCGGTCGGCGGTGACGATTGCTTGAATGAGGCTGGTGGTTGAGCGTATTGATAACCTATGAAACGCCATGCGCCTGTGAGCGCACCATTCCGGATGAGGTTTTTTAATGGCCTCGGAATACACTGTTGGAGAGGAACGTCTGTGTTCTCTCCAACAGTGGTGCTTTGCCATGCCTCGCTCCAGGTATCTCGTCACTCCATAGTTGTCCTGCAGCACGTCACAATGATCAATCGTTGTTTGTTCATGGGGCAGATCCGCCTGAATGCCCTGTCACGATTGTACATGTTGGAATGAGGTTGTTGGCGTTTCACCAATGATCCTGGCTGGAGCGTTTCTCCTCTACTGGCTTTTCAAGCCAATTTCTGGAGAACTGGTCAAGGGAGAGCGCCCTCTGATCAACAGCGTAATTACCAAGCCTGCGCCAGATCTGCTTCATCTCAAAATTTACAATTAGGGATCATCTATATAATAGAAATAAAGGAGCGAAAGAGGCGCTATATGCGGATAGCTATTGATATTGATGGGACGTTGTGTTGGGCGAATTTGCCCGTGTTTTTAGACGAATGCAATCGCCAATTTCACCTGAACGTTGACTCGGCTACCCTGGGCAGCCTGGAAACGAAAGAAGCGTTTTACGCCTTGCCCGAGGTGCAGGCAGTGCGATCAGACCACCCCTATTTAGAGGATGAACTGGCCTGGATCGAGTACAGGGAACGCTGTATCCTGGCATCGCTGCCGCTCGACAATGCGGCCGAAGGCGTGGCGAAACTTGGCGCAATTGGAGATATCACATATTATACATCTCGATATTGTGAAGAACCTAAAATACAGATAGAGATAGAGCAATCCACTAAAAAGTGGCTGAAACTTTATAGATTTTCTAATAAGCCAAAAATAATATTCTGTAATAGAATACAGGGAAAAGTACTAGAAATATTGAATATCGCCAAAAGTGAGTATACAATCCTCATAGATGATAGTTATGTGCGGGTGATTGAAGAAATTCACCGCCTGAAGAGCCATGAGTATGCAGTGCTGCAAGAGCGACTGCTGCTTGTGGCCATGAGAGCATATGACTATGAACTCCCACTGAGCGGGCTCAATCTTGTCGCACTCCCATCCTGGGAAGATTTAGAGAACATACTGGAAAGGATTCTGATGCATGGCAGACAAAGCAAAACCGCCGAAACCACCCGAGACTCCAAAGCCGCAAAGGCCCCCGGAAACACCCAAGCCGAACCCATTTGAGCGGCCCCCAGAGACCCCAAAGCCGCTACCAGACCGAACCAAGCGGAAAAAATAGCCGAGAGCGAGCGAGTCATGTTCTTCTCGCTCTCTTTTTTTGCCTTGGCTAAGCAATTAACAAGTGTTCGCGTTTGGAGCGTATATACTGCATTTATGAAATCATAATACTGCTGTATCGATATGTTGTGCTATAATACTTCCGCTGTATTCTAGTGAACTCGGGGCAGAACGTATCACCCAGGACGAGCCGGAGGATCTGATGAATACGAGGGAAGCATCAGATCACCTTTTTCAAAGGCGTACGCGTTGCGCATCCCCTTTTGTGGCGGTCCCTGGGAGGACAACGCACCGAGGGGGAGGTATGATATGGATGATGAGAAGAAGCTCGTAAAATCGCAAGTGCTTGTTCCTGTTGATGAACGTGTGGTGGACTTCTATGACGATCAGATTACCACAGCACTTGTGCAAGTCGGTGATTCCACTCAGATGTTTGTTCCGTTACGACCGATCTGTGAGCACTTGGGGCTCACCTGGTCTGGTCAATATGAGCGTCTTAAACGTGACCCTGTACTTGCGGAGGAGGTGAGGTTCGTTCGTTTCACAAGACCCAGAGGGGGCAATCCTGTTCTCATATGTCTTCCTATCGATTTCTTTCATGGTTGGCTCTTTGGCATATCCTCTTCTAGAGTTAATCCCCAATGGGCGCCCAAAATTCTTCGCTATAAACGTGAATGTTTCCGTCTGCTGTGGAACACATTTCAGTCAACACTAGTGAGTGGGCACCCTTTAGTACCTGCTTACACAGATAGCGAATTTGATATCTATTGCTATCCTCTTACCCCTCAACAAATTCTTGAGGCTGTGAAATCGCAATGTGCTCGCGCAAAAGATCAGGGTCTTCCCGCTACTCTAACGGTATCGCAATGGTGCAATACGTTAAAAGCATTCTATGGACTTTGCGCATATTGTCGGAAGAAACCTGGTATCGTTATCGAGCACTATATTCCCCTGACTTCTGGTGGTGGAACAACAGCAGATAATTGTGTTCCGAGTTGCTTCTCTTGCAATAGCCGAAAAGGAAATAAACATCCTCATCAATGTTCTTTTGTTTCTCACGTTATCATTGAAGATGTTTTGAATACATTTAACTACCTGGAACCAGGCAATTCGGATGTGTTACACGAACGAATAATATAATTCGGACGTGTTACACGTTCGAAAAGGAGGTTCATGTGGAGGAAGAGAATGCATTGATTCCCATGGCTGAGAAGAGTGTGATGTTTTATGATGACGAAATCGTTACCACTCTTGTCGCATATAATGGGCAGTCACAGATGTATATTCCTATCCGTCCAATCTGCGAGCACCTTGGGCTTTCTTGGACAGGCCAACGAGAACGAATTCATCGCGACCCTGTTCTAGATGCGGAAGCAAAGCTGGTCCGATTGACCCGTGCAGGCAGAGGTGATCCTACAGCTCTTTGCTTACCACTGAAATTCCTGAATGGTTGGCTATTTGGTATTAACGCTGCGCGAGTCAAACCCGAGCTAAAAGAGGTTGTTATCCGCTATCAGCGGGAATGTTACGAGGCGCTCTACCAAGCCTTCCAGGCCGAAACGCTGCAGGGGGCACAATCCGCTTCCCAAGAGATAACCGTCTCTCCATCAACGACAGCATTAGAACAAATCCGGGACATGGGCTTGGCGATCGCTCATCTGGCCGAACAGCAGCTGGAGATGGAGCAGCGGATCAATGCACGGTTTGACCAGACCGATGCGCGTCTGAACAATGCAGCCAGGCTGTTCGCGAGCTTCGACCGTCGCCTTGGAGCTGTTGAACGGCGCGTCGAGCCAGCCGCTGTGATTAGCGATGTGCAGGCAGCGGAGATCTCGGCCAAAGTCAAGGCGCTGGCCGAGGCCTTGACGGCCAAAGATAAGAGTAAGAACCACTATCAGAGCATCTTTGCCGAGCTGTATCGACGCTTTGAGGTTAGCAGCTATAAACTGATTCGGCAAAGCCAGTACCAGGAAGTCTTGGTGTTTCTGGACCACTGGCGTGCAAGTTTTGATGATTTGGATTCATAGGAGAAGCAGGCAATCGTGCAATATGGCTTGGTGGATCTCCCTGAAGCTTGTCACGATTGCCATGGTCGCACGAAAAGCAATCGGAAGCGCTCGCGACGAGTGGCCAAGCGTAACTATTGCATCAGCATACTTTAATCAGTCTCTGGCATGTGCCAACCTTTTTTCTGTAAACAATCCTGATAGCGCTGAATGAGCCGAGACGCGCCAGGGCGTTCTAGATCCAACACAAAGGCATTTTTCGCTAAGTGATAGAGCGGTGAGAAGAACAGCTTTTGGATGAGGATATCGCCCTGTTTAGAAGCAGCTTGAGCATAGATTCTGGTTACATATCGATCTGGATATTGTTCACACCAAAAATTCATAAAATGATTAATGAGTGACATGAATTTAAATGTGTGCTCAGGGTGACAGACGACGCTTTCTGCGAGGAGCGTATATTCCCCTTTGCGGTCATATGTCTCTATTTCCTCTGTTTTTATTGTTGTTTCATGTCTCTTACCTGAAAGTATATCCAAGATTATTTCTTCTGCTACTGGTAGAAGGCTGATATATGCCAAGATATTTTCTCTCTTGGGTGAATCATAGACAGCAAGAGCTACACGTGGATTTTTCTTGACACGCTCTGCATAATATGCCAACCCCTCTAATTCAACATCATCTCCATAGACTTGATAGTCCAGCTTTAATGATGTGAGGACATCTGACATATTCTCTATCCAATCAACATAGAGAGGCGCAGTCTCTGACTCTGTTTCTGTTACTACTTCGCCTCCCCCTCTTTTCCTATTAAGCCTAGATTTCACTTTTAAAATGCTTGCAACTTTATATCTTGATTTTCGTGGGGGGCTTCCGGGTTCTCGTTCAATATCTCCTTTAGAGACATAATAAAAAAATTGCCCCTGATTGGTTCCCAGCAGCTTGATACCTTGTTTGGAAGATACATATTCGCTTGTCGGACTCATGAAAGCTCCTAATAACAAAACTTAGTAAGTTTTTATGAAAACTGATTAAGTTTATTATACAATAAAAAATTGCTCGGAAAAAGGGTTGATTTTTAAAAACTCTCTGAGTATACTTGGGATCGTAGTAAGTTTTTTACTTAGTTTCTGACCAATTAACTTACTATCCATGAATAATCAAAATAAAGCCTAAGTTAATCTTGAATTAAGTAGATGCAAATGCGCTTGAAACTGCTGAAGCTCAATTCGAGGAAATCAGATGCAGGTGCTACCAACACCTGCATCTAGAACAGGCGTCTAGCCCAATTTAACACAAGCCTAGACACCCATTCCATGTATTTTGGAATACGCGGTGTCACTAGTCAAGCCAGGAGGGCTTTGACCAATGTTGACACTTGTTGAACCTGGGACTTTTGTGCCCAAAAACCCTGCTGCTCATGGCGAGGAGCAGGGACATCCCCCTTGCGGACACCATACACCGTCCGTCGCTCCCTTGTTGTGGAGCCTCGAGAACACACGCAGCGCCCTCTCATCGCAGCCTGGTGGCAGTGGTATGCCACCAGATGGATCACACATTCCCACCGGCTTTGATTTCGGGCCGGATGACGATGGTGAAGAGAACGAGCCACCTTACAGCTGCGCTTTTGATCAGGAACAAGACGGAGGCCACATCACCTACCCACCGGTCGATGCCGATCTTGATGTCGAGGACACACACGACGCAGATGGCTCCTTGATGGATGAGCAGCTGCGATGCAACACCGTTCGACCTCGCCAGCAGCCCACGAGCGATCGTCTTCCACTATCCTGGAAGGAGGTGGAGTGATGGCGACCCAGAAGCAGATTCGTATCGCCAGCCATGATGAGGGCTTTGAAGGGTGGACCTCGGCTTCGAGGCTGACGCACAGCTCGGCGGTCCGGTGGACTGGCACCGGTGATCGCGACGAGTATGAGCAGGCAACGTCTCGCACCAGAAGCATGTCGCAACGGGCGTCCCGTCCGGAACCTGCTCGGGGGCAAAGTGACCCCACAACCAATGGCGATCCAAGGCGTCTTCGGCCCGCCACTGATCGCCAGCGCATGGTCCGTGCCAGCCGCCGCAGTGCCACCGCGACCCAGGCACAGTCGCTCACGGCAAAGACCTATCTTCCGGTGGAACAGGAGAAGGTAGGCAATCGCCAGCAGCGTCGCCAAGCGCAGTGGTTGGAGTTCTTTCGTATCCATCCCGGACTGTTCATCGGTCTCGCGCTTGGCCTGCTTATCAGCCTGCTCGTCTTCCTGTGGTTTCTTGCTTCTTTGGTGCATATGCTGCATCAAAACGATATGGTCCATCCGGCCGAGTTCGGAGCGGCGCACAGCACGGCCACTCACTTGGTCGATCATCAGCATCGCTACTATCTGCTGGGGAGCAATGATCAGGGGCAGAGCTACATTATGCTGATTCCTGACGGCCAGCCTGAGCACGCCAAGCTGCTCGTAGGCCCCCATATTCCCAAAGATGCCTATATTCGCCTCTCAGTTAAGGACGTGAACGGTGACGGCTCACCCGATATCATCGAGGAGATCGTGCCCCCGGCTGGCCTGTTTCTTTTTGAGCAGCAGCCCCTCTCCGCAGTTTTTCTGAATGATGGTCACGACAATTTCAAGGCTCAGCCGTAAGGGAGGGAGATCATGGCCATACGCATGAGCGACGCTGAGTATGCCCAGCTGCTCTCTGTGGTGCTGGAGCGCAAGCGGGAGACCTCTATTACCAAGATCATGCCTCCGACACTGCCGGAAGGCTACCAGAGTTTGGGGATGCCGCAGCCGTTATCTGGCGATCACGAGGGCTGGTGGATCACGCTTGCCTTACACATCAGGCTGGACGTGCTCGGCATGCTGACGTACGACGAGGACGGCAAAAAAGTGGCGTTTCTGGCGGCACCGGAGGCGATCCTCTCCGTCTTCGCTATTCTTGACAATCTGATGGACCTGGCCGCCGATTGCTCCGCCGCATTTACTGATGACCACGAGCGGGAAATTTTCATGCTGTGGCAGGCCTGGAAAGCCGTACAGGAACCGGAAACCACCACCACGCAATGCGTCTGGTGCTGGTATGAACAACACCCTGGTGAAGCATTTCCGGCACAGGAGTCCTCCTCGTGTTGCGCCCGCCACAAGCACCAGGTTCAGGTGCTCAAGGGAGGAGGACTGGCATCATGGCAACGACAGCAACGGTAGGACGTTGCCCACGTCCGGCAGCGATGACGCTTGATGCCTGTCTGTTGCAGGTGCGCTTGGCAGAGCTGGTAGTGCTCAGCCGCTACCGGCGGCTCTCCCACATGCTGCGGAGCATCGGCACAGCAGAGCTGACCACGGTGACGCGCCTGGAGCAAGTTATTCTCCTTGCGCAAGCGACACAGCAGGCGATGAAGCTGGCGTGCCGCGTGGTGGAGCCACGGGCTGTTGTCCCGTTGGCGGTCTGCGATGCTTCGTTGGAGTACCAGGGAGCCTGGGCCGAGCCACAGGCATTGGTTGATGATCTCATCCTGTATGCGGAGGCCTATCAGGACGTCCTCCGGGATCAGGAGTTGAGCCATCCAGGTGAGTGTTACCAGCGCCAGGTGATGTTGCGCACGCAGCATGCTCACCTGATCCGAGCGTTGGCGGAGGGCTTTTACCGGATCAGTGTCTGGAAGGTTGACGTGCGGAAGGATGGCGCAGGGGAGTGCTCAGAAATCGATGAGGATTTCGATGACGCCTCGCTGATGGAAGGAGGGAAGCTGGTATGAGCACACCTTCGCATAAGACACAGACGCCATCCGGCCAGCCGGTTCATCCATCCATCCTGCTCCAGCAGGTGCTTGCTACTCAGGCTGAGCATCGCTTGCTGCTCCAGCAACAGGGAGCGGTCCTTGAGCACCTGGCAGAGATGACCCAGGATCTCGTCAGCCTGCACCATACGTTGTTAGCCCTGCTCAGGCAGCAGCAACACGCGTCCCCGCTGCCTGAGATGGCAGAAGAGGGTGCGGAGGAAGAGGAGGTTGATGCTGATCCAGATGATCCAGAGACCCCTGTCGAGGGCGCGTATGAAGCGTTTGCTCCTCGCCGGGCGAGCGAAGGAGCTCCGTTGACTGGTGAACAGGAACCCAACCAGGTTCCTGTTCCGCCCACTGAAATCTCTCCCATGCGATCTAAAGGGCCTGCCCCCATAGAGTTTCCCTCTCAGCCGAGGATACGACGCAAGCAAGGAGCAGTGAAGCTATGAACATCCATACAAAGCACCTGCTGTTTCTGACGTGTCGTCCGCGTACAGTCCTGGCCCTGGCTGATGAAGTCACGGATCATCTGGAGGCCCAGAGCCTTGTCGCTCGTGTCCTCCTCTACGGCATCAGCCTGAAAGGACAGGAAGGTTTCATCGTGCTGGAGTTTTCTGCGCCAATCCCGACGCACCTGCTGGACCATCTGAAAGCTGATGAGGATATCTTGACCATCGTGACGTGTCTGTATACGCCAGATGAGGAGGTGTCGCAATGAAGCAGCAGGTTCCACAGACTCCAGAAGTAACAGAGCTGATCGCTGAAGAATATCTCACCTTACGCCCGATGGACGAGCGTATCCAACGCACCGATACCTTTACCTTGATATTCGCGCGTGGAGCACTGGCGCTCTTGCAGGTTTACAATGCGCCATCATGCTCTGCTGCGCTGACGATTGCGCAGCAGGCTCTTCCGGGTTTTCTCTATACGGTCATCCCTGGGGACCATGCCAACGGCCAAGCAGCCATTTTTTATGCCTGGGGCTATCAATCCCACTGGGATGTCCAGGATCAATCAGCAGGAGAGGAGGAACCACACCTATGACCACTATGACAGTTCAGGCAATGGCACGAACAGCAGAAAGAGCAGCACAAGAGCCTGACGGCTATGAAGCCCTCAGTGCTCCCAGGCATCTGAGCATATTGCGCACCGTGACCTGGCTGATGGAGGCAGCCTTCGAGCAACGCCATGGCTGCTACGGCCTTCTGGTCTTCGATCCGCGCACTGGCACTGTGCAGATGTTTTTGACCACGGAAGCCGAGCTCGATAGCTTCTGTGCATTGATTGAGTGGTGCATCACCGTGGGCTCCTACTGGCCAACCTGCGAAGCGCTCATCGCCGAGTGGCGGGACCTCTGGCAACTGACGAAGGATGTCTATGATCAGGTGCTCCTGCGGAAGGCGGTATTGGCATGATCCTGAACGAGCATGAGCACCGGCAGGTGCCCGTTGTGCCAGATACTGATCACTGGCAGGAGGTGTTGCAGGAGAACGGGAGGGCGCTCTACTACGATGCGCGCTCCCAGCAGGGGAATGGCTCTCCCCGGCGTCGCGCCAGGCTAACACAACTGCCAGATGGTGATCGGGTGAAGATCGAGATACGCCTGACCCTGGTCCTCCCCATAGATCGGGTGGGCAACAAGCTGGGAGTGAGCGGCTTCCGGCAAGCGTCCTGGTATGCCCCCAGGTCAGCACAGACAGCCAGGAATGAACGGAGATCAAGTATATGAAGCACACAAATGAGCACCATGGGCCAAGGAGCATTACTCACCAGCAAGCGCGGCAACTCCTGAGCGTCACGCAGCAGAACGATTATACCTGGATGGCTGTGTTACCGGAGCTGACCTCCATGTGGGCGATGGGCCATTCGGAGGACGAGGCTATCGAGCAGTGGTTGCGGGACTATGACCAACCAGCACTGGCCCCCATCTTTGCGGCGTTGCTGCTAGAGCGTGCCGACCATCCGTTGGTGGATGAAAGTTCTCAGGACCAGATGCCGATCCCGCGTCCACTCACCGCTGAATTTTCCTATCGTGGGAAGCGCTATCGCATTCAGACCAATGATGGCTTGCCCAAACGTCACATCGTATTGCCCAACGGGACGGTCCTGGTGGTGTGTCTATGGCATGGACGCGTTCCGTCAGCGCTGGCCGATGTTCGTCGGAGCGCGGAGCCTCTGGCTCCTGAGGCTATCGCGTCGCAGCTCGATGGCGTCCTGGCGATAGAAATTCTCCAGGCGCCAGGGCAACAGGCTCAGGAGAACAAGGTGCATGACCTGCGTATCCGTTTTGTCCTGCACGGAGACCCCTTTCTTCTGTCTCACGAAGCCTACGAGCAACATAAATGGATTGTCTATGTGCCCGACCACGGCTATTACCGAATCGGTTCCTACCTGGAATCCATGCCGGTGCAACTGGGAGGACTTTCGCCGCTGTCTTCAGATCAGGTCGATCAGAACGGGGTCGCAGTGGCTTTGCATCTGGACGATGCCGTTGACGTTGACCCCTGGGATCGCGCCAGGTAAACCACCAATTAAGTCTGGGCGACAAAAAGCCCCAATCGTAGTGATAGGTCTATTGAGAAAGGAGAGCATCTGAAGATGCAACAGACACTGTTAACGCCGCGAGCGGCTGTGAGGGCACACCAGCCGCAAGCCCTAGAAGAAACACTCATGATTGACCTGGCTCTCTTGGATGAGTCAGAACTGATGGCGATCTCGGCGGCCATTGTGCGTCAGCATCTCTATCCATTTCCTTGCCGGGATACTTGGCGCGAGGCAACGTCTCTGGTCCTGCGGATCTTTGACGAACTGGAGGCGCGCCAGAGAGAGCGACGTTCTACCCATGAGCGTGTTGATGCGCGCTATGTAAGCGATGAGGTATTACTGGAGATCTACTACGAGCTGCGCCGGGAGGACGCACAGGTCTTGCCCCTTTGCCTTGGGAACGATCCGATAGCGCTGGCAGCCTATCGTGATCGCTATAATCTGCTCGCCGACGAATCAAAATCCTGGCTGATCTATCGCATCTTGAAGCAACGAGGTGTGCACATAGATGTGTATTTCCCTGGCCCAGAACATCGAGAGATGAGCGAGCGTGACACATTTTGTCCTCCACGCGAGGAGCGATAAAAAAACCGTCCCGCCCACCTGAGCGCTGGTGTGTACTGGTACATACCTAGTACCGAACTAGTACATACCGCTGATGATGCTGGTGTGTACTGGTACATACCTAGTACCGAACTGGTACCGAACTAGTACACACCACCGCTCAAGTGAGGATAGATATAGATTTGTTTATGAATTTTTATTGAGTACACATGAAGGAGAAATTTCATGAAGTGGTATGCAGCAGGACACGATTTTGGGAACGCCGAAGTGGGCAGTGTGGTTATCGTCTCAAAGTCAGAACAGCGACGGCACTCCATGCCGACCGCGTTTTGTCGCGTGGATGTTAACGTGATTAACAATCTCACCAATCAGGAGGTGCAACTTCAGCAGAAACCTGAACCTAAAAAGGGACGGGGGAAAGCCGCCAAGGCACCGGCAAAGACATCGCCGCAACCGCAGTCCAAAGAAGCCGAAGCCTGTGTCATTCAGTTTTGTGGTGAGTCTATTGCCTATGCCGTTGGGGATTATGCTCTGGCCCAGGGCAAACGCATCTGGACTGGACGCGGCGACCATCTGCGCTATGCCACCAAACACAGTGTTCGTGGCTTGATCGCCAATATCGCTCCGCGTATTCCCGACAAGGAGTTCGGGCTCTATGTGGTCACCGGACTGCCTGGCGATCTGTTCATGAAACATCGTGACCTGCGCCAAGCTATCAAAAAAGAACTCGATGGGACCTACGACTTCTCCATCGATGGTAGCGAACAGCGGCGGTGCACTGTGGAGGTGGCAACAGTAGTGATGGAAGGTGCCGGGGCGTTGATTGCTTATGCCGACAAGACGCCCGTGGCCAAGACGGCCCAATGCGGCGTGATCGACATTGGTGGCGGCACAACCGATCTGTATGCTCAGCGTGGCAGCGCCCCGATCACGGAGTATTGTCAGTCGGAACGCGTTGGTGTGGAGACGGCGGCGCAAATTCTACGTCAGATCTTTGAGCAGCGCTATCCTAACCGCGCTCTCACCGATGCCGAGGTTCGAGAGATCATGTTTGCTTTCGCATCTGGCAAAGCTGGTGAGTATCCGAGCCTCACCTACTTTGGAGAGACGGTGCCAGTGACCGAACTGCAGGAGATGGCGGAGGAGGCCGTCGACACCACCGGCGCTGAGATCACGTCCTTTATCGCCTCGGCTTGGCGGGAGGCTGATGGAGGCGCGCGCTTCGCCCCGTTAGTGCTGATCGGTGGTGGTTACCATTACTTTCTGGAATCCGTCAAAAAGCGCATTCCGCACATTGTCGATTTGCTGGAGGGTGAGCAGGAAGGGCAAGAGCTGACCGAGCTCCTGCTCGATCCTGTGTATGCGAACCCCACAGGCTATGCGATCCTGGCTGCGCGGTTGCTGGCCAAGAAGAACAAGGACGAGGCGGAGGCGGCTGCGGCCAGGGAGCAGACCACCGTGAGTGAGGGACCAGCCAATCAACAGACCCAAGAGGAGGGAACATTCCATGCAGAGCACCAAGCGGATCAGAAAGAAATGGCAGCGGTTGCGGGAGTTCCAGAGAGCCACGATCGCTACTGGAATGCCTGAGCGTGTGAAGGAGGAGGCGACCATGGCGCGCAATGATGAGAAATACTTCTACCTCAATTCGGTAGGGATCGAGAAGGACTCATGGACGTTGGAGCGGTTCCTGCAGGATGCCAAAGAGCATTGTATGCTCGACCTGTTGCCGAAGTTCCTCATTCAGCGTCTCACGGACTACTATCAGTTGATGGATCGCTTGGCGCTCAAGACTGAACCGTCGGCAGGAGCAGCAGCGGCCACGGTGTCGCAGCCGGAGGCATCCAGCGACGCGCCTGCGATGGATCAGCCTACTCTGGTAGGTGCCCGTCGCGGGAAGAAAAAGGGGGGCACGAGCCAGAACCAGGTACCTGCCGCGTCTGAATCGGCCACGGTGGACGATTCGGCAGATTATTGGGGGACGCTGTAGCACCTGTGGTGTGACGGCGACGATATGCAGGCGCAGACGGTGCGCTACGCCTGCATGCTTGTGTCCCTTTTCACGGTTGCATCGTCATAGGGAAGGAATTTGAGAAGATGAGTCAAGAAAAAGCGTGTGATTTCAATCACCAGGTCGCCGTGTTGACGGCATTGTTGGAGCAAGAACATGAGGCTGGTCGTACCACACATGGTCTGCAAGAGCTTGAGCTGCGCCGCAGACGGCAGGCTGACATTCAGCGTTTGTGGGAGGAGCTGCAACAGCCGTGGCAGCTCCTCAAGCAACGTGTGGATAATGTATCAATGCTCCCGCCAGCGGAGCAGATCACGTGGGCGCAGAGTGTGCGATCGATGCCAACCGCCACACTTATGGAGATTGATACGACAGGTGTTGAGCATGATGCGGATCTCGTGCGGTTCACACTGGCAGACATCCATGGCACCATCTTTTATGATCAGCTGATCAAGCCTGGCCAGGCGCAGCTCGGTACGGAAGCGAGTCAGCGGAACGGGTTGGCAGCATCTGACCTGGTAGATGCGCCGCACCTGCACGATGCTTGGCCACACCTGTGTCAGGCAGTGGCAGGGAGATACATTGTCGCCTTTGGGCAGGAGTGGGACGGCACGATGCTCAAAGCCGTTGCGAAGCGCTATGGCCTGCCTCAGATCGTGCTCATCGGCGAAGATCTTCAGCGGCTATGCA